>JAWKUN010000003.1:0-1619212 GCA_041398565.1 Planctomycetota bacterium | reverse complement strand
CCCCTCTGGTCGGCGCTGCGCCGACATCAACCCTTTGGGTTGCGGCCGCCGGCCGCGCTGAGACTCGGTGGGCGCATCGCGCCCGACCGGCGCGAGCGCCGCTCGGCCCTGAGCCTGTGAGAGAATCGAGCGTACAAGCTCCGAGCCATGTTGCTGGCGATCCCCTGCGCGATCGCGAGCCTTCGGCTCTGCCGTTCTCTTCAGCGACTCCGCTCAGCCCCTCTCCGCTCAGCCCCTCTCCGCTCAGCCCCTCTCCGCTCAGCCATCGAGCGCAAGGAGACCCAGGACCGTCGCGACCAGCCGGTCGTCCTCCTTGAGCAACGGTGACCAGCCCACGATCGCTCCGCTTGCGCCCTGCCGGCTGGCGACGGCGGCCACGATGGCCGGGCCCCACTCGCGCGCCCACCACTCCGGCCCGACGCGAATTGCGGCGCGCAGCGCAGCGAGCGCGTACAGGCGCAAGCCTTCCTCGTACGGACGATGGCGCGCGTCGCTCGCCTCGAAGCCGGCGACTGTCGGCGGCGCGACGTGCCGGCGCAGCCAACCCATCGCCGCCTGAGCGCGGGGGCTCGTCGCCTGCCCGAGGTGGGTGAGCGCCAGCAACCCGTCGCAGGTCGCCGAGGCGTACGGAAGCGGTCCGCGGTCGTCGCGGCCGGCCTTGCTGGCCAGGGGACCGTCCCCGGGCTGGAAGACGAAGCCGCCGTGCCGCTCAGGCTGGTCGGGCGCCCACACCTGGCAACGCTCGACGAAACGCCGGGCCGCGCACAGGGCCGGGTCGTCGGCCGTGACGCCGGCTGCCACCAAGGCCTCGACCGCCACCCGCGTCGTCGACATCCCGACCGCGTCGCGTTCGGCCGGCTTCGGCGCTGCGTCGACCCCGTAGCCGAAACCGCCGTACTCGGGATCGTCCGTGGTCCAACCGCGACCCTCGACGAGTTGGTGCCGGCGGAGGAACGCCACCGCCGAGGTAACGTCCCCGGCCCGGAGTTCGGGCGCGAGATCGTCGCCGAGTGCGCGTGCCGCGAGGATCCAGTACGCCGCGGTGTAGCACGGGTAGTCGACCTGGGTTGCCGGCGCGACGCCGGCCGCGCGCAGGAACTGCAGCGCGAGCTGGCACGCGTGAGTCTGTTTCGGGGGACGCCCGGCCGACCGCGCCAGCGCGTACGCCGCGAAGGCCGTGGTCGAGTGCGCCGCGCGCAGGACACCGTAGGCGGGCGAGGCGAAGGCGCCGTCCTCACGCTGCTGGCTCAAGAGCCACGCCGTCGCGAACGACCCGACCCACGACGAGCTGGGACGCTCATTCTCACAAGCCGACGACGCCAGGTTCAGCCCGACGCCGGCCGCCACCATGGCCACCGCGGCCCTCGACGAACGGACACGGGGCCTCACTTGCACGCCATGGTCATCAACTCGTGCGGCGTCTGCAGGGCGATGTAGGCGCACGCGGTGCAGAACACCCGGCCGGTGATGCAGTGGTGCCCGAGCCAGCTGCCGTCGGCGTTCTGGCAGCGCGCCAGCGCTGCCACGATCTTGCGGTACCAGGCAGCGAAGGTGGCATCCGCCGCCTGGCGCATGGCGTGGGTGGCGAACAGTGCACCGAGGAACTCCTCGCCGCCGGCGCGCCCGCCGACGTCCTGATCGAAGCGCATGTCCAGGAGCACGCGGGTCGCCTTCTGCACCACGGCTCTCTGGTCGCGGCCGTGTGCATAGAGCACACGCAGTGCGCCAGCCTGGGTGACGAAACGCATCTGCTTGCCCCACTTCTGGTCGCGGAACACGCCGGTGCCGGGATCGAGGCAGCTCTCTTCGAGGTAGCGAACCACCAGCTCCGGCGAGGCGTGGTGGATGGCGACGCCGGCGTCGTGCGCCTGGCGCAGCGCCAGCCAGGCGCTGATCGTGGTCAAGCTGGTCTCGTAGCTGCTCTCCCACTCGCCGTTCGGCTTCTGCAGGCTCGCGATGTGCGCCACCATGCGCGTCAAGCGCTCGTGCAGAACCTTCTCGGTCGCGGCATCGATCTGCGTGCCCAGCAGCTGTGCGTAGGCCACCGCGGCCATGTAGAGGTCGATGTTCTGACCGAGCTTGCGCTGGATCAGGGTGCCCGTGTCGTAGCCGCCGGGATCGCGCGCGGTGTGCCGCAGCAGCCACTCGACGGCACGCCGCAGCGCGCGCCAGTGCGGACCGCGGTCGACGGTGCTGCCGTTGGCCAGGAGCGCGAGGATGGCGACGCTGGTGTTGCTGACGTCGCCCGGTGTGCGCGGGTTGTCCCCGAATGAACCGTCGGTGTTCTGTGCTGCGACCAGCCAACGCAGCGCCGACGCCGCAGCCTTGGCCGAGACCGCGGCGGTCTCCTCGTCCTGGCCGGCTGGCGTCGCCGCCGGCCGCGGCCATGCCAGCGCGACGGCCAGACCGGCGGACCAGCGCCAGACCCGAGTCGACGGGCCGAAACTGCCTGCGATAGCCTTCATCCCTGTTCCAGCCCTTGCCTCGGGGGTGCGCGGTTCGGTCGGGGGGTCGGCGATTCTAGCGCCCTACGGCCGGGAGTTGGCGACCTCGGCCGAATCCGCGCGGTGCGCGCGAAGTCTGCCCGGGGTTTCGTCGCACCCGAGCAGCACTGGACTCATGAAGGGATGAAGTAGACGTCGGGCCGAGCTAGACTGCCGGGCCGTGCTCGCTGCCCGGTCATGGCACCTGATGCCGCGCGTCTCCCTGATCGCGGCTTGCTTCCTGCTCGGCGCCGTCTCCGGCTACGCGTGGCGCGCTCGTGGCGGCACCGGCGCCAACCCGCCGAGCTTCCGCGATGTCGTCGCACGCAGCAAGGATGCAGTGGTGGGGGTTCGGTGCGTCCTGCGCGCCGGTGCGCCAGCCGCATCCCGTGAGGGGACCGGCTTCTTGTTCCACGACGGTGGACTGGTCCTCACCAACGCCCACCTCGTCGAGGAACGCATGCTGGTGCTGGTCGAGGTGCCGCATCACGGACGGTTCGTCGCGCGTGTGGTGAGCGAAGACGCAGTGACCGATCTCGCCGTCCTGCGCCTGGACGAGCCGCCGCCCGACCCGCTGCCCACCCTGGCGTTCGGCGACTCCGATGGCGTGCGCGAGGGCGACTGGGTGCTGACCGTCGGCCACCCGCTGTCCCTGCGCCACACGGTGACGGCGGGTCTGGTGAGTCATCTGGGACGACACTTTCCCGTCGGCGGCGGCGGCATCAGCGCCGCCTACCTCCAGTTCAGCGCCGCGGTGAATCCGGGGAGCTCCGGCGGCCCGGTCCTCGACGCCGAGGGCCGTGTCGTCGGCATCACCACGAGCAAGTGGGTCGGTGGCGAAGGCTTGGCCTTCGCCGTGCCGAGCAAGTTGGTCCAGTGGGTGCTCGGCCGGATGGAAGCGCACGCCGGCGAGGTACCGCGCGGCTACCTCGGCGTGTCGTTGGCCCCCGGTCGCGCCGTCGCGGGTGCCGGCGCTCAGGTCACCTCGGTGGAGCCCGACGGACCCGGCTGGCGTGCCGGCCTGCGCGCCGGCGACGTCGTCGTGCGCTTCGCCGGCGAACCGGTGACGGGCGCCGAGGAACTGTACGAGAAGATCACCCAGGCACTCCCGACCACGTCCGTGGACGTCGAGGTGCGATCGCGGACCAACCCCGAGGGCCGCCGCCTGGTGGCTGTGCTCGGCCGCGCCAGCCTGCGGACACCGGCGACGCCGGTCGAGGCGCCGCGGCCGGATACGACCGGAGGACCGCTCTGAGGAGGAACCATGCGCAACGCACGCAACGTGGACGACGGGAGGTTGTTGCAGTTCTTGAGCGCCGGGCTGACGCACGGTCTCTCCAACGCCCTGTTCGTGATCAGCACGCACGCCAAGCTGCTCGGCGGCGGCGAGACGCAGATCGCGCGCGAGCGTGCCGCCATCCTGCGGGCCAACGGCAATGCCGAGGGCATCCTCGACGTGGTCCGCTTCTGCCTCGGCGAGGCGAGCGAGCGCCCCGCCGCGCGCCAAGTCGGGGTGTTGGTGCGTCAGGTGTGCGAGCTCCTGCGGGTGTCGTGCCGCGAGCACGGCCTGCGCGTGAAGGCGTCGCACAGCTCGGCGGACAGCCCCGCGAACGTCGACGCCGTGCAGCTCTGCCGCGCCCTCGTCGAGACCGTGCGCGAGGTGGTCGACGGTCTGCCGAGCGGCTACAGCGGTGTCCTCGACGTCGATGTCAGCGCCCAGGCCCGCGACGGCGTGGTGCTGAGCCTGTCGGTCGCCCACGACCGCGACCTCTTGCCATTCCCGCTCGACTTGGCGCGCATCGTCGCCGCGGCGCGGCGCTCCATCGAAGACCCGGACGTGTCACTCGACCGTGCCTCGCAGCGACAGATCCGTATGCGCCTACCGACGGTGCGCGAACTCGGCCCCCGCGCCGCGGTGCTGGCGGCGGCGCCGTAGGTTGCGCGACCTGCAGCCGGCGACCCCGACCAGGGTCAGGAGCGATCGAGCGCGGCTGGCTCGACCTACCCGAAGCGACCGGTGATGTACTGCTCGGTGAGCTTGTTGCCCGGGTTGGTGAAGAAGCGCTCGGTGCGGCCGAACTCGACCATCTCGCCGAGATACATGAAGCCGGTCCAGTCGGCGACGCGCTGCGCCTGCTGCATGTTGTGCGTGACGATGATGATGGTGACGCGTCCCTTCAGCGACTCGACCAGCTCCTCGATGCGCAGCGTGGCCGTGGGGTCGAGGGCCGAGGTCGGCTCGTCGAAGAGCACGATCTCCGGGTCGACGGCGAGGGCTCGCGCGATGCACAGCCGCTGCTGCTGGCCACCCGAGAGGTCGTAGGCCGACTTGTGCAGCCGATCCTTGGTTTCCTCCCAGAGGGCCGCGTCGCGCAGGGCCTGCACCACCTTCTCGTGGATGGTGGCGGCCCGGCGGACCCCGCGCATGCGCAGGCCGAACGCCACGTTCTCGAAGATCGACTTCGGGAAGGGGTTCGGCTTCTGGAACACCATGCTCAGCCGCATGCGCATCTCGATGGGGCTGACTGACGGCGACACCAGATTGATGCGATCTGGCATCAGCAGGATCTCGCCCTCGTAGCGGTTTCCCGGGTAGAGGTCGTGCAGGCGGTTGAACGACCGCAACAACGTCGTCTTGCCGCAGCCGGACGGGCCGATGAGGGCGGTGACGCGCTTGTTCTCGAAGCGGGCGTTCAGCCCCTTGAGGACCCGATGGCTGCCGTAGCTGAAGCCGAAGTCGCGCAGCTCGACCTTGACGTCGGTGATCGTCGTCGCATCGGGGCTCACGTCGGCCTGTTCCTGTGCGCGCGGTGGAGCGGCATGGTCGCTTCGTTGCGGCTTCGGCAGCGCTCGGTCGCCGCCACGTCGTACGGCGACGGACGATAGCCGCGGTCGGCGTCCGTCACCACCTGATTCGCGCCCGCACCCGGCGCCGGACGACGATGGCGCACGCGTTCATCGTCAACGTCACCAGGATGAGGACGATGCCGATGGCGGCGGCGTTGGCGTGGAAGGAAGGATCGGGGCGCGACACCCAGTTGAACATCTGGATGGGCAGCACGGTGAAGTCGGAGGACAGCCAGTCGAACGACAGGAACGGGAACTGGGACTTGAACGGCGGATCCGGCAAGAACGGGATGTAGGCGAGCGCACCGACGGTCACCAACGGCGCCGTCTCGCCGATGGCACGCGACAGGCCGATGATGACACCGGTGGCGATCCCGCCCACCGAGTAGGGCAGCAAGTGCTGGCGCACGGTCTCCCACTTGGTCGCGCCGAGCGCGTAGGACGCCTCGCGGATCGAGCGCGGAATGGCACGCAAGGCTTCGCGCGTGGCGACGATCACGATCGGCAGGATCAGCAATGCGAGAGTCAGGCCGGCAGTGAGAATGCTGTGCCCCAGTCCGAACGCGTACACGAACACCCCGAGAGCCATCAGACCGTAGATGACCGACGGCACTCCTGCGAGGTTGGCGATGTTGACCTCGATGATCGCGGTCAGGCGGTTCTTGCGCGCGTATTCCTCGAGGTAGACGCCGGCAGCGACACCCAGCGGCACGGCGACCAGCGCGGTCACCAGCATGACGAGAAGCGAGCCGACGAGCGCCGGCAGGATCCCGGCCTTCGCCGCGTGACGCGAGGGGTACGACGTCAGGAAGGACCAGTCGAGACGCCCGAGGCCATCCCAGCACAGCTGTGCGAGAAGCGTCGCCAGCGTGACGACTGCCACTGTCGTGCAGACGATGCCGAGGACGTTGAAGATCGCGTCCTGCCGCCGGCGCAGAACCAGGATCTGCTGCACCGAGCGCATCAGTACACCTCCCGGAAGCGCTTGCGCAGGCGATAGCTGGCGACGTTGAAAGCCAGCGTCATGAGGAAGAGGACGACGCCAGCCGCGAAGATCGACTGGTAGCCGATGGTGCCGTGTGGGAGGTCACCCAGGCTCACCTGGACGATGTAGGCGGTGATGGTGGCCGCGGGCTCGGTCGGGTCCAAGGTCAGGTTGGGCTGCATTCCGGCCGCGATGGCGACGATCATGGTCTCGCCGACGGCGCGCGAGACCGCCAGGACGTAGGCCGAGCCGATGCCGGAAAGGGCCGCCGGGTAGACCACCTTGAGAGCAGTGAGCAGCCGGTTGGCACCCATGGCGTAGGCACCCTCGCGCAACAGCATCGGCACCGCGCGCATCGCGTCCTCGCTCAGCGAAGTGACGTACGGAAGGATCATGATTCCCATCACCAGGCCGGCGCCGAGCATGTTGAACGCCGGAAGCTCGGGCATCAGCCTCTGCAGCAACGGGGTGACGAACAGCAGAGCGAAATAGCCGTAGACGACGGTCGGCACGGCGCTCAGTAGCTCCAGAACCGGCTTCGCCGTTTCGCGTAGCCAGTGCGGGGCGAACTCGCTGAGGTAAATGGCGATGACGGTGCCCACGGGCATCGCCACCGACAGCGCGATGACCGTCGTGACCAGCGTGCCGGTCACCAGCGGCAGGATGCCGTAGTGGGGGTCGGCGAACAGCGGCGTCCACATCGTGTCCGTGGCGAAGGACCACAGATCGACATGTTGGAAGAAGTGCAACGACTCCAGCGCCAGCACGAACACGATGCCGGCGGTCACCGCAATCGACGAGACCGCGGCCAGGAACAACACCAGCGCTGCGGCACGATCGACGAAGGCGCGGCGACGGCGCCGGGCGACGACCGGGCGGTCACGAGTCGCGAAGCTGGCGGCGACAGTCATGTCAGGAGAGCAGAGTGCGCCTGGCCATCGTCACTTCTTGGCACCCCTCGGTGGCGCCGCCATCCGGGTCTTCGCCGCCGACTTGCTGTCGCTCACCGGCTGGCGCTTCAGCACTTCGTCGATGGTCACGCCGATCTCCGGGACGCCTCCGAACGCCGTGCCCACCTGACGCTGGTCGAACCGGGCCAGACAAGCCGTGTAGGCGGCGTCCGGCAACGGCAGGTAGCCGACTTCCTTGGCCAGCGTCGCCCCTTCGGCGAGGTAGAACTCGACGAACTGCCGCACCTCCGGCCGGTCGGCCGACGTCCTGCTCACGTAGATGAACAGCGGCCGCGAGAGAGGGTTGTAGGTGGCGTTCAGCACGTTGTCGATACCGGGTGACACGGGCGTCTCGACCTTGTTCTTGCGCCACTGCACAGCGAGAGCCTTCACCCGCTCCCTGTTGCCCTCGTAGTAGGCGAGCCCCACGTAGCCGAGGGCGAAGCGGTCGCCGTCGATGCCCTGCACCAGCACGTTGTCGTCCTCGCTGGCGGTGTAGTCGCCTCGGCTCGCCCGCGACGTCCCACACACCGCCTCGGTGAAGTAGTCGAACGTGCCGGAGTCCGCGCCGGGGCCGTACAGCACGATCTTCTCACTCGGCCAGCCGGCACGTATCTGGCTCCACTGGGTCACGCTCCCCTGGGCCGACGGCTCCCAGATCTTCTTCAGCTCTTCGACCGTGATCGAGGTCGCCCAGTCGTTCCTCCGATTGACCAGCACGGTGATGGCGTCGAAGCAGATCGGCAACTCGACGTAGCCGATGCCCTTCTCGCTGCAGGCGTTCATCTCGTCTTCGCTGATCGGCCGCGACGCGTCGACGATGTCGAGTTCGCCACGCAAGAACTTCTTGAAGCCTCCGCCCGTGCCCGAGATGCCGACCGTGAGCCTGACCTTGCCCCGGTTCTTGGCCTGGAACTCCTCGGCCACCGCCTCGGTCACGGGATAAACCGTGCTGGAACCATCGATGCGGATGGTGGGAACCTGCGCCCGCACGGGGCCGACCATCCACGTGGACGCCGAGGCCAGGCCGACCAAGACCGCGAGACGGAGGTTCGTGATCTGCATGGGGCTCTGTTCGTCGGTCGGGCGTCTCGATCGAGGCTCGGCATCCCTGGCGAGCACCCTCGGCTTGGGCACGTTAGGAAGGTGGGTGAAGGCTCGGGCCGCGGAACGATAAAGCCGACGTGAAGGCTGGTCCGCAGCATTCACGAATCGCTTACGATCGCTTGACCTGGAGCCTTAAGACTCCCCCCGCGGATGAGCACCCCCCGTCGTCGCGAGAAGATCCTGGTGATCGAGGATGAAGCCGACATCCTCGATCTCGTCGAGTACAACCTGAAGCGCGAAGGTTACCGGGTCGTGGGATTCCTCGACGGCGAGCAGGGCCTGCAAGCCGCGAGGAAGGAGAACCCCGACCTCGTGATCCTCGACCTGATGCTGCCGGGCATGGATGGCCTCGAAGTCTGCCGCGAGCTGAAGCGCGACCCGCTCACTCGGACGACTCCCGTGATCATCCTCACTGCCAAGTCCGAAGAGACCGATGTCATCTTGGGGCTCGGGGTCGGCGCCGACGACTACGTCACCAAACCGTTTCGACCCAAGGAGCTGATCGCTCGCGTGCAGGCGGTGCTGCGTCGCGGCCCCTTGCGGGGCGAGGCGTCCGGACCGGACCGCCTGGTGCGCGGCGACCTGGTGATCGACACCACCAGACACGAGGTTCGAGTGGGGGGAGACACTGTCCAGTTCACCCCGACCGAGCTGCGGCTCCTCCACTTCCTCGCGACCCATCCCGGCCGGGTCTTCACGCGCGCCCACCTGCTGAGCCGCGTCATCGGCGAGGATGCCGTGGTCACCGATCGCAACATCGATGTCCACGTGCGCGCAGTGCGCCAGAAGCTGGGGCCGCTGCGCGACCTCGTCGAGACGGTCCGCGGCGTCGGCTACCGCTTCAAGGACGCCGTCGTCGCCGACTGACCCATGCGCAAGGGCCGACTGTTCCCGCGCCTGCTCTGGAGCATGCTGTCGGTGGGGATCCTCACCGCCCTCGTCGTCACGGTGCGGTACGACCGCGTCTTCACCGGCAAGCTGCACGACGCATTCGAGCGCGAGCTGCACGATCAGGTCCTGATGCTCGAAGCGCTGGCGCACGAGACGCTGTCGGGCGCCGCCGAGCGCGCCGATCTGCAGGCGCGGTTGGCTCAACTCGGCAGCGAGACCACGACCCACTACACGGTCGTCGGCGCCGACGGCTGGGTCGTCGCCGACTCCGAGCGCGACCCCACCGGTCTCGAGAACCACGCTCAGCGCCCCGAGGTCGTGGCAGCACGCGCTGCCGGGGCCGAGGAGCGCGATCGCCTCAGCCTGGTTGACGCCCTCGGCGTCACCTACGTCGCCAAAGCCGTGCGCGCGGCCGATGGCACGGTGCTCGGCGTCGTTCGTACCTCCCGCTCGACGAGATCGCTCGACAACGGCATCAGCGCCAACCGCCGGCAGCTCGCCTATGCGGCGCTGGTGGCGGTGGCGGCCGCGGGCCTGCTCGCCTGGTGGCTGGCGCGTGGCGTGGCCCGGCCGGTCGCGCACCTGCAATCGATCGCCGACGCCATGGCCCGCGGCGAGGACCGCGCGCGCGCCGCGCTGGTGAGCGACGATGAGTTCGGCGCCCTGAGCCGAGCCCTGAACTCGATGGCCGACCGACTCGGCGAGCGGGTCGAAGAGATGCGGCGCGAGCGAGCCAAGATGTCGGCGATCGTCGGCAGCATGGTCGAAGGCGTGGTCGCCGTCGACGGTCACGAACACGTCCTGCACCTCAACGCAGCGGCCTCGGACATGCTCGCGGTCGCCGACGCCGACGTAGTGGGCCGGCCGCTGATCGAGGTGATGCGGATCGTGGACATCTGCGACATGGTCACCGCCGTGCTCGGCAACGGCGAGAAGACCAGCCGGGAGCTGACCATCCACAAGGGCGCCGATCCGCGCATCGTCCAGCTGGAGGCCGCGCCTCTGCGCGACCGCGATGGCATCGTCAACGGCGCGGTGGTGGTACTGCACGACGTGACCGACCTGCGCCGCCTGGAAGCGATGCGCCGGGATTTCGTCGCCAACGTGAGCCACGAGCTGAAGACACCGCTCACCGCCATCAAGGGCATGGTCGACACCATGGTCGACGACACCACGATGCCGGCCGACGTACGCGTGCGATTCCTCGGCAAGATCCAGCGTCAATGCGACCGCCTGGCGTCGCTGGTGACCGACCTGCTGGTGCTGGCGCGGATCGAGTCGTCGAAGGCGAGCGAGGAGCTGCTGCCCCTCGATCTCCGCGATCCGGTGCGCGAGTCGGCACACCAGCTGGCGCCGGCCGCCCACGAGAAGCACCTACGTTTGGAGCTGGTGCTGCCGGACGCGCCGGTCATGGTCAACGGCGAGCAAGAGTCCTTGCGGCAGGTCGTCGACAACCTGCTCGGCAACGCCATCCGCTACACGCCCGAGCACGGATCGGTGACGGTCACCTTGGCGGCCCGCGGCCATGACGCGTTCCTGGCCGTGCGCGACACCGGCATCGGCATCGAAGCGCAACACCTCGACCGCATCTTCGAACGCTTCTATCGCGTCGACAAGGCGCGTTCCCGCGAGCTGGGGGGAACCGGCCTCGGACTCGCCATCGTCAAGCACGTCGCGCTCTCGCACGGGGGCACGGTGACCGTGCAGAGCCGACCGGGTTCCGGCAGCGCGTTCAATGTCCGGATTCCGCTCGCCCCGGTCCAGGGTGGGCAACGGCTGGTGTCGTGACGCCGGCAGGAGGCAAACAATGACGAAACACCTTCTTCGCGACCTCGAACGCCTGAAGAAGCAGATCCTCCTCGTCGGCTCGATGGTGGAAGGCGCCATCATGAAGGCGACGGCCGCTCTGCTCGAGCGGCGCCCGCAACTCGCCGCCGAGGTGCTCGAAGGGGACGATGCCATCGACACCCGCGAAGTGATGGTCGAAGAGGAGTGCCTGAAGATCCTCGCGCTGCATCAACCGGTCGCGATCGACCTGCGCTACATCGTCACCGCGCTGAAGGTGAACAACGACCTCGAGCGGATGGGCGACCTCGCACGCAACATCGCCGGCAGGGCCAACGACCTGCTCAAGCTCGAGCCCATCCACATGCCGAACGAGTTCCCGACCATGGTCGACACCGTGCGCAGCATGGTGCGCGACTCGCTCGACGCACTGGTCAGCACCGACGTCGACCTCGCACGGCGCGTGCTCGCTGCCGACGACACCGTGGATCGCGTGCACCGTCACATGTTCCAGGAGATGCAGGCAGCCGCCCGCGAGAATCCCGACCGCATCGAAGCCGCCATCAACCTGCTGTCGGCGTCGCGCAACCTCGAGCGCATCGCCGACCAGTGCACCAACATCGCCGAGGATGTCATCTTCCTCGTCGAGGGCGAGATCGTGCGCCACCAGCGCAAGCGCTGAGCAGAAGGCCTCCCGCACCGACCGGGATGGCACGCGACGGGAGGCGCCGCCCCGTACCGGAAGCAGCGTTCAGCAGTGGAGCCTGGCTCCATCCGCTGCGAGGCTGGGGTGATGGGCCGACCTCGGTCGTCCGCCCACCACGCTCTCTCGCAGGCGGTCAGCGACCGCCGTCGACCTTCTGCAAGAGGTCGCGCGCCGAAGCGGCGAGCTCGGGCACCAGGCCGGGGCTGGCGAGGAGCCCTTGCACGGTGTCGCGGGCGCGCTGCCGGTCGCCAGCTTGCAGCAGAGCACTGGCGAGGAGCAGTGACGTCTGCTGGTGCTCGAGCGGGCTCGCCTCCTGGTGCAGAGCCTGTTCCAGGTAGCGCACTGCCTCGCTCCATGCCTGTCGCCGGTAGCAGGCGAGCCCACGCTGACGGTCCCAGTCGCGGCGTGCCGCGGGCGCCGCCTGCTGCAGCCGCCCGGCCAGGGCGACGATCCCATCGACGTCGACCTGCTGGGCCAGGAGGTCTTGCAGGGCGGTGAAGGCGCGCGCCACGGTCGCTGGCTCGCGCGCCGCGACCGATTCGATCGTCTGCAGCGCCAGGCTCGGCTGCCGCTGGGTCGCGTAGATGCGCACGAGGTTCTCGAGGGCCACCCGATGCACGTCGCCATCCTGGCGTCGCGCCCGCAGGCACGCTTGCAGGTGCGCGATCGCCACCTCCGTCTGCCCGGCGCGCATCGCCAGCACGGCCAACTCGTTCCACGCCGCGGCCATCTCCGGGTCGAGCTCGACGACGCGCCGCAAGACCGGCTCGAGCTCTGCCTCACGCCCGGCCTTGCGCAGCACACCCGCCCAGTTGAGGGCAATGCGCGCCGAGCGCGGTTGGTTGTCGTACTCGTGCGCGAACAGCGCCGCGTCGTTCGCCCACACCGGGTTGCGTTGCAGGACCATGAAGCCCGACCAGGCCAGCCAGAGTGCGGCGACCGCCCAAACCAGCGGCCGCACGCGCGCCGGAGCCCGCGCCAGCACAGCGCTCGCCGCCAGACAGAGCCCGAAGCTCGGGGTGTAGTAGAGGCGCTCGGCGAACGGCACGCCGATCCCGAACAGCACGTTGCTGGTCAACACGCTGCCGAGCAGGAAGGTGCCGAGCCCGGCCGCGACCACTGGCGCGCGCCGCCAGGTCGCCACCGCCGCGACGCCGACAGCCGTCAACGCTCCTGCGGCCAGCAGGAAGCGCGCGTCGACGGGAGAGGTGACCGGCGGAAAGACCGCGGGGCCATGGTCACAGGCGAGGTGCGCGGGAACGAGGGACATGAGCAGTCCCCAACCCCAACCGACGGTGCCGGTGAGACGGAGGGTCAGGCCGTCGACCGTGCCGGTGTCGGCGACGAACGGCAGCGACGCGATCATGCGCGCGCGCAGCAACAGGAAGAGTGCGGCCCCGGGCCCCGCCACCAAGGCCGAGCGCAGCAGGGCGGGCCGCAGCCACGGCTGACCTGTCCTGCGCGCCCGCAGGGCGACGAAGAGTCCCAGGAGCCCGGTCCACGCCAGGCCGCTCTCCTTGCTGCCGAAAGCCAAGAACGCCAGCACCGCAGCTCCGCCCAGGCGCACGGCGGTCGGGCGGCCGGTCGCGACAACGACCGCGCCGGCCCCGAACACGAAGGCCAGCAGCTCCGACCGGCCGACCACTCCAGCGACCACCTCGCTGTGGATCGCGTGCACGCCGAACAGCAAGGCGGTCACGACGCTGCCAGAACGCCCGAGACCGGCGCGGCGCGCCAGTCGGTAGGCGAGCCAGGTCGCGACCACGTGCAGCAGCACGTTGGCCAGGTGCTGCGGCAGAGCCTGGCCCCACTCGCCGGCGCCGTGGCGGCCGAACCAGGCGTGCAGGATGGCGACGCTCAGGGTCGTGATCGGGCGGAACAGCACGTCTCCCGGATACACGCCGTCCCAGTAGTGCGTCGTGAAGTAGGTCCACAACGGCTGCAGCGAGTTCACCATTCGGTTCGCTCGACCATCGTCGCGCACCGCGAGGGCGGCGAAGCGGTCGTCGAAGGCGTAGGTGTTGCCCAGCGACGGCGCGTAGAGGACGAAGGTCAGGCCCAGGACGAGGGCGAGCCAATGGGTGGGGCGGAGCCGAGCCATGCAGCCGCGTCACCGTCGCCGATCGCCACGCCCAGCGCCAGCGTCGAGCGGTGGAGTCTGACTCCACGCGCTGAACGGCTGGTCCGATGGGCGCCGGCCTCGCGTCGGCCATCGCCCGCTGCGGCTGCCGGCAGGGCGGGCCCGTGCGCCTACTGGTAGATCTGCGCGCCGTTGTCCTTGAACTCGCGCGCCTTGTCGGCGAGTCCCTGCTGCAGCGCCTTGCCGTCGTCGAGGCCGTGCTCCGCGGCGAAGGCCCGCACCTCCTCCGTGATCTTCATCGAGCAGAAGCGCGGACCGCACATCGAACAGAAGTGTGCGGTCTTCGCCGCCTCCTGTGGCAGGGTGGCATCGTGGTAGGCGCGCGCCGTCTCCGGGTCGAGCGCCAGGTCGAACTGGTCCTGCCAGCGGAACTCGAAGCGCGCACGACTGAGCGCGTCGTCGCGCGCCTGCGCACCCGGATGCCCCTTGGCGAGATCGGCGGCGTGCGCCGCGATCTTGTAGGCGATGACGCCGGCCTTGACGTCGTCGCGGTCGGGCAGACCCAGGTGCTCCTTCGGCGTGACGTAGCACAGCATCGCGGTGCCGAACATGCCGATCATGGCCGCGCCGATCGCCGAGGTGATGTGGTCGTAGCCGGGGGCAATGTCGGTGGTGAGCGGGCCGAGCGTGTAGAAGGGCGCCTCACGGCACACCTCGACCTGGCGGTCGACGTTCTCCTTGATCTTGTGCATCGGCACGTGGCCGGGGCCTTCGATCATCACCTGTACGTCATGCTTCCACGCCACCGCGGTCAGCTCGCCCAGGGTCTCCAGCTCGGCGAACTGCGCCGCGTCGTTGGCGTCGGCGATCGAGCCCGGACGCAAGCCGTCGCCCAGCGAGAAGGACACGTCGTATTCCTTCATCACCTCGCAGATGCGCTCGAAGTGCTCGTACAGGAAGTTCTCGCGATGGTGCAGGAGGCACCACTTGGCCAGGATCGAGCCGCCGCGCGACACGATGCCGGTGGTGCGCCTGGCGGTGAGCGGCACGTGCTGCAGGCGCACGCCGGCGTGGATGGTGAAGTAGTCGACGCCCTGCTCGGCCTGCTCGCGCAGCACGTCGAGGAACAGCTCGATGTCGAGCTTGGCGACATCGCCCTGCACCCTCTCGAGCGCCTGGTAGATCGGCACGGTGCCGATCGGCACCGGCGAGTTGCGCAGGATCCATTCGCGCGTCTCGTGGATGTCCTTGCCGGTCGACAGGTCCATCACCGTGTCGGCGCCCCAGCGGATCGACCACTGCAGCTTCTCGACCTCGTCGCGGATCGACGACGACACGGCCGAGTTGCCGATGTTGGCGTTGACCTTCACCAAGAAGTTCCGGCCGATGATCATCGGCTCGAGCTCGAGGTGGCGCTTGTTGGCCGGCAGGATGGCGCGTCCGCGCGCGATCTCGTCGCGCACGAACTCCGGCTCGACGTTCTCGCGCAGCGCCACGAAGCGCATCTCCTCGGTGACGATGCCTCGGCGAGCGTAGTGCATCTGCGAGAAATTGCGGTCGCCGCGCGCCTCCCGCGCCGCGATCCATGACGCGCGCAGCTTGGGCAGGCCGCGTTCCGGGTCGCAGCCCTGCGGGCCAGTGGTGTCGTACACCGTCAGCGTCTCGCCGTTCGACAGGTCGATGCGGCGGGCCGGGACCGGCAGCTCGCCCGAGAGCACGATCTTCTGGCTGGCCGGGAAGCTGTCGGCGAGCGGGCGAGGCGACGCGAACGGAGAGTCGGTCGAGTTCATGACGGGTCGTTGGGCCGGCCGGCGCGGAGGGGAAGTCGCCGCGGGGAAGTCGTCACTGTCGGCCACGACGCCGCCGGCCGCAAGCGTGCATCGCGCTGGCCGCGGCCGTCAGCGCGCCGTCTCGAGCCAGCGGTCGAGCGCCGGCGTGGCCACCGACAGCGGTCGGGTTGGACCGGGGCCGGCGCGCTTCGCCTCGAACACCGCCTGCACAGGCGTCGGCACCCACGTCCCCAGCACGTCCACGGCCACCCGTCCGATCTGCAGGGTGTGCGACGCCTGCACGTCGCCGAAGACGGTCAGCCGTTGACCGAACATGAGCAGCAAGCACAACAGCCCGAGCACGACGGCGCTGCCGGTGCCGACCCCGAGCAAGCCGCCGCCGAGTCGGTCCAAACCGCTCAGTCCGCTGCGCCGCACGGCCGCATGCACGGTGCGAGCGCCCCACGACAGGAGCAAGAAGGCGACGAGGAAAACCAGCACGTGCGCCACGTGCGCATGCACTGCTGCGATCTCGGTGCCGGCGAAGACATAGGCAGCCAGCCCCGGTGCGAACCACGCCGACGCGAAGTAGGCGCCCAGGAGCGCCACGACCCGACCGACCTGCCAGACGAGACCACGGACGAGGCCCAGCAGGAAGAACAGGGCGAGGATCGTCAGCGCCGAGAGGTCGACCCAACCGAGGTCGCCTACCAGGTCGTTCCAGAGCCGAGCGAGGTCTTGCATCGCGGTGGCGTGGCTTGCGCCAGGCGGCCAGGATTATCCACGAATGGGAGCCGCCGTCACCGTGGCAGCTGCCTCGGGCCGGCCCAGGCGTCTCGCCGCACCAGCCCCGCGTGGGGGCCGCGGCGCGCACGCGTCGGTCCGAGCGTGCCCTAGGGGCAGCGGCGACCCGCCGAGAAGGGCTGGCACTGCGGACGGGGGGGCGTAGCCTGCCGGCGTCATGGACCTCGGCCCTGAGCGCCTGCTTCGCACCGTCGTCGACCTCGTCGCCGAAGCGACGACCGATTCGGGCCTCCACGGCGAGGTCCTACGCGCCCAACGCGAGTTCTTCGGCGGCAGCGAACTGCCGCCGGGTCCCGCCCAAGAGCTCGCCCGCGGCCGCTTCTGCGAGTGGTTCGTGCTCGAGCGCGAGAGCGAACACCTGGGAGCACGGCCCATCGATGTGCTGGGTGGCGTGCCCGACGCTGTCCGGCGGGCGCTCCGCGACAGCGTGTGCAGCCTGTTCCTCGTCGAGCAGTGCTCGCCCTATGTCCGCGTACGCGACGTGGGTTCGAACGAGACCCACGAGCTGCAGACGGACGCGACGCTCGACGTGGGTGACCTGGTGGTGGGGCGCCTCTACCCGGGCGAAGCCGACGCCGTGCTGCCTTCGCCCAGCGCCGCCATCCTGCGCGAAGGCACCCAGGTCGCGGCCGCGCTGCAACGCGACCTCGAGCGCGCTGGCATCGGGCGACGCCTGACCCAGGCCGAGATCGAGGCGGTGTTGTTCCGCAACGCCGCCGAGTTGCAGGCGACCCAGGCGCGGCGCGTGCCACCCGAGCGCCTGGAGGCGCGCCTGGACTCCCTGCTGCGGGCCGGGGGCGACCGCGCACACTCGGCGGCGACGATCAGCGAGGCCTTGGAGGCAGCGGCGTCGGGACCCGGCCAAGTGATCGGACCGGTGCTCGACGCGCTCGCCTTCGACACCAGCGTCGACCTCGAAGCGATGCGGACCGCCATGCTCGAGCTGTGGAACGAGCATCGGCTGCGCGCGCTCGAGCGCTCCCGCGAGCCGGCGCCGCGGCAGGCGGAGGCTCCGCGCCGCACGGTGATCGACCGCGATGCGCGCGGCCTCGGCGCCACCATCGCCGACCGCATCGAACAAGGCCTGGCCGCGCACGAGGACATCGAGGAGCTGTTCGCCGACGTCGAGGGCATGCTCGGCGACGAAAGCGACGAGGACGAGGATCCTGCCGACGAAGGCGCCGGTGCGCTGGCCGGCGACCTCGATGCGCTGGTCCAGGAGTTCTCGTGGGAACGCTCCCTGGACGCGGATTCGGCGACGGGTCAGATCCTCGCCGAGTTCGTCGAGCACCAGACCCAGCTGCCGGTTCCCGGCGTCTACTTGGAGGCGATCCCCGCGCGCGAACTGGTGAGCTTCCTCCTGCGCGCGTATCTGACGGCCGCGCCCGACCAGCGCAGCGACGCCGTGCGCACGCGCTTCGCAGCGCTTGCCGCCTTCTACGTCTGGGCCGAAGAGACACAGATGTACGAGCTGGCGTCGACGTTGGCTGAGTGCCGAGTCGCCATCGTCGAGCCGCTCGAGCGCCTGCAGCGCGCGAGCCTGGCGTTGTCGCAGGCCGCTGCCACCGCGCAGCGCCCCCGGGTGTTGCGGGTGCAGCGCATCGAGGCGGGCGAAGTGGAGGTGGTGGGGTCCGAGACCATGCCCACCTGGCTCGATGTGCCCGAGGCGGCGGTCGACCTCCGGGTCGACGACCTGCTGTTGGCGGCCATGACCGCCGACCGCCAGAAAGGCCTGGTCCTGCAGGGACCGGTGGTGGTGCTGCCCGCCGCGGCAGCCGACCTGCTCGAGTAGGGCCCCCTGCATCCTGAGCTGCAAGGGCTGCGAATCGTCGCGGCGGGCGCGAATTCGGCCGTGTTGTTCCGTTGCCACAGAGCTGACCAGGCCACGCCCGAGCAGCCCTGGAAGCTCCGAGCAACAACAGCGCCGGCGGCCCCCTCTGGTCGGCGCTGCGCCGACATCAACCCTTTGGGTTGCGGCCGCCGGCAGCGCTGAGCGAACGCGACGGAACGGGCGGCGACCGCGAGGGTTCGCCAGCGCCGACTGCCCCCGACGTCGGGATCCCCGCGATCGAACCGGTCTCTACGGCAGGTACTTCGACAACGGCCCGCCGAGGCGCGTCGTCATGAAGCCCGGCATCGCCGACCACACGCGCCGCGGCAGGCTCAGTCTCGGGTTGCCGGGATGGAAGCGCGGCAACGCGGCACCGTCCGCCAGCAGCAGGTATTCGTAGTGCAACGGCTCGGCCTCGAAGCCCATGTTGCGTTTGAAGTTGGCCGGACCGGTGTCGCGCCGGCTACGGCCGAAGTCGAACGTGCGCACGCCGTTCAGCGCGCACCACTCCATGATCTTGAAGTAGATGAAGTCGTTGACGCCCGTCTTGTAGTGCTCGTGCAGCGCGCCGGAGTAGTAGGCGAACAACGTCTCCCCGAGGCGGAAGCTCATGACCGCCGCGATGCTCGGTCCGCCTGGCAGTCGCACGATGTGCAAGACGACGTCTCGACCGAACTCGTCGACCAGTGCCGCGAACCAGCGCTTCGGCAACGGAGGCGAACCGAGCTTGCGCTTGTTCACCTGGAACAGGTGGTAGAACTCGTCGAGATCGGTCGACTCGGCGAACGACAGGCCGAACTTGTCCCGCGCCCGCCGCACCTCGGCTCGCGCGCGCTTGGGGATCGTCGCCAGGATGTCGTCGCCGCTGCCGGCGACCTGCTTGCGGAAGGTGACGTACAGGTCGGAGGTAGGCAGATCGTCGAAGCGCTGCGCGTCGTGGCGCATCTCGACGTAGCCGGCGCGCAGTCGGCGCCCCAACCTCTCGGCGTAGTCGCGCAGCGACCGTGCCGCCGCATCGCTCTCGCTGAGGATCCCGCCGTAGACCGCGTAGGGCACGCTCACGAGGTTGCTGCCGAGGAACGGTCCCCTGGTGAAGAACATGGGGAACACCCCCTCCCACTTGCGGCCGCGCTCGGCCACCAGGTAGTGGGGCTGATGGTGGAACGTCTCCTCCACCACCTTGCGCCAGCCGCTGAGATGGAAGAAGGACCCCTCGGGATGCGCGCGGATCCAGGCGTCCCAGCGCGCGTCCTCGCCCGGGACCACCTCGCGCACGCGCGGCTCTGCATGGTTGTCGGCGACCTGGGCCGCCGGCACCACCGGCGACGAGTGCTCGACCACCTCGTCGATCTTGAAGTCGCGCAGGTTGCGGGCCTGCGTGAAGATGATGATCTCCCCGACCAGACCGAAGCCGATCAACTGGACGCCGAAGGCGACCAACAGGGCCGCGAGCACGATGATCGGCTTGTTGGACAGCCCGGCTTCGCCCGAGAACTTGCCCACCAGCGGCTCGACGCTCAGCGCCAGCCCGACCAGGATCAAGAGGATCCCCACGGTGCCGAAGAAGCGCAGCGGCTTCTCGGTGAAGCGCGTGAGGAACGTGATCGCCAGGATGTCGAGCATCCGGCGCAGGTAGACGCCGAAGCCGAAGAAGCCGCGCCGGCCGCGCTCTTCGCGGTGGCGGATCGTCACTTCGACGACGCGGAAGCCCTGGCGCAGCGCCAGCACGGGCAGGAAGCGGTACAGCTCGCCGTAGACCGCCACGTCGTCGAGCACCTGCCGCCGCATGCCGCGCAGGTTGCTGTTGAGATCGTGGAACTTGATGCCCATCAGCACCCGCAGCACCCAGTTGAACAGCCGCGATTGCAGGCGGTTGAACCAGGGGTCGACGCGGGGATGCCGCCAGGTCGCGACGAAGTCGGCGCCGCTCTCCAGCGCCGTGATCACCTTCAACACGTCCTCGGGCTCGCTCTGCAGGTAGGCCGGCGCGTTGATGATCAGACGGCCCTTGGCGCGGTCGACGCCGGCCGACAGGGCGATCGACTCGCCGAGTCCGCCGCCCTGCAGGCGCACGACGGTGACCGGGAACTCGTCTTGTAGCGCCAAGAGCTCGCGCTCCGGTCGACCCGTCACCGAGTCGAGCACGAACACGAACTCGTAGGCGTAGCCGGCACGACGCAGGGGCGCGCTGTAGGCCTGAACCAGCATGCCGACGTCGATCTCCGGATTGGTCACCGGAATCACGATCGAGACGTGGACGTCGGTCACCGCGCCTCCTTGACGGTGACGGCGATACGCCGGCGGAAGAAGCCGGAGACCTTGAGCTGCAGCTCGGCGAGGAAGCCGAGCAGGATGACGTTGAGCGCGATGAACGCGGTGACGGCCGACGCCATCGAGAACGACGAGTCGATGCTGTCGGCGAGCGCGATGCCGCCGTCGGCCAGCTTGATCGCGCCGATCGCGAAGAGGACCGGCGTCAACAAGAAGAGCGGCAGCGCCAAGAGCCCGAACCAGCGGATCGGATGCGCCGCGAACTGGATGAGCATCTTGATGACGATCAGATCGGCCACCACGCGGAAGATGCGGCCGAGCCCGTACTTCGACTTGCCGAACCGCCGCGGATGGTGGCGCACGGGAATCTCGCTGACGCGCGCGCCGACGCCGGCGGCCAGGGCGGCGATGAAGCGGTGCATGTCGGAGTACAGCTCCAGGCTGCGCGGCACCCAGCTGCGGTAGGCCTTGAGGGAGCAGCCGGTGTCGTGGATCGCCACGCCCGTGACCCACGAGATGATCTTGTTGGCCACCTTGCTGGGCAGGAGGCGCGTGGCGAACCGATCCTTGCGGAAGCGCCGCCAGCCGCAAACGATGTCGAAGCCCTTCTCGAGTTCGGCCAGCAAGCGTCCGATGTCGGCGGGGTCGTTCTGTAGGTCGCCGTCCATGGTCACCACCAGCTCACCGCGGGCGTGGGCGAAGCCGGCAGCCATCGCGGCGGTCTGCCCCTGGTTGCGGGCGAAGAGCACCGCCCGCACATGGGGGTCACGACCGGCGATCGAGCGCAGCAACTCGGGAGTGCCGTCGTGGCTGCCGTCGTCGACCAAGACCAGTTCGTAGCGCCGGTCCGAGGTGCCGAGTGCCCAGGTGAGCGCGTCGTAGAGCGCCTCGAGGTTCTCGACCTCGTTGTAGAGCGGCACCACCACCGACACTTGGGGCGTCGCCGAGCCCGGCGCGATCGTCGAGGTCTCGGGCATCACGGAGCCTTGGAGCGCGACCCGTGTCGGCAGCAGACCCTGCAGCCGGTCGCTGCCTGCGCAGCACGGCGCCGTGGGCGGTGTGCGGCCGCACCGAGGGCGTCGAGAAGATGGACGAGCGAACCCAAGGGACGCGAGTCATAGGGGACGGCGCAACCCTCGCCAATCGACCGGCCGGAAAGTCGCGCAGAGCGGCGCGCGGTAGCGCTGTACTCGCCGTTCATGGCACGCACAGCGCGATCACCGATGCGACGAGGGCGCCGAGCCACACCAGCGCGAACCACGGCCAGAGCCGGCGTGTGCCGCGCTGCGAGCCCGGACCGGGCAGGATCGTCGCGACCGCGTCCAGGCGCCGGTGGGCCTCGACCAGGTCGTCGCGCTCGATCGCGTCGAGCACCGTGCGCACGCGTCCCGGCAGCCGGTTGATCGACGCCGCCGACGCCGCCACGAGCCCGGTGACCGTGGGGCCCTTGAACTCTCGGACCAACGGCACGGCGTGCGCACCGTCCGCCGCGCGGGTCGGCCGAGGTTGGAACGACCGCAGCCGCGGCCGGCGGTGGTGGCCCGGGTCGCCGGCGCCCGGGGGGGCCTCGGTGTCGTCGGCATCTCGGGCGTCGTCGCTCACTTCCCCCTGTTATCGACCGTCGCTCCGGCCCGCTTGCGGCGCGGCGTCCCGCGGCGCCAAGACGGCCCTCTCCCCCGGCCGCCGACGACCCCGGCCGAGGACCCAGCGACTCGACTTGTGGCGCGCTTCCCGGTGTGCGGTCGCGAATCGTCCGGGCTAGGCTGCGCAGTGCGGATGACGAAGACCGCCCGCATCGCCATCGTCTGGCAGAGCGCCACGCCGATCGACCCGCTCCTGCGAGCCCTGGCCGGCCCGTGGACCGAGGTACGCACGTGCGTGTTCGGTGACGCCGTACACGAAGGCGACGCGATCCACCGCTTCCAGCCCCGCATCGTGGTCGTCGGCTTGGACGCGCCCTCGGACGAGGAGATCGGCGCCCTGCGTCTGCTCGGCCGCCTGCTGCCCGAGGCAGCGCTCGTCGTCACCTGCCCGTCCGCGCCGCCCGCGGCCGGAAAGCAGCTCGCCCACCGCCTGGGAGCCCCGCTCGTCGCCTGGCCGCCGCAGACGTTGGACCTGAAGCGAGCTGTCGACACAGCCGCCGGCCAGGGCGCCCCAGGCGACGCGCAGGCGCTACTGAACCTCACCCTCGGCATCTCGGACGAGGTCAACAACCCGCTGCAGAGCGCACTGGGGCACCTACGCCTGCTCGAGCACGAGTTGGCACAGGACGACGCCAAGCGCGCGCGCGTCGAGGTGGCGATCCGCAGCCTGCGCCGCATCCAGACCACCCTCGAACGAACCCGCCACCTGCAGCGGGCCGCCGAACTGCCACGACAAATGTCGAGCGTCGACCTCGGCGCCGTCCTGGGCGACCTCATGCCGGGGAACGCCTTCCCGCCGACGCTGGTGGCCGGCGACCGCGAACTGCTCACGACGGCGCTGCGCGACCTCGGCGCGGTCGGCCGCGACCTGGCCCCCGACGATCAGCCGCCGTCTTTCGCACTGGCCCACGAGAACGGTCACGCCATCGTGCGCCTGCGCCTGGCGGCGTCGCGCCTCGCCGACTGGCAGCTGCCGCGCACGTTCGAGCCCTACTACCTGAGCCGCCTGCTGCGCGGGACGACGCACGGCCTCAAGCTGTTCGGCGTGCACCACATCGTCACGGCGCACGGCGGCCGCGCGCGTGCGTGGCGGCCTGCGACAGGCGGCCTCGTCTTCGAGCTGATCCTGCCCGGAGCCGATGTCTCGCAGCGAGACGACGGCCAAGCGCCCGCGGCACCGCCCGCCTCGTAGGCTGCTGGCCATGCCCGGATTCGGGCGACCGGCCCGACGACAGGCACCCACGGCCGGAAGCCGATCTTGGTGGGAGTGGCGGCACGAAGCCGCCGGAGTCCGAGGTGAAGGTACTCGTCGCCGATCCTGATCCGAGCACCGCCGAAGCCGTGGCCCCCGTGCTGCCGGCCCAGCTCTCGCTCGCCAGCTGCAGCGACGGACCACGCGCGCTGCAGCTGATCCGGGACGACGACAGCATCGCCTTGCTCCTGGCCGAGACCGGCCTGCCCGGTCTCTCTGGCCTGGATCTGCTGCGCCGCGGCCGCAACCTGCGCCCCGACTTGCAGGTCATCCTCCTGAGCGCCTTCGGCACCGTCGACGACGCCGTCGAGGCGATGCGCGAGGGCGCTGCCGACTTCAAGAGCAAGCCGTTCGCGGCCGACGAGGTCGCGCTCAGCCTCGAGCGCGCGCTCGAGCGCCGGCGGCTGGTGTGCGAGAACCGTGACCTGCGCGAAGCGCTCGACGACCGCCTGCGCATCGAGAACATGGTGGCCACCGACCCGCGCATGCAGGAGATCTTCAAGGTGGTGAAGGCGGCAGCGCAGACGCGCACGACCGTGCTCATCACCGGCGAGTCGGGCACCGGCAAGACGCTGTTGGCGCGCGCCATCCACAGCCTGTCGGACCGGCGCAACGGACCCTTCGTCGAGGTCAACTGCGGTGCCCTGCCCGAGACCCTGCTCGAGTCCGAACTGTTCGGCCACGTGAAGGGCGCCTTCACCGGCGCCGTTCGCGATCGGCCCGGCAAGTTCGAGTCGGCCAGCGGCGGCACGATCTTCCTCGACGAGATCGGCACCTCGTCGCCGGGCTTTCAGGTTCGCCTGCTGCGCGTCCTCCAGGACCGCACCCTCGAGCGGGTGGGCGACAGCACGACGATTCCGGTCGACGTCCGCGTGGTCCTCGCCACCAACGTCGATCTCGAGGCCGCGGTGCGCGAGCGCACCTTTCGCGAAGACCTCTACTACCGCATCAACGTCGTCACGCTCGAGATGCCGCCACTGCGCCAACGCAAGGCCGACGTGCCGTTCCTGGCCGAGCATTTCCTGCAGCGCTTCCGCCGCGAGACCGGCAAGCAGGTCACCGGGGTCGACCGCGACGCCATGGACGTCCTGGTGCACTACCACTGGCCGGGCAACGTGCGGCAGCTGGAGAACGTGATCGAGCGGGCCGTCGTGCTGTGTCCG
This sequence comes from Planctomycetota bacterium, assembly GCA_041398565.1. GTDB lineage: Bacteria > Planctomycetota > UBA1135 > UBA1135 > UBA2386 > DATGPD01. The sequence continues at coordinate 1,594,645 of JAWKUN010000003.1, read as the reverse complement.
TCCGAGTTGATCACCGTCTCGGATCTTCCTGCAGCGTTGCATGCGCTGCCGGCCGCGCCTGCGGGCGACCATGCCGTCGACCTGGTGCCGCCCGACATCCATCTGCAACCGTTGCGCAAGGCGCTGGAGGCGCCGGAACGCCTGATCCTCGAACGCGCACTGCGACACCACGGCGGCAACCGGGAGGCCACGGCCCGCGCCCTCGGCATCAACCGCAGCACCCTGTTCCACAAGCTGCGCAAGTTCGGCCTCAAGTGACCGGCGCGCGCCGGCAGCGATGGGCTATAAGGAGGGCCTCGGAATGCTGCGCCGCACCCTGATCCTGTTCTTCGGGTTCGTCCTGCTGGTGCTGGTGATCACCGTCGGCTACGCGCTGCTCGGTCTGTCCGGTCCCCGCACCGCGATCGCCGACGCCGACCGCGCCCTGGCCGACGACAGGGTGGCGGAGGCCGTGCGCCTCCTCGACATCGCCGAACGGACGCTCACCGCCGCCGATCAGACGGAGCTGCTGCCCGACATCCTGCGCCGCCGCTACCGCGCCCACCACAAGCTGGGCAACGTGCCGGCCGCACGCCACGACATCGAAGCCCTGCTCGCCCACACCGGGGGCAAGCCGGACGACTCCGAGATCGCCGTCGAGCACATCGAGATCATGCTCGACGACCAGCAACCGGAAGCGGCGCTCGCCGCGGCGCGCTCGCTGCTGGAGAACGTCACCGGTGCCGAGCAGGCGCGCACCCTGGAGCTGGCCGGGGAGGCACACCAGGCCATCTACCGGCGACACATCAGGGCCCTGGTGCAGACTCTCGACGGCGTGCTCGGTGAGGGCAGCCGCGAACGCGCGGCCACTCTGCTCAAGACCCTCCTGTACCGCGATGGCGACGACCCCGTGGCGGTTCGCGCCCAGAGCGAACTGTTCGCCTTGATGCGCCGCGAGAGCGCCACGGCCGTGAGCCTCGACACCTGGCAGGGTCGCATCGACGAGATCCGCGCCGGGATCCAGCAGGCACTCGCCCACTTCCGCAAGAGCCTCATCGACCCGGACGGCAAGCCGGTGGCTGCCTTCCAGGGGCTGGCGTTCGCCCTCGAGCAAGCCGGTCGCACCGACGACCGCCGCGCGCTGCAAGACCTCTACCTGCGACGCTTCGACCACCTGGAGACGGTGTACGCGGCGGTGGCGACCGCCGACGAACGCCTGGCGGCAGGCGACGACCGCGCCGTCGTCGCCATCGCCGAGCGCTACCTGCCGCCCGGCAAGGCGGTGGAGCGCGCGCGCGCCGACCGCTTCCCTACCATCACCAAGCGGCTGATGCTGGCGCAGGCTCGCGCCCTGCGACGACTCGGCGACCGGGCTCGCCTGGATGCCCTGATGTCCGAGGTGCAGGCCCTGCACGACGCGGGCCTGGTGCGGATGCTGCCCGAGTACTTCGCGGTGCTCGCCTGCCTGAATTGGAACGAAGGGCAGCAGTTCCCCGAACTGCTCACCAACATCGCGTCGATCCAGCAGGACCTGCCGGCGACGGACGGGTACGACATCCGTCAGATCGCGCTGGATCTCCTGGCGGAATGGGTGGCGGAGAAGGGCGACTCGCCCGCGCTTTCGAAGGCGCTCGACGTCTGGTGCCAGACCGATGCGAACGACCTGCGGGCCCGCCGCATGCGCTGTGTGCACTTGCTGGCCGCCGGACAGCCCAACCTGGCGATGGCTGACGCGGCGGTCCTCGTCCAGCATCGCACGCACGACGATGCGGCGCTCGCCCTCTACGTGCGTGCCGTCGACGAGGCCGCCAAGGCGACCAACCGCGATGCCAGCCAACTCCTGGCTCGGCAGGTGGCGCGCCGCTCCGCCAACCCCACCGAACCGCACGATCCCGCCATCTACCTGGCGCTCGGCGAGCTGGCGATGACGAACAAGCTGTACCAGCTCGCCGCGCGGTGCGGCCAGTTGGCGACGCCGGCGTTTCCCTGGGCCGAGTGGCCACGGCGCCTCGAGGCGGAGGCAAAGCTCGCCATGGGTGACGCCATCGACGCGCTGCGGGCGGCGGAGACCTACCGCGAGTTCCACCCGGACTCCACGACAGCTCTGCGCCTCTACATGCGAGCGCTCGGCCTCGCCAAGCGCGAGGACAGCAGCCTGCTGTTCGATGCCGCACTGCACCGGGTCGCCACGACGGAGATGGCGCAGACGCTGCTGGCGGCGGCCATCGCGCGCGACCAGAGAGCGCTCCTCCCGCCGCTCTGCCGGCGCGCCATGTACCGCTACAACACCAGCGCGCCGGTGATGCTGCGCTCGGCAGTCGGCCTGCTCGCCGCCGGACAGACCGCCGAGGCGCGCAACGTCCTGCTCAACATCCCGGTGGCGTTCCCCGGAGATCACGAGGCCTGCGTCGAAGCGACGACGCGCTTCCTGCCGCTCGAGGCCAAGGCCGACCCGAAGTCGCCGCTGCTCGGCATGGCGGTGCGCACCCTCGTTCTGCACGCTCACGACGATCCCGAGATCTTGCTGCGCGTCGCGCAGGAGCTCGAGGCGAACGGCCAGCCGAGCCTGGTCCTCGACGTGCTGTCGCCGCTGCTGGAGGACGAAGCCAACGTCGAGGGGCGCAACGGGCGGGTGTTCGCGCTCGCTGGTCGCGCCTGCCTGGCGCTCGATCGCCTGGCGCAGGCCGAGGTCTACTTCACCGGCGCGATCTCCTTCGACGACGGTCGTCTCGAGGCACTGCCGAGCCTGTCCCTCCTCTGGCTCCTGCAGAAGCGAACCTCCGACGCCGAGTCCGCGCTCTGGCAGACCGAGGCCACGGACGAGGCGAGCGCCTGCCTACTGGCGAGCCTCGGCCGCCTGGAGCCGGCCGTGGCGTGGGCCCGCGTCCGCGTACGTCAGGCGCCGCTCGACGTGCCGGCGATGCTGCTCCTGGCCCTCGGCGGCAACGCCGACGACAAGCGCACCGTACCCGCCGACTTCAAGGCGCTGGTGCACAAGGACAGCCCCGCCGTGCTACGGGTGCTCACCCTGCTGTCGATGCCCGGCTTCCAGGTCATGGCGGAGAAGGCCGCGAGTGATCTGCACGAGCGCGTGCCCACCAGCACGCTGACATGGTTCCTGTACGCGCGTGCCCTGGCCGCGAGCGGCAAGCGGGATCGCGCCGTCGCTGAACTGACCGAGCTCACCCAGAAGGTGCCGACCTTCATGCCCGCCTACGACGAGGTGCTGAGGATCACCGACGGCGGCCTGCACGGCGACATCAGCAAGATCGGCCCGCTGATCTCGAACAGCGTGGTCATGGCACCGCTCCTCGCCACCCCCCGCATGCGCGCCATGGTGGGCGAAGCCTTCGCCACCCAGGTGAGCATCCTGAAGAACAACCCCGAGCACGCCCTGCCGGTGCTGGCCCGGCTGTGGATCCAGTTCCCGCAGGAGTCGCGCGCGGGCCTGGAGAACGTCGGCATGCTCACGACGCGCGGCCGCACCGACGATGCGTTCGAGCTGCTGCGCCAGCTCGAGGGCCAGCTCCCCGACAGCGAGCGTTCGCGCTTCCTCGACTTCTACTTCATGCTCGGCCGCGCCCTGGTGCGCAACGGCGAAGCCAAGATCGTCCCGGAACTGGAGGCGAAGGCGCGGCGCGTGGTCGAGGCCGGCGAGCCGTACGGGGCCGCCGTGCACTTCCTCGTCGACCGCCTCGAGACCGCACACGGCCCGTTCGTGGCGCGCGGCGAGCGGGCGCCGCATGCCGCCGAGGCCGAGACCCTGCTGCTGAAGCACCTCGATTTCTTCCCCTCGCTACGCGATCTGAACGTCGACCTCTGTCTACGCTCGGTCGAGCGCCTCGAGCAGATCGAGGGCGCCGACGAGGTCCTGCGCCGCATCGACGACCTGCTGCGTCACGACCCGACGCTGCTGCCGGTCTGGATCCGGCGCGCCCAGCTGCTCGAAGCGCGCGGCGACGTCGATCAGGCCCTGAGCAGCCTGCGCTGGGTCGCGGACTACATTCCCCACCCGCCAGCGCTGCTCGAGTTCGCGCGCATCGCGGCCCAGCACGACCGCCTGTCCGCCGCCGACGTGAAGCTCGTCGACAGCGAGACCACGCCCGAGCTGATGAGCAGCCCGGCAGCCGCCTACGCGATGGGCCTCGTCGCCATGCGTCGCGGCAAGCTCGACGAGGCCGCCCGCCTGTTGCGGACCGCAGCGCCGCGCGCCGACGGCTCACACCTCTACTTCGCCGGCATGACGGCGCTGTGGAACGGCGACTACGCCGACGCCCGCGATCTCTTCGCCGAGCTCACCCAGGCCTACCCCGACAGCCCGCACTCGACCTACGCCGGGCACCTCGCCGCTCAGCTCGAGCAGCTCCAGCACTGACGCCGCAGAATCCGACCCGTCGCCGACTGGCGGACGGCGAGGCACCCGCGCCAGGTTCCCCGCCGAGCGACGTCAGGTCGTCGCCCCGGCCTTCTCGTCGGGCGCGAGACGCGGGACCAGACCGAGGCACGCCGCCGAAGCCAGGGCGGTCGCCACGCCGATCCACAGACCGACGGTGAGCGTCCCCGCCGCCGCGGCCAACGAGCCCACGAGAGGCTGCGTCACCAACTGCCCGCCCCGTGCCAGGTTGTAGAAGCCCGAAGCAGCGGTGGCGCGCAGGCCCGGCGGGTAGTTGGCGGCGAACATCGGGCCGAACGCCGACCACGTGCCTGCGCCCAACCCCACCGCCGCCGCCGCCCACCCGAATGCCCGCCAGTCGCGGCCGGCGCCCTCGAAGCCCAGCGCCAGTGCTGCGAGACCGAAAGCAAAGGCGACGCAGGTGACGCGGAAGGCCCGCGCGCGCCCCACGCGTTCGGCCAGCAGCGGGTAGCCCAGGTCCGCCAATACGTGCACGGCGTTGATCTGAACTTGGAACCACGCCACCTGCGCCGGCGCCACGTGCAGATCGACCATGAGCGCCGCCGGCAGCCAGGCATAGGTGCACCAGAAGCCGGTCATGTGCAGGCCGAGCAGCAGCAGCAGCCCGGCACTCGCCCGGCGGAGCGCGGGCTGCCAGAGGGCGCGCAAGGCCGAGAGCGAAGTCCGCTCGGCGCGTGCCTCGCCGCTCGTGACCGGCACCGAGTCGACCGGCACCATCGCCCGCGCGGCGGCCGCCAACAGCGCCGTCGACGCGGACAGCGCGAAGCAGGCACGCCAGCCGATCTGCGGCGCCGCGATGCACCCGACGACGGCCGCCAGCGCCATCGCCACCGGCGCGCCGGCTTGCAGGAGTGCGGCGGCACGCAGCCTGGCGCGGCCAGCGAAGGTCTCGGCGACCAGCGCGTGCGCGATGCCCCACTCGCCCCCGACCCCGAGACCGGTGAGCATGCGCGCCATGAGCAGCGACCAAAAGCCGGTGGCGGCCGCGGTGGCAAGAGTCCCGGCCGAGAAGATCAGGATGCCGAGCACCATCGCCCGTCGACGGCCGTGGCGATCCGCCAGCCTGCCCAACGCGAAGCCGCCCACCGCCGTGGCCAGCAGGGTCGCGCCATCGATCCAGGCCAATGGGCCGGTCAAACCGAGCCCGAGGTCCTTGCCCACCTGCACCTTGACGAAGGCGAACAGGATCAGGTCGTAGAAGTCGAAGACCCAGCCGAGCCAGCAGAAGGCCAGGACCCGGCCGCGCGGCCCGCCGAACAGGTCGCGCCGACGTGGCGGATCCGCGGGCGGCTCGATGGAGGCGGCCATGGCGGCGGATGATGGCGTCGCGCCCCCCGCGTGCCAGGACATTCGCAGCGCTCCGGGAAGCGCGGCGGCATTCAAGGTGAGCGCACCGGGGCGTAGCATGCGGCCGATGCTCACCCCGGTGCGCAAGCCCACCGTCCCCGTCCGCGTCGGCAGCGTCACGCTGGGCGGTGGCCACCCGGTCGCCGTCCAGTCGATGACCAACACCGACACCGCCGACGTCGACAGCACGACGCAGCAGATCCTCGATCTGCATCGGGCCGGCTCCGAGCTGGTGAGGGTGACGGTCAACAACGAGGCCGCGGCGGCGGCGGTGGCGGAGATCCGCCGGCGCCTCGACGATGCCGGCGCCAGCGTGCCGCTCATCGGCGACTTCCACTACAACGGGCACTTGCTCCTGCGCGCCTTCCCCGACTGCGCGCGCGCGCTCGACAAGTACCGCATCAATCCCGGCAATGTCGGTCGCGGCAAGAACCACGACGCCAACTTCGAAACCATGGTGCGGGTGGCCATCGAGCATGGCAAGCCGGTGCGCATCGGCGTCAACGCCGGCTCGCTCGACCAGGACCTGCTGTCGGCGTTGATGGACGCCAACGCCGGCAGAGAGCAGCCGTTGCCGGCGGAGGACGTGTGGCTCGAAGCGATGGTGCGCAGCGCGCTCGACTCGGCGCGCGCCGCCGAACGCCTGGGCCTGCCGCGGGGCGCCATCGTGCTGAGCTGCAAGGTGAGCAAGGTGCAAGAGCTGGTCTCGGTCTACCGCGCACTGGCTGCGCGCACCGACCACGCCCTGCACCTCGGCCTGACGGAGGCCGGCATGGGCACCAAGGGCATCGTCGCATCGACCGCCGGCTTGGCGATCCTGCTGCAAGACGGCATCGGCGACACGATTCGGGTCTCGCTCACACCCAAGCCAGGTGGCGCGCGCACCGAAGAGGTGAGGGTGTGCCAGCAGATCCTGCAGGCCCTGGCGATCCGCCCCTTCCTGCCTGAAGTGACCGCCTGCCCGGGCTGCGGCCGCACCACCAGCGCCACGTTCCAGCACCTGGCCCTGGAGGTCGAGCAGTTCCTGGCCGCCCGCATGCCGGAATGGGCGCGAAGCAAGCCGCAGGTCGCGTCGCTCAAGGTCGCGGTCATGGGCTGCGTCGTGAACGGACCCGGCGAGAGCAAGGCGGCGCACATCGGCATCAGCCTGCCAGGCACCGGAGAGTCACCCAAGTCGCCGGTCTACGTCGACGGCGCACACGTCTGCACTCTGTCGGGTGCGACCCTCGCGACCGACTTCAAGAAGCTGATCGAGGACTACGTGGCTCGGATGTGAGTGCCACGAACGCCGACAGCACCGCCGCCGGGCCACCGCCTCGAGGCGTTTTCTCGACCAGGCCCTTGACGCTCTCGCTCGTCAACGCATTCTTATGCCTGATTTCTGCATAAGTATGCGCTTGCCCGTTCCCCCTGCTGGAGCCGACGAACCGTGAGCAAGAAGGTCTGCCTCGCCTACTCCGGCGGTCTCGACACGTCGATCATCATTCCCTGGTTGAAGGAGAACCGGGGCCTCGAAGTCCACTGCGTGGCCGGCGACGTCGGCCAGGGCGCAGCCGAGCTCGAGGGCCTCGAACAGAAGGCGCTGCGCTCCGGCGCCGCTTCGTGCAAGGTGTACGACCTCAGGCGCGAGTTCCTGGACGGCTACGTGTGGCCGTGCCTGCGTGCGATGGCGGTGTACGAGGGGCGCTACCTCCTGGGCACCAGCATGGCGCGGCCGATCCTCGCCAAGGCACAGGTCGACTACGCGCGCCAGGTCGGCGCCACCGCCGTGGCACACGGCTGCACGGGCAAGGGCAACGACCAGGTGCGCTTCGAGCTGACCTACATGGCCCTGGCCCCCGAGCTCGAGGTGATCGCGCCGTGGCGCGACTGGAACATCCGCTCGCGTGAAGATGCGCTCGACTACGCGGCGGCGCACGACATTCCGGTGACCGCCAGTCGCACCAAGATCTACTCACGCGACCGCAACCTGTGGCACATCAGCCACGAGGGCGGCGCACTCGAGGATCCGGCCAACCCGCCGCCCGACGACGTGTGGATGCTCACCGTCGACCCGGCCCGGGCACCGGACGAGCCGCAGGTCGTGTCGCTGATGGTCGAAGCCGGCGTGCCGGTCGGCCTGGACGGCGAGCGCCTGCCGCCGGAAGAACTCGTAGCCAGGCTGAACGAGCTGGGCGGCAAGCACGGCGTCGGCCGGGTCGACATCTGCGAGAACAGGCTGGTCGGCATGAAGTCGCGCGGCGTGTACGAGACGCCGGGCGGCACCATCATCCTCGAGGGCCTGCGCACCCTGCGCGCGCTGACCCTCGAGCGCGACACCGCGCGTCTGGCCGAGAAGCTGATGCCGGACTACGCCGACGTCGTCTACACCGGCCGCTGGTTCCACCCGCTGCGCGAGGCGATGGACGCGTTGTTCGCCGACGTCACCAAGCCGGTGTCCGGCGAGGTCGACGTACGCCTGTTCAAGGGACAGGCCACTGCCCTCTGCGCGCGTAGCCCCAACTCGCTGTTCAGCGAGGACCTGGCCACGTTCGGCCACAGCCAGAGCTACGAGCACAAGGACTCCCTCGGCTTCGTCAAGCTCTACGGGCTGCCGACCAAGGTCGCCGCCGCCGCCAAGCGGCGCAACGAGCGATGAGCAGCGGCAGCGACAACTCCGGCGGCAAGCTCTGGGGTGGGCGCTTCGCCGGCGCCGTCGATCCGGCGTTCGACGCCTTCAACCGCAGCTTGCCGTTCGATCAGCGCCTGTGGGTGCAGGACGTCGTCGGCAGCATCGGCTGGGCGCGAGCCCTGGCTCGGGCGGGCGTGCTCACCGCCGACGAGTGCGAGCGTATGGTAGGCGCGCTGGGCGAACTGCGGCGCGACCTCGAACGCGACCCGTCGGCCCTGCACACGTCCACCGCCGAGGACGTGCACAGCTTCGTCGAGAGCGAGCTGCAGCGGCGGGTCGGCGCGCTGGCGCGCAAGCTGCACAGCGGCCGCTCGCGCAACGACCAGGTCGCCACCGACCTGCGCCTGTGGTGCAAGGGTGCGCTCGCCGACCTCGGCGCCGGCGTGCGCGACGCCATCGCCGCGCTGGTCGAGCTGGCGTCGGCGCACGCCGACGTGGCGCTCCCCGGCTACACCCACCTGCAGCGCGCCCAGCCCATCACCGCCGGACACCACGCGCTCGCCTACGTCGAGATGCTGGCGCGCGACGCCGGCCGCCTGCGCGATGCCCGACGCCGGCTCGACGTGTCGCCGCTCGGCTGCGGGGCTTTGGCGGGCACCGCCTTCCCGATCGACCGCGCCGACCTGGCCGCGGACCTCGGCTTCGCCGCCGCTGCACACAACAGCCTCGACGCCGTGAGCGACCGCGACTTCGCCGCGGAGATCGCCTTCGCCTGCAGCCTGCTGATGGCGCACCTGTCGCGTCTGGCCGAGGACTGGATCTTCTTCTGCTCGCACGAAGCCGGGTTCCTGACACTCACCGACGCCGTCGCCAGCGGCAGCAGCCTGATGCCGCAGAAGAAGAACCCGGACGCGCTCGAGCTGATGCGCGGCAAGACCGGCCGCGTGTACGGCACCCTGCACACCCTGTTGGTGGCACTCAAGGGCATCCCGCTGGCCTACGACAAGGACCTGCAGGAGGACAAGGAAGCGCTGTTCGCGGCCGTCGACCAGACCGGCGCGTGCCTGGCAATGGCGGCACTGGTGGCGCGCAACGCCAGCTACGACCGCGAGCGCTGCGCCGCCGCCGCCGCCGCCGGCTACATGAACGCCACCGACCTGGCCGACCTGCTGGTGCGCGCCGGTGTGCCCTTCCGCGACGCCCACGAGCGCGCCGGTCGGGTCGTGCGCGCGGCGCTCGAGCGTCAGGTCGAGATCGAAGGGCTGCCCGCCGCCGTCGTGCGCGAGCTGCTGCCCGAGCTCGACGTCGATCTCGCCCACGAGCTGTCGGTCGCCAGCGTGCTGGCGCGCCGCAGCACGCTGGGCGGCACCGCCCCCGAGCGCGTGCGTGCGGAGGTCGCGCGCTGGCGCTCGATCCTGGCCGACGAACGGGGCCTGGAGGCCCTGCCGTGAAGCCTGCCATGACCAAGACCGAGTCCTCTCCGGACCTCGCACGCAAGAGCGAGGTCGTCGTCCGCAGCGCCTGCGTCGACGACGTCCCCCCCATTCTCGAGCTCATCAACAGCCTGGCGCAGGAGCAGGTGATGCTGCCGCGTTCGCCGTTGTCGGTGTACGAGGGCATCCGCGACTTCGTGATCGCCGAGGTCGACGGCAAGTTCGCCGGCTGTGGCGCACTCAAGGTGGTCTGGGCCGACCTCGCCGAGGTGCGCTCGCTCGCCGTAGCCAAGCACCTGCAGAAGGGTGGCGTCGGCCGCGCCCTCGTCGACCGCATCGTCGCCGACGCCGAGACCCTCGGCGTGCCGACACTGTTCGCCTTCACCTACGTGCCAGGCTTCTTCGCCAAGCTCGGCTTCGACACCGTGCAGCACGAGAGCCTGCCGCACAAGGTGTTCTCCGACTGCATGCATTGCCCCAAGTTCATGGCCTGCGACGAGATCGCCATGGTGCGCCGCCTGCGACCGCTCGACGCCGCCGAAGAGAAGGCGAAGCTCACCGCTGCCCCCAACTCGTTCCCGCTGCCGCGCCGCATCAAGGCGCTGCAGGCCGAACGCAAGGCTGGTCAGCCCGGCAAGCGCTGAGGCGCGGCGACGTGGCCGACGCGGGCTCCGTGCGCGCGGCAGCTCCAGCGCAACCTGGTCGGCATCGGCGCAGGATGCGACTCGAGCTGCCAGTCGCCACAGCTCAGCCGTCGCCGCCGCTCACCCATCGCCACCGGCGACCAATCCGTCACGCGAAGGTGCGCCCCGCAGGCTCACCGCCCGTGCCAAGATCAGGATCGGCCACGCGGTCGTGTGCAGGACGAGCCGGCCGGCCGCGGTGCGGAACAGCGCCTGCAGGTCGCCGGGGCGAGCAATGCCGAGCACATAGACGTAGAGGCCGAGGTGCGCGACCCAGGCCAACGCCAGCCAACGTGCCGCTCGATCGCGACGGCAGGTCCAGAGGGCGAGCGGGATCGCGACCCAGAAGAGCAGACCGCCGCGCAGGAAGCCGGGGAGGTCGACCGGGAACATGAGACGGGCGAACTCGGCGACGACGCGCCACGCCTGCGCCGCCAACACGTCGAGCGGCGGTGCCAGGGCGCGGTCGACGTACGGCATGCTGAGTCCGAGCCAGGCGCGTACTGCCGGCCACAACAGCAGCATCCCGGCGGCACACGCCAGGGCCGCGGCGCCCCGTGCAAAGCAGCGCTGGCGCACGGTGGCGACGAGCAGCACCAGGCAACCCCCGAGTGCCACCGCCAGGCCTTCGTTCTTGGTGAGCGCGGCGGTGCCGAGCACCAGCGCCAGGCGCAGGGGGGCACGCCGATCGCCGCCGGCGAGCACGTTCTGCGCCTCGCTGCCGAGCAGGACGAATGTCGCCAGGAGGCGCACGTCGGCGAAGCCGACGGCATTGTTCAGCACTGGCGGCGACGCGACGGACAGCACGCACGCCGCCGTGGCGGTCCATGTGATCGGTGCGAACGACCCGGCGCACACGCCGAACAACGCCAGCATGCCCAACACCTCGAAGCCCCGCGCGGTCCACGGCGCGGTGACGGCATCCCACGCGAACAGCCAGGCCTGGTTGAGTGCCACGAGGTGCGGGTACTCGACGTGGCCCGGCTCCATCAGGTGCGCCAAGCGCTCCGGCGCCATGCCGCGCAGCGAGCCGAAGACCTTGGCGAACAGCGCGAAGTTGTTCACCTCGTCGCCATCGTGGATGGGGAGCGCGAAGGCCTGCAAAGCGACCGCCAGAGTGACGACCAGCAGAACGCTCGCCAGAGCCGCCATCGGCGCGCCCACGTCCGGAGGCGGACGCCGCCGCCGGCGGCGGTGCCACGTGGCCCACACCAAGCCGAGCCACGGCAACACCAGCCACGGCACCGCGAACGGAACCCCCAGCGCCTGGTAGCCGACCATCTGCACCGTCACCAGCCCCGGCCCGACCAGCAGGGCGGCGCCGAGGACCGTCGCACGGTCATGCCGGTCGCCGCCGAGTGCCTGCCAGGCCCACCAGCCGGCCAGGCCCTGGGCGGCATAGCAGACCAGGGCGCCGGCGATGGCGACGACGAGGGTCATGGGCCAACGGCGTAGAGTGCGAAGCCGAGCAGGCTGCGCACCGGTTCGAGGCGAGCGCGCACCGCCGCCAGTTCGACCGGCTCCGGCCCGGCGACGACCACGAAGCGCACGAGCCCCACGGCGTCGCGCAGGCGCGCTCGAGTGAGCAGCAGCCCGCGCTCGTCCAGGCGCTCGCGGCGGCGAACGATCTCGTCGACCAACTCGGGGACGTGCTGACGCGCCAGATCGATCCACGCCTGTGGCAGCGCCTGCAGCAGGCGCATCGGCCGCGGCAGCACGTAGTACTCGAATTGCACCGCCGCCAGGCCGGACACCACCAGCACCGGCGCGTCGTCGGGCACCCCGCGCAGCACCTCGGGCATGGCACGGAAGGCGCGCATGCCCTCGGTCGGCGGCTCCGGGGGCACCGGTGCCGTCATCCAGCGCCAATCCTGGGGCGCGCGCGCGAGCGCCGGCCAGAAAGAGGTGCCGGCCAGCGCCAACTGCGCCACCGCCGCCACGCCGAGGCCGACGGCGAAGGCGCGACGCGAGGGTGGAAGGAGGGACATGCGCGAGGTTCGAGCGCCGCACTCTGGCGCCGGGGAGACGACAGCGCACAATCCTCGACAGCCGGCAAGCCCATGACCAGGAAGAATCCGCCCCGCGACGACCCGAACCGGGAGAACCTGAACAACGACACCCTGCCCATGCCGCACGGCTTCGCCGCCGGCACCACCTGGTGCGGGCTGCGTCCCGATCCCAGCCATCCGGATCTCGGTCTGCTGGTGGCCGATCGGCCGTATCCGGCGGCGGCGCTGTTCACACGCAACGAACTGTGCGGCGCGCACGTCACCCTGTGCCGCGAGCACCTCGCCGAGAGCGGCGGGTTGGTGCGCGCCGTGCTGGTCAACGCCAAGAACGCCAACTGCGCCACGGGCACCCAGGGCGTCGACGACGCGCGGCACCTCTGCCGGCTGGTGGCCGAGCACCTCGACTGTGTGCCAGCGCAGGTCCTGATGGTCAGCACCGGTGTGATCGGTGCCCGCTTGCCGGTGGACAAGATCGAGGCGGCGCTGCCCGACCTCTACCGAAGCGTGCACCGCGATGGCTTCGTCGACTTCGCGCGCGCCATCATGACCACGGACACCTACGCCAAGACGGCGCGGCTGCAGGCCAGCGGCGACGGCGACGACTTCTCCGTCGTCGGCTGCGCCAAGGGTGCCGGCATGATCCACCCCAACATGGCGACCATGCTGGCTTTCCTGCTCACCGACGCGCGCAGCACGCTGGCGACCAACCTGGTGCTGCGCGGCGTCGCCGAGCGCAGCTTCCACTGCCTCACCATCGACGGCGACACCTCGCCGAACGACACCGTGATCCTGTGGAGCTCGCAGGCGGTGTGGGCAAGGGCGCAAGACCTCGGTACCGCCACACCGCACGACCCGCTCGGGCACGCGGTGCTCAAGGTGAGCCGCGATCTGTGCAAGATGATCGCGCGCGACGGCGAAGGGGCCACGCGCCTGGTGACCGTCGAGGTGCGGGGAGCGTTCTCCGAAAGCGACGCCGTCCACGCCGGACGCACGATCGCCACGAGCCCGCTGGTGAAGACGGCGGTCTACGGCCGCGACCCCAACTGGGGCCGCATCCTGTCGGCTGCCGGCCGCGCCGGCGTGCGCATCGATACCGCCCGAGCACGCGTTTGGATCGGCGACGCCGACGTCTACCGCGACGGCGCTCCACATCCCGAGAACGAACCGCGTGCGCACGCACACATGCGCGACCACGCCGAGATCGTGCTCGGTGTCGACCTCGGGGTCGGACCGTTCTCCGCCGACGTCTGGACCTGCGACTTCTCGCCGGAATACGTGACGATCAACGCCGACTACCGCTCGTAGCGCGGCCGCGAATCAGGCGGTGGCTGCGCGCGAACTGGCCATTGCGGGCAGGACGCGTCGGGGGAGGTGCACGCGACCCGCCGGTGCGGCGCAACACCGGCACCCACGCCCGGCGTCGGAACCTACAATCGAAGACACTCCATCGCCGCCCCGCGTCTTCGAGCTCACCGATGCGCCTTCTCCCCTCTCTCGCCACCCTCACCCTCCCCCTGGCCGCGCAAGGCTGGTCGCCCCCCACGCTCGCCACCGCCCTCAACACCACCGCCACCGACACCGGCGGTCACCTGTCGGCCGACGGCCTGACCGCGCACTGGTCGTCGTTCGTGAGCGGCAACTACGAGATCTGGTCGGCCACGCGCACGACCCGCGCGTCGGCGTGGTCGGCGCCGATCCTGGAGACCGCTCTGTCCGACGCCAGCGCGGTCGACAGCGAGCCGTTCCTGTGCGCGGACGGCCTGACCATCTACTTCGCCAGCAGTCGCGTCGGCACGGCCGGCAGCTTCGACATCATGCGCGCCACACGGCCGACGACCGGCTCGACGTGGGGTGCCCCGACCTTCGTCACCGAGTTGAACAGCACCGATCCCGACTCGGCGCCGTCGCTGACCGCGGACGAGTTGGAGATCTACTTCCTGACGACGGGTTGGGGCGCGCCGAACCCGCCGCAGAACGCCATCGCCGTCGCCAAGCGCTCGAGCCGGGCCGTGCCGTTCGGCGTCCCGACCATCGTCGCCGAGCTGTCGACCCCGAACACCCACCGCGACGTGCAGGTGTCGCCCGACGGCCTGTCGATCCTCTACACCGAGTACGATTCGTCGATCGCACGCATCCGGGTGTGGCAGGCGGTGCGCACCAACCGCAGCGCGCCGTTCGGCACGCCGGCGCCGCGCACCGAGTTCGACGCCGTCGGCACGTCGCTCGGCGTCTACTCGGTGTCGGTCACCCAGGACGGGCGCGACATGCTGCTCGCCGCCGGCTTCCCCGCCGCCGCCGGCGGCCAGGAGCTACTCGAGTCGCTCTTCGACGGCCTCGTGAGCGAAGGCGCCCCCGGCCTGATCGACCCCGTGCGCCTGCACGTCTACGACAGCGGCAGCCCGGGCAGCGTGTACGCGCTGGCCCTGGCGCTCGGCAACACCGGCTTCGCGCTCGGCACCCGCACCGTGCCCATCGACGGCGACGCGCTGTTCGTGGCCACCCTCGGCGTCGGCCTGCCCCCCTTCAGCAGCGGCTTCCTCGGCAACCTCGACGCCCAGGGCGCAGCGACCGGCATCCTCGCCAACCCGCTGGCCGCTCTTCGCGGCCTGCACCTCTACGCCTGCGCCTTCACCCTCGTGCCGTCGGCGCCGCGCGGCGTGCGCACCATCAGCAACCCCATCGAACTCGAGCTCCAGTAGGGTTCCCCCGTAGCGAAGTAACAGAGTGGAGTCAGACTCCACCCTGTTACTTCACGACGGTGAAGCGGAAGAGGGTGACGCTCGTGGGTGCGAGACGCACACGTCCGGGGGTGGTGTCGGCGGGAAGGTCTGCGGTGAGCACGCCACGGTTCTCGATCTTCACGCGCTCGGCGCCGGCGTCGTTGTAGGCAGCGGGGTCGCCGGCGATCCGCCAAGACTCGTAGTCGAGTCTCAGCCGAGCCCCGCGCACCGTCAACGGCACGTCGAGTTCCTGCGCCGTCGGGTTCACCACCCCGAGCGTCAAACTCCTGCGGTCGGCGCTCAGCGCCGCCATCGCATCCAGCGACGGGCTGCACGTCGTCGCCACCGGCAGCGTCCCGAACTCCTTGCGGTAGAGCTTGAGCACCAGCCCGGTCGTCTCCAGCCAGGCGCTCTGCGGCGTCGTCTTGATCGCCCCGATCACGTTCACCGTCTGCGCGTAGTTGGCCATGAAGAACAGGGCGCTGTGCCGTGCGAACTCGTGCAGCGCCGCGGCCACGCCGAGCGCGTCCTTCACGAAATAGCGCGTCCCGAGCTCGCCGAACACGTGCGGCCCGTACCAGTAGTTCCACTCGTCCTGCACGATGCGGATGTCCTTGCCCGCCAGGCTCGGCAGCGCCTTGCGGTAGCGCGCGTGCGCCTCGGCGATCCGGCGCAGGGAGTCCGGCGCCTGCTTGACGTGCGCCACCAAGCCCGGCCGCTCCTGCCAGTAGACGTGCTCCGACAGGAAGTCGAGGTGGTCGGCGCACTCGCGCAGCATGGTCTCGCTCCAGGTGCCGACAGCACCGACGCCGATCACCTGGATGCTCGGATCCTCGTGGCGCATCGCCTCGACGAACGCCTTGTGCCGCTGCACGTAGTCGGCGAGCGGCACGTGCCCGAGCTGCCAGTCGCCGTACATCTCGTTGCCGATCCCCCAGAACTTGACGCCGTACGGCTCCGCATGGCCGTTGCGCGCTCGCCGGCTCCCCCAGGCACTGTCCGCCTTGCCGTTCACGTACTGCAGCTCGGCGATCGCGTTGTCGACGCCACCGAGCCCGGTGTTGACCGCGATGTACGGGTCGGTGCCGAGCAGCGAGCACAGCGACATGAACTCGTCGACGCCGACGTCGTTGCTCTCGATGCCCTGCCACGCCGGGTTCTTGCGCGGCGGCCGCCGGTCGCGCTCGCCGATCCCGTCGCGCCAGTCGTAGCCCGACACGAAGTTGCCGCCCGGCCAGCGATACACCGGCGCGTCGAGCTCGCGCAGCAGTGCCAGGGTGTCGGTACGGAAGCCCTGCACGTGGTCGGCCGGCATCAGGCTCACTGCACCGATGCAGAAAGTTCCCCGCCCCGATCCGACGATCTCGAAGGCCCCGTCGCCGGCCCGCGGCGCCGGATCGAGCGAGATCGGCACGCGCGTCCAAGTCGGGCGCACGTCGGTCACGACGGTCGTGTGGCCGACCGGCTTGCCGTCGCCGGCGATTCCCACCGCGATCGGCGCCGCCGACGCGTCACCACGGAGCCACACGTGCCCGACGTAGGCGACGTCGGCGCGCAGCGGCAGGGTCTGCCGGATGCCGGCGCGTCCCGCGCCCTCACCCAGCGCGACCTGCACCGCGTGCGCCCCCGCCAGCGCCTCGTCCGTGCTCATCGTCACGGTCGTCGCCGTGCCGACCACCTGCCACGGCGATTCCTCGCTTCCCACCGGCGCGAAGAACTTGCGGTCCTCGACCACCTCCGCCCAGATGCCGCCGTAGATGCAGCGACCCAGGTGCTCGATGAACTGCCCGTACACGTACTTGCTGAGCGGCGCTCGCACATCGCTGGCGTCCACCTCGATGCGCGGCGCCGGCATCTCGCCCTTCTTCACCAAGACCAGCTCCAGGTCGTCGTAGTCGGCGCTGCCGGTTGCCAAGCCCCAGCCGCCGAACAGGCAGTTGATGGTGACGCTGTCCTCGAAGCCGACGTCGAACTCGACCTCGACCCGCGTCCAGTCGCGCGAGCCGACCACCGCCGGGGTCTGCACCGGCTGCACATTGTGCACGTTGAACAGCGCCCCCTTCGCCCCGCTCCTCGCCACCACATCGCGCGTACGGATGTAGCCCGACAGCCGGTAGCGTGCGCCGATCTCCACGGGCACCGTACACGACCAACCGACGTCGGCACCCTCGGCCGACTCGATGCGCACGCCACGCCCGCTGCGGCCCTCGCCCACGCTCAGCGAACCGCGACCGTTCCAGCGCGAACGACGCCAGGCACGCGGGGCCTCGCCCTGCACGTCCTCGAACGCGGCGTTGGGAATCAGATTGGGCACCGCCGGAGGCGGTGGGTCTTGCACCGCGCCGGCACCAGCCATGACGAGAAGTGGTACGAGACCCACGGGCGCGACCATGCCGCTTCTATACCGACCACGCGCAGGCAGCGCAGCCCACGACCCAGGCCGGGCCCGGCTGCCGCGCTCGGAGCTGCCGGCGACAGCCCTCGCGATCGCGAGCCCGTGCGGGCTTCAGAACCTGATCTCGAAGTCCGGAGTGAGGGCCCAGACCTTGAGCGAGCCGTCGCCGACCAGCGCGTCCTGCAGCACCGTGCACGCGCCCACCGCCGGTCCGATGCGCCGCAAGAGCACCTGCACCGGCCCCGCAGGGATCAGGGCACGCACCGACAGGAGCTCCTCGGCGACCGCGTCCATGAACGAGCGTGGTCGTGGCAAGTGCGTGACCTCGATGTCGCCGTCCACCTTCGCCGCCTTCTTGACCATGGCGATCGCCTCGTCCAGGCCACCGACCCGGTCGACCAGGTGCAGCTCGGCGGCGTGGCCGCCGCTGTAGACGCGCCCGCCCGCCAGAGGCTCGACTTCCTCCACCTTCATCGCGCGCGACTTGGCGACCAGCGCCAGGAAGCGGTGGTAGACGTCGTCGATCATGCCCTGCAGGTTCTGCTTCTCGGCGTCGGTCCAGCCGCGCGTCGGCGACGTCATCTCGGCGCTGGCGTCCAGAGCGATCACCTCCTCTTGGATGCCCGCGCGGCGAAACAGGGGACCGAGGTTGGTCTTGACGCCGAGCACGCCGATCGACCCGGTGATCGTGCCGATCTCGGCCAGGACGGGCTGCCCGATGCAGGTGATCCAGTAGCCGCCGGATCCTGCCACCCGACCCATCGAGTAGACCACGGGCTTCTTGTCGGCCAGCTCGGCCAGCGCCACCCGGATCGCCTCGCTCGCCGTCGCCGAGCCGCCGGGCGAGTTGACGCGCAGAACCACGCCTTTGACCTTCTCGTCGTCGGCCACCTGCCGGATCAGCTTGACGGTCGGCTCCGACACCAGCGTCCCCGGCTGCGCTTTCTTGCCGTCGACGATCGGGCCGGTCAGGTGCAGCACGACCAGCGAGCTGTCCTCGATGGCGTCGACCTCCTTGGGGTTGAGTAGCTCGGCGAGCAGCGACAGTGGATTGACGCTCTTGCGCCGCTTCTTGCCCGAGAGCACCGCCTCGAACGCCAAGTCGTCGCGGCCGAAGATCTGCTCGGCCGCCTTCTCGACACCGGCCCACGGCACGATGCGGTCGACCAGGCCCGCCGCACGCGCGTCGTCGGCGCGCCAAATGCGGCGTGCCTGCAGCTCACGGACGCGCTCGGCGCGCAGGCCACGGCGAACAGCGATGCGCTGGACGATCTCGCCGTTCATGCGTGCCAACATCTCCTCGAGGTGAGCGCGCAGATGGTCGCTCATGCGCGACAGCATGTACGGCTCGGCAGCACCCTTGAACTCGCCGCAGCGCAGGACGTCGAAGTGGATGCCGAGCAGGTCGTACAGGTCCTTCATGTACGAGATCGACAGGGACGGCGCGACGAGGTCGATCCCACCCATGTCGGCGATGGCGATCTCGTCGCACTGCACGGCGATCTGGTAACGCACCGAGTCGGCGCCCTCGAGGTAGGCGTAGGTCTTCTTGCCCGCCTTGCGCAGCTTGACGAAGACGCGCTCCACCTCGGCGAGCTGCGCCTGGTTCAGACCGACGCCGTCGCTGAGGTCGAACAGGATCGGCGCGTCGCCCTCGGCCTTGGCCAGCTCGTCGAGCTTGTCCAGCATCTCGTAGAAGCTCTTGGGCGGAGCGCCGCCCCCCATCAGCAACGATGCGAGGTCCAGACCCTGCTCGGGCAGGTCGGCGTAGGCGCCGCTGAGGCTGACGCGCTTGACCGCGTACTTGGCGGGAGCGGCTTTCTCGGCCGGGGCGGAGGCGGGCTGCGCGCGGAGCGTCGGCGTGCCCAGGGCAACGAGGAGAGGGACGGCGAAGGCAAGTTTCATGGCGGAGGTTGCGAAGCGATCGCGGGCCTTATTCTGCCGGCAACACCGGGTCGTGCACGTTCCTTGCGGCCCGCGACGCTTCCGAACCACTGGCGTCTGGGTCGATGAGGGCATGGTGAGCGTGTATCCGACGGCGAGGCGACGCGCGTGGCCACTGGCCGCGGGTGTGATCGCCTGGTGCTCCGGCATCGCCGCCAAGGCCGCGGCCGCGCAGGCGGCCCCGACCATGCCGCCTTGCCAGGGAACGGTCGTCGACGCCGATGGCGCCCCCGTAGCGGACGCGCACGTGCGGATCGAGATCGCCCGCACCGTGTCGACTCTCTGCCGCGACCACACGCTGGACGTCCTGCGGCGCTGGCCGCTGGCCGACATCGCCACCGATGCACACGGCAACTTCTCCTTGCCGCTGAAGCCGGCGCACCGGCGCCTGGGGACCGGCCTCGAGCCGCCCCTCACCCTGGTGGTCGAGGCGCCCGGCTTCCAGACGTGGTACGAGCCGCTGCCGTTCGGGCTGTCCGGCTTCTCGCGCACGCGCGCGACCTTGCGCCGGTTGGTGGACTCGGATCTGTACACGGTCGAGATCGCGACGCCGGCGCCCGGCGCGCTGGCGTGGGTGCGGCGGGTCGATGCGCCACCAGGCCTCGCGGAAGGGCGTGTCCTGGCCGTCCCCACCGACGGCCGGCTGCGCATCGCAGCCCCCCAGGTGCCGACGCCCCTGGTGTTCGACGGTTGGCGTTGCTCGCGCGGACTGGACTTCGAGGTCGAGCTGTGGTCGCCCGGCCGGAGTACGGCGATGCGCCTCCCTGCGCGTGGCCGCCACGTGCGTTTGGAAACCACCCCCACCGCGACGCGGCGGTTGCGCGTCCTCGCCGACGGGCAGCCGGCGCGCGGGCTGTGCGGACTGTTCGCCTGCCCGGACGGCGAGCAGCGCTGGTTCCCGCTCGCCGACGGCGAGGCCTGCGACGACCCTCGCCTCCGCCTCATCGCGCTGCGCGCTCCGGGGCGCGCCACCGTCCTCGCCAGCGGCGCCCCCGACGACATCGACCTGCCGCCGCTCTCTGCCGAGCACGCCGAGGTTCGGGTGCGCGACCACCACGACGCCGCACCCTCCCGCGTCGATGCGTGGCTGGTCCCGCTACGCCGGTGGCCGATCACGTCCGCCGACTCCGGCGACGCCCGCACCCTACGGTTCACGGGCGAAGGCCAGTCGCTCGTCGACCGCTCCGCGCTGCAACAGCACGCCCTGGTCGTGAGCGCACCCGGCCATCGGCCCGTGGTCCTGCCACCCTCGAGCCTGGGCGTGGTCCCCGATCCCATCCGCCTGCCGACACGCGACGGTGAGCCGGAGTTCCTGACCGTGGTCGATGAGAACGGCCGGCCGGCGCCGGGGGTCGACGTTCGGCCGAGCCCATCGATGCTCGGCGGCGTGCCCCTGCTGACGCCACTCACGACCGACGGCGCCGGAACCTGCCGGCTCCCAGCGGATCTACTGGCCGCGGCCGACCTCGCTTGTGTCGGCGAGACCGGCTACGCGCTACACCGCCGTTCTGCTTCGACGCGCACCGACCAGCTGCGCCAACGGGTCGAACTCGCGTACACCCGGCAACAGCTCGGGAGCGACGTCGGACTCGGGTGGGTCGAGGGCGGCCGCAACATGCCGGCCGGGCGCGAAGCACTGAGACTGGCCGGGCGCATCCTGCAAGCGCAGGTGGTCACGCGCGAAGGACGTCCGGCTCCCTTTCTGCCGGTGACCATCGACAGTGTGGCGGGCGGCGAGCGCCGGACACGGCACGGCCACACCGACAGCGATGGGCGCGTGCTCGCTGCCTACGTGGGCGACGTCGCCACCCTCGAGGTCCGCGGCGCCCGCCTCGCGCAACGCGCCTCACCCGGGATTCCGTCTCCGCCCCTGGAAGCCACGGTGGACGCCCAGCGCCCGGTGGTGATCCGCCTGCCGGCGGGCGCTCGAGTGCAGCGCGTCAGCTTCTGGCGGCAGGACGGCGGCGTTCGCCACGAGAACCTGACGCTCGATGCCGAACTCCTGGCCATCGCCTGGACCGACGCCGACGAGCACTGCGACGTGCATCTGGCCGAGGGTCCACCGGCAACCGTCACCGGCGCCGACGTCGCGACCGCCGGCCAGGCGATCCCGATCCTCGCCCGCGACGACATCGTTCGGCGTGTGCACGTGCACGCCTTCGACCCGGATCAGCGACCGGTGCGCGGAGTCGAGGTGCGACCGGCGTTCGGCAACGCTCGTATCCTCGTGTTCGACCAGCGCGAGGCACAAGGTGCCGAGCACGACGTCTTCGCCGCACGGGACGGCGCCGCCCACACCGTGCAGGTGTTCCATCCCGACTACCTACCCTCGGCGCCGACGCAAATCCCCGCCACGTCGGCGGTCGGCAACGGCAAGGATCCGGCCGTCGTCGTCGCGCTCACCCCCGGCGCCCGCGTGCGCCTCCACGTGCGCAAGGCTCTGCCGCGCTCCCGCCCGTTGGTCATCACCATCGACGAGGGCGGCCGACCTTGCTACCACCTGACGCTGCTGCAACCGCCGCCCGACGCGGACGGGGCCATCGTCCTGACCCTGCCGTTCGCGCTGCCCGCCGGCCACTACGCCTGCACCCTGGGCGACGACCGACTCACCTTCTCCACGACCGGCGACGGGCCCATCGACGTCGAAGGCCCACGTTGATCCGGCCACCACGTGCGGCGCCTCGCCGCGTTCGTCACTCGTGGCGCAGCGCCCGTATCGGATCCAGCATCGCCGCGCGACGCGCCGGGTAGATCCCGAAGACGACGCCCGTGGCGCAGGAGATGGACAGAGACAGCACCACCGACCAGCTGGTGATCGTCGGGTTCCACTGGGCGAAGTGCTCGAGCAAGACCACGAAGGCGACACCACCGGCCACGCCGATCAAGCCGCCAGCCGCCGACAGCGACACCGTCTCGACCAGGAACTGCATGACGATGTCGCCACGCGTGGCGCCGATGGCACGGCGGATGCCGATCTCGCGGGTGCGCTCCGTCACCGAAGCCAACATGATGTTGAGGATGCCGATGCCGCCGACCAGCAGGCTGATGCCGGCGATGATCGGCAGCACCACGTCGAACACGCGCTGCGTCTCCTGCCGCGACTGCAAGAGCTCGAGCGGCACCGTGACCTCGTAGTCCTTGCGCTTGTGGAAGCTGCCCAGCACCGCCTGGATGCCGCGCGCCAGTAGCTCGACGTCGTCTTCGGTGCGGGCGATGCACAGCAGCTGGTGCAACTCGACGCGCGCGGTCGAGTAGTTGCCCTCCTCCGCCGTGACCGACACCAGCCCGTAGCGATCGACCACCGTCCGGAACGGCACGTACACCTCGAAGGCGCGGCCGTCGATACCGAGCACGGTCTGAGTCTGGCTCTGCGCCTCGAAATCGCGCAGGACGCCGACGACGCGGTAGAACTCGCTGCCGATCTTGAGGTCGAGAGCCAGCGGATCGCCCACGTACTTCGCCTCGCGGATCAGCCTCTCCCGCACCACGCAGACGCGGCGGCGCACGTTGTCGTCCTCGGCGTCCAGCGCCCGACCGAGGAAGGGCGCAAGGCGCAAGGCGCGCATGTACTCGGCACCGACGCCGCGCACCTTCGCCTGCAGGCGCCGGCTCTTGAACCAGATCCACTTCTCGACGTCGTGCACGCGCAGCACCCGGTCGACCATCGGCAGAGTCTTCTCGATCTGGTCGGCATCGCGAAACGTCAGCCCGTACTCCGGTGTGCCGCCCTGCTTCTTCTTGCTGTCCTCTTCGGCCGGCGGCTTCTTGGCGTTGACGATGACGTTGCGGATCCCGAGCTCCTCGATCTGGGCCAGGATCCGGCGACGCGCCCCCTCGCCCGTCGCCACCATCGCCATGACCGAGGCGACGCCGAACACGATGCCGAGAGCGGTGAGCAGAGAGCGCAGCTTGTGCCGCCCGAGGTTGCGCAAGGCCTCGACGACCAGTTCCTGGACGATCAAGTCGTCACCTCGACGAGAGCGGTGTCCTCGCGGATCAGGCCATCGCGAATGACGACCCGCCGCGGCGCTTTGGCAGCGATCTCGGCGTCGTGGGTGATCATCACCAGCGTGCGCCCGGCCGCGTGCAGATCGAAGAACAGGCGGAGAATGTCAGCCGAGGTCTTCGAGTCCAGGTTGCCGGTCGGCTCGTCGGCGAGCAGCAGGGCCGGATCGTTGGCGAGGGCGCGCGCCACTGCCACGCGCTGGCACTCGCCGCCCGACAGCTGGTTGGGGCGGTGGCCGAGGCGATGCCCGAGCCCGACCTGCTCGATGAGTTCGACGCAGCGCTGGCGCCGCCGACCGCGCGGGACGCGCGCATACAGCAGCGGCAGCTCGACGTTCTCGCGCACGCTGAGGTGCGGCACCAGCATGAACGACTGGAACACGAAGCCGATGCGCTCGTTGCGCATGCGCGACAGACGGAAGTCGTCGAGTTGGGCCGAGTCCTCGCCTTCCAGCAAGTAGGCGCCGGCGCTGGGTCGATCGAGGCAACCCAGCAGGTTCAGCAGCGTCGACTTGCCGGACCCCGACGGTCCGACGATGGCGACGAACTCGCCGGGCTGCACGCTGAGGTCGATGCCGCGCAACACCTCGACCGAGTGCCCGGCCTCGCCGTAGGTCTTCCTGACTCCGCGCAGCTCGAGGACCGCGGTCACTTGTTGCCGGCCCCGGCTGCGGCCGCTGCGGCAGGTTCGCCGGCGCCCGCCGGCGCCGACGCACGGTCGCCGGCGGCCTCCTGGCTGTCACCCTGCTGCTTGCCCAGGCTCGGGTTGTAGAGCAGCACGCGCTCGCCCGGTTCGAGCCCGTTCTGGATCTGGATGTAGTTGTCGTTGCTGGCACCGACTTCGACGACGCGGCGCTCGGCTTGCCCGTTGGCCGCCGCCACGAAGCACCCGTGCGTGCTGCCCTCCACCACGACGCTCTGCAGCGGCACGTAGGCGACGTCGGCCAAGTGGTCGATGTCGATCACCACCTTGGCGCTGATGCCGGGGCGCAAGCGCACGCCTTCGCGCTGCTCGATGGTGACCTCGACGTCGAACTTCTTGACTGCGTCGCCCCCGCCGCCGCCCCACTCGCCGCCGGTGTTGGCGATCGACGCGATGTTGGTCAGCTCGCCGGCCATGACGACGCCAGGCATCGACTCCATGGTGATCGTCGTCTTCAAGCCCTTCTTCAGCTTGTTGATGTCCGCCTCGTGCACCTGCAGCTTCACCTGCATGACCCTGAGGTCGGGGATCGTGCACACGACCGACCCCTCCCACACCTCGCTGCCGACCTTGATCTGGTCGCGGTACCAGGGCTGCTTCGGGTCGCCGTGCAACACGATGCCGGCGCAGGGCGCCGAGAGCGTGAACTTCTCGAGGTCGCTCTTCAGGCGGCGCAGGCGCTCCTTGTACTGCAGGAGTCGCTTCTCGTTCTGCGCCACCGCCACCTGCCGCTGCAACAGCTTCGACTCGTTGCGCTTCTCCACCGAGCCGACCTCGCGCTTGGCGTCGGCAAGCGCTGTCTGCTTCTCGGCCAGCGACATCGGGTGCTTGTACTGGTCGAACATCTTGAGGTCGAGGTCGGAGCCTTCGAGCTGCACCTGCGCCTTCTCGAAGGCGATCTCGTGGTCGATCAGCTCGGACCGCTTGAGATAGCCCTGCTCGACCAGCGTCTTGCTGTCGTCGAAGAACTTCTTCTTGCGCTCGAACTCGGTCTGCGCGTCCTTGACCGCGATGAGCAGCTTGCGCCGCTCCTGCGGTCCGTCACCCTCCTTGTAGCGCTGCAGCTCCTTGTCGGCCTTGTCCTCGGCGATCCTCGCCTTCTCCAGGGAGGCGACGTTCTCGGTCTGCTGGATGTCGAGCTCGGTCTGCGCGTTCTTGAGGTCGGCCTCGGCCTGGGTGATGTCGAGCTCCGACTGCTGGATCGACGAGTTCAGCTCGGTGGGGTCGAGCCGACACAGCACGTCGCCCTCGGCCACCTCCTTGCCGGCATCGACGAGCCACGAGATCTTGCCGCCACGACTCGATTCGACGCGCACCTGTCGCGAGTCCTTGGCCACCAGAGTGCCGTTCTCGGTGAGCGTGATCGGTAGGTCGCCGCGCACCACCACGAACGTGCCTTCGTCGCCGATGGCAGCGGCATCGGCGGCTTTGGACGAGCACGCCGAAGCGACGAGCAGAGTGCCGCCCGCGAGTGCGACAATCAGATCCGAGAGCGTCATTCTCATTGCCACATCCCTTGCTCGTCGATGAACAGGACCCCGAGCGTGCGGTGCAGCTCGAGGCGGCGGACGAAGTGGTCGACCTCCAGGCGAATGAGGGCGTTCTCGGCCTGGATGAGCGCCTGCCTGGCTTCCAACAAGTCGCGGTTGTCGACGTTGCCCGACTCGTAGCGGATCTGCATCACGGCGACCGCCTTCTTCTCCTGCTCGATCTGCTCGCGCTGCAGGACCAGCTGTTGCTCGATGCTGCGCAGCTGACGCAGCTGATCGCGCACTTCGATGTCGAGCTGGTCGCACTGCTGGGTGAGCCCGCGGCGGGCGCGGTCGAGCGCGATCTGGGCGTTGCGCAGCGAGTTGCGCTCGCGGGTCCGCTGCAGCGGCACCTCCATGGTCAGCCCGATCGATGACGACCAGTCGTGCGGGCTGGCACGATCGAGCGAAGGGCCACTGCCGTCCAGGCTGTAGGAGGCGTCGAGGTTGAAGTCGGGCAGCAGGCCGTTCTCGGCGATCGCCAGCTGCCGCTCGACGTCTTCGACCTGTTCGCGCTGGCTCAAGAGATCGAGCCGGTTGGCCAGCGCGGCCCGCACGGCGGAGTCGTCGTCCATGTCGATGGGCACGAACTCGGGAGTCTGAGAGACCACGTCGATGGTGCTCGCCACCGGCAAGCCCAGTCGCACCCGGAAGGCATCGAGGGCGCGCTTGTAGGCCGCACGCGCATCGATGAGTTCGTTCTCCGTCACGATCTCGCGCCGGCGCGCCCGGAACACCTGCTGCTCGTCGTTGCGATCGACGCTGAACAGCGCCTCTGCCTTGCGCCGGTCGAACACCGCATCCTGGTACGTTCGCTCCTGGTTGGCGAGAGTCTGCTTCTGGCTGATGAGGCCGAAGTAGTCGCGGGCGATGTCGATCGACAGGCGCTGGCGAAACAACTCGAAGCGCCGCACGGCGTAGACCAGCTCGCGCTGCGCCCGCGTCCACGCCTCGTGGCTCGCGGTGTAGCCGGCGCCTTGCAGCAAGGGCTGCCGCAATCGGACCGCGCCATTGGTGGTGAAGCCGTCACCGAGAGGGCCCACGAAGTGATCGAAGCCGAGCCCGCCGTCGAGCGACACGCTGCCGCCGGTGGGCAGGATCTGCCGGACCGCGGCGCGCCCGTCCAGCGACAGGATGCCACGGCTGGTCTCGCGGTCGTTCCACACCGCCGCGACCGTGCTGGCGAGCTGCGGACCGAACTCGAAGCGCGTGCCGGTGAACTGCAGACCCTGCTGGTAGAGCTGTTCTCTCTCACTGGCGAGTTCGCGGTTGCTGGCGATGGCGGTGCGCAGGGCCGCTTCCAGGTCGAGGTGCAAGATCGAGTCGGCTGACTCGGATGCCTGGGGCTGAGCATCTTCGGAGGGTTCGGCCGGAGCTGCCGCCGGCTCTGCCTCGCTCTTGGCCGGCTCGGGCTGCACCACCGACTCGCGGCGCCCGCCGAGCGCCCGCTCGGTCGCCTCGGCCAGCGCCGAACCCACCTCCTGGTCGGCGTCCGCGGCATAGTCGGCCGCACTGCACCCGTAGACCGCGAGCACGAGGCAGGGGAAGAAGGGACGGAAGCGCACGCGCCAGGGATGGGTCGGGGTCGGCAGCAGTCGGTTCCTTCGCACCGAGTCGGGGTCGGACACAGACATACAGTGAGCGGGCTGGTAGGCCGAGGGTTTCCACACAACGCCAGCGAGGGAGGGTCGGTGCACTCGGCCGGGCAAGCGTCAGGCTTGTGGGAGAAGTTCCGTGACGAGAGCAGATGGCAGGATCTTCCCGGGCTCTCCAGGTTGTCAACCTGGCGGGCCCGGGTGAAGCTCCACACGTGCGCCGTCTCGCCCTTGTCGCCAGCCTTCTCGTCGCCCTCCCCGCCCAGGATCCGCCACCCCGCGTGCTGTTCCTGACCCACTCGGCGGGCTTCGTCCACCCGGTGGTCAAACGGGCTCAGCGGGCGATGCTCGCGCACGCCGAGCGCTGCTTCGTCGAGGCCGCCGGCCTGACACTGCGCGTGGACTGCACCCAGGACTGCGCCGCGTTGAAGGGCGACAGCCTGCGCGGCTACCAGGTGGTCGTGTTCTACACGACCGGGGAGCTGCCGATCGACGACGCGGACAAGGAGGGCCTCCTCGAGTTCGTGCGCGAGGGTGGCGGCTTCGTCGGCATCCACTGCGCGACCGACACCTTCTATAAGTTCCCGGCCTACGGCGCGATGATCGGGGGCTACTTCGACGGACATCCGTGGCACAAGGAGGTCCGGCTGGCGGTCGAAGACCGGACCCACCCCACCACCTTCCACCTGGGCGAGAGCCTGGTGGTGACCGACGAGATCTACCAGTTTCGCGCTTGGTCGCGCGATCGAGTGCACGTGCTGCTGCGGCTCACCGACGACGGGACCGACCTCAGCCTGGGCAAGCGGGCCGACCGTGACAACGCACTGTCGTGGTGCCGCGACTACGGTAAGGGGCGCGTGTTCTACACGGCGCTCGGCCACCGCCCGGAGGTCTGGCGTGACGCGCGCTTCCTCACCCACCTGCTGGCGGGCGTGCGCTGGACCATCGACCGCGGCAGCGTCTTGAGTGCTGCGCCGCCGAGTGCGACGCCCCTGGGCGCGGACGGCAGCCTGATCGGCGCCAACGGCGGCGAACTCGCCTTCACCGCCGAGGACGGCGTGCTCGAAGTGCAGCCGGGAAGAGGCAGCGCGGTGAGCGTGAAGGCCTTCCGCGATCATCGCCTGCACGTGGAGTTCACGGTGCCCGAGGGCGACGCGCAGCACGGCAACTCCGGCGTCTACGTGCAGCGGCGCTACGAAGTGCAGATCCTCGACTCGTTCGGCAAGCCTGCCGACAAGCACGCGTGCGGCGCGCTCTACGGGCAACGGCCGCCGGACTTCAACGCCAGCAGGGCAGCGGGCGCGTGGCAGACCTTCGACATCTGGTTCACGGCGGCGCGCTTCGACGGCGACAAGAAGACCGCCAACGCGCGCGTCACGGTGCTGCACAACGGCATTCTCGTCCACCGCGACGCCGAGCTGACCGCCAAGACCGGTCAAGGCATGGCCGAGGGCGACAGCCCCCAACCGCTCCTCCTCCAGGACCACGGCAGCCGCGTGCGCTTCCGCAACCTCTGGATCCAGGAAACCCCGTAGCGAAGTAACAGAGAGGAGCCTGACTCCACTCTGTTACTTCAGTTCGGGGGGGGTGAAGGGGCGGTCGCGGCCGGCGGTGGCAGAGGCGGTCGCCCGCACGAGGTCGACCGCCACGGGCTCGGCCCCGGCGAAAGTGTGGCGGACGTAGGTCAGGACGGCGGCGATGTCGTCTTCTGCCAGCGCGACCTTGGGCATGGTGCGGTTCCATGCCTGCCCGTCGACCTCGATCGCGCCCTCGAGGCCGTGCATGACGATGCGCACCAGGGTCTCGGCCGGGCCGCCGAGCCACTCGCTGCCCACGAACGGCGGGCCCTCGCCTGTGCCCTCGCCTCCCGTGCCGTGACAGCCGGCACAGATGGCGAAGACGATCTGCCCGCGCGCCAGTGCCTGCAGCTCGGCCTCGGTGAGCGAACGCGCCGGTGCGACGTCGACGGGTGGTTCGAACGCCGGCTCGAGCGCCGCCCACGCCTCGCGTTGTGCGTCACCCAGTCGCAATCGCACCTGCGCCGCCGCCACCCGCACGCGCACGTCGCGCGCCAGGGCACTGCGCCGCACCTCCTTCTTCTGGCGCGGCACGCCGGCCAGCAAGCCAGCCAGTAGGGCATCGAAGTGCCCGGACTCCGCGCTTCGGGTCGAGACTTGCCGAAGCAGAGCGAGCAGTTCGTCGGCGTCGCGACGCCGCGTCACCGCAGCAGCGGCCAGCGTGGCAAGCCGCGGATCCGCGACCCCGGCCAGGATGACGAGCTCACGGCCCGCGGCCCCCGCCACCACCGCCTGCGCCAAGAGCCCATCGTCGGGAAAGCGCGCGACCAACGCCTCCACGGCCCGCGGCATCGCCGGCAGATCGATCCGGCCCAGGACCAGCGCCAACACGCGCGCCGCCTCGACGTCGTCCTCGTCGTCTGCTCGGCGGAGAAGCGCACTGTCGAGCAGGGTGCGTCCGCCGTGACCCAACGCCTCGGCAGCCACCTGGTAGGCCACGCCACGCAGACGCGGATCCGAGGCGAACAGCGTCGCCAGCAACGCACCGCGCTCGAGACCGCCGAGTGCGTGCGCTGTCCACAATGCGTGCGCCGCCGCCGGCCACGCGGCGGCGCGCACCGAGCGGTCGAGCGCGGCCAGGGCTCGCACGTCGCCGCGCCAGACCAGCTCACGCTGTGCCAAATCGCGCCAGGCTCCCGACGGGTGCGCCAGAGCATCGACCAACTCGCCGATGCTCGCCGCCGACATCCGCGGTCGCCGCGCAACGCGGCCGCCTGCCGGCACGACGCGCCAAATGCGGCCGCGGTCGAGCGGAGCCTCGAGCCCACGTTCCTCCACCTGCCGACGCAAGAACGTCGTGACGAACAGGCGATGCTGGATGAGACCGCGCGCCATGTCGGCGACATACAGTGCCCCGTCGGGCCCTTCGGCCAGAGCGACCGGACGGAAGCGCTCGTCGAGCGACGCGAGCACCTCCCGGCCAGCGACCTTCGGGCGCGCTTGCACCGCGCCCGCGCCGGACTCGAGCACGTCGCAACGCACCAGGTTCGCGGCCGGCTCGGCGACGAAGACGTCGCCGCGGTAGTCGCTCAACAGGTCGCCCCGGTACACGAACGGACTGCACGCCGCCGTGAACGCGCTCAGCCGGCCCTCTCTCAGCACGCCGGGCTGGTAGCCGCGGTTGACCCCCGGCGTCACGCGCACCGGCCACACGGTCTGGTCGCGGCAGGGAACATGGTCGAGCCCGGCCAGGCGACCCTGGTGCGGGTTCGCCATCACCAACTGCCGCGGCAACAGGTCGACGCGCAGGTGCGTCGAATTGTCGTTGTAGAACAACCGGCCCGCGTCGTCTTGGCTGATGCCCCACTGCCCCAGCGCCGGCGACGGCTCGCGCCGCAAGACCTGGCCGTCCCAGACGTAGCACGCAGCGTGCTTGGCCAGATAGATGCGGTTGTCGAGCGCCCACAGCAGA
Organism: Planctomycetota bacterium; assembly: GCA_041398565.1. GTDB lineage: Bacteria > Planctomycetota > UBA1135 > UBA1135 > UBA2386 > DATGPD01. Next base: position 1,563,789 of record JAWKUN010000003.1, on the reverse strand, counting down.
CCGTTCGGCGCGTGTTCGGGACTGTCGAGACCGCCCATGTCGGCGAAGAGCTCGATGCTCGCGTCGGCGCGCAGGTCGCCGTCCCGGTCCGGACACAGCAGCAGCCGCGGCGGCGCGATGACCAGCGCCGCGTTGCGCAGCACACACACCGCCCGCGGCAAGACGAGACCGTCGAGGAACGTGGTGCGTTTCTCGAAGACGCCGTCGCCGTCTTCGTCCTCCAGCACCGCGACGCTGCCGTTGGCCTCCCGCTCGCCGTGACCATCGACGTCGGGCATGTAGCCGGGCATCTCCACCACCCAGAGCCGGCCGTCACCGTCGAACTGCATGCACACGGGCGCCACAACCGTGGGCTCGGCCGCCGCCAGCTCGACCTGGAGTCCTGGCGCGGCGACGAAGGCCGCCAGCGCTGCCGAAGGGTCGAGCGGCGGCGCCGGCGGGATCGCATACCCCGAGGGCGGAGTCTGCTGGGTCCCCGGGCGATCCTTGGCATCGCCCGCCTGCGCCGCCGGAGCGGATACCGCGGACAACGCGACCACCAACGGAAGGAACGCACGCGCGGGCATCGTGCCATCGTCAGGAACAGCCCCCGTGCCGTCAACGCGCCGCAACGGGCGATACTGCTCGGATGCGTTCCATCCACGCCCTGTGGGCCCCTGCGCTGGTCGGATGCGCGGGCCTGCCAGTCTCGCCGCCCCTCGCGGTGCTCCCCCTGGCGTCGCCGACCCGCGCCTCGCTGCGCGGCGTCTGCGCGGTGACCGACCGGATCGTCTGGGTGACCGGCAGCGACGGGACGTGCTTGCGTTCGCTCGACGGAGGCACCACCTGGATCGCGTGCGGCCCCGGCCTGGCGGCCGGACGCGACCTGCGCGACGTTCACGCCTTCGGCGCCCTGCACGCGGTGGTGATGGCGGTCGGCAGCCCGGCGCTGCTCCTCGAGACGGACGACGGCGGCGCGACCTGGCGTGAGGTTTGGCGCGACGAGAACCCCGACGCCTTCCTGGACGGCATCGCCTTCGACGCCAATGGCACCGGGTTCGCCTTCGGCGACCCGATCGGCGGCCGCTTCACCGCCCTGCGCTCGCGCGACGCCGGCGCCACCTGGGAGCCGATTGGGACGCTGCCGCGGCCGCAACCGGGCGAGGCGGCCTTTGCCGCCAGCGGCACCTGCGTGGCGATGCTGGACGACGGGACATTCCTCGTGGCGACCGGCGGTGGCGAGGTGGCGCGCGTGCTGCGCGGTGAGGATGGCGGCGACCGTTGGCGCAGCAGCTCCACCCTGGTCCGCGCCGGAACCGCCAGCCGCGGCATCTTCTCGCTCGCCGTGCACGGCGAGCGCGTCGTCGCCGTCGGCGGCGACTATCTGCAGCCGGACGCGACGTTCGCAGTGGCAGCTGTGAGCGACGACGGCGCCCGCACGTGGCGCCGACCCGCAGGCGCGTCCCCGGGCGGCTACCGCTCGGCGGCAGCGTTCGTGCCGGGCCGCGACGGGCTCGTCCTGGTGACGGTCGGCCCCAACGGCACCGACGTCTCGTTCGATGGCGGCGACAACTTCGAGGCCGCCGACAGCCGCGGCTTCCACGCCGTCGCCTTCGCCGGCGAAGGCGTCGGGTTCGCCGTGGGGGCGGACGGCCGCATGGCGCGCCTCGTCTTCGACGGTGCAGACCGGACGCGCCTTTGACGCAGCTGCCTCGAGGATCCAGCCGCCTCGAGGAAGCAGCAGGGCAACACGGTGGTTACCCGACCAGGATTCGAACCTGGACTAGCAGGACCAAAACCTGCTGTGCTGCCTTTACACCATCGGGTAACGAGCGAGGGGTCTGCGGGTGACGCAGACCCCTCGCGAGGATTGGTTTCGGAGCAAGGATTCGAACCTTGGCTAACGGGGCCAGAACCCGTTGTGCTACCGTTACACCACTCCGAATCGGGAGTCGGTTTTGTAGCGGCGGAGGAATGGTGGTGCCACCGGGGGTCGCAAAAAACCGGTGCGTCAAGGACGCAGCCGGCGCAGCAGCGCGGCCATCGCTTCGAGCACCGCCCGGCGACGCACGAAGTCGCGGCCGAGGCTGGCGATGCGGCGCGTGAAGGCCTCCATCTGGCCGTCGACGACGGTGGCGAAGCACACCGTTCCGACGGGCTTGTCCGGCGTGCCGCCGTCGGGACCGGCGATGCCGGAGATGCCGACGCCGACGGCCACGTCGAAGCGCCGCGCCACGGCGCCGGCCATGGCGGCCGCCACGGCTTCCGACACCGCGCCTTCGCTCGCCAGCATCGCGGCGGGCACACCGAGCTCGCGCTCCTTGGCCGCGTTGCTGTAGGTCACCACGCCTCCGGCCAACACGCGCGACACGCCGGGCACGTCGGCCAGCGTGCTCGCCAACATGCCTGCGGTACACGACTCGGCCACGGCGATGGTCGCGTCGCGCGCCCGCAGGCGCTCGACCAGAGCCGCCTGCACCGACTGCCCTCCCTCGGCGACCAGATCGTCGCCCAGCAGAGGCCGCAGCGCCTCGACGTCGGCGTCGCGCCGGGCGGCGGCCGCCGCCAGGTCGCCGGCGCGGGCCGCCACCCGCACGGTCAGCAGGCCGCTGCTGGCGGTGATACCCACGGCCGGGTTGCGGCCGTCGCGCATGAAGTCGGCCAGGCGCTCCCCCAACGCGGCCTCGGTCGGCCCGAGCACGTGCAGCTGCGCGAACGCCGTCGGCGTGTGGTCGGCGACCGCCAGCGCCGACACGCGGGGCAGCACCTGCGCCTCGAACATCGCCTTCATCTCCTTGGGCACCCCCGGCAGCGCGCACAGCAGCGCGCGCCCGCTGCGCAGCGCGAAACCCGGGGCCGTTCCACATTCGTTGGCGAGCACTTCGGCACCGACGGGAAACGTCGCCTGCCGCCGGTTGCTCACCGGCACCTGGCGCCGCTGCAGCCGCTCGAACCATCCCAGGATCTGTTGCCAGGCGGCCTCGTCGTGGGCGAGGGTCACGCCCGCCGCCGCGGCAGCCGCCTCGCGCGTGCGGTCGTCGAGCGTCGGTCCGAGGCCGCCGGTGGTCAGCACCACGTCCGCGCGCGCGCAGCTCTCGCGCAACACGTCGGCGATCGCGGCCTCGCCGTCGCCCACGACGTGGAAGCGCCGCGTGACGATACCCAGGCGCTCGAGTGCCACGGCCAGCCAGGCGCTGTTGGTGTCGATGCAGTGGCCGTGCACCAACTCGTCGCCGATCGCCACGATCTCGGCGCTGCCGCTCACTTCTGGGCCCGCCAGCACAGGACGAGACCCAACACGTAGAGCAGGCACATCGGTCCGGCCATCATGAGTTGGGTGAAGGGGTCGGGCGAGGGCGTGATGATCGCCGACAGCACGAAGATGCCGAGGATGACGTAGCGCCAGCTGCGGCGCATGCCGACGTAGGTGGCGATCCCGATCTTCTGCAGCGCCAGCATCACCAGCGGCAGCTGGAAGACCACGCCGAGCGCTGCGGTCATGGTCAGCAGGAGAGTGAAGTACTGCGCCACCGACAGCATGGGTTCGACTTGCATGAAGTTCATCAGCTTCATCAGGAAGTACGAGCCCCAAGGAACGACGGTGGAGTAGCCGAAGCCGATGCCGCCGAACAACAGGACCGTGGCCAGCGGCACGTACTTGAGCACCATCTTGCGCTCGTGTTTGTAGAGGCCGGCGGCGATGAAAGCCCACCCCTGGTAGAGCACGATGGGAGCCGCGAGGACGAGACCGAACAGCAGCGACGCCGCCATGAAGGTCCAGAAGTCCTCCAGCCCCCCCAGAGCGACCAGGGTGGGACGCACCTGGAAGCCGCCGCGCGTGTTGACCTCGGGGAGGAACTCGTCCGGGAACGACCCATCGAGGATCGACTGCCCGTACTTCTCCAAGAACTCCCAGCGTTCGCGCCGCAGGTCCTGGACGAGTTGTTCCTTCGGGGTGGGCACGTGCCCGGGCGTGCCGACCGCCGCCACCTCGGCCTTGACCTCGCCCAGGTAATCGGCGAACAGCCGCTGCCACATCCACTGGTAGGGCGCGACGTAGATGCCGGTGATCTGCGTCTTGAACGGCAGCAGCCCGAGCACGCACACGCCGATGGCGACGAGCGAGACGAACAGGCGCTTGCGCAGCTCCTCGAGGTGCTCGCCGAAGGACATCTTCGGCAGATCCTCGTTGGACCTGGGCAAGGCTGGCCGCGTCGCCGTCATGCCGCGCACTCTACGTCGGAGGCGCGGCTCCAGAGCGCGCGTTTTCCGACCGGTGCGGCGCCGGCCGACACTCACGAACGGCAAGAGGCCGCGACGATGCGCGGCCTCTTGCGGAGCTCACGAAGATCGCGTGCGGCCCTTCGGGCTCAGAGCTTGAGGAAGCCGCGGATCTTGTTCACCGGGGCGAACTCGGCGCCCAGGGTGCTGGCCAGCTTGTAGTCGTCGGTGTCCTCGACCTTGACGAACTCGGTCCCCTCGGCGTTCAGGGTCTCGTCGCCGATGATCACCAGGTCGACGCCAGGGCCCACCTTGTCGTGCACGGTGTTGCCGAGGCTCTCGAGGATCTCCTTGATGGTGTCCTTGGTGTACGGGTAGCCGAAGCGCCCGATCAGGGCCACCTGCCGACGCACTCCGGGGCTGTAGAGCGGCGAGCTGATCTTGTCGCCCTGCACCGGGTAGTCGAACTTGTCCTTGACGCCGAAGATCATGACCTCGGCGCGGTCGCGCTCGACGTTCTTCACCTGAGCTTTGGCCTTCTCCTTGCCATCACCCGCGTCGGTGATGGTGAAGATGGCGCCGACCGGCAGCATGTCCTTGGTGCCGAGATCGATGTAGCCGAGACCGGTCTTGGACGAGGTCGACAGCACGCTGCCGTCCGCGGCCTGCGGCGGGTTCACCAGCTTCACGGTCGAGGCCAGGGCCGCGATCTTGGCGTCCTTGAGGCCGATGACCTTGTCGAGGTCGCGCAGCTCGCCCTTGTGCTTCTCGGTCAGTTCCGAGATCTCGGTGCGACGCTGGTTGTTCTCGTTGCGCATCGTGTCGATCAAGCGCTGCTTGTCGGCGATGTTGCTGTCGATGTACTGGCGCAGCTCGGTGTTGCTCTTGTTGCTGGCGCTGGCCTCGGCGGCGCGCTCGGTGTTGATCTGTGCCACCGACCGCTCGAGCGCGGTGCGCTCACCGCGCAGCTTCTCGACCTGCGAGTTGGCGTCTGCCAGCTCGGTGCCACGCTTCTTGTACTCCACCAGGATCTGTCCCAAGAAGTCGGCCAGACCGGTGGTCAGGCTGGCGGGGATCTTCAGGTCGCGGGCGAACTCGTCGACCTTGGTGGTCACCGCCGAGGGGACGGTGACGTTGGCGACCTCGGGCATCTCGGAGACCTCGACGCCGGCCTTGCGGGCCTCGTCCAGATCGGCGCTGTAGTCCCAGCCGGTGCGGCCCTTGTAGGTACCGGCTTCGCCGACGACCTTGCGCAGGTCCTCGAGCAGGTGATCACGGACGATGCGGTCGAGCTTGAGCCTGGCAGCCTCGGTCTTCGCCGCCTCGGCTCGCATCTCCATCTGCTTGGCGGCGTCGTACTGCGTGTAGCCGAAGAATCCGGCCCCCAGCATCAGTACGAAGATGATGAGGAAGAACATCGTGTTGACGGCGCCGCGTTCGCGGGTGTGCATTGATGGAGCTCCTGGGACGGCTTGATCGGAGGGGCCTTGGCCCACAGGGACTTAGGGGTCTTGGTCTGGAGGCGAGGGGCCGGATTCTAGGAAGGCCGAGCGAACGGGGTCAAGTCGGCGGTGCCGAAGACCTCTTGCGGCCTCGACCGAGTCTACCCCACGATTCGGGGCGCGGCCGCGTCCGCGGAGTCGCCCTTGCCCAAGCCCCCCCGACCCGAACCCTCCCCCTCGCCACGCCCCGCTGCCACGGGAAACATCGTCATCGGCCTCCTGGGCGGCGTCGCGTCAGGCAAGTCCACCGTGGCTCGCATGTTCGCCGAGCGGGGCTTCGTCGTCCTCGACGCCGATCAGGAGGCGCGGCAGGTGACCGCCGAACCGGGGGTGGTGGCAGCCATCGTCGCGCGCTTCGGTGCCGCCGTGGCACCGGCGGGCCTGCTGGACCGCGCTGCCCTGGCCAAGATCGTGTTCGCCGACGCGACCGCCCGAGCCGACCTCGAAGCGATCGTGCACCCGGCAGTGCGCGCCCGCCTGACCGAACGGCTCGATTCGGCCCTCGCCGACGGCCACTCGGTGCTTCTCGACGTGCCGCTCCTGCTCGAGGGCGGCCTCATCGCCCGCTGCGACACATGCGTGTTCGTCGATGCCAGCGAGCCGGTGCGCCGGGCCCGCGCCCGCGCACGGGGCTGGGACGATGCGGAGCTCGCCCGCCGCGAGGCGGCGCAGACCGATCTGTCCGTGAAACGCGCCCGCTGTCCGCATAGGATCTCCACCCATGGGAACTTCGAGGATGTGCGCCGTCAGGTGGACGCGGTGCTGGAGCGGCTCGGACGCCGAATGACGTGATGGAGGCGATGAGTCGCGAGCCGACACCCAAGCTCGAGCCGGCAGACGCCGACGCGGCGCCGCTTCCAGGCTGGTCGGTCGACGACCTGCAAGAGCTGTCGCCGAAGGCGCTGGTGGCACTCGCAGCGGAGGAGGGCAGAGAGGATCTCATCGGGCTCAACCGCCAAGAGCTGCTCTTCGAGATGCTCAAGCACCGAGCCCATCGCGTCGGCGTTGCCCGCGCACAGGGCGTCCTCGACGTCCTACCGGACGGCTTCGGTTTCCTGCGGAGCGCCCGCCACGGCTTCCGCGCCGGGCCCGACGACGTCTACGTCAGCCCGAGCCAGGTCCGTCGCCTCAACCTCAAGCGCGGGCATTGGCTGAGCGGACCGGTGCGCGCACCGCGAGAGGGCGAACGCTACTTCGCGCTGATGCACGTCGACTGCGTGAACGGCGCAACCATTCCCGAGCTGCGCCGGCGCGTCCCGTTCGAGAGCCGCACCCCGATCCTGCCGACCCGTCGCCTGCGCCTGGCCGCCCCCAACGAGTCGGCGACGCTGCGCGCCATCGACCTGCTCGCGCCGTTGGCACGTGGCCAGCGGGTGCTGCTGGCGACACCGCCGATCTGCGGGCGCACCAAGCTGCTGACCGAGATCGCCTGCGGCCTGGCGCGCACCCCCGACCTGCACGTGATCGTGCTGCTCGTCGACGAGCGCCCCGAGGAAGTGACGGTCATGCAACAAGCGCTGGCGGCTTGGCCGCGAGCCGAGGTGGTCGCGTCGACCTTCGACGAACCGCCGAGCCGACACCTCGACCTGGCCGAGTTGGTCCTCGATCGAGCGCGGCGCATGGTCGAGGCCGGCGAGGACGTCGCCCTGGTGGTCGATTCGCTCACCGCCGTGGCCCGTGCCAGCAACATCGAACTGCCGCACTCGGGCAAGATCCTGTGCGCCGGTCTCGACGCCACCTCCCTGCTCCTGCCCAAGCGGCTGTTCGGCGCCGCGCGCGAAACCGAAGAAGGCGGGTCGCTGACCATCTTCGCCACGGTGCTCACCGACACCGGCAGCCGCGCCGACGAGATCGTGGCAACCGAGATGCACGGCAAGGGCAACGCCGAGCTGGTGGTCGACCGTCGCCTGGCGGAGAGGCACGTCTACCCGGCCTTCGACGTGGGGCGCACCGGTACGCGCCGCGAAGACCAGGTGGTGACCGAGGACGAACTCGTGCGCCTGCAGGCCCTGCGCACGCGCCTGCTCGGCGAGCCGGAGGTGCGACGCCTCCCCCTGCTCCTCGAACTCATCGGACGCACGCCCGACAACGAGACGTTGCTGCAGCAGGGAGCCTGACGAGCCACGGAACCGGGCCCCCGTAGTTCCGGACTCGCGCCACTCGACCCTCAGCGCGGCGGCCAGTCGTCGGTGCGGAAGGAAGACGCGGGCAGGCCGGCGCCGTTGACGACGTTGCCGGCGTCCGGGCCGCCGAACGCGTAGCGCACCGCCACCGGGTTCGCCACCGCCGGGCTGTGCACGACGATGGTTTCCCGCTCGACGGTCGCCGTGGCCGGATGGAACTCGCGGTCCTCGCCGGCCACCATGAAGTTCATCGGCTCCTTGCCATCCTTGGTGGTGAGACCGCGCGCATGCGCGAACTCGAGGTGCACGCGATCGCCGTGCACGACGTGGCCGACGAGCGTCGGCCCCTGCGGGTCGATCTCGGCCTTGCCGTAGGTCTTGGCCAGCGCCCACCGGGCCAGCCGCTCGCCGACGCTCTGCTTGTCGAGCGGATGGATGTTCTTCGGATTGCCGACGTCCATCGTCACCGCCATGCCGACGTTGGCGCGTGCGGTCATCGTCAACGCCTGCGCTTCGCGCAGGAACCCCGCCAGCTCGTTGCGCTGCCCGTAGTCGAACGGCGCGATCTGCACGTAGTAGAACGGCATGTCGGCTTGCTCGAACGTCGCGCGCCAAGCGTCGATCATCGCCGGGAACAAGCGGCGGTAGAGGAGCGGCGCACCGACGTTGGATTCGCCCTGGTAGAACACGGCGCCGCGCACCGCCGTGCGCGAGAGCGGTGCGATCATCGCGTTGTAGAGGACGGTCGGCGTGTGGGGTCCGATCCCGCTCGCCCGCGGCCATGCCCCCAGCGCCTGCATGCGCGCTCCCTCGTGCATGCGCCAGTCCCCCGCCAGCGCCACGCGGGCCGCGTCGTCGCCCTCGCGGCCGAGCCACATCTCGCTCGGCTGACCGGTGAGGCCGCCGTGGCCGCCCGTGTCGACGACGCGCAGCACGATTGCCGTCTTGCCGCCCGCGACGACCTTGCCCGGAATCGTGTAGCGGCGCGGCGTGCTCCACGGCTCGCCCGCTTCCATCCCGCCCACGCGCTGACCGCCCACCCAGACGGTGTCGAGGTCGTCGATCGGACCGAGCGACAGGACGAGGTCGGTACCGGCCCAATCAGCCGGTACCTCGACCTGGCGGCGGTACCACACCACGCCGTCGAAGCGAGCGAGTTCGCCACTCCACCGGCCGGGGAGCTTGGCGTTCGGCCAGGCACCGTCGTCGAAGGCGACGCTCGTCCAGCCGGCGTTCTCGCCGGGATCCTTGCGCGCCATCTTGGCGAACCAGGACGCCTGCTCGCTGGCGAGGCTGTCGCCGGACGGAGGCTTGCGCGCAGCGCGCACGGCAGCCAGGCCGTCGGCGAAGGCAGTCAGACCCTCGAGGCTCGCTTCCGGCGTCCACGCCTCGCATGGCGTGCCGCCCCAACAGCTCACGATCAGTCCCACCGGCACTCCGAGCTCGCGCTGGAGGTCACGACCGAACAGGTAGCCGACGGCGCTGAAGCTACCGGCCGTCGCCGGCGAGCACACCCTCCAGGCACCGTCGCAGCTCTCGCGCGGCTCCGCGCTGGTGACGTTGGGCACGTCGAACACTCGGATCTGCGGGTGGTCGGCCTGTGCGACCTCGTTCTGCCAGTCCTGGATCCCGCTGCCGACGCCGGGCCCCAGCGTCCACTCCATGTTCGACTGGCCGCCGCACACCCACACCTCGCCGAACCAGACGTCGTCCAACTTGGTCTGGGCGCTGCCACAGCGCAACGTCACCGAGTGCGGCCCGGCCTCCGACGGCGGCTGCAGGCGCAGCTCGAACGCGCCGTCGTCGCCGGCCAGGCTGCTCGCCTCGTGCCCCCACGACGCCGAAGCCCGAACCTCGGCGCCCGGTGCCGCCGCGCCCCACAGACGCAGCGGCCGGCCCCGCTGGAACACCGCATGGTCGGAGAGCAGCGGCGGCAGGTGGAGGTCCTGTCCCCACACCCCGGACGTGGCCGCCGCGAACGCGAACAGGGAAGCGAGTGCGCGATGCATGCTGCAAGCGTGCCCACGTCGCCGACTCGGTGCAACGACGCGGCGCGCCAAGGACCGGGCGCCGTCCCGGCGTCAGGCGCCCGCCGCCGGCGGCGGCGCCAGGAACTCGTCCGGCGGTGCCGGCGCCTCCCCTTGCTGCAGCGCCGACCACAGGCGGCGCTCGGCACGACGGAACAAGTACAGCGCGCGCTCGCGGTCGGTGACGCGCGGCGCGAACGGGGACGGCGCCGCCGCGCGGTAGCGCGACAGCAGGTCGGCCGCCGCACGGGCCGGCGACAGCGGCGCCGGCGCATTCGGCCGCTGCAGGGCTTCGAGCCGAGCCGGTGCCGCCAGAAGTGCCGCCAAGGCGGTGGCGTCGCCCGGAGGGAAGAACACGCTGGCGTCGCCCTGCGCCCGTTCGCGGTACGCCGGCACGTCGCTGGCAATGACCGGCAGCCCGAGTTGCAGCGCCTCGTCGAGGACCAAGCCGTAGGACTCGTCGGCCAGCGAAGGTAGCACCGCGTAGTCGACGTCGGCGCGCTCGAGGTCTTGCGGCACGAAGCGGCCGTGCCAGGTGACGCGCAGCCCGGCCGCCCTGGCCAGCAGGTCGTCACGGAAGGTCGGACTGTGCGCCTCGCCATAGACGTCGAGCGACCATCCGAGCGCGGCGGGTGTGCGAGCGAGCGCGTCGAGGACCGACTCCAACCCCTTCTCGGGGTAGAGCGTGCCCCAGGTGCACAGGCGCCGCCGCCGCGCGCGAGAACCGTGGGGGTCACTCTCCGGCAACCGGCGCAGCGCGGCCACCGTGCTCGGCAGGCCGATGCTGGTGAAGTCGCCCACGTCACCCGGCAGCAGCTGCGCCAGCCCCGCGCGCTGCGCCGCACTCGGCGCGAAGCGGCAGTGCGCGGCGCGCAGTTCGTCGGCGAAGTCGTCCCGGTGGAAGGCGAAAGCTTCGGCCAGCTCGGCCGCCCCGACGTAGCTCGGGGCCGGCGGCGGCGTCGCGGCGCCCTCGCCGACCAGGCGCACCGGGCGCGCCAGTGCCGAGAAGTAGTCGTGGCAGGTGACCGCCGTGATGCAGCCGGCGGCGCGCGCGATGCGCACCAGGTCGCTGCTGAGGCGCAGCCAGTGATGCACGTGCACGACATCGGGCCGGTGCTCGCGTAAGAGCGCCCGGAACGCCGCCGATACGGCTGGCGCGTACGCCTTGAACCACGACTCGAAGTAGAGGTCGTCGCGGTGCAGACGCAGCACGGGCAAGCCGTCCAGGTCGGAGCGCTCGACCGCCGCCGGGTCGCCGACGCGCAGCGACCCCGACACCACGGTGACGTCGCAGCCGTGCCCCTGCATGGCGCGGGCCAACGCCTCGACGACGCTCTCGGTACCGCCCGCAGTCTCCGGCGGGAAGCCGTGCAGGACGTGCCAGACCTTCATCGCGTCACGTCCTGGGCGGTCACCCGCTTGCCCAACAGTCCCCCCCACGCGCCGCGCGCCTTGGCCCAAGCGGCACGCACCGGCGTCCCTCCGAGGATCGAGAGGGGCCACGACAAGAGGTCGAAGAGCACGAAGGCCAGCCAGAGTTTGGCCGTGCCGTGGCGGCGCAGATAGTGCGCGGCGTTGCGCGCGGTCATGAACTTGCGCATCGGCGAGCGCCCGCCGCCCGACGACGCGCTGGCGTCGTGCTCGACGGCGACCCAGGGAAGCCACAGGATCTTGCGCCCCCGCGCGCGCAGGCGCGCGCCGAGATCGGCGTCTTCCATGTACATGAAATAGCTCTCGTCGAGCCCCCCCAACGCTTCGAGGTCGGCGCGGCGGTACAGCGCACACGCGCCCGGCAGGTAGTCGACCGCCTGCGGCCCCAACGTGCGCGGTGCCGGCGGGCCATCCTGCCCGAGCAGAACGTTGATGTTGGGTCCGAAGCGCATGCGTGCTCCCTGGCACCAGACGCGGCCGTCCGGCCACAGGATGGTCGGCGCCACCGCCGCCACGTCGGGGTCGTTGCGCAGCACCCGCACGAGCGCCGGCAGGAAGGTCTCGGAGGTGCGGACGTCGTTGTTCAACATCAGCACGAACTCGGCGCCGACGGTCGCGGCCCATGCCAAGCCGAGGTTGACGCCAGCGCAGTAGCCGACGTTCTCCTCGGTGGCGGTGACGTGCACCCGCGCGCTGCGCAGAGCCGCCAGCTCGGGGTCCGGTCTTGCACCGCCGCCGTTGTCGAGCACGAACACGGCCACGCCAGCGCCGTTCTCGCCAGCCAGCAGCGAGCGCACGGCGTCGACTGTGCGCGCCGCCAGCTTGTAGTTGACGACGATCGCCACGACCTCCGGCGCTGCGTCAGCCACAGGCCCACCCCACGCACCGCCAGTAACCGATGAAGGCGACGTCCATCAGCCGGCGCGCCAGGCCGCCCAGCCCTCGCCGGCCGATCTGCGGGTTGAAGGTGAAAGGAGCCGCGACGAGCAGCGACCGATCGGAACACCGACGCCGCGACTGCACCACGCGCCGTCGCCGCCAGAGGTCCGGCAGCCGCCGGCACAGGTCGAGCTTGCCGCGCCACCACGCCAGGAAGTGTCCCTGGCCGGCGGCGAAGGCCAGGTGCACGACCCCGTAGGCGAGCTGCGCCGGCAACGTCAGGATCAGGGTGCGCCAGTGCAGGCAGGTGAGCAGCAGGATCCAGCGGTTACGGCTGTGCAGGAACGTGCGACGCTCGGGGTAGCGCGCGCCTTCGCCACGCATCGACAGGCCGTCGGTGCCGCCGCGGTGCAGCACGACGGCGTCGGCGGCCACGCGCACCAGGTGCCCGCGCAAGCGCAGACGCAGAGCGAAGTCGTTGTCCTCGAAGAAGAAGAACATCGGCTCGTTGAAGCCGTCGACGTCGAGGAAGGCCGACTTGCGCACCAGGAAGCAGAGGCCGACGCCGCCGCTCACCGGGCGGTCGATCGGCGTGGCGCTGGCCAACGGCCGGTACCAATTGTGCAGGACCAGCAGCCCTAGATAGTGCACGTCGGCCGCGTCGTAGTGCACGACCGACGGATCGGCAGCCAAGACGCTGCGCGCCTGCACCATGGCGGTCTGCGGATCGGCATCGAGCACGCACGCCAGGGCGGCCAGGACGCCGGGCTGCAGGATCACGTCGTTGTCGAGGCACAGCACGCGGTCGTGACGCGCCGCCGAGACCCCGCGGTTCCGGGCCGCTCCGGGACCGAGGTTGCTGCCGAGGTCCAACACCGTCACCTCAGGGAACTCCGTGGCCAGGAGGTGGCGCGAAGCGTCCGTGCTGTGGTTGTCGGCGACGATCACCTCGCCAGGCGGTGGCTGCTGCGCCAGCACGGCACGCAGACAGTCGCCCAGGTAGCGCTCGCCATTCCAGTTCACCACGACGACGGAGACCACGTGCGACGGGCACAGCCTAGCCCGGACGATTCACGAACGTGCGCCGCGAACAGGGCGAATTCGTGTCGTGACCGAGCCGGACGGCAGGCACGGCCGCGGTGGGCGTGGCACGCCGGCGCGGCCCTCACCGCCGCCCGCCCATGCCGAACAGCGTGATCCACTCGTCCAGCGAGATCAGCTCGTCGATGGCCGTCTCCGACAATCCATCGACGACCTCTTCGTGCAAGGCCCCCTTCTTGGCCAGGATCGCGTGGATGCGCTGCTCGAGCGTGTCCTCCATCCACAACGAGTACACGTTCACCGGCTGCGTCTGCCCGCGCCGATGAGCGCGGTCCTCGGCCTGCCACATCCAGGCCGGGTTCCACCAATGGTCGAAATGCACGACGTAGCTGGCCTCGGTGAGGGTGAGCCCGACGCCAGCGCTCTTCACCGTGGCCAGGAAGACTCCGGCGGCGGGATCGGTACGGAAGCGCTCGATGGCGGCGTCACGCTGCTCCCGCGACAGCCGCGCGTCGAACGGCACGACCCCGAACCGGCGCAGCGGTTCCACCAGCTTGTCGATCCCCTCGCGCACCCACTGCGTGAACACCAGCACCTTCTGCCCGCTGCTGCGGATCTCCTCGACCATCTCGAGCAGGGCGCGCAGCTTGGGACTGTCGGTGGCACCGGGGGCGAAGTTGCAGATCAGCTTGAGCTGCGTGATGAGGGAGAAGACGTGAACCTTGCTGAGCCGGTCGCCGAGCGACGCGAGCGCCGCCCGCCCCTCCGCCTCGGCCGCGCCGTAGGCCGCGCGCTGGGCTGCATCGAGACCGAGCCAGATGTCTTGGCGGATCTTCGGCGGCAGGTCGCGCATCACCTCGGCCTTGGTGCGCCGCTTCACCAGCGGCGCGATGAGCGCAGCGGCCTCCTGCGGACGCAGGCCGTCGCGCGGCAGCAGCCGCGGCTGCACGAAGGCGAAGATGCTCTGCAGGTCGCCGAGACGATTCTCCACCGGCGTCCCCGACAACGCCCAGCGGTAGCTGGGATCGAGGCGGCGCACGGCGCGGGTGCGCCCCGACTCCGGGTTCTTGATGCTCTGCGCCTCGTCGAGCATCACCAAGTCCAGAGTGGCGCGCCGTGACAGCGGCATGTTCGGCTCGGCGCCGCGCGTCGCCGGCAGCACGTCGGCTCTCAGGACGTCGTACGTGGTCAGGTACACATGGGCGGGGCAGCGCCAGTCGGTCGCACGGCGGCGCTGGCTGCCGTGGACGACCGTGACCTCGAGCTCGGGAGCCCACTCGCGCAGGTGGCTGTCCCAGACGCGCAGCACCGACAGCGGCGCGACGACGAGCGCACAGCGCACCGCCCCGCGCCGGAACAGGACGCGCATGGCCACCGTCCCCATCACCGTCTTGCCGGTCCCCATCTCGTCGGCCAGCAGAGCGGCGTGCGACTGGCACAGGAAGCGCACGCCATCCACCTGGTAGGCGTAGAGCTGGCTCGGCAAGTCGAAGTGCGCGGAGGTGTCGAGTTCGAGCGGCGGGTGCAGGGCCGGGAGCAACAGATCCCAGGGCGTCAGCACCTGGCGCAGGACGCGGCGCGGCAGGCGATGCTCGCGGTAGGCACGGCGCCACGGCCGCGGCGCGGCGTTCACCGTCGGCGCGGGCCCGACCTCCGGCGTCTGCCAGCGCTTGCCGCGCACCATCGGTGCCGACAGTCGCAGGAGCAGGTCGTGGCTGCAGCGCGCCCGCGACAGGAGGTCGTCGCCGATCGCCGGCGGCGCCAGCGGCTGCAGCCGATCTCGGCTCACGTCCGACCGCGTTGCCACACGTCGGCCTCGACGTCCGCCTGGCCTCGGACACCATCGGCACCCACTTCGCCGGCCTCGAGCTGCGCGAAGGCACTGCGGATGCGAGCGAAGGGCTCGAGGATGTCGCTTCGCTGCAGCACCCGTTGCAGGAGCTCACAGGCCACACGCGTCTCCTCGTGCCGACCACGGAAGCCGAGCGCCACCACCGGCGGGAAGCGGTTGTCGCGCGCGGCCAGCAGGAAGCCCGGCTCCTCCGCGTCGGCGATCGGAACCAGGTCGTCCTGACGGCCCAGCCACAGAACCGGCATCGACACGCGCTCCTGCACGCGCAGCAAGCGGGGCGCGCGCACGAGGAGCATGGCACTCTCCTCGCGCAGCGCGCGCACGAGCGGCAGCGCCACCAGGTCGAGGACGGCATGGTCGTCGAAGGCGGCGCCGTAGAGCGCACGCTGCCACTGAGTCGGCACCACGGGGTCGGTGACGCGCAACTCGACCGGTACGGTCCGCGCGTCGGTCACCAGCGCGATCCCGCGTACGCCGCGGCCACCGACCTCGAGCAGGTCGAGGAACGTCAGACGCAGGTGGGCCGCGCGTTGCACCACCGTTTGCCCTCAGTCACGAGCGGTACCGGCGAGAACGACCCGCCACGCCCGAGGAGGGCACAAGGCGACGCAACGCAACAGCACGTCTCAGGAACCGCCGCCCCCGCCGACATCCACCGCCGAACGCGGCTGGTCGTCGTCGTCGCCGTCGAGGCGAAGCAGAGGTCCGCCGACGTCGAACACCGCCTGCTTGCTGGCGCGCCCGATCTCTTCGGCCGCCGCCTGCAGGTCGATGTTCTTGCGCACGCGCGTCTTGTTGTGCTCGCGGAAGCCGGTCCCCGTCGGCACCAGGTGCCCGAGGATGACGTTTTCCTTGAGACCGACCAGATTGTCGCGCTTGCCGGCGAGCGCAGCCTCGGTGAGCACCTTGGTCGTCTCCTGGAAGGAGGCCGCCGAGATGAACGATTCCGACTGCAACGACGCCTTGGTGATGCCGAGCAAGAGCGGCGAGCTGGTCGCCGGCTTCTTCTTCTGTCCGGTCAACTCCTGGTTGGTCTTGCGGAAGCGGAACTTGTCGACCACCGCTCCCGGCAGGAAGTCGCTGTCGCCCGGATCCTCGACCTGCACCTTGCGCATCATCTGCGACACGATGATCTCGATGTGCTTGTCGTCGATCGACACCCCCTGTGCGCGGTACACCGACTGGATCTCGCGCAGCAGGTAGTTCTGCACCGCGTCCTCGCCCTGGATGGCGAGGATGTCGTGCGGAACCAAAGGACCGTCGACCAGCGGCTCGCCGTGCTTGACGTAGTCGCCGCGGTGCACGCGCAGGTTCTTGCCTTGGGGCACCAGGTGCTCGCGTTCGACGCCACCCTCGCCCTTGATGATGATGGTGCGCTTGCCGCGGCGCTTGTCACCGATCTCGACCATGCCGTCGATCTCGGCCAGAACCGCCGGGTCCTTCGGCCGCCGCGCCTCGAACAGCTCGGTGACGCGGGGCAGACCGCCGGTGATGTCCTGGGTACCGACGATCTCGCGCGAGGTCTTGGCGAGCAGCGCGCCGGCGCGGATCTTCTGGCCGTCCTCGACCTCGATGTAGGCCTTCTCCGGCATCGGATGGATGGCGGCGCGGTTGCCGTTGTCGTCCTCGATGATGACCTGCGGGTGCAACTCGCCCTTGTGCTCGATGATCTGCTTGCGCGAGACCTTGCGCTCGGCGTCACGCTCCACGCGGTACGTCTTGCCCTCGAGGATGTCCTCGTAGCGCACGATGCCCGACACCTCGGCGAGGATCGGGTGGTGGTGCGGGTCCCACGAGCACAGCACGGCACCCGGATCGACGTCCTGGCCCTCCTGCACGCGCAAGATCGCGCCGAGCGGAATCGAATACCGTTCGATCTCGCGGTCCTTGTCGTCGACGACGATGACCTCGCCGCGGCGCTTGAGCGCCACGACCTCGCCGTCACCACGGTCGACGATGACCAGGTTGGCATAGCGCACCTTGCCGCCGCGCCGCGTCTTGACCTCGGACTCTTCGACCTTCTTGCTGGCCGTGCCACCGATGTGGAACGTGCGCATGGTCAGCTGCGTGCCCGGTTCGCCGATCGATTGCGCGGCGATGATGCCCACCGCCAAACCCACCTCGGCCTCGAGCGCACGCGAGAGGTCCATGCCGTAGCACTTGGCGCAGACGCCGATGTCTGCCTCGCAGGTGAGCGGCGAACGCACCTTGATCGAGTCGTGCCCCAGACTCTCGATCTGGCGCGCGACCTCGACGGTGATCATGCCGTTCTCGCGCACCACCACCTCGTCGGTGATGTGATCGACGATCGACTGCCGCGACACGCGGCCGCGGATCGCGTCGACCAGCGACACGGCCACCTTCTCGCCCTGGTATACGGTGCCCTTGACCACACCGCGCGGGGTGCCGCAGTCGTCGCCGGAGATGACGACGTTCTGGGCCACGTCGGCGAGTTTGCGCGTCAAGTAGCCCGAGTCGGCGGTCTTGAGGGCGGTGTCGGCCAGCCCCTTGCGCGCCCCGTGCGTGGACGAGAAGTACTCGAGCACGCGCAGACCCTCGCGGAAGTTGGCGCGGATCGGCGCTTCGATGATCTTGCCCGACGGCTTGGCCATCAGACCGCGCATGCCGGCGAGCTGGCGGATCTGCTCGACCGAGCCGCGCGCCTTGGACATGACCATGCAGAAGATCGGGTTGACGTACGGCTTGCCCTCGCGCGTGTCGTTGCGCAGCTCCTTGAGCATGTCCTCGCCGATGCGCTCGCGGGCGTGAGTCCACGCGTCGATGACCTTCAGGTAGCGCTCGCCCTCGGTGATGATGCCGCGCGCGTTGACGGCGTGGATCTTCTCCACCTCCTTCTGCGTCTCGGCGATGATCTTGGACTTGGTCGGCGGCACCAGCATGTCGTCCTTGCCGAACGACAGGCCCGCTCGGGTCGCGGACTTGAAGCCGATGTCCTTGAGGTCGTCGAGCAAGCGCAGGGTCGCCTCACGCCCGATGAGGATGTGACAGTCGGCGATGATGTTGGCGAGACCCTTCTTGTCGAGGTCGTAGTTGTAGAACGGCATCGCGTCCGGCAACACGTCGTTGAAGATGACGCGGCCGGCGGTGGTCTCGATCAGACGGTCGCCGTCGGTGAGGACGGTGTCGGAGCGGTTGCGGACCTCGATGTCGGCCTCGAAGCGCACCTTGATGCGAGCGTGCAGATGGATCTTGCCCGAGGCGTAGGCCATCCACACCTCGTCGAGCCCGGCGAAGATCTTGCCTTCGCCGGCTTCGCCCGGACGGTCGAGCGACAAGAAGTAGCAGCCGAGAACGATGTCCTGGTTCGGCGCGATGATCGGGCCGCCGTGCGCCGGCGAGAAGATGTTGTTGATCGACAACATCAACGTGCTGGCCTCGATCTGCGCCTCGAAGGACAGGGGCAGGTGCACCGCCATCTGGTCGCCGTCGAAGTCGGCGTTGAAGCCGGGGCACACCAGCGGGTGGATACGGATGGCGTTGCCCTCCACCAGCACCGGCTCGAAGGCCTGGATGCCCATGCGGTGCAGAGTCGGCGCGCGGTTGAGCAGGACCGGGTGGTTCTTGATGACCTCTTCGAGGATGTCCCAGACCTCGTCGTCCTTGCGCTCGATCATGCGCTTGGCCGACTTGATCGTGTCGGCCATGCCCAGCTCCTTGAGGCGCCGGATGATGAACGGCTGGAACAGCTCGAGGGCGATGATCTTGGGCAACCCGCACTGGTGCAGACGCAGGTCGGGGCCGACGACGATCACCGAACGAGCCGAGTAGTCGACGCGCTTGCCCAGCAGGTTCTCGCGGAAGCGACCCTGCTTGCCCTTGATCATGTCGGTCAGGGACTTCAGCGGACGGTTGCTGCTGCCGAGCACCGGCCGCCGGCAGCGGCCGTTGTCGAAGAGCGCGTCCACCGACTGCTGCAGCATGCGCTTCTCGTTGCGGATGATGACCTCGGGTGCGTTGAGGTCGAGCAGCTTCTTCAACCGGTTGTTGCGGTTGATGAGTCGGCGATAGAGGTCGTTCAGGTCGGACGTCGCGAAGTTGCCCGAGTCGAGCAGCACCAGCGGCCGCAGGTCCGGCGGGATCACCGGAATGACGTCCAGGATCATCCACTCCGGCTTGTTGCCGGAGTCGCGCAGCATCTCGACGGTCTTCAGCCGCTTGATGATGTCCTTGATCTTCTGCTTGCTCTCGGTGGCGCGCAGGTCTTCGCGCAGGTGCTCCGACAGCTCCTCGAGTTCGAGGTTGCGCAGCAGGTGGCGCACGGCCTCGGCACCCATGGAAGCGACGAAGCTGCTGCCGTACTTCTGCCGCGCCTGGCGGTACTCCTCCTCGGTGAGGAGCTGCATCAGCTTGAGCGGCGTGTCGCCAGCGTCGACGACCACGTAGTCCTGGAAGTAGATCACCTTCTCCAGGCTCGACGTCTTCATCGTCGGATTGACTGCCTGCAGCAGGGTGGCGATGCGCGACGGCATCGCCTTGAAGAACCAGATGTGGGCGACCGGCGCAGCCAGGTTGATGTGGCCCATCCGCTTGCGACGCACACGGCTGTGCGTGATCATCACGCCGCACTTGTCGCAGATGATGCCCTTGTGCTTGATGCCCTTGTACTTGCCGCAGGCGCACTCCCAGTCCTTCTCGGGACCGAAGATGCGCTCGCAGAAGAGGCCGTCGCGCTCGGAGCGGTAGGTGCGGTAGTTGATCGTCTCCGGCTTCTTCACTTCACCGAACGACCACGACCGGATGTCCTCCGGCGAAGCTAGACGGATCGTCACCGACGCGTAGTCGTTGATCTTGTCGTAGATCGTCTCGACCATACTTGTCTCGGGCTGGGGGTGCGGGTTCTGCGTTCGGGTGGATGCGAGCGGCGCCTACGACGCCATGATCTGCTCGGCGGTGCCGCGCTTGTGCAGTTCGATGTTGAGCGCGAGGCCCTTGATCTCGTTGCACAGCACGCCGAAGGACACCGGCGTGCCTGGTTCGAGGATGTTCTCGTTCTTGACCATGGCCTCGTAGATCTTGGTGCGGCCGTCGACGTCGTCCGACTTCACGGTCAGCAGCTCCTGCAGGATGTTGGCGGCGCCGTACGCTTCCAGCGCCCAGACCTCCATCTCGCCGAAACGCTGGCCGCCGAAGCGCGCCTTGCCCCCGAGCGGCTGCTGGGTGATGAGCGAGTACGGCCCAGTGGCACGCGCGTGCACCTTGTCGTCGACGAGGTGGTGCAGCTTCAGCATGTAGAGACAGCCGACGGTGGTGCGCTGCACGAACGGTTCGCCGGTGCGGCCGTCGTACAGCTGCGACTTGCCGTCCGTGTGCACGCTGGCGCGGCGCAGCGCATCCTCGATGTCGGCCTCGGTGGCTCCGTCGAACACCGGCGTGATGGCGTGGAAGCCGAGCTTCCTCGCCGCCCAGCCAAGGTGCGTCTCCAGGATCTGACCGACGTTCATGCGGCTCGGCACACCGAGGGGGTTGAGCACGATGTCGACCGGCGTGCCGTCGGCCAGGAACGGCATGTCCTCGACCGGCATGATCTTGCTGATCACACCCTTGTTGCCGTGGCGGCCCGCCATCTTGTCGCCCACCGAGATCCGGCGCTTCGTGCACACGAACACCTTGACCATCTCGAGCACGCCGGTCGGCAGCTCGTCGCCGCGCGACAAGCGGTTGACCAGCTTGTTCTTCTCGGTCTCGGCGACCTCGATCTTCTCGTTGTAGTCCTGCAGGACGTCGAGCAGGCTCGAGCGCCTCGCCTTGTCCGACTCGCCCTCTGCCAGGCCGCGCACGGTGTCGCGGATCTTGCGCAGGTCGAGGATCAGCATGTCTTCGGTGACGGTGAGCGCCTTCTTGTCGGTGTCCTCGACCGAGCTGCCGATGATCTCCTTGGCCTGGGCCAGCAGGGTCTTGGTCGACGCGCGGTACTGCTTGAGGAACTCGATCTCGGCGTTCTTGATCTCTTGCAGGTTGCGCGCCCGCTCGTTCTCGGTGAGGTTGACCTTGCGGCTGAACTTCTCGGCGGCGATGACGATGCCCTCGACGCCGGTGGGCACCTCGAGTGAGGCGTTCTTCACGTCCTCACCGGCGCGGCCGAAGATCGCGTGCAGGAGCTTCTCCTCGGGCGTCAGCTCGCTCTTGCTCTTCGGCGCGACCTTGCCCACCAGGATGTCGCCGGCGCGCACGCGCGTGCCCACGCGCACGATGCCCGACTCGTCGAGGTTGCGCAGCGCGCGCTCGGAGACGTTGGGGATGTCGCGTGTGAACTCTTCGCGCCCCAGCTTGGTCTCCCGGATCTCGATCTCGAACTCGTCGATGTGGAGCGACGTGTACACGTCCTCCTTCACCAGGTCCTCCGAGATGAGGATGGCGTCCTCGTAGTTGTAGCCGTCCCAGGGCATGAAGGCGACGGTCACGTTCTTGCCCAGCGCCAGCACGCCGTTCTTGGTGGCGGCGCCATCGGCGATCACCTGCCCCTTGGCGACCTTCTCGCCCTTCTTGACGATCGGCACCTGGTTGATGCACGTGCGCTCGTTCAGGCCCTCGAACTTGCGCAGCCTGTACGCCTCGTCGTCGACCATGATCTTGGCCGCGTCGACGTAGCTGACGGTCCCCGCCTTCTTGGTGCGGACCACCATGCTCGAGTTCTGCGCCACCACCGACTCCATGCCGGTGCCGACCAGCGGCGACTCGCACATGAGGAGCGGCACGGCCTGCCGCTGCATGTTCGAACCCATCAGCGCGCGGTTGGCGTCGTCGTGCTCGAGGAAGGGGATGAGCGAAGCCGAGACGCCGACGATCTGTGCCGGACTGACGTCCATGAAGACGACGTCCTTGATGTCGACCATCTGCGGGTCGCCCTTGACGCGGGCGATGACCTTCGAGCCCTCGCCGACGAGGTTCGACTTGGCGTCGAGGGTGGTGTCGGCGGGCACCATGATGGCATGGAACTCCTCGTCGGCGCGCAGCCACACCACGTCGTCGGTGGCCTTGCCGTTCTTCACCAGCCGATACGGCGTGGTGAGGAAGCCGTAGTCGTCGAGCGACGAGTAGATGGCGAGGCTCGAGATCAGGCCGATGTTGGTGCCTTCCGGCGTCTCGATCGGGCACAGGCGCCCGTAGTGCGAGATGTGCACGTCGCGCACCTCGAAGCCGGCGCGCTTGCGATTGAGGCCGCCCGGCCCCAGCGCCGACAACCGCCGCTCGTGGGTGAGCTGCGACAGCGGGTTGGTCTGATCCACCACCTGCGACAGCTCGCCACGGCCGAAGAAGTAGTCGATCGCCGAGGAGAAGGTCTTGCTGTTGATCAGATTGCGCGGCGTGACCGTCTCGACGTTCTCGAGGTTCATGCGCTCCTGCGCCGTGCGCCGCAGCTTGAGGAAGCCCTTGCGGAACTCGTCGCCGGCCAACTCGAGGATGGTGCGCACGCGCCGGTTGCCGAGATGGTCGATGTCGTCGATCTCGCCGTCACCGCGCCGCAGCTCGAGGATGTAGCGGATGGCGTTGAGGAAGTCGTCGGCCATCAGGGTCTGCTCGTCCTCCGACACCTTCTGCCCGAACTTGCGATTCAGGCGGAAGCGCCCCACACGACCCAGCCGGTAGCGCGTCGGATCGAAGAACTTCTCGTGGAACAGCTCCTTGGCCTTCTCGATCTGCGGCGGGTTGCCGGGACGCAGACGGCTGTAGATCTTGAGCAGCGCCTCCTCGTGCGAGTTGGTGGTGTCCTCGCGCAGCGTGTTGAGGATCAAGAAGTCCTCGGGGTCGCGCAGGACCTCCACCGACTTGAGGTCGCTCGCGGCGATGGCGCGCGCCGCCTCCTCGGTGATCTCTTCGCCGCTGCGCACGAAGGGCTCCGCCCCCTCCTCGGTCGACACGATGTCACCGGCCGCGTAGGTGCCGACCATCGCCTTGGCGAACTTGGCCTCGGGGTCCGACTTCTTCCGCGCGATCGCCTCGACCTCGTAGAACTCGCGCATGATGGCGGCGTCGGTCGACAGGTTGGCCGACATCGCCCGCAGCAGCGTCGCCGCCGAGAACTTGCCCGACTGGTCGATGCGCACCGCCACCGCGTCCTTCTTGGTGACGTTCAGTTCGATCCAGCTCCCGCGCTCGGGAATGATCCAGCACGAGTGCAGCTTCTTCTCGCCAGAGTGCAACTCGACGGAGAAGTCGATGCCCGGCGAACGATGCAGCTGGCTCACGGTGACGCGCTCGCTGCCGTTGATGATGAACTCGCCGCCCCCGATCATGATCGGGATCTCGCCGAGGTAGATCTCCTCCTCGACCGGCTCCGGCTTGACCAAGCGCACCCGAATCTTGAACGGGTAGCCGAAGGTCATGCGCAGCTTGCGGCACTCTTCGGGCGAGTAGCGTGGCCTCCCCAGGTCGTAGCTGACGTACTCGAGGCACAGGCTCTTGTCGTACGAGTAGATCGGGAAGACCTCTCGCAGGATCGCCTCGAGCCCCATGACCTTCCGCTTCATCGGCGGAACGTTGGGCTGCAGGAAGTCCTCGTAGGACTTCGTCTGCATCTCGACGAGGTTGGGGATGTCGGTGACGGGACGAAACTGGCCGTAGGTGACCGTCTCCATGCTCAGATTCGGATCCTGGCTCGCGCGCGCGTGACGACAAGACGCCGGAGCGAGCGCACCCCGCCCAGCTGTCTTGCAAAAACTGAACCGCAGACCAAGCGGAAGGGTAGGGGCGGCGAGCCGCCCGACGCAACGACAAAATCGCACCGAGCCGGGAGGTCACCCGGCCCGCTGAGTGCGATTCCGTTCGGGAGTACGTTCACGGACGACGCGCGTCGATCCGACGCCCGTCCACCGCGGAGTCCGTACTGACCGTGACTACTTGACCTCGACCTCGGCGCCGGCCTCGGTGAGCTTCTTCTTGAGCTCGGCGGCCTCGTCCTTCGAGAC
Organism: Planctomycetota bacterium; assembly: GCA_041398565.1. Lineage (GTDB taxonomy): Bacteria > Planctomycetota > UBA1135 > UBA1135 > UBA2386 > DATGPD01. Next base: position 1,539,807 of record JAWKUN010000003.1, on the reverse strand, counting down.
GCCCTGCTTGACCGGCTTCGGCGCACCGTCGACCAGGTCCTTGGCTTCCTTGAGGCCCAGACCGGTGATCTCGCGCACCACCTTGATCGCATTGATCTTGTTCGCGCCACCCGACTTCAGGATGACGTCGAACGAGGTCTGCTCTTCGACCTCGGCGGCGGCGGCAGCGGGTGCCGCGGCGACCGCGACCGGGGCCGCGGCCGAGACGCCCCAGCGGGCCTCCATCGCCTTGACGAGTTGGGCAGCGTTGCCGAGGGACAGGCCGTTGAGCTTCTGGAAGATCTCTTCGAGGCCAGGCTCGAGAGTGACGTTTTCGGCTTCAGACATTGCGGGAACCTCCGGTGTGGATCGTCGAGTGAATGGAATGCGAACGGACGGGGACGGGGCTCAAGCGCCGCCCTCCTTGTCGACCTTGGCCTGGATGCAGCGGGCCATGCCGCTGGCCAGACCGTTGAGGGCGGCCGCCAGGCCGCGCGCCGGCGCGATGAGCACGCTCGCCAGCTGCGCCTGCACCGTCTGGCGATCGGCCATGTCGGCGACGCCCTTGGCGCCCTTGCGGCCGATGACCTCGCCCTCGATGACGGCGCCGATGACGTTGATCGGCGGCTCCTTGACCTTGAGCTTCTTGTAGTGCTCGCGCAGCAGCTTGGCGGCCTCGATGGCGCGCTCCTCAGGAGCGAACACGACACCGCACATGCCCTTGAGGGTGGTGCCGATGTCGAAGTCGTGCTCGCGGAAGGCGACGCGCGCCAAGCGGTTCTTGACCACCCGGTACTCGAAGCCCGCCTTGCGGAACTCGCGGCGGATGTCCTCGGCCTGCGCCACCGTCAGCTTCTCGAAGCCGACGAGGAGGCACGAGCCCATGCTCTGCACTTGGTTCTTCAGCTCCGCGACCTGGAGCTCGTTGATGGCACTGGGCATTGCTGTGTCCTCCTCAGCTGAGATCGACCTGGACGCCCGGGCTCATCGTCGTCGAGACGCAGACGCGCCGGATGAACTGCCCCTTGGCCTGCGTCGGACGCAGGGTCTTGAGATGCTCGACGAACGCCCGCAGGTTGGCGGACAAGTCCTCCACGGAGAAGGACCTGCGCCCGATGGCTGCGTGGATGTTGGCGCCGGCATCGGTGCGGAACTCGATCTTGCCGGCCTTGAACTCGCGAACCGCCTTGCCGACGTCGGGAGTGACGGTGCCCGCCTTCGGCGACGGCATCTTGCCCTGCGGGCCGAGGACCTTACCGAGCTTGCCGACGAACTTCATCATGTCGGGCGCGGCGATGGTCATGTCGAACGAGGTGAAGCCACCCTCGATCTTGTCGGCGAGGTCCTTGCCTCCGACGAAGTCGGCGCCGGCCTCCTGCGCTTCCTTGGCCTTGTCGCCCTCGGCGAACACGGCGATGGTCACGCTCTTGCCGATCCCCTTGGGCAGACTCACCGAGCCGCGCACGAGCTGCTCGGTCTTCTTGGGGTCGATACCGATGCGCACGGCGACCTCCACGGCCTCCTCGAACTTGGCCGCCTTGAGGCTCTTCAGCAGCTTGAAGCCGTCCTCGGGCGCGTACAGCTTGGCCTTGTCGATCTTGGCCAACGCCTCCTTGTAGCGTCGGCTCGGACCCGCCGGCGGCCGGTTGCTGCGCTTCTTCTTCTCGCGCTCGCCGACAGTATCGCGGGCGGCAGCCTGCGGCTCGGCCCCGGCGCCTTCTCGCGCGGACTGCGGACTGGGGGCCTGGGCGTCGGGACTCTGCGGTTCCGGAGTCTGCGGTTCGTTGTCGGCCATGGTCAGCCCTCCACCTGGATGCCTGCGGAACGCGCGGTGCCCTCCACCATGCGCATGGCGGCCTCGACGCTGGCGGCGTTGAGGTCGGCCATCTTCATCTCGGCGATCTCGCGCACCTGCGCCTTGGTCACCGTTCCCGCCACCTGGCTGCCCGGCGCACCGGCTGCCGACGCGATCTTGGCCGCTCGCTTGAGCAGCACCGAAGCCGGCGGCGACTTGAGGACGAAGGTGAACGTGCGGTCTTTGAAGACCGTGATCACGACGGGAATGATCAGGCCAGCCTTGTCGCGGGTCTTGTCGTTGAACTCTTTGACGAACTGCCCGATGTTGACGCCGTGCTGGCCCAAGGCCGGGCCGACCGGGGGAGCCGGCGTCGCTTGCCCGCCGGGGCACTGCAGTTTGACGATTGCGGTTACTTCTTTTGCCATCGGAATCTCCTAGTGGTCCGGGCGGGAAGCACGTCGAGACGGCATTCCCTCCCACTGCGGGAGACAGTCGGCAGCCACACCGGCGCGGGCCGGTGGGCCTGGGCGGAGGCGAGCGTTCAGATCGCTTCCACCTCCCAGTAGCCGACGGTCATGGGCGTTGCACGCCCGAAGATGTTGACGGCGACCTCGAGCGTGCCCTTGTCAGCATGCACGTCCTCGACGGTCGCGTCCATGTTCTCGAACGGTCCTTCTTTGATCTTGACCCGGTCGCCCTTGGCGAAGTTGATCGCCATCTTGGGCTGCTCCTTGGAGGCGTCCATGCGGCCGAGCACGGCCTCGACGTCCTCTGGCCGGGCCGGGGCCGGCTGCGTGCGGGACCCGACGAAGTCGCCGAAGCCCGGCGTCTCGCGCAGAGCGAACCAGACCTCGTCGCTGAGGTCCATCTGCACCATCAGGTAGCCGGGGTAGAGCTTCTTGCGCTGGATCTTCTTCTTGCCACCGCGCACCTCGGCGACCGTCTCGACCGGGACGATGATCTGGGCGACACAGTCCTCCAGACCCGCCTGCTTCACCCGCGTCAACATGTTGGTGCGGATGCGATCCTCACGACCGACTTGCACGCGCAGGAAGTACCACTCGAGAGCCATTTTCAGCTCCCCACCCCCAACAGACGCTGGATGCCCCAGGTGAGCACGAAGTCGGACGTGAACAGGAACGCGAGCAGCACCACCACGGTGACCGCCACAGCGATGGTGCCGGTCCAGGTCTCCTTGGCGTTGGGCCAGGTCACCTTGCGCAGCTCCGACTCGGTGTCGATCAGCAGGTCGGCGACTCTGGGCGTGTTCAGCCAGCGATACAGGAGGAAGCCGGTCACCACGACGACGCCGATGGCCACCGCCTCACCCACCCCGAACTTGTGCAGCAGGGGAAACTGCGGCACCCAGGGCTTGGCGCCGACCCAGCCGTCGACCACGTAGCGCAGCCCGCCGAAGCAGCCGTAGGCCACCAGGCCGAGCAGCGCCCAGAACGCAGCCATGCGCACGAAGCGCCCTTGGTCTTTCTTGTATGACACGGCGAATAGGCTGTGGACGACGCGGTTGGCAGGCCAGCAAGGACTTGAACCCTGAACCCCCTGATTTGGAATCAGGTGCTCTACCAGTTGAGCTACTGGCCTCGATGGCGGCACGTCGGTGACGTGCCGCACTGCATCATGCGATGATCTTGGTGACGCGACCAGCACCGACGGTGCGGCCACCCTCGCGGATGGCGAACCGCTGATGCTCGTCCATGGCGATCGGGGTGATCAACTCGACCTCGATCTCGACGTTGTCGCCGGGCATGCACATCTCGGCGCCGACCAGGTTGGCGGTGCCGGTGACGTCGGTGGTGCGGAAGTAGAACTGCGGGCGGTAGCCGTTGAAGAACGGCGTGTGCCGGCCACCCTCCTCCTTGCTCAGGGCGTAAACCTGCGCCTTGAACTTGGTGTGCGGGGTGATCGACTTCGGTGCCGCCAGCACCATGCCGCGGTGCAGGTCTTCCTTCTTGATGCCACGCAGGAGCAGGCCGGCGTTGTCACCCGCCATTCCCTCTTGCAGCGACTTGTTGAACATCTCGACGCCGGTGACCGTGGTCGAACGCGTCTCCTTGATGCCGACGATCTCGATGTTGTCGCCGACCTTGATCTTGCCACGCTCGATACGGCCGGTGCCGACCGTGCCGCGACCCTCGATCGAGAACACGTCCTCGATCGGCATGAGGAACGGCTTGTCCACCTCGCGCTGCGGCGTCGGGATGAACTCGTCGATCGCCTTCAGCAGCTCGAAGATGCACTTGCTCTCCGGGTTGTCGGGGCCCGGGGAGGCCGTCTGCAGAGCCGCGTACGAGGCGCCGCGCACGATCGGGGTCGTGTCGCCGGGGAACTCGTACTTGTTGAGCAAGTCGCGGATCTCGACCTCGACCAGCTCGAGCAGCTCCGGGTCGTCGACCAGGTCGACCTTGTTGAGGTAGACCACGATCGCCGGCACACCGACCTGACGCGCGAGCAGGATGTGCTCCTTGGTCTGCGGCATCGGGCCGTCGTCGGCGGCGACCACCAGGATGGCGCCGTCCATCTGCGCGGCCCCGGTGATCATGTTCTTGATGTAGTCGGCGTGACCGGGGCAGTCGACGTGCGCGTAGTGGCGCGTCTGCGACGAGTACTCGACGTGCGCCGAATGGATCGTCACCACGCGCGTGTCGTCGCGCACCGTGCCGCCCTTGGCGATCTCCGAGTACGGCTTCGCCTTGGCGAGGCCGACGGCCTCCAAGGTGCGGACGAGCGCCGCCGTCGTGGTGGTCTTGCCGTGCGCCACGTGACCGATCGTGCCGACGTTCACGTGGGGCTTGTCTCTCTTGAATTCTTCCTTGGCCATGTGAGTCTGACTCCGTCAGCCGCGTCGGTGCGGTCGGTGAAGAACGTTTCTTGGATGAGTTGAGTTGGAGCTGCTGACGGGACTTGAACCCATGACCTCCTCCTTACCAAGGAGGTGCTCTACCAGCTGAGCTACAGCAGCGCGGGTCGATTCGGAACAGAAAGAGCGAGTGGAGCGGGTGAAGGGAATCGAACCCTCGTGTCCAGCTTGGAAGGCTGGCGCTCTACCATTGAGCTACACCCGCAGACGTCTCGATCTCCTCCGCGCCGCCTGGCACCAGAGGGTCGGCGCCAGGCCTTCATGGTGGGCAGAGCAGGATTCGAACCTGCGTAGGCGTTAAGCCACCAGATTTACAGTCTGGCCCGTTTGGCCGCTTCGGTATCTACCCGGACGGACGCGGAGCGAAGATCGACCTTCCGCACGCGGCCGACGACGCCACCCTAGCCTGGCCGCGCGGGACACCGCACACCCAGCCCGAGGCTGAGCTAGCGGCGGGACTTGAACCCGCAACCTCCAGATTACAAATCAGGTGCTCTGCCAGTTGAGCTACGCTAGCGCCGGCAGACCTCGTCGGAAGGAGGGGCGGAGGATAGCTAGGGTCGAATTGCGGTCAAGGCTCGAACGGCGCCTTTTTTGCTTCGCGCGGTCCGCGTCGACCGACGAGCATCCGTAGCGCGCGGCCCGCCGCCGGCGCGGAGACCGAGCGTCCGCACACGAAACGACCTGTCCAGCCTCAGGACGCCACGTCCGGGGACGAACCAGAGTCGGGCGAGCCGACGACGCGCCGGCATCGCTCGCGCCAGGCACGCGCGCCGGCGACGAGGTCGGCGAGGGTCTCGCCGCCAATTCGGCCCAGGACGGCATCCAGGAGGACGATGGCCACCATTGCCTCCGCCACGACCGAACACGCCGAGACGGCGCAGACGTCGGCGCGCTCGTAGCTCGCCGGCGCCGGCACGCCCCGGGCCAGGTCGACGCTGGGCAGCGGCTGGCGCAGGGTCGAGATCGGCTTCATCGCCGCCCGCACGACCGCGTCCTCGCCGTTGCTGGTGCCGCCCTCCAGCCCGCCCGCATGGTTGCTGGCTCGCCGCAGGCCACCCGCGTCCGCCAGCTCGACCGGATCGTGCACCTGTGAGCCGCGCCGGCGCGATGCCTCGAAGCCGAGGCCGACCTCGACGCCCTTGACCGCGGGGATGGACATGAGCGCGCCGGCCAAGCGCGCGTCCAGGCGCTCGCTCCACTGCAAGTGGCTGCCCAGCCCTCCGGGCAGCCCCACCGCGTGCACCTCGACCACCCCCCCCACCGAGTCGCCTTCCGCCGCCGCCGCTTGCACGCACGCGAGCATCCCCGCATCGGCGTCGGCCGTCAGCGTGTAGAGCCGCGAACCATCTCGGCGGCGTCGCCAGTCCGCGAGGAGCTCCGGCGCGAGCGGGCCTGGCACGTCGTCGGCGAGGGCCGACGCGTGCACTGCCCGCACGAACCCGAACACCTGGCAGCCCACCGGCGCGAGCACCTGCGCTGCGACGGCGCCCGCGGCGACGCGCGCCGCCGTCTCGCGGGCCGAGGCGCGCTCGAGCGTGGCGCGGATGTCGCGGTCGCCGTAGCGGAAGCAGCCGGCCAAGTCGGCGTGCCCCGGGCGCGGGCGCGTCAGCTGGGGCAAGGTCTCGAGGCTCGCGTCGCGGTTGGCGACCCAGAGGGTCAAGGGCGATCCGAGCGTCACGCCCGCGCGCAGGCCGGTCAGGATCTCGACATGGTCGTCCTCGATGCGCTGGCGCCCGCCACGCCCAGCGCCGCCCTGCCGCCGGCGCAGCTCGGCGTCGACCGCGGCGAGATCGAGGGGGATGCCGCGCGGCAGACCTTCGAGCACCGCCAGCACACCGCGCCCGTGCGACTCGCCGGCTGTGCGCAGCGTCAGCCGCGACAGCCAGTCACCCATCGTCCCCGAAGCGCTCGCCGCGCCGTGGGCCCGCCGCCGAGTCGCCCGCGCCCGCATGCGCCGCCGCCGTGGCGCACGCACGCTGCGCGAACTCGATGACGTCGAACGGCTTGCGCAGGACGCCGCGCACGTGCGGCGACTCCTGCAACCGGCCGAGGGTGGCGTCGTCGACGAAGCCCGACACCACCAGCACGGGCGGCGGGGAGGGGCACCTTGGCAGGGCCCGTACGACGCCTTCGCCGTCGAGCTTGGGCATGTCGAGATCGCACACCAGGAGGTGCACGTCGCCTTGCATGAGCCGCTGAACCGCAGCGTCGCCGTCGGGCACGACCTCGGTGCGTGCGCCGTGCATGCGTAACACGTCGGCCAGCAGCAGGCTGACGTCCGGGTCGTTGTCCGCGACCAGAATGAGAGGAGGGTGCATGGTCCAACCAGCGTATCCACGCCAGCAAACCGTCTCGCGGCGCAAATCTCGGTCGCAGCACCGAACGTGTGGGCGGGGCCGTGCGCCGACCCGAGGGACCGCGGGCCGCCTCCCAGGCGAGCGGTGCGGGACCGGTGGCCGACCCAGCATCTCCGCGGTGCAGTCGCTAATCGTCCAGCGGCTGCAACCAGCTCACTTCTTCGAAGGGCAGCTCCATGCGCATGGCCCCCACTTCGACCGAGACCACCTCCCGCACGCGATCGATCTTCTTGACCGTGCAGCGACGGCGGAGCTGCGGCACGTAGACCACATCGTCCTTGCGCAGCGCACCCAGGAACCGCATCCGTCGCCGGTGCACCGACGTGCCCTTGAGCAAGGCGGTCAGCGCCTCCAGGAGGCTCTTGGCCTTGCTGGCCCACGGCTGGGGCGCGTTCACGAACTCCTTGAGCGGCTGCTCGAGGATCTGGCGCGCCGCGCGCAGTTCGCCGTCCAGCATCTGCGCCGCCTCCTCCTCGAGCCAAGCGCCGCGCACCTGCGCGTCGTTGAGCTTGGCCTGGGCCTGCCGCTCGACCTCGGCGGCCTTCTCCACCAGCTGGGTGCTGCGGCGGCGCTCGGCCTCGGCGTGCTGACGCGCCTCGACGACCTTCTCGACCACCTCCTCGACGCTTCGCTCCCGGGTGCCCAGGATGGCCCGCGCCCGCTGCACCACGTCGGCCGGCATGCCCACCGAAGTGGCGATGTCGAGGGCGTGGCTGGCGCCGGGTACTCCGACCATCAACTGGTAGAGCGGACGCAGGCTCTGCCGGTCGAAGGCCATCGATGCGTTCTCGGCGCCCCGCTTGTCGTAGGCGAAGTCCTTGAGACGTCCGAGGTGGGTGGTGACGACGCCGAGCGCGCCGCTCTTGCCGATCGTCTCGAGCACGGCGTAGCCGAGCGCCCCACCCTCCTCCGGGTCGGTGCCGGCGCCCAGCTCGTCGAGCAGCACCAGCGAGCGCGCCCGCGCCCCGTGCAGGCAGCGCGCGATGCGCTTGACGTGGCCGGAGAACGTCGACAAGTTCTGGGCGATTCCCTGCTCGTCGCCGATGTCGACGAACACGCCGTCGAGGAACGGGATCTGCGTGCCCTTGCCAGCGGGGATGGGCACGCCGGCAAGCGCCATGATCGGCAGCAGCCCGACGGTCTTGAGGGTCACGGTCTTGCCACCGGTGTTGGGGCCGGTCACGACCAGCAGGCGGTAGGGGTCCCCGAGCGTCAGGTCGAGGGGCACGACGTCGCCGGCAGCACGCTGCTGCAGAAGGAGCGGGTGGCGCGCCTGCACCAGACGCACCGGCCCCGCATCGACCACGGGCGCCGCCAGGAACCCGTCCTGATGGATCAGGCGCGCACAAGCGGTCCCCAGGTCCAGCTCGACCAGCGCCGCCAGCGCCCCCTCGACATCGCCGCGCACCTTGCGCAGACCGCGCAGGATGTGCGCGAGGACGACCTGGATCTCGTGCTGCTCGGCGGCGCGCGCATCCGACAGGCGGTTGGCCGCTTCGACCACGATCGGCGGCTCGATGAACAGAGTCTGCCCCGACGCGCTCCTGTCGTGCAGCACGCCCGGCACCTTGTGTCGGTACTCTTGCCGCACCTGGAACGCCGGCCGCCCATGCCGCCACGACGGCTCCGGCGACTGCAGGTAGCGCCGCACGCCCTCGTTGGCGAGGAACGCCCGCACCGCCGCCTGCACCGCGCTCTCGGCGGCGTCGATCTCGGCGCGCACCTTGGCCAGCTTGGGCGACGCCGAGCTCAGCACCTCGCCACGGTCATCGAGCACCGAGTCCATCTCGGCCGCGATGTCGGCGGTGCGCGGGAAGGTCACCGCCATCCGACGCAACGCGTCGCTGTTGCCGGCGTCGTCGAGCCACGCCTTGCAGCGCGCCGCCGCGCGCAAGAGCCGCTTGAGGTCGGCGAGTTCCTTGGTGTCCGGCGTGTGCTCGTTGGCGAAGAAAGCCGTCAGCCACGAGCGCACGTCGGCGACGCCGGCGAACGGCGGCAGCTCGCCCCGCTGGGCGCGCTCGGCCAGGCTCGCCGCAACCTGCAGGCGCCGGTTGGCCTCGCCGGCATCCGGCGCCGGCGCCAGCGTCTCGACCGCCGAGCGGCCGAGCGGCGTGGTCAAGCGGGCCAGCAGGAGCTGACGCACGGCGTCGAACTCCAGCGTGGCGAGATCGTAGCGCGAGGACACGGGCCGGGGAGCTTACGGCGGCAGGGGGCGGCGTGGTCGCCGGCACGACGACGCTTTTTTCGGACCGCTCGTCGAAAGCACCGAGACCGACGGGCGCCAGCTCCATGATCCGCCGTCCGACTCCCACGCGGCAGGAGGGACCTCGCGACCCCACTTCCGACCGCTGACGGGCCAGGCCGGCGCGGACATGGCGAAGGCGCCGCGCGGCCGCGCTCCAACCTCGCAAGTTTCTTGCGACCGCTGGCGCCGGCGTCCGCGCTGGAAGCAGATGCGGGCGATTCAGCCCGCATCGAGCACTTCCCATGAACACGAACCTCCGTGCGTGGCGCCTCGGCGCCCTCTCCCTTCTCCCTCTGATCAGCGCCTGCAGCTGGGACTTCACCAAGCTGCCGCCGGCGCAGTTCCGCAAGACCATGTGCGACGCGGTCGACAACTTCCAGAAGAACGCGCAGGCGAACGCGGCGGCCATCACCGATCCGGTGCGCCGCGACCAGGCCTACCAGCAGCTCAACCTGCAGCTGCAGCAGCTCACCACGGAGAAGCTGAACGCCATCAACGCCTACCTCAACTGCAACGAGGCCCGCCTCAAGGCGGCGCAGGCCACGGCCAAGAACATCATCGATGCCATCACTCGCATCGTCGGTGGCAACATGGCGAACCCGCTCGAGCAGGTCAGCTACAACGTGCGTGGCCACAAGCCGCCCGGAACCGGCCCGCAGCAGATGATCGTGCAGAGCGGCGACGCCGTGCTCGTCGCCGGCCCCACCCCGACCGACCCGCTGCAGGTGAGCGGCTTCGTGTTGTGCGACTTCCAGCCCACCAGCCAGGGCTACGGCGGACCGGTCCTCGACGTGCAGTGGCAGGTCGGCCTGCCCGGGATCGCCACGTGGAACGTGACGCTGACGCAAGATCCGTCCAACACCTTCACCCTGGTGCAGCAGGGCACCGCCGGCTTCGTCGGCCACATGCACCTCAACCTGCTGGTCGACGGCCGCGGCATCACTTGGCCGCTGGTCGCGGATCTGCCCCTCTCGATGGACGTGACCGAGACGCAGTGGAGCAGCACGTCGGGCGGCATGCGCCCCGCCGATCTGTTCTTCCCGCCAGCGCCCGTCGCCAACATCCGCTACGGCCACGGCTGCGCCGGCGGCCTGGCGGTGGAGCCCGAGCTCAACCCGTTCGGCGTCTCGCGTGTCGGCGACCCGCTGATCCTGCGCGTCGACGAGGCCCCACCCGCCGGCCTCTCCACCCTGGTGCTCGGCTTCGCGCCCACGCAGCTCGATCTGTCGCCCTTCTTCGGGCTGGGCTGCGACCTCTTCGTCACCCCCGACCTCCTGATGATGCAGCCGATCGACCCGATGGGCACGGCGGTGCACACGCTGCCGATCCCACCCGACCCGGTGCTCGCCGGCTTGACCCTGCACTTCCAGTCGGTGGTCGTGACGCCGAGCAGCAGCGGCATCGTCGGCGGCTTGACCATGCCGGTGAAGCAGACGCTGGACGCGCGGTGAGGTCCGGCGCCGACCGGGCTCGGTCTGGCCGACGCGCCGGTCGGACCTGCGAGCGTCTGTGGGTCGCGGCGTGACGCAGCGACCCACAGACCTCAGGCGATCTCCCAGCCTTCGCGGTAGCTTCGCTTCACCAGCGCCGTCGCTTCCTTGGCGTCGAACTTCAGCTCGTCGGAGTGCCACTGCAGGGCCTTGCCGGGGAAGCGGCCGGCGATGGTGCCGACCAACACCGCCTCGGTCAGCGGGCCGGCGTAGGCGAATGGCGTCGTCGTCTCGCCCTCGCCGCGGCAGGCGTCGGTCCATTCGTGGTAGTGGTTGGTCGCGGCGCGCTCGACCAGCGGCACGTCGAGCTTCTTGCCGTCGGCGTAGAGCGAAGGCATCGACCAGTGCGGCAACACCATGACGCCCTTCTCCCCCACCAGGAACGAGCCGCTGCCGGGCAGCTTGGCGTCCTTCGCGAGCTGGGCGCGTGCAGCGTCGGGGCGCACGCTGCCGTCCGTCCAGCGCAGGGGCAAGGTCTCGACGGTGTGCGCGGTCCCGCCGAACGTGTATCGCACGTCTTCGTCGCCAGCGAAGGTCTCGGCGTGGTGTTGCGGGCCGTGCGACGTCACCGTGCGCGGCGCGCCGAGGCCGAGCGCGGTGAACACCGGGTCGAAGATGTGGCAGCCCATGTCGCCGAGCGTGCCGGAGCCGAAGTCGAGCCAGCCGCGCCAGTTGGCCGGGTGGTAGAGGCCCTGCACGAACGGCCTCTCCGGGGCGGCGCCGAGCCACAGGTCCCAGGCGAGCGCTTCGGGCACCGGATCCTTGCGGGCCGGCCGGCCCGCCGCCGGCCCCGCCCACGACTTGCCCACCCACAGGTGCGCCTCCCTCACCTTGCCGAGCACGCCGCTCTGCAGGGTCGCGACCGCCGTGCGGTAGGCCTCGTGCGCGTGGATCTGCGTGCCCATCTGCGTCACCACGCGTTGCGCCGCCGCGACCTCGGCCATGCGCCGGCACTCGTGCAAGTTGTGCGCGATCGGCTTCTGGCAATACACGTGCTTGCCGAGGCGCATGGCGGCGAGCGCCACCGAGCCGTGCATGTGGTCGGGAGTGGACACCACGACGGCGTCGAGGTCCTTGGCCATCGCGTCGAACATGCGGCGGAAGTCGGCGAAGGTGCGCGCGCCTTCGTGTCGCTCGGCGGCCTGGCCGAGGTGATTGGCGTCGACGTCGCACAGCGCGACGATGCGCACGTTCTTGCCGCTCGCCACCTGTTGCAGGTCGTAGCCGCCCTGGCCGCCGACGCCGACACAAGCGACGTTGAGGGTCTCGCCCGGGCTGGTGCGCCAGGGTTGCAGGAGGGGCGCCGCGGCGAGCGCGGCCGAGCTCTTCAGGAACGAACGACGCGAGACGGGAGGGTGGACCACCCGGGCAGCGTAGCGCGGCGGCCGGCGAACCGCGCCGCCCACCGCGCCGCCGCGGATCGCCGTTTCTCTACCGCACGCGGACCTGCAGGCCCGGCGACACGCGCGCGCCGCCGGCCGCCGCGGGGTCACCGTGCCACCACTGGGCGTAGAGCTCGCCGAAGAAGGTGTCGGGCAATGGCAGGTGGGCGTTGATCCCGAAGATGGTCGTGGTGGTCGGCGGCAACGTCAGCAGCGAGGCAGGGGCGAGGTGCAGGACGCAGCCGGCCATGCCCAAGAAGTCGAGAGGCGTGGAGCCGGCGGCAAGGCTCAACAGCAGCGTGGCCGGCTGCCCCGCCGGCGCACCCGCGAGGTAGACGTAGAAGTTGTGGTTGCCGGCGTAGGGGTTGCGCGCGCTGATGGTCGCGCCACCGCAGCCCGGGCCGACGATCGAGGTGCCGGCCGAGAGCGGGTAGTAGAAGTCGCGCCCGGACAGCGCGTTGAACTCCGAGTTCACGACCAGGAAGCCGCGCGCCGTGCCGCTGTGCGCCACCACGGGCCGCCAGCTCAGGTTGGTGCTCGAGGTGAGCTGCTGCAGCTCGGTGACACCCGCCTCGTAGCCCACGCGCGCCACCAACGCGTAGTGCGGGTTGCCCACCTGCGACGCCGTGTGGAACGCCGCGGCCCAGTGCGAGCCGGTGCCGCGGTCGAAGGCGAGGCTGCTGTTGACCACGGTCTCGGTGCCCTGCGCCACGAACAGCGCGCGGTGGCGCACGTCGACGATCTGCGGGTAGGTGTTGCGAAAGCGCGTCGCCATCAGCGTCCGGCCGTACCCCTGCCCGACCTGATCGGCGAGCACGTAGCTGACCAGGAACTCGCCGTCGGCGCCGTCGACGCGCGCCAGGACCTTGTGGAAGTCCTGGGTCGGGTCGTCGATGCGCACGGCCGGTCGCACCGTCCCGTCGTTGTCGACCTGCGCCGTTTCGAGCTCGAACTTGCCGGCGAGGCTGCGCTGCGACCACGCCGTCTGCCAGTAGAACGAGCCGTGGGTGCCGCGCGTGACGGTGGCGCCTTCGCGGTCGAGGCTCGAGGACACGGCGCCGGCCAGCGGCAGTGCCGCGCTCGCCATGGCGCCGGTCGCCACGTCGACCAGGCGTCCGAACACGTCGCTCACGCCATTGGGGTCGAACTGGGCCCCGAACTCGCTCTGGCACACGACCAGCGCCAGGGCGCTGGAGCTGCTGACTTGCGTCCCGACGCTGGCTTTCCAGTCGTGCGAGGTGCTGGTCATCCGCGGCAGGAACACCATCGACCCGGTGTTGAAGCCGGTGTTGTCGCGCGCATGCAGGTAGAGCCGGATCTGCGACACGGTGTTCTGCCGCTCGAAGGCGACGACCCAGCGGTCGGCGGCGCCACTGTAGGCGACCGAAGGATGGTCGCTGTGCCAAGAGTCGCTGAGGTCGGCGAACACCTGGGCGCTGGTGGTCCAGTTGGGGGCGTAGGTGTAGACGATCGTGTCGATGTCCGTGGTGCTGGTGTAGAGGCTCCAGGCCACCATCTGGGTCTGGCCGGACGACTCGGCCTGCGCGCCGACGTCGGCGTTGCGGTAGCCGTCGAGGTTGAGGAACATCGACTGCGTCAGCGGGTCGATGGTGACCGGGTAGGTGGCGTCGCGCAGGAAGGCGTGCGGCACGCGCAGGCGCACGCGCTGACCGTCGAACTCGGTGGCGATCGCCTGCTTGCGGCCGCCGGCGTCGAGGACGAAGGCGCGTCCGTAGCTCAGTACCGGCTGCCCGAGCGCGTCGGCGAAGACGAGGTCTCCGTGCTGCGCCACCACCGGCTGCGCGCGCAGTTCGGTCTGCAGTTCACCTTCGACCACGAAGTCGCCGGCGGCTGCGGGCGGCGCCGCCAGGACGAACGTCTGCTCGAGGCCGTCGGGACGCACGTCGTAGGCTTCGACCACGTCGCCCCGCTCGTACTCGAAGCGGTGCGGTCCGGCGACGCGGGTGCGCACCGGGCCGCCGGTCGCGGCGAGATCGGACGCACCGACGCGCACCGACAGCGTGCGCCAGGCCAGCGGCAGGTTGCGTGGTGCGCGCGCGCCGAGGCGCGGGAAGAAGGTCACGACCTCGCCGAAGCGCACCTTGTAGGAGCGGCCGCCGGCCCACGTGCCGTACTCGCCGAAGACCGGGTCCGCCGGCTGCGAGTGGATCGGCACAACGAAGTCGGCAGGAAGCGCCGGCGTCTTCGTCGCGGTCGGGATGGGAAGCTGGGCCGCCACAGAGTTCGGCGACCCGGAGAACACGGAGATGGCCAGGACGGCGGAGCAGGAAAGGAAGCGCATCGGGATCCTCCAGGGAAGTCGAACCGCGCCCGCGACCTCGTGTCGCGCGACGCCACGGTCGACCTCCCCATCCCCCGGCGCGCAGAGGGCTCACCGACAAACCCAGGAAAGCGCGCGCGTCCTGAAGTAGCAGAGTGGAGTCTGACACCAACTGGAGGGATCGCTACGGCTTCTTCTGCCACTTGTCGAGCGCGGCGGCCAGCGCACTCTTGGCCGGCGGGTCGTCGCGGCGTGGTGGCGGCGGCGCCGGACGCGGCCCGCGACCGCCCGACTCGGCGGCTTCGCTGCGGGGACGGCCGCCGCGACCCTGCTGGCCGGGCGCGTCGTCGAGGCGCATCGACAGGCCGATCCGCTGGCGCTGCACGTCGACCGACAACACCTTCACTCTCACTACCTGACCGGCCTTCACCACGGTGCGCGGGTCGCTGACGTAGTCGCGCGACAGGCAGGACACGTGCACGAGACCGTCCTGGTGGACGCCGATGTCGACGAAGGCGCCGAACTGGGCGACGTTGGTCACCACACCCTCGAGAATCATGCCTTCCTTCAGATCAGCGATCGCCTCGACGCCGTCCTGGAAGGTCGCCGTCTTGAACTCCGGGCGCGGGTCGCGGCCGGGCTTCTCCAGCTCCTGCAGGATGTCGGCCACCGTCGGCACACCGAAGGTCGCGTCGGTGAACTCGTCGGGCCGGAGGCCGCGCAACGCCGCCGTGTCGCCCACGAGCGCGTCGACGCTGCGGCCGGTCTTGGCCAGGATGCGCTCCACGACCGGGTAGGCCTCGGGGTGCACGCCCGACGCATCGAGCGGGTTGTCGCCGCCACGGATGCGCAGGAAGCCGGCAGACTGCTCGAAGGCCTTGGGTCCCAATCGGTCGACGTCGAGAAGCTGCTTGCGACTGCGGAAGGCGCCGTGTTGGTCGCGGTGGCTCACGATGTTCTTGGCCAGGGTCGGCGACAGCCCGGCGACGCGGGACAGCAACGCCGGCGACGCGGTGTTGAGGTCGACGCCGACGCCGTTGACGCAGTCTTCGACCACCGCGTCCAGGCGCTTGCCCAGGCGCGACTGGTTGAGGTCGTGTTGGTACTGGCCGACGCCGATGGCCTTGGGCTCGATCTTCACCAGCTCGGCGAGCGGGTCCTGCAGCCGGCGGGCGATCGACACGGCGCCACGCAGGGAGACGTCGAGCCGAGGCAGCTCCTGCGAGGCGAGTTCGCTGGCCGAGTACACCGAGGCGCCGGCCTCCGACACCATCACCTTGCTGGCGCCGAGGTCGGGGTGGCGCTCGAGCAGATCGCGCACCAGCTTGTCGGTCTCACGCGAAGCGGTGCCGTTGCCGAAGGCGATGACCTCGACCGCGTGCTTCTTGCACAACGCCGCAAGCACGCCGATCGACTCGTCCCACTTCTGGAACGGAACGTGCGGGTAGATGGTGGCGGTGTCGACGACCTTGCCGGTCTTGTCGACGACGGCGACCTTGACGCCGGTGCGCAGGCCGGGGTCGAGACCCATCGTGCAGCGCGCGCCCGCGGGCGCGGCGAGCAGCAGGTCCTTCAGGTTGGCGCCGAACACCGCCATGGCGTCCTCCTCGGCGCGCTCGCGCAGGCGGGTCATCAGCTCGACATCGAGATGGGTGCTGACCTTGATCCGCCAGGCCTTGCGCACGGTGTCGCGCAGGAAGGCGTCGGCCTTGCGGCCCTTGTCGGCGATCTGGAAGCGGGCAGCGATCTTCTGCTCGCAGGCGGCGCAGTCCTTGGCGTCCTTGCCGTCTGGATCGGGCCACAGGTCGACGAGCACCGCGCCCTCGCGGCGCGCGCGCAGGATGGCGAGCGCCCGGTGCGAAGGCATGCTCGCCAGCGACTCCTTGTGAGCGAAGTAGTCGCGGAACTTCTGCGCCTCGGGGTCTTCCTTCTTCTGCTCGCTGGCCACGTCGGCGCGCAACTCGGCGTGCGTCCAGACGTACTCGCGCAGGTCTTGCAGGAGCGTCGCATCCTCGGCGAAACGCTCCATGAGGATCTGCTGCGCGCCCTCGAGCACCGCCGGTGCGTCGGCGAATCCGGCCTCGGCGTTCAGGTACTTCGCCGCCGCGGCCAACGGTTCCTGCGCCGGGTCCTGTAGCAGTGCATCGGCGAGCGGCTCGATGCCTGCCTCCCTGGCGATCATCGCCTTGGTGCGGCGCTTCTGCTTGTACGGCAAATACAGGTCCTCCAGGCGCTGCTTGGTGTCGGCGCCCTCGATCTGCTTCTGCAGCTCCGGGGTCAGCTTGCCCTGGCTCTGGATGCTCTCGAGCACCGCGGCGCGACGCTCCTCGAGCTCGCGCAGGTAGGTCAGGCGTTCTTCGAGCGCGCGCAGCTGCACGTCGTCGAGACCGCCTGTGGCCTCCTTGCGGTAGCGGGCGATGAAGGGCACGGTCGCGCCGCCATCCAGCAGCGCCACCGCCGCCTCGACCTGACGGTCGGCGGCACTCAGTTCCTGTCCGATGCGAGCAACGATGCGATCCGTCATCGCCCGCGATGCTACGGGAAACCGCGTAACGAAGTAACAGGGTGGAGTCAGACTCCACTCTGTTGGTTCGCGTCCGACTTGCTGCCTTCGCTCCAGCGCTGGAAGGCGTGGAAGGTGGCGAAGCCCATCGCGACCAGCGCCAGGTAGAACCACATCGAACGACCGACGGACACCATCGGCGTCGAGGCGGACGAGACCCGACCGAAGACGACGAGCAAGCACAGAAGTGCCAGCCCGCTGCTCGCGAGCGGCGCAAGCAGGCGAGCCGGCGGCTGCCACGGGAGCATGCCGGAGCGATCCGCGGCGACGAGCACGCACGTGGCGACCGCAGCCAAGAACGCGCCCACTCCCCAGCCCGACGAAAAGCCGTTCCCCGACGGTCCGCCCGCCGCCGCCCCAAACTGCTTGAAGATCTCGCCCATCTCGTTGTTGCCCATCGACACGCTGATCCACGGGAAGAAGGCGAGCAACGCCGTGGCACCGGCGCCGCAGAGGATGAACTTCTCGCTGGAAGTGAGGTCACGCATCGCCGGGAAAGTAGCAGAGCGGTCCCGGACCGAACGTGCGCCGGCGCCAATCCGCGCTGGGATCGAGCCCGGACGGCAACGCCGCCCACCGCGGCTTGACGCCCTGACAGCCGGCCGGCATCGTCCGCCGATCTCCTCATTCCCAAAGGAACACGCATGTGTGCCGTTCCACCGTCGTTCGGTGCGTTGGCTGTCTGCCTGCTCGGCACCGGAGTCCTGGCGCAGCAAGGCGGCCGCTCCCTGGTCGTCGCCCGTGCGCAGCCTTCGGTGCTGCAGCTGGTCGCAGCATTCGACGCCCGCCTGACGCGCCCCTCCACCCTCGACTGGCTACCCGACCGGAACGGCAAGCCGGCGGTGCCGGCGCGCTACGCCGCAACCCGCCCGGCCGGCGTATCGCTGGCCGAGTTCGCCTGGCAGTGCATCGCCGAGGATCCCGGCCGGTGCCTGCGCTTCGCCGGACCTCCGACGACACTCGCGGTGCAGGACAAGCCGATGAGCCTCGGCACCGGCTTCGTCGTCGACGCCGCCGGCACCATGCTCACCAACCAGCACGTGATCGCCGCCGAGCAGTTGGAGGGCGACCCGAACGCGCTGGCTGGGTTCGCCAACGACGACATGGCCGAAGTCCTCCGCAGCGTCGTGCGACTGGTCGGCGCCCCGGCGCCAGCCGGCTTGCTCGACGCGCTCGATGCGACGCTGGTGCCGTGGCTGCGCTCGCACTACGTCGCAGGCGACATCGCGCTCCACGAGGTCCGCGTCACGACTCACCTTCAGCCACAGACCGTCGGCGTGCGCTTGCGCCTGACGTCGCTGTCGGCACCCAAGCCGCGCGACTGGAAAGCGTCGACGGTGCCGTGCCAGGTGCTGGTGACCGGAGAGGTGTATCCGGGCCGCGACGTGGCAGTGGTGCGCGCCGCCGCACTCGCCGACAAGCTGATCAGCCTGCCGCTCGGCGACTCGCGCCGCACGATTCCGGGCACGCGCATCGTCGCGCTCGGTTTTCCCGGCGCCGCCGCAGAGACCTATGGCGTCGACGCCGATGCCGCCCGCTTCCGCGTCATCGCCCACGACGGCATCGTCGACCAGCGTCTGCCGGTGAAGGGCGGCTGGGAGGCGTTCCACATGACCGCCAACATCAACCACGGCGACAGCGGCGGGCCGGTGCTCGACGAGGCCGGGCAGGTGATCGCGATCAACGTGGCCGGCAATCCGAACGCGCCGGCGCAGAACCTGGCCACCCGATCGAGATCGCCAAGGCGCAACTGCAGCGCGCCAACGTGGTGCTCGGGCGCAACAAGGTCACCGAGACGTGGGGCAAAGCCTGCGACGAGTTGCAGGCCAACCGCGCCGCCAAGGCGCTGCCGCTGTTCGAGGAAGTGAGCAAGCTGCAGGGCAGCTGGGCGTTCGGCGCGAGCATCAGCCAGGCCGCCGACATGATCGGCTTCTGTCGCCGCGAACTCGGCCTGCCCGAGGCGCTGGCCCCCGGCGTCGGCCTCGGCCCGCGCGGCGCCCCCAAGTTGCAACCGGGCAAGCCGATCCTGTTGACGGATCGGACGCTGCCGCCGGCGCCGTGGTGGGAGGTCGCCTGGCGCGTCTACCGCAACCTCGGCCTCGGCCCGCAGATCCTCATCCCGCTCGCCCTGCTCTCCGGCCTGCTCGCGCTGCTGCGCAAGATCGTCGCGAAGTAGCAGAGTGGAGTCTGACTCCACTCTGCTACTTCTGCTACGCCCGCGTAACGATCTGCTCCGTTTGGTGTCAGACTCCACTCTGTTACTTTCTCGGGGATGACAGGTTTCGGCACGCGCGCCATCCATGCCGGGCAACACCCGGATCCCAGCACCGGGGCGATCATGACGCCGGTGTATCTGACGTCGACGTACGTGCAGGACGAGCCCTGCAAGCTGAAGGGCGGCTACGACTACTCGCGCACCAAGAACCCGACGCGCACGGCGCTGCAGCAGAACCTCGCGGCGCTCGAGGGCGGCAAGCACGGGCTGTGCTTCGCCAGCGGCATGGGTGCCATCAACACGGCGCTCAACCTGCTGCGCCAGGGCGACCACGTAGTAGCCGGCAACGATCTGTACGGAGGCACCTACCGGCTGTGCACGAAGGTGTACGAGAAGTACGGGCTCACGTTCTCGTTCGTCGACCTGAGCGACCTCGGCAAGGTCGAGGCGGCGCTGCGGCCGAACACACGGCTCTTGATGATGGAGACGCCGTCCAACCCGCTGCTCAAGCTGTGCGACATCCAAGCCATCGCCAAGCTGTGCCGGAGCAAGGGCATCCTGACCATGTGCGACAACACGTTCGCCACGCCCTACCTGCAGAGCCCGCTGGCCCTCGGCTGCGACCTGGTGACCCACTCGACCACCAAGTACCTCGGCGGCCACTCCGACGTGGTCGGCGGCACGCTGATCACCGACGACGACCAACTCGCCGAGCAGCTCGCCTTCTACCAAAACTCGGTAGGCGCCACGCCCGGCCCGCTCGACTGCTTCCTGGTGCTACGCGGCACCAAGACCCTGCACGTCCGCATGGAGCGTCACTGCCAGAACGCACAGGCGCTCGCCGACCACCTCGAGAGTCACGCTCGCATCGCCCGCGTCTTCTACCCTGGCCTGCGCTCGCACCCGCAGCACGAGCTGGCCAAGCGACAGATGCGGCTGCCGGGCGGCATGGTGTCATTCGAGATCAAGGGCAGCGTCGACGAAGCCAAGCGGGTCGCCTCGTCCTTCCGGATCTTCTCGCTCGCCGAGAGTCTGGGTGGCGTCGAGAGCCTCGTCGACCACCCGGCAACCATGACCCACGGCTCGATCCCCGCCGAGGAGCGACGCGCGGCCGGCTTCGCCGATGGCCTGATCCGCCTGTCCGTGGGCATCGAAGACCTCGACGACCTGATGGCCGACGTCGATCGCGCCCTCGCCGCGCGCTGAGCTCGACCCCGGGGCCAGGTCAGGCACCCAGCTCTCGTCAGGCGCCCAGTTCGTCGCTCGCGCCGCGCGGCTCGCCCGTGGCACGCCGCGGCGACGGTGTCGACGGCCCTCCGTCGTCGTCGTCGTCGTCGTCGAACCCGTCTTCGCCGACGTCCTCGCCCGACACCTTCTTGCGCATCATGCGGCCGACCTTGAACTTGACGATGCGCTTGGCGGGAACCTGCACCTTCTCCAGGGTGCGTGGATTCTGGGCGCGGCGGGCGGCCCGCTCCTTGGTCTCGAAGACCCCGAACTCCCGGAACTCGAGTCGGTTGCCATCGGCGAGTTCGCCGATGATCATGTCCAAGAAGGCCTGGATCACCTCCTTGGCGACGACCTTGGTGACGCCGGTCTTGTCGGCGATCCGGTTCACCAGCTCCTTCTTGGTGATCGTCCTCATCGGGTCCTCTCGTCGGGTGCGGGCTGGCTGGGCTCGACATCCCCAGGCGCACGCAACCTTGCAGGGGTGCCGTCGACGGCCGTCATTATGACCTCCGCGCTGGTGGAGTAAAGCTATGCCAGGATTACTCTTGCGATGAAGATCCGCAGTACCGGGAAGGCCCGGTGGCGGTGCGTCCTGGGGCCGCCCGAGGCGGCCGGAGCGAACTCTCGCACGCCTCTCGAGACGTGGGAGAACCTCGCGGCCCTGGGCTCCGGCCGGCTCGTCCAGCGGGCGCGCTCGAGCTGGGTCCAAATCGTCACGTGGAACTCAACATACGTCTATGCAAAGACTTACGTTTACCCTACCGCGGCCGACCGGCGCCGTGGCTGGCTCCGGACCACATGGTTGGCACCGTCGCGGGCTCGGCGCGAGGCGACGGCGTTGCTGTGGCTCCGATCGCATGGGTTCTTCGCGCCCGCACCCCTGGCGGTGGTCGAGGCACGTCGCTTCGGCGTACTGCACGCTGCCTTGCTCCTGACGGAGCCGGTCGAGGGAGAGCCTCTGCACCAGGTCCTGCCTCGCCTGGCCCACTCTTCCCAGGCGGCCATCCTGCGCGCCTTGCGCACCCACGTGACAGCCCTGCACGAAGCCGGCTTCCGCGACCGCAACCTCGACCTCCGCAACATCCTCCTCGTCGGCGACGCGGCGGCGCCACGCTTCGCCAAGATCGACTCCCCGCGCCACCGCCTGCGGCGTCGCGGGGCGGGCGCCGACTCGTTGACCCGCGCCGACTGGCGACGCCTCACGGACTCGCTCGCAGAACTCGGCCTGGTCTGGCCCGACGCACCTTCAGAAGTTGACGCCGGGTGACGGGGACGCCATGTCGCTCGGACCGATCGCCTGTGCGATGAGGTCCATCCGGTAGGGCAGCGCGAACATGATGTCCAGCGTGTCGTGCAAGCCCTCACCGCGGTTGGCAGCAACGCAGTACTCGTAGGCTTTGAGCGCCTTGCGCCACGCCGCGGCACGCGCCTCGCCGTCGCTCGATCGACCACGCTCCCAGTACAGGTTGCCCAAGTTCAGAGCGGCCCGCGTCATCGTCGCATCGAGGCGAAGCACCTCGTGGTAGCCCGCCACCGCGTCGTCGAAACGACCCTGACGCCAAGCGATCGCCGCCAGGTCCATGATCACGTCGGGGTCCTCGGCGTTCTCGCGCTGCAGCCGCTCGAGCACCGGCGCGGCCTGACGCACGCGGTCGAGGCGATACAGCAGCAGTTGAGCGTAGGTCTTGGCAGCGAGGCGATCCTCGGGCCGCGCCGCGACGTAGTTGCCGAGATAGGGCTCGGCCTGCGCGAAGCGCCCGAGGTCGATCAGCACCAGCGCCATCTCGAGGTTGCTCTCGAGGTGCCGGGGCCGGGCGGCGAGGGCGCGCTCCATCGCCTCGAGCGCCAGGTCGAGGCGGCCGAGATCGTGGTTGATCCGGGCCGTCGCCAAGTGGGCGAAGTAGAAGCTCGGGTCGCGCGCCAACGCTTCGCTCAGGAGACCGAGACGCGTGTGATCGTCCTCCGCCAGCCGAGCCCTGCAGAAAGGGACCACCGGCGAGCGTGGACGGTCGGGCATGTCCGCGTAGAACGCTCGCATCTGCGCCTCGGCCTCACCACCGAGCTTGAGCGCCGTCTCCTGGTACAGGCGCTGGGTCGGCACGTGGTCCAGCCCGGCGGCCGCCGCCTTCTGCAGCCAAGGCAGCGCGTCGGCTTCCTTGCGTTCGTCGAGGAGGGCCCGTGCCTTGCCGACCGCCTCGACGAACGCGGGGTCGGTGCAGGCCTCGTAGCGGTCGCTGGCGGCGGGCAGGTTCGGCTTGCCCGTGACCACGCAGCCCGGCAACACCGCGGCGAGGAGCGCGGCTGCGACCCGGCGGCGCCTCACTGCTCGTGCCACAGGCCGTCCTTGATGGTCAACTGCGGCAGGTCGAGGCGTTCTGCGCCCGCCAGGACGGTGACGTCGCCGCGCGCCTGTACGTCCAGGGTCATGGTGGCGCCACTGGGCAGAACGCGGATGGTCAGGCCCTGCAGCGCGCGGTACTCGGTCTGCCCGACCAGCAGGGTGAGCGGCCGCTCGACGCCACCGAGTTTGTTCAAGTAGGTCGTTTCCACGCCGGCCTCCGAGCGCGACTCGCTCCTCGTGTGCAGGTTCCGGTCGATGCCGGGCAGAGCGAGTCGGTTGTCGGCGATGGCCCCGATGCCCTGCGTCATGTCGGTCTCGGCTGCACGCGTGCCGACGAAGTTCGCCGACACCACCACCTCGACGCTGTCGGCGATGACGACGCGCTTGGTCTGGAACGGCCGCAGCAGGCGTTGCTCCTCGGCCGCGACCACGGCCGGCGCGACCGGCGGCGGAGCACTGCCACAACCGCTGCAGGACCACACGAGAAAGATCGCGCTCGCGCGCTTGAGCCTGTCGTTCATGGACCGCCGACCTCGGATTCCACCGTGTACCGAAGGCAAGGTTAGCGCCGGCGCGCGAGCAAGAGCAGCGCCTTTTGCCGGCCACCCGGCTATGTTCCTGCCACGGACCGACGGGCGCGACCGCGTGACGGCGCTCGATGCGCGACCGCTTCAAGCCCCCACGATCGCCACATGCTGCCCGCCGCCCCGTGTCGCCCGCACCAGAGGAAACCGGCTTCGCCGCCTTCCTCGCTCGGTGTTGCTGGCGGTCGCCCTTGCGACCGCGAGCCCTTGGGTCTCGCAAGGATTCCGGCTTCGCCGCCTTCCTCGCTCGGTGTTGCTGGCGGTCGCCCTTGCGACCGCGAGCCCTTCGGTCTCCCAACCTTCGGGCTCGGGACAGGACATCGCGGATGCAGCCGGCGCCGCCAGCCACGGCGGGCCTGAGGGGATGCGGCGGAAGGGAGGCGGTCGGATCGGCGCGGCAGCGGCCATGCTGCTGGCCACGACTTCGTGCGGTGCACTGCCGCTCGAACTCAACTTGTCGCCCTTCTACCGGCACCGCCTCGACGCCGACCGCAGCCTGCTGGAACTCGACGTGGCGTGGCCGATCGTGCACTACGAGCGCACGCCCACTGGCGGCGATGACCTGCGCCTGCGCCCGCTGTGGCGGCGCGTTCGCGAAGGCGAGCGCGTCGAGCACCAGTTCCTGTGGCCGTTCGGCCGCATCGAAGCCGACGCAGAGGAGGTCGATGCTCGCCTCTTCCCGCTGTGGACCTACCGCTGGCGCCTCAACGGGTTCGGGCAGCGCGAAGTGGAGTGGGAAGCTCCCTATCCCCTGCCCATCCTACCGTTCGTGGCCGGCGGCACGGAAGCCTACGAGGACGGCAGCACCAGGACCTACTTCGGCATCAACCCGATCTACGCCGAGCTCTACGGTTACCTCACCTACGACCGCTACCTGGCGATCCTGTTCCCGCTCTACGTCGGCACTCGGAAGCTCGACACCTACAGCCACAACCTGCTCTTCTGGCTGATCGGTTGGGGCGGACGCAAGGCGGCGCCGTTCGAGCACTGGCACCGCTTCTTGCCGTTCTACGCGGTGTACGAGCACCCCGGGGTGCGCGCGGCGTACGCCGTCCTCTGGCCGATCCTCACCTTCGGCAGCGAGAAGCTCGACTCCGACGACCCGGTCCGCCGCTTCCTGCTGTGGCCGCTCTTCGGGTGGCAGGGCAGCAAGAGCGGCAAGTCGCACGGTTGGTCGGTGCTGTGGCCGTTCTTCCAATCGCTCACCGACGGCGACCGCTTCTACAGCCTCGACCTGCTCTGGCCCTTCTTCCACTATCTGCGTGACGACCGGCGGGACGACTGGATCACGCAGTGGTGGCTGTGGCCGTTCGTGGCGCGCACCAACGGGCGCTATCGGCAGGCGTGGTCGTTCTTCTGGCCGCTGATCGTGTGGCGCTGGTTCCACGATCCGGGCCTCGAGCAGCACGACCGCTGGGTGCTCCCCTTCTACTGGCATGTCGAGCAGGCCCTGAACGCCGGCGGCGAGAACACCTTCACCAAGCTGTGGCCGCTGGTGCACACCGAGTCGCGCGCCGACGGCTCGGGCAACTGGAGCGTGCTGTCGCCGTGGCCCTGGCGCCAAGGCAATGCGCACGGAGTCGAAGAGGCCTACGGTTTCGCGTGGACACTGGCCGCCGGCAGGCGCTATTCCGCCACCGACCGCGGCATGCATCTGTTCGCCAACCTCTACACACAACGCCGGCGCGGCAACCGGCGCTACTGGAGCGTGCCCTTCCTCGCCAGCTACGAAGGTGACGAAGGGAGCGGCACGCTGCGCCTGCTGCAGGCGATCCCCATCGCCATCGGCCGAACGGCCACGGAGGCCGCTGGCCGGTGAACTTCATGGCCACCGTCGGCGCGGCGCTGCGCGAGCGCGTGACGAGCGCGGGCTACGTGTTCAGTCTGCTCCTGCACACGCTGCGCCTGGGACACCGCCTGCCACGCCGCCTGCGCTTCTTCCTCGACGCGTGCTTCAGCGCCGGCGTGCGTGCGCTGCCGGTGACCATGATCGTCGCCATGTTCGCCGGCATGATCCTGGCGCTGCAGACCGGCATCGAGCTGCGCAACTACGGACAGACCGGCGCGATCGGCACGATCACGGCCCTGTCGATGTGCCGCGAGATGGGTCCCTTCATCACCGCGGTCATCCTCGCCGCCACGGTCGGCTCGGCGATGGCGGCCGAGCTCGGCACCATGAACGTCTCCGACGAAGTCACGGCGCTCGAGGTGATGTCGGTCGACCCGGCCGACTTCCTGGTGCTGCCGCGCGTCGCCGCGCTGACCATCATGTGCCCCGCGGTCACCGTGTTCTCCAATCTGCTGGGCGTCGCCGGCGGCAGCCTGGTGGCTGACTTCCAACTCGGGATCAGTACCACCTACTACTGGAACACCGTCGAGCGCGCGCTCACCGACTCGGTGAACTTCCTGCCGAAGGACATCTACGTCGGCCTGCTGAAGGCGACGGTGTTCGGCTGCCTGATCAGCACCATCTCCTGCGCCGCCGGGCTGCGCGCCCGAGGCGGCGCGCTCGGCGTCGGCGCGGCCGTCCAGGGTGCCGTGCGCAACTCGGTGGTCATGATCATCATCTCCGGGTTCATCATCACCTCGTTCTTCTACCGATGACCGGGACCGACGGCGCCGACGAGAAAGGCATCCAGCTGCACGACGTGCACAAGGCCTTCGGCAGCAAGCAGGTCTTGCGTGGCATCACCTTCACCGTGCCGCGCGGCAAGAACTACGTCATCATGGGCGGCTCGGGCACCGGCAAGAGCGTCACCCTGCGTCACGTCATCGGCATCCTCAAGCCCGACAAGGGCTCGGTGAAGGTCGACGGCATCGAGGTGCCGGACCTCGACCGCAAGGGCCTGATGAGCCTACGCACGCGCATGGGCTACCTCTTCCAGAACGGTGCGCTCATCAACTGGTTGTCGGTGGCCGACAACGTCTGCCTACCGCTGCGCGAGCACTCCGCGGCGGCGAAGGCCGAGATGCGCGACCGGGTCATGCAGGTGTTGAAGCTGGTGGGCATGGACCACGCGGCCGACAACATGCCGGCCGACATTTCCGGCGGCATGCGCCTGCGCACCGGACTGGCGCGCGCTCTCGTCACCGAGCCGGAATACGTCCTGTACGACGAGCCCAACGCCGGCCTCGATCCGGTCACCGCCGACCAGATCCACGAGCTCATCGTCCGGGTCCGCGACGACCTCGGGGTCACCGGCCTGATCGTCACCCACAGCAAGGCCTGCGCGGTGACCTGCGGCGACCTGATCGGCTTCGCCGAGAACGGGCGCATCGTCGCCGAGGGCACGCCGGAGGCGATGCAGGAGTCCGACCACGAAATGGTGCGCGCCTTCCTGTCTGGAGGCGCGGATTGACATGCCGCACACGCGGTGCACGAGGTGAACGACTATGGCGACGGCCCGACAAGACGCGTTCCTGGGAGTGGTGTTCTTCGTGGCGATCGGCCTGCTGCTCGCTGCCACCTTGATGCTCAGCAACTTCTCGTTCCGCGAGCGACCCGAGCTCCAGGTGCTGTTCGCCAACGCCGCCGGCCTCGACAAGGGCGACGCGGTGTACGTGCTGGGCCGGCGCGTCGGCGAGGTGTCGGAGGTGGCGCCGCGAGCCGGCGCCGCGGCCGAACGCATCGCCGTGCGCCTCCTGTTGGACGAGCCGTTGCAGCTGCATGCCGACGCGCGCATCGAGATCGTCGACGTCAGCTTGCTGGGCGGCAAGCGGGTCGAGATCGAGCCCGGTCTGTCCGACGCCCTGCTGCCCGCCGACACGTCGCTGCGCGGTGTCGTGCGCAAGAGCCCCATCGACGCGCTCGGCGACGAGATGCAGGGCGAGGACAGCCTCGTGGGCGGGCTCAAGACGGCCGTCGGCAAGCTCAACGGCGGCGAGGGCACCCTGGCGCAGTTGTTCAATTCGCCCAAGCTGCACGACGCCCTGCTGAGCGCGGTCGAGAGTCTGACCGTGAGTCTCAAGGCGATCGAGACCGGGCAGGGCGCCATCGGCCGCTTCATCCACGATCCCAAAGTCGGCGCCGATCTGGCGGAGGCGGTGGCCAACGCGCGCTCGTTCACCCAGAAGCTCGACTCGGGCGACGGCCTGGTCGGCGCCATCCTCAACGATGCCACGCTCGCCGGCAACGTGCGCACCCTGCTCGGTGATCTCGCCCACGTGTCGAGCGACCTGCGTGAAGGTCGCGGCGCCGTCGGCTTGCTGCTGCGCGACGGCGACACGCGGGCGCGGGTGCAGGCCTTCCTCAGCGACTTGCCCGAGCTGACCAGCCTGGCCAAGAACCCCGAAGCCGGCCTGATGGGCGCCTTGCTCGCCGACTCGCAGATGGCGAGCGACGCGCGCTCGACGCTGTCGTCGCTGCGCGACTTCGCCGACAACGCGGCACACGGCGACGGGCTGCTGGCGCGCTTGGCCAACGACGCCGATTGGGGCCGCCGCGTCGGCCAGATCCTCGGCCAGGTCCAGCGGGCGGTCGAGGACGCCCGCGAGGCCGCACCGGTCGGCACGTTCTTCCAGGTGCTGACCGGCTTCTTCTAGTGAGTTCGCCCGCCGACACCAGCGACCCCGACCGGGGTCCCGCGTGGGTGCTGATCACCGGCGCCAGCCGCGGACTCGGCCGCGCCATCGCCGCCGCGCTCGCGGAAGCGGGCTTCCACGTCGTGATCAACTACCGAACCGAGGCTTCGCGCGCCGAGGCCCTGGTCGCCGAGATCACCGGCGCCGGCGGCCGGGCGGAGGCGTTGGCGTTCGACGTCGCCGACGCCACGCAGTGTGCCGAGGCCGCCGAGGCGCTCCTGGCTCGCCTCGGCCCACCATGGGGGCTGGTGAACAACGCGGGCATCACCCGCGACAAGTTGATGGTGTTCATGCAGGCTGACGACTGGAGCGAGGTGCTGCGCACCAACCTCGACAGCTTCTTCCACGTCACCAAGCCGTTCCTGCGCGCCATGCTGATGCAGCGCCGCGGCCGCATCGTCAACATCACCTCCACCGCCGGCCAGGTGGGCAGCGCCGGCCAGGTGAACTACGCCGCCGCCAAGGCCGGCCTCATCGGCGCCACGCTGAGCCTGGCCAAGGAGGTGGCCAAGCGCGGTGTCACCGTCAACGCGGTGGCGCCGGGCTTCATCGAGTCGGACATGACCAAGCACCTGCCGAAGGAGAAGCTCCTGCCCGCGATCCCGCTGGGTCGCTTCGGCACCCCCGACGAAGTCGCGGCGCTCGTGCGCTTCCTGATGTCGCCCGCGTCGAGCTACGTCACCGGGCAGGTGATCGGCGTCAACGGAGGCCTGGCGTGACCGACAAGCCCCGTCGCTTCGGTCCGCCGGCCACCCGGTTCCTGCAGGAAGTGGCCGAAGTACGCGTGCGCTTCCAAGAAGTCGACTCGATGGACATGGTCTGGCACGGCCACTACCTCACGTACTTCGAGGAGGGACGCTGTGCTCTCGGCCGGCGCTTCGGCTTCGACTACTCGGACTTCGCCGTGCACGGATTCATGGCGCCGCTCGTGCACTCGGAGGTCGACCACTTCGCGCCGGCGCGCTTCGGCGACGTGCTCCAGGTGCGCACCCGCCTGCACATCGACCAGAGCGCCCGCATCGACTTCACCTACAAGATCGTCCGGCGCGACGAACCGGCCACACTGGTACTGGGCCGCACCGTGCAGGTGCTGACCACCACAGACGGCCAGTTGTGCATGGCGCAGCCTCGCTTCGTCGTCGATTTCCTCGAGCGCTGGCGGCCCGCGATCGAGAGCGAGGTCAGCGCGACGTGACCGGCGCCCTCACCAGCGCGATGTCGACGACCAGAGGACGGTGGTCGGAACCGACGTGCGGCCCGACGCGACGGTCGAGGACCCGTACGCCCGCACTGCACAGGCAGTGGTCCAGAGGGATGCCGAGCACCGACAGGCGCGACGGCCAGGTCGCCTGCAGCCCGAACCCTTCGGCGCTGTCGCGTAGACAGGCCTTCGCCAACATCTGACGAAACACCGGCGACCACGGCGTCGTGTTGAAGTCACCGACGAGGAGCACCGGCCCCGGCTGGCTGGCAGCGCAGCGCGCCGCCTCCATCAGATCCTCGTCGCGCAGGCGCGTGCGCACCGCCCCCACCGGCGGGATCGCGTGCGTCGCCACCAAGCTCAGGACGTCGGCGCCGCGCAGCACGTCGGTGACGACCGACGGCAGACCGGCGCCGCCGAAGTTGACGAGCCGCGCGCCGCGCAGCGGGTATCGGCTCCAGACGGCGATGCCGAAGTTGTCGTCGCGCGGCGACTCGACGCGGTAGGGCCAGCGACCCTGCAGGTCGGCCAAGGCCTGCAGCCAGCGCCGGTCGGTCTCCTGCAGGACCACCAAGTCGGGGTCCTCTTGCAGCAGCAGGGAACGCACCGCCGCGAAGTCGCGGTTGGACGTGTGCACGTTGCACAGGAGCAAGCGCCAGCGCGTCCCGACGTCGGCCTGGGCCAGCTCCGGCCGCAGGAAGAACGGCAGCAGGGTTCCCACCTGTACCGCCAGACAGCCGGCGGCGACGACGGCGGCGACGCGCGCACGCACGAACAGGCACAACACCGACGCCAGCGCCAACGACAGGGCGAAGTGCAGCCGGAAGTGGCTGAGCAGGTCGAGCGTCCAGTGCACGTTGCCGGCGAACCCGACGAGACTCGCCGCGCCCAAGACCAGGGTCGCAGCGGAAACGGCGCGGCGGCGCCAGGCACCGTCGGCCCCGGGGTCATGGGCGGCGTCGGACATGGGATGCATGCAGGCGGTGGCGCAGCGTTCAACGGCTTCCGGCGCACCGCCGCCGCGGGGCGGCCTCGCGCGACCGCGAGTCGGGCTAGAACCGCCCGGCGATGGTGAAGAAGAACATGTGCGTGTCGAAGTCGATCTCGGGCACCCGCCGACCTCCCTCGGGGTCGCTGCGGTCGATGTTCATGTCGCTGAACACGTACTGCAGGCCCAACGAGACCCGGCGTAGATCGAGACGCAGCCCGCCTTCGGCGCGGAACTGCCAGGCGTCGCTCTCGTACGTCTCGTTCGGTCCGACGAGGTCCTCGTAGATGCTGGTGAAGCCGAGGCTGTAGCTGGCTCCGGCGAACGCCGTGAAGTCGACCTTGTCGCCGTCGACGAGCTTGAACTCCGGCCGCGCAGCGACGCGGAAGCCGGCGGTGGCGAACGTGTAGTCGATGCGCGCGGTGTCGTAGTCGAAGGTGCTGCCGGCGAACCAAGGTCCGATCTGCAGGGGCAGGCGCACGCGGTCGGCGCCGATCGGGTCCCAGGCGAAGAACGCCGCGAAGTCGCTGCTGGTGATCTGCGCGTCGGCAGCGCGCAGGCCCACCCCACTCTCGACCTGCTGTCCCTCGAAGAGGTCGTCGCCAGTGCTCACCAACTCGCTCATCAGCCCGAAGCCGATGTGGCGGTTGACCCAGAACTCGCCGTCGAGGCGGAACACGGCAGCATCCTCGGTGTCGCGGCCGCCGAGCTCACGGGCGTTGATCCGGAAGCGGCCGTAGCCGAAGCCGCCGCCGAAGCGCGAACGCCGCTCGCCGTCGGCGACAGGGCTGCGTCGCCGCGTCAGACGGCGCACGCGACTGTCGTCTTGTGGCATCTGGTCGGGCGCCGCCTCGACCTCGATGACGGGCACATCGACCTCTTGCTCGGGGGGAGCTTCCGGTTGCGGCTCTTGTGCCGTCAAGGGCTGGGCGCCGGCGGCGAGGGCCATCGGCATCAGGGCCACCGCCGCGAGGCGCCGCAGGCCTCGGACGCGGGCACGAAGGTTGGACTCGGAGGAGAGACTTGGCTTGGTCTTCATGGCGGGCACGGCCTGGCCGGCAGCGCGAGCGCGGCGGGATGCCGCCTCGGGACACTTTGCGCGCGACCTTGTTGTCCGGGTGCAGGATACTGAGCCGCGGCCCGCGCATGAACGCCTTCCCGCTCGTCGCCCCCTGCCTGCTGGCCGTCGCCGCCTGCTCCTCCCTGGACGGCGTCGAAAGCCACGGCGCCCGCAGCCTGCACGGCCGGCTCGGCGGGCTCCTCGTCGCGGAGTTCGACGTAGGGCGTAGTACCTGTAGCTACGACGTGCCCTCGGGGGTCCTCACTGCCGACGTCACCCGCGTCACCAACGACCAGCGCCGGCGTCGCGTCCTTGCCATGGTCGAGTTCAACAACCGCTCGGACGACCCGCTGCACATCGCGGTGGCCGACGTGTTCCTGCAGGTAGACGGCCAACGCCGCGGTGCCAAGCTGAGCCAGGACCTCGAAATGCCACCCCTGCGCCCACGCACGCGCCAGACCGTGGAGTTCGCCTTCGACCTCGATGCGGTGGCCCCCACCGCCGTCTACCCGATGTCGATCGACAGCGTCTACCCCTTCCGCCGCCCCTTCGAACTGGCCGTGCGCGTGCCCGGGCTGCCGCCGGCCGCGACGCCGGCGAGCCCGCCACGAGAGCACTGACGGGCTCGGCGGGTCAGCCGTGCAGCCGCAGGCGGCGCGCTGCCACCAGCCGGCGCAGGCGACGTGCCGGCCAGGCACCGAACCGGCGCAGCGGCGACCGCCGCAGCGAGTCGACCAGCGAGCGATGCACGCGGCGCCACCCGGCACGCAGCCCGGCACGCTCGAGGCACCCCTCGACGACCGCCGTCGTGCCGCTCATGAACCGCGGCTTCCACGCGTCCTCCCCCTTGCCGAAGTCGACGCGCTCGATTCCCGCCCGCGACGCCGCCTGCAAGATCTCGGTGAGCAGCAGAAGCCCCGGGCCGTACTGGTGGAAGGCGTGGTCGTACACCGGAAACCAGTAGTGCAGAACCGTGCGGCAGCGCATGCCCATGTGCGCGGCGACCAGCCGGTCGCCCACGTGCAGCGTCGACAGCCAACCGGCCAGCGCGTCTCCGTCGGTGCACAGGAGATCGTGCAAGAGGTCGCGCGCCCAGGCGTGCGCGAACGGATCGGGCAGCTGAGTGCGACGGAACTGCTCCGCCTTCCACTCGATCACTTGCTCCAAGGCCGACGCGTCACGGCTGCGCAGCTCGAAGCGCGTGGGTCCGTGCTCGCGGGCGATCTTGCGGCGGCGCTGACCGACCTTCACCATCTGGTCGCTGCGCGCCGCGATGTCGGCGAGGTAGGCGTCGTAGCCACGGCTCAAATCGGCATAGGGGGACGGCGCGGTGCGCTCGGCAGCGGCCGCCGCCGGTGCCTGCGAAGCGAGCCAGTGGTCGAAGCGAAAGCTGTGCGCGCCGGCCGCGCGCAGCAGGTCGTCGGCCGTCCACTCCAGACCGCGCTCGGCGATCAGCGCCTGGAAGTCGCTGAACGATCCAGCCAAGGGGTAGGCCACCCGGCCGCGACGCTGATGCGGCAGGAACGCGCACGGACCGCGCCCGTCGGCCAGCACCGCGACGCGGACGTCGGGTCGCACGCGCGCCACGGCGGCGGCGAACTCGGGCGTGAAGTACGGACTGGCCAGCGCTGGATCCTCGGCCTGCAATCTCCGCCAGGCCGCCAGCTCGACGTCGGTGAGCGCCGACCAGGGCACGCTGCGCGCGGCGAGTTGCACGTCGGGAGACACGTTTCTGTTTTCGGCATTCGCGCGTTTCACCTGCGGTGCTGGCGCTGTCTGCTTGCCGGCGATGCGCCTGCCCATCGCAGCCGTCGGCCGGTCAACCAACGGGTTGCGCTCGCTTCGCTCGCCGGAAGAGGCCGCCGGCGATGATGTGGTTCGGGGCCTCCAGGGCCGCTCAGCTCTTGCCGCGGAACCGTCCACACCAAGGGAACGTCACGGCAGGATTCGCGCTCCACGCGGGCGATCGCGGCCCCTGCAGCCCATGTCGCTTCTCGCGACACTGCTGATCGTGCTGGCGCCGCGCGCCCAGGTCGGCGGCCAGGGCGCCCCCGAGCGCGACCGCCACGACACGGGGCGCGCACAGCACTACGACCCACGCCGCGGCCTCGACGCCAACGGACGCATCCCCAACGACAGCAAGCCCCAGGATCTGCCGCACCGCGAGCGCTGGCGCTACGTGCCCGAAGGCCGTCTCAAGCCGGGCTCCCTGCTGGAACGCTTCCTGGTGAGCAGCTTCATCTCGCCGATCGTGTTCCACGAGCAGGACGTCGGGACCGGCGGCGGCGTCGCCATCACCGATGTCGACTTCCGCAACAAGCGGCGGCAGGAGTTCGCCAACATGGTGTTCACCTACACCACCGAGGGCCAGCAGAACTACACCGTGCTGTGGCGGCGCTGGCCAAACCACCGCGAGGTCGACGGCGGCGGCGTCGTCTTCGACGAGCGCACCTTCGTCTCGGCGCGCGCCGGCTACAGCCGCACGCTGACCCGTCGCTTCTTCGGCCTGGGCGACCGCACGCGTCCCATCGACGAGAGCAGCTACACCCAGGAAGTGTCGGAGGTCAGCCTGTTCCAGCAGTGGGCGGTGCGAGAACCAGCCGACGATCTGTTGCTCCGCCTCGGTGCCGCCCTCGAACATCACAACCTGGCGCGCGGCCGGGTGTCGACGGTGCCCTCGACCGATGACCGCTACCCGGAGCTGTTCCGCGGCGGCGACGACCAGGACATCCTCTGGCTGACGCTCGGCACCGGCTACGACACGCGCGACAGCCAGCACAACCCGTACGGCGGCTGGACGGTCGACGGGCGAGTGGACGCCGCGGTGCAGACCGGCGGCGATCTCGGGGCGATCGCCACGTTCTCGTCGTCGAAGGTCATCGCGGTGCCACCCCTGCTGCACGATGGCGGCGATCCCGGCGAGGAGCATCCGCCCACCGACACTCTGGCGGTCGGCGGGTTCGTGCAGACGACGCTCGGCGATCTGCCGTTCTTCGCGCTGCCGACGCTGGGGGGGACCCACACGCTGCGTGGCTTCGTGCCGGGTCGCTTCACCGGCGAGCACGCCTGGCACGCCGGCGTCGAATACCGCTTCTGGGGTGTGCCGCGCGGGTTCAAGATCACCGAAGCCCTGCGCATCGAGCGCCTGGGTGCGGCGCTCTTCTACGACATCGGATCCATCACCGTCGGCAGCTTCGGCGACCTGTTCGACGCCGAGATCAAACAGAGCTACGGCGTCGGCTTCCGCATGAGCCTCGAGCGCAGCGCGCTGTTCCGCATCGACCTCGGCTGGTCCGACGAAGACTTCAACTTCACCATCGGCTACGGGCTGTCGTTCTGACGCCACCCGACGGGCGCGCGGCGGCTCCGGGGGTTGCGCGTACCGACGCGACCCGCGAATCTGGCGCGTCACAGGCTTGGACCCGATCCCGCGACGAGGAGACCGTCATGCCGAGAATCACCCTGTCCGCTTGCCCTGTCGTTCTCGTTGTCTTCGTGCGCGGCGGGTGCGCCCAAGAGGAGGCTCCTGCGGTCGTCCGCTGCGAGCCGGCGCATCTGGCGGTCGACGTCGACGCCGCCACCACCAAAGAGCTGGTCGTGACCTTCGATCGACCGATGGACACCCGCGGCTGGTCGGTGTGCGGCGGCGGCCCCGCTTTCCCCAAGATCAAGGGCCGGCCGCGCTACGAAACGCCGCGCAAGCTGGTGATCGAGGTCGAGCTCGAGCCCGACCACGACTACGCCATGAGCTTGAACTGCGGCGCGGCGAAGAACTTCCGCAGCAAGGAGGGAACGCCCCTGCTGCCGGTGCCGTGGACGTTCTCCACCGCTCCCCGCGACCTACCCGACCCCCGGGTCCAGACCAAGGCGAACCGCGACGCGCTCGCCGAGCTGAGGGACCTCTTGCCGCGCGCCTACTCGTACTACGACCTGCGCGTCGCGGACTGGCCGGGGCTGTGGTCGAAGCACGAGGCCGCCATCCTCGGCGCGAAGACCACTCGGGGCTTCGCCAGCGCGGTGGCGAGTGTGCTCGCCGCCACCGAGGACATCCACCTCCACCTGCGCCTCGGTGACCAGGTCTTCGCCGCCGGCCGCCGCGCCATCGACCCTCTCTACCGCAGCCGGCTCGTCGGCAAGTACTTCGACACGAAGCCGGCCGGCGACAACGCACTCGTCGGCCGCAACGACGAGGGGATCGGCTACCTGATGGTGGCGACGTGGGGCAGCAGGAAGGACGCGGACGCCGTCGAAGCAACCCTACCGCAGCTGCGGGACTGCAAGGCGATCGTCGTCGATGTCCGGCCGAATGCGGGAGGCGACGAGGCGCTGGCACGCCGCGTGGCCGAGTGGTTCGTCGATGGCACCAAGACCTACGCCAAGAACCGGTACCGCATCGCCGCCGGCAGAGACGGCTTCGGTCCGGTGCTGGATCGCCAGATCACCGGCAACACCGACGCCGACGAGCAGATCCGCTGTCCGATCGCCGTGCTCACCAGCCGCTACGTCATGAGCAGCAACGAGTCGTTCGTGATGATGCTGCAGCAGGCGCCCGACTGCACCGTCGTCGGTCAGCCCACCTACGGCAGCAGCGGCAATCCCAGACCGCACGAACTGACGAACGGCGTCGTCGTGGTGCTGCCTTCCTGGCAAGACCTCCGCCTCGACGGAACCTGTCTGGAGGGCGAGGGCATCGCGCCCGACGTGCCGGTCGAGGTCGACGCCAGGGACGACAGAGACCGCGATCCGATCCTCGAGCGAGCCCTCGACGTGCTGCGCGGCAAGCTGGGAAAGTAGCGCTCACACGCCGATCACGTGCGCGAGGCACGCGGAGGAAGGCGAATCGCGACGACCCGGGGCAGTGCCTCACATCGGCCCGGGCTAGATTCTCCGCCGTGACCGCCGCCCCCGCCCACTACCGCGACCTGCCGCGTCTCGTCTTCTCGGTGCTCGCCATCGGCGCGCTGCTCGCGGCCAGTCTGTGGATCCTGCGCCCGTTCCTGCCGGCGATGGTGTGGTCGACTCTGATCGTGGTGGCCACCTGGCGCCTCATGGTACGCCTCCAGGCCGCCTTCCACGGGCGTCGCAGCCTGGCCGTGGCGGTGATGACCGGCCTTCTCGCGGGCCTGTTCATGCTTCCCGTCGTCCTGGCGATCGGCATCCTGGTGACCAATGCGGGCGAGATCGCGGCCTGGCTGCGCTCCCTGCTCGACGCCGCCTTCGAAGGACCACCGGCCTGGGTCGAAGGGCTGCCCTTGGTCGGTTCGTCGACGGCCTCGGCGTGGCGCCGGCTGATCGAGAACGGTCCCACCGGCATCGCCGAGATGCTGACGCCCTACGCCGACCGGATCGCCAGCTGGTTCGCTGCCAGCATCGG
Source organism: Planctomycetota bacterium (assembly GCA_041398565.1). Lineage (GTDB taxonomy): Bacteria > Planctomycetota > UBA1135 > UBA1135 > UBA2386 > DATGPD01. The sequence goes on along the minus strand of JAWKUN010000003.1, from coordinate 1,503,260 downwards.
CGGCATCGGCGAACTGGTGTTCGACATGGTGCTGACCGTCATCTGTGCCGGGGTGCTCTACGCGCGCGGCGAACAGGTGACCCTCGACGTCCGCCGCTTCGCGCAGCGTCTCGCCGGCCACCGCGGCGACCACGCCGTGCTGCTCGCCGCCGAGGCGACCCGCGCCATCGCCTTCGGCGTCGTCGCCACCGCCCTCGTGCAAGCCGTGGTCGGAGGACTCGGCCTGCTGATCGCAGGGGTCCCGGCCTGGCTCATCCTCACCGCGATCATGTTCCTCACGTCGATCGCGCAGCTCGGTGCCGCGCCCATCCTGGCGTGCGCCGCCGGCTGGACCTTCCTGCAGGGCCACACGGGCTGGGGCATCGCGCTGGTCGTGTGGACCCTGGTGGTCGGCAGCCTCGACAACGTGCTGCGCCCGATGTTGATCGGGCGCGAGGCCAAGCTGTCGTTCCTCATGGTCTTTGCCGGTGTGCTCGGCGGCCTCGTGGCGTTCGGTCCGGTCGGCCTCTTCGCCGGCCCGGTGGTGCTGGCGGTGACCGGGTCGCTCCTCGGCGCGTGGCTGCGCCAAGAGCACGAGTCGAGGTAGGTGCGCCCGCGGGCGCTGGCCGCCTATCCCTGCCAACGGGCCCGCGTCAGCCAGCCCATCGCGCCGAAGCCGGCGATCCAGCGCACGTGCTCGACCGCCAGCACGTGGAAGGCGAAGCCGTGCATGCTGCTCATCGCGGCGGCCTCGGGGAAGCGCGCGAAGTAGGCGGCCTGGGCTGCGTCGCGCTCGTCACCCACGGCGACGCGCGCCCGCGCCATCAGGCACGCGCGACCTCCCGCCTGCGGCGACGCCGCCGCGGCCGCGTCGGCGACGAACAAGCTGGCGCGCGGGTCGGCGCGCAGGTTGCGTGTGTGCTCGGCGAGGTCCGACAGCCAGACGATGGGGTCGAGGTCGCCTGACAAGGCGTACGGCACGATCGAGCCGAACGGCCAGCCGCCGTGCTCGGCGTGCGCCGTGCACAGCACCCCGCTCGTCGCCTGCTCCACCAGCAGGCGCGCCGCGTGCGGCGTGGACGGCTCGCTCACGCCGACCTCCCCGCCAGCAAGCGCTCGACGTACTTGGCCAGCACGTCGACTTCGACGTTGATCGGGTCGCCCGCGCGCAGCGCGCCGATGGTGGTGTGCTGGGCGGTGTGCGGGATGATCGCCACCGACAGACGCGCCCCGTCCAGGGCAGCGATGGTGAGCGACACTCCATCGAGCGCGATCGACCCCTTCTCGACGCAGTAGCGCTCGAGCTCGGCCGGCACCTCGACGCGCCAGACCCCCCCATCCGGTCCCACCGGGTCGAGCACTCGACCGACGCCGTCGACGTGGCCCTGCACGATGTGTCCGCCCATCTCCTGGCCGGCACGCAAGCAGCGCTCGACGTTCAGTTTGCGTCCGACAGCAAGAGACCCGAACCAGGTGCGGCGCAGCGTCTCCGCCGACAGCCAGAAGCTGGCGCCGTCCGCGTCGAGGCGGGTCACGGTGCAGCACACCCCGGACAGGGCGATCGAAGCGCCGATCCGGGCGCCTTCGTCCCGTCCGGCGAGGTCGACGCACAACTCCATCTCGCTGCCGACCTTGCGCGCAGCGGTGACGGTGCCAACGGCTTCGATCAGGCCCGTGAACATCCGGCCGCCTCGCCCTTGATCCACTGCCTGGCCTTCCCTAGGCTGCTCGCCCCTTTCCGCGGCGCTGTCTTCATGCTCTGCGCGATCCTGACGCTCTTTCCGATGGCCGTGCGGCCGTACCTGGCGGAGAGCATCCTCGGGATCGCACACGAAAAAGGCAAGCTGCGGACCGAGCTCATCAACTTTCGGGACTTCACCACGGATCCGCATCGTACGGTCGACGACCGTCCGTTCGGAGGTGGTCCCGGCATGGTGCTGAAGCCGGAACCGATCTTTGACGCCGTCGAATACGCCGAACGCGAGCATGGACCGTTCCACAAGATCCTGCTGTGTCCCCGAGGCGTGACGTTCACCCAGAAGAAGGCCCGAGCCCTGGCGCAGCACGAGCGCCTGCTGTTGCTCTGCGGCCGGTACGAAGGGTTCGACGAACGCATCCGGGACGGCATGGGGTGGGACGAGATCTCCATCGGCGACTACGTGCTGGCTGGCGGCGAGCTGCCGGCACTGGTCGTCCTGGAGGCGGTCGCGCGACTCTTGCCGGGCGTCCTCGGGTGCGAGGACTCACCGATTCTGGAGTCGTTCGAGACCGACCTGCTCGACTACCCGCAATACACCCGACCCCGCTCGTTCCGCGGCATGGACGTGCCCGAGATCCTGATTTCGGGCAACCACCGGGCGGTCGCCGCCTGGCGACGGGAGCAAGCGGAACGGCTGACCGAGATCAAGCGACACCGAACCTGAGAGGGCGCGGCGCACCAGCGCCGTCCGTCTCGACAGCGACAACCCCGAGCGAAGCGGAGAACGAGCCATGGACCTGATGCGGCAGATCGATCTGGAGAACATGAAGGGCAAGGTGCCCGAGTTCGGTGTCGGCGACACCGTCGACGTCGACTACCTGATCAAGGAGGGCGACAAGGAGCGCGTGCAGGTGTTCAGCGGCGTCGTCATCGCCATCCGCGGCAACGGCATCGGGCGCTCGTTCATCGTGCGGCGCATCGTCGCCGGCGAGGGCGTCGAGCGCACCTTCCCACTGCACTCGCCGCGCGTGCAGAACATCCGCATCAAGGCCAGCGGCCGCGTGCGCCGCGCCAAGCTCTACTATCTGCGCGACCGCATCGGCAAGGCCGTGCGCCTGCCCGCCAACTTCACCAAGCGTCGCGGCACGCGTTCGATCAAGAACCCTGCCGCCCGCAACCGCGACGAAGCCAAGGCCTGAGTCGTCCGCGCCCCCCAGGGCAGAACCGGAGCACCGTCATGCTCGAGAATCCACGTCGCTCAGTCATCCTCATCGGCTTGCTGGCCATCGCGTCGATCGCCTTGCTGATCTGGGCCAAGGTCGGAGACAAGTTCAACCTCGGCCTCGACCTGCGCGGCGGCACCGCCCTGGTCTACGATGTCGACTTCCAGGCGGCCAAGGCCGAGGGCCTGGTGTCGAAGGACGCGGACGACGATCAGCTCCTGCAGGAGACGGTCGACATCATCTACCGCCGCATCGACCCCACGGGCGTGCTCGAGGCCACGGTCACCAAGCGCGGCAACAACGGCTTCCTGGTCGAGCTGCCCGGCATGTCGACGGCCGAGGCCCTGGCGGTCAAGCAGCGCATCCAGAACCTCGGCCGCCTCGAGATGCGCGTCGTCGCGACGCCGACCTACGAGGTGAAGGTCAACGGTGAGGACGTCGAGCGCCAACTCGATCTGGCGAAGGAAAAGCAGCTGCTGCAAGACTGGCTGGGCAAGGACGACAACAAGGCGCGCGTGCAAGCCGACCCGTCGGCGATCAACCTCTACAACAACCGCGCGCGTACGGGCGACAACGGCAGCCCGCACCTGGCCTGGTACCCGGCGCTGATCAAACCCAAGTTGAACGACCCCAAGCGCTGGGACGGCGGCGTCGGGGGCGCCGACACGGTGCGCCTCTACGAGGACGCCGACGTCATGCAGCCGCCCAAGGACAAGGACGCCAAGCTGGTGCAGCTGGTGCCCATCAACGTCGAGGAGACCTACTTCCAGGGCAGCCAACTCGACGCCAGCGACGTGTACGCCGGCCAGGACCCGCGTTCGGGCAAGCCGTGCGTGTACTACGCGTTCCAACCGAAGTTCGAGACTCCCTACGCCGACTGGTCGGAGAAGTGGACCGGCAAGGCCAGCGCCATCATCCTCAACGGCGTCGTCGAGTCGACGCCGGTGTTCGAGGGCCGCATTCCCGGCCGCGGCATCATCACCATGGGCAGCGGCACGCTGACGCACGCCAACGAGCTGGCCAAGGTGCTCAAGACCGGCTCGCTGCAGGTGCGCCCCGAGCTGCAGTCGGACACTCAGATCGGTTCCACCCTGGGCGAGGACGCCATCCGCCGCGGCCTGATCTCGATGGCCCTCGGCGCGACCGCCGTCGTCGCCTTCATGCTCTGGTACTACCGCCTCGCCGGTCTGGTGGCGATCGCGGCCCTGTTCCTCAACGTGCTGCTGCTGGTCGCGGCCATGGTGGTCATCCGGGCGACGCTCACCCTGCCCGGCATCGCCGGCATCGTGCTGACGCTCGGTATGGCGGTCGACGCCAACATCCTCATCTACGAGCGCATCCGCGAGGAGATCGGCCGCGGCAAGGACCTCCTGCAGGCAGTGCGCGCCGGCTTCGACCGCGCGCTGCTCACCATCCTCGACGCCAACATCACCACGTTCCTGGCGGGCCTCGTCCTCTACAACGTCGGCGTCGGTCCGGTGCGCGGCTTCGCGGTGACCCTGATGGTCGGCATCGCCACGTCGGTGTTCACCGCCTACTTCGGCGCCAGGTTGATCTTCCACTACCTGCTGGAGTGGGACAAGCTGAAGGGCTTCCGCGTCAACAGCTGGTTCGCCAACGTCAACTTCGACTGGCTGCGGTGGTCGCGCACCGCCGCGTTCGCCAGCATCGTGGTGATGGCGGGTGGTCTGCTGCACTTCTTCACCGCACCACGCGAGAAGGTGCTGGGGCTCGACTTCACCGGCGGCGCCAGCTTGCAGGTGGCGCTCAAGGAGCCCATGACGCGCGATCAGATCAAGTCGCGCCTTCTGGCCAATGAGGAGTTCGGGCGCGAATTCCCCGACCCGCAGATCATCACCGCCGGCGGCACCGGCGCCGACGGCCAGGCCAAGTCGTTCGCGGTCAAGCTCAAGCTGACGCCCGACGAGCTGAGGCAGATCGGCGAGCAACGTCAGCAGGCGGCGCAGCGCGGCGAGAACTTCGAGCCGCCCTACCTCAAGCTGTTCCGGACCATCCTCGCCGACGCCCTGGTCGACAGCCCGTTCGACAGCGCCAGCGTCGTGCCACAGCCCGACTCGCAGAACGCCGACGGCTCCCTCAACCTGCACTTCGTCGAGCCGGTCAAGATCGCTGACGTCAAGTCGGCGCTCGAGAAGCGCTACCGCGTCAGCGACGTGCGCGTGCCGAGCGACACGGCGGCCGAAGCCGGCAGCACCGTGCAGGTCACCTTCGACGTGCCGAAGGACACCAAGGAGGACAACCTCTTCCAGCTGGTGATCGAGCCGCTGAAGGACCTCAAGACCGCCGACGACCGTCCCCTCGAGCTGTCGCGCCCGTTCCCTGAGGCCTCGGAGATCGGCGGCCGCATCGTCGGCGAATTCAAGATGGCGGCCATCGGCGCCATGATCCTGTCGTGGTTCCTGATCGCGATGTACGTGCGCATCCGGTTCCACGAGCTGAAATACGGCATCGCTGCGGTCGTGGCGCTGGTGCACGACGTGTTGATCACGTTGGGCATCGTGTGCCTGTGCAACCGGCTCGGCCTGGTGAACGCCGAGGTCGACATGGGGCTGATCGCCGCGCTGCTGACGATCATCGGCTACTCGATCAACGACACGATCGTGATCTTCGACCGCGTGCGCGAGAACCTCAGCGACGAGGCGCGCTTGGGCATCAACGAGTCGTTCCGCGACCTGCTCAACCGCTCGATCAATCAGACCTTCTCGCGCACCATCCTCACCACCAGCCACACGCTGTTCGTGGTGCTGGCGCAGTTCTTGGTCAACTACGGCTCGGGCAGCTCGCTCGAGGGCTTCTCGTTCGCCCTTCTGGTCGGCTTCACCGTCGGCACCTACTCGACCGCCTTCATCGCCACCCCCATCGTGCTGTGGGCGAAGAGCCGGGAGAAGACGCCGCCGCCGGGGTCGGCCACCGCGGTCGAACCGGTGCCGCAGACCGCATAGCCGTGACCGACGACTCCGCGGCACCGCTGCTCTCGGTCGCCCAGCTCGGCGGCTTCGATCCCCGTCGGACGCCGGTGCTCACCACCGACGTCTTGGTGATCGGCGGCGGCCTCGCCGGTGCGAGCGCCGCCCTCTCGGCCGCGCACGAGGGCGCCAGCGTTCTGCTGCTGTCGAAGACGGCGCTGGAGGAGACGAACACGTCCTACGCGCAGGGCGGGATCGCCGCCGTGCTCGGCGAAGACGACAGCCTCGACCTCCACGTCGCCGATACGCTGCGGGTGGGTAGTGGCCTGTCCGACCCGGCGGTGGTGCGGCACTTCGTCGCCAGCGGCACCGACGCGGTCGACCGCCTGGAGAAGTTCGGCACGCACTTCGACCGCGACCACGGCGCGATCGTCCTCGGCCGGGAAGGCGGGCACTCGGTGGCGCGTGTCGTGCACGCCGACGGCACCCGCAGCGGCACGATGATGCAGGCAGCGCTGCGCCAGCAGCTGGTCGAGAACCCCGACATCACCTGGCGGGAAGGCTCCTTCGTGCGCGACCTCATCGTGCACGACGGTCGCTGCGCTGGTGCGATCGGCCACATCGACGACCGCGAGCTGGCGATCACGGCCGGAGCCGTGGTGCTCGCCACTGGCGGCGCCGGCCAGATCTTCCGCGAGACGACGAATCCCGCCGGCGCCTGCGCCGACGGCGTGGCGATGGCATACCGCGCCGGCGCACTCCTCGCCGACCTCGAGTTCGTGCAGTTCCATCCGACGACGCTCTACATCGCCGGCGCGTCGCGCTACCTCATCTCGGAGGTGGTGCGCGGTGCCGGCGCAGTGCTGCGCGATCGGCACGGCAAGCCCCTCATGGCCGACCACCCGCAGCGCGACCTGGCACCGCGCGACGTGGTGAGCCGCGCCATCCTGCACCGCATGGTCGAGCTCGGCGACACGCACGTCTACCTCGACATGAGCCCCGTGGATCGACCGCGGGAGCGGTTCCGCGAGGTGGCGCGCATCTGCGCCGCGTTCGACATCGACATCGCCACCCAGCCGATCCCGGTGCGACCGGGAGCGCACTACATGATCGGCGGCGTGGTCGCCGACGTCGAAGGTCGCACCACCATGCCGGGCCTCTTCGCCATCGGCGAGGCGGCGTGCACGTCGTTCCACGGCGCCAACCGGCTGGCATCCAATTCCCTCCTCGAAGCTGCCACGGCCGGCCACGCCGCCGGCCGCCAGGCGGCCGCCGATGCCTTTCGCCGCGACCGCATCACCCTGCCGCGCCTGCCCTTCGCGTCCTCGGTCACGTCGCCGCGCATCCAGCTGGAGGACATGCTCTACTCGCTCAAGAGCCTGATGTGGCGGCAGGTCGGCCTGCTGCGCAACGGTGCCGGGCTACAGGAGGCGCGCGAGCGCATCGACCTGTGGGGACGCTATCTGCTGCGGGCAGCCAACCACACCAAGCAGGGTTTCGAGCTCGCGAACATGCTGACCGTCGCTGGCCTGATCAGTCGCGCCGCCGCCGAGCGCTGCGAGAGTCGGGGCACCCATCATCGCGTCGACCACCCCGATCGCGACGACGCCGGGTGGTGTCGCCAGGTCTTGTTCCGTCGCGGCGTGGCCGGACCGGAGACGACCCGCGGCCCGATGCGCGTGCCCAGCGACCGAGCCCTTTCCATCGTCCCGTGATCCAGGCGCAACGACGGCCCGACACCCGACCGCAGGCCATCCTGTTCGGCACCGCTCCCCACGGCGACCAGCGCACCGCGCCCGAAGTCCTACGCGAACTCTCGTACCTCGCCGACACCGGCGCGCTCGAGGTGATCGGCTGCATGGTGCAACACCGCCGCGCCCCCGACCCCCACAGCTACGTCGGCGCCGGCAAGCTGGAGGAGATCAAGGAGGTGGTCGCCCAGACCAAGGCCGAGCTGATCGTGTGCAACGACTCGCTCAGCCCGACGCAGGGCAAGCACATCGAGAAGGCGGTCGGCTGCCCCGTTCTCGACCGCAGCGAGCTGATCCTGCACATCTTCGAGATGCACGCGCGCACGCCGCAGGCGAAGCTGCAGGTCGAGCTCGCACGCCTGCAGTACCAACTGCCGCGTCTCAAACGCCTGTGGACACATCTCGAGCGCCAGCGCGGTGGCATCGGCGTGCGCGGCGGTGCGGGCGAGAAGCAGATCGATCTCGACCGCTCCGACCTGCGCACGAAGATCTCGCAGGTCTCGCGCAAGCTGGCCCAGGTCGAGGCGCGCAAGTCGCGCGAGATCCAGCAGCGGCCCGATCGCTTCACCGTCGCCATCGTCGGCTACACCAACGCCGGCAAGTCGACGCTGATGAACCGGCTGACCGACGCCGGCGTCCTCGCTGAAGACCGGCTCTTCTCGACGCTCGACACGCGCACCAGACCCTGGCGTCTGCGCGGCGGTCGCATCGTGCTGCTGTCCGATACCGTCGGCTTCATCGACAACCTGCCGCACCAGTTGGTGGCGAGCTTCCACGCGACCCTCGAGGAGGCACTCAACGCCGATCTGTTGTTCGTCGTGTGCGATGCCTCGAGTCCGACCTGCCTCGCGGAACTCGCCACGGTCGAGCAGGTGCTCACCCAGCTCGAGGCCGAGAACATCCCGCGTCTCGTCGTCCTCAACAAGCTCGACGCGGTGACGGATCCCGCCGACATGGCGCCCCTGCGCCTACGCTACCCGGACGCCGTTGCGATCTCCGCCAAGACCGGCGCCGGCCTGTCCGAACTCGAAGATCGACTGCAGCTCCACCTCGCCAGCTTCGAGCAGCAAGTGCAGATCCTGGTTCCCCACACCGCAGGCCACCTGCTCGCCGAGCTGCGCGCCAACGCGACGGTTCTCAGCGAGTTCTACACCGAGGAAGGCTGTCTGCTCGAGTGCGTGGTCAACGCGGTGGTGCTGGGCCGCATGCTCGGCCGCGGGGCGCTCGTGCACCCCGCTCCGGACGGAGACTGAGCCCAAGCGCGCCACCCGAGGCTGCTCAGGTCAGATTCTCGGCACGCAACACCATGCGCGCCTGCTCGCCGGCCTTCACCCGCGGATGCTTGGCTGCCACGAATTGGAGCAGTTCCGCCCCGAAGCGTCGCTCCGAGCCCACCGCCTCCGCGAAGTGCGAACCCAAGCGGACCAGGTGCTCCGGCAACAGCAGCGCTTCCTTCTTGAGTCGCTCGGCCAGCGGGAACCCTTCGCGCACGAGGCTGGCGAAGTAGCCCATCGTCGCATTGCCGGCGGCCACCTGGGCATCCGCTCCGTGCCGCGTGCCGTTCTCGGCGACCAGCTTGCACAACGCCAGCTGATACTGCGCCTCCGGCGTCAGCGACGCGTGCGTGGCCACGCGAATCAGGAGCGCGTGCGCCTCCGGCGACTTCTTGGCTCGGCGCAGCTTCTGCGCTCGGTCGGCGAGTTCGGCCATCGACGGACCGCGCGCCGCGAACAAGGCGACGTGCAAGGTCACGTCACCGAGCGCGTCCGCGGCAGACACCTGCTTGACGGCGCGATCGACCAAGGTCTTGGCCTGTGCCTCGGTGAAGTGCGGCCCGAGGCGCACGAGCGGCGCGGCCAGCCGCCGCGCCACGTCGATGTCCTTCTCGGCGAGAAACGCCTGCAGCAGGGACGGTAGCGCTGCCGGGTTGCTGGCCAGAGCATCGCTGGCTACGTCGTGGAACGCGTCGCCGACGCGCAGCAGGTGTTCCAGACAGATGCCGGCGACTGCCTCGGTCTTGCAGCTGCGGAGCGCGTGCAGGGCGAACCGCTGCGTCTCTTCGTTGCCGCTCTCCAGCACCTTCTTCAGCTTGGTGACCCCACCCGCGCCCCACCGGTCGACCTTGCTCAGCAAAGCTATGGTCGGACGCACCACGTAGGTCATGTCCTGCTCGCCCAGGTAGCCGAGCAGCGCGTCTGCCTGGGCCGTGGTGAGTTCCGTCCCCATCAGCGCTTGCAGCGCTGCCTGGCGCACGATTCCTGGGTGGCGAACACCAGCGTGCTTGAGCAGGAGTGAACGCGCACCGACCGGATCGAGCGCGCCCAGAGCGCGCAAACCCTGCGCCACCGACGCCGGGTTCGCCTCCTTGTGCTCGACGTCCTTCTTGATCTGCTCCACGAGGGCCGCGCGTCGCTCGCCGCTGAGGCGCGGCGCCACCTCGGCGAGAGTCCGATGCGCGGCCTCTCCCAGACTCGGCTCGGGTGAGAGCAGCGCCTTGCGGAGGACAGCAAGCGCCTCTTTGCTCGACTGCCGGCCAACGATGGTGAGGATGCGGCACCGCATCTCGACATCGCCGTCGTCGAAGACGCTGGCCAGGTAGCGTGCCGCCGAGGCACTGTCCTCTCGGCTCATGAGCAGAGCGATCTGGTCGGACTCGGCACCGCCGGTTCGCAGCCGCTCCAACAAGGCGCGCGTCGAGTCCTCTGACCCGATGGCAGCCAGCGCCTCGAGGATGAAACGGGTGAGGATCGGCTCGGCGGTGGCCAGGCGCGTCGCCAGCGCCTTCACCACGGCGGGCTCGGGCGGACGCAACTCGGCAAGAACCTGCGCGGCCGCGACTTGACGCTCTGGCTTCGCCTCGCTGAGGACTTTGACTATCGCCTTGAGGGTGTCGTTCATCGCCACCAGCCGGAAATGCCTTCCACTCGTATCTCCGAATCCGAATCCACCCGCTGCCTTACCTCGCTACGAAAAGCATGAGGGAAGGTGGTCGGTCTTGGGTCGGCGCGGATTATGACACAAACCGCGCCCCTGTCCACACCCCTTGAAAGCCTGTGGAAAAGGGCGGCTGCTCCCTCGTAAACCTCCTTCCAGTCACGCGTAAGGCGCACAAAGCGCCCTTGGGACCCGCGCCCCGCTCATCTTTGAACACGCTATGGGAGCGAGGGCCCAAAAAAGGCCCGAGCGGTTCGGTTCGCCTCGATCCTTCCCATGCCGTGAGCCCCGGACAGAGTCGCGCGGGGGCGGCCGCCCATGAACGCGCAGCTCTCGTGGACGTGGCGCCTGCCGGACCGTAGAACCCGGGAAGGGCGGACGACCTAGGTCGACGCCCATCGCACCAGCCTCGCAGCGGACGGGCATCTCCACCGCTGAATGCTGGCTCCCCCACCGGCGACCGAAGGCCGGCCCGCTCGGCTCCTTGCTCGCAACCTGAACACGCACCGGTCGCTTCCCTTGCGCCTGCTCGTGGCGACGCCATTCCTGCCGCACCCCAGCGCCGACCACGGCGGCGGGGTCTACTTGGCGGCCCTCTTGCGAGGCCTGGCAGCGCGGTGCGAGGTGGAACTCGTCTCGATGTGCCGGCCCTCGGAGCGCGGCTTGGCGGCAGAACTGACGTGGTTCGCGCATGTAGAGACAATTCCGGTTAGCCGCATTCAGGATCGGGGCGTGCTGGGGCGAGCCGTCGACACCATGCGGCACGGCGTGCTGTGGACGGCGCGCGGCCTCCCCCTTCTCGCGGCGAAGATGCGTCGGACTGCCACGACCCAAGCCCTCCGGCGCGCCCTCGCCAGGCGACCGGACGCGGCGCTCCTCGAGTTCGCGGTCATGGCGCAGTACCTCCCGGTCCTCGCGGGGCGCTGTCCCACCGTGCTGACCGACCACGAGCGCGGCGGGCATGCGCCCGCCGGCGTGCTCGGCCGGTCGTTCGGTCGGCAGCGCGACCAGCGGCTCTGGCGGCGCTACGTCCACCGCTTCTACCCGCTCGCTGGGCTGCTGCAGGCCGTCAACCCCGAGGACGCCCGCATCTTGGGACGCACCCTCGGCCGCGAGGTCGCCGTGCGGCCGCTCCTCGTCGAGCTGCCCCGCCGAGGGATCGATGCCGGCTCGACGCCGCCACGAGCGTTGTTCCTGGGCGACTACGCGCACCAACCCAACACCGAAGCGGCCGTGTTCTTGGCCAACGAGGTCTGGCCGCGCGTGCACGCCGCCGCGCCGCACACCGAGCTGTGGCTCGCCGGTCCCCGCGCCCCGCTGGCCGTGCGCCAGCTCGACCAGCGTCCGGGTGTGCGCTACGTCGGCTACGTCCCCGATCTGCCGGAGCTCCTCGGGTCGACACGTTTGCTCCTGGCGCCCTTGTTCTCCGGCGACGGGAGCCGGGTGAAGGTCGTGACCGCGGCGGCGCACGGCTTGCCGGTGGTGGCGAACGCCCGCGCGCTGTCGGGCAGCAACCTGCCGCCCGCAGCCGCCCGCGCCGGCGAGACCGCCGACGAACTCGCTCGCCGTGCGCTCGAGTTCTTGCAAGACTCGGATGCCGCGGCCACGGCCGGACGTGCCGGCCGCGCCTGGGCCGAGGTCAACCTGGTTCCCGACGTCGCGGTCGACGCGCAACTCGAGAGCGTGCTCGCCCTCAAGCACGCCTGGCGGCCACGGTGACTCTGTTGCGTGTGTTCGCCGGCGCCGTCGCCGTCGTGATCCTGGCAGCTCTCCTCACTCCGGTCGGCCTCGCGCTCGCCGTCGTGCTGTTGCTCGGCAACCTCGTGACTGTGCGTCGTCGCCTCGGCGGCGTCGTGGCCACCAAGCCCGACCGCGACACGTCGGCGGCCTGCATCATGGTGCTCAACTGGAACGGGCGCGCGTTCCTCGAGCGCCTGTTGCCGTCGCTCGACGCCGCGATCGCGCACGACGGCGGTGCCCACGAGATCATCGTCGTCGACAACGGGAGCGCCGACGATTCGCTGGCCTTCGTGCGCCGCCAGCACCCGCACGTGCGCATCGTCGCTCACGGCCGCAACGAGAAGTTCGTGCGCGGCTACAACCTAGCGCTGGGAGCAACCAGCAAGGACGTGATCGTCCTGCTGAACAACGACATGGTGGTCGACCCCGGCTTCCTGCGCCCGCTGCTGCGCGGGCTGGCGCAGGATCCCCACGCGTTCGCCGTGAGCGCGCGGATCGACTTGGAGGACGAAGACAAGCGCGGACTCGAGACCGGCCGCACCGCCGGGCGCTGGGCGATCGGGCTGTTCAAGCTGGCGCACCTGCCGTGGCCCGAGGGTGCCGACGGTGTCTGGCCCTGCCTGTGGGCCGGTGGCGGCTCGTCCGCCGTCGATCGCCGAGCGCTCCTGCAACTCGGTGGCTTCGAGACCCTGTTCGACCCGTACTACTTCGAGGACGCCAGCCTGTCCTACCAAGCATGGCGACACGGCCTGAACGTCCTGGCGGCGCCAGCGTCGCGAGTCGTACACAGCCACCGCGGGTCCAGCAGCAGGCTACGGCCGATCGCGCTGGCACGCGTGCAGCGCCGCAATGCCCACCTGTTCACCTGGCGCAGCTTCGACGACAGTCGGATGACGCTCGCGGCGACGACCCTCTTGCCACTGAGCGCGGTGCGCGTCGCCCTGCACGGCGGCTTCGCGGGCGCCGCTCGCCGGAGCCTGATCGAACTGCTCGGACTCGGGTCAGCACTGTGGCGGCTGCCGGCCGCTCTGCGCGCTCGTCTGCGCACGCGCCGCACTGCGCCGCGGACCGACCGAGACGTGCTCGCGCTCGCACACAGCCGCCACCGTTGCGAACGCGCCCAAGCTCAGCACGTCGCGCCCGAAGATCGCCTGCGCCTGCTGATGTTGCTGGCGCGCGTGCCGCGCCGCGACGCCGATGGCTCTTGGGTGCAGTTCGAGTTGCTGCGCCAGCTCGGTCGCCGCCACCACGTGACCGTCCTCGCCCTGGCCGAAACGCCGGCCATGGCAGCGAAGGCGGAAGAGCTGGCGCCCCACGTCGCACGCGTCGAGACTCTGCTCCTGACGCGGGACCCGGCTCGCGTCGATCTGTGGCACCAGGACCCCGCAGGCTTCCGGCGCGACTACAGCGACGCCGGGATCCGCCGCCGCGTCGCCGAAGTTCTCGCGACCACGGCGTTCGACGTGGTGCAGGTCGACTACGTCGAGATGGCCTACGTGTGCGAAGGGCTGCTCGACGACCTGGCGAGCGTGCACGTCGTGCACGAGCCCCTGGCGCAGGCGGCGTGGACGCAGAAGGGCGGGCCGCTGGCGCGCGCGCACGAGCGCGCCCGCGCCGTCAACATGGAACGGCGCCTCCTGCGTCCGTTCGCGCGCCTCGTCTGCATGACGGAGGCCGACGCCGACACCTTGCGGCGCAGCCACCCGCGCTTCTCCCCGGTCGTCGTCACCAATGGCATCGATGCCGAGCGCCTGGCTCCACAACCGCCGAGCACGTCACCCACGCTGCTCTTCGTCGGCTCGTACGCCCACGACCCCAACGTCGACGCCGCCGAGTTCGCGGCGCGCCAGGTGCTGCCCCAGGTGCGCGCGGCGATCAAGGATGCGCGCCTGCGCCTGGTCGGGCACGACCCTCAGCGACGCCTGGCATCGCTGGCGGCGCTGCCGGGGGTGGACGTCTGCGGCTTCGTCGCCGATCTGGAAGCCGAGGTTCGCGAAGCCGCGTGCTTCCTCGCCCCCCTGCGCCACGGTGGCGGCATGCGCAGCAAGATCCTCGAAGCTCTCGCCTGGGGACGACCGGTCGTCGGAACCCCACTCGCCCTCACCGGAATCGCCGGCAAGCCGGCGGAGCACTACGTGGTCGCCACCGACGCCGCCGCCCTCGCCACCGGCTGCGTGCGCATCCTCGCCGATGCCGCTGAACGCACTCGCCTCGGTCGAGCCGGACGCGCGCTGGTCGAGCAACACCACACTTCGGTGGCGATGGCGGCCAAGTACGAGGCGGTGTACCGCGATGTCCTCGTCACGCGGAGGCCGACGCCGTGACCCGCGTGCTGCTCGTGCTGTCGTGCCTGCCCGAGGACGCGCACCGCCTCGCCGCAGCGACGCGCCGCCGGTGGCCCGAGGCCGACCTGACCGTGATCCTCCGCGCCACGCACCGGCAGGTCTGCGCCCGCGAACTGGAGGGGGCCGAGCTGCTCGACGACAAGCCGCAGGGCAGCCGGCGGGACTTCGTGCGCGCACTGCGGCGGCAGCCGTTCGACCACGGGGTCGTCGCCTGGACCGGGTCGCACAGCCACTGGCCCAGCAAGCTGGCGTTCGCCCTGGCGCGAGTGCGAGTCCGGGAAGTGGCGACCGAGCGGGGCCTGTTCGCGTGGAGCCTCGGCAACATCGTCCGCCACGTCCTGTGGCGCGCCAAGGATCCGGTCCATGCAACCGCGGGCATGCCCGCGGGCCTGGCGTGGCCGCTGGCACTGCCTCTGGCCTGCCTCCGGGCGACCGTCGGCGCCCTGGTGGGACCGCTGGTCACGCTGGGACGCGCACTCGGGCGTCGCGCCGCACGGTAGTCGTCCGCACCCGTCAGCGTTTGACTGCGGCAGGCACGCGCAGCTCGACGCTCTTGCCGCCGCGTTGCACGACGAAGCGCACCTCGTCGCCGTCGCCGAGTTCGCGCACGATGCGCCAGATGTCGACCGGCTGCGACACCGGCATGCCCTGCACTTCCTCGAAGGTGTCGCCGACCTGGACGCCGGCACGCTGTGCGAGTCCGTCCGGCTCCACCTTGGTGACCTTGACGCCGTCGAGGCTGACGCCGAGCCGGCCCTCGGTGAGCGCGGTCGCGTCCTGTGCTGGCCGCGCCTTTCCCAATCCGTCCCGCGACAGCAGCTCGGGTCGATCGGCGATGCCGAGTGCCACCATCGCGAACACCGTCGCGTTGTGCGCCTGATAGGGCGGAATCACGAGGTCGTAGGTGTCCCACTGCGAGTGCCAGCCGTAGCCGTACTGCGACTCACCGCGCAGACTCCAGGGCCAAGCCGGTACGCCGGCGGCGAGGAAGGAAGCGTGGTCGGAACCGCCGCCCGAACCCGGGATGGTGTCCTTCACCGTCAGCTCGAACACCGGACCTTCGAAGCCCTGCTGCGGCGACGCGAGGCGCATCACGGGCGCCAGGGCGTTCTCGAAGTCGGCACGCATCGACTCCGCCACGGTCAGCGCGTGCACCCAGTTGGTGCCGGAGTCGTGGTTGAACACGGCCGACACCCTGCCCATCTCTTGGCGGTGCTGCACGACGTACTTCTTGGAGCCGAGCAGGCCCTGTTCCTCGCCAGTCCACAGACAGAAGCGGATGGTGCGCCTGGGTCGCGCACCCGCCGCGGTGAGGATGCGTGCGCACTCCAGCGTGCTGCAGGTACCGGTCCCGTTGTCGGTGGCACCGGCGGCCTGGTGCCACGAGTCCAGGTGCGCGCACACGATCACCATCTCGTCGGGCTTCTCGCTGCCGACGAGGTCGGCGACGACATTGGTCAGCGCGATCGGCCCCTTGCGGAACCGATTGCGGATCTCGAACTGCGCCGTCACCTTCTGCGAGCCCTGCAGAAGCTCTTCGATGCGCACGGCCTGATCGTCGCGCACGACGATGTGAGGAATCGTCGGGCGCGACTCCCAGGCCCCGCGCGCCACGTTGCTGTCGCCGAACACACGAATCTGGTTCGGGTAGCGCTTGTCGGTGTAGCCGGTGGACTTCGCCGACTGCGCGGTGCCCAACAGGCGACCGGCGTCGATCAGCGGCTGCAGACGCTTCCAACCGTTGCTCTGCAGCGAAGGCCGTGGCCCCCACACCCAGTACTTCTCGTCGCCCTCGAGTAGCGCGGCCACGGCCTCGTCCTTGCGAGGCAAGGGTACGAGCGTGCCCTTGGGCTGACCGAGAGTCCCAGCCGACCACGCTGGCGTCGCCACCTGCAGCTCGATCGCTTCGGGTGCGAGGATGCGCCCCATCCACTCCTCGCGGTTCCAAGCGAGCCGCCACTCGTCCCACACCTCCAGACGCGCCTCGAGGCCCATCGCGGCGAAGTGGGCACGCGCCCACTCGCAGGCGCGCGTCATGTTGTCGGACCCGGTCAAGCGGTGTCCGATCGCGTGGCACAGCTCGTCTTGGAACGACATCACCTGGCTGTGCTCGAGCCCCTCGGCCCTGATGCGCTCCGCGATCGGCGGCGCTTGCGCCGCCATCGGCATCACCTGGACAGCGGCCGCGAGAAGCGTCAGGCGCGGGAAGACGGCGGGGAGGAGGCTTCGCACGCCGTCTGTCTACGGGCTGGGCGTCCACCGTGCGAGTTCGTGTTCGCCCGGAGCCCACCCAGCCGCCGCGGCGCCTCCCCGCGGCGCGCCACCGACGGCCCTCGGTCAGGCCGAGCGGGCAAGTCGATGGAACTTGCAAGCGCGCGCGGGAAGCCGCGCCAGGAGGCCGCACCGGTCCTCGGAGGCGACGCGACTCAGGCGTCCAGACCGATGCCGAGGCTGGCGGCCAGAGTCTGCTGGGTCACGTCGAACGCGCGTGCGAGAGCCTGGGCCGCCCGCGCCGCATCCGCCCTCTGCGCGAGGCGACGGTCCTCGGGCAAGTGGTCGCTGTCTCGGCGTCGCGTCGCCACGAGCAGCAGGTTCTTCGCCGAATGCTCCGAAGCGACGAACTCGATCACGTCCACGGCGTAGCCCGCGGCCTCGAGCAACGCCGCACGCAACGCATCGGTGACGATCTCCGCTTGCCTCTCGCGCAGGATGCCGTGGCGCAGGATCGACATCAGCTCGGCCGGGGCCCGAAGCTGCGGCCGTACCTCCTTGTGGCAGCATGGCGACGCAAGAATCAGTTGTGCGCCCGCGGCGACGGCGCGGGCGAGGGCATCGTCGGTAGCGGTATCGCAGGCGTGCAACGCCAGCACCACGTCGGCCGCGACCGGCGGGATGGTCGCGATGGTGCCCACTTCGAAGCGCAGGTTCGACAGCCCGTGCTCCTCCGCTGCCGCGTTTCCCAGGTCGACCAGTTCGGAACGGGCCTCGATGCCGCGCACCTCGGCTGCCACGCCTTCTTGCTGCAACCACGCCGCCGTCGCGAAGGTGAGGTAGCCCTTGCCTGCTCCCATGTCGACGATCCGCAACGGTCCGGCCCGTGCGCGCAGGTGCGGCGGCAGATGGTGCGCCAGCAGCTCCACGAACTTGTCGATCTGGCGCAACTTGCCCTCCATGCCACGCTTGGTCCGCCCCTCGCTGTCGGACACCCCGAGCGCCTCGAGCCAGGAGCGCGCGCCGGGCGCCAACACCCGGCGCTTGCGTCGGTCGTGCGCGAGCGAAGGTGGCTCGTCGTGCTGGGGCGATGTCAGGCGCAGGCGCGGCATGCGTCCGGGGCGCACCTCGAACTGCGCGGTGGCCTCGGTGGTGAAGACGTGCGCACAACCGAAGTCGTCGGCCAGGGCCTGCCGCACCAGCGCCAGCGCATCGTCGAGGGGCAGATTCTTGGTGACGTCGCGGCGACCGTAGCGCCACGTGCACGACAAGCGCCTGCCGACGCGGAGCGAGACCGGGCGCAGCGTCAGGCGGCGCAGGTCCGCTGTCGGCGCGCGCGGTGCGGACAGGGTCGCTTTGACCAGAGTGCTGGCGGAGAACGACTCGCGCAGCAGATCGAGCAGTCGGTCGAGAGCGGGAGCGGACACGCGCTTCCCCGTCATAGCGCTCGGGCCAGCGAGGTGGCCAGGGCGTGATGGCGAGCCTGCCGTCGTCGCCGGGTCTTCGGCGACACCGGAGCGGGATGAAGCGTCGGCGCCGTGCTGGCCTCGGCGCGTGCGCAACGGCGCCGCATTCGGAGTTGGGCGTAGGAGTCCGGCTCGGCTGTCATCGGTACCGCATGGTCGAGCCCACGCCTACCGACGCCTGGGGCGAGAGTCCTGTGCACGCGAATCGCCGGCCACGCCTTGCCACTGCTGAATCCGGTCACGAAACTCTGGCGCATGGTCAGCAAACTCGCAGGTGTCTTGCTCTCGCTCGTCACATTGACCGCCGTGGGCTGCCAAGGGACGGGCGGCAATGAGAAGTTCGCTTCGGCGCAGCAAGCGCTGCAGTCCGTGGCAGCCAACTACCCGAGCCTCGTGCGGCTCACCCTGCACGCGATGCCTCAGGGTGAAGCGCAGATGAAAGCGATCGCCAGCACGTCCGCCGACAAGTGTGGCAAGCCATCCGACCCCGAAGACATCGCCGCCGTGAAGGACGGCAAGGAGTCCGTGCTCGAGGAAGGCGACAACCTGGACGTCACGCTGCCCATCGCCGACACGAATGGTCATCGCATCGCCGCTGCCGGCGTGACCCTGAAGAGCAACGGACGCACCCGTGATCAGTTGATCGCCGACGCCCGGACGATCGCTGGGCAACTCGGCAGCGCCGTCCGCGCCGCCGGCAAGCCGCTCTGGTAGCCGCCCGCGCGTCGAAACTGACGCCTCGGCAGCGTGCGCGAGCCCGGGCTAGACCCCGACGCCTTCCTTCACCGTCACCGCAGTCGGCTTGCCCGCCTTCTTGCCGCGCAGGCGCATCACGAACTTGCGCTTCGTCTCGTTGAGGAACGACTCCATCTTCGAACTCTCCTTGCCGCGGAGGAAGTTCCAGAAGATGCGGAACACGCGGCCAGGGCGCGTGACGAACGACGTCAGGTAGAAGTTGGCGACGATCCAGTACTTCCAGCGCGTCATCTGCTTGGCCGTGAGGCTCCGGCAGTAGTTGCGCTCGTTCGTCATGTACTTGTTGTGCACGTAGACCGGGAGCTTGAGGAAGTCGTCGTCCAGGTGGATGCGACCCTCTTTCTCCAGCTCGCGGGTGATCTCGGTGTTGGGCAACGGGAAGAAGAACCCGGCAGACACGTCGTCGACCCCGGCGCGCGCCAGACGGCGGATCATCTTCGCCGTCGCCTTCATGTCCACCGCCTCGTCGGTCGGGTAGCCCAGCACCAGGAAGCAACCGACGTTGAGCCCCGCCTTCGTCGCCGCGTTGACGGCCCGGAAGAGCTTCTCGTCGGTCAGCATCTTCTTCATGTGCTTGCGCGTCCGCTCCGAGCCGGACTCGGGCGCGAAGTTCACCGAGCGACAGCCCGACTCGTAGAGACGCTTGGCTACCTCCTCGTCGAACACCTCGCTGCGCGTGCCGGCGGGGAGCTGCCAGGTGATCTTCAGCCCGCGCCTGCTGATCTCGTCGGTGAACTCCACCACCCAATCGCGCTTGAGGATGGCAGTGAGATCCTGGAACGGGAAGTTGGTGGCCCCGAACTGCTTGACGTAGGCCTCGATCTCTGAAGCGACGTCCTGCGGCGTGCGCGCGTACCAGCGCGTCGTCCACATGCCCGGCGAGCTGCAGTAGGTGCACTGGTAGGGGCAACCGCGCGTGGCGAGGATCGGCACCGTGCGGCCGTAGTGGATCCCGGCCACGAACTTGTGCTCGTCGTAGGCACGGACGTCGAAGAGGTCCCAGGCCGGCCACGGGATCTCGTCGATGTTCTTGATGCGGTCGCGGCTCTTGTTGACCACGATCTTGCCGTCGGCATCGCGATAAGCGATCCCCGGGATCACCGAGGTGTCGATGCCCATCTCCAGGGCCCGGAACAACGCCGTCGCGGTCTCTTCGCCCTCGCCGCGCACGATGTAGTCGATGGGCGCTTGCTGCATCGACAGCTCGGTGGTGGCGGTGAAGTGCTCGCCACCGCAGACGATCGTCAAGCGCGGGAAGCGGGCGCGGATCTTGTGCAGCAACTCGCGCACGATCGGCCACGAGTAGGACCACATGTTGGTGACCCCGACGGCCTGCGTCGTGTCGTCGATGCGCTCGACGATCTCGTCGGGCGACAGCCCCAGCCGCCAGATGTCACCCTCCGGCACGGTGCGCTCTGGCGCCTCACCCAACGCATCGATGACACCGATCTGGTGGCCGTCCTGGCGCAGCGTGGCGGCGATGTAGGCAAGCCCCAGCGGAAGACTCGGTCGCAGCGCGGTCAGCCCGTTCTTGTTGATGTAGACCGGCGGTTGGATGAGCTGGATCTGCATGCAGGCGGCACGGGTGCAGGCGCGAGGAGGCTCGGGAATATAGCACGCTGGGTGAGCGGGCAAGGTCTCCCCTGGCCAAGACGTCCGGGACGTGGAATCCACCGCGCCGCCGGGGCAGCGCCGAGGCTGGGCGGCGCGGCCGAGAACCCGATGCGAGCGACGCTGCCGCGCGGGAGGCGACGAACTAGCGGGATTCCCCCCCCTCGGCGGCAGGAATCTGCCCCAGAGGCGCGGGGTTCGCCAAGGTGGTGACCGCGTCGAAGCGGCTCAGGTCGGTTCGGAACGACATCTGCGTGGTGGAGCGCGTGCCGTCGGCGTGCACGTACCACTCGAGCTCGGTGGTGCGCACGCGGCCGATGATCGGCGAGAACGGCCGGTCGGCAGGCCACTCCATGGGCGGCGCACCTCGGACACCATTGAGGGCGGGCACGAACTCGCCATTCGGCAGCTCCAACATGCGAGGGCGTTCCAGCGAAGACGGCGTCTTCGTGTGGCGCGGCGCCTCGTAGGTGAGCGGCTCGACCTCGCCAGGCCGGCGGTCCTGCTCCAGCGGCGTTGGTGACGCTGGCTCGGCCGCTCCCGCCTCGCTCGCGCTGGACCCAGGCCAGAACCCGACTACCGCGCAGGCGGCGACCGCCGCAACACCGACAAGGAACGTCCGGCGCATGGAAGCGATCATGCTAGCGCGTTCCCATGCGGCCGGGGCCGCAACCAGAGACGCGACCAACAGGAACTGGCGGTTCGCCCCACCGAACGGTCCCACCGAACGGTCGCCCTCGGTTCTACCCTGATTGACCACCTGCCGCGCGCGAAGCTAGCTTGCCACCGGGTCTAGGCCCCCTTGGCCCCGTTCACCTTCTCCTCGAGGAACACACATGCACCGTCTCGCGCTCGTCGCATTCGTACTCGCCGGCGCCGCCGCCGCTCAAGCAAGAACCGAGTTCGGCATCGTCGCCATCAATCCGTCCGGTCTCAACGGCACGTGCACCAACTTCACGTCCCGCGGCACGCTCGGCACCAACGCCGGCAGCATCCTGATCGAGGTGCCAGGCCAGCACTTCTCGGGAGTGGGCCACGACGGCACCGGGGCCGGCACGCTCTTCTACAACTTCCACTACCTCACCCAGGATCAGAACGCGACGACGATCGAGACCTACAACATGGAGATCCGGGGCGAGGCCAACCCGCCCCCCGGGCCCGACTGCAACGCCACTCTGATGCAGCTCACGGGCCTGTCGACGCCCGGTGGCGGCAACACGCCGACCGCGTGGCTGATCACGAACACGCTGGCGACGCCATCGACCGCCGTGCCGCTGTGCAACACGTTCTTCATGGGCGCCGAGGTGATCGCCAACGCCGGATGGCCCGCCACCGACGGCCAGTCGTTCCACATGGGCAGCTACTACCTGCTGCAAGGGGCAACGGCGAGCAACCCTGCACCCAACGCTCCCAACATCGCATGGGAGTGCCTGAACGGCATGTCGCAACAGCCGACCACCTCGCCCCGCACCTACCGCTTCTACCTCGGGCTCGACGCGGCCGTACTCAACACCGCCAACGACGATCCGACTCTGGTGGGCACAGGCCACTGCCTCTCGACCGCGCCGGCGCCGTACACGAACATCGACACCGGTCCGGGCGGCCTGTGGCCGCAGTGCCAGGGCGCGACCGGCATCCGCAACGACGGCCTGCAGGCGCGCGTGCTGGATCCGACGAACGCCAACGGCTTGTTCGTCGTGTTCTTGGGCCCCTCGCTCGGCTGTCCCGGCCTGGTCCTGCCCCCGCTGTACAGCGGCGCCCTCTACCTCAATCCGACGGCGATGACGTCGGTCGCCAGCGGCGTGCTCAGCGCCACGGGCGAAGGCGTCGTACCGATGATCCCGCCGGGCACCAACTGCCGCCCGGCGATCAACCGCATCCTGGACTTCCAGGCATTCACCGTCGGCCCGGCGTTCACCCTGCCCGGCCGTGTGTCGAACCGCGCCGGCGTCAAGTACCTGCCGTAGCAGTCGTGGCCCGGGGGAGATGGTCTCCCCCGCGGCATGACAGTCCCCAGACCACTCGTCCCAGATCATCATGCGAACGGTCCTGCTCCCCACGCTCTCGCTACTCGTCGCGCCGCTGTGCGCGCAAGGCGTCGTGCCGCCCTACCAGGTGTCCACGACCAACCCCCTCCCGGGGCTCAGCGTCCCGGCCGTGCCCGGTACCAACGTGCAGCAAGTGCACTTCGTGCATCTACCCAGCGATCCGCCCAACGTGTTCCTGTGCGGACTGACGGTGGCCGGGCTCGGAGCCGGCTTCGGCGGCGCCGGCGGAAGCGACCTCTTGAGCGGCAGCTACGACGTCCTGACGGACACGTTCACCCCGAACACCGAGGCGGCCGCCCTCAACACCACGGGCACCGAGTTCGGCCTGACGATCCACCACACCGGTCTCTACGCGGTGTTCGATCGCCTGCCCGGCCAACCCTGGCTGGCCTCCCGCGCCGCCGTCGGCATGCCGTGGAGCATCGTCGGCCAGATCACCGCCCTGCCCGGACAGGCCTACTACGATCCGTCGCTCGCCGACTACAACGGCCAAACCTACTTGCTGCACGTGCTCGGCACCGACATCGCGATGACGCCGATCAACCTGTCGAACGCGTCGCTGAACGGCCAGCCGCAGGTGATCATCAACGCCGCCCGCGCCGGCGCGACCGCCAACTCGCCGACGCCGATCCTGGATCCCGCAGGCCAGCTCATCGGCGTGTCGCATCACGACGTGCTGAGTTCGGACAACGACCACTACATGTCGATGGACTTCGATCCGACGACGCCGGCCGTGCTGATGAACGACACGGCGACGTGGACCAACAACGGTGGCTTCATCGGTGGCCGGTTCTTCGACGCCGAGTCGAGCGGCGTGTACCACGTCTTCGCGATCGACACCTACTGGTTCACGGGAGGTCGCGGCCCGGTCGGCGGCACGATGGACATCCAGGCCTACACCCCGCCGACGAGCGGCTCCGAGATCTACTTCTCGTTCCTCCTCATCGGCGCCAGCCACTTGCCGGTCGCTCTGCCGATCGGCGCGTTCGGCAGCCTGGGCATCGACATCTCGACCCTCGTCACCCTGCCCTTCCCGGCGCACAACAACATGAACGGCCAGACGCAGTTCACCCTGGCCATCCCCAACCTCGCGTTCCTCCGTGGCCGCAGCCTGGCTGCGCAGTCCGCCACGCTGAAGAGCTCGACGAACGAGATCCGGTTGGGCAACACCGCGGGCCTGCACTTCGACTAGGCACGTCGCGAGCGCCGCGCTGCCGGTGCTCGGCCGTTCGCGTCCCGGCTGGCGCCGGCTAGCGATCGACGTGCACGAGCCAGCGCGGCGCCCGCACCGACTTCTGCCAGTCCAGGAACGCGGACCGTAGGCGCGCGGCGACCTCCGGCTCCTCCGCACGGCGGTCGCTCTGCTCGCTGGGATCGCGAGTGAGGTCGAACAGTTCCTCGACGCCCTCGCGTTGGACGAGCAGCTTCCAGTGGCCGGCGCGCACTGCCCACGGCCAATCGCCGTGGCGGCGCCAGCAGAGGACCGCATGGGCATCGGCATCGCCGCGTTCCCCGGCCAAGAACGGCCGCAGGTCGACACCGTCCACCCGAACGTCCTGGGGCAGTTCGATGCCTGCCGCCGCCAACGCCGTGGGCAAGACGTCCATGCCGTGCACGGGCCGCTCGTAGGTCGCCGCCTCCGGAAGCCGACCTGGCCACCGCCACAACATCGGCACTCGGATTCCACCCTCGTACATCTGCCCCTTGCGGCCGCGCAGGACGCCGTTGTCGGCACCCGACAACGTCTGCCCTCCGTTGTCACCCATGAACACCACCAGCGTGTCATCGCGCAGCTTCAGGCGGTCGAGGTCGTCGAGGAGGGCGCCGACCCCGGCGTCCAGAGCGCGCAGCATGGCCAGGTTGGCACGCCGCTTGGCGCTGCCCACGTCCGCCGCAACCGCCTCGAGGTCCTCGGGCTTGGCTTGCAGCGGCGTGTGCACCGCGTTGGGTGCCACGTACAGCAGGAACGGTTCGGCGGCGTGCGCCTCGACGAACGCGCACGCCTCCGCGAACAACCTGTCGGTGAGGTAGCCAGCGAACGCCTCATGGGAGCCGTTGCGCTGCAGGGGCTGCTGGTAGTCGCGCCCGGGGACGACGCTCTTGCCGGTCGGCGGCGGCGGATCCGACTTGACGTAGCTGTGGCCGCCGCCGAGGAAGCCGAAGAAGAAGGTGAAGCCCTTGCGGTTGGGGTGCTGGGCATCGTGCTGGCCGAGATGCCACTTGCCGATGGCGCCGGTGACGTAGCCAGCCTGCTGGAACAGGGACGGCAGCAGCACCGTGTCGGGCTCGAGACCGTCGCTCAGATCGGCCGCAGCGTTCTCGCGCGGGTTGTCCTCGAAACCGAGCGTCTGCGGATAGCAGCCGCTGAGCAACGAGGCACGGGTCGGCGCGCAGAATGCCTGGCCGGAGTAGGCCTGCGTGCATCGCACCCCTTCGCGAGCCAAGCGATCGATGTTCGGCGTGTCGATTACGCGCAGCCCCTGACAAGAGAGGTCGGCCCAACCCTGGTCGTCGGAGAGGATCACGACGACGTTGGGACGCCGCTCCGCGCCAGGCGCCTGAGCCGCGACGCCGGCCCCCCACCCGAGCAAGACGGCGCTGGCCCAAGAGAACGGTCCAGTCGAGCGGCCCGGACGGGCGAGCAGGTCGTGCAACATCCGGGCGAGTATAGAGTCGACCGCCGGCGGCTCCGCGAGCCACCGGCGCGTGCGGCGACCGATGGCGGCGCTGCCTGGCCCGGTCGACGGGCGACCGCGCGCTCGAGTTCGACGCACTCGCGTGCGCGCTCCATCCACCACACGGGCTAGACTCCGGCGCCGGACACGCAGGACAACCGCGCGCCGACCGAGCGTTCGGTGGTGGAGTCCGACTCCGACCACCGCAAGGCCGGTGCGATGCCTGGGCGACCTCCATCGTCCGTCCACCACTCGATTCAGCCGTGCTGCGAACACCGCCCCGTGACCCGCTGCGCGCGCGCGGTCGCTTGCACCTCGTCGCCAGCGCGCTCGGCTTCGGCCTCATGGCCGCCTTCGTCAAGCTCGCCGGCCGATCGCTGCCCACCAGCGAGATCGTGATGGCGCGCGCCTGCATCAGCCTGCTACTGAGCTGGCTCCTCCTGCGCCGGCGCAGAGTGTCGCCCTGGGGCCATGCACGATCGCTCCTGCTCCTGCGCGGCGTCTTCGGTTTCGGCGGCCTGTGCTGCTTCTACTACGCGGTCACCCACCTGCCGCTCGCCGAGGCCACGGTCATCCATTTCACCAACCCGATCCTCACGGCAGCTCTCGCCGCCCTCGTGCTCGGGGAACGCAGCGGACTCGGCGTCATCGTCGGCCTGATGTGTGGGCTCGGCGGCACACTTCTGGTCGCTCGCCCCTCGGTCGGGGGCGAGCACGCCCTCGCCCCTCTCGCCGTGGCGATCGCGTTCGGCGGCGCGCTCTTCAGCGCCGCGGCCTACGTCACCGTTCGCCGCCTGGCGCGCAGCGAAGACCCGCTGGTCATCGTGTTCTACTTCCCCCTGGTGGCGGTTCCGGCCGCCCTACCCTGGGTGATGCACGACTTCGTGTGGCCGCGGGGCATCGAGTGGCTCTGGTTGGCCCTGGTTGGAGTGTTCACCCAGGTCGGCCAAGTCCAGCTGACGCGGGGCCTCAAGCTGTTGCCGGCAGGTCAGGCCATGACCATCGGCTACCTGCAGATCGTGTTCGCGGCGGCTCTCGGCCTGCTGCTCTTCGGTGAGACCCCCGCGATCAACACCTGGCTCGGGTGCGGCCTGATCGTGGCAGGAGCGTTCGCGGCACGCTAGCCGGGCCGCCCATGAACTCACACCGCGGGCGCCGGCAGTCGACCGTCGACGAGGAAGCCGTCGAGTCCGAACTCGATCTCCTCGTGCCGCAGCACATCGCGACGAACGAACACGACCCGCTGACGTGTCGTGGTGCAGTGCCACGTCTGCAGGCCACGCGGCTGCCGGCTACCGAACACCGACGGTGAGAACACGCCGAGGTTGACGCCGCCGCGGGCGCGAGCCGACGGCGAGCGGAAGGCCTCGACGCCCAGGGTGCGCATGCTGCTGCCGAGCGCTTGCGTGGCCCCGTAGTCCACCGGGGAGGCCAGCACAGCTCGCTGCAGGCGAAACCGACCGGCGGTCAGGTCGACGCCACGCTCGGTGGTGATCGCCACACTGAACACGGTGTGCTCGGAAACGGTGTGCTCGATGGGCGCCGCCGTCCCGGCGAGGAAGAGAAGCCGGTAGTAGGCGGCCTCCGCCAGAGCCACCGGCACGGTCTCCGACCCGTAGAACAGGCCGCGTTCGTCCCGGCGACCGTAGCGCGAGCCGTGGCGCAGCGGTGGGTAGCGGAACGGCGTGGCGAGGAGGTAGTGCAGCCCGCGAAGGTCGGTGTGCACGCGCTCGGGTTTGCTCTGCTCGATGAGATCCTCGAGCAACTCGTGCTCGGCGGCCGTGTCCACCAGCTTTAGGGTCGCCACCCGATGCTGCGCCTCGACAATGCGGAACGCCGTCGCTCTCAGCTCGACGAGGTCCTGGACGGTGGCAGCCAACACCTCTAGTTCCGGCCGCGCATGGCGTCGA
Source organism: Planctomycetota bacterium (assembly GCA_041398565.1). Lineage (GTDB taxonomy): Bacteria > Planctomycetota > UBA1135 > UBA1135 > UBA2386 > DATGPD01. The sequence goes on along the minus strand of JAWKUN010000003.1, from coordinate 1,475,985 downwards.
GGTAGTCGACGACCGCGACGAGCCCGGCCGCCGACTCCAGCATGCGGACGGGCACATCGCCCAGGTGCGCGTTCTCGGACGCGAGCCACGAACGTCCCTGCTCGGTGGCCCCACCGAACAGAGCGTCGAGACTGCGAAACACGCGCACGAACAACAGTGCCAGCTCACCGGCCTTCGAGTCGGGCGACAGGCTGCGACCGGCGGCGAGGCGTGAAACCGTCGCCTCGCTCACTCCGAGGATGCGCGCCAGCTGCGCTTGCCGGACGCCGAGCTGATCGGCGGCACGAAGGACGGCGCGGGCGAGCACCAGGCCTGGGTCGGGGCGCGCGGCGGCCGCACGTGCGCGAACGGGAGGGACCATTTCCATGGCAAGAATATCGGCATGATCTTTCTCTAGCAATCCCCTTCATCAGGCCCATGGCGTCCGCGTCGACGCCGCTTCCCGAGCCGAAGCACCGCAGCGACCGGGCGCAGCGCGAGGGCGAGACCCGCAGCCGTGCGCAGGCTCGCGCACGGCGCCGAGGTCGATACACTCCGGCGCATCTTGGACCTGTCTCAGCTCCTCGACTTCGAAGTTCGACTGCATCGCGACGGCGACGCCATGCATGGCGACGGAGCGACGCTGGAAGCGCGCGACGCGACCGCGGGCGCACATGCGTTGTCGGCTCTGGGTCGCGATCCGAACGAAGTCGCCGAGGCCCTCACGCACGACCGCGGACTGCGCGAGCGCCTCGCCGGCCTCTGGCTCGAGCACGTCCGGGACGCATCGTCCGACGGCGGCAGCGCGCGGTCGCTGCGACTCGCCGGCGCAGTGGTCACCGGCGTGGCGCTCTTGCTCGGCGCGGGCGCCGCCAGCGGCGCCTTGCAGTACGACGGCAAACACCCCGTCAACGTCTTCTGGTTCCTTCTCGGGCTCGTCGTCACCCAGATCGCCCTGTTGGCGCTGTTGTTGTGGGCAATCATGCACGGCAAGCGTGGGCTGCTGGGCGCCGCCGTGGCCGGGCTGGCTCGCACGCGCTGGCTGCGCGGCTCCGTGGCAGGCACCCTCGGTGCCGTGTCGGCGCGGCTCGATCTGCACGCCGCGGCCGAGCGGTGGTACACGTTCGCAGTGGCCCAGCGCGCGGCGGTGGCGTTCAACGCGGGCGCGCTCGCCACCTGCCTGGCGCTGGTCTCGTTCACCGACCTGGCCTTCGGCTGGAGTACGACGCTACAGGTCGGGGCCGGACAGGTGCACACCGCCTGCCGCGTCATCGCGGCGCCCTGGGCCTGGTTGCTACCCGACGCCCTGCCGTCGCTCCATCTCGTCGAGGCGAGCCAATGGGTGCGCATGCCCGGCGCGTTCGTCGGCGGCGGCTCGCTCGCCGAGGCAGTGAGCCGCTCGGGTGCCTGGTGGTCCTTCCTGGTGGTCGCGCTCCTGGTCTGGGGTCTCTGCCCCCGCCTCTTGGCCTGGGGCATCGGGGCCTGGCGAACCCGCCGCGCGCTGGCGAGCGTGCCGTTCGACGACCATCGCTGCCGCGCACTGTTCGCGCGCATGCTGCAGCAGGGTTCGCACTGGCACAGCCCTGGCCCAGCCACGGTCGGCCTGGCGCCGGACGCCCGGGCGGCCGCGTGCGACCCGGGTACCGCCACCACCAGGGTGGCGCGCGCGGCGACGTGGCTGTTGTGCTGGGGGCGTCTCGGCCAGACGCGTGACGAGCTCGCTCGCCGGGTGGCCGCGGCGACCGGGCAACCGCCCCTCGGAGTGCTGGAAGTCGGCGGCAGCCGCCTGGCCGCGGACGACGAAGCGACGCGCACCTTGGCGCAGGCGGGAGCGCAACGCGTACTTCTGGCTCTGGCGGTGGGCAGCCAGCCGACCAAGGAAGTCCTCGACCTGTTGCGCGCCTTGCGCCAGCGCCTCGGCGCGCGCGCCCACCTGGGCGTCGCCTTGGTGGGCGACGACCCCGCGACGAGGATGGCCGACGACGAACTGTCCGGCTGGCGCGTCAGTCTCGACCGCATGGCCGATCCGTACCTCGGTCTCGAACGCCTCGAGGCCAAGGCGTGAGCGAGGTCGCGACGCCGGGACGGGATGTCGCCACGCCGACCTTCGTCGTCGTCGGCAACGTGAACCAGGGCAAGTCGTCGATCGTGGCGACGCTGGCCGAGGACAACAGCGTGCCCATCGACCCGCTGCCGGGGACCACGATCAAGGCCGGGGAGTACGCCTTTCGTGTCGGTGGCGACATCGTGTTCAGGGTCGTCGACACGCCGGGCTTCCAGCGCGCGCGGCACGCGCTGGCGTGGATGCTGCCGCACGCGACCACGCCAGCCGAGCGGCCGCGCGCCGTGGCCGAGTTCGTGCGCGCGCACCAGCGAGACGAGAGGTTCGTCGACGAGGTCCGCCTGTTGCAGCCGATCCTCGCCGGTGGCAGCCACATCTACGTGGTCGACGCCTCGTCGCACTTCGAGCCCAGCTCGGAAGCGGAGATGGAGATCCTGCGCTGGACCGGGCAGCCCGGCATGGCCATCCTGAACCGGACCCACGGCCGCGACTACAGCGCCGAATGGCGACCGATCCTGGCGCAGTTCTTCCACGTCGTGCGTGAGTTCGACGCGCACCGAGCCACCTTCGCCGACCGCCTCGACCTGCTGCGCGGATTCCGCGAGGTGCGTCAGGACTGGCGCGCGCCCATGGACCGCGCCATCGCCGTCATGCAGACCGAGTGGCAGGCTCGCGGCGAGCGCGCCGCCATGGCGATCGCCGACATGATGGTGCGTGCCCTCACCCACGTCGAGCGGCGACCGGTCACCGAGAACGACGACCGCGACGCGGTACGCGGCAAGCTCGACCTGGCCTTCGCCGATGCCATGCGCGACGCCGAGCGAAGCGCGCGCAGCGAAGTCGAGACCATCTACGGCCACCGCCGGGTCCAACGTCACGAGGAAGGTATCGCCCTCCTCGACGCCGATCTGCTGAGCGAAGAGAGCTTCCGCGCCTTCGGGCTCACCCGCGCCCAGCTCGCCAAGCAAGGGCTGCTGTGGGGCGGCGCGCTGGGGCTCGCCGTCGACCTCATGGTCGGAGGTTTTTCAGGCTTCGCCGGAATGGCGATCGGGGCCGGCATCGGCGCGGTCACCGGCTTCTTCGGCACGATGCACCTCTCGCGAGTGTGGAGCGAGAGCAGCAAGCTGTCGAAGCTGCTCTTCCCCGGCGCCCCGGGGCGCTTCCTGGCCCTGGGGCCGGTCACCAATCCCAGCTTCGCGTGGGTGCTCCTCGACCGCGCCCTCGTGCACTGCCGCAGCGTGCGCGACCGCAGCCACGCGCGTCACGATGCGCTCGACCTGCGTGGCGACAAGGTCGGCCTTGCCGCCAACCTGCCGCAGGAGGTGCGACGCGAGCTCGACGACGCCTTGCGCGCGCTGCTGCAGGGCGCGCTTCGCGGCACCACCGAGCCCGCCCTGCGCACCCGCTTGGCGAACGCGGTCGCGCGCGCTCTGGCATCCAGCCCCGGTCCGTCGTGACCGTGGCCGTCGAGGCCGATAAAAGAACATCATGAAACTGCGCTCCTCGATCGCGCTCGCCCTCTCTCTGGCCGTGGTGCCCGCATGCACCCAGGAGCCGGCGGCACCGCGCGCCACCCAGGACCCAGCCCCGAGCGCAGACGCCGGCGGCAAGTTCATCCGGTTCGTCGATCTCGGCGACTACCGGGGCCGCCTGGAAGTGGCCATCGCGCGCTATGCGGACGAGAAGCGCGGCGTCGCGGTCGACCTCGTGTCGGCCGTGCACGTCGGCGACGCGGCCTATTACGCCGCCCTGTCGCAGCGCTTCCCCGGCTTCGACGCCGTGCTCTACGAACTGGTTGCGCCCGAGGGAGCGCGCCCGGACCCGTCGGCCGACCACGGCTTCAATCCGATCTCGATGCTCCAGCAAGGCATGAAGCGCATGCTCGACCTCGACTTCCAGCTCGAGAGCATCGACTACGAGGCGGCTAACTTCGTGCACGCCGACCTTTCGGCGGCCGACCTCATGCGGGAGTGGCGCGAGCGCGGCGAGACCATGATGTCGGCCCTGCTGAAGATGATGACCAACGCCGCCAAGGTGCAGCAGGAGCGCTACGAGGCCGCGGCGGAGGCGCGCGAAGCGGCCGAGAAGAGCGGCGATGCACCTCCCGAGCTCGAGAAGCCCAAGGGCCGCGAGAACAAGCGCCGCGCCCTGAAGTGGGCGCTCGGGCACGAAATGGGCCCGATGGAGGAGATGCTCGCCATGTTCGGCGACGGCGACAAGGACGCGGGGGACGACAAGGGCTCCGGCTCGGTGCTGATCGGCGAGCGCAACAAGAAGGCGATCGAGGTTCTGCAGCGCGAGATCGCCGCGGGAAAGAAGAAGCTGGCGATCTTCTACGGCGCCGCCCACATGCCGGACATGGCCGAGCGCCTGGGGAAGCTCGGCTTCGTGCGCGTGCGCGAGGAGTGGGTCACCGCGTGGGACATCGGCAGCGGCACCACCAAGTGAGCAGTCGGTTGTCGGCGGTCAGTCGTTGCCGCGACGTCCGCGACGACGCCCCGAGAACTCGAGCTTGACCGTCACCTTCACCTTCTGCCCGCCACGGTCGAGGCCCAGCTCGAACGGCTTGTCCATCCCGGCGTCGCGCGCCATGCGAAACACGTCGACGAGCGCCTCGATCTTCTCACCGTTCAAGGTCTCGAAGACGTCGCCCACCTTTGCTCCCGCCTTGCCCAGCACGCCGTCGGCGACCACCGACTTCAGCTTGAGACCGTCGAACTCGGCGCCGAGGGCGCCCTCGAGCAGCGTCGTGGCGTCGCCGCGACGGCCGCGTCCACCGGGGGCAATGAGCTTGTCGCGCGACAGTTTCTGCGGCAGGTTGGCCACGCCCAGCACCACCAGCGCGATCACGGTCGAAGTGTGCGCTTGGTACTCGGGGATCGCAGCGTCGAACGTGTCCCACTGCGAGTGCCAGGTGTAGCCGAAGTAGTTGCTGCGCCCGGACAGGCGCCAGTCGAAGGCCGGCACATTGGCAGCCAGGAACGACGCGTGGTCGCTGCCGCCGCCGGACAGCCCTTGGACGACGCGCAGGTCGAACACGGAGCCGTCGTGGGCGCGATCGGGAGGCGTCATCGACATCAGCGGTGCGACCACCAGCTCCATGTCGTCCTTCATCGCCTCGGTCACGCCCAGGCCGGACGCCCAGTTGGTGCCGGTGTCGTGGTTGAACACTGCCGACACGTTTTCCATCTCCGCCCGGTGCAGCTTGGTGACGTGCTCGCGACTCCCGAGCAGACCTTGCTCCTCTCCGCCCCACAAGCCGAACCGGATGGTGCGCTTGGGCTTGGCGCCGACCGCCGCGAGGATGCGGGCGGCCTCCATGGTGGAGGTCGTGCCCGTACCGTTGTCGGTCGTACCCGTCGCCTGGTGCCAGGAGTCGAGATGGCTCGAGACGTACACGAACTCGTCGGGCAGTTCGGTCCCCTTGATCTCGGCGATGACGTTGAAGAGTGGGATCGGGCCGGGCGAGAAACGATTGCGGATCTCGAACTCGACCTCCACCGCGACACCCGACTCGAGCAGCGCGGCCAGCTTCTTGGCCTGGTCGTAGCGCACCACGACGTCGGGTACGGTCGGCAAGCGATCCCAGTCGAGCAGCGCGTTGCGCTGGTTGCCGAACACACGGATGCGGTTGGGGAACTTCGCGTCGCCCACGGAGGAGCGGACGAGACCGGCGATGCCCGCATCGCGCAGCACGTCGCGCGTGACGCCGCCGGCGTCATCGCCGCGCCGTCCACGGCCGCCGCGCCCACGTTCGGGCGGCGCCTCGTAGTCGGGGATCGAGTCGACATCGAACAACCAGGCTCCGGCCAGCTCTGCTTGCCGCGCCCGGACCTCCTCGTCGCTCTTGGGCATGGCGACCAATCGGCCGCGCACGGCGCCCTTCGTCCCCGCGGTCCAAGCCTCGGTGGCGACCTGCAGGTCCATCGGTTCGGGCGAAACCACGCGCCCTGACCACTGTTCTCGATTCCAGCCGTGCTTCCACTCCCCCCACTTCTCCACTTCCGCGGACAGGCCCATCTGCTCGAACTCCGATGCGGCCCAATAAGCGGCCTTCACCAGATTCTCCGAGCCGGTCAGGCGGTGACCGATGCGGTTGGTCAGGTGGTCGAGGAACTGCATCGCGTGGCTGTTGTGCAGCCCCTCGTGCTTGATCGCGGCCGCCGTGGTGGGGTCGACCTGAGCGGCCAAGCCGGAGACGAAAACGGAGAGCAGGGCGATCCTTGGCTTCATGGGCGGCTTCATGGGCGGTGGTACCGAGACGGACGGCAACGGTATACGCAGGAACCGCGCCGGAGGTGAGGCGCGCCCGCGAATCCCCGACCCGCTCCGCGCCGCGAGCTCGGGGCGACTCGACGGCCACCGACCCGTGCGTTTGCACTAAGCTCTCGGCCCTGCCGCCTCCGTGGCAACTCACCCCACCGGCGAGACCTCGCATGCACAAACCAGCTCTGGTCGGGGCCGTGTCGCTCGGCCTCACTCTCGCGCTCGCAGCGCAGCCGCCCACCAAGATCGCCCAGCTGAGCATGGGCCTGCGCGCGGCCCCGCACGCCGACGTGCAGCTCGATGTCGAATGCCGCGCCCTGCGTGGCGGCTTCGGCCAACCTCTCGTGGTCTGGGCGGCGCGCCCCGACACCCCGCTGCCGCCGCCGCACGAGCGCGACGGCGCCGGCGAATGGCTGCGCCGGCACGCTACGTCGCTCGGATTCGCCGGCCTGACCCCGCGCTTCAAGGCCACCAGTGACTGGTTGGGCAGCGAAGTGTGGACCTACGAACTGACCCGCGCCGACCTCGTTCTGTTCGACGCGGAGGTGTCGCTCTACTGGGAAGGCGACACCTGCATCGGCCTGCTCAACCGCACACCCAAGATCACGACGTTGCCCGCCGACACCGCGGCGCCGACCGAGCGGGGAGTGCTCTACGCGCTGCGCGACGACTCGGGCACGGTCGTTCTCGCCGAGCAGCGCACCTCGACGACCGAGATGCACACGGTCACCGAGGTCGTCCACGACGGCACGGTCCTGCATCGCATCCTGGAGCAGCGCGAGTGGAGCGCGGCGCCGCAGGCAGCCACGATCACCGAGTACACCTTCGCGGGCATGAACTTCCCGGATCAGATCTGGGCCGACTCGAAGGGACTCATCTGGTTCTCGGAGCCGCAGGTCGGACGCGTCAGCGTGTTCGATCCGACCACCAGCACGTTCCGCCAGTTCGCCACGCCAGGCTACGGCGGCAACGACGGCTTGCAGGTCGACGACAAGGATCGGGTCTGGTTCGGGCTCTACAACTCCAACAACGGCCTCGGGGTCATCGATGCCGCCACCGGTGCGTTCACGCGCTACCCGCCGCCCTACTCCGGCGCACAGATGGCGATCCCCACGCAGACCACGAGTGGCACCATCTTGGTGACCGACCACCTCGCCGAGAAGGTCTCGGAGTTCGATCCGCGCACCGGCACGTGGCTGGGAACGATCACGATGCCCACCTCGTCCTACCCGGTGGGCGGCACGCTCGAACGCGAGACCGGGAACGTGTACTTCCCGCTCTACTACTTCAACGGCCTCGGCCGGTGGAGCCCCGGCGCGACCACGATCACCCGGATCGCGGCGCCGAGCGCCAGTGGCCCCGCTTTCTGCGGAGTGCACGACGGCAAGGTCTACTTCTCCTATTGGCTGACCAACAAGCTCGGAGTCTACGACACCAAGACCGGCACGTTCACCGAGCACCTCTGGCGCGCCGGCGAGACCGGCGGCCCCCTGGCGATGGCTCCCAACGGACATGCCGTGATCGGCACGCGCAACCGTGGCTACATCGCGGTCTTCGACCCGATCGCCCAGACGTTCACTGACTACGTCATCCCTTCGGTGAACTCCGGGCTCAAGGATGGCCTCACCGTCGCGCCCGACGGCGTCATCTGGTTCACCCTCACCTTCACCCACAACAAGATCGCCAAGCTGGTGCTGCCATGAGACTCGACTTCAACCTGTCGGGAGTGCTGTCCGGCATGCTCGCCATCTGCAGCCTGCCGGCGCAGATCCAGCTCACCAACGCCAGCGGCGGTGGTGAGCGCCAGCCGGTGCTCAGCGCCGACGGCCGTCTCGTCGCCTACGTCGCCGTCTCTGCTGGCGTGCGCGACCTGTTCACGGTCACCCTCCCGCCGACGGCGCCGGTGCGGCGGACCACCAACGCCGACGTCCGCATCGGCGGCACCACGGTGTTCGACGCTTGGCCGTCGCTGTCGATCGCCGACGACGGCTCCCGTGCGGTCTACTGGAATGCCGGCGGCGTGCACGTGATCGACCTCGGCAGCAACGCCGACGCGATCGTCGCGCCCGCCAACCTGCTGCCGTATCCGCAGATCAGCGGCGACGGCAGCCGAGTGGTCTTCCAGGATCTCGTCGCTGGCGACCACGAGGTCTTCGTCGTCGCGGCCGGCGGCGGCACCCCGACCCAGATCACCAACAGCAGCGGCGTCGGCCGGCGCCTGCCGCACATCCGGGGCAACCGCGTCGTCTTCCAGAAGCTGGTCGCCGGCTTCGAGGAGGTCTTCCTGCACGACCTCGCGACCAGTACCACCACGGGACCGTTGTCGACGAACAGCGGACGCGGCAATCGTTACGCGCGCCTGACCCCCGATGGCCGCCAGATCGTGTACGAGGCACTCGTCGCCGGCGCGGTGAAGGAGGTCTTCGTGTACGACATCGCCACCGCCGCGACGCAGCAGATCAGCTCGAACAGCCTGCGCGGCGATCGCATGGCGGTTCCCTCCCTCGACGGCGAGGCGTTCTACGAACTGAGCGCTGTCAACCGCGAGATCCAACGCGTCGAGCTGAACGGCAGCGCGCAGACTGCCATGACGTCGTCGACGAGCGCCGGCTATCGCCGCATCAGCGTCGATCGCCACGGCAGCATCGCCGTCTTCCAGGCAGAGGCGAGCGGGACCACCGAGGTGTTCGCCACGGTCGCGGCCTGGCCGCCGCTGCTGAGCCACTACGGCCAGCACGGTGTGCCGAGCATCGGCACCCTGCAGGAAACGGACATTGTGTATCGACGCACGCACTCGTTCGGCATCGACACCGGCCTCGCCAGCGGCACCCCGGCGACCCTGTTGCTGGGCTTCGGCCAGCTGGCTGTGCCGCTTCCCAACGCGCCCGGCAACTTCCTGTACGTCACCCCTGCCGTGACCGTGCCGCTCGGACTGGACGCCAACGGCGACGCCGCGGTCGTGGTCAACAGCCCGACGACGCTGAGCGGCGCCAGCGTGTTCGGGCAGTGGGCCCTGCTCGATCCACCCGCCAACGGACTCGGCGTCGTGTCGAGCAAGGGCGTGCGAACCGCGTTCCGCTGACCGCCCTACCCGGCGCGCGGGCCGACCATCGCGTCGGGATCCACCCACTCGCGGAACTGCGCGGCGGAGACGTAACCCAGCGCTTCGCCGGCAGCCAGCAGGGTGGATCCGTCGGCGTGTGCTTTGCGAGCGATCTCGGCGCTCCGGTCGTAGCCGAGGTGCGGCGTCAGCGCCGTGACCAACATCAGGCTCTGCTCGACGAACTGCGCGATCCGAACCCGATCCACGTCGAGACCTTCGACGCAGTACGACGTGAAACAGCCGATGGAGTCGGCCAGCAACCTCACGCTGCGCAACAGATTGCTCGCGATCAGCGGCTTGAACACGTTGAGTTCGAAGTTGCCACTGGCGCCACCGAGGGAGACGGCCACGTCGTTCCCCATCACCTGCGCGCACACCATGGTCAGCGCCTCGCACTGGGTCGGGTTGACCTTGCCGGGCATGATCGAGCTACCTGGCTCGTTCGCGGGTAGGACCAGTTCGCCGAGCCCACAGCGCGGACCGGAGCCCAGCCAGCGCACGTCGTTGGCGATCTTGAACAGAGTGCAGGCGAGCCCCTTGAGGGTGGCGTGCAGGCGCACGAGAGCGTCGTGGGCCGCCAGCGCCGCGAATTTGTTGGCCGCGCCCACGAAGCCGATTCCCGTGATCTCTGCGAGTCGGACGATGCACATCTGTCCGAAGCGTGGGTGCGTGTTCAATCCCGTGCCGACGGCGGTCCCGCCGAGTGCCAGCTCGCATACCGCAGGCAAGCAGACCTCGATGGCAGCCGTCGCCTGCTCCAGCTGAGCCAACCACCCGGAGACCTCTTGACCGACCGTCAGCGGCGTGGCGTCCTGCAGGTGCGTCCTGCCGATCTTCACCACGTCGGCGAAGGCCGCCTCCTTGCGCCGGAGTTCGTCACGCAGGCGGCGGCAGTTCGGCAGGAGCGAGCCGATCGTGGCCTCCGCCACACTGACATGCATGGCGGTCGGGAAGACGTCGTTCGAGGACTGGCCGAGGTTGACGTCGTCGTTGGGGTGGATCGGCTGCTTGCTGCCCATCGCTCCCCCGGCCAACTGGATCGCCCGGTTGGCGATCACTTCGTTGGCGTTCATGTTGGTCTGCGTCCCGCTCCCCGTCTGCCAGACCGACAGCGGAAAGTGTGCGTCGTGGTGGCCGGCCACGACCTCGTCGGCAGCCGCGACGATGAGGTCGACCTTGTGCCGCGGTAGCAGGCCGAGTTCGCCGTTGACCTGCGCCGCCACCTTCTTGACGAGGCCCAGCGCGCGCAAGAAGCCCGTCGGGAAGCGCTCGTCGCCGATCGCAAAATGCCGGCGTGCCCGCTCCGTCTGGGCTCCCCAGTAGCGGTCGGCTGGCACCGAAACGGATCCGAGCGCGTCGCGTTCGCTGCGGTGACTGGCGCTGGTCATGCCCCGACGCTACGCGGCGAGCGCGACGATGCCAACCGACCGTACCAGGCTTGCTCGGGCACGTTGCTTGCTCGCGAGGGATCATGACCGACCTCCCACATCCCACCGACCGGAAGCGTCAACTCCTCGAGGCGACCTCGCCGGACGCGATCCTGCGCGCCACGAACCTCACACGAGAACAGAAGGTCGCCAGGTTGCGGCAGCTCAGCTACGACGCCCGGGAGCTGGCGGTGGCGGCCGAGGAGGGCATGCCCGGGTCGGTTCCGCCGATCGATCGGATCCAGGCAGCGTTGCGCGCGCTCGGGGTCGAGGACTCGGGCACTGACACCAAGCAATGACCCCAACGCAGCCGGAATGTGCAATCGTCGCGTCCAGGTCGCCGCCATGATCCTTGCATGGCCGGCATGACCTGGACCGGAGTGATCCCCGCGATCACCACCCCATTCACCCCGAGCGACTCCGTCGACCACGCGTTCCTGGCCCGGCACGCGCGCTGGATGATCGACGCGGGCTGCCAGGGAGTCGTCGCACTCGGTTCGCTCGGCGAGGGCGCGACGCTCTCCTTCGACGAGAAGGTCGCGATCCTCGACACCTGCGTGCAGGCGGTGGGTGACCGCGTCGGCGTGGCACCGGGTGTGGCGGCGCTGAGCACGGGTGACGCCGTACGGCTGGCCCAGGCTGCCCAACGGGTCGGCTGCAGAGGACTCATGGTCCTTCCCCCCTACGTGCACAAAGGCCCGTGGCGCGAGATCAAGGCGCACTTCGAAGCCGTGCTCGCGTCGACCGACCTGCCCTGCATGCTCTACAACAACCCGGTGGCCTACGGCACGGACGTCACGGCGCCGCAGATGGCCGAGCTCGCGGCAGCCCATCCCAACCTGCGCGCGGTCAAGGAATCGAGTGGCGACGCGCGACGGATCGCGGCGGTCCACGCGCTCCTGGGTGGGAGACTGGCCACTCTGGCGGGGATGGACGACATGGTGGTCGAGTCCGTGCAGGTCGGCGCAACCGGTTGGATCGCCGGTCTGGTCAATGCACTGCCGAAGGAATCTGTGCGTTTGTTCGACCTGGCGAGCGCCGGTACACGCGAGGACTGCCTGCGCCTTTATTACTGGTTCCTGCCGCTCCTGCGCCTCGATACGGTCCCCGAGTTCGTCCAGCTCATCAAGCTGGTGCAGCACGAGGTCGGCATGGGTACCGAGACGGTGCGCGCCCCCCGCCTGCCGATGGCGGGAACTGCGCGCGAGCAGGCCCTCGCCGTCATCCGAGCACAGCTCGGCAACCGCCCCGACGTGGAGTGACCGAGTGCACGAACGTGCCGGCAGGTGACCCGCCTGCCAGCACGCCGTGGCCGACGTCGCCTCGGGCGCGGAGACCACGCTTCGTCGCCGACCGAGCACGCCGCCCCCTCTCCACGGCCCCGAGCCCACCCAGCAGGATCCCATGTGGCCCAGCGACCACGACGCCGGCCGACACGGTCCGGACGGGAACCAGCCTCGCGCTACGCTGACGCTCGGGCGTGTGTCTACAGCCCATCGTTTCCAGCCCATGACGACCCCTGCCTACCGACTCATCGAGACCACCGGCGTGCCGATCAAGGCGTGGATCCGGGGCGTGCCAGCCGACGACGCCGCTCTGCGCCAGCTGCACAACGTCGCGCAGTTGCCCTTCGTCTTCCGCTGGGTGGCGGCGATGCCCGACGTGCACTGGGGAATCGGCGCCACGGTCGGAAGCGTGATTCCGACGCGCAGGGCCATCGTGCCGGCAGCGGTCGGTGTCGACATCGGTTGCGGCATGATGGCGGTTCGCTCGACGCTGACCGCCAGCGACCTCCCGGACGACCTGAAGAGCCTGCGGACCGCCGTCGAGCGCGCCGTGCCGCACGGCCGCACGGACAACGGCGGCAGGAACGACCGCGGTGCCTGGCATGACCTTCCGGCTCGGGTCGAGGACACTTGGCGCAAGCTGCGGCGTGGCTACGAACAACTGTGCGCCAAATACCCACGTCTCGACCGCGGCAAGCACGTGGAGCACCTCGGCACCTTGGGCACGGGCAACCACTTCATCGAGCTGTGCCTCGACGAAGAGGACCGCGTGTGGATCATGCTGCACTCCGGATCGCGCGGCGTCGGCAATCGGATCGGGACGTTCTTCATCGACCTGGCAAAGAAGGACCTGGCGCGGCACCTCGCCAACTTGCCCGACAAGGACCTCGCCTACTTCGAGGAGGGCGCGGAGCACTTCGACGACTACGTCTTCGCCGTCGACTGGGCACAGCGCTACGCGCGCACCAACCGCGAGATCATGATGGATCACGTCGTCGACGCCCTGCAGCGCAGCGGCCAGTTGCCGAAATTCGCCGCCGACCAACTGGCCGTGAACTGCCACCACAACTACGTGCAGCGCGAGACCCACTTCGGTGAGGACATCCTGGTAACCCGCAAGGGGGCCGTGAGTGCGCGCGACGGACAGTTGGGCATCATCCCGGGGTCGATGGGCGCGCGCAGCTACATCGTCCGCGGCCGCGGCAACCCCGACAGCTTCTGCTCGTGCAGCCACGGCGCAGGTCGAGTCGTCTCGCGCACCGAGGCCAAGCGACGCTTCTCGATTGCCGACCACCTCGCGGCGACGGCTCACGTCGAATGCCGCAAGGACGCCGACGTCCTCGACGAGACCCCCGCCGCGTACAAGGACATCGACGCGGTGATGGCCGCGCAGCACGACCTGGTCGACGTCGTGCACACCCTGCGACAGGTGGTCTGTGTCAAGGGATAGACCCCGATGAGTCTGCTCACTCTCGACGGCTCGAGCGGCGAGGGGGGCGGCCAGATCCTCCGCACTGCCCTCGCCCTGGCGATGGTGACGGCGACGCCGGTACGCGTCGAGCACATTCGCAAGAAGCGACGCAAGCCCGGGCTGTTGCGGCAGCACCTCACCTGCATCGAGGCCGCGACAGCGATCACCGCGGCGGAGGTCCGTGGCGCTCATCTCGGATCACTCGAGCTCGAGTTCCGTCCGGGCAGGATCCGCGCCGGTGCATACGAGTTCGCGGTCGGAACGGCGGGGAGCACCACCCTGGTCTTGCAAACGGTGCTGCCGGCCCTGTTCGCCGCGACCGCCCCGTCGACGCTCACCATCCGCGGCGGCACGCACAATCCGATGGCGCCGCCCTTCGAGTTCTTGGCGCACACGTACGCTCCGATCCTCGCCCGCATGGGGGCAGACGTCTCCCTCACCCTGGAGCAGCCCGGGTTCTATCCGGCAGGTGGCGGCTGCATCCGTGCCCGGGTCGCGGCCGCGCGACTGCAACCCATCGCCCTCGTGGACCGCGGCGACCACGGTGGCTTCCTGGCCCATGCTCTGCTGGCGCAGTTGCCCCGCAGCGTTGGCGAACGCCAGGTCCAAGTGATCCACGACTCGGGCATTCCCGGCCCCGCCGAACTGCTCGTCGAGGAAGTGCAGGCGCTGAGCCCCGGGAACGCGCTCGCCATCCATCTGCGCTTCCATGAGATCACGGAGGTGGTCACGACCCTGGGCGAACGTGGGGTGCGCGCCGAGGACGTCGCGCGCCGTCTGGTCGAAGCCGCGTTCTCCTACCTTCGCCTCGACGCGCCCGTCGACGAGTTCCTGGCCGATCAACTGCTTCTGCCTCTGGCGATCGCGGGTGGCGGTACGTTCCGCACGGGACGCCCCAGCAGCCACACGCGGACCAACGCCGCGGTGATCGAGCGCGTGCTCCCCGTACGATTCAGCTTCACCCCGGAGCCCGGCGAGACCTGGCGGGTGGAGGTCAACTCACGATGAGGGCTCCGACCGGGCTTCTCGCGCGGCCTCTCGATTCAGACGGATGTCATTCCGGGGTACAAGGACCGGATGTCCGTCGATTCCGCCCCCGTTGTCCCCACCGCCCGGGGCGTGTTCTGCAATCGGACCCTCAACATGCGGTCGATCCAGGCGGTCGGCTTCGACATGGACTACACGCTCGTGCACTACGACGAGCATGCTTGGGAGGCCCGCGCCTACGCACACGTCCGGCAGCGGCTCGTCGACCAGGGGCTGCCCGTTGCCGACCTCCGCTTCGACCCGAGCCTGTTCACGCGGGGGCTCATCGTCGACACCGAACTCGGCAACATCGTCAAGGCGAGTCGGTTCGGCTACGTGACCCAGGCAGCGCACGGCACGCGAATGCTCGATCTCGAGTGTCGTCGACGAACCTACAGCCAGGTTTGGGTGGATCTCGGGGAGCCGCGTTGGGTGTTCCTCAACACGCTGTTCTCGTTGTCGGAGGCCTGCTTGTTCGGACAGCTCGTCGATCTGCGCGACGAGGGGCGCTTGCCGGGGTCCCTCGACTACGAAGCCATCTACGCGTTGGCGCGTGACGCCATCGATGCCGCCCACCTGGAGGGTCAGCTCAAGGCGGAGATCATCGCGGAACCGGAGCACTTCGTCGTGCTCGACGCCGACCTCGCCGACGCACTGCTCGACTTGAAGCAGGCAGGCAAGCGCCTGTTCCTGGCCACCAACTCCGAGTGGCACTACACGCGGGCGATGATGAGCTACGCGTTCGATCGCTTCCTCTCCGGCCCCGGTTGGCGTGACCTCTTCGAGCTCGTCATCGTGCAGGCGCGGAAGCCGCGGTTCTTCGACGGCTCGGCCGAGTTCACCGAGATCGACGAGGAAAGCGAACAACGGGACTTTGGACGCACCGTGGATCGGCTGGAAGCAGGAAGGGTCTACCGCGGCGGCAACGCGCAGGACCTGCAAACCTACCTGGGGCTGGGCGGCGCCGAGATCCTGTACGTCGGCGACCACGTCTATGCGGACGTGCACGTCTCGAGCCGCATCCGACGCTGGCGAACGGCGCTGGTGCTGCGCGAGCTCGAGGCCGAAGTCGAGCAGGAGCAGGCGTTCCGTCGGGCCCAGCGGGAGCTGCAAGCCGGGATGGAGCAGAAGGGGGCTCTCGAAGCCGAGCAGGCGCTTCTTCGCCTCGCTCTGCAGCGCCTGCAGAACGGACGAACGCTGCCTGCGGGGGTTTCGGGTGACGAGGCGACCCTCCGCGAACGCCTTCGCCACCTGCGAGGCACGGTGGACTCTCTCGACCTTGCCCTGGCACCGCTGGCGCAGCGCGCCAGCCAGCTCGGCAACGAACGCTGGGGCCCCCTCATGCGGTCCGGCAACGACAAGAGCCGCTTGGCGAGGCAGATCGAGCGTCACGCCGACATCTACACGTCCCGAGTGTCCAACCTGCTGTATCTGACCCCGTTCGGCTACCTGCGGGCTGCGCGAGGGAGCTTGCCGCACGATGCCTGCGGCCCCTGATGCGGACGGCTCCGCGACGCGGCAGTTCCGGACAGCGCGCCGCCCGAGTGCCTGGGTCGGTGCCTGGATTGCGCACACCGCGCACACGGCACGCAAAGTGCCAAGGGGGAACAGCCGCAACATCGCGGCCCCCCGGAACCCACCACGCCATGACGACTTCCCTTCCCACCCTGATCGGCCCCTGCCTGCTCGCCCTTGCTGCCGCCTTGCCGGCCCAGACGCTGCACGTCCGCGGTGAGTTGGACGAGGGCAGGTCCACGGGCTGCTACTACTGCCCGAACGTCCCCTACACCGTCAAGTTCAGCGAGACCCCCGTGAGGAGCAGCACCGTCGACCTCCAGTTCTACAAGAACCTGAGCGCACAGCTCATCCTGCACGGGACGTGGGACACGTCGGTCAACCCCGCCGGCCTGAACGTGAGCAGCGTGGAGATCGTCTCCGAGTCTCTGGGGGTCTCCAACACGGCTCGGACCGGCACGAGTCTGCGCTTCACCGTGTCCGGCCCAGCCGCCGCACCGGCGGGCGTCATCATCGCCCAGGGCGCCGGCTTCCTGCAGCTGTTCCAATCGGCGCTCCTGCTCGATCCGGCCTCCCTGCTGGTGCTCGGGGCCGGAGCACTCGGCGCGCAAGGCAGCTGGCGATTCGAACTACCGATCCCGGCCGACCCTCAGCTCATCGGCTTCCGCTTCTGGAGCCAGGCGCTGATCGTCCCGCCCAACGACGTCCCCTATTGGTCCAACCCGCAGCGCACCCTCATCGATCGATGAGGGTTCGCCCCCGGGCTCGCCAAGCCACAGCTAGCCGACCGTGACGTGGCTTGCCGACAGGGCCGGCCGGCGCAGGAACGTCGATCGTCGTCCGAGCCAGTGCGCGCAGGTGGCGATCAGCTTGGCCCGATCGATCGGCTTTGTCGCGTAGTCATCGCACCCGCTCGCGAGGCACTTGCTCTGATCTTCCGACATCGCATGCGCCGTCAACGCGATCACGGCCAGCTCTGAACTTCGGGAGCGCAGGGTCTCGACGAGGGTGTAGCCGTCCATCTCCGGCATCTGCATGTCCGACACGAGCAGGCCATAGGGCTCGCCGGTCCTCTCGGCGTTGTCGATCATCGTCAGAGCGATGAGCCCGTTCTCGGCCACGTCGACCCTCGCACCGGCCCGGGTGAGAAAGAAGGCGATGAGGCGTTGGTTGTCAGGCCCGTCCTCTGCGAGCAGAACCCGCCCCGACAACTGAGTCGCCGGACCTTCGGTTGCGGAGGGACAGGCCACCGGGCGCGCGAACTCCTCGGTGAACGCCGTACCTGGTGGCACCAGCGCCCGGACTTCGGCGCGGAAGGTCGATCCGACCCCCGGCTCGCTGGAGAGGAGTCGGACGTCTCCGCCGAGCAGCCCGGCCAACCGCCGGGAGATCGTCAAGCCGAGTCCACTGCCCCCGAACTTCCGAGTCACGCTACCATCGGCCTGCGAAAAGGGACGGAACAAGGATCCGCGTTGCTCCTGGGAGAGGCCGGGACCGGTGTCCTCGACATCGAACCAAAGGCGATGACCATCCCCCTCGGGTTCGCAGCCCAAGCGCACAGTCACGCCTCCGTGGTCGGTGAACTTCAGCGCGTTCCCCAGCAAGTTGATGAGGATCTGACGCAATCGCGTCGGGTCGATGCGACCCTTGCGCGGGATCGGTTGCAGAACCTGCCAACGCAGCGTCAGCCCCTTGCCCTGCGCCCGAGGCTGCAGCAGATCGTCGACTCCGAGCAGGAGTTCGTGGAGATCGGTCTCGACATCCTCCACCTCCATGCGTCCAGCCTCGATCTTCGAGATGTCGAGCACGTCGTTGACGACAGTGAGCAAGTGTTCACCAGCCCTCAAGATCGTACGCGCGGTCTCAGCGCGAGCCTGGGGATCCATATCGCTCTCCGACTCTGCCAGGAGCTCCGTGTAGCCCAAGATCGCGGTCAAGGGCGTACGGATCTCGTGGCTCATGTTGGCGAGGAACTCCGTCTTGGCTCGGTTGGCGGCCTCGGCCCGTGTCTTTGCAGTCTCCAGGTCTCGCTGGATCCGCTTCAGCGTGGTGATGTCGCTGAACACCCCGAGGACGCCACAGACCTTGCCGGCCGGATCTCGAAGCGGAACCTTGCTGGTGTCCAGCCAAATGTCGTCGCCGGCCGCTGTCCTCTGCGGTTCGACGATGTGGAGTTTGGGCTCGCCGGATTCCATGACCGCCCGATCGTCCGCCCGGTAGGCCTCCGTCTCCGCCGGAGTCCAGGGCATCGAGTAGTCGTCTTGCCCAACGATGGCCTCGGGTGAATCGAGGCCAGCCAGGCCAGCGAAGACTCTGTTGCATCCGAGGTAGCGGCTGGCCCTGTCCTTCCAGAAGACCGCATACGGGATGATCTCGAGGATGTTGCTCAAGACGGCCTCGTCCTCGTGGCCTCGCCGCATCCTCCACACGAGGGAGAGTAGCACCACGAGGGCGCCCAGGCCGGTGGCCGCCACGCTTCTGGAGGCCACGGCGCCGAGATCCGCAACCACTAGAAGCAGCAGAAGAGCACCGAGACCCGCAGCCGCAGTCGCAATCCAAATGCTTCGCCGAGCAGACGAAGGCCTTCCCCGCGTCCATCGACGGTCGCCCGGACTCTTCACACCACGATCATCGTCCATGCCGGACCTGACGTTCCTCCCAAGTCGGTCGTCGACTGAGCGGGGAGGTCGGCTGAATGGAATCACTGGATGGGCGGACAACCGAAGCTCGTCCGCCATCGGACATGAGTCCGACTGGGGCATCTCCCCCCGATGCCCGGACCGGCCTGGCGCCGAAGACTCGCACGCCAATCCAGCGGTGGCGCCCTCCTTGGCCAGACCGCGGGGCTCTGCCAACCCTTCGAACGGGCGTTGAGTGCGAGTCGCTCGTCGGCCCGATCCAACCTGCCAGCACGTGGAACGCACGGCGAAGGTCTGGACACACCCGAAGGAGAACTCGAGGCGGCGCCACTTGCTCCGCTCGCGCCGTGACGGCGAGGGTCCGAACGGAGGGTGCCGCCCTCGCGACGGCACCCGCGTCCTCACCTTGCGCACACCTCGCCCAGGCAGGCCGGGACGAGAAACCGAGCCCAGTTGGGAGACACGACCAGCGAGGGCACCGCGGGCCGTCGGCCTCTGCGCGCCCGCCTTGGTGTTGAGGCCTTGGTTGGGGGCCTCGGTGTTGGGGCCGGAAACGAGAGCAGCCTCCAGGGGAAGCCCCTGGAGGCTTGCGGAGTGGAGACAACCCCGGCGCTGACCTACTTTCGCCTTCGATCATCATCGGCCCGACCTGCTTAACTTCTGTGTTCGGGATGGGAAACAGGTGTGACCAGGTCGGCATGGGCACCGGAGAGAAAGAGAGTTGGAGTGAGAGAGAAAGCCTGATGGAGATCAGGGGTGAGAATTGAGGTCAAGCCGATCGATGAATTAGCATCGGTAAGCTGAGTGCATTGCTGCACTTACACTGCCGGCCTATCAACGTGGTAGTCTTCCACGCATCTCATGGGATAGTTCGTCTTGAAGCTGGTTTCGCTAGATGCTTTCAGCGGTTATCCGTTCCATACATGGCTACCCTGCAACTACCGGCTAGCTAGCGCGATAACAGGAACACCAGAGGTAGTGTTCTCATCCTCCTCGTACTAGGAAAGAGTCTTCGCAACTGTCCTGCACCCACACCAGATAGGGACCGACCTGTCTCGCGACGGTCTAAACCCAGCTCATTTACCGCTTTAATGGGCGAACAGACCAACCTCTGGGACCGCCTTCAGCCCTAGGATGCGCGAGCTGATATCGAGGTGCCAAACCTCCCCGTCGATATGGACTCTTGGGGGAGATCAGCCTGTTATCCCCGGGCTACCTTTTATCTGATAAGCGATGGCCCTTCCACACGGAACCACCGGATCACCAAGGCCTACTTTTGTATCTGCTCGACTTATAGGTCTCGCAGTTAAGCACCCTTCTACCTTTACGCTCTGTGTGCGATTGCCAAACGCATTGAGGCAATTCCTTTGCGCTCCCTCCGTTACCTTGGGAGGAGACCGCCCCAGTCAAACTACCTGCCTAACACTGTCCTCACGCCGGATTACGGTCGCAGGTTAGACTCCAAACATACCAAGAGTGGTATTTCACTGATGACTCCTTGAAGCTAGCGCCTCCAGATCGACGTCTCCCACCTATGCTACACATGGCATGCCTAGAGCCAGTATTAGGTTGCAGTGAAGGTTCACGGGCCTTCCGTCTGGTATGTGGCATCTTCACCACACTGATAATTTCGCTGAGTTCCTCAGTCGAGACAAGCATGGAGTCGTTACGCTATTCGTGCGGGCTTGGAACACCACAAGGAATTTCGCTACCTTAGGACTGTCATAGTTACGGCCGCTCCTTCACTGGCGCTTTCTGGCTTCCAGCGTCGCTTGCGCTGGGAACTTTCAGTCACCTTAACGTTCCAGCAGCGGGCAAGCGTCAGTCTCTATACGGCGTCGCTGTGACTTTGCAGAGACCTGTGTTTTTAGTAAACAGTCGCTCCTGCCCCTTTGCTGCGGCCACCTTGCGATGGCACCCTTGTCGCGAACTTACGGGGTCATGTTGCCGAAATCTTAACGAGGGTTCTCTCGAGCGCCTTTGGGATACTTGCCCTGCCTTTCCTGTGTCAGTTTAGGCATGACACTGCTTGACTTCCGAACGAGGTTTTTCTGACGCACTTCAGAAGAGTTCACCACTAGGGGCACCTCCCCGCTTCGGGATCATGCTGGCGGATTTGCCTTACCAGCCTCCCTCCGCAGGAACCGGAATCTAATAACCGGATCTTCCGTCCATACGCCGTCACCCCACGGTGCAAACGTCGCGCAGTGGTGCAGGAATGTTGACCCGCTTCCCATCGATTACGCCTTTCAGCCTCACCTTAGGGTCCGACTAACCCTGGGCGGATTGACCTTCCAGGAAACCTTAGGCTTACGGCGAGAAGATTCTCACTTCCTTTATCGCTACTCATCCTGGCATAATTCCTTGATCGTCGTCCAGTCGTAGTTACC
The DNA here is from genome assembly GCA_041398565.1 of Planctomycetota bacterium. Lineage (GTDB taxonomy): Bacteria > Planctomycetota > UBA1135 > UBA1135 > UBA2386 > DATGPD01. The sequence continues at coordinate 1,454,821 of JAWKUN010000003.1, read as the reverse complement.
TTCTCGACCTTCAATCAACGATCAACGCTTCCCTACTGATCTGCACGTCCACCGCGCGGGTCTCAGAGCTTGTCTGTTTAGTCCTGTTCATTTTCGGCGCAAAGTCGCTCGACTAGTAAGCTATTACGCACTTTTTAAATGGTGGCTGCTTCTAAGCCAACATCCTAGCTGTCTTAGGCAACTTCACTTCCTTATCGACATCATAGCTCGGATTCGACCTTAGCTGCTGATCTACATCTCTCTCGACTACGGGTATTATCCCGCAGTCTAATCCCCGTGACAACACCCACGGTATTCGGAGTTTGTCTGTGCGGGGCAGGTTGTGATACCCCCTGACCAGAACAGTGCTCTACACCCCCGTGGGCTAGCTCACAGGGCTAACCCTAAAGTTATTTCGGAAGAACCAGCTATCTACAGGTTTGATTGGCCTTTTACCCCCAACCACAAGTCATCCGAGAATTTTTCAACATTCTGGTTCGGACCTCCACGGCTGGTTAAAGCCGCTTCATCCTGCCTATGGTTAGATCACCTGTTTTCGGGGCCCAGTCCACGTAACTCATATCGTACATTTCGCACTTCAAGCTGCTTCGGCTGCGGGCCTCAAACCCTTAACCTCGCTACGTAGACTAACTCGCCGGGTCATTATGCAAAGGTACGCTGTCACCCATTGCGTTGCCGCCATAGGGCTCCGACCGCTCGCGCACGGTTTCAGTACTATTTCACTCCCCAACAGGGCCCTTCACCTTCGCTCGCGCTACTGCTTCACTATCGGTCACCAAGGGAGCATTTAGCCTTGCGGGTGGGCCCCGCTGATTCACGCCCGGTTCCACGGGTCGGCGCTGCTCGGAAATCCCTCGGAGTCGCTCGCACTCGCCTGATGAGGCTTTCACTTTACGGCCGGGAGCTTTCCAGCTCACTCGGCTATGCTTCGCGATTGATCACCTGTCACGAATCCGTCACTCCGTGCTGGCTCCCATGAGGATGACTTCGAGCAACGCCAACGGGCTTTATCGAAGTGCAGGCTCGTCCTTTTCGCCTGCCGCTACTAAGGGAGTCGAGGTTTCTTTCTCTTCCTGCGGTTACTGAGATGTATCGTCTGCCGCGTTCCCTACCGCACGCTATGCATTCGATGATGGCTCAGAGGTCTACCTGCGTCGTTTCCGAATCTAGGACATCCCCGGTTCATCGCCTGCCGCGCCGTCACCCGAGGCTTTTCGCAGCTAAGCCACGTCCTTCGTCGGCTCTTGTGCCTAGGGCATCCTCACGTGCACCTTATTTAGCTTGACCATTTTCTCACTTCCTCGAGATCTTCATCTCGGCTTCTCTCCTCACCCGTTTTGTCAAAGACCGTGCTGGCCGAGCCAGCGCATTTCGTTCTCGACAGGCGGGGAACGACCTTGGTCTTGCCCGCGTGTCGCTCTCCGCTTCGAGCCTCACCACAGTCCCAGCACCACAGATGCGGCAGGCGCTGAGGAACCCTACCGCGTTGGAATTGGTGGAGACGATCGGACTCGAACCGACGACCTCCTGGTTGCAAACCAGGCGCTCTACCAGTTGAGCTACGCCCCCGCCGCCCCAAGGACGCTGGGAAGAGTGGTAGGCCTAGGTGGACTCGAACCACCGACCTTACGCTTATCAGGCGTACGCTCTAACCACCTGAGCTACAGGCCTGGGTAGGCTCACGAACGGAGATTGAATGAAACGGGTGACCTGGAGGAGGGAAGTGTGCCTGTGTTAGGCCCGCGCGTGATGCCACTCGTGGCGCGCACGAACCTCACTTTTCCTTAGAAAGGAGGTGATCCAGCCGCAGGTTCCCCTACGGCTACCTTGTTACGACTTAGTCCCAATCACCGAGCTTGCCTTCGGCGTCGCCCTCCTTGCGGTTAGGCAAACGACTTCGGGCACTCTCAGCTTCATGACTTGACGGGCGGTGTGTACAAGGCTCAGGAACATATTCACCGCGGCATAGCTGATCCGCGATTACTAGCGTGATTCCGACTTCATGCAGACGAGTTTCAGCCTGCAATCCGAACTGGGGCCGAGCTTGGGATTTGCTTCGCCTCGCGACTTCGCTTCCTTTGTCCTGACCATTGTAGCACGTGTGTAGCCCCCAGGCGCAAGGGCCATGATGACCTGGACGTCGTCCCCGCCTTCCTCCGTCTTAACAACGGCGGTCCCACTAGAGTCCCCCGCTTTACCAGGTAGCAACTAATGGTAGGGGTTTCGCCTGTTAAGGGACTTAACCTGACATCTCACGACACGAGCTGACGACAGCCATGCAACACCTGTGCTGGTTACACCTGAAGGCAATCCCTGGCTTTCACCAGTAATCCCAGCATGTCAAGCCTGGGTAAGGTTCTCGCGTTGCATCGAATTAAACCACATGCTCCACCGCTTGTGTGAGCCCCTGTCAATTCCTTTGAGTTTTAGCCTTGCGACCATACTCCCTGTGGCGGCACTTTTATCACATTTGCTACACCCGAGACCCCACAGGGAGACCTCAAGTTAGTGCCCATCGTTTACGGCTAGGGACTACCGGGGTATCTAATCCCGTTCGCTACCCCCAGCTTTCGCGCTTCAGTCAGCCAGGGACCAGAGAGCCGCCTTCGCCACCGGTGTCTCCTGATATCTACGCATTTCACTGCTCCACCAGGAGTTCCGCTCTCCCCTACCACACTCTAGCAACGCAGTATGCGGGGGCAATCCACACGGGTGGCCGTGATTTCACCCTACACTGACGTCGCCGCCTACGCGCGCTTTATGCCCAGTATCTCCGAACAACGTCTGGGCACCTCTGTATTACCGCGGCTGCTGGCACAGAGTTAGCCGGTGCTTCCTTCCGGGCTTACGTCAATACGTCGGCTGTTAACCCACGCACATTCATAACCTGTGACAGGAGCTTTCGCAACCCGGAAGGCCTTCAACCTCCACGCGGCGCGTCGCTCCGTCAGGCTTTCGCCCATTGCGGAAGAGCCTCGACTGCAGCCTCCCGTAGGAGTCTGGGCAGTGTCTCAGTCCCAGTGTGGCCGACCACCCTCTCAGGCCGGCTACCTCGTCGTCGCCTTGGTGAGCCGTTACCTCACCAACTAGCTGATAGGCCGCAATCGCATCCCGAGCAGCAGGCCCCGAAGGGTCCCCACCGTTTGCCAAGTCCACCATGCAGAAGTCTTGGAACATCGGGTATTAGCCGCAGTTTCCCGCGGTTATCCCCGTCTCGAGGGCAGCTTGACTACGTAATTCTCACCCGTCCGCCGCTTTACTCGCCCCCGAAGGAGCTTTCACGCGCGACTTGCATGCCTCATCCACGCCGCCAACGTTCGTTCTGAGCCAGGATCAAACCCTTCACTTCTTGTTCGTTATGAAAGGCAATCTGTGGAAGCCCACAAGGCTCGCGCCTCGCAGACTCCCTGCGCTCACACCTCAATCCATCCAGGTCACCCAAATGCCAAAGATCATCCCTCGCCGGCTCGGCGCGCTCGCGCGGCCCGCCGTGAGGGGTGGGACAAGGTAGCGACCTCGAGCCTCCCGTCAAGCGCGGGGGCTCTTTTTTGCTGGAGCGTCAGCGCGAGCCAGGATTCAGGGTTGCTCGGACGTGGACCGGAGTGCCCCGTGGCACGACTGTGAAGAACTCGCGGATGTCGTTGTCTTGCATACGGATGCATCCCCGCGACGCCATCGTGCCGATGGTTTCCGGCTGCGGTGTTCCGTGGGCTCCGTAGCCCTGGAACGACGCGTGCTCGAACTTGACGAAGTAGTCCCCGAGGATGTTGTCAGGGTGTCCGTACGGGATCACGCGGCCGTCGAAATGCCAGTCGGGGTGCTCCTGCTTCAGGGTGACCGTGAAGGTCGTCTCGGGCGTGCGGTCGTCCTTGCCATGCCCGACCCAGAACAGACGGAAGATCGTGTCTCCCAAGTACATCGCCATGAGGAAGCTGCGCTTCTCGATCACGGTCGAGATCGGCTGGACCGGAATCTTGAGGACCTGGTCGGCGCGCAACTTCGTGGGGTCGGAGATCCGGTTGAAGAGGCCGATCGTCATCGCGTCCAGCAGGATCCCCTGCTTGCGGTAGATGCTCGCGATTCGGTCGAGCGACTCCCCGCGCACGACCTTGTGCGTGCGCGCGCCCGCCGTGTTCTCCGGGTTGAACACCGTGCGGTTCAGCGTCGCCTGCATCGCGGCGTAGACTTCGTCCACGAACGCCTTGGCCTCCGTGTCGGCGATTTCGATCGAGCCGCGCATGGCGCGCTCGAGCAGACCGGTGAAAGCGGCCGCGCCCGCCTCCGTGCGGTCCACGGCCGCGAGCTTGGCGACGCGGCGCCCGGCTTCCCGACCGGCATCGCTGTGGAGAAAGGCGTTGCCGTCCCCGAGAGCCGCGAGCATGGACGCGAGGTCATCCCCAGCAGCCCGGACGAGTGCATCGCGGATCGCCGCGCGCGCGCCACCGTCCGAGTCCAAGAGGCGCCGGTACCCGCTCGCCAGGCTCGCGGGCTCGCGCCGCTCGATCGCCGCACACAACGCCGCCTCGGGGACCGTGCTCGCAGTCGGCGCCACCGTTGGACCGCTGGCCTCCGCCGGCGCAACCAGCCGGCCCTCGCCTCCGACGGCCGCCGCGCCGACACCCACGTTGGCCAGCGCCGAATCCTGTCCGTCTGCCGAGCCGAGCTTGGACAGCGCTTCGCTTCCGGCCATCGCATCCGTCGGTGGGTAGAACCAACGCCACGCCCAAAACGCGGCCACGACGGCCACCAACCCTAACGCCCAACGCCGCATAGTTGCCTCGAGTCTCGGTCCGAGCGCCGCTGACCACGGCACCCGACGGCGCGCCGACGGCGCGCGCGCGCGGCGAAGGCTACCGCATCTCGGGGAGGAATTCGAGAGGCTCCCACACCGCCTGAGCCGTGCCTGTGAATTGGAGACAAGCTGAACCCAGCTTCACAGGTGGGCACCCTCCGATGCGGTTTGGGCGCGGACCGCGCAATCTGCTTGCGCGCCGCGCCCGCCGCACACCTGGAGTCGGTTCCCAAGAAAGAGGCATCGGTTCAACTTTCTGCTCCAAGAGGACCACGTGCACTGCAGTGGGGAGCCTTTCGAACGCTGCCCAGAATAGGCGTTGGCCGGCGCCTGGCAAGCGGATGGCACGCCCTACCAGCGGTTGCCGTCGATGGACGACAGGACGCGTTCGGCAGCTGCCAGAGCCCGGCAGCCGTCTTCGCCCGTGACGGTCGGCTGCCCACGGGTGCTGATCGCGCGCAGGAAGTCGGAGTGCTCGTCCTGGATCGCGTTGCGCTCGTCGAGCTTGATCTCGCGCACCGTCAGCAGACCCTCGAACACGAGACGCCAGAGGTCTTCGGGCTTCGATCCATCCAGTCGACCAGCGTCGATCTGGGTCAGATCCCATCCGGGGTTCTTCTTGATGAGTGTGGCATGGGCCTTGGTGAGGTCCATGCTCATGTAGGCGTCGTGAGAGAACACGCGCATCTTGCGCGTCGGCTTGAGTGCCACTCGGCTGGCGGTCAGATGCGCCACGCCACCGTCTTCGAACCGGAGGATGGCGCTGGCCATGTCCTCGGCGGGAGTGAACACCGAGCCTCCGAAGGCTTCGACTGCGGACAAGGGAGAGTGCATCAGCGCCAGGACCAGATCGAGGTCGTGGATCATCAGATCCAACACCACGCCGATGTCCGTGCTACGGAAGCTGAACGGCGCCAGTCGCTGAGTCTCGATGTACCGGGGCCGGATCCCGAGTTCGGCCATCGCCCGCATCGCCGGATTGAAGCGCTCGACGTGCCCCACCTGCAGGACGCGGCCACGCTGCCGAGCCAGCTCCACCATCGCCAGCCCCTCGGCCTGAGTGCGGGCGATCGGCTTCTCCACCAGCACGTCGACGCCGTTGCCGAGGAAGAACGTGGCCACCTCGTGGTGAGCCTCGGTCGGAACCGCCACACACACGGCATCGACACGACCGACCAGCTCGCGATAGTCGCGCATCCCTTCCACGCCGTGCGTGCGCATGGCGAACTCGAGGTTGGCCTCGCAGGTGTCCGCCACCGCGACGAGCTGGGCTTCGGTTCGCGTGCACAGCAGTCGGGCATGAATCTTGCCGAGATGACCGACCCCGACGACGGCGATACGGATGGGTGACAAGTGGCGAAGTCTCAGGCGTCGATCAGGGTGAACTTCAACTCGGCCTCGGCCACGATCTTGCCGCTGACCTTGCAACGGGCCTCGACGTGCCCGACGCTCGGCTTGGCCCGGATCGTCTGCACTTCGATCCGCAGCTGGTCGCCCGGCACTACCGCCCCCCGCAGCTTGACCTTGTCGATACTCCACAGCACGGCGAGCTTGCCGGTGTTCTCCAACTTGCGCAGCAGCAGCACTCCCGCGAGCTGTGCCATCGCCTCGAGCTGGAGCACGCCGGGCATGATCGGCTGGCCCGGCCAGTGCCCCTGGAAGTAGGGCTCGTTGATCGACACGTTCTTGATCGCCACCGCACGCTTGAACCCCTCCAGCTCGATCACTCGATCGATGAGCAGGAAGGGGTACCGGTGCGGCAGCAGATTCATGATCGCGCGCACGTCGAGCTGCGAAGAACGCTCGATCTCGCCCGCGTTCTCCGCCGCGTGCATCTCGTCGAGCAGCCGCTTGACCAGCTTGAGGTTCAGCGAGTGCCCCGACCGCGAGGCGACGATGTGGGCGTCCAGGTCGACACCGACCACGGCTAGGTCGCCCACGAGGTCGAGGACCTTGTGCCGGGCGATCTCGTCGCTCCAGCGCAAGGCCGCTTCCTTGGAGTGCCCCGAGCGGTCGATCACCAACGTGTTGTCCGGCGTCGCGCCCTTGCCCAGACCGGCCGAACGCAGCGCGTCGACCTCGTTCTCGAACACGAAGGTGCGAGCTCCGGCGATCTCGCGTTCGAAGGTCTCGGCGTCGATGCCGACCGACACGATCTGATGGTGGTTCCCGGTGCCATTGCCACCGGGAAGATCCAGGTGGTAGTCGACACTGAAGCCACCGTTGCCGGGCAAGGCCACGAGCGTCGCGGTGCCCTCGCGCACGTAGATCGGCTCGCGCACCGCGAACGTCGCCTTCTCGGCGTTCTGCTCGACCACGCCGGCGTTGCGGATCGCCTGCACGAAGTCGCGCGCCGAGCCGTCGAGCCCGGGCGGCTCGTCGCCGTCGATCTCGATGGTCACATTGTCGACCCGCATCGCCGACAAGCTCGCCAGCAGATGCTCGCACGTGTAGACCTCGGCGGGACCGTTGCGCAGGCAAGATCGCCGCTCGCGGTGGATCATGTTGTCCCCCACCGCCGCGATCTCGGGAGAGTCGGCCAGGTCCGTCCGCACGAAGACGATGCCCTCGCCCGGGCCGGCCGGCCTGAGCACGACCCTGGCCTCCTTGCCGGAATGAAGGCCGACTCCGCGGACCTCTGCCGCGTTCTTCAGAGTGCGCTGCCAACGACGTGCCACGGTTCGCCTCGGATCACTTGGCAGCCTTCAGCAGCTTGATCACGTCCTCGGTGATGTCGAGCTTCGGATCGCGATACAACACCACCGTCAGTTCCGCCGCCTGCGCCTGAGCGCTCAAGCTCTGCTCCTTCTCGTCGATCTCACTCTGCCGGAGCACGAGGTCGAGCGACCGCCCGCTCGCCACCTTGGCAATCGCCTCCTTGTAGCGCTTGAGCGCCGCCAGGTTGGCTTGCATCCCACACTGTTCGAGGTAGGCCTTGAGCCCGACCTTGCACTTGTCGATCTCTTCTTCCTTGCCGAACACCGCAGCGACCGAACGGACGTACTTCTCCGTGCTCTTGTCGGCGATCGACTCGCACTCCAGCTTGAGAGTGTTGTAGTCCTCGCGCATCTTGCCGATCAGAACGTCGAGATCCTTGCCGCGACCGTGGATTGCCGCGATCTCCGCCGCCAGACCGGCGTCGCTCTCGAAGAGCTTGCGCAGGTCGACCACGCCGACCTTGGGCGCCGCGCCGTCCTGCGGCGCGATCCACATGCCGACGGGAGCTGCGCTCGCCAGGACCAGTGCGAGGGGGAGAGACACCGAAAGACGTCGGTTCATGGGTTACTGCTTGGCTGGGACGGTGGGATCGACGACTTCCACCAGCTCGACGTCGAAGTAGAGATTGGCGTTGGGACCGATGCCAGCGCGCGGGTTGCCGGCGGCACCGTAGCCGAGCTCGCCCGGAATGGTGATGCGCCTGTGCTCTCCCACCTTCATCCCGAGCAGCCCCATGCGGAAGCCCGGCACGACACCCTCGAGCGGGAATTCGGCCGGCTCGACGCCTCGCGTCCAGGAGCTGTCGAACTCCTTGCCATTGGGTAGCGTGCCGACGTAGCGGACCTTGACCACTTTGCCGGCCACGACTTCGGCTCCCTCGCCGGCCGCCAGGGTCTCGACCTTGAAGCCGGGGTGGTCGTTCGGATCCTCGCTGACCACCGGCGGTTTGGGCAGCGACTCGCGCGCCGCCTTCATGATGTCGTCCGCATTGGGGGTGGGCGGCTGGCCCAGCGCCAACGCCGGGTTGGATGCGTCCGGCTGGCTCACGAACAACCCCGGATCGGGGGCAGGTGGCTGGCCGGTCTCGGTCTTGGTCGTCGGCGTGCTCGGCGCCGCGGTCTCGGACTTGCCGGAGCAGGACACGAGGACCAGCCCGCAGCCGAGCAGGCAGAAGGGGCGAAGGGTGGCGGTCACGAAGTTCATGGGCACGTTCCGCGGGAAGCCTAGCGCAGCCCCCCCCGTCGCACCAAAGGCGAGTCGAGAGTGGGCCGCCTCCCGCGCACGTCGCCGCCCGGCGGGGCGCGCCGGTGCCACTCGTGGCCAGCGACTGCGGCCGCGGTTTCGTCGACACCGCCAGACCTCGCGGCGCTCTCGTGCGTGTAGCATGCGGCCCCAGGCGTGCCAGAGAAGAACCCCGCCCCCGCCGTCATCGCCGTCGGCGTCGACCTCGTCGAACTGCACCGGATCGAGCGCCTGCTCGACGCCGAGGGCGAGCGTTTCCTCCGACGGGTCTTCACCCCAGCGGAACAGGCCTACTGCATGGCCAAGGCCAAGCCTGTCCCCTCGCTGGCGGCGCGCTTCGCCGCCAAGGAGGCGGTGATGAAGTGCCTCGGCACCGGCTGGAGCGAGGGCGTCGGTTTCACCCAGATCGAGGTGACTCGGGACCCGAAAGGATGCCCCGAGATCCAACTCGCCGGTCGGGCAGCCGAGGTGGCGCAGAGCCGCTCCATCGCCGCCATTCGCCTGAGCCTGAGCCACGGCGAAGCGACCGCGATCGCGTTCGCGGTCGCGGTCACATGAGGACGCCTCGGGTCGGACCGCAGGCGTCGCCTCAGCGCGCCAGGCGCAGCGGGTAAGAGCCCAGGAGCGCGCCGCCGCCGGAGGGCACGAAGTCTGCCCTTAGGTAGAAGGTCACCAAGGGGTCTCGGACCGGACCGCGCAGGTGGAGAGGCCACTGTACGGTCCTCTCGTAGGAGTGCGAGGCGTGGCTGAGCGGGAACCACTGCATCAGGTCGTACGACGCGGAGAGAGTGATCATCCCGGGGTTGAGCACGCGGCCGAACCCGGACACCGACACGACGTAGTCGGTTCCGGCGTCCCCCTCGTTGCCGTCGCTGCCGACGCTCAGGGTCAGACGCGGGGACCGGCCGCTCGTCGCCGTCGGCCAACCGACGTGCGGATTACCGGTGACGATGTCGGGGTCGAAGATGGTGACGGCATTGATGTCGCCCGCGTCGATCAAGCGCACCGGGGTTCCACCCGGACGTCGCAAGGGTACGGCCGGGCGTCCATGATCCGACGAGACCATCAGCTGGTCTGCGGCAGCGGCGCCGGTCGTCGACAGGACGATGATCCTCCCGTTCACGTGCACCGCGAGCGCATCGACGTCTTCGTTCCAGAGCTGCAGGTCGACATGGCTGCGGAACACCTGCGGCGCGCCCCAAGTGTGCGCCGTCGCGTTCCACCCGATTGACAAGATGTCGGCCCCATGCACCGACGGCGGCCAACCCGGCCTACCGGTGAGCGCCGCAGCGCTTGCCTGCGTCACCGAGAAGTACAGGATGTCGCAGTTCGGCATCAGCGCCCCGGGCCCGACGCCCGCAGCGATGTACGGCAAGTACGGGTCGAATGCCTGCAGCTCGACGTCGGCCGGCAGCCCCATGTGCTCCGACCCCTGCTCGAGAACGATGTTGCCGACCAGCGACGCCGGGACGCCGTTCGGCGGCGCGGTGTTCGACCCGTCGAGGAAGTAGCCGTAGAGATCACCGCCGACGCCCCGAGGCAAAGCGCGCCTGGCATCGATGATGGTGCCGGCGCAAGCCGCGCCTTCGGCCACGGAGTACATGATCGCCACCCAACCATGGCCACCGTGCGGATCGAGCTCGTCGGACCCGTTCAGCGGAATCATGTCGTTGCCCGAAGACATGGCGTCGATCTCCACCGACTGGGCCGAGGCACCGAACATGGCCGTCATCGAGAAGTCGGGGGCGTCGCCGCCGAATTGGATCGGCGCGAACGGCGGGAAGTTCGTCGGGTGATCGCCGAACGCTTTCTGCGCCACCATCGGGATGCTCGCAGAGTCCGTGCACAGGAAGTGCGGTATCGCCTGGAACGCACCGCGCGGTTCGTCCAAGACGTTGGCGGTCTGCGCGGCGAGCGTGGTGCCCAAGTACGCGCACACGAGGATGCTCGGTTTCATTTCGACTCCGGTGTGAGGTTCGATGGAGGATTCTGCGTGGAGACGGGTGAAGACGTGGCGCCCACCGGGGCCAGCTCCAAGGACAGTCGACCGAGAGCGCCGACGAGCGCTTCGATCTGTTCGGGGGTCAGGCTCTTCGGCATCGTTCGTGCCACATTGCCGACCAACGACCACGACACCGGGTCGTCGAGCCACAGACCCACCAGCAGGTCGAACGTGGCAACATCCTGGTCGCGGATGGCGATGCTCATCCTGGCGTCGGCCGAGCCGTCCAGGCCGGCCGCGGCGAAGGCGACGGCCGCTCGGCCGGCAGCCTCGGCGGCAAGCTCTCTCCGACCGCGCGCGAGGGCGACCAGAGCGATGGCCAGCTCGATCGATGCCGACGTCCGCGCGTGTCGCGCAGCCTCGCCGGGATCCTCGGCGTCGACCGGCACGCTCGCAACAACGCGCCGAGCCGCAGCGAAGTCCTCGACATCGACGTACACACGCGCCAGAGTCACGTACGACTCGGCGTTGCTCGGTCGGAGTTCGGTGGCACGCCGGCACGAAGCGATCGCCTCGTCGAACATGCGCAGCCGACGCTGCACGATGGCCATGTTGGCGTGCAGGCCGGCCCAACGCGGTGCCAGGCGCAGTCCGTCGCCCAGGGCCTCGGCCGCCTTTTCGTAGCGCCCGCACTCCATGTGAATGGCCCCCAAGAGCTGCGCCGAAGCAGCCGTCCGGAAGCCTCGCCGCGCCTCCGCGCTGACGATGTTCTCGTAGGCCCGCTGGTACAGTTCGCCCGCCTGTGGCTCTCCCCGGGCACGAGCCACCGCCGCTCGGTAGGCCAACGCGAAGCCGAGCAGCTCCTGGGCCACCGGCAGCCGCGACACCTCGGGCACGTCGAGCGTGGCCGCCGCTCGCGACGCGCTGGCACCGCTCCTCTCGGCGCGCAGAGTGTGGTAGGCGATCAGGTAGCGGTCGTGCAGAGTTGCCGGTGGCGGCAGGCTGTCGACGTCGACGGGACCTTCCGACGGCTCGCCGTCCACACGCGAGCGGTAGCGAGACGCCAGCTCGCGCGCGACCGGCGTCGGATTCGCCGCCGCCGCATCCGCCATGTCGGCTGCGGCCCCCGCGAAGTCGCGCTGATCGAAGCGGAAGGCCGCGCGCAGCGCCAGCGGCGGCACGACGTCACTCGCGCTGTCCACGAGCTCGTCGAGCAACTGTCGGATGCCCTGCCGCTCCCCGACGTCGGCGACGAAGCGGTTGACGGGCTTCTCGAGCGTCAATCCGGGTGGCATGTGCGCGCGCGCCGTCTCCTGACGTCGAGCACGATGGGCGCGCCACGCCGTCTGCCACACCGTGCCGGCCCAGAGCGACAACCCCACCAGCAGGACCGCGGCCAGGACGCCGGCGGTCGGTGACCGCCGTAGCCGGCGCCAGGTTCGTGCACCTACCGACAGCGGCCGCGCCGTCACCGGCTGGTGGGCCAGGAACGCGCGCAGGTCGGCCTCGAACTCGGCCATCGACGCGTATCGCTGGCCGGGTCGCCGCGCCAGGCTGCGGTCGAGGATCGCGCGCAGGTCGCGTGGGGTGCCGCGCCGCAATCGGTGCACCGGCTCCGGGTCGTGACGCTGGATGCGCGCCACCACCTGCGACGCCGAGCCCCCGTAGGGTGGCCGCAGCACCAGCATGTGGTAGAGCGTCGCCGCGAGACCGTACACGTCGAGCGCCGGCGTCGGCACCGTTGCCGGATCGAACTGCTCGGGCGCCATGTAGGCCGGGGTACCGAGACCGCTGTCGCGGCTGGTGCCCAGCGTCGCCTGCGCCGAACGCGCCGCCACCCCGAAATCCAGGATCCTCGCCTTGCCCTGATTGTCCACGAACACGTTCGACGGCTTGACGTCGCGGTGGAAGATGCTCGCGTTGTGCGCAGCCTGCAGGCCGGCCGCGAGGTCGGCAGCCCACGCCACGACCTGACGCAACCAGCTCCGTTCGAGCCGGGCCCCCGGCAGCCGCGCCACGAGCCAGTCGGTCGCGTCGATTGCACGCCCGTCGAGAACGCCACCTGCCCGCCGCTCCAACTCCGCCAACAGCGACGCCAGCGACCGCCCTTCGAGCAGTTCCATCACCAGGAACCGGGTGCCGTCGGCGGCCTCGCCGCGGTCGAACACGGCCACGACGCTCTCGTGGTTGAGGGCCGCCAGCACCTCGGCCTCGCGCAGGAAGCGCGCCTCGGCCTCGTCGCCCCCGAACAGATCGGCGCGCAGCAGCTTCACCGCCACCGACCGACCCAGTTCGCGGTCGAGCGCGCGGTAGACGACCCCCATGGCGCCGGCGCCGATACGCTGCTCGAGCCGGTAGCGACCGGCCAGGACCCGGCCGCGCAGGACGTCGAAGTCCTTCGCCTCGGTGGCCAGCGACGCCAGGTCTGGAGCCTGCCGCAGAGCCTCGGACACCTGCTCGAGCAGGTCCGGCCGCGCGCGGCAGATCTCGTCGAGGTGGACCTCGACGCCCCGCTCGCGCTGCTCCAACGCTGTCGAGACGAACTCGACCAGAAGGTCTTCGTCGCTGGGTTCCGGAGCCCTGCTCATCCGTCGTCGCGAGAGCGTTCGGTGATCGGCCGCAGGCGCAGGAGCAGACGCGCCTGCACGGCGTGGAACGCCTTGCGCGCCGCATCCTCCGACGGGTAGCCGAGCGAGGTCGCCAGCTGCGGGAAGGTCTGCCCCCCGTGCAAGCGCTCGCGCAGCAACAGTTGCTCGCGCATCGGCAATCCCGACACGACTTGCGTGAACAGGCGTAGCTGCTCCTCGCGCGCGGCCAGGTCGCCTGGTTCCTCACCGGACGCCAGGTGCTCGGTCTCTTCGACCCGCACCGGTGTGCGTCGCACGTCGCGGCACATGGCCTCGTGGAAGCGCACCGCGTCGACGAGACGGTTCTTCACCAGGGTCGCGAGGTAGCTCACGAGAGCAGCCTCGTGGGTTCCCTGGAAGTCGTCGAGACCTCGGATGACGTTGAGGAACACCTCCTGGACGACATCGCCGGTACTGAACATCGCGCTCAGCCAAGGGCGCTTGCGTCGGAGGTCCGTGGCGAGCTGCGTGTGCACCAGCGACTGGACCGAGGGATACAGCTCGGCGATCAGCCGCTCGGTCGCCGAGCGCTCGCCGGCGCGCGCTGCGGCGAGGAGTTGATGGAAATCGACGGACGGCATCGAGCGGGGAGCAAGCCGAGGCCCCGGCGGGCGCGGCTTCAACGACACTCTACCGCCAGCACGGCCATCGTCACGGAGCAGGTGGCCAGGGGTGGGCATCAGCGAGTACGGCGGCCGCGGCCGCCCGAAGCGGAGTGAGAGTTTCAGAAAAAGCCGGCGAGCGTCCGCGCGAAGAACGCACTCGACGGCGATGCCGCTGCCACCGGCAGCACGCGGCAGCGGCGGTGGCGGCGACCGCCAGCGCGTCCCGCTTCGAATCGTCGCGCTCCCGCGCCGTCAAGGGCCGCGTCGCCCGCGTCGATCCTGATCGCAGCGAGGACGAGGGTCGAAACCCGACGCCTCGAATCGAGAACGTGCAAGGCGCGAACGACATCTGCCCCGCAGCGCACTCGTTGCGCTGGTCCGCTCGGGACGCCGGCGCGAAGGCCCGTCGAGCCCGGCGGCGTCGCACCTCCGCCGCCCTCGCCTTGGCGTGCTCCGGCTGCGCCGGCCTGGGTGCGCCCGACGCCCCCCCCGTCCATCGCCACGTCACCGGTGCCAGCACCCTCGTCGCTGCGATCTGCGCCCAGATCGTTCGCTCCGCGCATCCCGAGGCCGATGAACGACCGTACGCGCCGGGCGCGGCGGCGCTCGACCTCGGCGGCGGCGACTACCGCATCGAACTCGTCGACGAGATCGACGGCGCGCAGCGGCTCGCCGGCGACTGCCGCCTCACGGTGCGCGCCCTCGACGAGGCGCCCGACCTCCTCGGATCCCTCGACCTTCGGGTCGAGCGCCAGGACGCGCCGCGCGCCGGAACGGCCGCGCCTGCCCGCGGTCGACTGCTGGTCACCGTCGAAGCCCGGCCAGACGGTGCCGAAGTCACGGTGCAGACGTCCGGAACCCTCGGCGCCGCCGAGGTGGTCGGCCGCCTGGATGCAACCCTCAGCCTGGTCGACGACGTTCGACGTTGCCGGCGGGACCTTCTCGCAGGCGACTGTGACGCCGCACTCGACACCATCCGATCCGGCGTCGACGCGCTGCAGCAGAGTCGCGACGCCATCGACCCGCGCTGGTTGGCGGAGGCCCATCTCGCCTTGGCCGCAGCCCAGCTGGCGACAGGTCACCCCGGCGAGGCGCGCGACGCGCTCGATCGCGCCGTGCAGCTGGCGCCCGATCGCGCCGATGCGCGACGCCACCTGGCCGGCCTGCTGCGAACCCACGCGCTCCCTCTGTCCGCCGCCCGTCACGACCGCACTCTCGGGGCGACGCTGGGCTTGGGGTTCACGTCCCTGTGCCGGCAGGTCCGAGTGGCGACCGAACGACCGTTCGTCGACGAGGCCGCGCGCCCCTGGTTGGCGACCGCCGCCGCACACCTGCGCGCCGGCGACCTCGACGGAGCTCGGCGCTACGCGATGCAAGCGCGCGGGCACGAGGGTAGCAGCGACGCGGCTGCCCTGGGGCTGCTGGGGTCGATCGCCGAAGCCGGTGGGGACGACCGGCTGGCCGGCGAACTGCGCTTGGCGCAGGCGCTGGTCGCCGGCTTCTCGCCCGATGTCCGACTGGTGATGAGCCGCATCCGCTCCCGTCAGGGCCACACCGGGAGCGCCGTGCGCTGGCTGGGTGAGGCGTGGCACGAAGTCGCGCCACTGGCGGCCGCGCGCGCGCAGATGCGGGACCTGCTGCTCTCGATGGACGCCGACACCGCGACCCGACTGTTGGCCACGACTCGCACCGACTCGCTCGCCGGGCCGTTCGCTGCCGCGTCGACCGGCGCCTCCTCCTCGGTCACGCACGACGCTGCTGCCGCGCCGCCGCGGCAGTGAATCGGCTTGCTCGCCTCGGCGATGCCCGCGACCATCCAGGCGATGGCCCGTCGAAACGTCAGCGAGGAGCGTCGCCGCGAATTGATCCGCGCCGTCGCGATGACCTTCGCCGACCTCGGCTACAGGCGCACGACGACAGCAGCGCTGGCCGAGCGCTGTGGCGTGCAGGAGACGATTCTCTACCGCTTGTGGCCCGACAAGCGCGCCATGTTCCTGGCGGCGATCGACTTCGTCGCCGAGCATTCGGACGCAGTCTGGCGGCGCGTCCGCGCCGCGGGCTCCGCATCGGGCTCGCCGACCATGCGC
Organism: Planctomycetota bacterium; assembly: GCA_041398565.1. Lineage (GTDB taxonomy): Bacteria > Planctomycetota > UBA1135 > UBA1135 > UBA2386 > DATGPD01. The sequence continues at coordinate 1,438,808 of JAWKUN010000003.1, read as the reverse complement.
GTGCTCGAGCACGAGTCGGAGCACCTCGGCGAGTTCGGGTTCTACCGCATCCTGTTCGCGGGGCTGTCGGAGACCGACGACCCCGAGATCGCCGCGGCCATGCGCAGCGCCTACCAACGCTTCCTGACCTTCATCGTCGACGCAGTCGACGAACATCGAAAGCGCGGCAAGGCATCCGGCCTGCCGCCGGCGGATCTGACCGCCTGGGCCCTGCTGGGCCTCGGCACGGCCGCCAACATCGGGCGCGAGTTGCGGCTGCTGCCCGCAGCGTCGAGAAAGCGGTTGCTGGCCACGATCGGTCGTCACCTCCTGGGTTGAGCGCGCGCCGCGAGTCGCTCGCCCGACGCGCGATCTCGGCGATGTCGTTCCGCTGCGAAGGCGCCGAACCCGCCCGTTCCCAGTGCCGTCGGAAGCTCCGGCAAGAGAGCCGACCCTCCCTGGTGGGCGCGAAGCGCCGTCTGCATCCAAGCCCTCGGTTGCGGACCAGCCGCCCTGAGCAGCGCTGGCCAGCGCCCGGCTACGCACTCGGGCCCAAGCCGCTCGTTTTCGAAATCCCGAGGTGGTCGGCGACTTTATGTAAGTGTTCACTTACATTATCCGCAGACCATCCGACCATGACCGACTTCCAACCCCTCCTCCTCCTCACCCTTGGCGCGATCGTCAGCGTCGCGTGCGCCGCGGCGCCAGCCCAGGATCGTGCAGCCCGCGACGCTGGCGCCCAGGACGCTGTGCAGGGCGAGCGCCTCGCTGCCGCCCGGCAGCTCGGACTCGACATGGCCATCGCCATCTACCCGGTCCACCTGCTGGGCGGCGCGAACCGCGACGTCGGCGACGCCTTGGGCCTGGTCCTGGAGAAGCGCGGCCTGCCCAACCTGACGCCGTCCGAGACCGTCTTCGCCTCGGCCGATTCGAGCGACTGGACGGCGACGGTCGGCGCGTTCGGCACGCACGTCCGGACCCACCCGCAGGCGCCGTACGCGCTCTTCGCGGCAATCGCCGGCACGCCGAAGACCGGTCCCGAGGCCGTCCGCTACGCGCTCGTCGACGCGCGCGGCGAAGTCGTCTTGCAGGCCGAGTCGACCCGCGCCGACGCCACCTTCGTGCGAGCCATGGGCCCACGCGCCGAACCGATGACCTGCTGCCTGTACGTGCGCGACCGCCTCGCCGAGGCGCTGCGGTGGCCGTCCGCGCGGCCCACCGCCGCGCCCGGCCGCTTCGCGCGCCTGTGGAACGACAAGTCCGGCGGACCCGGCGACGACGAGCGCGAAGCCATGAAGCGGCGGCACGAGGACATGCGCACCCGCGGCGCCGGCATCGCCGTCCTGGTGCTGCCGACGCGCGTCGGCCGCGGCCTCGACCGCGCCAGTGCCGGACGGCTCGCCGAGGCGATCCACGGCTACATCGGCGCCAAGGCCACGGCGAGCGAGTCGGGTCCGGCGATCGAACTGGCGGCGACGAGCAACGAGCAGAAGCGGCTGTGGGACTTCGCCCGCGCACTGCGCGCCCACCTGCGCCAACACCCCGCCGAGGCCGACTACGTGCTCATGGCCGACTACGCCATCGACACCGACAAGGGCGAGCGAGGTTGCATCCACCTCGTGTTGTGCGATCGCAACGGAGACTGGGTCGCAACCGACTTCCAGAACAGCCATCACCGCGACTACCTATCCGTCTCGCCGAAGTCCGCGACCGAGAGCGACGCGGTCGCCGCCGTTCGTCTGAAGCAGATCTTGCGCTGACGCCGACGGCGGGCCGCGCCGTATGATGCGGTCGACGATGACAAGCCAGCCCCAGCGAGTGCTCCATGACGAGGCGGTTCTCGGTGGGACGCGCATCACGTCGGTCGAAGAAGCGCGGCACCTGTTCTTCCGCCGTGGCCAGGCCACCGGCGACATCCTGATCTACTTGGACAAGCAGCCGCGCGGACGCTTGCTCGAGCTGCCTGCGGGCGAAGGCAAGACGACGCGGGAGATCGCGCGGCTCGGCTACGAGGTGGTCCCCGCCGACCTCTTTCCGCACTGCTACAAGAACGACGCGCCGCCCTGCGTGCGTGCCGACATGAGCAAGCCGTTGCCGTTCGCCGACGCCTCCATGGACTACGTCCTCTGCCAGGAGGGGATCGAGCACATCGAAGCGCCCTTGTCGTTCACCCGCGAGTGCGCGCGAGTGCTGCGACCCGGCGGCAAGTTGATCCTGACGACGCCCAACGTCCTGCACATGACCTCGCGGCTCGCCTACTTCCTGGTTGGCCACCGCTCCTACCGCAGCGGCCTGATCAACGAGTACCAGACCCTCGTCGGCCGTGACGGCGCCGACATGTACCACGGCCACGCCTGGCACTGGCGTTACCCGGTGCTGCGCTACGTCCTGCGCCTCTCGGGCTTCCACGTGCCGCCACCGCAGTGCACCAAGTACTCGTGGACCAGCATGCTGTTCTCGCTGCCGATGTACCCGGTGCTCTACCTGGCCCACACGTTCGCGATCAGCCGCGGCCTGGCCAAGGAGCGTCGGCGGGACATCGTGCCGATGGCGCGGGCGGCGTCGCGCGAAGTGCGCCAGCACGTGCTGTCGCGCGCCCTCTTGTGGGGTAGACGTCTGGTGATCATCGCCGAGAAGGAAGCCGGCCTGCCCGCACCACGGTGACCGCGCGCCGGGAGCACGCCGCGATCGTGTCGTCCTGAGCCAGGAAGGCGCGCCGTCGCAAGGGTGAACGCCAGCAACGCCGAGCAAGGCAGACGAGCAGTCCACTTTCCTCGGGAGCCGCAGGTCTTTGCGCCCGCGAGGCACGTTCGTCGGTCTTCCTGGCGGAACGGCCAGCGGTCGTGCCGGCCGACCACCACGCCCTCGCTGCCCGGCGGCCTCAGCGGTTGCCGCCTGACGGCTTGTACGGGCGCGGCGACGGCTGCGGCTTGGCGAACAGCCAGTTGATGATGGTGCCGAGGACGGGGTTGGTGGATCCCAGGATGTCGAGAGCCACAGCCACAGGCGCCAGCAGCGCTCGGTAGAGGAAGCGCCCCACACGCGACGGAGTCACGACCTCGTCGAACCCGTAGACGATCCGTCGCGACGCCAGCTGCAGACCCAACTCGGGCCACGCGCCGCTGGCGCCGGCGGTGGGCGCCAGGCGCGCCCGCCAGACGTCGCGGCGCGCCCAGGCGACCTGGTCGCCGCGACGGGCGAGCGTGAGTCCGTCGCCCTCGCGCAGCAGGGCCAGCGGCACACGCAGATGATCGATGCGACCATCGGGATGCAGGACGCGCAGCAGCAACGCACAGTCGGCGACATCGACATCGATCGGCGCCGAACCCGGCTCGTCGGCCAGGCGCCAAGGTTGCAGCAGCAGCAGCACGTCGTGATGGTCGAGCACTCGACCGGACGGTCCGAGCCACGCGATCGGGTCGCATCGATCGGCCTCGCCGGTGGCGCTGATGCCGGCGAGCTCCGCAAACGACTGTCGCCGCACGAGGCGTAGAACGGGAGCGAGGCCTTGAGGAATGACGCGCGCCGACCAGGCGACCCGTGCAGGCACCTGTTGCGGCGCGACCAGCGTCGCCACGGCAGACGTTGGGACCGTGCCGGCGAACGTCACCTCCGCGGCGGCGAAGCCGTTCTGGAAGTAGCGTGCGTCGTGCAGGCGCAGAGCCACGCCGGAACGCTGGGCTGCGTCACCGACGTAGTCTTCCGGCCAACGCCGGCGCGCGTCTTCGGCGTCGAGCGTGAAGGTGGTTCGGACCTCGTCCTCGCCGGCCTCCTGTCCGTAGGCGCGCACGCGGGCGGGCAAGCGCTGATCGGAGGCTCCTGCGAAGACCACATCCACGGCCATGACACGCTCGCCAGGTCCACCCTCGAGCCGACCGCGCAAGGCCTCGATCCGGCCCCAGTAGTTCCCCGGAACCAGCGACGGCGGCACCGGCTCGTCGGCGAACAGCGATTCCGTCACCCGCATCGGCAGCGGCGAGCAGGCGCCGGTCAGAGCCAAGACTGCCCACCACAGCCTCGGTCGCCTCGCCCCCACTCCCCTCACGGCTGCCCCTCGATCTCGACGCTCCACAGCGACAGCGGCTGCAAGGGCATCGCCACCACACGCGCCGCAACCTTGGGCGGGCGCACCACGCTGTCGCGTGCCAGCTCGACGCCGTCGAGTCTTACGCTGGCCACGAGCCGGCTCTGCTGCACCCCCACGTCGACCTGCAGGCGGTGCCGAGCGCCGAGCACGACCGACGGAGCACCCGCGCGCGGCTCGACCATCACGTCGAGTTCGCGCTCGAGGCCGCGGTGTAGGACCTTCTCGCGAGCGAGGTCTTCTGCCGCGACGACGGTGGCAAAGGGCTCGCCCGTGGCGATGAGACCCAAGGCGACACCGACGCCGTGGATTTCGAAGAGGTAGAGCCGAGGCTGCTCCGCCTGGGCACCGAACTCGACCATGGCGACGAACGAGACCCCGTGCTCGGTCGACAAGCCGTCGGCAAGCACGAGTGCGTGCTGACGGGCCGCCTCGAGGTGCAGGTCGGTCGACGAGAAGGACAGGCATCCTGCCGAGCGTTGCCAGCCCGCGGCCAGCACCAGTCCCTCGGCCGTCGCCGGCGCGCAGCTCACCCGTGCCCGCGCCTCGCCGACGATGCGGACGTCCAGCCCCGGAGAGACGTTGCCCTGCAGCGCACCGAGGATCTCCTGCCGCTGCTGCGTGGCACGCAGGTGCGCGCGCAGGTCGCTCAACACCCGCTCGCTCGCCCGCGCCACCGCCGTGTGGCCGAAGCGGTCGTCGAAGGCATCGAGCGCCGATCGAAGCTCGGCGACCGGCATGTTCGAGTAGTCGGCACGCAGGTGCGCCAACTCGGCGCGAGCGCCCGGTTCGTCGCCGAATCGTTGGTCGAGCACCGCTTGGAGGACCGGAGCGATCTGTTCGCCGAAGAACGTGTCGTCGTCCTTGGACAGCTGGCCGGTCGCCAGGCTCGTCTCACCGCCCGCGTACAGCCAGATCGCCAGGCCCCGGTCGATGCGCCCCTCGTCGTCACCGCGAGCCGGCACCAGGGCGAGCAGCTCGCTCACCCGAAGCGCTGCCAGCGACAAGCGGCGCGAGCGCGCACCGTCGCGTTCGACCAGCTCGCACCGGCCGCCCTCCTTGCGCACGGCGACCTGAAACGAGCGGCCCGCGAGATTCGAACCCACGGTGAACGTGCGCCCGCCCAGCCTTCCGATCAGCGCCTCGAGCAGCCAGTCGCGCGCCGCGTGCGCGTCCTCGACGAAGGTTGCCCATCGCTCGCGCAAGGCGCGCACCGCGTCGTCGTCGATGCTGCGCTCGCGCAGCCAGCGGATCTCCTGCGTGGCGTCGCCGTCGGCGAGCAACGCACCGACCGCCAGCTGCACGTGCGCCCGCACACGCTGCCGGTCGGCCACGGCGATGGCCGCCGCCAGCGTCTCGCGGAACCCGAGCTGGGCCTCGAGGACCTGCGGCCAGGGATCGGCGCCGGTGCGGAACGCCGCGCTGCTCGGATGCCGGGCAGCCAGGTCCTGGCACCACGACTCGAAGCGACGGCGCAGGAGGTACGGGTCGGCCCCGTCGAGCAGCTGCGCGCGGAGGCCGACGAGAGCTTCGTCGCGGGCCCGACGCAGGGCGTCCGCCGCAGCCGCCTCGGCCCGGTCGATCTGGGCCAGGGCGTCGGCGCTGGCCGCCGCCTCGACACGGTCGACCTCGACGCGCGCGGTCGGCGGCAGGTGCTCGCGTCCGGGCCGGCCCTGCTCACCGAAGAACGTCGCCATCCCCGTTCGCAGCGCGCGCTCGGCGCCGGCGAAGTCGGCGACCTCCAGCAGCGCGCGCCAGGCCGCGGCCACCTCCCCCTCCAGATGGCCGCGGTAGGCAGCGAGCAGGTTCTGGTCGCGCTCGCCAGTTCGGATCCCGACCTCGGCGTCGAGGCGCTCCAGCTCGACGTCGAGGGCTCGCGCCAGCGGTGCCGGCAGCTCGGCGTGGGCGATCCCGAAGTTGCGCTCGAAGGCCTCCACCGTCTCCCGGCGCAGCAGTTGCACCGGATCGCGCCAGTGCGCGGGTTCGAGGACGAAAGCCGGCACCCCAGCGCGTCGCTCGCGCACGAACTGGACCAGCGCCTCCTGCCAGGGGATGAGGATGCCGCTGCGCAGGTCGGCGACGGCGCGCCTCTCTTCGTCGTTGCTGGCGTCGGCGGCACCGCGCATCAGCGCCCGCAGCTTGCCGCGCCAACCCTCGGCCTCGGAGACGGCTGCCTGGACCCGGGTCAAGAAGGTCTGGGTCGAGTTCCGCTCCGCGGGGGCCGCCGTACGCGACCCGCGCCAAGCCAACCAAGCGCCCACCGCGACGACGGCGACGACCGCGAGTATCACCGCGCGCAGTTTGTGCCGTCCGTCTACCGCCACGGCATCCTCCGCGGCCAGAGCATCCACGTCGACTTGAGGTCGCTCGGCCCGCCGCACTCGCTGCAGGTCGGCGAGAAGCTCGGACGGCGTCTGGTAGCGCAGGTCGGGGTCCTTGGCCAGCAGCTTGCGGATGACGAGGCTGAGGCCATCGCTGAGCCCCGGATTGATCGCCGTTGCCGACGGCGCCCGGCGATGGACGACGTCGTGGATGACGTTGGCCAGGGTGGAGCCCGGGAACGGCGGCTGCCCGGTGGACATGTGGAACAGGGTCGCACCCAACGAGTACAGGTCCGAGCGCACGTCCACCTTCGATGGGTCCCGGGCTTGCTCGGGACTGATGTACTGCGGCGTGCCGACGGTGGCTCCCTCCTGGGTGATCGTCACGTCCTCAGGCGCCTTCGCCAGGCCCAGGTCGGTGAGCTTGGCCCGACCCTGCTTGTCGATCAGGATGTTGCCGGGCTTGATGTCACGGTGGATGACCCCCTTCTTGAACGCGTGGTCGAGTGCCGAGGCCACGCGCGTCGCGACATCGAGGACCTGCTCCTCGGGGAACACCCCCCACTCGCGCAACAGAGTCGCCAACGAGGTGCCCTCGACGAACTCCATCACGAAGTAGTGGTAGCCACCCTCTTCGCCCAGGTCGTAGCCCGCGACGATGTCGGGATGGTTCAGCGAGGCGACGATGCGGGCCTCGCGGCGCAGCCGGTCGACGAACTTGGCGTTGCGCGCCAGGGTCGGCTTCAACACCTTGAGAGCCACGATGCGGTCGAGGCGCTTCTGTCGCGCCTTGAACACGGTGCCCATGGCGCCCGATCCGATGCGCTCGAGGATCTCGTAGTCCTTGAACGGCTGGGCGAAGGTCACGGAGGGTCGGGGTCGCGGCGATGCCTGCATCCGCACCGGGGCGAGCGCGGAGTCCGAAGTCTAAGGCGGCATGGCCATCCGCACCATGGCGGCGGACGCGCGCGTCGGCCGGCGGATCGCTACCGGTGCGCTCGCGTACCGACCGTGCGGCCGGCGTGCACGACGGAGCCCAGCTGGAACAGGCCGGCGACGACCGCCGATGCCAGCGCGACGCCGCCCGAACGCAGCAAACCCACGGCACCGACGAGCAGGCCGATGGTCAAGCACGACACGCCCGTGATCCACCCCGCCACCGCGACCCAACGAGCCGCGGGCGACCCCATGGCGTTCGGTGGCGGCGGCAACGTCCACGCGCCCGGTCCTGCGCCCGAGTCCGGTGGCGGAGTGGCGTCGAAAGCGTGACGCCAGGCGAGCCACGGCAGCAAACGAAAGCCGACACCGGCGATGAGCTGGCCCAGGAAGCCGACCAGTGCCAGGGAGCCGTAGGCGAACACCACCGGACCCGATGCCGGCGCGGGCCGAGCGGCCAGCCACAGACCGAGAGCGAGCGCACCGAGCAGGCACAGGACCGACAGCAGAACGAGCAATGCGGCAGGGTCGGGTCGCCGCAGGTCCCGCGGCGCCGGCCGGCGATGCGACAACATGTGGACGACGCCGACGACGAAGGCCGCGACACCGACGCCAAGCGCCAGCGCGCCGACCGCCATGAGCGCCGGGGCGGCGATCACGAAGCGGGCCAACAACGCCAACACCCCCAGCTGCAGCGCGGCGAGCGACGTCCACATGATCGACTCCGGCGGCGGCGCGGCCGGCAGGATCATGGGAAGGAGGCGATAGCCGACGCCGACGGCCAGGGTCATGGCGAAGCCGACCACGGCCACGTGTGCGTGCAGCACCAGTGCGGTGGCCGGCGGCAAGTGCGCCGGCAACCAGGCGAAGGCGATCGCCGCGCCGAGCGAGCTGGCGACCAAGAGGTTGACGTAGGCCGCCGCCACGTGCAGCCGGATCACGACAGGGCCGCCGGCACGTGCGGCTCCGCGGAGAACGCGCCAAGAGAACCACAGCACCGCGATCCACGACAGCAGGCCCGACCACCCGACGCCACGCCAGAGCCCGTCGCCCATGTGGAACACCACGCCCAACGCACCCACGAGCAAGAGCGTCAGAGCCACCCCGTCGGCCTTGCCCGCTGGCAAGGGCATGCGCAGGGCCAGGTGCCCGACCACCCAGGTCGCCCCCACCGCCGTGAGCGAGATCCATCCCAGGGTCAGGGCATGCACCGCACTCAGCACGCGCGGATGCAGGTGGGTCGCCAGGAAGGGCCAGGGGTCCACGACCAGCGACGCGAAAGCGCCGAGCGCAGCGAGATGAGCCAGCGCGAAAGCGACCAACGGCAAGCGATACGGAATGCGGACGCGTTCCCTGCCAGCGACCGGTCGAAGCACACCGGTCGCTCCGGCCGCCGCCGTGGATCCCTGGTCTGCAGCCATCGACCCCGAGGTTAGGCACGCGCCCGCGGTCGCGCGCTCGGGAAACCCGAAGGATCCCGTCCCGTCCCATCGAAACGCGCGATCGCGCCGCGTTCGACGGCCAGGAGTCGCCAGGGCAAACCGGCGCCGTCAAGACGTCCCCCCTCCGTTCGGCTGGCTGGCCGGTCAGCGTTCAGCGGTGGAGCCTTGGCTCCATCCGCTGCAAGGCTGGCGCGATGGCCGACGCCTTCTGTCGGCCGGCCATCGCTTCTTTCTACGGGCTCAGCGCAGCCGGCGGCCGCAACCCGAAGGGTTGATGTCGGCGCAGCGCCGACCAGAGGGGGCCGCCGGCGCTGTTGTTGCTTGGAGCTTCCAGGGCTGCTCGGGCGTGGCCTGGTCAGCTCTGTGGCAACGGAACAACACCGCCGAATTCGCGCCCGCCGCGACGATTCGCAGCCCTTGCAGCTCAGCGCTGCCGGCGGCCGCAACCCAAAGGGTTGATGTCGGCGCAGCGCCGACCAGAGGGGGCCGCCGGCGCTGTTGTTGCTTGGAGCTTCCAGGGCTGCTCGGGCGTGGCCTGGTCAGCTCTGTGGCAACGGAACAACACCGCCGAATTCGCGCCCGCCGCGACGATTCGCAGCCCTTGCAGCTCAGCGCTGCCGGCGGCCGCAACCCAAAGGGTTGATGTCGGCGCAGCGCCGACCAGAGGGGGCCGCCGGCGCCGTTGTTGCTTGGAGCTTCCAGGGCTGCTCGGGCGTGGCCTGGTCAGCTCTGTGGCAACGGAACAACACGGCCGAATTCGCGCCCGCCGCAACGATTCGCAGCCCTTGCAGCTCAGCGCTGCCGGCGGCCGCAACCCAAAGGGTTGATGTCGGCGCAGCGCCGACCAGAGGGGGCCGCCGGCGCTGTTGTTGCTTGGAGCTTCCAGGGCTGCTCGGGCGTGGCCTGGTCAGCTCTGTGGCAACGGAACAACACCGCCGAATTCGCGACCGCCGCGACGATTCGCAGCCCTTGCAGCTCAGTAGCGGAACGCCCCCACCGCCTTGGCCAAGTCGTCGGCCATGCCGGCAAGCGACTCTGCCGACTCGAGAGACGCTTGCGCCCCGGCCGAGGTCTCCGTCGCGCAGCCGGCGACGCGACCGATCGTGCGCACGATGTCGGTGCTGCCGTTGGCGGCCTCGGACAGGGTCCGCGCGATCTCGCGCGTCGTCGCGTTCTGCTCCTCCACTGCCGCCGCGATCGTCGCCTGGATGTCGCTGATCTCGTGCACGATCCCACCGATCCGAGCGATCGCTCCCCGCGCATCCTCGGTGTCACCCTGGATGGCGTCGATCCTCCGTCCGATCTCCCCGGTCGCTCGCGAAGTGGCGTTCGCCAGCTCCTTCACCTCGTTGGCGACCACGGCGAAGCCGCGGCCAGCCTCACCGGCACGCGCCGCCTCGATGGTGGCGTTGAGCGCCAGCAGGTTCGTCTGCTGGGCAATGGAATGGATGAGCTTGACCACTTCGCCGATCTCTTGGCTCGAGACACTGAGCCGAGACATGGTCGCCTCGGTCGTGCCGGCGGCCTCGACCGCAGCGACGGCCACGCGGGTCGCCTCGGCGGCGCTGGCCGCGATCTCGCGTACGCGCGCGCTCAGCTCGTCGGTCGCGGTTGCCACGCTCTGCACGCTGCGGCTCACCTGCTCGCTGGCACCCGACACGGCGTTCATCTCGCGCGAGGTGGTGTCGGCGGCAGTGCGCATGCCGCTGCTGCTCTTGCGCAGTCCGTCGGCCGAGCCGGCGAGCTGATCGGCGTTCCCGGCGATACGCGCGACGCTGGTGCGCAAGTCGGACAGCAACACGTCGAGAGCTCCGCCGACCCGACCGAGTGCGTCGTCACCGACGATCGGCACGCGCTGGCGCAAGTCACCCTTGGCCGCCTGGTCGACGACGCCGAGCAGAAGGTCGATCTTGCGCTGCATCTCCTGCGACTCGGCGCGCTCACGCTCGGCCTGCTCGGCGATGCGACGCTGCTCGCGCTCGCTGTGCGCACGCTTCTCCTCGGCCTGCAGCCGCTCGGCCTCGGCGCGTTCGCGTGCGAGTTCCGCCTCGCGCTCGGTCTGGCGCTGGCGTTCCTCTGCCATGCGTTGGTTCTGGAGCTGCAGCCGCACCTGCTCGGTCTTGATCTCCCAGGTCAGCATCGGCCCGAGATAGCGCCCCTGATGGTCGCGCAGAGCCGTCACGAGGAGCTCGACGGTGTCGTCCCCGATCGCCACCTCGGCGCGGAATGGCAGACCGCCACCGGTCCCCATGTCGGGGAGTCGCCCGTCGTAGGTGCGCAAGAACACGGCCAGCGAGCCGCCCACGATGGCTTCCGGCGCCACGCCGAGCGCGTCAGCGATGCGGGCGACCGCGCGCGCCGACGCCGGATTCTGGTAGCGCACGACGCCGGTCTCGTCGGCGTAGAGCATGTTGATCGGCGCGTTCTCCATCATGGAGACGACGCGCGCCATCTCGCTCTTCTGACGCTCGATACGATCGACGGTGCCGATGACCGCCTGCGCCATGCGGCCGATCTCGTCCCGTGAACGAACGTCTCCGAGCCGGGTCAAGTCGCCGGACTCGAGCACCTCGACCGCAGCGCACAGCGGTCGCGAGATGGCGCGCCCGACGAACGCCGCGAACGCGAGAGCGATGCCTCCGACGATGACGAGAGCGATGAGACTCTGCCACCGTGCGCCGGCGGACACGCTCTCTCCGTGCCGCACCGCGAGCTCCGCGTCCTTCTCGATGAGGTCGCCGAGGGCCTCGAGTCGCTCTTCGAGTTCGCCGAAACGCTCCTCGAATGCCGTCATCTCCTGGTCGAGCGCACCGTGGCCGGGGTCGGCAACCACCCGCTCGACTGCGGCCGCAGCGCCGACGTAGGCCTCGATGACGGGCTGAGCAGCGTCGATCGCTTCACGCGTGGCCGGCGCGATCTCGAGCTTGCCGAGGTTCGCCATGTAGCGGCCCAGGTTGCCGCACAGTTCGTGCAACTCATCGCGCGACGACTGCAGCTCGTCGGGGTCCTGCTTCTGCGCCGCGAGCAAGACGTGGTAGACGCCGGCCCGAATCCCGTCGTGCATCATGTCCACGAGCGTCATGTTGCGCACAGCGGGCAGCTGCTGGCGGCCGACGCGCGACAACTCGTCACCGATCCGGGCGGAGCAACGGATGCCCAGGGCGACGATGGCGGCCAGGCCGACCAACATCACTGCCATGATCGCGTGCAGCTTGCGCGCAACCGACAGGTCCATGAACGCGCGCAGCCAACGGTTGCCCGGCTCGGGCGAGACGCTCATGGATTCCGACATGTTCCGACCCACATCCTGACGATCTCCTGCCGGCGAGCGACGCTGCGTCTCCCGCCCCGGCTCTCTCCGCTCTTGTCGGAACTGCGACTCTCGCAACTGCACCGGCCAAAGGGATGGGGCTCACGAGGTCGGCAGGACGAGCCGCCACCCGGCCGCCGATGTCCGGAGGCCAGGTCAGGTGGTCGGCCTACAGCCGCCCACGAGTCCGCGTCACGGGAGGCGCCGCGGCCGAGCCGTGACTGTTCGTTCGCGTTGGTGCGGCCGCATCGGCCGGCAGGTTGGGCGACCTGTGCAGATTCGGACGTGCCAAGCCGGATGAACAGGCGCGGGCTCCGCCGCGGATGGGTCCCCCTGGCGCTGACTCTGAATCCGCAGCATCCAGTCGCCGATGAAGGGGCGACATTCGGGCAGCTCAACAGACCTGTTCCGGTCGGTGTCGAACACCTGGCCGATGTTGGTCGAGAGAGAGCGTGGGCCACGCCCGTGCGGCATGGTCCGTTTCCTGGGTCTTTGCGCGGTGCTCGCACCGACCCTACAGGCGCAGGAACCGCAGACGGGCGCGCCCAGCGAGGAGCCGGGGTCGTACTGGACGCAGGACGGGCTCACCGGCGGCTGGGGCGGACTCCGCGAAAGGTGGAGCGCGGCCGGAATCGTGCCGGGCGGCGGTCTCGTCGCCGATTGGTCGGCGCCATGGAGCGGCGACGCCAGCCATCACGGCACCGAGCGCATGCTCCTCGACCTCAACCTGTTGCTCGAGTCGAAGCTACTCGGCTTCGAGGGTGGCTCGCTCTACCTGGACGCCAACCTCATCGAGGGCCGCGACGGCAACCGCCACCTCGGCTCGCTCCTCGGCGTGTCGTCGGTGGACGCTCCGGAGCGGCGCCAGATCAGCGAACTCTGGTACGAGCAGTTCCTGCTCGACCACCATCTGCGCTGCAAGTTCGGCAAGATCGACGCGCTCAGCGAGTTCGGATTCAGCGAACTGGCCGGGACCTTTGCCGAGACCAGCGCCTCGTGGTCACCGACCCTCCTGGCGCAGCCGACCTACCCCGACAGCGCCACCGGTGCGTTGCTGTTCGTCTACCCCGACGACCACTGGTACGGCGGGTTCGGCATCTTCGACGGCGCCACCCAAGACGGCTTCACCACCGGCACCAGGGGCCCGAGCACCTTCTTCAGCGACAGCAAGTCGGCGTCGTGGTACAGCACCGGGGAGGTCGGCTGCCGCTTCCACCCGTGCGAGTGCTTCGGTGAGGGTCGCATCGCCGCCGGTTTCTTCCATCACACCGGCCGCTTCGATCGGTTCGACGGCGGCACCGAGCACGGGACGACGGGAGTGTTCCTGATCGCCGAGCAGCAGTTGTGGCGCGAGGCGGACGAGGAACAGGGCATGGCCGTGTCCGTGCGTTTCGGCGTGGCCGACGAAGACGTCGCCGCGGTACACCAGCACGTTGCCATCGGGCTGACCTACGTCGGCGCGATCCCCGGCCGTGACGCGGACACGCTCGGCGTGCTGTGGAACCTGGGCCGCACCAGCCGGGCGAACGGTTCCACCTTCACCCGGGACGAGCAGCAGTTCGGCGTGTTCTACCGCGCGCAACTGACCCCGTTCTGCGCGCTGCAGCCCGACCTGCAGTACTTCGTGGCGCCCGGCGGCGGCGGCCAGCGCGACGCGTTCCTCGGCCTGCTACGCCTCGAGCTGACGTTCTGAGCTGCAAGGGCTGCGAATCGTCGCGGCGGGCGCGAATTCGGCCGTGTTGTTCCGTTGCCACAGAGCTGACCAGGCCACGCCCGAGCAGCCCTGGAAGCTCCAAGCAACAACAGCGCCGTCGGCCCCCTCTGGTCGGCGCTGCGCCGACATCAACCCTTTGGGTTGCGGCCGCCGGCCGCGCTGAGGTCTCACCCGCGGTGCGTGTGCGCCGCTCAACGGCGCGGCGGCACCGGCAGGCGCGGCACGTGCCAGAACCGGCCGCTCTTGAACTTGAAGCGGGGAGGAGCCGGGGAATGCGCCTCCGCCGCGGCGGGGGCGGCGCTGGCCGGAGGGTCACCGGCGCGTGCGGCGACCGCCAACAGCAGGACCAGGGGAGCCAGACGTACGGCGTGCGGAAGGTGGATCATGGCGTCAGGTACGGCGAGGCGATCCCGCAAGGACGCGCTCCGCTCACGACAAGCGTAGCGCCTCACCCACCGCGCGAATGAACACCGCCGCCACTGCCTCTCAGGGCGAGACCCGCCGTCCCGCCCCACGCCCATCCCCCGACGGCACCGCCGCCATGTCACCCTGAGCCAGCGTTCAGCGGTGGAGCCTGGCTTCATCCGCTGCAACGCTGGCGCGATGGCCGACGGCCTCCGTCGGCCGGCCGTCCAGCGTTCAGCGGTGGAGCCTGGCTCCATCCGCTGCAACGCTGGCGCGATGGGCGGCGACCTACGGTCGCCCGCCCATCGCCTACTTGGTCTTCGGCAAGGCTGTCGGCGAGTAGACGCTGGTGCCCTCGAGAGCCTCGCGCTCGAACTCGTTCTGCATGTAGCTCATCGACTCGGCCGTCCCCAGCAGCACGAAGCCGTCCGGTTGCAGGATGCGGCGCACCTGCTGCAGGATCCGCTGCTTGGTCGGCACGTCGAAGTAGATCATGACGTTCCTGACCAGGACCAGATCTTGCGCCTCCATGCTCGGCCATGGCTCGCACAAGTTCATGGTGCGGAACTCCACCAGGCGGCGCAACGGCTCGACGACCACGAACGAGTTGTCTCGTGGCTCGAAGTAGCGCTCGCGCAGTTGCGGCGAGAGGCCCCGCCCGACCTCGAAGCGCGTGTACTCGCCGAGCAGGCACCGCTGCACCATGTGCCGCGACAAGTCCGTCGCCAGGAACCGGAAGTCCCAGCTCTTCGCCACCTCCGGGAAGTGCTCCAGCAGCAGGATGCCGAGGCTGTACGGCTCCTGGCCAGACGAACTGGCCGCGCACCAGATGCGCAACCGTCGCCGGGCGCTGCGCCGTTGGACCAAGCGCGGCAGGATGGTCTTGCGCAGGGCCTCGAACGGTGCCACGTCGCGGAAGAAGCTGGTCTCGTTGGTGGTCATCGCCTCGATGAGATCGTTGACGATCTCCCGATCGGGGTACGACCGCAGGAGCTGGACCAGGTCGCCGAGGCCGGAGCGGCCGTGGCGCTTGGCGACCGGGATCAAGCGCGACTCGACCAGATACTCCTTGCCCGGTTCGAGTTGGATCCCGGCCCGCTGCTGCACCAGGTTGGAGACCCAAGCGAAATCGTCGGCGGTGATGGTCATGACTTCGAGCTCGGCGAACGCGTCTGCAACTGACCAGCGGGCCGACCGCGCTGCACGCGGCGGACCAGCGCCGCGGCGATCTCGCCCAGGGGGAGCACTTCGTCGGCCAAACCCGCCCGCACGACGAAGCCGGGCATGCCCCAGACCACGCTCGTCGCTTCGTCCTGCGCCAGGATCGAGCCGCCGGCCTCGCGCACCGCGCGCGCACCGGCCGTACCGTCTTGGCCCATGCCGGTCATCACCAGGGCCAGCACCCCCGCACCGTGCGTTCGCGAGACGGAGCGGAACATCGGGTCGACCGCCGGCCGGCACGAATTCTCGGGCGGTCCCTGATTCAAGCGCGCGACCAGCTCGCCTTCGACGCGCTGCAGCTCCATGTGGTAGTCGCCCGGCGCGATCCACACCGAGCCCGGCGCAACGACGTCGCCGTCGGCGGCTTCGCGCACCGGCATGGCCGACTTGTCGCCGAGGCTCTTCGCGAGGTATCGCGTGAACATCGGCGGCATGTGCTGGGTGATGACCACGGGCACGGGGAACTCCGCCGGCAGGAGCGGGATCACCTCGGTCAGGGCGTTCGGGCCCCCGGTCGACACGCCGATGGCCACGATCTCCACGCGTCCGGCGGCCAGCCGCCGCACACCGACCGCCGGCGGACTCGCGGCGGTCGCCGTGACAGCCGGCGTCGCCTCGGCCGTCGCTCGCCCGAGCGCCGCCTGCTTGCCGCCGTGCTTCAGCGCCGTGCGGATCTTCGGCAACAGCTGATCGCCGAGAGTGCGCACCGCGTCGGCAAAGCCCTTGCAGTCGGTCGGCTTGCGGCAGTAGCCGGTGGCACCGTAGGCCAGCGACTCGAGCGCGGCCGCCGTACCCCGGTCGGTGTGGGCGCTCACCATCACGACCGCCAAGTCCGGGGCCGTCGCTCGCAACGAGAGCAGAGCGTCGAGCCCGTTCATGTCCGGCATCTCGACGTCGAGGGTGACGACGTCCGGCTGCAGGCTCTCGACCTTGCGCAGGCCGATCCAGCCGCTGGGCGCGGTGCCCACGACCGCGAAGGCAGGGTCGGACTCGATCGCCGCTGTCACCAGCTTGCGATCGAGCGCGTTGTCGTCGACGACCAGGACTCGGATGGGGGCCATGACTTACTCGTTGCTCGCACCGGGGACGAAGCCGCGCAGGGAACGGCGGCGCGCCTCGGCTCAGTAGCGGAAGCGGCTCACCAGCGCCTTCAGCTCCGCCGACATCTCGGCCAGGCCGCTCATGGCCCGCTCGCTCTCGATCGTGGCCTTGCTGGTGTTCTGGGCGGCTTCGGCGACGCCGGTGATGTTCTGGGCGATCTCCACGCTGCCACGCGCGGCCTCGTTCACGCTGCGCGAGATCTCGTTGGTCGTCGCCGTCTGCTCCTCCACCGCACTGGCGATGGTGTTCTGGATGTCGTTGATCTGGTTGATGATCCGACTGATCTCCTCGATCGCCGAGACGGCGCCGGTGGTGTCGGTCTGGATCGCCTCGATCTTCTGGCTGATGTCCTCGGTCGCCTTGGCGGTCTCCTTGGCCAGCTCCTTCACCTCGTTGGCGACCACCGCGAAGCCCTTGCCGGCCTCGCCCGCGCGCGCCGCCTCGATCGTGGCGTTGAGCGCCAGCAGGTTGGTCTGCTGCGCGATCGACGTGATGACCTTGATGACCTTGCCGATCTCGGCGCTGCTGATCCCCAGCTTGGCGACGGTCTGGTTGGTCGACTCGGCGACCTTCACCGCGCTGGTGGCCACCTTGGCCGCCTGCGCCGCACTCATCGCGATCTCGCGGATGCTGGCCGTCATCTCCTCGGCGCCGGCCGATACGGCCTGCACGTTCTTGCTGACCTCGTCGGCCGCCAACGAGACGACGTTGGCCTGGCTCGAGGTCTCCTCGGCACTCGCCGCCATGACCGTGCTCGCCTCGCGCAGCTGATCCGACGAGCGGGTGAGGTCCGTGGCATTGCGGGCGATGGTGGTGACGTTGCCGCGCATGCCGCCCAGGAACGTGCCGAGTGCCGCCGCGAGGGCGTCGACAGCGTCCTCCCCGCCCTCGGTCGCCACCTCCACGGTCAGGTCGCCGTTCGCCGCCGCCCGCATCGCTTCGAGCAGGGCATCGACGCGCTGCTGCAGGTGCGTGGCAGCCTCGCGCTCGCGCTTCACTTGCTCCTCGACGCGCTTCTCCAGCGCCACCTGCTCGGTCACCACCGACCAGGTCAGCATGGGCCCTTGGTAGCGCCCCTGGTCGTCGAAGGTGGCGTTCACCAGCAGGTCGAGGATCTCGGAGCCCAGCTCGATCCGCGCCTTGTAGGGCAGGTTCTCGGCGCGGCTGATGATGCGGCGCTGGTGGGCCGGATTGCGGTGGAAGCGGTCGATCGACGTTCCGACGACGTCCTCGGCCTTCACCGGCAGCAGGTGCTGGATCTGCTCGAGCGTGCGCATGGACGCCGGATTGGCGTAGCGGATGACGCCGTCGAGGTCGGCCAGCATCAGGTTGATCGGCGCGTTCTCCATCATCGACTGGATCTGCGCCATGCGCGCCGCGTTGCGCGCCGTCTCCGAGACGTCGTCCCAGTTGACCACGTAGCCGACCAGACGGCCCTCGGCATCGACCATGCCGTTGATCACCGTGCGCAGAGTCACGTTGCCGAACGAGAACGTCGCCGCGTGCGGGAACGATCTCGGATCGCGCAGGATCTTCTCGATGCGCTGCGGGTCGCGGTGGAAGCGATGGATGCTGCCACCGAGCATGTCGTCGACCCGCACCTTGAACTCGGCGAAGATCTCGTTCTCCAGCGTGCGCAGCGTCGCCACCGCATGCGCATTGGCGTAGACCAAACGGAAGCTGGTATCGGCCACCATGACGTTGGTCTGCACCTGGTCGAGGGCGGCAACCACGTGCGCCGGGAGATCGAGGAAGCTGGCGTCCTGGGCCAGCGCCGAGGTTTGCGTCGCGGACATGTCTGTGTGGAAAGCTGTGGTCGATGTGGAAAGCGATGGACTGCGAGCCTGGTGCGGCGCCTGCACCGCCGTGTCACGGCCGACGTCGTTCGCGCCGCGTGCTTGGCCCTCTCGTTCCGCTGGGACGGCGGTGGCGGCCGGCATCGCGCCAGCGAGCCCGAGGAAGTCGTCGTGCGAGACCCGTTCCATGGTCATGACTCGTGCTTCTCCGCACCGATGCTCAGAGCGGCAGCGCGGTGCGTATCGAGGACCAGGAGCAAGTCGTTCTCGAGCTTGTAGACCGCGGTGACGAGGTCGCGAATGCGCCCGGCGAGCGTCACCGGCGGCGGCTCGCGCTGGCCGTCCTGCACCTGCAAGACATCGCCGATCTCGTCGACGAGGAAGCTCACGACCCCGTCGGGGAGACGCATCACCACGTTCATGGGCTCGGCAGCCTCCGTCGTGGCATCCGGCAACTCGACGTCCCCGGCCAGCAAGCGGCGCATGTCGAGCGCCGTGACGATCTGACCGCGCAGGTTGATGAGCCCTCGCACCACAGGTGGCGCCAGCGGCACCGGCGTCATCTCCTGGAAGCGCAAGACCTCTTGCACGCGCTCCACCGGCACGCCGAACAGGAGACCGCGCACCAGGAAGGTGCACAGCTGCTGCTCCAGCCCGACGGTGGCAGACTCGACCTGCGATCGGCTCATGGTGTGCCCCCTTCGCGCGCGGATACGTCGGCCAGGTGCGGTCGGACGATTCCCTCGACGTCGACGAGGTCGCGGACCCGACCCTGGATGACCGCCGACCCCAGCGTCCCACGGCGGCGAGTCTGCCGTTCCAGCACCAGCCGGTCGTGCACGATGTCGAGGATGCGGTCGACGACCAGTCCGACCGTGCTGTCGCCACGGCTGTGCACGATGACCTGCAGCGGGTCGCAGTGGCCGGCTTCCTGAGCATCGAGAGCCGCCGCCACCCTCACCAGCGGCATGATCGCGCCCCGGTACTGCACCACTTCGGCGTCTCCCGCCTGTTCCACCGCGGCCACCGGGAACTCCTCCAGGCGCTCGACCGCGGTGAGCGGTATGGCCACCTCGCGCGTCGGCCCGATCGCGGTGATGAGCATGCTCTGCGGCCGGTCGGCGTCGGTTTGGCCGCTACCGTCGCCCGACTTCGCCGTCAGGCTGTCCGCGCCGCGCTGCGCCTTGGCTCGCGGTGCGATCCCCACGGCGTCGAGGATGAGCGCCACCCGACCGTCGCCCATGATGGTCGCACCGGCGAAGCTCGCCAGCCCCTTCAGCTGCTTGCTCAACGGCTTGACCACGATCTCTTCGGTGTCGCTGATCTCGTCGACGATCAGGCCGAACTGCTCGCCATCCGCCTGCAGCACCACGATGTTCACCGCTTCCTGCGACTCGGTCGTGCTGCCGAGCCGCAGCTGCGTCGCCAAGTGCACCAGCGGCAGGAGTGCGCCGCGCAGCCGGTAGAGCGAGGTCCCCCCGATGCTCTCGATGCCGCGCCGCAGCTGTTCGCCTTCCAGGCGCACGAGCTCCAGCAGGCTCACCTGCGGGATCGCGAAGCGATGGCCGCGGCAGGTGACCACCAGCGCCGGGATGATCGCCAGGGTGAGCGGGATCTTGATGCGCAGGGTCGTGCCGCGGCCCGCTTCCGTAGCGAGGTCGACGGTGCCGCCGATCTTCTCGATGTTGGTCTTGACGACGTCCATCCCGACGCCGCGGCCGGAGATGTTGGTGACCTTCTCGGCCGTGGAGAAGCCGGGCAGGAAGATCAGGTTGGTGATCTCGCGTGGAGTGAGACGCGCCGCTTGGTCGGCCGTCAGCAGCCCACGCTCGCGCGCCTTGTTGAGGATGCGGTCGCCGTCCAGCCCCTTGCCGTCGTCGCCGATCTCGATGTTGACCTGGCCGCCCTCGTGGAAGGCGCGCAACGTGATCGTCCCGTGCGATGGCTTGCCCGCCGCCACTCGCGCGTCGGGCATCTCGATGCCGTGGTCGACCGAGTTGCGCACCACGTGAGTGAGCGGATCCTTGATCGCCTCGATGATGGTGCGGTCGAGTTCGGTCTCGCGCCCCACCATCTCCAGGCGCACGTCCTTGCCGCAGCCGCGGGCCAGGTCGCGCACGATGCGTGGGAACTTGCTCCACACGTTGTCGATCGGCTGCATGCGGGTCTTCATGACTCCTTCTTGCAGCTCGGTGGTGATGAGGTTCAGGCGCTGGGTCGTCGCCGAGAACGCCGAATCCTGCTGGTTGACGCCGAACTGCAGGATCTGGTTGCGGGCCAGCACCAACTCGCCGACCAGGTTCATCAGCGAGTCCAGCAAGGCCACGTCGACGCGGATCGTCTCGCTCGCCCGTGGCTTGTCGTTGGTGGTCGCGGCTTCGGGCGCGGCGGTGCTGGGCGAGGCCGCCGGCGCCGGAGCCTTCGCCACCGCGTCCGGGGCCGACGCTGGCACCGGGGTCTGCGGCGGCGGTGCAGCAGCCGCGGGCGCGGCGGGCACCTCGCCCCGGCGCAGGGCGTCGAGGATGGCGATCAGCTCCGTGTAGTCGCCGCCACCCTCGTCGCCCGCGCTCTCGATCGCCGTCAGGATCTCGCGGATCGCGTCCACCATGGCCAGCAGGGCGGACGTCACCGCCGTGTCCATCTCGCGCTCGCCGTCGCGCAGCATGCTCAGGAGGCTCTCGCCGTGATGCGAGACCTTCTCGAGCTTGGCGAAGCCGAGACATCCGCACGCCCCCTTGATGCTGTGGATCGTGCGGAAGATCGCGGCCAGAGTCTCGCGATCGGAGGTCTGCTCGAGATCGACCAGACTGCGGTCCAAGCGGTCGAGACCCTCGTGCGACTCGACCAGGAACTCCTGGATGACCGGGTCCATGTCGCTCATGGCCGGCCCCCGAACCGCACCATCCACAAGTTCGCGTTCATCGTCGCTCTCCCACCCGCGTCCGTTGTCGGCAAACGGAATCGCCGACTCCGAGTCTCTTTCGAAGATATCCGTGTCTGACCTGCGGCCCGACGAAGAGGCGACCGAGTCGTCCCACCCGGGTCGGAGCCTACGCATCGCACGACGACCGCCGCGACGCTACGTGAGCCACCGCACGACTGTGCCGAGATGTGTGGCGGCGACCGACACGCCGGTGCGCGACGTCGGACTTGCCAGCGTCGCCGGTGATCCCAGGTGGGCAACTCGCTGCCACACGCTCCTGTCGCCGTCGACCTGGACGACGTCCGCGTTGCCGGCACACGAAGAGAAGGTGGCGACATTCCGCAGCGAATCCCGGCCGAGCGGGATGGGCGATCGATCGCCCGACTGCGCGCCGACCGAACTCGCGTCCGGGCTTGCTTGCCGCCAAGATGCACGTCCTTCCATGCCGCACGCTCCCCGCCCCCACTCCACGTCGCACACCGGAGTGCCCGCGTCCGCCCCGCCTGCGCCCGTCCGCCCGGGCAACCCATGGAGTCCTCGGCGATGACGTTCTGGACCGCGTTCTCCATCCTCGAACTGCTCTGGGTCATCGGCTTCAGCGTCTGGCTCGTGCTGCAACGCCGTTCGCCGGTGGCGACCATCGCCTGGATCACCGTGCTGGCTTGGCTGCCCGTCGTCGGCATCGCCGTCTACCAGTTCTTCGGCCCGCCGCGCTTGCGACGGAAGAAGCTGCGCCGGGCCAAGGCCAAGTCGGTCGTGGCGGCGCGCAGGTCGGCGCAGCTGCCCCTGGTCGAGGACGTGGGCCGTCTCATGCGCCTGGCCGAGAGCGCCGGCGAGAGCCCACCGGCGCGCGTGCGCAAGATCGACCTCTACAACAACGGCGACGACGCCTACGACGCCATCGAGGCCGCGATCGCCGCGGCCGAGCACCACGTCCACCTCGAGTACTACATCTGGGAGGCCGACCAGACCGGCACCCGCCTGCGCGATCTGCTGGTCGAACGGGCCCGATCTGGTGTGGAGTGCCGCGTGCTCGTCGACGCCATCGGCTCGCCGCGCGCCAAGCGTCGGTTCGTGGCGCCGATGGTGGACGCCGGCGTGCGGGTGGCCTGGTTCAACCCGCTCACTCTCGGCACCCTGCGCATGGGCCTGGTGAACTTCCGGACGCACCGCAAGATCGTGGTGTGCGACGGGCGCGTCGGCTTCACCGGCGGCATCAACGTCACCGACGTGCATGCGGCGCGGCAGAGCCGTGACAAGGCCTGGCGCGACACGCACGCGCGCATCGAGGGAGTGGCCGTGCACGGGCTTCAGCGCCTGTTCCTCGAGGACTGGCACTTCGCGACCGACGACGATGCACCGGTGGACGAGTACTTCCCCAACGACCCCGGCGACGGCGACTACATCGTGCAGGTGCTGGGATCGGGACCCGACCACACGCTCTTCCCGATCCACAAGGTGTACTTCAGCGCCATCGCCGCGGCCGACGAGCGCGTACTCATCACGACGCCGTACTTCGTGCCCGACGAGCCCGTGCTCACCGCCTTGACCACGGCCTCCCTGCGCGGGGTCGACGTGCAGTTGCTGGTGCCGAAGGAGGGCGACTCGGCGCTGGTGTCGGCCGCCGCGCGCTCGTACTTCGAGGAGCTGGTGGCGGTTGGCGTGAAGATCTACGAGTACGGTCCGCCCATGCTGCACGCCAAGACCATGGTGATCGACAACGAGCTGTCGATCGTCGGCACCGCCAACATGGACAACCGCAGCTTCCGCCTCAACTTCGAGTGCGCCCTCGCGATCGCCGGCAGGCAGACCGCAGACCTCCTCGCCACCTGGTTCCAGGAGGACCTGAAGAAGGCTCGGCCCGTGACCCGGGCCGGCCAGAAGAAGGTGCCGCTGCGCCAGCGCACCCTCGAGTCGGTGGCGCGCTTGCTGTCGCCGATCCTGTGATGGCGAGGCTCACTGCGCAGCCGCGCGGTGTGCCACTTGATCCCGTTCGAAGTCGGGGTGGCGCCAGCCGAGCAGCAGGCCGTGGCGCGGATGGGCGAACAACGAAGAGCTGGCGCGGCGAGCGAGCGCCGGGCACGGGTCGTGGACCGAAGCCGCCACCTGGTTGACCAGAGCGCTCGCGAGCGCACCCACGAGACTGCCGCCGTTGCCCGAGTTCTCCACCGCCATACCCGAGCCGGTCCACAGCAGTGCCTCCGAGCGCAGATCGACCAGCCGGCAGTCGATGACGACGCGCGACGCGCTGTTCAGCACGGCATACGACGTCCCCCAGTCCTTGATGTGGATGTAGAGCGCGGCATCGGCACCGAACACCTCGACCAGCTTCGACGGCGCCACTGCGTGCATGTCGGCCGGCGTCGGCCGACCGTTCTGCCGCATGTACGCTTCGACCACGGCGACGGGGAAGACGTAGTAGCCACGTTCGGCGAGCGGCCGGGTGACCGAGGCGAGGAAGGCGTTGGGGGCTTGTGGCTCCAGCGAGTCGTTCACCGGCGGCAACACCAGGATCGAGCGTGGCATGTGCGCCAGGTAGGCGCGGTAGTCGTGCGGCGGCGGCGACCCGCATCCCGCCGAGCACATCGCCAGGATCCACCAGGCGAAGGTCCTCACGGCTCGTTTCCGTGGTAGCGCGCCAGGATCCCATCGACGAAGACGGAGCTCTCCGGGAACGCCTCCTTCTCGGCACGCAGGTACTGCACGCCGCGCTCGGCGTTACCGGCCTCGATCAGCAGGAAGCCGATGTGCGCCCGTAGCCCGGGCGGCACGCGCTGCCCGCGATGTGCCGTCTCCTCCACCTGCTGGCTCAGTCGCGCCACCTCGGCCGCGGGATCGTAGCCACTGCTGGTGGCATACATCGCCGCGATCGAGTCCTCGTAGCGACCCCAGCTGTAGAGGTCGGGAGTGGCGCAAGCCGCCGTCGACAGGACCAACGTCAGGCCGGCGGCCCGCATCACGAGCCGGCCGGGCTCCAAGCTCCGGCCTCGAGACCGCGCACCAGCTTGTTCACGGCGTCGACGATGGCGAAGTCGAGCACCTTGCCGTTGAGCGTCGAGTCGTAGGCGGCGGTGGAGCCGGTGCCGAGGATCTCGCGGTTGCTGAGCGAGTACTCGCCGGCGCCCTGGGTCGAGTAGACCACCAGCGACGTCTGCACATCGACCACGTTCAGCGAGACCTTGGCGTAGGCCGTCTGTTGCTTGCCGCGGCCAAGCACCCCGAACACTTCCTTGTCTCCGGTCTCCTTGCGCCCGAACTCGGTGACCTCGCCGGTCACCACGTAGCGCGCACCGACCACAGCCTGCGGGCTGCCGCTCAGCTGGGCCTCGCGCCCGATCTCCTCCATGTTGTCGCGGTCGGCGATCTGGAAGCGATTGGTCTGCCCGAGGTGCGTCTTGAGAATGGTGCGAGCCTGGCTGCCCAGCTGGTCGGTATCGCTGGCGAACACCCCGGTGAGGTAGGTCGACGTGTTCTTGAACTTGCCGATGGCGAGCGGGTGGCGCGGCCCGCTGTAGGGTCGCTGCGCCGCCTCGACCTCGTGCGTCGCGACGTTGCGGTGACTCTCGCTCGCGCAGGCCGCGAGGAAGGGGACGCCGGCCAAGGCCAGCACGACGGGGATGCGGATCATCGTTCGGCTCTCGAAGCGTGGAGCCACATCCTCGCGACTCACGGTGCCCCATACAACGAGCTGCGCGCCCGACCTGCCTCGATCGGGCTACGGCATTCCCCCCAGCCTGGTGGCAGAACACCACGGCGCCGTCCGGACACTGGCAGGCAGCCAACCGGCGCGCCATCGACCGGCAGGCGACGGTCAGGCTGGGTCACGACATCCAGTGCGGAGGCTGCCCGCGACCGGATCCAGGCCTCACCACGCACGGGAGTCGGGGCTGCGGCCGTAGACTCGTGCCCACAGATGCTTCCGGCGAACGAGCGCTCCACCCCCGCCGCACTTCGGGCCGCGGCGCTGGCCGCCGCGATCCTCTGGCTGGGCGGCTTCACGTTCTACGCGCTGTTCGTGATCCCCTCCGGCGTCGCCGTCCTCGGCGACCACCGGCAGTTCGGCTTCGTCACCGAAAGAGTGACGCGGTGGCTCAACGGTCTGGCGGCCCTCGCACTGCTGCTCGACCTGCCGGCACTGCGGCGGCCCCGCTGGCAACGGTGCAGCTGGGTGGTTGCCGCGGGTTGCACCGCCGCCCTGGTCGGCCTGCACGCCTACGCCAGGTCGTTCCTCGACTTCGCCCACCGCGACGTGCACGATCCCGAGACCTTCTACCAGGTCCACCGGGCCTACCTGCTCACGGCGGCCGTCCAATGGCTGGCATTCGTGTCCCTCTTGGCCGATAGGCTGCGCTCGACCCGGCCAACGCCGGCCCCGTGATCGCCAAGTTGGTCGTGTGCCACCCCGCAGCCGGGCGGCATGCTTCCTGCCCTCCGAATCCGACCCACCAGCCATGCCCATGGACGCCCAGGAGATCGTGCGCCTGATCGCGGAAGCGATCCCGGACGCCGAGGTCTCGATCCGCGATCTCGCCGGCGACGGCGACCACTACGCCGCCACCGTCGTGTCCGAGAGCTTCCGCGGCAAGACTCGCGTGCAGCAGCACCAGATGGTGTACGCGGCGCTGGGCGGCCACATGGGTGGTGCCCTGCACGCCTTGGCCCTACAGACCTCCGTGCCGCCGGCCAAGACCTGATCCGGCGCCGACCTTTCCCGAGACTCCACATGACCGACATCCAAAAGCAGATCGAAGACACCGTGAAGGGCACCGACGTGGTGCTGTTCATGAAGGGGACGCCCCAGCATCCGATGTGCGGCTTCTCCTCGCAGGTGGTCCAGATCCTCGACCATCTCCACATTCCGTTCCAAGGCGTCGACGTGCTCGCCTCCGACGAACTGCGTCAGGGCATCAAGCAGTACTCGAACTGGCCGACCCTGCCGCAGCTCTACGTCAAAGGCGAGTTCGTCGGCGGCTGCGACATCGTGAGCGAGATGTTCCAGTCCGGCGAACTGCTGACGCACGTGCAAGAGAAGGGCGTCGCCGTCAAGAGTCAGGCCTGAGGCGCACCGGCCTCGGTCCGATCCCACACGAACACCTCGGTGCGGTAGACCAGTGCGACCCGCCCGCTGGCGTCGCGGTGCTGTGCGTGCAGGCTTCGCAGCGCACCGATCAGGTCGTCGTGGCGCGGCCCCTCCTTCGGCACGGTCGAGGTGCTGAGCGCTCGTCCGAGCAGTTGGACTTCGGTCAGAACTTGGGTGTTGGCGAAGACGTGCGTTCGCAGACCCGCGAAGCGCCCGGTCGCCGCGATCACGGCCGGATCGAAGGTGCTGCGCTCGACCGGCGCATCGGCGCCGACGGCCTGCAGCGCAGCGCGGTAGCCAGCCGTGCACGCATCGTCGTGGCTCCGGCGGTTCCACACGATGGCCAGGCGACCGCCACGACGTAGCACACGTTGGAACTCTGCCAGGGCACCTCCCACCTCGAACCAGTGGAATGCCTGCGCGACGGTGACGAGGTCGTGCGAGCCAGCCGGCAGCCCGGTCGCCTCGGCGGTGCCCTCGACCCAAACGACACGCGGGTGCGGCGCCGCCGCCGCCCGCATCGCCGCGTTCGGTTCGACCGCGGTCACCCGCGCCCCGCGCTCGGCGAGCAGGCGCGCCGAGATGCCGGTGCCGGCGCCGACGTCCGCCACCGCGAGGGTCGCCGGCGGCGCCATCCCCGCGAGGATCGCGTCGATCGCCGCGCCGGGGTAGCCGGGGCGGTAGCGGGCGTAGTCGTCGGCGCGGTCGGTGAAGCGCAGGGTCGAGGGCTCGTCGGGGAGGTCCATCGCTGCCGAGGTTAGGCGCCGGACGCGCCTGATGCCTCACGCGAAGCGCTCGGGCCGAGCTCGCCGTAGCAGGCCGCCGCCAGGGCTTGCAGGTCGCCGCGCCGAGCTCCGAGCGTCGAGCCCACGACCTCGAACCCGGCCAGCGAGTGCCGCAAGGCCTCCGCTCGCAGCACCTCGAGCGCCCCCGGCAGGAACAAGTCGAGATGGGCACTGCCGATCGTGCCCAGAACCGCAACCTCGAGGTCCAGCAAGTCGACGAGGATCGCCAGCAGCGATCCCAGCTTCTCGGCCGAGCGCCGCACCGCCCGCAGCGCGGCAGGATCACCCGACGCCGCCAGTCGACACAGAACCTCTGCGTCGAGGTCGGCGCGCGGCGCACCGTGGTACAGGAGCGCGCTGGCCTCGCCACGCTGCAGGGCGACCCGCGCTTCGGCGACTCCGACTTGCGACATGCCCGGTCCCGAGAGAAACCCCTCGACGCTGCCGCGCTTGCCGAAGCCGACCGGACCGTCGTCGGCCAGACGGATGTGGCCGATCTCGCCGCCGAAGCCACCCTTGCCGGGGTGGAGCGCGCCGTTCAACCACAGGCCGGCGCCCATGCCGGTGCTCATCGTGCAGAACACGGCGTTGCGGGCGCCGCGCGCGGCGCCCCACCACACCTCCGCCACCACCGCCGCGTTGGCGTCGTTCATGGTGTGCACCGGCAGTGCCTGCTGCGCACGTAGCCAGCTGGCCACGTCGAAACCGTGCCAGCGCGGCATGTTCGGCGGGTCGAGGAAGCGGCCGGCGAGGGTCAGCGGGCCAGGGCACGCCACGCCGAGGGCGACCGGCCGGTGCGCGGCGTCCAGCCGCTCGAGCCAACGCAGTGCCTCGCCGAGCAAGTCGGTCGGCTCGGCGTCGCGGTCCATCGGCCAGCGCTCGTGCGCCAGGACGCGACCCTGGGAGTCGCCGACGCACACCGACAACTTCGTGCCGCCGATGTCGATCCCAGCGACCACCGAGGACGTCGAGTCGTGGGCCGCCATGTCAGCGCGAAGCCGGAACCTCCACCCAGAAGTAGCCGCGCACGTCGCCGGCTGCGAAGCCGAGGGCACGGTCCTCGGGATAGGCCGCGGTCAGCGCCGTGCGCACTGCCGGATCGATGGTCGCGGCGCTGCCGTGGCACTTGAGGCAAGGGTCGGCGGTCAGGATCGGCGACAGCACGCCCAGCTCACCATCAGGTCCCCCGGCGAAGCGCGGCTCGGTCGTCTGCGCCGCGACCGCCGACGACGCCCACACCGGCGCCGCGTTCGCCTGGTTGCGCAGGCGGAACGAGGTACGGCCGATGCGCACACCGAGCTTCTCGCCGATGCTCCGCGCCAGCTCCGGGGCGGCGTCACGGCAGACGCCGACCGCACGCGCCGGTCCACCGTCCTGCATCGCCGCGGTCAGGCGCTGCAGTAGGGTCTGGGCCAGCTCGGTCCGCGCTTGTTCGGCCCGTGCCTGCTGCGCGGCGCGCGCCGGCTGGGCCAGGTCAGCGACGGACAGTGCCTGCCATGTGGCCGCCTGCTCGCGGCACCCCAACCAGACACACGGCAGGAGAAGGCACCACAGCGGCGGCAGGCGACGCACCATCTCCGCGACGATAGCAGAGGTGGCCCGCCGCGCTACCGGAACGCGAGCGCCACCACGTCCTGCAGCGGCCAACCGCGCGGCGACAGGCCCGTGCTCGTGTCGATCTCGACGACCTGCGTCAACGTGGCGGCGTACAGCCGTTCGCCGGCATCGCCGAGGACCATGGCCGCCACGACCTCGGCCGCCGAGATGTTGTCGCCGATGAACACGACCTGGCGCGGGCTCGCCGAGCCCGGCGCCACCCCGACCCGCACCACGCCACCCAGAGTCGAGCAGTAGACCTCCTCGCCACGCGGGTCGGCGAGCAGACGCTCGACGACGTCGGGAATCGCGGTGCGCGGCACGCTGAGTTCGCCGCCGAGGTGCTGCACGCCGGGCGTCGCCGGATCCTGGTCGACCGGTACCAAGGTGGAGCGATCGACGATCGCCAGCTGGCTGCGCTGCCCCGGCGCTGCCAGGAGCACGTACAAGACGCTGTCGTCGGGTGCGATGGCGACGTCGCGCACTTCGTGCCCGGGGAAGGCCAGGCGCGCGCTCTCCTGATGGAAGGTAGGACTGCTCGGATCGACGTCGACCCGCACGACGCTGCCCGACGTCCCCGACGCGCTGCCGAGCGAGGCCACGAAGGCCTCGGCACTGTCGCTGCGGAACACCATGCCACGGGCGTCTGCCACTCCGGCCAGGCGGATGGGCGCCCCCGGCCACGGCTGGCCGAGTGACACGCCCTTGCGCACGTCGTAGGCGGCCAGCGGCGGCTGTGTGCCGACGACGCCGACGTGCAGCACGTAGGCCCGCGTGCCGTCGGGTGACGGCACGATCGCGTCCGCGACTCCGTCGGCCGAGAGCGGCGTCGCCGACACCCACGCCGGCGGCGCCACGCTCGCGTCGAAGACGTGCAGGCGCGCCGTCGCCGGGTCCGCAGCCAAGGCGACATTGCCGTGCTGCACGAACGCGGCGCCGCGCGCCTCGGTGAAGCGCGTGGCGTCGAACGTGACGACGCGATTGGCCGCGAGGTCGATCACGGCCTGCGCGTCGGGCGCACCGCGGGTAGCCCGGGCGGTGAGCAGCGCCGCCGGACCCGCCGGCACGAGGCGCAAGCCGGTAGTGGCACCGATGCCGAGCGGGTTCGGCGCGAAGTCGTCGAGCGTGAACGCTTGGACGTACACGGCCTGGCCGACGAGACCGGGCTCGGCCGGCAGCGGCAGGGGAATGCTGCCGGCGCCGCCGCCGTTGCCCTGCCCTGCCATGAAGTAGGCGCCGCCGTACACGGCGAAGCGAGGGTCGACGAGGAAGCGCACGCCGCTGAAGGAGACGTCTGCGGGAACGGTGCCGAGGAAGGGGAAGGCCCACGTCCCGCCGAGCACGCGCTCGACCCGGATCTCGAAGCCGGCGTCACCGGGCCGCGGCGCGCGATTCACCCAGATCGTCGGCTCGATGTTGCCGCTGCCAGGGGTACCGCGCCCGTAGCGGCGCACACTGTCGCCCGCTTGCAGGACCGCCGTCAGGGTACAGACGAGGACGAGATGGGTGCGCATGGTGGGAACGAGGCGCGTCACGGCACAGACGCCGGCGCGCACGAGAGCTGGGAGAGGATAGCCCGAGGCGCAGCGGCAGGGGGCGCACAGTACGGCACGCCAGCTTCGGCCAGGCCTTGGAGCGTGCGCCCTCGCGGCACCGTCTCAATGGTGGTTGGGAACCGCGCCGGAACCGGACTCGTGGCTCCGCACCAGACCGTGGATCGTCGTCGCGCCCATGGCAGCGGCGGTGGCGAGCAGCAGGACCGCGAACGCGCGCCGCAACCGTCGCTGGTCGAGGCGCCGGCCGAGGATGCCGCCCGCCAGGCTGCCGACCACCCCCACCCCGGCCAGCGTCGCCAGCACCGCCCAGTCGAGATGCAGGTCCCGCTCCGCCAGCACGTGGCGGTACTTGAGGAAGCCGGTGAACGAGTTCATCGCGATGATGACCAGGCTGCTGCCCACGGCGCGTTGCATCGTCAGACCGCCCATCAGCACCAGCGCCGGCACGATCAGGAAGCCACCGCCAACGCCGACGAAGCCGGTCAGGGTGCCGACGACGAGACCGTCGACGACGATGCGCGCAGGCGCGCGCGCGACGCGACCCGCGGGCAAGCCCGGTCGCCGCAGCATCCAGATGCCGGCCAGCGTCAGGACGCCGACGAAGGTCAGCAGCTGCGCGCTGCTCGCCACCCGTCCCCCCAGCATCGCTCCGAGATACGTGCCCAGCATGCCGGGCAGGCCGAACCAGACGACGTTCGACCAGTCGACCTGGCGCAACCAGGCCCCGCGCAGACCGGACACCAGGGCGATGGTGCCGACCACCCACAACGATCCGGCGATGGCGATCTTCTCGTCCTGGCCCAACAGGTAGATCAGCACGGGCACGGTCAGGATCGAGCCGCCCGACCCCATGAGGCCGAGGCTGGTCCCGATCAGCAGAGCACCGAGAAGGGCGAGGGCCATGGACTCAGGCGCGCCCCTTCAGCATGCCGTGCCAGTAGAGCCGCGGCAGGAGGTGCTTCTTGAGCAGGTACATGCTGCGCCGCTCCTTGCTCTGGTCGAACCAGAAGGTCTCGCACAGCTTCTTGTCGTAGTCGAACTCGGCGAGGATCAGCTTGCCGTAGTCGGTGACGATCGGGCACGAGGTGTAGCCGTCGTAGACGGCGGTGAGCGGCTGTTGCGCCAGCGTCGCCAGGATGTTGGCGGCGGCGACCGGCGCTTGCTTGCGGATCGCCGCCCCGGTCTTCGAGGTCGGCAGGCTGCTGGCGTCGCCGAGCGCGAACACGTTGGCGTACTTGACCTGCCGCAGCGTCGCTTTGTCGACGTCGCACCAGCCGGCGGCGTTGGCGAACGGGCTCTTCTTGATGCAGTCCGGCGCGCTCATCGGCGGGGTCACGTGCAGCATCGAGTACTTCACCTCCTCGCGCTCACCGGACTTGTCGAGACACTCGAACACCGCGATGTGCTCCTCCGGCCGCACGGCGACCAGATTGCGCTGGTAGTGCGGCGCGATCTCGCGGCGCGCCATGAGCTCGTCGAGCTTGCGCGCGTAGTGCGGCACCGTGAACGACTCCGGCATGCCGGAATAGAAGTGCACCTCGACCCTGCCGCGCACGCCGCGACGCCGGAACGTCGACTCGGCCAGGTACATGATCTTCTGCGGGGCGCCGCCGCACTTGATCGGCGTGTTCGGGTGGGTGAACAGCGCAGCGCCCTCGCTCGTCGCCTGGATGGTCGGCCAGGTAGCGGCCACGGTCTCGTAGGAGTAGTTGCTGCAGATGCCGTGCTTGCCGATGTTGCCCGGCAGCCCGGCGACCTTGTGCCAGTCGAGCTGGATCCCCGGACAGACGAGGAGGACCTCGTAGCGCAGGCGACCGCCGCCGTGCAGAACGACGGTGTTGTCGTCGGGCGAGAAGCTGGCCACGGACTCCTTCACCCAGGTCGCCCCGCGCGGCATCACCGATGCCTGGCTGCGCTCGGTGTCCTCGCGCTTGCCGACGCCGCCACCGACCAAGGTCCACAGCGGTTGGTAGTAGTGCTTGTCGCTGGGGTCGACGACGGCGACCGAGTCGGTCGGCAGCTTCTTGACCAGGCGCGCCGCGACGCTGATCCCGCCGGCGCCACCGCCGACGATCACGACCTTGAACTGCCTGTCTGGAGTCATCGAGCGCCCTCCTTCGTTCCGCACGCGGACTGCGAAGCGCTGCAGCTGGCGGCGTTCGGCTCCCATGCCGACATGCCGCCGAGCACGTGCAGCAGGCGCGGATGGCCGCTGCGCCGCAGCACGCTGGTGGCGCTGGCCGAGCGGTTGGAGGTACGACAGATGACCGCGATCTCGCGGTCCGACGGGACCTCCGCCGTTCGCTGCTGCAGCTCTCCGAGCGGCACGTGCAGGGCGCCGTCGATGTGTCCGCTCTGCCACTCGGTCGGCGTGCGCACGTCCAGGACCAGCGGCGGGTTCGGTCCGGCCAGCCGAGCGCGCAGGTCGTCGAGGCTGATCTGCGGCGTCTTCTGCAGGACATCCGGGTGCTTCTCCAGCTCGCGGTCGACGTCGCGCACGTAGCCGAGGACTCGGTCGAGGCCGACGCGCGCCATGCGCAC
The DNA here is from genome assembly GCA_041398565.1 of Planctomycetota bacterium. Classification (GTDB taxonomy): domain Bacteria; phylum Planctomycetota; class UBA1135; order UBA1135; family UBA2386; genus DATGPD01. The sequence continues at coordinate 1,406,018 of JAWKUN010000003.1, read as the reverse complement.
GACGGCTTCCGACTCGCGGCCCGGCGACGCGATCACCACCACCGGCTTGTCGAGCGCCACCAGCGAGCCGGCCCAGGTCGCGAACGACCCGGAGAGCGAGATGTGCAGAGCCCCGCACGGAGTCCCGCGCGCGACCTCCGCGTCGTCGCGCACATCGACGATCTGCGCGCCCTTCTCCTCGGCGACCAGGGCCTCGGCCAGGGTCATCGACTTGCTGCCTCGCTCCACCACCTGATCGATGGTCGGGCGCGGGCGCCGGTTCATCAGCGCATCGTGCAGGAAGTAGCGCGGGGCCTTCGGCTGCCCCTCGGTCACCAAGGCGACGAACTCCGCCTTCGGCATCGGTTGCAGCGCGTAGTTGAACTGGCGCTGCTTGCCGATCGTCGACACGGTCTCGGTGCTGAGGTTCTTGCCGCACATGGAGCCGGCACCGTGCGCCGGGTACACGAGCGTCTCGTCGGGCAGCTGCAGGAGCTTGTCGTGCAAGGACTGATAGAGCATCCCGGCGAGGTCTTCTGCCTTGAAGCCGATCGAGCCCAGCAAGTCCGGGCGGCCGACGTCGCCGATGAACAGGGTGTCGCCGGTCAGCACCGCGTGCGGCTTCGGGCCCTCGGCGGCGAGGTCGAAGACGGCGTAGCAAGTGCTCTCGGGCGTGTGCCCCGGCGTCGCCATCGCTTGGATGCGCACGTTGCCGAACTCGACGACGTCGCCGTCGGCCAGCTTCTCCAGCTCGTACTCGGGCTGCGCTGCCGCGCCGATGTAGAGCCGCGCGCCACACTTCTCTTGCAGTTCCCGGTCGCCGGCGACGAAGTCGGCATGGAAGTGCGTGAGCAGCACGTGCTTGATCTGCACGCCGAGGCGCTTCGCCTCCTCGAGGTACTGGTCGATGTCGCGCTGCGGATCGACCACCGCCGCGGTCTTCGTCGCTTCGTCGACGATCAAGTAGGAAGCGTGGGCCAGGCAGCCCAGGTAGAACTGTCGCAGGATCATCAGGTCGTCTCCTCTGTGTGGGAATTCCGATCGGAAGCCGCCCTCGTCACAGGCGGCGGGTTCGCACGTACCAGCTGCCGAGGTCGAAGCCACCGCTGGCATCGAGGGTGTCGGCGGGACGCTGCAGGACCTCCTGGCCTGGCTGCCAGTCGGACGGCGTCATCACCTTGTGGTTCGCGGCCGCCTGCAAGGCGCGGACGAGGCGCAGGATCTCGGCGACCGAGCGCCCCGTCGTCATCGGGTAGTAGGAGGCCGCCCGCAGCATGCCGTCCGGATCGATCACGAACGTCCCCCGCACGGTCGAGGTGTCGGATGCAGCGGGGTGGATCATCCCGTATGCGTGCGCGATCCGGCGCGAGCTGTCCTCGATCACCGGGAACGGCACGTCGATGCCGAACGCCTGCCGGATGTCGCGCAGCCAGGCGATGTGGCTGAAGGCGCTGTCGACCGACAGACCGAGGAGGTCGCAATCGATCTCGCGGAACGCCGGCCACAGGCGGGAGAACTCGACGAACTCCGTGGTGCACACCGGCGTGAAGTCGGCAGGGTGCGAGAACAGCACCAGCCAACGACCGGCGTAGTCCTGGAGCGCGCGGGGCCCGGCGGTGGTGTGCGCCGAGAACGCCGGAGCCGGCTCGTTGAGCCGGGGCAAGGAAGGCAGAGACGCGGGCTGCTCGCTCACGCGCGACTGTCTACAAGGGGCGTACCGTCCGACGGCGTCGCCCCGACCCAGCCGCCCGAATCCGGCGATCGCGCCCGAGATCAGCCCCGTGTGCCGGATTCGAAGTGCCGACTCACGACGGCACCGTGCGTTCAGCGGTGTTCAGTAGTGTTCACCGGCGTTCAGCGGGTGTTGCCGACTGCGGCCGCACCGACCGGGTCCGGCGGGCGCTGACGTCCCTGGACCACGGTTGGACGGTCCACGCGGTCGGCCTTCACCGTGGGGGCTGAGAAGCGGACCAGCCCAACCATGGTGTCTAACCGCGCCGGAACACGCCTTCGTCGATCCGGTAGCGCCGCATCTTCTTCCACAGAGTCACCCGACTCATCCCCAGCGCCTGCGCCGTGGTCGTGCGGTTCCAGGCGTGTGTCGCCAGTGTGTCGAGGATGCGGTCGCGCTCGTCGTGCTCGCGCGGCGACAGCGCGATCCCTTCGCCCGTGCTCGGATCCTCGATGCGTCGCGGGGAGCCCGCGACGTTGCGCGGCAGGTCGGCCGGCTGGATCGTGTCGCCTTGCACGCTGACGTAGGCGTGCTCGATGGCGTTGCGCAGCTCGCGCACGTTGCCCGGCCAGTCGTGGGCCATCAGACGCTGCGTGGCCGCTTCGCCGACCGCACGCACGCGCGCCTCCTTCTGCGCGTTGAACTCGCGGCGGAAATGCTCGACGAGAAGCGGGATGTCGCTCTTGCGCTCGCGCAACGGCGGCATGGCGATCTCGTACACGCGGATCCGGTAGTAGAAGTCCTCGCGCATGGCCCCGTTGGCGACGAGCTGATCGAGGTCCTTGTTGGTCGCCGTGATCAGCCGCACGTCGATCGGGATCTCCTGCACCCCGCCGACGCGACGGATGCGGCGCTCCTGCAGCGCGCGCAGCAGCTTCACCTGCAGCGGCGGACCGATGTCGCCGATCTCGTCCAGGAACAACGTGCCGTGGTCGGCTTGCTCGAGCACGCCGCGATGCTCGCGCACCGCCCCGGTGAACGCGCCCTTCTCGTGGCCGAAGAGCTCGCTCTCGAGCAGGCCTTCGGGCAAGGCGGCACAGTTGACCGCGAGGAAAGGGCCGCCGCCGCGACTGCTGAGCTCGTGCAGCGCGCGCGCCGCCAGCTCCTTGCCCGTGCCCGACTCGCCGGTGAGGAGAGTCGTCACCTCGCTGTTCGCCGCCAGCCGGATGCGCCGGAACACCTCGCGCATCGGTGCACTGCGCGCCACCAGTGACAGCAGATGGTCCTCCTGTCCGGCCGGCTCGGCAACGGCCTCGCGGTTGCCGAGGTAGTCGCTGAGCGTGCGCATGGTGCCGAACGCGCCCTGCAGCTCGCCCTGGTCGTCGCGCATCGCGACGACGTCACCCACGACGTGCTGCGATCGCCCGTCGCGCCGCCCGACGCGGAACGCCAGCGTGAAGTGCGGCGGGAGCGCATCGGCGTGCAGCCAGTCCACCAGCGCCTGGAAGCCGTGATCGCCGCCGACGCGGATCGCCGCGATGGGCCGTCCGACCACGACGTCGCTCGCCAACTCGGTGAGCCGCTCGGCACCGTGACTCCAAGCGATGACGTGCCCACTGGCGTCGACCGAGAACGCTCCGTCGCCGACGAGGTCGAGCAAGCGCGACAACGCCTCGGGACGCTGGGCGAAGTCGAGGTCGCCGGCCGGGTCGCTGGGTGGAGGAGTAGGCACGAGCTACCATCCTACGGTGCGATGGGCGGACGTCCGAGGTCGTCGCCATCGCGTCGGCAATGCAGCGGATGGTGCCAGGCTCTACCGCTGATTGCTGGGTGCGGGGCGCCCGTACCGTGCTGCGGACCCCGCCAAGTGGCCACGCACGCCCGCCGCGCGGTAGCCTACGTCCGGTTGGCGAAGGCGATCGAGGCACGGCCGCCGTCCATGGAACGACGTCCTCGGTCGGCCCCGCCCACCGACCCTGCCATGGAGCCGGTGACCAGCGTGCCCGAGGATTCCGCCGGCGCGGGGTGCACCGCGCGATCGAGCCAGGACACCCGCTCCGCGCAGATCGCCGCGGCGGTCGCCGCTTGTCTGGCCACGGCGCAGTGGCTGGTGTTCCGACCCGGGATCCTGACACCGGACACCGTCTTCCAGTACCGCGAGGCGGTCACCGGGCAGTTCACCAACGTGCACCCTCCGCTCATGGCCCTGGTGTTCGCCGCGGGCCGGCGCATCGGCGTCGGTCTCGGAACACTGATGTGGCTGCAGGCCTTCACGCTTCACCTCGGCATCCTGCTGTTGGCACGGACGGTGCTCAGGCGCGTCGTCGGCAACCGCAGGCCCGGACTCACCGGCCCCATGCTCGGCGCGGCGCTGCTGGTCGCCTCGCCACTGCTGTCGCCGTGCATGTTCTACGGGGCGACCTTCTGGAAGGACGTCTGGCTGGCGATCGCTCTGCTGTTCGCGGCCGTGGCCTACTTGCGGCTCGTCGACCGGGCCGAGCCGCGGCGTCCCTTCGACTTCGCCGTGCTAATGGGACTGACCGCCGTCGTACCGAGCCTGCGCCACAACGCCATCGTGATACTTCCCGCCCTCGCCTGGCTCGTCTGGCACGGCGCTCCCGTGCGTGACCGGCGCCTTTGCCTGCTGTTGACGACGGCGTCCATGCTGGTCGCCTTGGCGATGCCCCGAGTCCTAAACCGCCTCGCGCGCGCACGCGACGCAGACCCGGTCGGCCAGGTACTGGCGCTGGACCTTGTCGGCCTGTGGAAGGCGCATCCCGAGTGCCGACCCTCGCTCCCCCACGTCAAGGCGAACGTGCGCGCGGACCTCGTCGACACACGCTACCACTTCGGCCACGTGGCCCAGCTCCTGTGGTCGGAGCCCATCATCGTCGAGCCGGGCATGTTCGACCGCGAGCCGCTGCACGCGCAGTGGTGGCGCGCCTGGCGCGAGTTCCCCCTGCCGATGCTGGAGATGAAGCTCCGGGCGTTCTGGCCGCTCCTCGGCCTGGACCAGCGCTTGACCCACTACTGGATCGAGCACGGCCAATGGGCGGAAGACCTCGGGTTGCGCCATGAGGGTTGGGCCGGCGCCCGCGAAGCCGTGTTGCGATTCGGCGACAAGCTGGTCGCGCGGCAGAAGACGCTGCGCTGGGTCGGGCGCGTGCACGGCGTGTGGCTCGCCGTCGCCCTCGGCCTATGGGTGTGCGCGCGCCGTCTGGGCGCGCGCGCGGCCGGCTTCGCCGGGGTCGCCGCGCTCGCCCTCGCCTACTACGGCGGCTTCCTCCTCGCGAGCGTGATGCCGGACTATCGCTTCATGTTCCCGGCGACCCTGCTGGTGCAGGTGGTGGTGGTCAGCACCGCGCTCGGCGCGCTGCTGCGGCGTTCCGCCGGCCGCGCCGCGCACGCGGGACGATGAGGGTTCCTCGAGGGAGCAGGCGCCGAAGGCCGTGACCGCAGGCCCACACCGTCAACCGTCGACCCACGTCTCACCGCACCGGCAGCTCGAAGTCCGGATGCGTGCACACCTGCCGGTGGCGCAAGCAGTAGGGCAGATGCCACAGCGCCGCCAGCGTCGCCTTGATGCAGATCCAGAAGCCCCAGGGCACGGCCTTGATGTTGTCGAACAGACCGATCGTGCCGACGGCGTCGGTCACCGCCTCGCCACCCTTCTTCTTGCCGCCGCCCAGCCCCTTCCTGACGAACTTGAACGGGAAGGCCAAGACCTGCGACCAGGGCACGTACTTGAAGGACCACAGCCAGAAGTTGCGCACGTGGTAGTAGAGGCTGCGCTTGCCGTGGCGCATGCCGAACGGTGCCTTGTGGAACACCTCGATGTGCGGGACCATCTTGACGCGGTAGCCGGCGTTCAGGAGGCGCGTGGTCAGGTCGCGCTCGTTGCCGAAGATGTAGAACACGGCGTCGTAGTAGCCGCATTGCCGGATCGACGCGTGCCGTGCCAGGCTGGCGCAGCCGCGGAACGTCGACATGTAGCGCGGTGTGTTGACGGCCGGGCTGTCTTTGTACCAGTCGGGCATCTCCGGCTCGACCACCTTGGGCGACAGCACCGCGGTCGTGTGTGGCTCGCGCGCGAACTCCGCCAGCATGTCCGCCGTCCAAGTGGACGGCAGCACCACGTCGTCGTCGAGGATGCCCACGAACTCGCCCTTGGCCGACGCGAAGCCGATGTTGAAGGTCTCGCACGCGCCGTAGTTGGAGTGCGGCATCGCCACCAGCTTCACCTGCGGGAACTCCGCACGCACCATCTCCGGCGTGCCGTCGCTGCTGCAGTTGTCGACGACGATGATCTCGTCTGCCGGCACGGTCTGCTGCAGGCACGCGCGCAGGTTGTCGCGCAGGTCGTCCCTGCGGTTCCACACGCAGATCACGAGCGACACGGTCGGGCGAGGAGCTTCGGGAGGAGCGGCGGGCACGGCGACTCGGTCAGCATGCCATCGGCACGAACAGCCGCCAGACCTTGCTGCGCGGGTATCCCGCTCAGAGACCCTTGCACGCGGTTCGTCCGCCGCGTAGGGTGCCGGCGTTCACGCGAGGGAAGCCGGTCTAACGCCGGCGCTGTCCCGCAGCTGTAGCCGGCGACGACGATCGCAACGAAGCCACTGGTGGCACCGAGTCGGTGCGCTGGGAAGGCGCGGTCCGAGGACGACCCGGGAGCCAGAAGATCTCGCGCGGCCGCCGCCACGCGGCGTTCAGTCACTCCAGCGCGGGCGCGTGAGACGCCCGACGATCGCATGTCCTCGAACCTCGTTCGTGGGCTGGCCGCCGCCGTCGCGGCCCTGCCCGTCCTCGCCCAGACTCCGTCCCGCGGCTTCGCCACCGCGTCGCGCTACGTCGCCAACGGCGGCGGCCACGACATCGCCGCCATGGCGGTGAGCCGCGGCAGCGATGCGCTCTTCGTCGCCCACCGCGACCAGCTGTTCGCAGTGGACTCACAGGGCAACAGCAGGCTCGTGCACAGCCTCGGCGCCGGCGAGTGGTTCGGGGCGCTCCTCGTCGATCCGGCCAACGGCGACGTGCTGTTCACCAACTGGACGACCAACACGCTGTGGGCCTTCGACCCGTCCCGCGGGCAAGCGCGCCTTCTCGGCGGCGTGCCGAACAACAGCTTCGACCTCGCGTTCCTGCCCGGCACCTCGACGCTGCTGACGACCGCCAATCCGCTGTGGCCCGCGCCGGGGGCGCACCCCTCGGTGTGGCGGATCGATCCGGCGGGCAACCACCATGAAGTGGTGCAGCTGTCCGGATCGTCGGGCCCGCTCGCGTTCGCCGCCAACGGCGACCTCGTGTGCGTGACGGTGAGCGACGTCTATCCGCCTCCTCCCGGGAGCAGCCAGGTCCTGCGCTTCGCCGCCACCCTGCTGGCGCGCGCCCTGGGCGGCGGCAGCCCATTGCGAGAAAGCGACGCGGCGGCGGTCGGCCGACCCTTCGACGGTGCCTACGACCTCGCCCTCGACGACCGCGGCCGCGCCTACCTCAGCGACGCCGGCTTGGGCCAGGTGTGGCAGCTCGACCTCGCCTCGGGGTTGCGCACCGCGTTGCCGCTGCTCGACACCGGCAGCGCCGCCACCACGGTGCTCGCCTGGACGCCCGGCCCCGGACCCGCGACCTTCGACGCCTACCAGCACGACGGCGGCGGCGCCCTGTTCGCCACGGTGACCGACTGGACCAACATGCGTACCAGCGTCGAGCGCGTCGCCGCCGCAGCACCGACCGTCGAGGTCGCACCGAGCAACCCGGTGCCGCGCGGGTCCGCAGCCGTGAACGTGGCCGGCGCCGAGCCGAGCGCACTGTGCGTCCTGTTCGTGTCGGAGCTGGCACCGGTGGCCGCCTACTCCGCCTTCACCTGGCAGGGTGCGCCGATGCTGTTCATGCTGGATCCCACCGTCGCACCGTTCGCCTGGGCCGGGCTCGCCGACGCGGGGGGACGCGCGACATGGGCGTTCACGCACGGCGGCCTCGGGGGCGTCTCTTTCACGGTGCAGGCGCTCACCCTCGCGCCCGACCGCGCCGGGACGACCTTGCCGCTGCGACTGACCCTCGCGCCCTGAACCCGACCGGCTCACGGCGCGACGCTCGAGCGGCACGCCGCGGTCCGTCGCCCGCGAGCTGACCCGACGCGACCGAACTGCCACCGCATGCGTCGGTCGCCGTACGGAACATCCCTCGGAGCGATCCGCGCCACGTGACGGCTTCGCGTGCCACGGCTATGAACGTGCCGAAGGGATCCCTGCCGACTCGCCGCCATCGCCATGAAGCGTCTCTCCATCGCTCTTCTCCTGCTCTCCTTGCTGTCGGTCGCCCGAGCACAGCTCGCCGGACCCGGCCTGTCGTGGTCGGGGACACAGGGCGGCGACGTGCGCACCTTCCTACCTAGCTGCTCGAACCTGCCGGTCGCCGCCGTCCGCGGCGAGTCGGTCGAGCTGCGCGTGTGGGGCGACCGACTGTCGCCGTTCGTGCTCCTCGCCGCGAGCAACGGTAGCCAGTGCGTGCCGTTTCCCGGCCTCGGCAACGGTCTGATCCTCGACGTCCCGTTCTTCTTGCTGGCGGTAGGCACCCTGACGCAGACGTCGCCGTGCCTGTCCTGCCCGCCGGGCTACGAGTCGCTGAACTTCGCGCTACCGAACGCGGTGCCCCCCGGAGCGACGCTGGCCGTGCAGGCCATCGGCTACGGCGCTGCGCGCCCCTCGTTCACGGCAGCGATCACCGGCACGGTCCGCTGAGCTGCAAGTACCGCGAATCCTCGCGGCGCGCCGACAACAACTTTGGGCGCGGCCGCAGGCTGCGCCGAGGCGGAACGACGAGGCCGAGGACCTCAAGCCTCACCGTCGCGCAGGAGCCGGCGGTACACCGGTTCCACGAGGTCGGCGACGGCTTGCAGCTCGCTCGGGCGCAGGTCGCAGAACAGCTCCGCGTGTTGCACCGAGGGGTGCTCGACGTTGACGGTGGCGGCGTGGTCACGGCCGAGGATCTTGGCGCGCCAGTCGTTGTACTCGAGCTGGCTGGCAAAGGCGGCGAGGGCGTGCTGCTTCACGTCCATCAGACCGCTGACGTCGAACATGGTGCCGCCGCACACGACCTGGTTGACCCCGAACAGCAGCACCCGGCAGTCGGCGGCGAGCACATCGGCGCAGGAGGCCACGGCACGCGCCACGGCGCGGTGGTCGCGGTGCGCCTCGGTGTAGAAGAACGAGTAGAGCGTGCGCGGCCGCGCGCGCTCGATCTCGGCGCGCAGCAGCCGGTGCAGGTCGTCGCGACGCTCGGGCAACGCGCCGTCGGGCAACCCCAGCGACGCCACGTCTTCGACACCGAGGCGGCGCAGGGCCTCCCGCCCCTCGCGCCGGCGCACTGCGGCGATGTCGTCGTAGCGTCCCATCGGATCCCCCTGGGCGCCGTCGGTGCAGTGCACGACGCGCACCGCGTGGCCTTGGCGGCGGTGCCACGCCAGCATGGCACCGCAGGCGATGACCTCGTCGTCGGGGTGCGCGGCGATCGCCAGCACCGGTGGCTGCAGCGCTTCCTTGGGGAGCAAGGGCGGGAACAGATGGTTCATGCGTCCCGGGCACGATAGGCAAGGGCGGCGGCGAAGTCCTCGCGTTGCCCGTACCGAGTCCGCCAGCTACCCTCCGGCCCATGCGCGACCCCCACGCCGCAGCGCGCGGGAGCGGGTACTGGACCGACTCCTTCGCCCTCGCCGGTGCGATGTTCGCGCTGGCGGTGGCCCTGCGGCAGCGCGCGTTCCACGGCCTGGACGCGCAGTACTTCCTGGCCCAGCTGCGCGACCACGGCGACGCCAACTACAGCCATCCGTTGTTCCTGCCGCTCATGCACGGCTGGCACGGCCTGTGGTCGAAGCTCGGCTGGTCGCCGTTCCAGTCGATGCGCTTGGCATCCGCGGTCGGTGCCAGCATCGGCGCGCTCGCCGTGCATCGCGCTGGGCGCGTGCTCGGCCTGGCGAGGTCCTCCGCGCTCCTGGCCGCTGCCTTGGCCTGCGCCACGCCGGCGGTGGTGTTCTTCGCCACCGTCGTCGAGATCCACGGCCCGTTCTTCGCCTTCGCCGGTCTGGCGTTCTGGGCCTGGGCACACGCGCACGCCACCGCCGCCTCCACCGCTGCCGCCTCGATTCCCTTCGCGTTCCTCGGCGCGACCACGGCTCTCGCTGCCGGCGTCCACACGTCCGGGCACGCGCTCCTCTGGCTGTTGCCGGCGCTGTCTCTCGGCCTGGCCCCACCGCGCCGACCACGCCCGTGCTGGCGGCATTGGCTCGTCACCGCCGCGGTGCACGCGGCGGTCACCCTGGCCGTGGTCGGCACCCTGGGGTCCAGCGGCGGTGGTCCGTGGCGCGAACGGCTCGAACAGGCTCTCGCCTACTGGGGGCCGCGCGTGCCGCTGGCGCCCCTCGAGATCCTGGCGCTGCTGCAGCGCGAGTGGCTTCTGCCCTTCCTGCCGCTGTCGGCCGCCACCCTGCTGGCGCTGGCGTGGCGCAACCAACGTCGCCTGGCGCTGGCGGTGCTGGCCGGCATCGCACCTCTGCTCGGACTGGTGTGGCTCCTGCTGCATCGAGAGCTGTACGAACGCGGCGCCTACCTGCTGCCGTTCGCCTGGCCTGCCGCGGTGCTCTTGGTGGGTTGGTGGCCGCGGGCATTGCAGTCCGCTGCGCTCGTCGCCGCGCTGGCCCTGGCGATCGCCAGCGTGGTGCGTCACGACCATGTCGGTGACGACGCAGCGCTGCAGCACGCCCTCCTTCCGGCCACCGAAGGCGGACCGGCCCTGGTGATCTGCATCGACATGGCCGAGGTCGAACAAGTGCTGCGGACGCTACCCGCGGCCACGCCGCGGCCGCTCGAGGGTCTGACACCGGCCGTCGCCGCCGGCTACGAGGCCACCTGTTCCGAGTTCGACGCCTGGGTGCAACCGTTCCTCGATGCCGGCACCTCGGTGTGGCTGACGCCGCGCGCCCGTGCCTACCTGGACGTCGTGCCCCTACCCTCGGTGCGCCGCTTCGTCGCCGAACATCTCGACGGCCGCTACGTCCTGGTTCCGCTCGACGACCCCGACTTCCCCGCGCTTCGCCTGCGGCGGCACTGACCCACTGGCGCTCGCTGCAAGCGCCGAACCTCGTGACCACGCGATGGCATCGCGTCCACGCGCGCCCCCACCCGCCGTCGTATCATTCCCATCGGGTTCCGGGATCCAACACATGAAACTGCACGCTCTCCGTCTGTCCTCACTCTCGCTGGCGTTGGTCGCTTCCACGGCGGCGCAGCAACTCGCTCCCCCTTTCGACCAGTCCTACAGCTTCGTCAGCCTGGGCACTCCGCCAGGTGTGCCCGGATCGTTGGGTGGCTGCACCTTCAAGATCGGCGACCCCGACGCCCTGTTCATCTGCGGCGCCGCCAACGGCTCTTCGGGCCAGCTCTTCCGCATCGGTCTCACCCGCGACGCACAGCGCAACATCACGGGGTTCAGCGGACCGGCGGTGCTGGTGTCGAGCGCCGCCAACAACGACGGCGGCCTCGAGTTCGGCCCGGGCGGCGTGCTGTTCTTCACCCGCTACTCGATGAACGAGCTCGGCATGATCAAGCCGGGCAGCACGGCACCGGACAAGGTCGTCGCCCTGACCCCGCTCGGCATGCCCGCCTCGGTGGGCTCGCTGCGCCTGGTGCCGGCGGGCTTCCCGAACTCGGGCAAACTCAAGCTCGCGTCCTACAACGCCGGCCGCTTTGCCACCGCTGATCTGGTGCCCGACGGAAACGGCACGTTCGACGTGCTCAACCTGACGCTGGGCACCACACCGGGGGGCGGTCCGGAGGGCATCTTCTACGTGCCGCCCGACTCGCCGCAGTTCACCAACTTCACGGCGATGCTCGTGTGCGAGTACTCGAACGGCGCGGTCGCCGCCTACACCATCGACGGCAACGGCGATCCGGTGCCGGCCACCCGCCGTCCGTTCCTCACCGGGCTGTCGGGGGCAGAGGGTGCCGCGATCGACCCGATCTCGGGCAACTTCGTGTTCAGCACCTTCGGCGGCGGCAATCAGGTGCTCGCCGTGCGCGGCTTCGGTCTGCCCTGCGGCGCGGTGAACCCCTACGGCCAGGGTCTGGCAGGATCCGGTGGCCAGGTGCCGCTGCTCGACACGGTCGGCTGCTTCGCGCGCCACCAGACCGTGCAGTTCACGACCAGCAACGGCTTCGGTGGTGCGCCCGGCGTCTTCCTCGCCGGCCTGCAGTCGATCTCGGTACCGATCTACGGCGGCACCTTGCTCGTGCAGCCGTTCACCGTCATCGCCCACGTGCTGCAGGGCTCCGGCGCCGGCAACGGCACCTTCGGGCTGCCGCTGCCCATTCCGGACAACACGCACCTGCTGAACACCGACTTCTACTTCCAGTCGGCCTACTTCGACACCGGCGCGCCGCAGTCGTTCTCGTTCACGCGCGGCATCAACCTCCGCGTGCGCTGACCGGCCGAAGTAACAGGGTGGAGTCTGACACCAAAGTGTGGGTTCACTTGGTCAGGTGGAAGAGGTCGACGCGTGTGCGGCGGCCGAGCGCCAGGTGCTTGCCGTCGGCGCTGAGGTCGGCGGCCTGCACCGGTGGGCCGGCGGGGAGGACGAGAGTCTGGCGCACGCGGAGTGTGCCGGCGTCGCGCACGACCAGCCGGTCGTCGTGCATGGTGAGGATGCGGCCGTCGTTGAGGTAGGCGAGCCAGTCGACGTCGGCGTCGATGGTGAGCTGCGGCGTACCGGTGGCGGCGTCCCAGATCTCGAGCCGCGGCGGGTGGCCGGCGCGCATGGGCCCATCCTCGAGAGTCCGCGCCGGGAGCCATTGCTGCCGCAGCGCGACGGCGAGGGTACGGCCGTCGGGCGCGAACGCGGCGACGCTCGGGTTGCTGTCGGTCGCCTTGGAGAACAGGGTGCCGCCGTCTGCGTCGAAGACCGAGACGGAGCCCGGCGCCCGCGGTGGGGTGTAGCCGGTGAGGCACCCGTTCGGTTCGAGTTCCTCGGCCAGAACCACGATGCGGGTGGCGTCGCGGTCGCGGGCCAGCCAAATGAACTGCGACGGGTGCCGGAGTCGCTCGCAACGGAGCACGGTTGCAGCTCCGCCTCGCCAGAGCAACGGGTCGCGACGGGGAACCTCGCGACCGGGAACCTCGCGACCACGAACCCGCACTGCGACGTTGCCGTTCAGACCGACGCCCAAGCGGGTGAAGGGGATCGTGCGGCACTCGGGGATGGCGAGCGCCAGGAACGAGCCGTCGGTCCAGGTGACGTCGGCGCGCGCGCCGGGGGCGGCGTCGACCTGGCGCGCGACCTTCCCTGCCGCCACTTCCCAGAGGCAGGCCCGATCGGTGCCGAGGATCCACACCTGGTCGCGCACCCGCCCGGCCGCCACCTCCGCGCAACCGGCAATGCTGCGCACGACCTTGCCGTCCGCCGTGGCGAACACGACGCCACCCAGACCGCGGGCGGCGACGTGCGTTGCATCCGGCGACCAGCACACGTTGAGCACCGGGCTGCGGTGACCCGCGAGCAGGATGGTTTGAGTGCGTCGCCACGCGTGGATGTCCCCGTCGCGGCTCGCCAGGATCCCACGGTCGCCCCGTGTGACGCTGGGCCCCTCGTACGGATCACGCGAGGTTCCGTCGTCGCGCACCGCCCCGAACAAGCCGCGCCAGCGGCCTGAGAACGCCTGCAACGCGTCGTTGCCGGCGTCCTCACCCTCGCCCAGCGCACCGCCCGCCCCGAGCGCGAACACGCGCGTGCCCCGGTCGTCACGCACCGCCAGCACGTCGCCGCGCTCGTTCCAAGCCAGCAGCCGGCCGCGCGGCACCGAGGCGACCACCCGTTGCGCCTGCATGTCCACCAGGCGCACGACCGTGTTGGCCGTCTCGCCGGGCGGCACGCCGTCGATCACGGCCGCCAGCCGCCCGTTCGGGTGCAAGGCGATGGGGCCGACCTCGCGCGGCGACAAGTCCATGCGGCCGAGCACCGCGCCACTGCCCGTGTCCCACAGCACGACGTCGCCGTACGAGCCGCAGCTCAGCGCGCGATCGCCCGTGGCGTCCATGTCGACCGCCTGCGCGCCGCCGCCGACGCCGTCGAACGACCCGCATGCCACCAGGCGGAGCTGGGTGCGGGCACCGGTGAGCAACAACGTGGTGAGCAACAAGGTGGCGAGCAGCAAGCGTGCGGGTGGCTTTGCACGAGGTTGCGCCGTGGCGTGCCGTGCACGCGCTTCCCGCACTCCCTCGGCCGTGGTCTGACCGCGTCGAGTCCCACTCATGGCTTCGTCCCTTCGTGTCGCCTCGCAGTCGAGGCCGGCGGCTCCATCGCGCCGGTCGTCGTCGTTCGTGCCGTGGCCCCTGGGCAAGCGCTGGCCCGGCGCGCCGGCATCGCGAACGCGCCGAGTCACCGCGACCGGATCACTGCAGCAGGAGCGACACGGTGGCTTCGTTGACGCGCGACCCGGTGGCGTTGCCCGCCGAGTTGCCGACCGCGGACACGAACGCGCCTGGCTGGCCGCGGTTGGAGCCGATCGTCCACTTGCTGCTCCAGGTGGTGACGATGCCGAACGCGTTGGCCGCCGGATCCACCAGCGCCGCGTGGTCGTAGAAGTCGCGGCCGATGAACCAGCGCTGGTTGGGGATGGTCACCAGGTTGGTCGGCCAGCCGGCCGTCCCGCTGGCGTTGGCGGTGATGGGAACGGTGACGTCCATCGACACGTTCCACGAGCAACCCGTGGCGCCGAACACGCCGAGGTCGAACGGCAGCGGCAGGCCCAACCAGTTGCCGCCCACACCCTGCACGCCGATGGCGGCGAAGCCCGGTGCGTTGGGCAGGACGCTGGAGTAGTTCACGTACCACCCACCGCCGACCACCGGCAGGCGGTAGGACAAGCCGCTGTTGTAGTTGCCGTTGCTGAAGCGGCAGCTCGACTGCGCGCTCGGGTTGCTGGCGCGACGCCCGGTGTCGGGATACCAGGCCTCGACGTACCAGGGCGTCGTCGCGGAGTTGCCGGTCTGCATGATGTCGACGACCAGCGACTGGCCGGCGGTGTTGCTGTAGCTGAACGACGCCGAGAACGGGAACGGCGTCTCCCACGGCGCCGGCCAAGTCGGCAGGTTGCCGTTCGCCGGCAGGTTGATCGACCCGCTCAGCACCGTCGTGGTCACACCGTGGTTGCCGGCGAAGTTGGTCGTCGTGGCAGCGTAGGCGAGCGGCGACACCGACATCACGATCGTGGCGGTCGTGGTCATCGCCGGGTTCGAGTTGCCGAGGCCGACGGGCCGGCGCACCGCGAGCCCGGTCCATGTCGCGCTCGGCGTCTGGACGTCGGCGACGTCGTAGATCATCTGCGCATGCGAGTCGTGCGCAGTCGTCGTCGAACTGGTCGAGTAGAAGACGTTGCTGGTGTAGAAGGTCGTCGACGTCGGCTGCGTCGTTGCGACCGCCGACGGAACGATGACGGCCTGGCCGGCGAGCGCGGCGCTCAGAGTGAGGCCCGTGAGGGCGAGTCTGGTGGGCATGGAAGACCCTTGTGAGGAGACGGGGAAGGGGCGGGCAGAGGCTCGCAAGCGTAGGCGGCGGCGGTGGCGACGGCGAGGTCCCCCATCGCGGTTGGTCGCCGAGCCAGCATCGCCGCCGGCCTGGCAGCCGAGGCCGGCGCTTCCTCGACACTCGGCCACGCGGGCCCCAGCGACACGGTCGCCGAGCGGCCAACTGTCGCTGTCAGCGCCGGGTCACCGCATCGGCTGCAGATGCGCGTAGTCCTCACCGGCGAGTTCGGCGCGCGAGAAGGCAGCATCGACGCTGCCTGGCGTGACGAAGACCGCGTCGCCACGCACGCTGGCGAAGCTCACTCGCGGCAACGCCTGCACCAGGCCGGCGAACGTGTCACGGTCCTGCCATCGGGGCTCGGGCAGGTCGCACGCCTCGCCGAGCTGCATCGCCGCCCCGCTGGACCCGGGCGCCAGCAGCAGCATGCTGACCAGGGCATGGTCCATCGTCGCGCCGGTCGGGTCCGGCTGCCAAGGCGTCTCCGCTTCGGCGCGCAGGCCTTCGAGCCAGTCGGCGTATTCCTTGGCTCCGTCGGCCTGGAAGTCCCAGTAGCCGAGCGTGGCGCGCGGCAGCGCGTCCATCAGCGCGTTGGCCAAAGCGCCGTACAGCCCGCGTTGGTCGGCGATCTCGAGATCGCGCTGGAAGGTGCGCAGCAGGTCGGCGAGCCGGGCGCGCCACGGGTCCCCGGGCGGCGAGACGATGGCCAGCTGCAGGCCGAAGAAGACGTCGGTCACGATCCGAAGTACCTCGAAGTCGAGCGACTGCGCGAGCCGCCGCTTCCCTTGGCCGGTGGCGCCGAGCGCCCGATCCCGGCGAACCTGGCGGCGGTGAGGCCCGGCGCACCGAAGCGCGTCGTGCGCGCCGCCGCCCGGTAGGCCGCACCCGCCGCCCGGCGCGGCTCATCCATGCGCGTCGCCGGCAGCCGGCCCCACCCGTAGTGATGGAAGAACCACGCGTGGTTCCACGGCCCGTAGCCGCGCGCAGCCGCCGGCGCCGTGCTCGGCGCCGGCCCTCGGTCGGGCGCCGACCCGACGTCGATGTCGGCCAGCGACAGCAGCTTCACGTCGAGTCCGCCCTCGCGAAGCGCCACGAACTGTTCGTTCAAGTCGTCGGCCTCCAGCCGCGGCGCGTCGGCACCGACGACGTACAGCACGCGGCCGACGCCGCGGCCGCGCAGGTCGGCGGCGGCCGGCAGGTGCGCGACGTAGCGGTTGTCGAACCGGTCGGGCTCGTTGGCGTAGTCGGACAGGCGCGCCCGATCGAGCACGAACACCGGCGGGCGGGACCCGGTGCCACGCGCCGCGGCGACGAACGCCGGCCGGTGGAACAGCGCCGCCGCCAATGTCTGGTGCGCCGGCACGACTCCGCGCGGGTGCGGCCAGTTGTCGAACACGAACACCGGGTCGAAGTCGGGCTGCAGGCCAGCGGCGAAGGCCACCGCCTGCGGTCCGGGCAAGTCCAGCACCAGGGCGACCCCCGCCGCGTCGCCGGCCCCGAGGATGGCGCGCAGCACCGCGGCGCAGGCGTGCGCGGAGCGCATGTCGGGCGAGTCCATGCCGGTCATCACCGAACGCAGGCGTGCGTCGGTGGCCAACGCCTGGAACAGGGTCGGCACGTAGAACGGGCGCCACTCCGCTTGCGCCGGCTGCAAGTCGACGGCCAGGGCCGGCATGGCCTCGAGGCGGATCGGCGCACCGCTGGCGTCGACCCTGGCGAGGTCGGGCAACGGCACGGTCTGGCCACGCACGCCGACGTCGAATCCTTGCTCGCGCTGCAGGTCGACCGACGCCACGTCGTCGCGGCCACGCCTCGCGAACACCAGCGCCGTGCCGCCGATCACGGCGACACCGGTGAGGCCCGCCACCACCGCCAGCAGGGTGCGCCGGCTCTGCAGACTCGCCGGCGTCGCCGCCTGCTCGAGCTGTTCCTGCAGGCGCACCTGCCACCAGTGGCCGCCGAGCAGCTCGACCTGGTCGTAGAAGCGCTCGCAGTGGAAAGGGCTCGTGTCGAAGTCGCTCATGGGGCCACCTCCGCGACGCCGACGACACGGGCCGCGGCGTCGGTACCGCCGACACCGACCGTGGGCGCTGCGTGCACGCGCGCCAGCATGCCGGCCGGCACCCCACCGCACAGGAAGACGCCGTAGTTCACCACGTTCCCGTCCGCTTCGCGCTCGGCGTCGAAGAAGGCCTGCGCCACCCAGCGCGACACGATGGCATGCTGCAACGCGTCTTCCCACTCGTCCTGCGACACCGCCGGCCCGAGGACGACCTCTTGCCCCTCGCAGCCGTAGTCGGACTTCAAGACGAAGCGCTCGCGCTGCGTCCAGAGCCGGTCGCGGCAGTGCTCGAGGCGGAACGTCGGCGGCACGTAGCGCGCGATGGCCGCCTGCGCCGCCGGCGAGAAGCGGGCACGCTCCTCGTGCAGGAACGCCAGAGCGCGCTTGTTCTGGGTGAGGACGGCACCGAACGGATTCACCACCGCCGTGCGCCGAGCGAGCATCGCCGGCAGCAGGACGCCCAGCGGCCGGCGCAACGGCTCGCGATCCTCGGGCCACGGCTCGTCGTCGCGCACCGGCAAGCGTTCCGTCCACCAGTCCGTCTTGTAGTGGCGCAGCACGACGTCGCAGGGCACGTCGAAGAGCGCTGCGCGCCCGTCGCGCGCCGTCGTCAGGTTGAACGGGGCCCCGAGCACGACGCGATGCCCGGCCGCTTCCAACCACTCGCGGTAGAGGGCGATCATCGCCAGGTCCTCCGGCAGATCCGTGGGGTAGACGATGCCGACCGTCGCCGCCGTGCCACAACCGACGCTCGCCGCCACACGCGCGATCAGCCGCAAGAAGTGCGCGCGCAGCTCGCGGTTGGCATCGCGCCCCCAGCGCGCTGCCTGCCGCCCGGCCCAGTCGGCCTCCGCCTGTCCGCTCGGCGTGTCGCTGTTCAGTTCGCACACCTTGGGCCCGCTCGCCGTGCAGAACACGTCGGCGCGGGCGATGCCGTGCCAGTGCGGCGCCGACGCCTGCCACAGCAGCTTCTGGAACGGCGTCAACTGGAAGAAGTCGTCGAGCAAGTGCGGTGCGGCGGCCACCAGCCCACACAGCTCGTCGTGCACGGCGGCCACCGCCGCCGCGGCGGCTTGCAGCGCCTGCAAGCGCGCCGGCGTCACACGCAACGGCGCCGCGGCGAAGCGCGGCGCGCCCTCGCACCACGGATCACCGAGGCGCCCCTCGGCGCGCATGTCCGTCGCCAGGGTGTCGTAGTCGGCCATCATGTCAATGCCACCACGAACAGGGCGGTGCCGACGTAGGTGGCCGCCTCGCAGGCACCGGCGCCGAGGTCTCCGGCGGCGACGCGGT
The DNA here is from genome assembly GCA_041398565.1 of Planctomycetota bacterium. Classification (GTDB taxonomy): domain Bacteria; phylum Planctomycetota; class UBA1135; order UBA1135; family UBA2386; genus DATGPD01. Next base: position 1,387,442 of record JAWKUN010000003.1, on the reverse strand, counting down.
CGTCGAGCGCGCCGCCGAGCAGAGCCGGGGCATGGCCGAGCACCAGAGTCTGCACGAGGAGTTGCCGCACGGGATAGAGGGCCACGCCTGCCAACAGCGCGAAGCCGTATTCACGCAGGGAGTCGGCGTAGCCGAGGAACTCGCCGTCGGCGGCGTGCGCGACCAGGAGCGCCACCGCCAGTCCGAGTCCGGCGTGTGCCAGCCCGGCCGCCGCGTTGCCACGCGCCACCTCGGCGGCATCGTCGTAGCGCGTGAGCCGGCGGAACAACCAAACCAGCAGGTGCAGACTCACTTGACTGACGGCGAAGAACACCAGCGCCACCACCAACCCGCCCGCGTCGCCGCCGGCGAACACGCGGGCGCCGACGATGCCGGTGGCCAGCACGTAGCCGCAGGCGACGGTGCCGGCGGCCGTGCTGGCCGCCGCGAGCCCGCCGCCGAACAGCCCCCTGCCGAACAGGGCGTGCAGCCCGAACGCGGTGACCACCCGGCAGGTCAGCAGCCCGAGCCCACCGAAGGCCAGAGCCCACAGCCAATCGGAGCTGCCGCTGCCGGACGCGGCGGCAGTCGCGTGGCCGGCGAACAGGAACACCGTGGCCAACTCGGCGGCGGCGACCAGTTCGTGCGCCGCTGCGGCGGGCCGCCGCCCCCCACCGAGAACGCGGTCGATGATCCGATCGAGCACCAGGAGGACCAGCAAGACCAGGAACCCGAGGAGCAGCAGCGGCATGGGAGCCTCGTTGTAGCAAGCGCTCGCGGGCCGGCGCCAGCGCAGCGACAAAGGCCGTGCGAGCCGGCCGATCCGGTTCCTCCGAAGACGAAGCGCCGGGGCGTGCGCAAACCCGCCGCGGCGTCTCGTGACCAGGAGTCGAACATGCGGCGGTGCCGCCGCCGGCCGCGGCCGATCCTACCGACGTTCGTTTGCCGGCAAGGCCTTGCTCGCCGCCGGCGCAGCGGGCTCTCCCTTGGCTGCGCGCGCACGCGCCTGTGCCCGCGCCACGATCGCCGCCTTGACCTCGGCGAGGCGTTCCGGCCACACGAACGCCGGTGCCGCGCTCGGGTCGTAACCGTCGAGGTGATCCCGCAGGCGGGTCGCGGGCTTGGTGTAGCGCAGCTCCGTGTCACCGAACACCTCCCGACAGAGGTCGGCCAGACCGGAGTCGTACTCGATCAGTTCGACGCGCGTGTCAACGTGGTTGTGGTCGTGGTCGTCGTGCCGGTTGTTGTCGAACCACGACTGCACGCCCTCCGCGAAGTACTCGTGATGGTTGGTGGCGGCATAGGTCCCCTTCCACAGGCCCTTGCCAACCGCCGCCTGGAACGCGGCGCGCACGCGCGGGTCGAAGGTCTCGTCGATGCGCACGAGCCCGCGTAGGTGGATGTTGTGCGCGAACTCGTGGATGAGGATGCACTCGGTGGCATACGGGTCGCCCCGATACCCCAGCAGATTCTCTTCGCCGCAGCTGCAGTAGGGATCGGTCTCGCTGCCGCCGGTGCCACGCGCCCGCGCGTCCCAGTAGTCCTTGCCGGAGAAGCCGGGCAGGTCGGGCGACGCCTTCTGCGCCAGCCACGCGAACTCCGGCAGGTCGGTGGTGAACTGGTCGTGACCGAGGATGCAGAGCCGCGAGCCGCTGGCGATCATCGCCGCGCGCACGTCCGGCCGCTGGGCCAGCATCGCGTTCACGAGGTACGCAGCCTCCAGCAGTGCGTAGTCGCTCACACCGGCGCTGGCGACGATCGGGTAGCCCTCGGCACTGACGAACTTGGCGTAGAAGGCGGGGACTCGGGCTGCAGACGGCGGGCGCGTGACCTGCACGCGCGCCTGCGCTGGCAGCGATATCGAGAGCGACATCGAGAGCGACACCGAGAGGAATGCCGAACACACGACCGCCGGCAAGAGCGTCGCTCGGCGTAGGACTTCGAACGTCATCACCATCGTGCGAGCTCTTCTAGCAGGATGTGGCGCGGACGTCACAGGTCCCCGGCCGGCGCGCCGCCTTGCCCGGAAGGTGGGCGACTCCACCGCTGAACGCCGGGTCGCAACCGTCTCGAGGGCGGTCGGCGCGTCGGTGTAGCTCCAGCCCGATTTGCCTGAGGCGCGCACAGCGAGCATCCTCATTGTGGCCGGACTCCACTCTGCTGATTCGCACACTCGAAGGGCGTATCGCCAAGATCTTGCTCGCATCGGCGCGAACGGCGTAGCCTGCTCCTTTGCGCAATCGCTTTCGAGGGTTTCGGAGGTTCCCGCTCGTGCACAGTGCAATACGTCAACTGTCTGTCTTCCTGCTCGCCACGTGGGTCATGGCGCAAACGCCCCGTTTGCTGCTCGACATCAACCGCACGCCGACACCGCCGGCGTCGTCCGATCCGTTCGCCTTATCCTTCGTGGGAGGACGTGGCTACTTCACGGCTTGGACACATGCCCTGGGAGCCGAGCCCTACCGCACCGACTTCTCGGCGGTCGGAGCCACCCTGCTGCGCGATCTGGTCCCGGGCCCCGAATCGGTGGAACCCAGCGCCTACGTCGACATGGGTGGAAGCGCCCTGTTCATCGGCTCGACTGGTCGACTGCAGGTGTGGCGCACCGACGGCAGCACGGTAGGCACGACGTTGGTGGCCGACCTGGGACCCAAGTACGCGATCCGGGCGGCGGGTACCAACTTGTCCGGTGTTGCGCTGTTCGTCGTCGATGACGGTTTCCGGCAGACGCTCCTGCGCAGTGACGGCACGAGCGCCGGTACCACGGTCCTCGGCTCGTTCCGCAGCCAGTACTACGGGGGCCTTGCCACCACGACGGTGCGGAACAATCAGGGGAACTACTTGTTCTTCAGCGGAATCGACCTCGTGTGCACCGACGGGTCGGCTCTGGGAACCTCGGTGGTAGCGCTGAACGTCGTACCGTACGCCATGGCCGAGCTCGGCGGATCCGCGTACTTCGTGTCCGCCAGCGGCCTGTGGCGCGCCCAGCACTGGGGCAGCTTCCTCGTGCACGCGCACCAGTCGATCCGCTCCGGTGTGGTCGCCGTCGGCGGGCGAGTCTTGTTCGTGGCGAACAACGAACTCTGGGCCAGTGACGGGACGTCCGTCGGCACCGCCGTCGTGCGCCCGTTCCGCGCGATCGGCTCGAACCTGGTCGCCGCCGGCAGCCACGCCTACTTCGCCGCCGACGACGGCACGAGCGGTACCGAACTGTGGCGGACCGATGGAACGGCCGCCGCCACGAGTCTGGTGGCTGACCTGACTCCGGGTCCAGCGGGATCGTCCATTGACGAGATGGTGGCGTCGGGTTCGCGTGTCCTGTTCCGGGTCGTCACGGCCGCAACCGGGAGCGAGCTGGGTTTCAGCGACGGCTCCGCCGCCGGCACCCGGGTCCTCGACCTCGAACCGGGTGCCAGCGGCTCCGGTCCGATGAACCTGGTGGCCGATCCGGCCGGATCACGCGTGCTGTTCTCGGCGTCCCGACCGGCGACCGGGCGCGAGCCGTGGGTCACGGACGGTACGGTTGCCGGCACCTACCTACTGGCCGACCTGGCCACGAACAACGGCTCGACCTTTGGATCGGACCCCTGGGCCTTCACGCCGGTCGGCGACCGTCTGCTGTTCTTTGCCACCGATCCGGCGACCGGGCACGAGCCCTGGGTCACCGATGGGACCGCCGTCGGGACTCGGCCGCTGGGCGACCTCGAGCCAGGATGGTGGCCTTCCGTCTTTCCATGGACGTCAACGCTGTCGATGGGTGACCGCGTGTTCTTCACTGCGACCACGAACGCGCTCGGCGCCGAGCCCTGGGTCAGCGACGGCACCCCGACCGGCACGCATGTCTTCGTCGATCTCCTGCCCGGCCCGGCGGGGTCGGAGAGCGGCGGCTTCCGCCGCCTCACCGAGGACCGCATCTTGTTCGCCGGCTCCGATGGCTCGGATGTGGGCCTCTTCGTCACGGATGTCATCGCGGCGAACCCGCAGCGCCTGGCCGCGGTCCGCGTTGCCGGGTTGGTGGCGGCGAACGGCCGAGCGTTGTTCGCCGGCTTCGACTCGCAGCACGGGTCGGAGCCCTGGGTGACCGACGGCACCCTCGCCGGTACGAGGATGGTGACGGACCTGACTCCGGGCCCCGATGGGACCGCCTTCCAGCCGGTCGTGTACGCGGGTGCGGTCTACTTCATCGCGACGTCGGGCACCCAGGTCGGTCTGTGGCGAACCGACGGCACGGCGGCGGGAACCGTCCTCGCGGTGCCGCTCGCGCCACAGACCCAGCTTCGGCTGTGGGTGGCCCACGAGCGGCTCTACTTCGTCGGCTTCGATCCACGGACCGGCTACGAGCCATGGGTGAGCGACGGGAGCGTGGGTGGGACCTTCATGCTCGCCGACGTGGAACCGGGCAGCGAGGGATGCAGGATCAACGCCTTCGCCGAAGTTGACGCCGGCGTTCTGTTCGAGACCACGGAGCACGGCCTGTGGCGGACCGACGGCACGCCTGCGAGCACACGCCAGACCTTCGCGCCGGGGCCCATGCAAGATCCGGGTTTCGTCGCTGGGAGCCGGCGGTTGTGGTCGTCGACGCTGGCCGGCGTGTGGGCCAGCGACGGCACCATCGCCGGTACGCGAGTCCTGCCCGGATTGATCAGCTGGCCGCCGCGCTTCGGTCTCGCTGGTCCAATGCTGGTGGGGACCATCTCGGACGGCGTGCACGGCGGCGAGCCCTGGTTGGTCGAGCGCGCAGCGCGGGCAGTGCCCGTTGGCGCCGGCTGCGGCACCGGTTGGCGCGAGCTGAAGCTCGCCGCCAACGACCCCGTTCTGGGTGACGTGCTCACGTTCGCGGGCAGGCGTCTCGTGGCCGGGAGTTCGGCCGCCGTGGCGATCGGTGCACCGCTGCTCCGACCGCTCGCGCTGTCGCCGAGTGCCTGTACCCTGTACTTCGACGCCGTGGCTCCCTACATGGTGCTCCCGACAGCCTCCTTCGGCTCGAGCTTCACGACGTCGCTGCTGCTGCCGAGCATGCGCTCGCTCGACGGCGTCGCACTGATGGCACAGGCGATCGCCCTCCCCGGCGGCACACCGCTCGGCTACGAACTCAGCAACGGCGTGGCCCTCTACCTCGGGCCACGCTGACGCGCTCGAGCTCCTCGAGCTGTGCGACATCCATCGTCGGAGGGACACGAACCAACAAGGTGGAGCCTGACACCAACTGGTGGGTGTCAGGCTCCGCCGAGTTCGGGTCAGCGTCCGAGGATGATACGTGCGGCGTCGCTGGCGAGCAGGCCGAGTTGGTTGGCGCGCGGCTCGAGGGCGAGCGTCTGCGCGAACACACGCAGGCCCAGCAAGGCCGCCACGTCGGGCACCTGCAGCGGCAGGGTGATGCGGCCGGTGGAATCGGCCACGGCGGGAACCTGCAGCTCGGGGCCGACGCGCAGCACGCAGCCCGGCATGCCGACCGGCCGGAGATTCACCGGCAGCATGATGTTGCCGAAGCTGTCGTCGCGCATCGCCAGCATCGCGATCGCCAGGCTGCCCGGATTCATCCCGACGGCCTCCAAAGCGAACGTCCCGCCCAGACGCGGCGCGCCGCCTTGCCACAGCAGGTGCGGCCGCACTTCGCCGATGCCACAGGCGATGCCGTGCACGTGCACCGCAGCCGGTGTCGTCGTGGCGCGTACCCAACGGCCGTAGCCGCCGACCACACCGCCGGACAGGGACCTTGCCACCAGCACCGGGCCGGCCCAGGTGTCGGCGCTCTGGCCGAGCATGCCGACCGTGACGCCGAACTCATCACCGGCGCCTTCGCCCCACTCGGTGTGCAGCAGGCAACCCTCGAGGCCAGACACCACGGCAACGCGGCCGAATCCCTGCCACGCCGGTTGGCCGACCGCGAGGTCGAGCCAGCCGTCGCCGTTCCAATCGAGATCGCCGGCGAGGGCGACGATGTCGCCACCGTCCGGAGCCGGCAGGTCGCGCATGACGGTGAAGTCGAAGCCGGACAGCAGCTTCAGCCGGTCGCCGTCGACCGTCCAGACATCGGCGAGGCCGTCGCCGTTGCTGTCGGCGACGAACGCCACCGGCAAGCGCGGGAACTCGTGCAGCAGCCCCTTGCGGCTGCCGAACAGGCGGTTGTCGGCCAGGAGGTCGGCGACGCCATCGCCGTCGACGTCGCCGACGATGGTCAACACCTGTGCCGGGAACGGCAGCGTATCGAGCAGGCCGCCGCCGTTGCCGGAACGGACCTCGATGACCGCCGTGTCGGCGCAGAACACGTCGTCGACGCCGTCGGCGTTCCAGTCGGCCCCGAGTGCCACGGCCCGCGTGGCGCTGGTGCCGAAGACGAACATCGGCGTGTTGCTGTGCATGCTGCCGAACAGGGCGATCTCGGGCACCCCGTAGCCGGTGACGGCGATGTCGGCGTGTCCGTCGTGGTCGATGTCACCGCCGGCGGCGAGATTCATCTGCAGCGGCGCGACCAATGGTTGCCGGCGGAACGACCACAGTTGCGTGCAGTCGCTGCCCGAGCAGATCGACACGGTCGCGTAGGGCGAATTCGGCGCGTTCGGATAGGCGGCGGCGTAGTAGAAGTCCGCGTGGCCGTCGCCGTCGACATCGCCCAGCGGATAGCAGCCCCAAAACGTGTCGGGGTAGTAGGGTGCCTCGTAGCGCTGCCGGGTCATCCGACCGGCCGACACCAACCACACCTCACCAGGCCGCGCCATCGCGTACTCACCGAAGCCGTCAGTGTCGACGTCGCCGACCGGCAGCAACGCGTGGCTCGGCAGGCGCAGGAGGTCCTCACCGCCGAGGCGCACGCGGGTCTGTTCGGTGTCCCACAGCTCGTAGCGGCCGATGCGTTCGAGACGGCCGTCGCCATTGACGTCGCTGGGCGGGGCCACGTAACCCTGTTGCCGCAGGATGCGCCAGCACGTCATGTGGTAGCAGTAGATGGACCCCGAATCGTACTGAAGCGGTGCGAACGTGATCCCCGAGTAGATGCGGGTGATGCCGTTGTCGCTGAAGATGGGCGGGTCGACGTATTGCGCCTCGTACACGAAGAAGTCGACGTGGCCGTCGCCATCGACGTCGCCGGCCCGGCCGATCTGTTCGCCGAAGCCAGGGTCGTTGTCGGCCAGGTGGAACACCGAAGCCTGCGCTGTCAGGTTCCACACGTCCACGTTGCGCTGCGAGCCGCCTTCGACGCTCGTCGTCATCAGCTCGGGGTGGCCGTCGCCGTCGACGTCGCCACACCCCGCCAGCACGACGATCGTGCCGGGGACCGGCATGCGCAGCAGCAGACCGCCGTCGCGCCCGGACCGCACCACCAGATCGCTCGCGGCCGTGGCGAACGCGACGTCGTCGTGACCGTCGCCGTCGTAGTCGCCGAGCGCGGCGAACATGGTCGTGCGTGGGTACTGCCAGAGCTTGGTGCCGGTGGCGCAGTTGAACGCGCGCAGAGCCGTGTCGGACAGCACCCAGAGGTCGACGTTGCCGTCGCGGTCGAGGTCGCCGGCCGGGACCATCACCTGGCCGAAGTGCTCGCCCGACGTCTCGCCGCGCAGCGTGCGCACGAGACCGCCGTGCGTGGAGAGGATGTCGACGGCGCCGAGTCCACCGAAGCGGTCGGGGGCGCCTACGGCGATTTCGACGCGACCGTCGAGGTCGACGTCCTCGAGTGCCGCCATCGCCACGCCGAAGCCGTCGCCGGCCTCGCCGCGCCAAATGCGCAGCACGTCTTGAGCGGATGTCGCTGCGGCAAGCGTCAGCGCGGCCGCGAGCGTGAAGTGAGAGGTCTGCATTGCCAATCCTCTGCCGTAACCTGCACCCCTCGGCGACCACGCAAGGCGCAGCCGCGCGCGCATCGACGTCGAGCGCGCGTTCCGCGGGTGCGATTCCGGCGAGGCAACGAGCGGGCGGCGAGCGGCCTTTCCAAGCGATACCACCTGCGTAGCGACCTCGGTCGAGGTGCGGCCCCACGGCTCACTGGGCGACACGCTCTACGTTCGGTAGCCCAACGAAGGTGTCTCGAGTAGCCAGTTGGTCGGACCGGCCTCGATCCCGGTGGCCTCGCGCCTGCCGGGCGCCTGCCGAGCACTGTCCGGCCGGAGACAGCGTGGCCGGCGCCATCCCGGTCAGATCGCGTTGCCGCCGGTGCCGCAGCCGACGTCGAGGGCTCGCCCGCCACGGCGCGGCAACGACTCGACGAACTCGATCAGCATCGGCTCCGTCACGCCCGTATCCGACGGCGTGAAGCCTTCGGCGTAGCGGTCGTTCCAGGTTCGTGACATAGGCGCGAAAGGTATCACAGGCGAGCTTGACCGCGTCGGGCGCGGGCAAGGACCACGGGCCCCCGGCCGCCGGGTCGTCCCGACCGAGCAACGTGGGCGGCAATTCGATCGGCGCGGCAGGGCCACACCACCGCATCACCGAGCACGCGTCGGCCTCGCATCGATCCGCCCACCGCGCCAAGCCTCCACCGCCGCCAACTCGGCCGGCGATGCCACGAAGTCCACGAGGAACACGTCGCGTGGCCTGTCGCCGAGATTGGCCGACTCGTGCAGCTGGCGATGATCGAGCACCATGCCCGTGCCGGGCGAGCACGTCAGCGTTTCGACGTCGTCACGCAGGCCGGCAGTGCCGCTGGCACGCAAGGTCAGGTGGTAGCGATAGACGGACGGCTTGACGACGTCGACGTGCGGGTAGATGTGCGCCCCCGGCAGCAACCGCGAGACGCCGGCCGTGATGATCTCGGGGTAGCGCGCGAGGATGGCCACGGTCCGCGGACACAGGTCCCGGTTGCCGGCGATGTCGGGCTCGAAGCCTTCGGGGCTCTCGTCGAGCACGAGCGGCATGACCAACCAACCGTCCGAGTAGGCGTCGCGGTCGGGCCACGCCGCGAACCGGCCGTCGCCGAGCATCGCCGTCTCCGCGGCGATCGCCTCGAAGTCGGCGGGGAGTTCGCGACCGATGCGGAACAGCTCAGGGGGGAAGAACAAGCGGTGCCTCCTTCGCAGCCGGGGCCGGCAAGCGTAGCGTGCGGCAGCAGCGATGGCGAATCGGGCGGGGTCGAGGAATACGGGCGCCACGGCATCCGTCCGTGACACGAGGATCTGCAGCCGATGCCCATGAACCCCTGCCACGCCGCTGTCCTCGCCCTGCTGGCCGCGGCCGCCGGCGCCCAGACCACGCCGTTCCCGCCGGCGGGCTCCGACCCCACTGGCATGGTGCTGGACGAGGCCGGGCAGCCGATCGCCGGCGCCGTGGTCGAGTTGCTGGCGAGTGCGGATCCGAACGAGCCCTTCGCGTGCGCGATCGGTGCGGTGCTGCGGCGCACGCCGCTACCGCGGCTGCCTGCACAGCGCGACGGCACCTTCGTCCTGCCCCTGACCGGCGAGCAGCGCCAGCTCGGTGCAGCCGGCGAGGGTCGCTTCTGGCTGCGCGTGCAGGCCGAAGGCTACCTCGCGTGGCTCGAGCCGCTGCCCGAAGGACTGGCCGGCTACCTCGGCTCGCGGGTGATCCTGCGCCCCGCCGCGGCCGACGATCCGTTCGCGGCCGTGCCTTGGCCACCGAGTCCGATCGCGCTCGGCACCTTCAAGGCGATGGCGATGTGGTGCCCGCTCCCCGCGACGGCGCCGGCGATCGATCGACGGGGGCCGGCCGACGCGTCGCCCGCGGCACCGTCGTCTACCGACGCGCCGTGCCGCGAGCACCGGCTGCGCTGCACCGACGAGACCGGGCGGCCGATCGCCGACGCCGACCTCCTGTTCGACAACTCGTGCTTCGCGGCCGACGCTTCGCTGCCCGCGGCGACCGATGCCACCGGCAGCGCACGGCTACGCCTGCCCGCCGGCGAGCACCGCGTTCGCGTTCGTGCCGCGGACTTCCTCGCCCGGGTCTGCACCTTCACCACCGACGACGACGACGAGTCGACCAGCACCTTCGTGCTCGCGCGCGGAGAGGTCGTCGACGTCCAGGCGATCGACACGAACGGCCGGCCAGTGCCGTTCACGACCCTCGGCTTCGTCCCCTACGAAACCCAGGCCGACCTCCCCGCAGACAGGAAGCTGACCGACTCGTGCGGCCGGGTGCGTACCATGGTGCCAGGACGAGAACTCTACTTCGTCTACCAAGACACCGGCGAGATGGACCACCGCGTCGGGCTCGGACCGCCGGGCAACGTCGTGCAGGTGCGCAAGGAGCGCGCGGTGACGGTGCTGCTGCGGAGAGTCGCCGACCTGCCCGAGCGCGGCGACGTGGTGTGGCTGGGGAAGGGCGGATTCGACTTGTCGGGCCGCGGCTACGCGATGGCCGCAGCCGCCGAGTGCGTCGTCACACGTGCCGTGGTGCGCGACGCCGACCAGACCTGGTTCGCGGCCACCGGCGCTGTCCCGCTGCGCGTGCGTCACGCAGAGCTGCCACCCTCACCCGACGACCCGCTTCTCGATCTCGTTGCCCTCGACCGACCGCTGCGCTTGCGTGCCACCCTGCGCCTGCGCTCGAGCAGCGGCAGCCGTGTGCGCCGGATCAGCGTACGGCCGACCTGGCAAGGCGCGCGGGGCGCGTTCGAGCCCATCGAGTTCGCGCGCGTCGACGACGATGGCACCTGGACGCTGTGGGCGCGCGACGACGGCGCCTACGAACTCGAGGTCGCCGCGTCCAACCACCTGCCGGCCCGGCTCGTTTTGCCCGATACGAAGCCGGGTGCGCCACCGCTGGAGCTCGAGGTCGACCTGCGGCACAAGTGAGCGATGGGCGGGCGACCGAGGTCGCCGCCCATCGCCCCAGCCTTGCAGCGGATGGAGCGAGGCTCCACCGCTGAATGCTGGGTAGAGGCACGGCGGCGGTCGCTGGCCACCAAACCGAGCTTGCGACGGATGGAGCTGGGCTCCACGAACGCCGGGTCCGCCGCGGCGACGGATCGGCGTCACCGGGAGAACGCGGGTGCTGGCGAGCTGCCGGCGACGACGATGCGTTCACTGCGTCGCGAAGCTCCTCACCGGCGCCGCCGCGCTACCATTCTCGGCTCGCCTGCCGCCCGCCCCCTCCCCTCCCGATCTGCACCCATGAGCCGCGCGCTCGCCACGTCTCTCCTTCTTCTCCTGTCCGCCTCCTGTGTGAACCCGGCTCCCCGCGTCGACCGCGACGAAGAGGCGACCGACTTCCCCGACGCCGCGGCGCAGTGGCGCCTCATGCGCTACCGCGACGAGCGCGGCGCGATCCCTTCCCGCGCGTGGCAGACCGCGCTCGAAGCGCGCGCGCGCACCGTCGCCGCGAGCGCGTTGATGCCGGCTGCCGGCGGCATCGCGCCGAACGCCTGGGTGGCGCGCGGGCCCGACAACGTCGCCGGGCGCAGCGTGTCGCTGGTGATCGACCCGCGCAACGCGCAGCGCATGTTCGCCGGCGCGGTGAGCGGCGGCCTGTGGCGTACGACCGACGGCGGTCAGACCTGGACTCAGGTCGACGACTGGTGGCGCAACCTCTCGGTGGGCGCGCTGACCATGGATCCGAGCACTCCGGACACGCTGTACGTGGGCACCGGCGAAGGCTTCTACTCGCTGGCTCACCTGCAGCGCAACCTGAGTCACTTCGTGCGCGGTGCCGGCGTGCTCAAGAGCACCGACGGCGGCCAGACCTGGACGCAGCTGCCCGGCACGGACGCCTGGCAGGCGGTGACGCGCATCGCCGTGTCACCGACGGACAGCAACCTTCTCCTGGTGTCGCGGCGGCCGGGCGGCATCGCGCGCTCGACCGACGGCGGCCAGACTTGGACCGACGTGGTAACGGCCGACACCTCGTTCCAGGTGGCGTTCGATCCGAACGACGGCAGCAAGGCGGTCGCGCACCTGGCGCCGGCATCGGTGCAGGCGCATCAGGTGGTCACGTCGACCGACGGTGGCCTGACCTGGCAACCGGCGGCCAGTGGGCTCGCGACGGTCGCCGGCGAGAACAGCCGCATCGAGCTGTGCTACGCGCGTTCGACAGCGGGGGTCGTGTACGCCTCGGTCGGCGGCGGCGGCACGGTGTGGCGTTCGGCCGACGGCGGCCGCACCTGGACGCAACGGGGCTCGGGCACCGGCACCAGCTACTACTACAACACCATCTGGGTCGACCCGACCAACGAGAACGTCGTGGTCGTCGGCTCCCTGCACGCCTACCGCAGCACCAACGGCGGACAGACGTTCACGCGCATCAGCAACGGCTACATCATGACCGTCGATCCGCACCCGGACCTGCACGCGATCGTGAACGACCCGGGCTACGACGGCAGCAGCAACCGGCGCGTCTACCTGGCCACCGACGGCGGTCTGCACGTGGCCGACGACATCCTCGCTGCACGCCAGGGCGGCGGTTGGCGCGACCTCGACGCGACCATGCGGTCGACGCAGTTCTACGGCGCGGCGGGCCACGCCACCGGCGACATGGTGATCGGCGGCACGCAGGACAACGGCACCCTGCGCCTGCTCGGTACCAACCGCAACGCGAACCTGACCTACGGCGGCGACGGCGGCATGGTGCAGGTCGACCCGGCCAACCCGAACTACACCTACGGTGAGTACGTCTACGCCCAGGTGCATCGCTCCACCAACGGCGGCAACTCGGCGGCCAACATCTACAGCGGCATCGGCGACGCCGGCTCGGCCAGCACCGCCAACTTCATCTCGCCGATGCTGCTCGACCCGAACGATCCGCAGCGCTTCTACGTCGGCGCCGCCCGCCTCTGGCGCACCGCCAACGCCCGCGCCGGCTCGGTGGCGTGGACCAGCGTCAAGGCCAGCGTCGGCAGCCTCATCAGTGCCATGGCCGTGGCGCCGGGTGCCGCCGATCAGATCTACGTCGGCCACAACGACGGTCGCGTGTACCGCACGACGAACGGCACGCAGGCGTCGCCGACGTGGCTGGTGGTCGACGACAACGGCGCCAGCGATCCGCTTCCCGACCGCGTGGTCACCCGCGTGACCGTCGACCCGACCGACGCCACCCGCGTGTACGTGGCCTTCGGTGGCTTTGCCGCCGACAACCTGTGGCGTTCGACCGACGGCGGCCAGACCTGGCAGGTGCGAGTCGGCACGGCGCCGTTGGCGCTGCCGCCTGCGCCGGTGTACGGCCTGGCCGTCCACCCCGACGACGGCGACGTGCTGTACGCGGCCACCGAGGTCGGCCTGTTCACCAGCGACGACGGCGGCGCGCACTGGCAAGCGAGCAACGAGGGTCCGGCCAACGTGGTGTGCGAGGAAGTCACGTTCATGCACGCCTCGCGCCGTCTGCTGTTGGCGACCCTGGGCCGCGGGCTGTGGACCGCCGACGTGCGCCGCCCCGCGGCGACGACGTTCGGCACGGCGTGCGCCGGCCACACGAGCCCGCCGTTGGTCGGCGTCGACCCGCTGGCGCCGGCGCGCATCGGTCACGTGCTCGGCATCGTCGGCAGCAACCTGCGGGTCGGCCAGCCCGCCGCGTTCCTGCTCGTGGGCCTGTCGAACAGCATGTGGAACGGCGTTCCGCTGCCGTTCGACCTGACCCTGATCGGCATGAGCGGCTGTCCGCTGCAGGTGAGCGCGGACCTGTTCCTCGACGCGCCGATCGCCGGCACCACGGCGCGCTGGAACATCCCCCTGCCCAACAACCCGTCGCTCCTCGGCGGCCACCTCTACACCCAGGTCCTCACCCCAGACCCCGGCGTCAACGCGGCGGGGTTCGCGGTGAGCGCCGGGCTGGACCTGACGTTCGGTTGGTGAGGGACCGCCCGCCGAGCCGGTCCCTCGGCGGCGGTGAACCCGCCAGCTTGGCGCGCGATCGACGCGGCAACCTCGTCGCACCCGACGACAGCTACTTCTTGCGCCGCGCGCGCACCCGGCGGGCCGCTTCCGGATCGAGACGCTCGAGCGCGTCCAACACCGACGCCTTGGCCTCTTCGTGCGCCGCGATCTGCTCCAACTCGGCGACGGCTTGCGCGCCCCCGATCATCTCCAGCGCGACCAACAGATGGGGTTCGACCCCGCTCCAGCCGGGGCGGAACTCACGCACGCGAGCCCCGATCCTGGCGGCCGCCTCCGTCTCGCGCAGGTGCGCCAGCCCCATGGACGCGGCCATGAAGAAGCCGGCGTCGGTCTCGCGGTCGAGTCGCTCCAGCAGATAGGTGCGCACGCGCGGGGTGTCGGCGACACCGAGACCCTCGAGAACCTGCCAAGTACCGAAGTTGGGCAGTGGGTCCGCCTCGGCCAGGTCGACCAGCAGGTCCTCGTCGCCCGGCTGCCATGTGGCGCCGAGCAGCGTCCAGGTGCGGTAGTGGGTGACGCCGACGTCGAGCAGCACGCACACGGCGCGGAACCCCTCGCTGCCGAAGCGCCGGAGTCCATCGCGCGCCGCGGTCGCACCGGCATGCCGCAGGGCCTCGTCACTTGCCGTGAGGGCAGCGTCGAGCGCCGGGCGCGAGACCTTGCGCAACCGGGCGCGCACCAGCATGCCCGCCGTGACGCCCACGCGGGTGCCAGGTGCCGCACCTGGCGGCGGGTCAGCCTCGCGCTGCTGCGAGCTTGCCACATCCGGCCCCTCGACGATCCCGCGCGCGCTCGCCTGCGACGGGTCGCTCGTCGTGTGCACCCGCACGCTCGCCGCCAGCGTTCCCAGCCCGGCCTGCGGTCGCTGACCGTTGATCTTGACCTGCAGGAAGCGGGCACCATGGTCGTGCTCGACCGCCCAGACCACGCGCGTGCGGACCGGACGGCCAGCCAGAGTCATCTCGCCAGCGTCGACCTCCCGCACGTGCTGGTCGCCGAGCGGCAAGCGGGCGTAGACCTTGAGCGCCATCGTCTGCCCCATGCGTGCGGTCGGATCGGAGCAGTGCAGCGCGACGCCGTGGAAGTCGGCCTCGGCATGCACCTCGAAGCCGCCGTCGATCGACTCGGTCCGCACCTCGACCACCGGACGGTCGGGCGTCCCGGCGAAGGGAACCGCCGCCGGATCGCCGAACAGCACGCCCCCGGTGGCACCCTCGAGCATCAAGTCGCGCACCGGATCCTTGGGCGTGGGCAGATCGTCTTCGGCCCGTACCGGCCGCAAGGACAAGCGCTCCTCGCCGAAGCCCAGGTAGCCGAGCACCGTCTTGTCGTAGTCGCGCCGGCGCGCCTCACCGAGCGAGATGCCATCGACGACCAGCGCTGCCAGATCGGTAGCGAGTTCGGGCCCGGCCGGGCGCGGGCACAGGTAGGCGGTGTAGCCCACCACCCCGGTGTGCAGCAGCGCCAGGCCGAAGCTCTCGTCGGCGGCGACCTCCTTGGCGGCGCGCCGGCGTTCCCGGTAGTCGTCCTCGAAGAACCGCCCCGTCACCCCGGTGTAGCAGGCGACGTTGAGGACCACCGCATCGTCGAGGCGGAGCTCGGCGAGCTCGGCGGCGGTCGGCCCGCCCACGACCTCGCGCGGGTAGCCGTGACCGATGAAGGTCACCACGTCGGCCCCGGTCAGGTCCGGCAGGTTGGCCAGCAGGAAGTCGCGGTCGCGACCGGTCTCGGGGAAGGCCCGCGCGCCGGCGCTGGCGATGCGCACGAGCGGCACCGCCCGGCCACCCAGGTCTTCATGCCGCCGGCTGACGCCCGAGCGGTCGACGCCGCCGACCACTTCGGCGAGCCGGGACTCACCGGACTTCGGACGCCGCGCGAGGCCACGGTCGACCAACGAGCGTGCGTCGGCGACGTCGCGACCGGTGATGTAGCCATAGGCGAAGTCCACGAACGGATCGTCGTCGATCTCGGTGGCGAGCTGCAGGAAGCGCCGAGCGAAGGCGAAGTCGAGCTGGTCGGGACGCATCACGAGCGCGACGTACCGAGGCGCGGTCTCCGCCAGGATGCCACGCACCGCTTCGAGATCGTCCGGTCGGAACTCGAGACAGCGACCGCGGCGTCCATCGGCCAAGTGCCGGGCCACTGCGTGGAAGGGGTCGGCGGGCGGCACCGCGACCAGAACCAGGTAGTCGGCGCGCTCGACCGCACCAGCCGCTTGCTCGGTCCCGGTTGTCGGTGTTTGAGCGAAGCAGTCGGAGAGAGCGACGACGAGAGCGATCGCCATCGCGGCCGGCGAGAGAATGTGCTTCACGGTGGTGATTCGAGGTCGGACGCGCAGACGCGACGGCCCGCGCGCGGTGCGGCCAGCCGAGGCGGACCACTCGCGTAGTCCGAGGCGTGACGAACGGGAGAGGCGGCTGGCTCGTGATGCAGTCATCGGTCGTCCGAGACTTGCGGTCGTTGCCCATGCGGGACTCAGCGTGCCGACATCGAGCACTGGAAACCGGCAGCGGGCATCCATAGAGTCCCTCCATCGCTCGTCGCGGGCAATGGGGTCCATCGCCGAGCGGGATTTGGGGTTCACATGTACGAGCACTCTTTCGTTCGTCTCCTGGCTGCGCTCACGCTCGCGGCCGCGCCGCTCGCGGCACAGGTCTCCGTACTCCCGGGTACCGGCTGCCCGGGCGCGGCCGCCGTCACCGTGTCCGGCCCGCCGCGGATCAACACCACCGTCAACTTCGAGTGGAGTTGCACGGGCACCGACATTCCGATGCTGATCTTCGGCGACGTGCAACGGCCGCCGTTGCCCTTGCCGCCGGTCGTGGTGTGCGGCGGCGCGTCTTTCTGCATGCTCGGCGTGCAGCCGGCAGTCGCGATCCAGGGGCCGGTCGGCATGCTCCACAGCGTGCCGGTGCCGATCCCCGACGACGTGCTCCTGGTCGGCGCGGTGATCGGCGTGCAGGGTCTGTGCGTCGGCCAGTTGCCGCGCCTGTGCGTGACCCTCAGCCAAGCGATCGCGGTGCGCGTCATGATGTGACGTGCACCGGCCGTGTCACCCGGTCACGGCTGGTACCCGGGCAGAGCGTTCTCGTCGACCGTGTCGACCTGCGCCGGATCGAGGAAGCGCTGCGCGTAGTCGAGGTAGACCTTGGCGCGCACGAACACGTCGAACAGCTGCGGGTCGATGGCCCCCTCCACCACCATGCTGCCGAGGATGCGTAGCGACTCGGACAGCGGCTTGCCCGGCTTGTAGGGGCGATCCTTGGCGGTCAGCGCCTCGAACACGTCGGCGATGGCCAGGATGCGCGCCTGCGTCGACAGCGCGCTGCCGCGCAGACCGCGCGGATAGCCCTTGCCGTCGAGGCGCTCGTGATGGCTGCCGGCGATCGCCGGCACGTTGCGCAGGTGCCGCGGCCACGGCAGCGCCGCCAGCATCTTGTGGGTCATCGCCGCGTGGTTGTTGATGCACTGGCGGTCGGCCTGGGTGAGCGTGCCGCGTTGCACCGACAGGTTCTGAACTTCGTCGGCATCGAGCACCGGCACCGCACTGCCGGCCGCGTCGACGAACACCTGTGCCGCGATGCGCTCGACACGCTCGATCTGCGCCTCGGCCATCGTTTCGCCGCCGAGGTTGCACTGGCGCAGGAAGGCCAGGTCGCTGTCGAGTTCGGCGTGCCGGGAGCGCAGCTCGGCGTCGATGGCGGCAAGCCCGGCCACGTCGCCCGGGGCGCTGTGCGCCAGCTCGGACTTCGCCTGCAGCGCCGCGATCTCGGCGTCGCGTTTCAGCACCGCGAACCGAGTCGCCACCAGCTCGATGCGATCGCAGATCTTCTGCAGCTTGGTCGCCTTGTCGACGATGTTCACCGGCGTCGTCAGCTTGCCGCAGTCGTGCATCAGGCTGGCGAGCTTCAGCTCCTGCAGCTGCTTGTCGCTGAGGCGCACGCCGGCGAGCGGCCCCTGGGCGGCGTGCGTCGCCGCATCGGCCAGCATCATGGTGAGTACCGGCACCCGCTGGCAGTGGCCGCCGGTGTAGGGCGACTTCTCGTCGATGGCGACGTTGATCAGCTCGATGAACGACTCGAACAGGTCCTCGAGCTGCTCGATGAGGATGCGGTTGGTCAGCGCGATGGCCGCCTGCGACGCCAGCGACTCCGCCAGACGCTGGTCGGCGTCGGCGAACCGCACCACCTCGCCCGTGTCCGGGTCCTCGGCGTTGATGAGCTGCAGGACACCGATGATCTGCCCCTCGTGGTTCTTCATCGGCACGGTCATGAACGACTTCGACCGGTAGCCGGTGCGCGCGTCGAAGGCTCGGGTGCCGGAGAAGTCGAAGCGCTCGTCGACGTAGGCGTCTTCGATGTTGACAGTGCGGCCGCTGAGCGCGGCGTGCACCACCACCATGGTGTCGTTCGGCGCTCCGTCGCGGTGACGGAGCGGGATCGGCGCGAACGGAATCGCCTGCCCCGAAGTGCCGCCGTAGGCCAGCCCCAGCGAGTCGGTGCGCACGATCTCGAAGCGGCACAGCCCGTCGTCGGTCACCCGGTAGAGGGTGCCGGCGTCGGCGTGAGTGAGCGCCTTGGCCGCCTGCACGATCTGTTCGAGCAGGCGCGCCAGGTCCTTCTCCTTGGACAGGGCGACACCGATGTCGTTGAGCTGCTCGAGGCGGGTGACGAGTTCGTCGACGGAGAGGACGGGCATGGCAGCGGACGGGACGGGACGCGCTCGCTTGCTATCGGCCTCCGTGCCCGCCCGGCTGGTGTCGGTCGGGGGGCCAGGCCCACCCGAGTCCGGCGACACCGAGGCCCGACGGCATGGACCGCGTGACGCGGGCCCGGACCCAGCGTCCAGCGGCGCAGCCTGGCTCCATCCGCGGCAAGGCTCGGACCATGGGCAACGAACTCGGTCGTCCGCCCCATCAGGGACTTCGCGAGGCGCTGTCACACCGGCGCCGGTCTCCGGCTTGGTCGCTCAGGGGTGTGGCGCGCCGCGCCCGCCCTTCGATGTCATCGGACTATCGCCTCCTTCGGAACTCGCCATGATTCGCATTCTCCCTCTGGTCCTCTTCCCGCTGTGCGCCGTGGCGCAGGGCCCCATCGCACCCCGAGACCCGCGCGCGGTCCTCGAAGCGGACGACTTCCTGGTGCCGCTGCACACGGCGCCGCGCGGCGACGATGCCGGCGCCTACGGCGTGTGGGCGATGGGGCGCAGCTACAAGGCCTCGTTCCACGACGGCTTCGCCTTCTATCCACGGCCGACCGCCGACGACCCCCAGGTGCACCCTCTGCGCTACCGGCTGCGGGCGGTGACGGCCGGCGGCGTCACTCTGCTCGACACGAGCGCCGCGGCGGCCGCCGCGGCGCCGACCCCCACCTGGACGCCGCGACGTTTCGCGCGGTGCTGGCCGGGCGTCACCGAGACCTACGATGTGTCGCCGCAGGGCGTGGAGCAGAGCTTCGTGCTGGACGCGCCGCCGCGCTCACCGGGAGACCTGCAGATCGTCGGCTCCTTCGACACCGACCTGCGTGCCGAGCCGTGCGCCGCCGCGCACACCGCGCTGGTGTTCCGGACCGCACGGGGCCAGGCTCTGGTCCGCTACGGCGAGGCCACCGCCATCGACGCGCACGGCCGACGGGTGCCCGTGACGACCGGCTTCGACGGCAGCCGCGTGACGCTCACGGTCGACGGCGCATGGCTTCGGGACGCCGCCTACCCGGTGGTCGTCGATCCACTGACCACGCGGGTGGTGCTGCACCGCTCGATGACCTTCTTCGACCGCTACTACGAGGCACGCGTCACCCACAACCCGACCACCGGTCAGCTCCTGTACGTGTTCGCCGAGTCGTTCGGCACCAGCGACCTCGACGTGCTGGCCTACGTCGCCGACGCGAACTTCGGCAGCCCGACCCTGGTGTACAGCGACGTGCTCGGCGGCATCAGCTCCGAGTCGGGGAACGTCACCTTCGTCGCCGGCGCCGGCAAGTACGCGCTGGCCACGGTCCGCACCCACATCCCGACCGTGGTCTCCTCGGTGCGGGTGTACCTGCACGCCAGCGGCAACTCGACGCTCAACAGCGGCACGGTGCTCGACGTGACGCCGCCGGCGAGCGACGACTACGGCTTCGCCGACATCGGCGGCTCGGCCGGCAACCTGGCGTTGATGGTGTACGAACAGCGCAGCGGCAACGCGACGCAAGACGTGCTGGGACGCGTCGTCGACGCCGCCGCCGCGACCCTGGGCAGCCCGATCTTCTTGGCGGGATCCGCCGCCGGCACGACCTGGCGGCGCGAGCGCCCGACGGTGTCGGCGCAGGCCAACGGCAACGGCTCGTGGGTGACCGCGTGGCAAGAGCAGGACCGTACCGTGACCAACGACGACTACGACCTACGCGCTGCCCGGGTGACGCAGGCAGGCGTGGTTGCGGGCGTCGCCACCGTCGGCCCCGACGTGAGCACGCCGGTGCACAAGGTGCGGCCGAAGCTCGACGGCGCCGCGGGCCGCTACCTGGTGGCGTGGCAACAACAGGAGACGACGCTGTCGACCGGCAACGGCCTGCTGATCGCAGCCCAACGCTTCGACTGGGCGGAGAACGCCGCCGCGCCGGTGTTGAAGCAGACCCGGACGCTCGACGCCTTCCTCACCGGCCTCCTCACCCTGGGCGACGTCGCCGTCGACACGCGCACCACCTCGCACTGGGCGGTGGTCTACCTGCGCGGCAGCAGCGACGCGATGATCCGTCGCGTCGGCTACACGGCCGCCACCGTCGAGTCGCAGACCTACACGGCACTGCCCACCACGGGCGGCTTCGCGGCGTCGTTCGCCGATCCGGGTATCTGCTTCGACCCGACCAACCGGCGCTTCCCGTTCGTGCACACCTACCAAGAGCTGTTCCTGCCGTCGGGCAACACCGCGGCCTCGATCTACGCGCAGCACCTCACCTACCCGAGCACCGCACAGAACGTGCTCTACGGCACGAGCTGCGGTGGCAGCATCGCGGCGCCCGAGCCGCCGTACGCCGGACACGAGTTCTACGCGCTCGACCTGAACCGCGCACTGCCGGGCACGCCGGCCGTACTGGAGATCGCGCTGACGCCGGCGGCCATTCCCTTGGCGTTCTTCGGCATGCCCAACTGCTTCCAGAACGTCGACCCGGCAACCCTTCTGGTGGTGTTCGGCGGCAACACCGACGGCGCCGGCCACATGCGCGTGACCCTGCCGGTCCCGGACGACCCGGCGACCTTCGGCGACCTCTACTTCATGTATGCGCACTTCGCGCCGGGCGCCAACCCGCGCGGCCTGCTCAGCACCCAGGGCCTGCGCGCCCAGTTCCGCTGAAGTAACAGAGTGGAGTCAGGCTCCACCCTGTTACTTCGGCAGCGCCCGAAGAGCGACGAGTTCTGCGTGCGATCGAGCGGCGCTGGCGCGCCTTCAGAAGTCGAGCGTGGGCGGTGGACAGGACACTTCCGCGCCCATCGCCCGCCGAAGTCCTGGGTAGATCCGGCACCCGAGCACGTTGACCGCGAGTTCGGCGAACGCTTCAACGCCCAACTGCCCACGCAGTTGCCGCACACGACCGGCGTCGGCGTTGCCACCGCGCACGACCTCCGTGGCGTGGTCGTGAACCGTGCGCAGCGCGGGCAGCAGACTGGCGGGGTCGGCGGCTTCCTTGGGAGCCGCGACCAGCACGCATCACACGAGTCGCACCGCCACGATGGTGATCACCTGCCGATAGGCGAGGATCGCGGCCAGGAAGACCGCGAGGAAGGCCAGGGTGCGAACGCCGGTCGCCAGCAGCCCACCACCGTGGATGCGTCGCAGCCCGACGAACACGTGGACCGCGTACGTGACCACCAGCGGCAGGAACATCGTGTCGGTGATCGTGCGGTGGCCGAGCAGACGCCAGACCCACAGGAACACCAGGTCGAAGACGAGGAACACGGTGAACAAGTGCAACGCCGCGATCAGGTGCGGCACGAAGCGCGGTTCGTGGCGCCGGTGCAGCAGCCACAGGGCCAGGGCTTGCACCGGCACCAACGCCCCCAGGAAGATCTTCGACTCCTGACCAGCTCGGTCGAACACGCGCATCGCCAACACATCGGCGGTCTGACCGGTTGCCGCTGCCTTCGCCGCGATGGCTCCACGGATGTCGTACTGCAGGATGTTGCCGAACCAGACTCCCCGCGCGCGGGCGTCTGCCAGCGCAGCGACCGGCGCAGCGTAGGCGTGCGAGAAGCACAGGTAGAAGACCAGACCGGTCAGCAGGAAGAGCTGGAAGGGCATCACCGTGCGCACGCGCCGGCCCTCGAGGTGGTCGCGCGTCAGCGAGCCCGGTCGCACCAGCAGTGCCCGGTACGTGCGCAGGACCTTGGCGTCGAGCTGCAGCAAGCCGTCGACGAGCTGACCGAGCAACCAGCGCAGCGAGTGGTCGCGCTCCGGATCGAGCCGGCGCTCGCCGCAGGCCTGACAGTACTCCCCCACGCGCGTCGCACCGCAGGTCGGACAGAGCGGCGACGTGGACGCAGGCGGAGACGGGCCAGGCGGACCGGGCATGCGTGGGTTGTCGCCAGGCTGGTGGGCGGCGTCAACGGCACGCGCGGGCAGCGTCCACCGGCGTGCCCGGAGGCGGTCGCTCGGGCTTCCCCGCGCGTTCCTCGATCGGGTCGAATCACTTGCCGCCGCCCGCCGGCACGGCCACCGAGGTGACCGGATCCGGCCCCCCGGGCGGGGACAGCGTGACTGGCCAGGCCCGCGTCGACATGCCGAGTTGGAGGTCGATCGGTGCCAGCGTCGCCGAAACCGGGTGCCCAGAACCGACTCGAGGAAGCGCGTGCCGAGGGCCTCGGCGAACTTCCAGGCACCGTCGACGTCGGCGACGCGGCCGCACAGGGCGAAGGCCGGCAGGCGCAGGTCTTCGGCAGGCCCGGCAGGCGTAGCGGCGCAGACGGAGGGTGGCAGCCGCCTCGCGCAAACGCGACTTCGCGCGCTCGGCCACATGCCGCCGGCGCTACAAGGGCGCGATGGAGTCCCTGAGCGACTTCGACTTCCTGCCCTCGATCCAGACGTCGCTCACCGAGCAACGACTCACCACCCCCACCGAGATCCAGGCGGCGGTGATCCCGCGCCTGCGCGCTGGCAAGGACGTGGTTGGTGTGGCCGAGACCGGCAGCGGCAAGACGCTGGCATACGTGCTGCCGATGCTCGACCGCTTGAAGCGCGTGGAGGACGACGCCGGGGCGGTCAAGGCGGCCGGTCGACCGCGCGGCGTGGTGCTGGTGCCGACGCGTGAACTCGGCGAGCAGGTGACGCGAGTGTTCAAGACCTTCACCCACCACACGCGCCTGCGCGTGCGCAGCGTGCTCGGGGGCACGACGTTGGAAGTGGCGAAGCGCAACGTGGCCGGGCCCTGCGACGTCTTGGTGGCGACGCCCGGCCGCCTGGTGCAGTTCCTGCAGCGCCGGCGCGTCGACCTCGGCGACGTGCGCATGCTGGTGTTCGACGAGACCGACCAGATGCTGGACAAGGGCTTCCTGCCGGACGCGACCACGATCGTCGAGTCGTGTCCGGCGGAGCGGCAGATGGCGATGTTCTCGGCGACGGTGTCGACCGGCGTGCAGCGGCTGTGCGCTCGCCTCTTCGCTGGCGTCGACATCGTGCGCACCCGCGGCAGCCACCGTCTGGTGCCGACGCTGCAAACGCAGAACCTCGACGTCGAGGACGGCGTGCGCTTCCCCGTGCTCGAGCGACTGCTGCGCAAGCGCGTGAGCGGCGGCACCTTGATCTTCGCCAACACGCGGCAGCAGGTGGACAGGCTGGCGCAAGAGATGGCGAAGGCCGGCCTGCCGTGCGCGGTCTACCGCGGCGAGATGGACAAGGCCGAGCGACGCCAGAATCTGCTGGCGTTCCGCAAGGGCGACGTGCGCGTTCTGATCGCAACCGACCTCGGCGCGCGCGGCCTCGACGTCGAGCACGTGGGGCGGGTCGTCAACTACCACCTCCCGCAGACGCTGGAAAACTACCTGCACCGCGCCGGACGCACGGCGCGCGCCGGACGCAAGGGGCTGGTGGTCAACCTGGTGACCCCACGCGATCGGCCCTTGCTGCGCCAGCTGGAAACAGCGAAGTAACACAGTGGAGTCTGACACCAATCGGTGCACGTCGCTACGTGGGCGTAACAGTCGCTATCCTGACGGGGTGCGCCCGCTCGTCCTTCTCTCTCTCGTCTCCGCCCTGACCGCGCAGGAACCGGGCTTCGCGCTCGAGCCGGTGGTCACGGGTCTGCAAGAAGCCTGCGGCATGGCCTTCGCTCCGGACGGCCGCTTGTTCGTGGTCGAGCGGCGCACCGGCAACGTCGTCGTCGTCGCCGACGGCGCGGCGCGCGGCCCGTGGGCAACCATCCCGGTGTGGGAGGACGTCGGCGCGCGCGGTGCGATCGGCATCGCCGTCGATCCGGGCTTCCTGCACAACGGCTTCGTATACGTCTCGCACACGACACTCGCCGCCGAGAATGCGATCGTCCGCCTCGCCGACGTCGGAGGCCAGGGCACGCAGCCGTTCCTGCTGCCGCCGCGGGCGCCGGTGTCGTTCGCCCACAACATCGGCCCGATGGTGTTCGGGGCCGACGGCAAGCTGTACGTCCTCAACGGCGACGCCGCCGATCTCAACACGCCTCAGGACCTGCAGAGTCTGAGCGGCAAGGTGTGGCGGGTCGAGACCCCGGCAGGGACGGTCCCGAGCGACAACCCGTTCCCCGGCAGCTACGTGTTCTCGTACGGGCATCGCAATGCGTTCGGCATCGCGGTGCACCCCACGCGCCCGGACCTCTACCAGACCGAGAACGGCGTGCTGCTCGACGACGAGTACAACCGCCTGCTGCCCGGCCGCAACTACGGTTGGCCGATGCACGACGGGCGCGAGTTGACGCCCGATCCCAACACAGAGGATCCCATCCACTTCTTCACGCCCCAGACCGCGCCGACCGGCTGCGCGTTCGCCAGCGGGGTGCTGTATCCGCCGCGCTTCCAGGACGGCTGGTTCGTCGGCGACTGGGTGCACGGCGACCTCACCTTCGTCGACCTCGATCAGAACGGCGGCGTCCGCGGAACGTCGCTGCTGCTGCACTTCCCCGGCGCCATCTACGCGGTCGCTGACGGCCCCGACGGCAACCTGTGGGTGCTCCACGCGACGAGTCCCGGGTACGGAGCCGACAGCGTATCCCGCGTCGTCTACGTGCAGGCCCCGCGCCCCTCGCTGGCGATGAGCGCAGTGAGCACGATCGCGGTCGGTGGCAGCTTGACGCTCGGTGCCACCGCGTCGAACGGTGACATCGTGATCACCTGGCTCGGCGCCACCCGCCTGACCAACGGCATTCCCTCCCCGATCGGCACCTTCTTCGTGCCGTTCGACGCTCCCTTGCCGCCGGTCACGGTGACGGCCGACGCCCGCACCTATCTCGCCCTGCCCGTTCCGGACGATTCGGCGCTGCGCGGCGCCGCTGTCCACGCGCAGGCCGCCGCCCTTGGCAGCAGCACCCGCCTCACCAACCCCGTCACCCTCGCCCTCCGCTGAAGTAACAGAGTGGAGTCTGACACCAACTGGTGGGGGTTGCTACGGGGGCGTAACGGTCAGAGCTGCAGGAGATGGAGGTTGGAGATGGAGCGGATCGAGTTCCGGTAGGAGGCCTGCACTGTCAGAGCTTGGAGGTGGAAGGTGAGTGGGCCGAGCGCGAGATTGGGTAGCGCGAGCTGCGGCGCCGCGGTGCCGCTCGCCGACAGAGTGCCACTCCAGGCGACGAACACCGGGTCGTTGGCGGCGATCGACGTCAAGAACAGGGCGTCCGGATTGCCGGGGATGGCACGCACGTCGATGCCAGGGAACGCCAACCCCGGATAGACCGACAGCGACGCCCACATCAGATAAGGGCGGCCGCCTTCGCCGCCGAAGTTCAAACGGAACGAACCCGTCTGCCCCATCTGCAGACGATCCGGTCCACTCAGCCGAGGCGCGCGCGCGATGTCCTCGAGGTTGCTGAACGGCGCTCCCGAGACCACGTTGGTCACGTTCCCGTGCCGGTCCACGCGATCGATGCGGCTGCCTGCCGAGCTCGACTCCGACAGCACGAAGCCGCCCTCGAAATCGGCGGCGATGCCGTCGGGGTTGTCGATCGCCGGCGTGGTTACGATCGGTGTCGGCGTGCCGCCGCTACGCGGCAGCCGGAACACGGCGTCGACGAGCCCGTCCATGATCGCGTAGTCGCCGTCGGCGAACAGCGCCACGCCCTGCGCGAGCTGCAGTGGCGCCCCTTGCCAGATCGGCGTCACCACTCCGGTGCGCGTCACCCGGTAGAGCGCCGGCACGCGTGGACCGGTCGTCGTGAAGCCGTCGTCGGCCACCAAGTAGCTCCCGTCGACGTCGGCGATCACGTCGAACGGCCGGATGAACGGCGCCCCGCTGGCGATCGTCGTCACGTTGCCACCGCCGTCGATGTGCAGCAATGCCTGCTGCGTGAGCGACGTCGCGAGCAGACTGCCGTCGAGATCGATTCCGAGGCGGATCGCGCCACTGACCCCGGTCGCGAAAGTCGCGATCGTGCCGCCGGGAGGGATGCGGTAGATGGTGCCCGTGTTGTAGTCGGCGACGTACACGCTGAGGTCGAAGCCGACGGCGAGGCCCGATGGCGAGGTGAGCGGCGCACCCACCTGCAGCGGCGACACCGAGCCTGCGCCGTCGATGCGGTACACGCCGCGAGTCTGGTAGTCGCTGACGACGAGGTCGCCGCCTTGCAGGGCCTGAGCCGAGACGGAGGCCGACACGAGCAGCGAGAGAATGGTCGGAACGAAGGTGTGGACTTGCATGGTGGGTCGCGGGGTGCAGCGGGACGCTACGAGCCGCCGCACTGACCGTCCAGGTCCCCGCCCGCGCGCGGCCCGCCTCACCATGGTCGCGGCCGACCGATGGGCTAGAATCGGAGCGTCACCATGACCCAGCTCCAGACCCCGCCCGAAGCGAGCCAGCGCACGCGTCCCACTCTCAACCTGGACGGACGCGACGTCGAGTTCACCGACGGCGAGACGATCTACCAGATCAGCCGTCGGCACGCGGCGCAGGTGCCGACGCTGTGCTTCGACGACCGGCTCGCCCCCTTCGGCGCCTGCCGGCTGTGCGTGGTGGAGGTCGAGGGCATCCGCAACCCGGTGGCGTCGTGCACCACGAAGGCCACTCCCGGCATGGTCGTGCGCACCCGCAGCGACCAGATCGAGGGTCACCGCAAGACCTTGCTCGAGATGGTGGCGTCGGAGAACCCCGCGGGCGTGGCTATCGATCCGCTGCGTGGCTACGCCAGCCAGGAGCTACCGAACCTGTTGGCACGCTACCAGGTGAAGGGCGAGCGCTTCGCCGGCCGGCAGTCGGGGCACAGCAAGACGAACGACCCCAACCCGTTCATCCTGCGCGACTACGACCACTGCATCTCGTGCTACCGCTGCGTGCGCGTGTGCGCCGAGCAGGAGGGCGACCACGCCATCAGCGTGATGAACCGCGGCTTCCACACGCAGATCACCACCGAGTTCGAAGGGCTGTTGAAGGACAGTGCCTGCACCTTCTGCGGCCAGTGCGTGCAGACCTGCCCCACGGGCGCGCTCGCCGACAAGAAGGCGCTGCGCCACGCCGACAAGAAGACCGAGCTTAAGAAGACGCGGACCGTGTGCCCCTATTGCGGAGTGGGCTGCGCCGTCGACATGCTGGCGAAGGGCGACGCCATCGTCGGCATCCAGCCGGCGATGGACGGACCGGCCAACGAAGGCGCGCTGTGCATCAAGGGCCAGTTCGCCTACGACTTCATCCAGCACCGCGATCGTCTGAGGAAGCCGCTGGTACGCAATGCCCAGGGCATGCTCGAGGAGACGACCTGGGAGGTGGCGCTCGACCGCGCCGCCGAGGGCTTCCAACGTGCTGCGCGCGCGCACGGCCCCAAGGCGGTGTACGCGATCGCCTCGGGCCGCGCGCCCAACGAGGCCAGCTACGCCGTGCAGAAGTTCATCCGCGCCGGCTACGGCACCAACTCGATCGACAACTGCTCACGGCATTGACACTCGCCCACGGTCGCCGGTCTGGCGGCCAAGATCGGACGCGGTGCGATGTCGAACCCGCTCGCCGACATGGCGAAGCCGAACGTCATCTTCTGTATCGGCACCAACATGACCGAGTGCCATCCGGTGGCGGCGACGCGCCTCAAGAAGGCGATCGCCCGCGGCGCCAAGATGATCGTCGCCGACCCGCGTCGCATCGGCTTGGCGGAGATGGCGGACCTCTATTTGCCGCTCAAGGTGGGCACCGACGTGGCGCTGCTGCTGGCGATGGCGCACGTCATCGCCCGCGACGGCCTGCTCGATCGAGCTTTCGTGCAGGCGCGCACTACCGAGGTCGACGCCTTCCTCGCGCACGTCACCAAGTTCACACCGCAGTGGTCGGAGGGTATCTGCGGCGTGCCGGCAGCCGACATCGAGACAGCGGCGCGCTGGTACGCCGCCGGCAATCCGTCCGGCATCTACTACACGCTGGGCATCACCGAGCACATCTGCGGTGTCGACAACGTGCAGAGCCTGTGCAACCTGGCGCTGATGACCGGCAACCTCGGGCGCGAAGGTGCCGGCATCAACCCGATGCGCGGCCAGAACAACATCCAGGGCTCGGGCGACGCCGGCGGCATCCCCGCCAACTTCCCCGGCTACCAGCCGGTCGTCGACCCGGCCAACCAGGCCAAGTTCGAGAAGCTGTACGGCAAGAAGGTCGAGCTCGAGCGCGGCTGGACCAAGGTCGACGCCTTCGACAAGGCCGGCAAGGAAGTGTTCGCCATGCTCATCGACGGCGAGAACTCGCTGGTGAGCGACCCCGATCGCAAGCACAGCGAGCATGCGATGAAGGCGCTCGACCACCTGGTGGTGATCGACCTGTTCCGCACCGAGACCGCCGAGCTGGCGCACGTCGTCCTGCCGGCGACGGCGTGGGGCGAGACCGACGGCACGCAGACCAACACCGAGCGCCGGGTGCAGCGCCTACGCCAGGCGGTGCCGGCGCAGGGCGAGGCCCGCCCGGACTGGTGGATCGTTGCCGAGATCGCCAAGCGCTGCGGCATCCCGGGCTTCGACTGGCGCTCGGCGCAGGACGTGTTCGACGAACTGTGCGGCCTGTCGCCGGTGTACGCCGGCCTGTCGTGGCAGCGCGTCAGCGAAGGCGACTCGGTGCACTGGCCGGTACCGAGCAAGGACCACCCCGGTACGCCGATCCTCCACGTCGGTGAGTTCAAGAACGGCAAGGGCGCCTTCTCGGTGGTCGAGTACCGCCCGCCGGCCGAGGTGGTGAGCGACGCCTACCCGGTGTGGCTGACGACCGGGCGACGCCTGCAGGCCTACCACACTCGCACGCAAACCGGCAGGACCGCCGGCATCGACTATCTCCTGAGCGAGGAGACCCTCGAGGTCCACCCCGACGACGTGGCCACGTGGGGCCTACGCGACGGCGGCTGGGCCGAGATGTCGAGCCCGCGCGGACGCGTTCGAATCAAAGTGAGAGCGACGCCGAAGAGTCCGCGCGGCACGGTGTTCTGCTCGTTCTCCTTCAACAACGTCCCCGTCAACTTCCTCACCGGCGGCGGCTTCGACCCGATCACCAAGACCGGCGAGCTGAAGGTCTGCCCCGTGAGAATCGAGCCGCTCCAGGACAACCCGTAGCGAAACCACACTTCGGTGTCAGACTCCTCTCTGTTGGTTCGTCAGTTGCCGAGGACGGCGCGGGTGGCATCGGAGACGGTGAGACCGATCGCGTTGGCGGCGGGGTCGACCACGAGTGCCTGCTGGAACAGTGTCTGGGCCAGTAAGACCGGGTCGCGCGGGATCGTCAGGGTCCACTCGGCGGTCCCCCCGTTGCCGGCCACGGGCGTCAACAGATCGTCGCGGACGCGCCAGACACAGGTCGGCATGCCGATGGGAGTCAGGTCCGCGGGGAGCGGACCGAAGGACGCCGACGTCGTCGACACGCCCGTCATCACCACGGCGAGATCCGCGGGCAGATCGAACAGGTAGATCGTCAGGTCGCGGCCGACGTGCGGCGTGTCTAGTGGAATCAGACGGCTGGCTGGACGCGAGCCGGCGCAACCGTCGGCGAACGTCACATAGGTGCTCGGCGATCCCGCCAAGGCGGCGACGTCGACGCTACCCGCGGCGATGGCGACGTAGCCCAGGCCGGCCGGTGCCGCCGGCACATCGCGCTGGCCGTGCTGGTTGCTGCCCCAGACGACGACCGCACCATCCGAGCGTCGCGCCATCATCCTCTGTTCACCGGCGTCGATCTCGACGTAGGTGGTTCCCGGCGGCAACGGAGGCACGTTGGCTTGGCCATTGCCGTTGTTGCCCCACACGGCGACGACACCGTCGGAGCGTCGAGCCGCGAAATCGTAGTAGCCACAGGCGACCTCGACCCAGCGCGTGCCCGGCGGTAGCGGCGGCGGCGTGCCCGGCGCACGGATCGTCCCATCGGACAGAAGCCCCATCGTCAGGGCGAAGCCACCGTCGATCGCCACGTAGCGCTCGCCCGCAGGCGGCGGCGGCAACGGCTGGTTCGACGCGCTCTCCACGACCACGCCGTCCGAACGCAACGCGGCAGTGTGCACCTCGCTGCCGGTGATCGCGGTGTAGACCAGACCCGGCGGTGCCGGCGGAACACCGAGGTTGCCGAAGTAGTCGAGACCGAAGATCGAGATCGCGCCGTCCGAGCGCAGCGCCGCCGAGTGACGCAGGCCCGCGACCACGTCGACGTAGCTCAGACCCGGAGGCAAAGCCGGCACGCCGCACTGGCCGTAGAAGTTGGCGCCATCCGCCGCGACGACTCCGTCCGACTGCAGCACCAGCATGTGTCCCGTTTCGCTGGCGCCGAGCGCGGCCGCGCGGTTCCACACGCCCGTCGGCGCGGGGCGCACTCCACACTGCAGGCGTTGGTTGCCGCCCCAGGCCACCCAGGAACCATCCGAGCGCAGCGCCACCGAGTGTTCCGCGCCTGCGGCAACTGCGACATAGGCGATCCCGGGCACAAGCGCCGGCACATTGCACTGCCCGGCGTCGTTGCGCCCCCAGGCCTCGATCCGGCCGTCCGAGCGCAGCGCGACGGTGTGCGCCGACCCACAGGACGCGGCCATCCAGGTGACGCCCGGCGGCAGCTGCGGCACGCTGCATTGACCCTCTGTGTTGTCTCCGAACGCTCGCATCTCACCGTCGGACAGGATGCCGATCGAGAACCCGACGCTGAACGCGCCACCTTGGTTGAACCCGCCACCTGCGATCACGACGTAGCCGAGCCCCGCCGGCGGCGGTGGTGCAGTGCACTCACCGAAGTGGTTGGCGCCGAAGCCGACGATGGTGCCGTCGGCGCGCAGCGCCAGCGAGTGCTCGCCACACGCGGCGACCGCGACGAAGCCGGTGCCGGCCGGCACCGAGGCCTGGCCGTAGCTGTTCTCGCCCCAACCGACCAACGAACCGTCGGAACGCAGCGCCAGGAAGTGAGCACCGTAGAAGCCCCCGGCGCTGATCGCGACGAAGTCGCTCCCCGTCGGGACGGAGCGCTGGTTGTGCCCGTCGTCGCCCCAGGCGGCGAGTTTCCCGTCCGAGCGCAGCCCGACCCCGGCGCCGAACAAGCCGGCCCCGTCGACCGCGACCCAGCGCACGCCCGACGGCAGCAGAGGCGGCAAGCACTGTAGCGACGTGTTGTCGCCGAACACGTCCAGCGTGCCGTCCTGCCGCACCAGCATCGTCGTGGCGGCGCCGGCAGCGACTCTCGCGACGTCGGTGCGCGCGAACACGGTCGAGTCGGCGTGCAGCGCGCCCCAGCGGACCACGTGGCTCTGCGCTACGGCGGTGACGGCCGCGAAGAGCGGGACGAGAAGGCATGGGCGCAGCATGGTCCACCATCATGCCACGCGCGACGTCTGCGCACTGGGTCGCGCAGAGCGCCAGGTCGCAACGTCACTCGAAGGCGACGATCTGCCCGTAGTTCGCACGCACGGTGCCGGTGGCACCGAGGTTCGCGGCCGCGACCTGACCGATCGGCACGGCGGTCCACGGCGCCTGCGGGTGGAAGCGCACCGCGTTGGTCAGGACCAGCCCCCAGGCGTTGGCCGCCGGCTCGGGGACCACCAGCTGCATGAAGAACTCACGGCCGCGCATGCTGCGGTGCGGGCGGTAGCCGAGGCTGGCGGTCGCAGTGCCGTTGGCGGTCGTGAACTGCGGCAGACTGATGAGCATGCTGCTCAGGATCGAGCACGGTCCCGACGGCGCCGAGGCGGTGCCGGGCAACTCGAAGGGCAGGGTCAGGCCGGCCCACTGCGTCGCACTGTCGCCGATCGCCAGGGTGGCCAGCTGAGTGAGCGGAAGGCTGTTGCCATTGACCGCGAGCGTCATCGAGTTCGCCGGCCAATTGGGTTGGAACGAACCGCTCAAGCTGGCACGCGACGAACTCGCCGAGCGCCGGCACCCCTGGCCGACCGCCTCGGTCAGGCCACCGGGATTGGGGTTCGACGCAGACGCGGCGTCGAAGTACGTGGCCGACGTCGCCGACGTCGTGATCATCTGCACCTCGAAGCACAGCGGCCCGCTGCCACTGTGCTGGTACGGCGACGGCAGGGGCAGGCGGTAGGTGAACGGTGCGCCGAAGCCGTCGTGCGCGGAGGCTGGGAACTGCACCACCTGATTGGCGGCCACCGAGCGCTTGTCGCCGCCGTGGTTGCTGTCGAAGGTGGCGCTCGGCTGCGCCGCGGTGGTCGCCGCGGTCGACATGAAGACCGAGCACACGAGCGAGAAGGCGGGGGAGGCCGTGGTGGTCTGACCGTCGCGTCGGAAGCTCAGGGCCGCGACGCTGCGGGCGGGCAGGTCCTCGTGGATCTGCAGCATGCGGCTCGGCGCGCTGCTCGAGCCGAGCCCGGCGTTGGACCAGGAGCTGCCCTCCATCCGCGTGAAGAACTGCGGCGAGACGTAGGCCTGTGCCAGGAGCGTCGAAGCCAAGGAGGGAACCAGGAGAATCGGGAGTGTGCGCATTGGGATCACCTGCCTCGCTGATCGCCAGCGGTCTCGCCACCCACCGCCAGTCACCCCTTTTTCTTCGACCTGCGCCCGACGGCGCGGCCGGCCAGCACCTACTGGCCGAACATCTGCGTCCAGTGCGTGCCGCGGCGGCCGAGGCCGACGCGCAGCGCGTCCGCCATCATGTTGCGGTGGTGCCCGGGGCTGTACCACCACGCACCGATCGCAGCGGCCCCGGTCGCCTGCCCGGCCGCGATGTTCTCGGCCGAGGCGCTGGTGCCGGCGCGCGCCGCGCGCGCCGCGAACGTCTCCTTGCCGGCAACCGGCGACGTGTGGCTGAAGAAGCCGAGCTCGGCCATGTCGGCCGAGTGGTCGCGCGCCGCGGCGCACAACTTCACGTCGATCAACAGCACCGGCAGCCCGAGCAGCAGGCGGATGCGGTTGAGCTCGGACACGCCGGCCTTCTCCTGCGCGTCGACTCCTTCGGCGAGCACCTCGTTGGCCTGCAACGTGCGCGCATCGCGCTGACTCGCCGGTGTTGCCGCTGCCGCGCGCACCGCGAGGTCGGCGTCGAGGCTCGCCGCCAAGTCGCGCGGGTCGGCGGGGGAAGGCTGCCGCTCGAGGAGCGAACGTCCGGCCGCCGAGTCGGCGAGGCGAGCATCGGCCATCACCCGCAGCTCGAACAGGCGCACCAGGCGCGCGGCCAACGCGCGCGCTCGCTCGCGCGCCGTCACCAGGGCCGGCGTCGCCGCCAGCACGGTGTCGACGTCGACGGTGAGGAGCGCGCGGAGTTCGCCGAGACGCGGATCGATCTCGTCGTGGATGGCATCCTTGGTGAGGTCGGGCCCGCGCGAGCGCTGCAAGATCTCGTAGCGCAGCGCACCGATGCGCTTGTCGCCATCCTTGCCCTTGCGCTTGTCGAGCACGGCGCGCGCGCGCCGCTCGAAGGCGGCACGCAGGCGCGCGGACTCGCTGCGGAACGCCTTGGCCGCCTCGGTCGACTCCAGACGGAGGGCTTCGAGCAAGGCCACCGCGCCCCGCTCGCCGGCGTCCAGCAGCGCCTGTGCTGCCACATCCTGCTCGGCAGGGTCGAGGTCGGCACGGCGCACGGTGCGCGCCAGCGCAGGAATGTCGACCGGGGGCGCGGGCTCTTCTTGCGCGAGGACTCGCGTGGCCGACCACGTCGCCAGCATCCACACCACCACCGACCGGAGGCGCGGCGCACGTCGCCCACCTCTGCCCAGCCCCACCGTGCCCGGCGTCCCTACGCCCATGCCGACCTTATCGGAAGAAGTCACAGCTCACGCGCACCACGATCTCCAGCTCCTTCGAGGTCGCGGTGAAGGGGTCGCCCGCGCCGAACGAGTGGCCGGTCTTCTCCAGCATGATCAGACGGCCGGTCTCTTTGGGTAGCCAGTGGTAGAGCTGTTCGGCCTCCGTGGGCGGCACGACGTGGTCTTCCTCGCCGTGGATGAGCACCACCGGCAGCTCGAGCGAGCGCACCGCCCGCTCGACGAAGAAGCGGTGGGCATCGCGCGCCAGTTCGTCGCGCGTCGACGCGGAGGCGCTGCGGTCGAGCGTCGCCGCGGGAGCGAGACCGACGACTCCCTGCA
Source organism: Planctomycetota bacterium (assembly GCA_041398565.1). Classification (GTDB taxonomy): domain Bacteria; phylum Planctomycetota; class UBA1135; order UBA1135; family UBA2386; genus DATGPD01. The sequence continues at coordinate 1,353,019 of JAWKUN010000003.1, read as the reverse complement.
CCGGCAGGCCGACCGAAGCCGCCAGCAGCGCCAAGGTCGCCCCCTTGCCGTGCCCCATCAGGCCCAGGGCGCCACGCACCGCTGCAAACGCGGCTGGACGCTGACCCTGCCCCCAGGCGCGCAGGACCGCTTCGACGAAGTCGAGCTCCTCGACCAGCGAGCGCGCCGGCTCGGGCGGCAACATCCACACCGGACGCTGCTCTGCCAAGCGGCCGACCAGGTACGGGTAGAACGCCCAATCGGGTGCCAGATCGAACCCGCGCAGCAAGAGCACGGGCGGCTTCGGCGGCGACCCCTTGGAGGCGAGAACGGTGAGCTCTCGCCCCTCCACGTGCCATTCGACTCGCTCCAGTTCCAGCTCCATTCGGTGACGACCCCAAGCCTGAATGCGCGAAGGACCGCGCCCCGCGGCACGACGCCAATCCCGTCGGGACTGCGGCGATCGCGGCCCCTTGATGCTAACCTGCGGGCCCCCGACGACGCCATGCCGAACAAGGACGACGACGCCGCCCTCGCCGCGCGAACGCACGAGCTCGCGGCGCTGGCGGAACGCATCGGCTACGCGTTCGCCGACCCCGGACACCTCGAGCGCGCCCTCTGCCATGCGTCGATGGGCAACGAGAAGAAGGGCAACTACGAGCGCTTGGAGTTCCTGGGCGACGCGATCCTGAACTTCGTCGTCGCCGAATACCTGTTCCACCGCCGTCCCGACGTGCCGGTGGGCCAGCTCACCGAGCTGCGCGCCCGCCTGGTCGCACGACAACCGCTCGCCGACGTCGGCCGTGCCCTGGGGCTGGGCTCGGCGCTCGAGGGCGGGCGCGGCCTGCGCGACCAGGACCGCGCATCGCCGCGCATCCTCGCCGACCTCGCCGAAGCCGTGCTCGCGGCCGTCTACCTCGACGGCGGCATGGCGGCGGCGACGACCTTCGTGCAGCGCTGGATCCTGCCCAACCTGACCGAGGTCGAGCAGCACCCGGCGCCCCCACGCGACGCCAAGAGCCGCATCCTGCACTACGCGCAGACGCGCGGCCTGGGGCAGCCGACCTACGACGTGCTCGCCGAGCACGGTCCGCCCCACGACAAGACCTTCGAGGTCGGATGCATCGTCGACGGGCGCCTGGTGGCCAAGGCCACGGGCAAGACCCGACAGGAGGCCGAGAAGATCGCCGCCGCGGCCTCGCTCGAGATGCTGTCGGCGGCCGACGAAGGCGACGAGGATCCCCAGGCGTGACGCTGCGCGACCTGGTGGCGGCGTTCGCGGGGCTGCCGGCCGCGCGGGCGGCGCGAACCGCGATCGACGCGCGCCAACATCGCGCCGCCGGCGGTCTTTGGGGCGCCAGCGCTGCGCTGCTGGTCGCGGCTCTGCGGCACGGTCGCCAGCCGTTCCCCATGCTGGTGGTCACCGCCCACGACGACGACAGCGCCGCGTTGGCGCGCGACCTGCACACGTTCGCCAACGACGACGCGCTGGTGCTACCGGCACAGGGCATCGACGTGGATGGCCGCCCCGAGGGGCACAGCGCCAGCGCGCGCGTGCGCACGCTGACTGAACTCGGGCGGGCTCGGCGCGGCGACACCGCCCCCCTGATGGTCTGCGGTCTCGAAGCTCTGCTGCAACCCACCGTCGATCCCGGCCGGCTGGGACGCAAGCGCCTCGAGCTGTCGGTCGGTGCCAAGCTGGCGGCGGAGGCGGTCCTGGCCCAGGCCGCCTCGGCCGGGCTGCGCCGGGTGCCAGTGGTGCTGGGCCCCGGCGAGATCAGCCACCGCGGCGACGTGCTGGACGTGTTTCCCCTCGGCGAAGTGTCGGCGCTGCGCGTCGAACTGTTCGACGACGAGATCGAGTCGATCCGCACGCTCGACACCAGTACGCAGCGCTCGCTCGACCGCGTCGAGCGCGTGTCGCTGGCGCTGGCCGCCAGCGACCTCGAAGAGGCGACCGCCGACGTCCTCGACCACCTTCTGGCGCGCGACCTGGTGGTCGCCACCTACGAGCCGCTGCGCCTCGCCGACGAGCAGAAGGTCCTGCTGGCGCACGGCGGGCCGATGCAGCGCGCCTTCGATCGTTTCGAGCGAGCGACGGCGCCGCTGGCCCACCTGGCGCTGGCGGCGCTGCCGAGCCAGGACCTCGACTTCAAGATCCTGTCCGCGGGCAGCGCGGTCGGATCGGGCGAGAGCGACCCGCGCGGCCGCATCGCCGCGCTGCGCGGCAACCGCGGTCGGGTGTCGATCGTGTGTCCCGACGCCACCCAGCGCACCCGCCTGCTGGAGATCTTCGCGCACAAGGAACTCGATCCCGAGCGCGAGCAGGTCGAGGTGGTGGTCGGCAGCCTCAGCCGCGGCTTCCGGGTGCGCGAACTCGAATGGACGGTGCTGCAGCACGCGGAGTTCGCCGGGGTGCCGCCGTCGAGCCGCACGACCACGCGCGCGCCGATGCCGAGTCGCGCCATCAGCAGCTTCTTCGAGCTCGGGCCGGGCGACCTGGTGGTGCACGCCGCCCACGGCATCGCCCAGTTCGAGGGAATGGAACGGGTCGAGCGCGGCCCCGATGCGGCCGAGGACCACCTGCGCCTGCGGTTCAAGGACGACGTCCTGCTGTTGGTGCCGGCGTCCAAGATCCACCTGGTGCAGAAGTACGTCGGCGCCGGCGACGCCGCGCCACGCCTCGACCGACTCGGCGGCAAGGGCTTCCAGCGCCGCAAGGAAGAGGTGCAGCAGGCGCTGTTCGACCTCGCGGCCGAACTGCTCGACGTGCAGGCGCAGCGCGAGGCGGTGACGCGGCCGCCGTACGCGAAGGATCCGCTCGAGGCCGAGTTCCTCGACGGCTTTCCGTTCCAGGACACCCCCGACCAGGCGAACTCGAGCCGCGAGATCGACGCCGATCTCGAGTCGCCGCGGCCGATGGACCGCCTGCTGTGCGGCGACGTCGGCTTCGGCAAGACCGAGATGGCGCTGCGTGCTGCGTTCAAGGTCGCCATCCGCGGCAAGCAGGTGGCGGTGCTGGTGCCGACCACCGTGCTGGCCGAGCAGCACGGCGAGACCTTCGCCCGCCGCTTCGCCCCGTTCGCCCTGCGCGTCGAGGTGCTGTCGCGCTTCACGCACGGCAAGTCGAAGAAAGCGGTGCTCGAGGCGGTCGGCGCCGGCCAGGTCGACGTCGTGGTCGGCACCCACCGTCTGCTGGGCGGCGACGTTCGGTTCAAGGACCTCGGCCTGCTGGTCATCGACGAGGAGCAACGCTTCGGGGTGCGCCAGAAGGAGCAATTCAAGCGCCTGCGCGTGGCCGTCGACGTGTTGACCCTGTCGGCGACGCCGATCCCACGCACGCTGCACGGAGCGCTGGTCGGGGTGCGGGCCATCAGCACGCTCAACACGCCCCCGCCCGGACGCCAGGACGTCGAGACCAAGGTGGCGTTCCACTCGAACGAGCTGGTGCAGCAGGCCATCCGCCGCGAACTGAGCCGCGGTGGCCAGGTGTTCTACCTGCACAACCGCATCGAAGCGCTCGACCGCCTGGCGCAGCAGGTGCGCGAGCTGGTGCCCGACGCACGCGTCGCCGTCGGCCACGGCCAGCTCACCGAGACCGAGATGGAGCGCACCATCCGGGGCTTCGTGCACGGTGACTTCGACGTGCTGGTGTGCACGAGCATCGTCGAGAACGGCCTCGACATCCCGCGCGCCAACACCATCCTCATCGACGACGCCAACCTGTTCGGACTCGCCGAGCTGCACCAGCTGCGCGGCCGCGTCGGCCGCAGCGCCACGCAGGCGCACTGCTACCTGCTGCTCGACCCGCTGCAGCCGCCGCCGGAAGCCGCGCGCAAGCGCCTCAAGGCGATCGAAGAGCTGTCGCACCTCGGTGCCGGTTTCGCCATCGCCATGAAGGACCTCGAGATCCGCGGCGCCGGCAACCTGCTGGGGCCGCAGCAGTCGGGGCACATCGCCGCGGTCGGCTACGACATGTACGCGCAGCTCCTGCACCACGCCGTCGAGCTGGCGCGCACGCAGAAGACGCACGGCGAGGCCACGGGCAAGCTCGCCGAGCTGGCCCTGCCGCCGCTGGTCGAGGTCGACGTCGACCTCCGCCTCAACGCCTACCTGCCCGAGGACTTCCTGGCCGAGCCGCGCGCCCGCCTCGAGCTGCTGCGCGAGATGGATGGCGCCACCGACCCCGCCGCCGAGGCCGAGCTGCGGCGAGGCCTGACCGACCGCTTCGGTCGGCTGCCCAAGCCGGTCGACAACCTGCTGCGCGTGTACCTGGTGAAGCACCTGCTGGCGCCGCTGTCGGTGCGCTCGGTGCAGTGGGTCGACGACCGCCTCGTGGTCCGCCACCCGATCGGCACCCCGATCGCGGCGGGCGCATGGCTCGACGCGTTCGCGGACGTTCGGCCGATCGAGGCCGGCAAGACCCACCTGATCCTGCCGCCGCGCCGGGGCAAGGACCGCGGCAAGCCGTGGCAGGGAGACGCGGTGCTCGACCTGCTCATGCGCGCGCTGCTCGGACCGCGATCCGGCGGCAGCTGATCGCGTGACCGCGGCGAGGGGGACGGTCGGGGCAGCCGGTCGCGGCGCCGCGAACTCGCGCCGCGGCGGCCCATCGGGGCCGTCGGCCGGGAGCGAACGTCACGGCAGAGTTCGCGCCACGCAGGCAATCGCGACCCTCGCAGCCCAAGAAACCCGGCGTCCGGCAAATCACTGGGCGACGGCGGCGAGCCGCCGCCCGACGGCCCGACCGACACCGTTTCGCTGCCCAGTTTCGCTGCCCCACAGGATCGCGCAACCACACCATGACAAGAGCCCTTCGCCTCGTTCCCGCCCTGCTGCCACTGGCCAGCAGTGCCTTCGCCCAGCTGCCGACCCCCAACCCGACGCCGATGGCGTTGCCGCGCGCCAAGTGGACCCTGACCGCCGGGGTCACCGGCACCCCCACCCAGCGGCGCGACAACCCCGGCGCCGCCAGCCAGGACAAGATGTACCTGTTCGGCGGGCGCTCGGCCAACGCCGGCACCGCGACCCTGAACGCGCTGTACGAGTTCGACGGCAGCGCGTGGACGCTGATGACGGCGGAAGGCGCGGTCGGTTCGCCGCCGACGCGCGGCGGAGCTTGCGTCGCTTGGGACGCCGGCCGCAGCAAGCTGGTCGTGTTCGGCGGCGACACCGGCGGCACGACGCCGACTCTGCTCGGCGACACCTGGGAGTGGGACCCGGTCACCAACGCGTGGACCGACGTGACTCCGGCCACCTCGCCCGCTCCGCGCCGCTGGGCGGGGATGGCGTACGAGCCGACCTCGGGCGGCATGCTGCTGTTCGGCGGCGAGACGGCCATCACCACCCCGATCTCGGCACCATCCAACGAGACCTGGTTGTTCCAAAGCGGGGCGTGGACGCAGCTCAGCCCCACGACCTTGCCACCCGCACGGCGTCTCCTCAGCCTGATGACGCGCGCCGGCGCGCCGTTCGACGACGTGTTCCTGTGCGCCGGCGACGACGCCAGCGTGACCCCGGTGGTGCGGCACCTCGACGCGTGGCGTTTCACCGGCGGCACCGGCGGTGACTGGGTGCGCCTCAACGACGGCAGCGTCACGGTCCCGCACGGCACCACCGCCAACCAGGGGGTGTACGACCCGATCCGCAAGGTCGTCGTCTTGCAGGGCGGCCAGGGAATCAGCGTGCCGAACAGCACCAACGGCGGCCAGTACGGCGACCTCTACGGCGGCTCGCCCTCGACCTGGTGCAGCGAGTACGACTGCCTCACCGACCAGTGGACGCTGTACGGGGGCGCCACGTTCGGCACCAACGACCCGGTGATCGGGCGCGTCAGCCGCTACTACGCGGCGTTCGTGCCGGCCCTGGGAAAGGTGTACAAGGTGAGCGGCCAGAACTCCTCGGGCGTCGGCACCATCACCGGCACCTGCGAGTACCAGGCCGACCCGGTCGCCGCGGCGCCGGTCACCGGCAGCGGCTGCGTCGGCGTGGCGCTCGCGGGCGTCGCCCCCAACGAGCGCCCGTGGCTCGGCCGCGACTTCACCACCGAGGCCACCGGCCTGGCACCGGTGTCGCTGGTGATCGCCACCTACGGGGTGAGCTCGCCCGGCATCCCGCTGTCGGCGCTGCACCCGGCCGGCGTCAGCGGCTGCGACCTGCTGGCGTCGCTCGACATCATGTTCTTCGTCCCCAACGTGGCGGGCACGGCCACCGCGACCATCCCGGTGCCCAACGACGTGAGCCTGGCCGGAGCCACGCTCTTCCACCAGGCGTTGCAGTTCGAACTCACCGGCCTGACCCTGACGGCGTTCACGTCGTCGAACGCGCTCGCGGTGACCTTCGGCGCGCTGTGAGGACGCGGACCGCCCCGCGGTGTCGGGGCGGTCGCGCGCGCGGCTCGGCGCCGCTATCCTCCCGCCGATGAAGCCGCCGTCGATCCCGCCGATGATCCTGCCGGTGACACCACCGATGATCCCGCGGGTGAAGCGCGCGCCCCTCGGCCTGGCGGCCAGCCTGGTGGCCGTCTCGACCGTGCTGGCCTCCTTGGCCTCTGCGGCGCCCGGACAGGAGACCGCCGGTCCACCACAGCGCACGGAAACGAGCATGCTCGACTTCGTCGCCGCGATGGTCGGCAACAAGGCGATCCTCGCCAGCCAGGTCACCGAGCGCTGGCGCAACAAGCTGGCGGACGACGCCAAGCTGCCGCCGGCCCTGCGCAAGTACTCGTCGCCGACCAAGCGCCACGCGCTCTGGGGCTACTTGCTCGAGGAACTCGTCGCCCTCGAGAACACCGCGCAGAGCGCCCGCCTCATGGGTCGCTCGCCCGACGAAGTCGAAGAGCAGGTGCAGCGCCTGGTCCAGGACGAGCTCGCGCGGCGCGCCGAGGACCACGGCGGCCTCAACGCCTTCGCCCGCACACTCGGGTCCGTCGGGCGCAGCATGGGCTCGGAGGCCGAAGAAGTGCGCACCCAGATCCTGCAGTCGATGGCCTACTACCAGGGCGTCCTGCGCGAGCTGCGCGAGCAGCGGGCGATGCTGGCCACCCCCAAGGAGATGAAGGCGATGTTCGACGCCAACCCGGAGCGGTTCGCGCAGCCGGGCAGCGTCAAGGTGGCCGTGCGCCGCTTTGCGACCACCGAGGGGCGCGAGGCAGCCGTCACGGCGGCATCCGAGTTCCAGCGGGGCTGGCACGCCTTGCCCCGGCCGGTGACCGAAGACGCCGTGCGCGCGCCCGATGTGCACGTGATCGAGGTGCCGCTCGGCCAGGAGGGCGGGCTGGCGCTCAAGACCTTCGCCCCGCGCTGCCAACCCGGCGACGTGTCCGAGCCGCTGGCCGACGAGGGCTGGGTGTGGATCCTCCTTTGCCTGGAGCGCACCGAGGCGAAGGAGGCGACGTTCGCCGACCCCGCCGTGCAAACGCGCCTGCGGGACGAGATCGCCAACCGTCGCTTCGGCCAGATCGCCGACCGCCTGTTTCCGGAGGACCGGGTCGGTGTCCGGCGGCTGCCCTGGGGCGAGCCGGCGGCGATGGACCGCCTGCGCTAGCGCGCGCGGCGGCCCGCGGCGACGACCGCACCGGACCGTGCCAGCCCTTGCCTGACGGTGACGGACGGTGCGGTTTCGTGTTCGTGGCGCCTTCCGCCGCTGGCAGCGGGCCGCTAAGTTCCCCTCCCCCTGAACCGCCCGACCCGGCGCCCGTTCATCCCGGCGTCCGACCTGCGCGTGTGCCGGTCGGCGTTCCCTCTCGCGAAACTCGTACGAACGAGCTCGATCCCATGGATCCGACCAAACTCCAACTCGAGCACCACCACCGGAACCCTCTCCTGGACAACGAGCCGACCTTCCAGGAGATCATGGCGGACCAGCTCGCCCACGCCCCCTGGCTGGCGCTGTCGATCGCCATCCACGCCGTCGTCGTGCTCTTGCTCTGGCTGATCCCGGCCGAGACCAGGCTCGCCGAAGAGGTCAAGACGACCATGGCGATCAAGCCGCCGGAGCAGGAGATCGTCGAGGAAGAGAAGCCGGAGGAGAAGCCTGAGGAAGAGGTTCCGGAGGAGGAGCCCACCCTGCAGGACGCCGAGGTCGCCGAGAACGAGCAGCCGGAGGCCGAGACCTTCGAGGCCACCGAGTCGTCGGTGGAGTCGGCGTTCGACAGCAACGCCTGGAACACCGCGGTCGGCCTCGGCGGCGGTGCGGCGGGCAAGTTCGGCGGGCGCGCCGGCGGCCGCGGCAAGCTCGGCGGCCGTGGCGGCAAGCTCACGGCGCAGGCCATCGAAGCCGGCCTGCAGTGGCTCAAGGACCACCAGGACGAAGACGGCAAGTGGGACGCCGACGAGTTCATGAAGCACGACGAGGACGGCACGCCCTGCACCGGCCCCGGCGACCCGCTGCACGACGTCGGTGTCACCGGCCTGGCGCTGCTCGCCTTCCTGGGCGACGGCAGCACGATGAAGTCGGGCCCCTACAAGGACGTCATCAAGAGCGGCATCATCTGGCTGCGCTCGCAGCAGGACGAGGACACCGGCCTGATCGGCACCGAGGCCTCGCACCACTTCATCTACGACCACGTCATCGCCACCCTCGCCATGTGCGAGGCGTTCGGCCTGTCGAACTACCGGTCGCTGAGGGGGAACGCGCAGAAGGCGATCAACTACCTGGAGGCGCACCGCAACCCGTACGGGTGCTGGCGCTACCAGAAGCAGGGCGGCGACAGCGACATCTCGGTGACCGGCTGGGCGGTGCTCGCCTACATCTCGGCCAAGGAGTTCCACCTGCAGATCGACAAGAAGGCGCTCGAGTACGCCGACTCCTACATCGACCAGATGACCGACGCCAACGGCCGCACCGGCTACATCGAGAAGGGTGGTCTGTCGTCGCGCCACAAGGGGCAGCACGAGCTCGACTTCCCCGCCGAGCGCACCGAGTGCATGACGGCGGTGGGCCTGCTGTGCAAGTACTTCCTGGGCCACGACCCCAAGAAGGACCCGATGATGGAGAGCCAGGCCAAGGTCCTGATGAAGAAGCCGCCGCAGTGGGTCAAGGACACCAAGGGCTCCTGGGTCGACCACTACTACTGGTACTACGGCACCTACGCGATGTACCAGGTCGGCGGTTCGCAGTGGGACCAGTGGTCGAAGTCGGTGAACGACGCCGTCGTCAAGCACCAGCGGACCGACGAGAACTTCAAGGGCTCGTGGGACCCCGAGGACGCCTGGGGTCAGGACGGCGGCCGCGTCTACGCGACGGCCATCCTGGTGCTCACCCTCGAAGCCTACTACCGCTACTCGCGCGTGCTCGGCGGACGCTGAGCGCGAACGGCGCGACCGCGCGTCGAAGCCCACGACGCCCCGGTGTCGGAGATTCCGACACCGGGGCGTCGTGCGTTTCCGGGCCGCCGCTCCGGCAAGCACCGGTGGCACCAGCCGGTCGCCGCGCGGCTGCAGGCGCAATCCGAGAATCGGCGCAAGTCGCGCTCAAGCCGACGCCGACAACGCCCTGGGGACGGCGCGGCAAACCGCGGCCGTCGGCAAGGCAAGGGAGACGCATCGGCAATGGGCCTTCGGGTCAACACCAACATCGCTTCGCTGAACGCGCAGCGCGCGCTGGCTCGAACCACGGAGCGCCTACAGGCCAACTTCCGGCGCCTGTCCACGGGCCTGCGCATCGCCACGGCAGCCGACGACGCCGCCGGCCTGGCGATCTCGGAGCGCTTCCGCGCCCAGATCCGATCCACCGAGCAGGCGGTGCGCAACGCCCAGGACGGCATCTCGCTGACCCAGACCGGCGAGGGCGCCCTCAACGAGGTGAGCGCGATCCTGGTCCGCCTGCGCGAGCTGGCGGTTCAGGCCAACAACGCCACGGTGAGCGCCCAGGACCGCGACACGCTGAACGCCGAGTTCAAGGATCTGGTGAACGAGATCGACCGCATCGCGCGCTCGACGACGTTCAACGGCGTCAACCTGCTCGACGGCTCGGGATCGACGCTGGTGTTCCAGGTCGGCATCGGTGTCACCTCGGGCATCGACACGATCCTGTTGACCCTGTCGAACACCCTGTCCTCGACCCTGGGGATCGACACGATCGACGTCGGCGCAACGGGGTCGGCCACCATCGCCATCCAGGCGATCGACAACGCCATCAACACCGTGGCACGGGTGCGCGGCGCGTTCGGCGCGGTGCAGAACCGGCTGGTCGCGACCATCCAGAACCTGCGCATCCAGTCGGAGAACCTCAGCGCCGCCGAGAGCCGCGTGCGCGACGTCGATGTCGCTCAGGAGACAGCGGAGCTCACCCGCAACTCGATCCTGCAGCAGGCCGCGACGGCCATGCTGGCTCAGGCGAACGTGCAGCCGCAGATCGCCCTGCAGCTCATCCAGGGCTGAGAGCGGTCAGCGCGCACTCGCGCGCGCGTCACGCGACGCCGGCCACCAGACGCGCGACCAAGCTCTTCTTGCGCGACGCGGTGTTCTTGTGGATCACGTGGGTCTTGGCCGCCTTGTCGATCTTCTTGCAGACCGTCGGCAGCATGGCGACGGCGGTCGCCTTGTCGCCCTTGGCCACGGCCTCCTGCAGGCGCTTCATCAGCGTCCTCATCTCGGAGGAGCGCCCTTTGTTGCGCAGGCGGCGGGTCTCGTTCTGTCGGATGCGCTTGCGCGCTTGCTTGCTGTGAGCCATGTGCGGGACTGGGGTTGGTCGGTTCGTGCGTCAGGCCGACTTCAGCTGGTCGACCCGCTGGGCGGTGTCGCGGAAGCCGATGTCTTGTTCGAGGATGCGAGAGAAGTACGAGAGTGCCTGATCGCGACGGCCCGCGGCCTGGGCCAGGCTGCCCATTTCGTACAGGATGTCCTTGCCGAGTTTGCCGCTCGGCCCGGCGGCGTCCAGCGCCTTTTGTAGCTGGCCCTGCGCCAGGTCGTCGAGGCCTTTCTTGCGGAAGGCCTGCCCCAGGAGCAGCCAGGCCTCGATCTTGGCGCGCGGATCCTTGACCGCCTGCTGCAGCTCGGCGATGCCCTCGTCGAGGCGCTCGAGCTGCACCAGCGCCGCGCCCAGGTGGTAGCGCAGACCGAGGTCGGTCGGGTTGCGCTGCACCCGGCGGCGGTACTCGCCCGCCTGCAGCTCGGCGAGCGCCTGGCGGGCGCGTCCCGCCGCAGCCTCGTCGCCGGCCTTGCGCGCCGCCGCCACGCGCCGTTCTTGCACCATGAGGCGCAGGTCGCCGACCTTGTCGGCGAGGTCGCCGTCGTTCGGCTCGAGCTGCAGCGCGCGCTCGAGGCAATCGAGCGCTCCCTGCGCGTCGTCGTCCATGCGGCGCAGCTCGGCCACGCGGCGCAGGAGCTTGCCGTCGTCGGGGCGCTCGGCGAGCTGCTCCTCGAGCTTGGTCAGCTCGTCGGCGATCTCGGCGGCCGAGAGCTGCAGGCGCGCGTCGCGCTCGATCTGGCGCTGGGCCTCGGAGTCCTTCAGCAGGTCGCGGGTGTGCTTGGCCTGCTCGAGGCCGGTCTTCCTCAAGGCGCCCTCCGCCGCCAGGTTCTTGCGCGCCTTGAGCGCGTCCTGGTCGCGCGGGTCGATGCGCAGCACCTGCTCGTACATCTGCAGAGCATCCTCGAATCGCCCCTCGCCCTGCAGCAGAGCGCCGGCGCGCTTGGCCGCCTCCAGGGCGTGTTGGTCGACCTCGGCGACCGCGTGGTACACGGCCAGCGCCGAGCGCTTGTAGCCGGCCCGCTCCAGCGAGTCGCCCAGCTTGACGTTGACGACCTCGTTGCGCGGATCGAGCGCGAGGTAGCGCTCGTAGGCCTTGGCCGCGGCCGCGTGCTTGCCGAACAAGCGCGACACGGCGCCGCTCAGCAGGTGCACGCCGCCACCCACCATGGCCACCACCTTGGATGGCCGCTTGGCCTCGGCCTTCTTGAACAGGGCGCGCCGCAACCCGGCCCGCGCCTCGCCGTTGTCGGGCTGCATGGCCAACAGCTTCGAGTAGATGTCGGCCGCCATCGCGTAGTTGCGCTTCTTGACGGCTTCGTCGGCCTTCTCGAGGTGCTTGCTGAGGTCCATGCGGTGGGCGCCGGTCGCAAAAACGGGCGCGGGATGGTAGCTGCCCGCCACGGTCGACGCAACGGCCGGCGGCGCCGGGCCCACCTGCCTCTTTGCGCGACCCGCTGGCCGGCGTACTGTCTGCCCCGCCTGGCCACCCGGCTGGCGCCGCCCCGAACTCGCATGCAGGTCCTGGTCTACCCCAATCCGCTCCTCCGTCGCGGCGGCCGCGACATCACCGCCTTCGACCAGAAGCTGGTGGACGCCGCCCGCGGCCTGTTCGAGGCCATGTACGCCGAGCGCGGCGTGGGGCTGGCCGCGCCCCAGGTCGGCCTCGACCTCAACCTCCTGGTGCTCAACCCGACCGGCGACCCCGCCCACCCGGAAGAGGAGAAGGTGCTGGTCAACCCCAGGGTGGAGCGGCAGAAGGGACGCGAGTTCGGCGAGGAGGGTTGCCTTTCCTTCCCCGGCATCTACGGCGAGGTCGAGCGGTCCACCGAGATCACCGTCGCCTATCTGGACGAGAAGGGCACCGCCTACCAAGCGACCTTCAAGGAGTTCCTCGCCCGCATCGTGCAGCACGAGATGGACCACCTGAAGGGCGTGTTGTTCGTCGACCGCTTCACCCCTGTCGACAAGGTCCGCATCCGGCCACGCCTCGCCGAACTCGAGCGCAAGTTCGGCGCCGCATGAGGGTCGTCGAAGGCCTCGACAACCTGCTGGCGCTCGACCTCGTCGCCCTCTACGGCGAGGCGCGCGAATCGCACTCGGCGGTCACGGTCGGCGTCTTCGACGGCGTGCACCTCGGCCACCTGCGCCTGGTGCACGAGCTGCTGGAGATGGCGTCGCGCCTCGACGCGGTACCGACCGCGATCACCTTCCGCAGCCATCCCGACACTCTCCTGCGCGGCCGAGCCCCGCCGGAGCTTGTGAGCGTGCCGCACCGCCTGCGCCTGCTCCGACGCGCTGGCGTGCAGCGCCTCGTCCTGCTCGACTTCGACGAGCGCCTGCGCTCGATGACCGCCGACGCGTTCGCGCGCCGGATCCTCGCCGAGCGCCTGCGCTGTCGCGGCCTGCTCCTGGGCTTCGACTCGCACCTCGGTCGCGACCGCGAGGGCACGCCGGCGCGCTTCGCCACGCTCGGGCAGCAGCTCGGCTTCGAGGTCCGCGCCAGCGAAGCGCTGGCGATCGACGGCCGGCCCGTGTCGTCGACGGCGATCCGCGAGGCCATCCAGCGCGGCGACCTCCAACTCAGCAGCCGTCTCTTGGGCCGCTACCCGTCGGCCTTCGGCGTCGTCGAGCAAGGTGACCGGCGCGGCCGCCAGCTCGGATTCCCCACCGCCAACCTGGTGCCGCAGAGCAGCGTGCTGCCCCCGCTGGGTGTCTACGCCGTGCACGTCATCCACGACGGCGAAACCTACGCCGGGGTCGCCAACCACGGCCGGCGACCGACGTTCGCCGGCGAGGACGGGCCGACGGTGCTGGAAGTACACCTGCTCGACTTCGAGGGCGACCTCTACGGCGCCACCCTCGAGGTCAGCTTCGTCGCGGCGCTGCGAGGCGAGCAGACCTTCGCCAGCGCCGAGGCGCTCCGCACGCAGATCGCCAAGGACGTGGCCCGCGCCCGCGCCATGCTGCAAGAGGCGTGACCCACGTGGGCGACACGGTTGGACTGCTGCGCCGCATCGCCCTGGTCGAGGGAGTGTCGTTCCTGGTCTTGCTCGGCGTCGCCATGCCGCTGCGCCACTTCGCCGGCATGCCGCGCGCCGTCACCGTCTGCGGCTGGATCCACGGCGTGCTCTTCGTGCTCCTGTGTGCCGCCCTGTGGCGGACCCACCGCCTCGGTTGGCCGACCTCGCGCCTGGCCCAGGTGTTCGTCGCCGCACTCCTGCCCTTCGGCCCGTTCCTGCTCGACCGCCGCATGCAGGAGTGGCAGACCGCGGCCGTCGCGGCGAGCAGGTCGCGCCGCCGCGAACTTGGCGCACGCCCTTGATCCCCGTGCGCCCGCTCCTTATCGTCCGCCGCCCCTCGTGGGTAGGTAGCTCAGCTGGTAGAGCACAGCACTGAAAATGCTGGGGTCGCCGGTTCAACTCCGGCCCTGCCCACCAGTCATGGGGTGCTCGCGTTCGTGGCTTGGCCGCGGCCAACGGCGCCGCCACCGAGGAGCCTCGCCGACACCAGTGTGGCCGCCGCGCATCACGCGTGTCAGCCGATCCGTGCGCGGCCTGGACGACCGGCGCAGAGCTGACCCCAGCACTCTCGCAGGGGGCGGCAGCCGATCCGCTCGTATCCTGAACTGCTCGGTGCCGGTTTCTGCTACCTAGGATCGCGCCTCGGCGCCCACGTGAGCCGCCCGCAACCGCAGCGCGTTGCCGATCACCGAGACCGAGCTCAGGCTCATCGCCGCGGCCGCGACCATCGGGCTCAAGAGCCAGCCGGTCAGCGGGTAGAGCGCACCGGCCGCGAGTGGGATGCCCGCGGCGTTGTAGCCGAACGCGAAGGCCAGGTTTTGCTTGATGTTCCGCATCGTGGCCGTGCTCAGCAGGCGCGCGCGGACGATCCCGCGAAGGTCTCCCTTGACCAGAGTGACCGCGGCACTCTCCATGGCGACGTCGGTTCCGGTTCCCATGGCGATGCCGACGTCGGCCTTCGCGAGCGCTGGCGAGTCGTTGATCCCATCGCCGGCCATCGCGACTCGTGCGCCTTCGCGCTGGAGCCGTTCGATCGTCGCCAGCTTCCGGTCGGGCAACGCCTCGGCCACAACCTCGTCGATTCCGAGTTCGCGCCCCACCGCCTCGGCGGTCCGCGCGTTGTCTCCGGTCAGCATGACGATGCGCATGCCCATGCCGTGCAGCTCTTCGATCGCCGCGGGCGTGGACTCCTTGATCGGGTCCGACACGGCGAGCAAACCGACGAACTCTGCATCTTCGGCGACGAACATCACGGTCGCGCCCGAGTGCCGCAGTCGGTCGGCTTGCGCACGATGAGACTCGGGAATCGTCACGCTCGCACGGTCCATGACCCCCTCGTTGCCGAGCGCGATGCGCTTCGCGCCGACCCGCCCCGTGACGCCCATCCCCGTGATCGATTCGAAGTCGTGAACGTCGGCCGGCTGCACGCCGCGTTCCTCGGCGCCGCTGACGATCGCTCGCGCCAGCGGGTGCTCGCTTCGCACCTCGAGGCTGGCAGCCAAGTGCAGGATCGCATCCTCTTCGCCGCTCTGGCGCGACACGACGCGCGTGAGCCTCGGCTGCCCCAGCGTGAGCGTGCCGGTCTTGTCGACGACCAGCGTGTCCACGTCGCGCAGGCTCTCGATCGCCTGTGCGTCGCGGAACAGGACACCGAGCTGCGCGCCGCGGCCGGTGGCCACCATGATCGACATCGGCGTGGCGAGGCCCAAGGCGCACGGGCAGGCGATGATCAGCACGGCAACCGCGTTGAGCAGGCCGTGGGCAAGGCGTGGCTCCGGGCCCCAGACACTCCACACCACGAACGAAAGCGCGGCACAGGTGATGACGGCCGGCACGAACCACGCCGCGACCCGATCGGCGAGTCTCTGGATGGGTGCGCGGCTGCGCTGCGCGTCCGCGACCATCCGAACGATCCGCGCCAGGAGCGTGTCGCTCCCGACCTTCTCGGCGACGATCGTCAAGCTCCCCGTCGTGTTGACCGTGCCACCCACGACCGAGTCGTCCGTCGACTTCCCGACCGGAACGGGCTCGCCGGTGACCATGGACTCGTCCACCGAACTCTTGCCCTCGACGACTCGGCCATCGACGGGGATCGCCTCGCCGGGGCGCACCCGCAGGCGATCTCCCGCTCGTACCGCTTCGAGGAGGACGTCCTCTTCGACACCGTCCGTGCCGACGCGCCGCGCGGTCCTCGGTGACAGGTCGACAAGCGACCGAATCGCGGCGCCCGTGCTGCTGCGCGCACGCAGCTCGAGGACCTGCCCCAGCAACACGAGCGCCACGATCATCGCCGCGGCCTCGAAGTACACCGCGACCCCGTGCTCTCCGCGGAAGCCATGCGGGAACACGGTCGGAGCGACCACCGCCAGCATGCTGTAGACGTACGCGACCGACACGCCCAGGCCGATGAGCGTGAACATGTTGAGCTTCTGACGGACGACCGAGTTCCAGGCTCGAGTCAACAGCGGCCAGGCCGCCCAGAGCACGACCGGCGTCGCGAAGACGAGCTCGAGCCAGCGTGCCGCTGCGCCCAGCGTTCGCTGCACGGGTGCTCCCGGCAGCACCATGTCCCCCATCGCCAGGACCAGGATCGGCAACGTGAGCGCCGCGCTCCAAACGAAGCGGCGACGCATGTCGCGATACTCCGAGTCATCCTCTTCGACGGTGACATCGACCGGCTCCAGAGCCATGCCGCAACTCGGGCAGGAACCCGGCCCGGTCTGACGAACCTCGGGATGCATCGGGCACGTGTGGATGGCGCCCGTTGCTTCGGCAGCACCGGTCTCCAGCACCTTCCGCCGGGCGGAGAGGTGTCCGTGGCCATGGTGTGCGCCCGCGCCGCAGCAGGACTCGGACTCGGGATCGGGGCGGTGCGCTTGGCTCGACATGGCGTTCTCGGATGGTATCGGGACCCTGGCGGACGACGCGATCCGCGAAGCGCCACGCATCCGCCACGCGAGCCGTAGACCACCTGATCCAGGCCGAACCGCAAGCTCAGTCGAGCGCCACCGTGCGGCCCGCCCGAACGCGTGTCCGCGTCGGGCAACCCGGCACGCAACCTGCGCATGGCGTGCCCGAAGCGCTTGCGCGCCGCGTCTTCGGTGCGGAGGTGCAGCCTTGCCGCGACGTCACGCCATTGCAGGTCTTGCAGCAACCGGCGATGGACGAGCCGAGGTCGCCGGTCGCGAGGTTCACGGACCACTCCTCCACCCGGCTGCCGACGCCCAAGCGCAACCGTGTCCCCGAGTCCGAGATGGTGAGGCGGTTGCGTCCGTAGGCGAGCGGATCGGTGCCCGCGGCCGACGGCGTTGTGGGCACGCTGAGCTGGCGGCCGAAGGCATCGACGTCGACGCGCCAGATCTCCCAGCCGGACGACGAATCCCGAAAGCAGGCCTCTTCGGCGGCCGCATCCGACGCACAGTCGCTCGACCCGACGCTGACCGATCGTCGCGAGGGGGCGCGAACGATGGCGACGGACTCACGAGACACTCGACGGCAGGAGTCGAGTTGCGACGCGGCGCGCACCGCGGAGCGACACAGCGCACTCCGGCGCGGTCGGACACTCCGGAACGACTTCGCGACGGTGGCGACTCCGGCAACGCCTGGCAACAACAAGCCTTCGCACCGTCACCCTCGGTTCTTCTTGGCGTCGCACGACCATGCGTCGAACCACGAGCGGGCGATCGCGAGGAAAGACCGGGGTGACAGAACGTCGGCGACGTAGGATGCCGGGCCTGCCCCGTGCGTTCGGCCGCGTGCCGCCTCCGGCGGCGCGTGGGCTAGCGCGCTTGCACGCCGCACCCCCCGGCGCGCTCCTTCGGTCACAGGCTCGCTCGACATGCTGGTACGCGACGCATTGATCCCCACTCCGCTCACGGTGCAGCCTTCGGCGACGCTGCTGGAGTTCATCCACATGATCCTCAACAGCAACCAGACCAACGCGGTCGTGGTCGACAACGGCATCCTCAAGGGGTTGCTGTCGGCGTCCGACGTGTACCGCCGTCTGGTGCCGCACTACATCGCCATGGACGACCGTCTGGCGCCGGCGGTGCACGAGAGCTACGTCGAGGAGCAGTGGGAGAAGTTCAAGCACCACCGGGCACACGAAGTGATGGTGACCGAGCTCGACACTCTGCCCCCCGACGCCTCGATCATGCAGGCGGTGTCGCTGTTCGTGAAGCAAGGGCGCAAGACCGTGCCGGTCGTCGACGAAGGTAGTCGCTACGTCGGCAGCGTGACGCGACGCAGCGTCCTGCAACTGTTCGCGCAGCGCGTCGGGCGCTGATTCCGCCCGACCTACCGGAGGCCGCACATGCTGTCGTTCCTGTCATCCTCCGGCGGTGGCGCTGTCCACTACTGGATG
This sequence comes from Planctomycetota bacterium, assembly GCA_041398565.1. GTDB lineage: Bacteria > Planctomycetota > UBA1135 > UBA1135 > UBA2386 > DATGPD01. The sequence goes on along the minus strand of JAWKUN010000003.1, from coordinate 1,334,965 downwards.
GCCACCGCCATCTTCGTGGTCGCGTTCGCCGTCATCGTCAGCGAGAAGGTCCACAAGACCAAGATCGCGATGTTCGGCGCGGCGTTGACCATCGTGCTGTCCATCCTCACCCAGGAAGACGCGTTCCACTCGACCCGATTCGGCATCGACTACAACGTCGTCTTCCTGCTGGTGTCGATGATGATCCTGGTGAACATCATCGGCCGCACCGGTGTGTTCGAGTGGGCGGCGATCAAGGCGGCCAAGCTGGCGCGCGGCCGGCCGCTGCCGATCATGGTGCTGTTCTGCCTGCTCACCGCGGTCGCGTCGGCGTTGCTCGACAACGTCACCACCGTGCTGCTGGTGGTGCCCGTCACCCTGCTGATCTGCGACGAGCTCGACCTGCCGCCGATCCCGTTCCTGCTGGCGGAGACGATGGCCTCGAACATCGGCGGCACCGCCACCCTGATCGGCGACCCGCCGAACATCCTGATCGCGTCGCGCGCCAACCTCGACTTCATGCAGTTCCTCGGACACTTGGCCCCGGCCGTGTGCGTGATGATGCTGGCCTTCGTGGTGTGCCTGCGCGTCTTCTACGGCAGCCTGACCGTCGACGAGGGCCGGCGCCGACACGTGCTGGCGATGGACGAGCGCAAGATGATCAAGGACCGGCCCCTGGCCGCCAAGTCGCTGATCGTGCTGGCGCTCACCCTGGTCGGCTTCGGCCTGCACGGCGCGCTGCACCTCGAGCCTGCCACCGTGGCGTTGATGGGCGCCTCGACCCTGCTGCTGATCTCGCGCGGCGACCCGCACCGCACTCTCGCCGAGGTGGAGTGGTCGACGATCTTCTTCTTCATCGGCCTGTTCATCATCATCGGCGGCATCGTCAAGGTCGGCTTGATCTCGGACGTCTCCAAGCTGGTCATCGACTACACCGACCCGACTGCCACCAGCATGGAGAAGACGGCTTTCACCCTCTTGTGGGCGTCGGCCGGCCTGTCCGCGGTGGTCGACAACATCCCCTACGTCGCCACCATGAGTCCGTTGGTGCTCGACATGGCCAACACCGTGTTGCACGGCGGCGCGGCCGACGCCAGCAACCTGCCGCTCGAGACCCTGCACGCGCCGGTGCTGCAACCGGTGTGGTGGTCGCTGGCGCTGGGTGCTTGCCTGGGCGGCAACGCCACCGCGATCGGTGCGTCGGCCAACGTGGTGGTGTGCGGGATCGCCAGCCGTTCCGGGCACCCGATCAGCTTCGGCCGCTTCCTCAAGTTCGGCCTCCCCGTGATGCTGCTCACGCTGGTCATCTCCCACATCTACGTCAAGCTGCGTTACTTCTGAGCGCATGCGTCGTGGGCGCGCGTCGGCACCGCGCGTCAAGAGCGAACGACCATCCGCTTCGCCACCCCAGCGCGCCCATGGCGCGGCGCCTACGGAAAGCGACCCACCTCCCGAGACGCGGCAGATGCGGTCGGCGCGCTGCGCAGCTTCACCTTTTTCAACTTGCCCCCCCACGCCGATCGGGACCTCCCTAACATCTCCCGGCCTACCCGGTCTCTTTTCACCCCAGAGGGTCTCTCCACGCAATGATGCGAACCTTCGCTCTCCTCAGTCTTGCCGGTCTCGCCGCCTCGCTCGGCGCTCAGCCCAACATCCGTCCGGGCACGGACGTCACCAACACGCTCGGCTCGATCGCCTCGCCCAGCCCCACCTCGGGTGGACGCATCGGGGCCTTCCCGAATGGCGAGCAGGCTTGGGGCATCACCACGACGTCGTGCAACGTCGGCACGATCAACGTGCCGTGGTTGCGGGACATGAACGTCGATCACCCGCAGATCGGCATGTGGATGTACCGGGAGTACAACGGTCGTTTCGAGCAGATCTCCGAGTTCACCGGCGTGAAGCACGGCTTCACCAGCACGAACTCGCCCGGGTGCGGCAACTGCCCCGGCGGCGCCGGCACGTCGCTGGTCATCGGCTGCACCGACACCTACGGCGCGTCGCTGAACTACAGCCACACCTACATGGCACCGCCCAGCGAGATCAACCCGTGGACGGGCATGTGGACCTCGCGCGGTTCGCACTTCGACCGGGGCTTCCCGCCGGTCTCGCCGCCCCAGGACACCGACAACATCCGCAGCTCGATCAGCTTCCCGGGCACCAGCACCGGTTACCGCAACCTGGTCTGGGACGCCGGCCTCAACGTCACCGGTGCCTCCTTCTGGGTCAGCGCCTACTACAACGTGGTCGGTGAGCCCGACGCCAACCGCGAGAACAACTTCGCCACGCAGCGCTTCACCACCTCGTGGAGCGGCACCCAGTGGAGCTTCTCGACGGCGGGTGGGCACACGCAGCGTCCGGCCATCTACATGTGGACCGGCGCGACCGTGACGCACGCCAACAACAACAACGGCGCGGACGGCCGCTTCTACGTGGGCGTCAAGGTCACCGGTCCGACGGCGGGCATGTACCACTACGAGTACGCGCTGTTCAACCGTGACAACAACGGCCAGGGCGCCAGCTTCCGCGTCCCGGTGTGCACGACGGCGACCGTCACCAACGCGTCGTTCCGTGACACCGACATGACGCCGACCAACGACTGGACGGTGTCGCGCAGCGGCTACGAGCTGGTGTTCACGGCGCCGGCCGGCAACAGCCTGAGCTGGGGCAACCTCTACAACTTCTCGTTCGACTGCGACATGGCGCCGTCCGACGGCGTCGTCAGCATCGACGAGGCGACCATCGGCAGCGGCGCGAGCCCGGCCGTGCACGTCGCCGCCAGCTGCCCGCTCAACACGCGCAACGTCAACCTCGGTGCCGGCTGCGGCACGCCGACCCCGCCGGCCCTGGCAGGCGTGGGCGTCGCCACGATCGGCAACAGCTCGTTCTCGCTGAAGACGACGGCGGTGGCCGCCAACTCGGCCAACGTGTTCCTGCTGAGCGCCAACGCCGTCAACGTGCCGATCGGCTCTTGCCGCGTGTTCGTCGACCCGACGCAGATCCTGCTGGTGGCCGGCACCGCCGCCAACGCCACCGGCGAGGCGACCCTGCCGCTGCCGGTGCCGAACGACGGCTCGCTGAACGGCGCCGCCCTCGCGGTGCAGTCGGTGGAAGTCCAGGCCGGCGGCGCCTACCAGGGCCAGGCCGACTTCTCCAACGGCCTGAGCGTCAAGCTCGGTAGCTGCAACTGAGACGCCGGCCGCGGTCGCTGCCGCGTGCAACGACTGCGATGCCGACCGAACGAGGAGCCCGCGATCGCGGGCTCCTCGCGCGTACGGCGCAGCCCCTACGGGGATCCACCGCAGAGATCCACGGCAAGCCTCCCTCCGCCGCACGCGAGCCAGCCGCTAGCTAACGCCGGCGCGCCTCCATGGCGGCGAGGCTGGCGCTGGCCTGCGGGTGGTCGGGGTGACGAGCCAAGACCTCGCGCAGCAGCGCCTCGGCCTCGGCGACTCGGGTCGGATCGCGCAGGTAGATGACGTTGGCCAGGCGCACGCGGGCCACGTCGTCGCGCGCCGCCAGCGCCACGACTCGACGTAGGCGCGTCTCCACCTCGGCCAGGTCGCCCCTCACGCTCGCGTGCTGCGCCAAGTCGTAGTGCAGCCGGTAGTCGGCGAAGAGCGCGGCGGCTTCGGCCCGCTGCAGCGCCTGCAAGCTCGCCAGCCGCGCATCCTCGCGCGCGTCGTCGGTCGTCGCCTGCATGGCGGCATTGAGGAGCGAGTGACCGCGCCACTGCCAGTACGTGACGAAGCCTGTGTGGGCGACGAACAGGAACCACACCAGCGCCACGCCGACGAAAAAGCGGCCCGACCGAGCGAGCCGGCCCTGCTGCTTCAGCAGCAAGCGCTGCCAGGCGACTTGCGGCCGGCGCCACAGGCGCCACACGAGCAACGCCGCCGAGGCGGTGAGCACGGACAGACCGATGGAGAAGAGGAGGGGCACGACTCCGTACGCCCCCCACAGGCTCAGCAGAGCGAGAACGAACACGAGCGCCAGACCGAGTTCCTCCCGCCAGAGGAAGTCCCAGGACCGCGTCGGCGACTTGGCGAGTGCCGGTGCCCTGAAGCCGAAGGCGAGCGCTCCCTTGGGGCACACGCTGACGCAGTCGAGACACTTCATGCAGCCGGCGTCGACCACCATCTTGAAGTCGCGCACCTCTTGGTGAACGCGCACGTTGCTGGTGCACACCGCAGTGCAGTGCGCACACCCGTCGCAGTTGTCGTCGACGACGATGCGCCCCGGGGCGAAGCGGTCGAGGACGGCGAAGAAGCCGCCGTAGGGGCAGCCGTAGGTGCAGAACCCTTTGGCGCCGAGCCACCACACCACCAGGAACCCGCACACCGTCAGGGTGGCGATCGCCATCCACGGCCCCGGAAACGTCGCCCAGAAGTCGGCGGTGACGAAGTGGGACTCCAAGGGCGGCGCCGCACCACCGCGCAGCCAACGCCAGACCGTCGGCCACACGAACATGTACAGCGCCGCTGCCAGCGGCACGCACGCCAGCAGCCGCGACCGCACCGGGCGCGGCCGCAGGCCGACGCGCTGCAGCAGGTGCGCACAGAGGTCCTGCAGCGCCACGACGTGGCACGCCCAACCACACACGAAGCGACCGAAGATCACCGTCAACAGCAGGCTGGCAGCGAAGAACACGAAGCCGGCGTTCACCCAGCCGAGTTCGAGCGTCTGCATCGCCTCCGACGGCTCGACCGGCGTCACCGTACGCCCGGTCAGCCACCAGTGAGCGAGGTGGGCGGCGATCACCACGTGAACGGCGACCAGAGTCAGTGCGCGCCACTTGGCGCGCCGCGACCGGCCGATGGGCCCGCAGTTCGCCATCTCAGACGGATGCCACCGGACGGGACGCGCGCCGCGGGCGACCGGCCCCGAACCAAAGCCCGGCCAGAGCCACCGCCAGGTAGCTCAGCTTCGACCGTGTGCTCAGGCTGCCGACGTTGGTGACGAACGACGCGAAGCTCTCGTCGGCGCGGAACGAGTGCTTCCACTCGACGACCGCAGTCGCCACGACGGCGAGGATGGCGACGAACACCCCCCAACCGATGCGTCGTGACCGCGCCAGCAGGCCCCCTCCCAACGCCACACCGGCGCCGACGACGGCCACAGCGAGGAAGCCCTGATCCTCGAGAGCGCGGAAGGCGAGGTAGCCGATGCCGCCGCCGGCGGCCGCCCCCGCCAAGCGGAGGATCGGTTCGGATGTCATCGTGGCTGGCAGTGTAGGGGCGCCCGACGACGGCGCCACCGCGGGGATCCGTTCCCCATCGCCGCCGGAGCCGCAACCACGGTCTTGGTCGCTGTCGGCGCTTGGCGCCGACCAGAGAGGGCCCTGGCGCTTCGTTGCCGGGGTTCCTGCGTCGCTGGAATCGGCCGAGTCCGGCGCCATGACTGCGGAACGACGACGCCGAGCCCGCGCGCGGCGCGAGGATTCGCGGCACTTGCAGCCCACAGTCGCAGCCCGAGGCCCACCGCAGCCGCAGCTTGCCCCGAACCTCGTGCCCGCCGACACTCCGCCGCCATGCAGACCCACCGCGCTCGGCCCGCCTCGCTCCCCATGGCTGCCGCTCCGATGACCGTCGCGTTGCTCGGTCTCGGCCTGGCCAACGGCTGCGGCGAGCAAGCGCCGGAGTCCGTGGCGGCGGTCGCCCCGCTGGCCGTCGACGTGCAACAGCTCGCCGCAGCCGTCAAGCAGAACCTCGGACGCGGCACGCTCGTCAACGTGTGGGCGACTTGGTGAAGCCCCTGCATGGCGGAGTTGCCCCACCTCGTGCAGGTGGCAAGAGAGTTCGCCGCCGACGGCGGCAAGGTGCTCGGCGTCTCCCTCGACTACATGGTCCCGGGGGCGACGAAGGACGGGGCGCTGGCGGTGGTCGCCAAAGCGACGGCGAAGCGCGGTGCCTCGTTCCCGAACTACGTGCTGATGGCCGACTCGCTGGAAGCCTTCAACGCCCTCTACGACCTACCCGGCCCCATCCCGTGCACGATCGCGCTGGACAGCCGCGGCAACGAGGTCGATCGCTGCGAGGAAGGCGCCGATCTGGATCGGCTGCGCCAGATGATGCGGCGCGCGCTCGGCAAGTAGCGCCGGCCCATCCGCACCACGGCCGAGCCCGCTCCGGCGCGCCGCGCGAAAAGCAGCGCCCGTCGCTCGCGTTCTCCTCGCGCCATGAAGACATCGCGCACGTGGATCGGCACCGTCCTGATCGCCTCGGTGGCACTCGCATCCAGCCCGCAAGCCACCGCACAGGTGACGTGGCAGAATCGATCGCCGACCCCTTTGGGGCGCACGTCGCACGCCATCGCCTACGACCTGCTGCGGGCGCAGACCATCGTGTTCGGTGGTACCCACGCTTACCTCACCCGGCTGAGCGACACCCTGATGTGGGACGGCGCCGCCTGGACGCGCTTGACGCCGGCCACGTCGCCGGCGGCGCGCAGCGGCCACGCCATGGCCTACGACGACAACCGCCGCGTCATCCTGCTGTTCGGCGGCACCGACGGCACCGCTTCGCTCGCCGACACCTGGCAGTGGGACGGCAGCACCTGGACCCGCCTCTCGCCGGCGACCAGCCCCCCGGCGCGCGCCGGCCACGCCATGGCCTACGACGCGGTCCGCGGCCGCGTCATGGTGTTCGGAGGCAGCGACGGACTCACCTACTACGGCGACACGTGGGAGTGGAACGGCGACACCTGGCTGCAGTTGGCGCCGGCGACGGCGCCGTCCGGCCGCAGCGACCACGCCCTGGCCGCCGACACCGGCCGCTCGCGCGTCGTGCTCTTCGGTGGCTCCAACCTGACCGGCAGTCTCGCCGACACCTGGGAATGGAACGGCACCACCTGGACACCGCGGAGCCCGGTGACGGTGCCCGCGGCGCGGGCCGGCCACGGCATGGCCTACGACCTGGTGCGGGCCCGCGTGGTGCTGTTCGGCGGATACCCGCCCTATCAATCCTCGACCTTCGAGTGGGACGGTACGAACTGGACGCAGAAGAACCCGGCGACGGTGCCGCTGGCGCGCGCCGCCACCGGCTTGGCGTTCGACGCGGCGCGCGGCCGCACCGTCCTGTTCGCCGGCCAGAGCGCCTACCTCGGCGCGCTCTCGGACACCTGGGTCTTCGACGGCAACGACTGGACGCTCGGCGCCGGGGCCTCGAGCCCGCCGGCCCAGGGTGACGATGCGCTGGCCGCCGACACGGCGCGCGGTCGCGTCGTCGCCTTCGGCAGCTACAGCTCCGGCCAGCCCACCACTTGGGAGTGGGACGGCGAGCACTGGACGGCGATGGCGCCACCGTCGAGTCCGCCGACGCGTCAGTACCACGCCATGGCGTTCGACGCCGGACGCGGCCGCGTCGTCCTGTTCGGCGGCGTGTACGGCGCCACCTACCGCAACGACACCTGGGAGTGGGACGGCAGCGTGTGGGTGCAGCGCATCCCGACGACGAGCCCCCCCGGCCGCAGCCACCACGCGATGGCGTACGACAGCAGCCACCACCGCATCGTGCTGTTCGGCGGCTTCGACGGCTCCAACGTGCTCGCCGACACCTGGGAGTGGGACGGCACCACCTGGGCCCAGCGCACTTCGACCACCGCGCCCTCGGCGCGCGCCGGACATGCCCTCGCCTACGTCGCGCACCGCGGCCAGGTCGTACTGTTCGGTGGCGTCAGCGGCGCGACCCGGCTGTCCGACACCTGGATCTGGAACGGCGTCGGCTGGAGCCAGCGCAACCCGCCCACCAGCCCGTCGGCGCGCGCCGACCACGCTCTGGCCTACGACACCGTGCGTGCCCGAGCCGTGCTGTTCGGCGGCGAAGGCGACGGGAGCAACCTGCCGAACGACACCTGGGAGTGGGACGGCGACAACTGGCTGCTGCGCCCCACGACCACCGCGCCCGCGGGCCGCACCGGGCCGAGCCTCGCCTACGACGTCGTGCGCGAGCGGACCGTCCTATGGGGCGGCAGCGACTTCGGCGACACCTGGGAGTTCCTGCCGGTCACCACCGCGCTGTGGGACGCGTTCGGGTCCGGGTGCCCTGGGGTCAACGGCGTGCCGTTGCTCGACCAGCTCACGCCCGGGCAGCGCCCATGGGTCGGCGAGACGATCTACCCGCGCATCACGAACGCGCGGCCGTCGAGCGCGGCCGTGGTGGCGCTCGGCATCTCCGACAGCGTGTGGCTCGGCTTCGCGTTGCCGGCGAACCTGAGCTTCCTCGGCGCGCCCGCGTGCGACCTGCGTGTGAGCGTCGACGTCCAGTTGCTGGCGCCCACCAACGCCGGCGGCACCGGCCTCGCTCTGCTGTCGATCCCCAACGATCCGGTCCTGGTCGGCGGCCGGTTCTACCTACAAGGCGTGGTCAGCGACCCTGACGCCAACACACTGGGCCTGGCCTTCACGCAGGGCATCGCCGCCCGCGTCGGCGCGCGCTGACGCTCGCCACGAGCGATGCCACCGACCGGTTCGCGGCCGCGCCGCCGGCCGCGAGTTGCAGTGCAGAGTGCGGTGTCCGTGCGGCACATCGCCCGCGCGGGCGTGTGTCCACTGTTGTCCCGTCCGAGACCCGAGCATGAGAACCTCGTCCGCAAACCCCTTGCAGCCCGCGGCGGCCTCGACGGCGCGCGCCGGCGCTGCGCGCCGATCCGCAGGAGCTGCCAGCCGCTTCGTTGCCAGGGTCTTCCCGCGGCGCAGGACCCGGCCTGCGGATCCCAGGCGTGCCGCGAGGATGGACCGCACGTGCAGCTCTGGGCACGGCCCGTGCCCCGGCCGGCTCGCCCGCGTCCTCCCCGGCCTGCTCGCAGCCGTGCTGGTCACCACCTCGATCCTGGCCCAGGCCCAGTGGCGCGGGACCGCCTGCAGCGACGGCGGCGGCACGGCGCTGGCGCTGCGCTTGCGTGGCCTGCCGTCACCGGGCCAGACAGTGGACCTCGGCCTGACCGCCAGCCCGACGGTGACCACCTACACCCTGCTCGTCGGCGCCTCCGACAGCGCCTGGGGTTCGGTGCCCCTGCCGCTGGACCTGGCCTTCGCCGGCATGCCCGGCTGCACCTTGTACGCGAGCCCCGACCTGGTCCTCGCCCCGCTCGCCGTCGCCGCCTGGACCAGCCTGCCCCTGCCCGACGTGCCGGCCGTGCTCGGACGTTCACTCCACCTGCAGGCGGTCGTGCACGATCCCGCGATCGCGCGCCCGACGCCGGTCGCGACCTCCGACCTGTTGACGCTGACGCTGATCGCACCACCCCTGGTGCAGGCCGAACCCATCCACACCGGCCCGACCCGCGTCGGCACGCCCCCGACCTGGAACGCCCACCTGCCCAAGCTCGCCGGCGACGCCGTGCACCTCTACGCGGTGCACACGCACTACGCCACCGACGTGGCGGCGCGCACCAGCACGATCCTGCGTCGGCCGCGCGCCGGCGGTGCCTGGGTCGCCGTGGCCACCGTGGCGCAGGCGCAGCAGTTGCCGGGCATCGTGATGGACACGGTGCAGCGGCTGCACCTCGTGTTCAACTGCGCGGCTTCGAGCGGCGACTGCTTCCCGGGCGGCGCTGGCGGCCACCGCTTCTACCACCTGATCTTCGCGACGCGCGACGGCAGCGGCGCGCTGCGCTTCGACACCTACTTGAACCACGACGAGTGGCCACAGGCCAACAACGGCTACCTCGGGCTCGGCACCACGGCCACCGGCGCCACGATCTGGTCGCTGGCGGACAACAACTGGGACCGGATCCCGCAGTGGTGGGCGAGCGGCACCTCCTTCGGCACGTTCCCGGCGCTGAGCAGCACCGGCGCCTACTTGCTCTACCCGGTGACGGCGGCGGCCCCGGCCGCTGACCAGTGGCTGCTGTACTTCGGCGAGTTCGTGCCGGGCAGCAACAACGCCCTCTACCGGGCTTCGGTCGCCTACTTGTGGGACCCGCCCGCGAGCGGCTCTCGCCTCCTCTTCCGTGAAGTCCACCCCAACCCGATCGTCGGTGCGACCAACGCCTTCCCCTCCGACGTCGCCTGGGACGAGGCCGGCGTGCTGCACGTGCTGAGCTACCTGCGCGACGCCACGACCTGCACCTGGCTGCGTCGCTACGCGGACGGGGTCGCCAACCCGCCGGTGGTCCGTGCCGTCGGCTGCGTCAGCAACTACGCCACGATCCAGTTCAACCGGCGCGGCACCCTCTACCTGCTGACTCCCGGCGCGGGCAGCCAGGTGCGCCTCGGCGTCAGCCACGACCGCGGTGCGTCGTGGGCTTGGATCGACGTGCCCATCCAGGGCCTGCCCGCCAACGGCGACGTCCGCTACGTCGGCTACGGCCCGGTCAAGCCGTTCACGTCACCCGGTCTGTACGACCCGGATGTCCTGCGCTTCTTCTTCGCCGGCCTCGACGCCAGCGACCAGGCGCAGCACAGCTACTACGGCGAGTTGCCGTTGCCGTACTAGGAACGTGCGGTCGCCGGCAGGTGGCGGCCACGGTCAGCGGCGGCGAGGATCGTTCCTTCGATCGTTCGGGAGCGCGTGGCGGCACGTGGACGTCGGACTCGCGCGGGCCGGACCGCCGGCAGAGGCACGGCTGTGGCCGCCACACCCTCAGCCGCCGCCGAGTTCGTCCACCGCGGCGACGACCGCGGCGACCGACGCGACGCCGGCCAGCACGCGCACGTGCTCCCCAGGCGGTGCCCACACCCGGGGGTCGGTGGCCAGGAAGAGGGCGCACGTCGGCACGCGCAACGCTGCCGCCAAGTGGGTCGGACCGGAGTCGTGTCCGACGAAGACGCGCGCGGTGCGCAGCAGGTCGACGAGAGCGTCGATCGACGAGGATCGCACGACGCACGCCGCCGGCGGCCAGTCGGCATCGACGCCGCGCTCGACCTCGGCCGGGCCGAGCACGACGGCGAGCGGTCCGCGCCCGGCGAGAGCATGGGCGAGGGCGCCGAGCGCCGCCGGCGGCAGACTCTTGCGCGGCGCGCCGCTGCCGGCGTGCAGCACGATCGGCGCGGCGGCCGACAGCGGCGCCCGCGGCAGGGCGAAATCGACATCGACCGGGCCCGACAACCCGGCGCGCCCGAGCAGCACGGCCGCCGCTGCCTCGGTCACGGTGGCATCGAGGTGCGGATCGAATACCGAGACGACCGGGCACGGCGACGCGACACCACGGTCCAAGAGACCCGCTGCGCCGGGTGCCGGCGCTCGCGGGCCCTCGAGGTTCGAGAGGGCGGGGTCGTCACCGACGATCCAGTCGTAGCTCTCGAGCCGCGCGCGCGCGCGCGCGGCCGCGTCGGCAGAGCCCGCCAAGGCCCACAGCGCCAGGGCCTCGCTCGACACGACCGCGTCCACCACGCCGAAGCGCTGCAGGACGCGCGCGTGGTCGGCCACCCCCGCGAAGGTCAGGGTGGCCCTGGGCACCCGCGCCCGCATGGCGCGCAGCACCGGCAGCATCAGCAAGGTGTCGCCGAGGCCGCCGCGGCGAACGCACAGGAGCCGGCGCATGCGCTCATTGAAGGCCCGCGCCGGCCGCACGTCGAGGCGGCGCGCGGCCGCCGCCCGATGCCCGACTGTGGACGCCCCGACTGGCAGCCGCCGCCGCCTCCTGCGATGCTGCCGGCATGCGTCGCCACGCGCTCGCCCTCGTTCTCCTCGCCTCTCCCACCCTCGCCCAGGCGGCAACGCAGGAGCCGATCGACGACAAGGCCGTCGAGATCCTGCGCCAGCAGGGCCTCGAGCACGGCCAGGTCATGGAGCACCTGAGCTGGATGTGCGACGTGCACGGCCCGCGCCTCACCGGGTCGCCCAACCTGCACCGCGCGCAGGACTGGGCGATGGCGACCTTTTCGGGTTGGGGCCTCGCCAACGTGCACGCGGAGGAATGGGGACCGTTCGGACGCGGCTGGCAGTGCGAGCACGTCTGCGTGGAGGTGGTCGGCGACAACCCGTGGCCGGTGATCGCCTACCCCAAGGCGTGGTGCGGCAGCCTGCCCGGCCGCGTCGAAGCCGACGTCGTGCTCATCGGCGACGTCGGCGCCGACGACCTCGCCGGCCTCGACCTCGAAGGCAAGGTCGTCCTCATCGAGACGCCGCGCGAGGTGAGCGAACCGTTCGACGGACCGGCCAAGCGCTTCGACGCCGAAGCCCTGCTGACCATGGCCGACCGCGCTGAGGCGCCGCGCCCGGCCGGAAGCGGGCGGCCGCGCAACGACTTCCGCGCCGGCTTCCAGCGGCGCATGGCGATGATGCGAAAGCTGTTCGAGAAGAAGCCGCTGGCTCTGATCGACCGCTCGTTCAAGGGCGACTACGGCACCGTGTTCGTGCAGGGCGCCGACCTGCCGATGGGCGACGACGGCCAGCGGGTGCGCGTCCAGGACCGCGATGCACCGGCCGCGCTGCCGCAGTTCACCATCGCCGTCGAGCACTACAACCGCATGTGCCGCATCCTGAAGAAGGGTCTGCCGGTACGGATGGCGATCGAGCTGCGCACGCGCTTCTTCGACCAAGGCCTCATGGAGCGCAACGTGGTGGCCGAGTTGCCCGGCTCCGACCCGGAGATCGGCGACGAGGTGGTGATGCTCGGCGCCCACTTCGACTCCTGGCACACCGGCACCGGCGCCACCGACAACGGTTGCGGCTCGGCGGTGGTGATGGAAGCGATGCGCTTGCTGACCGTGCTGCAGAAAGAGCGTGGCCAGGCGCCGCGGCGCACCATCCGCGCTGCGCTCTGGAGCGGGGAGGAGCAGGGCCTCCTCGGCTCGCGCGCCTACGTGCGGAGCCACTTCGCCAACGTCCAACGCGGGCAACCGGTGACCGACCTCACGCCCGAACACGCCAAGTTCGCCGGCTACTTCAACCTCGACAACGGCACGGGCCGCATCCGCGGCGTGTACCAGCAGGGCAACGCCGAGGTCGGTCCGATCTTCGCGGCGTGGCTGCGGCCGTTCCACGACCTCGACGCCCACACGCTCACGCTGAACGACACCGGCGGCACCGACCACCAAGCGTTCGACGCCGCGGGCCTGCCGGGCTTCCAGTTCATCCAGGATCCGGTCGCCTACAACACCCGCACCCATCATTCCAACATGGACAACTGGGACCACGCGGTCGCCAGCGACCTGCAGCAAGCCGCCACCATCATGGCCTCGTTCGCCTGGCACTGCGCGCAGCGCGATGCCAAGCTGCCGCGCAAGGCGCTCCCGCCCGGTTCCGGCGGCAACTGAGCGTCGGAGGAAGCCGCGAAGCCGGCTTCCTCCCTCGGCGCCATTGGGCGGTCGCTCCCGCGAACCGCGAACCCTTCGGGCTCGGCCCGGTTCTCGGTGCGGTTCTCTCACTTCGGGACACGTAGCCGGCCACCCTGCGCCTCACCCGACGCGCGCCGGCCTCCGATAACTCGAAGCGAGAGGCCAGCTTCTTCGCCGTGAGCCGCCCGAGTACGAACCGCAACCTGACCCTGGCCGAGCGACCGCTCCTGTGCGGCCTGCTCGCCACGGTCGTGCTGTTCTCGGTGGCCTTCGTCAGCGGCAGCGCGCTGTTCTGGCGGTGGAAGGCGGCCCTGGCCGAGGAGGTGTACGAGAACCTGCGGCGCACGGCCACGGTGGCAGCGTCGATGGTCGATGGCGATGCGCACGAGACCTTCGTCCATCGCAGCCAGGAGTCCTCGCCCGAGTACGCGCGTGCCGTCGCGCCGCTGGTCCGCCTGCTGGACGCGGACGGCCAGGTCGCCTTCGCCTACACCTGCAGTCTGCGCGGCAGTGACGTGTACTTCGTGCTCGACGCCACCCCGCCCGGCGACGCCGACGGCGACGGCATCGACGACAAGTCGCACGTCATGCAGCGCCACGACGGCGCGTCCCCGGCGCTGATCGAGGCGTTGCGCACCGGCACGGTGCGCAACGACACCGAGCCGAATCACGGCACTTGGGGCACGTTCCTGTCGGCGTACGCCCCGATCCACGCGCGCGACGGGCGCTGTGTCGGCTGTGCGGGCGTCGACCTGCGCTACGACACCTACCTCGACCGGCTGGCGTGGATGCGGGCGACCGGCCTGCTCGGCGCAGGCGTGGCCCTCCTGCTGTCGGCGCTGTTCGGCCGCGCCGTGCAGCGCTTCGCCCTGTCCTCGCTGCGCGCGCGGCAGCGGGTGCTGGAGACGATGGACGATCTCCGCCAGGCGCGCGATGCGGCCGAGCAAGCGGCGCGGGCCAAGGCCGAGTTCCTGGCCAACATGAGCCACGAGATCCGAACGCCGCTGAACGGCGTCTTGGGCATGGCACAGCTCCTGCTCGAGACCCGCCTCGACGACGAGCAGCGTCACCACGTCGAAACGCTGTGGACCGCGGGGCGCTCGCTGCTCACCGTCATCAACGACATCCTCGACTTCTCCAAGATCGAGTCCGGCCGCTTGGAGCTCGAGGACGTCGAGTTCGACCTGCACGACCTCGCCTACGGTGTGTCGGAACTCCTCGCCGAGCAGGCGCACAAGAAGGGGCTGGAGGTGGTGTGCGAGCTGCACCCGCCGGAGTTCCCGCGCTTGCGAGGTGACCCCACGCGGCTGCGCCAGATCCTGCTCAACCTGCTGGGCAACGCGGTGAAGTTCACCCACGAAGGCCACGTGCGCGTGCGCGTCACCGCCGTCGCCGACATCGAACGCGGACTGGTGGTACAGATCGGCGTGCTCGACACCGGCGTCGGCATCGCCGAAGCGGACCAGCACAAGCTGTTCGGATCATTCACCCAGCTCGACTCCTCGATCACCCGCCGCTTCGGCGGCACCGGGCTGGGCCTGGCGATCTCGCGGCGACTGGCCAAGCTGATGGGCGGCGACATCACCCTGCAGAGCCGGGCGGGCGAGGGCAGCTTCTTCGCCCTCGAGCTGCCGTTGCGTCTCGCCGATGCGGCCTGTGCCGCGACGGCGACGATGGAACCGGATCTGCCGCTGCTGTTGGCGGTCGCCGCTGACAACCGCAGCGCCGCGGCCCTGGTCGAGCAGCTGCGCGCCCTCGGGATCACCGTCGAGACCCGAGCGTCGACCGTCGGCCTCGACGGCCTGTCTCCCGCGGACTACGCCGGGATCGTCGTCGACGAACATCTCCCGGGTTGGTCGGACGCCACCGCACGTCTGGCCGCGAAGGCGACGCGCACCGCGGTGGTCGCCATCGGCTGCTGGCCGAGCCGTGGCACCGTAGCCCCGGCGCACGGGGATCGGCTCACCTGGCCGGTGTCGCCGCGCCGCCTGCTGCACGTGCTCCGCCGCTCGCCAGCGCTCCCTTCGCCGCCGGACACATCGCCGGCCGCGGCGGGCGAGGGCAGCACCGAGGGCGGCGCACCGTTCTTGCACGTCCTCCTGGCCGAGGACAACCCGGTCAACCAGCGTGTGCTGCAGGCGATGCTGCGCCGGTTGCGATGCACCGTCACCATCGTCGCCAACGGAGCCGACGCGATCGACGCGGCGCTCGCCGGCGAGTTCGACCTGATCTTGATGGACAACCAGATGCCGGTGCTCGACGGACCGAGCGCTGCCGCCGCCATCCGTGCCCGGCAGGTCGAGCCTCGCTGCCCGATCGTGGCGCTCACCGCCAACGTGCTGCCCGCCGACCAGGCCCGCTGCATCGCCGCCGGCATGGATCGGGTGCTGGCCAAGCCGGTGCTCCTGGCGCAGCTACGCCAGCTGCTCGACGAGGTCGCCGACGGCAAGCTCGGCGCAGCGCCGGCCGCCGGATGATGCGAAGATGCGGGCGTGGGTCGACGCCGCTCCCTCGACGAGTACGAAAAGAAGCGCGACTTCGCGCGCACCCCCGAGCCGGCGGGAAGCCCCGCCCCTCGCGACCGCGGCCACGGCTTCGTCGTGCATCGTCACGATGCCAGACGCCTGCACTACGACCTGCGCATCGAGATGGCCGGCGCGCTGCGGTCCTGGGCGGTGCCGAAGGGCTTCACCTACGACAGCAAGGCCAAGCACCTGGCCGTCCAGACCGAGGATCATCCGCTCGAGTACGAGGACTTCGCCGGCACCATCCCCAAGGGCGAGTACGGCGCCGGGCCGATGACGATCTTCGATCGCGGCACCTACCTGCTGGCACGTGGCGACGATCCGATCGCCGAGTGCGACGGTGGCGAGCTGAAGATCGTGTTGTTCGGCCGGCGCCTGCGCGGCGAATGGCACCTGGTGCGCACGAAGGGCGAACGTGGCAAGAGCTGGCTGCTCTTCAAGTCGAAGGATCGCTACGAAGGTCCTGACCTCGACGTGCTCCTGCGTCTCGACCTCGACGCGGCGGCGCCGTGGGCCGAGCCGGTCGCCCTGGCGGTGATGCGCGCCGGCAGCCAGCGCGCACCGTTCTCGGCTCCGGACTGGGTCTTCGAGATGCTCTTCGCCGGTCGCCGGGTGCTCGTGCAGAGGCAGTCGGACATCGTGACCATCGTCGACGCGGCCGACCGCAGCACGCTCGCCGTGCCGGCGCTCGCCGCCCCGTTGCAAGCTCTGCGCGCGACGACTGCGGTGCTCGACGGCGTCCTCGTGGCCCTCGACCAGAACCAGCGTCCCGACCGCGCACGCCTCGACGCAGCGCTCGCCGGCGACGGCGTCTCGCAGGTGTGCTTCTACGCCTTCGACCTGCTGCGCTTCGACGATCTCGACGTGCGCCCGTTGCCGCTGGTCGACCGCAAGGCGCTCCTGCGCGCCTTGCTGCCCGCCTCGCCGCAGACGCTCTTCGTCGACCACGTGCTGGGCGAGGGTGAACGTCTGTGCGCCGCCGTCGCTGCCGGCGGACTGCCAGGCGTGATCGCCAAGCGCACGCGCGCCGCCTACGCGGCGGGTCCGAGCCCGGAGTGGGCGCTCATCGACGTCGCTCCCGACCGCCAGGCCGCGGATGTGAGCTTGACCGCTGCCCTCGACGCCCGACCCAAGCGCACGGCGCGCTCGGCGCGGGTCAAGCTCAGCAACCTCGACAAGGTGTTCTGGCCCGACGACGGCACCACGAAGGGGCAGCTCCTCGACTACTACGACGCCGTCGCCGAGACCCTGCTGCCGTACCTCCTGGACCGGCCGGTGCACATGAACAGGCACCCCGACGGCATCGACGGCAAGTCCTTCTACCAGCGCGAAGCGCCCGAGCACCACGCCGAATGGTTCCCCACCGTGCCCATCGCCAGCGAGAGCAAGGGCCGGCCGGTGCGCCACATGCTGTGCCAGGACCGGGACTGCCTGCTCTACCTGATCAACCTGGGCACGATCGACCTGCACCCGTGGCTGTCGCGCTTCCAGACCCCCGACCAGCCCGACTGGGCCGTGCTCGACCTCGACCCCAAGGAGGCGCCGTTCGCAGTGGTGCTGCGCATCGCCCGCGCCGTCGGCAAGGTGCTGCAGTCGATCGGCGTGCGCGCCTGCATCAAGACTTCGGGCAAGACCGGGATGCACATCCACATCCCGCTGCGCCCGGGCTACAGCTACGAGCACAGCCGCATGTTCTGCGAGGGCATCGCCCGAGTCGTTCTGCGCGACCACAAGGACGTGGCGACCATCGAGCGCAACCCCGGCAAGCGCGACGGCAAGCTCTACATCGACTTCCTGCAGAACCGGCGCGGCCAGACCGTGGTGCCGCCGTACGCCGTGCGACCGGTGCGCGGCGCCACGGTTTCGACGCCGCTCTTCTGGGACGAGATCAGCGGCGACGTGCATCCGTCGATGTTCACGCTACACAACGTTCCGGCGCGGCTGCGGGCCCTCGGCGACCTCTACCGGCCCACTCTCAGCGACGGCCAAGATCTGCTGCCGGCGATCCAACGGCTGCAGGAACTGCTGGCCGCGAGGTAGGCGGGCCACCGCGCCCCGAGGCCTGGCTGCGTGGCTACACTGCGGCGCCGCATGCCGGACCTCCCCCCCCCACCACCGACGCCGCGCCGCGGCTTCCTACGCCGCGAGTGGCCGGCGTGCCTGTGTGCCGTCGTGCTGGTGACCCTGTTCCTGCTCGGACGCTCGCCGTACTTCGTCGAGCGCGTCTACGCAGGGGCGATCTCGCCCTTCTTGTGTCGTGGGCTGTCGCTGGTGACCGGGCCGATCCCGTTCAGCGTCGCCGAGCTCGGCCTGATCGGCGCCGTCGTCGGCACCCTGTTCTTGTTGGGACGTGGCAGTGTGCGCGTCGTGCGCAGACGGGTGCCGCTCCGGCGCAGCGTCGGTGTGGGCCTGCGTCGCCTGGTGCGCGCGGCGCTGCTGATCGCCACGGTCTTCTACGCGACCTGGGGCATGAACTACGAGCGCGCCCCGTTGCCCGAGCGATCGGGCTGGCCGGCCAGCGCCGCGCCCGCCGACCGCGCCGCGCAGACCGCCGAGCTGCTGGCCATGACCAAGGCCGCGGTCGAGCTCACCAACGCCGCCTACCGCGAGGCCTGCGGCAGCGACGATCTGGGCGAGCCGTCGCGCTGGCCGGGGACGCCCGAGGAACTCGAGCAGGCCCTGGAACGCGGCCTCGACGGCGCCGGCTACGAACTCGATCTCGACGTGACCTTCCAATCGAGCCGCGGCCGCAGCAAGCGGCCTGCGCTCTTGGCGCCACTCATGAGCCGTCTGTTTCTCTCGGGCTTCTTCTTCCCCTGGACCGGCGAAGCGAACGTCAACCCCGAGCCGCCCGACTGCGAGAAGCTGCACGTCGTCGCCCACGAGAAGAGCCACCAACGCGGCATCGCGCGCGAGGACGAGGCCGAGTTCGTGGGATTCGTGGCCGGAGCGCGCGCGCCGTCCCCCTACCTGCGCTACACGGCTTTCCTCTACGCCCAACGCGCGTTGCTGCGCGAGCTGCAGCACCTCGATGGCAAGGCCGCCGGCGAGCTCGCCCGCGCACGCTCGGCCGGTGTCCAGCGCGACCTCGCCGCCGTCAACTCGTTTTGGCTGCCGCGCCAAGGCAAACTCAGCCGGATCGCCATCACCATCAACGACACGTATCTGAAGTCGCACGGCATCAAGCAGGGCGTGCGCAACTACGCCGCCGCCGCCGATCTCCTCGTGCGCTTCGCGCGCCTGCGCGGAGGCTTCGCCACCGCCTACGTGGCCAGCAAATAGCGAAGCCCACGCGACCGCTCACTCAGGGCAGCATCTGCCGACGCTGCTCGGCCGTCGGCAGCGGGCACGCGTCCGAACGGCCGAACCACCGGTAGCGTCGCTGTGCGACGAAGCCGTACGCCCAGTCTCGCAGGGGCCGCGGCACGATGCGCAGCCACGACAACGGCCGCAACCAGCCGCCGACGCGGGCGAAGATGCGGAGCACGGCGTCCGAACGCTCGTACCTGCCGCTGCCGTCGACGTAGACCACCGACCATTGAGCCGGATCGCGCGCCAGCTCTGGCAGCATGGCGTGAGCGGTCTCCCCCTGCAGCGGCGCGAAGTGGAGCAGACGCCGCCGGTCCAGGCGCACCAGAAGACGCACGAAGTGGTTGCACAGGCTGCACACGCCGTCAAAGAAGACGATGGGCGGGCGACTGGCGTCGCCGCCCATCGGACCAGCGTTGCAGCGGATGGAGCCAGGCTCCACCGCTGAACGCTGGGTCGGCGCACGATCGGCGTCGCGGCCGATCGCACCAGCGTTGCGGTGGATGGAGCCAGGCTCCACCGCTGGACGCTGGGTCGGCGGACGATCGGCGTCGTCGGTCATCGCGCCGGCCTGGCAGCAGACGGAATCAGACTCGACCGCCGGACGCGGGATCGCCGGCGGGCGCGCGGCGTCGGCACCCCAACGGATCGGCCCCGACGCATCGCTCACTCGTCGCGGCCGTCGAGCCGCGCCCGCGCCCGCCGCGCCCACCGGCTGAACGGATCGCGGCGGAGGTACGCCTGCCAGTGCCGGCGCGCTGCCTCGATCGCCCCCACTTCGTGCAGCACCTCGGCGAGGTTGAAGTGCACGTCGGCGTAGTCGGGCTGCAACGACAGAGCCTGGCGGTAGGCCAGCACGGCGTGCTGCGCCCGGCCGACGTCGGCGAGCGCGTTGCCGAGGTTGTTCCAGGCCTCGGCGAAGGTGGGATCGACCTGCACCGCCTCGAGGAAGAACGCAGCCGCGTCGGCGCGCCGCCCCAGCGCGAAGTGGACGTTGCCGAGGTTGAACAGGATCTCCGGCTCGCGTCCGAAGCCTTCGAGTGCCACCTCGTAGTCGTGCTGCGCCGCCTCGTACTCCCCGTGTTCCTCGTGGGCCAACGCTGCCTCGAACGCCGCCAACGGGTCGATCGCGAAGCGCGGTAGAGCGCGCTTGGGCCGCACCGCGGTGGCGTCGAACTGCAGGCGCAGCTGCCCCGAGGGCTCGGCCAGCCGCCCGTCGGCCAACCGGACCAGGAGGTCGTCGCCACGCACGAGGCTGGCCAGCGACGTGGCCAGCGAGTCGGCGTCGGGATGCCAGCGCGCCATCTGACGCAGAGCCCGGCGCAGGCGCGCCGGCTTGACCCCGTCGTGGCGCAGGGCAGCGAGATCGCGCGCGCACGCCAGCTGGCGGAAGTCGAACAGGTGCAGGCGCCGGATGCTGCGCGTCGCCTCGAGCAGGCCGTGCCGGGTCCAGCCGCGCACCACGCGCGGCGGCACATCGACCGCCGCCGCCAGCTGGTCGGCGGAGAACAGCCGGCCGAGGTCGACGCCGAGTCCCAGCATCTGCAGCAGGTCACGCTCGTCGAGCACCTCGATCGGGCATCCGGCGGCGCGCAGCCGCGCCGCGCGCCGGGCTCCCGCGGTGGTCGGCTCCTCACCTCTGTCGGTCACCACGACGAACTTCGTGGTGGCGCGAGGCACCGCCACGAGCCGCCCGCCGAGCGCTCGGACACGACGCTGCACTTCGGTGCGGGACAGGGAGAGCAGACGACCACACACCGCCAGCTCACACCCGGCGAGCTGGCCGCCAGCTACCGCATCCACGAGATCGGTTCGAATCACGCTTCGGTGAAGCTCAAGAAGACCGGCGCACGCAGATGACCGCTCTTGGTGCGCTCGACGAACTTTACGACGCAGTAGACGCCGGGCTCAACCCACACCGCCTTCTCCTCGCAGGCAACCAGCGGCGCCGACCGCGGCCGCGACCGCAGGCGCGGCAAGAGTTCGCGGCGTGCCGCGGCGTCGAGGCCGCTGCCGCACCGCCCGACGTAGCGCAGCTGCCCGTCCGCGTCGGGCGCCGCCAGCGCCAGACTGCGTAGGTCCTCGCCCTCGGCGACGTAGCCGATCACCGCGCACTGCAGGGTCTGCGAGCGCTTGACCTTGACCCACGCCCCGGTGCGCTGGCCGGCTTCGTACGCGCCATCGAGACGCTTGCCGACCACACCCTCGAAACCACGGGCGACCAGCTGTTCGAAGAAGGCGACGCCGGCGCCGACGACGCCCTCCGACAGCACGAGACGCGGATCTGCGATCGCCTGCACGACCTCGGTCAGGCGCGCGCGTCGCTCGCGCAAGGTGAGCGCGGTCTGCCGCTCGTAGCCGACGTACAACAAGTCGAAGGCGACGTACACCACCGGGCCGGGCCGACGCTCGAGCAGGCGCTCGAAGTCGGGCCGACCGTCGGTGAGTGCCACGATCTCGCCGTCCAATGCCAGACCCTTCGGCACGCGCCGCAACCACTCCAGGCCGGAGAAGCGCGGCGTCAGGTCGATCTTGCGGCGGCTGGTGAGGCGTGCGCCTTCGTCGTCGACGCGCGCCAGCGCCCGGAAACCGTCCCACTTGACCTCGAACAGGTGCGCGGGCGAGTCGAACGGTTGCCCGAGCACGGCGAGCATCGGCTCGACGAACGGCAAGCTACGACGCACGCCGGACCCGGCCGCCTCGAGAGCAGCACTCGGCGGGCCTGCGCGCAACGCCGGTCCACACCGAGGGTCTGTCGCAGGGACGTCGCATCGACCCTCAGCCACTCTTGCGCTTGCGGGCCGCACGCTGGGCCGTCGCCTTGCGCGGCTCGGTCTCGCTCGGAGCCATCTTCTTCTCGCTCGCGTCGGCTTGCGGCGGGGCGCCGGTAGCGGCGGCCGCCTGCGCCTCGGCGACGCTCCGCTTGAGGGCCTCCATGAGGTTGATGATCTTCGGCTCCTCGACCTCCGGCGCGGCGACCACCTCCTTGCCCTCGATCTTGAGCTGGATCAGCTCCTTCATTCGCTGGACGTAGTCGTCCTTGTAGGCGGCGATGTCGAAGTCCTCGAGGCGCGTGGCGTCGATGAGCGTGCGCGCCAGCGCCAGCTCTTCCTTGCCCAGCTTCTCGCGGGGCACCTCGGCGACGAACTCGTCCTTCTCCTTCACTTGTGCCGCGTACTGAAGGACGCTGAGCACGAGGAGTTCGCCGTCGGGACGCAGGAGCGCCAGCTGCTCGCGCCCGGAGAACACGACCTGGGTGAAGGCGACGACGTTGCCTTCCTGCATCCCGTCGCGCAGCAGGGCATACGGCTTGTTGCCGGCGATGCCGTCGGGCAGCAGGTAGTAGGTCTTGCCCGACTGGTAGATCGGGTCGACGGCGTCGGGTCCGACGAAGCCGACGATGGCGATCGCCTTGTCCGACTGCTTGCGCATGCGCGCGATCTCCTCGGGATCGATCACCACGTATTGATCCTTGGCGTACTCGTAGCCGCTGACGATGTCGTTGGCGGCGAGTTCGCCGTGCTCGGGACATCGCTTCGAGTACTTGACGCGGGCGTTGCAGCCGGCGTGCAGCTGGTTGAGTCTGATCTCGCTGCCGGACTCGTGGGCGGTGAACCCACGGACCGGCACGGAGACGAGGCTCAGCTTGATGAAGCCCTTCCAGGTGGCGCGAGCAGCCATGGAATCACGTGGAGTTCGGTGGAGTGAGTGACGGGTGAGCGAAAACGACGGACGCGCGGGGCGAAGGATAGCATGGCGGAGGCGCGGGCCGCGCAACGAAGGCCGGGCCGAACCTCTCGACGCCCCGACCTCCTCGTCGCCGCTGGCCCTTCGATATCGCTTTTGCGTCGGCGCCCATCCGTTCAGCTGCCATTGCCAAGGATCGGACGCCCGCCGCCGGCGCCTGAACGCCCGTCAGCCACGCCACTCACCGCACTCCGGTGCAACCGGAACCAGGGCATTGCTCCGCTTCCTGGCATCGGCCCCGTCTGACTGCTGGTCGGCCGCGAGCACGCCTCGCCCTCAGCCCGACGAGGATCACGAGCGAAGCTCCAGGCACGTCAGGCGTCGCGAACCCCCGTCCGGGCTTCCGCGAGCGTTGAAAAACGCGGGGCCCCGTCGCACGAACCGAGAGGCGGCCGGAACCGCGCGCGGCGGGGCGTCCCAACCAGTGGTCGTACCTCGGACCCAGGGCCGGCCGTAGGATGCGCGCAAGCCCTCCGCTGACGATCGCCGAATCACCTCTCGTGGAACACCGGAACCGTATCCCCTGGTGG
Source organism: Planctomycetota bacterium (assembly GCA_041398565.1). GTDB lineage: Bacteria > Planctomycetota > UBA1135 > UBA1135 > UBA2386 > DATGPD01. The sequence goes on along the minus strand of JAWKUN010000003.1, from coordinate 1,311,653 downwards.
CTGCTCTCGGCCTGCGGCGCACTCGCGTTCACGGTCACCGTACTGACGCTCGAGTTCTGGCGGCTCCGCGACCAAGACCTCCCCGGCGACGAGATGCGCATGCTGCGTCTCGTCTACCGGCAGGTGATGCAGCACCACGTCGACGCGCACGACGGCCACGAGCTGATTCGGGACGCCATCGTCGGCATGGTGCGCGATCTGGACGACTACAGCACCTTCGTGCCGCCCGACAAGGCCAAGGCCTTCGACACCGCCACCACCGGGGAGTACCAGGGAATCGGCATCACGATGGTCGCGCGCCACGTGCCCATCACGGTCCTCTATCCCATGCCCGGCGGGCCAGCCGAGCGCGCCGGTCTGACGGTGGGTGACCGCATCCTCGCCGTCGACGGTGAGACCCTCGAAGGCCTCACACCCGACAACGTCACCGCCGAAGCGCGCAAGCGCCTGCTCGGGATGCCCGGCACGTCGGTCAAGCTCATGGTCGAGTCACGCGCCGGCGAGAGGCGCGAGTGTCTGCTCGAGCGCGCCGACGTGCAGCGCCAGAGCGTCAAGTGGGCGCGGCTGCTCGAACGCGAGCCGCGCATCGGCTACGTCTACGTCGGTGCCTTCCAGCAGCGCACCGCCAGCGAGTTCGACGCGGCCCTCGGCGCACTGGAGACCGAGGCCGGCGGCAAGCTCGACGCGCTGATCGTCGACGTGCGCTTCAACCTCGGTGGACTCCTCACCGAGAGCGTCCTCATCGCCAACCGCTTTCTGACGGAAGGCAACATCGTCAGCTTGCGCGCCCGCGACGACGTCGAACAGAGCCGCATCGACGTCGACCCCGCCAAGACCACGCGCCCGGACCTACCGCTGGTGCTGCTGGTGAACGAGCAGAGCGCCAGCGCGAGCGAGGTCTTGGCCGGAGCCTTGCAAGACCACCACCGCGCCACCCTGGTCGGCAAGCGCACCTACGGCAAGGGCGTCGTGCAGAGCATCTACCGCTGGGAAGGCCTCGACTTCCGACTCAAGCTCACCACGTCCCGCTACTACACGCCGTCGGGCCGCAACATCGGCAGCAAGATGCGCGGGCCGCACGACGGCAAGGCTGCCGGCGGCATCGCCCCCGACGTGGAGGTCGACGTGGCCGCCGCGGACCTCAAGGCCCTGCGCGACCAACTGATCGACGACGAAGTGCCAACGCCCTACAAGGCGCCGGCGCGCGAACTCTCGGCCGATCTCGACCTTCCCGGCGAGACGCCCCCGCTCGGCCCGGACGCCGACGCGCAGCTGGCGCGTGCGCTGGCGGTGGCGCGCGCGGCGCTGGCGCCGCAGCCGACAGGCGAACCCAAGTGACCGCGGCGAACACCGACGCGAGCCTGGTGCTGGGTATCGAGTCGTCTTGCGACGAGACCGCCGCCGCAGTCGTGCGCGGTGGGCGCGAAGTGCTCAGCAACGTCATCGCCTCGCAGCACGAGCTGCACGCGCGCTTCCGCGGCGTCGTACCCGAGATCGCCAGCCGCTCGCACGTGGTGCGCATCCTGCCGATCCTGCGGCAAGCGCTGGCGGAGGCCCGGCTGCAGCCGAGAGACCTCGACGCTGTGGCGGTGACCCACCGTCCAGGCATGATCGGCTGCCTGCTGGTCGGGCTGGCCGCGGCCAAGGCGTTGTGCTGGCGCTTCCGCTTGCCGCTGGTCGGCGTCGACCACGTGCAGGCGCACATCCACGCAGCCTTCATGACGTCGCCCGAATCGCCGCTGCCCTTGCTGGCTCTGGTCGCGTCGGGTGGCCACACCGCCATGTACCGCGTCGACGGACCCGGCCACGCCGAACGCCTGGGCGCCACGCGCGACGACGCGGCCGGCGAGGCGCTCGACAAGGCGGCGGCGCTCCTGGGCCTGCCGTATCCGGGGGGCCCGTCGATCCAGGCCGCGGCACACGGTGGCGACCCGGCGAGCGTCGCCTTCCCCCGCGCCTTGCTCGCGCCCGACTCGCTCGACTTCTCGTTCAGCGGGCTGAAGACGGCCCTGCTGGTGCACCTGCAAAAGCGCGGGCTCGACCAGGGGCGAACCCTCGACCCGGTGACGCTCGCCGACGTGGCCGCCGCCTACCAGGCGGCCGTCGTCGACACGCTGGTGGCCAAGCTGGCGCGCGCGGCGCGCTCCTGCGGCGCGCGCAGCCTGGCGATCGGCGGCGGCGTCGCCCGCAACGAGCGCTTGCGCGCCGAGATCCAGTCGCATCGCGACCTGGCCGAGCTGGCGGTGGTGCTGCCCCCGCCCGACCTCTGCTCGGACAACGCCGCGATGGTGGCCGGCCTCGGCGCCCACCTCTGGGCGCACGGTGCACCGTCGCAGCTCGATCTCGAGGCCATGGCGACCACCCGTAGCTCGCGCGCGCCCTGAGCTCGAAGGGCTCGCGGTCGCGAGGGCGGCCGCCGGCAACGTCGAGCACGGAAGCCTGCGAGGGCCGCCAAGCCCTCGGTTGCGGCCCCGGCCGCGACGAGCTCGAAGTGCGACGATCGGCGCTGGCTTCCTCGCCATCCGGTTGCCCCGGCCGTGGCCTCGGGGTCTACTCCGCCGCCGATGAAGCTCGCCCGCCTGGTCCTCGAAGACGGCACAACCTGTCTCGGCCGCTCTTTTGGCGCCAGCTCCACCACGATCGGTGAGCTGGTGTTCAACACCTCGATGAGCGGCTACCAGGAGATCCTCACCGATCCCTCGTACCGCGGACAGACGGTGCTGCTCACCCAGCCGCACATCGGCAACTACGGAGTGAACAGCGAGGACGAGGAGTCCGCGCGCCTGTGGCTGTCGGGGCTCATCGTGCGCGAAGCGTGCGACCGCAGCAGCAACTTCCGCTCGGCCGGCGAACTCGGTGACTACCTGCTGCAGCACGGCGTACCCGGCATCGACCGTGTGGACACGCGCATGCTCACGCGCCGGGTGCGCACCGGCGGCGCTCTCAGGGTCATGATCACCGACGACCTCGACACCGAAGTCGCGACCCTCGTGCAGCGCATCAAGGCCGCACCCACCACCAGCGACGTCGACCACGTCGCCGACGTCACCACCAAGGAGACGTTGCACTGGGCGCGCGGAGACGAGACCCTGTTCCCGCCGCCCCGCCCGGTGCCAGGACCGCAGCGGCGGACGCTGAAGGTCGTGGCCTACGATTTCGGCGCCAAGCGCAACATCCTGCGCTCCCTCGTCGAGAGCGGCTTCGACGTGAGGGTCGTGCCGGCGACGACGCCGGCAGAGGCCGTGCTGGAGCATCGTCCGGACGGGGTGTTCTTGAGCAACGGCCCTGGCGACCCGGCCATCTGCACGTACGCCGTCGCCGCGGCCAAGACCCTGGTACGGAAGGTGCCGGTCTTCGGCATCTGCCTGGGCCACCAGGTGCTCGGCCAGGTGTTCGGCGCCAAGACCTACAAGCTCAAGTTCGGCCACCACGGCGGCAACCAACCGGTGTTGGACCTGGCCACCGAAAAGGTCGAGATCACGGCGCAGAACCACTCGTTCGCCGTCGACCCCAGCCAGTTGCCGTCACCGGTGCAGGTCACGCACGTCAACCTGAACGACAAGACCGTCGAGGGGCTCTGCCACCGCGAGCTGCCGGTGTTCTCAGTGCAGTACCACCCGGAGGCGGCGCCTGGACCGCACGACTCGCTCTACCTGTTCGAGCGCTTCCGCCAGGTGATGGAGACCGGCAAGCCGCCGGCCTGAGGCCGCTGCTCGGGAGATCCCTGCTCGGTAGACGCTGCTGGAGAGATCGCGGCTGGGAAGCGCTATTGCTGCCGCGGGCGGTAGAACTCGAGGAAGAACGGATTCCAGGCACGCTCGTCGCGTGCGAACTGGTCGGCGTAGTCGTTGCGCCGCAGTTCGTCTTCGTACTGGTCCTGGAAGTCGATCGGCATGACGCGCAGGCCGGCGCGGTCCTCGAGCAGAAGGATCGGATGCAGGCGCGACTCCTCGCCATCCTGCAGGCGCACCAGGATCGAGGCCGAGCGCCGCAGGACGAACACGCGGTTCTCTTCGTTGCGCTTGAACATCGACGCCATGTGCACGCTGAACACGTCGGAGTGGGTGGTGGTCAGTTCGTAGAACTTCTCTTTGGTCTCGGGGTTGCCGATGTTCATGAACTCGGGGACCTTCTCGAGATCCTGCACCTCGCCGAACATCTTGCGCTTCGCCTGGTCGCCTTCGTTGACGAGCTGCGACTCGGCCGTCTGCGTGTCGCTGGGAGGCAGCTCCTCGTTCCGGTAGCGAAGGATCGCCTCGATGACCGCCGGGGCGATCTCGTTCTCGCCGAACAGACAGCGCAGGACCGGCCGGCTGGCGGTGTTGATGTTGATCTTGATGCCCTCGCCGATCGGCGGCTCCGACGTGCCGCCGGCGCCCTGGGCACCACCGGTGTTGCTCGCACCTCCGCCGCCGGTGCTTCCGGTTCCACTACTGCCGGCGGGGCTGCCGCCACCGGTGGGGTTCGCCGGCGAACCACGGGCTGCGAGCTTGTCGGGGTCGCCAGGATCGGTCACCCATGAGGTCGACACGGTCAGCACCGACTCCAGACCGAGCATGAGCTTGTTGTCGATCACCTGGTCGTAGAACAGCTCGTCGGTGACGCCCTCGAACATGCGCATCTCGTCGAGGTGCAGCATGAGGGTCACGTTGCTCTCCGGCTTGTCGCTCTTGAGCGGCGGCCGCGGCATCTGCACGGTCCGCGCCTGCCCGCGCATCCACTCGACGATCTGGTTGGCGAGCCGCTCGCCGTCTCCCGAATTGAGGTCGAGCGGCGAGTCCTCGCGCAGGTAGTCGATGAGGCGGACGAACCGGCGCCGCGACTCGCGCGCGAACTCCTCGTCCTCGCTGACCAACGACAGGATGTTGAACTTGCGGTTCTCGTCCTCGACCCAGACGTAGGTGGTGATGTCGCCGTCCGAGTATCCCTGCGGCTCGTACCAAGCGTCCTGGCTACCGTCGGCGGTCCCGGCGAGGTCTTCCTCTTCGCCCTGCTGGCCCGTCGCCGACTCACCACCGGCGGCCCCCCCCGCGGCTGCGCCCACGCCCCCCAGACCACCCGCCCCGCCCTCGCCACCGCTCGACGGCTTGTCGTCGACCAGCATGTCCTCGACCTGCGACAGCGTGTAGCGCATGTGGTTGCGCATACGCGCCAGCAGCGCGTCGTTCTCGCCGGTGAACCGCGCCATGCGGGCGGTGGTCACCAGTTCGGCGATGATCACGTACAGCAGGATGCTGAGGATCAGCACCATGATGAGGGCGAAGCCGCGCTCGTGCGCCGCGGGGCGGGGGACGCCAGGAGAGGCCGTGGGCTGGGTCGGGCGGTGCATCCGGGATGAGACGTCCGATTATGCCGGTTCCTTCCGCCGGCGCCCAAGGTTGCCCATCCCCGGCCGCCGAGCCCCCGAGGGGCCCTGGCTCAGCCGCCGAGCGGATTGAGGAAGTCGACGTCCTCGGTCCGGTCGAGCCCGTACTTGATGCGCGGGATGATGATGAACTCGACGTTCTGGGTCGTCTCCTGCTTGGTGGTCGAGCGGAACAGGAAGCCGAGGATCGGGATGTCGCCCAGCAGGGGGACCTTGGAGACGTTGTCGAAGGTGCTCTTGCTGAGCAGCCCGCTGATCGTCGTCGCCTGGTCGTGGCGCACGTGCACCTGGGTGACGACCTCGCGCTCGGAGATGGTCGGCGTGGGCACCGGTTCGGTCGGCGTGAAGCCGGTCACCGCCGAGACCTTGGCGTAGATCTGCAGGATGACGGTGTCGGTGCCGGCGATCACCGGGCGGATGTTCACCTGGATGCCGACCGGCTGGAAGGCGATGTCGGCCACGGTGTTCGAGCCGGACGAGGTGAACTTCGCCTTGGTGAAGGGCACCTGCGTCAACGTCGACACCGAGGCGGTACCGCCGTTGCGCACGGTGAGCCGGGGCTGGCTCAGGATGTCGGCGAGCTGGCTCAGCTCCAGGGCCTCGAGGCGCGCGTTGAGCTCCCAGCCGTCGTGCACGCCGCCGAGGGTCAGTACGCCGCGCTCGGCGCCCTGCCCGGTACCCACGGTCGGTGGCGCCAGCGGGAACAACGACGTGAAGTCCTTGACGAAGCGCGCCGGCTGCAGATCGGTGAAGGTGGGCGTGTCGTTGTCGAGAGGGCGGGTGCCGAAGGCGACCGCGTCGGTGGCCTGGAACTCCACAACCTTCACCTCGAGCTCGATCTGGGGCACGCTGGAGAAGAAGAGGTTCAGCGCCGCCTCGAACGCCGCCAGTGCCTGCGGCTGCGCCGTGACCAGCAGCAGCGAGTTCGACACGGAGGTGGCCGTGGGCGGGTTGGCGCCGGTGACCACGGCCTTGATGTCGCCGGCCACGATCTTCTCGAAGTCCTTGAACAGCGTCAGCCGCACACGATGCTCGCCGATCATGCGCGCCAGCACGCACTGGCTCTTGTTGTCGAGATCGAGACCGGTCGAAACGGTCTCGGGCGGCGCCGCCACACCGGGTTCGCGCAAGAGGCTCTCGAACACGGTCGCCGTCTCGCCGCTGAGGAAGTACTGCTTGGTGACGGTGCCGTCGGGCGCGATGACGACGGCGCTGCCGAACTGGTTGCGCAGCGCGGCGTCGCGCTCCTGTCGCTGGGCGGTGTCCTGGATCGCCGGCGGCGATTCGCTCGGTTGCTGCGGCAACGCCTCCTTCGCTTCCGCCGTCGTCGCGGCGGCGGGCACCTCGGCAGCGACCGGCGCTGCCGGCTTCACCTCCCCCGGCCCCCACACCCGCATCGCCAGGCCACGACCATCGGTGGGCCGACCCTCCGGGTCGAAGGTCTGGGTCGAGACCGCGGGCGGGGGCGGCTGCGGCGACGGCTCGCTGACGCAAGCCGTGAGCGCGATCGCCAGGGCGAGCGCGCAAGCGCCCGACCGAGGCCGAACCGAGGGCGCGCGGGCGGCGAAGCGCCGCACGGAACCTGGACACACCAACTTCGCTCGTCCGAGCGCTCGATCACGCATGGATCACCTGCACCGCCGGGCCGCCCATCGCCGCCGAGCGGCCGTCCGGCTTTACGCCGAAGCGAACCGCGGACCGCAGGCTACCGCTACTTCGCGTTCTTCTCCACGTAGTCGACCACCTTGGTGGTCAAATCTGACTCCGTGAGCCCCTTGGCGTTGGAGATGTCGCCCTGCCGCACCACCAGGTCGTTGCCCTCGTCCTCCGCCACCGCCTTGCAGGCTTCCTTGATGCGCTTCAGCATGGCGTTGATCAGGAGCTTGTAGCGGGCGGAGTCCTCGGACAGGCCTTGTGCCTGGATCTCGCGATACTCGGGGGTCTTCTCGGCGACCTTCTCGATGTCGACCGTCGCCGGCTTCGAGCAGTTGGAGGCCTCGCCGAAGAGGACGACGGCCTTGTTCTTCAGGACCACGCCCTGGGCGGCAACCGGTGCGGCTGCGGCGAAAGCGAGGAAGGTGACGATGGCAAAGCCGTGGCGAATCGAGGTGATCATCTTGCTGTCTCCGGTCGCCGATCCAACGCGACGAGCTAGCCCAACTCGGCTCGCGTCTTTCTCGACGTCGATGCCTTGAGCAACCGCGGTGCCGTGGCGAGAAACACACGGTGACGAAAACCATGAGAGTCCGATGCCATGGGACTTAGGGCCTGTCCCGAGTCGAGATCGACGAGCGAGTTCGCAGTCCGATCGTCAGGAATTCGCCAAGCGGTAGCGGGCCCCGCGACGAATTCCAATTCGCCACACGCGGCCTTGGCGAATGAGTTCGTCCAGGTCGCGCAGCGCGGTGCGCGGGCTGATGTGGGCGTCCCGGACGTGATCCTCGACGCTGATCTCGCCTCGCTCGGACAGGAGTCCGAGAAGGCGGGGGATCCGACCGGAGCTGCGCGGGTCGTCCTTCCGGCGCTCCGGCGCAGCCGGATCGGCCGAGGCCACCCCCTCATCGTCTGGCTCATCCCCACTCCCCGACGGCCAAGCGACTGGTTGACCCGCAGGCGCGGAAAACGAGCCGAGCCCCGACTCGGCCAACGGCGACGCCTTGCCGAGCCCAGGTCCGCCGGACGCGTCGCGGATCCCCTCGTTCTCGGGCCGCAGCCGCGTGACGACCGGCGCCGCCCCCACCGGACCGGGCGCGGGCTCCGCCCGTGAGACCAGCCCGTCGAGATGGACGGGCTCCACCCATTCACCCGACGCCAGGACGAGCGCGCGCATCACCGCGTTGCGCAGCTCGCGCACGTTCCCCGGCCAATCGTGCGTGTAGATGACGTCGAGGGCATCCGTCGTGAAGCCGCGCACGCGCGTGTCGCCGGCGGCTCGCGCTTCGGCACAGAACCTCTCCACCAGAGCCGGGATCTCGCTCCGTCGCTCGCGCAACGGCGGCACCGACAGCGTCATGCCCTGCAGCCGGTAGTAGAAGTCCTCGCGGAACTGGCCGCGCGCCACCATGTCGCGCAGGTTGCGGTTGGTCGCCGCCACGATGCGCACGTCGACTGGGATGGGCTGCAAGCCGCCGACCCGATCGATCTCGCGCTGTTGCAGCACGCGCAGCAGCTTGACCTGTACGTCGAGCGGGATCTCGCCGATCTCGTCGAGGAACACCGTACCGCCGCGGGCCAGTTCGAACTTGCCGAGCTTGCGCGAATCGGCGCCGGTGAAGGCCCCCCGCTCGTAGCCGAACAACTCGGACTGCAGCAGGCTCTCCGGCAGGGCCGCACAGTGCACCTTGACCAGCGGTCCCTTGCGGCGCCGGCTCCACGCGTGCGCCAGGTCGGCGAGCAGCTCCTTGCCCGTCCCCGTCTCGCCCTCGATGAGGATGGGGATGTCGGTCGGCGCCACGCGATGCAGCGTGTGCAGCATCTGCTGCATCGCCGAGCTGGACGCCACCAGCGCCCCCTCGGAGTCGAGGGGCGCGGGCACCGCCGCCACCACCGAGGCCTGCGCCGCGGCCATGCGCTGGTGGACCAGGTCGAGCAGGAACTCGGCGCTCACCGCTTCGTCGGGGAACGTCGCCGCGACGACGCCCACGCGCAGCGGTGTCCACTCCGAAGGCAGACCGAGGTCGAGCTGGCCGATCAGCCCGGTGACATCCCCCACCAGACTCGCCGCGTCGGCATTCGTCGCTCCCACCACCACGGCGCGCAGCTCGCTCGCCGACCAACGACCGATCACCGGCGCCGGCGCGATCGCGGCGCGCACGCCGCTGGTCACTGCCTCCAGACAGCGGGCCAAGCGCTCCGACCCGAGCCCGGCCCGCACCGCGTCGCCGTCGAGCAACGCGATACCCAGCAGAGCGACGCCCTGCCCGTGCGTCTGCGCTGCAGCGACGTCGCGCGCCAAGCGCCGCCGGAAGTAGTCCGGCACGTACGCCCCGGTGTAGGGATCCTCGACCGCGGCCTGGTAGAGGCGCGCGTTCTCCATGGCCAGCGCCACCTGGCTGGCGAGGGCGCTCAGCAGCTCGAGGTTGACCGCCGGCGGCGCCACCTGCTCGAACAGCAGGAGGACGCAGCCGCGGCCGCGCCCGGCGACCATGAGCGGAAAGCCGATGAGCGACAGCGTCTGTGCGCCGAACACCCGCGACACGGTGTCCTCCTCGCCGCCGATGCCCACGGCCGCAGCCATCGGACCGCGCCCGGCCAGACGCGCCGAGAAGGGACCGACGGCCGCGTCCACCACGCACTCGACGCCCGGTTCGATCTCGAGCCGAGGCGCTTCGTCGCCGTAGACCACCAGACGTTCGGATCCGGCGTGGCGCAGGAACACGCGCACGCGGTCGGCCGGACTGTGCTGCATGAACAGCTGAACGGTCGCTCCCAGAGCCTCCCGCAACTCGAGCTTCGAGCTCAGCTCCTGCATGGCGACGTTGAGGACGCGAAGGTCGCTGATGCGGCCGCGCAGCTCGTGGGCCATGCCGTTGAAGGCGTCCGTGAGTCGCGCCACGTGTCCGTCGCGCTCGGTGGGTTCGACGCGAACGTCCAGGTCGCCGTGGCCGAGCGCCTCGGCCCCGCGCGCGAGTTGCTCGATCGGCTTGCTGATGCGCGACGTCACGACCGACGACAGCGAGATCGCGAACAACAGGAGGACGGCGGCCACGGCCAGGAGGAACCCGCGCACGGTGACCCGCCCGACCGGCAGTGGCAGCGAAGCCGGCCGCGCCGCGTCGACGACCCCGAGCAGAGCGCGCGGCGTCTCGTCGACGTCGCGGAAGACGCGGTACGCCGCCAACCAGGACTCGCCACCGACCAAGTGTTGCGCGAACACGGCCTGGCCGTTGGCCTGACTTCGAGTCAGCGCCCCTCGCCGGGACGCCATCACCGACGCCCGGCACGACATGCGCTGCAGCCAGGCCTCGCTGACGCCGCCGTTCGCCGCGACCGCCAACGGGTAGCCGAACACGTCGCACAAGACGGCATTGCCCTGCGGGGCGAGGCGCGCCAGCAGCGCGGTGTCGATCGGCCGTGCCGCCGACAGAGACACGGTACCGATCTCCGCTTCCATCTCGCGGCGCACCCCCAGCACGGGCGCGCCCCAAGCGATGAACACGCTCGGCTCCGGCCGCAGCGGTGTCTCCAGGCCGCGCAGCGCCGGGTCACCATCGAAGAGCGACAGGGGCTTCAACGCATCCGCGGTCGGTGCCGGAGTGAGCTCCAGGCGCAGGAAACCGCCCTTCCAGTCCGGCGGGCGCTGGCTGGCCATGCGCTGCTGCAGGCCGGCACGCACTTCGTCGGGCGTACCGCCTCGGCCGATACGACCGTTCGCGTCCTCGACCAGGGCTTGCAGCCAGGTCTCGGCCGACAACGACAGGTCGCGCTGCATGGTGGCCAACTGATCGGCGACCCCATCCAGAGTGCCCACCAGGTGCTGGCGTTGCTGCGTCTCGTGCCCCTCCTCGACGACGCGCAGCACCAGCCACGCCAACACCGCCAGCGGCGCCAGCGTGGCAACCGAGAGCGCGGTGACCAGCCGCACCCGCAGGCTGCTGAAGGCGGCGATGGCCTCGGCGAGCATCAGCAGCAGCACCGGAACGGCAAGCAGACACAGGCCGAGTCCGACGCTGTAGGCCATGCGCGAGAAGTCCTGATAGTCGCCATCGCGCACGAACACGCCGAGCACGTTGCCGCGCCACCCGGACCCCGACAGAGGCAGGAAGCTCTCGTACACGCGGCCCTCGCCGTCGCGCGTGCCGCGCACCGCCACCGCCCCCGCGCCCAGTTCCTCCGGCACCAGGTCGGGAGCACCGCCAGCCGCCGTGGCCTCGATCAGCCGGCCGTCGCGGTAGATGGCGAAGGTCGCCCCCCGCAGCCGGCGCTGGAAGTCGTCACGCAGGACAGCGCTGGCCTGGTCGGCCCGCGTCAGCGGCGAGGTCGCCGAGTCGCTGGGCGCCGCCTCGCGCTCGCGGCCGAACACGACCGCGCGGAACCGGATCGGGTAGTCGGCACTGACCCTGAACGTCACGGCGTCGACGACCTTGTCGCGGGGCAGCTCGATTTCGGTCACCAGATCGATGTGACGCTCGCCGAATTCGTCCTTGAACGAGTAGGCGATGTCGGCGTTGCTGCCGGCCGGCGGCGCCTGCACTTGGTTGTTGCGGCTGCGTTCGAACAACACGTTGCGTTGGTGTTGCAGCACCACGACCCGCGGCGGCGTGTCGTCGCGGCGGAAGTGAACGGCCACCTCGCCCACCGTGGCGTTGGTCAGCAGGTCGTCCGGCAACACCCCGGGGTGAGCCGCCCGGTAGATCAGCCAGGCGCGGTCGAAGCCCTCGCCGAGGCGGGTCGCCAGCCTGACGCGGCGCTCACCGCCGCGCAACTGGATGCCGCTGTCCTCGGGGTACGGCCCGCGCAGTGTCACCGGGATTCCGGTGAGTGCGGCCTGGCCGAGGTCGAGCGGCTTCGGCGGCACGCCGTCGTCCTCGACGGCAGTGAGCCCCACCAGCTGACAGTCCTCGCCTTGCAGTGCAGTGAGCGTGACGCTGGCCAGTGGCGCACCGAGATCCACCAACTCGTAGATCAGATCGCGGCGGTCGCGATCGAAAGCACTCGCCGACACGCGCAGCCCGTCGAACGACAGTTCCACCACCTGCGGCTGGGTGTCGCCGGGACTGTCCTCGAGCTGCACCTGCACGCGGGGAGTCGCCGGCTCGCTGAAGTCGAGCACCGGCTGAGGCGTCGACAGCACGACGATCAGCCTCTTGGCGGTCACCGGCCGCCGGAAGTCGATGCGCTCGGGGTGGCCGACCTGCAGCGGCATGAAGTAGGGGCGAACGTCGAAGAACTCCCCGGGGTAGCGCCGCGGACCGTAGCCGAACGCACCCTCCGCCAGGTCGGTCAACTCGGTGTAGTCGAAGTAGCGCCGGCGAGGAATCGAACGTCCACGCAGCAGCTCGATGAGCTGCTGCTCGCGCTGTGCCCCGGCGTAGCTACCCAGCGTGCCCTTCTCCATCTCGGGCACTCCATCGCGCAGGGCATCGAGCACGCCGTCGAGACGTTCGCGACGCGCGGACTCGCGCAGGTCGAGCGCGACGCGCGGCACGGCCAAACCCAGCACGAACGCGAGCGCCGCGACCCAGCGCCCGACATGCCGCATGCGCGGCTGCCGATCGGTGACCGAGGTCCATCCGCGAAGCAACAGCCACAAGACCAGCGCGGCCGCCGCCGGTCCGGCCAGCATCGACAACCACGGGCGCAGGCGCGGCCACAAGGCATTGCGATCTTCGGGCACGTCAGCCAGTGGCGGTGGCCCCGCGAACTCGAGCACCGCCAGGTTGCGCGTGTCGTCGACCGGGTTGCGCCCGTCGAGCGTCATGTACTGATACCGCGCGCTGCCCTGGTCGTGGTCGTCGAGCGCCAGGCCGAAGCCGATGCGCGTCGGAGCCGGCCGATCGACCCCGAAGAGCGTGTGGAACGGAATCTGCGCTTCGAAGCTGTAGCGATCCGACGCCAGGGTGGCGAAGGCCACCTTGACCCCGGTGAGCGTGGAACCGGTGAGCGCCGAGCGTTGACCGATCGGACGATCCCATGCCACCTGCCCCCACGGACGCTGTTCGTGGAAAGGCATGAGGAAGATCTGGATGTCGTCGGCGTTGAACGCCTGTGGCGCGGCACCGGCAGTCGACGGCAGGTCGTCGGTCAGGTCGAGGTTCAGGAACACCTCGATCGCGTCGCCCATCTCCCAGCGCGCCGACTGCGGTTGCGCGACGAACGAGTTGTCGCGGACCTCGCCGCCAAGGTAGAGGTGCGCGCCGTCGTAGGCGACGCGGATGTTGGCTGACAGGTCACCGGGGCCACCCCATGCCCCCCTGGTCTCCTCCATCCAGACCTGTTCGCGTCGCTCGAGAGGGAAGCCCAGGGACGATTGCCACTCGGCGGGATCGAGCCGCCCGTCCAAGTTGATGGGCTCGGGCAGGAGCGGAACTCGATAGACCGCCTGCGCGGGCACGAAGCCCGTGAGAAGAGCCGCAGTCGCGAGGCCCGCGATTCTCGCCATCCGCCGCATTGACCGCTTTTCGTCACGCGCGCGCAAGGCCCCGAAAGGCGAATTCAACTCAGCCTTCCAGAACGACTTGCGCGTGGCGAATAACCCGCGCAGGCGAGGAGGCCTGTCACGCCGGGCCGCCCAGGAGGTTGGGCAACCCGTAGAGGTTCGGACGAGCCAAGCTGCGTTCTCGGAGACTCCCAGAGCGCCCGTTTGCGGGGCGCTCCGGTCACCGCGCGGCGGTGCGCCGCGGGCCAGCCCGAATCAGAGCCTGAGAGAGAATCCTCTCGAAGGCTCTGCCCGGTCGAGTAGGCGGCTTCCAGTGCTGCTCGGGCGTGGCGAACCCGGCACCGTCACGAATCGCACGCCCTGGAGATTCCGCGCGCGCCGCGAGGATTCGTAGCACTTGCAGCTCAACGCGGCCTGCGGCCGCACCAAAGGTGCGAGTCGGCGCTGCGCGCCGACCAGAGAGGGCCGCCGACGCTGTTGTTGCTTGGAGCTTCCAGGGCTGCTCGGGCGCGGCCTGGTCAGCTCTGTGGCAACGGAACAACACGGCCGAATTCGCGCCCGCCGCGACGATTCGCAGCCCTTGCAGCTCAGCGGAAGCGGCGCCCTCGGCCCCGCCCGCCTCGGAAACCCTCACGGGGTCGCGACCGCGAGTCGTCGCGAGACGGCTCCGACGCGGCCGGACGCTCCTCGTCCACGCCCCGCGAAGGCTGGTCGAAATCGTCGATGGCGAAGGCCGGACGGGACGGCTCGGCCTCCGGCGCGGGTTCGGCGCGGAAGCGCCCGCGGCTGCGGCCACGGTCGTCGCGGCCGCCGCCTTCCTCGGGGGCGCCGCGCTCGCTGCGCACGGCTCGCTCCTCACGGTCGCCGCCGAACCGCCGGCCACGGTCACGGTCGCCGCGCTCGCCAGCGCCGGCTCCGCGCCGGTGCTCCTCGCGGCCCCCCGCGTCTCCGAACCCGGAGTCCCCGCGCTCCTCACGGCCGCCGCGGTCCAGGCCCCCACGCTCCTCACGGCCGCCGCGGTCGCGGCCACCTTGCGGACCACGCTCTCCAGGGCCGCGCTCGAACCCGCGCGGCCGGCGCTCGTCGTCGCGCGCACCGCGGAACTCCCGGTCGTCGCGGGCGGAACGCCCCGGACGATCCTCGCGCTCCTGGCCGCCGCGGCCACGCTCGCCGCGTTCCTCGCGAAGCCCACGCTCCTCGCGGGGGCCGCGCTCGGCAGGCTCATCGCGGAAGCCCAGAGGTTCGGACTCCTCGCGCGGCTCGCGCACGGGCCGACCCTCGCGCTCGCCCCTGCCCCGCCACTCCTCGCGGTCGTCCCGACCACGCCGACCCTCGCGGCCGCCGCGGCCCTCGCGTTCGCCGCGACCCTCGCGACCCTCGCGTTCACCGCGACCCTCGCGACCCTCGCGTTCGCCGCGGCCTTCGCGTTCGCCGCGGCCTTCGCGGCCCTCGCGTTCGCCGCGACCCTCGCGACCCTCACGTTCGCCTCGGCCTTCGCGACCTTCTCGTTCGCCACGGCCCTCGCGCGGACCGCGCCCGGGGCGCTCCGCCTCGCCGGCGTCACCGCGATCGCGCCGCTCGCCGCCGCGGTCGTCGCCGACCAGCAGCGCGCGCCGGCTCAACTTGATCTTGCCGAAGTCGTCGATGCCGATGACCTTGACCTCGATGTCGTCGCCGATGCGCACGACGTCGGTCACCGACCGCACGAAGCCGTCCGACAGCTCGGACACGTGCACCATGCCCTCCTGACCAGGCAGGATCTCGACGAACGCACCGAACTCCTTCACCGAAGTCACCTTGCCGGTGTAGACGGTGCCGACCTCGACCTCCGCGGTCATGTCCTTGATGCGCTTGAAGGCCGCCTCGACCTTGGCGACATCCGGCCCGGCGACGGTCACGCGTCCGTCGTCCTCGATGCTGATCCGCACCGAGAATTCGTCCTGCATGCCACGCACCGTGCGGCCACCAGGGCCGATGAGTGCCCCGATCTTGTCCTCGGGAATGGTCAGCGTCAGCAAGCGCGGCGCGTGCGGGCTGATCTCGGCGCGCGGCTGGCGCATCACGGCGAGCATCTTGCGCAAGATGAAGATGCGCCCCTCGCGCGCTTGCTCGAGCGCTTCCTCGAGAATCTCGCGCGTCAGACCCTCGCACTTGATGTCCATCTGCAGCGCGGTGATGCCGCGCGGCGTGCCGGCGACCTTGAAGTCCATGTCGCCGCAGTGGTCCTCACTGCCGAGGATGTCGGACAAGATCGCGTACTTGCTGCCCTCCATCACCAGGCCCATGGCGATGCCGGCCACGGGCTGCCCGATGGGAACACCGGCGTCCATCATCGCCAACGTGCCGGAGCACACCGTCGCCATCGACGACGAGCCGTTCGACTCGAGGATGTCGGACGTGATGCGGATGGTGTAGGGGAACTTGTCCGCCCCCGGCAGCACCATCTCCAGCGAGCGCTCGGCGAGCGCGCCGTGGCCGATCTCGCGGCGCCCGGGCGTACCGACGCGACGCACCTCGCCGACGCTGTACGGGGGGAAGTTGTAGTGCAGCAGGAAGCGTCGCTCGGGCTCGGGGTAGATCCCGTCGAGCTTCTGCGCGTCGTCGGTCGTACCGAGCGTGCAGATCGCCAGAGCTTGCGTCTCGCCGCGCGTGAACAGCACCGAGCCGTGCACGCGGGGCAGCACGTCGATCTCGATGGTGATCGGCCGGATGTCCTTGGTGCTGCGGCCGTCGGCGCGCTTGCCGCGCAGAATCGACTGCCGCTCGCCCTCGTCGACGAGGCGGCCGCAGAAGCTCGACACGCGCTTCTGGTACTGCTTGTCCGCCTTGTCGTCGAGTCCCGCCGGCGCCGGGAAGGCCTCGAGCACCTCCTGCACGAGAGCGTCCTTCGCCTGCTTGCGCTCGTGCTTGTCGCCGTCGGCGGTGGCGATGGCCAACAGAGCGCGCCCGAAACGAGCGCGGATCGTCTCCTCGAGATCGGTGTCGCGCTCGGGGGTCTTGACCTCCTGCTTCGGCTTGCCGACCTCCGCCGCCAACACCTCGATCAACTCGATGATGTCACGGTTGACGTTGTGCGCCAGCTCGAGCGCCTCGAGCATGACGTCCTCGGCGACCTCGCGCGCGCCCGCCTCGACCATCACGATGGCGTCGTGAGCCGCGGCGACCGTGAGATTGAGCGTGTTGTCCGGCGACTGCAGCTGCGACCAGGTCGGATTCACCAGCAGACCACCGTCCTGCAGGCCGATGCGGCAGGCACCGAGCGTCTTGGTGTTGGGAATCGAACTCACCGCCAGGGCAGCGAACGCGGCGACGGCACCGGTGATGTCGGAGTCGTTCTCCTGGTCGGTGGCCAGCACCTGCAGCAGCACCTGCACCTCTTCCCGGTAGCTCTCCGCGAACATCGGTCGGATCGACCGGTCGACGATGCGGCAGGTGAGGATCTCGCGCGTCGTGGGCCGCCCCTCGCGCTTGAAGAAGCCGCCCGGGAACTTGCCCGCCGCCGCGGCTCGCTCCCGGTAGTCGACGGTGAGCGGGAAGAAGTCGATGTCGTCGCGAGCCTTCGAGCTCTGCGCCGTCGCCAGCACCAGGGTGTCGCCGTAGCGAGCCACCACCGCGCCGTCCGCCTGCTTGGCCATGCGCCCACTCTCGAGGCTCAGCGGACGCCCGCCGATCTCGCGCGTCACCCGGACGCCGTCGAACGCGATCTTCTCGACCTTGATGTCTTCGGGGCGCCGCGAGTGGCGCGCGGGCGAGGCGGCCGCCCCCGTCTTCTTGCCAGCGGTACCGCTGCTGCGAGCCGGCCGGCCTCGGCCGCGCGGGGCCGCACTCTTCGTTTCCGGGGATGCCGGCGCCGGGCGCCGTGTTTTCTTGGTTGCCATTTGTCTTGTCACTCAGTCGTCAGGGCGCATCCGACCATGTCGCATGCGCGCGCGGACTCAGGGCCCACTTGGCCCACGGAGTCCAAAAACCCCCTCGCCGCAGCCCGCAGCCGGCACCAGGGGACGCCCGGAGCACACCGGGCCGTTCACCGCGTTCGTTCCAAAAGAGCGCGGCACTCTCCTCACTTCACTCGGCTCTGCCGCGGCTCCGCCGACCTGAAGGGTCGGCCGAGCCTACGGCGGCCACGAACACCTCGACGGCGATCGATTCGTGTCCCACCGTTCAGCGTCGCAGTTCCAGCCTCTGCACGAGACTGGAGTAGCGCGCGGTGTCCACCCGCTGCAGATACTTGAGCAGGCGATTGCGGCGGTTCACTTTGAACAGAAGGCCGCGGCGGGACGAGAAGTCTTTCGAGTGCAGACGAAGGTGCTCGGTGAGCGCCTTGATCTGCTCGGTCAGGATCGCCACCTGGACTTCCGGCGAACCGGTGTCCTTGTCGTGGGTGCGATGGTCGCGAACGAGCTGCTGACGGTGGGTCGAGGAGATTGCCATCCCTGATTCGTTGTTGGTCGTTTCAGGACCTGTGCACCAGAGCCAGGGCGCTCCAGCGGCACGGTCGGTTCGGGGGACACCTGTCCCCGGAGGCGCGCAAGATACCGACGCCTCCAAGCAGCCACAACGACGGATCGCCATTTCTGCCGGGGCCCCGCTGCGCAGAACCCACGATCGGGCATCGGCATTGCACCGGCAGCGAGTCGAGGGGGAAATGACCGGCTCGCCAGCCGCGTCCGGCGAAGCCGGATCCTCCGGCGCCAAGGTTCAGCCGGTGGAGCCTGACTCCATCCACTGCAATGCTGGTGAATGGGTGGCCGGCCTCGGTCGTCCCCCATCGCCCCCTTGGGCCACGACGACGCTCGAGCTGCGCCGCAAGGCGCCATGAGGAACCGGCTCCGCCGGCTTCCTCGCTCGGGGTCGCTGGCGGCCGCCCATGCGACCGCGAGCAGGCTCAGGACCGCTCGGGGAGCTGCGAGATGAGCGCGCGTGCGATCTGCTTGGCGACGTCGAGGACGCGCTCGTCGCGGTAGCGCGGGGCCGCCGCGGTCTGACCGGCCTTGATCTCGCCGTCCAGGGTGCCTCCCCACAGCACGGTCTTCTTGGTCGACGACAGCATCGTCGCCTCCGCCGCGAACCGCACGCGCGCGCTCGCCATGATGCGGGACTCGTCCCACATGGTGATGCGGATGGCCAGCACGGCGTCCTCGTTGAGGTGGCCGGCCACGCGTGCGAGGACGTCAGGGCGCGTCATCGAGGCATTGGCGACACCCGCAGTCTGCTCGCGCACGATCGGATCGACCACGCGGCTCGAAAGTGGCGCATACCGCCTCTGCACCAGCGCCGCGCAGATCTCCTGACGAATCGTCTCGAGCACCTCGCGCGCGTTGCCACCGGCGGTGGCGTCCTCCACCGGCACCACAGCGACGTTGGAGGGCTTGACGTCTTGCAGGGCCTCGGTCGGCTGCAACGACGAATTCACCGCCGCCGGCGGCAAGGGCACGCACGCCGAAACGGACAGGCCGAGGAGCATCGCGAGACGACGACCGATCATGGTGAGCCGGATGATACTTGGCTGCCACGTCGGCCCAACAGCTTTTGGCAACGGCCGGCGGTCATGCCGCAGCCCAGGCGCGCGCCGACCGCACGCACGACTCGCAGCGACGGCACGGCTGGTCGCCACCCTCGTAGCAGCTCCAGAAGTCGTCCGGTTCCAGGCCCAGCCGGCGCGCTGCGGCGACGATGTCGACCTTGGCGAGCGCGAGCGTCGGGCCGAGGACGCGGACCGCGCGCCGACAGCCGTGCGCCAGCATGGCGTTGAAGGTCGAGATGAACGCCGGGGAGTTGTCCGGGAAGGTCGCCGCCTCTTCGGCATTGAAGCCGGCGAGGACCACGCCCGCGGCGGCGGCCTCGGCGAACGCCGCCGCCGCCGCACACAGCACGACGTTGCGCGCCGGCACCCACACCGCGGCAGCCGAGCCGGCGTCGCCCGGCATCGCCGGACTGGTCGCCGGCAGCGAGCGTGCGAGATCGACGAGCGCGCTGCCGGCACGCCGGCTCGGATCCGCGAGGAAGGCCAAATCGAGGCGGTGCCAGGGCACGCGCAGGCGGCGAGCCAGGCGCTCGGCGGCCCGGAGCTCCGCCGCCGCCGCGCGCTGGCCGTAGTCAGCAGTGAGCGCACAGGCGGCCTGGCCGCCGCTCGCACACCACGACGCCAGCGCCACCCCCGAATCGAGGCCGCCCGACAACAGGGCGATCGCCGTCTCGCCGGCGCGCGCCGCCGCCAGCCAATCGAGTGGGCGGTGTGCCTGCACCCGGATCAGTTGACCACGAAGTCGACTTCGCCGGTGCGAGCCAACGTCACCGAGGCACGCCGGATCTCCTCGAAGAAGAAGTCGCCCGGCGTCGCCGTCACCGAGAAGGCGAGGTGCTCCGCCATGCGCACCTTCCAGGTCCCCGGTGCGAGCCAGGCGACGCCCGCGCCGGTCAGATCAGGCAGCTGCCAAGTCGTCGCCCCGACCGCGCCGTTGCGGTCCTCGCGCCGGACGGTCCAACGGCGGCCGGCGGTGTCGGTCGCCACCAGTTCGGCCACCGCGATCCCGCCGGGGATGACCCCGCCGTCGAGGCGATCGGCATAGGTCACTTCCGGCGCGCCGACGAAGGCACCCGCGGGCGGAGTGATGGTCGGGACGCCGGGAGTCGGCCAGCTCCCCAGCGTCGAGCCGGTGGAGATGTCGGTCACGATGGCGCGGTGGCGCACCAGGTTGCCGCTGGCGTCGGCCGCCTCCAGCGACACCCACACGACCGGCGACATCGGCGACAGGGTGATCGCGTTGATGAGCGAGTAGGCCGCGGTGACGTCGAACGACGTCGCGCTCCCCATCATGGTCGGTGTCCCCGTGCCGAACAGCACGGTGCCGGAGATCCCCAGCATGCTCATGGCCACGCGCACCGTCGGCGCACCCTGGAGCGCGCCTAGACCGGTCGACGCGGCGAAGTCGCGGTTGTAGCGCTGCGTCGTCACCGTCGAACCCGGCGCCGGATTCTGGATCGAGACCGCCTGGGTCACCGACCCATCCGGTGCCACTGCCGCCAACCCGGGCGTCGGCTGGATGCCGCTGCTACCGCACATCGAGCAGATGCTGGTGGTGAAGGCACCGTTGCCGGCGCTGTCGAAGGGGCCGGCGAATCCGGTGAGCACGAGCAAGCGGTTGGGGCGAATCGGCGTCGCCGGCAACACCAGCTGCGCGCTGGGCGTGACGGCGTTCAGCAACCGGTCGTCGAAGGCGTTGCAGCCGACGCGCGCCGACGTCCCCGCCGAGGCGGTGAACAAGACCGCACCCTGCAAGCTGGCGGTCGCCTTCTGCTGTGGCCGCAAGCCCAGCGACACGAAGCTCGCCGACGTGGTCAGCAACGTCTCGAGGTGGTAGCCGGTGGCGACCACCGTCACGGAGTAGCTGGCGCCGGCGAGACCGGAGAACAACGCCCGACCGTCCGCCGCCGTGTCGAGGATCTGCCGCCCCGCCGGCGGACTCTGCGGCATGCCCGGCTCGATGAGCACGCGGGCTCCGGGGACGACCTGCAGCGTCGCCTCGTCGAAGACCTCGACGGTGAGGTCGCCGGCGAGGACCCCGGTGACGAAGCCGCGCTGCGTCACCGTCCCCGTGAGCGGCTGTCCTTCGTTGCCCGACCCGTCGACGAGAGTCAGCGTGTAGTCGACCGGTACCGTCGAGCGGCCGAGTGCGATCGGACGCAGCATGAAGCGGCCACCGGCGGCAGAGCCGAAGCTGGTCTGGGTGGAACCGCGCATCGACAGCGTCGCCGACGAGATCCGCTCGCTTCCCAGCCCGTAGAACGTGGCGAACTCCTGATCGATCACCAGATCGTTCGGACGACCCGTCTGGGCCGGCGGCCCGGCGGTCGTCAGGGTCGGCAGTCCGATGTCGATGGAGGGCTCGCTGGCTGCCCCCGCCACCGCCCACCCCGAGGATCGGCTGCCACGCCCCACGCGCGCCGCGAACGTGGCCGGGCCGTCGCTGAAGCGCGGCGCATCGACGTTGCCGAGCTTGTCCGGGAACGGCACCGTCACCAGCGTGGCGTTGTCGGCGGGCACCGCAGCCTTCACCTCGACGTAGTCGATGTCGTCGGTCGGCTGCGTCTCCGGGTCGAGGCCGTAGATGCGCACCACCACGCTGTCACCTGCGCGCGCGTTGCTCGGCAGCGACACGTCCAGCATGGGATTGGCGAGATTGGTCCGATTGATCTTGTTGGCGAAACCGGGCTGTGGATTGCTCAGCGCGACGTCGTCCGGCCCCGAGAACGCCAGGGTGTGGAAACGGCTGAACGGAGTGCGTCCGAGGAAGTCGAGCCGGCCGTTGTCGGGGAAGGTGATGGTGTCGTCGACGGTGATGCGCACGTCGGAATCGGCCGGCAGGCGCACGCTCGGGTCGAAGCGCGCGATGCGGTAGTCGACGACGGTGGCGTCGACGATGGGCGCGCTGACCGCACCCAGGAGTTCGTTGCCGGAGCCGTCGCTGACCTTGAAGTTGCGGGTGGTCACGACGTCGTCGGTGGTCGCGCGATCGAAGACCAAATAGAGCGGCGTCTCGCGCAGCTGGTCGCGCGCCAGGTCGTCGGGGATGGCGGTGACGATGCGGCCGTTGGGCTCGGCCTGGGTGTCGATGTCCGGAGTGAAGGTCGCCACGACCGTGGGCTCACTGGCGTTGCCGATGGTGATCCCGTCGAGATCGCGCACCTGGGGGCTGACCAGCACCTCGACTTCGGGCACCGCGCCCTGCTGTCCCGGCGGCCACTGCGGCGCCGGGCGCATCAGCAGGACGCTGCCCCCGAGCAGGAAGTTGTAGGCGACCGGCAGGCGCTGCGTGGTCCCCTTCGTGCGGCAGAAGACCAAGGCATCGCCCTGGGCCGGCGTGGTCAGCGCCTGGTTGACCGACTCGTTGAAGAAGACCACCACCGGCGTGGTCGACGTCCAGCCCGCGCCCTTGGGGTAGACGGTGCGCACCTTCGGCCGCCCGTCGAAGAAGATGCTCCCCACCGACGGTGCGGCCACGTTGGTCGGGTTGGTGGCGCCGCCGCCGCCGCCGCCGCCGCGGTCGTACGCGCGCCCGACGTTGTCGCAACCGCAGACGGCGAGGGCCATGGAAGCGAGCGAGATGGTGGCGAAGCGAGTCATGAGCGAGTCGGCGGGACTTGGCGGGGGCGCCGCGGTACGACGGCGGGCAGTCCGCCATTATTGCGGCGCGGCGCCGGACAGCAACTCGCGGGCCGCGCGCCAGGACCGGATCCGCCCGACGCCGCCGCGTCGATATAGCCGACCCGCAACCCCGCCCTGCTCGCCGGCCGCGCGGGCCCGCGGACGGTCACTTCCCGGGCGGGCTGGCCAGACCGGGGACTCGCTCGCTCTCCGCCGGAGGCGGCGGCAGCGTCGCGCACGCGGCGACCAACTGCTGCACGACCCGTTGCACCCCCTGCGCCAGCGCCCCGACGGCGTCGGCGGCGCTGACCTCGGCCAGCGGCACGCGCGCCCGCCACTCCCGCGCCAGGAGCAACGTGTGGTCGGGAGCACGCCGCACCTGCGCGTCGAGGGCGACCACCGCCTCGGCACCGCCCTGGCGGCGTTCGTAGTGGAAGTCGGTGACGGTCGCCGACAACGACAAGTCTTCGCCACCGACATCGGTGGCGCACTTGACGTCGGCGAAGGCGCCCGAGCGGCGCAGCGACCGCACGACGACGTCGGTCACCAAGCGGTCGAGGGGGCCGGCCCACAGGTCGAGCGGATGCGCCTGCAGCAAGTTCGGGCCGTCGGCGACCATGAGGTTCTCGGGCGACAGGTGCGCGCCCAAGCGCAGGTCCTGCACTCGCAGCACTTCGGCGCGCGCTGCCGACGCGACGCTGCCGTCCGCCAGAGGCAGGCGGTAGCTGCGCGGGTTGGGAACTTCGACGGCTCCGCAGCCCAGAGTCGCCGCCAACAGACACACCGGGAGACGAGACGAGGCGCGCGTGGGGTTCATCGTGGACTCTCGGGGGGCACCGCCGGGTCGCTCGTGGCGCGACCGTACAGGAGGCTGGAAGGCGCCAGTTGCAGCATCCTGGCCAGGCCGCGCACGTCGCGCATGGCGTCGCGCACGCCGGCGAGCGCGTCGCCGATCGGACCGCGGTTGCTCGCCAGCAGGCTGCGTGCCTCGTTGACCATCTGCTCGAGCCCGTGTTGGGTCGCGGCCAGGCGTGCGACCGTGGCACCGAGGCCTTCCACCAGGTGCTGCATCGCGTCGCCGGCCACCAGACCGCGTACCTCGCCGACGCCCGCGCGCACCGCGACCAGGGTCGCATCGGCCTGCTTGAGCACGTCGATCGACTCGAGGGCGGCGCGCTCGAGCGGACCGGCGACGCTGTCGAGCGCCACCGGCAACCGTGCCGAGGCGCGCTCGAGGTTCAGCAGGATGCGTTCGATGCGCATGCAGTTGTCGTCGTCCAGCATGCCGTTCAGACGGACCACCAGCTGGTGCACCTCGCGCATCACCATCGGCACGCTGTCGACCACGTCGGGCAGCGATTTGGCGAGTTCGTCCATCGGGTTCTGTGCCGGCTGGATCGCCGCGCCGGAGTCGAGGCGCGGCCGTCCCGGCTCGTAGCCTTCGAGCTCGATGGTGACCTGGCCGGTGACGAGCAGGCGGTCGAGGCGCGCGCGCGTGACGTCCTGCACCAGGCCCTGGTCGGCGCCGACCTGGATCTCCACCAGCGACTTGCCGTCGACGAAGCGGATGTCGGTGACAGCTCCGGCCGGCACGCCCTGGAAGTTCACCTTCGAGCCCACCACCATCCCCTTCACGTTCTCGGCGAAGCAGATGTAGTAGGTGAGCACCTGGTGACGCAGCGACGAGCCGATGGTGAAGACGATCAGCGTCACGAACAGCGAGGCGGCGAGCAGCAGCAACAGCCCGACGCGGAAGTGTCGACCGCGGTCTCGCATCACAGCGCCATCACCTGCATGAAGTCCGCGGCGCGTTCGAACTCTTCGGCCATGCGCCGCTCGATGAACGCGCGAATGCGTGGGTTGGGGTCGTTCCACACCGTCTCCTTGCTGCCGAGCGCAGCGACCCTGCCGTCGAGCATCATCATGATTCGATCGGCAATCCCGTACGCGGAGGGCAAGTCGTGGGTGACCACCACCATGGTGATGCGGAACACCTGATTGAGTTTGATGATCAGGTTGTCGATCTCCGCGGCCGTCACCGGATCGAGACCCGCCGACGGCTCGTCGAAGTAGACGACCTGCGGATCGAGAGCGATGGCACGGGCGATGGCCGCGCGCTTGCGCATGCCACCGGACAAATCGGCCGGCATCCGCTCGGCGGCGTCGAGCAGCCCGACCATGTCGAGCTTCATGCGCGCCGTCTGCACGATGAGATCGTCGGGCAGGTGCGTGTTCTCGCGCAGGGGCAACGCGACGTTGTCGAGCACGGTCAGGCTGCCGAGCAGTGCGCCGCCCTGGAAGGACAAGCCCATGTCGAGGCGCATGCGATCCAGCTCGGACTCGCCGAGGGCATAGAGGTCGCGACGATTCATGAACACGGTGCCGGCGGTCGGCTGCATCAAGCCGCACAGGTGGCGCAACAGTGTGGTCTTGCCGCAGCCGGACGGCCCCAGGATGACGAAGACCTCGCCGCGGTGGATCGACACATCGACGCCCTTGAGGACCTCGCGGCCACCGAGCACGGACGTGATGGCGATACCGCGGACGATGTCGTCGCTGCCGGCGGCGACGACGGCGGTCGAGACGGTGGCGGAGGTCACGCGAGCACCAGGCGCTGCACCGTCACGAACAGCGCGTCGAGGACGATGATGAGGAAGATGCTGACGACGACGGCGTTGGTCGTCGCGCGCGCGACGCCGACGCTGCCGCCGCGCACGCGGAGTCCGAGCGCGCAGCCGACGACGCCGATGGTCACCCCGAAGGTGGCGCTCTTGGCGGTGGCGATCAGAACGTCGGCCGCCGCCAGCGCTTGTCGCGTCTGCTCGCGGTAGGCGGACAGCTCGATCCCGGCCTTCAGGCGTCCGAACAGAGCGCCGCCACACATGCCGACGACATCGAAGACGAGGGCCAGAGTGACGCTGGCGACGGCGAGCGCCACCACTTTGGGCACCACCAGGAAGCGGGTGGCGTGTACGCCCATCTGACGCAGGGCGTCGATCTCTTCGCTGACGACCATGGCACCGAGCTGGGCCGCGTTGCTGCTCCCCGAGCGCGCGGCGAGCACGATCGCGGTCATCAGCGGTCCGATCTCGGTGAGGATCGACACGCCGACCATGTCCGCCATGTAGATCTCCGCACCCCAGACCTGCAGCTGCACCCAGGCTTGCATGGCGAGGATGAGGCCGAGCAGGAAACCGATGAGGCAGACGATCGGCACGGCTCCCAGCGCGGCGACGTCGAGTTCCTCGGCGATGCGGTCGAAGCGCAAGGCCCGGCGGCGGATCGGCCGCACCACGAGGTTGCCGACGGTGGCGCTGGCCATCTGCAGCACCGCCTCGGCCGACTGCAAGGCCGGATCGACCAGCGCGCCGAGACGGCTGATGGGATCGAGCGGCGGCGGCGGCGGCGAGGTGGCGAGGAGACGCTCGATCGAGACCAGGGACAAGAACTCGAGCATCGCCGCCGACGCGCCCTTGAGCCGGAGGTCGACGCCGCGCGTGCGGGCGCGGCGCATCGCCTCGACCACCCCACCCATGCCCGCCGAGTCGAACTGCGCAACCTCCGAAACGTCGAGCACGATGCGTCCCGGCGCCGCCTGCAGACGTGCAGCGACCTCGCCGATCACCCCCGCCGCGGTCACTCCGTCGAGCCGCTCGCCGACTCGGATGCTTGCCCCTTCGTCCACGCCGACTCGTGCATCGGAACCCGCCGTGCCGCGGCTGAAATCACATAGTGGAGTCTGACTCCATCAGTGCGGTTTCGCTACGGGGTTTCCCTAGAGGTGCCACGACGGATGGCGCCGTCGCCGAAGCGGGCGCGGATGGAGTCGACTGCGCGCAGGAGGTCGGCGCTCTTGCGCGGAGGTGGGGTGAACAGACCGCCCTGGCGGGGGCCGCGCGCCGAGTGCAAGTCGGCGACGCCGACCCCGAGCAGGCGCACCGGCCGCCGGTCCCACGCTCCCAGGAACAGCCCCTTCGCCGCCCGGTGGATCACCAAGTCGTCGGCGCTCGGAGGCGCCAACTTGGTCTGCCGCACGACGGTCGAGAAGTCGGCGAAACGAAGCTTGAGCCGCACCGTCGCCCCGACCGCCTCGGCCCGGCGCAGCCGCCGCCCGACCCCCTCGCTCAGGTCGAGCAGCACGGCCACGCACTCGTCCTCGTCGCGCCGGTCCCGGGCGAACGTCGTCTCGTGGCTGATCGACTTCGCCTCGCGGTCCGGCACCACCGGCCTCGCATCGAGCGCGCGCGCCAGGTTCCAGAAGTGCCGGCCCAGCGCCTCGCCGAACATCGCAACGAGCTCGTCACCGGTGCGCGCCCGCACGTCGCCGATAGTCGCGAGCCGACATGCGCGCAGCGTCTCCTGCGCCCGCGGCCCCGCGCCCCACAGCCGAGCCACCGGCAGCGGGGCGAGGAAATCGAGGTCGGCGCCCGGCGCCACCACCACCAAGCCGTCCGGCTTGCGCAGGTCGCTCGCCACCTTGGCCACGAACTTGCTCGCAGCCACACCCACCGACACCGTGAGCCCGGTCGCCTCCAGCACCGCCGTCTTGATCCGTCGCGCGATCGTCTCGCCATCGCCGAACAGCGCCCGGCTGTCGCTGACGTCGAGGAACGCCTCGTCGAGCGACAGCGGCTCCACCAGCGGGGTGAAGGTCTCGAAGATCGCCAGCACCTGGCCCGACACCGCGGCGTAGTGCGCCATGCGCGGCGGCACCACGACTGCCTGCGGGCAGCGACGCCGAGCGATGGCCATCGGCATCGCCGAGCGCACCCCGAACGGGCGCGCCTCGTAGCTGGCGGTACACACCACGGAGCGCGGGCCGGTGCCGCCCACGATCACCGGCCTGCCGCGCAACCCTGGGTCGTCGCGCTGCTCGACCGCGGCGTAGAACGCGTCCATGTCGGCGTGCAGGATCGTGCGGATCGACACCGCCGCAGTATGCCGTGGCGCCGCCGACGAAACCGTGCCCGGGAAACTGACAGGTGCGCCGGTCGCGGCCGTGCGGCACTCTAGTTGCCGACCTCCTGGCCCCGGCGGGTCACCCGGATCTCCTGCATGTCCGACCCCTCATCCTCGCGTCGCGGCTTCTTCGCTGCGGTCACCGTCGCACTCGGCGCCGTACCGGTGGTCGGCGGCCTGTTCGCCGCCCTGCGCGCAGCACTCGCGCCGCCGGCAACCGAGAAGCCCGACCGCATCCCTCTGTGCCGCCTCGACCAAGTGCCCGAGACCGGCATCGTCGAGCGTGCCATCGCCTACCAGGTGCGGCGCGGAGCCAGCGTCGAGAACGTGGCCAAGGTCGTGTTCGTCACCCGCGACGCGAACACCCAGCAGGTGATCGCCATGTCGGGCGAGTGCACCCACCTCGCGTGCCCGGTGCACCTCAACGCCGACAAGGACGGCCCGCCCCTGGCGTGCCCCTGCCACGGCGGCCGCTTCTCGGCAACCGGCGAGGTCCTCGACGGTCCGCCGCCGCGGCCGCTGCGCCGGCTCGATCTCGAGCTGCCTGCCGACGGCAAGGGCATGATCCACGTGGTGAAGCCATGAGCCGGCGCGGCAACGTCCACGAGCTCGCCGGAACCGCGGGACTGACGACGCGGAGCCCGTCATGAGCCGTTTGCTCGCTTGGCTCGATCACCGGCTCGGGATCGTCGAGGCCTTCAAGGCGTCGATGGCCGACAAGAGGCCCCCACGCGGCATCGGCTGGCTGCGCACTCTCGGCTTCGCCGCGCTCACCGTGCTGGTGCTGCAGCTGTTGTCGGGCGTCGCCGTCGCCGTGCACTACGTGCCGTCGACCAGCCTCGCGTACGACTCGATCCGCGCCCTCGAGCAGGACGTGCCCGGCGGTCGCTTCGCGCGCGCTCTGCACCACTTCGGCGCCTCGGCCTTCGTCGTCGCCGTCGTGTTGCACCTACTGCGCGTCTACTTCACCGGCGCCTACAAGGCCCCGCGCGAGTTCACCTGGCTCTCCGGCGTCGGCCTGCTGGTCGTGGTGCTGGCCTTCGCTTTCACCGGCTACCTGCTGCCGTGGGACCAGAAGGCCTACTTCGCCACCAAGGTCGGCACCCAGATCGCCGGCAAGGCGCCGCTGATCGGCGATCAGGTCAGGCAGATGCTGAACGGCGGCGACGAAGTCGGCGCGCCGACGTTGACGCGCTTCTACGTCGTGCACGTCGTCCTGCTGCCCCTGGCGCTCTTCGGCCTGCTCGGGATGCACATGTACCTCATCCAGCGCCACGGCGTGGCGCCGCCAGGGCGACGCGTCGGTGACCCTGGCGAACCCGGGGCGCCGTACTATCCGCACCACACCGCCAAGGAAGCCGTGGTCGGCGCGGTCGTCGCTCTGGGACTGTTCTGGCTGGCGGCGAACCACAGCGCGCCGCTCGAGGCGGTTGCCGAGCCCTCGGACACCGGCTACGACCCGCGGCCGGACTGGTACTTCGCCGGTCTGTTCCAGCTGCTCAAGCTGTTCAAGGGCCCGCTCGAACCCCTCGGCTCGTTCTGGCTGCCGAACGTGCTGCTGGCGGGCCTGGCCGTGCTTCCCTTCGTCGACCGCAATCCGGAACGGCACTGGAAGAAGCGGCCGCTCGTCACCGCCATCGGCATCTTCGTCGTCGTCACTGCCGTGGTCGTCACCTGGATCGGCGCCACCGACACGCCGAAGAACGCGAAGCAGCTCGGGTATCCGCTCGGCCTCACCGAGATCGAGAAGGAAGGCTACCGCCTGGTCCGACGCCTCAAGTGCACCGAGTGCCACCAGTGCGGCGACATCGGCAAGACCGAGCACGACGCTCCGGATCTCGATTCGATCGACCAACCGCCGGACGCCGTCGCCGACATCATGGCCGATCCTGCCGGAACCATCGGTTCCGAAGACATGCCCGACTTCGCCCACATCGACGCGACCAGCCGGTACGCCGTGGGCGTCTACCTGCGCTGGCTGCACGAACACGCCGGCAAGTGAGAGCCGCTCATGACGCGGGGAGAGCACTCCTCGCCACCACGGTGGCGGCGAGTGGCCCCTCTCGAACGGCCCTCTCGAACGGCCCTGTCGAACGGCCCTGTCGAACGGCCCGTGGGTAGGATGCCGAGCGACCTCGGCAACGCACCATGAACACCACCGCCACCGTGAACACCCGGTCCGTTTCGCTGTCGCTCGTCCGGTCGATGCTGGCGACCAGTACGGCGCTCGCCCTGCCAGCCGTCGTGTGTGCCCAGCCGACCGTGCGCGAGTATCCGATTCCGCGGGCCGGGGCCTTCCCGCACGATCCCGCGGTCGGCGCCGACGGCATGGTCTGGTACACCGACCAGGCGAACAGCTACATCGGCAGGTTCGATCCGACCACCGAGCAGTTCGTGGA
The DNA here is from genome assembly GCA_041398565.1 of Planctomycetota bacterium. Classification (GTDB taxonomy): domain Bacteria; phylum Planctomycetota; class UBA1135; order UBA1135; family UBA2386; genus DATGPD01. The sequence goes on along the minus strand of JAWKUN010000003.1, from coordinate 1,281,687 downwards.
CTACCCGACGCCCACGCCCGGCTCGGGGCCGCACGGCATCACGGTCGCTGCCGACGGCTTCGTCTGGTACACGGGCCAATCGACGGGGCGCCTGGGTAGGGTCGATCCGACCACCGGGCAGATCACCGAATACGTGCTGCCCGCCAACGCCAACCGGCCGCACACGCCGATCGCGCACGCCGGCGCGATCTGGTTCACCGCGCAGACCAACGACACCTACGGTCGCTTCGACCCGGTGACTCTGCAGACGCAGGTGTGGAACGCCCCTTCCGGGTCGCGACCCTACGGGATCGCGCCGGCACCCGACGGCTCGCTGTGGATGGCGCTGTTCGGCACCAACCGGCTCGGTCGCATCGACGTGACGAACGGTGCGCTGACGCTGTTCGCGCTCCCCGACGCCGCCGCTCGCCCGCGGCGTCTCGTGGTCGCCAACGACGGACTCGTGTACTACAGCGACTTCGCCCGCGGCTTCCTCGGACGCCTCGACCCGGCGACCGGACAGGTGCGCGAGTGGCGCTCGCCCGGAACCAACCCGCAGCCGTACGGCATCTGGACCGGCACCGACAGCCGCATCTGGTTCGACACGAGTCAAGCCAACCTGATGGTGGCCTTCGACCCACGTAGCGAGCAGATGCAGAGCGTGGCGATCCCGACCAGCGGCAACATCGTGCGCAACATGACGTGGGACTTCGCCCGCGGCCGCCTGTGGTTGGCGTTGAGCGGCACGGGTCGCATCGGCAGGATCCAGCTCGAAGTGCCCGCGACCGTGTTCGGCAGCGCTTGCTCCGGCAGCCTCGGCATCGCCCACCTCGCGGTAGGCGGTGCCCCGCGCTTCGGCGAGACGTTGGTCCTCGGTGTGCGCAACACCGCCGCTCCGGTGGCCGTGCTGTTCGCCGGCCAGTCCGACGCGTCGTGGAACAACGTGCCGCTGCCACTCTCCCTGGGTTTCATCGGCGCGCCTGCGTGCTCGATGCACGCGGCGTGGGACCTGCCTGTCTACAGCGGCGCCCCGGGCGAAGTGTCGCTGTCGGTGCCGCGCACGCTCGAACTCGGCGGCAGCCGTCTGTTCTTCCAGTGGGCCCTGGCCGGCGAAGCCGGCCATGTGTTGACCACGACCGAGGCGGCGCGCATCGTCATCGTCGGCATCTGACACGGCGATGCGCACACTCCACATTCTCGTCGCGCTCGTGGTCGCGGCGTCGCTGTCAGGGCAGCCCGCATGGCGCTCGCTGGCCGAGCGCGCCGCCGAGGGCACGCGCGAGAGCACCGGCGCCCACGTGCTCGCGACAGGACAGCAGTCCGATTGGCAGCGACCGCCATTCCACTACGACGACGCGGTGGCGCGCGGATCCAAGCACGCCAAGGTCGTCGTCGTGATCTACAACCCGGTGCTCGAGGCGCACGGCGGCAAGACGTTGATCGCCCACCTCGGTGCGCACGACCCGCGGCACTACTCGCTCATCCTCGCCGACGTGATCCGGCAGGCGAGCTGGGGCTACATCGACTACGAGATCGTCGACGTGCTCGAGGTCGACGGCTACACCAAGAAGGTCGACGGCTTCCGCTACGACGACGCGACTTTCCTGGCGGCGCGCGAGAAACAGGCCTGGCAGCCGTCGATCACGTCGTACCGCGCGGTGCTCGAGGAGAACGGGTTGATCGAGCGCTGCAAGAGGGAAGGGATCACCGAGGTGTGGCTGTGGGGCGCGTCGGGCATGCACTTCGACGAGTTCGCCGGCTTCATTCCCAACCGCTACGCGCGCTTCGGCCCCACCGAGAACCCGTGGCTCTATCGACCCTACGACATCCCGGACGAGCTGGGGCGCACGACGTGGGTGATGGGCTTCAACTACGAGGTCGGCGCGGACAACATGATCCACAGCTACACCCACCGCGTGGAGAGCATGGCGGCGCTGGCCATGGCCGACGGCACGTGGGACCCGAAGACGCGGCGCGACCCGTGGAACGTGTTCTCGCGGCTCGAGATGGATGACCTCGGCACGCCGTCGATGGTCGGCAACTGCCACGTGCCGCCGAACGGTCAGCAAGGCTACGACTACGCCAACCCGCGGGTGGTGCCGTCGTGGTGCGACGGCTGGGCCCGCTACCCCGACCTGCGCGCGCCGCTGCGACCGGTGTCGCGCGAGGACTGGGGCGGCACCCAGTTCGGCTACCAGAAGTGGATCCTCGAACGCGTCCCCAAGGCGCCTGGCCACACCGCCTACGGCTACAACAACTGGTGGGTCTACATCGCCAACACCGACGAAGACCTGCCCGAGCGCACGCCGCCCGCCGGCGACAGCTTCCAGCTCCCACCCGACTTCCCGAAGTAACAGGGTGGAGCCTGACTCCACCCTGTTACTTCAGTTCCGGTGAGTGTCTTCGCGAGGCGGCTGGCTCGGCTGCAACCACCTGGCCGGGAGAGGCGGAGGTGGCTGTTCGTAGCCTATGATCAGCTGCACGCTGGCATCGGTCCGCTGGCCGCCGAGCCGCCGGACCGCCTCGGCATCGTGGTGGTCGAGAGCCGTGCCAAGGCGCGACGGCGGCCATACCACCGCCAGAAGCTCGCGCTCGTCCTGACCAACCTGCGGCACTTCGCGCTCGAGCAGGCTGCGCGCGGTGTCGCGGTGCGCCACGTCTTCAGCGACGGCGGCTACGCCGACGCGCTCGGTCGAGTGGCGCGCGAACTCGGACCACTGCGCGTCATGCGGCCGGCGGAGCGCGAACTTCGCCGAGAACTCGCGCCGTTGGTCGCAGACGGCTCGCTGGTCGAGATTCCACACGAAGGGTGGCTGACGACGGACGCGGACTTCGCAGCGACGAAGGGACCGCCGTGGCGAATGGACGCGTTCTATCGCCGCGTGCGCCAGCGCAGCGGCATCCTCATGAACGGCGGCAAGCCGGACGGCGGCAAGTACAGCTTCGATGCCGACAACCGGCGTCCGTGGCGCGGCGAGCCGCCGCCACCCGCTCCGCCGACCTTCACGGTCGACGACATCACCAACGAGGTCGCAGAACTGGTGGCGCGCGACTTCGCGGATCACCCCGGCGAGCTCCGGCCGGAGCACCTGCCGGCGACGCATGACGACGCCGAGCGCATGTGGCGTTGGGCGCTCGGCGCGTGCCTTCCCCATTTCGGGCCGTACGAGGACGCGATGTCGACGCGTTCGAGCGGACTGTTCCACACGCGCGTGGCGCCGCTCCTGAACCTGCACCGGCTCCTGCCCCGCCGCGTCGTCGACGACGTCGTCGCGGCCGACCTCGAGCTCAACAGCAAGGAGGGCTTCGTCCGCCAAGTTCTCGGCTGGCGCGAGTTCGTCCGCCACGTCCACGCGGCGACCGACGGCTTCCGAGCGCTGGGCGGCGAGGCCCTCGACACCGACGCGCTGCGGGCGGACGCGCCGCTGCCGCGCACGTTCTGGGGCGAGGCGCCGTCGGGCCTCGCGTGCCTCGACCAGGTCATCGCCGATGTCTGGCGCGAAGCCTACAGCCACCACATCACCCGACTGATGGTGCTCGGCAACCTCGCGACCCTGCTCGGCGTCTCGCCCCGCGAGCTGACGGACTGGTTCTGGGTCGCCTACGCCGACGCCTACGACTGGGTCGTCGAACCGAACGTGCTCGCCATGGCAACCTTCGCCGCCGGCGAGCTGATGACGACCAAGCCGTACGTCTCGGGTGCGGCCTACATCGACCGCATGAGCGACTACTGCCGCGCGTGCGCGTTCGACCCGAAGACGACCTGCCCGGTGACGCCGTTGTACTGGGAGTTCCTGGCGCGAAACCGCGAGCGGCTGGCAGGCAACCAACGCCTGGCGATGCCGCTGAGGAGCCTGGCGAAGCGTGCGGAGTCCACGAAGGCCGCGGACGAGCAGACGGCGCGGTGGGTGCGCGTCGCGCTTGCAGCAGGAGAACGACTGCACCCCGACGACCCGCAACGCTAGCGCCAGCACTCGACCGCAGCCCCCGGTGTGCGGTCCTGCATGTCCGGCTAAGGTTGGCCACCATGCCCAAGAGCCTGGTGATCGACGCCGAGGACGAGATGCGCCTCCATCTCCGCTCGCTGGGTCGACCCGAAGACGTCCTCCTCCGCGAGTACATGCAGACCGGCTTTGCCGTGTTCGCCATGATTCGCGAAGTCGCGCGCCGCCTCGGCCGCCGGCTCGAGGACACGCGTTCGCTCCTCGACTTCGCGTCCGGCTACGGCCGGGTCACGCGCTTCCTGCTCGACGAGATCCCGGCCGAACGCGTCACGGTGTCGGACATCTACGCCGACGCGGTGCGCTTCCAGATGACCGAGTTCGGCGTGCGCGGCATCGTTTCGGCCACCGAGCCCGATGGCGTCGACCTGTGTGGACCGCACGACCTGATCACCTGCATCTCCCTGTTCAGCCACCTCCCCGACCGTCTGTTCCGCCGTTGGCTGCAGAAGCTCGTCTCGACGCTCCGACCGGACGGTCTGCTGCTCCTCACCACGCACGGGCCGCACCTGTACTCTGCGGACTGCCGCGAAGACTACGTGTTCGTGCCCGAGAGCGAGTCGCGCTCGCTCGACGGAGCGAGCTACGGCAGCACGTACGTGTCGCAAGCGCACGTCGCTCGCCTCGTGCACGAGCTCCTGCCGGGTCGCCACCTGGTGGCGTCGTTCGCCCGCGGCGCCAACGCGCACCAAGACGTGCACGTCGTCGGCCCCGCTGGCATGGTCGCGGTCCCCGACGCCGACCTGACGCTGCCGCGCACCTTCGTCGACGGCATGGAGAAGCAGGGCGACCGAGTCCGCTTCTGGGGCTGGGCGTTCTCCGCCGCCGACGGCTCGCCCGCGCGGCGCCTGCGTGCGTTCGTCGACCTCGCCGAAGTGAGCACGTCCACCGCGGCCGTCGAGCGGGTCGACCTGCGCGACCACTTCCCGCAGGCATCGGTCCGGGCGGGCTTCGAAGCGTGGTTCCCATTCGAGCCTTGGATGTCGCGCCGCGTGTTCTCGGTGGAAGTCGAGGACGACCGCGGCCTCCGTGCGCGGATCTTCCACCACATGCCGTTTTGAGCACGGCGGCGCTCGCGGTCGGATGGGCGACCGCCGACCACGGCGCTCAGCGCCGTCGCTGCGCGCTGCTCCCGCCCGCGTCGTCGCGTTCGACCAGCGCGGCGCGCAGGCGCGAAAGCGTCGCCGCGTCGATGGCGAGGGTGAAGGCGTCGGTCCCGCGCTCGCTGACGGTGAGCGCCTCGCCGCGGCCGAGCACGGTCCCCGCCATGCCGAAGGTCTCGGACTCGCGAAGGACGCACAGCATCACCCGGTAGGGCCCGGCGACCGGCATCGGCAGGCGGGCAACGTCGCCGTCGCCGAGTGGCGCCATCGACGACAGATCGAGGCGGTCGGCGTGGCGCAGGCGAACCGACAGGTGCCGGCGCGGCACGTCGAGCGGCAGGCCTTCGACTCGAACGGCGAGAACTCCGGCCGGCTCGAGCACCACAGGATCGCGCGGTATGCCGTCGAACTCGCGCGGGCGCCGGCCGTCGGCGCGGACGCCGACGCGCAGGGCGGTGCCGCGCGGCAACGTCACCTCGATGTGCCCCGTGCCGTCGGTGGCGCGGCTCGAGGAGCGCGGATTCGCATCGCGTCGTCCCCTCGTCCGGCCTTTCGTCGGCACCGGCACACACTGGAACGTCACCAGGGCGCCCGCGATGGGCACGCCCGCCTCGTCGACGACCTGCAGCGTCACCTCCTGCAACGCGTCGCGGAGGCGCAGCGCCTGCAGGCGCGGATCCCGACCCGAGCCCGCAGCCTCGACCCGCAACGGCTCGCTCTGCCACACCACGTCGCCGAGCGTCGAAACCGCGCGCAGCGTGTAACCGCCAGCCGGCAGCGCCGTCCAGACCGCGCGCAGCCCGCTTCCTTCGCGCGGCTGCCAGGACGACGGCCGGCGCGGCGGCCGCTCGCCGCCTGCGGCGACCAGTTCGAGCCTGACGTCGTGCACGTGCCGCGGACCGAGATCGATGACCACGGCCTCCAGGCGTGCCGAGGGCTTGTGCGCCGCGACCCCGGTCGCAGGAACGACGAGTACGACCTCATCGCCCTGTGCTACCGGATCCGACGAAGTGGTGTGGCTCGCCGCCCTCGTCGACACCACCACCCGCACCGCCTTGCCGTCGCTGTCACGGAGGACGGGCGACCAGACGACGAAGCGCCCATCGGTGTCCGACGGCACGCCGATCCGCCAGCTCGTGCCGGCGCCCGGTTCGCCCTGCACATCGATCCGCATGCCGGCCAACGGCTGGCCCGACTTGTCGACGACCCGCCCGCGCGCAACCGGCGGGTGCGACACGAGGGCCACTTCGCCGAGGTCGATCACCGTCGGGGTCATCGCGCACGCCACCGCCACCGTCGCCGACCACGCGCTGGCCGGGCGCGTCTGGCCGGGCGTGCGCGACGGCGACACCTCGACGTCGAGATCGACGCGCAAGAGCCGGGCGCCGCGCAGCCCTCCCGGCGGATCCAACAGGATCGCACCGTCGGCGCGCACCTGCGCCGTATGCCTGGCGACGCCGAGGTCGGTGCGCAGGGCGATCTGCACCGGCGCGCCGACGGGCGCAGGCTCGACGCCCCGCACGCGCGCGGCCAGACGGCAGCGCGGCGGATCGACGTCGTAGTCGGCGACCACGCACTCGCCAGCCCGAGTCGGGCCGGCCAGCCGGACGTACTCGTCGCGGTCGCCGAGCCGGAGCGCAGCGCGGAGCCGCTGGCCGAGCGCGACCGGTCCGAGCTCGACGCCCTTGGTCGGAGTCTGACCGTCCCGCAACGGGACCACGCAGGAGTTCGGCTCGAACACGTAGCACTGCGCCCGGACCAGCGCCTGCTGACCGTCGCGTACCGCGCGCAGGCGCACGGTGCCGAACGGCGGCACGACGAGTTCGGTGATGGTCTTGCGCAACGAAGTCGTGACCGTGGGGAAGGCGTCGTACGGCCCGATCCAACCCGAGGGCGCCACGTGCAGACGTGCCGTGAAGTTGGGCGGCACGCCGAGCACGGCGAGGCCGTGGGCATCGGTCAGGGCCACGGCCTCGTCGCGGCCGGCCGCGTGCAAGGCCACGGGGAACCGCGCCAAGGCACGACCGGCCGGATCGACGACTCGGACCGCGAACGGTTCGTGCTGCCCGACGCGCAGTACGAACACCTCACCCACGGGCTCGAGGCCCCCGTCGATGAACGGCGGCCCGACCCGCACGTCGGCGAGCGACGGATTGCCGTCGGGCACCAGGACGACGGCCTCGCCCGACGGGTCGGTGCGCACCGCGCGGCCGACCTGCAGCGCGCGCAGTCGCAGGTCAGCAGCCACCGACCACCCGTCGTTCTCGGGCGGCGCCAGCAGGCGCCGTCGGTCGACGACGTACACTTCGACCCCGGGCCGCGGCAGGCCGTCGTCACGTCCGACGACGCGGACGCGGATGGGACGATCCGTGGGGTCGGGCTGCTGCGCTACCGGCGCCGCGAGCACGAGCCAGGCAGAGAGCACGGCACGCACGCCGACAGCATGCCGCATCACCGGCAGGCGGCAACCCGAGGGAGGTCACCGCTCGGTCACGGTCGGCGGGATCGGCGCTGGCGATCCGCCAGCGCCGCCTGCACGTGCGCCAGGACCACGTCCGCGCGCGTGCGCTGCCCGGGAATCCGGGTCCGGTGCGTGGCGAGCAAGACGTCCTCGACGATGCCCTCGAACGGCAAGCGCCACAACAAGGGAGTGAGCGGCGCCGGCTCGGCGAGCCATTCCGGCAGGACGGCGAGCAGATCGCCCTGCATGCAGATCTCGAGGCCGACACGCAGCTGATCGACCTGCAGTGCCACGGTGCGTGGCACCGGCACCGGCCAGCCGTCGAGCGGCTTGCCCGAGGCATCGAGCGGCGGCGCCACGAAGGGAAAGCCCAGCACGCGCGAGGTGGCGACGCGGCGCTTGCCGAACAGCGGGTGGCCCTTGCCACAGTAGACGTGGTTGCGCACGGTCCCGAGTGGCATCGTCACCAGACCGCGCTGGCCGTGCAGCGTCGCGTCCGGACCGTGGAAGCAGATGTCGAGATCGCCGCGGGTCAACGCGCCGGCGACGTCGACGCGCGGCGTGCTCACTTGCGCCAGGAGGCGCGGATGCTGGCGCCGCATCGCCGCCAGCGCCGGTACCAGCACCGCCGTGGTGAAGGCACCGACGCTGCCGATGTGCACCGGGCCGACCATCTCGTCGCTGGCGAGATGCTCGACCGCCTCGTCGAGCGTGCGCATGGCCATGCGCAACGCGTCGAGGAGGCGTCGGCCAGGGTCGGTCAGTTCGATACGGCGGCCGCTGCGCGCGAACAAGGCGACGCCGAGATCGCGCTCGAGCTGCTTGACGGCGCGCGACAGCGCCGGCGCCGACAGCAAGAAGGCGCGCGAGGCGCTCGGCAGGTGGCAACTCTCGCCGACGGCGCGGAAGGCGGGCAGCCAGTTCCACAGACGGCTGAGACGGCGGACACGTTCCATGGCGAAGACTCATCGTTGCGTCCATCGCAACGATCCATGACGAAGATACTAACGAACTGAATGGTCATCGTGCCCTAGGAAGGACCGTGCGGCGACCACCGGACGCTGTCCGACGCTCCGCCTTCCGTTCCTTGCCTCGAGCACCTGAATGCAGAACATCCGACTCACGCACTTCCTGCCCCTACCGGCCGCCATTGCCGCCGGCCTCGCCTGCTGCCCCGACCTCGCGGCCCAGGCCTACACCACCACCGTCGTCGCGCGCGGCCTGCTGCGCCCGACCGGCATCGCGGCTGCCGGCGACGGCACCCTCTGGGTGACCGAGGTCCCCGACCCCGGCCAGGGCGGCGCCCGCAACACGGTCTCCGAGCTCGATCCGACCGGCAACAAGACGGTGCTCGTCGCCGGCGAGCCGCAGCCGACCAACCTGGCGCGAGCTCACAACGGCGACTTGTTCTGGACGTGCCTGTCGGCCGGCGTCGTGCAGACCTACCACAACGGCACGCGCACGACGTTGCTGCGCGGGCTCGACCATCCCTCCGGCATGGCTGTCGACGCCGTCGGTGCGACGGTGTACTTCACGCAGGTGCCGACGCCGGGGCAGAACGGCATGAACGGCGGCCGCAACAGCGTCGACGCGTGGACCATGGCGGGCGGAGTGCAGACCCTGTCGATGGGCGAGCCGGAGCCACGCGACGTCGCCGTCGATCCGGCCGGCAACCTGTTCTGGACCTGCAAGTCCGCCGGCGTGATCCTGCGCCGCGATGCAGGCAGCGGCATGATCGCGCCGGTGCTGAAGGGGCTCGAGCAACCCAACGGCATCGCTGCCGACGCGTCGGGCACGATCTACTTCACCGAGGTGCCGACGCCAGGCATGAGCGCCAGCAACGGCGGCCGCAATCGGGTCTCACGCTACGTGCCGGGCACGCACGCGCTCACCATCGTCGACTTCGGCGATCCGGAGCCGACCGACGTGGCGGTCACGCCCGATGGCAGCGCCGTCTACTGGACCTGTTCGAGCGCCGGGGTCGTCGTGCGAGCCACACCCAACCGTGCGCCGGTGACATTGTCGACCATGTCGCCGCTCGGCATGGGACGGCCGACGCCGCTGCTACTGCGCGCCAGCGCCCACGCGGGGCAGACCTACGTGGCGGCCAGCTCGCTCGGCCTCGGGCCGATCGCGGTCGCGGGCGAGAACCTGGCGCTGGCGCCGGACGCGCTGTTCTCGGCGTCGGTCGGCGGCGCCACGCCGTCGGTGTTCGGCGGCTACCTCGGCCGACTCGACGGCGCCGGCGCCGCCAGCGCCGCCATCTTCCTCCCGCTGCTGCCACCGCTCGTCGGCGTCAACATCAACACCGCCTACGTCGTCCTCGACCTCGCCAGCCCGGCAGGCTTCGTCGCCAGCGACACCCTCTACCTCCTGGTCGACTGAACCAACAAGGTGGAGTCTGACACCAAAGTGATGGTTCAGCGCTTCTTGTCGGCGGCGGCGAGGGCGTCGGCCAGCTGCTCGGCGCGGGTGCCGGCGGCGGTGCCGGCGGCGCTCTTGGCCACGGCGCGCAGCCGTCGCTCGGCGACGTCGAGCTTGACCTTCTTGCCGCGGACGGCGCGCAGCACGACGTCGACCTTCTTGGCGGCCGCCAGCTCTTTGGTCATGGCCTCGGCGTCGAAATCGGCGAGCAGCTGCGTCGCCTCCGTCTCCCACTCCGGCTCGCCCGCGACGCTCTTCTTCAGCGCCTGCGCCGCCTGCTTGGACTCGACGAAGCGCGCCTCGTCGCGCAGCGCCTGCACCGCCCGAACCCGCCACGCGTGCGCGACCGCGAGCTCGCCCTGCAGCGCCTGACGCTCGGCGTCAGGGTCGTCGGGCAGCGCGTCGATGAGCTTCTTGGCCTCGGCGAGATCCTGCTTGCCGTAGAGCTGGGCGCGCACCTTCTTGGCAGCGAGCGACTCGCCCCATCCGGTCGCAACCTTCTTCAGCTCGGCCTCGATACACGCATCGCGTTCCTTGCCGCCGCTGGAAGGATGCCCCGCCCACAGCAACGTGCCGTCGACGCCGATCAGCGCCGAGTAGGGGATGCCGCGGCCCATGACGATGGGCACGCCGCCGCCCCGGACGACGCGCGCCTCCAGCTTGGGGAACACCTTGAACAGGAACGACGGCAGCGACTGCAGCGTCGCTCCCTGCACCTCGGGCAGCACGACGACCAGGCCACGGTCACGGTAGTCGAGGTCGTGTTCGATGGCTTGCGGCACGGCAAACCCGATGCACGGACCTCAATGAGTGCCCCAGAAGTCGATGAGGATCGGCTGGCCGCGGAACTCCGAGAGCTTGCGGCGGCCGTCGCCGTTGAGCATCGGCCCGAAGGAGAACTCGGCGACCTTGTCACCGACCTGGGCCGGGCCTTGCCGCGCAGAGTCGGGACCGGACTCACGGCGGGGCGCCTGCGCCACGACGAGCGAAGGCAACGCCAGAAGAAGAACGAAGCGGACGTGCATGGAGGAGACCCCGGGCAGGCGACTCGAAGCGGGATGATGGCGGGCACCGACCCTGCGGTCAAGGCGCGCGGACCGCGGCCTCGCAGCCCCAAAGAAACGGGTTCGCGCGCCGCGACGCAACCCGCGACCAAGCCTCGGCGCCTCGTCGCGGACCGTTCACGGAGTCGGCCCGAAGTCTTCACACGCCCCGCGAGCAGGGCGGACCCCACCGCCGCGACGTCACCTGGCGGGCTCAGTCCACCGGAATGACGATCTGGTCCACGGACGGCAAGAGGCCGCCGCTGGCAGGCGCGAAGAAGCGGATGCGGTACTGCAAGAACTCCATGCGGTCGATCGCGTCGATGCTCGGGCTCCACGGCGTCGCGTCGCCGCCGTCGGGACGAGTCGCACCGCGGAACTCGAGCGCGATGTTGCCGCCCAGTGGGTTCGAGGTCGAAACGAACGGAGTGTGGTAGTCGGGGCTCGTCGACGGCGCGCGCAGCCATGGCGACGTGGCGCGGCTCTCCGGGCAGAGGAAGTCGAGCTGGACCTCGAACCAGGAGTTGTCGCCCTGCTCGGCGACCGCGATCCGATCGGGGTTGGTGACCAGGCGGCCGCTCCGGCCGGCGGTGAAAGCGCGCGCATTCGGCTGCGGCGAACTCTGCACCATGACGTAGACCTGCTGGCCGTTGCTGCCGTTGCTGGTCGAGGGTGGCACGACGAAGTCGAGCAGCAGGCTGTCGAAACCGTTGTAGCGGAACTCGTGCTGCAGGTCCGGATACGGCATGTAGCCATCGCTGCGCTGATTGCGCGGATCGACGATGTAGCCGCCGGAATAGACCGTGACCGGCTGGTCGCTCGGCTTGACGTTGTCGGCGAGTTGCAGGCTCAGGCCCGAGTTCGGGTAGAGCGGCAGCGCCGAGAACGGATCGATGGTGAAGTCCGGCACGACGCGGCTGTGCGACACGCGCAGCTCGAACTGGCCGATGGCGTCGAAGCTCACCTGCCCCACCGGCTTCCAGCGCACCGCCGTGAGCACCTCGACCGCGCCGCTGGCGCCGACGTCGGCGGCGCGGTAGACGCTCTGCTGGCGCACGCCGAACGGGTTGAGGGACCCGAGGACTCCGGTCGGGAAGGGGATGCCCTGCTGGCGCGGCACGACGTCCTGCGTGCGCCGGCGAGGCGCGGCTGCTTGCACGCGCCCCCGCACCGTCGTGTCGTAGTCACCGACCATTCCCATCGCCACCGGATCCGTGAAGTCTTGCACGAGCAGACGACTCGACTGGTAGGCCACGGCGCTCTCGCCGTCGGTCAGGCCGAGGCGATCGCCGCCGACCACGGTCTGGAAGTACAGCGGCACCCCCACCGGTGCTTGCCGCGGCAGCGTCAGGCTCAGGGTGTGGAAGCCGGCAAGCCCGAGCACGCCAGAGTCGAGCGCCGTCAGCGAGTTCGACAACGCGAGGTGGAACACCTGGCCGAGCGCCGCACGCGGGCCGCCGGCGATGTCGACCAAGGTGACGAACGGCTGGCCCGGGTGCCCGAGCACGATGGTGTCGAGGACCTCGCCGGGACGTGCAGCGGGTGTCACCCGCAGCTCGGGTGCCTGCGCGGCGAGGCTGGCCGGAACGAGGAGAAACAGAGCGCGGGACAGGTTCATGGAACTCCGGTCGGGTTGCAGGGGGCTTCGACCGAGATAGCCAGCGCACCACTGGCCGTAACGCGCCCTCGGGCGAACCTACGGCAACCAGCGCAAGCGGCCCAGCGCGCACCACTGCCCGTAGCCAACGCCGCGATCCGTGGCCTCCACCTGCACCCGGCGCGCTCCCTGCCGCGCGACGTCGACGCGCCACACGCGCCACGCGCCTCGGAACGCCGTAGAGTCGAGCGTCGCGAGCACCTCACCGGAGCCCACGTCGACGACCCGCACGGTTTGGCCCTGCGCATCTGGACCGATGAGGACCGGCAGCCCGAAGCGCTGGCCCGGCTGCAGCTGGATCGGTCCCAAGCGGCACGTTCCCTGGTTGCGATCGCTGCCCGCCCACGAATCGACCACCGGGCCGTCGTCGGGTGCCGGCACGAACCAGGCGAGCTCGCTGGCACTTTCCCAGGCACCGTCGCTCCGTAGCGGCGCCTCGATCACCGGTGCGTCGTCGCTGGCCGTGGCGACGTCGGGAGTCGCCGGGGGTAACGGCAGAGTGCGCACGCCGCCCGCGTCCACGAACAGCACCTGTGGAACCGGCCCCTGGTCGCGCACGATCGCCCACGCTGTCCACGCCACGTCGCTCGCCCCCGTCGTCGCCGGTTCGTTCGGGCGGCCCGCCCCCACGATGCGACCCGCCGCGTCGACCACGAGGATCCCCGTGGCGGCGTCGACCGCCCCACGCGCGACGTGGCCACGTAGCCGCATGGCGCCGGCGGTGCCCGGCATCGCTTCGACCAGAGTCGTGGCGCCGGCGACGCGGGTCGCGGCCGCGCGCACTTCGGCCGGCAAGGGCAGGCCGATCGACGCACGGATCGGCTCGGTGACCGCCCGAAAGGCGTCGCGGAAGGTGCGCGGCGGTCCGAGCAGGGCGCGCGCCATCGCACCCGCCAGCGAGTCGTCCGCCGCATCCACCAGGGGCGGTGGCTCGAGCCTTCCCGGCAAGGCGGCGACCCGGCCGTCGTCGTCGCACAGCGCGAAGGCGCTCAGCTCAGCGGCAGCGTCCCGGCCCGGCCGCGCGTAGCCGACCCACTCCAGCCCGCCGCCTGCGTCGCGCTCCACGAACCGGCACGAGGCGAACCCGACGACGGTGTCGGCGGCCACCAGCAGGATCGGCGCCGGCGCGGAGGTGGCCGGACAGACCGAGATCCAGCCACGCACTTCGACGCCCGTCGCCGGCGACGCCAACGCGCGCACGGCGGTGATCGCCCCGCGCAAGTCGGACGTGGTCACCGGCGACGCATGCGTCAGGAGCGGCTGCCCCAACTGTTCGTGCTGCCCGCGGCGAAACACCGACAGGCGCTGCGTGCGCATGAAGTCCACCACCTCGCCGAGGAACGGTTTGGGCAGGTTGAAGGCCGACAGCGCCGGGATGTCGGCGACCCCGGTGAGGAGCGCCATCGTCGCCACTTCGAGTTCGCGTGCGACATGCCGGTGGCGGTCGATGGCAGTCGCTTGCTGCGCCAACACGCCCCCGGCGAAGACCACGACCGCGGCGAGACCCGAGGTGCGCGCCCACGATGCTCGCGGAGTCTCGGCCCAGCCCCCCGCAAGGAGTGGCAGCAAGGCGGCCCAGTACAGCAACGCCGGCGTCGCGTAGCGGAATACCAGCGCACCGTCGAGCGGTCCGTGCCCGCGGCCGAGACCCGTCACCGCGGCCGAACCGAAGGCGAAGGCCATCACCGCGAGCAGGCCGAGGTCGCTCGCCGGGCGACCGTCGGGTGGGCCGCCGCGCCGCGCGCGCCACCACACCGCCACCGCCCGGGCGAGCAAGGTCGCGCCGAGCAGCAGCCCGATGGCCCCGACCACCAGCGTCGCCGCCACGCCGAAGTACGTCGCGGGCGCCCCGAGGAACGCGGTCACGAACGCGAGCACCCGCCCGGGATAGTGGCGCAGCACGGTCCATGGCGGCAGGCCGCGGGGCGGAGTCTCGTAGCCGTGGAAGTACGAGGCGATGCACGCCGCCCCCCACGCGGCGAGCACGACGAGGTGCATGCGCGGCAGGCGCAGTGCCCAGGCGAGCAGCACCAGGATCGGCCAGACCAGGTTGCCGTCGGCGCGCGAGAAGTTGGCGACGAATCCGGCGCCGAGGCTCACACCCAAGCAGACGCGCGCCGCGATGCGACGGCCACACGCGCGGTTGCGGGCGCAAGCCAACAGGCCGAGCACGGCCACGCTCGCCGCGAGGTACACGAGGATGCTCGACGCCTGCACGCGCCAGACGAAGTTCTCGAGCTGGTGGCAGGAGAAGAGCATGAGCGCGACGAGGGCGACCATCGCCACGCGATGGGCCGGCGGCTGTCGTCGACCGTGCCAGGCGATGGCGGCCAGCACCCACACGTGCAGGAGCTGCAGCAAGACGAGGCTGCCGTACATCAGCTGCCCGGATGCAGCGCACCACGCGGTGTCCGCGGCGAAGAGCAGGCGTGGGAAGACGATGCGATGCTCGTTCTGCTGTTCGAACAGGTGGACCAGCGCGCTCCAACCTTCGTGCCGCTGCATGTCGTGCCAGAGCATCACGACGTCGTCCCAGCGGAGCAGCTCGTGCTGGAATCCCAAGGCGGCGATCACGGTGAGCCCGAGCTGCCCCAGCGCCGCCAGCGCCAGGAAGGAGGCGACGCGCGACCACGCCCGTCCGGGGCGGCTGTGGTCGGGGACGCTGGCGACCGCACTCGTCGACACGCTCACCGCGGCCAGTCTATGGCCGTGGCCCGCGCGAGGCCCGCCGGTTCCCGGCACCGCCGGGGCGAGGCGCGACCCCCACGGCACCGGCGCCGAGCACTCCGGCGTTCCACGCTCCTCCGATTCACCGAGAACCGCGAGGACAGGGCTCGCGGCGGCGGCGCCCGGCTACGATCCCGCGCGCATGCGACTCCTGCTGCCGCTGGCCACGTCTTCCGTCCTGCTCGCCGCCGCCGCGGCCCAGCCCGCTGCCACCAAGCTGGCCTTCACCGGCATGCGCCTGCTACCCATCGAGGGGCCGGAGGTCGAGCGCGGCGTGCTCGTGGTCCAGGGCGGCAAGATCGTCGCCGCCGGAGCCGTCTCGGTGCCTGCCGACGCCCAGGTGATCGACCTCGCCGGCAAGGTCGTCATGCCGGGTCTGGTCTGCTCGCACACCCACGTCGGCGCCGTCGCCGGCGGCGACGGCAGCGCTCCCTTGCATCCCGACGTGCGCGCTCTCGATGCCATCAACGTGCGCGACCCAGGCATCCAGAAGGCGCAGGCCGGCGGCATCACCACGGTGAACTGCATGCCTGGCTCGGGGCACCTGATGTCGGGACAGACCGTCTACATGAAGCTGCGCGACGGCAACACCATCGACGATCTGGCGCTGCGCTGGCCGGACGGTTCGGTCATGGGCGGCCTCAAGATGGCGAACGGCACCAACCCGATGCGCGGCAAGCCGCCGTTCCCGGGTACACGCGGCAAGTCGATGGCGCTGATGCGCGCGCTCTACGTCAAGGCACGCGAGTACCAAGCCAAGGTCGCCGCCGCCGGCGACGATCCGAGCAAGCGCCCGGAACGCGACCTCGGCATGGAGGCGCTCGGCGAGGCCCTGAGCGGCAAACGCGTGGTGCACTTCCATACCCATCGCCACGACGACATCCTGTCGGTCCTGCGCCTTCGGCAGGAGTTCGGCCTGCGCGTCGTGCTGCACCACGTGAGCGATGCCGCCAAGGTGGCCGGCGAGATCGCCGCCGCCGGCGTGGCCTGCTCGGTCATCGTCGTCGACAGCCCCGGCGGCAAGCTCGAAGCGATCGACGTCGGCTTCGGCAACGGCGCCGCACTGGAGCGCGCCGGCGCGCGCGTCGGCTTCCACACCGACGATCCGATCACCGACTCACGCCTGTTCCTGCGCTCGGCGGCGCTGGCCGTGCGCGCCGGCATGTCGCGCGAGGCGGCGCTGCGCGGACTGACCCTGGAGAACGCGCGCATCCTCGACCTCGACGCGCGCATCGGCTCGCTGGTCGCGGGCAAGGACGCCGACTTCGTGGTGCTCGACGGCGACCCGCTGAGCGTGCGCACGCACGTCGAGCAGACCTGGGTGGATGGCGTGAAGGTGTTCGACCGCAGCGATCCACGCGACAAGAAGTGGGCGACCGGCGGCTACGGTGCCAGCGACGACCAAGCGTTCACCCTGTGCTGCTACGGCAACGGCGCCGGCAACCAGGAGGGCAACTGATGCGCGCGCTCGCCGCGAGCTTGGTCGCCGTGCTCACGAGCGTCGCGGCCGCGCAGGTCGCGGTCTTCGCCGACACGCTGTACACGGGGATCGGCGAGCCGATCCGCGACGGTGTGGTGGTGATCGAGGGCGGCAAGGTCACCGCCGTCGGTCCACGCCAGCGGGTGGCGGTGCCGGCCGGGATGGCGGTCCTCAACTGCCGCGTGGCGACCCCGGGCCTGATCGACGCACACTCGTGCGTCGGCCTCACCGGAGCCTACAACCAGGCGCACGACCAGGATCAGCTCGACCGCTCGGCCGCGATCCAGCCGGAGCTGAGGGCTCTCGACGCGTTCAACGCCAGAGAGAAGCTGGTGTCGTACCTGCGTTCCTTCGGCATCACCACGGTGCACACGGGGCATGCACCCGGCGCGTTGATCTCGGGGCAGACGATGGTGGTCAAGACCACCGGCCGGAGCGCCGACCAGGACGTGCTGGTGCCGTGCGCCATGGTCGCGTGCACGCTCGGTGAACAGGCGTACGCGAGCGGCGAGGGTGCGCCGCAGACACGCAGCAAGGCGGTGGCCATGCTGCGCGCCGAGCTGATCAAGGCGCGCGAGTACGCGACGAAACGGGCGCAGGCGGACGCGGACAAGCGACCCGCCGCGGACCTGCGCCTCGACGTCTTGGCGGCGGTGGTGCGCGGTGAGCGACCGCTGCTGGTCACCGTCAACCGCGAGCACGACATCAGCGCGGCCATGCGCGTGGCGCGCGAGTTCGGCCTCGAGCTGGTACTCGACGGCGCCGCCGAGAGCTACCTGCTGCTCGACGAGATCGCCGCCGCGAAGCTGCCTGTGCTGCCGCACCCGCCCATGGCGCGCGCCGGCGGTGCCATGAAGAACGCCACCATGGAGCTGGCCAAGCTACTCGCCGACAAGCGCATTCCGTTCGCCCTGCAGAGCGGCTTCGAGTCGTACGTGCCCAAGACGCGCGTCGTGTTGTTCGAGGCGGCCATCGCCTTGCAGAACGGGCTCACGTTCGCGCAAGCGCTGGCCGCCATCACCACCGACGCCGCGCGCCTTCTCGGCGTCGACGACCGCGTCGGCTCGCTGGTCGTCGGCCGCGACGGCGACGTGGCGCTCTTCGACGGGGACCCGTTCGAGTACACCACGCACTGCACGGGGGTGGTCATCGACGGCCGCCCTGTCAGCCGAGACGACTGACTCGGGCCGCGGCGCAGCGCGAACCTTCAAGCCGCCCCCGACTCGCCGGGACTCGGCGGGTCGCGACGAAAGGGGTGCGACCGGCGACCGGCGAGCCGGCGTCTCGCTACACTGGGGCGCGTGGCGGTCAGGCAGGCGGCGGTGGGCACGCTGGCGGCGGCATTGTTGGGTGCGGCCTATGCGTTGCTGCGTACCCCCACCGGGCCAGCCGCCCTGGACACGGCGCCGCCGGCGGCGCCGGACTCGGGTCGGCTCGAGCCACTCGGAGGGCTGCGGACCGCGGCCGACGACGACGGCGACGTGGTCCGCGCGCGGATCGAGCCGGCTGGCAGCGGGAGCCCCGAAGCGGGCGACGCGGGTTTCGCGCGGCGACCGCCGCCCGCCCGCACGGTGCAGGCCTGGGTCGAAGATCTGCGCGACGACGACATCGCCGGCAACGCGGGCATTGCCATGCGGCGCCTGCGCGAAGCCGGGACGGCCGCGGTCGCCGCGCTCGAGAGCGCGTTGGTCTCGCGCGACCGGCAGCAGCGTCATCTCGCCGCCGAGGTGCTGCGCGGCCTCGACGTAGCGCCGTCCGCGGGCCTGTGCGCGGTGTCGGTCGAGGCGCTCGCGCGCGAAATGAACGACGCCCTGACCTCGACCATCCTCGCGCCCACGGCCGTGAGCGCGACGCGCTACCTGGCCAGCCACGCGCAAGCGGCGCGCGACGCGTTGCGCTTCGGTCTCGGCGCCAGCGACGACCAGCAGCGCTTCCTCTGCGCGTTCCTCTTGGCCTGCGGCGGCGAGCCCGGCGACGTCCAACGCGTCACCCGCGAGCTGGTGGTGCACCTGGCCGACAACCACATCCGCGGCGACGCGGTCATGGCCGCGCACGGTCTGTTCCGTATGGGCGCCGGTGTGCGCCCCCTCCTGCAGGCGTGGATGCCGCACGTCGACGAACAGGCGCGGTCGATCCTGCGCCTCGTCGACGAGGACTTCGCCGAGGACTTCCGAGCATCGGGAGGACCGCGCCCCCCTTTTCGCGGCAGCCGGCTGCCCCGGGTCACGCGGGTGTACGTCGACCCGGCCGTGCACTACGACGTGCGGCGCTCGCGCGTGCCGACATGGTGAGCGCGCGCCGCCAGCGCACGTGCCTTGTGTCGGACGGCGGCAGCGGCACAATCGCCCCCGTGCTGCGCTTCCTGCACACCGCCGACTGGCAGCTCGGGATCACGCGCCGCTACCTGGGCGCCGACGCGCAGGCGCGCTACGCCCAGGCTCGCCTCGACGTCATCGTCAGGATGGGCGACTTGGCGCAGGCGCGAGGCTGCGCGTTCATGGTCGTCGCCGGCGACGTCTTCGACAGCAATCTCGTCGATCGCCAGACGCTCTTGCGCGCATTGGATGCGCTGGCGCGCGTGGCGGTGCCGGTGCTGATCCTGCCGGGCAACCACGACGCCCACGACCCGTCCTCGATCTACCGCGCGGCGAGCTTCCTCGAGCACCGGCCGCGCCACGTGCACTTGCTCGTCGGCGATGCCGCGACGTTCACCGGTCTTCCCGACGTCGAGGTGGTTGGCGTCCCGTGGACGACGCGCAAGCCCGCACACGATCTGGTCGCCGCCTCGCTGTCGAAGCTGGCGCCGCCCCGCTGCCTGCGCGTGGTCGTGGCGCACGGGCGCACCGACGCCTTCCGTCCGGCGCGGCGCGAGGCAGCGAGCATCGGCCAGGCTGCCGTCGAGCAGGCACTGCAGCGGCGTCTGTTGCACTACTTGGCGCTCGGCGACCGCCACTCGTTCGGAGCGGTCGGCGACAGCGGCCGCGTCTTCTACGCCGGGACCCCCGAGCCCACCGACTTCGACGAAGAGCGTCCCGGGCACGCCGCGTTGGTCGAGTTCAGCTCCCGCGACGCCCCACCGCGCGTGGAAGCGGTGCCCGTGGGGACCTGGCGCTTCCTGCGCCTGGAGGCCGAGGTCGGCGACGGCGGCGACGTCGACCAGCTGGCGCGCGCGCTCGCCACGCTGCCGAACAAGGAGCGCACCGTCGTCCGCCTGGACCTGCGCGGCAGCCTCGATGCCGACGGCTGGCTGCAACTCGAGCGGCATCTCGACGCGCAGCGCGACGTGTTCGCCGCGCTCGATCGCCGCGACGGCGGTCTGACGCTGGCGGCCGACGCCCTGACGTCGGCCGCCGAGAGCCACCTCGACACGCGATTCGGGCTGGCCGGCTGGCCGGCCGAAGCGGCGCGCGCGCTGATGGCCCGGGCGCCGCGCGAAGGGGCGGCGCGCGACGCTCTGCTCCTCTTGCACCGGCTGACACACGACGCGGGGCCCCAGTGAGGATCACGCGCGTCCGCCTGACCAACTACCGAGGCATCGAGACGCTCGAGGTCCGCCTTCCCCGGCGCGGCCTGTGCGTGCTCGTGGGCGACAACGAGATCGGCAAGTCGAGTGTGGTCGAAGCGATCGACCTCCTGCTCGACTACCCGCACGACAGCCGCAGCCAGGCGGTCGTAGCCACGAAGCCGGTGCACCGCGACGTCGGTGCCGAGGTGGAGATCGACGTCGAGTCGGACGACTGCGCGTTCACCTACCGCAAGCGATTCCACGTGGCGCCGCGCACCGAACTGATCGTGCGCGCCCCGCAGCCGGAGAATCGCACCGGCCGCGAGGCGCACGAACGGGTGCGCGCCCTCCTGCGTGACCGCGTCGACCTCGACCTGTGGCGCGCACTCCGCGTCGGACAGGGCAGCGTCGGCGAGCAGCCGGGCCTGGCCGCCGCGCCGAGCCTGGCCCGGGTGCTGGCCGACGACGCACGTCGGCGCGAGCAGGCCCACGACGATCTGCTGGCGGCGGTGCGCCGCGAGGCCGAGCGCTACCACACACCTGGCGGCGAACGCCGTCGCGCGCTGGTGGACGAAGGCGCGGACGTGACGCGCCGGCGGCGCGAAGTCGAGCGCCTGGAGCAGGCGGTCGCCGAAGTCGAGCGCGACGCCGAACGGGTGCTGGGTCTGGAGGACGCGCTCCGACGCGCCTGTGCCGCCGAAGACGGCGCCGGCCGCACCGCCGCTGCCCTCGCGCGCGAGCGGCACGAAGCCGAAGTGCACACGCAGGCGCTCGTCGTGGCGCAGCAGGCAGTCGCCGCTGCAGAGCCACCGCTGCGCCAGTGCGAGCAAGCCATCCGCCTGCTGCGCGAGCAGGATGACCTGCGGCGCGGCGCCGCAGCCGCAGCGGAGCGCGCCGGGGACCTCGAGCAGGCACACGTGGCGGCCGCGCAGGCTCTGGACACGGCCGAGCAGCGGCACGCCGCTGCCGTCGAGCGGCGCGCCGCGGCCCAGCGCGACCTGGTGCGCGCCGCCAACGCCGAGCGCCTGGCAGCGGCGCGCCGAGCGCTGGCCGACTGGCACGCGGTGCAGGCAGAGCTCGCGGCCCTGCCCGCGATCGGCGCGGCCGACGTCGAGCAGGCAGCGCGCCTGGCCGCGGCTGCGACGCAGGCGCGCGCGCGGCTGTCGGCACAGACGGCCGATGTGGAGATCCACGCGCGGAGCGCGCTGACGTTCACGGCGCGCGCGGCGCAAGGCGACAGCGAAGTGATCGACCTGGAAGCCGGCGCTTCGTTCCGCCAGCGCGTCGACCGCGAGCTCCTCCTGGAGCTCGCCGACCTGACGCTGTCGATCCGAGCCGGCAGCCACGCCACGGAGCTGGCCGCCGCTGCGGAGCGGGCCGACGCCACCTTGCGCCTCGCCCTCGACGGTCTCGGCGTGCCGAGCATCGCGGCCGCGCAGGAACACCTCGCCGCGCGGCGCGAGGGCGAGCGCGCGCGGCGCGAGCTCGACGGCGTGCTCTGCCGCCTGCTCGGCGTACGCACGCGCGCCGAATGCGATGCCGCCCTCGAACGCCTGGCCGTCGCCACCGGCGGGGACACCAGCGGCGACGACGGAGCGCCGATGCCCGCGGTGAGCGCTGCACAGGTCGAAGCCGAGGTCGCCGTTGCCCTCGTCGACCTGCGCGCGGCCCAACGCCTCGAGCTGGACGCCCGGGCCGCGGCGCAGCGAGTTCGCGCCGAAGCGGCACAGCGCGGCGCGCGCTTGCAGGCGGCGGCGGCGGCGCTGGCGGCACTGGCCGAGACCGGCACCCCGACCCTTGGTTTGGACGACGCGGCGGCGGCGCTGGCGCGCCACGCCGACCACCTGGCGCGCACCCGGCACGAGCTCGCCGCACTTCGAGCTCGCAGCGCGCGCGCCCTGGCCGACATCGACGCCGACCTGGCCCGCTGTCAGCAAGAGGGTCGCGTCGCCAAGGCCGCCGCCCAACGCAGCCGCGACGAGCTGACGGCGCTGCAGGCCAAACTGCTCCTGCGTGGCGACGAAGGCCTGGCCGAGCAGCTCGGTCGCGCCGAGAGCGACCTGCAGCGGGCCGCACACGCCCACGCCGTCCACGACCGCGCCGCCACCGCGGCCAAGACGTTGCTCGAGGCGCTGGTCGGCGCCCGCGACGCCTGCGTGCAGACCTTCCACGCGCCGATCAAGGAGGGCATCGAACGCCTCGGGCGCGCCGTGTTCGGCGCCTCGTTCCGGGTGCAGCTCGACGAACGCCTGCAGGTGGCGAGCCGCACCCTCGACGGGGTGACGGTTGCGTTCAAGGACCTCAGCCTCGGCGCGCGCGAGCAGATCGCCATCCTCCTGCGCCTGGCGTGCGCCATGGCGGTGGCGCCGCGCGGTGGGGTGCCGGTGTGGCTCGACGACGCGCTCGGCCAGACCGACCCCGGCCGCCTGACCGGCATGGGTTTGGCTCTGAAGCTCGCGGGCGAACGCTGCCAGGTGGTCCTTCTCACCTGCTCGCCACAGCGCAGCCAGTGGCCGGGTGCGCACGTGGTCCGCCTGCGGCCGCGGCGGGCCGGCGAGTTCGGCCACGACGCAGCCAGCTGATCCTCGGGAACGAACTCAGCCCGGCCGCAAGGCGTAGAGCCGGCCAAAGCGAGCCGAGCGGGCGCGGCGGCGCGCCATCGCCGGGTTCCGCGGCCGCCGCGTGGCACGGGTTCCGACCGCCGGTCGCGGGGCCGCGTTGCGTCGCCGCCCGCATGCCGCGAGACTGGAGCGTCGGTCCGCCGCCCCACGCGTTCCCACCTCGATGTCTGGCATGAAGCTCACCTCGTCGCGTGTCGTCCTGCTCCTGGGCGCCGCCCTCTCGAGCCCGACGCATGGCGCAGCGCAGGACCCCGCGCAGACTCTCGTCGCCTTCGAGGCCGAGCAGAAGCAGGCGCGCCTGCGCTTCGAGCACGACGCTCTGATCGAACGCGCGCGAGCCTTGGTCGCCGCGGCCAAGGGCACCGAGGTCGAAACGGTGGCGCAGGCCCGCTTGGTGACGATCTCGCTCGAGGCCGAACTGCTGCGCCGCCTGCGTCCCATGAGCGAGCTGCGCCAGACGCCGCTCGCGGACACGCTCGGCAGCCTGCAGGCGCTGCCGTTGTCGGGGCAGGACTGCTTGACGCTCGCCACGTTCGCGTCGCTGGCAGACCGGCACGACGCGGCCGAAGCAGCGCTGGCGATGGCTCGCGAACGCGACGCCAGCCTGAAGGACGCGACCGACCGCGCCCTGGCCGCGCTGCGCCACGAATCGGTGCCCAAGGGCGGCTACCACCGCCACCGCGGCGAGTGGATGGCGCTCGAGGTCCGCGACCGAGCCCGCGCTCTCGACGACGCCCTCGACTCGCTGGCCGAGGTCGCCGCCCTCGCCGACGTCAAGATGCCCGCCGCGGTACGCCACGACAGCAGCAACGAGGCCGCGTTCGCCGCGCTGGGCGAGCGTGGCCCGGCCGCTCTGCGTGCCGCGGCCACCGCCCTGCAGGCTTCGCTGAACCGGCGCTACGACAGCGTGCGCGGCTGGAGCGCGAGCTACGCGAACCCGCGCGCACGGGCCGACCTCCTCGAACTCGACCAGCGCGCGCGCACGCTGGCCAAGACGATGCGCGACAGGATCGCCACCTACGACAAGCCACAGCAGGGCGAGGTCGACGCCATGCGCGCCGAGCTGACCGCCGCGACCGTGCCGCTCGACAAGGCGCGCGAGAAGGACCGCCGCGGCTTCGCCGCCGTCACCGCGACGGACGCAGCGCGCCAGCGCGACGAGATGGCGGCCATGGAGGAGGCGTTGCGTCGGATCGACGTGGCGCTCGCAGCCCGGGGACAGCCTGGACTCGAGCCGGTCGCGGTGTCGCCGGCCGCCGACGCCGAGACCAGCCGCGGCCGCATCTTGCCCGGCCGCACCCACTCGGCCCTGGAGGACTCGCAGTGGTTCCTGCTCGGCGCCCGCACCGGCGCGTGTGGCGAGACCATCGCGCGCGCCGACGAGCTGCTGCGCCACGCCGACCAGCTCACCGCCTGGGAACGCCTGCTGGTCGAGGACCTGCGCGACGACGCGATCGCGACCTTCGGCCGCGAGGTCGCCGCCACCAGCCTCGACGTGGACGAGCGCGCGTTCCTGGAGACGCTCAACGAGTACCGGCGCCTGCTGCGCCTGCGCGCCCTGGAGCCCGACGAGCGTCTGGTGCGCTCGTCGCGCAAGCACTGCGAGGAGATGGTGCGGCTCGGCTACTTCGGCCACGTGAGTCCGGTGGCCGAGCGCCGCACTCCCACCCTACGCGCCAAGCTCGAGGGCTTCGCCGGCGGCGTCGGCGAGAACTGCCTGGCCGGTGCGGTCGACGGGCGCGGTGCCTTCGAAGGCTGGTACCACTCGCCCGGACACCATCGCAACATGGTGGGAGCCGGCCCCCTGCTCGGGGTGGGCGCCACCCAAGACCACGGCATGTGGACGATGGTCATCGGTGGCGGCGACGGCTCGTGGCGCGTGGCGCACCGCGACGCGGCTCCGCAGGTGCGCGCGGACCTCGCCAAGCAGGTGACGTACCTCGCCGCCGAGCTCAAGCGACCGCGCCGCGACCGCAAGTCGCTCGTCCTGCCCGACGACCCTGCCGTCTTGCCAGAGCTTCTGCGCGCTGCCTTTCCCCCCTGCTACGAGAAGAACCCCAACGAACGCACCCTGGCCGGCGAGCTGCTGCGTCTGGCGGTGGCGCAGGCACCCTTGCCGGAGCAGCGTCCGCTGCTCGAGGTCGCCGCCACCACCGCCAAGGAGCGCCTCGACCTCGACTTGACCCTGCCGGTGCTGGCCGAGGTCGAGAAGAACGTGGCGCCACAGCCGCCCACGAGCATCCCCGGCCGCGGTGACGGCCCGAGCCTCAAGGCGCCACTCAAGCTGCTGTCCAAGTCCGAGCGCGCCCGCCTGGCGCGCCAATACGGCGGCGGCCCACGCACCGAGCGCGCCGTCGAGCACGGCCTGCAGTTCCTGGCCCGCTGCCAGGACGTCGACGGGGCTTGGCGCGCCCGCTCGTTCGCCGACGTGGTGCCCGGCCTCGCCGACGCCCGCAACGTCGACCGCGGCAACGCCGAGTGGGAGCTGGCGATGACCGGCCTCGCCATCCTCTGCTACGTGACCACCGGCAGCAGTTCGCAGCAGGGTGAGTACGCGACGCAGGTCGACCGCGGCACGCGCTTCCTCATGTCGAAGCTGCTCGACTACGGGCGCTTCGAGACCGCTGCGTCGCACTACATGTACTCGCACGCCCTGGCGACGCAGGCGCTGTGCGAGGTCTACGCCTACACCGCCGACCCCATCGTCGGCACCTACGCGCAGCTGGCGGTCGACTACCTGGTGGCCGCGCAGCACCGCCCGTCGGGCGGTTGGCGCTACGAACCCAACCAGTCCGGTGACACTTCGGTGGTCGGTTGGGTGGTCATGGCGCTCAACTCGGCACACAAGGCGCACCTCGAGGTCGGCGGCTTCCGCGACGCCTTGCGCTTCCTCGACGCGGTGACCGAGAAGCAGTACTACCGCGTCGGCTACACCGGCCCCGCCGACAACGCCATCTTCGGCAACCGCTTGGCCGCGGTAGCCGTGACCAGCCGGCGCTTCCTCGGCCAGGACACCGGCGATCCGCGCATGCACTGGCCGGCGTTGCGCATGCTCGAGGATCCGCCGCGCGCGGATCGAGCCGACTACTACTACTGGTACTACGGCACGCTGGCCAACTTCCAGATGGGCGGCGAGTTCTGGCGCGCCTGGAGCGAGGCGCTGGTGCCGGCGTTGTTGTCGCTTCACGTCGAGAAGGAGGGACAGCCGATCGACGGCTCGTTCAACCGCGACCGCCACTACTCCGGCACCGGCGGCCGCCTGTTCAGCACGGCCATGGCGATCCTGTGCGCCACTGCCTGGTACCGCTACGACCGAGCGCCGAAACCCAAGCTACGACCCTTCACCGGCGACATCGACCGGGCGATGGAACCGTACCTCGCCGTGCTGCGCGATCCGCCCGACGACCGCACCCAGCGTCTCACCGAAGCGAAGTTCGCCGACGAGTTCGGCCCGTACGGCGTCCCGGTCCTGCTGCGGGCATTGGCGGCGGAGAAGACGGCGAAGACCCAGAAGCGCTTGGCGGCCCTGGTCGAGCAGGTCGCCGAGCCGATGAACGAAGGCGCGCTGCTCCTGCACATCGGCAAGGTCACCGACGCCGACGCCCGCAAGGCGGTGATGCGCGCCCTCGAACGCTGCTGCTCGCTGCGCAGTCGCACGGCGCTCGTCGCCGCCCTGGCCGACGAGCCCGATGCGCAGGTCCGCGCCCTGGTCGCTCGCACCCTCGGCAAGATCGGCTCGCCCGAGGTCGTCGAGGCGCTGCAGCAGCGTCTCGAGGTCGAGCGTGCGGCCGACGCCAAGCAGCAGATCCAGAACGCACTGCGTCGTATCGCCTCGCAGAGCGCCCTCGATCGCCTGGTGGCCGAGGCGATCGGCAAGCAGGCCGGACGCGCGGCCGTCCTGTCGGCGCTGGAGATCCTCGAGCGCGACCAGCTCGCCGACCGCATCGCCGAGCTCGCGGCCACCCAGCCCAAGCTGCATCGGCGCATCGTCGAGCTGGTGGGCAAAGAGCGCGAGCAGGCGCCGCTGCCGGTCCTGATCGCGTTGCTCGAAGCAGACGCCGAAGCCGTGCGCGGCAGCGCCTTTGGCCTGCTGGCGGCTCTGACCCAGCAACGCTTCGGCTACGAGCCGGGTCAGGACGCCGGCGCGCGCGCCGAGGCGGTGAAGCGCTTCTGGACCTACTGGGACACCGAGCAGCAGCGCTACGGCGGCAGCAAGGACAAGCGAGGCAAGCGGTGACTGGGGCTTCCGGCCTCGTCACCGACAACCTCGCCTGCGTGCTGGTACGCCCCGAGCACGCCGGCAACGTCGGCGCCGCGGCGCGTGCGCTCGGCAACCTCGGCCTCGCTGACCTGCGCCTGGTCGGCGACCTCGAGCTGGGCGCCGAGGCCCGCGCCATGGCCTGCACGTTCCAGCAGATCCTGGCCGAAGTGCGGCGCCACGCGAGTCTGACGCCGGCCCTGGCCGACTGCGTGCTGGCCGTGGCCATGGTCAGCCCGATGCGCCACCGCGACGTGCCGGCGCAGGACCTGCGCACGCTGACCCCGCGGATCGCCGCTGCGAGTCAGCTCGGCAAGGTGGCGCTGGTCTTCGGTAGCGAGCAGAGTGGACTGGTCCACGACGACGTGGCGCGGTGCACGGTCGCTGCTTCCCTCTGCTTGCCGTCGTCCCGCCCCACCCTGAATCTGGCGCAGGCGGTGCTGCTCGCCGCCTACGAGCTACGCCGAGTCGAGCCGACGCCGACGGCCGAGCCGGTCGGCGGGCGCGAGCCGCCGGCGACGCTGGCCGAGACGGCAGGCATCCTGGCGGCGTGCAGCGCACTGCTGACCCGCTTGGGCTACGGCGACGAGCGAACGTCGCTGC
This sequence comes from Planctomycetota bacterium, assembly GCA_041398565.1. Lineage (GTDB taxonomy): Bacteria > Planctomycetota > UBA1135 > UBA1135 > UBA2386 > DATGPD01. The sequence goes on along the minus strand of JAWKUN010000003.1, from coordinate 1,253,825 downwards.
ACGCCCGCATCCACGGGCGCTGCCGCGCGTTGGCGCACCGGGCCGCGCTGTCGCACGCTGACGTGCAGATGCTGCACGGCTTGCTGACGCGTCTCGACCCGACGTGAGCCCGACCCGGGGGCGCCGGGATGCGGTCGCTGGCCCTCGACGAAGCCCTGGAAACGCCAGCCGGGGCAGCTCGAGTCCGGCCGGATCGCCCCCAGCCCTTGACGGCGACGACTCCGGCGCGATCCTGAGGGCCTGCTGTCGCGTCGGTCCTGACCTGCTCGGCCGGGTCTGCCGTGGTTGCAGAACGGCGCCCCCGCGCATGCCCCGGCAGCGGCGGCCCGCGTCTCGTCTCTCGTGCGCACGCTCGCGAAGGCCTGCGACGCCGTGTGTCCGGTCCCGCTCGATCCCACTGTCTCGGCGCCGCTTCGCGGTCGCCCTCTCGAGGAAACACCATGTCCGCTCGCTTCCGGTCGCTGCTCGCAACGACCCTCGCCGGCGCGCTCGCCGCGCAACAGGCTCCCACCGTGCTCCCGGCTCCGGCCGACCTCCTGGCCAGTTTCGGGCTGCGCGCCGGCACGGCCCAGAGCCTGCTCCTGCCCATGACGCAGGACCGTCCCTTCACCGTCGACGTCGTGCTCGACGGCGCCGTTCGCACCCTCGACCTGATCCCGCACGACGTGCGCAGCCGCGACTTCCGTCTGCTGGTCGACGACGGACACAGCCTGCGCCAGGTGGCGACCCCGGCATCGGTGACCTTCCGCGGCACCCTGCGTGGCCGACCCGGCAGCGCGGTGGCGGCCAGCCTGGTGGCCGGTCAGCTGTCGGCACAAGTTCTGCTGGCCGACGGTAGCTCGTACGGCATCCAGCCGCTCACCGAGGTCGCTCCGGCGCTGCCGCGGCAAGCACACGTCGTCTATCGCGGCCAAGACGTGGTGCGACCCGACGTGCACTGCGGCGTCAGCGGCTTGCCGCGCCAGGTCGAAGGAGCGCCCCGCGGCGGCGTGGGGCCGGCGGCGATCAAGATCGCCGAGATCGCCGTCGACGCCGACCGCGCCTACTACGCGCGCTACGGTAGCAACGCCACGACCGTGCAGAACCAGGTGACGTCGGTGATCAACGCCATGGGCGTCATCTACCGGCGCGACGTCGAGATCGACTACACGATCACCACCATCCTCGTGCGCACGGTCAACATCTACGCCTGGAACGGCGACCTGTGCAACCTGCTGGGCCAGTTCGCCAACTACTGGTCGGCCAACCACGCCAACGTCCGCCGCGACGTCGCCCACTTGTTCACCGGCGAAGGCTCGTTCTCCGGCGTCATCGGCTGCGCCTACCTGGGCGTCGTGTGCACGGGCTCCGGCTACGGCGCGTCGAAGGCCTTCTCGGCCAACCTGTCGACGAACACCGGGCTGGTATCGCACGAGGTCGGCCACAACTGGAACGCCCCGCACTGCGACGGGTCGTCGCCGTGCAACATCATGTGCTCGGGCCTGGGCGGCTGCAGCCGCAACATCGGCGCGTTCGCGCCGGTGTCGGTCGGCCAGATCGTGGCGTTCAAGAACACCCGCACCTGCCTCGGCGACGCGACCCCGCCCACGCTGACCGCCATCAACCCGACGTCGGTCACCTCGTTCCAGCCGGTCGAGGTCACCGCCACCGGAGTGCTGCTCGACTCAGCCACCAGCGTCAGCGTCGGCGGCCGCAACGTGCCGTTCACGCGAGTCAACGCCACCACCCTGCGTCTGTCGCCGCCGACGCCGTTCGCCATCGGGCCGCAGCCGGTCGTCGTCACCAACGGCGCCGGGCCGAGCAACCCGATCAACCTGACGGTCACCGGCAACCACCCGAGCGTGATCTCGGCGACGCAGATCGTGCTGCGTTCGTTCAACAACCCGGTCGACCTGCACAGCGATGCCAATTGGGCAGGGCTCTTGCTGCTGTCGACCTCGAACGTGCCGAGCCGGCTGCCGGGCGTCGTCGACCTGGGCATCGGCAACGCGTTCAGCGAATTGATCGACTACGGCACGACCCTCTGCAACCAGGAGGGCACCGGCCTGTGGCTGCTCAATCTGCCGCAGAGCGTCCCCTCGGGCCTGACCATCTACCTGCAGGCCGTGACGCTCGACCCGCAGAACCCCACCACGCCGCTGGAGACGTCGAACGTGCGCCAGGTGCAGGTCCTGTAGCCCGGTCGGCGGGAGGGAGCGCCGCCGAACCGCGGCGGAACATGCCCCTTGCCCCCCTCGTCTATCGCGCACAGGCGACGAACCGAACCGAGCGGCTGGGTCGTCGCGGACTGTCCACCACTCACCCGAGTCCAGACATGCGGTCCTTCCGACACGAGCTCCCGTTCCTCGCTCTCGCACTCCAAGTCCTGGTCGCCGCAGCGACCCTTGCTGCACCAGCCGCGGCACAGCCGCCGTGCAGGGAGTGGCTCGTCAAGGGGTGCACGAACGTGTCGAGCCGTGGAACGCTCGGGTCGGCGGGCGGCGACACCTTGTCCGGGAAGACCGACGAAGACGGCGTCGGCCAGGACCCGTCCGGCACCGGCTCGTCGCTCGAGGGCTTCGCCGTCACCATCCAGGATCAACAATCCGCGTCCGTGGAGCCATTCAGCTTCGTGCTGCGTGCAGACCGAAGCGGGCAGCCGGATGCTTCGGCCGGTGGCCTCCTCTTGCAGACAGCGCTCGTGTCGCCGCCTTCTGGCGTCGGCACCCAAGCATGGCTGTTGACCGTGACCTTCACCACCGCGTCGACCGTCCTGCCTCTCTGCGGCGCGAGCTACTACGGGCTCAACCTCCCCGCCAATGGCGCTTGGCCGAACGACGGCCTGTCGATCCACGCCGGCACCTACTACCAGGTCGGCAACAGCCAAGGCGACAATCCCGCGCCGAACGCGCCGAACGTCGCCTGGAGCATCCCGGGCGGCACCGGCGGCAATCCGGCGCAGCCGGCGCCGATGTGCCAGTCGGTCGGCCTCCTGGTGCCTGCGGCGGTGCTCATCATGGGCAACGTCGACCCGACGCTGACCGGCAGCCCCACCAACTGCATCGCCAACCAGGGGAATCGCAGCTTCGGCGCGGGGGGCCGATGGCCCCGCATCGGCGGCGGGCGCGCGGATGGGCTCGACTGCCTGGTGCGCGGTCCGGCGAACGGCTTCTTCGCCGTCTACTTCGGACTCACGATGTGCCCCGGCCTGCCCCTGGGTGGGCTCGCGACAGGTGCGCTCTACCTGAATCCCGCGGCAATCGTGGCGGTCTCCACCGGCGCGCTCGGTGCTACCGGCGACGGAACCACCACGCTCCTGCCGCCGGGTGCCGTTCCCGTCGGAGTGTTGAACCAACCGCTCGGCTTTCAGGCCGCGACGATCGATCTCGTCGGCGCCGGTTCGGTCAACCTCAGCAACCTGGCGAGGACGCGCTTCCTGCCCTGAACGGACGCGACCGGGCGAGTCACTACCACTCGATGCGCCGAATCGGGCGGATACCGATGTCGTGATTGCTCGATCGACGCGGCACCCGACCCCGCCAAACACTGCGGCTCTCCTTGCGACCGACCGTGTACGCGCCGCCACGGTAGTTGCGATGGGTTGCCCGGACGCTCTCCGGCCGCAGCCCGTCGCCCGCACGCGGCATACCCTGGCCAGGCCCGTCTGCCGTCCACTCGAAGACATTGCCGTGCATGTCGTAGAGCCCGAACGGGTTGGGGGCGAACGACCCGACCGTCGCATGCATGGCGTGACCATCGTCCCACGGCTCGGCCGGCGGTCGGTTGGCGAGGCGCCCCCAAGCCTGGTCGTTCAGATTGGCGTGCGTGGCCAAGGCGTCGACCGGGCAGGAGAACGGGCTCGACGTGCCCGCGCGGCATGCATACTCCCACTGCACGTCGCTCGGCAGGGCGAGCCCGTAGCGCGCCAAGTCGCGTTCTGCGTCGTCGTAGCTCACCTGCTCGACCGGATTCGCCCATGTGATCGCTGCACCCAGCGTGCTGCCATGCTTGGAATCGCTCGGGTCCTTGCCGGTCAAGCGTAGGTACTGCCCCTGCGTCATCTCGAAGCGCGAGATCAGAAACGGATCCAGACGCACGCAGCGCGGGTAGAGCCCGCCCTCCGGGTCGTACAGGCGTGCTTCCGGGTCGTCGTTCTGTGCCCCCGTCCAGCACTCGCCTCCCGGCAGGAGCACGAACACCATCCCCATGTCGTCGCCCATGGCGATCGCACCGTCGGTAGCATGCCTCGGGATCTCCAGCTCGGCCGGGTCCCGCGCCGACATCCCGTCCCACGCAGATCGCAGATCGTAGAGCTCGAGCAACTTGGTCGCCGGGTTGAAGCCGATCGGGACCAAGCCGAACTGCGGCCGGATCGAGGGCAAGCCGCGGTAGGCCGCGTGCGCGTGCGTTCCATCGGCCGCCGCCATCGTCACGGCGACCTCGTCCCAGGTGACCGTCGACCGTGGATGCAGGCTGGTGGCAGCCTGAGCCGCGCGCACCCAACGGCATGCGCGGCGCAGAGGCTCGACCCCGCCTTCGGAGGCGAGCGCACGCACGCGTGTGACCGCCGCCTGCAAGGCCAGGAACAATCGGCGATCCGAGTCGTCGGCGAACGCGAAGGTGCGCCGTTCGCCCAAACGAGCTTCGAGCGCCGACACTCGCCCTCGCAGTTGCTCCAGACTCAGCGCCCCGGAGGCGCCCGTGCGAGCTCGGATCTGCCCGCGCAGGTCCTCCAGCCTGCTACGAATCGCCGCGCTCCACGCCAACTCGGTCGGATTGGCGGCAACCAGCGCCACGGAACGCTCCGCTTGCGCGACGGCCTCGTCGTCCATCCCGTTCGCGAACCAAGCCCACGCGAGGAAGTCCGAGACCTGGACGCGCAGCCACAGCCGATCCTGTGGAACCAGCTTGCGCATGGCCAACTGCGCCAAGGCCAACCCCCGCGCTTCCTCGCCGAAGATCCGCAGGTCGACCTCGGGGTCCACCAGCGGCCAACCCAGCATCCGCAGTTCGGCCGCCGGGCGGCCAACGTCGTCCTGCGACAGTGCCGGCAACTCGAGACGGGTTCGGTCGCCGCCGACGTGCACCACGTGCTCGCGGTACGCCAGCTCGGATCGCGCCTCCTCCCATTCCGCGTACGCGGGGTGGCCAGCGCGGTCGGCAGCCCGCTGCGCGTCGTCCCACGGCTCGGCGCGGGCCAGCAGCTCCTCGAATCGCTTCTGCAAGGCGGGGGCCAGGGCCAGCACCGCGTCAGCCTCCGCGAGGTACCGTTCGGCGTCCGGCACGCGACCGGGCACCAGCCACGGCTGGGCGGACCGCTCCCGCAACAACCGCTCGACGTCGGCGGTCGCTGCGATCAGATCGCGGTCGGAACGTGCGGCAGTGGCGTAGACCCGGGCCGACACGGCTTCGTCCTTGCTGACCTGCTCGCTGGCGCGGGCGCTCGACGCCGTCACGAGCGACCACAAGGCGACGCCACCGCCGACACCGAGCGACAGCGCTGCCACGCCCACCGCCAGCAGTTCACGGCGGTACTTGCGCGCCACCTTGCGCAGCCGGTAGGCCGCGCTCGGTGGCCGCGCCGTCACCGGCTCGTCCTCCAAGTGTCGGCGCACATCGTCGGCGAGGTGCGTCGGCGTCTCGTAGCGGCGAGTTCGGTCCTTCTCGAGGCACTTCAGGACGATCCAGTCGAGGTCGCCGCGCAGACACTGGAGCAATTGCCGGGGCTCGGTGCGGCGCAGCGTCGCCACCCGTGTCGTCGACGGCCCCAGGGTGGTGACCCGACTACTCGGACGCGCCGGCTCCTTTTCGCGAATGGTGCGACAGATGCCCTCGTAGCCGGCGGCCCGCAGCTCCTCGCGCCGAAAAGGCAGCTCGCCAGTGAGCAGCTCGTAGAGCAGCACGCCGAGAGAGTAGACATCCGTGCGCGTGTCGATGTCCAAGCCGTCGAGACCTGCCTGCTCGGGTGACATGTACTCGGGAGTACCGAGAAACGTCCCACGCTCGGTGTACACCGTTTGCTGCAAGCCACTGCGGTCGGTCGCACGGGCCAGGCCGAAATCGATGATCTTCGCGGTGGCTTGCCCGTCCTGCACGGTCACCAGGACGTTGTTGGGCGTCAGGTCGCGATGCATCACTCCCTTGCTGTGCGCGTGCTGCACGCCAGCGCAGACTTGCTGGAACAGCGTCAGTCTCTGCTCGATCGAAAGCCGATGGTCGTCGCTGTAGCGGGTGATCGGCACACCCCTCACCAACTCCATCACGAAGTACGGCCGCCCGTCCTCGCTCGCCCCCGCATCGAGCACACGCGCGATGTTGTTGTGCTCCATGCGCGACAGAGCCAGGCGTTCCGCGGTGAAACGCGCCAGGAACGCCCGCGTGTCCATGCCCGGCTTGACGACCTTCAAGGCGACCGGCACCCCGAGGTCTTCACGGCGCGCCAAGAACACCTCTCCCATCCCTCCCTCGCCGAGAGACTCGAGAATGCGGTACGGCCCGACGTGCGACGGCCTGTCGGTTCCCTGCCCCGGACGGGTCCCAGGATCCGCCGTGTTCGGTGACGAAACGCCGTCGCGTTCCAGCCAGGCCAACATCGACTCGGCGTGCTCGGGGTGCTCGCGCAAGATCGTCTCGACGGCGGCCGACCACTGCGATGGTGGACAGCGCATGGCGGCCTGCAACTGGTGCACCAGATCCGCAGGCAGATCGAAGTGATCAGGCGCGCTGTTCACGCGAGCATTCTAACCAGGGCTGCCGAAGTCGTAGACGAACCCGACACGCGTCAGGGATGCTCATCGCGGCCGGGGCCGCAACCAAAGGCTTGGTTGCAGTCGGCGCTTCGCGCCGACCAGAAGGGGCCCCGGCCACTTTGTTGCTGGGGCTTCCAGTGCCGCTGGAAACAAGCGAGTTGGGCGCGATGGCAGCGGAACGGCAACGCCGAATTCGCGCGTGGCGCGAGGATCCGCGGCACTTGCAGCCCGTCGCGGCCGGGGCCGCAACCAAAGGCTTGGTTGCAGTCGGCGCTTCGCGCCGACCAGAAGGGGCCCCGGCCACTTTGTTGCTGGGGCTTCCAGTGCCGCTGGAAACAAGCGAGTTGGGCGCGATGGCTAGCGGAACGGCATCGCCGAATTCGCGCGTGGCGCGAGGATCCGCGGCACTTGCAGCTCAGTCAGCATCGAGGCCGACGAGGCCCAGCTCCAACCCTGCGCGTGTGCGGGCGTAGATCTTCTGGGCGTTGGCCTCGGTGAGCCCCAGCTTGGCCGCGACCTCGGCGTTGCTGCAACCCGCTGCCCTCAGCAGGATGACATCACGATTCCGCGGCGGCAGACCGTCGATGCTCTTCTGCAAACGCGACCGAAGCTCCTCGGCCAGAGTCTGCTGCACCGGATCATGCTCGGGATCGCGGTCGGGCAGTTCGATCGCGGTGTCATCTCCGGCATCGGCCCCGCCGACCTCCCGGCGCACGTCGCGCCGCTTGGCCCGCGCCCGCGACAGCTTCGAACGCATCTTGTGCGCGAACATCGTCCGCACCAGTGCATCGAACGCCTCGACGCCGCGAAACTCCAACCGTCCGGCCGCGCGGGCCAGTTCCCGCACGACCGACTGAGCCAAGTCAGAGCGGTCCTGCGCCGGCACCCCGTGGTCGGCCGCTCGTCGCGCGGTGGCTCTCGCCCGCTGCAACAGGGCAGAGAGGTCTTCTCGTTGCGCGAGCCTCTCCCGCGGCGCCGAATCGTCCTCGGGGCCCGGCACATCTTCGCTCATGGCGCGAGCATGAAGGCCGACGGCGGTGTGGTCAATCCGCCCTCGCGGCCGGCGGCCGCGCCCATCGCCGCCTGCGGCCGCACGGTATGTCGCCGGCGCCCCGCGTCGTCCACCTACTTGGACGGCACGACGCGCCAGATCAGAGTGGCGCCGTCGGCGTCGCACTGCAGCACCTGCAGCGCGACGGTCAGGTCCTGGTCGCCACGCACCGCGCGCAGGAGGTAGGTGTGTCCGGCGACGGCGCGAACCGTGTCGCAGCCGAGCCGACGGGCACGTTCGACGTCCTCGGCGCGCACCTCGAGCTCGCCGAGTTGGCCGCGCTCGGGTCGCAGGCCCCGGAGGAAGGCGACGACCTCGCGGTCGTGCGCGTCGGCCTGGCGCGCGGGGTCGTCGGCGAACTCGAGCGGCGTGCCGCGCAGGTCGGCGAGGAAGCCGCGGTCGTTGCCGGCGAATCCGCTGAGGAGTTGACCTTGGTCGAGGCCCAGCTGCGGGCGTGCGTTGTAGTCGTGGCTGCGCGTCTCGAAGTCGTAGTAGGCACCACCACCACGCAGGCGCACGAGGGCGTCGAAGCGGCCACGGTTCAGGATTCGGCACGTCCCGGTGCCCGATGCGTCCAGGAAGGTGCGGTGCGCCGCCACCACCGCATCGGGCACGCGCAGGAGTTGTGGTTCGGCCACCGCGCGCAGCGCATCGAGAACCTGCCGTAGCTGGTCGACGGACTTGCCGACGAGCCAGCCCGCGGCGTGACCGGGTGGCGGCTTCGGCATACTGTTGCGCGGCTCGGCGAACGTGTCGAAGGTGCGCAGGATGCGCCACACCAGGGTGTGGCCGGTCGCGTCGGCCGCCACCGAGCGGAACGCGACGAGCACATCGTGATCGCGCTCGACTACCGACCGCAGCAGGTAGGTGGCGCCGACGCGCGCCGGTTGCGATCGTTCCAGCCCCAGCGCCTGCGCGCGCTGCAGGTAGGCCGGCTCGAACTCGCCGTGGCGCGTCGTCGCCGGTGCCCACAGGTGCAGGTAGGCGTCGCGCGCGCGCGCATCCAGGGCCACCGGCGGCACCGCGTCGACCCGGGCCAAGGCCACGTCACCGAGGTCCATCACCCACCCGCGGTCGTCGCCCGCGAAACCCGAGGCGAGGGCACGGTTGGCGAGGCTCAGGTCCGACCCGTCACCGTAGACGTGGCTGCCCGACGAGAAGGAGTAGTAGGCGCCGCCCCCGCGCACACCGAGAGGCTCGTTCTGGGTGTACTCGAAGGCGTCGGCGCGCAGGATCCGCGTGGCCCCGAACGGTTCGAGGCCGCGCAGTGCAGCCAGCTCGACACCGACGTCGTTGGGTTCGGCGGTGAGCATCCGACGCCGCAGGTAGTGCTGAGTCCACAGGGCGAGGTCGTGCAGCTCGGAGACCGTCAGACGTGTCAGGTCGGGGTCGGCCGCCGCCTCGACGACCGGCGTGCGCCCGGGCGATTCCAGCACCAACGCGTGTCGGGCATCGGCGCGCGCGGACTCGCCGACCGGACCCGGGGCAGGCGGAGCGGCGGCCGGCGACGCCGTTCCAGACGCCACCTCGTCGCTCGGGGAAACGGCGAACGGAGCGGTGAGCGCACCGACCAGCCAGGCTCCGGTCCCCACGGCAACGACGCCGACCAGTTTCGCCCCGAGCGCGACCGAACGACGGGGTCGCACCAGAGGCAGCAGCGCCGCCGACCAGGCCGCACGACCACCCGGCGCGGACGCGTCCAAGCGCCGGCGCAGCTCGGCCAGACCACGCGCCAGCTGCGCGCGCACCGTGCCCGCCGGCACCCCAGTGCGACGCGCGACCTCGGCGCTGCTCAGGCCCTCGTAATAGACCAACAGCACCACGCGGCGGTAGTGCGGCTGCAAGTCGAGGACGGCCGCGACCACCCGCTGCTGCAGCTCGAGACGCTCCAGCGACGCGCTCGCCGGCTCCGTCGACTCGTCACGCGCAACCGCGGCCTCGCGCGCCTGGCGCCGCACCGCCTGCCGGCGGCTGCTGCGCGCACGGTTGAGGACGACGCTCGCCAGCCAGCTGCGCGTCGTGCCCGCGACGCGTGGCGGCCGGCGCAGGAAGGAGATCCAGGTGTCCTGCACGAGATCATCGGCACCACCCGGATCGGCCAGCAGGCCGGCCGCCAAGTTGCGCACGAAGGCTCCGTGTTCGAGCAACGCGTCCACGGTGGGCGAGGTCGTCATGCCAGGGGGACGCCACGGCGGCGTCCAGTGCTGCACGCTACCCGAAGAAAAGTCCGGCGGGACTGCCGGCGCTCGCGAACGTCCCCCTCCCACGGAGCGAGCGAAGCCTCGCGACACGGGCGACGTAGAACGCTACGACGCTACTGACGGCTCTGTTCCGCCGCGCCCGAGCCGCCCTCGAAGCCCTGAGCACCACGAATCCCTGATCACCACGAAACCCGGAGGGACGGAGCGCCAACGGCTCAGCCTTGCACGCGCTCCTTGAACTCGCCCGTCTCGGTGTCGATGCGCACCTTGTTGCCGACGTCCACCAGGTTGCCCACGCGCACCTTCATGCCGTTCTCGAGCTGGGCGTCCTTCAAGCCGGTGCCGGCGCCCTTGATCGGCGGCGCCGTCTCGGTCACGGTCAGCACGACCGACTTGGGCGGGAGCACGAACACCAGCTGTCCGGACACGAACAGACCGACGTAGCTCTCCGCCTGCCACTTGATGGCATCCTCGGCGGCCGCCACGCTGCAGCGCACCTCCTCGCCGGCGGGCGAGAAGAACACCTCGTCGGCGCCGTCGCGGTACGAGTGGGTCAGCTCGACCTCCTCCTTGTCGAGGACCTCGTACTTGCTGTCGCCGTGCTCCTTGAGCTCCTGCACGCGCCCGGACTGGATGTCCTTGACGCGCATCTGCACGAACAGACGCCGGTCGTTGCGGAGGATGTTCCACCACACCACCGAGCACATGCGGCCCTCGTAGGAAACGAGCATCCCGGGGCGCAGATCGAGGGCTTGAACTTGCATGCGAGGCCGGAAGGGTAGCGAGCCCGCCGACCAGCGCAAGCGCGCCAGCTGCCACGGCGCCTACAATGCGCCCGATGCCCGCAGCCGTCCAAGGGCCGGACCCCGTGTCTCGCGACGCCACCGTCGCGGTGCTGATCTACGCCGTGGTCGCGGTGCTCAGCGGTGTCCTGGGCGCCCTCATCGTGGGCAGCCCGCGCGGCGCGGCCACCGGCCTGCTCGGCCCTTGGGCAGGGCTGGCGGTGGGACACCGCGACTGCACGATGGCGACGCAGATGCCCGCGGTCTCCTTCGCGTGGTTGGCCGCCGGAGCGCTCCTCTTGATGGCGTTGGCGTCGGCGCGCGCCACGCTGCGGGCGGCCACCCTCGTCGCCATCGCGGTGTGGTCGCTCGGCTGGGCCGCGCTCGGTCTGCTCTCGATGGTGAACGCCTCGTTCTGAGCCCGAAGGGCTCGCGGTGGCGAGGGCGACCGCCAGCAACGACACGCAAGGGAGCCGACGAAGCCCTTGCCCCCGCCTCAGACCTGGCTCTCCACCCACGCGACGATCTGCGCCTCCTGCAGCGCCCCGCTGGTGCGCGCAGCCTCCGCACCCGCGGTGAACAGGATCATGGTCGGAATCGAACGGATGGCGAACCGCTCGCCCACCTCCGGATGCGCCTGCGTGTCGAGCTTGGCAAACACCACCTTGCCGGCCAGGCGCTTGGCCGCAGCCGCGAACCAGGGCGCCATGAGCCGGCAGGGGCCGCACCAGGGCGCCCAGAAGTCGACGAGCAGCGGCAACGTGCTCTTGCCGACGGCGCGCGCCAGCGTGGCGCCGTCGAGGCTGGCCACGTCGCCGGCCAGTAGCCGCTCTCGGCAGGTGGCACAGACCGGGACGTCGGCGACGCGGTTGCTCGGCACCCGGTTGAGGGTGACGCAGTGCGGACAGGGAACGACGATGTCGGACGTCATGGTGCGCTCGTTCGGGGCCAACGTCGCGCGGCAGCGGGTGATTTCACGCGTGCGTGCCTGCTGCCCACAGCAGCCCCCCATAGAAGGGGGCGTACTCCAGGACCTTCACCGCCGTGCTCTCGTGCCAAGCCCCGCTGGCGTGGAACGCCGGCAGCACGTGGTAGGCGAGCGCTACGGTCCCGGTGAATGCCAGGAGCCAAAGGCTCGGTCGCATGCACAGCCACGGCAGGAGCAGCACCACGTACCACGGATGCAGCGTGGGCGCGCAGGCGACGAAGAACGCGAAGAAGACGAAGGCGGTGCGTTCCGGCGACTCCTGGCGTCGCCAGCAGCGCGCCAGCAGACAGACACCGAGCAGAGCCAGTGGCAGCTTCGCCAGACGCTGCACTTCGCAGCCGGCGAGCCAGCCGGCGTAGCCGCCCCCCGCCCGCCACGGCGACATGACCGACTCGGTCAGCCAGTGCACCGCCGCAAAGGCGCTGTCGTTGGCGCGCCAACGCGCGGTGTACTCGAGAGCGCCGGCGAACATGGCGCGCGGATCGGCGACGAAGGGTGCGTACACGGCGAACAGCACGACCACGAAACCCAGCCACACGCGCCGGCTGCGCCGCGCCAGGAAGGGCAGCAGCACGGCCGGCAGGAACTTGCTGGCCGTCGCCAGCCCCAGACAACCGCCGGCCAGGAGCGGCCAAGCGCACGTCGATGCCCACAGCGCCAGCACCGTGGCGAGCGCGGCGAGCGCATCGCTGTGGCCTTCGCCGGCGCACTCGAGCCACAGGAGCGGGCACCAACCGAACAAGACGGCGTGCTGTGCCGGCAGCCCGAGGCGCGGCAGGAAGTGCCACAGCGCCGCGAAGGCCGCGAACGCGCACAGCGCGAACACCAGCTTGGGTCCGAACGGCGTCGGCGACACCGTCGCCGCGACCGCCAGCGCCAACTGCACCGCCGGCGGGTAGGCCGCGGGGATCTCCTTGTGGTTGATGCACTGCCAGGACGCATCGCGCAGGTGCGCCACCTCCGGCGCGTCGGGTGGCGTGAGGTACGGGTTGACGCCGGCGCACACCAGCCGGCCCTCGAACACGTAGCGGTGGATGTCGTCGCTGAGGCGCGGGGTCAGAGCCAACGACACGGCTCCGAGGGCCACGGCGAAGACGAAGGCCTCGGCCGCGCGCGGCCGGTAGGTACCGCGCAGGACCGCCGCCGCCAGAACCAGGAAGCCGGCAGTCGCGGTCAGGTGGCACGCGATCGTCGCCCACGCCTCCCGGCCACGGTCGACGAGCAACAGCGGCGCCGCCATGCCGACGACGGTGACGACCTGGGCGAGGCGCACGCCGCGCGCGGCGACCACGTCAGCGACCGCGCTCGCCGCCGTCCTTCTTGCTGTCCTTGCCCGTCCCGCCCTTGCGCTCGCCCTCGTCGTCGCGCTTGATCGGCGGCGGGTTGTCGCTGCTCGCCGGCTGCGCCGGCAGCTCCTTGGGCGGCCCCTTCGGCTTCTTGCCCGCCGCCGCCTCCTTCGCCAGACGCTCCTCACGCACGCGAACCAGGTCCGGCTTCTGGGTGTGCACGGTCAGCGCGACAGCTGTGCCTGGCGGCGGGCACGCCTCGGTCATCCACCAGTTCTGGTCGCTGCGCGCGCGCGCGTGGCGCAGCGTCACCAGGTGGTTGCCGGGATCGAGATAGCACGAGCTGACCAGGTTGCCCTCCAGGTCGGCGATGAACACCGGCGCCTCACCGCGGTACGGCGCGGCCATGCGGCCGCCGATGTAGATCCACTCGGCGTCAGCCACACCCTCGCCAGTGTCGAGGTCCATCAACAGGTCCTCGAGAGGACACTCGTGCTTGGCGGCGTCGTCGTCCTTCCACGCCACGGTGAACCAGACCTGCGGACCGGTCGGCGGCGTGATCACCAGCCAATCGACGCCGGCGCGGACCTCCTCTTCGGACGGTGGCGGATCCTTCTCCTTGTAGGTGACGTTCGTGCCCGGAGTGAGTCCCAGCGCCAGCAGCGCGGCGTTGAGCACGCTCGGCGAGGCCTCCGTCACCAGGAGCGCTTCGTGCGCCTTGCCGACGCGCGTGATCAGCACGTATTCGAGCAGGTCCGCCGGCCGACTGACCTTGGCCCTGACCGTGAGCCGCTTGTGTTCGAGGTCGACTTCGATCCCGGACCTGGCGAAGGCAGCGTGCAGGTCGGCCTTGGGATCCGGCGCCGTGCCCTCTTGCGCGACTGCGGCACTGTGGCAGGCGAGCAGCAACAGACACGGACCGAGAATCGAGATTCGCAGCATGGACATGCTCATGGTCGGTGTGCGGGAAGGGCCGCCCCCGTTGGCGGTGTGACGCGCGTTGTAAGCCGTGCGCAGCGAGCCGTCACCTCATCGCCTCGCGATCTCGTCGGCGAGAGCGGCGATCTCCGTCAGCGTTGCGCGGTCGCAGGTCGCCAAAGGCCGGGCAGCGTCGAGCTCCCGCCGCGCGGCGGCGAGATCGCCTCGAGCCAGCGCCAGACGTGCGCGCAGGAGCGACGGCCGGGCTGCCACCGCGGCGAGTGGGACGCGGCCGCGCGCGGGATCGGGGTCGGGCAAGAAGCGCCGGCGCTGGACCGCGGGACGCGGATCGCGCAGGAAGGGGCCGAGCGCGGCCTCGTAGGCCGAGGCCGCCGCCGCCAACCGGTCGTTGGCCTCCGCGTCGCGCGCCACCTCCAGCCAGGCCGGACCGAGCCACGAGATGTCGGTGTCGGGCGCCGCCACCATCGCGCGTGCCAGGGCCGGCGCCGCCGCGTCGTACGCCTCGGGCGACCACGCCAGGAAGGACAGCAGATGGCCGAGGCGCCGCCGCGACAGCGCGTGTGCCTCGGGGTGGGCGACGGCCGCTGCGACGGCGGCGGCGATCGCCTCGCCGTGCTCGCGCCGCGGCGCGCGGCGGATCAGCTCGCCGAGCGGCTGCACCAGCGGGTAGTCGGCGACGACCCCGGCGTCCGACAGCGTGCGGTCGGCCTCCGCCACCGGGCTGGCGAGCGGTGCCACCAGCACCAGGCGTGCGGCAAGAGCGACGACGTCCGAAGCCAGGGGCAGGCGCGCGGCACCCAACACCTCGAACGCCAGGTCCTCGTCGCTGCGCTGCAGCGAGCGCGTGCCGATCTTGGCTCCGAGCTCGGCGAGCATGGCGCGTCCGACCTCGGTGCCGAGCAGGCCCTGCAACGCTGCGGCGCGGATGCCGTCGTCGTCCTCGCGCACGAAGATCCTGCGCAGCAGCTCGGTGTCGGTGTCGGCGCGGGCGGCCAGCGCCGCGACCAGCGGCTCGCGCAGCGCCACGCTGAGCTCCGGGTCCACGGCAGCGGCGGCCAACACTCCGACGACGGCTCGGTCGTCGATCGCGGCCAGCACCGGCTGCAGGCGGCGCACGAGCCGGGGCGGCAGTTCGCCGACGCGCGCCAGCAGGGCTGGCAAGAGCGCATGGTCGCCGAGCCGCACCATGCCCGTCTCGAGGTCGTCGAGCTGGCGGCGCGAGGACCGCTCGGCGCGCACGCCCGCGAGCAGCGATCGCCCGAACGGGCGCGGGCGCTGCAGCAGCCACTCCACCGCTTCCTCGCCGAAGGCGCTGCCGAACGCCACCGCGAACGCGGCCTGCGCACGGCCATCGTCTCCGAACGCGGTGAGCGCGCGGGCGCACGCGGCGCGCACGCCGTCGTCGGCGTCCTCGGCCAGCAACGCCGCCAGCGCCGCCTGGTCTTCGTCGCGCGGATGCGGCACCGCCAGCGCGTGCACCGCGGCCAGGCGCACACTGCCGTCCCGATGGCGGAGGAGGCCGTGCACGACGGTGTTGGGCAAGACGTCGCGCGGCAAGCGCAGGAGGTGACGGGCGCGCTCGATCGAGGCGTCGTCGCCTTCGATCAGGCGCAGCATGCGCGGGTCGTAGCGGCCGGCTTCGACCAGGACCTCGAAGGCGGCGATGCAGCGCGGCTCGGGCTCCTCGAGCACCTGAACCACACGTGCGACGCGCGCCGGGTTGGTGAGCTGGGGCCCGGCTCGCTGCAGCCAGACGTCTTCGAGAGCGATCTCGCCGTCGAGAGCCGCGGCCACCCGTCTTGCCAGCGCCGGCGAGTCGCGCAGCTCGAGCCACCGACACACGGCCTCCCGGTCGGCAGGCGGCACGGTGCCGGCCAGCCCCAACAGGTGTTCTTCGCCGCCGGTGCTGACGTTGAGGAACAGGGGCAGCAGGTCGCCGATCCGCTTGCCGTCCAGCAGGGCGGCATGCGCCGCCGACACCAACCCGTCGGCGACCCTGGTCGAGAAGCGCGCTGCCGCCAGGTCGGTGAGGAAGGGGGGCGTCTGGGCGTCGAACAACCGCAGCACGAGCCGCGCGTGCGCCGGCGTCTGCGCGTCGGGCGGCAGGGCGGCGATCGCGAACAGGCTGGTCGTGGCGTCGGCGGGATCGTCGATCCAGTGTTGCAGCCAGTCGACGTAGTCCGGGCGTGGATGGTCGACCAACGCGCGCAGCAGCCGCTGGCGCGCCACCGGCTCGGCGGCGATCGCCGCCAGCGTCGCCGCCGCCGGCAGAGCCGCGTGCGCCAGCAGGTCGGCGGCACGCACGCCCGGGCCCGGTGGCTGTTCCTGCCCCAGCACGGTGACGACGTCGGGCGCGTCGAGGGCCCGCCGCTGCCAGAGCTCGCCCAGCGCTTGCTCGGCGAGGTGAGGGTCGGTCACACGGTGGCCCAGGACGACCTGCCAGAGCTGGTCGGGCCGGAGAGCCGGCAGCGCCGCGATCAAGAGCCCGTGGTCGGCGCGGTCGATGTCGACCTGGCGGCGCAGCGCCTCGTGGAGGTCGGCATGGCGCGCGAGGACATCGGCTGCCGCCGCGGCGCCCTCCCCGCCTGCACGCGTCCGTTCCAGCAGAGCCTCGACCGGCAGTTCGGCCGCCGACAAGACGGCCAGACGGCGCCGCGCGTCCTCGCGCTGCGGCGCCTCGACCGCGTCGAGCCGACGCAGGTGGGTGGCGACGTCTTGGGCCGGCGCCCTGACCGCGGCGAGGGACAGCAAGGCTGCGAGCGGCAGGGCGAGGGCGAGCGCGCGCGGCGAGACCATGGCGGAGGCAGAGCAACGACGGGCGGCGGCTGCGGGTTCAGGCACGGCCGAGCATTGTCGCCGATCGCGGCACGTGGGAGCAGCGCCCGGCGGCCTCGGCGTTTCGACCGTCTCAGCGTTCGTAGCGCCGCAGCACCTCGGCCACCGCCATGGGCAAGTCGTCGGCCACCAGCCCGGCGCGCGACAACCGCCGGGCCACGAGGTCGCCTGCCTGCCCGTGCACCCGGACCGCCAGGCAGGCGGCGGCGAACGCGTCCATGCCCTGCGCGCGCAACGCGCCGAGGACGCCAGCGAGGACGTCGCCGCTGCCGCCGGTGGCGAGCCCCGGGTTGCCGGTGGTGTTGCGGTAGAGACGCCGCCCATCGGTGACCAGCGTGCCCGCGCCCTTGAGCACCACGACCTGCCCGGTGCGCCGCGCCAAGGCCAGCACCGCCGCCCGTCGGTCGGCCTGCACCTGCGCTGTCGGCCACCCGAGCAGACGGCCCGCCTCGCCCGGGTGCGGCGTCAAGACCGCCGGCCGCGTCGTGCGCAGCAGCGCCGTGCACGGAGCCAGAACGTTGAGTGCGTCGGCGTCGAGCACCAACGGAGTGGGCGCCTGCGTCACCAGGCGACGGACCAGATCGCGGGTGGCAGCGCCCGTGCCGAGCCCCGGCCCCACCACCAGCACGTCGCAACCGGCTGGTGCCGCCTTGCCGCGCAAGGCGGTGGTCGCGGCCGGCACGGCCACCGTGAAGGGCGCGCGCAACGCCCGCGGCAGGAAGGCGCGCACCAGACCAGCGCCGCCGCGTAGGGCGCCACGCGCGCACAGGATCGCGGCGCCGAGCATGCCCTCGCTGCCGGCGACGATGCCCACCGTGCCGAAAGTGCCCTTGTGCGCCTCGCGGGGTCGCGCGGGCAGCGAGGCCGGCGCGCGCGCGCCCCGCAGGCCGACCGTCTCGGTCACGCGCTCGCTCCTCCTTCGATCACGCACTCGACGTGGCCGACGAGCTCGTCGCGCGTGTTGCGCAGGGGCAGGCGTGCGAAGTCGGCGAGCGCCGGCGGCACCTCGCGCCAGAGCCCGAGACGACGCAAGAGCGCCACGACCACGGGAACGTAGGCGCGCTCGGCGCCGTCGCTCACCTTGATCGCCACCCCCAGATCGAGGCCGGCGACGCCGACCGCGTACACGCCCTCGGCACCGTTCTTCGGGTAGACCCGACCCGGTGCCGACTCGATCAGCGCGCTACACAGACGGCCGCGGCCAGCCAGGTGGTAGGGCGCGGCACTGACCGCCTGCAGCAGTCGCCCACAAGCGGCTCGGCGCGCGGCCGGCAGCTGCTGCGGGTTGGTCAACCGCCAGAAGGCGCGCGCCAACGCCGACAGCGGCGCGCGCAGGGTCGGCGCGCCGCAGCCGTCGACCGCCACGCCGAGCTGCGACGGCGCCAGTTGCATCATCTCGGCGACGGCAGCGCGCACCGCGGTTTGCGTGGCCGACTCGGGGATCAGGTACTCGTCGAGCGGCGTGCCGCACGCTTGCGCCAGCAGCAGGAAGCCGGCGTGCTTGCCGGAGCAGTTGTTGTGGATGCGTTCGGGCTTGCCGCCGGCGCGGGCGATGTCCAGCCCAGCGCGGCGGTCGAACGGACTGTGCGGCCCACAGGCGAGCGCGTCGCGCCCGAGCCCTGCCTTGTGCAGGATGCGGTCCACCACCTCGACGTGCATCGGTGTGCCCTGGTGCGAGGCGCTGATCAAGGCGAGTTCCTCGTCCGCGAGACCGAGGCGGTCGACGACGCCCCGGTCGAAGAGCGGCAGCGCCTGCAACGGCTTCACCGCCGAACGGCACCACACCTCGGTGTCGGGGTCGCCCCACGCAGCCACGACCTCACCGCCGCGCACCACCACGGCATGCCCGAGGTGCTCCGACTCGACGACGCCGCCGCGAGTCGCCACGCTGAGCCGCGCCGGCCCTGCCGAGATCCTTGCCGCGCCTGCGTCGCCAGGACCGGTCACCGATCGCGAGCCCTTCGGGCTCGGAACTGACGGGACATCGTCGCGGGCGCCAGGTGTTGTCATCGGACGACGCGAAGCTACCCTTTCGCCTACCCTCGCGCAGCCAGCGAGCGGCGTTCTTGGATCGCGATGGAAGACCCCGAGGATCTGATCGAAGTCGAGCTGGCCCGCGTCGTGATCCAGGAGAAGGGCGACCAGCAGATCCTGCTCCTGCGCCAACGCAACGGCGAGCGCAGCTTCTCCATCGTCATCGGCTTCAACGAGGCCGCCGAGATCAACCGCAAGGTGCTCGGCTACCAGTCGATGCGCCCGCTCACCCACGACCTTCTCGGTCGCGTGCTGCAGAAGGTCGACTGGCGTCTGGCGCGGGTGGTGGTGAACGACCTGCGCGAGCACACGTTCTACGCCAACCTGGTGCTGGCCCCGGGCGGGGCCCCGACCAAGGACGAGGTCGGTCAGGACCGCGAGGTGGATTGCCGGCCGTCCGACGCCATCTGCCTGGCAGTGCAGACGCACGCACCGATCTTCGTCAAGCGCAAGGTACTCGACCAGGTGGGCTGACCGTGGCCTGAACGTCTTCACGGCGGTGGGATGGCAGAGCGGCTGATTGCACCGGTCTTGAAAACCGGAGTCGGCGCAAGTCGATCGGGGGTTCGAATCCCCCTCCCACCGCCACCCCTTCCTCAAGTAACAGAGTGGAGTCAGACACCAAACTTCGCTTTCTCTCCGGGCTTTCCCGCAGCGAAACCGCAAGTTGGTGCCTGACTCCACCCTGTTACCCATGCCATACGATCCCCGACGCCATGGTCCGCAGCGCGTGGTCGGGCCCGGCTTCCACGCCCGGGTGTTCGCGGTAGTGAGGAAGGTGCCGCGCGGGCGGGTCACCACCTACGGTGACGTGGCCGCGGTGTTGGGGCGGCGCGGCGTGGCGCGGCACGTCGGCAACGCGATGAGCCAGTGTCCGGACGGCGTGGCGTGGCATCGGGTGGTCAACGCGCAGGGTCGGGTGAGCGCGCGCGCCGATGGCCGCCCGAGCACCCGACAGATCGCGCTCCTGCGGCGCGACGGTGTCGACGTCGACGACGCCGGCAGAGTCATGGACTTCGCGCGTCGCCGGTTTCGCGTTGGCTGCCCGTCGAATAGGACGATGCCGCCATGAAGCTCCTCGCTCCCTCCGAGCTCGACGCCGCCCTGCGCACGCTGCCTCACTGGTCGCTACGGACCGACAAGCTCTTCCGCGAGCTGGTGTTCGCCGACTTCGCCGCGGCGTTCAGCGAGATGACCCGCATCGCACTCCTGGCCGAGGCCAGGCAACACCACCCGGAGTGGTGGAACAGCTACAGGACGCTGCGCGTGTGGTTGACCACCCACGACGCCGGTGGCATCACCGAGAAGGATATCGAGCTGGCGCACGCCATCGGCGCCTGAACTTGCGCCACCACGTCCGCGGCTCGTCGGTCGCGTCGACCCGAGCCAGCATCGGTCGCCGTCGGACCCGCCGCCGCTGCGGCTCCCCCGATTGCGCACCACCGTCACCGAAGGCGCACGACTCCCCGCTCGGCAGGGCCGCCCGCTCCGCACCGACCGGCCCGGCCTGGTGGAATCCACGCCGCGCAGAGACAGGGGCCTGGCGGAGTTCGCGCGCGACGCGAGAATCCCCAGCACTTGCAGCCCATGAACCCAGTCTCGTCCCTCGTCCCCCTCGTTCTCATCGCCTCGCTCGCCGCCCAAGACGTCGAGGCCTCGCTGACCAACACTTCGCGGGTCGGCGTGTTCGCCCTGATCACCACGCAGTCGATAGCGGCCAACCAGACCCTCACGTCGCCCTTCTCCCTGGGCGCCAGCGTGCCGGGCGTGGCGTCGGCCTCGCTCGAAGCCGTGTTCCGCAACGGCACCCAGCTCGACGACGCCGGCGTCAACTTCACCTGGAGCGCGCAGAGCGCGTTCCTCGCCAGTGCCGGCACCACGGCGACGCAGTTGCCGCTGTTCGGCGACCACGCGTACGCGCTGCGCCTCAGCGCGGCGCAGCCGGTGCAGGGCGACCTGCGGATCTCCTTCAACGGCAACGCCGGCCTCAACGGCAGCGCCACGGCCAGCATCACCGTCGGCAGCGCGACGCACGACTTCGCCGCCGGTGGCTCGAACAACAGCGCCACGGTGCCGGGCCTGACCGTCGACGGCGCCGGTCTCACCGTCACCATTCGCTTGCGTGGCGAGGCACGCTCGACGCTCACCGACCCAGGCAGCTTCAGCGCAGGGCTCGAGGTGGCGTTCGTGCCAGCCGGGCGCGCCGGTTGCCGCGTGCTGAGCCACGAGTCGAGCTGCGGCCAGGGCGGGTCGCTGAGCGGGCGCGCGCAGCGCACCGGCCAGCTCGGCGCCGACCTGACCCTGACCATGGGCGGCGGCGCCGCCAACGGCTTCGGCGCGACCATCCTGTCGCCGCTGCCCGACACGCTCGACCTGCTCGGAACCGGCTGCAAGACCTTCGTCACGCCCGTTCCCGTGGGCCTGTTCCAGACCGATGCCAACGGCGGCGCCACCACGGTGCTGCCGGTGCCGCTCGGTCTCGACTATTCGTTCTACGTGCACCAGCTGTCGGCGGGCCTCGAGCTCACGGGCCTGCGCTGGGGCACCACCAACAGCCTGAAGGTCGAGTGCACCGCCGGATCCTGAGCGCTACCTCCGCGAGCCGCGCGCGCTGATCAGCTCGACCTCGCCCACCGCTCCCAACGCCGGGACCTGGACACCGAGACCGAGCCGCTCGTCGCGCAGGTGGGAGCCGGGAATGAGGCCTGGCAGGTCGAAGCGCCCGTCGGCTCCAGTGCGCGCGCGCACGATCCACGAAGATCCCGCGCGTGCGAAGTGCCACTCGAGGGCTTCGTTGGCGAGCGGCCGTCCATCGCTGGCCACGACCCGGCCGCGCAGGCCGGCGGCGGCACCGAGCTGGAGACGCGCGGGCTCGCCTGTGCCCGAGCCGACGGTGAGTGCGCCGAAGCCGAACGCGCCAGCCCCACCCGAGCAGGTGCAAGTGCGCGCGAAGACGTCGTACTCGTCCTCGGGCAACGTGAGCTGGACGCGGGCCTGAGCACCCCGCACCCGCGTGCGTAGGTCACGCATCTCGCCCGTGCTGCGCGCCCGCAGCCAGAACTCCAGGCGTGTCGCCGAAGCCTCGGCCGGCAGGCTCACCTCGACCTCGACATCACGCAGCCGGTCCACTCGCAGAGCAACATCGACGGGCTCGCTGACCGGCAGGCGCAGTTCGCGTACCGGCGCGTCGACGATCGCCGCAGAGCTGCCGTCGACCGCCCGCGCATCGTCCGTGCGCGTCGCCCGCAGCCAGGCTCGACCGGCGGCCACCCCGTGCACGCGCAGCTGTTGGCCAACGGGAAACGCGATCATCTCCGACAACGACATGTCGATGCGACGGCTGTCGGGCACGACCTCGAGGCCGACGAACACCTCGATCGGCCGACCGAAGAGCGCCACCGGGTCGAGCACCTCGCCGCGCCGATCGACGAGCCGCAGGTTGGCCTCCAGCAAAGTCCCCTCCGTCGGCTGCAGAACGCCCACGTCACGGTCGTCGCCGGCCGCCACCTCCACCGAGACCGCGGCGTAGTGCAGGTCGCTCGGTGTGGTCCACCACGCCGAGCGCACGACGTGGATGCCGGGACCGACGTTGTCGAACACGAAGCTGCCATCGGCGCCGAGATCGACCGTTGCCTCGACACGATGGGACTCGACCGCCGCGTCGCCGTCGCCGAACAAGCGGCGGTGGACGAGCGCAACCTGGCCCGCAGCGCCCGGAGTTCCGGTCTGCACGCGCCCGCGCACCCTCGCTCCGGCGATGGTCTCGATCGAGAAGCGCAGCATCTCGCCCGGCCGAGGCTGCATCCGCCCCGACAGCAGCGGCACCGGATCTCGGCCGGCCAGGACGCCGCCCTCGACGCGCTCGAAGGACGTGTTCTCGTGCGCCGGCACGATGGTGGCGTGCATCGGCGCACAGAGCCCCCAGCGGTACTCGCCGGGCGGCAGTTCATCCCAGCGCACGACCCCGCGTTCGTCGCTGATCCGGTCCGCCTGGTCGGCGATCAGCCGGAACATGGGATCACAGGCGCGGCCCCCGGGAAGGTCGAGCGGCAGAGCCAACGCCAGCACCGCAGCCCGCGTCGGCTGCGTGAGGTCGGGCCGTGCCAGGGGCGGCGCTTCGCCTTCTGCTTGCGACGCACGCCGGTCGTCGCGGCTGTCCTGCGCGAAGACGCGCGCCAAGCGCCGGGCGTCGCCAGCCGAGACCGCCTCGGGCGACGTGCATCGATACCAATCACCGCCCCAGGGCGTCGCGCCGATGGGCTCCGGCAGGAGGCGCACCGGGACCCCGACCACCGGTCGACCAGCAGCGTCGCGGAAGGTCAGTTCGATGCCGCATGCGCGTGTCAACGCCACCTCGATGCCGGCCGGACCTGCGGATCGTTCGACCACCTGTGGCACGAAGCCAGGCCGGCGCACGGCGACGATCACGTCGCCCGGCTCCTCGGCGAACCAGACGGCGCCGGCACGGTCGGTGCGCATCACCGGCGCGACCGGTGCGTCGGGCGCCCGGGTCGCACGCGCGACGCGTACCTCCGCATCGTGCACACCTTGGCCCGTGCCGGCCTCCGTCACCCGCAGGCGCACGTGGCCGCCCCGGTCGGCGACCGTCGCGCGCTCGCCCTCCTGGAGCCCCGGCACGCTGGGCTCGGCGGCGACCGCCGGCACGGTGGAGTCGAGGTCCATCGGCACCGCCGACGGAACCGCGACGACGTACCAAGTGGTCGACACGAGTACGGCCAGCAGAGCCATGATCGTCAAGAGAGTGGCGGGGGATTCACGGTGATGTCGCATGTCGCGGCTCCTGTGGCGACGCGCACGGAGACCGGCGCGGCGCGAAACACGGCTAGGAAAGAAGGCCGC
Organism: Planctomycetota bacterium; assembly: GCA_041398565.1. Taxonomy (GTDB): domain Bacteria; phylum Planctomycetota; class UBA1135; order UBA1135; family UBA2386; genus DATGPD01. The sequence continues at coordinate 1,230,121 of JAWKUN010000003.1, read as the reverse complement.
CTCAGTGCGGGCAGGTGTAGAGCAGGGTGCCGGAGGTGACGGTTGCCGTCATGTCGGCATCGCACTCGGCGATGATTCCGATCAGGTCCTCGTTCGCCCACACCTTGATGTAGGCGCGCGCGCGGTGCTGCACGAAGTAGTAGTTCTTGCACACCACGTTGCCGATCTGATTGGTGTCCATGTCCGGATAGGTGCCTTCACCCGTGCCGACCGAGAGGTTCACGGCGACGGTGATGCCCGAGTAGGCAGCGCGCACGCTGCCGAGCTGGTTCGAGCCCGTCTCGCCGGCCGACGCGGTGAGCACGGCGGTGATTGTCGGCGTGACATTCGACGAGAACTCGCCGTAGCCCAGCGCGGCCGCGGCACAGTCGGCATCGACGAGGTTGGCGACGCCCTGCGCGTCGACGACAGCGTTCACCTCGATCTCGCCCTGCCGCTCGCCGACGTAGGTGAAGGAGCGGTTGGTCAGGCCGGTCGCCACGGCGATGCTGAGCACGTCGCAACCGAGCGACGTGTCCCAGGCCGCGCCCGACCCGAACGCCAGGTTGCCGTTGGAAGCAGCCTGCGACGAGGCGTAGCCGAGCACGCTGCCGAAGATGTTGGTGCAGCGCACGGGCGCCGGCGTGTCGATGCCGCGCACGGTGTGAGGAGCGTTCTCGATCCATGGTGCGGCGATGAGAACGAGGATGCCCTGCGCGCTGGCGGTGCCCGACGCCGTGGCGACGGCGGCTGCGCAGATGAACGTGGAGGTGAAGGGACGAAGGAGGGAGAACATGACGTTGCACTCGCGGCTCGATGTCGACGAGAGTCGCGTGCGTCGAGCCGGGTGGGCGCACGGCGACTCGCTGGCGGATCTGCGCCAGCTCCGTCAACAGGCGTCGAGTGCACTGACGAGCGGAGTCGATTCCGCGCGAAAACTCCGAGGTCGTCGCAAGGTGCGCGTGCCGTCAGCGACCGGCGTCTGCGCTGGCGCCGCGGCATCCGCTTCCGCCACCGGCGAGCAACGTCCGAGCGACGCGCGCCTCGATGTGCCGATGCGAGCTCAACCGCCGGTCGGTGCCTGCAACGCGGACAGCGACTCGCCGCCCAACAGACGCCATACGAAGGCACGCCCCTGCCCGGCCTTCGCCGCGCGCCACAGGCCGCGGCTCAAACCCTCGATGCGCGCCACCTGATCGTCGTGGGTGCCCGCCTGCAGCTCGTCCGAGCGCCCCGCCGCTGCCGCGGCGCAGAACAGCACGCGCGTCGCCCAGTCGCTCCACATCGTCGTGTGCGGCCCCTCGACGATGCCGGTGAACCAGCTCACGCCGTCGACCAGCGGGAACACGCCGTCGCGCACGTTGCCGAACAGCATGTGGTAGGCCCCGGTGGCGCGCGCCATCTCCGCCTCGCAGTAGGCTCGCGCCTGTTCGGTGACGACCTTCTGCAGATAGGCGCGCGCGGCGGCGTCGAAGGTCGCACGCCAGCCTTCGGGCAGCGGCGGGACCACGCCGCGCTCGGCCAAGAGCTCGGCGATGCGCGTCGCGCCACCGCGGATGCCGTCGAGGTTCCAGTGCGCGGGATCGAGGAAGCAGGCCGGATCCTGCACCTCGGTGCCGGACGTGTAGGTCCCCTCGTCGGGCACCAGCACCGGCACCCCCCACGCGGCGCCCTCCTCGGCGATGGCCCGCTCGACCTCGCCGATGAGGTGCAGCGGCGCCGGATCGAGGTCGCGCGCGCGCACGAGCTCTCGCCGCGCCGCCGCCCAGTCGCCGGCGGCCAGCAGCACTCGGCCGAGCAGGAAGTGCGCGTCGGCACGCTGCGGATGGGCGCGCACCAGTTCCTCCACCACGGCGCGCTCGACCTTCTCGCCACGCCGCCATGCCAGCACCGCGGCATCGACCTCGGGCGCCAGCTCGGTCATGCCGCGCGGCCAGCCGCCGGCGAGGTCGTAGGGGCTCAGCAGGAACGCCAGCGGCACGCGACGCTCGCGGGCCGCCCGCGCCATGCGCCGCAGCGACGCGTGCGTGCGCTCGGCCAGCACCGCGCGGTCGCCGGCCGGCACCGGCAGCCCCTGCACCACCGGCCGCGCTGGCCCGGCCAGGTAGAGCTTGTCGAGCACCGCACCGAGAACGTCGCCACCGGCGAAGGCCTCGGTATGTACGGCGCGCGGCGCCAAGCGAAGGAACAGGCCGCGGCTGCGCGTGCCGTGGTCGGCGAGGCGGCCGAGCCAGTCGTCCGGAACCAGATTGCGCTCGAGGAACAGCCGAGCCCCCACCTCGTTGCCGCCGACCACCACCCACAGCGCGTCCGGCTCGGCGGCCAGCGCCGCGTCGACCATGTCGGCGATGCGCGTGCTGTCGATCGCGGGCTTGGCGATGGCCTTCACAACCAGGTTGCGCTCGGGCCACACGGCACGCAGGCCGGCTTCGACGACGTTGGCGAAGCTGGCGTGCAGGCCGTAGGGGTAGCCGAAGGTGAGGCTGGCGCCGACGAAGAGGATGCGCGTCTCGCCGGCCACCTTCTTGGCCGCGAGCTGCGGATGCAGCGCCAGGGGATCCTCTTCGCCAGCGACCGGGTTGAGCACCGTACACGGGTCGTGCGGCCAAGCGTGGAACGCGGCCGCCGACAGCACGAAGCCGAGCGCCACGTGCAGGCACGTGCGCAGCGGAAACGGCGCGCGGGGTTCGAGCGGAGCCATGGGTCGCAGTCAGAACTGGAAGTACATGAACGGAATGCCGGCAGGACCACCGGCGGCGAGCAGCCCCAGGAACGCCGGGACCGTCGCTCCGACCAACAACGACGGCAGCTCGCAGAAGAACTCCTTGATGCGCGACTGCCAGGCGTCGGGAACCACGTGGGTGGCGGCGCCGGCGGCGAGGGCCAGGGTCACGCCGTACGTCGGCAGCACGCCCTGGGTCGGTGCGAACAAGCGGGCGAACACGTCGCCGGTGTGCGCGAAGCTCGAGGTGCGGAACACCACCATCGACGCAGCGAAGAAGTTGAAGGTCAAGACCAGCGCGGCGATGCCGCCGAGGCGCGAGCGGAACACGGTGAACCCCTGCCGCGACCACAGCCGGTTCACCACCAGGTAGGTGCCGTGGATCATGCCCCACACGACGATGTTCCAGTGCGCGCCGTGCCACAGGCCGGCCAGCGCCATGGTGAGCCACAGGTTCCAGTAGGTGCGGAACTCGCCCTTGCGGTTGCCGCCGAGCGAGAAGTACACGTAGTCGCGCAGCCAAGTCGACAGCGAGATGTGCCAGCGCCGCCAGAACTCCTCCATGCTGCGCGCGCGGTAGGGCGCGTTGAAGTTCTCCGGCAGCTTGAAGCCGAACAGGCGGGCCGAGCCGATGGCGATGTCGCTGTAGCCGGAGAAGTCGCCGTAGATCTGCAGGCAGTAGCCGTAGAGCCCCAGCAGGACGAGCAGGCCCTGCGCCGAGCTACCCGGCGCGTACACGCCGTCGACGAAGCCGACGGCGATCACATCGGAGATCAGCACCTTCTTGGTCAGCCCGACCATGATGCGCCACAGCCCCTCGTGCACGTCGCGGCGCTCGATCCTCGGCCACAGGTCGAGCTGCGGCAGGAACTCGGCCGCGCGCACGATCGGGCCGGCGACCAGCTGGGGGAAGAAGGCGACGAACAGGGCGAACTCGCGCAGATTGCGCGCCGGCTCGATGGTGCCGCGGTAGACGTCGATCGTGTAGCTGAGGCTCTGGAACGTGTAGAAGCTGATGCCGACCGGCAGCAACACGTCGAAGGCCGGCGCGTGCACCCCGAACCAGGCCTCCGCGGTGTCGCGGAAGAAGTTGTAGTACTTGAACGCTCCCAGGAGCGACAGGTTGGCCACCACCGACAGAGCGACCAGCTGTTTGCGCCGGCGCCGACGCTCGGGGGGTACGGCGGCGATGGCACGCGCCAGGTAGTAGTCGAGGGCGGTGCTGGCCGCGATCAGCAGCAGATACTTGGCGTTCCACGACCCGTAGAAGAAGTACGAGGCCGCCAAGAGCAGCGTGAAGCGCGCGCCGCGGCTGCGCACGAGCGCCCAGTAAGCCGTGAACACGACCACCAGGAACACGGCGTAGGCGGGGCTGTGGAAGATCACGGCAGCAGGCGCGAAGGATGTCGTCGGCAGGCGAGGGGCGCCAGCTTTCGCCGGGTTCGAGCGCAGCGGTGTCGTCTTCGGCTTCGGCAGCGGCTGGTCGATGCCGCTCACACACGCTGCAGCGATGGCAGGCTCGAGCACCCCGGATCGCGCGCTACGAAACTGTCGTCCGCGCCTTGCGCGCGCCGTGTGGCTCGGCTCTACTCCCGCCTCCTCTCGCGCGGAGAGGTGGCCGAGTGGCTAATGGCACCGCCTTGCTAAGGCGGCATACGGGTTATGCCCGTATCGGGGGTTCGAATCCCCCCCTCTCCGCCACCTTCCAGCAAGCGGCGGTTTCATGCGCGTCCTACGCTCCCTCGCGAGGTCGCTCCTCGTCCGCACAGCGTCCGTCCGGCTCACGGGCGTTCCGACGCTGCGTCCTCCCACTCTCCGGCCCGAGCGCTCCGTTGGCCATCGGCAGGGTGACCGGCCACCGCCTCGGCCGAGGGCGAGACCGTCGCGGCTGCTGGCGAGCTCGCTCCTGCTGGCGGCGTGTGAGGGACCTGGCTGGCACCTCGCCGCCAACGAGCCCGGCGCCGCGATCTACCTCGACGGACGCTACGTGGGCACCGGCGTCGCCGACGTGCGCTACCGTTTCTACGGGACCTCGTCGGTCACCGTGGTGCCACCCCCGCGCCAGTCCGTGGACGAAGACGTGCGCGCTCCCGTGACCACCGCCGTGCGCCTCGACCCGCCGGCGCCGAAGTGGTTGTTCCCGCTCGACTTCTTCTTGGAGGTCGGCCGTCGTGGCGTGCGCTCGGCGAGCCCGGCCGAAGCGCTCGTGCCCCTGCCCGCGCCGGAGACGACTCTGGCAGCAGGCACGCGACCGCCGCAGGCCGAAGCGCTGCGCGCGCGCGCCCAGACGGCCGAGAAGGAGCGGTGACGATGGCGCGGCGCACCCTCGTCTTCGGGCTCGGCCGCTTCGGTGGCGGGGCCGGCGCCGCCCGCTACCTGGCCACGGCAGGGGACGCGGTGCGCATCGCCGACCGCGCCGGCGCGGGCAGCCTCGAATCGTCCGTGCGTGCGCTCGCCGATCTCGATGTCGATTGGTGCCTGGAGCGCGAAGACGAAGCCCTGCTGGACGGGGTCGACCGCGTGATCGTCAACCCCGGCGTGGCCGATGAGCATCCACTGCTGGCGGCCGCGCGAGCGCGCGGCGTGCCCCTGGTGCAGGAGATCGATCTGTTCCTCGCCGACTACCCCGGCCAGGTCTGCTTGGTGACCGGCACCAACGGCAAGTCGACCACGACGCATCTGCTCGAGCGGGCGCTGTCCGCTTCCCGGATCGACTGCCTCGCGGGCGGCAACATCGGCCGCAGCCTGCTCGACCAGAAGCCCAGCTGGCGCCCCGAGCAGGTGGCCGTCGTCGAGATCTCCTCGTTCCAGTTGGCGCGTCTCGATCGGAACCGCTTTCCCTGCGTGCGAGGCGCCGTGGTGGTTCGCGTCACCCGCGACCACCTCGACCGTCACGGTTCGCTCGCCGCCTACCGGGAAGCGAAGGGCGTGGCCGCCGCGGCCGCCCGCGAGTTCCTCGTGCACGCCGCCGACGACACCGTGGCCGCCGGCTTCGACTCCAGCGCGACGACCCGCACGACCTACAGCACACAGCCCCCGCAGCCCGGGCAGGTCGGCATCTTGGCGGGTTGCATCCACTCCGAGCTGCCGGCCGCACGCGGGCATGTGGTCGACCAAGCTGCCCTGCGTCTGCTCGGCGAGTTCAACCTGGAGAACGCGATGGCCGCCTTCGCGGCCGCCGCGCACCTCGGCGCGGCGCGGGAGTCGGCCGGCCTCGGCATCGCCACGGCGCCGAACCTGCCCTTCCGGTTGCATGCGGCCGCCCGCCTGCCCGAGGGCGTCACCGTGTACGACAACGCGGTATCGACCGACGTCGAGTCGACCGCCAGCGCGCTCGGTACGCTCGGGTCACTCGAGCCGAACACCGTGCATTGGGTCGGCGGCGGCAAGAGCAAGGACGGCGATTTCGCCCGCGCCGCGGCGATCCTGCGCCCGAACCTGCGCACCGCGTTCCTCTTCGGCGCCGCCGCCGAGCCGCTCGCCCGGGAGCTGAGCGGAGTGCCGGTGACCGTGTGTGCAACGCTGCCCGCGGCGCTCGACGCCGCCCGTCGGTCAGCCCGTGCCGGCGAGGCCATCCTCTTCAGTCCGGGCTTTGCCTCGTTCGACCAGTACGCGAACTTCCGAGCACGGGGCGAGCACTTCCTGGAGTGGCTGGCAGCCGCCCGCACGGATCCCGCCACGGTCGGGTCGCCGCAGCAACACGTGTGAAGGAACTCGATCACGCGGTGGCGACGTTGCGCTAGAATGCGGCGCGCATGGAGCAACAGGCCTGCACGAACTGTCAGAAGCAGAGCGCCTCGGTGCATGTGCTCGACCTGGTGAACAGCTCTCTCCACAAGCAACAGCACCTCTGCCAGGCGTGCGCCGAGGGCCAAGGCGTCGTGCCGTCGAAGCAGCACAAAACCACGCCGATGTCGGCTGAGATCCTCGAGGATCTGATCGGCACGATGACCGGCGACAAGGCGCGCGGCCGACGCGGCGCCGGGCCGGTGTGCCCTGCCTGCGGCACCAGCGCCGCCGACTTCAAGTCGCGGGGGCGGTTCGGCTGCGCCCGCTGCTACGAGACCTTCCGCGCCTCGGTCCTGCCGCTGCTCGAGCGAGTCCACGACGCGACGCGCCACCAAGGTCGCTTCCCGGCCCAGCAGATCGAGCGTGGGCTCCCCGACTCGTTGGAGGATCTGCGGCGCCGACTGGAGGCAGCCATCCAAAACGAGAACTACGAGGAGGCAGCCAGTCTGCGTGACCGGCTGCGCACACTGGAACAGTCGCCGCCCACCACGCAGCCGTGAGCGAGTCGAACTTCGTGGTGCCGGAGAACTTCCAACTCGGCGAGTGGCTGCGCGGCCAGGGTCGCGACGCCGACCTTGCCATCTGCACGCGGGTGCGCGTCGCGCGCAACATCCAGGGCTACGGCTTCCAACCGACGCTGAAGCCCGAGGACGCGTCCGAGCTGCTGCACGCCGTGCACCGGGCGCTCACCCGCAGCAGCTTCCCCGAACAGCTTCGGGTCGTGGACTTGACCCAGCTCGACGAGATCGAGCGCGGCGTCCTGATGGAGCGGCATCTCATCAGCCGCGACCTCGCCGCGTCGGATCGGCCACGCAGCGTGGCGGTCAACGAGCAAGAGAGCGTCTCGGTCATGGTGAACGAGGAGGACCACGTCCGTGCGCAGGTGTTCCACTCGGGCTTCGCCGTCAACGAGACCTACGCGCGGGCCGAGCGCCTCGACGACGCGTTGATGGCGGAGGTGCCGTTCGCGTTCTCCGAGGAGTTCGGCTTCTTGACCTCGTGCCCGACCAACGTCGGCACCGGCCTGCGCCTGTCGGTCATGCTGCACCTGCCGGGGCTGGTCTGGGCCGACGAGATCGACAAGGCGACCGCTACCGTGCAGAAGATCAGCCTCGCGGTCCGCGGGCTGTACGGAGAGGGCAGCCGCGCGCTCGGCGACTTCTACCAAGTGAGCAACCAGGTCACGCTGGGGCGTTCGGAACGCGACATCGTGCGCGACGTCGAGACGGCGGTGGAGCGACTCATGTCCTGGGAGCGCGAGGTGCGCGAGGCGCTCCTGCGGGGCGACAGCCGCGCCCGCACCCTCGACCGCATCCACCGCGCCCTCGGCGTCCTCGAGCGCGCCCACATCCTTTCCTCCGAAGAGGCCCTGAACTGCCTGTCGGCGGTTCGTTTCGGGGTGCACGCCGAGATCATCGACAACGTCCAGGTGCGCGACCTGAACATCGCGCTCCTGCTGTCTCAGCCGGCCCACCTCCAGCGCGTCCACCGCATGCCGCTGTCGGCCAGCCAGCGCGACGAGCGGCGGGCGACGCTGGTGCGGAGCGTTCTGCGCCAGAAATGAGCAGCCGAGCGAGGCGCCGGCAGCGGCTGCCCGAGCCGGCCCCCTCCGGTCGCGACGCGAGGGGCCGACGCGAGACCGGGGCGGGTCGCCCGGGTTGATCGAGGCCCCAGGCGCCGCGCGCGAGCCGCCGACACCATCAGGACTTCCTGGCGCCGAGGCTGGACGCACGCTGGCCACGAACTAAACCTACTGTCCAACGATGTCCCCTCGGACCCTCCTCCGATCCTCTGCACGACGGGCAACTGGCGGCACGGCCGAACCGTGGCAAGAGACCGCCAGTCGGGATCGTCCGGCTGCCGATCTACGCAGAGGACCAAAGACGGGTCACCCCAGGGCTGGAGAAGAGCGCACCGATGTTCGATCGCTTCACTGACCGAGCCAAGAAGGTCATGTCCTACGCGCGCCAAGAGGCGCAGAAGTTCAACCATGAGTACATCGGGACCGAACACGTCCTACTGGGGCTCGTGCAGGAAGGCAGCGGCGTCGCGGCGAACGTGCTCAAGCACATGAGCGTCGACCTGGAGAAGATCCGGCACGAGGTCGAGAAGATCGTCAAGACCGGGCCGACCACGGTCACCATGGGGCAGCTGCCGTTCACACCCCGTGCCAAGAAGGTGCTGGAGCTGTCGATGGAGGAGGCCAGCCAGCTCGGTCACAACTACATCGGGACCGAACACCTCCTGCTCGGCCTGATCCGCGAGAGCGAAGGCATCGCGGCGCAGGTGCTCATGAACCTCGGCGTCAAGCTGGAGGAGGTGCGCGAAGAGGTCCTCGAGTTCCTCGGGGCCGACAGCGGCCAACACGACGAGGAGTCCGAGAGCGAGGGGCCGAGCGGCGGCGGTGGGACCGGCAGCACGCAGGCCAACACCAAGAGCAAGACCCCGGCGCTCGACAGCTTCGGGCGCGACCTCACCGAGCTGGCGCGCGAGGGCAAGCTCGACCCGGTCATCGGGCGCGAGAGCGAGATCGAGCGCGTCATCCAGATCCTGTCGCGCCGCACCAAGAACAACCCGGTGCTGCTCGGTGAGGCAGGCGTCGGCAAGACGGCGATCGTCGAGGGCCTGGCACAGAAGATCATCAAGGGCGACGTGCCCGAGATCCTGCGCCGCAAGCGCTTGGTCGTGCTCGACCTGGCGATGATGGTCGCCGGCACCAAGTACCGTGGCCAGTTCGAGGAGCGCATCAAGGCGGTGATGACCGAGGTGCGCCGCGCCAAGGACGTCATCCTCTTCATCGACGAGCTGCACACCCTGGTCGGCGCGGGCGGTGCCGAGGGCGCCATCGATGCCAGCAACGTGCTGAAGCCGGCGCTGTCGCGGGGCGAGGTGCAGTGCATCGGCGCAACCACGCTCGACGAGTACCGCAAGTACATCGAGAAGGACGGCGCGCTCGAGCGCCGCTTCCAAACGGTCAACGTCGAGCCGCCCAGCAAGGACCAGGCGGTCGAGATCCTCAAGGGCCTGCGCGACAAGTACGAGGCGCACCACCGCGTCACCTACACCGACGCTGCGTTGCTGCAGGCGGTGGAGCTGTCCAGCCGCTACATCAACGGCCGCTTCCTGCCGGACAAGGCGATCGACGTCATCGACGAGGCGGGCGCGCGCGTGCGCATCCGCATGATGACGCAGCCGCCGAACCTGCAGGACATGGACACCGAGATCGCGCGTCTCAACAAGGAGAAAGAAGAGGCGGTGGCGGCGCAGGACTTCGAGCGCGCCGCCGACCTGCGCGACAAGGCCTACCAGCTGGCCAAGAAGAAGGACGCCATCCTGAAGCAGTGGCGCGAGAAGCAAGCCAGCCGCGAGTCCGGTGGCACCGTCGACGATGACATCATCGCCGAGACCGTCAGCCGCATGACCGGCATCCCGCTCAACCGCCTGGACCAGGCGGAGGCCGACCGCCTCCTGCACATGGAGGACGAGCTCAAGAAGGACGTCATCAACCAGGACCGCGCCGTCGAGTCCGTGACCCGCGCTGTCCGGCGCTCGCGCTCGGGCCTCAAGGACCCGAACCGGCCGATGGGCTGCTTCATCCTGCTGGGCCCGTCGGGCGTCGGCAAGACCTGGCTGTCGAAGTGCCTCGCCAAGTTCATGTTCGGCAGCGAGGAAGCGATCATCCAGATCGACATGTCGGAGTACATGGAGAAGCACAACGCTTCCCGCCTCGTCGGCGCGCCGCCCGGCTACGTCGGCTACGAAGAGGGCGGCCACCTCACCGAAAAGGTGCGGCGGCGCCCGTACGCGGTGGTGCTGCTCGACGAGATCGAGAAGGCGCACCCCGACATCTTCAACATGCTGCTGCAGATCATGGAGGAGGGCAGGCTGACCGACTCGTTCGGGCGGCACATCGACTTCCGCAACGTGATCCTGATCATGACGTCGAACATCGGCGCCAACCTGATCAAGAACTCGGCGGGCCTGGGCTTCACCAAGTCCGGCGCCGAGGCCGGTTACGAGAAGATGCGCGAGATGATCCAGGCCGAGGTCGAGCGCCACTTCCGCCCGGAGTTCTTGAACCGCGTCGACGAACTCGTGGTCTTCAACCAGCTCACCCGCGACGACATGCAACGCATCGTGCGGATCGAGCTGGCGAAGGTTTCGAGCCGCATGGCCAACCAGAACCTGCGCCTCGAGGTCGACGACGAGGTGGTCACCCACCTCATCGAGAAGAACTTCAACGCCGACTTCGGAGCGCGCCCGCTCAAGCGCGCCATCGAGCGGGCCATCGAGGACCCGCTGTCGGAGGAGATCCTGCGCGGGGCACTGACCGGGAGCTGGCTGCTGAAGATCAGCTTGCGTGACGGCAAGCTGGTCTTCGACAAGGAGCCCGTTGCCGAACCCACCGAGGCCGCCGCCGGCGCCACTGGGCCAGCGAACAGCAGCGACACCACGACGACCTGAGCCCGGCTCGCGGTCGCGAAGGCGACCGCCAGCAACACCGAGCAAGGAGTCGGTGAAGCCGACTGCCTTGCGAGCCCGGAGGGCTCGCGGTCACGAAGGCGACGCTCCTGCGACGCGATCGCAAGCGCGCTGAGCAGCGAACGAGCGGAACCCCCGCTCCAGGCGGCCCCAGCGAACCGCCGAGCCTGAACGCGCGCTGCCACACGGGTTCGGGGCTACGCATTTCGGTCCGGTAGCACGGCAACCACCGACGCGGCGGCGGCGAGGGACCGGCCGTTTCGTCACGGAGAGACCCCGTATACTTTCCGGCGCTCGTCGCCCGGCGCCGTCCGGGCCCCCCACTCGACTCTCTCCCAATGCGTCTCCCCCACCAGTTTCTCCACGCCGCTTTGTCCGGTGCGGCCTTGTCGGCAGGCTTGTCCGCCCAGATCACCGCCGCCGTCAACGACGCGCGCTCGCATGGCACGCTGGGTGACACCGTGCTGTCGCTCGACGAGGCCATCCAACTCGCCAACGGCTCCCTCGCCTTCGCTGCCCTGTCATCGCAGGAAGCGGCACAGCTCTCCGGCGTCAGCGGAGTGGTCGAGACCATCCGCATCGACGCGGCCGTGACGCCCACCATCACGCTCGAGCGCCTCCTGTCCAACGTCATCGGCCAGCACCATGCCCACGTGCACGTGGCGTTCGACGGAATCGACGGTCCGACCGGAGCCCCGGTGATCGACGCCGGCATGCTGCCGATCGGTCTGCCGCTGCGGACGAACCACGCCCACGTGGACAACCTCGTGATCCGGGGCGGCATGGTCGGCATCGAGTTCGACTCGACCCTGCACTACCACCCCAGCGAGTTCGCCGAGCTGCACCACGTGCACCTCGAGCACCAGCACATGGTCGGCCTGCGCGTGCTCAACCCGCAGACCAGCGGGATGCAGGCTCCCATGATGATGCACGAGGTGCACATCCACGAGACCCAGATCGGCATCGAGGTCGTCGACGACAGCCAATTCGGCAACGTCGACGTGTCCGGCGAGCACGTCGAGATCGAGGAATGTGACGTCGGCATCAAGGTGTCGATCAACAGCGCCGGCGGCGACCACCTTCTGGCCATGCACCACAGCCACATCGGCTCGGTCGGAAACGCCGTCGTGGTCGAGCGTGTGACCCCGACCAGCGACAGCCGCTGGCGCCTGAACTTCCTGCACGGCAGCTACCACGCCGATGGCACCGCCTTCGACATCGCCACGTCGACGCCGGGCCTGACCGCGGTCAACCTGCATCACCTCGATGTGCGTGGCGGTGTCGCCGCCGGCGACTTCGCGCTGCGCGCCGGAACGGCGGGAGGGCACCTCGCCCTGACCGCCACCGAGTGCACATTCTGGGCGCCGGCGTCCCTCGTCGCCGGCACCTCCAGCTCGCTCGTGCGGCTGCACAACGACCGGTTCGAGGCGGGAGCGATGTCGCTGAGCCTGACCGACGGCTCCGCCGACCTGCTGTGGGACACCTTCCAGAGCTGTCCGATCACGATCGAAGCACCGACCACCTCGCTGCCGGCACCGATCGCGTTCACCGGCTGCGAGCTGGTGCGCAGCGACCTCACCGACTCGAGCACCGGCCGCTCGGTGCTCAACGGCTGCTTCCTCGGCGGCAGCGTGCTGTCCAACAACGTCCAGAACCTGCGGCCCGAACTGGCGCCGTGGATCGGGCGCGCGACGGTGACGCCGACGAATCCCCCCGCCGGAACCTACGTCGACCTCCAGGTCGACCTGTACCCCGGCACCGCGGCGGCGTGGATGCTCGGCAGCGTCCTCGCCGACCCGATCACCACCGCCATCCCGCTGCGCTTCTACTTCGACCTGTCGTCGGCCATCGCACTGCCGGGCCTGCACCTCCTGTACAGCCGAGTACGCCTGCCGATTCCGGCGGTGAACAGCCTGCGCGGCGTGAGCCTCTACGCGCAGGCCGTGCAGGTGCCGACGCAGGGTCAGACGTCGCTGCCACCCGTGTTCCTGCCCATGGGCACCATCTTCCAGATCGATTGACGCTCGCCAACCATGCGCACCCTCCCCTTCCTTCTCGCGACGACGCTGGCTGCCGGCGCAGTCTCCGCACAGAACATCACCGCCAGCGTCAACGATGCCCGTTCGCACGGCACGCTCGGTGACGCCTCCCTGTCCCTCGACGAAGCGATCCAGCTGGCGAACGGCACGCTCCAGGTCGGCGCCCTGTCGTCACAGGAGCGAGCGCAGCTCGCCGGCATCGGCACCCTCACGCGCATCGAGGTGCGTGCAGCCACCGTCGCCACCATCACTCTCGAGCGCGAACTGACGCCGATCACAGGCGTGCCCGGCGGCGGTGCCGACCTCGTTGTCGCCGGCATCGCCAACGCCGGCAGCTGGCCGATGCTGCAAGCCGGGAGCTTCAACTACGCCTTCGCGCTGCGGACGAACCGCGTCGAAGTGCGTGGTTTCGTGCTGCAAGGCGCGCGCGTCGGCATCGACGCCGATACCACGTCCAACCTGACGCTGGGGATCTACGCCATCGTCGCCGACGTGTCGTTCGCCGGTCAGACCGAGGCGGGCTTGCGGCTGCGCAACCCCAACGACCAGGCCGCGCGCCGCCTGCTGGCCAAGATCCGCCGCTGCACGCTGACGTCGCTGCCGATCGGCATCGACGTGCGCTCGGACAGCGACTTCGGCAACATCGACCTCGAGGGCGAGTGGCTCGAGTTCAACGGCTGCACGACCTGCGTCGACATCCAGAGCGTCGGCCAAGGCGGCCGGCACCAATGGCAGGGTTTCCGCTCCGACATGACCGGCTGCGATTACTGCATCCGCCTGCACCGCACCTTCGGCAACGACAGCGAATGGTTGCTGCGCGCGGTCTACGGCGACTACTTCGCCCGGCGCACGGCGTTCGAGCTCGAGGGCTCGACGACGACCGGCGACGTGGTGTTCCACCACCACCAGATCAACGTGCGCGGCGGCCTGGGCAGCGGCGACTACGTGCTGTGGACCAAGCCGGCCGGCGCGCGCTTCGACCTGCACTCCAGCGAGAACGTGTACGAGGGCAACATCCTCATCCAGTCCGGCCGCCTTTCGCCGCGCACCTGGTTCAACGGCGTTCATTTCAAGAACGGCAACATCGCCATCTCGGTGGAGGGCGTGCGGCCGGAGCTGCAGTGGAACACGTTCACGTCGGCGCCGATCACGGTCCTCGCCTCCAGTACACAGGCCCTCAACTTCGTCGACAGCGAGTTCGTGCGCAGCCCGGTCACCGACCTGACCCGATCGGGCACGACCACGATCAGCAACTGCTTCCTGGCCTCGAGCTCGACCAGCGCCAACGTGATCGTACAGAACCCGATCCCGGCGCAGTGGGTCGGCCACGCTTCGGTGACGCCCGACGACCCGGCGCGCGGCGGCTACGTCGACCTCGGCGTCGACCTGCAACCGAACACGGCCGCGCTGTGGTGGATCGGCTACTCCGACCCGCGGCCGACCACGACGAACTACCCGTTCCGCTACTACCTCAACGTGGCCTCGGCCGTGGCGGTGCCGACCCTGTTCTCGGGCCAGGCGACCCTGCGCTTGCAGATCCCCAACCAACCCTACCTCAAGGGCGTGGAGTTCCACGCACAGCCGGTGGTCTTGCCGACGGCGGGACAGACCTACATGCCGCTGGTGAGCCTGCCGCGCGGCGGCCGATTCCTCGTGCAGTGAGGTCGCGACACTCGCTCGCCGCCGCCCTCCTGGCCGCGGCGGCCGTCGCTCAGGGCACCGAGCCGGCGCCCGAGCGCGTCACCGATGGGGTGTGGTTTCTGCCTTCCACCGACGTCGGCCGCCTCGGCGCCAACGTCGCGTGGATCGAGACCGAGCACTACGTCATCGTCGTCGACACCGCCTTTCCACGCGGTGCCGAACGCGCGCTGCGGGCCATCCGCGCCACCACGACGCGACCGATCCGATACGCGGTGATGACCCACCACCATCCCGACCACTCGTTCGGGTCGGGGGCCTTCGCTGCCGCGGGCGCGACGATCGTCGCCCACGAGAACGCGGCCGACGCCTACCGGCGGGGGGCCGACGCCGCCTTCCGCGCCCGCCAACGATCCGACGAGGCCGCGCGAAAGTACGCCCCCTATGCGCCCGACTTGACCTTCCGCGATCGCCTGACCCTCGGCGACGGCGACGATCGCGTCGAGCTCCTGCACTTCGGGCACGCCCACACCGCCGGCGACCTGGTGGTGTGGCTGCCACACAAGCGCGTGCTGTGCACCGGCGACGCCTGCGTCAACGGCCGGATGAGCTTCCTCGGCGATGCCGACACCGCGTCGTGGATCGACGTGCTCGGCCACCTGCAGGCGCTGGGCGCGGCGATCGTCGTCCCGGGCCATGGGGCCGTCGGTGACTCGGGGCTGCTCGGGCAGCGCCGACGCTACCTGCAAGAGCTCCGCACCGAGGTGGCTCGCTTGCTGGCCGAGGGCAAGCGGGGCGCCGACCTCGCGGCCGCGGCCACCGTCCCGACTTGGACCGAGTGGAGCGACGGGCCCGTGGACCCCGCGCACCTCGCCAAGGTCGAAGCCGAACTGACGCGCGGCGCCGGCGCGAGCCTGACAGGAGTGAGCGGCGACGCGATCGCCGTCGCCGTCGACGGTGCACCTCCGCACCTGGTGTTCGTGGCCGGGCCGATGCCCGACGACGAGTTGTTGACCCTGCGCACTTTGGCACCCAACGTCGACGTCGTCGTCGCCGAGACGCAGGAGCAGGCCTTGGCGCTCGCCGAGCGGGCGCACGGCTGCGATGCGCGCTTCGCGAACGCCGCGTTCCTCCGACAAGCGCACGAGCTGCGCTGGGTGCAGGCGATGAGCGCGGGGGTCGAGCGCTACGTGGCGGTGCCGGAGTTGGTCGCGGCGCCCGCCCTGCTCACCAACATGGCCGGGATGTACGGTACCGCCATCGCCGACCACGCGCTGGCGATGCTGCTGTCGCTGGTGCGCGGGCTGCCGCAATGGCTCGAGCACCAGCGCGGCGCCACGTGGGCGCGCGGCGAAGCCGTGGCTCAGGACGAGCTCACCGGCAAGACCATGCTGGTGCTCGGGCTCGGCGGCATCGGCCGCGAGCTCGCCAAGCGTGCGCACGCCTGCGGCATGCGCGTGCTCGCCACCGATCCGCGCACGTCACCCGTGCCGGCGTTCGTCGAGCGCATCGCGCCGCCGGACGACCTCGACGTCCTGCTCGCCGAAGCCGACGTCGTCGCCATCTGCCTGCCGCTCACGGCACGCACGCGCGGCCTGTTCGACGCGGCGCGGCTGCGCCGCATGAAGTCGAACGCCATCCTCGTCAACGTGGCGCGCGGCGCCATCGTCGACACCGCGGCGCTGGTCGCGGCGCTGGACGAAGGTCGCCTCGGCGGCGCCGCCCTCGACGTGGTCGACCCCGAGCCCCTTCCCACCGAGCACCCACTGTGGGCGCATCCGCGAGTCCTACTGACGCCGCACACGTCGGGTCGCTCGCCTCTCTCGAGCAAGCGACGCTTCGAGCTGTTCGCGGAGAACATGCGTCGCTTCGCCCGTGGCCTGCCCCTGCTCAACGTCGTCGACAAACGGGCCGGCTACTAGGATCTCGGCGCCTGATGGAGCTGAGGCCGCTTCGCGGCGCGGCTCATCACACCCTCGGGCGAGCGCCGAGGGCTCGTCCATCGAGGCCCCGTCCTGGCGAAGGGAACGTCCCTACGATCGACGTGCGCGGACCGGCCGCAGTATGGTGTGCCCATGCGCCCCCTTCTCGCATGCGTGCTCGCGAGCGCAGTCGTCCGAGCACAGACATCGCCGGCTCTCGATGCCCTGGTGGCCGGTGACGCACGCCGCGCCCTGGACCTGCTCGAGGCTGGTGGCGCACCCGCCGACGGCGAGCTGCGCCTGCGCGTGATCGAACTCCTCGCGCGAGTCCCCGACAGCGACGCCGCGCTGCACGAGCGCGCCCTCGGCCGCGCCGCGCTCATGCTGCCCGATGGCCCGGCGAAAGACGCCCCCCGTCTGCGCGAGCTGGCCGCAGAGGTCGGCCGTGGGCTGACCCGTTCTCTGGTCGCTCACGAGGACATCGTCGTCGGCGGGCGCGTGACCGACCGAACACGTCTGGGTGCGGCGATGGCTGCCTTCCAGGCGCTGCGCCAGGGCGAGCTGCAAGGAAGCCGCGACATGCTCACGCTCGGACTACGTCTGGCGCCCGCTCTGGTCGCCGGCGAGCGTCCGCGCGACGCCGCGGCCCTCGCCGGCGAGGCCCTGGCGGCCACGCCCACTCCGGCCCAGGCAACCGAGCTGCACGGCGTGCTGGCACAGGCGCTGCTACAACTGGGCCGGCCGGAGGAGGCGCTGCCACACATCCAGCACGTCTCGCAGTCGTCGCCGACGAGTGCGCAGGTGGTCGTGCCCATGGTGCGCGCGCTACCCACCTCGCTCGCCAAGGAGGTCATGGAGCTCCTGCAGCCCGTGGTGCGGAGCCAGCCCTCGCAAGACGCCCGCGCCGCCTGGATCGACGGCCTCGACCTCTACTACCAGACGGTCGACCGCCTGGCCGACAAGCGCTCCACCGCCGGCCTGGTCGCCGACCTGACGACTCGGATCTCCTTGCCGCAGACCTGGCATCAGATGCAGTGGGGCGAAGGCTTCCGCGTGTGGATGGACCCCAACGCTCGCCCCTCCAAAGTGGCCTCGGGCAAGGACGGCCTCGTGCTGCCACGCCCGCAGTCGGCCGGCTGGAAGCGGCGCACCCGGCCACCCGAGGACCTCCTTCGCTGGCACAACACCCCCTACTGCATCCAGCGCGGCGAGGGTCCGATCCTCGTCGTGTACTGGTTCGGCCCCAACCTCGAGTACTGGTACGGCGACACGCCGGTGGAGCGGGGGGTCACTGCCAAGACGGTGCGTGGTCACTCCGCGGGCGCCATCGCGCGCATGGTCTTCGAGGTCGCCTACGGCGAGGATGCGCGGCGCCGGCAGCAGCGCTTCAAGGCGCATCCCGCGCCGCCGTTCGCCTTGCGCGAGCGTGGCCAGCGCCGGACTTTCGCCCTGGGAGACGTCGTCTACGACGAGACGGTGTTCTCGTTCGGGCAAGTGACCATCGAGGTGCTGCTGCGGGCTGCCGAGGACGAACTCGCCGAGCTGGAGCCGGAGCTGCGCTGGATGTTCGCCAACCTGCACAAGGCGGACTGAGACGCGCCCGTCCGCCGCGGCGTCCCGGACCGCTGGCCGTGCGCGTCTTCGCTTCGCGCGCCGTGCTGGCCATGGCGACCCACCGTGGCCGCCGCGCGCGGAGGCAGAGACCAGTATCATCGCGCCGATGACCCGTGTGCGCGCTGGTTGGTTCCCTCGTGCCCTTGCCGCCGTCTCGGCCTCGGTCCTGAGCGCAGTCGCCTCGGCCCAGGACATGGAGCTGCAAGGGCGGGTCGTCGACGACCGCGGCGCCGCAGTGGCCAATGCCGACGTGACCTTCCTGCCGCTGCCAGCGCGCGCCCGCCCTCGGTCCGGCCACAAGGCGCGCTACCGCGTGGCACAGGCGGCGCACCGGGCTGGGGCGAAGATGCCGCGCACGCGCACCGACCGGGACGGCGCTTTTCGCTGCCTGGTGTCACCACACATCGCTGCCCTGGCGTCGGGGAGCGGCGTCGAGATGGCGATGCGCGTCTCGGCGCCAGGCCACGTCACCTGGATGCGCGCGATCGGCGACGACCTCTCCGGCGCCAACGGCGTCGTGGCGACGCTGCCGCGCGCAGCGGCACGACCCTCGCCACGCCTCGAGATCCGCGTGCAAACGGCAGTGGACGGCAGCTACCGCGGCGTGGCACTGATCGAGCGCGCCTACCGCGCGCGCCCGGATCGCAGCGTGTGGCTACGCGACGTGGTGCCCATCGACCCGCTCGGTCGGGTCACCTTCGACGAACCTGCGCGCATGCCCGGCGAGGTCCCGGCGTTGCTACCGACGGCCCGCGCCGAGGGCTACCGCGTCACTCTCTACGTCGCCGGCCTCGATCGCTGGCAGCACACGCTGACCGAGGGCAGCCACGAGGTGCGGCCGGAGCGCAGCGACCTGCCCCCTCGGAGAGTGCTGGCCGAGCGCGGCGAGCCCGCACGTGCGCCGGTGCAGGCGACCTACGAGATCGGCGACGAGGAGATGACTTTCGCGTTCGACCAGCCCCTCGTGCCCCTGCTCGGCGGTGAGGTGCCGGTGCGCGTCACCTCCGCCTCGGGGCCGGTGGTCGTCGACGCCTGGGATCCCGACGTCGCCATGTTCGTCGAGTCGGCGGCCATCGACAAGGAAGGCCCCGCGGCGCCGGCCGGCGCCGCGCCGCAGACCGCCGAGCGCCGCAGCGCGACGTTCACAATTCTCGACCGGCGCCGGCAACCACTGTTCGGCGCGGCACTGTGGCTGGAAGACCAGAGCGCGCGCACGCTCCTCGCCGACCAGCGTCCGTACGCGGTCAGCGACCCCACCGGCACGGCCAGGCTCGTCGGCCTGCGCCCAGGCACGCATTGGGTCCTGGTGCGGCACCCCCGGGTCGGAGAGCGCGAGGTGCTCCTCGACACCGTGCACGAGGGGCCGATCGAAGTGGTGCTGCGCGAGAGCGCCAACGCCACCGGTGAGACCGACCTCGAGGCGCAACCCGGCTCGTTGCTGCTGGATCTCGAGCAGCGCGGCGCCAGCGACGAGGCGGTCGATGTCGGCATCGTACAGGGGGGTCGCAGGGTGGTGCGGCGCGGCTTCGACGAACGACCGCGCCTGGTTCGCCTCGAGGGGTTGGTGCCAGGCCCGGTCACCGTGTGGGTCAAGGTCGGCGAAGGTCCAGCGCACATCATCAGCGGCGCACTCGCCACCGAGCTAGACGAGCCCCCCATGCATCCGCTGCGCGCCCCGGTGCGATCGTTCGTGCTCGAGGTCCGCGCCCACGACGGCAAGCCGGCCGACGACGTGTTCGTGAGCCTCGGCGAGGCCGCCCCACGCGGGCGGCCGCCGCTGACCGCGAGCCTGCTGCCGCTCACCCGCGACGAAGCCACGGGGCGCTACACCCTGGGCGTGCATCTGACGGGCGATCTGTGGGTCGTCGTTCACGGAGCCGGCGACACACGGCGCGACGTGCTGCTCGGCGAAGGCGCAGCACCCGTCGTGTCGGTGCAGCTGCCCGAGCCCGCGCCGGAGCCGGAGACGAAGGATGGCAAGGACGCCGACGGCGCACCTGGCGAGCGCAAGCGCGAGGAACAGAATCAGGGCGGCAAGCGAACGAGCTGATCGGTCGCCGAGCTCCGGCGTGAACGCGCGCCCACTGCGCGTCACCCTGGCGCAGCGCGGAACACCTTGGGGCATGGATCCCCACCTCCTGTTGGCCGCTGCCGAAGGCTTCGGCCCCGGAATCGTGGCCACCCTGCTGGAGCCGGAAGCCGACCCCGAGCCGATCCTGCGGGCGCCGCCGCCGAGCCTGCCGCCGGCGGTGCGCGCGCGCCTCGCCGACCGCAGCCGACTCGAGGCCGCGGTCCGCGGGTGGCTCGCCGCCGCCGGCCGAGCGGGCCTGGCCGTGCTGACCCCCACGACCGGCGGCTATCCGCCCACCCTTCTTCGGGCGCCGCTGCGCCCCCTGGTCTTGTTCGCGCGCGGCGAGTTGGCGGTCCTGGCGACGCCACGCGCGCGCATGCTGACCATCGTCGGCAGCCGCACTCCCACTGCGTACGGGATCGCCGCGACGCGCGACTTCGCCACTGCCTGCGCCCACGCCGGTCTGGTGATCTGGAGCGGCCTCGCCCTCGGCGTCGACGGCCTTGCCCACGAGAGCGCTCTCGATGCGGGAACCCCGACGGTCGCCGTGCTGGCCGGCGGCCTCGATGCCATCTATCCCCGCGCGCACGCCGACCTGGCCGAGCGCATCGTCGCCGGCGGCGGCCTCTGGCTGAGCGAGGCCCCTCCCGGCACGCGCGCGACCCGCGGCCACTTCCCGCGCCGCAACCGTATCCTGGCGACCGCGACGCAAGCCGTGCTGGTGACCGAAGCCGGCCTCGCATCCGGGTCGCTGCGCACGGCTTGGTTCGCCGGGGAAGCCGGCACGGACGTGTTCGCTCTGCCGGGGGCTTACACCAGTCCCCGCAGTCGCGGCTGCCATCAGCTCCTGGCGGAGGGCGCGCAAGTCGCTCGCGACCCGGAAGATCTGCTGCGCCACTTCGACTTGGTCCGAGCTGCGCCAAAGGCCCCAGACGACACCGGCTGCTCCGCCGACGAGGTGTGCGTGCTACGCCTGCTCGAGGTCGGTCCCCGCCCCGAGGACCTGGTGTGGCGCGAGTCGAACCTGGAGCGAGCACGCTTCGCGCGAGCCCTGCTGTCGCTCGTGCGACGTCGCCTCGTGCAGATCGCGCCGGGAGCCATGCTGGCCCGCCGGTTGGTGCCGTGACGCGCGACGCGTGACCGTCAGTCGAGGAACACGGCTTCGAGCACCAGCATCGCCACGGCGATGCCGGCCAACCATGCCATGGTCTTGAGGGCCTTCTTGTTGGCGCTGCGGATGGTGCCCGCCGCGTCGGTCTCCTTGAGCCCGGCGTAGACGACCATCACCAGCCACACCACCGGTACCAGCAGCGCCAGGCGCACACCGAGTCCGACGGCGATCATGCCGCCACCTCCGCCGCCGGTGCCCCGGCGCCGTGCTCGGCCACGGTGAACGCGTCGGACATGATCATCGCATTCATCAAGCCCGCACACGTGCACAACGCCACGCCGTACTCGAGCAGGGGCGAGATCTCGCCGCCCCACTCGAGCGGCTGTGTCCACAGGCTCGCGACCAGCAGCCCGGGCGCGAACAACGCCGCCCCCGACCACCAGAGACCGAAGTACTGTCGGTCGACGCCGTGCCCACTGGAGATCACCATGCCGAGCGCGAACACCACGGCGACTGCCACGCCCATCACGACACCCTTGCTCTTCTGGCCGGCCATGGCGTGCCCGGCGCCCGGCACCACCCATGACCAGAACACGGCGAGCGCGGGCGACACGCGGGCGCTGCGGACACCACGGCTGAGCCAATGAGCGTCCGCTGCCCAGATCACCGACAGGATGCCCGAGGCTCCGGTGAGCATCGTCGCCCAGCTCTCGCCGTGCACCGGCATCCGCATGAGGCGTTCCGCAGCGTACGGCTGGGCGGTGTCACGCAGGAGTGAGGCCACCGCCGCGGCGCCCACGTTGAGTCCCTCCGGCAGCAAGTGCAGCGGTAGCACTCGCAAGATCGACGCGAAGAACCCGCTCGGCGTGACGTACGAGAAGAACCACATGCGGTCGCGCAGCACGGCCCAGCCGACGAAGAACAGGGCCATGGTGGTGGCGAGCGCCGCCAACCCTCGCACCGGTCTGCCCAGCAGGAAGTGCGCGCTGCCAGGCAGGACCAGCGACAGAAGAGTGGCGTTCCGCGGCGACAGGGTCATGACGGAGGTGCAGAGGCTAGCCACGGCTTCGGTCGGAAAAAGGCTCATTTGCCCGGCGCGCCCTTCCCACGATCCGACTTGGCTGCGCGCGCGCCCCGCCCGGGCCTGCGCACGCCAGCGGAAGCCGGAGGGCCCCATGGCGCAGGAGCTCCAACGCCGGCACGAGCGCACCGCGGCGCTTTGTGCAAAGCGCGCCCGTAGGCCACGCCCGAGCAGGATGGCTTGCGGCTCGCGCCCAGCAGCGGAGTCCGACTCCATCCGCCTCGAGGCCGGCGCGACGGACGGCGGGCTCAGGCGTCCACCCATCGTGGAAGTCGGCAGCCGCCGCCCGCGTTCCATCCCCGCAGGCGCGTCTCCGAGTTTGCCGGTACGGCCCACGCTCGACCGCGGAGCTCACCAGCCTGGCCCCTCGTTTGCTCGGTAGTCGCCGTCCACATCCTTCGAAGTCGACCATGGAACATCATTGCGCTCACCATCCGTGCAAGTGCCCACCCGCCGAAGACAGTCTCTACTGCTGCTCGGAGTGCGAGGAGAACTCGCGCGAAGGGATGGCCGTGGCAGCCTTCGACATGGAAGTGTGCACCTGCGGTCACCCCGCCTGTGTCGCGCCGCAACGCCGGGTCGCCAACGGGCAGGGAGAGCACGAGAGCAGCCGCCGCTCTTGAGGGTCGTCGGCCCCTACGTCCACCCTTGCGCCGGCCGGCGCGGCCGTGCAACGTGGCGGGATGTCGACCTTCCTCGGCTTCGACGTCGGCACGCAGAGCGTCAAGGCGCTGCTGCTCGACGACGCGCGCGGCGTGCTCGGCACTGCCGCCGACCCGCTGACCACGATCGCGGGCCTCCCCCCTGGGCACAGCGAGCAGGATCCCGCGACCTGGATCGCAGCGATGGTCGGAGCGGCGCGGAGGTTGGCCGAGGCCGACCCGGTCGCCTTCGCCGCAGTGGCCGCCATCGGCGTCTCGGGGCAGCAGCACGGCCTCGTGCCTCTCGACGCGGATCGTCGTGTGATCCGACCGGCAAAGCTCTGGAACGACGTGTCGAGCGCGGCGCAGTGCGCGGCCATCGAACGCGAAGTCGGCGGCGCCGGCGCGCTGATGGCGCTCACCGGCAACCGTCTACCGCCGGGCTTCACCGCTGGCAAGATCCGCTGGCTGCGCGAGATGGAGCCGGCGAACTTCGCTCGCCTGCGGCACGTGCTCCTGCCGCACGACTACGCCAACCTCTGGCTCACCGGAGAGCTTCGCGGCGAGGCCGGTGACGCCTCGGGCACCGGCCTGTTCGACGTGCGCCGCCGCCGGTTCGTCGCTGCCGTGCTCGACGCCACCGCGCCGGGCCTCGCGGACATGCTGCCGCCCCTGGTCGAGGCCGGGCAGCCGGTGGGCACGCTGCGCGCGGCAGTCGCTGCCGAACTCGGTCTGGGTCCCGGCATCTTGGTGGCGCACGGCGGTGGCGACAACATGATGGCTGCCATCGGCGCGGGCGCGGTCGAACCGGGCATCGCGGTCGTCAGCCTGGGCACGTCGGGCACCGTGTTCGCATGCGCCGAACAGCCGGTGTGCGATCCTGCGGGCGAGATCGCCGCGTTCTGCGACTCGACCGGGCGCTGGCTGCCGCTCGGATGCACGATGAATGCGACGGTGAGCACCGAACTGACCCGGTCCCTGCTCGGCCAATCGCTGACGGCGATGGAAACCGAGGCTGCGGCCGCGCCGCCCGGCGCCGGTGGTGTGCTCTGCCTGCCGTTCTTCACCGGCGAACGCACACCGAACCTCCCCCAGGCGACCGGCGGCCTGCTGGGCCTGACCCCCGGCAACATGACGCGCGGCCACGTCGCCCGCGCCGCGATGGAAGGCGCGACCTTCGCCCTCACTGGCCTGCTGCGCCGGCTGGGCGAACTGGGGCTGCCCTTGCGCGAGCTGCGCTTGACCGGCGGTGGCAGCAACAGCGACCTCTGGTGCCGCATCGTCGCGGCCGCCGGTGGGCACGAGGTCCGCACGGGCGTTCATCCCGATGCGGCGGCACTCGGGGCGGCCGTGCAGGCGTGCTGGACCTGGCGACGCCAGGAGCGCCCCTCGACCACGGTCGCCGACGTCCTGCGCGAGGTTCCCGTGCTCGCCGAAGGCTCTCGCATCGCTCCGGACCGTGAATGGCAGGCGGTCTACGCCGAACGGCAGGCCGCCTACGCGGTCGCCGTCAGTGCCCTCGGTCCGCACTTCGCCGCCTTGCGGGGAGGTGAGCCGTGAGCGCCCGCACCGTCGTGGCGCTGGCGGGGATCCTCGGCGCGCTCGCCGTCGCGGCCGGCGCCTTCGGTGCGCACGGCCTGCAGGGCAAGATCGACGCGCAGGCCATGGCCTGGTACGAAACAGCCGCGCGCTACCACCTGCTGCACGCCGTCGCCCTGCTGGGCGTGGGCGCGCTGGCGGCGCACGGCTACCGCGTGCGCACGGCCGCTCTGGCGCTGACCGTCGGCGTCCTCGTCTTCTCCGGCACGCTCTACGCGATGGCCCTGGGTGGGCCACGCTGGCTCGGGGCGGTCACCCCCATCGGTGGCGTGGCGCTGATCGCCGGCTGGGTCGCCCTGGCGGCCAGCCAGCGCACGCGCTGAAAGGGGCTTCGATCGCTGGCGCGAGGGCCGACGCGCTCTGTCGACCGGCCGTCGCTGGCACCGGCGACTCGCGCCCGACGAGCCTCGTATCGGGACCAGATCGCCCTCCGCGCGCGGGGCGTCTCGACTCCGGCGTCGATACCGGCGTGGGGCGCTGCGGATGCCGCGCCGAGACACTCCATGCCTGGTCACGATCCTTTGCTCTCTGGCGCGCCGCCCGCGGCGTCGATCACGACGACGACCGTGCTGCGATCCCGTTGTCGAAGTCGACTCGTGGCGCTTGCGGCCGCGGTGCTGGCGAGCGCCTGCGGTGGCGGCGGCGGCGGTGACTCCTACGCGCCCGGCACCGACCTTCCGGCCAGCGACGCGACCGCCGTGCACTTTCTGACGCAGGCGACCTTCGGCGCCGACGACGCGTCCATCGCCCGCCTGCATCGACTCGGCTACTCGACCTGGCTGCGCGAACAGATGGAGATGGGCGCGTCGCTGCATCGACCGGAGCTCGAAGCGCGGGCTGGCGCCGGCGAGAACATCCAGCAGATCCACCGCCAGGAGATGTGGTGGCGACGCGCGGTCGTTGCCCCGGACCAACTGCGCCAGCGCGTCGCCTTCGCGCTCAGCCAGATCTTCGTCATCTCCGACCGCGCCAGCGCGCTCAACACCGACTCGATCGGCATGGCGGAGTACTACGACATCCTGGTGCGCAACGCGTTCGGCAACTACCGCGAACTGATCGAGCAGATCACGCTGAGCCCACAGATGGGCAAGTACCTGAGCATGCTGCGCAACCGCAAGCCCGACCTCGCCCGCAACATCAAGCCGGACGAGAACTACGCGCGCGAGATCATGCAGCTGTTCTCGATCGGGCTGGTGCAGCTCGACCAGCAGGGCAACGTGGTGCGCGACGGCAGCAACCAGCCGATCCCGACCTACACGCAGGAAGAGATCGTCGGTCTGGCGCACGTGTTCACCGGCTGGACCTATGCCGGATCGACCTCGTTCTTCTCGGCCACGCCCAACTACAGGCCGATGGAGCCCTTCGAGGACTACCACGACCAGCAGGCTAAGAACGTGCTCGGCGGCGTGATCTTCCCGGCCGGCCGCACGGCGCGCGAGGAGCTGACCGACTTCCTCGATCGCCTGGCTGCACATCCCAACGTTGCGCCGTTCCTGGCCAAGCAGCTCATCCAGCGCCTGGTCACGTCGAATCCGACGCCCGCCTACGTCGGGCGCATCGCTGCCGTGTGGAACGACAACGGCGCCAGCGTGCGTGGTGACCTGGGCGCCGTCGTGCGCGCCATCCTCCTCGACGCCGAGGCGATGACCGGCCAGATCGCGGCGCCGACGACCTTCGGCAAGCTGCGCGAGCCTCTGCTGCGCCTCTCCGCGCTGTGGCGCGCGTTCCACGCGCGTGCCGACGACGGTCTCTACGACTACACCAACCCGGAGATCAACATGGCCCAGGCCGCGCTGCGCTCCGAGACGGTGTTCAACTTCTACCGACCGGACCACCAGCCGCAGGGCGAACTCGCCACCGCCAGTCTGGTGGCGCCCGAGTTCGAGATCCTCACCCACAGCACGATCACGACGCAGACGAACCAGCTCTACACCAGCGTCAACCGCCACCGCAGCGCCGCGGGGACCGCACCCGACCAGATCCTCATCGACCTGCAGCGCGAGATCGCCATGGCAGCCGATCCGGTGGCGCTCGTCGACCACCTCAACGTCCTGCTGCTCGCCGGCACGATGTCGGTGGAGATGCACGCGATCCTGGTGGCACACCTGCAGGCCGAGACCGACCTCAAGACCCGCGCCGAGGACGCCGTCCACCTGGTCGTCACGTCGCCCGAGTTCGCGATCCAGAAATGACCATGTCCGCCACCACCTTCACCCGCCGCGACGCCTTGCTCGGTGGTTCGCGCCTTCTTGCCGCCGGCGCCGGCCTGTCGATGTTCCGCGACCTGCACGCCATGCAGCTCAGCTCCACCGCCGCGGCCTCCCCGGCCGCCCCGTACAAGGCGTTGGTGTGCGTCTACCTGTCGGGGGGCAACGACTCGTTCAACCTGCTGGTGCCGACCAGCGCTGCTGACCACGGCGCCTACATGGCGTCGCGCGGCAACCTCGGCATCACCGCCGACCAGTTGTTGCCGATCAATCCGATCAACCCGCAGGGGCGGGCGTTCGGCCTGCATCCCTCGGTGCCGGAACTGCGCGACATGTTCGAAGCCGGCTCGCTCGCCTTCGTCGTCAACGCAGGCACGCTCATGGCGCCCATCAGCAAGGCCGCGTACCGCGCCAACAGTGCCGCGAAGCCAGCACAGCTGTTCTCGCACAGCGACCAGACCCAGCAGTGGGAGTCACAGAGCGCCGCCGCCGACACCCCGCACGGCTGGGCCGGGCGCGCCAGCGACCTCTTGGTGTCGCTCAACAACGGCAGCCCGCTGTCGCCGGCGATCTCGCTGGCCGGCTCGACCCGCCTGCTGCGCGGCCAGACCGTGGCCCCCTACGCACTCGGCACCGGCGGCAGCGTGCAGCTGAGCGGCTTCTCCGGCACACGCGGCCAGCGCCGCCTCGCTACCTTCCAGCAGCTGCTGCAGAAGCGCAACGTGCACATGATGGAGACCGAGTTCGCCGACCTGCAGGCGCAGGCGATGGAGCTCGACACCCTGATTCGCGGCGCGCTTGGCACGGCGCCGCCGCTGCAGACAGCCTTTCCGACCACCAGCATCGGCAGGCAGCTCAAGATGGTGGCGCAGATGATCGGCTTGCGCGACACGCTCGGGGTCGCACGGCAGGTGTTCTACGTGCGCCTCGGCGGCTTCGACACCCACGCCGATCAGCTCGCCTTCCACGCGCAGCTGCTGTCGCAGCTGGCGATCGCGCTCAAGGCGTTCGCAGACGCGATGGCAGAGCTCGGCACCAGCTCGGCCGTGACGACCTTCACGGCCAGCGAGTTCGGGCGCACGCTGTCGTCGAACGGCAGCGGCAGCGACCACGGCTGGGGTGGCAATCAGATGGTGATCGGCGGCGCCGTGCGCGGCCGCGACCTGTACGGCACCTGGCCGAGCTTGATCCTCGACAGCGACGACGACGTCGGTAGGGGCCGGCTCATCCCCACCACCGCGGTCGAGCAAGTCTGCGCGACGCTGGCCAGCTGGTTCGGGGTCAACCCGTCCGACCTGCCCACGCTCTTCCCGCGCCTGTCCGAGTTCGCCAGCAGCGACCTCGGCTTCATGAGCTGAAACGCCGCATGCCGGCGGCGGCCGCCGAAGAGTAGGTCGCCGCGCGGCGGCTCGCGCCGCTCAGAGCCTGTGAGAGAACCGAGCGTACAGGCTCCGAGCCATGTTGCCGGCGATCGCTTTCGCGATCGCGAGCCTTCAGCTCGGAAGCCCGTGAGAGAATCGAGCGTACGGGCTCCGAGCATGTTGCTGGCGATCGCCTTCGCGATCGCGAGCCTTCGGCTCAGCCGCGGTAGACGTCCTGGACCGCGTGCAGGAGCTTGATCGCCTCGGCCTTGGGGCGCTGGAAAGCGTTGCGCCCCATGATCGAACCGAAAGCGCCGCCGCCCGCCAGCCCCTTGATCTCGGCGAGCACCTCGTCGTTGGTCTTCGCCTCGCCGCCGCTGAAGATGACGATCCGCCGGCCACCGAACGAGCTCTGCACCACGTGCTTGACGCGATCGGCGAGAGTGGCGATGGCGATCTTCTCGCCCTCGTACACCTTGCGCGCGGCGTCCAGCTCGATGTGGTCGGTGGGCGGCTTCACCTTGACGATGTGGGCGCCGAGCTGGCACGCGATCTGCGCCGCGTAGGCCACGACGTCGATCGCCGTCTCGCCCTTCTTGGTCAGACCCGAGCCGCGCGGATAGCTCCACACCACCACCGCCAGGCCGGCGTCCTTGGCCTCCTCGGTGAGCTCGCGCAACTCCATGTACATGTCGTTGCGCTCGGCAGATCCCGGGTAGATGGTGAAGCCGATCGCCGCGCAACCGAGACGCAAGGCATCCTGCACCGAGCCCGTGACCGCCGACTTGGGGTTCTCGCCCGAGTAGAGCGAGTCGCTGTTGTTCAGCTTGAGGATGGTCGGGATCTTCCCGGCGAACTCGCGCGCTCCCGCCTCGAGGAAGCCGAGCGGCGCGGCGTACGCGTTGCAGCCCGCGTCGATCGCCAGTTGGTAGTGGTAGAGAGGGTCGTATCCGGCCGGGTTCTTGGCGAACGAACGCGCTGGACCATGCTCGAACCCCTGGTCGACCGGCAAGATCACGAACTTGCCCGTGCCGGCCAGTCGGCCAGTCTGCATCAGCCAGCGTAGGTTCTTGAGGACGCCGGGGTTGTCGGATTGGTACCAGCTCAGGATCTCGTCGACGCGGTTGCTCATGTTCGGGTTCGGGAAGTGGGGACTCGGCGACGCCTCGGTCCGGCAGACCGGCCCCGCGGGACGGCCCCGGGGCCAAGACCAGGCGCCGTTGGCCGCCCGAGGCGCGTCGGGCGTCCGAGTCAGGTTATCGGCTGAGCGCCGCCGATTCCCGCGCCTGCGACGGCGGGATGCCACCGCGAGTTCCGACCCGCAACCCTCGCCGCGGCTCGCACTACAATGGGGGCCGATGCGTCGCGAACTCCGCCACATCCCGCCTGCCCCGCGCGTCCCTCGCTGGCCGCCGGTTCTCTGGGCGCGCTGGCCGCTGGCGTTCCTCGCGTTCCTGGGCGCGATCTACGGCGGCGTCATCACCTTGATGTTCCAGTACGCCTGGGGCGGCAAACCCGGGGACGACGACCGCCTCGACGAGAACGGCCTGCGGGTCGTCGGCGCTGTCACCGGCATCGACGAAATCGCGAGCCGCAGCGCCAGCCGGCCGTTGGCGCGCGTGCACTTCGGCTTCTCGTCGGCCCGCGGCGAGAGCTGCGAGGGCGTGCAGTTCGCGACGAGGGATGCCTTCGCCCTCGGGCAGCAGATCGACATCGAGTACCTAGCCGACCGGCCGCAGGTGTGTCGGATCCACGGCACGCGTCTGACCAATCTCGCCAACCTGGCGGTACCTCTGTGGCGGTGGTTCGTGCTGCCAGGCCTCGCTTCGCTCGGACTTTGGCTGCTCGGCGTGTGGCGCACGCGCAGCCTGCTGCGCGCCGGTGACATCGCCGTGGCCGAACTCGTGTCGGTACGGCCAGTCGCCTTCGTCCTGCCGGGCATGCTGCGCGTCAGCTACCGCTTCCTC
The DNA here is from genome assembly GCA_041398565.1 of Planctomycetota bacterium. GTDB lineage: Bacteria > Planctomycetota > UBA1135 > UBA1135 > UBA2386 > DATGPD01. The sequence goes on along the minus strand of JAWKUN010000003.1, from coordinate 1,199,898 downwards.
GACCGCCATGCGCGCGAACGCCGCGGACGCCACTGGGTCCGGCGCCGCTCGGTGCTGGGCGACAAGCTCCTGGCCTCGCCGCCGCCCGACACCGCCCCGGTCGTGCACCACCGCCTGCACCCCTGGCGGTCGCGCATCGTGACGGTCGACGACTTCGTTCTGGCCCCGGCGTCACCGCACCTGCACGCTGATGCCGCGACGCCGTGGACGCACGACCCCTGATCGGCAGGGCGACGACGAGCGGCGCCGTGGCGCATGATGGCACGTCGCGAACATGAACATGGCCCGGCCGGATCGAACGCACGCAGACGCCCGTGACTCGGAAACCCGGGCCGCACCATCCGCGACGACGTTCCTCCCGCTGCTGCGCCTGATCAGCGCCGTCCTGTGTCTGGCCACCCTCGCCCTGGCCGCCTGGCAGGTGCGGCACGGCGCCGGCTTGCCGTTCGAAGACTGGGCCCTCGACAGCGACAGCGCCACCACCGGCGGCGAGATCGTCGCGCTGACGCCGCTTGCCGACCGCACCGACGTCGTGCGGGTGACGTTCCGTTATCGGAATCAGGGTATCGACTACGAGCAGAACTGCCATGTCCCGAGCGACCACGGGCTCACCGGCCTGCAGCACACCGTCGAGCTGCTGGCACGGGACCCGGCGGTGAGCCGCGTGCGCGGCACGCAGCGGGCCGTGCCACCCACCGTGTCGTGGAACCTGATGGTGGTCGCGGGCGGCCTCGGCATCGCCCTGGCGATGCTGGCCATGCGCTTTCGAATCGCGCAACGTCAGCAACAGGCGGCCCTGTCCGAGCCGGCGCATGGAACCGGCTGACTCCGTCCGCGCCCTGCTGGGCCCCGACGGCCACGTCGCGCGGCGGCTGCACGCCTACGAGCATCGGCCGCAGCAGCTCGAACTGGCCACCGCCATCGAAGACGCACTCGCCGCCCAACAGCACCTGGTGGCCGAGGCCGGCACCGGCGTCGGCAAGTCGTTCGCCTACCTGGTGCCGGCCATCGGGCACGCCCTGCGTCACCGTGGTGCCGGTCCCATCGTCGTCTCGACCCGCACCATCGCTCTGCAGCAACAGCTCGAGCACAAGGACGTGCCCTTTCTGCAGTCGGTGCTGCCCCTCGAGTTCACAGCGGTCACCGCACTCGGCCGCAACAACTACGTGTGCCTGCGCCGGCTCGATCTGGCCCGCCGAGACCAGGGCGCGCTCTTCCACGAACCGAGCCTGGAGGACGACCTCGACCTGGTCGCGCAGTGGTCGCTGCAGACGCGCGACGGCACGCGTCAAGACCTGCCGCGCCCGGTCGACCAGCAGGTTTGGGACGAGGTGCAGGCCGAGCGCGGCAACTGCCTGCACAAGGCCTGCCGGCACTTCGATGCCTGTCCTTACCAGCGCGGGCGCCGGCGTATGGGTGCGGCGCAGATCCTCATCGTCAACCATGCTCTGTACATGGCCGACCTCGCACTGCGCATGGCCGGCGCCCGCTACCTGCCCGCGCATCGCGTGGCGATCTTCGACGAGGCACACCACCTCGAGCGGGCCGCCACCGACCACCTCGGCCTGCGCCTGACACCCAACACCGTGCGCTGGCACCTGCGTCGCTTGCAGCCACGCAACCGCGAACGCGGCCTGCTGTCGCGCTTCGGCAGCCCACGCGCGCGCTTCCTGCTGCGCGAGGTGGAAGAAGCCGGCGAAGCGTTCTTCGGCGAGTTGGAGGGTCGGCTGGCGACCACCCGCGACGCCCGCGTGGCGCTCGGCGACGAACCGCTCGTCGACACCTTGTCCGAGCCCCTTCTGTCGTTGTCGCAAGAGCTGGTGGCATGCGCCGCGGCCATCACCGACGTGAGCCAACGCACCGAGATGCTGGCGCGCGCGCAGGGCCTGGAAGGCGTCCGCGCCGTCGCGACGGCGCTGTGCCGCGGCGGTGACGACGGCATCGTGCGCTGGCTCGAGCGCGCACGCGCCGGCGTCGAGCTGCACAGCGCCCCGCTCGATGTCGCGCCGGCCCTGCGTCAGCACCTGTTCACGCCGCTGGCGAGCGCCATCCTGGTCAGCGCCACGCTCGGTCCTGGCGACGACCACAGCTTCGCTTGGCTGCGCCAGCGCTTGGGCCTCGACGCGGCACGCTCCCTCCGCCTCGGTTCGCCGTTCGCCTTCGACAAGCAGGTCGATTTGGTCGTCGAGCCCGAGCTTCCCGACCCGGTGCGCACCCCCACCGAATTCGCGGCTGCGGTCGCCGACCGCACCGTCGCCTACGTGTTGGACAACGGTGGCCGCGCGTTGGTGCTGTGCACGTCCTGGAGCGGGGTCCGTCAGATCGTCGCAGCTCTGCGCCCGGCGCTGGACGGTGCCGGGATCCGCCTGCTCGTCCAGGGTGAAGCCGCCACAGCCAACCTCTTGCGAGCGAAGCTCGACGATCCGACCTCGGTCCTGGTCGGCACCGACTCCTTATGGGAGGGGATCGACATCCGGGGCGACGCACTGACCCTGGTGGTGGTGACGCGCCTGCCCTTCGCGCAGCCCGACCACCCACTCACCAAGGCGCGGCATCGGGCGATCCGCGCGCGCGGCGGCGACGCATTCGCCGAAGACAGCCTGCCCGAAGCGGTCCTCAAGTTCCGCCAGGGCTTCGGCCGTCTGGTGCGCTCGACGACCGACTCTGGAAAGGTCGTCATCCTCGATCCCAGGGTGTCCACGCGGGCCTACGGACGCCGTTTCCTTGCCGCGTTGCCGTTCGGCCGCGCCTGAAGGGCCCATGCGATCGGCTGGTCCCTGGCGCTGAATTCGCATCTAGCAATTCGATAGTGTTCGGCTATCTTTTTGATATCACATGACGCGATGACGAACACACCCACGCATTCCGGCTCGCGAGAGCGCTCGCTCACCACCCTGCTCCCCGGGCTCCCCGTCCTCCTGGTCGCCCTGCTACTCCTGATCGGCGGCCCGATCACGTTCGGCATGCTGATCGAGGGCACGCGGGGAGACGCCGAGCGCGGCGCCTACGGCATCGCCATGGCGCTCACCATCATCGCTGGCATCCTCGCCATGCGCAGCCTGTGCATCGTCTACCCGAACCAGGCCAAGGTCGTGCTGCTGTTCGGCCGCTACGTCGGCTCGATCCGGCGCGACGGCTTCTTCTCCATCAACCCGTTCACCGTACGCAAGTCGGTGTCGCTGCGCGCGCACAACTTCAACAGCGAGAAGCTGAAGGTGAACGACAAGCTCGGCAACCCGATCGAGATCGGGGCCGTGGTGGTGTGGCGCGTCGCCAACACCGCCATGGCGTCCTTCGACGTCGAGGACTACCGCAGCTACGTCGAAGTGCAGAGCGAGTCGGCGGTGCGCCACCTGGCGGCGAACCACCCGTACGACATCACCGAGAACGACACCGCAACCTCGCTGCGCGGCAGCCTGGACGAGGTGAACGAAGAGCTGAAGCACCAACTCGCCGAGCGCCTGTCACTCGCCGGGATCGAGGTCCTGGAGGCGCGCATCAGCCACCTGGCCTACGCGCCGGAGATCGCCGGTGCGATGCTGAAGCGCCAGCAGGCCGAGGCGGTCATCGCGGCACGGCAGAAGCTGGTCGACGGTGCCGTCGGCATGGTCGAGATGGCGCTGCATCAACTGCAGCACAAGGGTGTCATCGAGTTCGACGAGGAGCGCAAGGCAGCGATGGTCAGCAACCTGCTGGTGGTGCTGTGCTCGGAGCACGACGCCACACCCGTCATCAACACCGGCACCCTGCACAACTAGTGGCGCGGCCCTGGACGACTCGACTCGGATGAACGAGCGCAAGCCCTTCTTGCTTCGTTTGAGCCCGCGCGTGCGCGACGCCATGCGGCGCTGGGCCGAGGACGACATGCGCAGCCTCAACGGCCAGATCGAGTTCGTGCTGCGCCGCGCCCTGATCGAAGCCAACCGCCTCAAGAGCGACAGCGGCGGCGATGAAGCGCCGCTGCAAGACTGATCAGGCGCTGTAGCGCTGCATCGTGCGTTCGAGCCACGGCAGCAGCAGCCGCACCACCACCGCCACCAACACGGCGGCACCGGCGAGGATCGAGAAGAAGGTCGTCGGTGCCACCTTGGTCTCGAGCTCGCCGAAGAAGCCCGACAGCTTGTTGCCGAAGGCTGTGGCGCAGAACCAGCCACCCATCATCAGGCCGACCAGACGCTTCGGCGACAGCTTGGTGACCAGCGAGAGCCCCATCGGCGACAGGCAGAGCTCGCCGATGGTGATGACGAAGTAGGCGCTCACCAGCCACAGACCGGCGACGCGCGTGCCATTGCTCTCGAAGGCCGCACCGGCTCCGGCCATCACCAGCATCGCGCCGGCGGTGAGCAGCATGCCGTAGAAGATCTTGCGCGGCGTCGACACGCCACGCCCGCGCCGCACCAGCGCGGCGAAGAACGCGACGATGAGCGGAGTCAGCACCACCACCCAGATCGGGTTCCACGACTGGTACACCTCGGGGTTGACCACGCGCACGAACTCGCCAGGAGCGAGCGCCTCGCCCCCGGCGACGCCCTCCACCTTGCTGTAGACCGCCTCGATCGCCGAGCCGGTGGCCAGGAACAACGGCACCTGGCGGCCGTCGACGAGACGCGTGACCGCGATCTTGCGGGTCGGGTGCGCGCCGTCCTTGAGCTCGACCTCGATCCGCGTCTTGCCCTCGGCATCCTTCTTCTCCTCGACGACGACGGCATCGTCCGGATACACGTAGGTCGCCAGGAGGTCGGTCAGGGTGCTGGGCGCCTGCGCGGCGGCCGCGTCGACCCCCACTCCGTCCGGCGTCCAGACGACGACGACCGACAGGTCGTTGCGCGACGCCAACTCCTGCCAGGCGGTCTCGGTCATCTTCTTGGTGCCGAACATCTTCGCCAGCTTGGCGTCGACCTCGAGCAGGCTGCGGCGGTCGGGCCGCGGCACGTCGACGGCCGCAGCTTCGAAGTAGCTCGGCAGCGCTTCCTGGGTGAACACTGCCGGCGCCCACGCCACCTGCCGGTCGGTGCGCTTGTTGGCCCAGGCCGTCAGTGCCGACCCGTTCAGGTGCAGGATCATGAAGAATGTGCCGCCGGCGAGGAACACCGGCAGCAACGCCCGGAGCCCGTCGCGTTCCTCCTCGCGCTGCTTCCCGGGCAGCACGATGAAGAAGTAGATCACCGGGATCATGCCGAAGAGGAAGCCATTGGTGGCGCTGGCGATGGGCCAGCCCGACACGCTGGCGGCGAGGTAGTAGCCGGCGGCGCCGAACAGGACGGCCGGCAGCAGGATCTTGCCGACGATCTCGCCGAAGCTGGTGTCTTCCGGCGAGGGCTCCGGCGTGCAGTCGGCGCGCTCGAGCACACGCCAGCTGATCACCAAGAGCAGCACGCCGATACACATGCCGGCGGCTGCCATCCAGAAGGCCCACTGCCAGGACAGCAGGTTGCGGATCGGCGCTGCGGCGAGGTTGGCGGTCGCGGCCCCGATGTTGATCCCCATGTAGAAGATGTTGAAGCCCGCGTCGCGCTTGGGGTCACCCTTCTCGTACAGGTTGCCGACCATCGCCGAGATGTTCGGCTTGAACAGGCCATTGCCGACGCACAGCAGGACCAGGCCACCGTAGAAGTAGGTCTTGCCCGGGATACCGAGCAGCACAAGCCCGACGGCGAAGATGATGCCGCCGATGAACACCGCGCGCCGGTAGCCGAGCACGCGGTCGGCGAGCATGCCACCGAGGAACGGCGTGAAGTACACGAACGCCAAGTAGGTGCCGTAGATACGGCTGGCGTGCGCCAGGGTCAGGCCCAGGCCGCCGCGCTCGGCATCCGACGCGTACAGCACGAGGATCCCCACCAGCATGTAGAAGGCGAGACGCTCCCACATCTCGATGAAGAACAGACGGAACAGACCGCGCGGATGACCGGTGAACATGGGATCGAAGCAGGCTGGGGAGGGTGGCGGGGCACGTCCGCCCGGATCGTCACTTGATGCCGTGCATCCAGCGGTTGATGAAACGCGAGAGGAGCAGTAGCAGCGCGCCGCCAGCCGCGGCGGCGTAGAAGATCGGCTGGTACACGCTGACGTAGCCGGGCAGGGGCACGCCCAAGCCCTCCTGCGCCTGCTCTCCAGCCATGGCAGACAACAGACCTGCCATGTAGTTGCCCATCGAGATCGACAGGAACCAGGCACCCATGACGACGCCCGTCATGTGCGCCGGAGCCAGCTTGGTGACCATCGACAAGCCCACCGGCGACAGGCACAGCTCGCCCATGGTGTGCACGAGGTAGAGCACCACCAGGAACCCGAACATGCCCCAGCTCTGCGACGCGAAGTGCTGCGCCGCGTAGACGATGACGGCGAAGCCGAGACCGACCTGCAGGAGGCCGAGTCCGAACTTGGCCGGAATCGACGGGTTCATGTTGCGGCGCGCCAGCCAGACCCACAGCCACGCGAACAGGGGCGCCAGAAGGATGATGAACACCGAGTTCACCGACTGGAACCAGCCGAAGTAGAACACGAGGGACGCGTTCGGCACGTCCGTCGGGTCGCCGATGATGACCTTGTTGCCGACGTGCGCCTCGGCGAAGAAGTTGAGCGAGTTGCCGGCCTGTTCGAAGCAGGCCCAGAAGAACGAGTTCGCCACCAGCAGGACGATGAGTGCGAAGATTCGATCGCGCACCACGCTCCCCATCGAGAAGCCGGCGTAGAGCAGATAGATCACGATCAATGCCGCCAGCGTCAGCAGGATGTAGGCGACGTATTCCTTCTTGGCGAGCAGAGAGAAGACGACCGGGGCCACCAGGGCGCAGCCGGCGATCGTCGCCAGGAGCGGCAGGGGTCCGGAGCGCCCGGGGGGCGGGCCACCGGCGCCGCGCAGCAGGCCGCCGCCGAACAGGAACGTCACCATGCCGAGCAACATGCCCCCACCGGCCATACCGAAGCCCCACCGGTAGTCCGGCAAGACGCGGCCGTCGACCAGCGTGCCCATCTTGTTGGAGACCCAAACACAGACCAGCGGCGCCAGCAGAGCACCGATGTTGATCCCCATGTAGAAGATGGTGAAGCCCGAGTCGCGGCGAGGATCGCCCTCGCCGTACAGCTTGCCGACCAGGCTGGAGATGTTCGGTTTGAACAGTCCATTGCCGACGATCAGCACGGCCAACCCCCACAAGAACGCATTCTCGCTCGGCACCAGCAGGGTGAACTCGCCGGCGGCCATCAGCAGACCACCGAGCAGAATGGAGCGCCGGAACCCCAGCACGTTGTCTGCCACGAAGCCGCCGAAGATGCCGACGGCGTAGATCAGCGCGGTGAAGGCACCGAACGCCAGGGACGCTTCCTCCTGCGTCTTGCCGAACTGCTGCGCCACGTAGAACACCAGCAGCGCGCGCATGCCGTAGTAGCAGAAGCGCTCCCACAGCTCGGCGAAGAACATCATGTAGAGGCCGGGTGGGTGGCCACGCTCGGCGACCTGCGCTTGCGACAAAGAGACCTCCGTTGGGGTGCGAGTGGGCCGACACCTTAGCCGAGGGCCGCCGGGAACGAGCGCCCGTTTGCCGGCACCGGCGGGATCGGATCGACCGTGCCAGCGGTGGCAAGTCCCGTGCGAGCCTCCGGGGCATCCACACGAGCGGATCGCCGCGGACGCCGTTCGGGCTGGCGGGCCCCCGGGCGGCCCCCACACGCCGCGGCGCTGATTCGGGCATCGCTGCGGCCCGACGCGTGGTCGGGCTCCGATCGGTCGATCGTGTCCTCACCCGAGGACAGGTGAACTCGCGCCGACCTACAGCTTCTCGCGCACGAAGTCCGCCATCATCTCGAACAGGTGACGTTGCTGCTTCTTGCTCTCGATCCCGTGCCGCACCCGCGGGTAGGCCATGAAGCGGAACTGCTTGCCGGCGTGCTGCAGTGCGTGCATCAGAGACAGCGAGTTCTGCGGGTGCACGTTGTCGTCCATCGTGGCGGCCACCAGGAGGAGGTCACCGTGCAGGTTGCCGGCCGCCTCGAGCACGCTGCCCTTGTGGTAACCGTCGCGATTGACCGACGGCAGCCCCATGTAGCGTTCGGTGTAGATCGAGTCGTAGAACTTCCAGTCGGTCACCGGATTGACGGCGATGCCGAGCTTCCACACCTTGCTGTGGGTCAGGCAGTAGCAGGTCTGGTAGCCACCGTAGCTCCAGCCCCAGATCCCGACGCGCGACGAGTCGGCCAGCCCCTGGTCGACCAGCCACTTGACGCCGTCCTCGAGATCTTGCGTCTCTACCTGGCCCATCTTGTGGAAGCAGGCGTCCGTCGCGACCCGCCCCTTGCCGCTCCCCGAGCGGTTGTCGCACACCCACACCAGGTAGCCCTGCTGTGCCAGCATCTGGTGGAAGACGTAGTTGCGCCCGCCCCAGCGGTTGCGAACCTGCGGAGCGTGCGGCCCGGAGTAGGTGAAGCACATCACCGGATAGCGTTTGCCGGCCTCGAAGCCGCGCGGCTTGATCATGGATGCCTCCATGACGAAGCCGTCGCGCGCCGCGACTTGCACGAACTCGTGCACGCACGGTTCCTTGGCGTGCCACGGCCCCATGTCGCTGTCGGCGATCCGGCGCACCACCTCGCCGTCCATGCGCTGCAGTTCGACGCGGCGAACCACGTCGACCGACGAAAGGGTATCGACGAACGACGCGTAGTCCGGTGCCATCGCCACCGCATGCGTGCCAGCTGCCTTGGTGATGCGCGCCGCCCCCTGGCCATCGAGGCCGATGCGCCACAGGTTCTGCTCCTTGACGTCGTCGCGATCGCTCAGGAAGTAAGCGACGCGGGCAGCCTCGTCGACACCGACGATCTCGTCGACCTCGAAGGTTCCCTCCGTCAGCCGCCGGATGAGCTTCCCGTCGCGACCGTAGTGGTAGAGGTGCTTGAAACCGTCACGCTCCGACAGCCACAGGAAAGACTTGCCGCCGTCCAACCAGTGAGGATTGACGTCGGCCTCGACCCAGGTGTCGCTGCGTTCCTCGACGACGACGCGCACGCGGCCGTCGCGCGGGTCGCCGGCCAGCAGGTCCAGCCAGTGCTGGACGCGGTCCTGCACCTGGAAGTAGACCTCGCCGCTCCCGGGATGCCACTGCACGCGGCTGATGAGCAGTTCCTCGTTGCCGTAGCGCGAGAGGTCGAACCAGCGCACCCCGCCGCCGCGCACATCGACGACGCCGAGGTCGACGCGCGGATTGGGGTCACCGGCCTTCGGGTAGTTCTCGACCTCGACGATCGGACGCGTGGGCGTGTCGCTCACCAAGGTGAACTCCGGCACCGGACTCTCGTCGAGGCGCAGCAGCGCGATGCGCGTGCTGTCTGTCGACCACCAGAATCCCTTGAAGTCGCCGCGCCCGTACAGCTCCTCTTGGTAGACCCAGTCGAGGCGGCCGAACAACATGTCGCGATGCCCGCCGGCAGTGAGCGCGCGCTCCGGCCCACCGTCGGTCGGGGCGACGTAGAGGTTGTCGTCGCGGATGTAGGCGACGAGGCGACCGTCCGGCGACAGGTCCTCGCCCACCTCAGGCGACGGCGAGTTCGTGATACGGACGACACGGGCACCCTCGACGGTCACGCAGAAGAGGTCGTTGGCGATGTTGAGCAGGGCCCGCTGGTAGCCCGGAGCCCAGTGGAACGCGTCCCGGTCGCCGACCACGGCCTTCGCCAGCCCCGACGAGAAGCCCGGCAGCGCCGCGATCGCCGCCTCGAGCGCCTTCCCGTCCAGCCACGGCTGGCCGACACCCGTGGCGGCGTCGACGGCCAGGAAGCCTTGCGGCTTGGCTTCACCGCCCCCCGGCAAGGCGCCCCAGGCGAGGTAGCGCTTGCCGTCGATCCAGCCGATGGGCAACTCGGGCTCCCCTGCCATCGCCCGGGTCAGGTCGAAGACGTCGTCGAGCGTGAGTTCGGCGGGCTTGGCGGCGACAGCGGGAGCCGGAGGTTCTTGTCCCACCACCCCGGTGCAGGCCACAAAGACGGCGACAGTGACGGCGCGCAGCTTTGGAGTCACGCCGTCATTCTGCCACGACGTGCGGTTGCTCCGAACACGAGACGGCAAAACCGGCCACGACCTTCGTGGCGACCCTGCGACGTCAACCCGATCGGCGCATGCGCGTCGCTCCGCGCACCGCACGCAGGATGCGCCCGAGGTCGGTGAGGCCGGCGCGGTCGACCAGGACGACCCGCGGGTCGGCCGAATCGGCCTGGGCGCGCGCCGCGGCGGTGAAGCGTGACTGCGTGACGACCGCGGCCACACCGCATCCGTGGTGCCCTGCGCCGGCGATGGCTTGCTGCACCGCCGCGTTGCCGACCGGACCGTCGTAGCGCTTGGCCTGCACGCCGATGCGCAGACCGGAACGCGACGCGACCAGGTCGATGCCGAAGTCGCGGGTGCGCGGCAGGTTCTCACAGACGAAGCCGCTGCGCCGCAGGTTGTGCGCGACCCAGTCCTCGAATGCGGGTCCCGACATGCGGTCGAGGTCGCCGAGCGAGCGACCACGCAGGCGGCCGCGGTCCAGGATCGCCGTCAGCGACGCACGCACGCCGTGGCCAACCGCGAGCAGGAGGCCTGCCGCCGCAAGCGCCACGGCAACCGCGCCCCACAGTGCATGGCGGTGCACGGCCCAGGCGAGTATCGCGAAGCCTGCGACGACGATGGCCATGCCGATGCGTCGCAGCGCCGCGACCAGAGGACCGCGGCGTAGCTCGGCCTTGGCCTTGGTCGTGCTTGCAACCATCCCTGGAACCGACGCCGGAACCGATGCCCACCGAGCGCACCGAGCGCACCACCCGATCCTCGATCCGGAGAGACCCGGATGGACGCCGCAGGCATGGTAGCCAGCCAGGCGCGTGCCGCAGCCTGCCACCGCACCAAAGGCGCGAGTCGCTGTGCCGCCGTCCAGAATGAACCGCCGGCTGCGTCAGGGGTCGGCGGATCGACGTCTGGGCGCCACCCACCCGGACCGACGCGGCCACGACCCGGAAACCGCCCGGACAACTATGATCCAGCGCATCTGTCCCGCCTGCCCAGCGCCTCAGCATCCGCCGGCCACGGCCGACGCAACACCTTCCCGAACTCCGAGCTCATGCGTGTCCTTCTCGTCCTCACCTTCTCGCTCTCCTTGGCGGCGCAGCAACAGTGCGATGCGCGCAACGACGACGGCACCCTGGTCACCAACGTCACGACCGGCGGCCCGAACCTCAGCATCGGCATGCGCCTGGTGGCACAGTCGAGCTTCACCATCGACGCGGCGCAGGTGCAGACGGGCCTGCAGACCGGCGGCGGCAGCTTCGCCATCTGGAGCCACGACGCCGTGAACGATCGACCGGCCAGCAACATCAGCGGCGACGGCACCTACACCCAGACGCGCATCGTCTGCTGGCAGGGCGCCGCCCTGCCGACGCCGGTGACCGTCACCACCGGCCAGGTCTTCTGGGTGGTGTGGAGCATGCCGAACGGCTCGCGTACGCCGTGGTCGACCAACCCGGTCGGCGACGTTCCCTACCGAGGCTCGTTCGATGGCGGCCTGACGTGGAACGGCCAGAACAACGGCGCCCAACCCTGGCCGGCCAAGCCGTACAAGATCCGGCTGTTCTGCCCCTACCCGACGACGCCGTTCCAGCACGTCGGTCAGGGCAAGGCCGGCACGGTCGGAGTACCCGTGATCGACACCACGGGCTGGGCCGCGCTCCGCAACGAGGTCGACGTGAACCTCGAGTCGGCCGCGCCGGCCAGCCCGGCCGTGCTCGGCATCGGCACGCCGACGCAGATCCAGATCCCGGGCCTGGCCGACGTCTACGTCAACCCGGTGGTCACCGTGCTGGTGACGACGAGCGGCACGGCCGGGCGCGGCGCCGGCGACGCGAGCGTGCCGTTGGTGATTCCGCGGGCCGGGGCGCGTGGCTTTCCGCTCGCACTGCAGTGGTTCGTGCTCGATGCCCAGGCGCTCAACGGTCTGGCACACACCGACGGATCGCAGACCATCGTCAACTGACGGCGCGGGCTCGGGCCGCAAAGCCGAGGACGCGGCACTCAACGCAAGCGGAGCGCGGCGAAGCCGTCGCGCGCGATCTCGTCCACGGCGTAGTGCTGTGGCACGTGCTCGCGCAGGAAGCGCACGAAGAACGGATTGCCGATCGCCAGCAAAGCTTCGTAGGCTGGCCGCGTGATGAGAACGACGCGGCCTGCCTTGCGGTACTGCGCGACGATGGCGTCGAAGCCGGCACAGAAGCGCTCGTAGCCGTCCTGCTGTTCTCCGCTCGCGAGCAGGGAGTCGACGCGCACGAACGGCAGGTCGGGCAGCGCGCGGGTGAGCGCCTCTTGCTCGTCGACATCGCGACAGATGACGGCGACGGGCTGCGCGCGCGCCACCGACAGGAACCCCTGGACCCACGCCGCCTCGCCGACGTGGTCGTGAGAACGCACCTGCGCATACGCCACGGACAGCCCGACTGCGGCGGCCGCTGCCAGGAGGAACGGCCGCGGCACGAACCACGACGTGAGCAGCGCCAGGGGGAAAGCCAAGGGCAGCAGGTAGGCACCGCGCTCGTTGACGTCGTCGAGCAGGAGGCAGGCCACGCCGACGTAGGCGGCCACGGCAGCGGCAACGGCGAGGGTCGGGCCCGCTCGACCACGACGGAAGAAGGCGCCCCAGGCGAGCAGCGACACCGGACACAGGGCCAGCAACCATTCGTCGCGGGCAACCCGCCAGAGAGTCCCCAGCCACGGCGTTCGGTGCGCGGCCGCGGTCTCGCCGAGGAAGGCGATCTGGCCCTCGAACGGCATCGACAGCCGCTGCGGCTGCAACCACGCAGCCAGCGACACGGTGACGACCGCGTGCGCGGCAACGGCGACCACGAAGGCGCGCCACGGCGTGCGGGGCGGGGAAGACGCTCTCGGCGGCCCATCGCCAGCGACGTCGGGCGCGATCCCGCCCCGCGTCCACGCCAGCGCGAGGAACATCGGCACCAGCAGATGGCCGGTCGCGTGCACGCTGGCCGCCAGGCCCGTGGCGATCCCCATGACCGCACCCGCCCACCATGCCGGGCGGCGGACGAAGATCGCCCACGCCCACCACGCGGTGCCGGCGAAGGCCGCGAACACGCCGTGGATCTCGGCCACGGTCGCGAAGAACACCACGGCGGGCAGCACGGCCGTGAGCGCGGCGACCCAGAAGGCCAGCCCACGGCTCGCGCACACCGACGCCGCCGCACGGTGCGTCGACGCGACCCCCAGCGCCGTACCGACCGCCGACAGAAGGCGCAGAGCATGATGGGGCGACAGGCCGAGGGCTCGCAGCGGCGGCCATGCCGCGCCCGCGAGCTTCATGTAGAGAAGGTGGAACGGGTGCTCGAGATGGCCCTGGGTGAGGAAGAACACGTGCACGTGCACGTCGAGCCCGTGGAAGGCCTCTTGCGCCAGCAGGAGATAGACAGCCAGAGCCCCGGCGGCGACCACCGCCGTGTCGAGCCAGCCCGCCGCACGTCGGTCGAACAAGCGCTACGCCTCTTCCTTGGGGTCCCGCGTCATGAGTGCCGAGACCGCCGAGCGCGGTGCCGCGCCGTCGTAGAGGACGTCGCACACCGCCTCGCACAAGGGCATCTCGATGCCCAGCGACCGGCTGCGCTCGCGCACCGCGCGCGCCGTCCACACACCTTCCACCACCTTGGGCGATGACGCGAGGATGTCGGCCATGGCTTCGCCGCGCCCGATGCGCTCACCGAAGGCACGGTTGCGTCCGTGTCGGCTGAACGCCGTGACCGCCAGGTCACCGACGCCGGCCAGCCCGTAGAAGGTCTCGCGCCGGGCGCCCTCGACCTCGCCGTAGCGGGCCATCTCGACCAGACCACGCGCCAGGACCGCGGCCTTGGCGTTGTCGCCGAAGCCGAGGCCGTCGGCGATACCCGCCGCCAGAGCCATGACGTTCTTCAGCGCGCCGCACAGCTCGACTCCGAGCACGTCGGAGTTGCGGTAGATGCGCAGAGCCGGCCCCGAGAGTTCGCTCTGCAGGCGCTCGAGGCAGGCGACATCGCCGCCAGCGAGCACCACGGTCGCCGGCAAGCCGAGCGCGAGTTCTTCGGCATGGCTCGGCCCGGAGAGGACCAGCACCTCGCGGGTGCCGCCGCAGACCTCGACGAGGACCTCGGAAGGCCGACGCCCCGAGAGCTGCTCCAATCCCTTCGCCAGCGACACGATCGGCACGTCAGACGACATGCGCGGCGCGGCCTGTTGCGCGACCGCGCGGACATGTTGCGTCGGCACCGCCGCGAGGATCACCTCGGCGCCGGCGAAGACCTCGTCGAACTCGGTGGTGACGACGATCGACTCCGGCAGCGTCGCCCGAGACAGGTAGCGCGGATTGTGGCGCGTGCGGGCGACCTCCTGCGTGTAGGCGCGGTCGTGCCCCCACAGGCGCACCCGATGATCGCGTCCGAGCACGATGGCGAGAGCCGATCCGAAGCCGCCATTGCCGAGGATTGCGACGTTCATGCGCGCGCCCCCCGTCCCAGGGCCTGGCGCAGATTGCCGCGATGGGTGAAGAAGAAGAAACCGGCGACAGCGATCGCCAGGGCGCTCACCGCCGCCCGCGACGCGAACGCCGACGCTGGATCACGCAGGACCACCGCGCCAGCGAGCACCACACCCAGGGCAAGGCTGCCGACGAAGACCTTGCGCGCGACCGCGTAGGCGACAGCGAAGCCGACCAGAGCGACCAGCAACGCCCAGGGCTCGATCGCCGCGAACACGCCGCAGCCGGTGGCAACCCCCTTGCCCCCGCGCAAGCGCAGGTAGGGGCTGAAGCAGTGGCCGACGACGGCACAGCTGCCGATCAGTGCCGCCACGTTGGCTCCGGGCTGGCCGATCGCCGCGGGCAGCCAGAACGTCGGCGCAAACCCCTTGGCAGCGTCGAGCACATAGATGAGGACGAACATGGCCAGACGCTGGCGCTTGCTCGCGAAGGCGCGCGCCGCGTTGGTCGCTCCGACGTTGCCCGAGCCGATGGTCCTGATATCGACCCCGGCGAACACCCGAGCCAGCAACAGGCCGAATGGAATCCCTCCGAGCAGGTACGCGGCCAGACACGCCAGAGCCAACGCCATGGGGGCGCGGATTCTACTGCGGTCGCGCCCGGTTCGACCGCTCGATCGAACGAGCGCGCGCTTGGCGCGAGTCGGCCAGTCCTCGATTCAAGGCTGCCGCGGCCTCGTGCAGCGCGGGGCCAGCCTGTTCCGTGGCCGCGCGGCGGCTTTGCTTTTGCCGCACGCGCCCCCCTTCGCCAAGATCGGCCCCCTCGCCATGAGCCTCCGCCGCGTCCGATCCTCCCAGGCGGCCACTCGACCGTCGACCGCGCGGCCCACTCCGACCCAGTCGATCCGCTTCGGCATCGACTCCGGCGGCACGTTCACCGATGTCGTCGCCCTCCTGCCGGGACGCGGCTTGGTCGTGCACAAGGTGCCATCCACGCCACGCGACCCTGCCAACGCGGTGCTGCGCGGAGTGGCCGACGTGCTGCCAGCCGGCGCCCAGGTCGATCTCGTGCACGGGACCACCGTGGGCCTCAACGCCGTGCTCACCGGCCGCCTGCCGCGGACGGCCTTCGTGACCAACGCCGGCTTCGAAGACCTGATCGAAATCGGGCGGCAAGCGCGCGCGGACATCTACGACCTGACCGCGGCCAAGGCGCAGCTGCCCGTGCCTCGCGCACTTCGCTTCGCGATCGGCTCACGTCGCGGCGCCGATGGCATCGAGCTACGTCGGCCGTCGCAACGCGAGTTGCAGGCCCTGCGGCGGCGCCTGAAGGCGGCACGCGTCGAAGCGGTGGCCGTCGGCCTGTTGTTCTCCTTCGCCGAACCGGGTGACGAGCGCGCGGTTGCCGACGCGTTGCGCCCGCTCGACGTGCCGATCACGTGCAGCGGCGAGCTGCTGGCGGTCGCCGGCGAGTACGAGCGTTACAGCGCGGCCATCCTCAACGCGGCGATGGCGCCGGTGATGGGAGCCTACGTGGATCGACTGCGCCAGGCGCTCGCCCCCGGCCGCGTACGGCTGATGCGAAGCAGCGGCGGCATCATGCCGAGCGAGGAGGCGGCGCGCTTTCCGGCGCGCGCGGCGCTGTCGGGTCCAGCCGGCGGCGTGAGCGCGTGCCGCGCCCTGCAGCGGCGTCTTCGCTGCGGACCGCTGGCGGCCTTCGATATGGGTGGAACTTCCACCGATGTGTGTTTCGTCGATGGCGGCCGTGGCACCTGGCACGAGGCCACACTCGGCGGACTCCCACTCCCTCTGCCGGCCGTCGGCGTGCACACGGTCGGCTGCGGCGGCGGCAGCCTGGCATCGGTCGACGCCGGCGGCGCGTTACGGGTCGGCCCCGACAGCGCCGGGGCGGATCCCGGCCCGGCGTGCTACGGGCGCGGCGAACGCGCGACGGTCACCGACGCCCACGTCGCACTGGGGCACATCGGCGCCGAGACCCTGCTCGGTGGGCGCTTCCGCATCGATCCATCGCGCAGCATCGCTGCCCTGCGCCCTCTGGCCGAGCGGATGCGGTGCACGATCCGACGCGCCGCCGAGGGCATCCTCGAGGTGGCCGACAACGCCATGGTGCGCGCCCTCCTCGTGATCACGGCGGCGCGCGCCATCGATCCGGCCCGGATCACCTTGCTGGCCTACGGTGGTGCCGGCGGCCTGCATGCCGCGCGCCTCGCGGCCAAGCTGGCCATGCCACAGGTCATCGTGCCAGCACACCCCGGGGCGTTCTCGGCCGTGGGTCTGGCATTGGCCTCGACCTCGGCCGAGGCGTACGTCCCCGTCCACGCGTCGCTCGCGAGCCTCGCGCGAGAGCGAACGATCGCCTTGTGCAGAGACGCAGCGCGACGCGCGCTGGCCGAGCTCGACGGCAGCGGCCGCGTCGTCGAGCTGAGCGCCCACGTGCGCGCGCGTGGGCAAGGCGCGACTCTGGCGGTACGCGCGAGAGGCGACCTGCAGTCCGCTTTCCGGCGCGAGCACGAGCGCCTGTTCGGCTTTCGCCCTCCCGAGGCGGCCCTGGAGCTGGTGGCCGTCGTCGCGCGGGCCGAGGCGGCGCCGCGTCCCCTTCCCGCCGTCGAACTGTCGTCGAGTCGGGCGCTGGAACCGACCCGGCGCCGCGCTCCCGTGGGGGGTAGGCTCGTCTCCGTCTACCAACGCGCCGCGCTCGGCCGCAAGAGCGTGCTCCCGGGACCCGTCGTGATCGAGGAGGAGACCGGCGTCACCGTGGTTCCCAACGGGTGGGAGGCGCGGGCCACGCCGTTCGGCCTCGTCTTGCGTCTCACGTGAGCGGCGGGGTGACCACGCTCTTCAGTATTTTGGGGATCGCCTACTTGACCTTGGGCGCGAGAGTAGTACTCTCCTCCCACAGCTTGGGGAAACTCAAGCACCGGCAGATTCAGCCGTAGCTCGTCGCCAGACGGTGGGGAGGTGCGGCACGGAGAACATGTGCCGGGGGTTGTCCGCCATGGACGTAAAAACTTGACTCTCCTTCTTCCCCTTTTCCCGAAGTTTACCCTCCGGCATTTTTTCTCCGCTCAGGCCAGCCGCGCCGCCGCCTGAGTTCCTCGCGAGCGACGTCGAGATGCCCGAGGGTCTCCATGTCGTCGGGCGCGAGTTGCGCGATCTGTTCCCAATCCTCGACGGCTGCTTCCAACCAGCCTCGGCCGTAGGCGACGAGTGCTCGTTGGCGCAGCAGGCTCGCCAGCATCGTGCGCACCTCGAGATTGGCCGGATACTCCGCGTGCGCTTCGGCTAGGCGGGTGATCGCGAGGGACTTGTCCCGACCGCGCACGACCGCCCGCAGGGAGGCGAGCTTGGTCGCCGTGATCGGCGTGCCGGCCGCTCCCTCCAGCTCGGCTTCCGCCGTGACTTGGCGGGCCGGATCCATCGGGGGAGAAACCGCGACCAGCTGGAGACGAGTCGCGGCCGACCATTCCGGCGGCTGGGCGAGCACACCCGGCAACTCCGGCGAGTCGAGCGCCCCCTCCGCGCGGGCCACCTCGATCGTAGGCGCCGACTCGGCGAGAGGAGCAGGCGGCGCGGCCTGGGGCATCGAAGCCGTGACGACGGTTTCGGTGACCGGCCAGGGGGCGAACAACGCATGCGGCCATGCCTCGCGAGCGTGCTGCAGCGCGACGGCCGCGCCCGTGGTGTCGCCTTGGACATGCAAGCGTGCACTCTCTCCGAGCCAACGCTGGCTGGCGGCGATGCGCGCCTCGAGCGCCCGCGCGAACGCTGCGGCCTCTGCGTGGCGCGGGTGCATGGGCGGCAGCTGATCGAGGTAGGCCAGGGCCCGCAGTAGGTCGCCGTCCTCCGCCGCTTGCACGGCGGCCGGGACAGGATCCAAGGGAGCAACGACGCAAGCTGCTGGTGCCAGCGCCAGCGCCACCAGAGCCACGCGCATCACCCCTCGCCTCGCTGGTCGTCGTGCATGACCTCCAGTTCGTGCGACATCGCCTCCAGGATCTCCTCCTCGTCGAGCGAGGCGTCGAGCTCGCGTTCCAGCGGCGTCGGCTCGGCAGCCTTGTATGGGACCACACCCTGCGGCGAGATCACCAGCATGCGCACGGGCTGCTCGGGGACCGGCGCCGACTGGATGGCGCCTGCGAACAGATCGAACAGCCAGGGATCGAAGTGCTCGCCACGGTCGCAGCGCATGCGCTCGAGCGCCTGCGACCAACCGAGCGGCGCGCCGTTCATGCCGCGGCTCGTCAGCACGTCGTAGGCATCGGCGATGGCCAGGATGCGCGCCTCGAGCGGAATGCGCTCACCACGCAACCCGTCGGGGTAGCCAGTGCCGTCGTATTTCTCGTGGTGGTGACGAATCGTCTGCGCGACTCGCTGCAGCTGTGGCACGCCGGCGAAGAAGCTCGCACCGCGATCCGGGTGCTGGCGCAGGGTCGCCCTCTCTTCCTCGGTGAGCGGCCCCTTCTTCTCCAGCAGCGCCGCGCGGATCGCAACCTTGCCGACGTCGTGCAGCCGTGCCGCCAGCTCGAGGTCGCGCCGATCGTCATCACACATCGACAAGCGGTCTGCGAGCAGACCGGCATAGCGCGCGGTGCGCTCACAGTGCCCTGGCGGCGTCTGGTCGCGACGCTCGACCTGATCGACGAGGGCCAGGCCGAGCTGAATGGCGCTCTCGCGCACTCCCTCGATGCCCGCCTGCATCACCTGCGACACGTCCCCCACCGCCGCCTGCAGTTCGCCGATCACGCCCGGCGCGTCGACCCTGCCGGCCGAACGCACTTCCCCGCGTGCCAGCTGGCGCACGGTCTCGGCGATCTCGCCCACGCGCGCCAGCCAGTGGTGACAGACGGCCACGGCGAGGCATACGAGGCTCAGACTGGTCAGGAACACGAGGCCGAATACACCCCACGGGAAGCTCGCCAGGCTCGACGGCGACCCCAGCGTGAGCCGTACTTCGCCGACCGTGCGCCCTTCGACGACGCACGGCATCGCGAACGTCGAGGTCTCCACGCGCAACGAAGCTGCCTTTTGCCCCTCGGACTCGCCGAGCCCGTCCATGGCAGCGCTGTCGAAGCGCAGGCGACCGTGCGCGTCCGCCACCCGCACGCGAGCCACGTCACCCAAGACGTCGCGCGCCGCGGTGGCGACCAGCGCCAGGCGCAGATCGTCGTCGGCAGCGAGGTGCGGCGCGGCCCGCACCGCGAGCTGAGCCACGCAGCGCTCGGCGTCGGCCTGCATGGTCGCGAGACGGCCGCGCGCGTTGCGATCGCTGACCTCGAGGGTGACGAGCACCGCCACCATCAAGGCCGCACCGAGCATCAACGCGAGCAGGCGGTAGCCCAGCGGCAGCTGGCGGAGACGAAGCCTTGGAGATGCATCCATGGAACTCCGGTGGTATCGACCGGAAGCCCCTGTCGACCTTCAGTCGACTCGCGAACGAGGGCTGCAAATCTCACCACCCTCCGGTCGCATGGCGACCACCCCTGCCTCGATCCGGGACGTTGGCCGGCCGGGGGCACCGGCTCACAGCCCGACTCACGCCCGTCGCCGCCGCGCCGCGGGCGCTCGCCGCGAGGCACACCTACTTGATGACTTCGACCTCGTCGGCCTGCAGCTGGTAGATGTCGATGCAGTAGCCGTCTTCATACGACGCCACGACCTTGAACTGGCCGGTGACCTTGATCGGGTCGTACTTGTAGTCGATGCGCTTGTCGCCCTTCATGACCACCCGAACGATGCCGTTGATGTCCGGCGGCTGACCGTAGCAGCACGACCACAGCGACTGCACGAGCAGGAACTCCTTGATCTTCTCGACCTCGTCGATGGGCAGCATGAACCCGGTCATGAGCACGGTCTTGCCGTCCATCTTCTTCACCGACTCCGGCATGCCCTTGAGTCCGTCCTGGTAGGGCCAGCCCGAGATCTCCTCGAAGGTGAGGATCTTGTCGATGCCCTTGATCGCGCCCTTCTTCAGCAGACGGCGCAAACGCGCCTCGGCCTTGATCATCGCCTGAGCGCTCTGCATGGCGGCGACGTCCGAGGGGTCGGCCGAAGCCGGCAGCTGCGTCGGGGTCGTCGCCGGCTCGTCGTCGCCCTCGTCTTCTTCTTGTTCTCGGGCGGGCTTCTCCGCCGGCTTGGCCGGCGCCGCGACGTCCTTCGGCTTGACCGCATCGGCCTTGCCGACATCCGGCTTGGCCTCCACTCCCGGCTTGCCGGCGGGGGGCTTCTGCTGGCTGGGCGCCTGGCTCGGCGGTGGCTTGACGACAGGACCGACCGGCCCGCCCTGGATCGGCGCCTGGCCAGCGAGCGCGCAAGCGAAGAACAGAAGCACGAGCGAACAGACGATGCGCATGCGCGGACCTCGAGAAGAGTTGGCGAAGCCTCAGGACGTAGGGACCAGGTTGTCGGCCACCTGGGTGCGCGAGCCTTTGACGGCGGGAAGCACTCCGGCGAGACCACCCAGTCCAGCGACGCCGAGGATAAGGTACAGCTCCTCGCGCGAGAAGGCGGCCCAGCTGACGAATACGCCCGTGCGGGCCTCCACGACGTCGCCCCACAGCCAGGTCGCGCCGTGGCACGCGACGACCCCCAGCGCCGCGCCGATGCCGGCGATGAGGACGGCCTCCACCAGGATGATCGACATGATCTGCCAGCGACGGGCCCCCAGGGCCCGCATGATCGCGATCTCGCGCCGGCGCTCGTTCATGGTGTTGTAGAGGGCCACGGCGATCGACACCGCCGCGACCACCAGAACCAGCCAGGCGACGACGCGCAGGACGTCGGTGGCATTGCCCACCATGCGCATCAGCTCGGTGACCTCGAACGTCGTCCATGCGGCCTGGGCGTCCGCACGCGTCTGGAACTCGTGGCGCAGCCAGTTGGCGCCCATGTGCGTCTTGAAGTCGACGATGAGCGCGGTCAGCGCCACCTGCTTGTCGCCACCCGTCGCACGTACGGCGCCCTCGTGCTTGTCCATCGTCAGGAACACCGACAGGGGGATGAAGATCGAGCTGTCCAGCGGAGTGCGCGTGGGTGCCAGCACGCCCACCACCTCGCACTTGCTCTCCTCGTGCACGTGCGGATCGGGGTCGTCCTCGGCGCCGTGCACCGGCGTGATCCAGTCGCCGACCTTCATCCCGCCCCGGCGCGCCACCTCGGCGCCGATGACGGCCTGGCGCTGCGCCGCCATTTCTGCCGCGTGGTCGTGCTCGTGGTCCTGCGTGGGTTCGTGATCGTGGTCGGCGTCACCCTCGTGATGGTGATGACCGATCTCGATCCGACCCGCCGCGAGATCTTCGGCGAGGTGGTCGAACTGCTCGTGCGTGAACTCGAACGCCTTGCCGGCGGCGAACTCGAGCGGCCCGTGTTCACCGCGCCGGAACTTGGTGAACATCTCGTCGGTGGTCCCGATCACCGGAAAACCGAGGTAGGTGTCGCCCCTCGCCTGCGGGATGACGTAGCGCGTCTCGCCGCGCGCATGCAACTCGCGGTAGACGGAGAACGGTACGACACCCGGCGTGAAGCCGAGGTTGTAGACGGTGTTCAGCACCAGAGCGAGCGGCGCCCCCTCCTTGGGCCCGACGATCGCCTTGTAGCCCGCGGTGCTGGCATTGTAGCGCTCGTTTGTCTGATCGATGAGCAGCCACAGCGCCGCCAGCAGCGCCGTGCCCAGCAGAATCGACAACGCGGTCAGCACGGTCGACACCACGCGCGTGCGCAGGTTGCGCACGCTGATCGCGAACAGGCGCATCAGGCGGCCCTCAGGTCGGAGAGGTCGACGGTGCGCTGCATCATGCGCGCGCTGTCGGGATCGTGCGTCACCATCACCACCGTGCTGCCGCGCTCACGCGCCAGGTCGAGCAGAAGCTGCAGCACCTCGGTGCCCGTGGCCCGGTCCTGATTGCCGAGCGGTTCGTCGGCCAAGATGAGCCGCGGCTCGTTGACCAGAGCCCTGCAGATCGCGACTCGCTGCGCCTGCCCCACCGACAGCTCGGCGGGCTTGTGATGCAGGCGATCGCCCAGCCCGACCCTCTGCAGGAGCTCCACGGCGTACGCCCGCGTCGCGGTGCTGTTGCCGCGGGCGAACAGCGCGCCGAGGAGCACGTTCTCCAGCGCGGTGAACGGCTGGAGAAGGTTGAAGGTCTGGAACACCAGGCCGATGTGCTCGCCACGAAAGCGGTCGCGCTGGCCCTCGGACAGTGAGCACACGGACACACCGTCGACCTGGACCTCGCCGGAGTCGGGCAGCAGGATCCCGGCCAGGACGTTGAGCAAGGTCGACTTCCCGGATCCGGAGCGGCCGACCAGCGCGACGTGCTCGCGGTCGTGGATGTCGAGTTGGTCCACCCGGCAGGCGACGACGGCCTCCTGACCACGGCGGTAGGTCTTCACCAGGTTGCGAACAGCGATCATGGCAGCGGCAGAGAAACGCCTGTCTACGGCTTCCCGGGCGGCAGCGTGAGACAGTCGGTGAGAAAAGTGAGTTCGCGCGCCAGCCCCTCGACGAGCGCACCGGCATCGCCGGCGAAGCCCGGCAGGACCGACCAGGTGTAGGTCTCGGCCTCGAGCAGCGGCCACGGCGCGCCGAGCTGGCGCAAGAAGGTCGCCATCTCGTCGCGCGTCGACCCGAAGCCGCCGGCCTCGTCCCAGAACAAGGGCACGTGGAAGTGCGTGCGGACGCGCCGGCAGGTCGCGAACTCCGCGCGTCGGGTGGCGACCTCCCCCAGATCGAGCGCGCGCACCCGCGCCCCGTGGGCGGTTTCACCCACGGTCTGGTGCAGATAGCGAGGTTCGTCGTAGGCCAGCAGGCGCGACAGACTCCCGGCGTCGCGGACTTCGAGGCAGGACGAGACCTGCACCTTCGGCGCGCGCACGCCGGCACGCTGGAGACGCAGCCACGCGGCCACCGGGTCTTCCCCGACCACGGCCAGGTGGCAGAGGTCGACGCAGACCCCGAGGTGCCGCCGTAGCACCTCTTCGTCGGACGCCCCCAGACAGGTCGCCTCGACACAAGCGATCGCTTCGGCGACGGACTCCACCAGGCAGAACGGCTCGGGCTCGAGCGCGAGCAAGCACCGTACGCCGGAGGCGTCGGCCATCTCGGCCAGGGCGCGCGCGGTGTCCGCCAGGTTCGCGCGCATGACGGCCACGTCGCCACCGCCGAATCCCAACGGCAACGTCGAGATCGGCAACGTGGAACCCGGCGGGCACAGAGCGCACAGAGCCCTCGCCACGTCCAAGGTGTAGTCGACGCGTGCACCTTGGCTCCAGTCGGGTCGATACACCGACGCCTTCACCACCGACTGATGGAAGTCGCCGAACGGGAAGGCGTTGGCCGTCACGACTGCGAGGCCCGAGCCGGCCAGGGCCTCGCGCGCCCTGGCCTGGGCCACCGCGTCGGTGGCGAGCACGCGAGCGAGCGGCGCCGGCCACCAGACCCCCAGCCCGAAGACCTCGCGGTGCGCTGGCCACGACCGCGAGAGCCCGCGCGCCACCGGCGACGAGTACGCCTCCAGCGTCGCCAGCCACGTCTCGAGGTCGGTCGCGGCGTGCACGTTGCCGCAGTAGGTGACGGACGGGTGCTCGTCGTTCACGGATCCCGACGCCCGAGCAGGGAGGACCGGCGGTGGAGGCGCGCCATGCCCGGATGCTGCGTCATCGCCTCGCCGGTGGCAACTCGCGACCCGCAACTCCGGGCTGGCAGCGTCCCGCAGGCATCGGCGGGCGCCTGCCCACAACCCGGCACGGCAGGGTCGGGTTCAACACCGAGCCCGAGTGCGGCCGATAGTACGGGTCCCGACACCCAGATCACCGGTGAGAACCCGTTGGCGCTGTCCTGTCGCATGAGTCGTTCCCCCAACCCCACGTCCGACGCCGCCCGCGCGGCGCGGATCCGAGCCATCCGGGAGTCGCGTTCCTACCGGCAGGCACACATCGATCCGGACTTCATGCGCCGGGTGGAACTGCGCCCGGTTCGCCTGCAGCTCGAGCTCTTGAAGCCGGAGCTGACCCTCGACGAAGAGCGCATCCACTCGACGATCGTGGTCTTCGGTGGGACCCGTATCCTCGAGCGCAGCGAGGCCGACGCGCGCGTGCGCGCGGCCCGCACAGCGCTGGCGGAAAGCCCGGACGACCCGAAGCTGCAACGCGGGCTGGCGATCGCCGAACGCGTGCTGGCCAAGAGCCACTACTACGACGAGGCACGACAGTTCGCCCAGCTGGTCAGCACCGAAGGCGGCCAGCAGGACTACGTGATCGTGACCGGCGGCGGACCAGGGATCATGGAGGCCGCCAACCGCGGCGCCTTCGATGTCGAGGCCAAGAGCATCGGTCTCAACATCACCCTCCCCTTCGAACAGGAACCGAACTCGTTCATCAGCCCGGAGCTCTGCTTCGAGTTCAAGTACTTCGCCATCCGCAAGATGCACTTCCTCATGCGGGCCAAGGCGATGGTCGCGTTCCCGGGCGGCTTCGGCACCATGGACGAGCTGTTCGAGACGCTCACGTTGATCCAGACCCAGCGGATGGATCGCATTCCGGTGATCCTGTTCGGCAAGGCCTACTGGGACCGCCTCGTGCACTGGGACGTGTTCGTCGAGGAGGGCACGATCTCGCCGCAGGACCTCGATCTCATCTGGTACGCGGAGTCGGCGCACGAAGCCTGGGACCAGATCCGCAGCTTCTACCGCGACAAGCCGCAGCCGATCCTGCCGCGCGGGCAGTGAGCCTCGGGCCGCGGAGCCGCGCTCCTGAGGAAGCCGGCTTCACGAGCTTCCTTGCTCGGCGTCGCCGGCGATCGCCTGCGACCGCGAGCCCCTCGGGCTAGAACGGCCGCATCAGCACGAGATAGGCCGCCCCGCTCGCCAGCAGCGCCGCCAGGAACAACGCCGCCGACGCGCCGAGCGCCGCCCGCCGCACCAATACGGGCAGGAGTGCGAGCAGCACCCAGATCCCCACCTTGGCCCACAGCCAGAAGGGGAAGCCGACGTTGCCCTTCGCCTGCATGCCGAAGCCAGCGACGATCACGACCAGCAGGCCGAGCCCGTGCAGGAGCATGCCGAGACTGCGGCCGGCGCCGCCCTTCGACGTCGTCAGCGCGGCGCCGAGTCCGAGCAGCAGCACGATGATCCCGATCAGGTGGAGCAGCTTGTAGGTGGCGTATGGCATTACCGACAGCGTAGGCGATGCAGGAGCGTGCTCACAGCATTCTGCGTCCGGAGACCTCGCCGCCGGGGGTCAGATCCGGTCGAACCAACGCCGCTTGATGCGTGGACCGTACGTGAGGCCGAACTGGTTCATGGCGACGTCGCGGATACGCGCCACGGCCTCGCTGGGCGAGTCGATCACCTGCAGCCCGTCGGGATCGCCGGCCGAGATCGTGCCACGCACAACCAACGTCTGCCGCAGGAAGTCGAGCATCGGCTGCCAGAACTCGGCCCCCATCAGCACCAACGGAAAGCGCTGGATCTTGCCGGTCTGGATGAGGGTCGCGCACTCGAACATCTCATCGAGCGTGCCGAAGCCGCCGGGCAGCACCACGAAGGCGTAGCTGTACTTCACCAGCATTACCTTGCGGACGAAGAAGTAGCGGAAGGTGATGCAGTCGTCGAGGTAGCGGTTCTCGTGCTGCTCGGCCGGGAGCACGATGTTGCAGCCGATGGAGCGGCCGCCGGCCTCGCGTGCGCCGCGGTTGGCAGCCTCCATGACCCCCGGCCCGCCGCCAGTCATCACCGTGAAGCCGGCGCGCGCCAACTCGGCGCCGACCGCGCGCCCCAGCTGGTAGTAGGGGTGGTCTTCGGCAAAGCGCGCCGAGCCGAACACCGTGACGCAAGGGCCGACGAAGTGCAGTCGCCTGAAGCCGTGCATGAACTCGCCCATGATCCGCACGGCACGCCACAGCTCGCTGCGCCGCTTGAGCGGGCCGCGCAAGAACTCGCGATCCGGACTCGCTCGGTTCGCGCCGCCCGCACCACCACCTTGGAGGATCTCGTCGCCAGAGCCTTCGCGCGCCGACCGCATGGGGGCGCGGATCATAGGGACCCGCGGTGGACACGCGAGCCCGAGCCACGAGTCCCGTGAGCGCGCCGGCACAACTCCGGCTCGCTGCCACGTGGATGTGGCCGCGCGCGTCGGTGTCGGGTTCAGGCCTCTGGGCGCGAGGAGACGCGGTGCAGAGCGTCCTGCGCGTTCTGCCGCACCCGCGCACACATCAGGTCGCACAGCTGCCGAGGCGTGTCGTCGACCACGGCGTACAACACGCGCACGCCATCCTTGCGCCGCACCAGAAGCCCAGCCGCCGCCAAGGTTCCCAGGTGTTTGCTGGTGTTGGCCGGCGACAAACCGGTGGCCTCGGCGAGCTCCTGCACCGAGTGCTCGCCGTCGAACAGCGCCTCCATGAGCCGCAAGCGCGCAGGCTCGGACAGGGCGCGGAACTGAACCGCGACGGCTTCGAGCATGGAGCTCGACAAGGGTTGTGGCTTGCGCTTGCGCATGATGCGGTCGTTCAGTGGCCCTCCACGCTCTTCTCCAGCGGCAGCTCGGCGTGCGCAGCCCACTCCTTCCACGAGCCGTCGTACCAGCGAACGTCACGATGGCCCAGCAAGTAGCGCAGGACGAACCAGGTCTGCGCTGCCTGATGTCCCGTGCGGCACGCCACGATCACCGGCTGGTCGGCACGCAACCCCATGGCTCCGTACTCGCGGCGCAGGTCGGCGAGCGGGCGCAGGAACACGCCGCGCTCGTCCGTGACGGTGTCGGCGGCGAGTGGCCGGTTGAGCGCACCCGGGATGTGACCGCCACGCGCTTCCGTGGCCTCCTTGCCGGCGA
The DNA here is from genome assembly GCA_041398565.1 of Planctomycetota bacterium. GTDB lineage: Bacteria > Planctomycetota > UBA1135 > UBA1135 > UBA2386 > DATGPD01. The sequence continues at coordinate 1,172,585 of JAWKUN010000003.1, read as the reverse complement.
ACTGGTCGGCTGGACGCGTGTCGAGCACACTGGCGCTGCCCGTCGCACTCGCCTGCTTCACGTCGTCGAGTGTCGCCGTGAAGTCGTCGACGCGCTGCCACGGAACGTAGGTCTTGGCGTCGGGGCGAACGACTTCGGTGCTGAGCGGGCGCTTCTCCGCCACCCAGGCCGGCAGCCCTCCCTCGAGGATGGCGACCCGGCGGTGCCCGAGGCGAAGCAGGGCCAGCGCGAAGTGCGCAGCGTCGTGCATGCGCTGGCTGTAGGCGACCACAGCGGTATCGGCGTCGATGCCCAGCGCGCCCACGGTCGTCGCCAGCGCCGGGACCCGCAGCAGTTCGTCGCCGACCCCATCGCGCGTCTCGCGCACCATCTCGATCGGCGCGTGGCGCGCGCCCTCGATGTGTCCTTCGAGGTAGTCCTCGGCCTTGCCGCGGGTATCGACCACCACCACGCGCCCCAGGTTGTTCGCCAGCCACGCCGTCGAGACCAGGGTGGGCCGGGTGAGCACCGGCGGGTCGGTCGCGTAGCACCCCGGCACCACGGCAGGTGCACCCAGCGCCAGACGCCGCAGGGTCGCCGCGCGCGCAGTGTGCGCGGCGACCGAGGCCTGGCTCGGCACGGGGCGCAGGCTCGGCGGCAGCAGCTCGTCGGCGACGAACTGGTCGAGGCCGCCATCGAGGACCCAGACGTCTTCGACTCCACGCGCCCGCAAGGCGGTCCACGCCTGCGCCGGATGCGCCGGCCCGTTCGAGTACAGCACCTTGGTGCGCCCGGCGGCGTCGGCGAGCAGAGCGGCGCCGGCGTCGCCGAGCAACTCGGGCAGGCTCAGGTTCGCAGCACCGACCAGGTGCAGCGCCTCGAACTCCGCCGGCGGCCGCACGTCGATGAACAGCGGCATCGGCCCGCCCTTCTCGGTGGCGAGCAGGAGATCGCCGAGCGCGCGGGTCCCGATGTGGTCGGCGCCCGTCTCGACGGCCTCGGCCCAGGCGACGTCTGCAAACGCGCCCGCGTCCAGCCCGGCCGACGACGTCGGCGTCGCCTCGCGGTCTGCGAGAGCCACCAGCACCGCCAGGCCCACGGCCAGGACGGCGCCAACTCGATGCATGCGGATGTCTGTCATGTCTGCACTCGACTCCACGTCACGACCCCGCAGCGGGGCGCCCGCGCACGAGCTTGGCGGAGCCGGCGAACGCACCGATCGCCAACAGGACCACCAGCAACGTCACCGTACCACGCGACAAACCGAGCACCTCGGGCAGGGTCAACACGCCACAGGCACCCGTACTCTGGAAGCCGGACAGCGCTGGGAAGAAGGCGGCGAAGCCCAGGCTGCCGAGCATCGCGCCGAACAGAAAGACCAGGGCGTCGACCTTGCCGGCGGCGAGACCGACCAGCGCCGTGCCGGGACACCACCCACCCATCACGAAACCGACGCCGAAGACCAGGCCGCCCACGACCTGCGGCAGCAGCACGGTCTCCATGCGGTACATGGAGGTCGTGTCGACGAGGCCGAGCGTGCCGAGCAACGCCAGGCCGAGCGAAGCCGCGACGATGGCGGTGAACATCACCTGCAGGACGGCGAAGTCGCGCAGGTAGAAGATCGAGGTCAACTTGCGGCTGCTGCCGAAGCCGGCGCGCTCCAGCCAGAAGCCGAAGGCGATGCCGATCAGCGCCGACAGGAGCAGCGCCTGCGGGCTGTCGAGGAGCCCTTGCGCGTAGAGGTTCATGCCTGCCACTCCTTGCGCACGAACCAGGCCGCGCCGAAAGCCCCGACGAAGATCGACAGCATGAAGCCCCAGCTCCCCGCGAGCAGCATGGCGCCGCCGCTGAGCGCCTGGCCGGAGGTGCAGCCCCCACCCATGCGGCTGGCGAAGCCGACCAGCGCGCCGCCGACGAGCGCCAACCCGAGTCGCATCCCGATCGACGCGCGTGGGCCGCGCTCGACGGCCAGCTTGGTGCGGCGGGCAGCGAAGGCGGACAAGCCGCCGCCGAACATCACTCCGAGCGCCATGAACACCAGGTAGTGGCGCAGCGGCGCGCCGTCGGCGAAGTAGCCGCCGAGGTAGGCATTGCCTTCCACGGCCGCCGGCGCCACGGCGTGCGCGCCACTGGCGGCGACGCGGGTGATCGCCCCGGAGGCACCCAGACCCGTGCCGAGGACGACGTAGGCGAGGAGCAAGGTCAGGCCGAGCCCGACGCCCGCGAGATAGGGATTCCAGAACGGCGACGGTCGTCCCGGCGCGGCGCTGGCGAAGTGTGAGTCACTCATGAACTGTGTCGCTCGTGGACAGGGTCTCCGTTCAGCACCCGGCGTTCCGCTTCTTGGTGACCGTCGCCGGCTTGATCGGCGGCGACGGCGCTCGCTGCGTCGGCGCGGGGGCGGCCGGCACGGCCTGGCCGAGGGGCGTGCCCGCCGAGCCGCCACGACCCAACTCCACCTCGCGCCAGAAGCGCGCCGTGCCTCCCGCGAGCACGCGCACCGCGCGAGCGGGTTGCTGGCTCGAGAAGACGCCGGCCACGGCCCAGGCCACCGTCCCGTCGCGGTCGACGAACACCACGCGTGTGCGCACGTCGGCAGCCGCCGCCTGGGCCAGCGCCGCCTCGGGCGTGACCGACACGGCGCCGGGCACGTGGTAGTCCGCGTAGGCCCAGGCCGGACGCACGTCGAGCACCAGGTAGCTCTGCGGCTGGTCGGCCAGCACGCTGGCCAGCGCCGTGGGCTCGATCGGCTCGGGCAGTGCCATCGCCGTGCCGGGTGCCATCGCCGTGCCGGACGCCATCGGCTGGCCGCCGACCGCGGACGACCCGCTCGCGGGCAGACCGGCCGTCAACCAAGCGTCGAGACCACCATCGAGGCTGCCGACATCGACGAAGCCCTGCCGCTCGGCGAGGCCGACCGCCATGCTGCTGCGGTAGGCGGAGTTGCACACCATCACCAACGGCTGTCGCTTGTCGAGCAACGTGGCGAAGCGCTGCCAGTCGCTGACCGGGATGTTGGCGTAGTCGCCGAGCCGCAGCTCCTCGTACTCGCCCGGGGTCCGGACGTCGACGATCAGGGGCTCGTCGCCGCGCTGCATGGCAGCGTGCAGGGCTCGCGGTGCGAGTAGCTTGCTCGCGCGCACCGGCTGCCCGGCCGCGCGCCAGGCTGCCATTCCTCCCGCGAGGTAGCCCTGTAGGTTGTCGTAGCCGACGCGGCGCAGGCGGAAGCTCGCCTCGCGCACCTCGTCCTCCTCTCCCACCAGCACCACCGGTGCATCGAACGGGACGACGATGCCGGTCCAGGTGTCGAGCCGGCCGCGCAGCGCCACGTTCACCGCCCCGCTGATGTGCCCCTGGGCGTAGGCCTCCTGGTCGCGCACGTCGACCAACCACGTCCCTTTGGCCGCCGCGTCGGCGACCACGGCCACGGCCAACGCCGCCGGCATCGGCCCGTCACGCCCCACCAACGGCGGCCCCTTGCGGTTCAACGCGACGTTGTGCTTGAAGTACTGCGGCGCCACCGGCAGCCCGGTGACGACGCGTGCCACGAAGGCCGCACGCCCGAGCGGCTCGAGGTACGGGTTGGTGGCCTTCTCGGCGCCCAGCGTCGACACGGTCTCCGGGCTGAGGTGCGCACCACACAGCGAGCCGGCGCCGTGCCCTGGCAGCACCTTGGTGGCGTCGGGCAGACCCTTCAGGCGCTGCATCGAGTCGAACGCCTTGTTGGCCAGCACCACGGGCGTCACGTCGCCGCCGACCAGGTCGGGACGACCGATGCCGCCGATGAACAGCGTGTCGCCGGTGACGATGTAGGCCGGGTCGACCGGCGCGCCCGGAACGTGCACCAGCATCGTCATCGAGTCGAGGGTGTGGCCGGGGGTGGCCCAGAACTCGAGCGTGACCGCACCGAGTCCGACGTGGTCGCCGTCGTGCAGGCCGCGGTGGGCGAACTCGGAGCCGCTGTCCGCACTGATCAAGATTTCGGCTCCGGCACGCGCGGCAAGCTCCGTGTGACCGGCGACGAAGTCGGCGTTGGTGTGCGTGAGAACGACGTAGCGGATCTTCAGGCCGAGCGCCTGCGCGTCGCGCAGGTAGTGCTCGACGTCGCGTTGCGGATCCACCACCGCGGCCTCCCCATCGCTGCCGAGCAAGTAGGTGAGCTGCGACAGGCAGCCCAGCTCGTACTGGCGCAGCACGAAGCCCTCGTGCCGGTCGTCGAGCGTGATCTGCGGACTCGAGGCCGCGTCGGTGTGGGTGGCTCGCTCGGCGTCCTGGGCGGCAACCGCCGGCAACAACGACCACAGCGGCAGCAGACGGCCGGCAAGTCGCGAGAGTCGTGAGGCGTCCAGCTTCATTGCGGCCTGAATGTATAACCACATAGTTGAATTTCAACGGGATCCCGCGTCCCGCGCCGGACCTTGGCTCCACCCGCGGCAAGGCTGGGCGATGGGCTACGACCTCGGTGGTACGCCCATCGGAGGTCTCGGGCGCGTGGTCGGCGCGGGGTGAAGAATCCCGGCCGTCGCGCCGACTCTTCGTGACGCCATCAGCCGTGCGAGGCCCGTACGCGACCGCGCGCCGCAGCAGAGCCACGGCGCGCGGTCGTCGACCTCGCACCGGCCGCGCCAGGCGGCCGGCGGACGCAACTCGGATCAGCGGTCGCCGATGACGATGCGCAGCGAGTTCGAGGCCACCAGATCCAGCGTGTTGATCGGGGGGTCCAGCACCAGGAACTGGGAGAACACCGCCGCGCCGATCAGGTTGGTGGCGTTCGGCAGCGCCAGGGTGAAGCCACCGGTGCCGGTGGCGCCCACGGGCACGCTGGCCACCACCTCACCCGACACGCGCAGGAAGCAGTTCGGTGCGCCGAGGCCGGTCAGGTTGAACGGCAGGCCGATGCCCAGCCACGACGAGTTCGACACGCCGAGGAACATGAACGCCGACGTCGACGGACGCGCGTAGGTCAGGTTGACGGTGAACGACGAGTTGATCCGCGGGTTGCCCGACGGGTGGGCCGAGGGGATGCCACCGGTGCCGGGGCAGCCGGCGCCGTCGATCGACACCGAGCCGGTCAGGCCGTTCTGGAACGCGGGCTGGGTGCCCGAGGTGGCGGCCGCGGCGACCGAGTAGGGCTGCGGGTTGATCGCCAGCGACGTGGCGTTGACGCGCACCGTGAGGTTGCCGGTGATCGGCGCCGTGAAGCTCACCACCTCGTACAGGTTGGCGGTCGAGTTCTTGGTGGCGACCGTCGTCGCGCCGTTCAGCACGGTCAGGCCGAGGTTGGAGTAGGTCGCCGAGCCCAGGTTGTGGCGATACCAGGTCAGGGCGACCTTGACGGTCTGCCCCGCGGTCACGCGCAGGACGTGGTCCTTCGGCGTGGTCGTCGACGCGATCGAATCGGTGAGGGCCGAGTCGGGCGACGCCGCACACGCGGTGGCGCGGTCGGCACGCAGGTAGCCCTGGCCGCCGGCGTTCTCGGTGTAGCCGGCCACGTTCTCGGAGCTGGCCAGCAGGATCGCCTTGATCTCGCGAGCCGAGGCCGTCGGCCGCGCGTACTTCACCAGGGCGCCGACGCCGCACACCTCCGGCGACCCCATCGAGGTGCCGCTGGCGATGAAGTTGGAGGCCTCGGCATTGCGCGCCGGCATGACCGTGCTGACGCCGTTGCCGGCGATGTCGGGATACGTGCGCGAGCCCATCGGACCGCGCGTCGAGAACGAGGCGATCGACTTGCTGTTGCCCGTGGCCGCGGCCGCGGCGAGACCGTTGGCCACCGCAGCGCTGCCAGCGGTGCCACCGGTACCGGAGTTGCCGGCCGCGCAGCAGGCGAGGATGTTGGCGTTGAGCGCCGCGCCGTCGATCGCCTGCTGGCTGACGTCGGTCATGGTCGGGCTCGAGCCGTACGACATGTTGGCCGAGACGATGTTGTAGCGCACCTTGTCGGCCGCGGCCTGCTGCCAGGCGGCCGCTTCGATCGACAAGGACGTGCTGCAGCTGCCCGAGAGCTGGCAGATCGAGTAGCCCACCTTGAAGGCATCGTTGGCGTGGCCGTCGTCGGCGCTGGCGTTGCCCCAGATCGAGCCGGCGGCGATGCCCATCACGCCGGTGCCGTGCCCATGCAAGTCGTCGGCGCCGAGGGTTCCCGGGATCGCCACGTTGGCGAGAAGCAGGCTGCCACCGAGGCCGCCGCCCGTGGTGTTGGCCACGTTGCCGCCGCGGTAGTAGATGCGGTGCGGGCGCCCACTGCCGCCCATGTTGCTGTCCTGGCCGGTGTCGATGATCGCCACCGCGAAGCCGGTCCCGCGGTTGCCCGCCGCCTGCACGGCGTCGGAGTTGTGGTTGCTGGCGTTGGTCGCGGTGCGGATCGCGTGGTGCACCACGAGGTCGGGGTCGACGCCGACGACGCCTGGCATCGCGAGCACGCGGCCGACGTCGCCCGGCTTGATGTCGATCGTGCACGCGTCGATGAGCCAGAACGTGGTCTCCACGCGGCCGCCCATCTCCTCGATCTGGCGGCGGAAGCCGTCGCGCTGCGCGTAGGCCTGCGCCTGCAGCTTGGCGACGATGCGCTCGACGTCGTCCGCCGACTTGCCGCCGTAGACAGCGTCACGGAACTCGGCGAGGGTGAAAGAACGGTCGTCGAACCTGACGTTGTAGCGCTTGGTTCCGGGCAGCAGGCCGTCGACGGGCTCGGAGCCGATCGTCTCGACCGGAGGCGGAGCGACGGTTTCCTGCGCCGTCAGAGGGAACGCGAGCAGTCCAGCCAGCGCGAGGCTGGCGCGAGAGAGAGAGAAGTGCATGAAGGGATGGGTAGGAGAACAGGGCTGGCAGAGGTTGGCGGAGCATAGCAAGGCTACGAGCCGAAGCGTGGACCCGCGCCCAGTGCCAGGGTCCGACGCCGGCGCAGGCGCTGGCAAGGGACCTAGGGCACGTCCCAGGTTGGCGTTCTCCTGAGGCCGAACCCGCGGCCGGCTGCGAACGGCCCTCGCAGCCTACGACCGTCGAGTCCTCGCTGGGGGAAGGCCGATCCCCATCCCCGACCACACGCGCGCCGGCAGCCGGGTGGCGGTGGGCCCGCACGCGGACGACGGGTCGGATCAGACGCTCGCGTAGCCCGAGCATGCCACGTCGGCTGGCTCACCCTTGCCAGCTCGGACGTCACGCCGGATGCCACGCGAACGTCGCCGCCAGGGCGCCGTGGTCGGAGCCGCAACGCGCGGCGTCGCTGCCAGGGTCGTCGAGGTGGTCGTTGACGACCCGCAGCCCCTGGAACCCCCACTGCCGCGCCCGCGCGTGCGGGTGGAAGTGGGTCGACACGAAGATGTGGTCGAGGACGTCGTAGCGGCCGTCGTGCACGTAGGTGGGTCGCAGCCCGGCCGGACCACGCGGATCGACGAAGGCGCTCACCGGGTAGAGGGCAGCGTCCGGGCGCGTGCTCGCCGCCACCTTGGTGTCGGGCAACCACGGCGGATCGCCGGTGAGGAGCGCGTGCACCGCGCTGCCGAGCGAGTCGTTGACGTCGCCCATCACCACGAGCGGACGCGCCGCCACGAGGGTCGCCTGCTCGAGCAACAAGCGCAGGGCGCCGGCCTCGGCGGTGCGGCGAAGTGTCGACAGCGTGTTGCCCAGCGCGCGCGCGTGCCGGACGATCGCCGCGTCCTGTGCCTCGATGGGGTCGAGCTCCATCGGCAGCCGCGACTTGAGGTGGACGACGAAGCACAGGATCGGATCGCCGCGCGGCGGCCGCACCTCGCAGCGCAGCAACGGACGCGAGAAGCGCGCCACGGCGACCGTCATCGCGTACTCGGGCGACGGCTGCGCGCGCTTGCACAGCACGAGTTCGGGCGGGAAGTCGACGATCCAGGCGTGCGCGCCCACCGTGCACCCCTTGCGCACCGCCAACGCCACGGACAGCTCGCTGCCGGCCGCCGAAGCCGGACCGTTCATCACCAGGGTGTAGCGATCGAGCAGCTCGGCCCGCTCGAAGAGCTGGTACAGCGCGCGCGGTGCCCACAGCTCTTGCAAAGCCAGGACGTCGGCGTCGAGCCGGCGGACCACGTCGGCCAGCCAGGCGAGCTTGCGCTCGTATTCCTCGACCGTGTAGGGGCGCATCCGCGGGCGCATCGCCTCGCGCGGGAGCTGCAGGTTCTGCAGGTTGAGGCTGCCGAAGCGGATCGTCGTCATACGCTGGCCGCGATCTTCGCCGGCGTGGCGCCCGCGGCAAGCCGCCGGCTGCCGCCGAGAAGCAGCGCGGCGTCCGCCTCACGGGGAGACGGACGCCGCGACTGTGACACGAGTGTCACGCGGTCGGGGGTGGCCCACCCGGACTCGAGGGTCCGGGCGACCTCTCCCGGCCGGGATCAGAAGCTACCGAAGGTCCAGGCCATGCCGTCGGTGTGCGCCAGGTTGCCCGCGGCACCTGGATCGACGAACAGGCCCTGCAGGTCGATCGTGGCGCCACCGAGCGCCGACGAGTTCGGCACCGGGATCGGCAACGCCGAGATCCCGGACGCGAACGCCGGCATGCCGAGGGTGGTCACCGGCAGGGTGCAGACGGTGCCGAAGGGCGGGAACGGAATGTTCGTCGGGGCCACGCCCAAGAACACGATCGGCGCCGAGCCGTTGAGCCCGTTGGTGATCTCCAGCGTCGCGTTCGAGCCGAGGTACGGACGGTTCAGCGTCCACGCCGGCAGACCGTTGGTGCCCGGCTTCGCCGTGCAGTAGGTCGCTGCGTCGGCCTGACGCTGCGACGCCGGGATCTGGTCGATCGCCAGCATCGAGCGGAAGGTCGCGTCGCCGCCGGCGGGGATGGTGGCGGTCCAGCTCAGGACGCCGGTGAAGTCGCCCGGGCCGAAGGCCACGTTGCCGCTCGGCACGTAGGGCTGGGCGCCCAGGACCAAGCCGCGGATCGTGGCGAACCCGCCCGCCTCGGCAGCGCCGATGCCGTCGCCGAGCACCCACACGTTGTTGAACGTGGTGGTGTCCTGCACGACCATGTTGCCGGCCGGCCAGGTCGGCTCCTGCATCGACTGGTCGCCGGTCGAGCCAGCGATGTCGAGGTCGGTGTAGTTGTAGATGGTGATGCTCAGCGCCGCGCCGGTGTTGTTGGTGATCTTCAGCGCCTGCGTGCTGACGCCGGTCGTCGGACCGGTCGAGTAGACCGTGTTCTTCAGGTTGGCGGCGAAGCTGCGGCCGTCCACGTTGGCCCAGTCGAGGTCGACCGAGCGGCCGTTGGCGGCGGGCGTCACGACGAGCTGACTACCCGAGTTGTTGAGCGCCGAGCCGTTGGCGTCGCCGCTCACCGCGTAGTACCACCAGCTCTGGTAGCAGTGGTCGGTGGTGTTGGCAGCGAAGTTGGCGAAGCCCGCGGTGCTGTTGGTCGCGGTGGCGTAGCTGGTGTAGGAGAAGGTGGCGTTGCCGTCGGTGATGGTGACGGCGGACTGGGCGGCGGCGGTGGCCGCGAGCCCGAGCGAAACGAGGCAGACCTTGCTGTACATGGGTTCCGGGTCTCGAGAAAAAGAGAAGACGAAGGAGCTGTGGGCAGGTCTGCCCACGAACTCGACATGACGCTACACCATGAGGGTGGGCCGGCACAGACGCCGGCCGGCAATCAGACTCGCTGAGGCGTAAACCCGCCTTGCGCGAGCACCCCGTCGTTGGCAGGATCCAACCATGATTTGGCCTCCTCTCGCGCCAAGAGCGCCGGCCTGCCTGTTGGTCGCGGCGAGCCTGGCCGTGGCCACCGCGCACCCCGCTACGGCCCAAGAACCGTCGCAACCGGCGGCGCAGCGCCTTGTCGAGCTGCGCCGCGAGCGCGACGCACTCACCCCACAGCAGCGTCGATCGCTGCTGACCGGCGAAGTCGACGCGCTCCTCGACGCCTACGTCGCCGCGGCCAAGGTCTACCGCGAAGGCGACGCCGGACCGTTCCTGATCGACGCCCTCGAACTCGCCAGCGAGAGGCGCGCGGTGCGCAACATCGCCAACCTCATCGCCGCCGACTTCAGTGCGAGTCCCTCGCTCGACGCGCTCGGACCGGTGCTGCCCACGCTCAAGACTCGCTGTGGCGTGAAGGCCGCCAACGACCTGTTCACCAAGCTGGAGCGCGACACGCCGAGCCCTCGTCTGCGCGCCTGGGCCGTGTTGGCGCGCCTCGAGACGATCTTGCGCAGCGCCAAACCCGGCACCGAACGCTACGAGACAGCCAAGGCTGCGCTCACCGCGGCCGTGCAAGGCATCGACGACGACGCACTGCAGGCGCAGTTCGTGACGCTGTTCGCGCGCGAGCACACCACGCTGGGAGCGATCGCCCCCGACATCGCCGGCAAGGATCTGGATGACGTCGCCTTCAAGCTCTCCGACTACAAGGGCAAGGTGGTCCTTCTGGACTTCTGGGGCGACTGGTGAAGCCCTTGCCGGGCCCTCTACCCACACGAGCGGTCGCTCGTGACCGAGATGCAAGACAAGCCCTTCGCGCTGATCGGCGTCAACAGCGACAGCCTGGCGATTGCGCGCAAGGCGGTGGCGACCAAGGAGCTCAACTGGCGCAGCTTCCAGAACGAGTTGGCCAGCGGCGGCACCATCTCCGCCCAGTGGCAGGTGGACGGCTGGCCCACCCTGGTCGTGCTCGACCGGGACATGCGGATCAACTACCGCGGCCACTCCGGCGACGAGGCCCTCGCCATGGTCCGCCGGCTGGTCGCCGAGGCCGTTGCGGACGGCAAGTAGCGCCGTCCGCATTGCGGGTTTGGTGCCGAGGACAGGACTTGAACCTGCACTCCCTTGTGGGGAACCAGCCCCTCAAGCTGGCGCGTCTGCCAATTCCGCCACCTCGGCATACGGTTGCGGGCGGCGAAGACTAGCCACTACCCCCAAGGTTTCAAGCGCCAGCCCCATTCTCGTTGTGGTCGCGGCGCCGGCCACGGACGACACGCTGCGCGCATGCCACAGGGTGGCGCGGCTCTACCCGCGCCACCACGTCAGCGCACACCCAGCACGGCGCGGCCCTGCAGTTGGATGCTCTGCGGGTCGAGGACCACCTGCAGGTAGGCGGCGGCGAAGGTGCGGCACCAACCGATCGACTCGGCGAGGACGGCGCGCTCGTCGGCCGTGTAGGAGCCGCGACGCTCGGCCCACATGGCCTTGAGCTGCTCCTGCACGTCGGCCTCGAACTGCGCCTTGACCTCGGCCGGCAAACCGGCCTGCGAGCCGTAGCGCGCGTACTTGCTGCGGAACACCTGGCTCTGCGCCTGCGAGAAGTACTGGCTCTTGAAGCCGAGATCGACTTCGCCGGCGTCCTGCTGGACGTACTCGTCCATCTCGGTCAGCAGACGCTCGAGCTCGACTCCTTGCAGGTACACGAAGCCGTTGATCGACGGCGCCAGCTCCTCGAGGCTCGTGCGCATCTCGCGCCGGCTCAGCACCGATCCGACCCGGCCGTCGCGCGCCGCGATCATGTCGCGGATCAAAGGGCCGGAGTTGCTGACGATGAAGAACTGGTCGAAGTGCAAGAACGCCATCGACCCGGTCGCCGGGATGTTCGGGTTCGTGCACTCCAGGATCTTGTCGGCACGCCCCTCGATGTTGAGTTCGTACGCGGTGCCGCCGGCGAAGATGGTGCGGTGGTGTTTGAGGATGGTGTCGTAGAGCCGCGAGACGATGCCGGCGCCACCGGGTGTCCGCAGCCAGAACACCCACGCGATCTGCGGCAGCGGCGTCGGCTCGTTGACCACGATCTGCGGCACCGGCTTGTTCTTGCGGAACACGAAGCCCGTGCGCGGCAGGAAGGCCAACTCGAGCTGGCCGAGCAGGTCGTCGACCGACTTGTACACCCCAGTGCGCTTGATGACGTCCTCGAACAAGGTGCGCAGATCGTTGTCGAGCGCGCGGTACATCTGGCGCAGGAACGGCCCGGCCGGCATGCGCATCGCTGCCAGCGCGCAGGTGTCGTCGGGCACCATGGTGAGGAAAGGGTCGAGCCACTCTTGGCGCCGCTGCGCCTCGGTGCGGAAGAACTCGGCCTGGAACGGCGTGTGCTCGTTCTGGTTGAGCATGACTCGCGCCAGCACGGCCAGGCTGTCTGGCTCGAACACGAACGCGCCGCTCGCGAAGCGCCAGCCGGCGAGACTGACGAATGCCGCCAGCACGCGCTGGTTCATGCTGTCGGGGTGGTTGGGATTGGGCCACCCACGGTCCCAGCCGGTGACCGCGAAGACCTGCTCGGGACGCAGGTACACCTCGAGCGCGTTGGCTCGGCCCGGGATCTTCGCCGCCTCTTCGAACGCGCGCAGGCGCCCGTCGACGCCGTCGCGGTAGTCGCTCGACCCACCCAGCGTGTCGGCGTTCGACTCGCCGCGCGCCAGCCGCAGCGAGTTCTCCACCAGCGCGCGGTCGTTGCCGAGCATCACGCAGTCGAGGTGGCGCGCGGTGTAGAGCGGCCGCGGATTGCCGCGCAGCGAGACCTTCAGGAGGTCGCCGTCGGTCTCCAGCACCACTCCCTGCGCCTGGAACTGGTTGCGCACGAAGCCGTAGCCGGCGACGCCGAAGGCGACCTTCACGCGCCAGCCGACGCGCGCGTACAAGCACCACGTCGAGGCCTCGACCGGCGTCGTCAGGCTCCCCGCCACCTCGATCTCCTGGCCGAGCACGTCGCGCATCAGGTCGAGCGGTGTGTCGCGCGCCACTTGGTCGACCGCCTCGCGCACCTGCGCCAGCGTCTTGTCGAGCTGCAGCGCCTGGTCGAGACCGCGATAGGTCGGCCCCCGCCTGATCTTGTCCCAGGCCGTGCTCTGCTCGAACTCCGGCCAGAACTTCGCCGTCGGAAAGCGGACGAAGTCGGCCTTCAGGTCCTCCTTGCGCAGGAAGAAGTCGACCGCCCGCGGCACGACGTCGCGGAGGTCGTTCACCTTGCCTTCGAACGGGTTGAAGATGAAGGCGACGACGAACAGTAGGCCGATCGTGACCAGGACGAGGGCCACGATCGCGGTCACTTTGAGCAGCTTCTTGACTCGCATGCGCGGCGCAAGGTTAGGCGGTCGATGCGCCGACGGCGACGGACAAGATGGGTCCTTGCAGCACGGCGAGGTGTCGGTGTCGACCGCCGGCGCGGCGCTCGACGCGCGTGGACGTGCGCGCGGCGGCGTTTCTTGCACGACTTCGGCAAGCGCCTCGGGTGGACGAACTCGCCGCCTCCCCGGGCGCGAGCGAGTCGGCACGTCGTTTCCGCCACCGCCCGTCCCCGCCCATGCGCTCGGTCACGAGCCGCCCGCGCGGCTGGCTGTCGACGCGCCCGCCCGCGTCCGCTCTACTGCCAGGAGTGGCGCACCTCACCCCAAGCCGACGCGCACAGCGCGTGGTCGAGTCGACGACCCTCGCGATCGCCGCTCGGGCCGCGGCGATGCAGGCCGCGGGCATCGACGTCGTGTCCCTGAGCGCCGGCGAGCCGGACTTCCCCACCCCGAGCTACGTCTCGGCGGCCGGCGTGCGCGCGATCGAGACGGGCAAGACCCGCTACACGGCGACCTCCGGTCGCCCGGACGTGCGCAAGGCGGCACGCACCTGGTGGCACCGCGTCTACGACGTCGACCTCGGCGACGGCGAGCTGATCGTCACCGCCGGAGCCAAGCCAGCCCTGCTCATGGCACTGATGGCTCTGGTCGAGGACGGCGATCGTGTGCTGATCCCGGCGCCGTTGTGGGTGTCCTACCCTGACCTGGTCGCCGTCGCCGGGGGCGTGCCGGTGACCATCCCGCCGGCCCCCGAGCGCGGCTTCGTACTCGACCCCGACACCCTGCGCGCGGAAGCGCGCGCGCACGGCGCCCGCGGCATCATCCTCAACTACCCCAACAACCCGTCGGGCGCCGTGGCCTCGCCGGCGCAGATGGAGGCCCTGCTGCACGCGGCGATCGAGTGCGGGCTGTGGGTGCTGTCCGACGAGATCTACGGCACGCTGGTGTACGAGGGTGCCCAGTACCGCAGCGCTGGCTCCTTCGCGTTCGCGCGCGAGCACGTCGTACTGGTCGGCGGCGGCACCAAGAGCCACACGCTCACCGGCTGGCGCATCGGCTTCCTCGCCGGCCCCAAGGACATCATCGGCGCCGCCGGGCGCGTGCAGAGCCAGGTTCTCGGCAACCCCTGCACCATCAGCCAGGAGGCCGTCCTGGCCATGTGCAGCGCCGACGATGGCGACGCGCAGGCCGAGCGGCGCGCCGCGTTCGACGCCCGGCGACGGTGGGTGATGGCGAACGTCGGCACGCTCCCCGGGTGGACCCTCCAGCCGGCGCCACGCGGCGCGTTCTACGCCCTGTTCGACGTGCGCGCCCTGTGCCAGCGGCTCTCCATCGACGACCTCGGCCTGGCGCAGCGTCTGCTCGAAGAGGCCCACGTCGCCCTCGTCCCGGGGTCGGCGTTCGCGATCCCTGGCTTCGTGCGCCTCAGCTACGCCGCCGGCATGGACGACCTGAAGCTCGGCGCGCAGCGCATCGCCGAGTTCACGGAGAAGGCGCGGTGACCACGATCCCGGTGGCGCGCGACTTGTCGTCGATCGACGCGACCCTGCCGCACGTGCAGGCCGCCTTCGGTGTGCTGCGGCGCGTCGAGATCCGCCGCAACCAGAAGAACGAGCCCTACGCCGACTTCGAGCTCAGCGACTGCAGCGCCAGCTTCCGTTGCAAGGCCTGGGCGAGTGCGCACGATGCCCTCGACGCCGTGCGCCAGCTCGCCGCCGGCACTCCGGTGAAGGCGCTCTTCGAGGTCGACTCCTACCAGGGCACGACGCAACTCGACGTCAAGCGCCTGCGCGCGGTCACGGAGCAGGATGGCGACGAGGGCTACGACCCGGCGCGCCTGTTCGGGCCGGCGCACGCCTTCGTGCAACGCTTCGCTTGCGCGACGCTGGTGTTCGACATCGAGACGGTGCCCACGGTCGATCTGCGCAAGGCGCCGGCCACCATCGCGCAGGCGGTGAGCAAGGCGGCCGAACGGCGCGAGTACGACGAGGCCAAGGTGATGGGCCTGTCTCCGTTCTTCGGCCAGGTCGTGTCGCTGGCGGTCGGCGACGGCAGCCGCGACCCCGCCGACATGCCGGTCACGGCGTTCGTCGTACCGCCGGCCGGACGCGATCTGCCCGAACTCCCCGACTGGATCGTGCCGATCGGCGAGAAGGAACTGCTGGAGACGTTCTGGGGACTGGCCGCGCTGGCCGAGACGGTGGTGACCTTCAACGGCCAGAACTTCGACGTCCCCTACCTCGTGGCACGCAGCGTGATCCTCGACGTCGCCGCGCGCGTCGACCTGCTGGGCCGCAACCGGGCACACTGCGACGTGTGTTCCGTGCTGACGCAAGGTGGCCGCAACCTGCAGCCGGCGACCCTCGAAGTGGTGTGCTGGGCGCTCGGCATCGAGAGTCCCAAGGGTGACATGGACGGCTCGCGCGTGGCCCCGGCCTACGCGGCCGGCGAACTCGAGAAGATCGCCACCTACAACGCGGCCGACGTCCGCGCCACCGGCGCCGTGTATCGCCGCCTGCAGGAGCACGTCCTGCGCTTCCGGACGCACCTCTAGCAACGCGACGGCGTCAGGTCGAGGAAGCCCTCGGGCAGGAGACTCGTCGCCAACATCACCTCGTTGATGTCCTCGTGCGCCAGCCAGGTGCGCGCTCGCCTGGCTTCGGCGCGCAGCCAGTACGACTCGATCTGCGCACGCAGCGGCAGGAACTGCGCGAGCTGCTGCACGACCGGAAGAACGGGTGGGATCTCCACCATCCGCGCCACCGATGCCAGGCCGATGGCGAGGCCGAGCTCGCGGAAGGCGAGACGTTGTTCCGCCGGGAAGGCGAGCTCGCGTGGCAGCAGGGAGTGCCGCAGCCCGTGCAGCGCGCCCGTCAGGATGTCGTCGCGCAGGTCATCGCGCGTCGCCAGCTGACGCAGGCGACACGCGTCCCCCAGCAGGCCGCCGAGGCCCAGGGGGTCGGTGGTGGCGAGCGCGCCGCGGTCGACCATGGCCTCGAAGTCGGCGGCGATCGCATCGAGGTCCGAATCGAGGTCCCCGCCGGCGCCCGCGGCCGGCAGCGCTTGCGGCCCGGAGTCGACCGGCTGGCGCCGAGCCGTGGCGGCGAGTTCGAGCGCGGTCACCAGGCCGTCGAGTGGGTCGTGATGCCCCATCGTCCGCACCTGCGGCCGCGACAGGTCGATACTCATCTTCCAGTACACGCCCGGTGCACCTCCGCGCACCGCGTGCGTGAAGGCGCGATGGGCGACCGCCATCAGCTCGCGGGCCCATTGCGCGTACACCGAGGCGCCGAAGAAGCGGGCCATCTGGTCCAGCGCGTGCATCCACTTGGTGAGGTAGTGGAAGTACTGGCCGTCGCGCTGCCACTCGAGGCGTTCGTCAGCGGCGACTCCGACCGGACGCTCCGGCAATGCCTTGCCGATGCGCAGCCCGCCGCTGGTTGGTGCCTGACGCCCCGGCACCTCCGGCAACCCGCTCAACCAGCCACGTCTGGAGTCGTCCGAACGGTGATGGCCGAGGGCGGTGTGCACGGCGTCGACCAAGCGGTGCGCACGCCGGCCATGCTCGGGATCGCCGGTCGCGCGCTCCAGACCCAAGAGATTGCACACGGCGAACGCGTCCGTCCAGAGGTAGCGGCGGCCGCCACCAGGCTCGTCCGCACCGGTGCGCTCCCAGAACCGGCGCATGATCTCGCTCGCCTGTTCGATGCGCTCCTGTGCCATCATGCGGGTCACCCTCGACACGCCGCCACCGCACGGCCGATCGTTCGGCTTCGCGGACGACGCGCGTCATTGTCCCATCGGGGCGCGTGCCAGCCGGTACGCAAAGGTGCGGACGAACGCAGGCGGCTCAGCGGCGGAGTTCGCGCGCGGCGATCTCTTCCTGCCAAGCGAGGTCAGCGGCACGAGGCGTGCCGTCGTTGGCACGCAGGCCGACGGCGGTGAACGCCGGCGTCGACGCCTGCCCGTCCCAATCGTGCACGAACAGCCAGCTCAGGTAGGAGACGTCGAGTTCGGCAGCTAGCGACAGGAAGCGGCGCACGAAGGCCGCCTGGTCGGCCTCATCGCCCGAGTACGGCGGGCGCGCCATTGCCGGCCACGCCACCTCGGTGAAGGCGACCGGGCTCGTCCAGTGCGCACGGATCTCCTGCAAGTAGGAGTCCGGCACCTGCCCTGGTGTGTCGTGCTCGAAGTACGGGTACACGGTGAAGCCGAAGGTGTCGATCTTGCCCGTGGCGGCGTGGTCGGCCAGCAGCTGCCATTGCGGCGCGTTGCTCCAACCGTTGTGCCGGCCGACGCCCTTCATCATCTCGAGCTGGAAGACGGTGAAGACCTCGGTGGCCGGGCTGGCCTGCTTGATCGCGTCGTAGCACTCGCCGAACTCGCTCACCCAGTCCATCCACTCGTTCTGGGTGTGGCTCTGGAACCAGACGTTGGTCTCGTTGCCCAAGAACAGGAAGCGCGGTTGCCACTGGCCCGCGAAGGCCGTGACCATCTCTCGGAACTCGCGTCGGGTCTCGACATTCGACCAGCTGTTGTTGCTCGGCTCCGAGTCGCTGGTGAGGTCCGGGTTGCCGGCACCGTCACTCCAGCCGAATCCGAAGGCGGCGACGAAGCCGTAGTCGAGCGCCCATTGCGCACCGGTGCGCGCGAGCTGCGGCACCTCGCCGTTGGTCATGCCGGAGTCGCGCCACGCGCCGTGGAACGAACGCACGGCGCCGTGTACGCCGGGCATGGTCAAGTGGTCGACCCAGTCTTGGGTGGTCGTCGACGCCGAGTGGCCTCGCGGCGACAGGGCCACACCGAACCAGGTCGCCTGGCTGACACGGATCGTCCACTGCTGCTCGACGTCGCGGCCGCCGACCACCGCGACCAGAGTCACCGCGTGCTCGCCGATCTGCGCCGTCGTCGGCGTCCAGGCGATCTGTCCCAGGGTCGGATCGACCGTCATGCCGGCGGGCGATACCCGAAGCTGGAACCCGGCCAAGGCGCTGGCATCGCCCGCCCACACGGGAAGGTAGGCGTAGTCCACGCGCACATGGGCGTCGACGTCCGGCGCCGACGTGAAACGGAAGGCTTCGCTGCCACCACCGCCTCCGCACGATGCAAGCAGCAGCGCGGCTACGACCAGAATCCGACCATTCACCATGCGACCTCCAGTCCGAGGGCCACGGGTCCGCGAGTCCGCCCGCGCACGACACCGGCGGGGATCCCGCCGCCACGGCCCTGTCTCGAAGAGACCCTAGCGGCACGGGAAACCACCGACAACAGCGTCGTGGCGCAGCCATCGACCCGGCTCGCGCGACGAACGGCCCGCGCGACGAACGGCTCGTCGGCCGCGGCCCGGGATCGGGAATCCGGTACCGTGGCCGACGACTCTTCCCGCGAAGGACCCCCTCGGAATCCGCGCGCGAGGATCCGCCAGCACGAGCACCTGATGCCCGACCCCGCCTCTCCAGCCCGTCTCGAGATCGAGCGCGTGCCGTGCCGCGCCGACAACTACGTCTGGCTGGTGCGGGCGCCCGACAGCGGCGACGTCGCCGTCGTCGACCCGTGCGACGCCGAGCCGGTGGCAGCGCGTCTCGACGCGTTGGGCTGGCACCCGCGCTGGATCCTCAACACGCACCACCACGGCGACCATGTCGGCGGCAACGTGGAGCTCAAGCGCCGCTACGGGGCGAGGGTGGTAGCGCCGGACGCCGACCGCCACCGCATCCCGGCGCTCGATGTCGGCGTCCGGGCAGGCGACCACGTGCGCCTCGGCCCCCACGTCGCCACGGTGCTCGAGACTCCGGGACACACCTCGGGCCATGTCGCCTTCTGGTTCTCGGGCGACGAAGCGCTGTTCTGCGGCGACACGCTGTTCGCGCTCGGCTGCGGCCGCCTGTTCGAAGGGACGCCGGCGCAGATGTGGGCTTCGTTGCAGGCGCTGCGAGCCCTGCCACCGTCGACCCGGGTGTTCTGCGCGCACGAGTACACGGCGGCGAACGCGCGCTTCGCCCTGACCATCGACGGCGACAACGCGGACCTGCTCGCGCGCGCGCGGTCGGTGGCCGACGCGCGCCAGCGCGGCGAGGCCACGGTTCCGTCGCTGCTCGCCGACGAGCTGGCGACGAACCCGTTCCTGCGCGCCGACGAGCCGGCGCTGGCGCACAACGTCGGTGTCGTCCCCGGCGACCCGGTCGCCGCCTTCGCCGCCATGCGCCGGCGCAAGGACGCATTCTGACACCCGGCCTACGTCCGCACTCGGTGCCCCGGCGCTCTCGCCGGTTCACGTCTCGGTCTTGCGACTCTGCACCGCCAAGCGGGCGATGCCACGGTAGACGAGGTTGCGGACCGCTCCCTCGCTCTTGCCGAGTTGCGCTGCGATCGCCGGGTAGTCCATGCCGACGACGCGGCGGAGGAGGACCGCCTCCCGGTACTCGTCGGGAAGCGCCGCGAACGCGCGCTCGAACGCGACCAGGTCTTCCCGCCCGACCGCGTGCCGGCTCGGCGTACACAAGGTCGCGTAGGCCTGCTCCAGCTCGCGGTCGTCCGCCTCCAGGTCGACCTCCCGCTCGGCGGCACGCCGCACGGCGCGGTAGTGCCGGTTCTTGTTCTGGATCTTGTGCAGCGCGTGCGTGAACAGCCAGTGGCGGAACTGCGCGGTGCCCTGGTAGCGGAAGCGCGGCAGATCGGCGAGCACCTCCCGACACACCGACTGCACCACGTCGCTCATCGACTCCTTGCTGCGCACCAGGCGACCGGCCTTGAGACGCACGTAGGCCAACAACGAGGAAAGGTGCAGGCCGAGCAGTTCGCCGGCGGCGCCGGCCTCACCGGCGCGAACGCGGGCAATCAACTGTTGGTGTTGCGTCGTGTCGTCCATGACCCGGCCCCGAGCACCGCGACCGCAGCGGCCAGCGAGCAGGATACGCGCTGACCGCGGCCTGCGCACCCGGCCGCGCGCGACCTCGTCTCCCACGCGATGATCTCAACGGCCGCCGATCACGGGCCGCGCCAGTCGCAGCCCGGTCTCGCCCGACTTGGTGTCCTTGTGGCGCACGACGCGCGTCGCGCTGCGGGCCAGGAGCCAAGTGGAGAGATAGCTGCCGCCACGGCAGACGCGCATCTTGTCGTTGTCGGGAAACTGCGTCGAGGCACGAAGAAAGCCGTCGCCCGGGCGGTGGTCGCCCATCTCGGCGTAGCTGCCCGTGTAGCAACCCGACGTCCACTCCCAGACGTTGCCGAGCACGTGATGCAGCCCGAAGCCGTTGGCAGCGAGCGCGTCCACCGGAGCCGTCATGGCGTAGCCATCCTCGCCCAGCTCGTCGCTGTACCACGGGGCCGGAACCTGCCCGGCGCGGGTCGAGCGGTCGGCGAGGTTGACCTGTTGCGCCAACGTGCTCGGCTCGCCGCCCGTCCACCAGGGCGTGTCGGTGCCAGCGCGCGCCGCATACTCCCACTGCGCCTCGGTGGGCAGGCTGAGGCCATGGCCCCAGGCCTCGCCACCGCAGTCGTCCCAGGACACATCCGACACCGGGTACGCGTCGTCGATGACGTGTCTGATCTGCTGCGTCGCCAGACTGAGCGGCAAGCCGCCGGTCCAGCGCCGCCACTGGCCGCGGGTCAGCTCGTACTTGCACAGGAAGAACGGGGCCAGGTCGACGCTGTGGCGCGGCTTCTCCACGTCGGCCGCCCACGCATCGTCGTCGCTGCCGATCATGGCCGTGCCGCCCGGCAGGAGAACGAAGACGGGATCGAAGGTAGTGGCGTTGCGGACGTGGCCGTCGTCGTCGAAGTGCGGCGGCTCGCCCTGCGGATCCCAGAACCGGAACTCCCACAGGCCGGTCGCCGGGTTCTCGCGCAGGGGGATCAGGCCGAGCTGAGGGACGAGCTCGAGGCCCCCGTAGCGCGGGCTGGTGCGGATCGCTTCGATGGCGCGTTGCCAGGCCGGTGCGGCTTCCTCGAGGGTGGCGCGGGCAACGCCCGCCGACCAGGCGCGGCGGAGGCGCACGCGCTGCGCGAGAACGGAGAAGTCCTTGTTCTGCAAGGTCAACTGTCTGGCTGCCTTGCCGAGGAGGTACTCGCGCGCATCGCCGGCAACCGACGCCGCGAAAGTCTCGCCGTCGAAGGCGCGGCGCTCGTCGGCAAGAGCATCGGCTCGCGCCAGCCAATCGTCGAGAGTCGCCACCGGCGGCGCCTTGCCGAAGCCGGCGAAGAGGAAGCCCGGCCGTCGCGTCAGCTTGTCCCCCTCCGCCTCGACCTGCAGCGCGTTCATGCGCGCACCCAGGGCCAAGCGGTCGAACCGCGCGTCGCGGCGGCGCAGCTCCCCGGCGGTGACGAGCTCGCGCCCGACCCAGCCGGCGCCGACGACGGCGAGGAGGGCCGCCACACCGACGCCGACCCGGTGGCGGCTCACGAACCGGCTGGCGACGTACCACGCGCTGGGCGGGCGCGCGCGCACCGGCAAGCGGGCGAGATGGCGGCGCAGGTCGTCACCCAGCTCGCCGACGCTGCCGTAGCGTCCCTGCTGCGTCCGCGACAGCGCCCGCCAGGCGATGCCCTCGAGGTCGCCGGAGACGAGACGCCGCAGCGCCGGCGGTCCGCGCAGGCGCCGCCGCTCGCACACCGCGGGCGAGGCCGCGGCGGCAGTGGCCGCCAGACGCGGTGGATCCTCTCGGCGCAAGCGCTCCAGGAAGGTCCCCAGCGGCACCCCGTCGGCCACCAGCGGCGGGCGGCCCACCAGCAGCTCGTAGAGCAACACGCCGAGCGAGTACACGTCGGTGCGCGTGTCGACGGCGTCGCCGGCATCGACCTGCTCGGGGCTCATGTACTGGATCGTGCCGAGGAGGAAGCCCGAACGGGTGAGCTTGCCGGCGGGCTCGCGCTCCAGTGGCCGCGCCAGGCCGAAGTCGATCACCTTGGGCACGGCGCGACCGTCCTGCTCGACGACCAGGATGTTGTCCGGCTTCAGGTCGCGGTGGATGACGCCGTTGCGGTGCGCGTGCGCCACCGCCTCGCACACGCGGCCCACCAAGTCGACGCGCTGCGCGATCGTCAGGCGATGGGCGTCGCAGTAGCGGGTGAGCGAGGCGCCGCGGACGTACTCCATCGTGAGGTACGGCACCCCGTCGGCCGTCTCGCCGACCTCGAACACCCGGGCGATGCCATCGTGCTGCATGCGCGAGAGCACCTGGCACTCGACCGCGAAGCGCGCCCGCGCCGCGCGGTCGGGGAACGTCCCGCGCACGACCTTGAGGGCGACCTCGCGCTCGACCGGGTGATGCTGCCGGGCCAGGTAAACCTCGCCCATGCCGCCGGCGCCGAGGCGGCGGACGATCTCGTAGGCGCCGATCGTCGCCGGCATCGCACCGGCGGCGCCCGACCCGGCCGTGGCACCCAGCGTGTCGGCGAGGCCGACGGCGTGCAGTCTGGCGAGCTCGGCCCGGACCATCGAAGCACTGCTCGGATCCTGCGCCAGCAAGCGCTCGAGGCCCGGCTCGCCCTCCGACTCGAGCACGCGCAGCGCCGACGCCAGGAGGCACTCGAAGGCGTGCGGATCCTGCGGCTGTGCCGGTTCGTCCCGCGGTCCCCGACTCATGAGCCGCCTTGCTCTCGGAAGTTGGTCATCGGGCCCACCGCGCTACAGGCGAATGCGCACCGGACGGCTGATAGCGAAGTTGTCGAGCGTCGCGTCGAAGGCGAACCAGAAGGTCCACAGGTAGGCGCACAGGTTCGGATCCGGCATGGCTGAGTACAAGAAGTCGGGCAGCGGCAAGGCGATCGCCATCGGGTCGCCGCCGAAGCCGGAGGCCGGGCGAACGAAGGGCAGGCCGACCGGCCAGTGCGGGAAGCCGAACTCGATCGGCGGCGTGCTCTCGCCGCCGCCGGTCAGGAAGAGGACGCCGAAACCGGCGGTACGGCCAGACGCCGGCCAGCCTGCGCCGGAGCACACCAGGGCTGGCGCGCCGGCGGCGGTGCAGCCACGGATCGTGCTGTTGCTCAGCCTGAGCGGAAAGAGGGGCGAAGGCCTGACCGGCGTGCCGAGCACGTACGACCACCGCTGTGTGACCGAACAACCCTGACCGCTGATCGACGGATCGTAGAAGCAGATCGCGGCCACGTTGGTGGAACCGGCCCCGGCCGCCGCAGTCGCCGACGTGGATCCGCTCACCATCACCGGCTGCGGATCGCCGTCGGTGCCGAGGTGCACGTAGAGCAGTTGGTCGCGCCCTGGCACGACCTGCGTCGAGAACACGATCTCGGCGTCGTCGCCGTTGTGCCACTCGACCGCCAGAGCGTCGACGTCGTCGGTCGGCCGCAGCAACAAGTCCGACGGCGTCGCGTACACGGCGGGCTCGCTCCAGTCCGTGCCGGTCCACTCGCTGTAGAAGACGGTGGCGCCGCTGTGCAAGCCGCGCGTCCACCAGGCCGCCGGTACCTCCGAGGTCGCGCTGCTGGGCACCGAGAAGAAGACGCGCGGATGCGCCGGCAGCGTGCTGCGGATCGCCGGATCCAGGTCCCACGCGGTCAGGTGCAGATCGAGGGCGACGATCTGGCCTTCGGCGCTGGCGCTGGTGCCGTCCGAGAAGCCGAGCTCCGTGCCGTCGATCTCCCGGTAGAGGCGCCTCGCGGTTCCCGGCAGGTTGATCGGCAGGTCGAACACGTCGGTGCCGGCGGCGTCGGGGTTGGAGTCCTCTCGCCGGAGCACGCCGCTGCTGGTCCGGGCCATGGGGTCCTCGGGCTCGAAGGCGATGAGGATGCCGGTCCACGCCGGCTCCGACGGGTTGAGGATGCCGGTCACCTCGTCGATCCAGATGACGTCGAGCCCCACCGAGAAGGCATCGATCCGGAAGTTCGTCGGCACCGAACCGGTGAGACGGTCGCGGAAGATGCGCTCGAAGCTGAAGTCGGGGCCGGTCGGAGGGCTGGTCCGTGCCGTGGTCGCGGTGACGCCTGCCTTCTTGCTGTGGAGGCGCCGCGGGCC
This sequence comes from Planctomycetota bacterium, assembly GCA_041398565.1. GTDB lineage: Bacteria > Planctomycetota > UBA1135 > UBA1135 > UBA2386 > DATGPD01. The sequence continues at coordinate 1,148,630 of JAWKUN010000003.1, read as the reverse complement.
CGGCGTGAGCCCGGCGCCGTTGACGACGCACGCCAAGGGCACGCCCAAGAGCGGCCCATCGTCCCAGACTTCGGTCCCGCCCCGCGGATCCTGCGCTCGGTTCGGCACGGCCAGAGTCAGAACGCCGGCCAGGGCGAGGCCTCGTCGGCAGGCGCCGAGAGGCAGACGGGGGATCATCGTGTGGATCATGGCGGGTTTCCTTTGCGGCGGGTCGCGCTTCGCTCCGCCGACGATGACACGGCAGGAGCCACTCTAGCCCCAAGTCTTCCCGACGGTGGCCCGGACCCGTGTCCGACATGGGTTCCGCGACACGCCGATCCGCCGTCGCGCCGCCTTCGGTCGTCGCAGGCGGTCACCGACAGGCGCAGGGGCGAGCACGTTTCGTCGAGAGCCTCGTGACACGCGCCGTGCACGGTTGCTGTGACAAGACGGTGCGGCCGTCGCCGCGCCGCGCGTCAGCCCCGGGCACCTGCCGCGCTGCCTTTCCCGCCCGAGCGAAAGATCATGAACTCACTGACGAACCGTATCGCGATCTCGGCCCTGGCCCTGTGCGCCGCTCCCCTCGCCGCGCAGTGGTCGGTCCTCCCCGGCGCCGCCGCGCCGACCGTCGAGGCCTTTCACATGCTGGCCCCGGCCGGCGGCACGCTGCACGCCTTCTCGGCCATGGCCGTGGGCTGGCTCGACCTCGGCACGCCCGACACCCTGTACCCGGACCCTGTGCGGACTGGCGATTGGCTGGCCTTGGTGCGCCTGTCGTCGCAGCATTACCGCGCCTACAGTGCGAGGCTGCACCGCTACTCCGACATCGCCTTCACCGACGACCCGCGGCAGATGATCGTCTGCGTCGACGACGACGTCATTCTGATGATCGGCAACCGCGTCGGCGGCAGCGGCCTCGACGCCTGCGCCTACAGCGCGCAGACCAACACCTGGGACATCGTGCCGGTGCACGAAGGCTACCTCGACTACGCCTGCTCGCGCTTCGTGGCCGGCGTGATCCGCGCCGACAACCAGGGCTTCGGCTTCAGCGCGCGCCATGGAGTGTGGGTGCCGACTGCGTGCGGTTCGGGTGCCGACATGCTCGCCGACGGCAACGTCCTGTTCGTCGACATCGCGCCGCCCGGCGCGGTGCAGGCGTTCAGCGGCGTGCGCGGCGAGTGGGCCATCTCGCCCAGCCAGCACGGCAGCAGCTCGGCCGCGATCGACCACAACGTCGCCTACGTGCGCGTCGGCACGGTGCTGCTCGGGGCGAAGCCGTGCGCCTACAGCGCCTACGGCGGCGCATGGGTGACGACGTCGACCCCGTTCAACGCCACCGCCCTGCTCACCGACAACGTGGTGCTGCTCGAACGCTCGTCGACGGGAGCGCCCACCTACCGCGCCTTCGGCGCCCGCCCCGGGGCCTGGGCCCCGCTCGCGCTCGGCACCGGCGCGACGGCCGTCGTGGCGTCGGACGACGACTGGGTCGTCGTCGACGACGAGACGACCGGCACCCTGCACGCCTTCGGCGGGCTGTGCGGTGGCGCCTGGTCGGCGGAGCCCTACGGCGGTTCGATCGCCGTCCTGACCGGCCCGAACAGCCTGGCACTCGGACGCGACAGCAGCGGTGTGGTGCACACCTTCTCGGCGGCCACGGGCGCTTTCGCCGCCCCGCTGTCGATGCCCACCGGCGCGGTCGTCGTCGGCCCGGCCATGGCCTACGCCTACGACGCCACCCAGCGCCGCGCGCTCGCCGCACGCCACGGAGGGTGGATCGCCGGCCCCGCCAAGGATCCGCTCGCCACCTACTCGCACGGTTTCGTCGGCTCGCTCGCCGCCGAGCGCAACGACCTGACCGGCGAGCTGACGCTCTGGCACGAGCGAGCCAACGCCTGGGTGTCGGTGCCCGTCGCCAGCACGGTCACTCCCACCTACGTCGGCCGCCGCAACGTGCTCATCGTCGATGCCACCGCTGGCGGCGGCCAGGTGTTCGGGCTCAGCGCGCAGCGCGGCAACCTGGTGGCCGCGGCCGGCATCGTCGGCACCGTCGTCGCACGCGGCGCCGACGAGAACGTGGGCTACGTGCAGGATTCCGGCGGCAACCTGCACGCGTTCGGCAGCCCCAACGCGACGCACTCGTGGTTCCAGTACCCGCTGGACTCGGAGTTCCAGGCGTTCGCCGACTCGACCCCGATCCCCAGCAAGACCATGCTGAAGGGCACGCCCGGCGCTGTCACGGCGCTGTTGATCAGCGCGGCTCCCCTGGTGCCGCCGCTGGTGCTGCCCGGTACGGGCACGCTCTACTGCGACATCCTCACCGGCCCGTACGTGGTGGTGTACGGCCCGGCGATCGGCACGAACGGCCTGCTGCCGGCTCCCATCACGCTGACCCTCCTGGGCGCCCCGGCCTGCTTCGAGCTGTGCAGTCAGGGGCTGACCCTGGCCGGCTCGTTCGCCCTGCTGGGCGACGCCGCCGAGCCCGTGCGCTTCCACTGATCCGCGCGCCTCGCCGGTAGCCGATCGCACCGAGCCATCCGAGTCCCCTCGGAGGCTCCCTCGCACACCCGCGGGCGAGTGCGCATTGCAGTTTCGGGAGCTGCCGTCCACGATCGGCAGCTCCCGCCACCGACGTCCCTGCTCGCACGGTGACTCCGACCCGGTCCGGTCCACGCCGATGGAAGCCGCGGTCGGCACGATCCCCACAGCGGACCGGACGGGAACCCTCTACCGTCGACGACCATGCACGAGTTCGCCACTCTCTTCCTCTCCGCCGCCGCCCTGACCACCATCGGCTCCGCCCAGGTCAGCGAGTACTTCCTGATGGCCGGCGACCAGTCCACCTTCCACGTCATCCAGGGTGGCGTCCTGTTGCGCTCTTGGAGCCCGGCAACGGGTACCGCGCAATACCAGTACCCGCTGGTGGTCACGTCGACCATCCGCACGATGGGCGCCAACGTTGGCGACGTCGGCGCCGAGTACGACCTGAATGGCACCGACCTCACCACCCGCTACACGCATCCGAACGGCACCAGCCGTTGCTGGGACGGCACCACCGACGGCTCGTACCACTACACCATCGACAGCGCCGGCATTGTGTTCCGCTGCGACCGCGACTGGAACAACCCGACGGCGCTCTTCGACGCGGGGGGAATCGGCTCGCTCACCTACGACGAGACCAACAACTCGCTGTGGGTGTCGCAGTTCTCGACCACCGTCATCACCGAGTACTCGTTCGCCGGGGCCGTGCTGAGCTCGTTCAGCACCAACCACACCCAGAACATGGCGCTGGCCCTCGACCACGCCGACCAGACCCTGTGGCTGCACGACCGCACGACACAGGGCACCTTCGAGCAATGGTCGAAGACCGGCACGCTGCTCGCCCGGATCGCCGTGCCCGGGATGAGCTCGCAGAACGCGCTCGGCGGCGAGATGTCCTTCCGCCGGGTCGCACGTTGCGATTTCCGCAACGGCAACGCCATCAACCCGACCGGCTACGACTGCGTGACGCGACCGGTGCTCGGCAGCAACTGGACCACTTCCTACAACGCCAACACCACCACCATCGCCACGGTCCTGGTGCTCGGTCCCGGCGGTCCCGCCACCGGGCCGGGTTTCGGCGGCGGCGAGTTCCTGGTGTCGCTGCTGCCGACCCCGGTGACCCTCGTCGGCAACGGCAACATCACGCTGCCGGTGCCCAACGCTGCCTACCTCGCCGGCGCTCGTCTGGCGACGCAGGGCATGCGCGTCGACGGCGGCCAGCTCGTCTTGCTGAACGCGCAGGACGTCGTCTTCGGCCTCTGACAGTCAGGGGTCGCGGTCGCAGGCACGACCGCGAGGATGCCCCGGCCGGGGCCCCTCTCTGGTCGGCGCGAAGCGCCGACCGCAACCGGGTCTTCGGTTGCGGCCCCGGCCGCGACGGAGGGGGGACGCGCGCCGCCGACCGGCCGGGCCGGCGGGCGGCGCTTTCTTTCCGGTCGCGCCCCCTGTTGCGCCATCCCTCTCGTCGCGGGTTCCGCGATCGCACCGCGCACATCGTGCGATGCGCCTCCGAGAGAGATTTCCATGTCCGACCCCTGTCGTTTCGGAAGAAGCGTCGCGACGCGCGTCGTCGCGTCGATCGTCCCCTTGCTCCTGGCGTCGCTGCCGGCCGCACAGGCTCCCTTCGTCAACTTCGAGATCCCCACGGTCAAAGGCCTGACCGTGGTCCCGCTCCCACTGACCACCTACGTCGTCGTGTGCAACGCCGACGACAACTCGCTGACCCTGGTCGACGCCGCCACGGGCGCCGTCGTACAGCAGCGGTTGGCGGTCGGCATGGGTCCGGTGAGCGCGTTCTGGGACGCGAGCACCAACTGCCTCTACACCGCCAACTTCATCGGCGACTCGGTGTCGATGGTCGACATCGACCCGACGCAGTCCCCGCCGGCGCGCCTGCGCCAGACGATGAACTTGCAAACCATCGACAACGGCATCCTGCGCGAAGCCGACGAGCCGACCGACCTCGTGGTGCGGCCGGGCACCAACCTGCTGTACGTCCTCCTGGCCTCCACCGGACGCATCGCGACCTTCGACCGGACTTCGTTGGCCCCGGTGCCGATCCTGCCGGGCGCGACGGTGTCGTGGACACCGATCTACGACCGACTGCCGGGCCCGTCCAACACGCGCGTGATGAAGTACCCCTGGCGCATGCTGCTCAGCGGCAGCAACCAGGTCGTGATCCTCAATCAGGAAGGCGGCACCAACGCGATCATCTCGGGCACCAATCAGACCGACTTCGACATGGTGGCCTGGGACTTCGCCGGCACCCTGACATCGCTCGGCAAGTCGCTGGGCACCACCAACATGGGCATGGCCCGGCGCAGCAACGGCGAGCTCTTGGTCGTCGGCAGCGTCGCGCGCAACGATAAGAAGGGAGAGAGCACCCTGCGCACCATGGCCACAGGCTTCGTCGAGAGCTGGCTGTGGCAGGTGCCCGCCACCCTCAATCCGGTCGGCATCAACGGACCCCGCAACCTCAACCTCGGCGCCAATCCGCCGGCGAACCCGGTCGGCCCGGCCGCGAGCGTGTCGATGCCCACCGACGTCGCCTTCACCGAGAGCGGTGGCAGCCTGCAGTACGTCATCGTGCCCTCCTTCCACACCGATCGCCTCGTGACCTTGGACGCCACCGGTGGCGGCACGCCTGACACATGGCCGGCCAGCACGACCAATCTGACCCCGCGGACGGGCGCGCAGGGGGCCTACTCCCTCGCCGGCCCACGCAGCGTGGTGGTCACCACGACAGGCGCCACGACGCGGGTCTTCGTGCTCTGTCGGCTCGACGCCTCGGTGCGCGTGTTCACACTCGGCGCCGGCGGTGGGCTCACCCAGACCGCCGTGATTGCGCTGCCGGACCCCATGCCATTCGCTTGGCGCGCCGGCCAGCGCTTCCTCTACGACGCCACGCTGTCGGGCACCAACATGGTCTCGTGTGCCTCGTGCCACGTCGATGGCCGCACCGACCGCAAGGCTTGGCAGCTCGACGACCCCGCCAACCCACCGCCGCTGCCGCCGCTGCTCACCCAGACGCTGCCCGCGTTCCCGGGTATCGCCCCGTCGGTCCGCGACGGCATCGCCGGCACGGTGCCGAACCCGCTCCAGTACCCGGACGACCGCGGCCCCATGATGACGCAGACCTTCCAGGGCCTGCGCACACACCCGGCCGAGGCCTGGGGCGCCGATCCGCACCCGCTGCTGTCGACGCGACCCTTCTACTGGCGCGGCGTGCGCGTCAGCTTCGACGACTTCCAACCGGCGTTCGTCAACCTGATGGGCATGGCGTCCGGCAGCGAGCCGACGCTGGCACAGATGGCGGCGTTCCGCGACTTCCTCTTCACCATCATGTACGGACCCAACGCCGAGCAGGGGCCGACGCGCGTGTTCACCGGCTCGCTCGGCAACCCCAACGACTTCACCAGCGGCTCGGGCGCGCTGCGCGGCCTCAAGCTGTTCCACACCATGCCGCACGACGTATCGGGCCCCTTGAGCGACCCGGGCGGTGCCGCCGTCGCCTTCGGCCGTTCTTGCGTGCAGTGCCACGCGCTGCCGCACGGCAGCACCAACACGATCACCATGACCTTCGGGCCGCAGCCGATCGAGTCGGCGCAGATCCGCGCCCCGCGCGGGCGCGAGAACGAACTGCGCCTGCCGGGCGACTTCGCCACGACCCCCGGCATCGGTCTGTTCATGGCCGACCACGGTCTGTTCCACGATGGCACCGTGTCTTCGGTCAACACCCTGGTCGGCAGCATCTTCACTCCGAACGGCGTCAACACCTCCGACATCGTGCAGTTCGTGCGCGAGTTCGACACCGGCATCGCGCCGTCCGCCTGTGACGCCTTCTCGATCACTGCCGGCAACGTGGCGCAATGGGCCGGTGGGCTGCAGGTCGTCGCCCAAGTCGCCATCGATCAATGCGAGCGCGGGCACATCGGCCTGGCGGTCGAGCGGCGCGTCGGCACCTCCACGACGAACCTGTTCTACGACGTCCGGCAGCAGGTGTTCGCCGACCCCAACAACCCGGGCAACCCAGCGTCGTTCTGGACTCTGAACGGAACCACCCCCAACGGGCAGCTGGTTCCCGCGACGCTCGCCGCCAACGACGTGATCGTGTTCCAGGCCACCCCGGTCGGCAGCGAGCGCCGCATCGCCAGCGCGTCGGGCACGGCGACCGTGCAGACGCGCTCGGCGCCCACCGTCAGCTCCGTCACCATGGTGGTGTCCGACCCCTGGAAGGCGGTGACCGGCCTCAGTGCCAACCTGGGTTTGGGGTTCAACTGGCAAGGACCGGCGGCACTCTTCCCGAAGTCGATCGTCGCCCACCAGACGCTCTTCACGGCTCTCAGCGGCACCTTCGGCGTGCCCAGCGCCATCCGCCACGAAGCGCCGCGGCGCTTCCGCGTCACCGGCGGCAACATCTTCCAAGGAGCACGCCTCACCGTGTTCCTGCCGCAGACCTGGAGCGGGACGACGGTGACGTCTTGGACTCCGTTGACCTTCGACCTCAACCCGGTGCGCGAGAACGGCACGCTGTTCTGGGAGACGAGTGCCACGATCGCGCCGCTCCACCAGTACGCGATGCTCTGCGGCTGGGTCAACGCGCCGGGCGTGCAGAGCACGCTCGACACCGGCAGCCCGGGCGCGCAGACCCTCAACCCGTCCGCGTTCAACCAGTACGCGTTCGCGGTGTCGAACGAGCATCCGACCGCCTCGCCACCTCCCTTCGGCCTGCTCTACGCGCCCCTCACCATCCAATGAGCGATGCCGGCCGCGCCCGGGCCAGGCCCGGGCGCAGCGGCGCGGCCGCTACCGGTGCAGCTGCGCCTCCGGCCGCACCCACCACGCCTGCGGCGACAGGCCGGTGACGCCGACCTCGGCGTTCTCGAAGCGCCGGTGCACCAGCAACGCCGTGCGCGGATGCACGAGCAACGCGACCGGCTGCAGCTCGTCGACCCGCCGGCAAAACGCACGGTAGGCGACGTGGCGCGCCTCGGCGTCGCCTGCCGACCGCGCCGTGTCCAGAAGGCGATCCGTCTCGGGATCGGTGAAACCCATCCAGTTCTGCCCGTTCGGTCCGGCCTGCGAGCTGTGGAAGTTGGGCCAGGGATCGATCCACGGATCAGGGTGGTACTTGAGGGCGAGCAAGCCCATGAACTCGCGCTGCTGCAAGCGCTGGCGCAACACGCCGGCTTCGACCAGGCGCGGCTCCAGCACCACACCGGCGGCCGCGAACGCCGGCTGCGCCAGTTCGAGGATCCGACGGTGCAGGGGCTCCTGTGCGGCACCGACGATCTCGATGCGCAACGGCCCGGCGGACGCATCGCCGAAGCCGGCGTCGGCCAGCAGGTTCTTGGCCAGCCCCACGTCGAACGCAGGCGCCTGCAGGTCGTCGGCAGCATCGGGCGTGCCCGGCTTGAACCAGGCCGCCGCCGGCACCGCGTCGCCGTGCAGCAGCTCGCGCACGATCGTGTCGCGATCGAACAGGTGCGCGAGAGCCCGGCGCACGCGAGCGTCGGCGAGCGGCCCCGACCGGCAGTTCCACGCCACCATGAAGTGGCCGAGCGCGTAGGCGTCGTAGACCACGACGCGAAAACGCGCGCGCAGGTCGGCATCGCGCGCGACCCAGGCGCGCACGTCACCGGCCAGCCAGTCGAGCGCGTCGCGACGCGCCATCGCCAGCTGTGCCGCGGGCTCGGTGACGAAGACGTGACGGAAGCCGGCGAGATTGAACGACTCCGGCCATGCGCGGCGGTGCCAGGCGTGCGGATTCTGGATCAAGTCGAGGTGCTGGCCGCGCTGCCAGAGTGCGCCGGCCACCGGCGCCAGCATGTAGGGGCCACTGCCCGGCCCAGCGTCGGCGAGTTCTGCCAAGCGAGCACCGAACTCGGGGGTTTCCGGCGACGGCGTCGGCTCGCCACGCGCGCGCGCGGCTGCCGCCAGGCGCTCCTCCACGGCCGCGCGCGACACCACGACCAGCCCGGTGGTGAACACGTCGCGCGCCGCCCAGTGCGCGCGCAGGCCGTGCGCCCGCAGCTCGTACGGCGCGACCACCTCGACACCGTCGACCATGCCGGCCGCCCGCACCACCGCGCTGGCCGGCAGCCCGCGCGCCCGCGCACAGGCGTGCGAGAAGGCGACATCGGCCGCGACGACCGGCGTGCCGTCGGCGAAGCGCGCATCGCGTCGCAGCTCGATGCGCAAGCCGCCCTCGCCGTCGGCCTCGACACGCTCGGCCAGACTCGGTTCCGCCCGAGCCGTCCGTGGATCCAGTCGGCACAGGGTGTCGTGCGTCCAGCGCAGCACCCACGTGGCCACCACCGGGTCGATGTTGGTGAAGGGGTTGAGGTGCGCCGGCTCGGGGAACGCGCCCACCAAGAAGTCGCCTTGCGGCCGCGCGCGCGCCGTGTCGAGCACGACCGGCGGCAGGCCACCGCTCGCGGTCGCGCGCAGTGCCAGCCAAGCCAGGGCACCGAGCCCGACCAGCGCCGCCGACGCCAGGGCCACCGTCAAACGGCGCCCGCTCACCCGCCTGCCATGCGCTTGAGCTTGTCGTAGAGCGCCGTGCGCGAGATGCCGAGCACCCGGGCAGCCGCGGTCTTGTCGCCGCCGGTCGAGCGCAGGGCGGCACGGATGGTGCGCTCCTCCGCTTCCTGCATGCTGAGCACAGGCCAACCGCCACTGACCGCCGGCGGCTCTCCGGGCGCGGCCGGGGCGCTCGCCTCCGGCAGCTGCAGATCGTCGAGTTCGCTGCCGTCGCTGAGGATCGCCACCCGTGCCAGCACGTGCTCGAGTTCGCGCACGTTGCCGGGCCAGCCGTAGCGGCGCAGGCGGTCGCGACCACGGTCGTTGAGGCGCAGGTCGCGCCGGTGCTGCTGGCCCAGGCGCTTGAGCATGTCGGCCGCGATCAGGAGCACGTCGTCGCCGCGCTCGCGCAGGGGCGGCACGCGCAGCTCGGCGCCGGCGATGCGGTAGTAGAGGTCCTGGCGAAACTCGTTGGCGGCCACGAGCGCCTGCACGTCGCGATGGGTCGCGGCCACCACCCGCACGTGCACGGTGCGCGTCTCGCCGCTGCCGACCGGCCGCACGTGGCCCTCCTGAAGGGCGCGCAGGAGCTTGGCCTGCATGGGCAGCGGCATGTCGCCGATCTCGTCGAGGAACAACGTGCCGCCGGACGCCAGCTCCATGAGCCCCTGGCGATCGTCGTCCGCGCCGGTGAACGCGCCCTTGACATGCCCGAACAGCTCGCTCTCCATCAGGTCCGCCGGGATGGCGGCGCAGTTGACCGACACGAACGGCCCCTTGGCCACCAGGCTGTGGTCGTGGATCGCACGGGCCACGAGCTCCTTGCCGGTGCCGGTCTCGCCGAGCACCAGGACGGCGAGGTCGGTCGGGCCGAGCTTGCGCACTTGATCGTCCAGCGTGCGCATCGGCGGCGACTCGCCGATGAGCTTGGTCGAGCGCGGCCGCCGCATGGTGCGGTTGACCACCTCGAGGCTGCGCCGGCTGCGCTCCAGCTCGTTCGCCAACTGCTCCTCGCGCACCATGCGGTCGACGGCGATCGCTGCCTGGTCGGCGAGCACTTCGAGGTGCTCCTTCTCGGCTTCGGCAAACACGCCGGGCCGCCCGGCGTGCTCGACGTAGAGCGCGCCCTCCGTCCCCGAGGCCGACACGAAGGGAACGCACAGAACCGACTTCACCGCCAACCCGCGCACCGACGGCATCTCCATCAGACCGCGGTCGGCGCGCGCCTCGTCTGCGGTCAGCGGCCGGCGCGTCTGGATGGCGCGGTGCACCAGCGAACGACTGAAGGCCAAGCCCTGCGGGGGTGCGTCGCCGGCGCGCACCTCCAGGCGCACGCCATCCTTGCGCACCACCAGCAGGAGGCCGGTGCGCGCGCCCGACAGGGTCACCGCCGCCTCGAGCAAGTACTCCATGGCGCGCTCGAGCTTGGCTTCCGACGCCAAGCGACGGTTGACGGCCAGAAAGGTGCGGAAGACGCCGCGTGAGATCCAGCCGTCGCCCCCACCGGACGGCGAGCCTCCCGGCGCAGAGGGAGAAGGAGACGGTGGAACGGGCATCGGATCGGACTGCAACAGGGACATGACGCGCTTGACTTCGGAGCGAATGCGTTCGGTGGTCGGCTGGCCGATGCGAGCGAGTTCGGCACGCGCGGCGCCGACCTCGCCAGCCGCGGCGAGGGCACGCGCCAGGAAGGCGCGCACCAGCGGTAGCGACTCCTCGGCGCCGAGGCGCTGTAGGCTCGCCACGGCGAGCGCCAGACGACGCGCGGAGAGATCGACGTCGCCTGCCTCGAGACTGGCGACACCGAGGTTGGCCTCGGCCAGGGCTGCACCGCGCTCGTCGCCGATGTGGGCGAACATGGCGCGGGCCCGCCGATGGTGTTGCATCGCCTCGTCGAGCTGACCGAGGTCCTTGGCGAGCACACCGAGGTTGGACGACGCGATCGCCGTGTAGCGCACGTGCCCCAGATCCTGCAGCAGGCGCAACGCGTCGGCGTGATGGTCGCGGGCCGCGACCAGGTCGCCCTCGCGCCGCCGGACCTCGGCCAGGTTGGTCAGGGCCGCGGCTCGGGTGAACGGCCGCTCGTCGCCGAGGCGCAGGAGTGCGGCGCGCAACACGGCACCGGCGTGCTCGAGGTCGCCGCGGTTGTAGAGGACCAGACCGAGGGCGATGTTGGAGTCGAGTTCGTCGGCCGCCGCAGGCAGCCGCAGCAAGCGCTCGGCCTGCTCGAACTCGCCGCGCGCGTTGGCGAGCGCCGCCGCCAGGCGGATGCCGTACGGGGCGGCGCGCACCGACTCGCCGACGTGCGCGAACTCGGCCTGCGCCGCGTGCACGCGCCCGAGGTCGAGGAGGGCGTGCACGCGCAAGAACGGCAAGTCGTGCACCAGCGGCAGGGCGCGGCTCGGTTCGCCACCGCGCAGGTAGCCGCTGGCCAGAGCCTCGCGCAACGCCCGCTCCTGGTCGGGGAGACGCCGCAGCAGGGACTGAAACGCCGCCCGGGCGCGCTCGACCGCGCCGCGTTCGGCCAGCGCCGTGAGGTCTTCCGCCGTGTTCGCCGGCGCTTCCGGCACGTCGAGGCGGACGCGACCGGCGATGGCGTCGGGCCAGATCCAGCGCACGCCGTGCGGCACGATGACGCCCCGGTCGACCAAGGCCTGCAAGCAAGCGCGCAGCGCGTCCGGCGTGTCGGCGCCGGAGTCGAGCAGCACGTCGGCGGCGCGGTGCGCACTCGGGGAGTCGAGGCCCAGCACGTTCTCGAGGTGCTGCGCGATGTCGGACAGCGACAGCGACGGCATCGACCACCGGAACGGGGCGCCGCCGCCGCGCACGAGCCGGCACGTGCCCGCGGCGACTGCCACCTCGCGCACGCCGGCGATCGCACATGCCGCGTGCAGCGCCAGCGCCTGGCGGTCGGCAGCGCTCCCGCCCTCGATCATCAGGTCCGCCGCGGCGTCGGCCGACTCCGCGGCGCGCTCGAGGGCGGCGCCGAACGTGGAGATCGGATCGAGCGCCAGCGTCGCCGGCGACGGACGCCCGCTGCCACCGGTGAATGCCTCCAGTGCTTCTTGCGCGTCGGCATAGCGCGCTTCGGGGCGCCGGGCGAGCAGGCGCGGCAGGATGTGTCGCAGCTCGTCCGGCAGGTCGTCGGCCGTCTCGCCCAGCGCGGCGAAGAAGTCGTCGCGCGGGAACGACGCCAGGAACCGACTGAGCGGCAGCGGTCGCTCACCGCGGGGCAGGGCGGCGAAAAGGACAGCACCGAGCGAGAACAGGTCGCTGCGTGGCGAGGCCGGCAGACCGAGCAGCGTCTCGGGGGCCGCGAAGAACGGAGTTCCCCCCGCGGCTCGCCCACCCCCTCGCCGGCCGAGACCGAAGTCCAGCAGGTGGTAGCGCGGTCCGGCGTCGGTCGACGAGCGCACGATGTTGCCGGGTTTGAGGTCGAGGTGCAGGATCCCGCGCAGGTGCACGTAGGCGAGCACCTCGAGCATCTGCACCGCACAGTCCGTCACCTCGCGCGGTGACATGGGGAAGCACGTCTGGAGCGGCTGCCCGGGAATCAGCTCGCGCAGGAAGTACGGACGGCCGCCCGCCGTGACGCCCGTCTCGAGGACGCGCGGGATCTGCGGGTGCTGCAAGGAGGCCAGCAGCGACGCCTCGGCGAGGTCGATGCCTTCCTCCAGCACCTTGAGGAACCACGGTCCACCGTCTCCCCGGCGCGGAGCGACGACCCCGGACCAGCCCTCGCCGCCCTCGAAGCGCTCGCGCACGGTGAAGCGAAGCCCGAGGGACTCGTCGAGGTCGCTGTCGATCTGCCGCTCCGCCATGGGCCGACCCAGTCTAGTCGGCGCGAACCGAGGTACCCGCACCGCACCCGGGCCGACGTCGGAGTGTGCCGTGGCCAGGGGACTTCGCAGCCGCGCGAAGTCCGTGGCGCCGGCGCTCCGCAACAGGATTGGAGCCTCGGAGGTCATGTGGTGTGGCGCCGGCCGGGTGGATGCCCGCGGCCGGATCAGACGCCTTCGGGCAAGGTCTGTGCCCCCGGTGCTTTGCCACGCCGCCGTCCGGTTCCCGCACACGGGTGCACGCCTTCCGAGCGTGTTTCCGACCGAACCCGGCGGCACGAGCGTTGCTCCTTCTCCGTGCGCGGGCCGCCGGCTCGTCGCGAAAACCCCGACTATGCTTCCTTCCATGCTCCGCCTCGCTGCCGTGGCTGCCGCCCTCGCCCCATTCTTGCCCGCGCAGGATCTCACCTGGTTCGAGGGCACGGTGCCGACCTCGCTCGCTCTGCGCAGCGTGCCTGAGTCGAACCCCTCGACGTCGCCGCGCACAGTCCTGACCGACGTCGAGCTGCTGCCGCTCGAGATGACCGGCCGGACCCTCCAGCAAGAGCTCGACCCCGAGCACAGCCGCCGGCTGGTCCGCCACGGCCTGACGCGCATCGAGCTCCCGCACGGCGGCCGCGTCCTCGCCTACCGGCGAGCGGCGGCGCAGACCTACGGCTACCTGCAGGTCGACGCCGGCGGTCGGGCGATCGTGTTGCTCGAGGCGCCGGCGAGCGGCGGGCTGTCGCCCTTCGAGCCAGCCCTCGGTGTGTCCCCGGACGGCCTCTGGGCCGCCGCCACCTCGCGCGACGGCAACAGTCTCTTCGTCATGCGTCTCGACGGAGGCACCTTCGCCAGCACCGGCACTCCGACGCGCATCCTGTCGGTCCCCGCCGGGATCGAGGTGGATTCTGTCATGCCGGGGCGCACGCACGTCTTCTTCGCGTCCGGGGACGAGCGCGTGCAGCGCTGCGCCATGGCGGACGGCGGGCAGCTCGAAGACGTAGGGCCGCCGCCGGTCGCTGGAGCACGCGTGAAGAGCGAGATGGCGCGGTCCGGCGACGGCTCGTGCGTCGTCTACCTCTACGGAGTGCAGCCGTCGTTCACGTTGTGGATGGCCGGTGAGACGGGTCCAGCCAGACAACTCGCCGCGCCGCCGGCCAAGTACGAGGAGCCGAACTACCTGCCGGTCTTCCCCACCGGCCCCAAGATGCTGCTCAACGAAGACGGCACGCGCCTGATGTACACCGACGCCACCAGCCGCGACGAGATCTACTTGCTCGACACCACCGGCGCCACGACCACGACGCAGGTGACTGCCGACCACAACTTCGAGCCGTACATCGGCATCGGCATCTTCCCCACGTTCGCCTCGGCCACGCTCGTCCTCGGTGTCGGCGACCCCAACCGCTTCGACGTCGTGGCGGCCACGACCAACGACCTACCGGTGGTGAACCTGACCATGACCGGACCGAGCCCGGTGCGACCGTTCCAGCCGGGCGCGCTGGATCCAGAGACTCTCAGCCTGACGCCGAGTGGCGCCATCCTGATCGCCGACCATCCGATCGGCGGTGCCATGCGCCTGCTGGCCCACGATCCCGCCAGTCAGACCACGCAGGTCCTCGGCGACCAGCTGCTCGGCCTGCCGCGCGCCGGCGACGGCCTGGGCGTGCGGCCCGACGTCCTGATCGATTCGGCGCTCGGCGGGCGCATCGTCGACGGAGCGTCGGCGCAGGTTCTGCTCGCCGCCCCCGCCGGAGTCGGCGTGCGCAGCGACGTCGCCCTGTCGCCGACCTTCCGCGTCCTCGACGTCACCGCCGGCAGCCTGTCCGCTCTCGTCTTCATGACCGCCGCCGGTGCCGTCGCCTTGCCCCCCACGACGCAACCGCAGCAAGTGTCGGTGTCGAACCGGGGAGGCCTACTCCTCGACGGCGCCAGCCTCCTCTACGTGCATCCCCTCGGCGGACCGAGCACGCTCCAGACCAGCGGTAGCGTGCGTGTCCTGGTGAGCGGTCGCGGCGTCTGACCGCCAGAGAAGCTCCACCCGCTGCGCCACGGCGACCGCCCGAGCTCTACGCGCGGCGCGTGAGCAGAGCGAAGACGTGGCCGGAGCCGAACCGCGACAGGGGCTCCAGGCGCCGGACCACGAAGCCTGCCTCGCGCGCCAGCTCCGCGACCCGGCGGGTCGACAGCGTGTGCTTGTCGCCCTTCTTGTTGAAGGGTTGGCGCAGGCGACGCAACCAGTTCTTCAGCGAGTAGTGCGAGAAGTAGGTGAGGATGACGGCGCGGCGCGCCACCCGCAGCAGCTCGCGCACGTGCCGCTCGCGGTCGCTCTGCTGCACCAGGTGGTGGTTGAGGCGCACGGAGACCACGGTGTCGACCGAGCCGTCGGCGAACGGGATCTCCACGCCCGAGCAACGCACGTAGCCGGCAGCCGCACGACCGTGGTCGTCGGCGTTGAGCCGCAACATGCTCGGCGAGAAGTCGGCCTCGAGCACCGAGCGTGCGTGCGACTGGAACAGATCGAACAAGCGGCCCGCACCGCAGGGCAAGTCGAGCAACGTCTCGCTGCGACCGACCATCGCGAACATGCGGGCGAAGATCGCGCGCTCCCAGCGATCGGAGACTCTGCGATGCAGCTTGTTGTCGTAGTCGGCCTTGTACGACTCGGCACCGCGGGCCGAGACGTAGTTGTCGATCTTCGACTGCTCCATCGTGGTCCGTTGCGTCATGGCTTGCTGCTCCACACACCCAGGCGGCAACCGATCTTGACCCAGCCCTTGACGAAGCGCTGCCACCACGCGGAGCGCCGAACCAGGGGCCGCCACAGGACAGCGGCTGCCGCCGCACTGCCTGCATACGCCACCAGCGTCCGCATCTTGTCGCCGCGGCTCAGCATGCTCGCTCGCCCGGGTGTGAACAAGGCGTCGAAGAGATCGAGGCGCGCGGCGGCGCCGTTCGCGTCGACCGGGCGCCGCACCAGATAGGGCTGGTCGCACCACAGCAGGCCATCCTCCTGATCGCCGGTGACGACCACGTTGCGCGGGAACGCGGTGAGGCTGACGAAGCCTGCGGCGTGCAGGCGGCGCAACAAGCGGCCGAACGCCACGAGCAGACTCCGGCGGCGACCCAGCGCGAGGTCACCTCCGAGCATCGCCTTCAGATTCGGCACGTCGCCCGCATCGGCGAGCCACAGTTGGCAAGACGGCACGCACCCCAGCACGCGCGTCTCGCGCCAGGCGATCGGCGCCGTCACCGGCACGCCGGCCTGCACCAGGGCGCGCAGGTTGTCGTGCTCGCGCCGCGCCTTGCTGGGCGCCAGGAAGGTCCGCCACAGGAAGAAGGGGCGCGGCGTGTAGGTCTTGCGGATCAGACTGCGCCCCTCGTCGAGCACGCGTTCGACGCGGCTGGTGAGGTCTTCCTTGAGCACGACGCACCGCAGCGGCGGCGTCGGCAGGGCCGGAGGCCGGCGCGCGACGCCGAGCGGATCGGCGACAGAGGCTTGCGGGCTGGCGGGCGGAGACAAATCGACGTGGAGCGGCGGAGCCTGGGCGCGCCACTCGCACGCCAAAGCCAGGCCGGGGCAGCGCTCGGGCACTTTGGCGGCTGCCCGCGGTCGCGGTCAAGCTCGGACCGGCGATCTCGCGTGGAAGCGTCCGGGATGCCAGCACGCGCGGCCGTGATCCGCACATCTCGGCGCCATCGGCGAATGGCACGGCCCTTGACGTACGGCGGCGAAACACAGCGGCGCCTGCCGCCCTCCTGCGACACTGTCATGAACAAGCTCCGACTCCTCACCGTAGCCACACCCGCCCTGCTCGTACTGACCATCGACCTGCCATCGCGCAGCTCGGGCATCTACCAGAACGGCATCACGCGGGGCGCACCCGCCTGCGGCCAGTGCCACCGGCCGACACCGGGAGCCGCCGCCGGCTTCGCCCCCGTGGTGGTGACCGTCGACCCGACGGCCCGCGTCTTGGCGCCTGCCCAGGCCACGAACGTGAACGTGTCGGTGGCAGGCGGCTTCGGGTCGGCGCGCGGCGGCTTCGCTTGCGACGCCACCGCGGGCATCTTCTCCGCAGGCCTGAACACGGCGCTCGCCGCCGGCGGGACGGCAATCACGCACAGCAACTCCTCGGCACGAACCTGGAGCTTCGGCTACACCGCGCCGAGCACGCCGGGTCTCGTCGAGCTGTACACCGTGGGCAACGCGGTCAACGGCAACAACAACAACGACAACAACGACATGTGGGCGTTCGCCGGGTTCGACCAGGCCGCGTCCACGGCCACGCCGACGCGGCTCTACGTCAACGCGCCGGGAGTCACGGCCTTCGGGTCCGCTTGCGCCGGTGGCTTCGGCAACGTGCCGGTGTTCGGTGCGCGCCAAGCCCCGACCGTGGGCAATGCCGCCTTCGCCCTCGAACTGCACGGTGCCGCGCCGAACGCCACGGTCGGCGTGATCCTCGGCGTCACCGCGTTCCCCGTCCCCATCGACCTCGGGTTCGTCGGCGTGCCCGGCTGCGCACTGGCGGTCGATCCCCTGCTCGTGCTGAACGCGGTCACCGGCGCTGGCAACGCCCAACGCGGCGAGGGCACTGCGACGATCGCCATGCCGATCCCTGCCCGTCCGATCCTGCGCAACCGCACGCTGCGCTTCCAAGCATTCTTCACCGACGTCGCCAGCGGCCGGCCGACGCCGTTGACCTTCACCAACGGGCTCGCCGTCACCCTGCAGTGAGCTGCTGGCCCTGCGTATGCCGCGTCGTGCGCGGGTCCCGCCAGGTGCGATCAGCGGCGTCGCCTCACCCGAGCGGAACGGGCCCGGCGGCACCGAGGTCCACGGCCTGCGTACGCAGTGCGCGCAGGCGCGCCAGGTAGGCCCGTCGACTCATCTCCACGGCACCGAGGCGCCGCAAGTGCGGCGTCATGAACTGCACCTCCAGCAGCTCGACCCCGGCCGCGAACAACCGCCGCGCCAGCGTCACCAAGGCGACCTTGGAGGCATCCGTCTGTCGGTGGAACATGCTCTCGGCGCAGAACACGCCGCCCACGTGCACGCCGTACGCGCCGCCGACCAAGTGGTCGCCGCACCACACTTCGACGCTGTGGGCGCCGCCCTCGGCGTGCAGGGCCGCGTAGCCGTCCAGCATCTCGCCGGTGATCCAGGTGCCGTCGTCGCGGTTCTCGCCACACGCCCGCATGACGGCAGCGAAGTCGGTGTTCCACGTCGCGCGGAAGCGGCCCGAGCGCAGCGTGCGACCCAAGCGCCGCGCCACGTGCAGACCGCTGTCGGTGATGACGGCGCGCGGGTCGGGCGACCACCACAGCGGCGGCACCCGCTCGTCGAACCAAGGGAAGATGCCGGCCGAGTACGCGGCCCGCAGCCAGACCGGCGAGATCTCTCCGCCCACCGCCAGCAACCCCTCCGCGTCGGCCGTCCGCGGATCGGGGAAGCGTGGCTTCGCTGTCGCCGCCAGGTAGACGGGCAAGTGCGCCATCTCAGTCCGCCCGTCGACACGCTGCACGGTCCCTGGAGCCCTCGAGGCCAGCCGCAACCAGTCGCGGGGGAGGCTCAGCGCGGGCTACGCGGGTCGCGAGCGAATGGCCGCAGCTCGCGGCGCTCGCTGCGGCCCGAGCCGCTCCGCCCGCGCTGACGTCTTGCTGGAGCCTCCACATCCGTCGACACGCTGCACGGTCCCTGGAGTCCTCGAGGCCAGCCGCAACCAGTCGCGGGGGAGGCTCAGCGGAGGCGCCGTAGCAGCGTGTCTTGTTCCTCGCGGTCGCCCGCGGCAAGGATGTCGACGTCACCATCGGCGCGCGGGCGGAAGTATACGCGCACCTTGATCCCGGCTCGCATGCTCCACAGGTCGACCCCCTCGAGCTGCTTGACCTCGAGGCCTGGGTACGAGTAGCCGGAGGTCGCGAAACGCCAGATCGCGTCGAACGTCGCCTCGATCGTGCGCTGATCGCGCCCGGCCAGCGAGCGGTAGAAGTCAGCGGTCAGGTGCGGGATGCGGAACCGCTCGGCCGGCGGCGGCGGCGGCGGCGGTGGCGGCCGACGACGACGATTCTTCGGGACCATCTCTTCGAGCTCTTCGTTGCGCTGCTCGAGCGCCCGCATCGCCGTCTGCTGCTCGGCCAGCCGCCGCCGGTAGTCTTCCTCCGCGCGCGCCAGTACCTCCAGCTCCGACTCCGCAGCACGCAAACGTCGCTCGGTCTCGCGCTGGTCGTCGCGGCTCGCCGGTGTCGCATCCGCCTGGCGCGTGCGGCTGGACGCGAGCTCGCCGCGCAGGCTGGCGATGGTCTGCTCCTGCTGCGCGACGCGGCGGTCCAGTTCGGCGCCACGCGCCTCGTTGCGCTGCTGTGCGGCGACAGCGGCGGCGAGGTGCGCCCGCGCTCGCTCGAGTTCGACGGCGAGTTCGTCGGCCGACTTGGTCGCGGC
The DNA here is from genome assembly GCA_041398565.1 of Planctomycetota bacterium. Taxonomy (GTDB): domain Bacteria; phylum Planctomycetota; class UBA1135; order UBA1135; family UBA2386; genus DATGPD01. The sequence continues at coordinate 1,129,331 of JAWKUN010000003.1, read as the reverse complement.
CTCCGCGGTAGGCTCGGCAGCCGGCTTGCGCACCGGTCCGCTGCGAACGATCGGCGTCGGCTTCGTCGCCGCCACCAGCTCCGAGATCGCCACCTTCAGCAACTCCGGATCGAGGTCGCGCACGAGAGCCTGGGCCAAGGCAGCGGCCGGGGCCGCCTCGACGCGAAAGCCCTTGGGGGACACGCCGCGCTCCTGGACGACGGCGCGCAGGCGCGGCACCGGCACCAGCTCGGCCAGGATGGACTCGAGCGGGACAGAACCACGGGCCGCGAGGGCCTTCTCGATCAAGCGCTCGACTGCGGGAGACTCGCTCATCTCGGCGACGCGGAGGTGACTCGCGTCAAACTAGCGCCTTGCCCGCAGTTGTCGCATCGGTTGTCGCATCAGGGCCGGGAGCATCGCCTCGCCCGCACGCCTCACGGCCGCATCCCCGGCCGGGAGAAGCCCGGTGCAGCCACTCGGGGGTGCGCCGCCGGGCCCGGCGCTTCATTCCTTGGCACGCGGGTAGATGGGCTCGACTGGGTAGCTCGGCAGGCACTGCGCGTCGATCTCGACCTCGAGGTCTTCGCGCTCGCTGCGGGTGAGCGCGGGCGGATCGCGCCAGCTCCGGTAGGCCATCCACTCCACCAGGTCGAACGGGGTCGCCAACAGGTTGCCACCGCGCCACAGCACGAACGAGGGCCACAGCAGGGTGGACAGCGCGTCGGCTTGCCCGGGGTCGAAGCGGGCCTGTTGCCGGTGCACGGTGTAGGTGACGGGAAGCCCAACCACCGAAAGCGGCAGCCCCACGGCAAAGCCGACGAAGCCGCCGACCGTAGCCGGCGTTCGCACGAACAGGGTGCGGCCGGTGCGCCGGTCGGTGAGGTCCTGCGCGTACTCCACGAGCTGCGCGCAGCTGCTCGAGAGGGCCAGAGCTGCGAACCAGGCGGCGCGGCGCACGACCGGTTCAGCCCTGGCGGCAAAGGGAGGTGCGGACGCTCACGGCCTCAGCGGCGCCGAGCCCCCGGGTCTGGTTCGCGGCGCGCGAACTCCATCTTGTCGACGAACCAGGTGTCCGGCAGCTCGGGCGGCGGCTTCTTGCCGGACATGCGCAGCTGCTTCTCGCCGGACTCCTCGTTGCGCAAGAAGAGCGAGCGCAGGCGCCAGGCCGGCGAGTTCGCTTCGATGTTGAAGAGCACCGCCTGCACCAGCTCGCGCGTCAGAGCGAACTGCTTGTTGTCGCGGCGGAACTCCACCTTGTAGACCTTGTCGATCGACTTGGTCTCGTTGTGCTTGAGCCCACTGGCGTAGTCGATCTTGTAGTCGTTGCGCTTGAGGTCCTTCGAGCTGCGGCTGATCTGGCGGTCGAAGTAGACCTCGGGGTCCTCGGTGGTCGCCGCGCTGGCGCTGCGCGCCTGGTTGTCGATCTCCTGCAGCAGTTGGCCGATCGTCTCGATCTCGCCCTTCCTGTCGGTAGCCGCCGCGATGGCCTTCTGGCCGAAGGCGATCTGCTTGTTGAGCCAGTAGAGCCAGCCGCCGGCCACCGGCATCAAGACCAGCGAGCCGATGATGATCCACTTGTACAGGTCGAACGGTTGCTTCATTGGAACACGTCGTAGCTCGGCTTGACCTTGACCTTCACCGACATGTAGGCGCCTTCTTCGCCCGGCTCGAGCTGCTGGAACAGCTTGGTGTCGCCAGGCCCTCCTTCGCTCACGTCCGAGAACGGACTACCCGGCAACTTGGCATCCTCGGCGAACGCCTCCTTCACCGCGGCGAGCTTGGTACGGAAGTCCTGTCCGAGCGCGAAGGTCACCTCGAGGTAGCGAGCGTCCTTCTGCGGCGGCAGCGTCAGCTTGATGTCGGTGACGAGGTAGCGGCCGAGCTGCGGCCCGACCTTCTCCAGCACCTCGGCCATGCGAACCAGCACCGCGTATCCGGACTCGAGCGAGAGGTCGGCGTAGTAGCCGGTCTTCTCCTCTTCCGCCTGCTTGAACCGGCGCAGCGCCTCGCGCACCCGCGACAGCGCGGTGAAAGGCTCGCTCTTGGCGAGATCGTTGCACAGCGTTTCGTAGGTCTTGCTGTCCAGCCGGCGCTCGATGCCGGTTCCGGTCATGATGCGGCGCAGGAAGTTGTTCTGGTAGCCCTGGAAGGTCACCTTGGGCGCGCGGCGATTGCCGGCGTCGACCGCCGAAGCCCAGCCGTACTCCTGCTTGAGGATGCGGTAATCGGTGAGCGCGCGCAGCCCCAGGAAGAACAGCAAGAACACGCCGAGCATGCAGGCGACCGCCAACGGGAACTTGATGCGGTCGAAGCGCCGAGCGAACACCAGGTCCTCGCGGCGCAGGTCGAGCCGGGCCGGCCCGCCCATCATGCCCAGCGCCAGACCGACGGCGGTGGCGATGCGTGGATTGACAGCGGCCGCCTCGTTCTCGTCGAGCCCGTGCTGCATGCGCCCCAGCACGTCGAGCGGACGTGGCTCCGACTCGCACACATCGCGCAGCACATCGACGACGCCCGGGAGCAGCGTGCCGCCGCCGGTGTACCAGACGACGTCGACCCGATGGATCTGCGGCACCGAGGCCAGGAACCGCATCAGCTCGCGGCGCAGGCGCTCGAGAAAGGCGTCGCGCGCGGCGCTGACGTGCGCGAAGGGCAGCACCTCGGACTTGGCCAGCAGTGGTGCCGCCTCCTCGTCGGCCTCTTCGTCGACCGGCGCGTCCGGCTCGGGCAGCGCCATGGTCTGGTCGCGACCGGTCTGCAGCGCCACCACCACCGCCTCACGCGCCGCCTTCGGCGACACGGCGAAGTGCGCTGCGACCTCGTCGACGATCGACTCGGTGCCCGTGCGCAGAGCGCGCATGTCGACCAACTTGCCGTCGACCACCACGAGCACGGCGCTGGAGCGTGCGCCGACGTCGATCACCAGATGGACCCGCGGTGCGGCCTCCGCCGCCGCGTCGGCAGCCTCCGGTTCGTCCGCGAAGCAGCCGAGCCAGTCCGCGGTGCGGTAGAGCGAGGTGGCATCCAGATCGACGCTCTCGGGCTCGATCCCCACCCCCTCGAGGGCCTTGAGGCGGGCGCGCAGCGGTGCTTTGGGCGCGGCCACCACCAGAACCTTGGTCTGGTTCTGCAGCGGCTCGATGGTCAGGAAGTCGACGACCATGTCGTCGACGTTGTGGCTGTGGATGTTGCCCTCCACCTCGAACTTGACGACCTTGCGGATGTTGTCGTCGCCGACGAAGGGCACGGTGATGGTTCGCAGCACCGACTCCCGGCACGGGAAGCCGAGGCACACGTTCTCGCGAGCGATGCCCGCATCCTTGAGCACGTGCAGGGCCTCGCTGGCCCGGTTGGCTTCGTCGTCGCCGACGTCGACGCTGTCGATGCTCACCTTGGCGAGTCGCGGCTTGCGGTAGGAGCCGTCGAGCTCCACCACCTTGATCTCGTACTCGCCGATGTCGAGTCCTACGCCTTTGGCCATGGTCTTGCTTCGCGGTGGTTTGCTTAGCGGTTCGAGGGGTTGCCGGGCTTGCCGGGCTCCGCCGGCCGCAGCTGGTCGTAACGGGTTCGCTGTTTGGCGTCGAGCATGAACTCGATGCGCGCGTCGGCTGCCCGCCGCGCGCCGGCCAGCTCGTCCTGGACCGAGGCGGGCAGCCGCGAATGGTTGCGGCTGTAGATCCGCGCCTCGTCGTCGCGCAGGGTGCGCAGGATCGCCCGCAGCAGGGTCACCTGCTCGCCGCGCAGCTGGAGGTCGGCGACGTAGCGGGCCAAGGTCTCCCGGTCGGCCGTCTGCAACTCGACGTCGGTGGCCGCGTGCGCCACCTGGCAAGCGGCGATGCCGGCCGCCACGCCGGCGGCCGCGCTGGTCAACACGGCCGCGACCAACCAGGCCACGGTGCGGTTCATCGGCCGAGCGGGCGACGCACGTTCTCGGCTGCCTGGATCTGGGCGTCGAGCGCGCGGATCAGCTCTGCCCCGGAATCGGCCTGCAGCTGGCCGCTGTCGGGCAGGCGCAGCACGCCGGTGACGAAGAGGAGCGCCGCCACGAACACGGCCGCCGCCGCCAGCACGCACCACCTCGCCACGCGCTCGACCCGCCCGTCCATCGACGAGGCGACCTCCGTCCCGGCGCCGCGCTGCAACCGCGCCAGCACGCGGGCGCGCATGACGCCGCACGGCACCGGCGGCTCCTCGGTGCGGGCCACCGCGAACACCGCGCGCAGGGCCGAAGCCTCGGCCAGCGCCTCGGCCAACGCCGGTTCGGCGCGCAAACGGGCTTCGAACGCAACTTGCTCCGCCGACGACATCTCGGCGTCGACGTAGCGGGCGATCGTCACCGAATCGACTTGCTTGGGGTCACTCATCGTGGGCTCATCCCTCCTCGCGGCTTGACTGCCGCGAACTGGGGCACCAGATCGGGGTACTGCCGTTCGAGCGCTTCCTTGAAGCGCTGGCGGGCGCGAAAGAGTCGCGACTCGACGGTTCCCATGCTGCACTGCAGCACGGACGCCATGTCGGTGTAGGAGAGGTCTTCGAACTCGCGCAGGATCAGGATGGTGCGGTACTTCTCGGGCAAGGTCCCGAGCACCTCGCGGGTCACCCGCCGCACCTCCTCCTCGAGCAACGGCGTCGCCGAGCCGGCGGTCCGTTCGTGCGTGCGCACCGCCTCGAGTTCGGCGTCGGTCTCCACCAGATGGAGGCGCCGGCGCCGCTGCCGCGACAAGTAGTCGGTCGCGGTGTTGACCGCGATGCGGTAGAGCCACGTGTAGAAGGCGGAGTCGCGCTGGAAGGTGCCGAGCTTGCGGAACACCTTCACGAAGACCTCCTGCGTGAGGTCCTCGAGCTCGCCCGGATCGCGGGTGAACCGGCTCATGAGGCGATGGATGCGCGCGCCGTGCAGGTCGACCAGCGTGCCGAACGCGCCGTGGTCGCCAGCCGCCGCCTGAGCGATCAGGTCGTCCTCGTCGGTTCGCATGAGCTTGAGGGCTGGCACGGCCCTGAGACCGCCGATCAGTCGGGATTCTTCCCGGACACTCCGACGGGGCCGTCGAGCAGGTGCCCCATCTTGTCGCGCTTCACCTGCAAGTACCGTTCGTTATGGGGGTTCGGGTCGATCACCAGGGGAATCTGGGCGGCCACCTCGAGGCCGTACCCGGCCAGGGCACTGAGCTTCTTGGGGTTGTTGGTCAGCAGGCGCAGCCGCCGCACCCCCAGGTCGTGCAGGATCTGGGCACCGGTACCGAACTCGCGCTCGTCGGGACGGAAGCCCAGGTGCTGGTTGGCCTCGACGGTGTCGAGACCCTGATCCTGCAGGGCGTAGGCCTGCATCTTGTGCGCCAGGCCGATCCCTCGGCCTTCCTGGCTGATGTAGAGGAGCACGCCCTTGCCGTCGCGCTGGATCGCCTGCATGGCCCGCGCCAGCTGCTCGCCGCAGTCGCAGCGCAGCGAGCCGAACACGTCGCCGGTCAGGCACTGACTGTGGACGCGCACGAGCACGGGCTCTTCGATCGGTGGAAAGCGTCCACCCTCGCCAGGCGGGTCGATCCCGACCGTGAGCGCGACGTGGGTCCGCCCGTCGACCCGGCTGGTGTAGGTGAAGCTCTCGAAGTCGCCGAAGCGCGTCGGCATGCGCGCCGCCGCCACGCGGTCGATGAGACGTTCGCGCCGGCGCCGGTACTCGACCAGGTCGGCGATCGTGCACACCTTGATGGCGTGCGTCCGGCCGAACTCGAGGAGGTCGGGCATGCGCGCCAGCGTGCCGTCCTCGCGCAGGATCTCGCACACCACCCCGGCCGGGCGCAGACCGGCCAAGCGGCACAGGTCGACGATGCCCTCGGTGTGACCGGCGCGCACCAAGACGCCCCCGTCGCGCGCCCGCAGGGGCTGCACGTGCCCGGGGCGCACGAGGTCGTGCGCCTGCGCCCCCTCGCGCACGACGGCAAGGATGGTGGTCGCCCGGTCGGCAGCCGAGATGCCCGTCGTCACACCGTGGCGCGCGCCGACGCTCACCATGAAGGCCGTGCCGAGCTTGGTCTCGTTCACGGCGGTCTGCGGCCGCAAGTCGAGCTGGTCGCAGATCGCCCCGTCCAGCGCCAAGCACATGAGGCCGCGCGCCGTGAGTACGAAGTTGACCAGATCGGGGGTCGCGAACTCGGCAGCGAAGCAGAGGTCGCCCTCGTTCTCGCGGCCAGGATCGTCGATCAGAACGACCGGGCGCCCAGCGCGGAGGTCGTCGAGGACTTCGGGGATGGAAGCCAGAGCCATGGGTTGCCCCGCAAGTGTAGCGAGCCCGTCGCGGCGACGCCCCCCGGAACGCGGACGGCGCTATCCTGACCTCGTGCTCGCCCAAGGCCGCGCATCCTGCCGCAGTCCCGCGCCGGAGACCGCACTGCCCGGGGGACAGGGCCGCGGCGAGCTCGGCGTCGAGGCGCGCGGTGGCACGCGTCGGGTGCGGTGGGTGCGCTCGGCCGCCGCACTCGCCTTGTGGGCGAGCCTTCCGACCTGTGTCCTCCTCGGCCCCGACCAGCAAGACGAGCTGCAGGCGGTGCTCGACCTCGCCGACCGCCGCGCGGGGGGCGACGAGCTGCAGGCTCGGTTGCGCCACCGTTCGTCCCTCGTACGCACATGGGCCGTGCGCGGCCTCGGCACCCTCGGCGACCGTGTCCCGCACCGCGCGGTCGCCGAAGTGCTCCTGCACGACACCGACGCCGAGGTGCGCGCCGAGGCGGCGGTGGCCCTCTTGCGCCTGGGTGGAGACGACGTCGCCTTCGGTGCCGCCCTGCTCGAGGACCGCGACCCGGCGGTGCGACGCCAGGCCGCACTCGGCCTCGGCGCGACGCCGGGCCCGGCCGTCGCCGCCGCCGGCTTGCTGCGCCTGGCGCTCGACGATCCCGACGCCACGACGCGCGCCGCCGCCGCCTGGGGCCTGGCGCACCGAACCGAGCCCGCGGCGCGCGGCGCGTTGGCCAGCCTGCTCGCCGAGCGGCTGGACCACGAGAGCGAGCCGCGCGCGCGGCTGGGGCTGGTGACCGCGCTGAACGAGTTGGGAAGCGCCGCAACCGCCGCGCTGAGCGACATCGTGGTCTCCGACGCGCGCGAGGTCGAGGCGCGCCAGATGGTGGAACGAGCGCTGCAGGGGATCGTCCCGTCCTCGTGGCCGCCGGCCAACCCCAACTTGCTGCCATCCCTGCACCGCTGGCTCCGCAGCGGTGACGCGCCGCTCGTCCGCGCTGCGGCCGCCGCTCTGGTTCGCGCCGTAGACGGGCATGCCGATCCACTGCCGGCACGCGCTCTGCTCGACGCGTTGGCGCGAGGATCGCCGGCAGCGCCGGCGTTGCTCGACGCCCTGGCCACGCTCGCCCCACAGGGACAGCTTCGAGCCGCGGCGACGGAAGTCGCCGAGCTGGCGACAGCGGATCGATCGCCGGCGATCCGGGCCGCCGGCCTGGCGGCAATCGCTCGCCTACACCCACCGACCGCTCTGCGCGCTGTGCAGCACGGTCTCGTCGACGGCGACGTCGTGACGCGAGCCGCAGCCGCCGGCGCCGCACTCCACCTGGTCCGCGAGCACGCCGAAGCCGAACGCATGGCGCGCCGGGCGCTCGCCGACAGCAGCTCCTGGGTGACCGCCAGCGCCATGCGTGCCGACGCCGAGGCCAGCCGCGGCCCCCTGCGCACCCTCGCCGCCGTCGACGAGGAGTTGGTCTTGGCGTTGGCCACCGCCCTGCGCATCCCGCGCCTCGCCGACTCGCTGTCTGCACACCTGGCGCAACTGACGGTGCGCGCCGAAGTCGAGCCAGTGACGCGGGCGCTGGCGGTGCGCGCCACGGCCGTCCTCGCCGACCCCGAGGACCTGGCCGCCCGGACCCTCCTGGCCGCCGTGCGTCACGACGGCGACGAGTGGAGTCGGCACGCCCTCGGCATCGAGCGATCCTGGTCGACGTCCCTGGCGCCGCGCCTGCGCGCGTCGTTCGACTGGCGCTGGCTGCGCGTTCCGCCGCGGCTCTTTCTGCACACCGACGCCGGCACCGTCTGCATCGAGCTGGCCCCGACCGCAGCGCCCACCCACGTCTGCCAACTCCTGAGCCGGATGCGCGACGTCTCGGCGCGACCGACCGTCGTCCTCGAGCGGCGCGACGGCTGCCTCCGCCTGGGCCGCACCGACCTGCGGCAGCCGCCGGCGGAGTGGCTGTTGCGCCGGGAGCCTTCCGCGCACGATCCGTTCGCCCCGGGTCTGCTCGGCTTCGTGCCGAGCGGCCTGCCCGACCTCGACGGGCTCGACCTCTTCTTGACCCTCGAACCACACCCACTCTGGGCCGCCGACCGCACGATCGTCGGCCGAGTCGTCGACGGCATGGAGGCTGTCGCGTCCCTCGACGCCGGTGCCCGAATCCTGGACATCACCGAGTTGCACCGCCCGAACTGAGACTGCCCCAGAACGGCACAACTCGTTGCCAGTGCGCGAGTTGTTTTGGCTTCATCGCCCCCGGGTGACGTGCCGATGGACGCCGGGCAGGCAAGGGGTCGAGCGGCGATTCCGTGATCTCCAATCGATGAAGCGCACGCTGCTCGAAATCCTGGCGGGCTCCGCCTTCGGAGTGCTGTTGTTCTCGCTGCACCACCAGGTGGCACGCCTCCGGCACAGCTCTGGGGAGGTGGACCAGCTCAAGTCCCTCGTGGCCCAGGGCCTGAACCAGAAGACGGACGCCGCCGACCAGGCACAGCGCCAGCTCCTCGCCAAGCTCGAGAGCAAGCTGCAGGACCTGGAGGTACGGGTGGCGGAGGCCAGCCAGCACACGGCCGATGCCACCGACCTGCGCGAGGCGCTACAGCGCGAGCGCGCGGAATACGACCGCTTCCGGCAGGAGATCACCCGCGACGTCCACCGCACGCAGTCGTTGGTCGACACCTACGTCGACGAACTGCGCAGCAGCGCCAAGCGTGTCCAGTCGACGATCGAGAAGACGCGCAGCGAGCTGACCGCCGTCGCGACGTACGTCAGCCCGGACCACCTGACGCTGAGCCGGACGATGCTGTCGCCCACCGTGCAGCTCAACGGCACCGACACGGTCGGGTCGGGCACGTTGGTCTACTCGGGGCCGGCGCCGCGCACCGGTGCGATCGAGTCGTACGTGCTCACCTCCTACCACGTCGTGCGCAACATCCTCAGCGACACGCCTGCAGCCAAGAAGGACGGGATCCAGACCACGATCTACCGCGGTGACGAACGGCGCGACGTGCGCGCCGACCTGGTGCTGTTCGAGGCCGGCATCGATGCCGCGGTGCTCAAACTGCGCAGCGAGGACGTCTGGGCCAACCTGGCCCAAGTGCTGCCGCCGGACCAGGCGACACAGGTCGAGGTGTGGGACCCCATCTACGCCGTCGGCTGCCCGCTGGGCAACGATCCGATCCCCACCCACGGGGCGGTGAGCAGCCTGAAGAACGAGCTGAACGGCACCAACTACTGGATGATCAACGCGCCGACCTACTTCGGCAACTCGGGCGGCGGCGTCTACCTCGCCGACACCCGCCAGCTGCTCGGCGTGTTCTCCAAGATCTACACCCACGGCAAGGGCAACCCGGTGGTCATCCCGCACATGGGGCTGTGCACGCCGATCACCTCCATCCACCAGTGGCTGGCGAAGGAACACATGGACTGGGTGCTGTCCAGCCCCGCCGAAGTCGCCGCGCCCGCCAAGTGACGTGAGCGGCGCGGTGCGCGCCACACCGGCGTCAGCCGTCTCAGAGATGAGATGAGAGGGCCGGTCCCAGACGAAGTCCTCCACACTCTCTCGGCCTCCCAACGCGGCCGGGGCCGCAACCAAAGGCTTGGTTGCGGGGCTTCCAGTGCCGCTGGAAGTGGGCGAGTTCAGCGCCTTGGCAGCGGAACGACATCGCCGAATTCGCGCGTGGCGCGAGGATTCGCGGCACTTGCAGCTCAGCGCGGCAACGGGAACGGCTGTCGCCCGCTGAACCCGCGGCAGCGCACCAAGAAGAACCGGTTGAGCACGACGCCGTCACGCTCGATCGGCACGAGTTCGATCTCGCCGGCGTCGGCGAAGTGTTCGCGCAGGAAGGGCAGCTCCCACGCCTCGAGCTCGTGCTTGCTGACGTAGACGGCATCCTGGCCGGCGAGCGCCTGCCAGTCCGCCCACTCGAAGTAGCTGCGCCCGTGGCTGCGCGGCGCCGACCACAGCTGCACCAGCGGTTGCTCCGGAGTGTAGAAGGCGAGTGCCGCCGTGGTGCCGTACTGGTTGCTCATCAGGAAGACACCGCGCGGCTCGGCCTGCTGGCGACGTAGCTCGGCCGCCACCGTGGAGGCCCGCTGGCCGATCTCGCTCCAACCGAACAGATTGCGCAGCACGCGCCGCGGTTGCCCACGCACGACGTCGAGGCTGCCGAAGGTGCGCGGCGCCGCTGCGAACACGTGCGCCAGCACGAGCACGACGATGGACAGGACCCAGGAGGACCGCCACGCCCAACGGCTCCACGCCTGGCGGGTCCACTCCGGCCCCTGCGCCATGGCGACCGCGAGGACGACGAAGGCGACGAGCCAGGGCGCGGCCGTCCAGTGCGCTCCGACCTCGCGGCGCAGGCTCACCAGGGCGAAGAAGGCCAGCGGCAGCAAGGCGCCGAGCGCGACAGCGAGGTCCGCCGGCCGCCTGCGCATCGCGCGCCCGGCGCAGGCGCGCACCGCCAGCACCAGGAAGCCCGGCGTGACGATGCCCGCCTGGCCGGCGAGGAACACCAGCGGATGCAGCATCGACGCGGTCTGCGTCCGCTGCCGGATACCGAAGTTGAAGCGGAACGTGCTCCAGTCGTGGTGGGCGTTCCACCACAACATCGGCGACGCCACCAGGCCGACGGTCGCCAGCGCCAGCCACGGCGGCAGGCGCGCCAGCCAGCGGCGGGCATCACGGTGGAGGAAGAGCGCGGCCGCACAGGTTCCCAGCAAGGACAACGCCAGGAGCTTGGTGTCCAGGGCCGCGCCGACGAGGGCGCCGCACGCGATCCACGCTGCGAAGCCGCCGCGGTCGAGGGCCCGGTACAGGGCCCACACCGCCCCGAGCCACAGCGGCAGCAGCGGCGGGTCGGTGCTCATGTACACCGACAACGCGGCCGGCAGAGGCGCGAAGAACACGAGCGCCGCGGCCACCTGACCCGCCCGGCGCACGCCGTCGGCCGCGACGCCCTGGCCACGCGCGAGATCGCGGGCGAACCCGCGCGCGATCAGGGTGGCCGCCACCGCGCAGCAGAACGCCGGCAGCCGCACCGCCAGTTCGCCCCGCCACGGCCAGACGTGCTCGCTCGAGGCGATCAGCCAAGCGGTGAGGCCCGGATGGTCGTAGTACGCCCCAGCCAGGCGCCGCGACCACTCCCAGTGGTAGGCCTCGTCGCCGGAGAGCGGCAGCTGCGTCGCCGCCCACAGGCGCAGGCCCGCGGCCAGCGCGAAGACGACCAACAAGACGCGCGTCGACCAGATGCGGCTCACCGCGGCCCTCGCCCGGGGCGACCCGAATCCGAGGCAACGCGGACGGCTCGCGGTGTTCGGCGCATCGGAGGTCGCGGCAGCGTAGCCGCGCCGACGGAGCGGCTCGGGTTCGTCCGCGCGCGGGCCGGCTGCCGCCGGGCGCCGCTCAAGAGAGGATCTGGCGACGGATCTCCTCGAGCTCCTCGGACGGGACACCCCCGCCCAGCGCCGCGTCGAGGCTCTCCACTGCCTGTCCGCGACGCCCCAACCGATGCTGGTAGAGGGCACGCCGTCCGAGCAAGGCGGTATCGCCGGGTCGGCTGGAGAGGGCATCCTCGATGCACTCGAGCGCACGCTTGGGATTGCCGCGCCGGTCGAACAGCGCCGCCATCTCGGTGAGCACGTCGGGCTGCCCCGGCCGCAGACGCAAGACCTCCGCCATCGTGTCGAGCGCCGCCTCTTCGTCGCCCAAGCGCCGCAGCGCGATCCCGACGTAGAAGGAGGCCAACCAGAACTCGGGCTCCAGCTGGCGCCACCGCTCCAGGTCGGTGAGTCCTCGGCGCGGATCCTGCCGCCGCACGGCGTGGTCCACCGCCTTGGCGAAGCGCGCCTCGAAGTTCCTCACCCGCAACCGTAGCAGTGCGCGCACGCCGCGATCGCGCACTTCGCTGGACAACTCGCCGGCGAGGCCGGCCTCGAGTTCGGCGCGGGCCAGAATCGGCGCCCCGACTTCGTGCAGACACAGTCCCAGGACGATGCGGTCCTCGCCGTTGCGCAACACGCCGGCAAGACTCCGCACGGCGCGGACCACCGACAGTGGCGCCTTGCGTTCGGTGAGGTGGTCGAGAAGGTAGGCGAGCATCACGCCGCTGCCGCGGCCGTCGTCGTCCCACTCCTCGTGCCGGGTCGAGCGCTCGTGGACGCGGCGGAGTCCGAAGGCGACACGCTCCCAGGCCTCGCCGATCTCGCCGCACGCGAACGACAGGCGCGCCAGGTGCGCGAAGAAGTCGGGATGCCCGTCCTGCTCGAGGCCGGCGAGCCACAGGTCGCGGGCCGCCAGGGTCTCGCCGCGGTTGGCGAGCACGATGCCGAGGCTCTCCAGGCCGCGCGGCGGCGGCGGTTCCAGCGACACCGCGTGTTGCAGCCAGCTCACCGCGCGGGCGTGGTCGCCCAACGCGCTGAGGTGCTCGGCGATGGACACGCACGCTTCACCGTCGCCGGGCCGCGCACCCAGACACTCGTCGACGAGGCGTCCCAGTTCCTCGCGCTCGAGGCGGCCGTTGTCGGACGCCATGGCGATCGTCAGGTGCCAAGTGCGCAGCGCCAGACCGAAGGTCGGATCGAGCTGGACCGCCCGCGCCAGCGGACGCAGCAGGTCGATGGCTGACACCGACGGTGCGATGGCCAGCTCGCCGCTCAGGAGCGCGACGCCGTCGAGCCCGCCGAGGAAGGCGAAGAAGGCGGGACCGAGCCGTGTCAGGAACCCGCTCGGCAAGGGCGGCATCGCCACCTCGAGCACGCGCGCCAGGCGCTCGGCGAGGCGCAGGAGCGCCGGAGCCGGGTCGTCGCAGGAGACCGAGGCCTTCACCGTCGTGCACGAAGGTGCGTCGATGTCCTCGGCCAAGTGCACGTGCAGCTCGACCCGCAGATCGCCTCCTCCCGCGGCGAGCGCGCCGAGCACCACGGCGCGCGCCGACTGCCCCTCCGGCAGCAGTTCGAACGCCTCTTCGGGATCGGGCGGCTCGCGGAACTCGACCCAACCGACCGGGTGATCGTCGGCAGCCGACTGGACCTCCAACATGCCGGTCGGCACGGGATCGCCCTGATTGAGCAATTGGTGCAGGAAGTCCGGGATGCGGCGACTGAGCACGCCCGTGTCGAAGCCGAGCGCCTCGAGCGATGCCGGATCCGCGACCGCCAGCGGCAAGAAGAAGACATCGGCGCGCGCGACGGGATGGGCGCTCACGACACCACACCCCAGACGAACGGGGTCGCCGGCCGGCCGGCCATGGCAACCCGTGGCGCGGGCCGGCGGAAGCCCGTGGCGAGATCGCGGCGGGATGTCCCGCGCACACCTTCGTGCCGCGCGTGCCGCCGCGCGACCACCGAGGCCTCGGCCGCCGCACGATGCGACAGGAAGGCCCGCGACTGGAGGAGCTGCGACGGAAGGGGTTCGTTCAACCGGGCGGCCATGCAAAGGGACGACCTGCGAGGATGTGCAGGTGGAGATGGAACACGGTCTGCTGCGCTCCGAGACCGTTGTTGACGACGACGCGGAAGCCGTCGTCGGCGATGCCGAGCCGGCGGGCGACCTCTCCGCACACCCACAGCAGATGGCCGAGCAGATCGCGCTGGACGGGCGTGGCGTCCGCGAGCGTGGCGATGGGCTCTTTCGGGATCACCAACACGTGCGTCGGCGCCTGCGGCGCGGCGTCGCGGAACGCCAGGCAACGATCGTCTTCGAAGACGACCTGGCACGGGATCTCCTTGCGGAGGATCCGCGCGAACACGTTGTTCGTGTCGTATGCCAAGCTAACCGCCCGAGGGAACCCGAAGGCAGGCGAGCGCACTCGCACTCGCGGCCCGTTGACCCAGGCACGCCGAGGGACCAACTCGAACGTGCGCGAATCATCAATCGATGCAAGACGATCGATGCACGATGAACCGCGCCGCGATCGGTGCGCGAGGGCAGAACCGCTCGCTCACGGGCGTCGATATACCAGAAGCTCACGGTCCTTCGCCAGAGCCGACAGCTCGTCTGGCAAAGAAACAGCGCGCAGACCGAGTGCTTCGAGGTCGCCGGCGGCGATGTGCGAGCGTGGCGCCACCACCACCACGAAGAGCGCGTCGGGTGACGCTGCGGCGTGCAGCAGATCTTCACGCCCTATCGCACGCGGCGGTCCTGGCCGCTGTCCAGCGAAGAACTCGAGGCGGGGCATTTCGGTGACAATGAACTGCGGTGGCGTGACGCGCGACCGCAACCACTCGCCGAGGGCGCGCTCGACACGGCGGTCGCGGCCGCGCTCGCTGCCGAGGCGTGCGAGGTCGGGCGCCAAGGCGGCGAAGAAGAGCGCGACGGTGCAGGCCCGACGCACAGCCGGCGTTCGCGGCGACAAGGATGCGTCGAGCGCGGCCACGAGGCGAGCGAGAGCCAAACCGGCGAGCGGCAGCAGCAGCACTCCGAAGCCCGACAGGAAGCGCACGTGATTGCGCAAGAGCGGGACCACCAGCGCTTGCACCAGCACGGGTCCGACGAGCCAGGGCGCCGCGGCCGCCAGACGCAGCGCGCCCTGACGCCAGCAGATCCACAGCCCAGCCAAGGCCAACGGCAGCGCGACGTAGCCGATCGTCTCGAACGCGGTGCCGGGCACACGCCAGGCGTGGTCCAAGTAGTGCGCGACCGCCGAATCGTCGGCTCCGATCCCGACCTCGTAGTTGAACGCCACCTTCGGCGACAGGGTGAAGCCGTCACCGTAGAGCGCGAAGCCGAGAGGGACCCACAGGGCCGCCAGCGTGCCGGCGGCGACGGCACGCCACCGTGCCCGGCCCCGCAGGCAGAGCGCGCTCAGCGCCAGGAGGACGAGTCCCTCGGGCCGGGTGGCGTAGGCCAACCCGGACGCGACGCCGGCGAGCACGGGTCGGGAGTCGGCACCAGTCTCGCGCCACGGCGCAGCCGCCGGCCGCACCCGAGGCGTCCTCTCGGTGCTACGCGCCGACCCGAGGGGGCCGCCGGTAGCTCCGGCGCCTGGACTTCCGGTGCTGTTCGAGCTTGGCGAAGACGGCTCACAGCAATCGCGGCTCAGGAGCGCCGAGGCCCACGTGGCGACCGCGAGGTAGAAGCAACCCTCGGACATGCACTCGGCCGGGTAGCGCGCGAACCACAGCCCGAACGAGTAGAGCAGCGCCGCACTGCGCCCTGCCGTGCGGCCGTACACGCGGGTGGTCAGCAGGTAGAGCGGCCACACCGCCAGCGCTGCCGTCCCGCACGCCACGATCTGCCCGGCAGCCGTGGACGGCAGGGGCGGCAGCAGCCACAGCAGCGCTCCCGTCGCCAACGAGTAGAGCGGGTGGAACACGGTGCGGAACGCGGCACCGACGTCGCTGGCGGCGACCTGCTCGGCCATCCACAGGTAGGTGGCGCCATCGCGCCCCGGCACCGACGTGCGCCAGGCCACGACCGCGCGCACCAGCGCGGCGAGGCCGACGAAGCCGCACGCTTCGCGCCACGACGGCCGACCGCACGGTCCGCGCCCGTCGAGATCGACCGGCGTCAAGCGCGCCCGCACCCGCCGGCGGCGAGCGTCATCGTCCTTGATCGACGACGTGCGACCCGTACTTCTGCCTGTCCGCAGCCGTGGGCTCGAGGTAGGGACGCAGCACACGGAAGCCGTTGAACTGCGCGTCGGTGAAGTACCAGATGCTCTGTGGGATCTGCGGATCGCGCATCTTCCACTCCGACGACGAGCCGCGCCGCGCGGCGGAGCGCAGGCGCGACGCCCGCTCCTTCCACGAGCCGCCGCGCACGACCTGCGGGTACTCGTCCTCGCCCCGCACCAAGGGCGACACCAGCAGGCCCTCGGCCGCAGCGTAGGGCGCCATCTGGTCGAGGCACCACTCCGACACGTTGCCGTGCATGTCGTGCAGCCCCCACGGATTCGGCTTCTTCTTGCCGACCTGGTGGTAGTGGCCGTCACTGTTGCCCCTGTGCCAGGCGTACTCGTCGATGTCCTCGCCGTCGCCGAAGCCGTAGGGAGTCGTCGTGCCGGCGCGGCAGGCCCATTCCCACTCGGCCTCGCTGGGCAAGCGGTGGAAGTTGCCGAGCTTGCTGGACAGCCACTCGCAGTACTTGATGGCGGCGTGCTGGGTCATGCCGATCGCGGGATAGCCCTCCTTGCCCATCCCGAACGTCATGTCGACATACGGCGGGGTCGGCCGGCTGACGGCGTCGGCCTCGCTGTCGGCCTTGCTCGCCTCGTAGTCGGCGCTCCGCCGCTTCACCTCGAGGCTGCTGGCCCACTGCTCGTACTCGTCCCAGGTCACTTCGCACTTGCCGAGCCAGAACGGATCGACAGCGACCCAGCGCTGCGGCCCCTCGTCGCCACGGCGGCCAGCCTCGTCGTCGGGGCTGCCCATGCGGTAGACGCCGCCGGCGATCGGCAGCATGGTGAAGCGCACCTCGGTGCCCGGGACGACGACCTCGTACGGCTTCATCTTCGCCTTGGCCTCGTCCCACATCGCCTGCCGCGCGGCGTCGACGGTCGGGGCCGGGGCGGCGGGCGCGTCCTGGGGACAGAGCAGGAGGCCGAAGGAGCAAGCAGCGGCGAACATGCGCGCTTCATACGCCCTGCGCCAGCCGCTGGCCAGCCACAGCCGAAGCAGGGACCGGGACCGGCCCGGCCGTCACGGGTGCAGGAACTGGCCGTGGTTCTGGGTCGCCAGGCGGCTCATGAACTCGGGCCCGTCCATGTCCCACTGCGGCCCCCGGCCCCTCGTGCGCCGCGCTTCGGCCTCCTCGTCGCCGCCGATGTAGATGGTGTTGAGCCGCACGCGGCTGACCTCGTTGACCGACTGCACGGTCTGCAGGATGTGGTTGGGGTCGACGACGTCGCCCACCGACGGCAAGCCGTCGCTGAGGAGGAAGATCTCGTCGACGTCACCGGCGATGCGCACGGTGGGATCGCTCGACTTCGGGTTGAGCGCCGCCCGCAACGCCGCCCACACGTTGGTGCCACCGTTGGGGTGGACCTTGTCGAGGTAGGCGAAGAACGCCTTCTTGTTGCCGGGCGACGCCGACACCAGCTTCGGTTTCCACGGATCGGCGTCGGTGCTGAAGAAGACGACGTTGAACGAGGAGTCGGCGCCCAGCTTGTCGATGGCGGTGTGCAGCTCGGTGCGCGCCAGCTCCCACTTGCTGGAGTACTGGTCGTCGATGCTGGTGGCGCCCTTGCGCACCAGCGGGAACATCATGCTGCCGGAGATGTCGACCACGAACACCACGCGCGAGCCGGCCACTGGGATGCCGAAGAACGAGTTGGCGACCGTGCCCGCCGCACCTGCGTTGACCCGCTCGAGCTTCAACGGCTCGGTCGACGCCGCCACCTGCAGGGTCGCCTCGTTCTCCTTCCACCACTCCTGCCACTGGTCGGGGCGGTCCTCGGCGAAGATGCACTTGGTGAGGTTCTGCAACACCCGGTGCGCGCGCTCCGGGACCATGCCCGAGAACCTGTCGCCCGACGGCGGTGAACTCTTGCCGTGGTAGCGCGCCAGGGTCTCGATGAGGATCGGCACCGTGCGCGGGCTGCGCGCCGCGGCGAAGAAGTCGAGGGCCGCGATCTGGTAGCGCCAGCCGTGCTTCTCGTAGGCGGCGATGCCGGCGTCCAACGCCGCCGACAGATCGCCCGCCGGCACCTTGGCGCCGGCGGCGACGACAGTGGCCGTCAACGCGTCGACGAGCGACATCGCCACGCGCTCGTCGGGCTCCACGCCGAGCCGGTCGCCCAAGACGTGCGCCGACGCCGGCTGCGCCGCGATTCCCAGCGCCGACGCCGCTGCCATGCGCACGTCAGCCTGCGCGTGCCCGACCATCTGCTCGATCAGTTCGCGCTGCGCCCCCTGCGTGTTCTTGGCCAACACGCGCAACGCCGCCGCCTGGCGGGCGCCGCCGCGCCCCCCTTCGCCGCGCGCCGTGGCAGTGAGCACCGCCAACGCCTCACCCGACGTGAGCTTGGCCGCGAACTCCTCGCCCACGGCCCGCACCACGGACGGCACCAGCGCCATGTCGAGCGCCTTGCCGGTGAGGCCGACGCTGGCGACCTTGAGCAGCGCTTGGGCGGCAGCCTCGTCATTGCGCTTGGCCACCTCGTCGCACAGCAAGCGCAGCTCGCCCTCGTAGGTGAGGCGGTTGGCGCGGTCGGCGCGCACCACTCCGCGCTTGATCGACACGAAGTTCTTGGCCTGGTACGCCTTGCCGCGCAGGCGCTCGCGCATCGACACGTCGAGCTGACCTTGCTGGTACTGCCCGACCCACTCGTCGAGGACCTTGACCGCGTCGGCATCGGCCTTGCCGGCCTGGGCGCGCAACGCGCACGAAAGGACGGAGAGCGCGACCAGCGCGCACGAACGAAGGATCCAATGCATGCAGGGACGACCGGTCGATCCGAAGCAGGGAAGCCGCGGAGCAGGGAGCCGGGGCAGGGAAGCCGGGGATGATAGTCGGCGAAGTGGCCGCGGTTGCCGGAAAGGGGGCCGCGGCCAAGAAGAACCGGCGCGCGCTCGAGCTGGCCGCCCTACGTCTTCTTCCCCAGCACCCGCACCCTGAACCCCAGCTCCTGCGACAGCGCCACCATCTCGCCGAACACGTCGCCGTAGGCCACGGCCACGTGGTTCGACAGGTAGTGCGCCATGAGGGTGTCGCGGGAGATGCCCATGTCGGCGGCCATGAACGGCCACTGGCGGGTCGTGCCGTTCCACCAGGCGTCGCGCACGGCGGGCGGCAGCTTCACCACCTCGCCCTTGCCGACGTCCATCCACAAGACGCCGGCCTTGATGTAGGCGCGCGCCCAGGTCATGGCGCCGGGCAGCGACTCGCCGGCGAAGGTGCCGCCGGGCACCGGGAAGTACATCGACGGCTGCCGGTAGCTGTGCACGCGCGCGCAGCGAGTCGGGGTCGTGGTTCATGGCGTAGGCGCCGCAGGAGCCACTGTTCAGGAGCACCCACAGGAAGCGGCCGGGGGGCGGCACCAACGCCTAGCACGAATCCGACTTCCAGGTGGGCCTGTCCTCGACCCGCTGCGACACCTCGCTCGAGGTCGCCTACATCGCATACGCGTCGCCGAACGGGCGCTTCGACACGGTGCAGGAGATCGACCTCACGGTGGCGCACGACGACAGCCACGCCTGGGGCAGCGAGTCGTTCGCCGGCTTCCGCCCGGCGGCGACGCTCGCCTTCGAGCTGCAGAGCCAAGCCGACGGCGGGCGCGACCGCGGCGCGTACGCGCAGCTCTCATCGAACCCCGGGTGTGGTTCGACGTGCGCCGGCCGCGAGGCGCCGCCCCGGAAGCTGCCCGTCATCGTTGGCGTCGGCGGCTACTACGAGAATGGCAGCCGCGACGACACCTTCGGCTTCGTCGACGTCGGCGTCACGGTTGGCGGCCGCCTGCCCTTGCCCACGAGGTTCGGCGCCTGGTCGTGGAGGCTCGGCGCCGACCTCCTGTGGCTCGGCAAGAGCATGGAGGCGAGCAACCGCGGCGACTCCCTCGAGGTGCTGGGTTGCGCGGTCGTTGCGCTGGCGTTCTGACCGGCCGGTCGATGCACGCGCCTTGGTGGGCCGTCGCGGTGCGCTGGCCTTGGCTCGTGCAGCCGGTTCGTGGGAGGACTCACGGCCGTAGGCGCGATCGGAGGATGTTCGAGGACCCGCCCGCACGAGATGTGGCCCGACCGCTTGTTGGCGCGGATTCGCCGCAAGATGTGCGCGACCTTCGACGCTGGCCAGGCGGCTGCCGGCAAGGTCCGGTAGGAGGTCACATCCCGCCGCAAAGCGCGCTCGTCGTCGTGCGCACCGACGCCGCGGTGCGGCGCCGCATCAACATCACCGAGATCGGTTCGACCCGGAGGCCGGCGCTCGACCTGGTGTGGGAGCTGCTGTGCCGCTGTCCTGCTTGCACTCCATGCAGCAGCAGGCCGACGGGGGCGAGATGGCGCGACCACGCGACGTCGCGTGGCTGCAGCAGCCCGAAAAGCTCCAGATTCTGTGACTGATTCGCGAGTCCCGCCCGCTAGCCCTGCGTCGGGACTCGCCCGCCAGCCTCCAAGCCCTGGAGTCTGCCCACCGAATTCGATCGAGAGCCAGCAATGTCAACGAAAGCACGCCGTGCCGTCTTGTTTTCGAGGTCCATCTCGGCATTCGCCGTCGTCCTGGCAAGCGCAGCCCCTTGTGCGCAAGCGCCACACGCAACGGTACGCAACTGGGCGAACCTCGCCCTCCTCGACGGCCCCGGCACAGGATCGGCCTACGTCCAGGAGGCCGACCGGCCTGGCGATGTCACCTTCGTGACCTCGAACGAGCTTCCGCCTTGGGCCCAGGGTGCGGACATCACGGGGCTGTCGATCCGGGACGCGTCCAATAGCGGGAAGTGGTTGTTCCAGTGGGTCGGCCCGGTCGATTTCGGACGCTTGGGGGCGAGATTCGACCAGAATCCGGCCGACGAGCAGAGTGCCTTCGCCGCACTCCTGGCCGCCGGGTTCGACGACATCCACGTTCCGGCCGGCGAGTACGACGCTTTCCTCAACCTGCAGGTCGGCCGACCCCTGCGCATCACCGGCGCCGGCCACAACAAGACCGTCTTTCGCGGCAACGCAGCCGCTCCAGAGTGGCGTGCCGCGTTCTACGTCACGTCTTCGCTGCGGCTCGAGAGCCTGCGATTCGATCACCAGCCTCGCCTGATCTGGGTGAATGCGGACGCCAGCCACAACCTGGGAAGGCTGGACGTCGAGCTGGACGACGTGCAGGTCTTCGTCGATCCGACGTTCGCGAATGGTGCCTCGGTCGTGCAGACCGGTGGCGCAGAACCGCTGCCTGGCACGACGTTCCATCTGCAGATGCAGGACTGCCACTTCAGCGCCGGGGCGAACATGGATCACATCAACGCGCGCGGCGGACTCATGGGACGCATCGGGCACTGCACGTTCGAGGGCGGCAAGCGTGGCCTGGTCAACACGCCGAGCGGCAACAGCAACTTCTTCCCCGGCCGCCCAGCCAATGACTTCTCACCGGACTTCCGACTCGTCGACTGCACATTCGGCACGTTCACGTGCCCGGAACCGGATACCGACTCGTACCACTTACAGGTCACTGGCACGCGCTGGGTGATCTCGGGATGCCGCTTCGGATCGCTGGTCGGCCCGCAGAGCGGAAACGTGTACTCCCGACTTCAAGATTCGCACATCGTCGGCTGCACCTTCGTCGGGGGTGGCCGCCATCAGTTGTTCTTCAAGGGCACAGACCGGGGTCCGGTTGGCACCCTCGAGAGCAACGGTTGGGGCAACACGGTGATCGGATGCACGTTCGAAGGCCATGACGATGGCGTGACCCAATGGAGCCAGGTCTACATGAACGTGAAGTCCCAGCGCTTCATCGGCTGCTCCTTCCGAAACTACGACACCTACGCGATCGCAGCCAACCAGCAGGGAGCGACCAGCGACAACCTCTTGATCCAGAGCTGTGAGTTCTCGTCGACGCGCTCGCCCGCTGCGATCCGGCTCAACAATGGCGGTCGCAACATCCGCATACTCGACTGCACGTTCGCCGGCATCACCGGCACGAACCCGAATGTCCGCAAAGCGGTACTTCTCTTCGATCCATACCCCCTGCAAGCGACGCGTGTGTTCGAGGACGTACGCGTCGAGGGGTGCACCTTCCAGGACTGCGTCGGCTTCTCGGTGTGGTTCTACCCGGCGAGAGAGGAGTACGCGGTGCGCCGCTTCCGCTTCGTGGGCAACACGATCGGTGGGGGCACCGAGGCCTTGGGGTTCGCGTGGGGCGGCAAAGCCCTGCTGACCGGCCTCGTACTCGAGGACAACAGCATCGAGGTCGTCGACTACGCCTGGGCCATGCCCCCAGGTTGCGTCAGCCGCAGCACGAACAACACCTGGGTTTGGCGGGGACAGAACCCGCCTTCGCCCGAGGCTCTCGGCGTGTCGACCGGAACGCGAGTCGTACGCAACTCGTGGGCATCCGGAACGTTGGCCATCGGTCCTGACGACCGCATGCTTGTCGTGTCGGCGGCAACGCCCGTGACCGTCGCCTTGCAGACCGGCACGCACGACGCGCAGCAGGTGACTCTCGTCGGCGGATCCGAGTCGGGCGTGGTGACGATCGCCGACGGCGGCAACGCGGCCCTCGGCGCCGCCACGCGCCCTCTCGGCCACGGCGACGTGCTGGAGCTCGTCTGGATCCGCGCGATCGGAAAATGGTGCGAACGCGCCTATAGCGACAATTGACGCCAGGAGCTCTCATCGCAGCCCGGCAGCTGGTTGCGCTCGCCGAGTGCCGACACGACCTCGGTCACGTCGCCAAACAAGAGCAACCTGACCGCGTTGCCTGGCCCGGGAGACGCGATCGAACGCGTCGTGAGGGCGCCCTCGCGCAGCCCGCACCTCCGGACACGAAGCCGTCGAGGCTGGCGCAGCGCTTGCCGCGCGTGAAGTCGGAAGAAGGTGTGCGGCTGAGCCTTGCCTCACGCGCGGATCGCTGCGACCAGCGTCGGGTCCGAGCGCCGTCCTGCGTTGGATCGAAGCAGCCCGCAGAGTGTCGAACAGGGAGGCATCGTGCGCGTCCTGATGCGCCGCGTCGAAGTCCGTCCGTCTGCCGGTCCTGCACTGGTAGCGGAGCACGCGGTTGCGGATCTGGCGCACGAGACCTTCGACGTATTCGTTGGTGAGATCCGCGCCGGACAGAACTGGGCCTGCGGCTGCCGCAAGGCAGGGGTGATCGTCCCGTCCGGCCACAACCTCTGCGTGTCACCGGAGGCGATCTTGGCGACGACGACCGACGGCTTTGGCTTCGCCTTCCTGCCCCTGCCGATCCCGAACGACGACTACCTGATGGGTGCCAACGTCTACGCGCAGTGGCTGGACGGCACACCCGCGTGGGCACCCGGCGGCGCCCGACGAAGCGAGAGCCAGCGGCGGTCGCCCGCGGCGGGGCTACGCAGAGAACGCGACGTCGCTGCCCCCTCGATCGAAGGGTCCGGCCACCCCGGCGTCCCTACGGTTGCTCTCGACACTCTGCAGCTCGGAGCAACCCCCATGACGTGTCTGCGCTCTCTGGTCACTCCTCTCGCACTCGCCTCCCTGGCGGCGGCGCAAGTGCCCATCGGTGGCGACGTGTACGACGGCAACGGTGGCCCTTTGCTCGCCGGCGTCGTGTACCACGCCTCCACTCACCTGCAGGTGCCGGTGGGACAGACGCTCACCGCGCAGGCCGGCGCCATCGTCAAGTTCAACGGTCAGGCGTTCACGGTCGGCGGCACGCTCGTCACGCAGGGCAATGCAGCCCGGCCGGTGGTCTTCACCTCCATCCACGACGACACGGCGGGCGGTGACACCAACGGCAACGGCAACGCCACCTTGCCGGCGCCCAATCAGTGGTACGGCCTCATCTTCGAGGACGGTGCCGACGCCAGCTCGCTCACCCACACCATCGTGCGCTTCACCGGCATCGGCTACCAACCCGTCGTCCAGCTGCGGCGCGCCGACATCCACGCCACCGATTGCGCCTTCACCGACGGCAACTGGGGCGGCCTCGATCTCAACAACACCGCAGCGCCCACCATCACCCGCTGTGCGATCGAGCGCTGCTACAACTACCCCGCGGTCTACGGCATGCCCATCGACTCGGTCCCCGGCCTGGTCGACCTCAGGGTCGGCAAGAACGCGGGCGGCGACTTCATGCGGGTCGACACACCGGTGCTCGCCGGTGACGTCACCATCGCCGCTGACAACTGCCCGGGCGGCGCCCTGGTGCTCGGCACCCACCTGACGGTGCCGGTCGGCACCACGCTGACCCTGCAGGCCGGCGTGATCCTCAAGTTCAACGGCACGGCCGCCACGGTGCAGGGCACGCTCATCGCGAGCGGAACCGCCGCGGCACCGGTCGTGCTGACCTCGGTCCACGACGACGCCGCCGGCGGCGATACCAACGGCAATGGCAACGCCACCCTGCCGGCGCCCAACCAGTGGTACGGCCTCATCTTCGAGGACGGCGCCGACGCCAGCTCGCTCACCCATGCCGTCGTGCGCTACGCCGGCATCGGCTACCAACCGGTCGTGCAGCTGCGCCGCGCCGACATCCACGCCGCCGACTGTTCCTTCACCGACGGCAACTGGGGTGGCCTCGATCTCAACAACACCTCGGCGCCCACCATCACCCGCTGCGCCATCGAGCGCTGCTACAACTATCCGGCGGTCTACGGCGTGCCGATCGACTCCGTCCCCGGCTTCGTCGACGTCGCCGTGGCCGACAACGCCGGCGGCAACTTCCTGCGCATCGACGTGCCGACGCTGCAGGGCAACGTCGCGATCGCCAGCCACAACTGCCCGGGCACGGCGTTGGTCCTCGGCGGGCACCTGACCGTACCGGTCGGCACGACGCTGACCCTGGCGCCGGGCGTCATCTTCAAGTCCAACGGCACGATCGCCACCGTGCAAGGCACGCTCACCGCCGCCGGCACCGCCGACAGCCCGGTGATCTTCACGTCGATCCACGACGACGCCGCCGGTGGCGACACCAACGGCAACGGCAACGCCACGGTCGGCGGGCCGAACCAGTGGTACGGGCTGGTCTTCGAGGACGGCGCCGACAACAGCACGCTGGTCCACACCATCGTGCGCGATTCGGGCATCGGCTACATGCCCGCCGTGCGGCTCCAATCGGCGGACATCGTCGCCACCGACTGCACCTTCAGCGACGGCAACTGGGGCGGCATGGACCTCACCAACACCTCGGCCCCGACCGTGACCCGCTGCACGATCGCCCGCTGCTACAACTACCCGGCGATCTACGGCGTGCCGATCGGCTCGGTACCGGGCTTCGTCGACGAAACCGTCACCGACAACGCCGGCGGCAACTTCCTGCGCATCGATGCGCCGGTGGTGAGCGGCAACGTCGAGATCCGGGCCCGCAACTGCCCGGGCGGCGCCCTCGTCTACACCGCGCACGTGTCGGTGCCCACCGGCGCCAGCCTCACCCTGAATCCGGGCGTGGTGTTCAAGGCTGCCGGCGGACTGGCGTGGCAGGTCGCGGGGGCGATGCAGGTGAACGGTCCGGTCGTGTTCACCTCGTTCGCCGACGACCAGTACGGCGGCGACACCAACGGCAACGGCGCCTCGAGCGGCACGCCCGGCGAGTGGTACGGGATAGACTTCGCCGCGGCGGCGGCGACCTCCGACGTCCACCTCGCCATCGTGCGCTACACCGGCATCGGCTACTCCCCGGGGATCCGCTGCGCGTCGCCCAACGTGGCCCTGCGCGGCGCCCGGGTCGAATACGGCAACTGGGGCGGCTTCGCCCTCGCCGCCGCGGCGGCCGCCGACGACCTGATGGCGTACGGCACCCAGCGCGAGGGCATCGCCTTGACCGGCGGCAACTTCGTCCTGCGCCGGGCCACCAGCGCCTACCAGAACGGCCCCGGCATCACCAAGACCGCCGGCTTCACCGGCCACGTCGTCGGCTGCATCGCCTGGGGCAACGCCAGTGGCGACTTCAGCGGCTTCGCCACGGACGAGATCGACTACAGCGACGGCAGCGGCATCAGCGGCGGCGTCGGCAACGCCAACGTCGATCCGCAGTTCGTCAACGCCAGCACCGGTGACCTGCGGCTGCAGCCCGGCTCGACCTGCATCGACGCCGGCGACCCGCTCGACACCAGCACCGGGCTCGACCCGTTCGGCTTCCCGCGCTACCTCGACGGCAACCTCGATGGCCACCGGCGCATCGACATGGGTGCCAGCGAGTTCGACAACCTGACGCTGCTCGTCAGCGGCACGCCGACGCCGGGCAGCACGCTCATCTTCCACACCCTGGGCAACGTCGCCCTCAACCCGGTGGTGCTCTTCATCGGCGCCCAGCCGCTGCTCGAGTGGCCGCTCCTGCACTACGGCGCGTTCTTCGTCGACGTCAGCCGCCCGTACGTCGCACTGGCGTGGGCCAGCCCGCCGAGCAGCGTGCCGGTGCCGATCCCGGCCACCCTACAGACGCCCGCCGACCTCGTGGTGCAGGAGGTCGGCTTGCTCGCCACCTACACCGCCGGCAACACCTCGAACCCGGTGCGGCTCAACATCTGGTAGGCCGCCGCCGGCGCGCGCGGCGTGGCCCGACGGGCCCACCGCGCGCGGCAGTCGGGAAAGCGCCGCACGCCGAAGCCGGCGCGCGCCCGCGGCCGGCAGCTACGCTGCCCCGGTTTCGAAGCAAGCGACACTTCGCGCCGGAGCAGCCCATGGCACACGACGGACAAGACGTCCCGAATCACTCGACGCACGATGCTCGCCGGCTCGCTCGCTGCCGTCGGCGAACCCAGCGCCGCCGGCCGGCAGGTGCTGCATCGCCCGCCGACGCTCACCATCTTCGCCGCCGTGTGGACGCCGTAGATGAACCTGATGCCACACGACCACCGGATGTGGGCGTTGATCGGCATCTACACCGGGCGCGAGGACGACATCCTCTGGCGCCCCAGCGACGGCCGCCTGCGCGCCTGCGGCGCCGACTGCCTGTTCGAGAGCGACGTGGCCACCCTGCCCGCGAGCGCGATCCGCTCGGTCACCCATCCGCTCGAGCGCTTCACCGGCGGCATCCACATCTACGGCGGCGACTTCTTCGCGACGCCGCGCAGCCAGTGGAATCCCGAGACGCTGGCCGAGGAACCGTCGAACGGCGACGTGATCCGCGCCATCTTCGAACACGCCAACGAGCGCATGCGGAAGATGCAGGGTGCGTAGCAGGTAGTCGCCGAGACCTGCCCGCCTCGCTACGCCTCGCTACGCTGGGTGCCGCTCCCGGCGGCGTCGCCGCCGCAACCGACATGAACCACTCGCCACTCCCCGTCCTCCTGTGCGTGACCGCCGGGCTCTGTGCCCAGACCACGCGCGTCGTGCCGTCGCTCGCCACCGCCGAGGAGGGCAACACCAGCGCCGCCTTCCCGTTCGGCTACGACACGTTCCGTTGCCAGCAGATCCTGGAGGCGTCGGCCATGGCCACGCCATCCGGGGTGCTGCTGACCGACTTCGCCTACCGGGCCAACCGCGAGGACACGCCGCACTCCGGCTTCTCGCTCACCAGCCTCACGGTCCAGATCGGCGCGACGACGCAGAGCTCGGCGGCGATGAGCACGACCTACGCCGCCAACGTCACCGGGGCGATGACGACGGTGTTCAGCGGCGCGTTCCAGGGACCGGCGCAACCCGCTCTGGCGGGCGACGTCATCCCCGGTGCGTTCAACCTGCTGATCATGTTGAGCACGCCGTTCACCCACAACCTGGCGAACGGCAACCTCCTGATCGACATCACCGCCAGCGGCGTCGGCGCCCGCACCAACTTCCACGTCGACGCGGCCTCGCTCGGCGGCCACTGCCTGAAATGGGGCCAGAGCGGCCAGCTCAGCGGTTCCGACTACGCGCAGGTCGTCTGCAGCTCGCAGCGCACGGCGCTGGTGCCGGGCGGCTCGCTCGACGTGGCGACGACGACCCAGCTCTACGGCACGTATCCGGGCGCGCTGTTGGTCGGCGTCAACCGCGTGCACCCGGGGTTCGACCTCGCGGGGCTGGGCGCGCCGGGCAACTTCGTGCGCGTCGACCCGACGTTCCTGGTGCCACTGGTCTGGCAGCAGACCTTCATCGGCTGGGCATCGACGTTCGCGCTGCCGATCCCCAACAACCAGCGTCTGGTCGGCGCAGCCCTGCACGCGCAATCGGTGCTCGGCGACGCCGCGGCCAATCAGCTCGGCCTGGTGACGACCGACGCGGCGCGCGCGATCGTCGGCAGCGCCCAGCCGGTGCCGACCCAGTCGGTCGCCGGCCAGGATCCGATCGCGCCGTCGGGACAGTTCCAGTTCAGCGGCCTGGGCGGCCCCGTCGTCGCGCTACAGGGCACGTTCTTCTGAGCGCGCTTCTTGATGTCGAACCGGCCGAGCGCGCCGTCTGTCCCGGGAACCGGGATGCTGCCGAGGTTGAACGACCTGCCGGTGCTGGCGCGCTTGATGCGCAGGTTGGTGATGCGGCCGATGAGCAGGTAGCCGACACCGCGCACCTGCGCCAACCTGGCGAGTTCGGTGCCGATGACGATGCCCTCGAGGAGGGGGGCCGGGGCAGGGGAAGCCCAGGCTGATAGATCCCCCGGTGCGTCCGGGTTGCTCCGAACGTCGGTCTCGCCGGCAGAAGGTCGTCGGCTCGGGACTTCCGCGCCGCGCGGTCGCCGGCGCTTGCCCGCCAAGTCGCACCGCGTTGACCACGGCGCGACGCGCGCAGCCTTGGCCCGGCAGGCGGTCGAGCGCGAGGCCCGAGTGGGCCCCGCCGCCGCCCCGCCCTACCCCCTCTTCCCCAGCACCCGCACCCTGAACCCCAGCTCCTGCGACAGCGCCACCATCTCGCCGAACACGTCGCCGTAGGCCACGGCCACGTGGTTCGACAGGTAGTGCGCCATGAGGGTGTCGCGGGAGATGCCCATGTCGGCGGCCATGAACGGCCACTGGCGGGTCGTGCCGTTCCACCAGGCGTCGCGCACGGCGGGCGGCAGCTTCACCACCTCGCCATTGCCGACGTCCATCCACAAGACGCCGGCCTTGATGTAGGCGCGCGCCCAGGTCATGGCGCCGGGCAGCGACTCGCCGGCGAAGGTGCCGCCGGGCACCGGGAAGTACATCGACGGCTGCCGGTAGCTGTGCACGCCGCGCAGCGAGTCGGGGTCGTGGTTCATGGCGTAGGCGCCGCAGGAGCCGCTGTTCAACAGCACCCACAGGAAGCGGCCGTCGTGCTCGGCACCCCAGCGCACGTCGTGGAACATCACCGCCTCGTGCAGGCCCTTCTTGCGCAGGAGGCGCTTCAGCATCTCCATCGGCACGACGTTGCCCTGGTCGGCCTCGGTGGCGCAGGCGATCGGCGCGCCGTTCGACTCCGGGCGACACTTCGAGTTGAACAGGCCCTCGGCGAAGTCCGACGGCGGCCGGTTGTTGATGAGCCCGAGCTGGTACTGCCAGCCCAGGCAGTCGGCGCGGAACTCGCCGAGCATGTCGAGCACCGCCAGGTAGTCGCGGAGCTGCTCGCGGGTGGCCTGCTCGGTGAAGTCCTCGGCTTCCTTCTCGCGCCAATGGATCTGCACGCCCTTGTCCTGCACGAAGCGCAACGCGTCGTCGATGCGCGCCTCGGCGATCGCCTTGCCGCGGTCGATGATCCACACCTGGTCGACCTTGTGCTCGGTGAAGCCGTGCTTGTTGAGCAGGCGCGGACCGAAGTAGCCGTTGATCATGCCCATCGACGTGTCGCCGAGCATGAGCACCAGCGCCCGCTGCTTCTTGAAACCCGTCGCCACCTCGCGCGCCAACGCCTGCGCCGCCGGGCTGACCGGCGCCGAGTACGCCACCTCGTCCTCGGCGTAGGCGATGCGGCCGCTGGTGCACCACGCCTGCAGGCGCTGCATGAAGGTGTCGTCCGCGGTCCAGTCTTGGGCGTCGGTCCACACCCGCGAGAACGGGCGGTCGAGCGACTCCAGGCACGCGCCGGTGTTGAGCAGGCCCACCAGGCCGGGCCAGCGCCCGGAGAAGTTGCTCGCCAGCAGCAGCGGGTTGTCCTTGCCGACGACGCCGTCGGTGGTGTGCGGCCCGTAGAACCAGTGCACGCACACGCCGATCATCGGGTCGTCGATCGGCCCGAGCTTGGCGATCGCCTCGTGCGGCTTGCTGACGAAGCCGTCGACGAGGTAGGGCTGGTGCCCGAGCTTGTGCAGGGCGCGCTCGAGCTGCGCGGTGGTCTCGCGGTAATTGGGAACGGCGACTTCGTTCGGCTTGGGCCGAGCGTCGCCAGGCCAGAAGAGGGCGATGCGGGACATGGCGGGAAGGATCGGACGGCTGGCGAACGCAACGCCGCAGCCGGCCGCGAAGGCGCCAGTGTAAGGGCGGATCTCGGCGATGCTCGCACCCTTGCGGTCCGAGCCCCGGGTCAGCCGATCGGCACGGGCAGGACGGTGGCCACGCCGTGGCCGCCGTGGATCCGCTCGGTGACGTGCACCTCGAGCAGCCCCTCGACGTCGCTCGTCTGCGGTGTGCGCAGGCGCGAGCCGTGCGCGAAGTCCCAGCGCGGATGGCGCGGCGCCGGCACGCCGAGGACCGCAGTGCCTCCCGCCAGCGCCACCGGCGCCTGCTCCTCGTGCGCGTTGAGCGGCAGCAGGACCTGCGCCTCGGCGCTGGCGACCGGCGCCACACCGCCGCCGCCGTCACGCCACACGTGCCGCGCCTCGACCCACACGCGGCCCGGTTCCAGGCGTTGCGCGCGCACGAACACCATGCGCGCCAGCGAGGCCAGACCGGCCAGCGCCCGCGCGGTGCGCCCAGCCGCGAGGCTGCCCTGCACGAACGCCAGCACGGTGCGCCCGTGCGCCACCTCGAAGCCTTGGTTCTCGAGCTGGGCGAGCGCCGCGGTCACGTCGTCGATCACCTGGGCCGCACCGCCGCGCGCCACCGCGTCGTCGACCGCGGGGTGCAGGCGCGCCTCGACGTGCACGTAGCGCGTCTGCGGTGGCGCAAGGTCGGCGTGGCCTCCCGCCACCTCGACCGCGAAACCCTGGACCACGCTCGGATCGAAGCGGCCCTGCCAACGCGGGTCGACGGAGACCAGGAACGGCCGCGGCGGTGCCGGACCTGGGTCCGGCCACGAGACGGCGAGCGTGGCGTTGAGCCCGTCCGTGACGCAGTTGGCGAACAACGGCGCCGCTGGCGAGACGGCGGCGGACGCCGGCCGCAGCACGACGCCGGCCAGTGCCGCCAGCTCGGCGTGCACTTGGTCGATCAGGTCGGCGCATCGCAGCCCCCAGGCGCGCAGCCCCTCGCCGCCGAGCGGATCGCGGAAAGCGAAGAGGAAGACGCGCGTCGCACCGAAGCCGGGCAAGGTCAGGTGCAGCAAGGCGGCGGTGTCGTTGGGCTCGGTGTTCGAGCGCAGCGTCGTCACCAGGGATGCGGCTCCTCCGGCGGCCTGCAGCGCCGCGACCAGCCCACCGGCGATGCCGAGGGGCAGCACCACCACCGCTGCGCCCGCGCCACCCCCGGTGAGCAACTCGGCATAGGCGAACACCCGCGCCTCCGGCGACGCCGGGGCCATCACCAACGTGAGCGAGCGACGCAGGTGCCAGCGGGCGAAGGTCCGCTGCAGCAGGCGCGCGTCGCCGAAGACAGCCGCCGGCACCTGAGCGCGGCGCAGACGCTCGGCGACGAGGGCGCCGAGGTAGGGCGACGGTTCCTCGTCGGCGATGCCCGCGTAGCTGATGCGCTCCAAAGTGTCGACGTGGATGGCGACACGCTGGTAGGGGCCCATGGCCAGGAGGGCTCGCTCGCGCATGCCCGCGAGTTCGGCCAGACCGTCGTTCACGGCCTGGATCGACGGCGGGTGGTCGATCAGGCCGTGCACCAGCGCCTTGACGTAGCCGACGTGGGCGACGCCGGCGGTGAGCACCTCGCGGAAGAACAGACGGACGTGGTCGAGCGTGATGTCCTTGAGACAGAGGCGATACCACGCGGTGTCCAAGCGCGGCGCCGGCTTGCGCGGCCGGAACGGCACCCCCGAGACGGCGAACGCCATCGGCTTGCCGCTCAGCCGCACCACGTCGGCCATCAACGCCAGGGAGTTGCGCGCGCCGCCGTAGTACTGCTGCTCGTCGTCGTAGTAGTTGCCCACCGAGGGGAAGTCCGACTCGAGCGCCGAACGCTCGGCACCCTTGGGGCCGAACCCGAGGACCGAGTACCAGCCGGCCATGCGCGTCCGCTTGGCCTCGATGTAGTGCCGCGCGCCGAGCTCCTGGATGACGAACTCGAGGAAGTCGGCGTAGTCCTGGGCGACGACCGGCTTCTCGGCCGTCCAGTGCGCGCCGCGCAGGTCGATGCTCGCGAACGTGATCCCCGGCAGGTCCCAGCGCGCGGCGAGACGCGCCTCGTCGTCACCCACCACGGTGCGCATGTAGGCCTCGAACCCGGCGGTCAGGTGCGGCGCGAAGTTGACCAGCGGTGCACGGCGGTCGAAGTTCTCGCGGGTGATGCGCGCCAGACCCGGCTCGGGCGTCAGGGCGTGCAGGTTCTCGCCGCGCAAGAAGTAGCCCTTCGCCGCCGGCGTCCGCTGCACGAACTCGCGCACCTGTTGCATGCACACGGCGACCACCTCGGGATGCGTCGGGTCGAACACGAAGTGCGGCCACACCTTCGACACCTGGAACGGTGCGACGACGACGTGCTGGTCGGTGGCCACGAAGCGCGCACGGCCCGGCCCGATCGCCCACAGCTCGCGCCGCAGGAGGTCGCCGCCCCGCGGCGGCTCCGGCGTCCGCACCTCCATCGAGAACCGGTGGTTGAAGTCGAGGTAGGCGGTGCGCGCCCACGGCACGTTGGCGATGCCGATGTTGTGGTAGAGCGCCATTCCGGCGCGGCTCGCGGCCGCCTGCAGCTGGTCGAGGGTGGCGAAGTCGTGCAAGCCGACGGCGCCGCCCTGCGGTTCGGGACTGAACACCGTCGCTTGCAGGGCGGCCGACGTGGCCGCGCCGCCGGCACCGCCGCCGTAGAGGTCGGGGAACTCGGCGAGCAGGAGCACGGCGTCGGCCTCGTTGTGCTCGGTCCGAACCGCGGCGAAGTCCGCGGGCGAGAGCACGCCGGGATCGGTGCCCGCCGTCGACGAGAGCGTCGACTCGTAGTCTTCCGGCGCATCGACGCGCACGCCGTTGGTGTAGCCCGTTCCCTGGAACGCCTGCCTTGCGTCCTGCACGGGCCCCCAAATCGCCCAGCCGGCGTCGAACAGCGCTCCCTCGCCGACGTGCCGGTCGAACCAAGCCGGCGGCAGGGCTTGCCGCCGCAGATGTTCGACCGCGGCGGCCACCGTGCGCGCCGGCGGCTGCGGCGACGCCGCGGGCGTCGGCGAGTCCGGAGGCGACGTCACGCGCGCCCCGCACTGGCTGCCGGGACCGCGCGTGTCCTGGCCCGCCGCCCGCCGCAGCCCGACCGGTTTCGTGATCCACCGCCTCGCACGCCGTGCATGGCGCGATTGTGCCGCAAGCGCCGCGAAACCTCGCGATCGTTGTGGCCAGACCACCATTCCGCCAGGATCGACGCTTTCGGCCGCCGCGACCGTGCGCGCCGCCCGACCAACATGCTGCGCACCCTCGAAGTCTTCTTCCTGCCGCCGCTGCTCCCGCTCGCCGTCGCGGGCCTGTCGTTGCTGGCGCTCCGGCGTTGGCGCCGGGCAGCGAAGGCCGGCTTGGTCCTGGCCGCGGTCCTGATGTGGGTCATGAGCCTGCCGATTGTCGGCTCGGCGCTGCTGCGGACCCTGCAGGCAGAAGGGGCCCTCGACCTCGCGCACCTGCCGCCGGCACAGGCCATCGCCGTATTGAGCGCCGACATGGACGTCGATCCGCCGGAATACGGAACGCAGAGCGTCGGGCCGATGACCATGCAGCGCCTGCGCTACGCCGCGCACCTGCGGCGAGCCACAGGCCTGCCGATCCTGGTGTCGGGCGGTCGCCTGCCGTCGCACAACGAGGCGCACGCCACGTCGATGCGCCGGGTCCTCGAGCAGGAGCTGGGGGTCGAGGTGCGCTGGACCGAGGAGCGCAGCACGACGACCGCCGAGAACGCGCGCTTCAGCGCCGACATCCTGCGCCAGGCCGGCATCCACGACGTGTTCGTCGTCACCCACGCCTGGCACATGCCGCGCGCGGTCGACAGCTTCGAACACTACGGGCTGGTCGCCCACCCCGCGCCGACCGCTTTCGCGCGCTGGCCGACGGACCCGTGGGTCGCCTGGTTGCCCCGTTGGTCCGGACAGCGAGACGTGGCCCTGGCGTTGCACGAATGGCTGGGCCGCGCGTACTACGCCGCTTTCGAGTGACGCGCTCCGAGACGGTGTCGGAGCCCACCGCGGCCGATCTCATCTCGAGACGAGATCGTGTGCGGATCGCGGCAGGTGCGACGCTTTTCCCTCCAGCCGTCCGAGACCGGCGGCCGATCTCGCCAGAAGGGTAGCCATGAAGAGGAAGACGATCGACCGACGCCGCAACGGGCGCGTGGAGATGAGCAATCCGGCTCTGGTATCGATGCCGGGACGGACGCCACTGACCGACGCACCCGCAGTGATGGTGGACCTCTCGTCGACCGGCATGCGCTTGCACATGTGGACGGCACCGCAGAAGCACCGCATTGCCAGCGTGCGCATCGATCTCGACGGCGAGGTGTACTCGGTGTCGGGTCGCGTCGTGCGTGTCGACCCTGCCGACGAGGGCGGCCATCTCGTCGGCATCGAGTTCGACCCGGCGAGCCTCATCGAGAACCCCTTCCCGACCTGCGCGATGGTCGACCAACCGGCTCTGCGCAGCAAGGCCAGCAAGCCGACGGACTGACCCTGCCCTGCCGCGGCAGCGCCGCCCCTATGCTGCCGCGCATGACCCGCGCGTCCTGCACGCTGCCTCTCGCCGTCCTCGCCGCCTGCACGCCGACGCCGCAGACGGACGATGCGAAACACACCTGGAAGCACCTCGACCCGGCGCACTTCGGCAGCATCGCCTTCGGCGGCGAAGGCCGGGTCACGATCGACGGTCGCGGCATCACCCTGGACATCGGCAGCCCGCTCACCGGCGCACGCTGGCAAGGAGCCGCCCTACCCACCGTCGACTACGAAGTCGCCCTGCGGGCGACGCGGCTGCGCGGCAGCGACTTCTTCTGCGGGCTGACCTTTCCCGTGCGCGACAGCCATTGCACCTTGATCCTCGGCGGCTGGGGCGGCGCGCTGGTGGGGCTGTCGTGCATCGACGGAGCCGACGCCTCGGAGAACGAGACCACCACCCATCTCGGGTTCGACGACGGCCGTGCCTACGACGTCCGGGTGCGGGTCACCGCCGACCGCATCGCCGTCTTCGTCGACGACGAGCGCGTGATCGACGCCGACATCCGCGGGCGCGCGGTGTCGGTGCGCGCCGACGTCGCCCTGACCGAGCCGCTGGCCGTGACCAGCTACGCCACCACCGCCCGCATCAACGACGTCCGGATCCGCCGCCTGTGACGAGCCGCCGGGTCGCGCCTCGAAGGCCTGGGTTGCGGCCCCGGCTGCGACCGGTCACGCGAGATCGAACAGCAAGACCTCGCTGCCGGACGCGCGCCCCACGACGTCCACCACGTTCTCCCCTTCGAGGGCCACGCCGTCGCCGGCACTTAGGGCGACGTCGTTGACGCTCACCTCGCCGCGGGAGACCTGCACCCAGACCCCTCGGGACGGCGCCGGCTGGTGGCGAACCGCCGCCCCCAGCTCGAGCTTGGCGACATACACGGTGGCGTCGGCCTCGAGCACGACGGCGGCGCCGCTGCCGCGCGGGCCGGCGATGGCGTGCAGCGCACCCGCCGGTCGGTCGGCGAGGCTGGCCTGCTCGTAGCGCGGCGGCAGGTCCTTGCGACGCGGGAAGATCCAGATCTGCAGGAGGTGCACCGTCGTGTCCGGCGAGGGATTGAACTCGCTGTGCATCACACCGGTGCCGGCCGACATCACCTGCGCCTCACCGGGCCGAATGACCGAGCCGTTGCCCATGCTGTCCTCGTGCTGCAACGATCCCTCGAGGATCCAGGTGAGGATCTCCATGTCGCGGTGGGGGTGCTTGCCGAAGCCACGCCCCGGGGCGACGTAGTCCTCGTTGATCACCCGCAGACCGCGGAAGTGCACGTGCTCGGGGTCGTGGTAGTCGGCGAAGGAGAACGTGTGAAAGGTGTCGAGCCAGCCGTGGTCGGCGTGACCACGCTCACCTGCCTTGCGGACCTTGATCATTGCGTGTCGAGTCGAGAAGAGGCGGGGCAGTACGACCGAAGTCGGCGCTCTTCAACTCGCGCCGGTCACGACCCCTTGCGCAGCGGCCTCGCGTCGCCGACGCTGGAGCCATGGACGTCGAGATCCGCCACTGCACGGCTTGAGGCTACGGACCCCGCGCGGCGAGTCTCGCCGCCGTCATCGAAGAGCGTCTCGGAGTGCGCGCGCGCTGCATCGCGGGCGATCCCGGACAGTTCGCCGTGTTCGCCGACGGCGAGCTGGTGGCACAACGCCAAACAGGAGTGTTGGCGCGGCTGCTCGGCGGCGGCTGGCCCGACCCGCAGCAGGTCGTCGACGCGCTCGGCAAGCGCATGGCGCGCTCGCACTGAGCCCGAAGGGCTCGCGATCGCGAAGGCGATCGCCAGCAACATGGCTCGGAGCCCGTACGCTTGATTCCTTGACGGGCTCGGAGCCCGAGGGGCTCGCGATCGCGAAGGCGATCGCCAGCAACATGGCTCGGAGCCCGTACGCTTGATTCCTTGACGGGCTCGGAGCCCGAAGGGCTCGCGATCGCGAAGGCGATCGCCAGCAACATGGCTCGGAGCCCGTACGCTCGATTCCTTGACGGGCTCGGAGCCCGAAGGGCTCGCGATCGCGAAGGCGATCGCCAGCAACGCCGAGCGAGAAGCCGGCGCAGCCGGCTTCCTCGGAAGCGGTGCGCCGCCCGCGGCGGGCCTCAGCGCTCGTAGAGCGACTTGATGTGGTTGATCCGGTAGGTCACCACGCTGAGGTTGTCGGCGACGATGGCAGCCTCCCACAGCAAGGCCCCGGCCGGATCGACCTCCACCACCGCACCACGGAAGGCGAAGCCGACCACCGTGTTACCGTTGGCCAGACGCTGCACGCTGCCGGTGAACGGCGTGTAGAGCGGCGGGATGTGCGGGAACTGCCACACCATGGTCGCCGTGCGCGCCGTGACGTCGAGCGCGTATTCGACCGCCCGGCTCTGCTGCGGATTGTGCCGCAGACCGTTGTCGTACAGAAGCAGGTTGCCGTTGGCGAGCACGCGCACGCTGTGCTGGCCGCTGAAGGCGAAGCCGCCCTGGGCGTCGTAGAACGGATCGTTCAGGATGGTGAACTGGTTGTTGCGGCCACCGAAGCGGTAGATGACGTCACCGGTCTTGCTGTCGATCTTGGTGACCTCCGCCATGTTGCGCCACGAAACGATGTAGTTGCCATCGAGGTCGATCTCGAGCGAGTTGGGGTGATCGAAGTCGCCTTCCGGCCGCTGGCGGTCGCCGGCGGGCTCCTCGATCCAGTCGGCGATCTCGAAGTGATCCCACGCGTCCCAGCGGAACTCGAGTTCGCCGTCCGGCTTGTAGCGCAGGATCTGATGGCCCGCGATCGTGGTGTTGGGCTGGCCACCGATGCTGGTCGTGTCGATGACGCGACGGTCGTAGCTGAAGAAGTGCGTGTACTCGCCGCCGCCCGACGCCGGGGTGAACAGCAACTCGTGCCCGTCGGTGTAGTAGGGGCGCGGCGCCTGGTAGCGATTCACCTCCTCGCCCGCGGGCGACAGCTCGAGGAAGTAGCCGTAGTCGTCCTGGAACCCGGTCGAGCTGCCCATGAAGGTCAAGAAGTTGCCGTTCGGCAGCAGCTCCGACGAGGCGCCCATCCCGGGAATCAGCCGATACCACCGGATGCGCCCGCGGTCGTCGAATGCGAACAAGTAGTTGCGCGTCGGATCCGCCGTGATCAGGTTGGTCAGGTAGTAGCCGCCGGTCGACGACCCGATGGTGCGCACTTGCAGGTTGTTCTTGAGGAAGTCGGGCAGCGCCGGCGTGCGGTAGGCGATGTCGGGCGCCACCACGGTCTCGGTCGCACCGTTGACCTCGAGGCGGAAGACGTAGTCGGTCTCGGGCAGCAGACCCATGACCAACACCTGCTGTGGGCCGTCGGTCATCACCGTGGTCGGGGTGACCGTGCTCTCGCCACCTCCCGCCGCGAACACGCGCGCCGACACCACGTTCCTCGCATCGAACACGACGAAGGCGGACAGCACGTTGTTGTCGTTGACGCGAGCGGTGAGGTTGCTTGCGGTCGGGCGCAGGGACACCGGGGCGGTGCTGCTCGAGCCGTTGCAGCCGGCCAGGGCGAGGCTCAAGAACAGGAGGGAACGAATTCGCATGGCTTGATACACGAGAGAAGCTTGCGCGATGAAGAGGCCCTCTGCCGGCGCACGCGCGGGCAGGGTCTCGAAACGCGACCCACCGATAGTCCGGTTCGAGGCCGCGGTTGCAACCTCTGCCGTCCGACGAGAGGGCGCCGAAACGGCCTTCGCGGTGGCAACGGGACGCAAGGGGAGGTCGGCCGCACCAGAAGGACTGTCAAGGTGACAGCTCGCTCACCCTCCCGGGACTCTCGGCCGCGCCCTCGCGCCGCCGGTAGGTCAGCACGTAGGCGGGGGGAATGTTGCGCACCACCGCCGGCGAACGCTCGTAGGCCGGAAAGTGCGCCGCCATCATGCCGCGGAAGCGGCGCGCCGCGGGCAGCCGGTAGGCGTGCACGTACTGGAAGGTGCGGAACTCGCCCCCCGGCGCCAGCACTTCGACGATGCCGGCGATGGTGCCCGCTTGCACCTCGCGTGGCAGGCTCGCGAAAGGCAGACCCGAGATGATCGTGTGCGCACGCTCCAAGCCGTGCCGCGCGAGGTGGTCTCGAACGTCCACCACCGACCCGTGCACGAAGTCGAGGTGCGGGTAGCGCTGCCGCAGCACGTCGATGAAGCCCCCATTCAGCTCGATTCCCAGGTAGCGCACCCCCGTGTGGCGGCCCAGGACCTGATCGATCACCGCGGTGACCGGACCGGTGCCAGGTCCGTATTCCAGCACGACGTCGCCGGGGCGCGGACGGAGCCCGGCGACCAGACGCTCCGCCAGCGGACGCGAGCTGGGCAGGACGGCCCCCACCGAGCCCGGGTTGCGCACGAACGTGGCGAGGAAGCGCAGCGATTCACGAACGCGGCTGGGCATGCACGAGAGGTTCGCCGAGGTGCGCGCGTGCCCGAAGAGGATTTTGGGATCCGACCCCGGCGGCGCGCCGCCGACGCATGTCCGATCGCAGCGCCCGCGCGCCCCCTCAGAAGACGGGCAGCCGCACCGGACGCGTGAAGTCTCCGGCCGCCGGGCTCAGCGTCAGCAGGCGCACGCCCTGCAAGGCCAAGGGCGCCAGACGCAGCGCGCCGACGTTGGGGACCTGGACGTCGACGCCGACCGTGCCCTGCGCCGAACTCGTCCCCGACACCACGACGACCGCGGTGGCGGCATCGAGCTGGAAGGCGCCACCGAGGCCCGGAATGGGGAACGACGGTCCGAGCGCCGCCGCCATGAAGATCACGCCCAGCTCCGCCGCGGTCACCGGCAGATCGAACCGCACCATGCCGCCGGTCACGGCGCGCGGCGCCACCCGTAGCTCCCGCGCCAGCTCGACCTTGTAGACCTGAGCACTCGACGCGGTTGCCAGCGTGCCGCTGATCACGACGCGGTCGCCGGCGGGGCCGCCGAGCTGCGGCGTGCCCGCGAACTGCAAGGGACGCGAGGGGTCGAGCGCGATGTGGCCACCGCCGTCGATCGGCATCACGAACGGCGACCAGTTGGTCGAGGCGAACAAGCCCTCGTACACCACCCACGCGCCGTCGCGGGAGACCGACAGATTGCGCGCCGGTTCCGGCAGGGACATTCGGATCGGCGTCGTGTTGCCGAGCAGGAGCTGCTCGACGACCGGTCGGCTGAGCGAACGGTCGATGCGCTCGTAGACGATGCCGGCCCCGTCGGGTCGCCACGCCGGCAGCCCGGCGTTGATGTTGAGCCCCAGCCCGCCGGTGAGGCTGACCGGGCTCGACCCGTCGATGTTGGCCACCATGTAGTCGCGGGGCGCGAACGGCGTCGGGTCGTACTCGCGGTAGACCATGCGCATCCCGTCGGGGCTGAGCCGAACCCCATCGAGCGTGACCAACGAGGTCACCACCGTGCGTGGTGCCGAGCTGCCGTCGGCGGCGATGGCGAAGATGTGCGTCTCGCGGATCACCTGGCTGCCGTTGTTGCGCACGTAGAGCCACGTACCGAACAACTCGGTGCCGTCGGCCTTGATGTCCCACAGGCTGATGCCGGACTCGGGCAGGACCGCCACCGAGCGGGAGTTCCCGCCACCGCGCGGCACGTAGCGCAGGTCGGTGCCCGACAGGTAGTAGAGGCCGAGGCTGTCGGGCGACCAGAGCACGGAGCCGATGTTGAGGTTGGCCTGCACGACCGGGACCTCGCTCCCGCCGCCGTACGCGACCACCCCGAGCATGCTCGGTCCACGGAAGGCGACGAAGTTGCCGTCCGGGCTCAGGAGCGCGTCCCGATGGTCGTATCCGGCACTGGTGATCGGCACCAGGCTGCGCAGCTGGGCGCGTGCCGTCAGCGCGAGGAGGGCACACATCGAGACGACGGCGGACAGACGGCGCGGCGAGCGCAGGGCGGGCTGGCGCATGGCGAAGAGTAGCCTAGCGCGGTCGGAGCGTAACCGGGCGCCCGAGCGGCGGCGGCCTACGGGCCAACGCAGCGTCGACACTTCCGGGATTTCGGGTTGGCGCTCCCCGGTCCGACGTCCGTAAAACGCGCCCGATCGCGCCACCGTCGGCGTTTCGTCGGTCCGCTCACCTCGTCCCGCTCGCAATGTCGCGTCAGCCGCGCTGGTCGTCTTCGGCCTTGGCGTCCGCCGTTTTCCGCCTGTTCCGGCGTGTTCCCGTCGGCGTCGCGCCGATCTGGATTCCGACGGCGCTGGCCCTGCCCGCTGTTCTCGCCGCACAAGATCCGCCGCCCGCACGGAGCCAGGAGCCCGGACAGGCCTCGTCCGCAGCCGGGGTCGACCTCGTCCTGCACGTGGGCACCGTGCACACGGTCTCCGGACCGACCATCGAGGACGGCGTGCTGGTGCTCGCCAAGGGACGGATCGCTGCGGTAGGACCGCGCGCGTCGATCACATGGCCGCAAGGCGTCCCCGTGCTCGAGCTGCCTGGCGCGCACGCATACCCCGGCCTCGTCGACGCCTGGTCGCGTGCGTTCCTGCCGGCCGCCGGCTTCGGCGAGGCGGGCGCGGGCACCGATGTGGCGGCCGGCCTGGACCGGTTCGGCGCCGACGGGCGCCGTTGCGTGCGCGGCGGTGTCACCACGGCCCACGTCCTGGCGGCGGGCGATGGCAAGTGGCTCGGCACGGGTGCCCTCGTCCGGCCGCGCCCCGACGCCTTCGAGCCGTTCGCGCCCGACCGCACCGGGGCCGAGCTGCTGCGTCTGGTCGGCGACCCGCGCCAGCACCCGGTGACTCGATACAAGGAGCTCGTCGACCTCGGGCGCGTGTTCGAGGAAGCCGAAGCCTACGACAAGGCGCGCAGCAAGCACGCCGACGCGGTCGCCAAGTACGGCAAGGACTGGGCGGCCTACCTCGACGCTGTGCGCGCCGCCGCTGGCAAGAACGCCAAGAAGCCCGGCGGGACCTCGCCCGAAGAAGCGCCGCCCGCGGCTGAGGGCGAAACGGGCTCGGCTGGGGCCGAGCGGCCGTCGGGCCCCAAGCGCCCCACCTACCCCAAGAAGCCACCACTCGACCCGCAGAAGGAGGCTCTCCTGGCCGTCGCCGCAGGCAAGGTGCCGTTGTGGATCGAGGCGCAGCGACGCGAAGAGCTTCGAGCGGCGCTGCGCCTGCTGGCCGACGAGGGCCTGCGGCGCGGCGCGTTGCTGGGCTGCCTCGACGGACTGGCCGTGCTCGACGAGCTGGCGGCCGCCGGCGTCGGCGTGGTGCTGACCCCCACCGGGCTCCCCGCCGAACTCGACGGCGAGCCCGTGGACGCACGCCTGGCGCGCGCGCTGTTCGAGAAGGGTCTGCCGCTGGCGATCGCTTCCGGCAACGCCCAGCGTAGTGGCGACCTGCCCCTCATGGCCGCGGCGTGCGTCGGCGACGGGCTACCCGAGGACGCGGCGGTGCGCGCCATCACCCTCACGCCGGCGGAGTTGCTCGGCATCGACGGCGACGTGGGTTCCCTCGACGTCGGCAAACGCGCCGACGTCGTCGTGACCTCCGCCCCAATCCTGCGCAGCGAGGCGCGCGTGCTGCGCGTGCTCGCCGACGGGCAAGCGATCTACCAAGGAAGATGACGATGTTGTCCGCAGTGTGCCTGCTGGCCCTGTGCCCGATGCCGCAGGGCGAAGCCGCGCCCCAAGCGATGCTGGTCAAAGCCAAGACGATCGTCGTGGCCGCGGGCGAGCGCCTCGAAGACGGGCACATCCTGCTGCGCGGCGGCAAGGTTGCGGCGGTCGGTGCCACCGTTCCGGCCGAACTGGGACCCGACGTGGTGCGCGTCGATCTGGGCGACGCGGTGATCGTGCCCGGATTCGTGGTGCCGCACGCCTATCTCGGACGCGACGAGGACCTGGCGGAGACCGCCGACGCGTACACGCCTGACCTGCGTGCGGTCGACGGCTACGACCCGTTCGGTGACGAGGCGCGACACATGCTTCAGGGCGGTGTCACCACGGCCGTCGTCGCCCCGCGCTCGACGAACACCTTGGCCGGCATCGGCGGCGCGGTGAAGACGACTGCTGGCGGCGGCGCCGTGCGCGAGCAGTGCTACCTGAAGGTGGCGCTGGTGCCGGAGTCGCTCGACCAGCAGCGCTTCCCGACGTCGCGGATGGGCGCGATGAGCCTCCTGCGCGCGGCTTTCGACAGCGCCAATTCCCCGACCGCGGCTCTCACCACCGACCGCCAGGCGCTGCGCGACGTCACCGGAGGCGGGCTGCCGATGCTGGTGCACGCGCGCACGCGCGACGAGATCTGCTGCGCGCTCGACCTCATCGACCCGGGCCGCGAGGGTGTGCTCGCCGGCACCGCGGCGCGCGTGGTCCTCCTGGGCGCCGACGAGGCGAGCAAGTGCCTCGACCGGCTCGTTGCTCTGCGCGTCGCGGTCTGGCTGGAACCGCTGCGACCGGGCGCGGACGAGGACGTGCTGTCGCTGCCAGCGCGTCTGGCCGGGCGGCGGGTGCCGTTCGCCTTCGCCGCCAACTCCGCGGCCGAGCTGCGCCTGTCGGCGGCCCTCGCCGTGCGGCACGGTCTCGACCCGCACGCGGCGCTGGTGGCGATGACCCAGGCTCCGGCGACCATGCTCGGCATCGACGACCGCGTCGGCTCGCTCCAGCAGGGCAAGGACGCCGACCTCGTGGCGTTCACCGGCGATCCGGTCGATCTCGGCGCACGCATCGTCGCCGTCTGCGTCGGTGGCAAACCGGTGGTCGCCCCCAGCCCGCTCCCCTCCCGCGACTGAACATGCTGCGCAACACTCTCCTTCCGGCGCTCCTCCTCGCCGCGACCGGCGCCACCCAGGATCAGGTCCAGGTTCTGCGAGGCGCGCGGGTGCTCACCGCCGCTGCCGCTGGCGACCTCGACAACGGCGTCGTGGTGTTGCACCGCGGCAAGATCGTGGCGGTCGGCGGGTCCGCGGTCACCTACCCCGACGGTGCCCGCGTGGTCGACTGCTCGGGCTGCTGGATCACCCCCGGCCTGGTCGACGCGGGCGCGACCATCGGCATCAAGGACGAGGACCGCAACGAGCAGGGCGACGAGGTCACGCCGCAGGCTTCGATTCTGGACGTGGTGCGACCCGACGACGAGGGTTTCGCCCAGGCGCTGGCGACGGGGGTCACCACCGTGCGCCTGATGCCGGGGAACCGCAACGTCATCGGCGGCCTCGGCGCCGTGGTCAAGACGCACGGCGATGGCCTCGCCGACATGCTGGTGCGGGACCACGTCGGCCTGCGCATGGCGATGGGCAGCGAACCGAGCGCCGGCAACCGCGCCATCCGCGGCGGCGTGCCGCTGGGGTTGTTCGTGCGCCGTCCGACGACGCGCATGGGGGTGGTATGGGAGGTGCGGCGCGCGTTCTCCGCCGCCCAGAACTACCGCGACAAGCGCACCGAGGCCGCGAGCCTGCCGCCCGACCCTGCGCTCGACGTGCTGGTGGAGGCCCTCGAAGGCAAGCTCGACGTGCACACCGCCGCACGCGCCGAGCAAGACATCCGGACCGCCGTGCGCCTGGCCGGCGAGTTCGGCTACAAGACCGTGCTCGAAGAGGTCACCGAGGCCTACCGCTGCATCGACGTGCTGGCCGCCTCCAAGGTGTCGTGCCTGGTCGGCTCGCCGAGCGCCGAGGCAGTGCTCGGCGCGGGCGCGCGCGACGACGCCTCGCCGCGCTGGTACACGCCGGCCCTGCTGGCACAGGCGGGGGTCCGCTTCGCCATTCAGACGGGCTCGAACCTGGGGGCCAAGTCGCTGGTCCACGAGGCCCTGTTCGCGGTGCGCAACG
This sequence comes from Planctomycetota bacterium, assembly GCA_041398565.1. Classification (GTDB taxonomy): domain Bacteria; phylum Planctomycetota; class UBA1135; order UBA1135; family UBA2386; genus DATGPD01. The sequence goes on along the minus strand of JAWKUN010000003.1, from coordinate 1,084,965 downwards.
GCCTCGGCCGCGACGCCGCGCTGCGCGCCATCACCTCGACGCCGGCCGCGATCCTCGGCGTGGACGACCGCGTCGGCAGCCTCGCTCCCGGCAAGGACGCCGACGTCGTGCTGTGGAGCGGCGACCCGTTCGAAGCGACCACCACCGTCGTCGGGGTCTTCATCGCCGGCGAAGAGGTCTCCCCGTGAAGTCCTCCCCGCAGCCGCCGTCCTTCCGCTCCGCTTGCTCCTCACGTCGTTCGATGCGCACTCTCGCCTCGCTCCGTAGCTTCTTCTCGTCGAGCCGGTCGTCGACCCGAACGTGGCTGTTCCCGCTGGCGCTGGCTTCGCTGACCGACTCGGCGGCCGCGCAGGAAGTGACCGCTGTGAAGGCCGGACGCGTGCTGACCATGGCCGGCGGCGAACTCACCGGCGTCACCCTGCTCATCGAGAACGGGCGGATCGCCAAGATGGGCACCGAGGTCGAAGTGCCCTGGAACGCCAAGACGATCGACGCCAGCGACAAGGTGGTCATGCCCACGTACGTCCTCGCGCACAGCAGCGGCGGCATGCGCGGGGCCAACGAGAACCTGGCCAACGTGCCCTATCTGCGCGTGCAGGACGCCGTCGACCCGTCGTCGAAGTTCTTCCAGGAGTGCCTGCGCAACGGCATCGGCACGGTGCACGTGATCCCCGGCAACCGAACCCTGATCGGCGGCCAGGGCATGCTGGTCAAGCCCGTGGGCCAGACAGTCGAAGACATGACCGTGCCCGGCAAGGGCGGCCTCAAGCTGTCCCTCTTCGCCGAACCGGGCGGCGCGCTGGCGCAAGCCACCAAGCTGCGCCGCGCCCTCGACGAGGTGCGCGACCACGTCGCCGACTTCGAGCGCCGCAAGGCCGAGTTCGCGGCCGAGAAAGCGGCCGGCGGCGCCGCCGACAAGAAGGAGTTCGACGGCAAGATCGACCCCACCAAGCAGCCCAGCGTCGACCTCCTGCAGAAGACGTCGATCGCGTTCCTGTACGTGCCGGACGCGGCGATGCTGGCGGAGGCGCAACGGTTGCAGCGCGAGTTCGGCTTCCGCGCGGTTCTGGTGCTCGGCCCGGCCGTCCACCGCGGCGTCGCGCATCTGCGCGACCTCGAGTTCCCCGTCGTCCTCGATGGCGACCTCGAGGTGTGGGAGAAGGATCCCGTCACCGAAAAGCGCACGAAGGCGTGCTTGGCCCGCGAACTCTACAAGCGCGGGATCCCCTTCGCGCTCGACGTCGCCACCGGCCTCAACGGCGCCGAACGCTTCCCATGGTGGCAGATGGCCACCCTGATCCGCAACGGCGTCGACCGCGACACGGCCCTGCGCGCGTTCACAACCGTGCCCGCCAAACTGCTGGGAATCGACGGCGAAGTCGGCAGCCTGGCCGAGGGCAAGCGTGCCAACCTGCAGATCCTCACCGGCGACCCGCTGTCGTCGATGACCTGGGTCGACACGGTCCTGCTCGACGGCGAGACGGTGTACGAGCGCGACAAGGATCCACGGCTGCAATACCTGTTCGGCAAGAGCACGGAGACGGACAAGTGAAGCGAACCCTGCCGGCCCTCCTGGCCGCGGCGCTGGCCACCGCGGCGCTGGCGCAGGACGCCTACGTGGTCCGCTGCGGACGCATCCACCTCGGCGACGGACGCTCGCTCGCGAGCGGCTACCTGCTGGTACGCAACGGTCGCCTCGAGCACGTCGGCGAGGCCGCGCCGACCGGTGCCGACGCACTACCGGTGGTCGATCTGCGCGACAAAGTGGTCGTGCCTGGCCTGATCGCTGCCGACACCGACTTGGCGGGCAACGCGGACTCCGACTACCAGGTGACCCCCGACGTGGTCGCCGTCGATGCGTTCGACTTCAGCCGCGAGCAGCAGCGCGCGCTCGCGGGTGGCGTCACCACGGTGTACTTGTCTCCCGGCCGCAACCGGCTGGTGCCCGGCCAGGGCTCGGTGGTCAAGACATTCGGCGAGGACGACGCGCGCGTGCTGCGCAGCACCTGCTGCCTGCGCGTGACGCTCGGCGAGCCCAGTACCAAGGCGCCGCCGCTGTTCGAGCCGGGTGCGGCCCCCACCGCCGACGATCCACTCCGCCCCGCCCGCCGGCAGCTGCCGACGGCGCGCATCTCGCAGCTCGCCGAGCTGCGCCGCGTGTTCCGTGAGGCGCAGGTGGCTGCGCAACAGGGCCTCGACGACGTCGGCCCCGGTGCCGACGAGAACCAGTACGACCCGGCGGCGCTGCTGCGCGTGCTGCGCGGCGAGCTACCCGTGCGCGCCGCCGCCGGGCGCGGCGACGACATCCGCCGTGCCCTGCAACTGGCCGGAGCGCTCGGCGCCCGCCTGGTGCTGGAGGATCCCGCCGAGGTGGACAAGGTCGCCGCATTGGTGGCGCGCGCGGGCGCGATGGTGTCGCTGCGCCTGCCGGTGCGCCCCGGCCGTACCAACCCGGGTGGCGAGAACAGGCTCGACGAGACGCCGCGCGTGACCCTCGACGCCGCGGTGGCCGCCGCCCGCCTGGAGCTGCCCCTCGCGCTGTCGCCGAGCCACGACGACGATCTGCAGGACCTGCTGCTGCTGGCAGCTCTGACGGTCCGCGCCGGGGTCCCGGCGCCGCTGGCGCTGCGTGCGATCACCGGCGACGCCGCCAAGGTGCTCGGGGTCGCCGACCGGGTCGGCGTTCTCGCGCCCGGCCGCGACGCCGACTTCGTCGTGCTGAGTGGCGACCCGCTGGCCACCGGCACGGTGGTCGAGAAGACCTACGTCCAGGGCGAGTTGGCCTTCGCGCGCGCCGGCCGTGCCGACCTGCTCGCCATCCGCGCCGCCAGGGTGCTGACCGCCGACGGTCCGCCGCTGCACGACGCCGTGGTGCTGGTCGAGCACGGCAAGATCAAGGCCGTCGGCCAGAACCTGTCGATCCCCTTCGGCGCCCGCGTGCTCGAGACGCGAGGCGTCGTGGTGCCGGGCTTCGTCGACGCCTACTGCCACGCCGGCCTCTCGGCAGTGGGAGGTGACGGCCAGATCCCCCGCGGCGCCGCCGACCAGATGGTGGCGAACGTCGTCGCCCGCGACGACCCCACGTTGCGCGCGGCACTGGCAGCGGGCGTGACCACCGTCGTCGTCTCCGGCAAGGACGGCACCGCCGTGTCCGGTCGCGCCGCTGCGTTGAAGACCGGCGCGCGCGACGCGGGCGGCCTGGTCGTCAAACCGGTCGCCGCCCAGCGGTTCGTGGTCGAAGGTGTCGATCCGGATGCCCTCGACGCGCTCGATTCGTTGGTCGAGCGCACGCAGCGCTACATCGAGAGCTGGCAGAAGTACGAGAAGGCGCTGGCCGAGGGCAAGGAGGTCGAGATCCCGCTGGAGAAGCCGTCGGAGGAAGACCCGATCACCGGTGTCTGGGAAGGCGACCTGCAGAACCCGCAGCTGCCGTTCACCATCGGCTTCAACCTCAACCTCAAGCTCAGCGGCGAGGCCGTCGCCGGTCAGGTCGCCATCGTCATGCGCGGCCAGGAGCGGCCACCGACCGACATCGAGCGCGGCACCTTCAAGGACGGCAAGCTGAGCCTGTCGTTCGCCCTCGGCATGGGCGGCAGCGTCACCCTCGAGGGCTCCGTCGCCGACGACACTCTCGACGCGACGCTCCGCGGCGGCTTCCTCAACGGCCCGGTGAAGGCCAAGCGCGTCAGCAAGGACGTCCCCGCCGACCTCGGCGGAGGCGGCCTGCGCAAGCCACGCATCGACGAGAGCCTGGAACCCATGCGGGCGCTGCTCGAAGGCAAGGCCGTGGCAGTCGTCCGCGCCGGCAAGGCGCCGGCCATCGCCCGCGTGCTGGAATGGGCCAAGACCAACAAGGTGCGGACCGTGCTGCACGACGCCGTCGACGCGGCGCGCACGCCGGCGATCCTCGGCGAGGAGAAGGCCGGTGTGTTGCTCGATCCGGACTTCGTCAAGAACGAGGACGGCGTCGAGGTCAACGTCGCCAAGCAACTCGACGACGCCGGAGTGCAGGTCGCGATCGTGTCGGCCGCCACGGCCGGCGCACGCTTCCTTCCCGTGCACGCGGCCTACGCCGTGCACCACGGTCTCGACGCCGACGCGGCGCTGCGTGCCGTGACCCTGCACCCGGCGACCTTGCTGGGCATCGCCGACCGGGTCGGCAGCCTGACCCCGGGCAAGGACGCCGACCTGGTGTTGTTCAGCGGCGATCCCTTCGAACTGCAGAGCCGCGTCGAGGCCGTGGTCTGCAACGGCGAGATCGTCGTCGACAACCGCTCACGAGGACCGCGATGAACGCAAGCGCCCACCATCGAGCCGCAGGCGTCGCCCTGACGGCACTCCTGGCGGCGGCGAGTTCGGCCCAGCTCGAGCTGTCGCCGCGCCCCGATCAGGCCGCGCTGTCGATGCAGATCTACTACGGCCACCGGCCGCGCACCGAGGCAGAGCACAAGGTGGCGGTGTGGGGACCGCTCAAGGTGCCGAGCCCGGCCTACGCGTTCCGTGCCGCCCGCGTCCTTCCCATCGACGGACCGCCGATCGAGAACGGAGTCGTGCTGAGCAAGGACGGCGACCTCGTGGCCGTCGGCAAGGCGACCGAGGTCACGATCCCCGACGGCTACGAGGTGGTCGACTGCGGCGACGCCTGGTTGCTGCCCGGCTTCATCGATCTGCACAACCACATCAGCAGCCCGGGTCAGGGCGACATCAACGACACGGTCCACGCCACCAACCCCGAGTTCCGCACCGTCGACCTGATCACCATGGACCACCGCGCCATGCGGATGGCCCTGGCCGGCGGCGTGACCAGCGCTCTGTACATCCCTGGGTCGGGCTCGAACATGGGCGGCTTCGGAACGCTCACCAAGACGGCGGGGCGCTCGCCGGAGGAAGCCCTCATCCGCTTTCCCGGTAGCCTCAAGATCGCCCAGGCCGGCAATCCCGAGCGCGGCTCCGGCGATCTCGGCGCCGGTGTCATCGGCATGAACCAAGGCCTGCGCTTCACCCTCGAGCGCGGGCGCGAGTACTACGAGGCGTGGGAGGCCTTCGATCAGGGCAAGGGACCCAAGCCCGAGTACCGCGCAGACCTCCACTACCTGCGCGGCCTGTTCCGCCACGAGTACCCGATCAGCGTGCACACGCAGATGTACCAGGTGGTGCTCGAGACGATCCGTGAACTCCGCCTCGAGTTCGGTCTGTGGACCTTCGTCGACCACGGCACGTTCGACGCCTACCGTCTGAGCAACGTCGCCAAGGCCACCGGCGTGCCCATCGCCGCCGGTCCGCGCGCGTACTACTTCCACCCCGACGACGCGACCTTCGTCGGCGTCGCCGCTGGCTGGTATGCAGGCGGCGTGCACGGCTGGCGCAGCCCTGTCGAGGGGGTCGGCCGCGACGGCATCGCCATCAACACGGACTCCCCGGTCGTGCCGCAGGAACAGCTGCAGCTCCAGGCGGCCATGGGTGTGCGCCTCGGCCTGCCCGACGAAGTCGCCATCCGAGCGGTCACCATCAACCCGGCGCGCATGGCGGGCATCGACCACCGCGTCGGCTCGCTCCTCGCCGGCAAGGACGCCGACCTGGTGGCGTGGAGCGGCGACCCGATCGACCCGCGCAGCCACGTCCGCATGACGGTGGTCAACGGCCGCATCGTCTACCGCCGCAACCCCGACCGCCCGCTGTTCTGACAGCAACAACCGAGACAAGACATGACGCGTTCCCTCGGACTCACAGTCATCTTGCTGGCGCTCGCGGCGACGGCGGCAACGCAATCCGGGCCGGGCCTGGCGATCGTCAACGCGCGCCTGCTGCCGATCAGCGGGCCCGCCATCGAGCGCGGCACCCTGCTGGTGCGCGACGGCCGGATCGAGAAGCTCGGCGCCGACGTGACGGCTCCGCCGGGCTACCGCACCATCGACGCCCAAGGCGGCACACTCATGCCGGGGGTCGTGAACGCACACGCGCACACCGGCCTGACCCAGGCTGCCGCGCCGTCGGAGCCCCGGCCCAACCGCTTCCGGCGCGGCGGCCGACGGCGCGGCGGGTCGCGCGGGGGCCCGGCTGGCAACGCCGAGAACAAGTCGGACGAGAAGGTGCTCGATCACCTCTACGCGCGGCAGGACGTCTTCGCCGATGTCTTGCGCGATGGCGTCACCACGCTCGGCCTCGCACCGACCGGGCGGGGCCTCCCCGGCCAGGGCGCGGTCGTGCGACCCAAGGGTGACGACGTCAAAGCGATGACAGTGGTCGAGAGTGCGTTCCTGTCGTTCGCGCCGATCGCGGACACCAAGACCAAGGACCTGATCCGCAAGGCGATCGAGGACGGCAAGCGCGCGTCCGAGCGGCGCAAGCGGCGCCAGGCAGCCAAGGAGGAGGCTCCGGCCGACGCCGGCGAAGGGCCACCCAAGGAGAAGCCCGAGGGCGAGACGCCGCCGCCGGACAAGCCGGCGGAGCCGGGCAAGGAGCCGGCGAAGGAAGCTCCGGGCAAGGAAGCTCCGGCCGGCGAGGGTCCGCGCGGGCGCGGCGGGCGGTCGCAGCAGGAGCCCGACCCGGGCGAGGAGGCGATGGCGGACCTGCTCGACGGCAAGACCCGCGCCTTCGTGCAGCTCGACTCGGCCATGGACTTCGCCCACTGGGAGGACGTGAGCCAGGACGCGAGCTTCACGACCGTGGTGGTGAGCCGCCGGCACGCGACGTCGGGCTCGGAAGGCGCACTCGAACTGGTGCTCGAGCGGCTCAAGTCGCGCAAGTGCACCGTGCTGATGAGCCCGGACTTCGACACGGTGCCCAACACGCAGTACGTGGTGAACCTGGCGGCACGGCTGCACGCCGGCGGCATCGAGGTGGGCTTCCTCCTCCCGGATCAGGGCCACCCGCTCCGCACCACGCGCCCACAACTCATCGAGTTGGTGCGCGCGGGCCTCCCGGCCGAGGTCGCGCTGAGCGGCATCACGCTCACCCCGGCGAAGGCGCTGGGCGTCGACCAACAGGTGGGTAGCCTCGAGCCGGGCAAGGCGGCCAACCTGATCCTGTGGTCGTCGGATCCGCTCGACCCCGTAGCCCAGCTGCGCGGCGTGTGGTTGGAGGGCAACGAGATCGAGGACGACGCCCGATGAATCTGCACTTCCGACTCCTGGCCCTCGTGGCCCTGGCGACGTTCGCGAGCGACGCCGCAGCGCAACGCGGGCGTGCCCGTGGGCGCGGCCGTGGCGGCGCCCCGTCGGCGCCGCCGGCGGCGCCGGCCGAAGTGCCACCTCCCGCCAAGGTGGAGAAGTGGACGGCGATCACCGGCGGAGACGTCCACATCGGCGACGGAAGGGTGCTGCGCGGCGCCACCGTCCTGCTCGGCGACGACCGCATCCACGCCGTGGGGCACGACGTCACGATCCCCGAAGGCGCCACGGTCGTCCGCGCCGATGGCAAAGTCGTGGCTCCGGGCTATGTGGCAGCGCGGGCGCAGGGCCTGGGACTGTCGTCGTCCGTCACCGGCGAGGTGAAGGACGCGATCAATCCCTTCGATCCCAGCATCAAGCGCGGGCTCGCCGCCGGCATCACCTCGTACCTCTACGTCTCCGGCGGCGGCCAGGGCACGCCGTCGGGGACCTCGGCCCTGGTGAAGCTTGCCTACGGCGACGCCAAGAGCATGGTCCGCAAGACCGCGTGCTCGTACGTCATGCGGGTGCCCCTGTCGCCATCGGAGTGGGCGCGCCTGCGCGAGTTGGTCGCCAAGGCCAAGGAGCACGTGGCCGCGTCCGAGGCCAGCCCACCCTCGCGGCCCACGGCCGCTGCTGGCGGTCCGCCCGCCAGCAGTGGGCGCGGCTCGTTCGGGCGGAGCGCCGGCGGCGGATCGTCACGCCCGCAGGCCCCTGCCGGCACGGAAGAACTGGTGCGGATCCTGCGCGGCGAGGCCCGGCTGTGGGTGCGGCTGGGTGGCGGCGGCGGCGGCCGCCGAGGGGGTGGTGGCGGCGATGACGACGGCGCGGACGACCGCGATGAGATCCGTCAGGCCTGCCGCATCGCCGAGTTGCTCGGCACGGGAGTCGTGCTCGACGACCCGGTGACGGGCTGGCTCCTGGCGGATGAGATCGCGACCACGAACTCGATGGTGCTGCTCAATCCGCGCCGCTCGGTGGCGCCGGATCCGACTCTGCCCGACGAGACCGGTTCCAACATGGCGGCGGCGAGGATCCTCCAAGAAGCCGGGGTGCCGGTCGCCGTCACTTGCCCATCCGGTCGCTTCGGCGGCGCCCAGGTGGGCACCGGGGGCATCCTGGGCCAAGACCTCAACACGCCGCAAGTCGATGCTGCGTATGCGATTCGCGGCGGACTGGATCCTCGACACGCGCTGGCGACCCTGACCCTCGACGCCGCCCGTCTCGCCGGCGTGGAGAGCTGCGTCGGCAGCCTGGAGCCCGGGAAGGACGCTGACGTCTTGATTCTCGATGGCGACCCGCTGTCCTATAGGACCTTCGTCGAGACGGCCCTGGTCAACGGAAAGGTCGTCTACGAAAAGGCCAAGGAATCCTACTACCAGCATATTCGTCGGTGAGGAAACGGCCCGAGCAGACGTCAGGACCACTGGTGCTGCGGCGCGCTCGTCCCCACCGAAGCCCCTCACCCCGTTCTTCCCTCTGATGGTGGCGTCCGCAAATCCGGTCATGAGCGTCGAAGCCCACAAGGAAATCGAAGACTTCTTCCGCAACATGCGGCAGGCGTTCAACAGCCGAGACATCAAGGCCTACCGGGCTCACTTCTGGACCGACAAGCGCTTCGTGCACTTCGACAGCTCCGGCCGGATCGACCAGGGTTGGGGCGCGTACGAGGAGTTCCTCGACCAGGAGTTCCGCTACATGGAGGTGCTGAAGCTCGAGCTGAAGGACCTGCAGATCCAGAGCTTCGGCGACGACTTCGCGACCGCCCATGGCGGCTGGAAGATGCAGCAGATCGACGCCGGCGGGCGCGAGCAGGCCGCGATCGGCCGTGCCACGTTCACGCTGGCACGCATGGGCAACGACTGGAAGATCGTCAACCAGCACTTCTCGGCGGGCGCCGAGGATCAGTTGCCAGACTGACGGCCGCGCAGGTCGGGCGTCAGCACGGGAGAGTCGATCAGGTGGCGGCCGGCGCGCCGCACGACGATCAGACCCAGTCCGGACCGCAGGCCGAGGTCGTCGAGGGACAGCCGCTGCTCTCCCTCGGTCGCGGATAGGCGCAGGCGCCAGGTTGCCAGCGGGATCTCCGGGCGGGCAACCGCGCCTGACGTCCGCAAGGTCACCGCCGCCAGCAACACGAGTTCGCCAGGCCGGCCGCGCACGACGATGCGGTCACCTTCTTGTTCGAGCCGCGGTGCAACCGGCGTTGGGACGAGCGTTGGCGGTGCCGGCACGCGAGGCGCCGCGGCAACCCTCCCATCGCCTGCAGTGGCGTCCGCGTCCGGCGATGGTGCGGACCAAGGCCTCGACGTCGAGACCGCCTCGGTGGGCGTCACCTGGAGTTCGGTACGCGTGACGTCGAGGGTCGCTTCGGCAGCCGCAGCGGCCCGCACGCCTGCACCGCGCAAGGGCAGCACCAGCGAGCGCTCGAGCCCCGGATGGCTGGCGAGCAGCTGTCCACGGTGCTCGCGAACCGCACCCGGGACGAACTCGACCACGACCTCCGCCGTTGCCGCGGGACCGACACGAACCTGGGCGGTGTCGAGCCGGAACTCGCCCTCGACCCGCACCTGCACGTCGATGGCGTCGCTCGTCGGGTTGCGGAGACGTGCGCGCACTCGGCGCGAAGCACCGACCGGGACCGAGCCGAAGTCGAGGACGGCGTCCACGAACTCGATGCGCGGCGCCAGGGGATGCACGAACTCGAGCGGCGCCAGGCCCGCGATACCCCTCGGCTGGATGCTGATGCGCTGCAGACGCTCGTCGATGCTGACGTCGAACCCGCTCACACCCGCCGGAAACGTGCGCGCTGCGAACACCTTGTCGCCGAAGCCGAACGCCCGCAGCTCGACCCGCAGGTCCTTCTCGAAGGCGACGACGAAGACCTCCCGACCGATGGCCAACGGCCACGACCCCTCGCCGTTGAAGGCCGGCGGCAAGCGAAGTCCACCATCGGTCGCGAGCCGCGCGATGGCGCCGCCGCCTTCCAGCACATACACCGCCAGCGGTTCGCGCACACCAGCAGCGAGGACGGCCAGGCGGTCGGGGCCGAGGCGGCCGAGCGCAACACGATGCGCCGGGACCGGCAGGGGCAGGACGTTGTCGCGCCACTCCAGCACACAAGCGTTCTCGGCGAGCGGGTTGTGCCTGATGCGGACGTCCTCCCGCTTCATCGCCCCTTCTTCGAGCGCTTCGACGTGCACGACCGTGGTGTCGTACGCTGCGCCCTGCGCCATGACCGACGCCAGGCATGCCAGCGACGAACTGGCCGGCAGGGCGACGGTCCTCAGCAAGGCAACGGTCCGCGTGAACACTGCCTACATTGTGACCGCTGGCAGCCGGCGATGTGAGGGGGCGCGGCGGACAGTTTTTTCGGCGAGGCGCGCGAGGCTGCCGATCGACCGTCTGATCGGGCGACTCCGCCCCCCAGCGGCGCACGCGGTCGACAGGAAGCCGCACCGAATCGCGCGGCGGCAGCGCGACGTCGTAGCGCCGATTTGTCGGTCACGCCAGGATTCGCGAGACGCGTCCCCCGCAGAACTCCGCTACACTGCCCGGGCTGGGCGCGCGCGCTCGAATCACCGTGGCGCCCTGCGACGGTCACGGTCAGCAGAGCCCCAAGTTGAATTCATGACCCAGGTTGAATCGACCCCCGGGCCCCGCTCCACGGACCAACGCCCGGAGCCGCAACGGTCGCCGGAGCCGCGCTACGTGCCTCGCCACCGGATCCGGCTGGTAACCGCCACGTCCCTGTTCGACGGCCACGACGCCTCGATCAACATCATGCGCCGGATCGCCCAGGGCTCCGGCGCCGAGGTGATCCATCTCGGTCACAACCGTTCGGCGCAAGAGGTCGTCGACGCCGCCATCCAAGAGGATGCCCAGGGCGTCGCCATCACGTCGTATCAGGGAGGTCACCTCGAGTTCTTCAAGTACACGCGCGACCTGCTGGTCGAACGCGGCTGCGAGCACATCCAGGTCCTCGGCGGCGGCGGCGGCGTCATCCTGCCGCACGAGATCGAGGAACTGCACGCCTACGGCATCTCACGCATCTACTCGCCCGACGACGGCCGCGCCATGGGCCTGCAGGGCATGATCGACGACTTGCTACGTCGCTGCGACTTCGCCCCGACCAGCGAGTTCGATGCGGCCGCGCTCAGCGCGCACGACCACGTCTCCGTCGGCCGAGCGCTGTCGGTGGCCGAGAACGATCCGGCGCGCGTGCGGGCGCGCCTGGAGCGAGCGACCCCACCGCAGCCCAAGCTCGTCCTCGGCGTCACCGGCACCGGCGGCTCGGGTAAGTCGTCGCTCATCGACGAGTTCGTCCGGCGCTTCCTCCTGGCGTTCGAGGACAAGACGCTGGCGATCCTGTCGGTCGACCCGTCGCGACGCAAGACCGGCGGCGCGCTGCTGGGCGACCGCATCCGCATGAACGCCCTCGGGTCGCCGCGCGTGTTCATGCGCTCGATGGCGACCCGCCAGGCCAATCTCGCCCTGGCGGGCTGCATCGGCGAGGCGTTGTCGGTGCTGGCGCAGGCGGGCTTCGACCTCATCGTCCTGGAGACCTCCGGCATCGGCCAGAGCGACACCGAGATTGTCGACTTCGCCGACGTGTCGCTCTACGTGATGACGCCCGAGTTCGGCGCGCCGACGCAGCTCGAGAAGATCGACATGCTCGACTACGCCGACGTCGTGGCGATCAACAAGTTCGACCGCCGCGGTGCCGAGGACGCGCTCCGCGACGTACGCAAGCAATGGGTGCGCAACCACGGCGCCTTCGAGCTGCCGCCAGAGCAAGCGCCGATCGTCGGCACCATGGCATCCCACTTCGGCGATGCGGGCACCAACCGCTTGTTCACGGTGCTGGCGGCCGGGCTCGACGCCAAGGTCCCCGGACGCTTCGCGGGAGCTCGCGCCCTGCCCGAGTCGGGTACCCGCCGCAGCCACGTCCTGCCGCCGGCGCGCTCGCGCTACCTCGCCGAGATCGCCGACGCCAACCGCAAGTACCGCGTCTTCGTCGACGAGCAGGTGCAGGCGGCGCGCACCCTCTACCAGCTCGACGGTGCCGCGGCCGCGCTGCGCGCGCACGGCAGCCACGAAGCCGCCGCGGCGGCTCTGGCAGCCGCACGAGCCGACGCCGACAAGAAGCTGGCCGCCGGCTGTCGCGAGCAACTGCGCGAGTGGGACGAACTCGTCGCGAGCTACCGCACGGCCGAGCACGTGTTCGAGGTGCGGGGTCAGGAGGTTCGCGTGAAGCAGCAGACGCGCTCGCTGTCGGGGCTGGACATCCCGAAGGTGTCGCTCCCGAAGTTCGCCGACTGGGGCGAACGCCTGCGTTGGCTGCTCACCGAGAACGTGCCGGGACGCTTCCCGTTCGCCGCCGGCGTCTTCCCGTTCAAGCGGGAGGACGAGGACCCGACGCGGATGTTCGCCGGCGAGGGCGGTCCCGAGGCGACCAACAAGCGCTTCCACTACCTGGCGTCCGGGCAGCCTGCGCGCCGCCTGTCCACTGCCTTCGACTCGGTGACCCTCTACGGCGAGGACCCGGCCGAGCGTCCCGACATCTACGGCAAGATCGGCAACTCGGGCGTCAGCATCTCCTGTCTGGACGACGCCAAGCGCCTGTACTCGGGCTTCGATCTCGCGGATCCGAAGACCTCGGTGTCGATGACCATCAACGGTCCGGCGCCGATCCTGCTGTCGTACTTCCTGAACGCGGCGATCGACCAGCAGTGCGAGCGGTGGCTGCGCGAACGGAGCCAGCTCGACGCCGTCGAGCAGAAGCTGCGCGAGCGCTACGACGCACGCGGGTTGCGCCGGCCGCGCTACCGCGGCCAGCTCCCGCACGGCAACGACGGTCTCGGCCTGCTCCTGCTGGGGGTCACCGGCGACGAGGTGGTGCCACGCGAGACCTACGAACGCATCCGGGCCAAGACCCTGCAGGTCGTGCGCGGGACCGTGCAAGCCGACATCCTCAAGGAGGACCAGGCGCAGAACACCTGCATCTTCTCGACCGACTTCGCCCTGCGCACGATGGGTGACGTGCAAGCGTGGTTCATCGAGCACGGGGTGCGCAACTTCTACTCGGTGTCGATCTCCGGGTACCACATCGCCGAGGCCGGCGCCAACCCGATCACCCAGCTGGCGCTGACGCTGGCGAACGGCTTCACCTACGTCGAGTACTACCGCTCGCGCGGCATGAAGATCGACGACTTCGCGCCCAACCTGTCGTTCTTCTTCAGCAACGGCATCGATCCGGAGTACTCGGTGATCGGCCGCGTCGCGCGCCGCATCTGGGCCAAGGCGATGCGCGACCTGTACGGCGGCAACGAGCGCTCGCAGAAGCTCAAGTACCACATCCAGACCTCGGGGCGATCGCTACACGCGCAGGAGATCGGCTTCAACGACATCCGCACGACGTTGCAGGCGCTGTACGCGATCTACGACAACTGCAACAGCCTGCACACCAACGCCTACGACGAGGCGATCACCACCCCCACCGAGGAGTCGGTGCGGCGCGCCATGGCGATCCAGCTCATCATCAACCGCGAGCTCGGCCTGGCGAAGAACGAGAATCCGCTGCAGGGATCGTTCATCGTCGAGGAGCTGTCCGACCTCGTCGAGGCGGCGGTGATGGCCGAGTTCGACCGCCTGGCCGAGCGTGGCGGTGTGCTGGGAGCGATGGAGACGATGTACCAGCGCGGCCGCATCCAGGAAGAGTCGCTGCACTACGAGACGATGAAGAACAGCGGCGAGCTGCCGATCGTCGGCGTGAACACCTTCATCGGCAAGGACGGCTCTCCGTTCGTGACACCGTCCGAAGTGCGCCGCTCGACCGACGAGGAGAAGCGCGACCAGATCGCCTCGGTGACGGACCTGCACCGAGCGCGCAGCGAGGAAGGGGCCACGGCGCTGCGGCAACTCGAGGAGGCAGCGATGCGCGGGGACAACGTGTTCGCCGCGCTCATCGAGTGTGGCAAGACGTGCTCGCTCGGTCAGATCTCGTCCGCGCTGTACCGCGTCGGCGGCCAGTACCGACGCAACATGTGACCTGGCGATGAGCGAGCGAGCGTGGCCGCAGCAGTCCGTCGATTCGTGGCGCGAAGTCGCGCGCGCCGAACTCGACGGTGGTGACCCCGACGCCCTGGCCTGCCCCCTCGGCGAGGGGGTGGAGATGCGGCCGCTGTTCACGCGGGCGGACATGCCGGCCGACCTGGCCCCGCCCCAACCGGAGCACCCCGACGTCGCTCCGACCCGTGTGGCGATGGTGGCGAACGATGCTGCGTCGGCCGCGGCTTCGACCGCCGAGGCCCTCGGGCACGATCTCGTGCGGATCGCGGCTCGGGGCCTGCAGACCTCGCTGGCGAACGGCGAGACCGAGGACGTCCGCCGGCTGGACCCGGACCGCGTCGCGCTGACACTCGCCGCCACGCCGGAAGGCATGGCCGCGCTGGCGACGCTCGAGCGCGCCGGCCTGCCGCACGCCGTGGTGCTCGACATCGTCGAGGAAGAGACCGCCGCCGCACCAGCCGACGAACTGGCCGCCAGCCTCTGCGTGCTGGTGCAGGTGCTGCGCGGGCTCGGCCTGTCGCCAGCTCCGCGTCCATCGGCGTTGGCCGCACGGCTCTACCTTCCCTTGCGCCTGGGCACCGACCTGGTGACGCAGGTGGCCAAGGTGCGCGCGGCGCGGTGGCTGTTCCACACGGTGACGTCGGCGTTCGAGGTCGACCTCGAGCGGCGGCACGCACGCGTGTGGGCCATCGCCAGCCGCCGCTGCTGGAGCGCGATCGACCCGGAGCTCAACCTCGCCCGTGCCACCTTGCAGGCCTTCGCCGCGGTGGCCGGCGGCTGCGAGGTCTTCGAGCCGTTGCTCTTCGATCCGGTCGCGGCGCTCGACGAGTCGCGACGCTTGGCGGCGAACCAACACCGCCTGCTCGTGCACGAGGCCGACCTGACCCGTGTGCACGATCCGTTGGCCGGCTCGTACGCCGTCGAGAGCCTCACCGCTCAGATCGCCAACGGCGCCTGGAGCAGGCTGCAGGCTTGGGCCAGGGACGGGCACTTGCCAGCGCCGGAGCCGGCGCCGGCATCGACCCTGGTCGGAACGAACCGCTTCGCCGATCCCGCCGCGCGCGTCACTCTGGCGCCGGAGGCACCGTCCGCGCGCCCCGCTGCCTCCTTCGAACACCTGCGGCGCCGCAGTGCCGAACGCCCGGTCGCGGCCGTGTTGGTGCCGTTCGGCGAGCCGACGACCGCCCGCCCGCGGATCGATTGGGCCGCGGACCTCCTGCGCACGGCCGGAATCGAACCCGACGAGGCCCCTCCGTGCTCGACGGCCGAGGCGGTGCAAGCGGAGCTGGCGCGGCGGACCGACGCGCGCATCGTCGTCCTGTGCGGTCTCGACGACCGCGACGGAACCCTGGTGCGCGGCGTCGCCGCCACCCTCGCGGGCAACCCCCGCCCCTTGCTCTACGCCACCGGCGAGCCGCCGCGCGGCAGCGAAGCGTGGGGAGCGATCGGCTTCCTGCACCGGGGACTCGACACCGCCTCCACTCTGCACGGGGTTCTCGATCGTCTGGCGACAACCGACGGCCCCGCCTGAGCAGCCCGTGAGCCGGCGGCAGTCGTGACGCCGCGTCGGGCCAGGAGCCCGCGCCGCGGAGGCGCCAAGCAGAGCGAACAAGGCGTGACTCCGCCGCGAACGCATCCCGTGACGCTGCGTCCTAGGGCAGCTTCGGTGCCTCGAATGGCTCGCTGCTGTCGAGCGACTTGACGAACTCGACCAGGTCGTCGATCTCCTGCGCCGTCGGCGCCGCCAGCGACGCTTTGAAGCCCTTGAGGATGGGGTCGAGGTGCTCGTTCTCGACGCCGGCGTTGGCCATGATCGTGACCGCCTCCTTGAGGGTCGGCACGCTGCCATCGTGGAAGTACGGCGCGCTGCGCGCGGCGCCGCGCAGGCTCGGCGTCTTGAAGGCGCCCGTGGTCGTCGGATCCTCGGTGACCTTGAAGCGGCCGACGTCGCTCTGGGCGCCGACGCCGACGTTGTGGAACAGCATGTCGGTGAAGAGCGGCGGCACGTGACACGCCGCGCAGCGGGTCATGAACACCGCATGACCGCGCTTGGCCGCCTCCGACTGCTGCCCCCGATCGAACGGCGCGTCCCCGCTGCGCAGGGTACGCACGAAGGTCGTGATCGCCTGCACGATGTTGGTTCCGGTAGGCGCCGCATGGAACGAGGCCTGGAAGGCCTCGACGTAGCCGGGAATCCCGGCCAGGGTCTTGGCCATCGCCTCGGGATCACCACCCATGTGGCCCTTCCACGCCGCCTCGACGTTCTTCTCCATGGTCGGCGCCCGGCCGTCCCAGTAGTAGAGCTGCTGGTAGCCGACGTTGTAGAGGCTCGGGGAGTTGCGCGTGTTCTTGCTGCCGTCGACCTTGGTCGAGAACTGGATGCCGTCCGACCAAGCCTTGTCGTGCATGTGGCACGACTGGCACGACATGCTGCCGTCCTTCGACAGTCGCTTGTCGAAGAACAGCATCTTGCCGAGGTGTGCCTTCTCGGCCGTCATCGGATTGTCGGCCGGGATGTTGAGCTGCTTGCCTTCGAGCCCCTTGGGCGTCGGCGGCAACGCCGGCACGGAAGCGGCCTCGGCGCCACAGCCGGCGAGGGTGAGCGCGAGCGGCGAGAGAGCGAGCAAGATTCGGTGGGTCACGGGCAGTCCTGTGGAGAGGTCGATGCGCGCGGGCATCCACGCGCTGCACACGTCGCATGTTGAACGTCCGGCGCACGACGTCAATGGAGGCGTGGAAAACCCGGAACGTAGAGTCCCACCCTCGCGCGCCGCGGACGACATCCTCGGCGCAAGGGCGCAGCCTCCCGGGTCGGCGTGCGGCACGCGGTCGATCGTGAGACCGGCCGCCGCGCATCCGCACGGCTCGCGCGAAGCGGGACCACGCGCTTCCATCGCGGCCTTTGGGCGCGCACCATCTAGCCCATGTCGGCTCCCGACTTCGCCCGCATCCCGCTCGGCCCGCCTCCGCCACCGCGCACCGTGGCGTCGTGGCCCAAGCCGCAGGATCACGATGGCCTGGTGCGCAAGGCGCGCTACGAGCCGAGCGACGTCGCCGGCCTGCCTGTCGACACCATGCCCGGGCTGCCACCCTTCGTGCGCGGGCCCTACGCCACCATGTATCTCAACCGGCCGTGGACGCTGCGCCAGTACGCCGGCTTCTCCACCGCCGAGGCCAGCAACGCCTTCTACCGGCGCAACCTGGCCATGGGCCAGCGCGGCCTCTCGATCGCTTTCGATCTGGCCACCCACCGCGGCTACGACAGCGACCATCCGCGCGTCGCCGGGGATGTCGGTATGGCCGGCGTCGCCATCGACTCGATTCTCGACATGCGCGTCCTGTTCGCCGGCATCCCTCTCGACCGAGTGTCGGTGTCGATGACGATGAACGGCGCGGTGCTGCCGATCCTGGCGCTCTTCGTCGTCGCCGCCGAGGAGCAAGGCGTTCCGCCGGCCAAACTGTCGGGCACCATCCAGAACGACATCCTCAAGGAGTTCATGGTGCGGAACACCTACATCCATCCGCCCGCTCCTTCGATGCGCATCGTCGGCGACATCTTCGCCTTCTGTGCCAAGGAGATGCCGAAGTTCAACTCGATCTCGGTGTCGGGGTACCACATGCAGGAGGCCGGCGCCACCGCCGACATCGAGCTGGCCTACACCTTGGCCGATGGCCTCGAGTACCTGCGCACCGGCGTGCGCGCGGGCCTCGACGTCGACGATCTGGCACCGCGCGTCAGCTTCTTCTGGGCGATCGGCATGAACTACTTCGTCGAGGTCGCGAAGATGCGCGCCGCCCGCCGGTTGTGGGCGGAGATCGTGCGCAGCTTCGGCGCCAAGAACCCGAAGTCGTTGGCGCTGCGCACCCACTGCCAGACGTCGGGCTGGTCGCTCACCGAGCAGGATCCACTGAACAACGTCACCCGCACCACGCTCGAGGCGTTGGCAGCCGTGAGCGGCGGCACGCAGAGCCTGCACACCAACGCCCTCGACGAGGCCATTGCCCTTCCGAGCGAGTTCAGTGCGCGCATCGCGCGCAACACGCAGCTGGTGCTGCAGCACGAGACCGACTTGTGTCGCACGGTCGACCCCTGGGGAGGTTCCTACTACGTGGAGCGACTCACCGACGACCTGGCGGCGCGCGCCCGCAGTCTCATCGACGAAGTGGAAGCGCTCGGAGGCATGGCCAAGGCGATCGAAACCGGCCTGCCGAAGCTACGCATCGAGGAGGCCGCGGCGCGCCGGCAGGCACGCATCGACAGCGGTCGCGACGTGATCGTCGGCGTCAACCGGTTCCGCAGCGAACGACCGACGAGCGTCGACGTCCTCCGCGTCGACAACGTTGCGGTGCGACGCGCGCAGATCGAGCGCTTGGCCGAGCTCCGGCGCGGCCGCGACGGACAGCAGGTGGAGCGACAGTTGATCCGCTTGCGCGCAGCGGCCCGTGGCACCGACAACCTGCTCGCCGTCGCCATCGATGCCGCCCGCGCCGGCGCCACCGTCGGCGAGATCTGCGAGGCGTTGGCCGGCGTGTTCGGACGCTACGAAGCGCCGATCCGCAGCATCGGTGGCGTGTATGCTGCGGCCGCCGACATGCGTGACATCGAGGCGGTGCAAGATCTCTGCCTGGCGTTCCTCGCCCGCGAAGGGCGACGCCCGCGCATCCTCGTGGCCAAGATCGGCCAGGACGGCCACGACCGCGGCGCCAAGGTGGTCGCGACCGCGTTCGCCGACATGGGCTTCGACGTCGACATCGGGCCCTTGTTCCAGACGCCGGACGAGGTGGCCGCCCAGGCCATCGAGAACGACGTGCACGTGGTCGGCGTGTCCTCGCTGGCCGGTGCCCACCGTACGCTGGTACCCGAACTGATCGCCGCGTTGGCCGCCAAGGGGCGCCCCGACATCAAGGTCGTGGTCGGCGGCGTGATCCCGCGCGACGACTACGCGGCCCTCACCGCTGCAGGAGTGCTCGAGATCTTCGGACCCGGCAGCGTGATCGCGCAGGCAGCGCAACGCGTGCTGAACGCCCTTGCCGCGCGGTGACCCGGTGCGGGCCGCGCGCATCTGGCTCGGCCTGGCCCTGGTCGTGCACGCCCTGCTCGCCGGCACCTACGCCGTGCGTGCCCCGGCGTGGGAAGGCCCCGACGAGAACGACCACGCCTACTACGCTTCCTTCCTGCAAGCCACCGGGCGCCAGCCCACGATCCTGAAGTCGTCGGCGACGACCGGTCGGGCGCCTTGGGAGGAAGGCAGCCTCGGCCATCACCCCCCGCTCTACTACGCGCTCCTCGTCGCCGTCGCCGCCATCACCGGTCACGGCGATTGCACGCCCTACTGGTCGCCGCCCCCCGACCGCGTGCCCGGCGCGGCGCTGCAATGGCAGCACGGCCACGACGAGCGCGCGCCGGTGTCGGCCGAGATCTCGGTGCTGCGTTGGCAGCGGCTGCTGTCGACGGCGCTCGGCGCGGTGTCGATCGCGCTCGCCTTCGCGCTGGCGCGCGAGCTCTTCCCGAGCCGTCCGGGTACCGCTGCATGGGCGGCCCTGTCGTTGGCCTGCCTGCCGCAGTGGTCGTGGATGCACGGAGTGCTCGACAACGGCAACCTCGCCGCCGCCCTGGCGGCTGCCACCTCGTACGTGCTGGTGCGCGGCGTACGGCGACGGCGTCTGCACGTCGGCGCGGGTGTGCTGCTCGGCCTGCTGCTCGGAACGGCATTGCTCACCAAGCTGACGGCGCTGTTCCTCCTGCCCCTGGTGGTGCTCGCCTTCACCGGCGCCGCCGTCGCCTGGCCCGGCGGCCGTGGGCGCACCCTGCTCGGCTTCGCGGTGGCCATGGTGCTGGCGGCGGCGATCAGCGGCGCTTGGTTCTGGCGCAACGCGCAGCTCTACGGCGATCCGCTGGCCCTGGTACCCCACGCCGTCGCCTACGCCAGCAACCGACTTCCGGCCGACATGCGCACGAGCTACCTCGGTGGCGACTTCGTCTGGCGCACCCTGCACACGACGTTCGCCGCCGTCGGCTGGTCGCTGCGGCCGGCACCACCCGCAGCCGAGGTCGCCGCGCTGATCGCACTCGGGCTGGGAGCGGTCGGTTGGCTGTGGCGCCTCCGCACCCTGGCGCGCGAGGGCGGCGCGGCGCTGTCCCTGGCGCTCGTCAGCCTGGTTCTCACGGCCGCCGGCTACGTCCAGTTCAACCTGTCCTTCATCCAGCCGCAGGGACGCTACTTGTTCCCGGCAGCTGGAGTCGGCGCCGTGCTGGTCGCCGCCGGCCTCTCGGCCTTGCCGTGGCCGAGACGACCGCTGTGGCCCACCCTGGCCGGAGCAATCGTCATCGCCGGAGCCTTCGCCCTGCAACACGTCCACTTCTTGCCGGCGCTGCGCACGGGCGACGCGCCCCACCGGTGCTACGCGTCGTCCCACGAAGGGCTGCACACCGTCGGCGCGCCCGATCGACGCACCTTGGAAGCACTGACACCAGAGCCCGGTGCGGCCCTGGAGGGGGCGCCTACCTTCCGCTGGCACGACCCGTTGGGCAGCGCCGCCACCGTCTACAGCGTGCACATCTGGTTCCCGGACGGCCTGGTCTTCGCGACGTGGGAGACGGCGCAGCTCGAACTCACCGGGGATGCGTGGACGATCCCCGACGGCTACTGGGCAACCCTACCGCGCGGCCGGACCCTGCGCTGGCGTGTGCGCCGAGTCGCCGACCGCGCCCGCGGCGAGGCCGCCCGCGAACAGCCGGAGTCCGAGCTGCGCGAGCTGGTGCGCCGATGACGGAAGCGGATGCGCCACCGAGAACGGGGATGCGGGCATGGCGAACGCCCTGGCCGGTCGTGGTGGCGTTGCTTGCCACCGCCGCCGTGTTCGCCGCCGTGTACGGGCCCGCGCTGTCGCTCTTCTTCACGGCCGACGACTTCGTGCTGCTGCAGTACAGCAAGGACACCAGCGCGGTCGACATCGTGCGCACGCGCCTCTTGGCGCTGCCGGGCGGCGGCGGCGCGTCGCCGTACTGGCGCCCGGGCTGGCTCCTACTCCTCGACACCGTGTACGAGGTCTTCGGCCTGACACCCGCGGCCTTCCGCGCCGTGGTCTTCGCCTTGCACGCGGTGTTGGCCGCGGGCGTGTACCTGGTGGCCCGTCGCTGGCTGGTGAGATCGTCGGGCCTCGCCGCCGGCGCCTGCGCCCTCTTCGCGCTGTCTCCCGCCGGCGCCGAAGCGCTCCTGTGGATCGCGGCGGGCGCCAACGTGATGCCGGCAGCTCTCTGCCTGTTCGTCGCCGCGGCGGCCTATGCGACGCACGTGGAGCGTCCGCGCCCGGCTCGGCTCGGGCTGGCCTGGCTGGGCTACCTGCTGGCCTTCACCTTCCGCGAAGCGGCCTACCACATGCCACTCGTGGTGCTCGTCGCCCACCTGTGTCTCGAGTCCGGGCCCCTGCTGCGTCGCGGCGCACGCGGAGCCCTGCGCGCCATGCCGTTCGGCGTCGTCGTCCTCGTGCACCACCACTGGTTCAATCCCTACTCGTTGGGTCACCTGTCGCCCGCCGAGAACCTGAACCTCTTCATGGCGCACGGTGCCGCCTGGCTACGCGTCCTGTTCGACCTGCCAGTCGGCACGACGGCGATCGCCGTCTGCGTGGCAGCGCTCCTGCTGGCGCTCGTGGTCCTACCGCCGCGCGGGCGCTTCTGTCTGCTGTGGGCCTGCGCCGCCAGCTTCCCCTTCGTCGCCCGCTCGCACGAGACCCGTTTCGTCTACTTCGTGCAGGCTCCGCTGGCGCTGGCGCTGGCGGCGCTGGCCGACCGATCGACCGCCGGTCGCCGGCTGCCGATGGCGCTGGCCACCACCGTGCTCCTGGGACTGGCCGGCGCCAACGCCAAGCGGGTGCCGGCCGAGGTCAGTCAGGCACGGGCACGAAGCGCGACCACCCGCGCCGTCGTCGACCTGATCACGGACCAACGCTTGGCCACGCGCGCGGTGCTACACGTCGACTTCGTGCCTCCCGAGTTGCTCGAGGGGTTCGCCGACCTGATCGAGCTGTACGGCGGCGCGCGTCCGGGGGTCGTCGACTACTGGGTGCTGCCGCGGCCACCGTTCTTGCTCTACATGAATCCGGCGTTCGCCGACCTGGACCCGGACCAGGAGATGCTGCACTGGGACGCTGCCAGCGGCCGCTACGCGCTGTCGAGCAAACGCGACCTCGTGGGCGGCCGGCCGCTGATCCCCACCTTCGGCTTCCGCTACCGGGCGCGCGTCGTGCGGGATTGGGCCGAGATGCAGTTCTCACCCGACGTCGTCCACCTGCGCCAGGAACCCGAGCCCCCCCTACGCCTCGATGCGGCAGGCCACAACGCCATCGTCACCTACGCTGGCGGCACCCTCGACCGCATCGAGCTGACCGTCGACGCCCAGCGCGACGCCTACCTCGTGGTCGCGTTCCCTGCCGACCTCACCGCGCTCGGCGGACGAGCCACCGTCGACGGCGCGCCGGTACCACTGCTGGTCGCCGACGGCATGTTCAACGCGTTGCCGGTCCGCGCCGGCAGCCGGCAGATCGTGTTGACCACCGAGCGCTGAAGCGAACGGTGGGCGGACGACAGAGGTCGCCAGCCAGCGCAGCGCGCAACGGTGACTCACCGCTGAACTTCGGTCCGCGGCGCATCTCGATCCGCCCGGACCGGTGCCCCCACGCGACGAAGCGTAGACGACCGTGGCGCGCGTACGATCTCGTCGTGCGCACTTGATCGCGCGTGCCGAGCGCCGGCGCGCTCGTCTCCGCGCGGGACAGACGACGCAGGCACTCGTCGGCGGTGGTCCGACCCGACATGGAAACTGCCGCCGCCATCGGTTAGCAACCCGCCTTGGCGCCGGAGGATCCGGTCGGGCCCAGTCGCTCCGCGCGCCACCCACACGTCCCCATGGCCCACGTCTCCCGAGGATCGTCCGCCGCGGCGCCGCCTCCGCCCCCCCGGGAGGGCGCGGTCGGGGTGGACGACGCCCGCGCGTGGCGACGGTGGGTCGCGATCGCGCTGTTGGCCTACGTCGTGTGCGTCGTGCGCACCGCCTGGCTGTGCGACGACGCCTACATCACCTTCCGTACCGTGGAGAACGTGGTCGCCGGCCACGGACCGCGCTGGAACCTCGCCGACCGTGTGCAGACCTTCACGCATCCGCTGTGGATGTGGATCCTGTCGGGCCTGCGCCTGCTCTCGGGCGAGATCTACTTCACCGCGCTCGCCCTCGGCGGGGTGCTGTCGCTCGTCGCGATCGGCCTCCTCGCCGGCACCGTCGCGATCGGTGCGCGTGGCGCCGTGGTGGTGGTTGCGCTGCTGGCTTCGAGCCGCGCCTTCGTCGACTACTCGACCTCCGGACTCGAGAACCCTCTGGTGCACCTCTTCTTGGTCGCCTTCACGGCGATCGCCACCACCGCTACCGGCTCGCTGCGAAGCCTACGCTGGCTGGCCCTGCTCGCCGGCCTCACCGCGTGCACGCGCGCCGATCTCCTGCTGCTGCAGTTGCCGGTGTTGACCGTCCTCGCCTGGCGTCACCGCTGGCTGCCGGCAGCGCGCGCCCTGGCGATCGGCTTCGCCCCGTTCCTCGCCTGGTCGGCTTTCGCCACGTTCTACTACGGCTTCCCCTACCCGAACACGGCACAAGCCAAGCTGTTCGGCCTCGGCGTGCCCATGGCCGACCTGTGGCGGCAAGGCTGGCTCTACCTGCGTACGACCGCGCTGCACGACCCGGCGACCGCGCTGGGCCTGGCGGCGGGTACTGCGGCGGCTGTGCTCGGCGGAGGGCCCGCGCGCCTTCTCGGCGTCGGCGTGCTGCTCCAGGTCGCGTACGTGGTGAGCATCGGCGGCGACTTCATGCTCGGGCGCTTCCTCACGCCGCCGCTGGTGGTGGCCGCGGCGTGCCTGGCGCGGGCGACATGGCTGCGGCGCGGGCCGGGTCCGTGGGTCGCGCTGGCGACGCTCGCCGTCGCCGTCGCCCTGTGCCCGCGGATCACGTTCTTCTCGGGTCGCCACTATGTCGGCGAAGGACAGGTGGCGCGCGGCATCTGGGACGAACGCGGCTCGTACTACGGACACCTCGGTCTGCTCAGCCCGGGACGCGCACCGTTCGCACCGTCGAGCAGCACCGTGTTCGACCGCATCGCCAGCGAGGCACGTCCGGAGATCAGAGTCGTCACCACCGTCGGCGGCCCTGGCTTCTACGGCGGCGGACGCCTGCACATCGTCGACCCCTTCGTCTGCGATCCGCTCTTGGCGCGCCTCCCGGCCATCGAGCCCGCGCAGTGGCGACCCGGCCACACGATGCGACGGGTGCCAGAGGGCTACTTCGAGTCGATCGCGCACGGAGACAACCGGATCTTGCATCCTGGCCTCGCCGCCTTCTACGACGACCTGGCGCAGGTCACCCGCGGCCCGCTGTTCGACGGGGCGCGGCTGCGGGCGCTGCTCCGACTCCTGCTCGGTGAGCGCCGCGGCGGGCTGCAGACCTTCGTCGCCGAGCACTACTACACGCCGCCGGTGCGGTCGGTGACCGCCGAAGCGCTGCAGCGATCGGTGCGCGATTGGACCCGCTGGAACGACGTCGACGCGATCGTCCTCGGCGAAGGTGGGCTCTCCGTGCGCTTCGCCGAGACGATGCATGCCACGACGTTCGCAGCGTCCCTGATGTCGGGGGGACACTACCGCTTCAGCTTCGCTCTCGGCGACGAGGAGCGCGGCTCCACCGACGTCGTCACCCCGCGGCTGCCCATCCCCCTGCTGCGCGGCCACACGGCCGCCGTCCCCGACAAGACCCGGTCCTTCGACCGCATCCGCGTGCTCCATCTGGCCGCGACCTCGTCGGAGCCGGTGGCCGCCATCGCCGCCCTGCTCCTCGACCCGGACGAGAGCGTCGCGCCGGGCGCGCCCCGCTGAGCGACGACGACGACCGTGACGGCGAGCGTGGCGTGCTGCTACGCTCGCTCCATGGCCGTCGACCCAGCCGCGCTCGCGGACGCCGTGACGAGAGGTGACCGAACTTCCCTGGGCCAGGCGATCACCCTGGTCGAGAGTCGCCGCGCCGAAGACGAAGCTGCCGGCGACGCGGTCCTCGTGGCGCTGCACGGCCGCGGCCTCGACAGCACGCGCGTCGGCATCTCCGGGCCGCCCGGCGTGGGCAAGAGCACCCTCATCGACGCGCTCGGGAGCTGGCTGTGCGCGCGTGGCCACAAGGTGGCGGTGCTGGCCGTCGACCCGTCGAGCGCCCGGACCGGCGGGAGCATCCTCGGCGACAAGACGCGCATGGCGCGGTTGTCGCGCGCAGCCGACGCCTTCGTCCGTCCCTCGCCCAGCGCCGGTGCCCTGGGTGGCGTGGCGCCGCGCACGCGCGAGGCGATCGCCGTGTGCGAGGGAGCGGGCTACGACGTGATCCTGGTCGAGACCATGGGGGTGGGCCAGTCCGAGACCGCGGTCGCCGGCATGGTCGACTTCGTGCTCCTGCTCGTCCAGCCCGACTCGGGCGACGAGTTGCAGGGGATGAAGCGCGGCATCACCGAGATCGCCGACGCCGTGTTCGTGAACAAGGCCGACGGCGAGCGCCGCGCCAGCGCGAACCGCACGCGCGCCGAGTACGAGCAAGCACTCGGCCTGCTCCACGGTGCCGGTCGCACGGTGCCCGTCCTGGCCGGCGCGGCGGTGGCCGACGAGGGCATCGAGTCGATCTGGCAGGCCGTGTGCGCTCATCCGGTCGTCGCTCTGGCCGAGAACAAGCGCGAGCGACGCCGGCAACAGGGCCGCACCTGGCTCGAGGAGGCACTGCACGACTCGCTGGTGACCCGCTTCCTGCGCCAGCCGGCGGCGACGACGCGGCTGCAGTCGGCATACGCCGAGGTGGACGCAGGCGCGACGCCGCCGAGAGTCGCGGCGCGCCGCCTGCTGCACCCACACCCCTGAGCGCCCCGCGGGCAGCACCCGTGGGACCCTGACAACAGATCGTTGTTCCACACAACAATCTGCCAGGATGGCAGCCTATCCGGCCCCCCACGCCCGGGCGATCGCGTGCGTGCAAGTCACTTGTTCAATCACCTTTACGATCCTCGCCCCGCACTCATCGGACCTCGGCACACGCCTTGCTCTTCGCCCCTCGTCGCAGCCGAACGGCGCGACGATCCAAACCAAACAACGAGGAGCCGAACATGAAGCTGATCCCCTGGCGTACCAGCAACCGCACATCGCCCATCGATTCGCTGTTCGACAGCATCTTCGACCTGACGCCGTGGGGCGTCTCCACCCCGACGACCCAGCGCGAGCGCATGGCGCCGATGAACATCTACGAGAACGAGACGGCGCTCGTGATCGAAGTCGAACTGCCGGGCGTCGACGAGAAGGATGTCGACGTCAAGCTGAACGGCGAAGAGCTCACCGTCACCGCCGAGCGCAAGCACAACGTGGCCACCAAGGACGGCGACTTCCACCGGGTGGAGTCGCAGTTCGGTCGGTTCTCGCGGTCGCTGCGTCTGCCCGACGGCCTGCAGACCGAAGCCATCGACGCGTCGTTCAAGCGCGGCGTCCTGACCCTGACCGTGCCCAAGGCACCCGAGCGCACGCCGACCAAGATCCACGTGAAGTCGTCGTGACCGTCGGCGAGCGCGCTGCCCCTTGCGGGCACGGCCTGCCGCCGCAAGCATGCGGCGATGATCACGGTCGTGCAGCGGGTGCGGCGCGCGTCGGTCCACGTCGACGGAGCACCGGTGTCCACCATCGGACCCGGTGCGCTCCTGCTCTTGGGAGTCGAAGCGGGTGACACCGACGCCGACGCCGACGCCACTGCCGGCAAGGTCGCGCGCCTGCGCTTCTTTCCGGGAAGCACGCCGATGGACCGCACGCTCGCCGACGTGGGTGGCGCCTGCCTGGTGGTGAGCCAATTCACTCTGGCCGGCGCATTGGCCAAGGGCAACCGCCCGAGCTTCACGACGGCTGCAGCGCCGGCCGAAGCCGAGCGCCTCTACCTCCGCGCCGTCGACGCCCTGCGCGAGCTCGGCCTCACGGTGGAGACGGGACGCTTTGGCGCCGCGATGCAGGTCGAGTTGCTGAACGACGGGCCGGTGACCTTCGTGCTGCGCGTCCGAGGCGGTCGAGTGCAGTGACCGCCTCCCCTGGCCCGCTTCACCACGGGCAGGCTCAGGCGGAGGCCAACCGGCTGCGGAGATGGGCCACGACGCCGTCGACGCCCCGCTCGACGAGGTCGAGAGCGTGCTCGAAGTCCGCGTCCGTGCCGAGATACGGGTCCGGGACGTCGCGCTCTTCGAGCCCGGGAGTCAGGTCGAGGTAGCGCCGGATCTCGCTGCGCGCCTGCGGTGGCCGCATGGCCTCGAGCTGTTGGACGTGTGCCCCCGTCATGCCGAGCATGAGGTCGACGGTCGCGAAGTGCTCGGGACCGACCACGGCGGCGCGCAGCGCGCTCATGTCGTAGCCCCGGCGCGCCGCGGCGGCGACGGCACGCGGATCCGCGGGCTCGCCGACCTTGCCCCCCCAGGTGCCGGCCGAGGCGACCACGACGCGGTCGTCCAGGCCCGACGCTCGCACGCGTGCACGCAGCACGACCTCGCCCGTGGGGGACCGACAGATGTTCCCCGTGCACACGATCAACACCCGCATGAGCGCCTCGCCCTGGTCGCCATCCGCGCCATTGTGGCACGCGGACCGGCGAATGCACGCAGCGGCGCGCCGCGCGCTGCGCAGCGCGGCCCACCCTCGGCTACGGCATCGGTGAAGTCTTCCTCGCTGTCGCCATATCCGACCGCGAAGCCGTATGGCCGCGGCCATGCTCGCTCCGCTGGACCGCCGCACTCTCCTGACGTACGCCGCGCTGGCGCCGTTCGCCCGGGGACGTCGCGCAGGGGAGGAGTGGCGACCGGCACGCGACGAGCCCGACCTCACCGAGCCGGACCTCACCGAGGCCCGCATCCTGCGCAACATCGCGGGCCTGCGCCCCCACCGCCAAGCTGGCATCCGCGTCGAAGCCGAGCGCCTCGGCGACAAGTTCGTCGTGCACAACTACGGGCACGGCGGCGCCGGCGTGACCCTGTCGTGGGGCAGCGCCGAGGAAGCAGTGACGCTGCTGGCGGCCACGGTCGCCGCGCCGGCCGACGTCGCCGTGCTGGGCGCCGGTGCCGTGGGCCTCGCCAGCGCCCGGGTGCTGCAGGAGCGCGGCTACCGCGTGCGCGTCCTCGCCGAGGACTTCCCACCCAACACCACCTCCGACGTGGCCGGGGCCGAATGGCTGCCGATCGGCGTGTCCCGCGGCGACGACGACGACGCCCGGCAACGCTTCGAGCGCATCGTTCGCACGTCGTGGCAGCGCTTCCGCGCCTTGCTCGGCGACGAGTACGGCGTGTACGAACGCCCACACTTCGAGGTCGGCAACAGCGAGCGGCTCCTCGCCGACGTGCCCGGCGACGTCATCCCGGCCGCGCGCGCCCTGCCGAAGCTGCCGTTCGCGCGCATCAAGCGACGGGGCGAACGTTTCGACACGCTCCTCGTCGAGCCGCCGATCTACCTGACCCAGATGATGCGGCAGGTGCTGCGCGGCGGTGGCAAACTGCAGGCGCGCACGTTCGCCTCGGCGAGCGACGTCACCTCGCTGGCCGAGAGTGCGATCGTCAACTGCCTCGGGCTCGGGGCTGGACGAGTGTTCGGCGACGACTCCGTGCGTGCGGTGCGCGGGCAACTGGTCCACGCCTTCCCGCAGCAACTGCCCTACCTGCTGTCGCACGAGGGCGGCACCCTGTTGCCGCGGCGAGACTGCATCGTGCTGGGCGGCACCTACGAAATGGGCATCGACGATCCGACGCCGGACGCCCGGATGTGTGCAGAGATCGTCGCCGGCCACCGCCGCTTCTTCGGCGGGATCTGAGCAGGGCCGGGGTCGCCGGAGACCGACCGCTCGAACGGCTGCAGGGGATTCGCAGACAGCTTGCGTCGATGCCAGGGCGCGCTCGCCGCCGTCGCGTAGGTCGAGTGCGTCGCGCGGCCGATGAAGAACCCGGAGCCGACGTCGAGAGCGCCGGTGCACGACAGGAGAGTCAGATGGACGTCAGCCTTTGGATGACCCGAGAACTCGTGGTCTTGTCCCCGGAGTCGACGATCGCCGACGCGACTCGCCTCATGGCCAGCCACCGCGTGCGCCACCTGCCGATCGTGGACAAGAAGACCGGGCACCTGGTCGGCATGGTCTCCGGCACCGAGCTCCTCCTCGCCACCGAGCCAGGCGTGAACCCGTTGTCGCCGCGCGCGGCCGACGTGGCGTCGCGGCGACACGTCAAGGACGTGATGGCCCCGGCGTCGATCAGCGTGCGTTCGGACGCGCCGATCGAGGAAGCGGCGCGCATCCTGCGCGACCGCAAACTCGGCGCCCTGCCCGTCGTCGACCAAGGCACGTTGGTCGGCATCCTGACCGACCACGATCTGCTGCGCGCGTTCATGGAGTTCACCGGCGCCGACGAGCCCGGCTGCGAGGTGACTCTCGAGCTGACCGAGGAGGCGGGCGCGGTGGCTCGGATGGCCGAGCTCGGACGCCGCCACGGATTGCAGATCGGCAGCGTCGTCTCGTTCCAGCACGAGCGGCGGCGCCTCGGCGTGGTGCGTCTCCTCGGTGCTCCCAGCGAGGCGTTCCTCGACGACGTCTGGCGCAGCGATCGGGTGCTGCGCGTGCGCTGCCACGTCCAGCCCGCGGGCACGCCCTGAGTCCGCACACGGTCGCGGAGGCGACCGCCAGCAAACCCCGAGCGGGAGGCCGGCGAAGCCCACTTCCCCGGATCCGACCAGACAGCACACGGCCCTCGCGCCGGGAGCCCTCGGTCGCCGACGTCGCACCTCGCGGGTAGGCTCAGGGGCCCGTCTTTCGTCTCGCGAGTCCCTCTCGGCCGACACGTTGGCCATGCTGCCGCACACCGCCGACTCCGCCCGCAGATCGCCGCGCGCGCCGTGGCTGCTCGGACTGCTCGCCGTCGGTGTCGGTCTGTCGGCGCTCCTGATCTGGCGGACCAACTCGTTCGCGACCGGCGGTGGTTCGCACCCTGACACGCTCCCGGAGACCGCGGCCCAGGCGAGGCATGGCGGCCGGAACGAAGAGGCCGTGTCAGGATCCGCCGACGCCGAGCCCACCGCCGGGCCCTCTGGCCAGGTGCGCGCCGCGCCGCTGCCGACCGAGGACCCGGCGGCGCCGTCTGCCGACCCCGACTTCGACGGGCGGTCGGCGGCGTTGCGAGGACGCGTGCACTACGGCGAGCGTGGCACACGCGCCGAAGTCGTGTGCGTCACCGGCATGAACCGCGGCCGCGTGCTGGTCGCGGACACCGACGGCAGCTTCGAGGCCGAGCGCTTGTTCCCAGGCGTTGCCCGCTTCGCAGTGCGCGTCGGTGGACGCCTCGAAGCCGATCGTCAAATCCTGCTGCGCGCGGGGATTCCGTGCCGCCTCGACCTCGACCTCGCCGATCGGCGCACGCTGCGGGGCTCCGTCACCGACGCCGCCGGCCGCCCCCTGACGGGCGCGTCCGTCGCCTGCGATGGGCGGACGACCACGACAGGCCTCGACGGCAGCTTCGCCCTGACCGACGTGGTCGACGCCGGACAAGCACGAGTCGTGTGCCGTCACCCGGGCTACGCGGCGCAGGAGACGACTGCCTGGCGCACCGCCAGTGCCATCATCCGCCTGCCTCCCGGCGGTCGGCTGGCGATCGCGATCCCCCCCGCCCGCAGCGACTCCGCCGACGTCTACGTGCTGCCGGACCCGGAGGCACCGGGTTCGTTCCCGTGGAGCCGAAGCAGCCCCCTGGACGCTCGTCCTGGCCGACAGGTCGAAGTCGAGGACCTCCCGGCCGGTACCTGCTCGCTCCTCGTTCTGGCGACAGACGCGACCGCCTGGGCGACTGCGCGCGTCGAGCCCGGGACCACCACCACGGTCGCCCTGAGCTGGCGACCTCTCCCGCGTCTGACCGGAACCGTCTGCGCCGCCGGTGAGTGTGTGCCGGGCGCCCGCGTGAGCCTGCGCATCGTCGACGAACTCGAAGCGATGACGCTGGCGCTCGGCGACGCGCGCGTACACCAGCGCACCATCCTCTTCGCGCCGATGCCGGCGCTGCGCCAGTCGACCGTCACCGACGCGCGCGGCTCGTTCGATCTCGCCCTACCCGAGTTCCGCCGCAGTCGCGCCTCGATCCGGGTCGAAGTCGCGGACCGCACCCCGGTGCAACGCCCGCTGCGCCCCGGCGAAACGCACGTCGCGATCGAACTCGATCACTGACAGGTCGCCGCGGGCTGCGCGTGTCGGCGAGGGGGCGGCTGCGCCGGCACCCCTCGCCGAGGTCCACCGCTCGGCTCACTGGCCGAGGAAACGGAACCCTTCGCGCGCCATCACCTCGCGCGTCGTCTCGTAGCGCGGCTGCGCCTGATCGTCGGGCCCGAACGGGTCGAGCAGGACCTTGCGATCCAGCAAGTTGGGCGACGGGCTGACGTGGCAGCCGGCGCAGTCGGCGAACGCCGTGCTCTTGGCCAGCACGTTGTGGTCGATCGAGAAGGGCACCGCCGACTCGAGCTTCGCGCCCTGCCAGCGCACTCCGGCGCTCGCGTCCGCGTGCAGCTCGAACTCGTTCACGGTCCCGGTCTGACCGTCGCCGTCCAGCCACCACACCTTGCCGCCCTTGACCAGCACGTAGTCGTGCGGGTCACCCGGATGCACGCGGCGCGTGCCGAGGTCGCCGCGCAAGCGCGCGATGTAGAGGCGGATCTCGTCCGGCCGGTTGATCTCGACGCGGCCGTCGCCGTTGTCGTCGGTCGCGCCCGAAAGCGGTGCGCCACCGGTCATCGCCCGGATGCGCCAGAGCGCGATCGGCCGCACGAAGTCGTCGGCGGTGTTGGGCAGACCGTCGTCGCCGTGGTACCACGCACCCCACCAGACGACGTTGAGCAGCTTGGCCGGGAAGATGCGCTCGTGGCCGTCGGCGTCCTGCTTCACGTGGTAGCTCGGATACCAGCGGCTCTTGTCCGCAGCAGCCGGGTCGAGCGGGTCCGCCGACAGGAACGCCGCGGTGTCGTACTCGGTCGACACGCCGGACACGGCGTTGTCGACCACCAGCTGCGCCGCCTTGTCCTTGGACGGGATGTGGCAGACCTGGCACGAGATGCGCTCGAGGTGGCCGGGGCGATGGAACTCCTGGTCGGTCGGCACCGGCGCGCCGTAGGCGTTCCCAGGCGCGTGGCAGTCGCGGCAGGTGACGAAGTCCTCGTAGTTGCGGTCGCTGGCGACGGTGTCCTCGAACGGGTCACCCTTGGCGATGTGATGGTCGTACCCGGCCGGGTGGCAGACGGTGCACGCCTGGCTGCGTTCGGGCGCGATGTCGTTGCTCGGGTCGGCGTCGTGGCGCAGGGTGAAGCGGCGGTAGTGCACGTCGCGGTCGGGGTCGAACCACGTGCGCGCGCGCTTCTTGAGGTCCGGGGTGGCGTGGCATCCCCAGCACGCGGCGTCGCGCGGCCGGTCGACCACGGCCGTGCCCAGCAGCATCACCTCGCCAGCGACGCCCAGTGCCAGCTGCCCGTTGGCGATGCCCTTGCGGTAGCTGATGTCGAGCTTGGTCGCGGTGGGCGGCACTCCCGGTTGCGACGGCGCCATCTCCAGCGTGTCGAACCAACCCTGGCCGGCGGTCGATGCCGCCATGTAGGAGTGCACGGTATTCCCGGCGCTGTCCTTCAGGTTGGCCATGCCGCGCATCGCTGCGGTGCGCCACACCCAATTGAGGTTCATCTCGCCGTTGAGCACACGCTGGTCGGCGTGGCAGAGCATGCAGTCGGGCTCGCTCGTCCACGTCTTGTTCCACTCGGCGGGCGGCGTCGGGTGGCCGGCGGGTCGAGGCACTCCCGAACCAGGCACGAAGGCGTAGTCACCGTCGAGGCCGACCTGCGTCGCCGCCAGGCCGATCGCCTCGAAGCCGAACTGGTCGCTGCGCGGGTCGAAGTACTTCTTGCCGTAGCGGTCGTACTCGCCGGCGCCGCCGCCCGGGTGGCAGATGCCGCAGGCGCCGACCCAGAAGAACGACGACTTGTCGATCTGCGTGGCCTCGGTGTTGCTCTTGGCAGCCAACTGGCTGCTGTCGGAGGCGGGTGGTCACCACTTGCCGAACATGCCCGGCGACAGCACGGCGACCTGCTGGTCCCACGGTCGCAGCAGGCGCGGGTCGAGCCGACCGGTCGAGTCGGTCCGACCCTGCTGGAAGTGGTAGCCGCTGGCGATGGCGTCGACGTCGTGGCAGCGGCCGCACGTCATGCGTGGGCTGTAGGGCTCGGTCGAGTCGGCGGTGAGGGCTTCGCCGGCGACGTCGCGCAGGACGATGTCACGGTGCACGAACGGCTGGTTGACGATGGAGGACGGCGTGCTCGAGCTGTTCGAACAGGCCGCGAGAACGAGGAGGGGCGCGGTCCACGCGGAGACGGCCCCCACCACGCGAAACTTGGGGTGGGTGCGCATACCGATTGCTCCGAAGGTGAGGCGTTACGGCTCTCGACTCATGCAACTCGGGGCCGTCTCACCGGCTTTCAGGGTCGCCCCACCGATCGGCCACCCTCGCCTCGGATCTCCGACTCGGTCGAACTTCGGCTCCTCACTATGCCGTACGCGACGCGCGCCGGCCCTGCCACAAGCCGCGCAGCGTGACCAGCCACAGGCCTCCGACGAAAACGCCGACCAACACCGAGCCTGCCTGGGGCAGACTGTGCGTCGTGAAGTTGGCGATGCGCTTGGTGCCCACGATCACCGGCTGGAACGGCGGGATGTTCATCGGCGCCGTCGGATCCAGGTCGTGGCCGAACTGGTAGAGGACGTATACGAACCGGGCGAAGGCGAAGAGCGCGACGTAGCCGGCCAGCATCGACATGTCGATCAGCGTGCGCACGTTGCCGAGCAGCGCGGTGCGTAGGCACAGCAGCGCCAGAGCACCGAGCGCTGCCGGCATCCACTCGAGATCTTGCAGCTCCGAGCGCGTGATCTTGTGCATGCCGATGTAGTGATTGAGGTTGTTGATTTCCTCGATGTCGTGCCCTCCGTTCCCTCCGGAGAGCTTGTACGACCAAATGTCCATGTAGAGACCCTTGGGGTACTGTGGCGCGGTCATGCTGATCTTCCACAGCGGGAACGCGAAGCTCAGCAACAGCGGCACACACAGCAGCGCGACGAAGATGCGGGTGCGGCCGCGCAGTGGGCGATCCAGGTAGGCGAAGAAGTCGCGAGCGGGGGTTTCCATGGCTGTTCTCAGACGATGTCGCCCCGGCGGAAGCGCGCGGCGGCGAGACACCACAGGGCGCCGCCCAAGACGAGCGGCCACAGCGTGCCGACCAGCAGCAGTCCGAACGACCCGACATGGTTGGCCAGGTAGAAGCCGACGGGTCCGAGGGTGGCGAGTTCGGGGTCGCCGGCGGCGAGCAGTGCCATGCGCCCACCCTGCACCGGATTGAGCGCGGCCAGCAAGAACACCAGTCGTGGCTCGACGTGCTGCTGGAGCATCACCCCCATGAGCCCGAAGTCGATCAGGGCGACAGCCGCGCACCACACCACGAGCAGGGCGATCAGCGCCCTGGCTGCGTGCCGCACGGACGCCGAGATCAACAGACCAACGGCCACGAAGCACCCCAACAAGCTGACACTGACCGCCAACGCCCGCACCATCCACGTCCATGGCATCGGTTGGTCGAAGGCCATCCATCCGAGCAGCGCCAGCGCCGGCACCGCCACTACGAGCGGCACCGCCAGGACCGCCAACCGCACGACCGAGACGCCGAGGAACCACTCGCTCCTGCGCAGCGGATTGCCGAACAGCAGCTCGAGCGCGCCGTCGGCACGGGCGGTGTTCACCACCTGCCCGGTAGCGGTCAATGCCAGAAGAGGTAGCAAGAAGACCAGGACGTGAGTGAACGACAGCAACGCCCGCCCCATACCCGTGAACCCCACCACGGTGGACTCGCGCATGCCGACGAACACGAAGACCACCGCCAGCAGCACGTAGACCAGGGCGCAGAACAAGATCCAGCGCGAGCGCAAGACCTCGGCAACCTCGAGGCGCATCACCGCCGCCAGGCGCGCCCGGCGCCCCGGCGCTTCGCCGCGGATCGGCGCTGTCTCCGGCTGCCGATCGACGTTGGCGCCTGCATCCATCTCAGCGTCCTCCCCACCGGGCGGCGAGGCGCGCCCGACTCGCCGCCAACGACTCCGCACCCGGCTCGCCCCCGTCGACAGCGCCGAGGTCGAACCCCATCGGGCTCGGGGAAACCGCCACGAAGCCGACCGCGTCGCCGCGCACCCAGCGATCCTCGCGCACGTGGTGGAACCACAACGCGTGAACCTGTGGCTCGATATCCGGCAACATCCCCAGCAGGCAACCCGCGTCGTCGAAGAACAGAGTCGAGCCGTCGCGGAGCTGTGCTTGGGCCGCGAACGCCGGCTCGCCGACGTGCATCCGGCAGGTGGCGCAGGCTGCCCTGTCCCACACCACCGGCGTCGGCCCTGCCGGCAGCTGCCCGCGCGCCAGCGCCACGTAGCCGAGCGTGCCGGCGAGCACCAGCAGGGCCAGAGCGGGCAGGAGCCAGTAGGACCAGGACTCACGACGCATGGCGATCGACCTCGGCGAGCGACCAGGGAAGGGCGCGGCCGGCGTGCCGGCCGGCGGCTGGCGGCAACCCGCCGAACTCGAACTGCTGGTTCTGATCGTGCACCAGAAGGTCGAGCACGTGTTGTCCGGCGCGTTCGACGACGGCGCGCACCAGATCAGCGCGCTCGGGCGCAGACACCGTGCGCGTCCACAGGCCAGTTCTGCGCCGGATGAAGCCCAGCGCCGCCAGCGCACTCTCCCCGCCGTCGGCGACCCGCACCTCGACGCTGCTGCCGCCGTGCGTCGCGAGGAACTGCGCCGCCGGCCCGCAAGACTGCAACCTGCCCTCGCCGAGTACGGCCACTTGGTCGACCAACGAGCGCAGCTCGTCGAGCCGGTGCGAGCACAGCACCACGGTGGTGGAACGCGGCAGCGCATCGACCATCTCGAAGAAGCGTTGACGGCTGGCGGCGTCCATGCTGGCGGTCGGTTCATCCAGCACCAGCAGGCGCGGTGCGGCCGCCAGCGCCAGCGCCGCCAGGGTCTTCTGGCGCATGCCACCGGACAGATCGCGCAGAGGACGCCGGTACAGGGAAGGCAGGTCGAGACCCAACCCGGAAGCGATCTCGGCGACCCGGGCCGGCAACACCGCGCGCAGCGCGCAGGTCGCGAGCACCAAGTCACCCAACGCCGCTGACAGTCGTGGCGGCACCTGCGGCACGTAGGCGATGTGTCGAGCCACCGCGGCGTCCTCGCCCTGTCGCACGCGTCCGTCGAACGCGATCGTCCCGCGGTAACGGATGAGCCCGAGCAGCGCGCGCATCAGCGTCGACTTGCCCGAACCGTTGGGCCCGAGCAACGCGGTGCGACTACCGGTCGGCAGCGACAGGTCGATGCCGTCGAGAGCGACCGTGCGCCCGAAACGCCGTTCCACCTGCTGCAGGTCAACGCGCACGCGCACCTCCCGCCGGTGGGTCCATTCGCGGGGCGAGATCCTGCAGGAGCGTGCGAGGCGCGAACAATGGCATGACGTGACCGGCCAGATCGGTGAGTGCGAGTACCGGCGAGCCACGGAAGAACGCCAGCTCTGGATGACGGCTGGTCAGCTGGCCCGACAGACTGGCCAGCACGTACGGAACATCGCCACGACCGTCGCCGTCGAGGTCGTAGCCCATGTAGTCGTCGTAGTGGTTCCCGCGCCACTCGATCCGGGTGGCATCCCCGTCGCCCCCGACGCGCACCTGATGCACGTTGTCACGCAGGTCGTTGTCGATGAACTCGTTGCGTTTCGGGCTGGAGTGGAAGGCGATGCCGACGTCGGACAGACGCACGCGGTTGCCGACGAAGCGATTCCAGTGGGTGACGTCCATCGGCGACGTGTCGACGTAGATGCCCGTGCTGTTGGCCACGAAGTCGTTGTCGATCACCTCGATGTTGCCGGACTCCTTGAAGCCCAAGCCGACGCCCGCGGCCCCGCCCGCGCGCGCCATCAGGTTGCCGCGCACCACCAAGTCGTGACTGTACATCACGAACACTCCGACCACGTCGTCGACATAGCGATTGCCATGTGCCGAGTTGTGATGGCTGTACATGAAGTGGGTGCCATAGCGGCAACCGTAGACCCGATTGTCAACCACCTCGTTGCGCGACGAGTACCACACCACGCAGTCGCGGCAATCGCGTACCAGGTTGCCCTCGACCCTCGAGTCGGTCGTCTCCCACAGGCGGATACCGTCCCCGCGCAACCCCATGGCTTCACCGCCGACACCGACGATGTCGCAGCCGCGTACGGTGACACGTTGCGAGCGCTCGATCAGGATCCCGAACAGCGTTCGTCGCAGTGCCAGACCATCGAGCACGACGTCTTCGGCCCTGACCCGAACGCCGGCGTCCAGCAAGTCGAAGCGCGCGCCACTGCCATCTACCGTGAATCCGGACAAGCGAGCACCGTCGGCGCGCACCTCGATCGTCGAGCCCTCACCGCGCGAGGCGACGACAGCGTCACGTGGGCCCCACACGGTGACACGGCGCTGCACGGCAAGTGGGCCCTGGTGCCGCCCAGGCGCCAGCACCAGGACGTCACCGTCGTCTGCCGCGGCCAGCGCAGCTTGCAGCGCCGTGCCGGGAGCCACCAGCGTGCCACCCGCCGGGCACGGCGGCGGCACCGTACCGGGCACTACCGGCTCGCCGCACGCGACGAGCAGCAGAACCTGAACGAGTGATGCGGGGTGAACAACGCGGCGGAACACGGCACTTGCCTCGGTCGCAGGGGCACTCAGTTGGCCGGCTCGACCAGGAAGTAGCCGGCCATCTCCAGGTGCAGCGCCGAGCAGAACTCGGTGCAGTAGAAGGGAAACACCCCGGACTGGTCGGCCTGGATGGTGACGTTGCAGTGCTTGCCGGGCTCCAGGCTCAGGTTCACGTCGTAGGAGCCGATGCAGAACCCGTGGGTCGCGTCTTGCGCCTGCTCGATGCACGTGATGTGGAAGTGCACCGTGTCGCCCTGCTTGACCCGCACCGTGTCGGGCGTGAAGTGACTGCGTACCGCCGTCATGTACACGTGCACCCCGTCGCTCTTGCGCTCGATGCGCGCATCCTTCTCGTTGGCGACGAAGAAGGGATCGCGCGCATCGGTGACGACGTTGGTTCCGACCGGCTGGTACATCGCTTCCGGCTTCAGCTTGTCGGCCTTGATCATCTGAGCGTAGTGCGGCTCGCCCAACGGCAGCGGCATGTCGTAGAGCAGCTCGAGCTTCTCCTTGTCGATGCCGACCAGCTGGAAGTTCTGGGGCAACAGCGGGCCCACCGGCGCAAAGCGGTCGAGCGACCACTTGTTCATCGCGATCAGGAACTTGCCGTCCGGGCTGACGGTGTCACCCTCGGCGCACACCAAGTGACCGATGTTGTAGTGGACGTCGAGCTTGTCGACGACCTTGAGATCCTTCAGCGACCACTTCGCGACCACAGACTCGATGAACACCGAGGTGTAGGCGTAGCCCTTGTCGTCGAACTGCGTGTGCAGCGGCCCGAGTCCGATCTCGCACTGACCGCGGATGCTGTCCTGGAACGACAGGATCGGCACGCCGTACGGATCCTTGCCGGCGTACTGCTTCTTCGCTATCAGGTCCTTGATCTTGGCGATGCTGTAGACTGTGCAGTGCGTGTCGAGCTTGCCACCGACCACGATCTCGGCGCCGTCTGGCGTCACGTCGACCCCGTGCGGACTCTTCGGTTCCGGCACGAAATGCAGCAGGTCCTCCGCCAACGCCGTCGTCAATGAGATCACCTTCATGCCGGCGATCGTCGTCGTCTTTCCCGCAGCGTCGGCCACCTGCGCCGCCCGGCGCCAGTCGATGACGTGCATGTAGTCCATGTCGTTCTGCGACGCCCCCGATTCGAGCGGCGGCCGGCCCTCGGTGTTGCCTCCGTAGGCCCGCTCGGTGTTGAAGGAGTTCAGGAACAGGTAGCCGTCGCTGACCCTCTTGCCGGCGTCAGCCAGATCCTGCATGTAGGGCGGCAACTCGATCGCGAACGAGCGAGTCGGGTCGATGCGCCCCTTCTCCTTGTCGAAGCGCCACAAGATGACGGCACCGCGGTACTCGTCGTCGTACTTCTCGATCGGTGCGTATCGACCGCCCAGCGGCGCCGGGTACTGCGATGTCTCGATCACGTAGTCGGTGTCCGGAGTCACGAACGTGGCGCCGTGCTCCGACTCGATCAGCGGGCTACTGACGATCTGCTTGGTGACGAAGTCGCGCAGGTCGATCACGGCCACGCGCGGGTTCGCCTTGTCGTTGCAGAACAGGTAGCGACCGTCGTAGTCGCCGCCGGCCTCGCTCAGGGCGGGGTGATGCACGTCGGCCCAGCGGATGTCGCGGCCGCGTCGCTTGCCACCGGCCAGCACCGCCATCGTTTGATCACCGTAGCCGTAGCCCTGCCATGGCTCAGGCGTGAACACGCCGATGTACTTGAGGATGCGCATGCTCGGCACGCCGATGCAGATGATCTGGCCACTCTGACCTCCGGACGCGAACGCGTAGTAGTCGTCGAGCTTGCCTGTCGGCGTGTAGGTCTGCAGCGCTGCGGCGACGTGTGCTTCGTTGAGGCCACGTGCCTGCATCAGCGACAGTGTCTGCGAGGAAGTGCCGCCAGCAACGCTGGTCGGGCCGCTGCCGCCCGAGCAGGCAGCCAGAAGGACTGCGCCGAGCAGACTGAGCGGCGGCAACGGAATGAGACGAGGCTCCATGGTCGATCCTGTTTCGTGGGGTGAAGGCGCCCGGCGCTGTGGCCGGAGCGACAGGGAAGTCACTTGCCGAAGGCGCGGATGATCTCGACGAGGCCGCGCAGCACCTCGGGCTTCGCCTTGAACTGTGGTTGCGCGACCATCACCGGGCTCTTGCCGACCGCCGCTCCGCCCAGAGTGATCACCTTGATGATGTGCTCGTCGGTCACCGAGTCTTGCCAGCTCTTGTCGCCGAAGCTGCGCGGCTTCGGGTCCATCGCCGCCGCGGCCGGGCCGTCGCCCTTGCCGACGTTGCCGTGACAGCTGGTGCAGATCGTGTCAAAGGCGCTGCGCGCTTCGGCTCGCGCCGCAGCGCTGATCGGCGCCGAAGGCTTGTCGGCGGCGGTCGAGGCCGAACCGCTGCCCGACGCCACCTTGTCGCCACCACCACAAGCGGTGACGAGCACGGGGCCGAGGAGAACGAGAAGGGCAGGGCAGGCGCGGTTCATGGCGAATCGGGAGTGCTTCAGAGATGACAGTGACCTTCGAAGGGTGGGTGCCGCTCGCGATCGAAGTCGACGCCGACGTCGGCGCACAGCACGCGTACGAGCGCCACCAAGCGCGGCTCGTCGTGCGCGGCACCCAAAGCTTGCATGGCCCGCGCAGCGGCGGCGGCGGCCTGGCCGGGGACGATCTGCCGCGCCAACACGAACAACACGTTGTCCTCGCGCGCGACATGCTGTCGATGCAAGTCGGCGAAGGTGCGGGCCACGCGCGCCACGCCAACCGGGTCGCCGGCGGCCAGCACGCCCCGCCACTGTTCGATCAGCTCGCGTGCGTCGCCGTGCTCGGCGGTCATGGCTGCGATCGGCCCAGGCGACTTGGGGAAGCCTTGTGCCACCATCGCCTCGAACAGAAGGTCCTCCTCCTTGCGATGGTGGATCGACTCGAGGAACTCGCCGCAGAACGCCAACACGTCGCGCCAGAAGTCCTGCCGCAGGCGGCCGTCGGCGCGCACACGTGCCGCCTCGACGTCGAGGGCATCGCAAAGGGCGAGCACGATCTGGTGGTCGCGCATCAGCAAGTCGACGGCATGTGGCTCAGCGCATGGAGGTGCCATGGCAAGGGCGGCATTCCAACTCTCGGGCCGAGCCCTTGCGAAACCTCAACTCCTGGCATTGCAGATGCTTGTGTCCACCACGTCGGCGCGGTGCAGCGCGGCCCATCGTGATCGCGGACACTCGCGGTCCGCCAACCACGAAATCTCGTGATGCCCGCCCGAGCGAGCGCGGCACGTGCTTCCGTGCGCCGCAAGGTGCGTGTAGCGTCGAGTGCGTGTCGAGCCGTGCATCCTTGGTCGAGTCGGCGGCGATCTTGCTGGCCTCGCCCGATTTGCCGGCCGCCCTGTCAGGCGTTGCAGAACGCCTTCGCCGGCACGCGGACGTGCTGCGAATGGGCGTGGCGGTCGACCAGCCGGGCGAGCCCTGGCTGAGGGTGATCGACGTGCATGGCGACGGATCCGGCCCCGCCGAACAAGGTGGCGCGCTCATGCCACGGCTCGGCACCGCCAACGGCCGAGTCGTCGCCTCGGGCAAGCCCTACGGCAACGACGACGTGGCGAACTCTTCGGTCTTCGTCGAGGAACGTGTGCTCGTGGCTGCCGGGGCACGCGCCTACTACTGCCTACCGGCGACGTTCGGAGGACGGGTGCTCGGGACGCTCAACGTAGCGCTCCGCCGACTACCCACGGACGCCGACGATCTGCTGCAGACACTGCGCGCGCTCGGCGACCTGCTCGGCGCCGCTCTCGAGCGCGATCGGCTGTCCGGTGAGGTGCAGCGCCTCGCCGCTGCCCTGCGTCGTCGCAGTGAAGCGCTCGACCACGACCTCGATCGAGTCGGTGCGACGCGTCCGGTAGCCAAGAGCGACGCCTTCCGCCGTGTGCTGCGCGAGGTGGAACGCGCCGCCGCCGTCGACCTACCGGTACTGCTGCTCGGCGAGACCGGGACCGGCAAGGAGGTCCTCGCGCGTCATCTGCACCGCTGCGGACCGCGCGCCGACGGTCCGTTCGTCGTGGTGAACTGCGCGGCACTGCCCGACGCGCTGGCCGAAAGCGAGCTGTTCGGCGTGCGCCGCGGCGCCTACACGGGCGCCGAGACGGACCGGCTCGGTGTGTTCGCGGCGGCACACGGGGGCACGCTCTTCCTCGACGAGGTCGGTGAGTTGTCGTTGGCTACGCAGGCCAAGCTCCTGCGCGCCGTTCAAGAAGGTGAGGTCACCCCCCTCGGCGCCAGCGCGCCGATGCGCGTCGACCTGCGGCTCGTGGCGGCGACCCACCGCGACCTGGCCCGTTTGACGACGACGCAGGGCTTCCGCGCCGACCTGTACCACCGACTGGCGGCGCTGCCCATCCAGGTGCCGCCGCTCGCCCAACGTCGAGAGGACATCCCCGACCTGGTGCGCGAGTTCGTGCGGGCCGCGGCCGCGCGCATGCATCGCGATGCGCCCGCGATCGGCGACACCCTGTTGCGGGTACTGGCGGCGCGCCACTTCCCCGGCAACGTGCGCGAACTGCGCAACCTGGTCGAGCGCGCGGTGGTGTTCTCCAACGAGA
This sequence comes from Planctomycetota bacterium, assembly GCA_041398565.1. Lineage (GTDB taxonomy): Bacteria > Planctomycetota > UBA1135 > UBA1135 > UBA2386 > DATGPD01. Next base: position 1,042,298 of record JAWKUN010000003.1, on the reverse strand, counting down.
TCCTGGTGCTGCCCGACGACCAACTGCCCCAGATCGCGCCCGGCCAGGCGAGCGGTCCGGCCGTCGGCGACGCCGACTGGCCAACGCTCGACCAGGCGCAGGCAGCGCACATCCGCGCGACCCTGCACCGCACCCAGGGCCGCGTGTACGGCCCGCACGGGGCAGCGGCGCTGCTCGGCGTACCAGGGTCGACGCTGAAGAGCCGAATGGAGCGGCTGGGCATGGCCTGATGCTCGCCGGGAGCTACCAGCCGCCGCCGCGAAGGCACGGCCGCGCCAGCTCTGGCCCCCCAGGGCAATTCCGCCCCCGAACGGGTGTTCGGCCCGAGCGCCCATGACCAGCAACCTCGAGACGCTCCTCTCCACCACCGTCGGCGCGCGCCGTGCGGCGGCCCTGAGCACGGCGATCGCCATCCCACCGGCCCTGCAGCGCGCGCCGTGCGATTCGGTGACGCGTGCCGAGCTGGCCCTCGCACTCGCCATGCTCCTGTTCGAGGACCTGCTGCACCGCGTGCCGATGGCGCGTGCCTACCTCGAAGAGAACGTGCGCCGCGGGCAAGCGCTGCTGTTCGACCATGGCGCCCTGCGCACGGTGGCAGCACCGTGTGGCGCGTTGCCGCCGGGCGAGGCTGCGTTCGCCCGCCTGCTGGAGCCGCTCGGCTACTCGCGGCGCGACACCTATCCGCTCGACGCGCTCGGGATGACCGGCCGCGCCTGGGCGCACGACGACCTGCCCGAGGACGTGCCGCAGTACTTCGTGTCGGAGCTGCACCCCGAACGCTTCTCCCCCGCCTTCCGGGACGCCGTGCAGCGCGTCGTCGGCTCGAGCCGGGACCCGCTGCCGGCGCGCGCGGTCGACCTGCTGCAGTGCCTGGGCGATCGGCGCCAGCTGCCGCACGCCGACGCGCGTCTGCTCCTGCCGGACCTCGCCAGCTGCTTCGAACGCCAGCATCCCCGCCCCGCCTGGCGCGACTACGAGATCCTGCTGGAGGAGAGCGCCGAGATGGCGTGGATCGCCACCGAGGGCAACGCCTTCAACCACGCCACCGACCGCGTCATCGACGTGGCGGCGGCGGCCGAAGTCCAGCGCTCGCTGGGCCGACCGATGAAGGCAAGCCTCGAGGTGTCGCGCTCGGGACGCGTCACGCAGACCGCGTTCCGCGCCGCCGAGATCGATCGGCTGTTCCTCCGCGACGACGGGCACGTCATCGTGCGCAAGGTGCCCGGCTCCTTCCACGAGTTCATCACCCGGCAGCGGCTGCCCGACGGCACGCTCGACCTCGCCTTCGACGCGCGCAACGCCCAGGCCATCTTCAAGATGACCGCCGCCGGAGGTAGCGCATGAACGGGACGGCCCCGGCCCTCCTCGACGTCCTGCGCGCTCGCCTCGGCGCCGACGCGGTGCTGACCGAGCGCGCCGACCTGAGCGGCTACGAGCACGGCTGGCGCTACGGCGCGGGGCGCGCGCTGGCGCTGGTCCGCCCGAGCTCTCCCGCCGACGTCGCCTTCGTGCTCGCAACCACCAAGGCGCACGGCGTGCGCGTGCAGCCCATCGGTGCCAACACCGGCCTGGTCGGCGCGAGCAACCCCGACACCACCGGCGAACAGCTCGTGCTGTCTCTGGAACGCCTCAGCCGCATCGAGGACATCGACCCGGTCGATGGCATCGCTGTGGTGCAAGCCGGCGTGCTGCTCAGCCAACTGAACGAGGCGCTGGCGCCACACGGCTTGTGGTTCCCCATCGACCTCGGCGCCGACCCGCAGATCGGCGGCATGGTGGTCACCAACACCGGCGGCACGCGCTTGCTGCGCTACGGCGATGTGCGCAGGAACCTCCTGGGCCTCGAGGTGGCGCTCGCCGACGGCACGTTGGTGACACAGCTCACGCGCCTGCGCAAGAACAACGTCGGCCTCGACCTCAAGCAGTGCTTCGTGGGCACGTCGGGCATCCTCGGCGTGGTGACGCGCGCCGTGCTCGCCGTGGCCCCGCGCCCGCGCCAGTTCGCCAGCGCCCTGGTCGCCGCCGCCGACGGCGCTGCCGTGCTCGAACTCCTGGCGGTGTTGACCCGTGCCGTCGGTGACTGCCTGTCGGCCTACGAGGTGATCGGCAAGGACGCGCTGGCGCTGACGCTGCAGTACGGCACCGACCTGCGCGCGCCGTTCCAGGGCGAACTGCCGGCCTACACGGTGCTGGTCGAGCTGGCGTCGACCGTGCAACGCGAGCGCCTCGACCTCGAGGCGCTGCTCGAAGAGACGCTGGTGGCCCACGTCGAAGAATGCCCGCGCGAGGGCATCACCGACGTGCTGGTCGGCCGCGGCGACGCCTTCTGGGCCATCCGCCACCGCGTGAGCGAGAGCCTGCGCGAAGCCGGAGTCGTGCTCGCCTTCGACCTGGCGGTGCCGCGCGCACGCCTGGCCGAGTTCACCGACGCGATGCGCACGCAGCTCGCCGCCCGTTTCTCGGCCGTGCGCCTGTGCGATTTCGGCCACTGGGGCGACGGTGGCACGCACCTCAATCTGGTGTGGTCGCGCGGTCAGTTCGCCGACGAAGCGGCGCTGCGCACCGCGCTGCGCGAGCTGGTGTACGACACCTGCGTCCGCGACTTCGCCGGCAGCTTCAGCGCCGAACACGGGGTCGGCCCGCACAACCAAGAGTTCTACGACCGCTACGTCGCATCCACCGTGCGCGAAGCGACGGGCGCCCTGCGCCGGCACTTCGACCCCGAGCGACGCCTCGGAACGGTGAACCTCGACTGAGGCGCCGGCGCCGGCCTCAACCTGCCCCGTACATGATCTGCTCGAGTTCGGCCACCTGCGCCGCCTGCGGCACTCCTTCGTCGGCGGCGTAGCCGAACACGGCGCGCGGCGACCGCGCCTCGAACCGGTCGTCGAGGAGCTCGAAGTGGTCGAGCGTCGCCTGCGCCGGGTGCGCCAGCCCCGCCGCGTGGCACAGCCACAGCATCTCGCTCTGCAGGGTGAGCAGGTAGTTGGCCAGACGCGCCGCCTTGTGGGTCGGGTCGAGGCCGCGCATCAGCCACTTGTTCTGGGTGGCGACGCCGGTCGGACAGTGGCCGGTGTGGCAACGCTGCGCCTGGATGCAGCCGATCGCCAGCATCGCTTCGCGTGCCACCCCGATCATGTCGCAGCCGAGTGCGCTGGCGAACAGAGCCTGGTGCGGGAAGCCGAGCTTGCCGGAGCCGAAGAACACGACGCGGCGGTCGCCCCCGTGCGCCACGAAGGTCTGGAACACGCGCGCCATGCCGATCTTGAACGGCAGGGCCACGTGGTCGGCGAACACCGCCGGCGCCGCCCCGGTGCCACCCTCGCCACCGTCGACGGTGATGAAGTCGACACCACGATCACCGGTCGCCATCTCGCGCGCGAGGTCATGCCAGAACGAGGCCTCGCCCACCGCCGACTTGATGCCGATCGGCAGGCCGCCCGAGATCTCTGCGAGCATCTCGACGAAATCGAGCAGCGAGTCGGCGTCGCGAAACGCCTTGTGCGCGGCGGGGGACAGACAGTCCTCACCCATCGGAATGCCGCGGATGCCGGCGATTTCGGCGGTCACCTTGGCCGCCGGCAGGATGCCGCCGTGGCCCGGCTTGGCTCCCTGGCTGAGCTTGATCTCGATGGCCCGCACGTCGTGCTTGCCGAGCGTCTCGAGAAAGCGTCCCCGGTCGAAACCGCCGTCCTTGCCACGCGCCCCGAAGTAGCCGGTGCCGAGCTGCCAGATCAGCGGTCCGCCGTGGTCGTGCGGCGGCGCGACGCCACCTTCACCCGTGTTCTGCAACGAGCCGGCGATCTTGCAACCCTTGTTGATCGCTTCGACCGCGGCTGCCGAGAGCGAACCGAAGCTCATCGCCGAGGTGTAGATCATCGACTGCGGGCGGAAGGCGCGTCGGCGCTGCCTGGCCCCGCCCAGCACCTTGGCGCACGGCACGCGCACCGGGCCGTGCCCCGCGCGCGGCTCGTCGCGCGCGAAGGTCGCGTGCTTCCAGATCAGGTAGTTGGGCGTCAGCTCGAGGTCGTTGTCGGTGCCGAAGCCGAAGTAGTTGTTCTGCTTCTTGCTGCTGGCGTAGACCCAGCGGCGCTGGTCGCGGCTGAACGGACGCTCCTCGTCGTTGTCGGTGACGATGTACTGACGCAGCTCCGGCCCGACCATCTCCAGGAGGTAGCGGAGGTGACCGACGATCGGGAAGTTGCGCAGGATCGCGTGCCGGCGCTGGCACAGGTCGTAGACCGCCAGCGCGACCAGCAGAGCGAGCAGGATCCACAGCATCGTCATGGTGGCAGTGTCGCGCACCGCCGCGGTATCAGCCAGAGCGAGGCACGAGTGCCGGCAGCCGCCTCGACGCGCGCGGAGGGCCCCAGCGGCTCTGCTGCGTCACGAGGTCCGGTTCGTTCCCTGCGCGTCGTCACGACCCGACGTGACCGCGCCGCTCGACACGAACGGGCACCGCCTCCACGGTGCACGCCTGTGCGGGCCTACGGATCCGTGGGCGACGAGGTCTCCTGCGCGTGGGCGGCGACGCCGATGTGCGCTTCGGCGCGCAGCAGGCGCTGGAGCTCGGGCGCGGCGATCTCACCACGAAGGAGCTCGGCGTAGGCCGCCAGGGCTGCCGCCGTCTCGGCCGCCGACTCGCGCACGAACTCCACCCGAAAGCGGCGCACACCGGCGCGCACCAGGTCGGGCGCCAGCGCCGCGCTGGTTTGCACGCGGGAGTTGAACACGGTGTTGCGACAGCCGGCGTCGACGATCACCGGATGCTCGAAGCCGAGGTGGTCGCGCAGCGCCAGCTGGTGCCGCTCGCATGGTCGTCCACACGTGTGGAAGTCGCGACCGTCGCTCAGCAGGTGCGCGTACACGCAGTGCTCGGTGTGGAAGGTCGGCATGCGCACGTGCAGCGTCGCCGTGGCGCGGGTCGGGTCGACCGCGGCAAGCAGGGCGCGCATCTGCGCCTGATCGAGGTCGTGCGCCGGCGTCCACGTGTCGAGGCCGGCGGCCAGCAGCTGCTCCACGGACAGCGAGTTGGTGGCGTTGAGGGCGAAGTCGCCGTGCAAGAGTGGGCGCCGGTCGTCGGGCAGCGCCGCGAACAGCACCAGCGCGCCGAGGTGGCGCACCAGGACGCCATCGGGTTCGAGCTTGAGCAAGCGCTCGTCGAAGGCACGTTCGCCCGGCTTGCTCACCCGCAGCGTGGCGACGACGACGCGACGCCCGGCGGCGCGCGCGCGGGCCACGGCGGCCCCGAGCCCGGTGAGTTCCATCCAGTCGAGCTCGACCTCCGCCAGGTCGGTGGCCAGCACGGCATCGAGCTGCGCGTCCGTGCGCACGAGCGGCACGACCTGCGCGGCCGTTGGCGCCGTCCAGCGCGGCGGCGGCACCGCCTGGCGCAGCTCCGTGCGCACGAGCGGCAACGCCGGGCGCGGATCGAGGTCGCGGCGGCGCGCCCGTTCGAGTTCTGCTCGGAGGTCCACGACCAGGGTCCGCCGCAGTGCCTTGAGTGCCGATACCGGCAGGTGCAGCCCTGGCGCGAGTCCGCTCACGTCCAGCGACCCCAGGTGGAAGGCGGTACCGCCGAGCGCCGCCAGCTTGTCGCGCAACAGCGCCTCGTCGAGGCCGTCGCCGAGCGCGGCCTGCAGCAACGTGTCGGTGGCCGCACGCACGACGACGTCGCCGGCACGCCCCTCGGCCTGCAGCGGCTGGCCGAGCGCGCCGCGCACCAGCAGGTGGAGTGCTGTGCGGCCGGCGGGCCGAGGCTGCGCCTGCGCGCGCTTCTCGGCCGCCGGGTCGCGCGTGATCCACACCCGCTGCCCCGCGCGCACGCGGCGCAGGTCGGGGCCCGGCTGCCCGAAGCCGAGCCGCACCTCATCGTCGAGGTCCTCCACACGGAACACCGGCCCGCCCGCTTCGTCGCCCTCGGGGTCGCCGGCGTCGAACACCACGCCGATCCCCGGCCGCAGCTCCGGCAGCGGCACGTCGACGTCGACCCGCGGCGTCGCGGCGGCAGCCGTCTGCCCGTGCGGCGCCGAGTCGCGGCCGCCGACAGCTCGACCGCCGGCAGCGCGGCCGCCGGTTCGTGGCCGCCCACCGCGGTCGATCGACACCACCACCTCGTCGCCCACCACGGCGCGCACGCGCCCCAGGTAGTGGCCGCGGTGCTTGGGGAAGCGGCCCTCCACCAAGGTCTGGTGGTCGGAGCCGCGCAAGAAGCCGTCGCCGAAGCCGCGCGAGAACGACGACGTCATGTCGCGCAGGTCGAGCCCCAACCGACCCTCGGCGGCGCGGCGGTCGGCGCCAGCGATGCACGCGTCGAGCCAGCGCCGGTAGCCGCCCACCGCCGTCCGCACGTACTCGGGTCCCTTCTGCCGCCCCTCGATCTTGAGCCCGTGCACGCCCAGGCGCAGCAACTCCGGCAGCAGGGCCGCCCCGGCGAGGTCCTTGGGACTCAACACGTAGCGCAGATCGCCGACGTCGCGACGAGCACCGTCGAGCACCAGATCGTACGGCATGCGGCACGACTGTGCGCACTGTCCGCGGTTGGCCGAGCGCCCACCCCAGGTCTCGCTGGTGAGGCACTGCCCGCTCCACGACACGCACAGGGCCCCGTGCACGAAGACCTCGACCTCGAGCGCGGACTCGCGCACGAACTGCTCGATCTCGGGCACCGACAGCTCGCGCGGCACGACCACGCGCGTCACGCCGAGACGCGCAGCGAAGTGCGCCGCGTCCGCGTTGCAGATGGTCATCTGCGTGCTGGCATGCACCTCGAGGCGCGGGCACACGGCGCGCGACAGCAGCGCCACGGCCGGATCCTGCACGATGAGCGCGTCGACCCCCGCGGCCGCCGCGGCGCGAATCACCGCCTCGGCGCGTGGGAGCTCGCCCTCGAACACCAGCGTGTTGAGTGTCAGGTACAGGCGTGCGCCGGCGGCGTGCACCTTCGCGCACACCTCGGGCAGGCGCGGCAGGGCGAAGTTGGCCGCGCGGGCCCGTGCGTTGAACCCCTCGTCGAGACCGAGGTACACGGCGTCGGCGCCGGCAGCCAGCGCCGCCTCGAGGGCGGCGTCGTCTCCGGCGGGCGCCAACAGCTCGACGGCGCGGTGCATCCGGACAGTATGCGCAGCCGCCGGCGCGGGGTCATGCGCGTCGCGGCTCGCCGCCGGCGGACAGCCCCGAATCCTCGTCGAGGTCCAGGTCGGTGGCCGGGAACGGCGCCCCAGAGGTGACGCCCGGGCGTGGCGTCAGAAGCTGATCACGCCGTCCAGTGTGACACGGTCCTTCAGCAGATCGTGCGGCGAGCCGATCGGGAACTCGTAGGCGACCCCGAGGCTGACCGTGGGGTTGATGGGAAAGCGCGCGCCGACCGCCCCGGTCACCACCGTCCGGCCGGACACGTTCGTGGCACCGAGGTTGATCAGGTCGCCACCCTCGAAGTTGACGGGCAGCGCGCCACCGTCGCGCGTGTAGGTGATGCCGTGCAGCTCCACCAGCGGCTGCACGTTGGCGTGCGCCTCGTACGACACGTGCGCGTGGTAGTCGATCGAGTGGCTCTCGGCGGCCCCGTCCATCGGCAGGTTGTAGCCGACGTTGGCCAGGAAGTTGAACCGCTCGCGCTCCAACCCGGCCGCCACGAACATGCGCAAGAGGCCGTCGCCGTTGCCCTGGAACACGTCGTGGTTGCCCACGTCCGCCTCGAACACGAAGCCGGGCGTCACGATCAGGCCGTTCTCCGCGTCCTGGATGACCGCGTACTTGAGGCCCGCGGCGACGTCGGCGAAGCCTTCCTGGTCACCCCCGTTGCCGGGGTTCAGGTCGATGTAGCCGTCCTTCGTGGCGATGAAGCCCAGCCGGTCGGTGATCGGCACGCGCAGCTGCAGCGCGTACACCTGGAAGTCACCGCCGCCGAAGATCGACGTCTCGGGCAGGCGTTGGTAGATCACCATCGGCCGCACGCTGCCCTCCACCACCGGCCCCTCGAAGATCGTGGGCATGGTGACCGGCTGCGGCAGGCGCGCGTTCCAGGCGCGGCCCGCGTCGTTGGACTGGGACGCGGGCGCGGGTGCGCGGGGGGTGGTGGTGGCGCAGGCGGCGAGAAGGACCGAGGCGAGGATGAGCGAACGCATTTGGGGTCGGAGAAAAGGACATGGGCCAGGCAAGGGCCCCAGGCTCCGAACTCCGGGTGATCCCCACAGCTTTTCTACCTGGCGTCAAAAAGGGCGCCGGGTGCCTGACGCGGGCGGCAACAGGGGCGGAGATCCCCGAGCGATGGGGTCGACGCGCGGCCGAATCTGGCGTCGCCGGACGCCCCCCGCTCTCCCGCACGCTGCGGGAGCGATCCCCTGGCGGCCCGGGGTCGGCGGGCAGGTCCGAGGGGTCGACTCGGGCCGGGCCCCCTCCCGCGACCTTCGAAGGGAAACTGGCGGCACCGTGTGCGAGTCGTTTTGTCCCTCTCGCGTCTTCTACCCTCGGACATGACCCCGCTGCTGCCTCGAGCCGAGACCCTCCTGCGCGACAGCACCTGGCTGCGGCGCCTCGTGGCCGGCATGAGCGGCGACGCCCACCTTGCCGACGACGTCGCCCAGGACGTGGCAGTGCTGGCGCTGACCCAGCCGCCACGTCGCGACGACTCGTGGCGCGGCTGGCTCACCACCGTGGCGCGCACCGTGATGCTGCGACGCCGCGTCCGAGCCCGCCTGGCGGCGCAGAGCGAGCGCGCTGCGACGCGAGCCGAGGCGACGCCCTCGACGCACGATGTCGTCGTGCGTGCCGAGGCGCACGCGCACGTCGTCGACGCAGTGCTCGCCCTGGACGAGCCCTACCGCACGGTGATCCTGCTGCGCTACTTCGACGGCATGAAGACCGGGGCCATCGCGACCGCCCTGGGCTGCCCGGTGGCGACCGTGCGCACGCGTCTGGTGCGCGGCACCCAACGCCTGCGCACCGCGCTCGAACCCCGCTTCGGCGCCAGTTCGTCGTGGGCAGCGTTGTTTGCCTGGCCGACGATGGGCGCCACCGGCGCCGCGACGAAGGGCGGCCTCGCGGCAGGCAGCGGCTGGACGATCACGACAGGGAGCCTGTGGATGAGTACGCAGACGAAGACTCTGGTGGCAGTGGCGGCATTGCTCGCGCTCGGCGTCTCGGCGCTGTTCTGGTCCGACGACGTCGGTCCGGCCGACGAAGCGCGAGCCGCTCCCCCCGTGGCGACCGCGGGGGCATCGCCAGAGGCGGCGGCTGCCATGGAAAGCGCGGCCACGGTCAAGTCGAGCGACCCGGCGCAGACCGTCCGCACGACCGCGACGCCGCCGCACGCGGCAGCCTCGGCGATCCCCGACGACGTCCCTGGACAGGGTCTGCTCGTCTTCGTGCACGACGAGCACGGCGCGCCGGTTGCAGACGCGCGCGTGTGGCACGCGGAGGCGCCACTGGTGCTCGCCCTACGCGAGGACGCGCACTCCCGCGGATCAGGGGCGCGGCGCTTGCACGTGCTCGGGGCCGACGCCGAGGAGGAGATGGGCGGACGACAGGGGTCGCCGCCGATCGCACTCCTGCAGCGCATGGAGCCGGGCTCCACCGCGGAACGCGAGGACGACGCCGCCTCGGTCGCCGGCGAGCACTCGTTGCCCCCAACACCCGAGCTGGTGGTGGGCATCGGCCCGCGCCTGCTCGCCCGCACCGACCGTCGCGGCGTCTGCCGCGTGCCGGCCACGCCCGGGACTCGCCTGGTCGCGACCGACGACCGCGGCCGGGTATCGCAGTACGAAGCACTCGACGCCCAGGCGCACACCACATTCGCCGCCCTGTGCGTCGGCGACGGCGTCCGCATCTTCGGCCGGGTGCGCGACGCGAAGGGCAAGCCGGCGTCGCAGGCCGCCGTGCACGTCGTCGTCGTCGATCCGGCAACCGGCCAGCGCGACATGCGCGCCGAGGCGCGCATCGCCACGGAGGCCGACGGCACCTTCGCTTGCGTGCTGCCACCCTCGCGCCTCGAAATCGCCGTGTCCGGGTCGCAGGGCGACCTGCGCTCGGCGTGGGTGTTCGCGCGCAACCGCTCGAAGCTCGAGCTCAGGCTGCTGCCGCAGAGCATCGTGACCGGGCGCGTCACGGACCCGTTCGGCGTCCCGTGCGCCGACGCGGTGGTCACGGCCATTCCCACCGCCGACGGGCAGGGCCTGCAGAAGCTGCTCGAGCTGGCACGCAGCGTCACCACCGATCGCGAAGGCCGCTACGAGTTGGCGATTCCCGAAGACTCGGTGCTCCTGGCCAGCCATCCGCAGTGGGCACCCACCGACCCGCAGAGGGTCAGCGGTCGACGCGGCAACGCGATCGCCGACTTCCAGCTCGGCTCATGGGGACAGCTGATCGGCGAGGTGCGCTGGACCGATGGCAAGCCGATCGCCGGTGCGACCGTGTCGGCCTACCCCGACCGTCCGCCCGGCGCGCCTGCCGTCACCGCCGAGGCCGACGGAAAGGGCTTGTACGAGATCCAGCGCTTGCGCCCGGAGCTCCGCTTCCGTCTGGTGTGCGTCCCCGACCCGACGCGCCCTTGGGTCAGCGACGAGCGCACGGGCGTGGTGACGGGAACGCAGAGCTTCGTCTTCGACCCCGCTGTGCTCGAAGGCAGTTCGCTGAGCCTGCGCGCGCTCTCGCCGGACGGTCGTCCTTTCGTCGGCACGGCGACGGTCACCTTGCACGACCGCGGACGGCAGCCGGCGCGCACCGTGCGGGTCACCTTCGACGACCGCGGCGAAGGGACGCTGACCTCGCTGCCCGTGCGTGGCGCCATCTCGGCGACCGCGCTGGCGGACGGCCTGGTGTGCGAGCTGCCCGCGGTCAAGGCCGGCACGCAGGAACCCGTGCCCGTGCAGTTCGAGCCGGCCTGCTCGGTGCGGGTGCGGGTGACCTACGGTTCGCGTCGCGCCGCCCCCGGCGTGCGCCTGCAGCTGTCGGCGGACCGCAGCCGGGTCGCCGGCACGATCGGGCGCACCGACGCGCACGGGGTCGCCACGTTCGACGGCCTGCCGCCGGGGAAGTACCGCGTCCACGTGCTGCGCGGCGACGGCCTCGACGACACTTCGGCCACCGCCCACCTGGTCCCCGGGGCACCGGTGGAGCTGGACGTGCGCCTGTAGCAGGCCCGGCGCCGGCTCAGCCCTCGGTCGGGAGGTCTGCGTCGCTCGCCTCCGCGTCGTCGTCGGCCATGCCGGCCTTCAGCCGCTCGATGCGCCGGCGCAGCTTGGCGTTCTGCCGACGCAAGAACGCGCTGCTCTGCAGCAGCCGCGACAGCTCGTCGGCGAGGAGGCGCAGGCGGTCGCCCGACACGGTCACCCGCGCGTCGGCGGCCTCCGCCTTGGCTGCCCGACGCAGCTCGGCGACGAGGGTATCGATGGGATCGTGCGAGTAGTGGGTCATCGCCGTAGGCCCTTCGGCGCCGGCGGCGCCCATTCGTCGCCGCTGGCCAGCCGGGACGAAACCTCCTTGAGGCGCAGCTTGTAGCCCAGCACCTTGAACGCCTCCGACTCGGCGTTCAGGTCGGCGATGGTCAGTGGGTGCTCGCGCACGAAGGTCGATCCGAAGCGCAAGGTCAGGCGCTCGCGGTCGACCTCGATCTCGCTCGGCCACGGCGCCTGCGGCGCCCGCCCCCGGTTGAGCACGACCGCCAGCCGCAGCACGGCCACCAGACCACGCACCGGGCCCTGCAGCATCGGCGGCACCAAGTCCATCGTCTCGGTGCGGACACGACGGCGGTGCAGTCCGACCAGCGCCGCCAGCACGCGTTGATCGTTGCGGGCGAAGCCCGGCATGTCGGAGTTCTCGATCAGGTAGCGGCCGTGGTGATGGTGGTTGCGGTAGGAAACGGCCAAGCCGATCTCGTGCAGACGGGCCGCCCATCGCAACCAGCTGTGCATCTCGTCGTCGTCGAGCTGCCACTCCGTCTTGACGGCGCGCCACAAGCGGTCGGCCACGCGCTCGACCCGCGAGGCCTGCGAGACGTCGACGTGGTAGCGCTCCTGGAAGATGCGGATGGTGCGTTCGCGGATGTCCTCGTGCCGGATGCGGCCCAGCAGGTCGTAGGCGACCCCCTCGCGCAGGGAACCGGTGCTGAAGTCGAGCCGCTCGAGCTGGAAGGTGTCGAGGATGGCCGACAGGATGGCGACGCCGCCGGGGAACACCGCGGCGCGGTCGCGGCGCACGCCGACGAAGTTGCACGCGTCCAAGTGGCCGGCGTCGCACATCTTCTTGCGCAAACCGCGCAAACCGCGCGCCGTGACCCCGCGCTCGCTGAGCCCCTCGGCCACCAGCACATCGCGCGCGGTGCGCACCGTGCCCGACGATCCGACCGCATGGTCCCAGCCGATCTGCTTGAAGCGGTGCTCGAGCGGGCGCAGCTCGAGGCGAGCCGCCAGCAACGCCGCGTCCATCGCCTTGCGCTCGATCTGCCCGTCCGGAAAGAACCGCTGGGAGAAGCCGATGCAACCCATGTGCAGGCTGTGCGCGTCGAGGATCTCGAAGCCGCGGCCGAGGATGCACTCGGTGCTACCGCCACCGATGTCGGCGACGATGCGGCTCTTGCCGTCGTCGGGCAGGGTATGGCTGACGCCCAGGAAGATGAGACGCGCCTCCTCGGTGCCGGAGACCACGTCGATCGGATGGCCCAGCGCCGCCTCGGCACGCTCGATGAACTCGCCCGCGTCGCGCGCCACGCGGAACGTGTTGGTCCCGACGGCACGCACCCGGTAGTTCGGCGTCTCGCGCAGGCGCTGCCCGAAGCGGCGCAGGCAAGCCAGCGCCCGCTCGACCACGTCCGGCTCCAAACGGCGGCGCTCGTCGAGCCCGGCGGCGAGCTGCACCGGCTCGCGCAGACGGTCGACGACGATGGGCTCCCCGTCGACCAGGCGTGCGGTCATCAGGTGGAAGCTGTTGGATCCGAGGTCGACGACCGCGATGCCGTCCGGTGCGCGTGCGCCTGGCACCGCACCAAAGTGCCGGTGGCAACGGCCGGGATCAAGGGCCTGTCGGTTCGGCTCTGCGCACGACCTTCACGGTACGGTTGCGCGCCGCCCAGGCTCGGTTCGAATGCTGGCTCGCCGCGCCATGCGTCCCGCCTTCGCCCACCTCGCCTTTCCGCCCGCGCTCGACACGGATCCGCGCCCGGACTGGCCGCTGGCGGCGGCCGCACAGCGAGTCATCCTCGGCCACGTGCGCCGATTGCTGTCGCTGCGCGAGGCGGCGTGGAACGCGGACGTCGAATCGGTGCGCCGTCTGCGCGTCGCCGCGCGCCGGGCGCGCACCGCGCTCAGCGACTTCCAGTCCCTTTTCGACGCCGACCTGGTGCGCGACGCCCGGCGGGCGCTGAGCGACCTCGCCGATGGTCTGGGCAGAACGCGCGACCTCGACGTGCTGCTCGGGCTCGCCGCCGAACTCGCGGGGGAGCGCCCGGACAACCCCGAACTCGCCGCCGCGTGCCGCGCGCTGCAGCGGCGCCGCGACCGCATGCAGTCGAGCCTGCACGACGCGCTGCGCGACTTCGAGCTGGCCGGCTGGCCGAGCCGGTTGGTCACGTACTTCGCCGCCGCGCCCCTCGACCTCTGGCGCTTCGTCGACCTCCACCACCTGCTCCAGAGCCGTGAGAGCACGCCCGATTCCTGACCTCGACGGCCTCGCCTCGACCCGCAGCCAGGTCGGCGTGGTGCTCGGCACGCGTCTCGACGAGATGCTCGAGTTGGCACCGCGCGCCCTCGATCCGTGCGCCGAAGAGCCGCTGCACGACCTGCGCATCGCCGGCAAGCGCCTGCGCTACGCGCTCGAGTCGCTGGCCTTCTGCCTGCCGCCGTGGAGCGCGGAGATCATCGATCAACTCAAGGAGGTGCAGGCTCGTCTGGGCGACATCCACGACCTCGACGTGGGAATGGCCCGCATCCGCCGCGAGCTACGCCGAGCGCTCGACGGGCTTCGACGGCGCGCGCGCTACCTGGCCGACCACGAGCAAGTGGCGGCTTTCTCCCGCGAGCTGCACGACGGCGAAGCGAGCGGTCTGGTGCACCTGCTCGACCTGTTGCACGAGCGTCGCGCTCTGCGTCACGCGGAGTTCGTGCTGTTCTGGCACGAACTCGCGGCCACCGGCTTCGCCGAGCGCGTGCAGACGCTGTGGACGCGCGACGACGTCGACGCGACTTGACGCGCTGCGCGCGGGCGACGACACGTCTTGGAGTTCGCCTTCCGCACACGTGAAGGCGACCGGCGTTCGGTTGCCGAACAACTCGCGCGCGAGCCCCTTCGCGCGGCTACAGCTCGGGAAACACCTCGACTTGACGGGAAAGCGCGCAGGCGCGAGACAGCACCTCGCACCTACACGCAACCCACCATGACCAGAACTTCTCTCCTCCTCTCGTTCCTGCTCGCGACCACCGCGGCGGCGCAGGCCACCTACTTCACCGCGAGCCTCGATGGCGCCCAGGAGGTGCCGCCGGTCACAACGAGTGCGCGCGGTTGGGGCATCGTCCGCTTCGACACCGCCAGCAACCAGGTCCGCATCTTCTTGCACACCGACGGGCTGGTGAATGCGACCGCCGCGCATCTGCACGCGGGTCCGGTCGGCATCAACGGCGGCGTGCTCGTCCCCCTGAGTTCGAGCAACGGCAGCGACTGGACCGGCAGCGGCACGCTGTCCGCCGCCAACGCCGCCCTGCTGCTGGCCGGCGACACCTATCTCAACGCGCACACGCCGGTCAACCCCGGTGGCGAGATCCGCGGGCAGGTCGTGCTGCCGACAGCGACGCGCATGACCGCGATCCTCGACGGTGCCCAAGAGGTGCCGCCCAACGGATCGACCGCCACCGGCGTCGGCATCGCCTTCTTGCACGAGCCCGACGACCGCATCGTCTACACGGTGCGCACGCAGGGTCTCGTCAACGTCACTGCCGCGCACTTCCACGTCGGTGCGGCAGGCGTCGCCGGCCCGGTGCTCGAGGCGCTCAACGGCGGCCCCACCGACTACTGCGGCGTGACGCGCCGGCTGACGGCGAGCGAGGTCGCGGCGGCGAAGGCCGACGGTCTCTACTTCAACGTGCACACCACGACCTTCCCGGGCGGTGAGATCCGCGGGCAGATCCGCGTCAACGTCGGCGACTTCCGCGCCGTTCTCTCGGGCGCCAACGAGGTGCCGCCGGTCGTCACCAACGCGTTCGGATCGGGCTGCCTGACCGTCAACCCGGACGCCACGGTGACCTACGAGGTCTCCACCAGCGGTCTGGTCGGAACGGCCGGGCACATCCACCGCGCCCCGATCGGGTTGAACGGGTCGGTCATCGTGCCGTTCGCCGGCGGACCGACGGTGTTCTCGGGCACCTCGAGCGCGCAGACCGCGGCGGCGCTGACCGACGCGCGCAGCGGACTCTGGTACGTGAACGTGCACACCGCGGCCAATCCCGGTGGCGAGATCCGTGGACAGGTGGAGGCGGCGCGCCTGCCGACCCCGTTCGGCGGCGCCTGCGCCAACAGCAACGGTGGCCGCAGTCAGATCGGCTCGAGCGGCTTCCCCTGCCTCGGCGCGACGTTCGAGGTCACCCTGTCCGGCGGCGCGGCGACCGCGCCCGCAGTGTTCACCCTCGGTGCCAATCGGGACACCGCGCTCGGCCTTCCTCTGCCCCTGGAACTGGGACTCGTGGGTGCGCCGACCTGCTTCCTGTTCCACGACCTCGCCGTCAGCGTGGTTCTCGCCACCGATGCGACCGGCTGCGCCCGCTTCCCGCTCGGCGTCCCGCTCGTCCCGACCCTGCGCGGCGGCCACCTCTACGCGCAGTGGTTCCTGCTCGACCAGGGCCTGCGCGCCAGCAACGCGCTCGACATGCAGCTGCAGTAACCCACATGGTGGAGCCTGACTCCACCATGTGCCTTACTGGAAGAACTCGGCGGCGCGCTGGATGTCGCCGGTGCGCAGCCCGAGGTCGAAGGCCTGCATGCGCTGCTTCGAGGTGCCGTGGGTGAAGGTCTCCGGCCGCACGGTGCCCGTCGCCTCGCGCTGCAGCTTGTCGTCGCCGACGGCGGCGGCGGCACCCATCGCCTCCTCGATATCGCCCGCCTCCAGGATGTTGCGCAGCTTCTGCGCGTGGTGCGCCCACACGCCGGCCAAGAAGTCCGCCTGCAGCTCGAGCCGCACCGACGCGCGGTTGTACTCCTCCTGGGAGACGCGCCCGTGCAGGGCGTGCACCTTCTCCGAGTAGCCCAGCAAGTTCTGCACGTGGTGGCCGACTTCGTGCGCGATCACGTAGGCCTGGGCGAAGTCACCCGGCGCTCCGAGCCGGTTCTTCATGGTGATGAAGAAGTCGGTGTCCAGATACACGTGCTGGTCGCCGGGGCAGTAGAAGGGTCCGACCTGCGAACTCTGGGTGCCGCACGCCGTGGCGACCGCGCCCGAGAACAAGGTCAGCGTCGGCTCCCGGTAGCTCGACCCCCGCGCGTTCAGGACCTTGTTCCACACGTCCTCGGTGCTGCCCAGGACCACAGCGACGAACTTCTTGAGCTCGATTTCCTGTGGCGTCAGCTGCCGCTCCTCGCCGGCCGCGGCCGCCGGCGTGCCACCGCCACCCAGCCCGCTCAACAGCTTGCTCGGGTCGAGGCCGAACAGCATGGCGATGATCACCAGGATCAACGCCCCGCCACCCATGGCGCCGGCCTTCATCGGCACGCTGCCGCGGCCGCGGCGGTCTTCGACGTTCTCGCTCTCTCGCTCACCTTGCCAGCGCATGGGACTGCTCTCGATTCCTGAGTCGTTCGGTGGCCGAGCAGCCGAAGCGGCCGCGGTCGGCGGAGCGGCATCTTCGCCGCGCGCGTCCGGCGCGCAAGCCAGGTCAGCTCGGCGACTGCGTCGGGTGGGCCAACCGAGGGGCGGCGTCGGGCCGCGCGAACAGGTCGTTGAGCTGCTGCACGAAGCCCGGCGTCGCGGCGCCCGCCGCGGCCACCCGCCGTTCGGCCCGTCGCCCCCACCCCACCGGCCGGTCCGACCACAGCGGGCGCAGGGGGCGGGTGCTGGCGAGAAAGGCTCTGGCGAGGTCGCCCGAGCCCTGCGCTTCGTGGCCACGGCGTAGCTTGGCGGCGAGGGCGCGCGCCACCGCGGACCGCACCAGGTGGTGCACCAACAGCACCAGCACGACGGCCGACGCCACAACGGTCCACAGCAGCCAGGGCTTGGCCTCGAGCGTCGCCCGCCACGGCGGTTGGAAGTGCAGACCGTTCCAGTATCCGAGACCCACGCTGGCCGCCAGCAACCCGCCACCGACCACCACCAGGAGGCCGAGGTCGATCCACAGGACGCGCCGCCGCCAGAGCCCCAGCGCCGACCGCAGCTCCGGCACAGCGCCCTCGAGCAGCTGCCGCGCCGACTGGTCCAGGAGCTTGACGATGCGGTAGGCGCGGCTCACGTGGATCTGGTCGATCCGGGTGATGATCGCCTCGCGCGCCACCTTGTTGTTCGCCGCGTAGCGCCCGCGCAGCGCCTCGGGCATGTCGACCGCCAGCTCCGGCACGAAGGTGTAGAAATACTGCCCGGCGGTCAGGCCGTGCTGCGCCAGCGCCCGCTGCCACGCGGCCACGACCTCCTCCAGGTTGTCTTGGCGCGCGGCGGTATCGATCTGATTGAGGACGTAGAGGAACTTGTCGGCATCGGCGCGCGCGACCGTACGTCCGACCAAGTGTTGCAGCGTGTCGCGCATGGCGCCAGGCTCGGGATGGCGCGCGTCGAACATGATCAGCACCAGGTCCGACAAGTCGACGATGTGGTCGACGATGCGCAAGATCGACGTGCGCTGGGCGTCGGCGTCGAAGCCCGGCGAGTCGATCAGGATCTTGCCGCGCAGGCGCGGACTGTTGCACGCCTTCACCTGCAGGTAGGTGTCGATCCGCCGCCCCTCTCCCGGCACGCTCCGCTCGATCGCCTCGCTGATGCGGTAGAAGGGGAGGCGTGGATCCGAGTCGAGGGCGGAACCGGGCAGGACACGCACATCGGGGTCGGCGCTGTAGGTGAGCACGGTGAAGCGATCGTCGACCGCCTGGTTGCCGGTGCGCTGCACGCCGAGCCCGAGATAGTCGTTGATGAAGCTCGACTTGCCGGCCGAGAAGGTGCCGAGCACCGACACCAGCGGCCACCACGAGATCTTGCCGGCGAAGCTCTCGTTGGGCGCCAGGTACTGCATGGCGTGCGCCACCCGATCCAGCTCGCGAAAGCGCTCGACCACGTCGGCCAGCACCGGCGCCTCACCCTTGAGGCGTTGCTGCAGATCGTCGAGGTGGGTCGTGGTTTGCTGCGACATGCGAGGGACTCGTTCGAGGCGCGGACCGTGCCCACCCGACGAGCCACCAGGGCCCCGGATGGGCAGAGCGAAGTCGGTCAGGAAAGCACCTGGACGCAGCGATGGCAACCGTGCGCTGACGGCGCCGCCGACAGACCTGCCGCCGCCACCGCGCGCGGCGCACGCGACCGGGCGAAAACTCGGCCTCGCCCCTTCTTCACGCTATTTGTCTTCGGCCTTGATGGTCGCCGTCATGTCGACGTCCCACTCGACCACTTCGCCGTCGCGGATCGTGCGTGTGTAACGCTTGTCCGCCTTCCCGGCCTCGCTCACCACCACGGTGTAGGTGTCCGGAAGCACGTTGCCGAACTCGCGCCATCCGGAGTCGTCCTTCTTGTCCTGGTTGCCCATGAAGCGGCGAAACACGGCGAACGCCGACATGCGCCTGGTGACCGGCTGGCCGTTGCCGTCCAGGATCTGCACGTCGCCCGGCCGCAGCAGCGTGCCGTCGATGTCGCGCACGCGGATGCGCAGGGTCGCGCCACGGATGAGGGTCAAGTCCACCGACGCTTCGGCATTCTCGGCGACCGCGGTTTGCACCGCCGCCGACGTCTTGTCGTCGCGGTCGGCCGTGAACGTGTAGTTGCCGGGCGTCAGGCCCTCGACCGCGAAGGCCCCCGCGGCGTCGGTGCGCACCGGGCGGCGCTGCGCACCGAAGAGATCGGCCAGGTCGTCGTCACGTGTCTTGCGTGCGCCCTCCCGCACGTAGTTGATCTCGGCGCCAACGACCGGTGCACCGTTGCCGTCGCGCACGCTTCCCCGCACCTTGCCAGCGAACGGCAGGGTGATGAGCACGCTGTCCACCGGCGCACGCCCATCGACCACGAAGGGACCGGCCTGGGCCTCGCCGTACTTCCGGTTCTCGCGCCGGCCGCCGCGACCGCCGCCCGCAGTCAGGCGATAGCTCCCCTCCGGCAGGCGGGTCAGCTCGAAGCGACCTTCGCCGTCGGTGGTCGCGCGGCTCACTCCGTTGCGCAGGATCAGACCCAGCAAGCCCTGCGGACCGGCGCCGCCGCCACTCTCGACGCCCGCAGCCACCTGCACGCCGACCACTGGCTGGCCGGCACCGTCGACCACGCGTCCCTCGATCGAACTCTGCGGCAACGACAGGTCGACGCGGTACTCGGCGACACCCTCGGGGATGTCGACCGACAGGTTGGCCTGCTCCGGGCGCTGCATGAAGCGCACCACCTGGAAGAAGTAGCTGCCCGGCTTCAGGCCGATCAGTTCGTACTCGCCCTTCTCGTCGGTCGGCTTGGCGCGCACACCGACGCCGAAGATGCCGTCGCTGTCCTGGCCCAGCGCCGTGACCATGGCGCGCCCGACCGGCTGCATGCCGTCGCGGACGGTGCCGAACACGCGCACGCTGTTCTCGGTCTCGTCCTGGATGTCCTTGCGCACCGTCTCGCCCTCCTTCACCGTCACCGTCTGCAGGCGCATGTTGCCCAGCAGGTCGTAGAGGAGGTTGGTGGCGTTCTCTTCGAGCCGCGACTTGAACACGAAGTAGCGCCCCGCCGGCAGGCCCTCGATGCGGTAGGTGCCGTCGGGGGCCGTGGTCGAACTCTTGAGCGCGCCGCTCGAGATCGTCGCCGCCACCATCAAGGCGTTGGCCACCGGCCGCCCGGCGCGTCCGGTCACCAGCCCCTCGATCACACCGCCCGCCGTCAGCTCGATGCGCACCTCGGGCGCATCCTGCCCGTCGACGATCTCGACGTCGGTCGCCGAAGCCTTGGCACGGTCGGGATGGCGCGCGGTGAACCGGTACTTGCCGACGGTCAAACCGGTGGCCACGAAGTGCCCCTGGCCGTCGGTCATCACCGAGCGGCCGCGCATGCTGGAGAGACCGAGGAAGTCGAAGTCCTCGACGTCGCCAGCGAAGCGGATCGGCCCGAAGCCGCGGCGGCGCTGCTCGTCCTGCTTGTAGGCGGTGACCTGCGCCTCCGGCACCGGATGGCCGGTCGCCGTGTCGACGACCACGCCGCGGACGCTGCGCCCGAGCGACAGCTCGAAGGTCAGCTCCTCGCTGACCTCGCCCGACGCCAGGGTCACTTCGCGCGCCGCGGGATCGAGCCAGCCGTCCGCGCGCACGCGCACGCGGATCTCGCCCGGCGGCAGACCCGCCAGCTCGAAGCGGCCGTCAGTGCTCTGGATCTCCTGCCACTCGTCGCCGGGACGCCTCTGGCTCATCTTGCGCCCCTCCGCCAGACGCATGCCCGCTTCGCGCGGGCGCCGCCCCATGGCGTAGCTCTCCATCGAGCGGCGCACCTGCTCCTGCTCGGAACGATCGTCGGGCTGACCGTCGCGGACCTCGCGCGAGCGGGTCTCGACCCGGAAGCGCGTGATCGGCGCACCGTCCGCCGCCGCCACCTTGCCGCGCACGGTGGCGCCGCGTTCGAGCACCAGACGCAGCTCCTCGCCCACCCGGACGCCGAACCGCGCGCGGGTGACGAAACCCGGCTTGCTCGCCTGCACGAAGAGGCGCTCGCCCGTGATCCCGCGCAAGGCGAAGCGGCCATCGGCGCCCGAGCGCGTCGTGACCTCGCGCAGGCGAAGCACCATCTTCACCACGTCCGGGTCCTGCGCCCGCTCCATCGGCACGACTTCGACGAGCACGTCGGCGACCGGTCGCTCGGCCTCGTCCACGACGAGTCCGGTCAGCGTGTCGCCTTCCCCCAGCTCGAGGGTCAGGTCGCTGTAGGTGCCGCCGTCGACAACCTGCAGCTGCTCGATGTGCGACGGCGCCAGCCCGTCCTTGGCCGCCATCACCGCGACCAGGCCCGGGGCCACGTGCGGTATGACGAAGTGGCCGTCGGCATCGGTGCGGAGGGGCTCGCTGCGGCCGTCACCGCTGAACAGCACCCGGCTGATGTCGACGTAGACCATGGCGACGTCAGCCTCGGCCACCGCTCCACCGGCGAGGTCGACGACACGGCCGAGCAGGGTGGCGCCGGCCAGACCCTGCAGGTCGACCGTCGTCACCTCGCCGACGCGCACGGACACGCCGTGCTCTTCCACCATCGCCATCTCCGGCGCGATGGCCGACACGGAGTAGCCGTGGCCCTCGGGCACACCGCGCAGGTCGTAGTAGCCCTCGGCGTCGGCGTTGGCCTCCAACCAGCGGTAGTTGCGATGGGTGATCTGGCCGAGGAACGCGTTGGGCCCCGGCCGCAGACTCACCAGCGCGCCTGCCACCGGCGTCCCCTCCGGACCGAGCACGCGCCCGCGCACGCGACCACCGGGGAAGCAGAGCAACTCGACGCCTTCCTCGGTCTCGGTGCTGGCCAAGCGCAGGCTGGCGGGAGTGCGCACGAAGTAGCGCTCGGCGCGCCCGTCGAGGAACACGCGCCCGGCCGGCAGACCGGCAAGTTCGAAGCTGCCGTCCGGCCCGCTCCACGTGGTGCCGAGCACCCGTGGCGGCGAAGGATCGTGCCGCCACAGCCCCATCATCGCCCCGCGGAAGCGCGACTCGAGCCGCTCGAAGTTAGGCAGGGTCGTGACGGCGACCACCTCGACTCCGGCGAGCGGCCGCAGGGTCCACCCTTCGAGCACGCGCCCGCGCACCGTGGCACGCCCGGCGCCGAGACCGCGCACCTGCTGGCGGCCCGCGTCGTCGGCCGCTCCGCTCTCGGCACGCAGATCTGCCGTCGCGTCGGCGTGCAGGGACGATGCGCCCGCGTCGTCGGCCGCGGACGTTCGGAGTCCCGGCGTCTCGGTCGCGGGAGGTTCGCGCAGCAGCAGGAGCACCGCGACCAGCGCCGCCAGCAAGAGAGCAGCGAGAACAGCGAGCGTCTTCTTCGGGGTCATCGGCGGAGCGAGCAGCAGGAGAAGTGCGCAGTTGGCGGGCAGTCCCCGTGCAGGGACAGCGATTGCTGGCGGGACAGCGATCGCCAGGTGCACGGGGTCCGCGCCCGGTCGCCGCGAGGGTACGAGTGTAGCGCAGGCGGGAGACTCGCCGTGCGGCACGGAGTTCTTCGTCGGCAGTGGCAGCTCGGAGGCAGCCGAGCCCTTCCTCCGTCTGCCCCATTGCCCCCGACGACGCCTACGGGCCCTCGACGCGGTGCGCCGGCAACCGGACGACGAAGACCGTGGCGCCGGGTCGCGATGTCTGCAGGCCGACGTCGCCGCCGTGCGCCTCCACGATCCGCTTGCAGATCGCCAGCCCCAGCCCGGTGCCGGACGTCTTGGTGGTGAAGTAGGGCTCGAACAAGCGACCGCGAGCCTCGGCCGGGACGCCAGGTCCATCGTCGCCCACGGTAAGGACGACGTCGCCCTCGCGCAGGCTGGCGGCGACCTCCACACAGCGGCCGCCCACCTCGATGGCGTTCTGCACCAGGTTCACCAGCACCCGTCCGAGTTCCTGTCGATCGCCGTCGATGGCGACCCCGGGTGGCGCAGCACCGACCCGCAGATCGACCCCGCGCACCTGCGCCAGGTCGGCAAAGAACGCCGCGAGGTCGGCCAACAAGGCATCGACGGGCACCCGCTCGCGCTGCCGGCGCGCCGGCCCGGCGAACTGCCGGAAGTCGGCGGCGATGCGCGCCAGGTTGTCGGTCTGGTCCAGGACCGTCTTGGCCAGGCGATCGCTGAGCTCGAGCACACGCGAGTCCGCGTCGCGACGGGCTCGCTGCAAGAGCTGCGCGCTCATGCGCATCGGCGTCAGCGGGTTCTTGATCTCGTGCGCGACCTGGCGCGCCATCTCGGCCCACGCCGCCTGCCGCTCCGCCTGCCGCAACTGCTCGCGGCTGCGCTCGAGATCGACCGCCATCTGGTTGAAGTCGCGCGACAACTGACCGAGCTCGGCGGGGCCGGCGTGCACCACGCGCGCCCCCAGGTCGCCCGCCGCCAGGCGCCGCGTCGCCTGCGCCAGCTCGCGCACCGGCCGCAGGACCGCGCGCGACGCGATCAACGACCACACCGCGAGGATGGCGACCAGCCCGCCGATGGCGGTGGTCAGCAGGCGCGCGAACTCGCGACTCGAAGCGAACAACTCCGCCTCGAGCGCGTGTACGCCCAACCACCAGCGCAACGACGAGGGCAGGCCGTCGACGCGGGTGATCCCACCGCGCCGCGGCTCGCCCTTGCCGTCGACGAACGCCACCGGACTGCGCCGCGCACCGAACACGCGCGCACGTGCCTCGGGCGGCACCAGCGACTCGCCGTAGCGCCCGCGGTCGGTGTGCGCGAGGGCGGTGCCGCTCGGATCGCTGACGAAGCACGCAGCCGACGGCAGGCCGCCGCGCTCGGGATCGCGCAGGAAGGCGGCGGTGCTGTCGACGACCTCCTGCACGCGTTCCCAGCGCACCAGCGCGTAGAGCGCTCCCGCGGCGGCACCGCTGACCCGGAGCGCCAGTCCGACGTGGTACTCCGCCGGGTCGCGCGACGTCCGCTCGGTGGTCCGGTGCAGGAACGGCGACAGATGCCGGTCGAGCCAGATCTCGGCATCGCTGGTCATCAACGCCCGAAACCACTCGCTGTCGACGGCGTCGGGTCGCAGCGCTTCACGGGCCCCGCGCGTGGTGGGATCGAAGCGCGGGTTGTAGTGCGCGTGCCGCACGCGGCCGTCCTCGGCCAGCAGCAAGATCAGGTCGAAGTCGTCGTTGACCCCGGGCTGCAGCCGGATCTGCTCGTCGAAGTCGCGCAGGCGCGCCGGATCGGCGAGAGCACTCGCCGCGGGCGCGACCAAGAGCGCCAAGCCCTTGCGCGCCTGGTCGATGCGCGCGACCAGGGCGTTGGCGGCATCGCTCGCCAGCTGCGGCAGGTACACGTCGCCGATCCTCTGCTCCATGCGCTCGCGCATGCCGACCAGTGCGAACCACCCGAACGCCACCAGCGGAATCGCGGCGGACAGCAGCAGCGTCAGGAGGAAGCGCCTGGTGAGGGAAGCGGCGGGCACGTTCCGCCAATGTAGCGGTGGCATGGCACCCTGCTCCGGCGATGGCGGCGATCTCGCCCGCATCCGGCCCTCGCGACGTCGCGGGAGCGATTTGTGGCGCCGTCATCGGCGGATCCGGCCACGCCGGCCCGATTCGCCCAGCAGCGACTCGCCAAGAGCGCTACGGCCCCTTATGAACACTCGGCTCGAGAGTCCCGAAACCCAAACCGTCCCATGAAGCGCCTGTTCTTCGTCCTCCTCATCATCCTCGTCGGCACCGTCGGCCTCGGCTACTACCGCGGCTGGTTCGGCGTCTCCACTGCCGAAGCCGGCGGCAAGAAGGGTCTCGTCCTCACCTGGAACGCCGACAAGGTGAAGGCAGACATGGCCCAGGCCGGCTCCAAGCTGAAGTCGATGTCGCAAGGCGTCGTCGACAAGATCAAGGGCAAGGCCAAGGAAGTCAGCGCCACGGTCAGCGAGCTCGAGGGCACGATCACCGGCGTCGACGCCACGACGCACACGGTCACCCTCGACAGCGACGGCAACTCCATCCCACTGGTCGTCGCCGACACCGCCAACGTCGAGCAGCTGAACGGCAAGACCGTTCGAGTGACGCTGGAGAAGTCCGGCGACACGATGATCGTGACCAAGATCGAAGAGAAGTGACGCACATGGCGGCGGGCCGGCGCGCGGGCGGTGGCCCCTCCCATGCGGCCGGCGCCAGGCAGCCAGGCTCCGCCGCTGAACGCCGGCCGCAAGTGCTGCGATCCTGGCGCCGCGCGTGACCTGCCAGGCCCGAGCAGCAGGCGAAGCTCCGGCAGCAAAGCAGCTCGTGGCCGTCTGGTCGGCGCGCAGCTGCGACGAGTCCGAAGGGGCGCGGCTGCGTGCCGCCGAAATGCGCTACGCTCGAGGCTCCACGGCTCCGGTGGAGTCGATCCGACAGTCCGGTTCGGCGGAGGCCACGCACCCCGATCCTCCCCGGACGCACGCGAGCGAGGGCTCGCCGCGTCGGGGCAACGAGAACGTCTGGAGTGAACGACATGCTTCGTCTCGAGCGACCCTTGCTCACCCTCGCCTGCGCCGTCGCGCTCGCCGTAGCGGGCGCCCAGACACATGGGCAGGCCCGCCTCGCCCCCGACTCCGTGCCTGCAGGCCACGATCGGAGCATCGACGGCGCGGACCGCACGCCGGCCGACGCTGGCGCGACCGAGAGACCGAGACTGCCGACGACGGATGCGGCCGCCACCAAGCCACCGCTCGCCGTCTACATCCTGGCCGGGCAGTCGAACATGCAGGGCCACGCCAAGATCGCCACCTTCGACTATTTGGCCGACGACCCGGCGACCGCGCCCCTCCTGGCGCAGATGCGCGGGGCCGACGGCAAGCCGCGCGTGTGCGAGCACGTGTGGATCTCCGACCTGACGCACGCGGCAAACGGCGCCGGCAGCGGCGAGGGACACGGCAGGCTGACCGCGGGCTTCGGCGCGCGCAAGGATCCCGCCGTACCCGGCGACAAGATCGGACCGGAGTTCACGTTCGGCCTCACGATCGCGAAGGCCCATCCTGGCCCGGTGCTGCTCATCAAGACGTCGTGGGGCGGCAAGTCCTTGCACACCGACTTCCGCTCGCCGTCGGCAGGACCGTTCGTGTTCGACCCGGCGCAGATCGAGAACCTGCGCAAGCAGGGCAAGGACGTCGACGCGATCCGCAGTGACAAGACCGCGGCCACGGGCCACTACTACCGCGAGATGATCGCGCACGTGCGGCGGGTCCTGGCCGACCCGGCCCGGGTCTGCCCCGAGTACGACCCCGACGCGGGCTGCGAGCTTGCCGGCTTCGTGTGGTTCCAGGGCTGGAACGACATGGTCGACCGCGGCGTCTACCCCAAACGCGACGAGCCCGGTGGATACGCGGCCTACAGCGAGTGCCTCGCGCACTTCATCCGCGACGTGCGCAAGGACCTCGAGACACCCGACCTGCCGTTCGTCATCGGCGTGATGGGCGTCGGCGGCCCGGTCGCAGCAGACGACCGCACGCGCGCCGTGCACCGCAACTTCCAGGCAGCGATGGCCGCGCCGGCCGACCTCCCCGAGTTCCGCGGCAATGTCGTCGCGGTACCGACGGCGCCGTATTGGGCCAGCGAACTCGCCGCCATCGTCGACAAGGTCGAGAAGGTCAGACAGTTCGAGCGCTCGCTTCGCGCTCCGCGCCGCGACGGGACCGGCGCCGGAGAGACCGAGGCACCGTCCGCGGAGGAGCTGCGTCAGCGCGTCGCCACGTTCCGCGCCCAGACGATCACGCCAGAGGAAGAGGCGGCTCTGGCGCGCGGTGTCTCCAACGGCGGCTACCACTACCTGGGCTGCGCCAAGACGATGGCACGGATCGGCGTCGCGTTTGCCGAAGCGTCGTTGCAGCTGCGCAAGTGAGACAGCGCCACTGACTACCCGCTGGATCACTGACGCCTGCGGCGCCACCGAGGCGAAGACCGGCAGGTCCCCGGCGCACGGCCGTCGTCGTCGTAACGCCGCGTGAGCCTTCGGTCCGCGCCGCACACGCGACCGCCTTGCCCTGCCGAAGTCGGACGCCGAGACACCGGCGCCGTATCGACCCCAAGGCCTCAGAGAGTGAGAGAGAATCCTCTCGAAGGCTCTGCGCGGCCGCGTAGGCGGCCGCCAATCGGGATTCTGAGCTGCAAGGGCTGCGAATCGTCGCGGCGGGCACGAATTCGGCCGTGTTGTTCCGTTGCCACAGAGCTGACCAGGCCACGCCCGAGCAGCCCTGGAAGCTCCAAGCTACAACAGCGCCGGCGGCCCCCTCTGGTCGGCGCTGCGCCGACATCAACCCTTTGGGTTGCGGCCGCCGGCCGCGCTAGGCCTCTCAGCCGCGCGTGTCAGCCAGCACCTGCAGCAACGCTTGGCAATCGACCGGCTTCAGGAGATGCGCGTCGAACCCGGCAGCTGCGGTGCGGGCGCGATCCTGCTCCTGCCCCCACCCGGTGACCGCGATGACGAAGACGTCGCGTCCGAAAGGACGTCCACGTAGCTCGCGGCACACCTGATAGCCATCGAGTCGAGGCAGCCCCAGATCGAGAAGGACGACCTCCGGCCGCAGGGTCTCCGCCGTGACCAGCGCCGTCCCGCCGTCGTACACGGCCACCGCGGTGTGGCCGGCCAGGCGCAGGAACAGCACGAGGGTATCGGCGGCGTCGACGTTGTCGTCGACCACCAGGATGCGCAGATGCGCTCCGGCCGGCGCCGGCGGCACGCCGGGGGCCTGCTGCTCCGCGGAAGCGAAGCGAGCGCACGGCAGGCGCACCTCGAACTCGCTGCCGCAGCCCTCGCCTGCACTGCGAGCGAGCACGTTGCCGCCGTGCAGGGCCACCAGGCGTCGCACCAACGACAGGCCGATGCCGAGGCCGCCCTCGGCCTTGGCCCCCGGCCGGTCGACCTGGGTGAACATGTCGAAGATGCGCTCGAGCATGTCCCCGGGCAGGCCGACGCCGTCGTCGCGCACCGTGACGACCGCCGTCTCGGCGTCGACGTGCAGCGCGAGATCGACGTGTCCCTGTGTCCCCACCGACTTCACCGCATTGTTGAGTAGGTTGTGGATCACCTGGCGTAGGCGCACCGGATCACCCTCGACCATCACCGGCGCGGCCGGCAGCTGCAGGCCGAGCTGCAGATCGGGGTGCTCCTCGACCACCGACGCGCGCACCTGGTCGTGGAGGTGCGCCAGCAGCTCGCGCAGGTCCACGAGCTCGCGCCGCAGGGTCAGGCGGTCGTGCGTGATACGCGACATGTCCAGCAGGTCGTCCACCAACCGCTCGAGGTGAGCGACCTGATGGTCCATCCGTTCGCACAGGCGCCCCAGGGTGGCAGGGTCGCCGTCGACCCGCTTGGCGATCTCCAGCGACGTGCGCATGGGTGCCAGCGGGTTGCGCAGCTCGTGGGCCAGGGTCGCCAGGAACTCGTCCTTGCGGCGATCGGCCCGGCGCAGCGCCTCCTCGGCTTCGCGCTGCGCCGTCACGTCGGTGTTGGTGCCGAACCAGCGCAGCACGCAGCCGGTGTCGTCGCGGATCGGGATCGCGCGTGACAGGAACCAACGGTAGCTACCGTCACGTCCGCGCAGCGGAAAGGTGTCCTCCCACGGCTCGCCGGTGTCCCAGGCCTGCTGGATCCGCGCGACGACGCGGTCGACGTGCTCGGGATGGTGCACCTTGCGCCAGCCCCAGCCCTGCATCTCCTCGAGCGTCGTCCCCGTGTAGTCGAACCAGCGGCGGTTGTACCAGAAGATCCAGCCCGTCGGGTCCGCCATCCACGCGAACTGCGCGATGTTGTCGGCGAGGGTACGAAAGCGAGCCTCGCTGTCGAGGAGGCGCGATCGCGTGTGGCAGCGGTCGATGAAGGCCGCCACCGTGTCGGCGATGGCATCCAGCTCGAGGCGCGCAGCCAGCGACAGCGCCGGCGTGCTGTCGACGACCACACTGCCGACCCGCCGACCTCGAACGGCCAGCGCGACGCCGTGGCGCGCCGGCGCAGCATCGTCGGCCACGGCGACCTCGGGCTCGCGCCCCAGAGCCAGCGAACGTGCCAGTGCCCGCGCCTGGTCGGTCGCCGCGCCGTCGCCGAAGCCGGCGTGGAAGTCGAGGCCATCGGGCCGGCGCTCGCCGTCTTCTTCGCCGCCGGCAGCGTTCACCCAAGCCAGCGCCATCTCGATGCCGAGGTGCTGCACGAGTTCGCCGACGAGTGCCCGCATACCAGCCTCGAGGACGTCGGTGTTGGCCAACGCCGCGCTCACCGCCGCGCGCATGGCCGTGAGCTGGCCGGCCTCGGCGATCTGCAGCGCCGCCTCGCGGCGCTCGTGCACGTCGACGCACATGCCCACCCACTCGCGCACCCTGCCATCGGCATCGAGCACCGGCGTGCCGCGCACCGCCGCCCACCGATAGCTGCCGCCGGCGGTACGCAGCCGGTACTCGACCACGTACAGCCGCGTGTGTGCCAGGGCGTCCGCCCACGCCTCCGCCACCCGCGGTCGATCCTCGGGATGAACGGCATCGAGCCAGCCGTCGCCTCGGAAGGCTGCGAGCGTCTGTCCGGTGAACTCGCGCCAGCTCGGCGAGTCCTCGACCACGCGACCGTCGGCGTCGGTCACCCACACGATCTCGGCGGCAGAAGTGGCGAGGGCGCGGTAGCGCTCCTCGGAGTGACGCAGGCTGCGTCGCGCCTGCCGAGTCGCCGAGACGTCGCGGAACACGAGGACCGCGCCGAGGATCTCGGAGCCCTCGTCCCGAATCGGCGCCGCACTGTCGGCGATCGGGCGCGTGCCCCCGGTGCGTCCGCGCAAGACCGCGTGGTTCGCCAGATTGACGATCCGACCGAAGCGCAGGGCCTCGTGCACCGGGTTGGCGATCGGCGCGCCGTCGCCCTCCTGCACGATGTCGAACACCTCGTCGATGGGGCGGCCGCGCGCACCGGACAGATCCCAGCCCGTGAGGCTCTCGGCGATACCGTTCAGGAACGTCACTCTCGCTTCGCGGTCGGTCGTGATGACGCCGTCGCCGATGCTCGCGAGCGTCACCCGCAGGCGCGCTTCCTCGCGGCGCAGCGCCAGCTCGGCGCGCTGACGACGGCGCACCTCCTCGGTGAGGCGGTCGACACGCTGGTTGAGGGCCACGAACTCCGCCGCCGACGCCCGGCGTGGCAGGAGCCGCAGCAGCAAGAGCGTGCCCTGCGCAGGGGTAGCGGGACGCAGAACGGCGCCCTCGGCACGGTAGGCGGTGGCGGCGTCGCCCGGCCCACGCACACGCAACACGTTCGGCGACAGGTCGCGCGAACGGGCGCAGCGTCGCAGGTAGTCGTGCACCTCGGCTTCCGAATCGGCGACGAACTCGTGCAGCGCGCGCCCATGCAGGGCTCCGCTGCCGGCGACACCGAGCAGGCGCACCGCCGCCGCGTTCGCCGCCACGATGGTTCCCTGAGCTGACAGAGCCAGCATGGCCTCCGGCAAGCAGGCCGCGAGTTCGAGAAAGGTCCCGGGCATGGAGGTGCGGCTACGGCCGGAAGTACTCCCGCCCGTGCGTGTCGTCACGCGGCTGCAGATGCACCACCACGCGGCAGCCGGACGCACCGTCGGCGATCGCTTCCTCGATGTGCACCCGTGCATAGCCGAGGTTCTCGCTGACGATCACACCGAAGACGTTCGACGTCATCATGCACAGCGAAGGACGGCCGACCACCTTGTCACCGAAAGGGCAAGCACGGTTGCCGAGCACGATGCGCTCGGCGGTCTGCTCGATGATGTAGAAGTCGCCCTCGATCCGGCGCTTGAGGTCGACCAAGACCTCGGCCACCTGCTGCGCGGTCAGGCGCTCGCGCCCCAAGGAAGCGCGGTACATGCCGTCGATCTCCTCGCCCATCCTCTGGCCGACGACACTCACGAAGCCGGAGGCGTCGTCGACCCCCACCACGTCCTGCAGTGTGCCGGCGAGGTGGCGGAGCAGCGTGCGCAGGAAGACGTCGCGTTCGAGAGGTACACGAACGCTCGCGACGTCCGTCGCGTGCCGAGAGGCGTGGTCGCTCATGAGGGGAACGTGTGCGACACGGACGGACCAGTGCGGTGCTGGTTCGCCGGGGGGTGGAAGGCTAACCGGACCGAGCGCGCACGCAAGGGCGGTCGAAGCGGCGCGCCTCGGCGACCCTTGTGTGGCCCGCCGGGGAGCCTGAAGGCAGTGCGCGGCAACGTAGCCGCGGATGCCGGTACGTGAGTTGCCCAGCGCGACGCATGCCGACCTCGCCCGATTCGCAAAGACAAAGACCGCCGCAAAGCCCCAGACCGACGCGCCAGGCAGGCGACCCGCCCGAGCCCTGGGCTGGACCTGTGGGTCGGCCCCTCGCCCGACGCCGACTCCGCGCCGGACCCTCGGCGCCGACGCGACTCATGGCCTTCGCCCTGATGGTGGCAAGCGGCGTGGCGCAGTCCGAATCCATCGAGCCCGCGCCGCCTTCCGCGACGGCGGCGCCGGTCTCCGTGCAGGTCGCGCCGACCCACGACGACACTGCAATCGAGCGCCGCCTGCGCGACATTCTCGCCGCAACCGGTTGGTTCCGCGACCCGAGCGTGCAGGTCCGCGACGGCGTCGTGACGCTGACTGGCGTCGTCGACGACGAGGCGCACCGCGCCTGGGCGACCGAGCTGGCGCGCAAGACCATCGACGTCGTGGCCGTCATCAACCGACAGGAGGTCGACGGCAAGCCCGTGCTCGACGTGGCACCGGCGCTGCGCGAACTGCGCGCCCTGGCGCGCGGCGCCGTGCACATGGCGCCTCTCTTGCTGCTGGCCGCGCTGATCGTAGCCCTCACCGTATACGTGGCTGGCAAGACGCGGCAGCTTGCACGCAGCGCCGCCGAGCGCCGCCTGCGCAACCCGTTGCTCAGCCAGATGGCGGCCAACACGATCGCGCTGCCCGTGCTCCTGGGTGGCGTCTACATCGCCTTGCGCGTGTGCGGGCTCACGCAGCTGGCGGTCACCATGGTGGGCGGCACCGGCTTGCTGGGCCTCATCGTCGGCATCGCGTTCCGCGACATCGCCGAGAACTTTCTGGCCAGCATCCTCATCTCCGTGCAACGACCGTTCCGAATCGGCGACGTCATCGAGGTCGGCGGACACCAGGGTTTCGTCCAGCACGTCAACCTGCGCGGTACCCTGCTGATGACCCCCGACGGCAACCACGTGCAGATCCCCAACAGCACGATCTACAAGAGCGACATCGTCAACTACACGGCCAACCCCAACGTCCGTCAGGACTTCGTCGTCGGCGTCGGCTACGACGTCGCCCACGCCGACGTGCAGCGACTGATCCTCGACGTCGTGCGCGCGCAGGACGCAGTGCTCGCCGAGCCCGAACCCTTGGTCCTCGTCGACGAGCTGGCCGCCGCAGCGGTGCGGCTGCGCGTCTACTTCTGGGTGAACGGCACCAAGCACAGCGCGATCAAGGTCCGCTCCTCGGTGCAACGTGTGGTCCTCGGAGCGCTCCTGAGCGCTCACATCTCGATGCCCGACGAAGCACGTGAGGTGGTTTTCCCACAGGGCGTGAACGTTCGCTTGACGCGAGACGACCGGACGCACGTGGTGCGCGAAGCGCCGGCCAGGCCTCCGCAGCCCCAACCCGAGACGGTCAGCGCCGGAGAAGGCGACCTCGATTCGAACGCCGAGGAGATCCGACGGCAGGCGGACCGTTCGCGCCGGCCGGAGGACGGTGCCAACCTCCTGCGCGATGCTGCGCAGCGCGACCGCGCGTGAGGCCGCCAGACGCTCGTCGTCCGCCACCGTGCCGCTGACGGACATCGAGGCTGGGCAACAGCTCGCCTGCGCACCATCCGACATGAAGTGGAGCGGATGACGACGTGGAAGTGTCCAGTCGTCATCCGCGAGAGTGGGCGTCCGAGGC
The DNA here is from genome assembly GCA_041398565.1 of Planctomycetota bacterium. Classification (GTDB taxonomy): domain Bacteria; phylum Planctomycetota; class UBA1135; order UBA1135; family UBA2386; genus DATGPD01. The sequence goes on along the minus strand of JAWKUN010000003.1, from coordinate 1,009,630 downwards.
ATCAGCTCGGCGTTCGACGCTGAGCGTGACTCGATCCGTTGCACGGATTGCGCGATTGCCGACGCCTGTCGCCCGCCCTTCCAGCGCTCAGCGGTGGAGCTTGGCTCCGTCCGCTGCAAGGCTGGGGCGATGGCCGACGGCCTCGGTCGTCCGACCATCGCCTCCTTCGGCCGCTGGCCGAGACCTTTCCTCCCCGAGACCCACGAGCGCATCGCGCGTCTTGCAGCTCGGTCGTCTCCGAGCCGCAGTCCTTCCGTGACCGTTCGTTGCAGACGCACCAGGGCGTCGGTCACGCCGAGGTCGCACGTCGGCCGAGGACCAACGACACGAGGAAGATCACGAGGAAGACGAGGAAGAGGACCTTGGCCAGGCCGGCGGCGGTACCGGCAAGGCCGGTGAAGCCCAGGACGCCAGCGATGAGCGCGAAGATCAGGAAAGCGAGTGCCCAAGACAGCATGTGTTGACTCCTGTTTGTTGTCGTTGTGACCGAGGTTGGTCGGCAGAGAGATGGCAAGGTGCGTGCCATGAACTGTTCGGGCCCGACGCGGTTCTTCAGCGCCTCCTGTGCGGCCGACAGGGCAGCCTGACCCTCGCGGTACGGCCTCGCACTGCCGCGGGTGCCATCTCGTCGGTGCACGTTGCACAAACGAACATGTCGTCCGCGCAACGACCCGCGCAACGGCGGTCAGACGCCACCGGGATGCGGCCGCTCCGAATCCGCGGATCGAGTCGCGGAAGCGCGCGCGCCGAGTCAGGACAGAGCCCGACCGGCGGTGCCCGCGAGGGCGCGCGTCGCGCGCCCGACGGTGCGCGCCATGCCCAGACTGGCAAAGGCGACCCGGCGCATGGCGCGGCTGCGGGTCAGCTCCACGGCGAAGAAGCCCACCAGAGCGGACACCAACAAGCCGGAGGACGTGGCCAGTCCGGCGATGATCTTGCGCCCGCTCTCCTTGAGCTCACGCTCCGCGCGCGCAACGCGGGGTTGCCCGAGGGCTCGACGCAGCCGGCGCGCGCCGACGAAGAACGTGGCGGTCAGCCCGCACAGGACCAAGCCGGCCAGAATGCCGCATCCTGCCCATGTCGGTACGGACAGGAGCTGGCCGAGGGCGCTGGCGAGTGCGTAGAGCAGCATGACCACGGCGGTGGCGAGCACGACCGAGAGGGCGAGTGCGATCGCCACCAAGCCGACGATGCGCCACGCGGCCCGTCGCAGGCGAATCTGCCAGCGTCTCAGGCGTGCGCGCAACAGTCGCCCCATCCGCTCCGGCACCTCGCGTGCGCCCTGCAGCGCCATGCGAAGGTCCGCACGGCGCACGCGCGGCGTCGAGCGGCCGGAGGGAAGGGGCGTGGAGCGGGGCGCCACCATGGGACGGGAGTTCGGGAGGAAGGCGATTCAGGGGGACGTCGATCAGGCCGAGCGCCGGCGCAAGAGCAGAGCCAGCAGGGCGCCCACTCCGGCTGCGATCGCCACCGACGTCAGCGGACGCGCCTGGATGGCGGCATCGGTCTGCGCACGGAAGTCGTCGACCTGCTGCTTGCCCGCCGACCACAGGTCGGCTGCCTTGTCCGAGCCGTTGTTCACGACCTCGGCGACGCGTTCACGTCCGTTGCGCCACAAGTCGAGAGCGGCATCGCCCATGACCTGCGCCGCCTCCTTGAACGACGTGCCGACCTGTTCGGTGAACTCGGCGACGTCGGCGCGTGCCTTCTTGGCCGGGATGGCGTAGCGCTTGGCCACGACTCCGACCAGCCGGCCGAGGTCGCCGTTCAGCGACTGGACGTCTGCGTCGGTTACCTTCGACCAACGATCGCGGATCTGCTGCTTGAGGTCCTCGAGCTGGCCGGTGATGCGGTCGTAGCGCACGGCTCAGACCTCCTCCGCGCGCTTGTCGGCCGCCGAGTTGGCTTGGCAGAACTCCTTCCAGGCCTTCTCGGCGTGCTCGCGCGTGTAGCCGTAGCGCTCCTGCAGACGACCCGCGGCGATGTCGAGATTGCCCTCGATCTGCTGCATGTCGTCATCGGTCAGCTTGCCCCACTGCTGCTTGACCTTGCCCTTGAGCTGCTGCCACTTGCCCTTGATGATGTCGTTGTTCATGGCTGTGTGTGTATGTGTGTGAGAGTTGGAAGAGTTGGAAAGGACCGCCACGCGGCGGCGGACGGAGCCAGAGCAATGGTCGTGCCGCGCGTTGTCCTCCCCGCTGCGCCCCTGGACTCGCCACGCGGGCGCTGTCGACGAGGAATCTCCTCGCACTTCTTTGTACAAAGAGACCCATCGCAGCCTGCGGCCGCACCGAAGGTGCGAGTCGGCGCCTACGCGCCGACCAGAAGGGCCGCAGGCCGCTTTGTTGCCTGGGGCTTCCAGTGCTGCTCAGGCGTGGCCAAGTCAGCACCGTGGCGAATTGCACGCTCTGCAGACTTCGCGCGCATCGCGACGAGTCGCAGCACTTGCAGCCCATCGCAGCCTGCGGCCGCACCGAAGGTGCGAGTCGGCGCTACGCGCCGACCAGAAGGGCCGCAGGCCGCTTCGTTGCCTGGGGCTTCCAGTGCTGCTCAGGCACGGCGAAATCAGCACCGTGGCGAATTGCACGTCTCCACAAATCTCGCGCACGTGGCACGGATCCGCATCTACAGCCCGTGGCTCAGGCACGAACCGGTGCGGAGCGACCACCGAGGACTCCCACGAGCCCGACGACGCCGAGCACCGCGCCGCCGATGATCAACCACATGCTCTGGTCGGTCGGGGTGCCGTCGAAGGTCTCCTTGATCGAGGAGGCGAGAGAGTCGGAAGCGCGGAGCCCGTAGAAGAGCATCACGGCGGCGGCGACGAGGAGAACGATGCTTGAGATTCGGCGCATGCAAATGGACCTGTGAAAGGACTGTGGACAGGAGACCCGGGCGCAAAGGGCATGCCGCGCGCCGGGAAGCCCCGCCACTTCCCCGCTCGCCGCGCCACGAAGGCGCGCGAGTGCTCGAGCACGAACGAAGCCGGGACGGTGCTTCGCACGCGCGTGCGTCGCACCGTCCCGGCAGGCAGAGGGTCTGTGAACGTGAGGGTTGCTGAGCGCCAGAGCTCAGCCTCGCTTGTGCTCGTTCATGCGCTCGGTGAGCTTCGTGTCGAGGGCGCGCTGCGCCGCGAGCGGATCGACGACGCCGTTCTTCGGCTTCTCGTAACGCACGGATCCATCCAGATCCTTGCTGGTGCACCCCGGCACGCACAGCACCGACTCCTTCTCGAGCGTGCACAGCTGCAGCGCCTTGAACGGGACCAGAAGCGAAGTTCCACCCACGCCCAGCGTCCCGCCGTGCGAGACGACGGCCAGGACGACCTTGTGCTGGTCGCGATCGATGATCAGATCCTCCACCGCGCCGTACTTGTCGGCGTTGGCGTAGACGGTGTAGCCATCGAGTTCGCTGGCGCGGCGCAGGCGGGTGGCCGACATGGCCAGCGGTGTGCCTTCGACCGCCTTGGTCGACTTCTCCACCGCCGCCTCTTCGGTCTTGGCCACCCCGCGGTTGCCCTGGGCGTCGACCGAGCACGAGCTGTCGAGCCCGTTCTTGCAGGCTTCGTCGAGGTCGAACTCGGGCTTCGCCTTGAGCTGATCCTCGGTCCAGTTGAGCTCGAACCGCTCCATCGAAGGGTTCCAGCGCAGCTGCTTGCACGGCACCAGCACCGTCTTGTCGCCGATGCCGATGAAGCCGCCGAAGCTGACCACCGCGTACTGCAGCTCACCGGTGTGGCCGTCGATCAGCACCTCGTCGAGCTTCGCCTTCGGGCGCTTGGCCTGCTCACCCTCAGAGGCGGCTTCCTGGCGCTCCTCGGCGCCGGGGGCCATCCGGATCTCGGCGCCGAGCAGTTTGCTGGTGGCGGTGTAGTGCAGGGCGCGTTCCTGCGCCGCGATGGCCTCCTTGTCGGACTTGACGGTGTGGTCCTGGGCGCGCAAGGCGACGGTACTGGCAGCCGCCACCAGAGTGAGCGTCGCCAGGCGACGAGAGGTCAGGGTCGAGAGCGTGTTCATGTGTTGTCTCTGTGTTGCAAACGGGTTTCGCAAGGCGAGACGTCCGACATGTCGCCGGCGCGGCTCGCGTTCGAGGGCTGCAAGAGCAAGGCGTGTGCCGTCGGCCGTTGGCTGCCCGAGGCCCGACACCCGGCCCATCTCGTCGCAGCACGCGCCCAGGTGTCCGGCCTTTGTAGAAACGGGCCGGAAGTGGACCGCCCCTCAGAGCCGGTGAAGAAGTCGAGCGTACGGGCTCTCAGCATGTTGTTGGCGATCGCCTTCGCGATCGCGAGCCCTCAGGCCTCGAGGTGCGAACGCAGCATCCAGGCGGTCTTCTCGTGCGCGCGCAGCAGGCCCGTGAGAAGGTCCGCGGTGCCCACGTCGTCATGCTCTTCCTCGCACGCACGGATGTCGTCGCGCAGCGTGCGGATCACCGCCTCGTGGTCTGCGTACAGCAGGTTCAGAGCCTGTTGACCCGTGACGAGTCGTCCAGGGACCTCGCTGAGACGCGCCAGGTCGAGTAGCTCGCGCATCGCACCGGGCGACACCGCATCGAGCATGCGGATGCGCTCCGCAGTGGCGTCGATGGCCTCGGCGAGCTGCTCGTAGAGTGCTTCGAACAGCTTGTGCAGCGGATCGAACCGACCGCCGATCAGGTTCCAGTGGCACACGCGCGTCTTCTGGTAGAGCACGTGCTGGTCGGCCACGAGCCTGCCGAGAAGCTCCGCGACCTTGTGCCTCTGGTCCTTGCTGAGGCCGATGCGGGTGAGGACGCCGTTCTTGCCGACGCTCGTGGTCGCGCGAGCGTTACGGGGCGAACGGATACGGGAGCGAGAACGGCTGGAGGTCTTGGAACTCATGTCTCCCGCGTCGCAAGGACCTTGCCACTCGCGACTACGGTGCGAGCGTTGCACCGAGAACGACCATCGTTGGGTCGAGACGGGTCGAGACGGCGCCAACCGGGTCGACGCGCGGCGCCTTTCTACAAAGCCACACCGACCACTCCCTGAACCGCCTGGCGCCGCCGACCCTCGCCCGGCCCCCCCGAGCGGCACGGTGGTTGCTCCGAAGGTGGCACTGAGGCGGAGTCGTAGCCGTAGCCGGCGATCGCCGGACTTGCGTGCCCGCGATTCGCCACCCCTCTCCAACGCCTCGCTGACCCATGACCACAGCCGTGACGCCAGCCGCACAGGTCCCGCTCGTCGCCAGCCCGGCTCCCGCACGTGGGGCTCTCGCCCTACTCGCTTGCCTCGCGCTGCTGTGGACGGCGTACTTCGCCAAGCCCATCCTGGCGCCGATCGCCATCGCAGTGCTGCTCAAGTTCCTCCTGAGCCCGCTGATGCGCGGCCTGAAGCGACGGTTCGGCATTCCACTCGGCCTGTCCGCGGCCCTCCTCGTGGGCGGATCCGTCGGCGGCCTGGCGATGCTGGTGGTCGGCCTGACCCCGGCGGCGCTGCACTGGACCGACGAGATGCCCGAGCGGATGCAGCGCCTCGAAGGTCGCCTACTGGCGATCGCGCAACCGGTGGCCGCGATCAATGCCGCCACCGAAGAGGTCGCCGAGAAGGTCGAGGACCTCACGGCCGCGGCCGGCGACAAGAAGGAAGCGCCACCTCCCGTCGTGCGCATCGAAAGCCCGAGCTGGGCCGCCGTGGCGCTGGGCGCGGCACAGAGGGTCGCCGTCGAGTTCTTCATCATCCTGGTCATGCTCTACCTCCTGCTGCTCTCGGACGGCCTGGTCCTGGCGAAGTTGGAGAACGCCGGCACGCCCGGTGCGCGGCGCATGGCCAACGCCTTGCGAGCGATCGAGGACCGGATCAGCGTCTACGTGACGTCGCTCCTGGTGGTGCACGGGACCCTCGGCGTCCTCGTCGGCCTGGTGGCGTGGCTGGTCGGCATGCCCAATCCCATCCTCTGGGGCCTCGTCGCCGCCGTGGGCAACGCCGTTCCCTTCGTCGGCCCGGTGGTCGTGACCAGCCTCCTGGCCATCGTCTCGATCACCACCTTCGACGACCTCGGCCCAGCGATGATCGCACCGTCGGTCTATCTCCTGCTGCACTTGCTGGAGAGCAACGTCGTCACACCGTGCCTCCTCGGCCGCTGGCTCTCCCTGAGCCCGGTCGCGATCTTCGTCGCGTTGCTGACGATGGGCTTCCTCTGGGGCATCGCCGGCCTGCTGCTCAGCGTGCCGCTTCTGGTGGTCCTCAAGATCACCAGCGAGCACCTGCCGTGGCTGAAGCCGCTGCAGATCGCGCTCGACGGCACACGCTTGACTCCCCGTTCCGTGCCCGACGCCCATGCCCTGGCGATCTGACGGCGCCGATTCGACACCGACCTAGAGAGATGAGCACCTTCCCACTGCACCAGCGACACCTCGAGCACATTCGCCGGCACCTGTCGCTGCTGGTCGCACGCATCGAATCGACGTGCAACGAGACCACCGACCCGCGCGACCGCCGCGAGCTCGAGAAGACCTGCACCTTCGCGCACGATCTTCTCGACAAGGTGTGCCTCGCCGAGCAGGCTGTCTCCGGTCCCTACCAGAGCGACGAGCTCGTGCGCAAGCTCGACGAACGTTGCCACCAGGGTCAGGAACGCCTCGACGCCCTGCACGCCCGACTCGAGGCCGTCGCCCGGCCCGAGCGCCCCGACCTCGAAGAAGGCGCGTCGAGGTCGGATCAGACCGGCGACTCGGACGCCACTCGGCCCTGAGGGTGAGGGCAGCGATTGCCGTCTTCCGACCGGACACGACACGGAGCATCGATCATGGCCAACACGGGGACAGCATCACCTGCTGATCGCGCGCTGGCTGCTCGGCGAAATCCTGAATCTTCGGCAACTCCCATGGACGCAACCGTCAACGCAACGATTCACCGCATTCTCGTCGCTCATCGCAACGACAGCCGACGCATCGATCTGCGATCGATGCTGGAGTCGATCGGCCATGTCGTCGTCGGCGAAGCGAGCACGCACAGCGAAGTCGTCGGTCTCGCCACTGAGACCGCGGCCGAGGTCATCGTCTCGTCGCTGCGCTTGTCCGACGGCGACGGCATCGCCGCGCTGATCGAAGTCTCGCGCGAGCAGCCCTTGCCCAGCGTCATCGTGACGCCACGTTCCGACCTGGCGCACGTGCAGCACGCGCTCGAAGACCACGTGATGGCCTACCTCGTCGAGCCGATCACGGCCGAGGATCTTCGGCCGACCATCGCGCTGGTCATGAGTCGCTTCGCACAGTTCCAGGAACTGCAGAAGGAGGTCGAAGACCTCAAGACGGCTCTGACGGCCCGAAAGGTCATCGAACGGGCGAAGGGCATGGTCATGAAGGAGCACGCCCTCGACGAACAGACGGCCTACCGCAACCTGCAGAAACTCGCCAACGCCCAGCGTCGCAAGCTGGTCGAGGTGGCCGAGGACGTGCTCCGCAACGGGACGAGGTCGAGCAAGTCCGCGGTTGACGGGACGAACGGGAAGACCTAGCTTCCCGCCGCACACGTTCCGTGTTGCCCGGTCGAAGCTGACCCACGACGGCTCAGCTGCGGATCGCATTACCCCTCAGTCAACCCTCAGAGGGCGTGCCATGAAGCAGTTGCTGTCGTTTCCACATTTCGTATCCGGCGGGGTCGTCGCCGAGCTGCTACGCCGTTCCACGGAGGCTGCACATCGGCACCTCGAGCACGGCCTTGCCGTCTCGGGGAAGACCCCGAGCGACGCCACCGTCCGCACCTACCTGGCCGCCCTCTACGGCTGGCTCGCCCCGGTCGAGAACGCGCTTTGGTCGGCGTCGTGGCCTGAGGAAATGGCCGCGCCGATGCGCGCCTGCAAGGTGGAGTGGCTCGCGGCCGACCTGCGTGGAGCCGGCGTCGAACCCCGCGATCTGCCTCGCTGCAACGAGGCCCTGCCGGTTGCCACCCCGGGTGCCCGTTACGGCCTCGCCTACGTGGTCGAAGGGTCGATGCTCGGCGGCCGCGTGCTCGCCGCCCGCCTCGCCGAACGTGCCAGCACGTTCGCCGCCTCGCGGTTCCTGCGCGGCTACGCCGAGGCCACCTCCTCGAGTTGGCGTGCGTTCCGCGCCCTGCTGGACGTCGAGGTCGCGGCATCGGACCGCTTGATCGACGCGAGGCGAAGCGCGGTCTCGGCCTTCGCCAGCCTCGAGCGCTGGCTCACCGCGCGAGAGGTCTTCTGCGCATGAGTCGAGTGACGCTACAGGACTGCGCCGACGAGCCGATCCACACTCCGGGATCGATCCAGCCTCACGGGGCACTCCTGGTGTTCGACCACTTCGCCCGCCTCGTGGCGCGCAGCGCCAACGCGCCCTCGGAGGTCGCCGGCCTCGCCGTGCCCGAGATCGGCGTCGTCGCCGGTCCGGACGCTCTGGGTGGAATCGTCGGACCTGCCGTGGCGCGTCGACTCGGCGAAGCAGGACACACCGATGCCGTCGAACTCCGCTGCGGCAGCGACGTCTTCGACGTCGTCATGCACGACAGCGACGGGCTGCTGCTCGTGGAACTCGAGCGCCGGCAGCCGGAAGCGATGGCGCCAGGCCCGTTCGGCCACCTCGTGCACGGTGTCAGCGCACGTCTGCAACAACAAGCGGAGCTGACTCCTCTCCTCGACACGGCGGTGCGTGCCTTGCGCGACCTGACCCGGTTCGACCGGGTGATGGCCTATCGCTTCCTGCCGGACGGTTCCGGTGAAGTGGTCGCCGAGGAGCGGCGTGCCGACCTCGAGCCGTTCTTCGGACTGAGGTATCCGGCGACCGACATCCCGGCGCAAGCTCGCCGTCTCTACGCGCTGAATCGCATCCGAGCCATCCCCGACGTGGGCTACACGCCGGTGCCTATCGAGCCGTCCCCGGTGAATCCGCGCACGCGGCGGCCGATCGACATGAGTCACTGCATGCTGCGCAGCGTCTCGCCGATCCACGTCGAGTACTTGCAGAACATGGGCGTGGGCGCGTCGATGAGCATCTCGTTGATGGTGGGCGGCCGACTCTGGGGGCTGATCGCCTTCCACCACATGGGGCCGCACCGGCCGTCGTACAACGTGCGCATGGCGTGCCTGGTGCTCGCCGAGACGCTGTCGCTCCTGGTCGCGCAGGCCGACGAGCTGGCCAGGTACCGAGTCGTGCAACGCTGCGACCGGGCGCGCGGACAGATCGTCGTTCGCGCGCGCCAGGCCGACGACCTGGTGCGGGGCGTCATCGAGGGCACCCCCAACCTTCTCGACGTGGTGAAGGCCGACGGGGCGGCGGTGGTACTCGGCGGCCGCATCGCGACCATCGCCGACGTCCCCCCGCGCGAGCGCATCAAGTCGCTCGTCGACTGGCTCCAGGGCCATCCCCCGGCGACGGTGCATGCGCTCGAAAGCGCGGCCGAATGGCCCGACGCGGCCGACCACGGCGACGATTGGGCAGGAGTGCTCGCCGCCGAGTTCTTCCGCGACTCGCAGGGCTACCTGCTGTGGTTCCGGCGCCAGCAGATCCTGCAGGTACGTTGGGCCGGCGATCCGACCAAGCACTACGGCGAGGGGCCCAACGGTGCGCGCCTGACCCCGCGCGGCTCATTCGCGGAGTGGACCGAGTTGGCGCGCGGCCACGCCGAGCCCTGGCTTGCCGGTGAGCGCGACGCCGCCCAGCACCTGCGCGAGGAGTTGCAGCGAATCGCCCTGCAGAAGACCTCGCAGCTCGAGCGTGTGCACAGCCTGTTGATCGGCGTGCTCGGCCACGACCTGCGCACGCCGCTGCACGCGATCGCACTCTCGGCAGCGGTGCTCGCCGAAACCGACGGCGGTGCCAGCAAGACCATCATGCGCTCGACGTCGCGCATGAGCGCCCTGATCGACTCGATGCTGGACTACGCGCAGCTGGAGAATCGTGGCGCTCTGGCGGTGCGCCGCGAGACCCAGGACCTCCACTCCGTCGTCGCCGGGATCGTCGACGAAGCGATCGCGGCGTTCCCCGGCTGCGACGTCGGCCTCACCACCGATGGTGACCCGATCGCGAGCTTCGACAAGACGCGCATCGGGCAACTGCTGTCGAACCTGCTCAGCAACGCCCGTCACCACGGCGACCCGACCCAGCCGATCTCGGTCCGTGTCGACGGCGACTCCCAGGTCGTCCGCATCGAGGTGCAGAACCATGGCGACCCGATCCCCGACGATCTGTTCGAGCAGATCTTCGACGCGTTCCGCTCGCATGCAGCGAAACGCTCGCACCACCGCGTCGGACTCGGGCTGTTCATCTGCCGAGCCATCGCCAACGCCCACGACGGCACGATCGACGCGCGCTGTGCCGACGGAGTGACGACCTTCGTCGTGCAGATGAGCCGCTACCCGCGCGCGGTGGACGCGGCGGCAACCTGATCCAGTTTCAGGCGTCGAGGCGCAGCAGCGGGGCCAGCGCCGCCCGCAGAGCCTCGGGTGCCACCGGTTTGGTGAGGTGCACGTCGAACCCCCGCGCCAGGGCGCGTTCGCGGTCGACGTCCTGGCCGTAGCCGGTCACCGCGATCCACAAACGTGACCGGGCGCCGGGCAGGCCGCCCGCGGCCTCGCGCACGCCGTAGCCGTCGAGGCGCGGCAGGCCAATGTCGAGCAAGACCGCCTCGGGATCGTCGATCCGGACCCTCTCCAACGCGGAGGGGCCGTCGGCCGCGGTCGTCACCGCGAAGCCCCACAGGCGCAGCAGCAGGGCCGCGGCGTCGGCCGCGTCGAGGTTGTCGTCGACGACGAGCACGCGTCGCTGCCGGCCATCTGCGGTCTTGGTGGTCTTTTCGGGCGCCCGCACCGGAACGTCGATGAGGGGTAGACGCACGGTGAACACGCTTCCCCGCCCCGGTCCATCGCTGGCAGCGGTCACCGCTCCCTGGTGCAACGACACCAGCCGTCGAACCAGCGCCAAACCGAGACCGAGACCACCCTCGGAGCGATCTGGCGCGCGTTCACCCTGGACGAACAGGCCGAACAACACCTCGATGGTCTCCGACGCCATGCCGATGCCGTTGTCGACGACACGCAGCTCCGCCGTGCGCCCGGTGGCATTCAGGTAGAGCTCGATCCGACCGCCCGGCGGCGTGTACTTGGCAGCGTTCTCCAGCAGGTTGGCGACGATCTGAACCAACCGCACGTGGTCACCGTCCACGTACATCGGCTCGGCGGCGATCTCCTGGCGGAGCCGATGGCCGCGCTCGCGCACGAGCGGCCCGACGCGCTCGCCGGCCTGCCGAGCCACCTCGCGGAGGTCGACCGGCTGACGCCTGAGCACGAGACGACCGTTCATGATGCGCGCGACGTCGAGCAGGTCGTCGACGAGCCGCCGCATCTGGTCTACCTGGCGGCCGATCACACCCGCTGCCCACCGCACTCGGTCGACCCGGTCCGGCTGCAGCCGCAGCACTTCGACGGCGCTCGCGATCGGTGCGAGCGGATTGCGCAACTCGTGACCCAGCATAGCCAGGAACTCGTCCTTGCGCCGGTCGAGGTCGCGCAGCCGCGCCAACGCCGCCTGCGCCCGCGCCTCGGCTCCGCGGCGCTCGCGGATCTCGACCTCGAGCTCGCGCCTGCGTTCGGCCTCGAGCTCCGCGCGAGCCTGCGACAGACGTAGCTCGTGCTCGGCGCGCGCCGACGCCAACACCGCCTCCACGCGCGACACGAGCAGCTCCTGGAACCCGTCCCCCTTGCGCACGTAGTCCTCGACGCCCTGGCGCAGCGCGGTGAGCAGGACGTCGGGATCGTCGCTGCCGGTCACCAGCACCACTGGCGCTTGCACACCACGCCGCCGCAGCTCCTCGATCAGCTGCAGGCCCGTGGAGCCCGCCGACAACCCCTGGTCGATCAGCCAGCAGTCGACCGCATCGAGATCCGGCGCCGCCAGGGCCTCGGTCGCCTCGGTGTGGACGCGCACCCGATAGCCGTGCCGCTCGAGGGCACGCTGCTCGAGACGGGCGACGCCCGGGTCGTCGTCGACGACACAGAGGAGCAATGGCTCAGGAGGCGGACCCGCCATTCTCCGGAACCCTGACCACCGTCAAGAACATGCCGAGCCGCGTGATCGCGTCGACGAACTGCTCGTACACGATCGGCTTGGTGACGTAGATGTTGCACCCGAGCTCGTAGCACCGCGCGATCTCGCGGGGATTGTCCGTCGTCGTCAGCATGATCACCGGGAGATGCGACGTGGCCGGGTCCTCGCGCAGCAGGCGTAGGACCTCGATGCCGTCGATCTGCGGCATGTTGATGTCGAGCAAGAGCAGCGTTTCCTTCGGCCCTCCTGCCCGGTTGCCGGCCTCGCGGCGGAAGTACTCGATGACCTCGCGTCCGTCGCACAGACGGACGAGAGAACCAACGAGTCCGACCCGCTCCAAGTTCTTCCGTACGAGAAGGGCGTGGCCGTCATCGTCTTCGCCGAGAACTACCGTCAGATTCTTCATGGGCTGTCTTTCTGCGAACCTCGAGACCCGTCACCGGCCGTGGCGTGCTCGCCGCGGGCCGCCGGAAGGCGCATGAACACCGTCGTGCCCGAACCGAGTCGGGACTGGATCCAGATGCTACCGTGGTGGCGGTCGACGACGCGACGGACCAACGAAAGCCCGATACCCTCGCCCAGCCCGCCGGCGAAGCGGGCGAACGGCACGAAGACGCGCTCGATGTTCTCGCCGGCGATGCCGACACCGTTGTCGCGCACGTAGACGACCACCGAGCCCTCGGTCTGGCTGTCGCACCCGACCTCGATCCGCCCCGGACGGGACGGATCGAGGAACTTGATCGCGTTGCTCAGCAGGTTGTCGAACACGCGTTCGAGCGCGTCGCGATCGCCGTAGACGGGCGGCAAGGCCGCGACCTCGATCTCGAACGGTCGCTCGGACTGACCGTTCCGCGCCTGCGCGGCCAGCTCCCGCGCGCAAGCGCCGATGTCCACGTCGGTCCAGTGATAGTCGACGCGTCCCACCCGCGACAGACTCAGCAGCGAGTCGATGATGCGGGCCTGCCGCTGGACCGCGAGATCGATGAAGCCCAGCGCCTCGGGCATCTCCTCGCTGACGATCTGCCGAACGCGGCGCCGGGCGGCCGGATCGACGTCGCCGCCGTCAGCGATGGCACCGAGCTCGCGGGCCGATCGTTCCAGCTCCTTGCTGAAGCCCTGCAGGTTCACGAGGGGCGACCTCAGGTCGTGCGAGACACTGTAGACGAACATCTCGTTGTCGCGCTTTTGCGCGCGCAGCGACCGCACCATCTCGTGGACGGCCCGGTCGATCTGGCCGATCTCGTCGCGTGCCGGGATCGGTGCCGCCAGCTCGTCGTCGCTACCGAGCCGCCGGACGTTGTCCTTGATCACCAGCATGCGCCGAATCATGCTCTGCATCAGGCGCCAACCGAGGAAGAGCCCGCCGAGGAGGATGGTGAGTCCTCCGGCGATGAGAGCGATGCGCCGTTGTTGGCTGAACTGCCCGGCCTCCGCGAGTCGTTCGAGACCGATGCGTCTCTCCTCGTGCCGCATCGCGGCGGCCATCTTCGACACCTCGGCCAGCTGCCGGTCGTTGGCCGCCGACTGGGCGGCCCCCTCGGCGATCATCCCCGTGCGCAGCACATCGCTGGTCTTGGCGAGGGAGTCGAGTACGTGCTCGACCAGCGGCACGAACTCGGTGACCGCTGCGGCCTGACGCCCGTCATTGCCGACGGCGCCTCCGAGTTCTGCGAGCGCAGCGTGCACGGCGTCGGCACGCTCTCGGATCTCGAATGCCGTCTCGCTGGTGCCGAGCAGCGCCAGTTGCAGGTTCTCGCCGTGCACCGCCACCAGCTCCCGCTCGATCGACTCGATCGTCGCCAGCACGTGCTGCGAATGCAGCGACAACTGCCCGGCACGATCCAGCGATCGACCGATGAAGTAGAGGATGGCGAGCACCAGCGTCGCCGTGGCCACGGGTAGCCCGAGTACGAGCAGTCCCTTCTGCTGCACGGGGACGTTGCGGAGCATCCTTCAGCGCACCTGCGTCGTGGAGAACATCGGGAAGACCTCGAGTGGCGCACCCATGCTAGAGCTGCAGCTCATCCGGATTGGGCAATACGGCTCGGAAGCCCCGTGTGGAAGACCGTGCTCGGTGCCGAAGGCAGGATGGCCGGACGACCGGGGTCGCCGATGATCTCGGCGGTCTTGCAGGCGATGGAGCCAGGTCCCACCACGGAACGCTGGCCGGCCGGACGACAAGGGTCGATGGTACATCACACCACCACAGGTCGACCTGCTGCACCTTCGAACGACGACGCCGGAGAAGGTCGGATCCGCCCCTTGGCAAACCGGAGACTCATGGCCTAGGCTCGCTTCGCCTTGTCCTCGCACTCGGATCCCGAGCTCACGGAGCCCATGCCGGAACAGCTCACTGGCCTGGCCACGGCGAGCTTGCGACGCGCGATCCACGATCTGCGCGGACCGCTGAACACGCTGTCGATCCTCGCCGAGGTCCTGCGAGCCAAGAGCGCCGACGCGGACGCGTGCGCGAGCATGACGCGGGCGGTTCACGGGCTCGGAACGATGCTCGACCGCCTGCGCGGCGTCGCCGAAACCATGCCCACGCGGCTGCAGACGATGGATCTCGGCGCGCAGCTGGCGGCCGCGTGCGGACGGGCGCAGCGGCCAGCGAGCGTCGCCATCGCCGCCTGGGACGCATCGATCCCCACACTCCGCGTCACGAGCTGTCCTTCCCGCCTGCCCCCCGTGCTCGACTCGCTGCTGCAGGGAGCGGTCGCCGCGCTGCCCGATGGCGGCACCATCCGCTTCGCGGCGACCGACGATGCCGACCACTGGCTCGTGGCCGTCCAATGCGATGGGACGGCGACCTCGTTGCCCGCGGCCAACACCGCCGGCAAGCTCGATACGAACCCCGCGGACAAACTCGATTGGTTTCGTCTCACGTGTCAGGTCGAGGGCCTGGCGGGTGAGCTGCGCATCTCCGACTCCACCGATCCTCCCCAAATCGCCGTCCGCCTGCCCAAGGCCTGAACCCAAGTGGATTCCGCCCTCCAGACGTTGGTGATCGAGGACGACGCGGACAGCGGCCGCGCCCTCGCCCAGTTCCTCGAGTCGCAGGGCCTCGCCGCGACGATCGCCAAGACACTCGCCGCCGCGCGCCAGACACTCACGGAGCGCGAGTTCGATCTCATCCTGGTCGACGTGCAACTGCCGGACGGTACCGGCACCGACCTGCTGGCGGAACTCGAGGACAAGCGCGCCGACGTGGTCATGATCTCGGGTCAGACGACGATCGACGACGCCATCTCGGCCCTGCGCCGGGGTGCACTCGACTTCCTGCAGAAGCCGATCGACATGGCCCGGCTCACGGCGATCCTCGCCAACCTGCGCCGGCGAGTCGAACTGCGCAGCGAGGTGAAGGACCTGCGGAAACAGCTCATTGGCCTCGGCCGCTTCGGCGACATGGTCGGCAGCTCGCCGCCGATGCTGCGGGTGTACGAATGCATCGAGCGAGTCGCGCCCACCAACGAGACGGTGATGATCATCGGCCCTTCGGGTGCCGGCAAAGAGGTGACGGCGGCGACCATCCAGCGGCTCAGCCGCCGGCGGGACAAGCCGTTCGTCACCGTCAACTGTGGCGCCATCGCCCCTTCGCTGATCGAGTCGGAGTTGTTCGGCCACGAACGTGGCGCGTTCACCGGTGCCGACAAGCGCCGCAAGGGCCTCTTCGAACAGGCCGATCAGGGCACGCTGTTCCTCGACGAAGTCACCGAGATGCCGATCGAGCTTCAGGTCCGCCTGCTGCGGGTGCTCGAGACAGGGAAGGTGACGCGAGTCGGTGGCCAGGAAGAGATCGAGGTCGACGTGCGCGTGCTCGCCGCCACGAACCGCGATCCCGAGCAAGCGGTGGCTGCCGGCAAGCTCCGCCACGATCTGCTGTATCGCCTGTTGGTGTTCCCCATCCACCTGCCAGGGTTGCGCGAGCGCCGCAGCGACATTCGGATGCTGGCGCAGCACTTCCTCGACACCCTCAACGACGAGTATGACGACGTCCGCACGCTCAGCACGGCGGCGCTGCGCCGGCTCGAGCAGCACGAGTGGCCCGGCAACGTCCGTGAACTCTACAACACGCTGCGACGCGCCTACATCATGTCGAAGGAGGAGATCCAGCCCAACGACCTGCTGTTGCGCGACGTCCCCGACGCAATCGAGATCGAAGCCGAGGCGAACGCGACGGTCGCGGCCGCCGCTCCCACGGCGCCCGCGAGCCGCGTCACGACGTCGGAAGTTGGCGGGGACCGCGAGACGCTGACGATCCACACCGGCATGACAGTCGCCCAAGCCGAGCAACTGTTGGTCGAGGCGACGCTTCGTCACACGGACGGTAACAAGAAGGAAGCCGCGCAGATGCTCGGCATGAGTCTCAAGACGCTCTACACCCGCCTGCAGGTCTACGCCGCCAAGAACAGCTGACGGCACCTCGCGGATTCGTGGAGAGGCTGCAGGCACGGCGCGTCACTTGGCGACCTTCCCGCGCCTCTCGTGCAGCTGGTGCATCTGGTCGTGGGTCGCCAGGATCTCGGCGAACTGACGGTGGAGCACCGGACTGAGCGGATTGCCCGCGACGTCGCGCAGCAAGCGCTCGTAGGCCTCCTTGATCGCGTCCTCGCCCCGCATCACTTCTGCCAAGACCGCGTAGGGATCGCCATCGTTCACCCAGGCCCTCAGGTCCAACCACCAGCGATGCAAGGTGCCCAGTGCGCTGCCATCGTCCGCTGCGCTCCTGGCATTGATGCGCACCGATTGCTGCAGCTCGACCGCATGGCGGTCGCGGATGCGCGCGACATCCTGGAACAAGCGAGCCAGATTGGCATCGGCGATCGCGTCGGACGCCTCCCGGAATCCCTTGGCGCTGTCGATGTTGATTCGGATGAGGTCTTGCAGCGCGGCAAGTGTGCGTTCGGTCAGATTGGCTTTCGTTTCCATGATTCGTGTCCGTGTCGGCGATCGATACTCGTGATTGTCGATACTCGTGCTTGCTGACTGAGGAGGGCGCCGCGAAGGCGCCGGTCCCTGCTGAGTGCCTGGCCGGCGCCTAGCCGAGGACCTCGGCGTAGGCCGCATCCAGGCTGCTGCGCAACTCGTCGTAGGCCGCCTGCGTGTCCTCCCGGCGGTCGGGCCAGTCCTTGTCGAGGGCAGCGTCCAGTCGTGCCATCTCGTTGACCAGATTCGTGCGCTGCTCCTCCAACCGAGGCAGCTGTTCGTGCAGGCGATTGATCACCTCCTGTCCGAGCTTCGACGCGCGCGTTTCCAGTTCTTGCTTGCGAACGTCGAAGTCGCTCAAGCCAGCCCGGATGGCCGTAGTGAACTCGGCCCGCTGCATCGACTTGTAGTTGGCGGTGGTGGCGTAGTTGCCGAAGGAGTCGCGTGCGGTCGCGCGTGGCTCGGTGGAAGTGCAGGCGACGACCAAGACGGAAGCTCCTGCGAAAACGAGGATGGAAGAGGACTTCATGGCTGATGATCCGTGTGTGTTCGGCATGCCGGCGCGTCACCCGGAGACGGCATCGCGTCCGACGCCTCCGACTCCGCAACGCACGTGCCGAGCGGTGCCGTCCACGTGAGGCGGGCGGACAGGCCCCTGGCCACGCGCGCGAGACTCCCGCCGCATTCACGTCAGCCCATGCAGCCGCGAAGCCACGGCCTGCGCCTCCTCGACCTTTCTACAAAGCGGCGGCGCCGGGAGGTGAGTGGCCGAGATCGTGTCTCGGTCAGCTTGGCTGCAGCTCGTGCCGCAGGCGTAGATGGTCACGGCGACGGCTGAGGGTCATCCCCGGTCTGCGAGTGCCGCGGCGGCGCTGCCCGGTCCCGGGTCGCAGTCGCATTCCTGGTGGTCGCCGTCGCAGGTCGCGCACCGCGAGACCGGAGGTTCGCCGATTACCCGCACGTCGGCCGTGGATGTCGGGATCGACCACCGGACGATGTCGCACACCCGAGCCGAGCGGTCCACTTCGAACCACCGTGCCACGCAAGGCAGGTCTGCGTGAACAGGTTGCGCCCCCGCGCAACGGCCGTCGCGTCGAGGGGCAACGAACAGTTCAGCACGCGCAGCGACTCAGCCCACCCGGTCACGAAGCCGAGAGCGATGGGGACGCCGAGCCGCGGCCCCTGGTCGAACGCCCGCCCGCGGTCCGGCACATCGGCGGCCGTCAGCCGCGCGCCGATCGTCGCAAGGGCCTGCGGCGTGAAACCGGAGCCGCCCCGCACGCTGCGTACCTCGTTGACGTCGGTGACGGTGTCACGCGCGGCGTTCCGGTTCGACATCGCCCGGTGGGCGACAACGTGGCTCTCGATCGCGCTGCCTGGGGCGAAGCAGCCCTCGCGCGAGATCGTCTGGCGCGGCCCGGTTGAAAACAGCCACGTCACCCGTCTGCCGGATCCGTCTACGTCCATGACATCCGGCCACGAGACGCACGGCGCCACCAGCGGTCCGCTCGAGTGTCACCCATGTAGGCGGGTCGGACCGCGCATCACGTGCTCGCGATGGCGTTCGACCTCCTCGCCGGCGAGACGCACGTCGAAGACCTCGCGCACCCAACGACGACGCCTTCCTCAACTTCCTCGGCGCACAGCGGGATCCCCGACCCGCAACCCACAACGCCACCCCAACTTACAATGGCGCACCCGGAAGGCTTCGAACCCTCAACCCCCAGATCCGAAGTCGGTAGCGATCGAGGGTGAGGTGAGCGGGACGGTCGTCACAAGGCCATACTCGGTGGCACGTTACGAGCATCCGGCGCCAGGAGATGCTCTGCCAGCGTGATCCTTCGACGGGTTTCGGGAGGACATCGGGAGGACAGCGCAGCGACCGCTGTACGGATGCGGACGCGCCCCCGGGGCGCTCGACCTCGCCAGCTCCGGCACTTCGGATCGACCCCCACCGCATCCCGCCCGGGACGAAGCGGTCCGACGAGCAACGCTCCTTGCGCTGCCGCCAACTCCACCACGAGAGCGTCGCCCGTCGGACCCCGGTCCGCCGCGACAGCTCGGCGTAGCTCAGGTCTTCGCGGTCACGCAAGGCCAGGATGGACGCGATCTCCGACCGGCTGTGGGCCTTCGTCATGCGGCCGAGGGTCGCGCTTCCCGATCGCGTTTCCAGGTGGGGTTAGCGTGACGGTTACCCGATCACCTGTGGCGTACCGCCGAGGCGCCGGAACGCCTCCTCGTGCAACTCGCACCAAATGCGCGTGCTCGAGCGCCAGGAGAGCAGCCACCGTCTGGTCGGACTTTGGCGATTAGGGTGAGCAGCGGCGTCGAGCCGCCGAAAACTCTTGACGCAGCCAACCCCGCAGCCGCATGCTCTGTGCAGGAGAGATCGCGCGGGGCCGCCTCCCCCTGGCCCTGCTGCTCCTCCCGCTCCCGATAAGGACCTAACATGACATCGCTGAAAGCAACCCCCGCGGCTTTGACGCTAGCTCTGGCCGCCATTTCCCCGCTCCATGCCCAGGACATCCTCGTCCCCTGTCTTGCGATTCCCAACGCTGCGCCAGGCGACACCATTGACTTGGCGACGGGAGTGAAGCGCGCGGCCCTCCTAAAGACTACTAAAATGGTGGATCTTGAAGGGGGAGACAGATCTTCCCAGTCTGCTGAGATTGTATTCCAGCACATCCAAGACCAGTCTCAGGTCTCCGGAGCCAGCACCTATTCCGCCAGCCTGTCTGCAAGGGCAGGCTTCTTCAAAGCAAACTTCCAGATCTCTGGCTCGGCTATGCAGTCCACGACGCGGACGAGCGAGTACGTTGTCGTGTCGGCGACGTGGCGTCAGTCCGCCCGGATCGTTGAGCGCAACTCACGAGAGCAAGTAGCCAATCTCATTCCCGAACAACTCGGATCCCACGTTGTCACCGGCCTTCAGTATGGCGGGCAACTGAAGATTGTCATTGAGATGCTCGGAGCAACGAGCAGGCAAGCGGAGTCATTCAAGTCCTCGCTGAGCGCCTCAGGGTTCGGAGCCAAAGGAAATGTCAGCGTCGATCAATTGGTCGCAAGCTCTGGTTTCACTGGCTCGCTCTCCCTGTATTTCATGCAAAATGGTGGACCGGTGTTCACGCCGCCCTCTCTCGCGACGATCAGCCAGCAGGTCTTCGATTGGGCAAATCAAGTCCACGTGAACCCGACTCCGATTAACCTCGTGGTCGAGGACACTGCCAACTTTCTCTCTCAGAAGGACCGCGTCGCCTGGGAGACGAGAAGCAAATTGCTACGTGAGTACTCTCGCGCAGCGGGAGAACTCGTGCGCATCCTGGAAAGCTGCACAACCGACCGCGCAACGATCGAGAGCATCTCCAGATCAAGACACCGGTATGACACAGAGGAGTGGTTGCGATGGCAGAAGGCAGACATGAACCAGCAATTGACTTCTACCGAAGTCACTTACGCGTCTGCGCTCGCCGAGATGGCTGCGATCAGCGATGCTCTGGCAGCAGGCCAAGCGCCGAAGCTCTCAATGCCGACGTATGTGCCTCCGCAGTTGCCCCAGGCACTTGACGGACCGGGCACTCCGTCAGAGATGGATGCACTGCGTTCCGAGATTGATGAGCTGAAGCGCACCCTGGCCGCCTCTGAACAAAGAACCCGGGGCTTGAGCGATTCAGTCTACAAGAGACTGGAGGCCATGGACGCTCGTGTCAGTTGGGTCGTGCTCAGCATCGACAGGATCATGCATTGCCTGGGACATCTGCACTCCACCCTGAGCGGGGAAGGCGCCACGGCCATGTTTAATCAAGCGAAGGCTGCCGCCACCAATCTAGTGAAGGCAGGCGGAGCCGGCATCGGTTACTTCCAAGTTCCGTCAGACAACAGGTGACCGCGGGGCTTCGGTGACCGACGAACCGAAGAAGATCCGGTTCGACTGCAAGCGGTGCGGCTTTGGCGTCTGGCACGACGTTGTGGTCAGCACGTCGCACGACGACACGAGTGAAGTGACCGCGCGGGACGAGTATCCGGTGGGCTTCACCTACAACTTCGAGATGCTCAGATTCCGCGGCCGCCAGCGCCACCCCGACGGAGCCTCGACCTCGATACTCGGCGACAGGGAGAACGTTGGCGCCACCGCGGCCTCTACGAAGCGGTCCTTCGAGCAACGCTCCTTGCGCTGCCGCCAGCTCCACCACGAGAGCGTCGCCGGTCGGACCCCGGTCCGCCGCGACAGCTCGGCGTAGCTCAGGCCTTCGCGGTCACGCAGAGCCAGGATGGACGTGATCTCCGACCGGCTGTGGGCCTTCGTCATGCGACCGGGAGGGTCGCGCCTCCCGGTCGCCTTTCCGGGTGGGGTGGCGGGACGGTTACGCTTTGGCAAATCGTCAGCGGCAGATCAAATGCGAGTTCCGAGGTCGGCGGTGATTATTCGCGACCACCCACAACCAATTCCACACCTTCGGTTAGGACCCCCCCACCACGATTCGCCGACGGGTCCATGACGTAACATTGCCCATACAGAGTCTTACCTATCATCTGCGGATCCCATGGGACAGGAAGAGCAAACCGTCGGCTACCCCCCCCCGTCGTCTGAACTAGAGCTGCGTCGCCGGATACCAGAATCCAGCACCCAGGCATTCCGATAGACGTGAGTTCCGCTGGAAGCGATATGCCACCCCATCTCGTATCCGACGCTCCAAGGTGCAACAACGTCGGTGCCAGCTCAGGAACCGGCCCGACCTCGATTGTCAGATCTTCACCTATGACGGCGGCATGAACGACTTGCAGCACAGGCGTCCCAGTTGAACCCGGACACCCCGCGCCGAACACACGCACTCGCGCCCGCGTCAGATCAAGAACGAACGCCAAATGCTCCAGCTCCACCGCGACCTGATGGTGACCGTACTGCTCAGTCCCAACGTATCCCCCGGTGATCATCCAAGCATCGTGCGGAACATTAGGCCATACCAGCTCAGCGGCGCGCCGAAGGTCCACGTCAAGAGTCCTGCTCTCGCCCAGCAACATGCCCGTCGCCCGGTTGACACAAGCGCTCAGACGAGGATCATCAAGACTGAGTCGCGCATTCTCAACGCCTGGAGGCCCACCGATGCCACCGAGTGGCGATGTCGTGTGATGGAAGTATGGCACGATCTCCAAGAAGTACACGTTACCGTTACGGGTATCCCAGTACACTGCCGCAACTATCACATGCAACCACGGGTGCGGACATCCGACAACGCTATTCGGCTGACACTGGCCGGGAAACGTCCGCGCGGGATCGTAGTAGAACCAGTCCCGCTCGTTACCCATTGATAATCGGACCTGAAGATGTGCGGAGGATGCCGCGGCGAGTGGCACGCCGGGCATGTTGGTCTGTAGGGCCTGGAAATTGTACTCCCAGGGATAGACATCTGGGAGGTCCGAACGAGTGTTGAATCTAATTGCAATTCCGCGAGGCGTCGCATCATAGCGAATCCTTGCCGCAGGTCCTGTTAGCCCAGAGACAGGTGGTTGCGGCGCCCGGCCCAGACTTGCGAATATCGACCATGTCCACAAAGGGCCGCGCCCACGAGGACAACCGTCGACTCGAACCGTGCGGGCGCCCTGCCAGCAATCGTGTCCGTGATTCAAGTTCGGGTCCTCATTGAAAGCGGGCGCCCACGGAGCCTGGTATGCGTCCGCGAGCGAGGAATGCCTCTCCAGCTCCGAGTCATGCCCCTGACCTTCATTGCGCGCAACAACGAATAGTGAGTGCCGACCTCCAATTGTTGCCGGCAACCCGATATCGAAGCCGAAGCCGCAGGGGATGTCGCCACGAGCGATTCCTGCCGTGCCACGGGCCAGCAGCACGGGGCTGCCCACGCCGTCAATCATCACGTACACATCAAGTATGACGCGCCCCGATCCATCAATGTCGCACGCCCAACCCGTCACACGATCGCTAGCGATCGACTCGACTACCCCAAAAGGGGACGGCCCTGCGAAATTCGCGGATGACTTGAAGATGTGCGTGGGACCACCCAGGCTTCGCGTCTTGTCAGCGAACGCCGATGTATTGACATATGTGTCTATGTCATTGTCGCCAGGCCTCAACAGACTGTACGGCAACGCAAAAGAGAAGCCGACCCATGGGCCGCTCCAGCTCATGGCGCTAGCAACGTCGGGCCGCTCGACGTTGTTCGTAGCAGTGGAGCCGAGGTAGACGTCGCTTGCGCCGTTGAGTCCGCGTAGGAAGAAGTGCGCGTACACGGCCTTTCCACGGGTCGTCGGCGCATTGCTCCCGGCCCAACCACTGATATGCGATACTCGCACATCCTCCACGACGCCGACAATCTGACTTCGCGCGCACGGAGACGCAGTGACGAAGAGAACCAGGGTGATGAGCCGCATCATGTCGAGTATCCTTTGTTCAGCGACTCTGTCGCTAGGCTTCCCACCGTCACAATTCGGTGCACCATACTCTTGACGCGCCGAAGGGGAACCGGGGTGTCAGATGGATGAAACTCTAAGGAAGAGGCGCCAGGAGCGGGCTGGTCGTAGCGGGGGCTTGCACGGAAGACTACCCGTGGCCAGCAGCCAGCAACGTGAGCGAGAGGCATCATCCATTCGCAAGAGCGCCCGCGTCGGCAGATTGGTAACGGGAATCAGTTTCGCCGGATGCTGCTCACCTAGCGTCCACCTCGCCTCGATCCGCCGCGCCGCTCGCTCCGTGGCCGCCGCGTTAGGCCCACACTGATACACAGGCCTGGAGCTTCGAACACGAACGCACCGAGGCTCAGCCGCCAGCGCCCCTGGTACTATTCGATGCTCCACAGCCCAGAGCTGCGGTGGCGACCTCAAGACCCGACTCTCCTTCTTCCCCCAATCTCGAACGCCACGCTGCCCACAGCATGGGACGCGAAGCAAGCTACCCACAGCAAGGGCGCCAGGGCCGCTACCGAGTAACTCGAATCGCGACCAACCCATCGAGCTCCCTATCCTTCCTGCCTCCACTTCCCCTCGATCCGGCGCGCCGTACGCAAACCACAAAGCGATGCGTCACTCTCGGCGCTGATCCTTCGGCTTACCTGGCAGCCGCTTGGCGGCCAGTTGAACGCCGCACCCCGTGCGGTGCCTGCGTCGAAATTGCCGGTACAGCCGTCCCCATCGCGGAGACCCTGCAGGTACGGACGCGCAGCGTCGATCGTGAACTCCATGACGTTGCCGAGAACGTCGAAGAGGCCGAACGGATTTGGACGGAAGCGTCCGACTGGCGCATGGGTCGGCCACCCATCCGCGGGCTGAAATGGACCCTCTTCATCTGGAGGAGCCCAA
The DNA here is from genome assembly GCA_041398565.1 of Planctomycetota bacterium. GTDB lineage: Bacteria > Planctomycetota > UBA1135 > UBA1135 > UBA2386 > DATGPD01. The sequence goes on along the minus strand of JAWKUN010000003.1, from coordinate 985,384 downwards.
GCTGGGATTCGCACTAGCGCAACGTCTGCGAGGTTCTCGGCCCCGTTTAGCGCATCGAGCTCTTCGCCGCACCACCGCGCACCTGCCGTCCCAGCGCGCGCAGCGTATTCCCACTGAGCACCAGAAGGTAAGGTGAGTCCCCACTGCGCTGTGATGCGGCGCGCCTCCAGCCAGCGGGCAGCGTCGACTGGGTGGGCCCCTGTCACCGGACGCTCTTGAGACAGGCGGCTGCCGATCTTGATCAGGCAGTTGTTGTGTCCGCGCTGGCGAACCCACTGCGCCTGTGTCACCTCGAACTTGCCGATGAAGAACGGGTCAAGCCGCACCTCCACCGACGGGGTATCCTCCGCATGCGCGTTGGGATCGTAGTGAGGGCCGCCCGGGTCGAGATCGGCACCCACGCGCACGCGCCCACCCGGAAGCAACACGAGAACGATGCTATCGTCCTCGCCGATCGTGAATCGCCCTCCCCCGCCCCGGACGGGCACCTTCCCGGACGCCAGGTGCGCGAATTCGAAGAGACCGGACTGCGGATCCTTCCCAAGTGGAACGAGGCCGAACTGCGGCTCCATCCGCAGTCCGCGGTAACGCGGGTTGCGAACGACGTCGGCTATCGCCTCGAGCGTCTCACGCCACGCGGCAGCGCAGTCGTCGAGGCTGGCTCTGCGCAGTTCCTCGACGCGCGCCTTCCGTCCCAAGACCCGATCCCGGAGAACCGAAAGGTCTTCCAAGCCCAAGACGAGCGTGCCCAAGTTGCGCGCCAAGCGCTCATCCGAAGCCAGCTGGAACGCCACGCCTTCGGCAACCTCCATCCGGCGCAACAACGGCGCCTCGTGCTCCTTCAATTCCTCGAGCCAGTCCTCCCACCCAGCGGTGCGGTTCGTCGTGGCGTCGACCATGTTCGTGCGCAATTCCCTGACCTTCGCCTGCAACCGCTGCCACGACGGGTCGGCCGCGAGTTCCGCTTCCGTCATGCGCCGACCACGCGCCCGGACCGCCGCGAGGTCAGCCTCGTGGCGCGCACGCCGCCCCAGGAGCTCGTCCGCTTCCGCAAGCCAGGCATCCATTCCGTCAGCCTTCGTCACCACCTCCGGGCGCGCGGGCCAGAGCGATTGCTCCGCCGTGCACAGCTCCCCCACGGCGTGCAGGTCGGATAAGCGAGTGGTCTTGCGCAGCTCGATGGACTGCACCCAGTACAAGCTCGTCGGCAGGACGGCAGCGAACGCGAATCCCGCGGCCAACGACACCGCCCGCAGCGGGTGCCTCCGCAGCCAACGCCGCAGGCGCAACTCCAGAGTGGCCGCCCGGGCTCGCGGCACGCGCCCCGCAAGCACGCTCCGGAGGTCCTCCGCGAACGTCGCCGCACTCCGATAGCGTCGGACCGGCTCTGGGGACATCGCCTGCCCGCAAATGTGGGCAACCGCGGCCGGCAGCCCCGGGTCGAGGTCGATGAGAGGGCGCGGTGCCGAGTGCAGGATCCCGTGGCGGACCCCCTCCGCGTTCGCTCCGACGAACGGTAGCTGCAGGCCGAGCGCGTGGTGAAGGGTCGCGCCGACGGCGTAGATGTCGCTCGCGACCGACGCCTCGCCGCTCGATCGCAGGAGCTCGGGCGCCATGTACGGCAGCGACCCCAGCGTGTCGCCGGTGCGTGTGATCGTCGTCGCCGCCGCAACGTGCGCGAGGCCGAAGTCGATCAGCACGGCCCTTCCGGTGACGTCGACCAGCACGTTGGAGGGCTTCACGTCTCGGTGCAGGACCCCTTGGTCATGGGCGTGCTGCAACGCATCGAGCACCTGCGCGAGGGCCTCGAGCACGAGTCGATGCCACGGCCGCAACCTGCTCCCATCGGGCGCGTGCGCGAGCTCTGCATGGAGCCGCGTCGCGACCGCGTCGCCCCCATCCTCCCGCGCCACCGCGATCAGCTCCGAGAGCGCGGCGCCGCTGACCAGATCCATCGCGAACCACGGCAGTTCGTCGTCGATGCCAACGTCGATGACGCGCACGATGCCGGGATGCTGCAACGCGCTGGCGGCGGCCACCTCTCGCCGAAGCCGTCGCCGTCCGTCCTCGCCGCAGACCTGCTCCGGCCGGATGATCTTCACGGCGCAGCACTCGGTGGAGCCCTCCGCACGCGCGCGGTAGACGACACCCATGCCGCCGCTACCGAGCCGCTCGAGCAATCGATACGGCCCCACTTGTTCGGGTGCGGCGGTCGCCGGAAAGAATCCGTAGCCCTGCAACCGCTGCACATGGCGCTCCAACTCGACAGCCCGCTCGGGGCTCGCGCGCAGGAGGCGCCGCCAGCCCGAACTGTCGCCGGCCTCGAGCCGACGCAAGCCCTCGGCAAGCAGTGGATCGACGCCGCGGCTCTCGTCGCGGAAGTCCGGAGTGGTCGACATGCGCAGCGACGCAACCTCAGGGATGCACGGATCGTTGCACCTCCGACGGCTTGGAGCAAGCGGCGTCTGCTGTTAGCGTCTACTCACTGTGTTGGACCTTGACGAAGGGGCGCCCGCGAACTCTGACTGGTGGGCCGACCACCTACCCCGCGTGCGGGCGTTCGTACGGCGCCGGCTGCGCCCAGAGCTTCAGAACCTCGAGGGCGCGACCGAGATCGTGCAGTCGGCGTGCGCTGACATTCTGGACGAATTGAGAGCGGGCAAGGGAGGGACCCGCGAGCCGCAGCCCTGGCATCTGCTTCGCGCCGCGATGCGCAAGGTCATCCAGAAGCAGCGCTACCATGCCGCGCGAAAGCGCGACCGTCGACGCGTGGCCGTCGACCACGGCCCCGACGACCTCGCGGGGGCAGAGACCGGACCACTCGGCGCCATGATCGCCGATGAACGCGCGCACGAACTCGCCGCCGCCCTGCAACGCCTGCCCGAGCACTACCAGCGGATCATCGAATGGATCCACTTCGAGCGGATCCCACACGCCGAAGCCGCCGCTCGCCTGGGCCGCAGCGAAGACGCGAGCAAGATGTTGCTGAGCCGCGCGATGGCCCGCCTCGCTACCGAACTCGCGGCCTTGTGACCGGGCGACCCGTCCTTGTCGACACCCTGCCCGCACCGCAAGCGAACCCGACGCCTCCTCGCATTCATCGCCGATCGCAAGATCCCGACAACCTCGAGCCAACGAGCGAGCCTCAGTACGTCGCTCCAGCCAGACCGCCCCCAACCGCTACGCTGCCGTGCCAGTACTTGGGGCACAACTTTGCCGAGCCGGTGGTCAGCGCCCACTCGATCAGCGCCGAGCGCGTGCACGCCCACCGGCGGCCGATGCGACGTCCCACGATGCGGTGACCGCGGATTCCCCTTCCCGGCCAGCGACAGACCGTCGCATTGTCGGGGCGCAGGCCGATGATCTCGGCGAGCGCGTCCGCGATGGCCTGGAGGCCGACGAACTCCGCATCAGGGGCGGCCGCCCTTGGCGCCCAACGGGTGGCGTCGTTCTTGATCAAGACCCCCTCCCGGTCTAGCCGCCTTCACCGTGCTGCCTCGGCCCCAAGCGCAACCCGCGCGACTCCAAGAACCGACGTGCAGCTTCGCTCGTGACGGGCCGCGGCCGTCGCCTCGTCCGGGGCGCCGACGCTTTCGCCTCGGGCAGCGGTCGCTCGTTGATCCGCAGAATCCATCGCCGAATCGCTACGGCCGAGGTCGTCACCCTGCCGCCCACCTTCACGGCCTCGAGCCGACCGCTGCGCCACGCACGCAGCGCCGCCCAGTAGGACCGCCGCGGCACGCCGGCGGCGGCGGCAGCGGAACGGATGTCCGTGAGATCCTCGGCGAGCAGCACGTCCAGCGCGTGCGAGGGCTCGGTCTTGGGGTCGGGGTCGGTCATCTGCGTGATGCCTGGTCGGTTGTTGCTGCAGGAACAGCGTTCTCGCGCTGCGGGAGGAGGCAGCGTCGCTCCGAGTCACCGGACGCCAGGAGGCACAGCACCGCACACCGAGACCGAGACAACCTCGCTCACGCGGACGCTTCGCCGAAGCCGACGGCTCCCCCAGCCGACGGTCGCTCGGCCTCGGCAGCGCGAGCCCGCCCCGCAGCGGACTCGGCCGCCCTCGACACCTTCTCCCAGAGTTCGCGAACAACCGGTTTCGAGTGCGGCCCGATTCCCGGCAACGCGAGCAAGCTGTCCAGCGAAGATCGTGTCGTGGAACTGCGCCGGCATCGGCTCGTGCACCAGCTGCACGCCCGGCGCCGCGCGCTGCACGGCGGCCGCGAACGCGGCGGCGTCGGCGACGATGTCCGCCTCGTCGGCGCTCGTCAGCCACAAGGCACCGTGGCGATCGGCGCCGCCGCGCAGCAGCTCGTCCGCATGCCGCGCCAGCGCGTGGTCGTTCCACCACAGGCTCGGGCTCATGGCGATGCAAGTGTCGAACAGCCCCGGTTCGAGCACGAACGTCTCGACCACGAACAACCCCGCCAGCGACTCGCCGACCAGCCCGCGTTCCCGCCGACTCGGGCAGCTTCCCGGCCTTCGTTCGCAGGTTGGCGGCGGCCTGGTAGCCGAAGACGAGCTGGCCGCCATCAGCAGGACCGTCGCCCAGGACGCGGGCCGGGGCCGGGGCCTTCCGCTGCGTCGTGAGCCGTCGCGTGATCCGGCGCTGGCGCCGGCGTAGTTGATCTCGTACCTTCGCGTTCCCTTCGAATCACCCTCTCTGGCGTTGTGCTTGTCTTGTGCAAGAGCACGTACGACGGCCAGCAGAGGGCGATTGGAAGTGTTTCGAGGTTCTCCGCGGCTACGAGGTCACTGGTTCAGAGACTAGCGCAGATGGCGCTCCTTAGCGCAAGATGGCACTCTGGACGCTTGACGTTTCTAGAGGCGGCACGACATTTGAAGGGTCAAGTGTGATCGCCTGCCAATAGAGAGTCAGTCCTGGAGGAAGACTAGGCGGCACTAGGAAGTCGAGACCAGCCGCGCCGTCCCCACCACACATGAGCAGACCGAGGGTGAACAATTGTGTGAATCCCGAACCAATGCCGAGGCTTACGATCCCCGGGAGGCTGCTCGGCAAGTTGGACGGAGAGAGGATCAGAATCGCGCCCCAGCTCGCATCGCTGTGGATTCTCAACAGGTTGGAGAATCCACGCAACATGGGGTCCGGTATCACGAGGACGCTGGGGTGATTACCGCTCACAGCCAGCGGGAGAGGAACGCTTGCGCCTCCCAGGTTGATCAAGCTAACCGGCTGAGATCCGATGGGCCCTGGCGACGGAGGAGTGAACTCAATGGTCGCCTGCAAGCTCGAGAACACGTACGGCACACTCTGCATACCCACTGTCACGCCTATCACGGAATCAAGTCGTTGACCGGTTACGACGATGACCCGAGGAGCGTATGACGTCGTCGAAGTCGGCGCCATCTGCCACGACGCCACGGGGATAACGGATGACTGCTCAAATCTGTCACCCAGCGACAATCGGAACTGCCAATTGGCTGTGCCCGACAATCGCCCTATGTCGGCCCGACGATCTCCACTGAAGTCGCCCGCGATTGGGAATCGCAATGCCGGACCCACATCCCAGTGCAAATCCCACCGGGGATCGGCAGACTGCCACCCGGTTCCGCTGGACATTCGAAATCGCCAGTCGGACGTACCGACCAGGGCACCAACGTCGGCCTTTCCATCTCCATCGAAATCGCCCGCAAAGACCGAGCGCACGTCGGGACCCATGTCCCAGGAAAGATCCCATCGAGGATCGGCAGACTGCCACCCGGTTCCGCTGGACATTCGGAATCGCCAGTCAGATGTGCCGACCAGAGCGCCAACGTCGGCCTTTCCATCTCCATTGAAATCACCCGTAAAGACCGAGCGCACGCCTGGCCCCATGTCCCAGGAAAGATCCCATCGCGGATCGGCAGACTGCCACCCGGTTCCGCTGGACATTCGAAATCGCCAGTCAGATGTGCCGACCAGAGCGCCAACGTCGGCCTTTCCATCTCCATTGAAATCGCCCGTAAAGACCGAGCGCACGTCGATACCTAGGTTCCAGTCCATGTCGAATGCGATGGGGTCGCCTAGGCAGTTGCGCGTGTCCTTGAAGGCAATAATGGAGCCGATCGACGCCGGCGCAAATGACGCAATGTTCCGGCTACAGCCGTTAATGGTCGAACACATGATGTTGCACGGCGATGTCGAGTCGCAATGCCGCGCGTTCCAGTTGTGACCAACCTCATGCGACACCAGGCCTACATTGGTCGACAGGTTGCTTGAGTAGGCCTTAGACGACCCGTAGGCCAAGCCGGTGCAGACGACGCCGAGGTAGGCGCAACCGACGACACCGGAGAACGAGCCTTCGCCAGTGAACAGGTGCGCCACGTCGCGGCGCACCCCGCCGTGGTTCGAAGACCAGTAGTTGGCGAACTGGTCGTGCAAGTCGCACAGGTTGCCGGTCCACGAATAGATGTTGACCGTACGAACTATTATAGCGGTGATATCGTAGTCAATCTCAACATCACGGCGGTATATGACGCCCATACTGTTGATCACCGAGGTGATGTTGTTATGCACCGTGGTGGCGTTGCCGCCGTAGCGATTGAGGTAGGCGAGGTCAGCGTCGACGGCGATCTCGGCGCGTTTCAGGGCGGCAGGGCCGGCGTCGCCGCCGCCGCGCCGCAACGGCGGAGGCGCCGTTGCGGCGCCGCAGCGGACGTCGGACCGGATCACGTCGCGGCCGCGGTAGACGATGTGCGCCTCGCGCGGCAAACCATGATTGACCTCCGACATTGGCTGAATTCCATATTGAGTGCCGTCCCGCAGGGCGACAAGCGCCCACAACTGGCCGGCCACCAGACTCGCCGCCACCGAACTTTCGGGGTGGCCGCGCACGGCGCCACGGAAGGTCACCGAAGCCGGCGTCGGCAGCTGGCGCAGGCCGCGGCCGTCGTCGACCAGCAGATGGAAGTCGGGGCTGCGGACGTCGTGCGGCGCGAGTTCGAGGGTTTGGACGATGCCGTCGAGCGCGACGTCGACCGTAAACGGGCGGTCTTGGATCAGCGGCAGCAGCAGGCTCTGAGCGGTGCCGCCGCTCAGACTGAAGCCGCGAAGGAGATCGGGAGGAGCGAGCAAGACTGATGGCGGCTGCTGGGCGGACAACACACCAGCAAGGAACGTGGCAATCAGAGCTGCGAATAGGGCCATAGGACTCTCCAGAGACACGGTACGACCAACAAGCGTAAGAATGCTGGGCGAGTGACTGGCATTTGTCAAGTGCGAAGTCCCCTTGACCTACCCATGTCCTGTGAAGTGTGTCGCAAGCCTCGTCGCATGCGGTCTCGGCAAGCCGAGCTAGGACAGTCGCCGGACGTGCAGATGGTCTTGGCGGGTCGCGAACTCGACGGCGTCAACGCCTCGCTAGGTCCACGCCGTCGAAGCACTTCGGGAGCAGCACTATCGGTCCGGTGTGCATGATGCTGTCCATAAGCCTGCTTGAATTGCAGGGCGTTGATGCCCGAGCGCCTCGAGAAGGCCACGGTTGTCGACCCCGTCGAGAGCTGGCCATGGAACGGCCCCGCTGGCGTCCGGCGCCACGGTTCGCGACAACGCGGTGCGGCTACCAGCGCGGTCCCCACCCCGGCGCCGGACCGATCTGGGGGTTGCCGCACGCTCTGGGTGGTCACGCCGACACCGGCGTCAGCACGCCCTGACGCCCGCCAAGCCCGCGTTCTCGGCGCCGACGCCGACCGCGCCCCGTTGCTCGGCAACTTCGGCGCTCCCGGTCGACGCTCCGGGGCGCACTCTCGAGTGCGTCGCGGAGGACATTCGGGAGGACATTTCGCTCTCCACCCTCATCTCACCGACCTCACTGCCCGCCACAACCCACAACGCCACCCCAACTTACAATGGCGCACCCGGAAGGCTTCGAACCCTCAACCCCCAGATCCGAAGTCTGGTGCTCTATCCAATTGAGCTACAGGTGCACGCCAACGGTGCGCTTCACGCGGGGGCGAGACTAGGGGGCGCGGGGCGGTTTGCAAGGGGCGCCACGCGCTCGGCTCTGGGCTACTACTTGCCTGGGGCGTCGGGGTCGGGGGTCGAGGGAACCGGCTTGGCGCTGCCCGAGTCGTTGGACGGTGTCGGCACTCCGCCGGCGTCCTTGGCCTTGGCGGCTCTCAGGCGTTCGACGCGCTCGACCAGGTCGCCGAACTTCGGCACGTAGGTCAGAGCTTCGCGGTAGGCCGAGATGGCGGCGTCGACGTCGTGGTTCGCCTCGGCCTCCTCGCCCTTGGTTTGCGCTTCGCGCGCCAGTTCGAGGGCGGTCTCGAGGTTCTGGATGCGGGTGCGCACGTCGAGCTGCCCCGGCCAGCTGGCGTCGATCTCTCGATACGCGCGCAGGGCGTCGTCGTAGTGGTAGTCGAGTTCGAGGTCGAGGGCCGCGGTGTAGCGCTTCTCGAGATCGGCTTCGCGTAGCGCCACGAGCTGCGCGGAGATCTCGCCGCGCTGCACCGCACTGGCTTCGTAGGCCTGCTCGAGGAGAGCGCGCGCCTTCGCGAACTCGCCGCGCTGGGCCAACAACGTCCCCTCGTTCAACTTCTCGGCGGCGGCCACCTCGCGCTCGGTCGCCGCGATCTTGGGTGCCAGCTCCTCGGCCAAGTCGGGAAAGGAGACCGCCACCGCCTTGTACTCGCGCAGCGCGGTCGCGAACAAGCCGCGCTCCTCGGCCTCCTGCGCCTCACGTCGACGCTCCTCGGCGAGTTGGCGGCGTGCGACCCGTCGCCGCTCTTCCGCCGCGGACAGCGAGGGATCGTTGTCCAGCGCGATGTCCATGTGGTAGTGGGTCTCGTCGAACCTACCGCCCGCCTGCGCGCGCATGCCCTTCACGTAGTTGGCCTGCCCCTTGTCGCGCCGGGCACTGAACACCTCCCCGACCAGCCTCGTGCCGCGCGCCGCCTCCGGATGTCCGGGCAGGTAGGTCTCGGCCTCGTGGTAGTGCTTCAGAGCATCCTCGAGCTTGCCGCGGGCGCGGGCATCGTCGCCGGCCGCGACCGCCCGATCGGCCAGCTTGACCAGCGCCTTGTCCTTCCAATGCTGGGCGACGGGATTGTCGGGCTCGGCGAGAAGCACACGCTCGAACTCCTCGACCGCACCCCAGTCGTCGTCTTCGAAGACCTTCTGCTGCCCCTCGCGCAGGTGGTAGGCGATGCGCAGTTCGCCGAGACGCCGCCGCAGCTCGGCGTCGTCCGGGTTCGCCTGCACCGCTTGCTCCAGCTCCCAGTAGGCCCGGGTCAGGTCTCCCGACACGAGCAGGTCGTGGACGCGATCCTCGTTCGACGAGGTGGCGGAGCAACCGCCGATGACGACGAGGCCAGCCAGCGTCGCGGAAAGCGCGGCCCCGCGGACGAAGCCGCGCGTGGAAAACAGGCCTGCCCGCGGGCACGGCGGCGGAACGGCGTGGCGGCGATCGATGGTCATCCGTGTTCGCTCGGGCGGTTCGCCGGTCGACCCACCTGTCGAAGTCGGCATCGGCGGGCAGAATGATGGGAGTTCGACGCCCAGCAGGCCAGAATCTTCCCGCCATGACCATCCCGTGTTCGGCGCCGGCTCGCGCGACCCACGACGCCTACGACCTCGACCGTTTCGTCCACGACGTCGAGACCGTCCTCGACCGCCGGCCCTCGGTCCCGGTCACCATCAAGGAGGTCTCCAGCCTGCTCGGACGCCTGGTCGCCGACGGCAGCTGGCTGCCGGACAAGTACCGCACCCCCATCGCCGACAGCTACGCCCGCTACATGCTGCACCGGGATCGCACCAACCGCTTCGTGGTGCTGTCGCTGGTGTGGCTCCCGGGACAGGCCACGCCCATCCACGACCACAGCGCCTGGGGGGCGATGGGCATCATGGAGAACGCGCTGGAGGAGGTCGCCTACGAGCGCCTCGACGACGGCTCGCGCGAGGGCTTTGCCGAGCTGCGCGAGACGCGTGGACGGATGGTCGGCGCCGGCAGCGTCAGCTACGTGCTGCCGCCCTACGAGGAGGTCCACCGCATCGCCAACCCGACCGATCGCCCCTCGCTGTCGGTGCACGTCTACGGCCGCGACCTCGACGAGGTCAACGTGTTCGACATGGCCACCAAGAAGGTGAGCCCGATGCGGATCAAATACTACAGTCCGGTCTCCTCGGCCTGCGACTTCATCATCTGACCGGGTTGGCGGCACGAATGCCGCGGCGCTCCCGCCGCGCGCGACCTCACGACATCGAGGTGCCCACCCTCCCGAGCCGCTGGAGCAGACGCACCCAGCGACGAACACCGCGGCATGACCGACATCGTCCTCGCCACCCTGAACGCGCGCTGGATCCACGCCGCCTTCGGCCTGCGCTGCCTGCGCGCCAACCTCGGCGACTTGCGCCCACGCAGCACCATCGTCGAGTTCGATGCACAGACTCGTGCCGCCGACGTCGTCGAGCGCTTGCTCGTGCACCGGCCCCGCATCGTCGGCTTCGGCGTCTACATTTGGAACGTCGCCCGTCTCACCGAGGTCGTCCGCACCCTGCGCAAGGTCGCGCCCGAGGTGATCGTCGTCCTCGGGGGACCCGAGGTGAGTCACGAGACCGAGGGACAGGCCATCGTCGCCGCCGCCGACTACGTGGTGCGCGGCGAGGGCGACCTGGCGTTCGCGGAACTGTGCCGCAGCCTCCTCTGCGGCCAGCGCCCGCCCGTCGGGGTCATCGACGCACCGCAGCCGGAGCTGCACCGGCTGACGCTGCCGTACGACGAGTACGACGCCACGGATCTCGCGCACCGCGTGATCTACGTCGAAGCGTCGCGCGGCTGCCCGTTCACCTGCGAGTTCTGCCTGTCGGCCCTCGACGAGCGCGTGCGCGCCTTCCCCCTGGACGGCTTCCTGGCGGCGATGCAGCGCCTGCTCGACCGCGGCGCGCGCCAGTTCAAGTTCGTCGACCGCACCTTCAACCTCGGACTCGGGCCCAGCGTGCGGATCCTGTCGTTCTTTCGCGAGCGCCTACGCGAGGGCTCGTTCCTGCACTTCGAGCTGATCCCCGACCGCCTGCCACCGGCGCTGCGCGCCGAGATCGTGCGCTTCCCGCCCGGCACGCTGCAATTCGAGGTCGGCATCCAGACGTTCGCCGAAGACGTCGCCACCCGCATCGGTCGCCGGCAGGACAACGCCAAGGCGGTCGAGAATCTCACCTTCCTGCGCCAGCACACCGGCGTGCATCTGCACACCGACCTCATCGTCGGCCTCCCGGGCGAGGATCTCGAGTCCTTCGGTCGCGGCTTCGACCGCCTGCTGGCGCTGCGGCCGCACGAGATCCAGGTGGGCATCCTCAAGCGCCTACGTGGCACCCCCATCGGCCGCCACGACAGCGAGTGGCGCATGGCGTACGGCGACGAACCGCCGTACGAGGTCGTGTCGACGGCGACCCTCGACTTCGCCACGCTGCAGCGCCTGCGCCGCTTCGCGCGCTACTTCGACCTCCTGCACAACAGCGGCAACTTCAAGGACACCCTCGAGCTGCTCTGGCGAGACGCATCGCCGTTCGCGATCTTCCTGAGCTGCAGCGACTGGCTGCACGCACGCACCGAGGCCCAGCACGGCATCGCCCTGCACCGGCTGGCTGGGCTGTTGTTCGAGTTCGCCACCACCGAGGCGCGGCTGGCACCAGAAGTCGTCGGCCGCGCCATGTGGGATGACTTCCAGCGCACGCGCCCCAACGACTGGCCGGCGTTCCTGCGTCCGTACGCCAGCGCGCACCTGCCACCCGTACCGCGCGTGGTCGGGGCGAAGCGGCAGGCCCGGCACGCGGCGCGCGATCCAGCCTTGGCGCCGCCGAGCGCCGCGCCGTCGCCGCGAGAACCCCGCCGCCAAGCCGACGCCTGAGTCGCGCTCCCGCGGTCAGCCGCGCGACGGGATGCCCTCGCGCGCCGCGATGGTCGCGCGCACGTCATCGGGGATCGGCGCGCTGGTCAGATCGGCCGCGACCCACACCAGGGTGGCGGTGCCGGTGGCGAGTTCGTCTTCACCACAGGTCACGCTGTAGGACATGTCGAAGCTCTTGTGGCCCAGCCGGGTGACCCGGGCACCGACCACCACCCGCATGCCGGCGCGTCCCGGACGCAGGAAGCGCACCGCGGTCGCACCGAGCACGAACGGAAACCAGTCGCCGGTCAGGCAGGCGAGGGCGCGGAAGTAGCCGTAGCGCGCCTGCTCGAACAGCGTCAGGTAGACGGCGTTGTTGACCACACCCATCGCGTCCACATCGGACCAGCGGATGGACTCCTCTTGCAGGAAGGCGACGCTCATCGCGCACAGCTTGAGCGACGGCTGCCGCCGATGCCACCGTCCCCCGGCGACGACGAGGACGACGACGAGGACGGCTTCACTTGGGCGGCCGTACCAGCCCGCGCAGAGCCGCGGCCGGGGCCGCGATCTTGACCACCATCTGCACGTCGGGGTTCGGTGCATCGGGGTCGTACACGATCGTCGTCGTCGCCTGCGCCAGCGCCACCACGTTGCCGCAGGCGTCGACGATGCCCGCGCCCGAGCTGCCGAGGGCGAAGTCGAGGGTCACCTCGTAGGCAGGTGTCCCGGCAGGGAGAACGGGAGCGACGCGGTTCGGGCCCGCGTCGGCGGCCGGGTCGTCGTCCGTGTCGTCGGCTGGCGGCTCGCGGCTCACGAAGGAGCGCGCGATCATCCCTTCGCTGAAGAAGGCGAAGCGGTGGTCCGGGTTGCTGACGCACCACACGCGCTCGCCGACGCGCGCCCCGGCACGCACCGGCAGCGGCCGCCGCCCCTTCGCCTCGGTGCCGACGATGCACACGTCGGCTTCGGGGTCGGCGGCCAGCAAGGACTTGATCGGCCAGACCTCGCCTTGGTCGTCGGCCACCACGCAAAACGTCTCGCGCCGCTCGGCGTCCAGCTCGAAGACATGGAAGCACGTGGCGACCGCGCCATCGGCGTCCAGCACGAACCCGCTGGCGGCGTCGAAGTGCCAGCTCTCGCACTCCGTGCAACGGTAGAACACGCCGACGAGCAAGGCGCTGGCGCGGGCGCGCTCGTACAGGTCCGGTGGCTCCAGCCTGTCGTGGCTCGGCTCGCCGAGGCGCAGCTCCACCGACCGCGGTAGGTCCTTCGGGTGCAGGTCCTCGATGTGCACGAGGGCTCCCTTCTCGCGCAACGCGGCACAGCGCGCCTCGATGGTGGCCACCAGCTTGTCGTCGTCGACGGGTAGCGGCGCGCGCGCCTGCGCCGCGGCGCCGACGGCCAGCCACAGACAGGCGAGACGCCACCCAGCGTTCGGCGGTGGAGCCTGGTTCCACTCGCGGCGAGGCTGGCGCGATCGGCGGCGAGCCCCGTCGTTCGGCCATCGCCGAGGCCGGCCGCCGACGATGCCTGGTGAGGGGCCTGACGCCTGAGGACGCGAGCGCATGGTTGCAAGCCAACCAGGCCACCCGCCGCGGAGCAAGCGCGCCCCGCGCCGGCGCGGCCGGGGTCGGCCGGACCGAGCCACCCGCCGCCCGGCGAAGTCCATGAGGCGTGGTAGGCCCGGCCAGGCTGCGACCTGAGCCGGGGCCCACTCGAAACACCCGCAGCGCCCCGCGCACCATCTAGGAACGCGGTCGGGCCGGCGCTACACCGGATCGTCATGCCGGACGTCGACACCCCGCAAGCGATCCGTTTCGCCGACACGCGCGCGTTCCTCGACGCGATCCGGACCCAGGTCGGCAAGGTCGTGGTCGGCCAAGACGTCGTCGTCGAGCGCGTGCTCATCGCTCTGCTCACCAGCGGGCACCTGCTGCTGCAGGGCGTGCCGGGCCTGGCCAAGACGCTGCTGGTCGCCGCCATCTCGCGCACGATCGACCTGAACTTCGCGCGCATCCAGTTCACCATCGACCTCTTGCCGTCGGACATCCTCGGCTCGGAGATCCTCGACCAGCGCACGCACGAGTTCCGCACGCACAAGGGCCCGATCTTCACCAACCTGCTGCTCGCCGACGAGATCAACCGCGCCGCGCCCAAGGTGCAGAGTGCGCTGCTCGAGGCCATGCAGGAACGCAAGGTGACGATCGGCAACGAGACCTACTCGCTGCCGGCGCCGTTCCTGGTGATCGCCACGCAGAACCCGATCGAGCAGGCCGGCACCTTCGAGCTGCCCGAGGCGCAGCTCGACCGGTTCATGCTGGTCCACCGCCTGGTCTACCTGGCGCCCGAGGAGGAGAAAGAGGTGCTGCGGCGCAACGCGGCGCTCGGCGTGCGCCGAGAGGGCAAGGGTACGGTGGCTCGCACCGAGTTCGACGCCATCGGCCAGGAGCGCGTCGGCACTCTCGAAGACCTCGGCAAGGCGATGGAAGCGGTGCAGCAGGTGTACGTCAGCGAGGCGTTCCTCGAGCACGTGGTCGAGATCGTCGGACGCACGCGCAAGCACCCGAGCCTCGAGCTCGGCTGCAGCCCACGCGCCGGCATCTCGCTGGTGAAGGCATCCCGCGCCCGCGCGCTCATCTGGGGCCGTGACTACGTGCTGCCCGAAGACCTGTTCGCGCTGGCCGAAGACGTGATGCTGCACCGCATGCGCCTCTCGTACGAGGCGCTCGCCGACGGCCAGACCGGCGCCAAGGTGCTGCAAGAGATCCTGCGCGAGACGACGGCGACGTGAAGCAGAGCCGCGATCTCCCGCCGCCGCGCCACGAGGGCACCGTCGAGGCCTTCGAGCTGCTCGGCGCGCGTCAGTTCGTGCTCGCGGTGAAGAAGCTGGCGGACGACCTCAGCTACGGCACCGACCGCTCGCGCTTCCTCGGTGCCGGCGTCGAATACGTGCAGTCGCGCCCCTACCAGTACGGCGACCCCGTGCGCAGCATCGACTGGCGGGTGACAGCGCGGACGAGCCGCGTGCACGTCAAGGAGCACGAGGCGCCCAAGCGGCTGCCCTGCTGGCTCCTGGTCGACACCTCGGCATCGATGACGCTGTCGTCGGTGCGCACGAGCAAGTACGAGGTGGCGCTGCACATCGCCGGCGCCCTGGCGCTGGCCTGCCTCGACCGGGTCAGTCCCGTCGGCGTGCTGGGCGTCGGCGAACGCGACTTGCGCGTGCAGCCGAGCCTGTCCAAGGACCAGATCCTGCAGTGGCTGCTGCGCCTGCGCCGCTTCCGCTACGACGAGGGCACACGGCTGGGCGAGCGGATCCGCCGGCTGCGCCCGAGTCTGCAGAGCAAGGCGCTGGTGATCGTGCTGAGCGACCTGCAAGACGCCGAGGCGCTGGCGTCGCTCGAGCTGCTCGGCCAGATCCACGACTGCATCGCCATTCAGCTGCAAGACCCAGCCGAGCTGCTGCTGCGCGGCACCGGCTTCGTCCGCGCGCGCGAGGCCGAGACCGGCCGCGCGTTCGTCACCGCCGGCCGACGCCCCTGGGTAGATCCCACCGCGGTGACTCAATCGCTGCGCCGCGCCGGAGTCGATCACCTCTTGCTGCGCACCGACCAACCCTTCGTGCACCGCCTGCGCTGGTTCGTGCGCGCTCGCGGCCTGCTCGGAGGTGGACGATGAGATGCGCATGTCTCGGCTCGGTGCTGGCGCTCGGCGCTGCGCTGACCGCGCAGGCGAGAGACGAGCGGCGCGCTGCCGTCGGCATGCGCGCCCGCATCGAGCAGGTGGTGATCGCCGGCCCGGAGGCGGTCGCCAGAGCTCTGACTGCAGACGCCCCGCTCGTGGTGCGCGTGCTCGCCACCTACCCACACGGCGCCGACTTCCGCTACGACCTCGAGTACTACGGGGTGGAGCCGGGGACCTACGACCTCAAGCGCTTCCTGCAGACCAAGTCGGGAGCCGCGGTCGAGCCACCGAGCCTCGACGTCGAGATCGTCGCGGCGCTGCCGCCCGGCCAGGTGACCCCCAACCCACTGTCGCCCAAGGCGCCCGCCGCCATCGGCGGCTACCGTGACTGGGCGGCCGTCGGCGTCGTGGCCTGGTTGGTCGGCCTGCTGGCGATCCTGTTCGGGCGGCGCCCGACGGTGGCGGCCCGGCAGAGCGCCAACGCGCCTCCGACCCTCGCCGACCGTCTGCAACCCATGGTGCAGGCCGCTGCCGACGGGACGCTCGACGCCAAAGGCAAGGCCGAGCTCGAACGTCTCCTGCTGGCGTTCTGGCGCCAGAGGCTGCACCTCGACGGGCTCAAGGCCGACGAAGCGATGGCTCGCCTGCGCACGCACGCCGAAGCCGGCGCCCTGCTGCGCCAACTCGAGGCCTGGCTGCACCGTCCGGGCGAACCCACCGACGTCGACGTCGCCACCCTGCTGCAGCCCTACCGGTCCGTCGCTGCCGGGGCGCCGAGCCGCTGATGTTCGCGCGCCCTTGGGTCCTGCTGACGTTAGTGGTGCCGCTGATGCTGGTCGCGTTCGCCTGGCGCCGCGACGGCCGGCGCGTGGCGCTGCCCTTCGACCACGCCCGTCGCGGCGCCGGCCGCCTGGTGCGCGGCCTTCTGCGCGCCGGCGACGCGTTGCCATCGCTGCTGCTGGCGGTCGCCATCCTGCTGCTCGCCGGCCCGCAAGAGTTGGCCGCCCCGCGCGCCAAGCGCGCGCTCACCAACATCGAGTTCTGTGTCGACGTGTCGGGCAGCATGGGGGCGTCGTTCGGCAGCGGCACGCGCTACGACGCGTCGATGGCAGCGCTCAACCGCTTCCTCGAGTACCGCCGCGGCGATGCCTTCGGCCTCACCTTCTTCGGCAACTCGGTCCTGCACTGGGTCCCCCTCACCAACGACGTATCGGCGTTCCGCTGTGCGGCGCCGTTCATGCGGCCGGGCAACCTGCCGATCTGGTTCGGCGGCACCGAGATCGCCAAGGCCCTGCTCGCCTGCCGCGACGTGCTCGTGTCGCGCAACGACGGCGAACGCATGATCGTGCTCATCACCGACGGCGTCAGCGGCGACATCATGGGTGGCCGCGACCAGGACCTGGTGCGCAAGCTGCGGTCGGACGCCATCGTCGTCTACGCCATCAACGTGCAGGAGTCGGTCGCGCCGGGCGAGGTCGTCAACATCGCCCGCGGCACCGGCGGCGAGGTGTTCGACGCCAACGACCCGCACGCGCTCGAGGTGGTGTTCCAGCGCATCGACGCCATGCAGAAGGTGAAGTTCGAGAAGGGCAACGCCGAGTACGTCGACGCCTTCGCACCGCTGTGCCTGGCAGGCCTGGCGATCCTGCTGCTGCACCTCCTGTTCCAGTTCGGCCTGCGGCACACGCCATGGTGACCCTGGTCCTCACCGCCACGGCTCTGGCCATGACCGCCGTGGCCGAGCTGCTGCACGCCAGGCGCGTGCGCCGTCTGGCTCGCTTGGCCTTCGGCCCGAGCGGCAGCCCCGCGGTCTGGGCGCGGCTGGTGCCGCTGAGCCGGGTGGCCGCGGCCGGCGCGCTCACGTGGGCGCTGGCGACGCTGATGGACTTGCCGCCGCGTGTGCACAGCAGCGACGCGCTGAAGGAAGACGAGTACCGCCGCCTGCTGATCGTGCTCGACGTCTCGCCCTCCATGCGCCTGCTCGATTCCGGTCCTACCGGCGACCAGAGCCGCCTGCGTCGCGCCCGCGATCTGCTCGACTCGCTGTTCCAGCGCGTCTCCATCGCCCACTACAAGACCTCGGTCGTCGCCGTCTACAACGGTGCCAAACCCGTCGTGGTCGACACCGTCGACGCGGAGGTGATCCGCAACATCCTCGGCGACCTGCCGATGCAGTTCGCGTTCCAGGCGGGCAAGACCAAGCTGCTCGACGGCATCGAGGAGGCGGCCAAGCTGGCCAAGCCTTGGCCGCCGCGCAGCACCTTGCTGCTGCTGGTGAGCGACGGCGACACCGTGCCGCCCACCGGCATGCCAGCGCTGCCGGCGTCGATCCGCAACGTGCTGGTGATCGGCGTCGGCGACCCCCTGGCCGGCCGCTTCATCGACGGCCGCCAGTCGCGCCAGGACGCCTCCACCCTGCGCCAGATCGCCACCCGGCTGGGTGGGGTCTTCTACAACGGCAACGCTTCGCACCTGCCCAGCGACACCATCGCGCAGCTCTCCGAAGGCACCGAGAAGTCGGTGCTCGAGAAGCTGACCCTGCGGGAGTATGCGCTGTTCACGATCGCCGTCGCCAGCGCCTGGCTGGCCCTGCTGCCGTTGCTGCTGCACGCCCTGGGAACGCGATGGCAGGCCGGCGTCCCCCTGAACCGCCCGCAGCCGCAGAGCCGCGCGTCCTGAGCCGCGCGCGCCAAGACGGAGCGGCAGTCAGCGCCGGATGCGCAGCAGCGCGCCCGGGTGCACTTCGATCGGCTCCGAGTCGACGACCTCGCCAGAGCGCAGGAACTCGAGCGTGGTGGCGTCGGAAGTGACGGTCAGCACCCCGGAGCGACCGCTGCGCAACGGCACCGTGTCGTGGGTCGAGTAGCCGTCGGCACGCATCTCGAGCAGCGTCACCGGCAGGCCGTTCGCGTCGCGCACGCGGATGGCATCCGGCGGCTCGCGCCCGCCCGGAGCCACCTCGACCTCGAGGTGAGCACGCGCCAGCACCGGCACCACGAAGTTCTCAGGGTCGCTGGCATCCTCGACGCCCGTATAGCTCGGCACGATGCAATCGGCGATCAAGTGCAGTCGGGTGTGACGCCGCGGCAGCGACGACAACACGAACACGCCGTCGCTGTCGGTGGTCGCCGCCGGTCCGAGGAAGAAGCGCATGGCGTGCGCGTCGCCGCCGCGCACCGGAGTGTCGACCGACACCGCGGGCAACCACGGAGTCACGCGCACGCCGGCGATCGGCTCGCCGCTGGCGGTCACCACGCGACCGCGTAGACGCGGCAGCGTGCTCGCGCTGGCGACGACCACTTCGATGCCTTGCGCCGGCGCCGCGATCGGGTCGGTCAGATCGCCGAAAGCGAAAGCCTTGCCGAGGACCGCCAAGCGGTACGGGCGCGGCAGTAGACCTCCCAGTTCGAACCGGCCGTCGGCGTCGGTCTCGACCCAGTGCACGAGGGCGTCGGGACGAAGCGCCGGCGACGCGGAGCCGAAGTCTTCCTGCCCGTCGGGGTCCACCGGTTGGGCCAACGCCTGCACCGCCTCGTCCGGCACCGCTCCGCCGGCCATCATCGCTTCGAGCTGCAACGGCAGCGTCGCCAGTACGCCGAAGTTCGTGGACTCCGCCACCCACACGCGCACGCCGGCGCCACGGCTGGCGCCGTTCTCGTCGACGACTCGACCGGCGATGGAGCACGCGGGTGGTCCCAGGCGCAGCTCGACCACGGCCGGCCAGCCGTCGGGACCGTCCCCGCGCGGCTGCGGCTTGTCGAGCACGGCCGGCTGCTCGCCGGCCGTCACCGCGGTCAGGCGGGCGCCCGGGCCGCAACGCGAGAGATCCAGAGTGAACGCTCCGGTCGCGTCGCTGCGCGTGGTGGCGAGGCCGAGCGCCACGTAGGCACCGTGTGCGGGCCGACCATCGGCATGCAGCACCAGGCCACGCAGAGCGTGGTCCGGTGCGACTTGTGGCCGCACCATCTCGAGCCACATCGACGCGTCGGAGTGCGCCGGCAGAGCACAGGCGATGGGCGCGTAGTCGGCGTGGGCCGCGCGCAGCTCGCTGCCGACGATCGCCGGGACGCGCTCCAGGGCAAAGCCGCCGTCGGCCGCGGTCTCGGCCCGCCAGATGTGCTCGTACGACGCGTCGAGCACGTCGCGGAATCGGGTGGCGAAGTCGTCGGGTAGTGCCACGACGACCTGAGCTCCGCCCACTCCACGCCCCCAGGTGTCGACGACGTGCCCGGCGAGTTGGATGGCCGGTGCCACGACGAGGACGGGTTGCAGATCACCGCGCCGGTTCCAGGCGCCGGTGCGCACCGCCACGTACGCCGGATCGGCGACGTCGACCGTGCCCGACTCGGAGCTGGCGGCGAGCTCGAAGCTGCCGTCGGCCTCGGTCAGCGTGTCGACGTTGGTGTCGCCCCGCAGACAGACGCGCAGGGCCGGCACCGGCCGGCCGTCGCCGTCGACGGCCCGACCGCGCACCGAATAGGACGCCGGCGCCGATGTCGGCGGTGCCGCGAGCGCCCGGCGCTCGCTGCGCCGAGGCTCGGCGCGCTCCTTGGCGACGACGTTGGCACTGTCCGCCCCACCGCCGCCGCCGGTGAACCCGGACGCGGCGACCCTGGCGGGTGCCTCGTCGCTCGGTGCCGCCGTCGGCGGAGACGACGACCACAGGTAGATGCCGACGGCGACCGAAGCGAGCAGACTGGAGACGATGATGAGCTTGCTGTTCATGATCCATGTGGCGGTGAGGAAGGTTGCTACCGAAGATGTCGCCCGCCAGCCGCACAGCGGCACCAGTGCGGCGAGCCACGCACCGCGGTCGCCGCCGGCGTCGGCGTCGAGGCGGGCGCGCAGGCGCGCCAGCCCCCGGTGCAGCTGGCTCTTGACGGTCGCCACCGTCGCGCCGGTGCGCTCGGCGATCCTGCGCGGGGGCAGGTCCTCGTAGAAGCGCAGCAGCAGGACGGTGCGGTACGGCTCCTCGAGCCCAACCAGCAGTCCGGCGACACGGCGCTGGGTCTGCACCCGAGCCACCAGGTCGTCGGTGGCCGGCGCGGACTGGCCGCGTTCGCGCTGTGCCGCCACCAGTTCGCGGCGCAGCACGTTGCGCCGCGCGCGGTGTACTTCACGATGACGGTTCTCGAGGATGCGCCGCAAGAAACCGCGCACCCGTGCTCCGTCGCTCGGCGGACTCTGCAGAGTCGCGGCCGCGGCGTCCTGAGCGAGGTCATCGGCCTGGTCGGCGTCGCGCACCAGCCGGCGCGCCAGGGAGCGCATCCAGCCGACGTGCTCGGCAAGCAGGGTCGCGGGGTCGTGGACGGGCGGCATGTTCACCACCATGGATGCAGTGAGCATCGAATCGGTGGCATCCGCGGATGCGGAAACCACGTGGATGCGGAAGGGGGATCGCTGGCAGGGACGCGATCCCGGTCGAGGCCGGATCGGGCCCGAATCCCCGCCCGGACGGCCGGTCCGCGGCGCTGGCCGCGCTGGGAATCCCGGATGTGCGGACCGGAGCCGCGGAAACCCGATAAGCTCCCCAGGTCGTTTCGCCCACGTCGCGGCCCCACGGAGTTCCCATGCGCAGACTCTTGCTGAGCGGATGGTTGGTCTTGCCCATCGCCGGATGGGCGTATCACGAAGGCCCGGGCCAGGACCGGCTGCGCATGGACGAGGCCGACGCGGCCCTGCGTCGCGCGCACGCCGCCGCCGTCGCCGAAGACTGGGCCGACAGCGTCGCCGAGTACGAGGCCGCGCTGAAGGTGATGCCCAAGTCGATGGAGGCAGAGACCCGACGCGCACGCCTCGAGCTGAACAAGGCGCGCATGCTGGCCAAGCAGCTCCCGACCGCGCACGACGAGCTGACCGCCCTCGTCGAAGAGCTGGCAGCCGACCCGCGTGCAGACGCGGCGCTGCTGGCCGAAGCGCGCAGCACGCAGGCGAACGCGCAGTACTACATGACATGGCTCATGCGTCTCGAGGGTCAGCCGCGAGACAAGTGGGAGCCGGAGATCGAGGCGGCGCGGCAGACCTACCGCCTGCTGGCCGAGCAAGCCGAGCGGAGCAAGGACGAGGCTGCCGGAAAGCGCCATCGCGAAGACCTCGAGTCGTCGATCCGCTTGGCGCGCATGGAGCTGAAAGACCTTCAGGGTCTACCCCTCCCCAGCCAGTGACAGGGTTGCGGATCCGGCCGCGGTCGCGGCCGACCCACCATGAACAAGGCCAAGAACAAGGGTGACGCGCGCGGCGGCAGCTCCGGCCCGCCACCGGACGGCGCCGGGTCGTAGCGGCACGGTCGGCCGGTCGCAGGCACTCCGTCAGGAGTCCCGACCTCGATCGACGCGCAGGCGCCGCAGCCACCAGAGCGGCAGCAGCCCCAGCAGGCCCAGCAGGGCGAAGCGGGCGAAAGTCGCGGGATAGCCCGAGTCGGCGGCCCATTGGCCGCACAGGGCCACCGACCACGACTCGCACACGTTGGTCGCGGCCATGAAGGCGCTGAACTGCGTCGCCGCCAGGCGCGGGTCGGTGAGGTCCATGAACAGCGCGTAGGAGCCCGCCGTGAACATGCCGATGGCGGCGTGCAGCACCAGGAGCGCCACCAGCACCGGCGTGCTCGACTCGACACGCGCGGCAGCGGCAACGGCGCCGACCGTCGCCGCCACCGCCAGACCGGCCCAGACGGTGGCGCGGACGCGACCGCGACGGTCGGCGAGAACCCCGCCCACCCAAGCACCCGCGGCCATCAGGAACAGGGTCGGAACGCCGAAGCGGGTGGCGATCTCGCCGGCGCCGAACCCACGACCGGACAGGTACACGCGCGCGACGCCGGCCGTCGCTTCGTAGGCCGTCCCGCCGACCGCGGCGAACAGCACGGCCGCCCACACCGAGCGGCGGCCCAGCGACACCCGCAGTGCGCGCCCGAAGCCGACGCCGCCGCGTTCCGCCGCAACCGGCGGCGGCGAGTACAGGAACGCCAAGCCGATGCCCGCGGCGAGCAGGAGCACCAACACGAGGGCGAGGACGCGCGCGCCGAGCGTCGCCGAGATCCACAGGGCCACGGCTCCGAACAGAAAGCGCCCGGCCAGCAGCCCGGCCTGCATCGCCGCCGTGGTTCGGCCACGCTCGGCCGGGGCAGTGGACGCGATGGCCAAGTTGTCGATCGCGACGTCCTGCAGCGCTGCCGCGCACGCGTGCAGCATCAGGAACGGAGTGAGCACGGACGTCGGCGGCAGGTCCGCCCCGAGCAAAGGCACGAGGGTCGCGACCATGCCCAGCTGCGCGGCCGCGATCCAACCGCGCAAGGTGAAGTGTGGCCGCTGCCACAGATCGACGAGGGGTGCCAAGAAGACCTTGAGCGACCACGGCAGCACCACCAGCGCCAGCAGCGAGGTGACCTCGGCGTCGGGCACGCCGCGCTCAGCGAGGAGCACCGGCAGAGCCCCCCACAAGAAGCCGATCGGCGCCCCCTCGCACAGGTAGAGGAGCGCGAACAACAGCCGCCGCGAGCGCGACGTCGCGAGCAAGTTCACCGGATGCGGCTCCAGCTCGCGCGGCCAGGCAGCAAGCCCCGCACGTCGGCGCAGACGCCGGCCACCTCGTCGCGCGTCGACGCCGAAACGCTCACAGGCGTCCGTCGTGCGGATGCAGGGGAATGGTCACGGTCCGCCCTGCGCCGACCGTGTAGGAGGCGATGAATCCCGCGCCGTCGCGCGCGCACATCGCCCATCCGGTCACCACGACGCCGGCCGGCATGCCACGGATGACGAAGCGACCGGAGCTGTCGGTGCAACCGAAGCAGTAGATCCAACCGAACCGGGAGCCAGAGCCGTCCGCGGAGCTGAGGAACTGGACCGACGCGTCCCTGGCCGCCGACCCGTCGGGCAGAGTGACCGTGCACGTGGCCGTCTCGCCGCCGCCCATGGCGACGTCGCCGAGGTCGATCGTCCTGGCGTCGAGGGCCAACACCCGCAGGCCATCGACGCCGGCCGCCACGGCCAGCCACTGCTCGGTGGCCGGCACGCCCTCGAACCGGAAGCGACCGGCGCGGTCGGTGTAGGTGACGCGGCTCAGCACCTCAGGGCCGATTCCGTCAGGAGGCGGCGACACGTCGACGCGTCGCAGCCGAGGTTGCAGCAGCACCATCGCGCCGCCGAGCCGAGTCGCGTCGTGCCCGTACACCGTGCCCGTCACGGTGCGCCCCCATCCGACCACCACGTTGCCCAGGTCGAGCGGAGCGTTGCTCGGCACGACGTGGAAGCCCGCGACGAAGTGCCCCTCCACCTCGACGAAGGCGTAGAGCAGCTCGCCAGAACGTGCCTCGCGTACCTCGAGGCGCCCGTCGGCGTCGGTCTCGGTCTGCCAAGCGAAGTGGTAGCTCAAGGTCTCGCGGTCGCGGGTGGCGAGCAGCACCCGGCACCGACCCGAGTGGTCGGCACCGGGCGTCACGATGCGGGCGCGCACCACGGCACCGGGGACGAGGGCGCACTGGACCTTGCCACGCCCCCATGCCTGCACCGCGTAGCCCGGCGCGCGCACGATCGGCCACGCATCGACGGTGTCCGACAGAAGGCCGTTCTCGAGCTGATACTCGCACCTCCCGTCGGGGCCCGTGCGCGCGCGGCCGCACGACACGCCGAGGTCGAAGACGTCGGCGCTGGCGATCGGCGTGCCGGTGGCCGCATCCACGACCCGCACGTTGTCGCTGGTGGGCCCGGGCGCCTGCAACAGGACTTCGCGCAGCGACTGTCCATCGATCCGGTACGGACGATCGCGGAACCGATGCGTCAGCGTGGTCGCTTGCAGCGAGCGTGCCACCGCCCACGTGCCCGGCGTGCCGGACGGCAACCGCAGCACGAAGCGACCCTTTTCGTCGGCGGTCGTCTTGGGCAGCACCGGGTGCCAGGCGAAGCGCTCGCGCACCGAGCCGACCGCCGAGTAGCTGGTGCCGTACACCGTCGCGCCAGGGACCGGATCGCCGCTCGCTCCGACGACCGCGCCCTCGACGGTGCACCACGGCCGGAGCGTCAGCGTGACGAAGTCCGTCGCCATCACCGGGAAGACCTGCCGCGCGCACTTGCCGTCGCGGCTCACCGCCAGCAAGGCGAACGGACCCGCGTGCGGCAGCACGAGCTTGAACACGCCCTTGGCGTCGCAGGCGCCCTCGACCGCGACCGACGCTCCGTCGCCGAGGGCGCAGGCGACGTTCGGAGGCAGCTCGGGATGCGCGAGGCCGGTCACGGTGATGCGTGCGCCCTCCACCTGGCCGCCGTCGTCGCGCTGCACGAGGCCGGCCACCCGCAGTGGTGCCGGCGCCTGCGCCACGGCGAGAGCGGCGGCCAGGCCCAAGCTCCCCGCCCACCGAACTCCCAGCCACGCTGTGTCGCGCCTCTTCACCGCGCCATGTTCGAAGCGCCGAGGACGCCGGTCAAGGCACCCGCCGGACGAGTGGCCCACCCGAAGATGACTCTGCCGGATGCGCGCCGCCGACCCGCGCGCCGCACGCCGGCCAACCAGATCCATCGGCAGGGTCCACCTCCGAGGGTCTACCAGAATCGCGTGGCCGAGAGCTGGCGCCACTCCGTGCTCGGCCCGCCCGACAATCCGCCGCCCGGTCCGCGGCCAGGCGCGCTAACGTGGCGGGCGATGCGCCCGCGCCGCCTCGCCTGGTCGACGATCCCGCTCCTCTTCGTCCTGCTCGACCGCGTGCCGGCCCAGACGCCGGTCCGCCCCATCCTGCTGCCGGGCCTGCGGGCCAGCTCCGCCGCGACGCGTCCGGCCCCGGACGCCACCTCGCCACAGACCGCGATCGCCCAGGCCACGCCCGACGAAGACGCGACGGCAAACGGCGCCGGCAAGCTTGCCCGCCTGCGCGCGCTCAAGTTCGACCGCCGGCCGTCGGTGATCCTGCGCGCGTGGGCAGCGCCGGAGCCGAAGTCGATCGAGCAAGAAGACGCCGACAAGGCCAAGAGCGGCGCCGCCGCGCCGGAGCCGACCCCGCCCGCCGAGGCGCCTGCCGCGGGCGACATCCCGGCCGTGGAGGGCGCGCCCCCGCCGATCGACCGGACCGAGGGCGATGCGCCGGCCGCCGACCGCGCCGATGCCGGCGCCGCGTCGGCCGAGACCACCGCCAAGGCCGCTGCCGACGCCAAGGAGAAGGCGCTGGCAGCGCGCAAGCTCGCGCGCGAGCTGGAGGTGTTCCAGCGCGACGTCACGCTCGGCCGTTGGGATCGGGTGGGCGCCTTCCTGGCCGCGCTGCCCAAGGCCGAGCAGAACCCGGCCTACGAACACCTGCTGCGCAACCTCGCCAACCCCGCCTTCCTGCGGCAGCCCGACGACCGCGTGCCGCCCGACCTGCGCGAGAACAACGCCTTCGTCTTCGACGACGTGCTCGGCCTCGCCGCCGCCTGTCCTGGCGACCTGGACAAGAAACAGGTGCCGCTGCTGGTGCCGCTCTTCCGCCGCGCCCTCGACCAGGGCGGCACCATCGAGGACCTGCTGGCGCTGCTGCGCCAACAGGTCGCCCGGCCCGAGCCGGAACGCGTGCTGTCGCCGCGGCACGCGGCCCTGCTGCTGTCGGGGCTCGGTCGCGACGCCGACCTCGAGCCGTTCCTGCCCACCCTCGACGAGGCCAGCAGGAACGACGATCGCGAGGCCTTCAATCTGCTGGCCCGGTTCGCGATGGCGCTCTACGCCAAGGACAAGAAGACCGAGCACCTCGGGCGCGCCTGGCAGGTCACGCAGGCGGCGCTCGCCGCCGGCACCATCTCCGATGCCGAGAAGGCCGAGGCGTTGCGACGTGCCGTCGACCTCGCGCCCAAGATCCAAGCCGAACTCGGTCAGGCGTGGTTGGCCGAGAGCTTCGGCAGCCGACCTGACCGCGGCAAGGAGATCCTCGCCACCATCGGCGCCGCCGCCGCACAGGGCTTCCAGACCCACGGCCGCGACATCGCCTACCGCCAACAGGGCCTCGAGCTGCAGAAGACGGCGGTCGACGCGCTGCTGCGCGCGGCCCCCGAACGCGCCGGGAGCTGGCGCGAGGCGCTGAGCCTGCTGGCTCGCAACTGGATCGAAGAGGCCTCCTGGTGCTGCCGTGCGTCGACCTCGAACTCGCGTGGGCCAGTGCTGCAGCGCGATGTGTACGGCAACATCTACTACGAAGACGCCGGGCGCACCACCAACGCGCAGGTGCAGCCGGTGGCCGCGGGCGACCTCCTCGAAGCGCGTCCCACCGGAGCGTGGCTCGACAACATCGAGCCGTCGGTGCGGCCCGATCTCGATGCCACCCTGGCGCGCCTGTACCTCAAGGTCGACGAGGAAGACCATGCCTTCCCGCACCTCGAGACCCTGGCGCGCACGCATCCCGAGCGCGGCAAGGAGCTGGCCCACGAGTTCCTGCGCACGTGGATTCGCACGCACGACCCCAACGCGGCGCGCAGCCGCACCAGCCGCTACGTGTACATGTACGGCTTCGAGGAGCGCCGCGAGGCCATCCCCCTGACGCGCAGCAAGCAGGAACGCAACCTGCAGGAGCTGGCACAGTGGGTGGCTCGCCTGCGGGCCCTGCCCGTCGAGGAGCTCGACGAAGACCTGCTGGTCGAGGCCTTCACCAAGGCGCACAGCACGGCGGAGGTGTACCGGCTCGAGACCATCGAGAGGGTCTTCGGCAGCATGGAGGCGCTGCAGCCCAAGACGCTCGCCGGCTTGCTGGAGCAGATGCGCGCCAACCTCGGCGGGGTGTGGCGTCGCGCCGACGTGCAGGAGAACGCCAAGACCAAGCGCAACCAGAAGGACATCGACCGCGAGGTGCTGGAGGGCTACCGGACCGCTGGCGCGGTGGTGGCGCACGCGCTGGCCCGGCATCCAGAGCACTGGGCGCTGCTGCTGGTGCAGGCCGCGCTCGCGCACGACGAGAACAACTTCCGTCACGAGGTGGACAAGAGCGCCGACTTCGCGCCCAAGCGCGTCGAAGCGCTCGCCGCATTCGCGCACGCCGCCGAGCGCTACGCCGCCGTGGCCGGCGACCTGGCCGAGAACGAGCAGAGCGCGCAGGCGTACGAGACCTGGTTCTACGCCGCGCTCGGCGCCAGCGACCTGCGCGCGCTCAGCGACGAGAACGCGCTCATGCCGGGCGAACCGGCCAAGCTCCGCGCGGCCATCCAGTCGCTGCCGGGCGAGCTGGCCGAGCGGCACATGGGGCTGTTCGCCAATTCGCTGTTCACGAGGCTGTCGGCGGTGAAGCCGACCGTGAAGTTCCGCTACCTGCGCGCCGGCTTCGACATCGTCGGCGACCACAAGCAGGCCTTCGAGGCGCGGCGAGTCTTCGAGTACTACCGCGACCTGGTGACCGAGGTGAAGCTGGTGGCACGCATCGACGGCGACGACCGCGTCGGGCACGACCAGCCCTTCGGCGTGCGTGTCGACCTGGTGCACACCAGCGAGATCGAGCGCGAGAGCGGCGGCTTCGGCAAGTATCTGCAGAACCAGAACAACCAGCGCTTCGCCTACAACTACGGCCGGCCGCTCGAAGACTACCGCGACAAGTTCCAGGAGGCCGCGTCCCAGGCTCTGCGCGAGCACTTCGACGTGTTGTCGGTGACCTTCAACGACGAGGCGGTGCGCTCGAAGGCCGGTGACCAGTACGGCTGGCGAGTGACCCCGTACGCCTACCTGCTGCTCGAGGCGCGCGGTCCACAGGTCGACACGCTGCCGCCCCTGAGGATCGATCTCGACTTCCTGGACACGTCCGGCTACGCGGTGCTCCCGATCGAGTCGCCGGCCGTGCCGCTCGACGCGGCCACCGCCAGCCCCGAGCCGCGGCCGTGCACGGCTCTGTCGGTGACGCAGGTCCTCGACGAGCGCCAGGCCGACCAGGGCAAGCTCACGCTCGAAGTGAAGGCGACCGGCCACGGTCTGGTCCCCGACTTCGACAGCATCCTGGCCTTCGACCCGGCGGGCTTCGACGTCGTCAAGCGCGACGATCCCGGGGTGTCGGTGAGCAAGTTCGCCGACGACCAGGTGAGCCTCGTCTGCGAGCGCACGTTCGTGCTCACCCTGCGCGCCAAGCCGGGCGAGGAGCCGACCTCCTTCCGCTTCGCCACCGCGCGTGCCGCCGACACCGAGATGAACTACCAGCGGTACGCCGACGCCGACCTGGTGAGCGCGACTCCCGCGGTGAACCTCGACGCCCACTACGGCCAGCGGCGTTTCCCTTGGGGTTGGTCCCTCGCCGGGACGCTGCTGGTCGCGGCCTTCGCGGCCGTGTGGATGACGCGCCGCCGCCGGCCGCAGGCGACCGTGGTCGGTCCGTTCCAGGTGCCGGATCCGGCGACTCCGTTCGCCGTGCTCGAGGTCCTTCGCGCCATCGAGCGGCGCGACGGGTTCGCGAGCGACGCCCAGCGCGAGCTGCACGAGACGATCCGCAGCATCGAGCAGAGTTACTTCGCCCAGGGCGAAGGCTCGGCGGTCGACCTGCGCCGAGTCGCCGAGGACTGGGTGCGGCGGGCGCAGTAGGCTGCGGCAGCAGGCGGCGTCGGCGGGGCCGAATGCGCGGCCACCTGCCTCGGGGACACCGACGGCTCCGAGACCCGCGTGAGTCGGCCCCTCGCCACGACAAGACGGCGAGACGATGGTCGATGCGACCGATCCTCACGACGAGATCCGCGCCATCCAGGCGTTGGCGAGCGCCACCGCCAGACGGACGCCAGGGTGGACCCCGTTGCACACCGCGGCCCAGCTCGGCAGTCTCGATGCAGTGCGGAGGTTCCTCGATGGCGGTCTCCCGCCCGGCGTGTGCACCGGCGACGGCCAGACGCCTCTCCACCTGGCCGCGCAGGAGGGACACCTCGCCGTCGTCCATCTGCTGATGGCACGCGGGGCAGACGCCGAAGCCGAGGACGAGCACGGGATGACACCCGTGCAGCGAGCCGCCGAGAGGGGACGCACGCGCATCGCGCGGTTCCTGCGCGAGGCTGGCGGACCGGCGCGCGCACCACGCTGGTGGCGGCGGTGGCGGCGATGACTCGCTCGCGCCTCGGGCCGCGGTCGCATCGGATCCTATCGCAGCCTGCGGCCGCACCGAGAAGTGCGAGTCGGCGCTGCGCGCCGACCAGACGGGCCGCGGCTGATCGCTGACAGGGCCCCCAGCGCCACTCGGGCGTGGCGGATTCCGCACTGTGGCGGACAGCAGACCGCGAGGACTCGCAGCACTTGCAGCCCGCGCGACCCGGTAATGCGGACATTGCCTCGGAGCGTGCGACAGAATCGAGCGTACGGGCTCCGAGCCATATTGCTGGCGATCGCCTTCGCGATCGCGAGCCTTCGGCTCATAGCCCGTGAAAGAACCGAGCGTACGGGCTCCGAGCCATGTTGCTGGCGATCGCCTTCGCGATCGCGAGCCTTCGGCTAGCCCCGAAGCCACGCGCGATCTGCAGTAGAGTCGGGGGCCGACCGATCGGAGCACCCCATGACCGAGCCTCGCGATCCCTACCCGACCACCCTGTGGACTAAGATGGTGCACCGAGCCATCGCTTCCGACCCGGGTCATCGCGATGCGGGCTGGCGCCGCTTCTTGCAGAGCTATCGCGAGCCGATCGAGCACACCCTGCGCGCGCGGCTCCGCGCCCACCACCTGCGTGCGCGCAGCGACCAGCTGGTGGACGAGTTCTTCTCCTACCTGGCCGCCGCCGAGGTCCTGGCGCGCGCCGATCGGGCACGCGGCCCGTTCCGCCGCTTCATCCAGGGTGTCGCCCGCAACTTCGTGTTCGACCTGGTGCGCAAGGAACCCAACGCCGCCGGCATCGCCGTCGACGCTGCGCTCGTGACGGAGATCGGACGCGAAGACACCGACGCCGAGGACGCCGAGGAATTGGGGTGGTTTCGAGGTCTGGTACACACGGCGCTGCACGCGCTGGCGCAGCGCAATCCGCGCCAGGCGCACGCGCTGGCCAGGCGGTTCGGCATTCCCCACTGCGGCGGCCGCGCCGGCGAGGAAGCCGCGGCCGCCGTGATCGCCGACGAGTTGGACACGTCCACGCACGCGGTGCACGAACTGCTGCGACGCGGCAAGCGCGAGCTGCGCAACACCGTGCGGCGGCGACTCGCCGAGACGCTGCGCGCCGGCGACGGCAGTTCCTACCACGCCGACTACGTCGAGGAGAGCGCGTGCATGGAACGACGCGCTCGCGAGCTGTGGCCCGACCTGTGGCAGGAGGACGCCAGCGAGGCACCAGCATCACCCGGCGACGAGCGCTTGCTGGAGGAGCGCGGTGCCTGAGCCCGGAGACGAAGCCGAGCCCGTGCCACCCGCCGCATCCAGGTTGGGGCCCTACCGTCTGATCCGGGAGCTGGGCGAAGGCAGGTTCGGCCGGGTGTTCTGCGCCGAGGACGAGCGCCTGCACCGCCTGGTGGCGCTCAAGCTCCTCAAGCCCGACGCGCGCCTGTTCGAGATCCAGCAGCAGTTCCGTGTCGAGCGAGAGGCCCTCGGGCGCATGAACAGCGCCTACATCGCCAAGCTCTACGACACCGGCGAAGTCGACGGCCATCTGTTCTTCGCCCTCGAGTTCGTCGATGGCCGTCCGATCACGTCGTTTTGCGACGCATTGCGCATGACGTTGGCCGAACGTCTCGAGCTGTTCCGCCACCTCTGTGCCGGCGTCCAGCATGCGCATCAGCGCGGCGTCATCCACCGCGACCTCAAGCCGAGCAACGTGCTGGTGTCGACTGCCGACGGAACGCCGCTGCCGAAGATCATCGACTTCGGCCTGGCGCGCGGCCTCGACCAGCACCTCACCGAAGACCAGCTGCCGACCCTGCCGGGGACCGTGCTGGGGACGCTCGTGTACATGAGCCCCGAGCAGGCCCGCGGCGATCCGGTGGACACGCGCACCGACGTGCACGCGCTGGGCGTGATCCTGTACGAGCTCTTGTCGGGTCTGCTGCCGCTCGACCCGGCCGAGCTCCGCGAACTCGGGCCGGTGCGAGCGCTGGCACGCGTCCAACAACCCGTCGCCAGCCGAGCCAGTGCCCGCCTGGCGCAACTGATCGCCCGCGACCCGCAGCGCGCCGAGACACTGGCCGCGGCGCGACGCATGACGGCGCCGCAGCTCCTCGGCGACCTCATCGGCGACCTGGACTGGATCGTCCTCGCCGCGACGGCCGACGAGCCGAGCCATCGCTACGCCACACCTTCGGCGCTCGCCGAGGACGTGCGCCGCTACCTGCAACACATGCCGGTCGAGGTTCGCCCGCCGAGCCGGGCCTACCGCATGCGCAAGTTCGTGCGCCGGCACCGCGGGCCGGTCCTGCTCGTCGCAGCGCTGGCCCTGCTGCTGGTGACCATCACCGTCAGCGCGGTCCTCGGCCTGCGGCAAGCGCGCGAGAATGCGCGCCTGTCCGGCGCCAACGAACGACTGGCCCAGGCACGCGCCGAGGAAGCCGCCGCGCGCGAGATCGCCAGCGCCCAGGCGCTCTTCCAGTCGGGCGACTTCGCCCGCCGCCGCGGCGACTACCGAGCGGCGCTCGACCTGCTGGCACGCGCCGAAGCCGCCGGCTACCCCGACGACGTCGAGCTGCTGATCCGGCGCGTGCAGACGCTCGACGGCGCGCGTCGCTACGCCGACGCGGCGCAGGTTCTGACCGACCTGGCAGCGCGCCCGGACTTGGGCCGCCACCGCGCCAAGGTCTGCTTGCTGGAGGCCGACCTCGGGATCGACCGCCTGCACGATCCCGACCGCAACCTCGGTCGAGCCGAGGAAGCGCTGCGGCTGGCCGAGGCGAGCCCCGACGTCCTCGAACCCGCCGACCGACTGTATGCGCGCGTGCTGCTCAGCGACGATCCGCACGAGGTCCTGAGCCTGTTGCGGCAAGCACGCATCGAGGATCCCTACCACCGCCGCGTCAACGACTGCTTCGGCGTGACCCTGCTCCTGCACGCCCGCCTGGCGGAAGCGCGCACCTTCGCCCAGGTGCTCGAAACCCTCTACCCGCACGACCCGCAGGTCGCGTTCTTCGGTCTGTGCCTCGCCGGCCTCGACGGCGACCGCGACGCCGCCGAGCACCTGCTGGCTCGAGTCCGCGTGCGCTTCGGCGCCAGCGAGGCTCGCTACGCTCGCTTGGTCTGGCAGGCCTGCAACGTCCGGGCCGTGGGCAACGCGGCGCTGCGCAAGCTGGCGCTCGGCAAGCTCGAGCGCCACGAGATGGCTTGGGTGCTGCTGCAGCTCTTCGGCCAGATCCTGCCGCTCTGGAGTGAACTCCGCGACGCCGCCCCCGAGGGCGGGCAAGCCCACCTGGGCGAGGCCTTCCTCCGCATTCCGCCGGCGATGGTGCGCGTGTACCGCCCGATCTGGCTCGCGGCCCAGGGCGGCGACGGCCGCCCCTTCTCGCTGTCCCGACTCAGCACGGCGCTCGAGTCCGCCAGCGACCACGCCCTCGAGGGCTCGGTGCCCTACCTGCAGGCCACGGTGCTGGCGGTGCGACGCAAGGACGCCGACGCCGCCGCCAAGCTACGCCGGGCGCTGGACCTGCCGAGCGGCGTGCTCGAGCGCCGCACCATGCTCATCCCGGCGTTGACCATGGGCTCGGCCTTCCTCATCGAGCATTCGCTGGACGCCGACGACGAGGCGGCGCTGCGCCAGGCCATGGTGGGTTGGATCGACGAGGCCGCACAGCGCGTCGACCTCGACCCCGACGAGCTGATGTCCGTGCACACCGGCGCCCTCCTCGCCGGCTCCGACCGGGTCTTGGAGATCGTCGCCGCCTGGAACCGCAGAGCCCCCGACGACGTGCGCGCCCGGCTGGCCCTCGCCGACTGGATGCTGCGGCACGACGCCGCGGACGCGGCCTGCCGGGCCACGCGCCTCGTCGAACTCGACGCCGACGCGCCGGAGTGGGTGCGCGCATGGCGCGCGCGCATCCTCAGGGAAGCCTGCCACTGACGGTTCGCACGAGAATCGCAAACAACCGCGTGAGGGAGGCCTCGACGGGTACAAGGGCCTGGCGGACCGCGTGTCGAGGTCCCAGGTCGCCCGACCGCCTTCGGCACGACCCGACCTCGCTCCGCGCTCCTCACCGAGAAGGAACACCCATGGAAACCCGTCGATCTCCCCGTCCTCCCCTGGTCCGGCGCGTGCTGGCGTGGGCCGCCGCTCTGGTCCTCGCCGTGTCTGCCAGCACCCAGATCCAGGTGCGCTACGGCGAGCCGGCGCGCACAGGCACGATCACGATGGCGAACGAGACGCAGCGCTACCTGCTGGCCGGCGGCCAGCAAGGCGACACTCTACGCGTGTCGTTCTGCAGCCAGACGACCTGCTGCCCGACCTACTACCTGCACCAGATCGACCTCTGGCAGGGCACGACGCACCTCGGCGGCGTGCAGGGCGTCGGCACCTTCACCGTGAGCCTTCCCACCACCGGCTTCTACACCCTCGAAGTGCGCGCCCGGAACAACCAGTCCACCGGCTGGTACGCGTTCCAGCTCGACCGATTGAACGATCCGGCCGCGGCCGATCGCATCGCCTTCAACTGGAACATCCAAGGGGCGCTGGCGGCGAGGGCCGAGTTCGACGTCTACACGCTGCACGCCACGGCGGGGGAGTCGGCCCTGCTCCGGTTCACCTGCCAGACGACGTGCTGCCCGACCTACTACATCCACTTCGCGCAGCTCGTCGACGCCGCCGGCACCGAGGTCGCTGCCGTAGCGGGCAACGGTTCGATGCCCTTCACCATCCCGGCCACCGGCACCTACACCCTGTTCGTCGCGGCGCGCAACTACGAGTCTGCGGGTTGGTACACGGTCTCCGTCGACTGCCAGTCGTGGCCGTTCACGCCCTGCGACACGGTGGCGCACGCCAGCAACTACGGTCAGGGCTCGATGGGCACCAACGGCGTGCCGAGCCTGACCGCGACCGCGCCGCCGCGGCTGGGCCAGGTGTTCCCCGTGAGCGTCGGCAACTCCTGGGGCCAGGCGACCGCCGCCGGCCTGTTGATCGGCCCGAGCGCGGCCAACGTCGCGGTCCCGACCTACGGTGCGACCCTGCTGGTCGCCTACCCGTCGGTCGTCATGCTGGCCCTGCCACCGGCCGGCGCGACGGTCGGCTTCCCACTGCCCAACGACCCGCTCCTGCTCGGCATCGGGGTGGCCATGCAGTCCCTCGTCGCTGATCCCAACGCGACGTCGGGCATCGCGTTCTCGCGCGGACTTGTCGTGGTGTTCGGCCCGTAGAAGGCCGAGCGCTCACGCCTTGCCGATGAAGTCCTCGAGGTCCGTGCGCAACTCGGTCAAGCCGTAGCTGGGCACCGTGATGGCGCGGTAGATGATGCGCTCGAGCTCGGGCGGCGTCTTCGGGTTGAGCATCTGCGGCGGGCAGTAGCTGAAGAAGAACGAGAGCGACAGCCGGGCGGTCTCGCCGCCGACCTTCTTGCCCGCGTACTCCCACGGCACCTCGTCGAACGGCAGGGTGCCCGTGAGGATCTCGTAGATCATGATCCCGATCGCCATCACGTCGGCCTTGCCGTCGGCCAGGAGCAACGGGTTGTAGTGCGGCGTCGTGGTGATGATGTCCCTGCCGCTGGTTCGCATCGCCGGGTCGATCAGCACCACCTTGCCGCTCGGCTTGATGACGATGTTCTCCGGCTTGAGGTCGCCGTGGTACTCGAGCGTGCCGGCCTCGTGCATCGCCAGCAACGCGCGCACGGCAGCCAGGAACCAGTTGAGATGGATCCCCTCGAGGCTGCGGATCTTCTCGCGCAGCGTCTTGCCGCGCACGTACTCGAGCACCAGCACCGGTCGGCCGTCGAGGACCAAGCGATCCTTGAGCTGCACCAACGACGGCGAGCTGCCCCGTTCGAGCAGTTCGCCTTCGAGCTGCAGCATGCGGCGGACCTCTTCGCCATCGAACAAGTCGATGCGGACGTCCTGGCCCTGCAGGAACACGGCCTCGGCCGGAAGCTCGTCCGGACTGATGCCTTCTGGGGTGCGCCTGGCGGTGACCTCGAGCAGGCGGGTGACCTGGCGGCCCCCACCCGCGGTCGCTCCCACCTTGAGCGCGACCTTCTCGCCCGTGTCCTGATGCTCGGCCAAGTACACGGAGGCGAAGCCCCCGCGGCCGAGAAACCGGACCACCCGGTACCCCTGCACGATCTCACCGACCGCGATCTTCATCATAGTTGCGTTGTCAAAGTTGCGGCGTCTGGCGGTCTCACTCCCGCTTGGCCAGTCTTTCGGTAGACCCCCTAGACGAGTTGAGTTACGGCGGACGGCGCCCATGACGGTGGCGCCACCCGCTCGGGGCGACGGCGCATCGCCGGGAATCAGCGCGCTGGCGCCACGAAGGCGGACAGGCGCGAGCGCACGCGTGGCTGCCGATCGGCGGACTCGACGTACCAGTAGGCAGACGGTCCGCTGGCCAGTCGCTCGGCCAGGGCCGCGGGAAACGGCACCGACCTGGCGCCGGCCTCGGTCGGCCCCAGGCGCGCCAGCTCCGCGTACTCCGCGTCGAGGATCACCACGTGCCACGGCCGTGGGGCACCGCCCCAGAGCCAGCTCAGGCGCTCGCCCACGACGCCGCCCTCGGCCGGCTCCAGGAGCCGCGGCCCTTCGCGCGGTCGCATGGCCCGCACGGCCCGCTCGGGAAGCGGGGGCGTCCAGGTGAGCGCCTGCGCCACGGCCAGGCCCACCAGCCCGAACCCGAGCGCCGTGGCGATGCCGAACCGCCGCGGCGGGCCCCGGCGCGTGCTCGCCAGCGCCCGTGCGCGCTGTAGACGGGCCTGCCGCTCCTGGCGGCGCGCTCGTGTCGCGACAATCGAGGATCCGATAGGTAGCGTTGCGACCTCCCCCTCCCCTTCGTATCGAACCAACGATGAGGCGATCTGCACTCGTCCTGCCCGTACTCGCACTCACGGCCCACGGCTGCAAGGGCGGCGGCAACCGCACGAACGACACCACCCCGCCGGTGCTGCTGGCCGCGGCGGTGCTCGGCTCCGGCCCCAACCCGTCCCCGGGTGAGACGCTGAGGCTCACCTTCGACGAAGCGGTTGCGCTGGTGGCCGGCAGGCTGCTCACCGACGCGGACCTGGCCCTGAGCCCGGGAAGCTCGCTGGGTGACGTCGTCGCGGCGCCGAGCCAGGTCGACGCGCGCACCATCGACGTCGTACTCGGCACGGGGGTCGCACTGGCGCCCGGCACGTCGACCCTGGCGTTGGCGTCGGGCAACGACGTGGTCGCCGACACGGCCGGCAACCTCGGCGTCGCCGGCACCGGTGTGGTGCTCACGCAAGGCGACGGCGATGCGCCGGTGATCTCGAGCTTCACGGCCAGCGAGGTCGACACGCTGCTGAACGGAACCGGCCCGGCGGGTGGCACCCTGCAGGTCCCGACCACCGGCTTCACCATCGACCTCGCCTACAGCGACGCGACCTCGAACGTGGCGCCGGCCGCCAACTTCGTCGCTGCTGACGTCGCCGTGACGGTGAGCGGCCAGAGCGTGGCCGCGGGCAGCAACCTCGTGCCCCACCTGCAGACGTTGAACGCGACCTCGGTCCTCGCCAGCTACCGGGTTCCGCCGACCCTGTCGTTCCCGGCCGCCGATGTGACGCTGACCGCCACCATCGACGACTCGAGCGGCATGCGGTCGGCGCCGCGCATGTTCGCGTTGCGCACTGTGACCGCCAACGATGCGCTGCGGCCGTTCGAGACCACGTCGAACGCCAGCCAGGTGTGGTACCTCGACACGACGCGCGACCTCGAGTCGTACGCCCTGCAACCGCTCGGCGGCACTGCCTACTCGGTGCAGACGACGCTCGGGGCCAACGGCCGGCCCGATCTCTACGACGCACTGTCTCTCGTCGGCGTGCTGGGGCCGGACAACCAGGTCAACGCCAACGTCCTCAACCTCATGCAGATCGCCGTCGTACTCGAGCTGGCGACGCTGCTCGGCGGGGCCAACGTGAGCTTCACCTTCTCGCCGCCCGGCACCTTCGGCGCGCAGTCGAGCGTGCCCTACAACAGCTTCGGCTTCTCGCAGATCTGCATCGCCGGGGCACCGAGCCAGGCCGGGGTGCTCGGTCTGGCACTCTACGACGCCAACAACGACACGCAGAACGACGACTGCCTCACCAACATCCAAGGATCGCGTCTGGGGGTATTCGTGCTCACGGTGATGGACAACGTGAACGGGCTGGCCGGACCGTCGACCACCACGTTCCGACAGACCTACGATCCCCTGCGCAGCGAAGTCGGCGGCCAGGCGGTCGGAGCCAACGCTCAGGACGCCGGCCGTCTCGCCGGTTCGGTGAACGACTCGCGGCAGACGGTGATTCTCAACGCCATCGGCCGCATGGCGCGCTTCATCGCCGTGGTGGTGGCGCACGAGACCGGCCACTCGATGGGCCTGGTGAAGAACGGACCGATGCCGACCGGCCTGTACGGGGGAGACGCGGCCAACTTCCCGGGCTCCTCCGACACGCACATCCGCATGCCCACGGCCCTGTTTCCGCTCGGCTCGATCAACGTCATGAGCCCGACGCTCAACTTCGAACTCGCCCTCAGCTCTCGCACCGCATTCAACTCGCTGAACCGCGCCTACCTGCGCGAGCGAGCCCTCTACAACCGCTGACCAGCGCTGCCATGAACCCCCGAACCCTCGGCGTCGCCTTCGGCGTCGTCCTCCTGGCCTGCCTCCGGCCGCTGCCGGCGCAAGAGCTGCGCGTGGCCATCGACCAGGCGCCCGTGATCGTCGTCGGCCAGCACCGCGGGGTGCGCCCCCGAGGCGACGACTTCCTCGTCCACAGGGTCGCGGTGCTGCGCACGCTGCGCGGTGACGTCGCCACGGAAGTGAACGTCCTCGAGTGGAAGAAGCTGTCGTTCCACCAGCGACCGGCGCTGGCGGCGATTCGCATCTACTGCCTGCACCCGGTCGACGATGCCGAACAGCTCGGGCTGCCCGCCGGGCGCTACTACCGCATGGATGCACACCCGGGCAGCCACGCGCCGGTCGGTACCACCACGGTGGAGGGTCGCCCCAGGATCGAGGACGGCGACCCGGTGGTCCGCCTCGCGGCGCTCCTGCTGGAGGCCCAGCGCGACGGCTCGATCGCCGGTCGAAAGGCCGACCTGCTCGACCTGGCCCTGCGGACCCCCAGTCCGGTGCGGGTCGAAGCCGCCCGCTTGCTGGTCGAACGTGCACCTCTGCTGGACGGCCTCAATCCGGTGGAACTCGCCTCGCTGCTCGCCCGGGCCACGGCCGAGACCGAGGACGTCGAGTACAAGCTGGCGTTGGCCACGGTCTGCGCCGAGCGGCGCATGCCGGATGTCGTCGAGGGCCTCTGCATCGCTTGGCCACAGATCGACGACGAGAACTTCAGCCGCGCGATCGGCCGCTTCGCCAAGCACCTGCACGGCGAGGCGGCAACCGCACAGCTGCTGCCCTACCTGCAGCGCGCCCGCGACCCGAAGCTGCGCGGCCACGTCCTCTTGGCCATCGGCGCCACCAGCACCGACTCCGCGCTGGAAGCACTGCTGCGGGCGCGGCCGCTCGAAGGCGACAAGACCGCGGTGGACGCGGCCCTGCGTCTGCACGGGGCGCCGCGAGCCATCGAGGCCGCAGGGAAGCGCTAGAAGACGCGGCCGCACCGCCGAATCCCATCGCCGCTGGCGGCCGGCGGGGTGTCGTCGCCGACTTCACCGCGTTCCGTCCGCACGTTGTGGCGCAAGCACGGCTGTCGGGGGCGGCACCGAGCGCAGCACGCTCCGATTGACCGCGCGCACGAAGTCGACGGCGTCCGTGAACGCGGCTCCCAGCGAGCTGGGATAGAAGAACGTGTCGTCGCCGGCGCCGAAGGGCGCCAGCGGCTCGCGCCGCTCGTAGCTGCCGTCGACGGGGTGCTCCCACAGGATCTCGCCGCTGTCCGTCGCGAACAGCGTGTAGGAGAGGTCGAAACGTGCTGTCTCGACCACGACGGCCTCGTGGAGCCAGAAGTCGCGCACCTCGAGCACGAGGCATGCCACGACCCCGCGCTCGCCGAGTACGCGCAGCGCTGCCGGGTCGATGACACCGGCCTGCAGCCCGGCGACGGGCCCGCCGATGAGATCCAGCAGGTCGGAGGTGATCTCGGGCGGCACCACGTACCACCCCGAGGCGAGCAGGGGGCTGGCCACCGTCGCGGCGAAGTCGGCACGGACGTCACGCTGCCGGGTGTGGTCGACCAATACGACCAGCATCGTGCGGCTGGCCGCCGTCGTCGCCGCCCGCTCGGGCAGCGCGACCAGCTGGCGGTAGGCCGCCAAGAAGGACGCGGCGCCGGGGTTCTCGCCCGCTTCCACAGTCAGCAGACCGTCGGCGTCGACCCCGACGCCCAGCCGCGACGCGTGGTGGACGAGGGCCAGGCGGGTACCCGGTGGCACCGACCCGCGTTCGATGGCGGCCCGAAGGTCCACGACCCTGGCCTCCGCCCGGTCGCCGGGGGCGCGCAGGTAGCTGCGCACCGACTGCTCCTCGCGCACCGACGGCGACGCACACCCGACCAGGCCGAGGCCGAGGACGAGAACGAGGAGCAGCGGGCAGCGCATCGCCGGATTGTGACACGAAGGCCGGCGCGCTCGATGATCCCGGGCCCGGGGAACCGAGGCAAAGCGTGGCGTGCGTGCGCGGCGCACCTACCATGCCTGGCCGATGGCGGCAGCCCGGCAGGATGCGCAGGCCCAGGAGTCAGGAGCCGTCGAGTTCCGGCAGGAGCCGCGCTCGCGCCACGGCCTGCGCAGCTGGCGGCGCCGCATGCGCGCCAACCTGTTGTACCTGCGCCGTCCGCTGCGGCAGTTCCTGCCCGTGCTCGCCGGCATGATCCTGCTCGTGCTCGCCGGTGGCGTGGCGTTCCACGCGTGGTACGTGGCGCCGGACGGAGCCCGCCTGACCTTCACGCACGCGCTCTACCACACCTACTGTCTCATCTTCATGGAGCACCTGCTGCCGTTCCCGGAGCACTGGGTCCTGCAGGTGTTCTACTTCGCTCTGCCGCCGCTCGGCCTCGCCGTCATCCTCGATGGCATCGTTCGCTTCAGCTACCACATTCTGCGTCGCGACGACAGCAGCGGCGAATGGGTGCGCGCCATGTCACTCACCATGCAGAACCACGTCGTCCTGTTCGGCCTGGGCAAGCTCGGCCTGCGTGTCCTGCAGCAGCTCTTGCACCTCGGCGAGCTTGTCGTCGCCATCGAGAAGGACCCCAACGGCGCCAACATCGCGTTCGCGCGGCAGAACGGGGTGCCGGTGCTGGTCGGCAACGGCCGTGAGCCCGACATCTTCGAACGGGTGCACCTGCCGGCAGCCAAGTCGATCATCTTGGCCACCGACGACGACCTGGCCAACCTCGAGATCGCGCTCGACGCGCGCCGTATCAAGCCGGACATACGCGTGGTGCTGCGCATGTTCGACCAGGAGCTCGCGGCCAAGATCAAGGACGCGTTCGACATCCAGCTCGCCTTCAGCACCACCGAGTTGGCGGCGCCTCTGTTCGCCACGGCATCCTCGGACGCGTCGATCGTCAACTCGTTCTACGTCGGCCAGCGCCTGCTCGTCGTGGCACACGTCACGGTCGA
Source organism: Planctomycetota bacterium (assembly GCA_041398565.1). GTDB lineage: Bacteria > Planctomycetota > UBA1135 > UBA1135 > UBA2386 > DATGPD01. Next base: position 944,298 of record JAWKUN010000003.1, on the reverse strand, counting down.
GCCGAGCTCGGGCCTGATCGGCAAGAGCGTGAGCTGGCTGCGCTCGGAGCTGCACGCCATCACGCTCGAGACGCGCCGCGGTGACCGCGTGGTCCCCATGCCCGACCTGGCGACCCCGATCGCCGCCGGCGACGAACTCACCGTGCAAGCGGAAACCGCGGCCTTGCGCCGCGTCCACACGCTCAACGGCCCCGACCGGTAGCGAAGTAACACATCGGAGCCTGGCACCGATGTGTTACTTGGCGCCGAGGAGTTCGTCGGCGAGCGGACCGGCGTCGTAGACCTTGCGCAGGGCTTCGATGATGGCGCTGGTGTGCACCGACACCGAGCGGGCGACCTCGTCGTCGAACAGGAACCTGTTCGGCAGCTGCTCGATGTTGCCGTCGAAGATCAGCCCGACGACTTCGCGCTTGGTGTTGATCACCGGACTGCCGGAGTTGCCGCCGATGATGTCGTTGGTGCTGACGAAGTTGAGCGGCGTGCTCATGTCGATCTGATCGCGACGGTCGAGGAACGGCCGAGGCAGGTCGAACGGGTCCTTGTTGTCGAACTCACAAGCACGGGCGTAGAGCCCGAACATCGACGTCTTCCACGGGGCCAGCGTGCCGTTGTAGGGGTAGCCGCGCACGACGCCATCGGAGAAGCGCAGGGTGAAGGTCGCGTCCGGGCTGACCTTCGTCCCGTAGGCCGCGAACAGGGCCTGACCGACGCGCTCGCCGTTGACACGCTCCTTCACCGCGACCGAGTTCCAGTCGCGCAGGTTCCGCTGCATCATCGGCACCACGGCCAGAGCGATCTGGATCGCCGCGTCGTTGCACTTCGACACCGCCTCGTGGCCACCCTCGAGCAGCTGCTTGACGAACGCCGGATCGCGCAGTTGCGACTTGCCGATCTCCTCGTAGCGCTGCTCCGGCGACTTGCCGGCGAGCATGACCTGGAGATAGGAATCGTCCTTCGGCAGCCAACGCTTGGCGCGATTCATGTGGTCGACGAAGAGGGCACGCATCGACGCGGCCTCGAACGGCGTCACCTCGTGGCTGAACGCCTCGGCCAGCCGGCGCGAGTTCTTGCGACCCTCGGGCGAGACGTCGGGATGGTCGGCCCGCACCACCAGCTCGGCCAGCTCGAGTTCCTTGGAGAAGCCGAAGCCGGCGCCGAAGCCGAGCACCTGCAACCGCCGCTTGGGCTCGAGTTCCTCCTGCGCTTTGGCGACCTCTTCGAGGGCCGGCCAGGCGCCGCCGAAGCGCTGCTTCGCCATCGGCAGCCCGTCGATCTTGGCTCGGAACGCCGACTCGGCCTTGCGCTTGCGCTCCATGCGGCCCGCGTCGTTCAGCCCGGCCAGGTAGCCGGTGAACGCCTTCTGCGTGTTCGCCATGCTGAACATCTGCGTGCGCACCTCCTGCTCGGCCTTGGTGCTGGTCTTCGAGTAGTCCTGCATGATGCGGATCAGCCCGTCGACGATCTCGAGGACGATCGGGTAGTACACGTCACGCATGCGCTCGAGCTGCGCCAGCGTCAGCAGCCTGCCAGTGGAGCCCGGGTTGCCCACCGTGAACACCAGCTCACCGTCCTTCGGGCCGCCCTGGCTGAAGCGGAAGTAGTGCGCCGAGGTGTCTGCCGGCTTGTCGCCGTCCCACGCGCGCAGGAAGGTGAAGTCGAAGCAGAAGCGCGGGTAGGTGAAGTTGTCCGGATCGCCACCGAAGTAGGCCGCCTTCAAGTGCGGCGCACAGACGAGGCGGATGTCGTTCCAGACCTTGTATTGGTAGAGCTGGAACAGCGCGCCGTTGTAGAGAGTGACGATCTCGGGCTTCAGCTCCGGACTCTCCTTGCGCGCCGCGTCGAGGATCTTCTGGCGATTGGCCTCGCGCTTGCTGTCGACGGTGGCGTCGTCGTCCCCGTCACCCACGCCGACGTTCATGTCGGCGGTCACCTCGCGCATCTTGATGAGCTGCTGCACGGTCAAGCCCGGCACGCGCACCTCGCTGTCGTAGCTCGTGGCGTAGTAGCCTTCCTTGCCCCAGTCCTGGCCCTCCGGCGACACCTGATCGATGCTCTCGCGCGCGCAATGGTGGTTGGTCATGATCAACCCCTTGGGCGAGACGAAGGACGACGAGCAGCCGTTGCCGAAGCGGATCGAGGCGAGACGAACCTGGTCGAGCCACTCCTGCGTGGGCTTGAACCCGTATTCCTGCTCGAGGTAGGCGAGCGGCGGATTCTCGAAGGTCCACATCTTGCCGAGCTCGAGACCTTCTTGGGCCCGAGCGAGACCGGCGAGGAACAGGGCAGAAGCGAGTGCGAGGGCGCTCGGGCGGCGTGGTGTCGTCATTGCAGTGCGGGAAACGGGAGGCGGGACGATAGGCGCCGCCGATGCCGTTTCCAGCCCGCGGGCGCCGCTGGCCTGTGGATGCCGCTGCTACGGGCGAGCCTCGCCGCGCGCGAGTTCGGCGGCGGTGGTTTTGGCCGCGCGCGGGCGGCCGTCCAGGCCAGGGCGAACCGGCGCGGCTCCACCGCGGATGGGTCCCGTGACGCGGACTCCTACGGCGCGCCGACCTCGGCCGTCTGCAAGGCTCGCTCCGTCGACACCGGCAGCGGGCTCCCGCTGCGCACAGCCGCGTACACCGCCAGCATGTGGTCGATCTTGCGCTCCCAGTCGAACTCGTTGATGACGCGCTGGCGTCCACCCTCGCCGAGGCGCCGCCGCAGGTCGGGGTCCTTGGCCAGGGTCATCATCGCGTCCGCGAGACCGGCGACGAACGACTCCTCGTCGCGCGGTGGCACCAGGATGCCGCAGGTTTGATCGACGTAGTCGAGGGGGCCGCCCCACGCGGTAGCAATGATCGGCAGGCCGCACGCCATCCCCTCCAAGATCACCGCTCCGCCGCAGTCGCGCAGGCTGGGCATCACCAGGACGTCGGAGATCGCCAGACGTGCCGCGGCGACCTCCTGCACCAACCAACCGACCATGCGCACACGGTCGCCGAGTTCGAGCTCGGCACGCATCCTCTCCACGGCCCCTCGGTCGCTGCCGTCGCCGATGATCTCGAGCCGCATGGGGGCCTCACGGCTGGCGCGAGCGAACGCCGTCATCAAGTGACGCACGCCCTTGAAGCCCTCGATGCGCCCCAGGTACACGAACCGAGTGACCCCGTCGGGGCGTCGGTTCTCGGGCTCGCGCTGCCACAGCTGCAGGTCGACCCCGTTCTCCGGCACGGTCGCCACCTGGCCGCGCAACCCCGGCGGCAGTCCGCGCCGCGTGCGCTCGTTGGCGACGAGCACCACGGCGGCCTGCTGCTTGCCGCGGAACAAGAAGTTGAACAGGACCGCGCCGAAGCGCGCGATCGACATGCCCAGGCGCGTGAGGAACGAGTCGTAGTGGTTGAACGACTTCGGCCAGTCCATGTTGCCGTTCAGCGGCCCGATCACCAGCGGCGCGCCGAGGTCGGTGAACACCGACGGCTCCTTCGCCGACACCGGGATGGGTTGGTGCACCACGTTGACACCCTTCTCGCGCACCAGCCGCCGGACGACGCGCCGGGCGCGCAAGCCGGTGTAGACGTGACCGAGCGCAGTGAAGGTCACCAGGTCCAGGTGGTGCGGCAACAGGCGGCCGAGGCGCCAAAGCAACCGGTTGAGCCAGGTGTCGGGCACGAAGAACATGCGGCCGCGCTCGCGCGGGAACAGGGCTTCGAGCTCGGTCTGGGTTCGGCCGTGCGTCACCAGGTAGGCGTCCACGCCACGCGCGCGCAGGAGCCGGAAGTAGTGCACCGGGAGGATCGCTTCGCCCCCGAACTGTGCCGAGGCATGCTCGGCGACGATCGCGACGCGCAGCGCGTCGCGGCTCTGTTCGGAACTCGGCATGAGGTGCTACTGGCGCCCGGGGCCCGACCCGCGGCGACGACCGCAGTCTAGGGATCGGCACGACTAGCATCGACCTCCGCCGCCGCGATTCTTCACCCGGATCACCACCCTGGCGACGCATCTGCCGGTCCGCGCGCGAGCTGCCCTCGGTCGGCTCGCACACACCCGCCGCCGCCGGTGCTGCGCGACGCGACTCGAGAGGTCCCGTGAGCGCGCTCTGCACGCGGCGCCGATGGCACGGGGCGAACACTGCGATGGCCGGACGACAGGAGTCGCCTGCCGTCGCGCCAGCCTTGCAGCGGATGGAGCCGAGCTCTACCGCTGGACGCTGGTTGTCGCAGATGGGGCCTTCCCTTGGCGACCTGGCGCAGGGCCGCGGTGTCGCCGAGGCTTCCAGTGCGGCTCGCGCCTGGCAGGTTTCCCGTGCGACACGAGGATTCGCAGCACCCACAGCCTAATGTGCGGCGCGGCATGGCCACGCGCACCAAGCTCTTCGTCATGATGGTGCTGGAGATCTTCATCTGGGGCGCCTGGCTCCCGGTGATCTTCGGCTACCTGCCGAGCCTCGGATTCGACACCAACCAGTCGAGCTGGATCCTCAACGCGTTCACCATCGCCTCGATCACGGCGATGCTGGTGAGCGCGCCGTTTGCCGACCGTCACTTCGCCGCCGAGAAGTTCATGGCCGTGAGCCACCTCATCGGTGGCGTCTGCATGATCGCGCTCACCTGGACGCGGTCGTTCTGGCCGTTCTTCGGCCTGATGCTGGCGCACTCGCTCTTCTACGTGCCGACGATGTCGGTGGCCAACTCGATCGCCTTCACCCACATCAAGGACCCCAAGCGCGATTTCGGCCCGATCCGCATGGGTGGCACGCTCGGCTGGATCCTGGCGGCGTGGCCGCTCTACTTCATCCTCGCCGGCAAGTCCGGAGCCGAGGCCGTGCCGCTCAAGGCCAACGTGTTCCTCATTGCCGGCATCGCCTCCCTGTTGCTCGCCGCGTTCAGCCTGACGCTGCCCCACACGCCGCCGCGACCGCGCTCGTCCGGCAGCTTCGCTTGGTTCGACGCGGTGTGGCTTCTGCGCCTGCCCTTCGTGCTGGTGCTGTTCGCCGTCACCTTCGTCGACGCCGCCGTGCACCAGGGCTACTTCGTGCTCACCGACAGCTTCCTGCGCGAGCGTGTCGGAGTGGCCGACGACTGGGTGATGCCGATCATGAGTCTCGGCCAGGTGGCTGAGATCGGCACCATGATGATCCTCGGCAGCGTGCTCAAGGCGCTCGGCTGGCGGCTCACCATGTTCATCGGCGTGCTCGGCCACGCGGTGCGCTTCGCGGTCTTCGCCTGGTTCCCCGACCACGTCTGGCTGGTGGTCGGCGCCAACCTCTTGCACGGCGTCTGCTACGCGTTCTTCTTCGCCACCGTCTACATCTTCGTCGACGAGTACTTCCCCAAGCACACGCGCGCCACGGCGCAGGGATTGTTCAACTTCCTCATCCTCGGCGCCGGTCCGTTCGTCGCCAACTTCGTGTGGCCATGGGTGAAGGACCGCTACACCGCGCAGCAGGTGCTGGCACCGGGGACGGAAGGCGTGCACGAGGTCTCCGTCACCTCGTACGAGCAGGTGTTCCCGGTGCTGGCGCTCACCGCGCTGGCGGGCGCCGCCTTCCTGCTGGTGTTCTTCCAACCGCCAGCCCCGCCCGAGGCCGCCGGCACCGCCGACGACGCTTGATCCACATGCTCCGCCCTCCACTCCTGCTCTCGCTCTCGCTCGCCGCCGCCGCCCAAGCGCCGACGACTCCTGCGTCTCCCACTCCGCTCTTCGACGGCAAGACCCTCGCCGGATGGACCACCACGGGCGGCCGCTACGACGGACCTGCGCAGTGGACGGTCGAGGACGGCTGCCTCGTGGGGCGCAGCGCCAGCGACGGCAACGGCGGCCTCATCTACACCGACCGGTGCTACCACAGCTTCGATCTCGAGCTGGACGTGCGCATGGACTACCCGTTCGACTCGGGCGTCTTCCTGCGCATGCGTCCCGCCAGCACCGGCGAGCGCGGCGTGCAGGTGACCCTCGACCACCGGCCTGGCGGCGAGATCGGTGCCGTGTACTCGGACGAGTTCCTGGCGCACAACGAGAAGGGCGAGACGCACTACCGCCGCGGCGAGTGGAACCACGTGCGCGTGCGCATGGTCGGCCACGCCTTCTGGCTGCAAGCTTGGGTCAACGGCGCCCAGGTCACCGACTACCACCTGCCCGCCGACGCCAAGGGCTTCGCCGAGAGCGGTTGCATCGGCCTACAAGTGCACGGCGGCGAGGTGAATCAGCGCACCGTGCGCTTCAAGAACATCACCATCCGCGAGCTGCCGGTGTTCGACCCCGACCAGTTCGAGCTGGGCGACGGCAGCGCGCTGCGCCCGAAGGCGGGCTGGAAGGACCTGCTCGGAAAGGACCTGTCGCGCTGGCAGCCGCACGGCGGCGACGGCTCCGGCTTCCGCCTCGCCGACGGCGTGCTGGCGCTGCTGGTCGACGGCCAAGCGCACGAGCTGCGCAGCAAGGCCGACTTCACCGACTTCGACCTACGTCTCGACTTCAAGCTGGCCACCCTGGCCAACAGCGGCGTGTTCCTGCGCGCCAAGCGCGACGACAGCAACCCGGCCTACTCCGGCTGCGAGATCCAAATCCTCGACGACCACGACTGGGAGGCAGGCACGAACAGCGTGCTGAAGGCCTGGCAGAAGACCGGCAGCCTGTACGGCTCGGTCGCGCCGAAGATCGAGGACGCGCTCTACCCCACCGGCACCTGGAACACGCTCGAGATCAGCTACACCGGCACGCGCATTCGCACCCGGCTCAACGGCTTCACGCTCTACGACGTCGACACCACCGAGGTCACGCCCGAGCAGGGCGAGGCCTTCGACAAGCGCGCGGCGACCGGTTTCCTCGGCCTGCAGCGCCACGCCCCCGGCGGCAAGGTCGCCGGCGACGCCTACGCCTGGTTCCGCAACGTGTTCGTGCGACCGCGCTCCTGACCGCTCAGCGGTCGCCCGGCGACGGACGCAGACGCTCCAGTTGCCGCTGCGACGGCTCGGGCAGCTCCCGCAGCAGCGTCCACAACACCTCGTCCACCTCGGGCATCGTCGCCGCCCGCTGCAGCACGGCACGCACGCGCGCCTCGTCGTCGGCACGCAGCCCGCGCGACGAGGCGCTGGCGAAGGCGCGAGCGGCGTTGGCGACGACGAATCCGTTCTGGCGGTCCTGCTTCCACGCGGCCTCGTAGGCGGAGAACGCCGCGTCCTCCACCGCGCGCGACTCCGACAGCTCGCCGCTCCGCGCCAGGGCCGAGGCCAGCAGCCCACGCGTCGTCGCCAACGAGGAGACGACGTCGGGGCCGGCTCCGGGATCCTGCGCTCTCGCTTCGAGCACTTCTACCGCTCCTCGCAGCAAGGCCACGGCCTCGCCACGTCGAGCCGGGTCGTCGATGAGCATCTGCCCCAGCGTCGAACGCAGCTCGGCCAGCGTCGAACGCACGTCCGCCACGTCGGCGTGCTCGACCGCCAGCACCTCGCCGTCGTGCACTCCCTCGCGGCACAACGCTTCGGCGGCGGCAGGCTCGCCCAGACGCAAGAGCACGTTGGCGAGCACCATCGTCGACGAGAGGACGGTGAGACGGTTGTCCAACCGGTCGGGGAACGCGGCGCGCAGCTGCTTGGCCAGGGTCAGGGACCGTTCCAGGTTGTGCCGAGCCCCCGCCAGATCGCCACGCTGCTGCAAGAGGAGCCCGAGATTGTGGTGCACCGACTTGAGGTCGCGCAGATTGGCGACGTCGGCCGGGTCGGCCTGCATGCGTTGCGTGCGCAGATCGATCGCCTCCTGCAGCGCCGGCGCCGCCTCGTCCAGCCGCCCGGTGTGCAGCAGGACGGCCGCCAACAGAGTGCGCGCCCGCAGCATGGCGTCGGAAGCGCCCTCGTCGGCCATGCCGGCGAGGACTTCCCGACACGTGGCGATCGCGGCGTCCGCCTCGCCGAGCTGCGCCTGCGCCTGCGCGATGTTGAGACGGCAGCGGCGCACGTGGCGCTGCACCGCCCCCGGGTTGGCGGCCGCGGCGGCCGCACTCTCTGCGATGGCGGCGCTGCGCTGCAGCGTCTCCACCGCGGGGCGCAGCTCGTGCTGGGCCAGCATCACGTCGGCGGTGTCGAAGAGGACTTTGGCCAAGTCCTGATCGAGGTGGCGGCGCTCGCTCTCGGTGGCGGCGTCGCGGAGCTCTTCGATCTGCCGCGCGGTCGCCGCCAGCACGGCGCGCGCTCCCGCCAGATCGCCCAGCTCACGGCGGGTCACCGCCAGCACGCTCTTGGCACGAAACAGTGCGTCGCGCACGCCGGGCGCCGGATCGTCGACGTCGGCCATCGTCTGCCAGAAAGCCGCCGCGCCTTCGAGCAACTCCCTACGCAGGGCATCGAGCTTGCCGCTCGCCAGCTGCTCGTCGTGGGCCAGACGCATGGTGGTGTCCTCCATGCCGGCGATCACCGTCGAAATGGCGAGTTCGTAGCTGCGCTGGTTGCGCTCGGCGCGGTCGAGCGCAGCCGTGATGGCCTGTCGGGCAACCCGCTCTTGGGCCGCATAGGCGATCGGGGCGCCGACCGCCACCAGCAGCGTCGCCACCAGCGCCGTCGCCCGCGCCGGATGGCGCTGTCCCCACCGGCGAATCCGGTAAGGCCACCCGGCCCGGCGCGCCGCGATCGGGCGCAGCTCGAGGAAGCGCTGCAGGTCGTCGGCCAACGCCTCCGTCGTGGCGTAGCGCCGCCCTCGCTCGGGAGCCATGGCCTTCAGACAGATGGTCTCGGCGTCGCGCGGCAGCGCCGGATTGAGCTGCTGCGGGCTCGGGACGCTCCCGGCCAGCACGCTCGCGCGCAGGTCTTCTTGCGTGTCGCCGCGGAACGCGGCCCGGTGCGTGAGCAGCTCGTAGAGCAGCACACCGACCCCGTACACGTCGACCCGTCCGTCGAGGTTGGGCTCACCCCGCATCTGCTCCGGAGCCATGTAGGCGGGCGAGCCCACCAGCGCGCCGGTGCGGGTCATGGCGCCGTCGCCACTCTCGATGGCGCGCGCCAACCCGAAGTCGAGCAGCAGGACGCGACCGGACCGATCGAGCATGACGTTGCTCGGCTTGACGTCGCGGTGCAGCACGCCGCGCTCGTGGGCGTAGGCCAGCGTGCGCGCCACGCGCTGGGCGATGCGGCAGCACACCTGCACGTAGGTGCCGGCGAAGAGGTCCTCGACCTCGTTCGCCGTCGACGAGGCCTGGCGGCCGGCCAGCATGCGGGCCAGCGCCGCGCGCAGGTCGGCGCCGGTGAGGCGCTCGGGCGGCGTTCGGCGCAGGTCGAGTACGAGGTCTTGCAGATTGATGCCGTCGACCAGCTCCATCGCGTAGTACGGCACACCCTCCTCGTCGCCGACCACGTAGACCTGGACGATCCCCGCGGAGCGCATGGCAGCGATGGCCTCGATCTCGCGCCTGAAGCGCTCACGCGATCGCGGCGAGAAGGCGAGGTCGGCGCGGATCACCTTCAGCGCCACCTGGCGGTCCAGCGACACCTGCCGTGCCCGGAACACGGCTCCCATGCCGCCTTCGCCGATCAGCTCGAGCAGGTGGAAGTCACCCAGGCGGTCGGGGTAGTCGGTCTGGCCTGGGTCGCCCGCCAGGAAACCCGAGCGCTCGAGCAGGGCCATGCGCCGGCGCAGCGCCGCGGCGAGGTGCGGGTACTGCGCGCACGCCTCGTCGACCGCCCGGGCCCCGTCGGTCGGAAAGCGAGAGACGCATTGCTCGACCAACGCCCGTAGGTCGGGCGGAGGTGACAGCCCGGGTTCGGGTTCGGGAAACGCCATCGAAGTGAGTGCGAGGGATACGGTCGCGCGCAGACCGAGCGTCGGCCAGCAGCATCATCCGCAGGCGGCGCGAAGTGTTGCACGGGGCCGACCGGAACCACGAATCCCGGCCCGGGTCCGGCGTGCGCGACCGCGGCGTGCTCGTCACACGAACTTGGTCACACCGGGCGTGGCGATCGCCATCAATGCCGGATCGACGTCACCCCAGGCGTACTCCTTCGGCGCCAGGACTTCCTTGCTGTTCAACGCCTGCTCCCAGGTGATCGCCTGGCCGGTGTAGGCCGACAGGCGCCCCATGATCGCCATCAGGGTGCTCTTGCACATGTAGTCGCCGTTGTTGATCGGCTCGCCCTTGCGCAAGGCCGCGAACAGCGCGTCGTGCTCGTTCTGGTACATGTCGCTGTTCTCGCCGTCCCACTCCCACTTGTGCTTGCCGTCGATGCGGTGCTTGAACACGAACGCGTGGCCGTCGGTGCCGTGGATGTTGTCGGACACGTCGGTGGTGCACCCGGCCATCTGCCGGCAGGCGCTGAACACCTGCACGCCGTCCTCGTACTCGTAGCGCGTGGCGAAGTGGTCGTAGACGTTGCCGAACTTCGGGTCGGTGCGCACTTGGCGGCCGCCGGTGGCGAGACAGCGCTTGGGGTAGCGGTCGCCGAGCGCCCAGGCGGCGACATCGAGGCTGTGGATGTGCTGCTCGGCGATGTGGTCGCCCGACAGCCAGGCGAAGTAGAGCCAGTTGCGGCACTGGAACTCCATCTCCGACCACTGCGGCTGGCGGCCGCGGTGCCAGAGCTCACCGGTCAAGTAGTTGACGTCGATGGTGAGGATGCGGCCGACGTCGCCCGCGTGGATGCGCTCCATCAGGGCGCGGCGACCGTCGTGGTAGCGGTAGCAGAGACCGGAGACGACGTTGAGCTTCAGCTCCTTGGCCTGCTCGCAGGCCGCCATCACCCGGCGCACGCCCGGCGCGTCGACGGCGATCGGCTTCTCGACGAACATGTGGATCCGCCGCTTCACCGCCTCCTCGACCTGCATCGGCCGGAAGTGCGGCGGCGAGGCGAGCACCACCAGGTCGAGGCCCGAGTCGAGGAGCTTGGTGTAGCCGTCGAAGCCGGTGAACTGCTTGTCCGGCGACACCTCGACCTGCGCCGCCACGTCCTTGACGTTGCGGATGTTCTCGAGGCTGCGTGTCAGGCGGTCGCCGAACGCGTCGTGCATGGCGACGAGCTTGGCACGCTGGTCCGCGCGCAGAGCCTGCACGGCCGCGCCGGTGCCGCGCCCACCGCAGCCGACCAAGCCCACCTTGATCGTGTCGTCGACGCCGGTGAAATAGCCGGCGGGCGCGGTGCGGGTGGCCAAGGCGGAGACACCCGCGACCGCGGAGGCCTTGAGCAGGTCGCGGCGGGTGGACGGAGAAGGCGAGAGACCCATGCCGCGACGATAGCAAACGTGACCGCGCTGGCGGCGCTGGCAAATCGGTCCGTAGTGCCACAGGCTCGACGGCCGCGGTGAGCCCGCCACTGGCACGGTGCGCGTCGCTTGACTCCCCTTCTCCGGCGGGACATCCTCGCCCCGCGCGCGCCGGCCTGCCGGTGTGCCCGCGCCATGCCCGGCCCCGACCTTCCCGCCCCCCCTGCCGGCGAAGCCGCGCGACCGAGACAGCCGCGGGTGGTGGCCTTCGTGCTTGCGGTGATCGGCATCCTGGCCCTGCACGTCGCCACCTTGGCCTGGCTCGCCGCGCACCGCCCGTGGACGCAGGACGAACTCTCCTACCTCAAGGCCGGCGCGTTGCTGCGCCGCGAGCTGGCGTGGGACGTGCCGCACACCACCTTCCACGGGCCGCTGCCGTTCTTCGCCAACCAGCTCCTCGCCGGCCTCGCTCCGACTGCCGACGCCGACGCCGAGTTCACCCACGGCCGCTTCGGGATGCTGGTGTTCGCCGTGCTCGCGGGCATCGGCGTGGCGTGGCTCTGTTGCCAGCTCTTCGATCGGCGACACGCCCTGGTGGCGCTCGCCGTGCACGCGGCGAACCCGGTCGTGCTCGCCAACGCGCCGCTGATGACGGCCGACATGGCCATGGCCGCGCTCGCGACCCTGGCCTTCGCCGGCGCGCTGGCCTGGCTGCGGCGACCGTCGCCGCTGCGCTTCCTGCTGGCCGCCGCGCTGGTCGGAGCGGCCCTGGCGACGAAGTACCTGAACCTGTTCCTGCTGCCGGTCTTCGGCGTGTGCCTCCTGCGCCACCTCTGGGTCCGACGTCAGAACCCACACGCGCTCGGGCGCGCGGTCGTACTGGTCGGCGGCGGTGCGGCCGTGGTCCTGACGACCCTGCACGCCTGCTACCTGTTCGCCGCACCGCGCTGGCTGCCCGGCCCCGGTGACGCGGGCACCTTGCGCACCTGGCCGCTGGTCGAGCAGACGCTGCGGCTGCTGCCGGAGCCCTTCGTGCGCGGCGTGACCTTCCAGAACCTGCAGTCGCGTGCGGCAGGTCTCACGCCGTTCTTCGACCGCTTGGGGCGCGGCCACCCCACCTACTTCCTGGTGAGCCTGCTCACCAAGTTGCCGCTGGCCGTGCTGGCGGCAACCGGCCTCGGTCTGGCCCGCGGCCGGCGTTGGCCCGCGGGCAGCGGCCTGCTGCTCGGCCTCGGCGTGCTGCTGCCGCTCACCTACATGTCGCTGTTCAGCACGCTGCAAAACGGCATCCGCAACCTGCTGCCGGCCGTCGTGTTGCTGTGCCTGCCGGCAGCTCGCGGCGGCGTGTGGCTCTGGCAACAAGGGCGCGGCGGGCGGCGCGCCGCGCTGGCGCTCGCGGCCTGGCTGGGCGGCTGCCACGTCGTCACCTGGCCGCGCTACGACGCGGCGTTCAACCTGCTGGCCGGCCGCCGCCCGTACCTGATCTTCGCCGATGCCAACATCGACTGGTCGACCGCGCACAACTGCGACCACGACGCCATGCGCGCCCGGCATCCCGAAGCCACGCTGCTGCGCCGCGAACAGGGGCCGCGCTTCGGCCTCCTTCTGGTGCGCGGCACCGAACTGGCGGCCCCCGACCCGCGTGACCCCACCCGCCTCTACCACTGGCTCCGCCGCTTCCGGCCGGCGGACCGGCTCGGCGACTGGTGCGTGTTCGAGCTCGACGAGCCGGCGTTCGCGGCGGCCGACCACGCCGACTGGCCACGCGCGCGCGCCGAGCTGGCGCTGGCCCTGCTCGGCGACCGTCAGGCCGCACGCGCGCTCGAGGTGGTCGCCGACAGCGACGACCCCGACGCGCGGACCGTACGCCTAGCCGCCAAGCTGGCCACCGACGGCCAGCGCGACTCGACCGAGTTCTGCGAGCTGGCGCTGGCGCTGGGCCGCGACGACCTGGTGCTCGGCAACCCCGGAGCGACCCCGACGCAGCGCGCACGCGCCCACTGGCAACGGCGCCAGGTGGAAGCCGTGTGCGACCTGCTCGAAGCCGAGGCCGCGACACGTCCGTTGTCACCGCTCGAACTCAACCTCCTGGCCGGGAGCTGGTACCAGCGCGGCGACCTCGAGCGTGCCTTCGCCGCGCTCGATCGCGCCGCACCGCCGCCGGGCACGCCCGGGCACGAGGAGTACCAGCGTCAGCGGCAGGCGCTGCAGGCGGACACGCAAGCCTGGCAGCGGCTGCTCGGACGCTGACCTGGGGCGGCTCGCGGGTGACCCGCGCCCCATCACCCTCGACTCACAAGACGCACAACGTCGACGCCACTGCGCCCAGGGTGGCGAAGGCGAACGCCAGCGGCAGCTGCGTGCGCACGTGGTCGAGCAGGTCGCAACCGGTGAACATGCTGGCGAGGATCGTGGTGTCCGAGATCGGCGAGCACTGGTCGCCGAACACCGAGCCACCGAGCACCGCCCCGAAGCAGACCATGGCGTAGTGGAGGTCGGGCTGCACCGCCCACGCCAACGGCATCGCCACCGGGAAGACCACGGCGTAGGTCCCCCACGACGAACCGGTGGCGAAGGCGATCGCCATGCACACGTAGGTGAACAAGGCCGGCAGCAGGACAGCGGGCGCGTGCCCGGCGACGTGCTCGACGACGTAGGTCGCGGTGCCGAGCTGCTTGGACACACCGCCGAGCGTCACCGCCAAGGCCAGGATCAGTGCGCCGATGGTGACCGCGGCGCAGCCTTGCACCAGGCCGTCCACCACCTCGCTGACGGGCATGCCGCGCAGCCAGGTGACCACCATCGCCACCAGGAGCGCCGTCGCGAACGCCTCGAAGATCCAGTTGCCGTTGTCGAGTACACCGAAGCGGTGCAACACGTAGGGCACGATGGCGATGGCGAGCAGGGTGACGATCGGCGCGAAGAAGTCGATCAGCGCCGGCGTGTAGCCGGTGACCTTCTCGCCCCCCAAACGCGGGTCGTCCTCGCGCAGCATCGGATCGGCGCCCGGACGGTCGAGCTGACCGGTGGCCATCGCCCGCTCGCGCGCCGCGCGCATGCGCGACCCCATCCACGGCAGCAATCCCAGCGAGAACAGGAGCGTGCCGAGCACGGCGAGCATGCCGTAGAAGTTGTAGACGAGCCCGTCGAAGAAGAAGGTGATCGCCTTGTTCACGGCCTCGCCTTGCGACGGCGCCTCGAGCGCGGGGATGGTCCCGGCGATCAGCGGCGCGACGTAGGCCGGCCAGGCGTTGAAGGGCAGGATCGTCGCCACCGGCGATGCCGTCGAGTCGACGATGTAAGACAGCTCTTCGTGGCTGACGCGATGCCGGTCGGCGATCGGCTTCACCGTGGTACCCGCCAGCACGGTGCTGACCGTACCCCCCTGGTGGAACACGACGCCGATCAGCCAGGCGAAGAAGCGAGCGCTGCGCGGTCCGCGCACCACGCGGTGGCCGACGCGCTCGGCGAAGTGGCGCGCACCGCCGGTCTTCTGCCACATGCCGATGAGGCCGCCCAGGCACCACAGGTAGACCAGGAGGATGCCGGCGAACGACTGGCTGCCGATCGACGGCAGCAGGAAGCGAGTGAGCGGATTGGCGTCGCCGCCCGGCTCGGTCATCAGCACGACCAAGCTGCCGGTCATCACCCCCGCGAAGAGCGCCACCAGAACCTGCCGCGTCGCGAACGCGAGCCCGATGGCCACCAGCGCCGGCAGCAGCGACAGCCAGCTCGGTTGGAGGGCCAGCATACGCAGACCCTAGCGAAGGCGCCCATGCTGACGCAACCGCAGCCCTGGCGAATCCCGGCCGCAATGGGCTGCAGGTGCTGCGGCCCTCGCGCTGCGCGCGAGTTCGGCGATGCTGTTCCGCCTACCGAGGCGCTGACCTCATCCTCTTGCAGCAGCACTGGAAGCCCCGGCAACAAAGCGGCCGGGGCCCCCTGGTCGGCGCGAAGCGCCGACCGCAACCAAGCCCTTGGTTGCGGCCCCGGCCGCGACAAGCGACCTGTCGTCCGCCCATTCGCAATCTTCGGTCACGCCACCCCGCTCGCCGTCAACGAGGCTGCATGCGCACCCATGCACTGACGGTCGCCGTTCTCGTCGCTTCGGCGCCGGCCCAGGGCCCGGTCGGCCTGCTCGCCGACGTCGAGGCAGCGGCGCCGGACAACCCGGGCTCGTTCTTCGAACCGCAACTCCTGGCCGGCGTGCCATGGAACACCTACCTCTACTTCGCCGCCGACGGCGACGGCCGCGGCGCCGAGCTGTGGCGCTCGGATGGCGCCGTGCAGAACGCCACCCTCGTCGCCGACCTGCGCGGCGACGGTGGCTGCGACCCGCAGCCGGTCTGCGTGCTCGGCGGCTGGTTGCTGTTCACCGCGGACGACAGCGTCCACGGCCGCGAACTGTGGCGCACCGACGGCACGGCGGGCGGCACGCAACTCCTGCTCGACCTGACCCCGGGCAGCGGGGGCTCGTTCGCCGCCGACAGCCCGTTCGTGCAGATGAACGCGTGGCTCTACTTCCTGGTCGACGGCCGGTTGTGGAAGACCGACGGTACGCCCGGCAACACGATCGCACTGGGCGCCGGCAGCATCGGCGCCCATGCCCTGGCCGGCGGTGGCAGCCGCCTGTGGCTGGCCGCGGACAACAACGGCACGCCGGAACTGTGGGAGAGCGACGGCAACGCGGCGGTGTCCCTGGTGAGCGCGCTGCCGTCCGAGCCGCAGTGGCTGCTGCCGATGCCAGGGATCTCGCTGCTGTTCGTGTGCGACGACGGTAGCAGCGGCACCGAGCTGTGGCACAGCGACGGTACCGCCGCCGGCACGCACGTGCTGGTCGACATCGTCTCGGGCAGCACCGGCAGCGACCCCGCCGAACTCGTCGCGTGGAATCAGGTCGCCTACTTCCGAGCGACCGAGAACTCCACGCAACGCCTGTGGCGCAGCGACGGCACGGTCGCCGGCACCTACGCGCTCGACCCCGCGATCGGACCCCGTTGGCCAGCACACCTGACCCCCGGCGGCGATCGCCTCTGGTTCGTCGCGACCGCCAGCAGCGGTCCCGACCACGGCAGCGAGGTCTGGTCGACCGACGGGACTGCGGGCGGCACGCAGCGAGTGTTCGACGTCTGGCCCGGCTCGCCGAGCAGCGGCGCCAGTGGTTTCGCCTGGAGCGGCTCCCGCTGGACCTACTTCAGCGCCAACGACGGCGTCGCCGGCTACGAGCTGTGGCGCACCGACGGCTCCACCACCGAACGCGTGAGCGACACGGTATCGGGCGCCGGTGACGGCAGTCCGGTGGTGCTCGGCTTCGCGCACGGCTTCTGCCTGTTCGCGGCGATCCACGAGGGCGGCTTCGAGCTGTTCGCCAGCCAGGGCAACGGCAGCCAGCTCGTGCGCGACATCCGCCACGGCTCGAACGGCGACAGTGCACCCGAGCGCATCGCCGCCCAGGCCGACGGCCGCTTCTGGTTCACCGCCCGTCGCGGCCCGCCACAGGGTCCGGGCAGCCTCGGGCGCGAGCCGCATTTCAGCGACGGCTCGCCCGGCAGCGGCCAGATGCTGGTCGACAGTGCCGCTGGCTCGACCAGCGGCATGGACACGCGCACGCGCGTCGCCAGCCGCGGCACCCACACCTACTTCAACAGCCTGCCGGCCGGCACCCTGTGGCGCACCGAGGGGACGGTCGCCAGCACGAACCAAGTGCCCGGCCTGCGCGTGGTGTTCAACGACATGGTGGCGTTCGCCGGCAAGGTGTTCGTCGACGGCTCGACCAGCGCCACGGGCGAGGAGCTGTACGTGCTCGACACGCCCACCAGCACGCCGCGCTTGCTGCTCGACATCCTGCCGGGAAGCGGCGGCAACGTGTCCAACCTCACGGTCGTCGGCAACCGCCTGTTCTTCTCCGCCCAGGATCCCTCGGGAACCAACCTGTGGCTCACCGACGGCAGTGCCGCCGGCACTCAGCGCGTCTGGATCAACTCGACGGGCGGCAACCTGTTCGACTTCCGAGCGCTCGGCCGACGCCTCGTCTTCGACCTCGGCAGCAGCCCGGGCCCACTCATGATCAGCGACGGAACGGCAGCCGGCACGACGGTGATCGCCACGGTCCGCCAGAACCACGAGAAGGTCGTCGCGCACGACCTCCTGTTCTTCGCGGGTGAGCCGAGCGGTGCCGGCACTGGCCTCGAACTCTGCGTGACCGACGGCAGCACGGTGACGCTGGTCAAGGACATCCGCCCCGGCAGCGACTCCTCGCAGCTCTACGCGCTCACCGCGTTCGGCGACGGCGTGCTCTTCGTCGCCGACGACGGCGCCCACGGCTTCGAGCTGTGGCGCAGCGACGGCACCACCACGGGCACGCAGATGGTGGCCGACGTCCTCCCCGGGCCACGGTCGGGATGTCCGGCCAACGACGGCAACGGCGAGGACTCGACCGGCTTCGTGTATGCGGCGCCGGGCGCACGGGTGGCACTGTTCGCCGCCACCGACGGCAGCAACGGCGTGGAACTCTGGCAGACCGACGGCACTGCCGCGGGCACCACCTTGCACGCCGACATCCAACCGGGCCCGCTCGGCTCGTTCCCGTCGCGGCCGACGCGCTGCGGCTCGCAGCTGGTGTTCGCCGCCACGCGCACCGAACCGCCCGCCCCGCCGCTCGGGCGCGAGCTGTTCGCGATGGCGGCTCCGGCCTTCGCGGCGGTGGTCGGCACCCCGTGCGCCACGACGCTGGCCACGGCACCGTTGGCGGCTTGCCGCGGCACCCCCTCGCTCGGCAACGCCGCGTTCGCCCTCACCGTCGACGCCACTGCGCACAGCAACGCATTCCTGTTCCTCGGCACGCCTCTCGACGTGTCGTTCGCACCCTGCGAACTGAGGGTCGACAACGTGGTGGCCACCTTGGCCACCCTGACCGACGGCAGCGGCGCCGCCAGCCTGCCGCTGCCCGTGCCCAACGCGCCGGAACTGTCGGGCCTGCGCTTGGGGGCGCAGTGGGCGGTGCTGCAGGCGGGCGGCCCGTTCCTGGGCTCGCTGGCGCTGAGTGCGGGGCTCGACGTCGGAGTGCAAGCGCGCTGAGATCTCCGCTCGAACGGTCGGATCGCTGCATCACCCACGCGGCGGGCCTGCCACTTCCGTTGACCGATCGCCAGCCAACGCCGAAGGTCGCTTCGACACCGTGCACGAACCACCGACGCTGACGCCCGACGCCCTGGAGGAACGCGCCGCGGTAGCGTTCCTCGAGTCGTTCGTCGCCGACGCTCTGACCGGCGTCACGCGCCCGCTCGCGCACTACCTGGCCCCGTTCGCGCCCTTCGAGCAGCGCATCGTGCGGGAGTGGTTGCACCTCACGGGCGCCGCGACGGCCACGCCGACCGCCGCGCCTCCGCCCACGCCCGACGCCGAGCACATCGGTCCCTACCGCCTGCTCGCCGAGCTCGGCCGCGGCGGCCAAGGCATCGTCTACCTGGCGGACGACACGCGGCTCGCCCGTCAGGTGGCACTCAAAGTGCTGGCCCGCGACGTCGCCGCCCTGTCGGGGCCGTCGCTGCTGCGCCTGCAGCGCGAGGCCGAGGCGGTGGCGCGGCTCGACCATCCCGGCATCGCCACCATCTACGAGACCGGCCGCAGCGACGGCGTGGCATGGATCGCGATGCGCCACGTGCCGGGCGGCAGCGTGCAGCAGCGCATCGCCCGGCGCGTGGCCGACGGACTCGGGCCGCCGCAGCGACCAGCCGAGATCACGGCAGTGGTGCGCCTGGTCGAGCGCGCCGCGCGCGCGCTGGCCGCGGCCCACCTCGCGGGCATCCAGCATCGCGACATCAAGCCCGCCAATCTGCTGCTCGCCGACGACGGTCAGCCGGTGCTGGTCGACTTCGGCCTGGCAGCCGTCGAGCGCGGCAGCACGCCGACCATCACCCTGCCCGGAGCCGTGTTCGGCACGCTGGTGTACGCAGCGCCAGAGCGGCTGGCTGGTGCAGAGACCGACGTTCGTGCCGACGTGTACTCGCTGGGGGTCGTCCTGTTCGAGCTGCTGGCGCTGCGCCGTCCATTCGCGGCCGACGTGATGACGCACGAGCTGAAGGAGATCGCCGAGGGCGCCACGCCGGACGTGCGTCGATGGAACCCGGCGGTGTCGAGCGACCTCGCGGTCGTCGTCGCCACCGCCCTGGCCAGAGAGCCCTCGGACCGCTACGCCAGCGCCGCCGCGTTCGCCGACGACCTCGCCCGCGTCCTCGCCAACGAGACCATCGCGGCACGCCCGGCGTCGGCGGCGCTGCGCCTGCGGCGCTGGACGCAGCGCAACCCGGCACTGGCGCGCAGCCTGGCGGCGCTGGCTCTGGTGTTGGTCGCCGGCCTGGCCGCGACGACCTGGGCCTGGCGCAGCGCTGCGCGGGCTCTCGCCGACGTCCGCCGTCTGGCCGATCTCAAGCAGGCGCGCGAGCTCATCGAGCGCGCAGCCGAACTCTGGCCCGCCCGCCCGGAACGCCTGCTGGCGATGCGCGCTTGGCACGACGAGCTCGAGGTCCTGCGCGCACGACTGCCTGCGCATCGGCGGCGGCAGGCCGAACTCGCGCTGGCCGGACGACAGAGGTCGCCGGCCAGCGCGCCAGCGTTGCAGCGGATGGAGCCAGGCGCCACCGCTGAACGCTGGCCGGCCGGACGACAGGGGTCGCCGGCCAACGCGCCACCGTTGCAGCGGATGGAACCAGGCTCCACCGCGGAAAGCTGGCCGGCCGGCGATGGGCAGGCCACGGCCTGGGAGTCGGAACAGCTCTCCGTGCTGCTGGCGGAACACACCCGTCTGGACGCGCTGCGCACCGGTGTCGAGCAGCGCATGGCCACGGCCGCCGACCTGGAGCGCCGCACCCTGGCGGAGCCGCGCGCGGCTTGGGACGCCGCGGTCGCGCGCATCGCGGCGCACCCTCTCTATGGCGGCCTACACCTGACCCCGCAGCTCGGGCTGGTGCCGCTGGGGCCGGACCCGGCCAGCGGCCTCGAGGAGTTCGGGCACGTACTTTCGGGGACCTTGCCACGCCGCAACCCTGCCAACGGCGCGCTGGAGCTCGACGACGACAGCGGTCTCGTGCTGGTGCTGGTCCCCGGCGGCAGGTCCGTGCTGGGCGCCGACGCCACGTTGCCCGGTGATGGCCGCCCGGCCAACCTCGACCCGGAGACGCCGCCGGAGCAGTCGCCCAGCTATGTCGTCGACCTGGCGCCCTACTTCCTGTCGCGCTGCGAGATGACCCAGGCGCAGTGGCTGCGTCACACCGGCGACAATCCTTCCACCTACCGGGTCGGCGCACACCTCACCAAGATCGACAGTCTGCTGCACCCGGTCGAGCTGGTGAGTTGGAACGACTGCGACCGCGTGCTGCGCGAGCTCGACCTGTGCATTCCCTCCGAAGCGCAGTGGGAGCACGCCTACCGTGCCGGCACGCACGCGCCGTATCCCTACGGCACCGACGCCCACAGCCTCGCCGGCCACGAGAACCTCGCCGACGTCACCGCCCGCGAGCGAGGCACCAACCATCGCCTGCGCTTCATCGACTGGCTGGACGACGGCTGGTTCGTGCACGCGCCCGTGGGCTCGTTCGCCGCCAACGCCTGGGGTTTCCACGACATGGGCGGCAACGTCAAGGAGTGGTGCGACGACTCATGGGAAGACTATGGCGCCGCCGCACCGCGCGCCGGCGACGGGCGGCGCCGAGGCCAGTTCGACCAGTACCGCATCGTGCGTGGCGGGAGTTTCTCGAGCTACATCGACGACGCGCGCGCCGCCGCACGCGCTGGCGTCGAGCGCGGCGCCAGCGGTCCCGAAGCCGGGGTCCGGCCCGCACGCCGCATCGAGTGACGCCACCCAATGCCAGGCTGGCGCCATGTCTGGCGACCCCCGTCCGCCCTCCGGCGTTCAGCGGCGGAGTCTGACTCCGTCCGCTGCAACGCTGGAGCGTTGGGCGGCGACCAGGTCGCCCGCCCATCGCGTCAGTCGACACACGCACGCAGGATCGGGTCGTCGCGCAGGCGCTCGCGCAGCCGCTGCCAGCGCTTGCGGCTGGCGTCCTCGCCGATGCCGAGCAGCAGCGCGGCTTCGACATGCGAGAGACCTTCGATGCCGACCGCCACCAGGAGCCGGCGGTCGGGTTCGTCGAGCGCGTCGATCCGCGCCCGGCAAGCGCGCGCCGCCTCGTCGTTGGCGGCGCGCCGGCTGATCGTCGTCACCGAGTTCGGCACCCCGGGGAGCTGCGAATCGCCGCCCCGCCGTCGACGGGGTCCGAGAGGGTCGCGTCCGAGTTCGCGCAGCGTCTCCAGCCACACGCGGTTGGCGAAGCCGAGCAGCCACTGCCTGAACGTTCCCCGCCGCGGGTCGAACGCCTCCGCCCGCAGACACGCGCGCATGCCGACCTCCTGCACGAGATCCTCGACGTCGATCCGCGCCCGCAGCTCGCGGCCGATGCGACAGGTCGCCCAAGCGACCAGCGCCGGCGCGTCGGCAGCGAACCGTGCGGCGAACGCCTCGGCGGCGCTGTCAGTGCCCTCG
This sequence comes from Planctomycetota bacterium, assembly GCA_041398565.1. Classification (GTDB taxonomy): domain Bacteria; phylum Planctomycetota; class UBA1135; order UBA1135; family UBA2386; genus DATGPD01. The sequence goes on along the minus strand of JAWKUN010000003.1, from coordinate 922,601 downwards.
GTGGTGCGCGGGTCGGTCACGGCCGCTGCAGCATAGACATCCGCCGAGCGCATCCGCGCGCCGCCGCACGGGGAGTCCGTGGACGCCCGGCTCGCGCGGCGCGCGCTACTTGCCGCGACGGCGCCCGCGCGTCGGCGACGCCTCGGTGGCAGCGGCAGGTAGCGCGGGGGCGGCGACCAGGTCGAGGTTCGGCCGCGCCTGCTGCAGCTTGGCGATCGCGCCGGAGGTCAGCTTGGTCTGCCACACGCGCAGCTCGTCCAGGCGCGGCAGCGCCTGGAGCGCCCGCACGCTGCCATCGCTGACGTCGGTGCCGAACAGGTTCAGCGCGCGCAGTTCGGGCAGCGCTCCGACGCGCGCCAGACCGGCATCGGTGACGTGGGTTTCGCGCAGGTCGAGACGGACCAAGCGGCGCATACGGGCGATGTGGGCACAGACAGCGTCGCTGACCTCGGTGCGCGCCAGAACGAGAACGGCGATGTGCGCGAACAAGGGAGCCAGACTCGCCACGTCGGCATCCGTGACCTGGTCCTCGTGTCCGGTGAACTCGACGCGCAGGAGCGGACTCCCGTGCCAGAGCGGCGTGAGCAGCGCCTTGCCGTCGGCCGCCCGGGTGAGCGCCGCAGCGGGCGGCGGCGCCAGACCGGCGGCGATGCGGGCGAGGTCGAGGCTGCGCTGGTTGTGGGCGGTGGGCTCGGCCGGAGTCTCGGAAGCCGCCACGGGCTCTGGACCCGCGGCTCCCACCCAGGCGCCGAACGACGCGCCGCTGTCGAGCCAACGCTTGAGGACCGCGGTCTGCGCCGGGCTCAAGGGGTCGCCCGACGCCGGCATGCGGTCGTCGTCGTCGGCCGGCAGCACCGTGCGGGCATACAGCGGGCTCTGTCCGGCGTTGCCGGGCACGATCACGCGCCCGTTCTTGCCGCCCTTCTCGATCCACGCACGGCCGTCGAGACGCAGGCCGCCCTTGGGGCGACGCACGCGTCCCTGGTCGTCGGTGTACTCGCCACGGTGGCAGCGCAGACACGCATCCTGCAGGATGGGCTGGACGTCGGTGCCGAAATCCACCGCTTGCGCCCGCAGGCCGTGCGCGACCGCGAGCGACAGCAGGACGACGCCCAGGCGCCTGCCGCAGCGACTGCGGCCACTCACGCGAACAACCCCAGCACCGGCCTGCCCTTGTCGGCGACCGTGAACGGTCGTCCCGAGGGCGAGTGCAGCTTGTGATCCAGCGGCAGCCCCAGCGCGTAGGCGATCGTCGCGTTGAGGTCGGGTACGGACACCGGGCTGTCCACCACCTCGCGCCCTTCCGCGTCGGTCTGGCCGTAGCGCACGCCGCCGCGAACACCGCCGCCGGCGAGCAGCGCCGAGAAAGCCTTCGGGTAGTGGTTGCGCCCGTTGTTGTCCTTGGTGATGTCGGGGCTGCGCCCGAACTCGGTCGCCACCACCACCAACGTCTCGGCCAGCAGTCCGCGCGCGTCGAGGTCGGCCAGCAGCGCCGCCAGTGCGCGGTCGACGGGCGGGCACTTCTCGCTCAGGGTGTCGAAGTTCTGGTTGTGCGTGTCCCAACCGTTGCTCACCACCTCCACGTAGCGCACACCGTGCTCGACCAACCGGCGGGCCAGCAAGCACCCCTGCCCGAAGTCGTCGTCGCCGTACGCAGCGCGCATGTCTCCGGTTTCGAGGCCGAGGTCGAACGCCACGAGATCGGCGGAGTTCATCAAGCGTACCGCATCGCGGTACACCTCGGCGTAGGCCTTCACCCTGCGCTGGCCGTAGCGCTGCTCGAAGGCATCGTTCATCGCCTGCAGCCGCTCGAGCCGGCGCCCGAACGTCTGCTCGTCGACGCCGGGCGCACGCTGGCTGTTCTTCAGTCCGGTCTCGGCGTCGCCCACCGGCAACGGCAGGAACTGCGGCGGGAAGAAGCCGGCCGTCGGCATGTCGTTGCCACCTCCGACGAGCACGTGGCCGGGCAGCGTGGAGTTGATGCGCCCGGCGAGACGGTTGACCCAAGCGCCGAGGCTCGGGTGCTGGATCGTGCCGCGCAGCGAGTAGCTGGTGCGCATCAGGTACTGCGCCTGCTGGTGCGCGCCCTGCGTCGATTGCATCGAGCACACCACCGCGGCGCGGTGCATCTGCCGCGCCAGCAGCGGGAAGTGCTGGCTCAGCTGCACGCCGTCGGCCGCCGTCGCGATCGCCTCCACCGGTCCCTGCGTCTTGGCCCCCGGCTTGGGATCGAAGGTGTCGAGGTGCGACATGCCGCCGCGCATGAACAGGTAGATCACGTTGCGCGCGGTGGCCGGCAGCAAGGCGATCGGCCCGTCGCCGGGATCCTGGGCACTCGCCGCCGCTGCCAGGCGCGACAACGAAGGGACGGCCGCAACGCCGAGCAGGCGGCGGGCGGTTCCGGCCAAGAAGCCGCGGCGCGTCAGCGGGTCGGCATTCGCGAAGAGGTCGTATCGATGCATGTCTGCAGCTCCGTCAGCGCAGGGTCCGGAATTCGTGGCTGTTGATCAGGACCCACACGAGGTCACGCACGGTCGCGTCGAGATCCTTGCCGCGACTCCACGTCGCCAGCTCGGCGGCAGTCGGCCTGCGACCCAGCACGGCGAGGAACGAGACCTCGACCTTCTTGGACGCCGACTTCTCGCCGTCGATCAGACGCCGCAGGGTCGCGTTCCGGTTGTCGAGCAGGCGCTGGTCGATGAAGCCGTTCAGCAAGGTCAGCACTTGCGGAACACTGGCCTCGGTGAAGCCGGCTTCGATGGTCTCACGGTCGGATTGGCCGAACTCGCGCAGCAGGTGCGCGGACGGCGCTGGCGACGGGAGGTCGGAGGCGCGCAAGAGAGCTTGATTGCCGGGGTCACGACGCGTCCGCTCGCCCGGCAGCGGCACGCCGAGCTGGCGCAGCTGCGCCTCGAGTTTGGCCACGGTCTCGGCGTCGCCGCGCCGCCTCGCCAGGGCGAGCTGGCGGAACATGGGCCGCGCCTGCTTGATGCGTTCGTCGCGTTCGCCGTCCCGCTGCGCCATCGCCGCGGCCTGCCGCTCGCGCATCATGGCCCGGAACTTCTGCGGGTCGGTCTGCCGCAGCATGCCGACCTCGATGTCGCGAGCGAGCTCGTCGGGCGTGGCCGAAGCCACGTGCTCGTAGCGCGCATACACCTCTTCGGCCCGCGCGCCGGCGGGGCGCAGCGTGGCATCGACGTCGGGCAGCACCAGGGTGAGGAGCGAGTCCCACACTTGCTCGGCGGACATGCGCCGCAGGTAGGGCCCGGCGAAACTCGCCACCTCGCCACCGTCGCCCTCCACCACCTCGCGCTGGAACAGCTCGGTGTGCAGGAGAACCCGCTCGAAGGCGCGCAGGTCGTAGTCGAGCCGCACCAGGAGGTCGCTCAAGTAGCGCATCAGCTCCGGGTTGCTGGCCTGCGTGTCGTCGCGCAGGTCGTCGAGCGGCTCGATGAGCGCGCGACCGAAGGTGCGCTGCCAGTAGCGGTTGGCGATCACCGACGCGAAGCGCTCGTTCTCGTCGCTCGTCACCCAGTCGGCGAAGGCACTGCGCGTGTCGGCCGGCACCCCCACCGGCGCCGGTCCGGCGCGGCGCGGCTGTCGGCGTGGCTGACGCGCGCCGGGGCGCGGCGCCGGCAGATCGAGGACCACCTGGTTGCCGAACGGCACGCGGGCCGCGACCGCCTCGTTGCCGCGCGCATCTGCGTACTGGTAGTTGCTCGGCAGACGGGTGTAGCCGGTGCCGCTGCCGCTGATGCCTACCGTGGCGACCTGCACGATCTGGCGGATCGCCTGCTGCGCCTTCTGGCCGTGCTCGGCCACCATCTTGCGCGCCGTGTCACGCAGCCCCTGCATCGTCTTCGCGGCGTCGGGGCCGCTGCGGTACTGCATGCCGCCGTTGAACGCCACCAGCTCGTAGAACTCCTTCTGCTTCCACTTGTCGAAGGGGTGGTTGTGGCACTGAGCACACTCGATGCGCGTGCCGAGGAACAAGCGCATGGTGTTGGCGACGTCGTCCTCCGGCATCGCCAGGTCGCGCAGGTGGTAGCCGGTGGCGCCGTTGCCGCGCGCGTAGGCCGGCCCCTCCGCCGCCAGCAGCTCGTGCACCATGACGTCGTAATGCGTGTTGGCAGCCAGCGAGGCCTTGATCCAGTGCAGGTACGGTTCGCCCGAAACCTGTCGGTTGAGGCGCGTCTTGGCACGCAGCAGGTCGGCGAACCAATTGAAGAGGTGACTCTGGTGACCCGGCGTGCCGACCAGCCGGTCGATGAGCGCGGCACGACGGTCGCCTCCACCGGTCAAGGCTCCCGACAGCTCGGCGACGCTGGGGATGCGGCCGATGATGGCGAGGTAGGCACGCCGCACGAAGGTCGCGTCGTCGACGATCGGACGCGGGCGCTCGCCGCGCGCAGCGAGGTCGCGCGCCACCAGCTGGTCGATGCCGCGGGCGGCGGCGGCGGCATTCACGGTCGTGGTCGTCGCCGGCGGCGGCGCTTGTGCCGCCAGCAAGCCGGAGAGAACGGCGGGGAGGACGAAGGTCGGTCGCATGAAACTCACTGGGTCGGCCCGGATCCGGAACCGCAGGACTGGTCGATCGCGCACGCGCTCGACCAGCGGCGTGCTGCAATGCCAAGGCACTGCCGCCGCGTCGCACGGGTCCGGAGCCACCCCATCTAACGGCCATCGGTCGGCCCGCGGGTGAGTCGGGCTGTACCAATCGTGCACATCGCCCCGCGCCAGTCACTCCGCCGGGCGCAAGGGCGCGGACACCCACGGAGACGACGGCCCGACAGGAAGGGACCTTCCCGGCCACGGTTCGTGCGCGAGACGAGCAGTCGAGGCGGCGTTCGAGCCGATCCGGCACAGTCGGATGTGATTCCCAGCCGCACGATTCACGGATTCCGGAGCCGAACTTCAGGGAGATCGCGTAGGCGTAGTCCCCGAGCCGCTTGGAGGACGAGTCTTCGCCTCCTCGGTGCGCGTCACCTCACCTCGCGCGTCGTGTCCGAGCCGTCAGCGCACAGCCCAATGGTCGCCCACGCCGCGCGCGTCCGCGTCGGCGTGTCGGAGGTCCCGTCGCATCGACGCTACCACGTCAACACCAAGCCGGTGGTCGACCTGCGCGGGCCGGAGACCGCCCCGCTGCGGCTCGCGGCCTTCTACCCCAACTACAACAGCGACGCGTGGGGCAGCCACATCTGCCTGTCGTTGTGCGACCGCATGCACCACGAGAGCCTGCCGGTGCGGCTGGTCGTGCCGGCCTCCGACCCCGCGGCGCGCCGGCCGTGCACCCGAGACTCCGTGCCCGAACTGCTGCGGCGCACCGTCTACCGCCTGGACAAGTCCGAGAGCCTGTCGCGCCTGTTCGCCCGTCGGGTCTTCCGTGCAGCCTTGGCCGAGGCCGACGCCGCCTACCTCTGGGCCGGGGTACCGATGCCGTTCTTCGACCTGGTCGAACGCGCCTCCTTGCCCCTGGTGCTGGAACGCATCAACACGCACCGCCGCACGGCTGGAGCGATCCTGGCAGAAGCGCGTCGACGGGCCGGCCTGCCTCCGCCCGCCTCCGACCCGCAGCGGGCCGCCCGTGAGCTGGCGGTCGAGGATCGCAAGCTGGCGCGCGCGCGCTTCGTGTTCGCGCCGAGCCCACACGTCGCCGACTCGCTGCGCGCGGCAGGCGTCCCCGAGGCGAAGATCCTGCGCTCCAGCTACGGGTGGTCGCCGCAGCGCATTCGGCCACTGCCGCAGCCGCGCGAGCGCGGCCAGGGCTTCACTGCCGTCTTCGTCGGCTCGGTGTGCGTGCGCAAGGGCGCACATCTGCTTCTCGACGCATGGGTCGCGGCCGACATCCCCGGCGGCCAGCTGGTGCTGGCAGGACGGGTCGACGACGACATCGCGACCCTCTGCCGCGACCATCTGCAGCGTGCCGACGTGCGCGTGCTCGGACACGTCTCCGACGTCAACACGGCCCTGGCACAAGCCGACGCGTTCGTGTTCCCCACTCTGGAGGAGGGCTCGCCGCTGGTCGTGTACGAAGCCATGGCACACGGCCTGGCCATCCTCACCACGCCGATGGGCGGGGGCGAGATCGTACGGGACGATCGCGAGGGTCTGGTGCGCCAGCCCTACGACCGCGACGCCTGGGTCGACGGACTGCGGCGCCTGGCTCGCGACGTCGACCTCGGGACCCGACTGGGCGCCGCGGCCCGCGCCCGCGCCGACGACTACACCTGGGAGAAGGTCGGATCGCGGCGCCGCGCGCAGTTGCTCGCCGCCTTCGGGATCTGACCGCCGCCTCTGCGCGAGCGCAGGACGCGGGCTTGGTGGGCGCAGGAGCGCTCCTCAGCAAGCGCAGGGAGTCGCGCGGCAGCGCGGGCAGCCGTCCGCATACTTGCGACGTGCCACGGCTTCGAGGTCGAGGTCGTGGAGCGATGCAAGCGTGACCAGCCACGCATACACGTCGGCGAACTCCTCTTCGAGGTTGACGCGCTCCTTGCGGCGGATGGCACGGACCAGCTCGCCCACCTCCTCGACGAACCACAGGAGCGTGCCGTCGACGCCGCGCGCGGCGTCGCGATCGTAGTAGATCGCCTCGATCACCTTCTGGAACGGTTCGCGATCGGCCATGTCTCGTCACCAGCGCTTGGCAGTGACCAACGCGATCTCCTCGCGCAGGCCCTCGGCGCCGGCAGCGTCCTCGAGCGCACCGAGCACCATGTTCATGAACGCCGCCGTGTTCTTGGGTGAGTGCTCGCGCACCAGGGCACGCAGGTCTTCGTGCCGCCCGCCAGCGTCGTTCACGATCACCACGCGGACGCCCTGCGCCAGCGGGATTCGTGTCGAGCGCAGCTGCTTCTCGAAGACCGGTCCCTCGTCGAGCCCGAGGGCCAAGCCGTCGGCAACCACGTCTTCGACGGTGCCGGCCGTGCACAGCAGCGCCGGAGTGCGGACGCCGGCCTGGTACAGCTTGATCTCGTCGTCGGCCAGTTCCAGCAGCGACGCCTTGGCGCACACGGTCGGCGGCAGCACACGGTGCAGCACGCGGTTGGTGTGCGCCAACGCCTTGCGAGCACTGGCGCCCGTGTCGAGTGCCCGCTGCAGTTCGTCGCGCGCGAGGCGGCAAGCGTAGATCGACAGGGCGCCGGTGCCTTCGGCGCTCACCAGGTAGAGGACTCCAGCAGCACTCTTGTCGGAGCTGCCGAAGTAGTCGAGTCCGCCGCGGCTGCCGTTGGCGAGGGCCGCATCGACCTCGAAGCCGTCGAAGGCGGCCAGTCCGTCGGTCGGCAGCGCGCGGTCGCGCAGCGCGCGCACCTGTGGGTCGAAGCCGGCCTGCAACGTCCCCGCCTGTTCCTGCTCGCCGAACATCGCCGAGAGGTCGTTGGCCAGGTGTTGGATCGAAGTTCCGAGCGACGTGACCTCGTCGTCCCCGGACGAGCGCACCCGCACCACGGTCGCGGCGCGCCCGAGCTTGTTGACCGCCAGGCCCAGGTCGGTCAGGCGCGAGGCGATGCCACTGCCCATGGCGAAGCCGACGCCTCCCACCACGATCGCGGCGATGGCCGACACGATCGGTCCGAGGATCCAGGCCCGCGACAGGAGCTCCCGCTCGGCCGGGCGATCGACCGCCCCACCCAGGGTCTGCACCAAGACCAGCATCAGCGCCATGCTGGCCAGCAGGGTGGCCAGACCGGCGATGAGGCCGAGGCGCAGAGCCAGCTTGCCGCGCCGTGAGCTCGCGCGCGCCATCGTCAGGGGTTGGTCATGGTCAGGCCCAGCCAGGGCAAGGCGAGGAGGACCAGCCCGCTGTACACGCCCGCGGCGACGTCGTCGAGCATGATCCCGGGCGCGCCTGGGACGTATTCGAGGCGGTTGGCCGGCCAGACCTTGAGCACGTCGAACACGCGGAAGACCAGGAAGCAGGCCACGTGCGCAGTCGGTGACGGATCGCCGCGCACCAGGGCGAACATGGCGATCGCCACCAGGTAGCCGACGATCTCATCGAGAACGAAGGGCTTGGGGTCGTCGGCGCGCAGGATGCGCGCGGTCCAGTCGGTGAACGAACAGCCCACCGCCAGCAGGACGAGGGCCGCCACCAGCAGGGCGGCACCCAAGGGCACGCCGCGCAGCCAGACCTGCGCCAGCAGAGCCAGGGCGACCCCGCCGAGCGTGCCGAAGGTGCCCGACGCGACGGGCGCCAGGCCGAGGCCACAGCCGGTGGCCAGCAGCCAACGAACGCGGTCGGGCACGCTCACGTCCGACCTCGCAGGAGCGGGGTTGCCTTGACCACGTAGTGCAAGCCCGACAGCACGGTCAGGACCAGGGCCAGCCAGACCGCCACGACGGCAGTGGTCTCGAACAGGCGCGATCCAGCCAACACCGACAGGAGCGCCGCGGCAGCCACGCACTGCGCGATCATCTTCCACTTGCCGAGGCGATCCGCGGGGAAAGCATGGCCCGCGGCCTCGGCGCTCGCTCGCAGCGTGGTGACCAGGAGCTCCCGCGCCACGACGACGACCACGACCCAGCCGGGCAGGATGGTCGCGGTGGTCGGGAACCCGACCAGCATGATCAGGGTGCCGCACACCAGGATCTTGTCGGCGAACGGATCGGCGATGCGCCCGAACTGCGTCACCTGCTGCCAGCGACGCGCCAACCAGCCGTCCACGAAGTCGGTGACCGCCGCGAGCAGGAACAGGCCGAAAGCCCACCAGGCACTCGTGGACGGCGCCGAGCGCGGTGCCAGAGCCAGCAGAACGAAGCAGACGGTGGTCAGCACGAGTCGCCCCATCGTGATGAGGTTCGGCAGGTTCACGCCTCGCCCCCCCCACCTTCGGCGACGAGCTCGCCGAGCAGGTCGTAGTCGTCCAGCGCCGTGATGCGCGCGTTCACCATGTCGCCGGCCTGGAGGCCCCCGGCCGGCAGCACCACGCGGCAATCGATCTCCGGCGCATCGGCCGTGGTTCTCCCGACCACCGACGCTGCGTCCAGGCGGCCGTCGATCAGGACTCGGCGTGTCGTTCCGACCAGCGCGCGATGGTGTGCGTCGAGGATGTCCTTCTGCAGCGCCATCAACCGGGCGCGACGCGCTTCGGCAACGTCCGGGTCGACACGGTCGGGCAAGTCGAACGCCGGGGTCCCCTCCTCCGGCGACCACACGAACACCCCCAGACGCTCGAAGCGGTACTTCTCGGTGAATGCCAGCAGCGCGTCGAAGTCGGCCTCGGTCTCGCCGGGGAAGCCGACGATGTAGGTGCTGCGGACCGCGATCCCCGGCACCTCGTCGCGCAGGCGCCAGAGGATCTCGGCGACCTGCTCGGCGGACACGCCACGCTTCATGGCGCGCAGCATGGCCCCGCTGATGTGCTGGATCGGAATGTCCAGGTAGGGCACGAGCTTGGGGTGCTCGCGCAGTACCCGCGTCAGCTCTCGATCGACCGTGTGCGGATACGCGTACATGACGCGGATCCACTCGACGCCGTCGACCGCACCGATCCGTTCGAGGAGATCGGCGAGCTTGCGCTTGCGGAACAGATCGAGCCCGTACGCCGTGCTGTCCTCGGCCACGACCACGATCTCCTTCACGCCAGCCGCGGCGAGGCCCTGGGCCTCCTCGACGAGGACGTCCATCGGCTTGCTGCGGTTGCGGCCGCGCATGCCCGGAATGGCGCAGAACGTGCAGGTGTGGTCGCAGCCTTCGGAGATGCGCAAGTAGGCGAAGCTGCGCGGCGTCAGCAGGACTCGGTTGGTGTCGGACCGCGCCGACTTCGGCTTGCCGCCGTCGATCGTCGCCGACCAGCGCCGCCGCGAACCATTGACGATCTGCCGCACGATGGCCGGCACACCGCTGTAGTCGGAAATGCCGAGCACGGCGTCGACCTCGGGCATCTCCGTGCCGAGTTCGTCGCCGTAGCGCTGGGTCAGACAGCCCACGGCGATGACCCCCTTCAGCTGCCCGTCCTCCTTCAGTCGGCACACCGAGAGGATCGTGTCGATCGACTCCTGCTTGGCGTGCTCGACGAAACCGCAGGTGTTGACGATGGCGACGTCGGCGTCCTCCGGGTCGCGTGTGACGACGAAGCCCTCCTCGACGGCATGACCGAGGATCACCTCGGAATCGACCAAGTTACGCGCGCAGCCGAGGCTGATCAGGCAGACCTTGATGGCCTCGTTCATGCGATCGCGGCCGCCCGCGTCAGCTCGGTTTGGCCTGGACGACCCACACCTTGACCGTCGCATCGACTTCCTGGTGCAGGTGCAGGCGGACGTCGAACACGCCGATCTCCTTGAGCGGTGCGTCGAGACGCACCTGGGAGTCCTCGACCTGGTGGCCCTTGGCGCGCAGGGCGGCAGCGATCTGTGCGGCGTTGACCGATCCGAACAGGTGACCCTCCTCGTTGGCACGCCCCTCGATGGTGACCGATGCGCTGCCGAGAAGTTGCGCCAGGTCCCGCATCTGCTTGATCCGATCCTGTTCCTCCAGGCGAGCGCGCGCCCGCAAACGCTCGATCTCGGACAGGTTGCCGGCGCTGACGGCGACGGCGCGCCCCGACGGCAACAGGAAGTTCCGAGCGAAGCCCGGCTTCACGTTGACGACGTCGCCGACCCGACCGAGGTGCTCGACATTGCGCTTGAGCAAGACCTGCATCTCAGCTCCTCCCCACGAAAGGCATCAGGCCCAGGAAGCGGGCACGCTTGATGGCGATGGCCAACTTGCGTTGGTTCTGGCCGGAGAAGCCCGAACGCTTGCGCGACACGATCTTGCCCTGGGCGCTCACGTAGCCGCTCAGGAACTCGATGTTCTTGTAGTCGATGGGCTGGGTCGGCTCGGCCTTGACCTTGCCGCGCGTGAAGCGCTGGAAACGCCCGCGGCGTCCGCGCCCTTCCTCGAAGTCACGATCGAAGTCGAGATCGCTCATTGGTTCTGCTCCTCCTCAGTCGCTTCGGCAGGCTTGGTTTCTTCGGCGGCCTCGGGCGCTTCCGCGGACGCCTCGGGCTCGGTCGCGGGCTCGGGCTCGGTCGCGGGCTCGGCGGCGGCCGGCGCAGGCGCCGGCGTGGATGGCGTACCGTCCTCGCCGACGCGCGCCTCGTCGAAGGCAACCTCGGGCTCGTGCGCCTCGGCGGGCACCTCTTCGCACTGGAAGATCATGTGCCGGAGCACACTGTCGTGGAAGTCCAGCTCGCGACGGATGGCCGCCGGCACCAGGTGGTCACACTGGAAGTAGACCAGCAGATAGGTTGCGCGCTGCTGCCCCTTGATCGGGTAGGCCAGGCGTCGCTCGTCCCACCGGCGCGCACTCACCACTCCAGCCTTGTGCTTGCCGAACAGGTCGACGATGGACTGCTTGCAGGCCTGCCAGCCCTTGCGGACTTCCTGGTTGCTCACCAGGACCATGCATTCGTAAGTCTTGTTCACTCGCTCGTGCTCCGGAGCCACGCGGCCCCACCATGGACGAAGACGTCGCCACGCACGGGCGCGGCGCCCGCTCTCGCGGGCCTTCACCTCCTGTTCCTACGGCAGGAGGTGCAGCGACGCGCCTGAACGGGCGGAGCACCAGCCGAGTTGGAGACGGGGCACGAGGCCCCGACGGCCGGCTCACGGTCCGGCCCTTGGCAGGATCAGGTCGTCGAAAGAACCAGCCGGCTGCCCGGCTGCCGCACCGGAGCCACCGAGGCGGCCCGAACGCGGACGCGGGAATGTAGCGAGCCGCCACGAGGACGTCCACTACGTTGTCGCGCCGCGCCAGCGCCAATGCCGCCGGGCTCGCGACGCACCGGCACGCCGGAAGCGGCAGATCGCCGAATCCCGGCCCGCGGCGAGGGCCGTCGGGGATCAGCCGCCGAAGAGACCGAGCTTGTCGAACTTCTCGGCCAGCAGGTAGCAGAAGGTGACGCGCAGCTTGCGCCTCTCCGCCTTCATCTTCTCTCCGACTTCCTTGATGGCGGTGTCCAGTTCGGCGTCGGTGTTGGTGAGCGCGCACTTCTTCTTGAGGAAGCCCTCGCGCACACGGTCGGTCTCGGCCTTGTCGCTCACGGACACGAAGGACGAATCACTGCCTTCCCTCAGCGCGATGCCGAAGTGCTTCACCAGGCCGGCGATCGCGTTCTCGTTGACGTTGGCGGTGTACTTCTTGATGTCTGCTGCGTAGTCGGGCATTGCGTGATGTCCTCGTGGCGATACGACCGCACGGATTCCGCGCCCGCGCGCGGGCGGTCAGCTCAGGAGAATCAGGGTAGCACGCACCCCACGGCAGACGCACGCGGAAACACGTGGGCGAATGGCTCCGTCCGCGGGCACCGGACACTCGGGCCTCGGCAGCGCACGCTGGCCTATGACGCCGGGCCGGACTCGTCGCGATTGAACACGTCCATCAAGCGGTTCAGCTCCGTGCGGTCGAGCCAGCCGGCGACGGCGTCAGCCGCGCGGGCGAGGGCCGGCTGCAGGATGCCGTCCTCGTCGGGCGAGAAGCGCGCCAGCACGTGGTCGACGAAGCCTGCCTGCGGCGCGCCGATTCCGACGCGCAATCGCGGGTATGCCTGCGTCATCAGTGCAGCCTCGATGGAGCGCAGACCATTGTGTCCGCCGGAACTCCCCGACGCGCGCAGGCGCAGTTTGCCGAGCGGAAGGCTGAAGTCGTCGACGACGACCAGCAAGGCTTCGGGCGTGAGACCGAAGTGGCGCAACATCGGTCCGGCGACGTCGCCTGACAGATTCACGTAGGTGAGTGGTTTCACCAGCACGAAGTCCTGTCCCCGGGCCGAGCCATGCGCCCACGTCGCCTTGACCTTCCCCGAGAACAGCTTGGTGCCGGCGGCGTCCTTGCGTTCGAGGCGCGCGAAGGCGAGGTCGCGGCGACGCGCCACGTGGTCGACGACCATGAAGCCGACGTTGTGCCTGGTACCCTCGTATTCGAGGCCCGGGTTACCGATTCCCAGGACGATGCGCTTGGCAGCCATGGCAGGCGGAGACCTGGCCGGAGCGGAACCCTGACTGGGCCGGAGCCTGACGCCCCGGCCACGCCGGTCACGACTTGTCGTCCTTCTTCTCGTCCGCCGCCTTGGCCGGCTCGGCGGCCTCGCCAGGCGTCGCCGAAGCCGCCTCGACGCGCGCCTCGGTGACGTGGCAGATCGTCGACTCCGGCGCCAGGCGCAGCGTCACCCCGGCCGGCAGCTGGAGGTCCTTGGCCAGGACGCGACCACCGATGTCGAGGTGGTCGATCTTGATCGGCAGGTTCTCGGGGATGGCGTTCGGCAGCGCCGAGACCTCGATCTCCATGCGGTCGCGGATCAGCACGCCGCCTTTGCCGAGCCCGACCGGGTGCCCGAGCAACACGATCTCCACGACAAGGTCGATCGGCTTGTTGAGGTCGATGCGCTTGAAGTCGACGTGCAACGGCTCGTCGGTCAGGCAGTCGTACTGCACGTCCTGCAGGTAGGCGGCCTGCTCGGCGCCGTCCAGCTTCACCTTGAACACGCGGTGGTGCTGGCGCAGGTGCGCCTGCAGCTCGAGCACGTCGAGGGTGAACCTCGCGTTCTGCGAGCCCTGGCCGTACATGACGCCGGGGACTCGTCCCTCGGTACGGAGGCGGGCGACGGCCCTCTTGCCCGTCTCCTGGCGAACAGTGGCATTGATCTTGGCGACTTCCATGATGAATCCTCGTGCGCGTTTCCTCAGCGCTCGACCGGTGCGGCCTTGCCGTCGAAGAGCACGCTTACGCTCTCGTTGCGATGAATACGGTCGATGGCGCGCGCCAGCAGCGGCGCCATCGATGCGACGGTGCAGCGCTGCAAGTTGGCGCGCTCCGGAATGGTGTCGGTGAACACGATACCCTCGACTGGCGCGGCGTTGAGCTTGTCCACCGCGCTGCCGGCGAGCACCGCATGCGTGGCGGCGATGAACACCTTCTTGCCGCCGCGTTCCTTGGCGATGCGCGCGGCATCGGCGATGGAGCCGCCCGTCGCGACCATGTCGTCGACGATGATGACGTCGCGGTCCTTGACGCTGCCGACCACGTGCTCGACCACGGTCGTGTCGCCGGAGATGCGGCGCTTGTCGACGATGGCGATGTCGCACTCCAGGTCCTTGGCGTAGGCGCGCGCCAGCTTGACGCCTCCCACGTCCGGCGACAGGATGATCGGGTTCTGCACGTCGAGCCGGCGCAGGATCTCCATGATCACCGGGCGCGCGTAGAGATGGTCGACGGGGATGTCGAAGAAGCCCTGGATCTGCGGTGCGTGCAGGTCCACCGCGACGACGCGGTTGACCCCCGACGCGGTGATCAGGTTGGCGACCAGCTTGGCGTTGATCGGCACCCGCCCCTCGTCCTTGCGGTCCTTGCGCGCGTAGCCGAAGTAGGGGATCACCGCGGTGATGCGGTCGGCCGAGGCCCGCCGCAGGCAGTCGGCGAACGACAGCAGCTTGAACAGGTTGTCGTGTACCGGCGGACACGTCGGCTGGACGACGAACACGTCGGCGCCGCGGACGTCGCACTCGACCTTGAGGTCGATCTCGCCGTCCGGGAAGGGCTTGAGCACGGCGTCGCCGAGCGGGATGCCCATGTGCGCGCAGATGTCGCGCGCCAACTTGTCGTGGGCCGTTCCCGAGAAGACGCGCAGCCGCTCGCGCCGGAACATGGTCACTCGCCCCCTCCCGCCTTCGGGCGCAAGCGCTTGGCCGGCACGCCGACCCAGACCTCGCCCGGCGCCACCTCGGAGCCGCGGGTGACGACCGCTCCCGCGCCGGTGACCGCGTTCTTGCCGACCACCGATGGCGCCACCAGCACCGTGCCGCTGCCGATGAAGGCGCCGTCGTCGATCTTGGTGTGGTGCTTGTGCTTGCCGTCGTAGTTGGCCGTGATCGTCCCACAACCGATGTTGGCGTGCGCGCCCACGGTGGCGTCGCCGATGTAGCTCAAGTGCTTGGCCTTGGTGCCGCGGCCGATCGTGCTCTTCTTGATCTCGACGAAGTTGCCGATCTCGGCCCCGTCCTCGAGCCGCGCCCCGGCTCGCAGGTGCGCGAACGGGCCGACCTCGCAGCCGACCCCGACGACACAGCCGGTGCGGATCACGGTACACGGCAGCACGCGCGTGTCGTGGCCGATGTGCACACCGTGCTCGATGTACGTGGTGGCGGGATCCTCGATGATGACGCCGTTGGCGAGATGCGCGAGCAGGATGCGCTCCTGCATCACGTCGCGCGCCACCGCCAGATCGCGCAGCGAGTTGACGCCGAGAATCTCCTCGGCGTCGTCGACGGTGTGGGTCGTGACCCCCGGACCCTCGACCAACGCGGCGACGGTGTCGGTGAGGTACAACTCGCCCTGAGCATTGTCGTCGGACAGCCCCACCAGGGCCTGCGCCAGGTGCCTCGAGTCGAAGCAGTAGAAGCCGGCGTTGATCTCGTCGATGTCGAGTTCCTCGGGCGAGCAGTCGCGCTCCTCCCGGATGCCGACGATGTTGCCGGTGACGTCGCGCAGGATGCGCCCGAGCCCGGACGGATCGTCGGGCAATGCGGTCAACAAGCTGGCGCCGGCTTCGCCGCGCGCCGCCCTGAGCGCGCCCAGGGTCGGCGTCGTCACCAGGGGACAGTCGCCGTAGACCACCATGATGTCGCCCTCGAAGTCGACGAGCGTCTCCATCGCCACCTGCACCGCATGTCCGGTGCCGCGCGGCTCGCCCTGGTCGACCACGGTGAGCCCGGGGCGGTGGGCGATCGCCTTCTCGACCGCAGCCTTGTGGTGGTGGAGCACGACCACCGTCCGGTCGGGCGCGAGTTCGTGGACGCTGTCGAGCACCGTGTCGAGCAAGGTGCGCCCGCACAGGGGCAGCAGGACCTTGGGGACGGCGACTTTCGTACGCTTCCCGAGACCGGCAGCGAGCACGACGACAGCGAGGGGGCGGCTCATGGAGGTGCGGCGCGGGAGGGCGAAAAAGGGCGCGGATTGTCATCACCCGGCCCCCAGCGCGTCAAGAACAAGGCGCGCGACCCATGCACTCCGCGTGGCAATTCGCGCCGGAAAGCGCGGTGGAGCATCGACCTGCACCGTCCTCGGGCAACAGCGCGTCGGGCGTCGCGTCCGGCTCGGGGCGCGTCGGCAGCCCCGGGCCGCCCCGCCGCTGCCGTCGGTCAGTGGACCGGCGCCCAGGCCCGACCGTCGGCGCCGGTCGCGTTCGCCGCCAGGAACTGCGAGTTGATCTGGCCGGGCCCCGACGTCCCCTGCAACCCGGCACCGGCCGGCGGGATCGACGCGAGGCCGGAATACGGATTGGCCAGCGTCTTCAGCACCTGCCCCTGCTGGTTCAGGAAGTAGGTGCGATGGCCGGTGACGTCCACCGAGATCGGCCACGCCAGGCAGGTGTAGTAGTCGCGCGCCCCGAGTGCGTCGAACTGGCTGCGGTTGGCCAGCGTCGCCAGCACCCCTGCACCGCTGGCGTCCGGCAGGTAGAGAGCCAGACGGTAGCCGTGCAAGATCGCGTGGCCGTTGTTGTCGAGCGTGCCCAAGGTGGAGCTCAGCAGGCGCTGGCTGAGGGGCTCAGACAGACCTCGCAGCGGATCGACCGCGGCCAGTTCGCCGAGCGAGCCGTACTCGGAGCCGCCGTCGCGGTTGGTGTCGACCGAGTTCTGCGCGCGGAACTGGAACTGGGCCTGGGACACCGCCCGCAGGGTGGCGACCACAGCGCCCTCGTTGGCGGAGATGCGCCGGGCGATGTAGGTCGGAACGGTGATGCCGGCCAGCACGCCGATGATGGTGCAGGTGACCAGCACCTCGATCAGCGTGAACCCGCACTCCGCCAGCCGGTGGAACGTGGTCGAAGCCGTCGGTCGTAGGTCGACGCCGCGCGAGCCGTTCCGCGTGGCCGAGCCGGCGCGTCGCCTCGAGAGCGTGCAGGTTGCTGCGTGCATGCGGTGATCTCCCTGAACGCTCCAGGGATCGGCGCGGCCCGTTCTGGAGTTGACCCGAGCGTCGGACGCAGGTCGCGAATCGCGACGCCCCCACCGGCGAACGCGGTGGCACCGGCGCGGTCTCACTTCGGGTGCAGCCGCCACCCCGAGAACACCGCATCCTCGCGCCGGATGTCGACGGCCACGAGGTCGTAGCGCGACTGCAGGCCCGGCAGGACCTGCGGCCCGCTGGGCACGACTTCGTCGAGCTGCCGCACGGCGCCGGCGGTGAGCAGAACGGCGCGGCCGGCGCGCCACTGCTCGCGCAAGAGCGCGTCGAGGCGGTCGAGCACGGCGGGCAGCTGCGTCGCGGCCACCGCACCGGCGTGCAGCAACATCAGACTGCCCGTGTCCGGCAGCCCGACCAGCGTCGCCTTCACGTCGTCGTGGTCGCCGAGCAGCAGGTAGAAGGGGCGCGCCTGCGCCGCCTCGCTGGCACCGGCCGCAAAGCGGCGGGCGAGTTCCGGTTGATCGTGCGCGCTGATCCAAGCGAGACCACCGGCGAAGCCGAGGGCCGCCACGCCGACGACGGCCACGGGTCGGAGCGCGCGGACCACCAACAGCGCCAGCGGCCACGCCAGCGGCGTGAGGTAGGCTCCGAACTCGGGGCTCGGCAGCAGGAACACGCACAGCAGGTAGTACGGCGCCACCGCCAGGTGCAGCCAGCGCGCCGGCGTGCGCCACCGCCCGGCGAAGCACAACACCAGGGCCAGGGCGTTGCACGGCGCGTACGGCAGCAGCCATTCGAACCAGAGTGTCGAAGCCCAACGTCGCGGGTCGGACGCGAACGCTGCGGCGTCCCGCACGACGTAGGCTGCGGCGGAGTGCGTATCGACGCCGAGGTCCAGCCAGCGCCCCAGGACCGGCAGGATCCCCAGGCACGCCGCGAGCACGGCGGCGGCGCACGACATCGGCACGCACAGCGCCCACGCCGACGCCAGCAAGCTGCGGGCCGCGCTGGCGTCCTGGGCCGTGCGCCCTTGTTGCACCGGGTAGGAGAGACAGACGCCCAGCGCGACAGCGGGCAGCAGCGTGGCGCTGGCGTGTCCGACGTAGGCCAGAGCCAACGCCAGACCGAGCCACACGCCACGCGCCGGGGTCGGCCTCCTCGCCAGTGCCGCGGTCGCGAGCAACGCCGGACCGGCGAACCCCAGATAGACGCCGTGCAGTTCGACCACCGTGGCGAAGAACAAGACGGCGGGCACGGAGAGCATGGTCAGAGCCACGAGCCAGGCGTCGCGCCGGCCCAGGCCGAGGCAGCGCGCCGCCCAGCAGGCGCAGCCGACTCCCAACCCGGTGCCGAGCGCGCTGGCCAGCACCCCGGCCTCGTAGAGACTGAGCCCCGCGGGTGCCAGCAACCGATGCAGGCCGGCGACCAGGGGCTTGTAGAGCATGTGGTGCGGGTGCCGCAGATTCCCCTCGACGATGCTCATCAAGTAGACGTCGCCATCCGCCTTGTAGAAGGTGTGCTGGCGCAGCGCCCATGACAGAGCGAAACCGAGCCCGGCGACGAGGCTTGCGTCCGCACGGGCACCCATCGGGGAGCATGCTACTGCCCCTTCGTCGAGGATGCGTGATCGCCGGAGCCGCAACCGGAGACTTGGTTGCAGTCGGCGCTTCGCGCCACCTGCTTCGATCCTGCTGCTTGCTGGATCGCACAGAGACGAGGCGCACTCTGGCGCGGCATGGCTCGAACGGGCTCGGCCGCTGTGGCCGCGCGGTGCGCGGCCGCGAGGTCCGTCCAGCACGGAGACACCGGACCTCGGGGTCCGTGGTCGGCCCCTCGCCACGCCCGATCGCCTTCCGGCAACACCCGCGGGGAGAGGTTGGCCGATCAAGGAACATGCCGATGGGCCGCGCTCCGGTGCGCGTGTGCCCGACCCGGCGAGTCGTCTCTCCGGCGCATGCCGCACGTCCTCTTCGTCGCCCCCAGCCTCGGCAGCTTCCACCTGCACGACCGCCTGGCCGAGCTGGCCATGCGACGAGGCCACCGTGTGAGCGTGCTCGCCGAAGCGCCCGAAGAGCAAGCGTTCTGGGCGGCGCAGGGCTTCACGGTGCGGCCGCTGCGCCGCATCGCCCGCCTGGCCGATGACCCCGCGCTGCCGCTGCGGGAACTGGCGGAGATCGACTGCGCCCTCGCTGGCCGCCCGACCGATCACGAGCGCGCTTGGCTGCGCGCTCTGCGCCGCCTGCGCCACCTCGCGCCGGGCGTGTTGCAGACCCTGGAGCGCGATCCCCCCGACGCCGTCCTGGTGCACGACGGACGCAGCGGCCTGCACCGACTCGTGCACTTCGTGGCCCGCCGCGCCGGGGTCGGCGTGCTGCACCTCGGCCAGGGGCTGCTGCCGGCCACCCTCGCCTGCGACGGCGACGGTTGCGACGGCGACGCGTCGCTGTGCCGCCGATCCGCTGGCGACTACCGCAGCGCCCGCGGCGACCGCCCCTTCCTGCAGGCGACCCTTTCATCGTGGTTCGGGTCGTCGCTGGCACCCGCATCCCTGCGCCGCACGCCCATGGCGCCCTCCGCCGCCAGCCGCCTGACCGCCGCGCTGCGGACGGCTTGGTGTGACGGCGCACGCGCGGGTGCATCGGCCTGGCACGCGTGGCGCGCAGCGCTGCCGCTGCCCTCGGTCCCGGTGCGCGCACCCTTGCCGCTGCCGACTCTGTACCTCGCGGTTCTGCTCCAGCCAGACAACAGCGCGCGGGTGCGCCTCGATGCCCCACCCGGCCTCGACGCGCTCACCGTGCTGCGGGCCGCGCGCGACGCGCTGTCTCGCTGTTCACCGTCCGCGCACGTCGTTGGCGTGGCCGCCGACGTGCGTCAGCGCCGCGCCTTGGCCGAGCACGGCTTCCGCATCGAGCCCGAGGAAGCGGCGCCGACGATCCTGGCCGGTGCCCTCGCCGCCCTGACCATCAACCATCCTCTGGCCGGTGGGGCCCTCTTGCAGGGAACCCCGGTCGTCCACCTCGGCCGCGCTCCCTACGGCGTGCCCGGAGTCGCGCGCCTGGCCAAGCTCGAAGAGCTGAACCCGGCTCTGGTCGACGCTCTCGAGCACGACCGGCCGTCGCTCCGCGAACGGTTCCTCACGCGGATCCTGAAGCGCGACCACGTCTGGTGTTCGGCGCAGCGTCCTGACCGCAACGGCCTCAACGGCATCATGCTCCGCCTGGAGCACCTGGCTGGGGCGCGTGGTGGCAATCCAATCGCCTACCACCCGGGGCCAGCCTGGCCGTTGGCCGCGGCGCGCTGATCGTCCGGTGCTCCTAGGCCTCGGCCGGAACTTCTTCGCCGTGGCGTCGCAGCGGAGGGTTCAGCGGCTTGACGACCTTGCGCACCGACTTGGTGCGTGGCTTGCGTTGGCCGAGCAGTTCGTTGCTCAGCATCTGCTCGAGCTCGCGGTCGCGGTTCGACTCCGCCTGCACCAGAGTCCGCTCCAGTGCGACGGCTTCCTGCTTGCTGTGGCACAGCATGCGTTGCGCTTGCGCGGTCGAGTCGTAGAAGCGCGCGCCGGCCATGACCGGTGCGAGCCACATTCCGTCCGCCGTTTTGATCGCCGAACCGTCGGGACACTCGAGCCAGTCTCCCCGGCAGATCAGCGCGCCGCGTTCGGTCCAGCGATCACGAGCCTGCGGCTCGATCGGTCGCTCGTCGTCCAAGAGGTAGGTCGGCGTCACGTCGTAGTGCTTGCACAGGGCGAGCAACATCGGCAACGTCGGCAGCGAACGCCCCTGTTCGAGGTGCGACATGGTGGCGGGTCGCACACCCAACGTTCGGGCGGTCACGCCCTGGGGTTCGCGTTTGAAACGAGTGCGCAGATAGAAGAGCTTGAGATGCAGTCGCCGCATGGTGGCTGGTCCGGGATGTAGGTCAGCGGGTTCGCAGCAGCGCAATGCGTCCCGCGGCGGTTGACAGGAGGGAACTCCCGAAGTCTAGCACTGCGCCCCGGATTCCGCCGTCCGCCGGAGTGAAAATGCCCCCCATGCACGTGCGCCCGCGAGCAACCCAGATGCGGTGGAGCCATGCGCACCGCGCCCGGGGTCTGACCGAGTTCGCCCGGGTCGGGTCGGGCCGTGGCCAGCCTTGCATCCCGCCTGGTTCGGCCCGGTGCCAACGGAACGGCCGCGCCGGATACCCCCCTCGGCCACGGCCCAGCGAACGCGAACAACCCCCCGCTCGACCGGGGTCCGCGTCGGGCCGACGCACCCGTGACGCGAGGCGGACGTCGTGACCGGCGAGAGGATCGCCGTCGAGATTCGCGACCCCGCCCGCGACCTCGACCTCGAGCAGCTGGCCGTGCGATGCGGCCTGGCGCGGCTGGTCGCGTCCCGAGCGGAGGCGTCGGTCGACCTGGTATTGCGCCGCGACGATCGAGGCCTCCTCCTGAACGCGCGCCTACCGGGCGGTATGTCCATCGTGCGGGCGGCGATGCTGGCGCCCCGCGCATCGGTCGGGCGCCACAGCAGCCTGCTGGCGCGCGCAGTGGGTGGCGCGCGCGAGGACCTCGTCGTCGACGCGACGTGCGGTCTCGGCCGCGACGCGCTCGAGCTGGCCGCGCTCGGCTACCGCGTGCAGGCGTACGAGCGCCACCCCGTCTTGGCCTTCCTGTTGCGCGACGCGCTGGCCACCACGGCCCCGATCGAGCTGCACGAAGCCGACGCCATCGACGCCCTCGCGACGCGACCCGCGCACAGCGTGCACGCCGTCTGCCTGGATCCGATGTTCCCGGCGCGCAGCAAGAGCGCCCGCGTCAAGAAGGAAGCCGAGGTCCTACGGATCCTGGTCCCGCGCGAGCCGGACCTCGACGCCCTGTTCGCTGTTGCATGGCGGACGGCGCGCCGCGTCGTCGTCAAGCGACCACGCCACGCCGCCGCTCTGCGCGAGCCGGTGGACTTCACCGTCGCCGGACGGGCACTGCGGTTCGACGTCTACCTGACGCAGGGTCGACCGCTGCCACCGGCGTAGGCGAGCGCTGCGAACGCCTCCCGCACGAACCGGCGCGCCCCGACGGTCAGGCCCAGCCGGACGCACGCGCCCTCGCATTCGTCCACCTCCTCGGCGCCGCGAAGACCACCCAGCACGAGCAAGCCGCGGCCGTCCCACAGGGCCGCGATGGCGGGCAACGATCCCGCCAGCTCGCCGGCCGTCATGTTGGCGACCACCACGGCCGCACGCTCGTCGAGCGCGGCCGCCTCACCGGCGAACACCCAGGCGTCGGCGACCAGCGCCGCCGCCGCTGCGGCAGCGCCGGGATCGACGTCGCAGGCGACGAGACGGCGCGCGCCGCGCGCGCGCGCGTAGAGCGCCAGGATCCCCGACCCGGTGCCGACGTCGACGCAGGTCCCGACCTCTTCCGTCGGCCAGCATGCGTGCAGCGCTTGCAGGGTCGCCTGCGTGCTCGCGTGCTCACCGCTGCCGAAGGCCGAGCCACGCGGCACGACGAGGTCGATGCCGGCGAAGCCGCGCGGCGGCGCCACCCAGGGCGGCCGCACGCACAGGTCGGGCGCCACCAGGACCGGCGCATCTCGCTCGAGCCCGGTGTGCGCGAACATCGACGCGTCGACTTCCAGCTCGTCGAGCGCCAGTCCGGACGGCGACAGGGACGCCGCCGACGCCGGCAGGCAGCCTTCGATCCACACCTCGCACTCGCCTTCGCGCTCCTCGACGCCGCGCACGTCGGCGTGCACGTGCAGGAAGTCGAGCGCGCGCGCCATGTCCGCCGCCGCGCCGCGCAAGGCGAAGCGACGCAGCGTCACGACAGTGCCTCGAGGATCGTGTCCGGCTCGACCATGCGGCCGACGGCGTCGTAGCCCTCCGCGAGGTGTCCCACCACCGGCCCCAGGACCTCGAAACCGCGGCGCCGCAGATGGTCGACGGCGCGCTGGACCGGCTCGCTGCACCACATGGCGTCGTTCATCGCCGGGCACAGCAGCTTGCGGCCGCCGAACGTCAACGCCAGGAGACACACCGGGTCGTCGGCGACGCCGGCGGCGAGCTTGGCCAAGAGGTCCGCTGTCGCTGGCGCGATCACGAACACGTCCGCCGCACGCGCCGCAGCGATGTGCGGGACGCTACCGTCCGGGTCGATCTGAGTCGCACGCAGGATCGGCGGTTGGCCGCTGAGACCGGCAAAGGTGAGCGGACCGACGAACTCGGTGGCCGCGCGCGTCATCGCCACGCGCACTTCGGCGCCGCGCTGCACCAAACGGCTCACCAGCGCCGCCACCTTGAAGGCGGCGATGCCGCCGCCGACCCCGACCAAGACGCGCCTGCCCTTCACAGCCCGATCAGCGCGCGCACGCGCGCGATGGTCGCGTCCAGATCGACGTTGACCAGAATGTGGTCGTAGAGCTCGCCGTGCCGCATCTCCTCCTCGGCGATGCTCACGCGCCGCTCGATCTCGTCGGCGGAGTCGGTGCCGCGCGCCACCAAACGCCGCCGCAGCTCATCGAGGCTCGGCGGCGCCAGGAAGATGTAGAGGCCAGGCTCGCCGGCTTGGCGCAGCTGGCGCGTGCCCTTGACCTCGATCTCCAGCAAGAACACGCGGCCGGCGTCGATGGCGGCCCGCATGGGCGCACGCAGCGTGCCGTAGAAGCGGCCGTTGTACTCCGCCCACTCCAGGAACTCTCCGGTGGCGATCCTCCGTTCGAAGTCCTCGCGCGCCAGGAAGTGGTAGTCGACGCCATCGCGCTCGCCCGGCCTGATCTTGCGCGTCGTCGCCGACACCGAGAACTCGACGCGCGGCTCCGCCTTGAGCGCCTTCACCACGCTGGTCTTGCCCGAGCCCGACGGACCCGAGATCACCACCATGCACCCGCGGCTGGCTTCGCACCTACTCAAGATTCGCCACCAACTCGCGCAGCCTGTCGATGTTTGCCTTCATCGCCACGACGTCGTGCGCGATCTCCACGTCCTGCGCCTTGCTGCCGACGGTGTTGACCTCGCGCAGGAGCTCCTGCATCAGGAACTCGAGGGCACGACCCACCTCACCGCCCTGGCGCAGGAGCTCCAGGGCGCGGTCGAGGTGGGCGTCGATGCGCTGCAGCTCCTCGGTGACGTCGGTGCGCTCCGCGTACATCGCCACCTCGCGGATCACGTCGCTCGGCTCGAGCGGCGTTTTGGTCTGCCCGGCCAGCACCTCGTTGACCCGCGCGAGCAGGCGGCCGCGGTAGTCGGCCAGAGCCCGCGGCGCGCGCGCCGCCACCCTCACGCGCGCGCGGCCCAGCTCGGCCAAGAGGTCGCCGACGACACGCGCGGTCGCTTCGCCCTCGCGCTGGCGTTCGCGCACGAGCGCCGCCAGCGCCCGCTCGAGAAGGTCGGCGACGTCGGCCGGCAGGTCGCGGGCCAGGCGCGTGCCGTCGATGTTGGGTCCGAGCACGACACCCGGCAGAGCCAGCGCGTCGGCCAGACGCACATCGCCCTGCAGGCCCACCTCCGCCGCGGCGGCGCGCAGGTCCTGCACCGCCGCACGCAGGGCCGCGCGATCGACGACGCTGCGCCGGGTCTGCTCGGTGGGAACCGCCTCGAGGGTGCAGATCACCGAACCGCGCCGCACGCGCGCGGCGATGGCGCGCTCCAGCGCCAGGTCGAGCCCGGCGGCGCCCGCCGTCAGCCGGTGCTTGACGACCAGGCTGCGCCCGTTGACGGCTCGCAGCTCCACCACGGTGCGGCCCAGCGCGGTGTCACCGCTGGCCGACCCGACCCCAGTCATGCTGACGACGGGGCTCACGCATTCCACAGCATGTGCAGCGCCAGCGCCGAGCCGACGAAGATCCCCGCCAGAGTGAAGGTGAACTTGTTGATGCCTCGCGTCTTGACGCCGAACGTCTCGGCTCCGACGCCGCCGAACGCCTCAGCCAAGCCGCCGCCCTTGCTCTCTTGCAAGAGCACGACGGTGGCGAGCAGGATGGAAGACCCGAGGAAGAGGATCCAGAGGACGAGCTTGATGGCAAACCACATGGCGGGTGGTGGCGGTGCTGGGCGCCGGATGATCGGGCCGACGACGCCTCGGCGCAAGGGAGAAGGTGCCGACCGGATCGGCGTCCGCGCAGCTCGTCTCCGACGCGCTGGCCGGCGCCGGCGCGCCTAAGATCGCCTCGATGTCGTCCTTCGAGGCCTACGCCCGCGCCTTGGCGCTGGTCGAGCGCTACCGAGCCGCCCGGCAGCAGGGCGCGGCGCCGCCGCCGGAGGACTTCGTGGCGGCCCATCCGGACGTCGCCGACATCCTGCGCGACCTGCTGGCGACCGAGGAGCATGCGGCCGCGACGCGCGCCGACGGGCCGAGCCCTGGCACGGCGTGGCGCGGCTTGCCCGGCGACGGTCAGGCCATCGGCGGCTACCGGGTCGAGCGGTTGCTGGGCCAGGGCGGCATGGGCGTGGTGTTCCTGGCCGAGGACGTGCGCCTGCGCCGCAAGGCCGCGCTCAAGCTGATCCGTCCCGAGCGCCTCGGCTCGCCGGCGGCCCTCGAGCGCTTCTGGCGCGAGGCCAAGCTGGCCGCGCGCCTCGAGCACCCCAACATCTGTCCGGTGTACGAGGTCGGCGAAGAAGGCGGCATGCCGTTCATGGCGATGCGCTTCCTCGACGGCGAGACCCTGGCCGCCCGCATCGCACGCGAGCCGCCGGCGTCGGCGACCACTTCGCGCGCAGCGGTGGACGCGCTGCTGGAAACGATCGAGACGGTGGCGAGGGCGTTGCACTTCGCCCACGCGCAGGGAGTCGTCCACCGCGACGTCAAGCCGGCCAACATCCTGATCGAGCCCGACGGCAACCCGATCGTGCTCGACTTCGGGATGGCGCTCGCAGCCGACGACGACCTCGGCTTGACGATGACCGGGGAGCTGGCCGGCACACCGCTCTACATGGCGCCCGAGCAAGTGACGCCGAACGCGCGCGGCGTCGACCACCGGGCCGACGTGTACGCGCTCGGAGTCACCATGTACGAAGCGGCCACCGGCGTGCGCCCGTTCGGCGGCCAGTCGATGCGCGAGCTGCTCGACGCCATCGCCAAGCAGACCGCACCGCCGGCGAGCCGCAGCAACCGCGCCCTGCCACCCGACCTCGACGTCGTGCTGGAGAAGGCGCTGGAGAAGGACCTCGACCGGCGCTACCGCACGGCGGCCGACCTGGCCGACGACCTGCGACGGGTGCGTGCGCGCGAGCCGGTGCTGGCCCGGCGCGCCGGACGCCTACTGCGCACCCGCCGCTGGGTGCAACGCAACCCGTACGTGGTGGCGGTCATGGCGCTCGTGGCCGCGGCGCTGGTGGTGATCTCGCTCCTGTACGTGAATGGTGAGGAGACGCGCAAGGACTTCGAGCTGGTGTCCTTCGTGCGGCGGCTGGACGAACTGCAAGCCGCCGAGGCGCCGATCTACCGCGCGTGGCCCGAGTACGGCCCGGCCCTGCGGGTCTGGCTGCAGCGCGCCGACGACCTGCGCGCCGAGGTCGAAGCCGTGCGCCCGGCGCTGGCGCGCTTGGGGACCGCCGGGCCCGAGGGCCCCACCCCGCCGGCCGACCCGGCGCGTCGCTTCCTGTTCGAGACCCTGCGCAGCGTCGTGGGGCAAGCCGACGCGCTGACGCAACCCGGAGGCGCCATCACCCGTGTCCGCCGCAACCTGGATCAGCTCGAGCGCGAGCGGGCGGCGACGGCCGCCGCCGCCGACGCGTGGCGCGATGCCGTCGCCGCCATCGCCGCGAGCCCCCTCTACGGCGGCATGCAGCTCGCCGTGCAGGAAGGCCTGGTCCCGCTCGGGCCCAACCCGGCCAACGGACTGTGGGAGTTCGGTCACCCGCGCTCCGGGTCGATGCCCGAGCGCGGCCCCACCGGCCACTTCTTCGTCGACGACGACACCTGCATCGTGTTCGCGTTGCTGCCCGGAGGCACGTTCGTCATGGGCGCGCAGAGCAAGTCCGAGGATGCCCCGAACTACGACCCCATGGCGCGCATCAGCGAGAGCCCGCCACATGACGTGACGCTGGCGCCGTTCTTCCTCGCCGAGCACGAGCTCACCCAGGGGCAGTGGATGCGCCTCACCGGCGGTGGCAACCCGGCCGAGGCACGGCCTGGCTCCAACTTCAAGGTGAGACTCAGCCTGGCACACCCGGTGGAGATGGTCTCGTGGAACGCCTGCTCGCGCGTGCTCACCCAGGCCGGGTTGACCATGCCCACCGAGGCCCAATGGGAGTACGGGGCGCGCGGCGGCACCCACACGCCGTGGTGGACGGGCACGGACGTGGCCGCGCTGGTGGCGGGCGCCAACGTCGCCGACGAGACGGCCCTCGCCGCCGGGGCCGAGTGGTTCGAGCTGGTGGCGCTCGAGACGCTGGCCGCGACCGCGCGCGAGCACTTCTCCGATGGCTACGTCTGGCACGCCGAGGTCGACGCACTGGAGCCCAACGCGTTCGGTCTGTACGGAACCGCCGGCAACGTGTGGGAGTGGTGCCGCGACACCTACGCGAGCTATCGACATCCCTGCGGCGAAGGCGACGGCCTCCGCGACGACGGCGACGGCCAGAAGGTGCTGCGTGGCGGTGCATTCGACCACGCGCCGATGCACGCGCGCGCGGCGCTGCGACGTCAAGACGATCCGGCAACACGCTCGGGCAACCTCGGTGTGCGCGCGGCGCGCGCGCTGCGTTAGGACCCCAGTCACCGCGGCAAGCGCCGCGGCCAGCTCGTCGGCCAGGGTCGTGCCCCCGCAGCCATCCGTGCGCGCCGCTGAAAACCCCGACTCGACGCAGGAGTTCGCCTGGCGCTCCTGCAGTACGGCTTGGACGACGGGTCGTCGTGTCCAAGGTGCGGCACCGACCGTGGTCGAGGCCTTGACCGAGGCACAGGTATGTTCGGTCGCAAGAAGCACGAAGTTCTCGTCGTCGGCGCAGGGCCCGTCGGTTCGTTCGCGGCTCTCGCTCTGGCGCGACGCGGCGTCCGCGTCGAAGTCATCGACCGCGCCTGGAGTTCGGGCACGCGCAGCTACGCCCTGGCGCTGCACGCCGACGCCCTGCGCCTGCTCGAGCAAGCCGATGCGCTCGGCAGCGTGCTGGAACGCGCCCACCGCGTGCGCCGCGTCGGATTGTACGAGGGCAAGGACCGGCGGGCCGAGATGCGCATCGCCGACCTTCCGGAAGACCATTCCTTCCTCGCCGTCATCCGACAGGACGCGCTCGAAGCCGAACTCGAGAAGCAGCTGCGCGCCGCCGGGGTCAAGATCAAGTGGAGCCACGAACTCACCGGGCTGGAGCAGGACGGCCAGCGCGTGCGAACGCACCTCGACCGCTTGGCGAAGGACAGTATCGGCTACGTCGTGCAGCACACCGAGTGGGTGGTGACCAAGTCGTGGGACGAGGAGTTCGCCTTCGTCATCGGTGCGGACGGTCACGCCTCGCGCGTGCGTCGGACGCTCGACATCGCCAGCCGGCAGGTGGTCGACACCACCGACTTCGCCGTGTTCGAGTTCCACACCGATGCCGACCTCGGCGACGAGATGCGGCTGATCCTCGACGATCACGGCGCCAACGTGGTGTGGCCGCTACCGGGTGGCTACTGCCGCTTCAGCTTCCAGATCCCGGTGCAGGCCCGGGACGAGGACACCCGCGAGAAGTCGCGCGAGCTGGTGATGCCGGGCGAGGGCTACGGCGACGAGCTCAGCGTCGAGCACCTGCGCGAGCTCCTGGCCGCGCGCACGCCTTGGTTCTCGGGCGGCATCGACGGCATCCGCTGGAGCGACTTCGTTCGCTTCGAGGGCAGGCTCGCCGACTCCTTCGGCCACGGCCGCGTCTGGCTCGCCGGCGACGCGGGCCACATGACCGGTCCGGCCGGGATCCAGAGCATGAACGTCGGCCTGCGCGAAGCCTGGGACCTCGGTAACCATCTGGCCGACATCCTGCAGGACCGCGCCACCCCCGCCGTGCTCGAGGACTACGGACAGGCGCGCACCCGGGAATGGCGACGTCTGCTCGGCCTCGAAGGCGGCCTGCGGGCGACGGCACACACCGACCCCTGGATCGCGTCGCAACGCCACCTGCTGCCGTCGTGCATCCCGGCGTCGGGCGCCGACTACGCGCGACTCGCGGCACAGCTCGGCCTCGAGGCCTG
Source organism: Planctomycetota bacterium (assembly GCA_041398565.1). Classification (GTDB taxonomy): domain Bacteria; phylum Planctomycetota; class UBA1135; order UBA1135; family UBA2386; genus DATGPD01. The sequence goes on along the minus strand of JAWKUN010000003.1, from coordinate 893,576 downwards.
AGGTCGACGCGCGGCCGCCCCGGCGGTCGGTCAGCGGCGCGGCGTCGCGTGCGCCAGCATCGCCAGGCGCGCGCGCGCGGCGGGCAGGCCCTGCTCTGCGGCCAGACGCAGCCAGCGCTCGGAGTCCTCGAGGTTCCGCGGTACGCCCTGTCCGCGCGCCAGCACGAGGCCCAGGTTGTAGCGAGCCTGAGCCACGCCCGCCTCGGCAGCCGCCCGCAGCCAGCGGGCGGCCTCGACATCGTCCTGCGGCAGGCCCTCGCCGCGGGCGTACATCACGCCGAGCTGCGCCTGGGCTTGCTCCATTCCGTGCTCCGCGGCGCGGCGCAGCCACATCGCCGCGCGCGTCGTGTCGCGCGGCGTGGCGACGCCGTGGTGGTGCATCCAGCCGAGCGTGAATTCCGCGGCCGGGAACCCGGCTTCTGCGGCGCGCCGCACCCAGGCCAGCCCTCGCGCGAGGTCGCGGTCGACGCCGCGCGCCTGCAGACAGCGCAGACCGACCTCGAGCTGCGCCTGTGGCGAGCCCTGCTGTGCCTTGCGCTCGAAGAGCTCGAAAGCCAACGGGGTGTCGCCCGACGCCCCCATCACGTCTTCGACGAGGGCGAGCGCGCGCCGTGCCTTGGGATCGCCGGCGCCCGCGGCCGGCAGCAGCATCTCGCGCGCGCCGACCGGATCGCGGGCGACGCCCTCGCCGCGCAGGGTCATCAGCGCCAGGTTCACCTGGGCGCGCACGAATCCAGCCGCCGCCGCCTGCGCGATCCAGTGCGCGGCGCGCTGGGGCTCGAGCGGCACACCCCGCCCCTCGCGGTAGAGCAAGCCGAGGTTGTTCTGTGCAGCCGGGTGACCTTGCGCGGCCGCCCGCCCGTACCACCCGGCCGCGGCGGATGCGTCTTGGGGGACACCGTCGCCGATGTCATAGGCCAGGCCGAGCATGAACTGCGCGGTCGCGTCACCGCGATCGGCGAGGCGCGTCCAATTGCCGACCATCGCGGTCTGCCCATCCCACGCCCCGGTGCTCGCGCATCCGGCCAGTGCCAGAGCGCCCAGCGTCGGCAGCATCTTCACGAACCAACTTCTCGGCTTCCCGCTTTGCATCACCACCACCTTCGGCCCGGGTGGTGCGTGAAGATGAGGCCGAAGAAATTATGAAGATCAATCCGCGCCAACAGCTCTGACGTCGAACGTCAGCGCAACGAAAGCACGTAGGCGTTGGTCGCACGCACCGTCAGCGTGGGCTCCACGACCAAGCCCTGCACGAAGAGTTCGACGCCGCGCAACTCGGCAGCGTTCGGCACTTGCAGCAGCCGCGACGCGAGGCCGTCGTTGCCCACCGCGAACACGAACAGCGGTGCCGTCGTACCGGAATGCCACTGGCAGCCGGCGAGCCCCGAGAAGAACGTGCCGAGGTCGAGGGGCACGCGCGCCGCACCGGTCGCGAACAAGCCGACCGCCGACGACGGCGCCGCCTCGAGACGGAACTCGAACGTCGAGCCCAACGACGGCACGCCGGAGTGACGCAGAGTCGCGCCGCACGCGCTGGTGAAGGCCTGGGCGGCTGCCGGCGTGTCGTTGGCCCAGACCTGGATGACCGGGTCCGGCACGGCTTCGGCGACCATGCGGAACTCGTCGAGGTCGTAGGCACAGGTCTGGCCGTTGCTCGAACCGATCAGCATCGATCCGGCCACCGGCGGCACGCGCACCAACGTGTTGATCGTCGCGCGCTGGCGCCGCGCACCGTTGACGAACCACGTTGCCTGGCCGTTGTCGGAATCGACCACCAGGGCGACGTGGACCCAGCCGCGTGCGGCCTGGCTCCTGATGTCGTCGGGCAACGTCAACGCCACGCCACCCCACCCCGAACACTGCAGACCCGGGCCGGCGACGCCGCCCGTGAAGCAGCGCAGATTGCCGAGCGCGAACACCGGCGACTGGCCGGAGAGCGCGGCGCCCTGGCGCATGAACCACGCCACCGTGAAGCGAGCGCCGATGTCGCCGTGGAAGCCGGTATCGCAGGTGCTGCCGGCGGCAAGCGCGCCGCCGAAGGCACCGTCGGTCCACGGCGAGCGCGAGGGGTTCTGGAGGCGCGCCGCGCCGCGCGCGCCGCCCTCGACGCCGGCGTAGTTGATGGCGTCGCTGCCGAGGCCCCGGTCGAACTTGTACCAGCAGATGTCGGCGAGACGCACGGCGCTGGCCTGCAGCAGGAAGACCGGGCCGGTGGCGTTGCCCTGCGCGTTCACGTGGGCGGCGCCGGCAACCGGCTGACCGATGGAGGCCAGGAAGACCGCCGCCGAGAGGCGGGCGCCGCCCTGCAACGGCACGCGGAAGGACAGCGCCCCGCCGTCGTGATCGGGGACGGTGCCGACCGGCGCCCGGAATCCCGACCAGACCAGCAGCGGGTTGCTGCGCGAGGCGAAGGCGGCGTCGACCGAAGGGTCGGGCGCGAAGGGGAACCAGGCCGCCTGCACCGCCTCGCCGCCTTCGCCGCCACGGATGAACTCGCTCTCGGTCGCACGCACCGTGCGCGCGCCGTAGTCGACGCCCACCGCCGCCGCCTGATCGTCACCGCCGGACGGCACCAGCGCCGTGGTGGACCATCCGTCGAAGGTCAGCATCCAATCGCCGTTCGCCAGTTCGCGCACGTGCGCGACGGGCGCCTCGCGTGTATCGGCCCAGCGCAGACCTTGTGCGGGCAGACACGGCGCGAGCGCGATCAGGGCGAGCAGGGGTCTCGAGCGTGGGGCGAAGTTCATGGCGGTCGATGCGAAGGGAGCCGTCCCGAACGCGGATGGTACCGGGCGCCGCCCCACCGTAGGTCTCGATCGATGCCTCGGCGCGGCCTGGGGCGTTCCTCCGCGCGAGACGGCAACACGCCGTCGGCCAGGGGCTGGGGTTTCCAGCCGGTTCCCGCCGCGGCGAGGTCAGGAATGCCAGGCGGCCCGGCACCGCACGCGAATCTCGGGGCCGAACCGCCGGCGGGAACCGACCGTGCACCGCCAACGGCGCACGGTCGGGGTGGCGCCGCCCGTGTCAAGGCGGCGTGGAGTCGCCTCAGTCGGTGAGCGTCAGCGGGCTGCTGGCGTGCAGGTTGGCGCCGACCGCCGTGAAGCCCTGGAACAGGATGCCCGTCCCGACGACCGGCGAGCCGGGGAAGGTGATCGAGCCGAAGCGCGCGGCGCCGGCACCTGCCGCCATCGCCACCGGCAGCAGCGGGTTCGGCAGCACGGTCGGGTAGATCTCGGGGAAGCACTCCGTGTTCGGCGACCAGGGGAGGAAGGACATCGACGGCGAGACCGGCAGAGCGCCGAGACCGAAGCCGAGCGCCACCACCGCCACCGGCAGGTTGGTTCCGACGTCCACCGTGACCGCGCCGCCGAGGCCGTTGGGGGTGGGCGAACCGAGCACGAACCAGCAGGGTTCCTTTGCCAGGGACTCGAGGGCGCCGAGACTGCTGACGCTGCCGCTCGGCGCCAGCCCCATCTGCACACCGATGGTGGGACCGACGCCGCAGCCGCGTGCCAACGCCCCCCCGTTCACCTGCGCGATCTGGCCGCCGCCACCCGTGGTGACGACGCCGGCTCCGGTCATCAGCGGACCGGTGAACATCAGGTGCGGCCATGTGAGCGCCTGGTTGCCCCACTGCGTGGTGAAGGTGCCGCCGTTGGGGTCGATCGCCAGCGACTCCACGTCGTCGACCGCCGGCACGCAGGCGCCGGCGTTGTCGGTGAGAGCGGCGTTGACCACCAGCACGTCCACCTGCGCCTCCGGCAGGACGACGACGCCGCGGTTGGGCAGGACGTTGGCGACCTCGCCGCGCGCGTTCGGCACCCAGGTGGGTCCGGGGATGCAGGCGATGGCGCCGTCTTGCAGCATCAAGTTGACCAGCGCGCCGTTGCGCTGCACGCGGATGGCGTGGTCGTCGGTGAACGACACGAAGATGTGGCGGTCGACGCTCACCGTGATGGCGTCGAGGTTGATGTCGGCGGGGGTCAGGGGCTGCTGCGTCACCACGTCGAACATGCCGAGCGACGAGATGAGTTGCTCGGCGGTGATGAAGTGTGCGACCTGACCGTTGCCGGCGGGGGTGCGGACGAAACGGCCGCAGTCGCCCTTGCGCAGGCCCGGCGCCCCGCTGACCGCGATTCCGACGTCGTGCGTCGGCGAGATGTAGCAGTCGAGGAGGGTGACGGGGCGGGTGCGCGGGCGCGCTCCGCGCTCGACGTCCCACTCGTACGGCAGAACCGTCAGTGCGTCGATCGGGCCGGTGAGATTGGGGGCGAACACAGTGCCGTCGGCGTTCTCGTCGCCGGCCAGCGTCTGGAAGGCGAGGCCGGGCCCGAAGTTCTCGGCCGAGGAGTTGGCGCCCTGGCTGGGCGTCACCACCCCGATCGAGCGCGGCAGCAGGTTGCGCAGCGACGTGCCGTTGCTGCCGGAGCGGGTCTCCTCGTTGCCCTTGGTGGCGAACAGGAGCGCGTTGGTCTGCTGCGCGCCGAGCGCGCCGCACAGAGCCGTGACCGTCAGACTGAGGAAGAGTTTGGAGTTCATCGTTTTGTCTCGTTGGCAGGAATCGAGTCGAGAACTCCGAGGCTCGGGTCGACCGCACCGGATTTCGGCGATGACCGGACGGACGAGGTCGCCGGCCATCCAGCGATGGGCGGGCGACCGAGATCGCCGCCCATCGCAGAATCCGCCGGCGGTGGCTGGCGACCGGCGCCGCTCCGCCCGTCGTCTACGCCGCGGACTCCCCGAGGACGCGCTCGATGCGGCCGGCCTTGGCCTCGAGCACGATGTGCATGAGGCGGGCCGTGGCGCGCTGGCGGCGCATGCGCGCGGTGTTGGCCACCGCACCGACCACCGCACCGATCTCGGCGTCGGTCTTGCCCTGCCAGTGCAGGTCGATCACCTGCTGGTCGTCGGGATCGAGGAGCAGGAAGCCGAGACGCAACCACTCCTCTTGCTCGGCCTGCGCGGCGCGTTCGTCCGGCGGCACGTCGTCGCGATACGGCGGATCCAGCATCAGCACCGAGTCCGTGCCGAGCGGCTGCTCGCGCTGCACCGTGCGCTTGAGGGTCTGCAAGGCGCGGTGCTGGCTGCGGATGACGTTGAGTACGATGGTGGCGAGCAGCAGGCGGAATTGCTCGCGGTCGGCGAGCAGGAAGCGCGGTCCCTCGCGCAGCACGCGCACCGCCGCCTCCTGCACGAAGTCGTCGGTGTCGCCGAACTTGCGCGCCGGCGCGTTGCCGAGGCGCCGGTGCACGAAGGCACGAATCCACTCGAGGTCGCGATTCAGCAGCGCGCCCAAGGCGTCGCGGTCGCCCGCGCGCCAGCGGCTCAACAGATCGAAAGTGGCGTCGGCATCCATGGCTCGTGCCCGCAGACGCAGCGGCCGCGGCCGTGCTCCGCGACCGTCGCGAGCCGGCTCCGGGCCGAGCGCCGCGGGCGAAGTCGCGCGGGGAGCGAGGATTCGCGGCACATGCAGCCCCACATGCAGCCCCACATGCAGCCGCACATGCAGCCCACGGATGCCACCGATCGCGAGACCGAAGAAGCCCTTCCGGGTGCCGGGGCGACCCGAGCCGCCTTCACTTCTCGTACTCGATGATGGGCAGGAACTGCTCCGCCCTCAGGCTGGCACCGCCCACCAGTACGCCGTCGACGTCGGGCATCGCCATGATCGCCTTGATGTTGTCGGGCTTGACGCTGCCGCCGTAGAGGACGCGGCAGATCTCGGCGGCCTGGTCGCCGAGCTTGCTCTTGATCCACTTGCGGATCGTGGCGTGCGCGGCGGCGATCTGGTCGATGGAGGCGACCTCGCCGGTGCCGATCGCCCACACCGGCTCGTAGGCCACGGTGACGCGGTGCATCTGGTCGGGCTGCACGAATTCGAAGCCGGCCTCGAGCTGCTTCTTCAGCACGCGGTCGGTCCGGTTCGCCTTGCGCTCGTCCAGCGTCTCGCCGATGCAAAGCACCGGCAGCAGGTGGTTGGCCAAGGCGGCCTGCATCTTCTTGCCCATCCACTCGTCGAGCTCGCGGAAGACGTGCCGCCGCTCCGAGTGCCCGATGAGCACGCGGTCGGCGCCCACCTCGCGCAGCATGCGCGCCGACGTCTCGCCGGTGTAGGCGCCGTCGTTCTCGTAGAAGAAGTTCTGCGCGCCGATGCCGAGCGGCGATCCCTGCGCCACGGCCGACACATCGGCCAGGTAGACCGCCGGACAGAACACCGCGACCTCCTTGTCGGTGCCGTCGCCCAGGCGGCCCTTGATCGTCTTGACGAGGTCGAGCGCGTGGGCACGGTCGAGATTCATCTTCCAGTTGCCCGCGATGTAGGGTTTTCGGTCCATCAGCTGTCTCGAGGTACGGCGTCTTCGGGCGTCAGCAGCCGGCGGCCGCTGCAACGGATCCAGCGACGGAGCTGCCCCATCAACTCGGCGAAGTCGTTCGGAAGCAGCGCCTGTGGACCGTCGCACAGGGCCGCGTCCGGCTGCGGGTGCACCTCCACCATCACCCCGTCCGCACCGGCCGCCAGGGCAGCGAGCACCATCGGCGCCACCAGATCGCGCCGGCCGGTGCCGTGGCTGGGATCGACCACGACGGGGAACGGACTCGCCTGCTGCAAGAGAGGAATGGCAGCGAGATCGAGGGTGTTGCGCACGGCGGGATCGAACGAGCGGATGCCACGCTCGCAGAGCACGATCCGCTCGTTGCCCTCGCCGGCGATGTAGTCGGCCGCCTTCAGGAACTCGTCGAGGGTGGCGGCCGCACCCCGCTTGAGCAGAACCGGTTTGCGCTGGCGTCCGACCTCGCGCAGCAACGCGAAGTTCTGCATGTTGCGCGACCCGACCTGCAGCATGTGCGCCGTCTCGGCCACCAGCTCCACGTCGCGCGGGTCGAGCACTTCGGTGACGACGGGCAAACCGGACCGCATCGACGCCTGACGCAGGAGATCGAGACCGGCCGGACCGAGCCCCTGGAAGGAGTGCCGCGACGTGCGCGGCTTGTAGGCACCGCCGCGCAAGACGTGCGCGCCCGAGGCAGCCACCGCCGCGGCGGTCGCCATGAGCTGCGGCTCGGACTCCACCGCGCACGGACCGGCGACGACCACGAAGACGTCGGGCGCGAAGCGCACGTCCTGGGTCAGGGCGACAGCGCGACGAGGTTGGGTCATTGCGGCGGGACGGCGGGCGGAGCGGGCGGACAATAGAACGGCGCAGGCCCAGCGGCAAACGAAGACCGAGAACGCCGGCATGGCCGGCCCAGGGGCGAGTGACAGCGCCGGCGTCGCCGGTGCCGGAAGGTGGTGGCAGCGACGTCGGCACGCGCTATCACGGATGGCCCAGCCACGCTCCGCGCCCGATGCCTCCATTCCCCCTCGTTCCCGACCTGGAGACCATGCGTCGCCTCGGCCACGCCGCGGTCGATGCGATCGCCGCCCACCTCGAAGGCCAGCGCCAGCTGCGCGTGGGCGAGCGCCACACCGCCGCCGACCTCCACGCCGCGGTGGGCGAACCGCTGCCGGAGGAGGGGGTCGGCATGGAAGCCTGCCTCGAGCGCTTCTTCGACCACCTGGTGCCACGCTGCACCCAGACCAACCACCCCCGCTTCTTCGCCTACATCCCCGGCCCGGGCAGCTACGCCGGCGCGCTGGGCGAGTTCGTGGCCGCCGCCACCAACTTCTTCGTCGGCACCTGGCTGGGCGGCGCGGCCATGGCCCAGCTCGAGGTCGAGGTGCTCGACTGGCTGCGGCAGGCGCTGGCGCTGCCAGGGGGCGTGACGGGCGTGCTGACCAGCGGCGGCTCGGTGGCGAACCTGAGCGCGCTCGCCGCGGCCCTGGCCACCCGACCCGAGGAACGCGCGAACGCCGTCGTCTACACCAGCAGCGAGACGCACCACTCGATGGCCAAGGCCGCCCGCATCCTCGGAGTGACGCACGTGCGCACGCTGGCGACCGACTCGGAGCAGCGCTTGTCGCCGACCGCGCTGGCCGAGGCGATCGCCGACGACCGAGCTGCCTCACGGTGGCCAGCCTTCGTGTGCGCCAACGCCGGCTCGACGACCACCGGCAGCGTCGACCCGATCGCTGCGATCGCCGACGTGTGCGCGCAAGTGGGTGCCTGGCTCCACGTCGACGCCGCCTACGGTGGCGCCGTGGCGCTGCTACCGGAGCACCGCCCGACGTTCGCCGGGCTCGAACGCGCCGACTCGATCACCCTCGACCCGCACAAGTGGCTCTACGTGCCATTCGAGAGCGGTTGCCTGCTGACGGCTCGCGTTGCCGATCTCGAGCGCGGCTTCGCCAGCGGGCCGGCGGGGTACCTGCAGGACATCCCGGACGCCGAGGTGAACTTCTTCGCTCGCGGCCCTGAGCTGACGCGCGGCAACCGCGCGTTGAAGCTGTGGTTCCTGCTGCGGGCGTGCGGACTCGAGCAGATCCGCAACGCCATCCGCAGCGACCTCGCGTGCGCCCGGCTGGCGTGTGCGTTGGTCGTCGAAGATCCTCGCCTCGAGGTGGTCACGCCGCCCCGCCTGTCGGTGTTCACCTTCGCCTCCCGCGCTGGCGAGGATGCGACGCAGCGCTTGATGGAGGCCGTGCTCGCCGACGGCTTCCTCATGCTGTCGTCCTCGCGCGTCGACGGCCGCTACGTCCTGCGTTGGTGCGTGGCGAACGCGCGCACGACCACGGACGACGTCCGGCAGGCGGTGGCACGGGTGCGCGCCCTGCTCGACCGCTGAGCTGCAAGGGCTGCGAATCGTCGCGGCGGCTACTTCTCGATGGAGAAGCTGTCGATCTCGCTGCCGTCGAGCCCGACCGCGCGCAGCGAGAACTGCTTCGGCCCGCAGTCGACCGTGCACAGGTGGTAGGCACTCTTCGCCACCACCAGGCGCGGGTGCTCGCGCAGCTCGTACAGGCTCTTGCCGCCGCCGCCGGTGACGACGACGTGCAGAGGGCCCTCGGCGCGGTAGCGCTGGTAGGTGTGGTCGTGGCCGCAGAAGAGCACGTCGACCTTGGCCGCGACCAGGGCCGGCACCAGCCGCTCGATGAGGTCGGGCCGGTCGCGCTGGTCCGACGCCGACCACGGCGGGAAGTGTTCGACCACGATGCGCCATGGCTCGTCGGCAGCGGCCAGGACACGGTCGAGGAAAGCGAGGCCGGGGTCGAGGCCGACGCTCCGGTTGAGGTTGAGCCCCACCACCCGCACCGGCCCCCAGGCGAAGGTGAAGAACTGCTCGTCGCCGACGTCCGGCAGCTCGAAGTTGGCGAGCAGCGGCCGCCCGTCGGTCCACTCCCAGTCGTGGTTGCCGATCACCGGATACACGGGCGCGTGACGAAGGGCCTCGGCGAAGGGCAGGAAGAAGCCCGGCCGGTAGTGGCGCTGCTCGCCGCGCGGGTAGATCACGTCGCCCGTGTGCAGCCAGAACTCGGGCTTGGCGTCCGCCAGCATGGCCCCGATGGTCGACACGTGTCCGGCCGCGGGCAGCGCGTCGACGCTGGCCAGCGCGTGCACGATCGGTGCGCGGCTGAGGTTGACCCACAGTGGCAGCCCACCGGAATCGCCGAGCACGGCGAAGCGCACCCGCGCGTCACTCGTGGCGGGAGGCGTCTTGAACGTGCCCGACAAGTCGGTGTGCCTGCGCTCGCCCTCGTTGGCGACGAACTCGTATTCGGTCGCAGGCAGGAGCCCGGTGACCAACGCCACGGTGCGCTCGCCTCGCTCTTGCCAGGCGACCGAGGGAGCGCCGCCACCGCCGCGCGCCGTCACGACCAGGGCGACACCGTCGCCACGATCGCCCACCCAACAGATCTTCGCCGAAGTACGGGTGACGTCCTGCACGTAGGCGCCGGTGCGCAGAGGCGGCTCCGGCCAGCTCGGCGCCAGCAGCAGCGTCGCCAGGGTCAGGCCGAGGACGAGCTTGGTCTTCACGCGGCCCTTCTACGCCCACGGCGTCCGGGGCGCCACGTGCAAGCACGCGGCAGCCAGCACCCGCGCATCGCCAGCGTGCGCAGCCGCGTGGCCCGCGGGGTCGCGCCTACCGGATCACCGCGTCGAGCGCATTGGTGACCGTCAGCGGCAGCGGCCGGCCGTTGGTCGGGTCGACGAACGCGCCTTGCAGGCGCAAGGTGCCGCGCGCGTTGTTGGGGATCGGCAGCGGCACCGTCGCGGTCCCGTCCGCGTACTTGGCGACGCCGCCGGACGTTCCCACCACCACCGAGGCCACCGAGTTGACGTGCAGGGTGCAACCGGTGACGCCGATCGGCGTAAGATCGAGCGGCGGCAACGGCGTGCCGATCAACAGCACGAAGGTCGACGACGGGGTCGCACCGACCACCTCGACGGTGAACGTGGAGTTGCCCGCGCGCGGCTGCTGGCGGGCACCGAGCACCGGATAGTTCTCCCAACTGCCGACACACGAGTCGCCCACGGGCAGCACGTCGACCGCGTTGACGAACATGCGCACCGGCGTCGGCGTCTGCTCGAGCCCATCGCCGCCATGGAACGCCCACAGGTCGGCCGCGGTCGCCTGGCCGTCGCCGTCGACGGTGTTGACGTTGGCCCACATGTTCACCGGTCCCGGCGTGGCCGGAGCGGTGTAGCCGTAGGTCCAAGTGCGGTTGGGCGAGGCGAACGCGGTGACGTGGGTGATTCCCAGGCCGCCGAGCCCGACCCGCGTGCCGGTGCCGGCACTGAACGCGCCGACGTCGGCGTCGCAGGAGAACCCGCCCCAGTTGAGCGGATGCGGGCGCCCGCCGGTGGCCGAGGTCGTCACTGTGATCGACTGTCCCGGCGTCAGCGAGCGCGCGCTCAGGGCCACGTCGACGTTCAACTGGTTGCCGCCGGGATTGGCGCGGTGGCAGGCGCCGCAGCCGGGCATGGCGCGGGTCACGTCGAGAGGCACCTGGCCGAGGATGCCGGTCTCGCCCGCGAGTGCGCCGGTGCCGTACGACCAGAGCGTGCGCGTGAGTACGAGGGAGAGGGGGAGCGCGCCCAGGAGCGCGATTCGGTGCAGAGACGCCATTGGGGGTTTTCGGCAGGAGGTTCCGGGTGGCAGGTGACCGGCGGCGCGCGTGAGATTAGCAGGTCGGCGCGTGCCAGCGGGAGGCGGCCCCGCCCGAGGCCTGTCCTACGAGGCCCCGGAGGCCCCGAGGGCGCCGACGCGCCCCAGGCAACGAACCAGCGATCAGGGCGCAGAGCGGGTGCCGTGGGCGGCGATGACCGTGGTGCGGATGCCACCGCGCACGCGGAAGCGCCCGCTGACCCGAAGCCAGCGCGGCGCCAGCGCCCGGCGCAGGTCGTCGAGAATGCGGTTGGTGACCGCCTCGTGGAACGCACCCTCGTTGCGGTAGGACACCAGGTACAGCTTCAGCGCCTTGAGCTCGACGCAGAGACGGTCGGGCACGTAGCGGATGACGATCGTCGCGAAGTCCGGCTGCCCGGTCTTGGGGCACAGACACGTGAACTCCGGCGCACGGATGACGATCTCGTAGTCGCGCTCGGGGTTGGGATTGGGGAAGACTTCGAGCGAGGTCATGCCAGCGGAGGCGATGGGGGTTCACCGGTGGCGACTTGGAACTGCATGCACACCGGACCCTCGGCATGATCGCAGACCCGGCGGCGGCAGGGAACGCACGACGGGCGGTCGCGGCGCACCAAGACGCGGACTGCAGACGAGGCGGTGCAGTCGGGATCCTGCGCCCCGTACAGCGCCGTCACCTCGGCCCCGGTCGCAGCGAGCACGTGCGTCGGTCCCTGGTCGGGCCCGACGACCCGGCCGCCGGCGCGCGCCACCAGTCCACCGAGCGCCACCAGGCGGCGCAGTTCGCCGACGCCGTGCCGCAGCAACGGCACGCCCGGGGGCACCTGCATGCCCGACGGCTCGGCCGGACCGAGCAGCACGAGCGCCGGCCACGGGCACGCTGCCGCCTCGAGCGCCGCGGACCCGGCTGGCCAGCTGCGGTTGTCGCGCGGCGGACCGAGCACGAGCACGAGGAAGGGCAGTTCGGCGTCGATGCCGAGCGCTTGCAACGCCGCGGCCTCGCGTGCCAGCTCGGCCTCGGTGCTCACGAGCCGCGGCAGAAGGTCCGGCGCGTCGGGGGCAACGTGACGGACGACGTCGAGTGCCAGCCGGCGCGGATGCGCTGCCTCCTGCGTCGCCGGCACCAGTTCGGTGAGCAGGCGCGCGCTGCCGGGCTCGCGTCGCCAGGGCGGCGCGATCCCCACGCGGCGCCGCGCCCCCGACAGGCGCACGGCCAGCGCACTCTTCCAGTTGCCCTGCAGGTCGAGCGCAAGGTCGCAGCGCAGGCGTCGCAGCAGCCGACGCGAGCGCAGCATGCCGACGACCGCCGGCCGCCGCCGGTGAGTGACCACCGAGGCGATGTGATCGAGCCCGCAGAGCAGCGGAGCGATTTCCTCCTGCACGGCCACGTGTACGCGCCAACCCGGGCGCGCCCTGGCCAGAGCCTCGATGGCCCCCAGACTGTGGACCACGTCGCCCATCGCCGACATGCGCACGACCACGACGTCGGCGGCCCGTGTCACCTGCGCTCCATGAGCAGCAGCGCGACACGCGGCAGCTGCAGGCGAACGCGCGGCACGTAGGCCGGCGGCGGCAGCTCGGCCCTGGCCACGTGCGACCATTCGCCGGTCGGTCCCGCCCCTTCTTCCATCAGCAGCCACGGCGCGGTCGGGTCGCGACGCGCCAGCTCGTCGCCGGGCGGCAGCAACCCCGCGTGCAGGAGCACGGCCGAGTGCACGTGCAGCAGCGTCGCCAAGTCGTTCGCTCCGGCCTCGTCGACCGCGCGACGCAGCACGGCGCCGGCGGCACGGAAGGGCTCGCGCGCCGCCGTGCGGTAGTCGGCGAACGGCGCCAGGAAGGTCCACGCCGCCACCACCGGTAACACGAGCAGCGTCGCCACCGCCCGGCGACCGTCGGTGGCGATCTGGGGCAGCACGGCCAGCGCGAGGAACCCCAGCGCGGTCTGCCAGCCCATCGGAGCGGGCAACCAGGGCGAGGCGCACAGGCCCGCGGCACCCAGCAGCGCCAGCGCCCGCAGGCTCGCGCGGATGCCTGGCGTCAGCCACGGTTGGCGGGCGAATGCCGCCACCGACGGGCTGACGGCCACGAAGAAGAGCGGCACCGCCGGCAGCAGGTAGCGCATGGGCCGCGCTGGGAACACCGCCAGCACCAGCACCGACGAGAAGAACGCCGCCGCCAGCATGCGCACGAAGGCTTCGGCGTCGTCGGGTTCGGCACGCCGCGCCCCGCGGTACTCGAAGAACAGCAGCAGCCCGAACGGCAGCGTCGCCGCGAACGCGCGCACGAAGTGCATCGGCGTGTCGAGGACGTGCCCCCAGGTGAACAACGCCATGCGCGCCACGCTCTCGTTGGTGGCCACGTCGACCAACGTGCCGACCTGCAGGCGCTGGGTCAGTGCCAGGTAGTACGCGGTCGGCGGCACCGCCATGGCGAGCAGCGCCACCGGCAAGCCGCGGCCGCGGCGCCGCCGCAACCAGACTGCTGCGGTGCCCACGAGGAACATGGCGAAGGGTGGGCCCTTCACCAGGATCGCCATCCCCCCCACGAGGCCGCCGAGCGCCGAGGTGGCCCGCTGGCCGAAGGCGGCGCCGTAGGCCATCAGCAGGATCGACACCGAAGTGAGCCCGGCGAACAACGGATCGATCTCGGCGCGGGGCACCGTGGCGACGACGATCGGCGCCAGCAGCGCGCCGAGCCCGGCACACCATGCCGCGCCCTTGCCGTGCGATCGACGCACCAGGAAGTGCGCCAGGCAGGCGGTGACCCACATCATCGCCGGGCCGGGCGTGCGCAGGAGCCAGTCGTGGCCCGGCAGCCAGCCGTGCAGGAGCGCGGTGACCCAGTAGAAGAGCGGTGGCTTCGACAGCGTCGGTTCGTGGCCGAGGGTCGGCACCAGCCAATCGCCACTCTGCACCATCTCGACCGCGATCTGCAGCCGCCGCGCCTCGGTGCCCACCCAGTCGGAAGGACTGAGCACGCCGGGCGCGAACACGACGCAGGCGATGGCCAGGTAGACCAGCGCTACCATTCGGCCTCGACGCTGGGATCGACGACGCGCTGGCGGTACCAGCGCACGGCGAAACAGTCGCGCAGACCCCGCAGCGCCCGGTTGCCGATGCCGTACTTGGCGCGACCCGCGGCGCGGGCGCGGTGGTTCACCGGCACCTCGAGGATGCGCAGGCCCAGGTAGCGCATCAGCGTGGGCATGAAGCGGTGCATGCCGTTGAAGCGCGGCGCCTTGAGGAACACGGCGCGCGGCAGGACCTTCACGCCGCAGGCGGCGTCGGTGACCCGGTCGCCGGTGATCCAGTTGCGGACGCGGTTGCCGATGCGCGAGCTGACCTTGCGCACCCAGGTGTCCTGACGCCTGACCCGCACTCCGGTCGCGCCGTCGCACTGCCCACTCTCAACGAGGGCCAGGAGCCTCGGCACGTCGAGCGGATCGTTCTGACGGTCGCCGTCGAGGGTGGCCACGAGGTGCGACCGCGCCTGCTCGACGCCGGCCAGCACGGCGCCGCTCTGCCCCACTTGGCGGCGCAGGCGCACGATGCGCAGCCAAGGACGCGATCCGGCCGCCTTGAAGGCGCGCAGGCGCTCGAGGGTGTCGTCCTTGCTGCAATCGTCGACCATCAGCACCTCGAACGGCGCCACCGAGGCCAGGGCCACCTCGACCTCCTCGAGCAAGGGGACGACGTTGTCCTCCTCGTCGTGCATGGGGACGACGAGCGATACCCGCGGATGCGCAGCCGTGGCGTGCTCGGTCACCGCAACGCTGGGGGCCGGGTCTCGCGTGACGCGACGCTCGAGGCTGCCGCGGGCCGCAGGGCAACGCCGCCTGCCCCGCGCACGGCCGACGGTGGTGACTGGCGCCGTGCGCCGACGCCTGACGGGACTGCCCGAACCGCTGCGATCACGACACTGAGCTACGCGGCCGGGCCACCCGATGCAAGGACCTGCAAACGACGATCGCACCGACGGCGCGGCGCCAACGGCGCGTGCGCTCGGGCCGAGGTGCGCACGCGCGGCGGAGCGGCGACGCGGTACGGCGAGCAGAAGATCGCGATCGCCGCACACGAAACGGCGGCTGAAAACCCGATAGTCTCTCGGCGGTTGACCCGTGCCAGGCCGCGGGTGAGGCGGTCTCCTGGAAAGCTCGCCGCACCGCCGACAAGATGAGTGCAGCCGCTGGCCGCGCCACCCGCTGCGACCGACCGGCCCTCGCTGGAACCCGACATCGCCATGACAGCCACCTCGACGACGCGCGTCCTTCGCCCGTACGACCGCGACCAGCTCCGCAACGAGTTCCGGAGCGGACAGCCCTTCCCGTTCTTCAAGATCGACGGCTTCCTCGACGAGGCCTTCGCCCGAGAGGTGGCGGCGGCGATGCCCGGCTTCGACGAGGCGCAGAAGATGGGTCTGACCTTCAAGAGCGTCAACGAGAAGCTCAAGCTGCAGATCACCGACTCCAGCAGGTTCCCGCCCCCGGTGCTCGCCCTGCACAAGGCGCTGTCCTCGCCGGAGTTCCTCGCCGACCTCAGCTACATCACCGGCATCCCGAACCTCCTGGCCGACGACAAGCTCGACGGCGGCGGCATGCACCAGACCGGTCCGGGCGGCCGGCTCGACGTGCACGTCGACTTCAACATCCTCGACGACCGCGGGTGGCACCGCCGCCTCAACATCCTCGTCTACCTCAACCCGGAGTGGCACGAGGACTGGGGCGGCCGCATCGAGCTGTGGGACAAGGACGTCAAGAAGTGCTGGCACTCCTACGCGCCGATCCTGAACCGCTGCGTGGTGTTCGAGACCAGCGAGACCAGCTACCACGGCGTGACGCCTCTGACGGCGCCGCCCGGCGTCGCGCGCAAATCCTTCGCCGCCTACTACTACACCAAGGAGCCGCCGGCCCACTGGGACGGCAAGGCGCACAGCACGGTGTTCCAGGCGCGCCCGGACGAGAAGTTCAAGGGCAAGGTGGCGATGCCGCTCGAACAGCTCAGCCGCAACGTGCGCGACGGCTGGAAGGCGATGAAGAAGGGCGTCAAACGCATGCTCGGCATGTCGAAGCCGCCCGAAGACGGCGCGCCGCCGCAGCAGGGCTGAGCAGCTGCTGCGAAGCCGGTCCGCCGCCGAGAAGCGAAGCCCGCTGGCCGTTGATCGCCGCCCCGGCACCTGGTAGCCAGGGCGCGTGCGTGCCGACATCCTCGACGACGACGGCCACGGCCCGACGGTCGTCTACCTGCCGGGCATCGGCGGCACCGGGGCGCTGATGACGCCGTGCGCCGCGCGGCTGCGCGCGCGCTTCCGCGTCATCCGCCTGCACTACCGACCCGGCGGCGCCGACAGCTACGCACACCTGACCGACACAGCGCTCGACGCGCTGGCGGCAGTCGAGGCAGGCCCCAGCCTGCTGCTGGCCGAGTCGTTCGGCGGCGCCATCGCCCTGCGAGCCGCGCTGGCAGCGCCCCAGCGAGTCGTCGCGCTGGCGCTGGTGAACAGCTTCGTGCGCTACCCGCGCCGCGGGCAGCTGGCCCTGACCCGCGCCGCCAGCGCGCTGTGCCCGCCCGGCGCGCTGCGCTGGCTGCGCATGCGCGTGGGGGCGCGGCGGGCGCTCGGCGCGCAGGAACGACCCGAGCTGACCGCGACGATGGCGCAGAGGCCACCGCGCTTCGACGCCGCCTACCGCGCGCGCCTGCGCCTCGTCGCCGAGCTCGACCTACGCCGGCACCTCGATGGCGTGCGGCAGCCCGTGGCGCTGTTCGCCGCCGACCGCGACCGCGTCGTGCCGTCGCTCGCTTGCGCGCGCGAGATGCTCGGGCTGCTGCCCGACGCCGATCTGCGCGTGCTGACCGGGTGCAGCCACCTGGTCCTGCCCCTCGCCGAGCTGGCCTGGCCCGAATGGCTCGCGGCCCTGTGGCAGCGGGTCGCGGCATCGGCGCATCGGACGGGTGGTCCGTCTGCGCCACCGGGGTGAGACGCGACGGCGACGGGCCGATCGGTCCGAGCCTCGGGGTCAGAGTGCCGACCGGTGCACCTTCACCGCGCGGCCGGACGGGTCGGCCATCTTGGCGAACGCCGCGTCCCAGGCGATCGCCGCCGCGGTGGAGCACGCGACCGAGGGTCCACCCGGCACCGTCCGCGCCGCGTCGTCGCCGGGAAAGTGCTCGGCGAAGATCGCGCGGTAGAGGTAGGCCTCCTTGGTCTGCGGCACGTTGTGCGGAAAGCGCTCGTGCGCGCGCTGGAGGTCGTGGTCGGAGACCTTCGCCTCGGCGTGGGCCTTGAGGGCGTCGATCCAGCCGTAGCCGACGCCGTCGGAGAACTGCTCCTTCTGCCGCGCGAGAATCTGCGGCGGCAGGATGTCGGCGAACGCGTCGCGCAGGATCTGCTTCTCGATCCGACCGCCGCGCACCATCTTGCTCGCCGGGTCGATGCGCATGGCAGTGTCGAGGAAGGTCTTGTCGAGGAACGGCACGCGCGCCTCGACGCCCCAAGCTGCCATCGACTTGTTGGCGCGCAGGTTGTCGTAGAGGTGCAGCGCCTGCAGCTTGCGCACGGTCTCCTCGTGCAGTGCGCGCGGGTCCGGCGCCTTGTGGAAGTAGAGGTAGCCGCCGAAGATCTCGTCCGAGCCCTCGCCCGACAGCACCATCTTGATGCCCATGGCGCGGATCCTGCGCGCCATGAGGAACATCGGGGTCGAGGCGCGGACGGTGGTGACGTCGTAGGTCTCGGTGTGGTAGACGACGTCGCGCAACGCGTCGAGACCTTCTTGCGGCGTGAAGTGGAACTCGTGGTGCACGGTGCCGATGTGGTTCGCCATCTCCCGAGCCGCCGCCAGGTCGGGAGCGTCGTGCAGGCCGATGGCGAACGAGTGCAGGCGCGGCCACCAGGCCTCGCTGCGGTCGTCGTCCTCGATGCGCCGGTCGGCGAAGCGGGCCGCGGTGGCAGCGATGATGGACGAATCGAGCCCGCCCGAGAGCAGCACGCCGTAGGGCACGTCGGTCATCAGGTGGCTGTGCACGGCAGCCTCGAGGGCGGTGCGGATGTCGGCCGGTCGCCCCGGCCGGTCGGCGGCAGCGAAGTCGAACCAATCGCGCGCCCAGTAGCGCTGTGGCTCGTGGTCAGCACCGGTCTGGTAGTGGCCGGGCGGGAAGGCGCTCACGGTCCGGCAGTGCGGCACCAGCGCCTTCATCTCGGAGGCGACCAACAGGTTGCCGGCGGCGTCGCGGCCGGTGTAGAGCGGAACGATGCCGAGGTGGTCGCGCGCGATCAGGTAGGAGCGCGCCGCCGCGTCCCACAGGACGAAGGCGAACATCCCCTCCAGCATGTCGAGGCACGCCGGTCCGTGCTCGCGGTAGAGCGGCAGGATGATCTCGCAGTCGCTCTGGGTGGCGAACGCGTAGGGTCGGCGCAGGCGCGCGCGCAGCGCCTTGTGGTTGTAGATCTCGCCGTTGACCGCCAGCACGAGGGAGTCGTCCTCGCTGCGCAGCGGCTGGGCCCCGTTCTCGACGTCGACGATCGACAGCCGTTCGTGCGCCAAGACGGCATCGGCGCTGGCCCACACCCCCGACCAGTCGGGGCCGCGGTGGCGCTGCAGGCGCGACAGCCTGAGCGCCAGCTCGCGGGCCTCACCGGGGTCGGACTTGATCTCCAGGATGCCGAGGATCGAACACATGGCAGCGTTATCGGCAGCCGTCGATCGGAGATCCATACGCCGGTTCCCGGCGCACCGCAGTGCTCAGCGCGGCGTGACCTCGAACTCGGCGAGCACCACCGGGCGGCTCCGCCGATGGCGTCAGGCCTGACCACGTGGACGACGTCCGCCACGCTGCGAGGTGGTCACGGCCCACGCGCAGATCGGACAACCGACCGGGTCGTGGCGCAAAGCCGGGCAGTGCTCGCGACCGAACTGGATCAGCTGCAGGTGAACCCGGATCCAGGTGTCCTCGGGGAAGGCCTTGCGCAGGTCCCGCTCCGTCTGCAGCACGCTGCTGCCGTCCGACAGACCGAAACGTCGCGCCAGGCGGTGGATGTGGGTGTCGACCGGGAACGCCGGAATGCCGAAGGCCTGCGCCAGCACCACGCTGGCGGTCTTGCGTCCGACGCCGGGCAACGCGGTCAACGCGTCGAGGTCCGCGGGCACCTGCCCGCCGTGGCGCTCGATCAGCAGGCGCGACAGCGCGGCGATGTTCTTGGCCTTGGTCGGCGCCAGCCCGCAGGTGCGGATGTGGCGCAGGATGCGTCGCGCCCCGAGCGCCGCCATGGCCGCGGGCGTCGCCGCCTCGGCGAACAGACCGGGCGTCACCACGTTGACCCGCGCATCCGTCGTCTGCGCCGACAGCACCACCGCCACCAGCAGCGTGAACGGATCCTCGTGCGCGAGCGGGATCGGCGGCGCCGGATACAGCTCGTCGAGGATGCGCAGGATCCGCCGCACCTTCTCGGCTCGGTTCACCCGCCCACGTGTACCCGCACTAGTGGAGTCAGACACCAATGTGTGGGGATCGTTACGGTGGCGTAACGTGGGGTTCACGGCAGGCGGAGCTGCGCGTACTTCACGCGGTTGTGCATCGGTGTTTCGCTCACGACGGTGCCGCACTCGAGCAGGCGCTGCCAGAGCGGCCACGAATAGGGGGCCTCGCGCAACACGATGTGCACGGTGCCGGGGGTCGGTGAGGCAAGGACGTCCAACGCCGGAGTCAGGGCTGCGAGCAACTCGGGTGCGTGACGCAGGTAGTAGCGCAGCGGCGCTTGCTCGAACGCTTCGAGCACGCCGGTCAGACACACGATGCGGTCACCCGGTTGGAAGCGCGCGGTCAAGGCCGAGGCGGCGCCAGCGAAGTCCTCCTTGACGTCGGCCGCACGCGTCGCGAGCACGTTGGCCACGCCGACGGCCGCGACGAGAACCACGGTCGCCGTCTCGGCGACCCGCGCCCGCACCGCCGCCGCGACTGCCGTCACCAGCCAGAGATGGGCCGCCAGCAGGTAGCGCACGCCGAAGACCGGCACGCAACACCACGACACCGCGACGCTGGCGAGGACCGCGCCGGCCGGGATCAGCATCAGCACGCGCAGCACGCCGGGCCGACGCACGGCGCGCCACGCCGCGGCGGCGAGACCGAGGTTCCAGACCACGACCCCCACTCCGACGAGACCGCGGACGGCCGGCGCGAGCGCGGAACCGGCGACGAAGTAGAGGCGTGACGGCAGCTCGACGAGGGCGCGTGCGTCGGGCACCGACCCTCGTCCCCAAGGCGTGCGCAGCTGCACGCGCGTGACGAGGATCCACCATGGCAGCCAGCACAACAGCCCGAGAGCGACCCCGCGCACGAACGGATCGCCGGCCGCCCGCACCAGCCGCACGCGCATGCCTCCTCCCTGGTGACGCCACCAGGTCTGGCCCCACGCCACGCCGAGCACCAGGGCCGGCACGAGGACAGCCAAGTAGTGCGATCCGACCGCCACGAAGGTGCCCGCTGCCGCCCACGGCCACGACCGGCGTCCTCCATGCCGCCGCGCCCAGGCCAGCAGGAGCAGCGCCGACCCGACCTCGACGAAGCAGTAGGAACGCACCTCCTGTCCGTACCACACGCTCAGCGGGCTCGTGCCGAGCAGCAGCAGCGCCACGAGACCGGCGCGCGGTCCCGCGAGTTCGTGGGCGGCACGCGCCCCCAAGAGGACTGCCGCGAACGACGCCAGCGCCGGCAACAGGCGCAGGGCCGACACCGAGTCGCCGGCGATCCGGATCCACGACCAGAACACCAGGTACGCGAACGGTGGGTTCAGCTCCTGCTGCACGAGTTCGAGCGGCCGCGGTGCGCGCGCGATGAGCCAGGTCATGCACTCGTCGAACCAGAGCGAATGCGCGCCGAGGCCCGTGACCCGCAACACCAAGGCCAGCGCGACGAGCGAGCACACCGCCACGGTGCGCGTGCCACGGTTCCGAGCGCTCGATGGAAGCGGTGCTGCGCTGGCTCGAGTGGGCGGCACCGGTCCTCGCATCGCGAATCCATGCTACCGGCGCCCCCGCGGCCGGCCACGGCGTGCGCGCCAGCTTTGTCGATCGGGACCCGCGTGCCGGCGCGCATACTGTGCGCATGCGACGGGCCAAGGCGGTTGCCACGGCGATGCACCCTCACGTGCGGTGGCTGTGCGCCCATCTGCCGGAGGGTTCGGGGCGGCACGGCCGCGCCTTCGTCCTCGCCTCGTCGGCGGAGGCGGCGACCGCGCTGCGCGACTCGGTGGTTGCAGAACGCGGCGGCATGCTCGGCGTGCGCTTCCTCACCCCGGTGGCGTTGGCGCGCGAGCTGTCCTGGTTGCTCGGCGAACCCGCCGGCGACGACGTGCTGCCCCCCCTGGCCGAACGCGCGATCCTGTGCGAAGTGCTGCGCGGCCAGCGCGGCGAAGCGGCGCCCTACGCCCTGCGCCACCGCGCCAGCCTGGGCGCGCTGCTCGCCACGTGCCGCGAGTGGATGCGCGGGGGAGCGCCGGAGCCGGGTGCGGCCGCGCCCTCTCTCTCGAACTGGGGGCGCGAGACGCTCGCGATCGCCCGGGCCTTCGCTGCCGCCCTGGCCGCGCACGCGCGCGAGAGCCGCGGCAAGCGCATCGCGCGCCTGCGTTCGCTGCTGGCGGCCGGCCGGCGTCCGCGGCAACCGCTCTTCGTGGCCAAGGTCGGCGACCACGACGCGCGCGACGTGCTGGGCGTGCTGGATCACCTGGCCGCGTGCAGCGACGTCCAGATCGTGACCGCGCCCGCGGCAGAGGTGCCCGTCGCCGCCCGCAGCCGCTCGGCGCACCCGACGCTCGATGCCGAGCTGCGCGCCGCTGCGCACCGTTGCGCGCTGGCGTTCGCGTCCGGGGTCACGCTGCGCGACATGGTGGTGGCTGCACCGCGGCTCGGACCGTACGTCCCCTCGCTGACCGTCGCCTTCGCCGCCGAGGGCATGCCCTTGCGGGCGCACGCCGAAACGCCGATCACGCGCGAACCGCGCGGCGCGCTGGCAGCACACGCCGTGCGCCTCCTGTTCGACGGCGCCCCGGCCCGCGCCTACCTGGCGCTGGCCGGCAGCGAGCTGGCGAAGGAGCCGCTGCCCCCCGCCGAGCAGCACGCGCTCGAGGTGCGGGCGCGGACGCTCGGCCTGTCCGGCGCAGGCGCCCTGCCCGAGCGCGTCGTCGCGGCCCTGAGCGACCGGGCCCCCGCAGCAGCGGAGCGCGTGCGACGGCTCGCTGGCCGCGTGCGAACAGCACAAGACGCCCGCACCGGCGAGGAGAAGGTCGACGCCCTGATCCACTTGCTCGATGGCGAGCTGAACGAGCCTGCGACGGGCAGCCGCGACGCCGAGGCCGCCGCCACGCTCGCCGAACTCTCGACCGAGCTACGCTACGCCGCCGCCGACGACTTCGTCGGCGATGCGCTCGACCTGCTGCAGGGACGCGGCTTGCCGGTCGGCCCGTCCGGCGGCGAGGCCGTCCACGTCGTCGAGTACGGCGACGCGCTGGCCTTCCCGGCGCGGCACCTCACCTTGCTCGGCGCGGCCGACGACCAAGTGCCGCTGCCGACGCCGCCGCCGACCTTCCTGTCCGACCACGACCGCGTGGCGCTGGGCCTGTCGCCGCGCGCGACGGTGCGTGCCGACGAGACGCGCCGCCTCGTCCAGCTCGCCGCGCTACCGACCAGCGCGCTGCACGTCAGCCGGTCGCAGACCGACACGCAGGGCCGGCCAGTCGGTCCTTCGCCGCTGCTCGAATCGACCCTGGCCCCGGTGCTCGCCGGCTGCGACGAGACGGTGGAACGCGCGCACCCGCAGGCGCGCGCCCTGGCCCGCGTGCAGAGCGGGCTCGCTCCGCTCGATGCCGCCGTGGTCCACGTGGCCCTGATCGGCAGCTCGGCGGCGGCGGCGAGCAAGCTGCTCGGCGCGCGCGGCGCCGCGGCGACCAAGCGTGTCGCCACGCTCGAACGCTTCGCGGGCGACCTCGCCTTCGACGGCGACATCGGCAGCGACGACGATCGCGAGCGCGCCGGCGCCGTGTCGGTGAGCAGCCTGGAGCAGCTCGCCAAGTGCGCGCATCAGTATCTGTTCCAGCGCGTGCTGCGCGTGCAGCCGCTGCCGCCGGAACCCGATGCGCTGGCGCTGGCGCCGTCCGCGGTCGGCGCCAACGTGCACGATCTCCTGGCCCAGCTGCACGCGCGGCTGGGACGCGCCGCGCAGACGGACGAAGTCGTCGACGAGGCGGCCCTGGCACACGAGCTGTTGCCGCGCCTGGACGCGATGCTGGCGGACGCGTCGCCGCTGGCCCACACCCTGCCCGGCCTGCACCGCATCCTGGTGCGCCAGTGGACGGACGCCGTGGCGCGCACCTTCGCCGACGACGTGCGCGCGCTGCGGACGCACGGACTCACCCCGCTGCATCAAGAGCATCCGCTCGAGGGAGAGCTCGACCTGGGCGACGGTCGCAGCCTGTCGGTACGCGGGCGTGCCGACCGCGTCGACCGCCTGGCCGACGGCAGCCTGCGCATCATCGACTACAAGACCGGCGCCCGCCCGCGCCAGGTCCTCTCCACCACCGAGATCCTCAAGGGACGCCACCTGCAGATGCCGGCGTACGCCGCGATGGCAACGCAAACGCTCGGCGGGCACGTGCACGACCTGGGCGTGCGCGCCGTGCACCCCGGGCTCGCCGGTGACGACGAGTTCTGGCTGAGGTGGCGCTACGCCCAGGACTTCCTCGGCGGCAAGTTCACCGACGCGTTGCGCGAGACGCTGCAGGTCCTGGCCGACGTGCGCGCGTCCGGGACCTTCGTGCCGGGCATGGACGCCGCGCGCGTGTGCCGCTTCTGCGAGTTCCGCGCCGCCTGCCGGCGGCTGCATCCACCCAGCCGCGAACGCGTCTACAACGCCGACCGACCGACCGTGCAGCGCTACCTGCGCCTGCGCAGCAAGTCGACCTACCAGCCGGTTCTCGGAGGTGACGATGGTTCCTGACGCGCGGCGGACCGTGGACCTGCCCGACCATGCCGCGCGCCGGGCCGCGCTCACCGACTTCGGCCACAACCTGGTCGTCACCGCCGGCGCCGGCACCGGCAAGACGTCGCTCCTGGTCGGACGCCTGCTGGCGGCGCTGCTCACCCAGCACATCGACCCCGACTGCGTCCTGGCCGTCACCTTCACCGAGAACGCCGCCGCCGAGATGCGCGAGCGGCTCGTGCGCATGCTGTCCGCCGTCCCGGCCTTCGTCGCCGGCGAGTCCGTCGACGCCGCCGACGCGTTCGTCCTGGCGGCGCTCGGCATCGGACCCGAGCACGTGCGGCGAGCCGGCGACGTGCTCGGCGACGTCGATCGGCTGGTGCTGTCGACGTTCCACGGCTTCTGCCTGCGCCTGCTGCAGGAGCACGCCGCTGCGCTCGACCTGCCGGCGGTCGTGCAGGTCGGCAGCGACGAGAGCGTGCGCGCGCGCTTCGACCGCGACTTCTTCGAGTTCCTCGGCCCCGCCACCGAAGGCGAACACGCCGAGGCGCTCGAACGCTTCGACGCGGCCGAGCTGCGCGAGCTGGCCTTCGCGCTGCTGAACATGCCCGAGGAGGCCTGGGACGAGCTCCGGCGGCCGTTCCAGCCGCACGACCTGCCGGCACGCGAGGCCGACCTGCGCGCCCTGGTCGACGCGCACGCCGGCGCACGGCCGGCGTGGCGCGACTGCGCCGACGCGGTGCTGTCCGCGTACGCGGCCCTGCGCCGCGGCGAGGCCGCTGCGGGCCGGCCCGACGTGCTCGCCAAGAACACGCCGAAGGCGGGCAAGCGCGAGCTCGGCGAGCAGCGCGACGCCGCCGCCACCGAAGGTCTCGACGCCCACCGCAAATACGTGCTGGGCCTGCTCGACGCCGACGAAGAGTCGATCGCGCTGGCGCACGCCTTCCTGTTGCCGTTCTTGCACGCGCAGCGCCAGGCGCGCGCGCGCGCCGGCGAGCTGTCGTTCGACGACCTCCTGCTGCTGGTGCGGCGCGTGCTGCTCGACCGCGGCGCCGTGCGCAAGAAGCTGGCGCAGCGCTTCCAGACCATCCTGGTCGACGAGTTCCAGGACACCGACCCGCTGCAGTACGACGTCCTCTTCCTGCTGGCGAGCGACCCGGCGCGCGACCCCGGCGGTGCCGCCCGCGACCCCTGCGCGCTGGCGCTGCGGCCCTGCCTGTTCATCGTCGGTGACGCCAAGCAGAGCGTGTACCGCTTCCGGCGTGCCGACGTCGGCGCCTACTTCCGTGCGGTGGAGCACGTGGCCAGCGGACGCCGCCTGGCGCTGTCGGCCAACTTCCGCAGCCGGCCACAGATCCTCCACTTCGTCAACGAGACGTGCCGGCACACCCTGACCGAAGACGTGCCCTATCAGCTCGGCTACGAAGCGGTGGTGCCGGTGCGCGGCGGTAGCACCCCCGCCCGCGTCGAGCTCTTGTTGCTCGAAGCCGACGCGCTCGCCGGCAAGGCGCACGAACGCCGCCAGCGCGAGGGACGTGCCATCCAGCGATTGATCGGCGAGCTGCAAGCAGAGGGCGTGAAGCTGGGCGACATCGCCATCCTCCTGCGCGCCGCTGCGGACACCACCTGGCTGTTGCGGCCGCTGCGGCAGGCCGACATCCCCTACGTGCTGCAGGGTAGTCGCCGCTTCTACTCACGGCACGAGATCGTGCTGGCGGGTGCCCTGATGGCCGCCATGGCGCGCCCGTTCGACGCGGTGCCGACCCTGGCGGTGCTGCGCTCGGCGCTGTGCGGCGCCAGCGACAGAGACCTCTTGCGTCACCGCGCGAGCGGTGGGACCTTCGATTGGCGCCAGGAGCCGGCCGGCGAGGGGGCGGTGGCCGAGGGCATGCGCTTCTTGCGCGACCTGCACGGCCGCATCGCCGGCCAGCCGCTGCACGAGGCGCTCCCGGCGATCCTGCGCCACGAGGAGCTGCTGCTGGTGGAGGGCTCGGGCTTCGAGGGGGCGCAGCGCCTGGCCAACCTCGACCGCTTGCTGCAGCAGCTGCTGCGCGCAGCCCCGCTCGACCTGGCCGAGGCGGCAGCCCTGGTCGAGCGGCGCACGCTGCGCGAGACCGACGACGAGGAGAGCCCGCTCTTCGACCGCGACACCGACGCGGTGCGCATCATGACCGTGCATGCGGCCAAGGGCCTCGAGTTCGAAGTCGTGATCGTGCCCGACCTGGCGCGCCGGCCGCCGTCGGACCCCGACGGCGACGGCGCCCCGGCGCAGCGCACGTTCACTGCCGACGGGCGTGCGCTGGTGGCGGTGCAGGTCGGTGAGCGCAAGAACCGTGCGGCGCTGGTGGCGCGCGTCGAGGCCGGCAAACACCAGGAGGCCGAGGAACGCCGTCTGTTCTACGTCGCCGCCACGCGCGCCAAGGAACGGTTGCTGCTGGTCGGCCACGACGACGAGAAGCTCACGCAGGAGTCGCTGTGGCAACGCGACCTGACCTCCGTGCCGGTGGGCAGCAACGGCCTGTTGGTGCGCCCCATGCGACCGACCGGGATCGAAGCGATACCGACGACGAGCGGCCCCGACGAGGATCTCGGCAGCACGGTCGAAGCGTTGGCCGCGCACCGAGCGTTGGCTGTGCGCGCGGCGCAGGCGGCGCGCCGGCGGTCGCTGCGACCGAGCGCGGTGGACGATCGACCGGGTCGGTGGCCGGTCACCGGCGGCGTCGCGGGCGAGGCTGCCCGCCGGCGCGGGCAGGCGGCGCACGCCTACCTGGCCGTGGTCGACCTGCAACGTACCGACGTGGACCCGGACCTGCTCGCGGCGGTGAGCGGCGCCGAAGCCGATCGCGACGAGTTGTACGGCTGGCTCGCGCGCTTCCATCGCGGCGACGTCGCCGCCGCCCTGCGCTCGGCGGCGTGGGTCGAGCGCGAGATCGCCCTCACCTACCGCGATGGCGACGGCCAGGTCGTGCACGGCATCGTCGACGTGGTGTTCGCCGACGCCGCGGGCGATGTCCACGTGCTCGACTGGAAGACGGACCGTGACCCCGACCCCGAGGCACACGTGGCCCAACTCGCGGCCTACGCGCGTGGCGTGCAGGCGGTCCTCGGGTTGACCCGGGCGCCGACGACGGCTGCCGTCTTCCTCGCCAAGGGCGACGCCTGAAGGCGGGCCAGCGAACACCGGGCATGTTTCGCGGCGTGGCGCGCGGTAGCATGCGGCGCATGCGCTCCATGCGCTTTGCGAGCGCTCTGTCGACCCGGCCCAACCTGGAGGACGCCCTCGCCGAAGCGTGCGAGAGCCTGCGCCGGCAGATCGGGACGACGTCGATCGACATGTGCGCCGTGTTCGCCAGCGCCGGCTACGGCGACGACCTCGACCGCCTGCCGACGAACGTGCACGAGGCGCTCGCCCCGCGCACCCTCCTCGGCTGCACGGGCGGCGGCATCGTCGGCGGCCGTCGTGAGATCGAAGGCGCCCCTGCGCTGAGCCTCACGGTCGGGCACATGCCGGACGCAGAGACGCACGTCGTGCACCTCGATACCGGCGACCTGCCCGACGACGACGACGGTCCGCGCGCCTGGCTCGACCGTGTCGGCGTTCCCGCCGAGCAAGCGCGCGGCGTCCTCGTCCTGCCCGAGCCCTTCCGCTTCCCGTCCGACCGCCTGCTCGCCGGCCTCGACTTCGCCTACCCGCAGGCCCCCAAGATCGGCGGCGTCGCGTCGGGCAGCCGGCATCCCGGCGGCAACCGTGTGTTCGCCAACCGCAACGCCTACCAGACCGGCGCCGTCGTCGGCGTGGTGACCGGCGAAGTGCAGGTCGTGCCGATCCTGGCGCAAGCCTGCAAGCCGATCGGCGCCATGGGCACCATCACCCAGGCCCGCGACCACCAGCTCCTCGCCGTCGACCAGATGCCGGCGCTGCGCTTCCTCGAACGGCAGCTCGAAGGCCTCGACGAGGGCGACCGGGAGCTGGCGACGTCGCGGCCGCTGTTCCTGGGGATCGCCAGCAGTCCCTTCACGGCCACCGAGACCCTGGGGCCGGGCGACTACCTGATCCGCAACATCATCGCCTTCGACCCGCAGGAGCAGAGCCTCACCATCGGCGAGCAGCTGGCACCGGGGCGGCGCGTGCGCTTCCACGTGATCGACCACCACACCGCGGCGTTCGATCTCCGCCGCGCGCTGCACCGCCACAAGACCCTGCACCCGGCCCAGCCGGCAGGTGCCCTGATGTTCACCTGCTTGGGCCGCGGGCGCAGCCTGTACGGCGAACCCGACCACGACGGCCGAGTGTTCCGCGAAGAGCTGGCCGACGCACCACTCGGCGGCTTCTTCTGCAACGGCGAGATCGGCCCCGTGCACGAGAGCACCTACCTGCACGGCTACACCACCTCGATCGCCGTGTTCGCGCCGCCCGCATGACCGAACTCGCCGGAGCCACCGACGTGCCAGTGTCGTCCGGCGACTCGCTCGCCACCACGTCGCTCGCGCTGCCCAGGAACCGCGTGCGGGCGCTCGTGCACGCCTGGCTGATCCTCGACTTCTTCGGCGAGAGTCGGCGCAGCGGCCAACCGAGCAGCAGTCTGACGACGACGATCTTCGGCCAGGCGTTCCTGGCCCTGGTGTTCGCCGCGCTGCTGTTCCCCGACACGCCGGCCGGCGCCTTCGCCGCCGCCAACCTGTCGTTGTCGACGCTGCTGGTCGGCATCGGCCACCTCGGCGACGACCGCGGTGCACACCGCACACGCGCCGACCGCGTGCTCGTCGCGACCTCGCCCATGCCCGCCGCCACCGTGCTCCTGGCGCGCGCCCTGCACGCGAGCTTCTACGTGTGCCTCCTGACCATCGGCATGGCGCTGCCGCCGGCCATCCTCTGCGCCTTCCTGCCGGGGCAGAGCGCACTGACGGTTCCCCTCTACCTGGGCCTGGCCTGCCTCTGCTCGGGCCTCTTCACCAGCGCCCTGGCGCTGCTGCTGCGCCTGTTCGACCGCACCTTCGGCGCGACGCGCGCGCAGCTGGCCGGCGGCACGCTCAAGGCGCTGCTCCTCTTCGGCGGCCTCGTCGCGTTCGCGCTGTGCGCGCGGCAGCTCGACGCGGGCCCCGAGCAACTCCCCCTTCCGGCCGCGATCCTCCAGGCCTGGCCGCCCTTCCACGCCGGCCGTGTGATCGCCGGGCACGGCGCGGCGCTGCTCACGCTGCTCGTGACGTTGGCGCTCCTGGCGCTGGCTACTCTGCCCTTGGCCGCCGACGCCGAGAGCCGCACCACGTTGCGCGTGCGTGGCGCCCGCCCGCTGGCGGCGATGGTGGCTCACCTCTCCGCCGACCGCACGCGCGTCCGCGCGGTCGCGGCCTTCACCGCGGCGATGCTCTACCGCAGCGCCGCCTTCCGCGGCCGGGTCCTACCGCTGTTCGGTCTGCCGGCCGGCATGTGGCTTCTCGCGTTCCTCGACCGCGACCCCAACACCGCTCAGCGCCTGCACGCGCTCGCCGCCCAGCTGCCGGGCATCTACTTGCCTTTCCTCGTCGGCTTCCTCGGGGTCGGCGACGAGCCGCACGCGCGCTGGGTATTCGCCTCCAGCCCTGACCTGCCGGCGGCCACCATCCGCCGTGGCATCGCCATCGCGCTGACGACACACGTACTGCTGCCGGTGCATGCGGTGCTCCTGCTGGCCGGAGTACCGACGGTCGGGTGGTGGTCGGCCGTCGCCACGACCCTGCTCGCTCTCGGTCTCGCCGTCGGCGTCGCACACCTGTCCCTGCGCAGATGGACCGAGGTCCCGTTCTCCGGCACCGCCGACGGCGAGAGCACCGAGTTCGGCGGCCTGCTCACCGTGGCGCTCGCCCTGACCCTCGTCGGCCTGCTGGCAGCGGCGCTGCCGCTGGCCGCGGCTCTGCCAACCGGGCTCGTTGCGACCGGCCTCGCCTACGCAAGCCTACGAAGACAGCGAACATGACCACCGACGACGCACCGCCGCGCGCCCCCGAGCCGCCGAGCTTGAAGCGCGAGTTGCGCGCCATCTTGACCCTCTATGTGGTGGTGTCGCTCCTGCCGCTCTTCCTGGGCTGGTTTCTCGCCCGCTAGGCCGAGAGAGAATCAGGATACGGCCTCTCAGCGCTGCCGGCGGCCGCAACCCAAAGGGTTGATGTCGGCGCAGCGCCGACCAGAGGGGGCCGCCGGCGCCGTTGTTGCTTGGAGCTTCCAGGGCTGCTCGGGCGTGGCCTGGTCAGCTCTGTGGCAACGGAACAACACCGCCGAATTCGCGCCCGCCGCGACGATTCGCAGCCCTTGCAGCTCAGCGCGGCCGGCGGCCGCAACCCAAAGGGTTGATGTCGGCGCAGCGCCGACCAGAGGGGGCCGCCGGCGCTGTTGTTGCTTGGAGCTTCCAGGGCTGCTCGGGCGTGGCCTGGTCAGCTCTGTGGCAACGGAACAACACCGCCGAATTCGCGCCCGCCGCGACGATTCGCAGCCCTTGCAGCTCAGAATCCCGATTGGCGGCCGCCTACGCGGCCGCGCAGAGCCTTCGAGAGGATTCTCTCTCAGGCTCTGAGGCGAGCGCCGTCTTCGGCTCGCCAGCCGAAGCCATACGACCAAGGGGCGCGGGTGCCTTGTCGCCTGCGTATGCGGACAGGAGAAAAGGGGGGAGTCCGCAGCTTGTGAGGGCGTCCGACCGTCGCTAGCCTGCTCGAAGTCCGTGAGGATCAACGTCGCAGGAGCCGAGGACATGCCCGCCGAACACGTGATGGAACGAGTTGCAGAGAACACGGCGCCGGCATCCGAGGATAGCTCGACGGTCGCGCCGTCGCCCCATTCGCAGTCGGCGCCCCGTGGCGACGCCAGCGACACCGCGTTCAGCCCCGACCCGCAGCTGCGCACCGATCGCTACCGCTTGGTGACGCCCTACCTGCTCCGTCTGTAAACCCGCATCCAGCGACGCGGGGGCGGTGCGTCGCCGGCGCCAGGCGAGCGCGCAGGACGAACTCGCACACCCCCCAACGGGCCCGCAGCTGATCGGGCCCGCAGCTACAGCTCGGTGTCCGCGGCGAGGCCGACGAGAGCGGCCATGTCGGCCGGCAAGGGCGCCGTGAGCGAGAGTTCCTCCTCGCGCCGCGGGTGCCACAGGCGCAGGCGATGCGCGTGCAGGGCGTGACGGTCGAGCACCAGGGTGCGCCGCTGCTCGTCGCTGATCGAATCGGTCAGGTAGCTGAAGAACACGTCGTCGGGGACGCCGTACACCTTGTCGCCCACGAGGGGGCAGCCGATCGCCGCCATGTGCACGCGCAGTTGATGCGTACGGCCGGTCTTGGGCGTCAGCTCGACCAAAGCGTAGGCACCGTGCGCGTGCCGGACTCGATAGTGCGTGAGTGCCGGGAGCCCGCTGCTGTCGTCGCGCGCCTCGAGCTTCAGCCGGATCGCCGAGCTACGCGCCGGCCCGATGCTGGCGTCGATCCAACCGTCGTCCGAGCGCGGGCGACCGTGCACGACCGCCAGGTAGGTCTTCTCGACCTGCCGCTCCTCGAACTGCCGGCCGACCACCGCGTGGAAGTCGTCGTCGAGGCCGGCCGCCACCACGCCCGAAGTCTCGCGGTCGAGACGGTGCAGCAGGCGCGGCACTACGTCGTGGCCCGGGTCGTCCGGGCGCCGGTAGCGACAGTGCAGGTAGTGGATGAGGGTGCCGTAGACGCGGCGGCCGGCCGGATGGACGGCGAGACCGGCAGGCTTGTCGACCACCACCATCCAACGGTCCTCGTACAGGATCGGGATGTCGAAGCCGTCGGGCGACGTCGAAGCATCGGGTTCGGGGCTGTGCGGCACCCGCACCACGACCATCTCGCCGGCCCGCACGCGCGACGCCGGCCGAGCCGCCCGCCCGCTCAACTCGACGTAGCCGTCGCGAATCAGTCGGTGGATGCTGCTGCGAGACCGCCAGGTCAAGAACGAGTGCAGCGCCACGTCGAGACGGGCTCCGTCCTGGCGCGCATCGATCCTCACTTCGACCCGCTGCAGCGGGCGCGACAGGTCCTTGGGCGGTTGGCCGGCGAAGCGCGGGAGCACAGGTCGTCAGTCTAGCCGCGACCGCGCAGGCTCACTCGGCGGCGGTGGTCAGCTCGGTCTCTTCCGCCGCCTCGTTGGCCGCGGTCGCCTTCACCTTCGACTTGCGCGTCGTGCGCGGGCGCACGCGCGTCATGCGGCGCTGGGCGCGCTGGATGTTGCGGATCCGCTCACGCTCCTCGCGGCGGCGCTTGTCGCTGGCCTTTTCGAACGAGGTGTACTTCTTGGCCAGGCGAAACACGCCGGCGTAGTTGCACTGTCGTTTGAAGCGCCGCAGCGCGGCGTCGAGAGGCTCGTTCGGACGGAGCTGGACCTTGATCATGCGTTGCCGTGGGTTGGCCGTTGCCGCCGGCGCGGGCGGTCGTCGCCCGGGATCGACTTCTATCGGCCGTGAGGAGGGGCGGAGACGATAACCTGTGCCCTCCAGCGAGCAACGGCCGGTGCGACAAAAGCCAGACCAGGCGGCGGCGGAGGTGACTTGGACCGGCACGGTCGCACGGTTCACCTTCCGCAACGAGGAGACCGGGTTCGCGGTCGTCCGCTTGGCGAGCGACGGCGGCGGCCAGCGCACTGCCGTCGGCATCTTGGCTCAATTCCATGAAGGCCAGAGTCTTAGGCTCGTCGGCAAGGTCGTGGAGCACCCCCGCTTCGGCGCGCAGCTGGAGGTGGCGCGGGTGGAGGCCGAAGTGCCCCGGTCGGAGGAGGGCTTGGTGGCCTACCTCTCCTCGGGCCTGGCAAAGGGGGTCGGACCCGCCACGGCCAAGAAGATCGTGGCCGCGCTCGGCCAGGACGCGCTCGCCGTCATCGAGGCCGAGCCCGACCGCCTGGCCGACGTGCGGGGAGTCGGCAAGGAGAAGGCGGCCGCCCTGGTCGACGCCCTGCGCGCGCAACGCGACGTCCAGGAGGTGCTGGTGTTCCTGCGCAGCCACGGGCTCGGGCAGGGCCTGGCGGCGCGCATCGTCAAGCGCTACGGCCGCGGCGCCGCCGCCCTCATCGCCACCGACCCCTACCGCCTCGCCGACGAGGTGATCGGTGTCGGCTTCAAGACCGCCGACCAGCTGGCGCAGCGCCTCGGTGTCGCACGCGACGCGCCCTCGCGCGTCCGCGCCGGCACGCTCTTCGTGCTCGGCGAGGGTGCGCGCGCCGGCCACTGCTTCTTGCCGACCGACGAGCTGGTGCAGGCCACGGTCGACCTTCTCGACGTGCCGGTCCCGCTCGCCGAGGGCGCGCTTCCCCAGCTCGTGCGCGAAGGCCGCGTGACGGTCGAGGAGCCGGCATCCGGACATCCACGGGCCTACCCGCGCACCCTGCACCTGGCCGAGACCGGCTGTGCCCGCCGTCTGCACCAGCTCGCGACGGCGGTGCCGGCGCCCTTGCCCTTCGCCGCCGGCGCCGCTGTCGACGACTTCGCACGCTCGAGCGGCATGCACCTCACCGAAGGCCAGCGTCAGGCCCTGGTGACGGCTCTCGGCAGCCCGGTGTCGGTGATCACCGGTGGCCCGGGCGTGGGCAAGACCACCATCGTGCGCGCGCTGGTGGCGATCCTCGGCCAGCATCGCATGCGCCTGCACCTGTGCGCGCCCACCGGTCGCGCCAGCAAGCGCCTCGAGGAGTCGACCGGACACTCCGCGACCACCATCCACCGGCTGCTCGAGTTCCAGGCCGGGGTGTTCCGCTTCCAGCGCGACGCCGAGCGGCCGCTGGCCGGCGACATGCTCGTCGTCGACGAGACGTCGATGCTCGACGTGCAGCTCGCCTACGCGCTGCTGCGCGCCACCCCGCCGGGCATGCGGGTCGTGTTCGTCGGCGACGCCGACCAGCTCCCCGCGGTCGGGCCGGGCAACTTCCTGCGCGACCTGATCGACAGCGGCGTGCCGCCCGTGACCGCGCTGCGCGAGATCTTCCGCCAGCAACGCTGCTCGCAGATCGTCGCCGCCGCGCACGAGATCCTGCACGGCCACCTACCGGAACGAGGTCGCGACGGCGACGACTTCTTCTTCGTCGAGACGCAGGCGCCGGCGCAGACGCGCGCGCTGCTGAGCGAGATGGTCGGCCAGCGCATCCCCAGAGCCTTCGGACTGGATCCCTTCCGCGACATCCAGGTGTTGTGTCCGATGTACCGCGGCGAACTCGGAGCCGACGCGCTCAACCTCGAGCTGCGGCGGGTCCTCAACCCGAGCGGCGCCGAGCTGACGCGCGGACAGACCGTGTTCCGGATCGGCGACAAGGTGCTGCAGGTGCGCAACGACCACGACCGCGAGGTCTTCAACGGCGACGCCGGTCGGGTGCTTGCGATCGACGACGACGGCCACTTGCAGGTGCGCTTCGGCGAGCGCACGCTCGCCTACGCGCCGGGCGAACTCGACCAGCTGGTCCCCGGCTACGCCATCTCGGTGCACCGCTCGCAAGGCAGCGAGTACCCCGCGGTGTTGATGCCGCTGGCCAACGACCACTTCGTCATGCTGCAGCGCAACCTGCTCTACACCGCTGTCACGCGCGGCCGCCGGCTCGTCGTGCTGGTCGGCTCGGCCCGCGCGCTCCAGATGGCGATCGACAACGCCGACTCGATGCGGCGATACAGCGCCCTGGCCGAGCGCTTGCGCGCGGCGATGGACGAGAGCGAAGGACCCGGCCAAGCCCTGTCGCTGGGCGGCTGAGCCCGGATCGGCAGCCTGCTCTGCTGCCGCCTACCTCGCTGCCACCTACCGGCTACCGCCAACTGTCGGCAGCCAGCGTTCAGCGGTGGAGCCTGCTCCACCCGCCGCAACGCTGGCACGATGGGCGGCGGCCTCGTCGCCCGCCCATCTACTTCTTCGCCTGAGCGCGCAGGTAGGCGTCGTACAGCTTGCGGTACTTCTCGCTGACTTCCGGCACGCCACCACGGTGCTTGATCGCGCCGAGGTACTCCGGCAGGTTGCCCCACTCGGACACCTCGCGCGTTCGCTCCGCGACCTCTTTACCGTCGTCGGCCTGCTGCTTGGCGGCGGCTCGGTTCTCCGCCGTCTGCGGATTCTCACCGCCACCCTGGGGCTTGCCGCCAGCCTGCTGCTGTTGTTGTTGTTGTTCCGTCTGAACCATGTCCGGCGTCTGGTTTTCCCGACGCGGTCCTGGCTGCTGCTGGCCGTCGCGCTGCTGTCCATCCTGCGGCATGTCTTGCGGGCTCTGACCAGAGCCCTCACCACCACCGCTTCAAAGCCCGCACTTGCTGAGCTGCGCCATCAGCTCCTCGATCCCCTGCTGGACGCGCTTGTTCGAGGTCTGCGCGCCGTCGAGCATCTTGTCGATGCCTGCGGCACTGCGCTCGAGCGCGCCGGCGGCGGCACCGCTGGTGTCGCGCGACGTGAGCAGGCGGTCGATCTCCTTCATCTCTTCGGCGACCTTGTCGGCGATCTGCCGCATCTGGTCACGCGGGTCGGGTCCGAGCTGGGCGGGGGCGACCGCCCCGAGCAGGGCGACTGCGCTCGACAGCAAGAGGAGTCTGGGCATCTTCATGCGTTCCTGGAAGGACTTCGTCCGGCCCGGTGGGCCGACATGAGGCGAAGATAACGCCAGCGCGGCGCGCGCCAAGCCCCGGGAACCGAGCGAAAGTTGCGGCACCCCCGCTCCGGGCGGAGTTACCCGGCGGCGTGGGCGGGATACACTCCCAGCCCCTGTGTCGACCTCGGTCGCTGGATGTCTTCGCTGACCGTCTCGGAATCGGACTCGGCGTCCCCCAGTCTCACGCGGCGAACGCCCACGCCCGCGCGCGCCCGGCTCATGGGATTCGCCTTGGCCGGGCTCGCCACACTGATCGACGTCAGCGCGCAGACCCCTCCCCCTGTCAAGGAGAAGGTCAAGGAGAGGGTCGCGGAGAAGGTCGAGGAAACGGTCGAACAGCAGAAGAAGGAGCTTCCACCGCGGCTCGGCGCCCCGGTGCCCGCCCCGCGCGAGCCCCGCGCCCAGGACCCCCTGGTGCGCGAGCTCACCGAGGTCCTGCGCGTGTCAGCCGGCGCGGCCGACGCCCACGTCGCCGCGCCCGGCCTCGGCCGCTTCCTCGACAAGTACCGCGACCGTGACCTCGCCGGGGTCGGCTATGCCCCCGCGCTGTACCAGTTCCTCAACGGCGACTACGAGACTGCCGTCCGCGACCTCGAAGCCTACTTCGCGCGCTACGCGAAGTTGCCGGTACCGGCGCACGCGACGCTGGTCGGCCGAGTGTATCTCGACGCCATCGAGGAGGAGGGCGCGCGGGCCAGCCCCGACCCCGTGCGCGTGCAGGGTTGGGCGATGCGCGCGCTCGACCTGCAGCAACCGGCCACCGCGGTGGGCAGCCGGGTGCAGACGGCGCTCGTGCACTGCGGTGTCGGCGTCGACGTGGCGAGCGTGCGCCTGGCGTTGGTCCGGCGCCTGCTGGACGACCGGACGCTCAGCGAACCCGAACGCGATCGAGCGGTGCGCGCGCTGTACGGTGCCACCGTCGCCGAGACGACAGCAGCCGCGACGACCGAGGCCCCGATCGCATGGCGGGCGCGCGCGCTCAGCGGCCGAGAGATCGACCTGAGCGCGCTGCACGGTCGCTGCGTGCTGCTGCACTTCTGGGCGAGCTGGTGCCCGATCACGTCTGCCGAAGCACCCGACCTCGTGGCCACCTACCAGCGCTTCCACACGCAGGGCTTCGAGATCGTCGGCATCGCGCTCGACGCCAGCGACGACGACACCGTGCGCGAAGCTGCCAAGCAGCTGGGCTTCGGTTGGGAGCTGGTGCACGACGGTGGCCTCGACGGCCCGCTGGCGCAACGCTTCGGCATCGAGGTGCTGCCGCACGCGATCCTGCTCGACCGCGACGGCTCGGTCTGCGCGCGCGGCGACGCCGCGCGTGGCCGGCAGCTGGCCGCGCACCTCGAGCGCGCGCTCGCGCGCGCCCCGCAAGTCGAGCGACGCAGAGACTGATCCGGGGCTTGCTTCAGGAGCGCAGGCTCTGGGCCCGTGCGCGCAGACTGCCGAGCGGCCGGGTCGGCGTCGTGCCGGCGGCAGCCGCTTGCGGTCGCGACGAGCCGCCGGGCGCCGGCGAACTCGGCCGCGGCGCATCGCCCAAGCGACGCCGGACGTCTTCCGGTCGGTTGGCCTTGCTGACCGCGTCGTCGGCGCTGATCAGTCCCTCCTGGCTCAGGCGCAAGAGCTCGTCCTCGAGGGTGGACATGCCGGCAGAGCGGCCGGTCTGCATCAGGTTCAGCAGCTGCGCCGACTTGCCCTCGCGCACCAGCGAACGCACTGCGTCGGTGGCGACGAGGATCTCGCGCGCGGCGATGCGTCCGCCGCCGATCCTCGGCACCAGGGTCTGCGAGATCACGCCCTGCAGCGTCCCCGACAACTGCACCCGCACCTGCTGCTGCGCGTCGGTCGGGAACACATCGACGATGCGATCCACGGTCGAGATCGCGCTCGTGGTGTGCAGGGTGCCGAACACCAGGTGGCCGGTCTCGGCGGCGGAGATCGCCATCGAGATGGTCTCGAGGTCGCGCATCTCGCCGATCAGGATGACGTCGGGATCCTGGCGCAGGGCGCGGCGCAGCGCCTCGCGGAACGAGGCGCAGTCCTGGCCGATCTGTCGCTGGGTCACGAAGGACTTCTTGTCCTGGTGCACGAACTCGAGCGGGTCCTCCATGGTCAGGATGTGGCCCTCCTCGGTCTCGTTGATGAAGTCGATCATGGCCGCCAGCGTGGTCGACTTGCCGGAACCGGTCGGACCGGTCACCAGCACCAAACCACGCGGCTTGGCGGCGAGGTCGAGACACACCTTGGGCAGCCCCAGATCGTGGTGGTTGGGAATGGAGTCGGGGATCTGCCGGATCACCAGCCCCATCGAGCCACGCTGGATGAGTGCATTGATGCGGAAGCGGGCCAGGTCCTTGACCGCGTACGAGAAGTCGAGGTCGTGCTCGGCACTGAAGCGCTCCCACTGATCTTCCGACATCAACTCCTTGCACAGATCGGCGGTGTCACCGGCAGTGAGCACGCCGTGCTCGCGCTGCGGCACGACGCGGCCGTCGATGCGCAAGCCCGGCGCGGAGCCGGCCCTGATGTGCATGTCGGATGCCTTGCGCTGCACCATTTCGTGCAGCAGCTGCAGGATGCTGGCGGTCATCGACGCGTTCTCCGTGTTGCCCTTGTCGTTGCGTGACGGTAACGAGGATCGGGTGGCCGAGCCGACGGAGTGAGCGAGTGCGCACGGTCCGTCTCCGTCCGGGATCGCTTCGGGTGCGCCACACCGGCGATCGCGACGGGACGGGCGCCGTGCGATTCCGCACGAGCCCACGCGCCGGTTTCTGCAGCGCTCCGGCACGACGGGTGCGAACGTCGGATCCGAACGTCCGGTCGTCAGACCTCCCCCAAACAAGCGATGCGATCCACAATGCAATCGATGCAGTCCACCTTCCCGCTCCTCCTCGTCCTCGCCGCCGCCGTGCCCGCCCAGCAGGTCTGGGTCGTCGACCAGCAGTACGGTGCGGGCGCCCACACGCGCGACATCCCGTCGGCGGTGCAGATGGCGGCCGACGGCGACAAGATCCTGGTCCGTGCCGGGGTCTATTCGGCCACCATCGTCCAGGGCAAGTCCCTGACCTTCGTCGGCGAAGCCGGCGCCGAGGTGCGCCCGAGCCAGGCCGAAGCCGGCTTCGCGATCCTCGACCTTACGGCGCAGCAGCAGGTCAGCATCCGCGGCTTCCTCATCCGCGAGCGAACCACCGGCGGCGCCGCCGGGATCTACCTTTACAACAACCGCGGTACCGTGCACCTCGAGGCGCTGCGCGTGGCGCAGGTGCAGATCGTCGGTCTGCACATCGAGACCTCGGACACCGTCTCGGTCCTCGACGTCCAGGTGAGCGGCGGGGTGCAATGCGCTTTCGCCCGGCAGAGCAACGTCGCGATGAGCCAGTGCCAACTGATCGCCGGCGTGGCCGGCGCGGTCGGCTTGGAGGCCCTGGACAGCACGATGGTGTTGTCCGACTGCGACGTGCGCGGCGGCGACGCCATCTCCAGCACCTGGGGACCCGCAATGGGGCTCGTGGCGACGAACAGCACGATCACCCTCGGCCACGCCGGCACCTCGGTCGTCGCCGGCACCGGGAACGGCGCCAGCGCGCTGCCGACCGAAGCCGTGCGCGCCAGCGGCGGCATCCTCGTCTACGACCCCTCGATCACGCTGCAGCCGAGCCACGGCGGCCCGCCGATCAACGCTTCGGGCACGAGCGTGCGCGCGCAGATGGTGGCGACCCTGACTCGGCAGACACCGAGCCAGGGCGTCCTGTCGCCGCTCGAAGTGCGCGGCAACGCTGGCGACGCCGCCTTCTCGCTGGTGAGCCTGTTGCGCCAGTCGCAAGCGACGCCCTTCGGCCGCGTCTTCGTCGATCCGGTCGCGTTCCTCCTCGTCGACGCCGGCATCCTCGACGCCAGCGGCAGCCACGTGTTCAGCCTGCCACGCCCGCCGATGTCGCTGGGCACCCCGCTGATCCTGCAGACCATGCTGCTCGATGCGAGCAACGTGCTGACCCTCGGCACGCCGCTGGCGATGAGCTACTAGGAACGGCCAAGACGAGGGCCGACTTCGCCGTCGGATGCAGCTGACGCCGCGGACCCTCCATCCGATCGGGCTGAAGGAGGTCGCCATCTTCACGTGCCCCACACGAAGGTCTCACGCACAGGCACGACCGCGTGGGCATGGTGCGAAGAACGGGGCTTCACCAACGGAACGTCCCGCCTGCGGCGCGCGCGGTGCGCGCTGCGTGCCCGTCTCCTCGTCTTCGCTCCATGCACACTCCCCACTGCACTCTCGCCGCGCTCGCGGTCGCCGCGCTCTTCGCAGCCCCCTCCCTCCAAGCTCAAGGGCAGGTCCGCTACTTCCGGCCACTGGCCTCCTTCGGAGTGGTCGGCGGCACCGCCGAAATCGTGGCCGCCAGTCCGGACGGACGCACCCTCGCCTACAGCGATGCCAGCGGCGGCCGGGTCGGCTTCGTCGACATCAGCGACCCCGCACACCCGGTGGCCTCGGCCAACGTGACCACCGGTGGCGAGCCCACCAGCGTCGCCTACGCCGGGCACTACGTCGTGGCGGCCGTCATCACGACGCCGCCGCAGGTCGGCCAACCCGCGCCCGATCCACGCCTGCCGGCCAACGCCGGTCGTCTCTTCGTGATCGACGCCGGCAACCCGGCGAGCCCCACGCTGCTCGGCACGGTGGCGATCGGCTTCCAACCCGACAGCGTCAAGCTGGTGGAGCGCCGCGGCCGCCTGGTGGCGGTGGTCTGCATCGAGAACCAGCCCATCGTCGTCGACGCCAACGAGCTCGTGCTCGACGAAGACCTTCCCGGCTTCCCCACGCGCGGCACGACCTTCCCGCAAGACCGCTCGCTGCCGGGCCTGGTGCAGGTGGTGACGATCGACCCTACGGCGGTCGGCGAGGCCACGGTCGCTGACGTCGAGCTGTCGGCGGCGGCGCTGACGCGGGCCGGCCTGCTCTTCCCGGCCGACGCGCAGCCTGAATACGTCGACGTGCACGACAACACCGCGGCGATCACTCTGCAGGAGAACAACGGCATCGCCATCGTCGACTTCTCGGACCCACGCGCGCCGTCGCTGGTGCGCCTGTTCTCCACCGGCAACGCCACCGAACGGGCGGCCGACCTCGACGACAACGACACCATCGAGTTCGTGCAGGGCTATCCGAGTTCGATCGGCGCCACCATCCCGGCGCCGCGGGACGGCAGCGGCAACCCGGTGGCCGGGGGCCCGTTGCAGCCCGATGCGATCGCCTTCAGCCCGGACGGCAGCGTCCTCTACACCGCCGACGAAGGTGAACTCGTCTACACGGGCGGGCGCGGCTGGAGCGGCTTCTCGCCGCGCGGCGATCGGGTCTTCAACGACGCCGGCACCCTCGAGCAGCTGGCGGTGATCTTCGGCCAGTATCCCGACGGCCGCAGCGACGCGCGCGGCACCGAGATCGAAGGGGTGACCACGGCGACCTTCGGCCGCACCGACTTCGCCTTCGTACTCAGCGAGCGCGGCTCGTTCATGGCGGTCTACGACATCACCCGACCACGGCAGCCGCAGTTCGTGCAGCTCCTGCCCACCGGCATCTCGCCCGAGGGCGTCGTCGCCATCCCGCAGCGCAACCTCGTGGTCACCGCCGACGAGGTCTCGGGCACCCTGTCGATCTTCGGCGGCCTGAGCCACCTGCCCAACGACGGCGACCGCCCGCAGCTCTTCTCGCTCGCCGGTCCGTTCGGTGCGCTGTCCGGCCTCGACGGCACGCCGCTAGGCGCCTTCGCGGTGCCCGACAACGCCCTGCCGACGACGATCTACCACGTCTGGCTGGGCGCGCCCTTCGCCCCGGTGACGCCGCTGGTGCCGGTGACCAAGAACGGCGCGCAGGCGCGCTACGACGGCGAAGGCATCGTGCGCGACGCCTCGATCCTCACCCCGATCCCGTTCTTCGGCGGCTTCTTCCTGGCCAGCGAAGGCAACGGCAGCAGCAGCCCGAACCTGATCGTGCAGACCGACCTGTTCGGGCGCGTGCTGCGCGAGATCCAGATGCCCAGCAACATCGACGCCGCGGCCGATCCGGCCATCGGCGGGCGCGCGGTGGGTTCGGCCGGCGGCGGGCGCATCCGCGGCAACGGCTTCGAGGGAGTCACCCTGTCGCCCGACGGACGCTACCTGCTGGCGTGCGTGCAGCGTCAGTTCAACGGCGAAGCGGCGACCCACACCCGCATCGCCCGTTACGACCTCGAGCAGATCCGCCGCGGACGCGCCCCGTCGAACGGCCTGCGCTACGGCGGCGACTGGGAGTTCTTCTACTACCCGCTCGAGGCCGCGACCGGCGCCGGCTTCGTCGGGCTGAGCGAGATCCTCAGCGTCGGCGACGGCACCTACCTGGTGATCGAGCGCGACCAGGGCATCGGCGCGCCGACGCGCCTCAAGTCGGTGGCGGCGTTCCGGCTCGACGGTCTCGTCCCGGACACCGATGGCCAGCCGGGCGAGGCGAGCGGCAGCGACACGGTCGTCAAGGCCTTGGCTGTCGACGTGGTACCTGCCTTCTTCCCCTTCGAGAAGGTCGAGGGCCTGGCCCTGGTGCGCGGCGATCTGTGGGTGTGCCTCGACAACGACGGCGGCGAGGTGGACAACCGCTTCGTCAACACCGGCCGCTTCCGCAATCCGCTGCGCGACTGAGCGCGCACACGCGCGGCAGGGGCGAGCCTGCCGCGCCGGCGTGGCCACTCGCGGCCCTACCGCAGTCCACCCGGCTTCCCGCGAACCTCGCTCGGTCGGCCTCCTCTCGGCCGTGCCTCACTCCGCCTTGCCTCAGTCGGACTTGTCGCCGCGGAGCACCAGCGCCGGAGGGAAGTTGCGCCACACCACCGAGCTGCAGCCGAAGGTGGAGAAGCTCTTGCGCATGGTTTGGCGCACGTCCCGCGCCGCCGGCATGATCCAGGACTGGAGGTAGGTGAACGTGCGGAACGAGCCGCCCCCCCCCAGCACGGCGCTCGCAGTGCGCAGGATGTCCCGCCGCGTCGGCAAGAAGATCAAGGGCAGGCCCGAGATGATCGCCTTCGGCGCCGGCAACCCGCGTGCGTCCAGAAGGGAGCGGACGTCCTCGACCTGGGCATGGGCGAATTCGAAGCCTGGAAAGCGCCGCTGCAAGATCGAGCAGAACGCGGCCTCGCGCTCGATGCCGAGGTATCGCAAGCCGCCGACCTGGTCGCTGCGACGGCGGATCGCCTCGGTCAAGGACCCGGTCCCGGGACCGTACTCCACGACGACGTCGTCTCGCTGCAGGTCGAGCCCGATGAGCATCGCGTCACCGAGATGCCGCGTGCTGGGGCACAGGGCGCCGACCTCGCGCGGATTGCGCACGAAGCACTTGAGGAACGACCACCCGCGCGCGACCGGATCATGGGTCGTCTCGATCGATGGCGACATGGGCCGTTCGCATACCGCTCCGCACCCAAGCGCACACGCGCGAATGCGCGAAGAGCCGCATCATCACGGTTTCCTCCCGAGTCCTTCACGGAGCGTCGAGTGGGTCGGTGATCGGTGCGACGGTCGGCTCGACCACGGCATGGCGCACGTCACTCCACAATCTTGACGAGACTCTGTCTTCATCTGCATCGGGCCCAGCTCCCATGTTCGTCCGTGTTGAAACGTGAACGTCCGTCGCGGCATGCCGCGCCCGTGGTCCCCTATCCCTCCCGTGACCGCAGTGCTGGCTCCCTCGTCGGGGACGGCGGCACCAGCGGTGGCAGGATCCACAGGGTCGACTTCCACCTCCACTCCTACGCATCGAACGTCACCGACTACTACGCCGCGAACTCGTTCGCCATCCCGGAGTCCTACTCCGATCCCTTCGAGCTGTACCGGGATCTGAAGGCACAGGGGATGACTCTCGTCACGATCACAGACCACAACTCCATCGACGGCGTGCGCAAGCTGCTGGACGCCGGCCTGCCCGACGTCTTCATCAGCGCCGAGATGACGACGACCTTCCCCGAGGACGGCTGCAACATCCACGTCACCGTCGCCAACGTGACCGAGACGCAGTTCGCCGAGGTCGATCGGCTGCGCGGCAACCTCTACGAGATGATCGCGTACCTCGACGACGAGATCGCGCAGGAGGTGAGCAACCGCAGCGGCAATCGGATCACCTACTTCATGACGCATCCGCTCATGAGCACCCAGAACCGTCCGTACGGCCGGGAGGGAGCTCTGACGGCGGAGCACATCGAGAAGGTCTTGGTGCTGCTCAACGGGTTCGAGACGCAGAACGGAACCCGGACAAGGTCGCTCAACGAACTCACCCTGCGTCTCCTCGACGGATTGGACCAGGCGACGATCGAGCGACTGGCCGACAAGCACGGCCTACAGCCCAAGGGCCCGACCCCCTGGCTGAAGACCATGGTCGGCGGTTCCGACGATCATTCCGGTCTGAACCCCGGGCAGACCTGGACCGAGTTCCTGGTCGAGACCGGCCGCCACCCGACGGCCAACGACCTGGTCGACTCCATGCGGCGGCGGGAGACCAAGGCGGCCGGCGCGCACGGCGGTCCGGTCACTCTGGCGCACGCCATGCTCAAGCTGATCTACGACGGCAGCAGGCAGCGCAACAACGGCACCCGATCGGTCGGCGTCAGTGGCCCGTTGGGGTCGCTGCTGCAACTGGCCTTCGAGAGCGGCCGCGTGCCGCTGCGCCGGAAGATCAGCATCGGCGGCAAGGCACTCCTGCAGTCAGCCGTCCGGCGCATCGCGCCGCGCGCGGGCACGACGCGGCCGAAGTCCTTCGAGAAGACGCTGGCCGAACAAGCGCACGCCCTGCTCCTCGACACCGACTTCAAGCGGCGTCTGGCCGAGGCACACCGAATCGACGACAAGACGTTCGCGATCGTCACCGGGCTGGTCAACCGCATCTTTGCCCACTACGTCGGACGCATCGGTTCGGCCAACTCCCTCGACCTCGTGCGGCTCATCAAGGAGGCGGTATCGCTGGTGTCGTCGAACGTCTTCGTGTCTCTGCCCTACCTGCTGTCCTACTTCCACCAGAGTTCGGACCGGCTCATCATCCGCGACATCCGTCGCGAGTTCGACATCGCCGAGACCCCGAAGCTGGTGCTGATGACGGACACCTTCTTCGAGATCAACGGGGTCGCCAAGACGATCCGACGCATGCTGGCCGAGGCCGCGCGCCGCGGCATCGACTTCACCGTCGTCACCTGCTTGGGAGCGGCCGAGCACAAGCAACGGATGCTCGACCCGGAGATCGCTCAGCTGGTGGCCTCGGGTCGCCTGAA
Organism: Planctomycetota bacterium; assembly: GCA_041398565.1. Lineage (GTDB taxonomy): Bacteria > Planctomycetota > UBA1135 > UBA1135 > UBA2386 > DATGPD01. The sequence continues at coordinate 848,724 of JAWKUN010000003.1, read as the reverse complement.
GATCTTCGACTCGATCGTCAGCCTGGACTTCCCGCAGTACGAAGGACTGCAGATCCACTTCCCGCCGTTCCTCGAGGTCCTCAAGTTCCTGCAGGAATCGGGCTTCACCAAGGTGCAGCTGAGCACGCCGGGAACGGTCGGACTGGCCGGACTCCTCGCCGCCAAGACCCTGCAGATCGAGTCCTCGTCCACCTACCACACCTGCTTCCCGGAGTATGTCGAGAACTACACGCGCGACATCAGCCTGGAGGCCCTGGCGTGGAAGTACATGATCCTGTTCTACCACTCGGTGGACGAGGTCGTCGTGCCGTCCAAGTTCATCGCCGATCTGCTGCACAAGCGTGGCCTGCGCAAGCGCAAGCTGCTCGTCCTCGATCGTTGGGTCGACACCGAACGCTTCCATCCGCGCAAGCGGACTTCGGGGCTCTGGGAGAGGTTCGGCGTCGCGGATGCCGACCGGCTGGTCAAGTTCGCCTACGTCGGCCGTCTCGGGATCGAGAAGAACCTGGCGACGCTGGCCGCGGCGTTCCGCCAGCTCTGCCAGCGGCGCCAGGACGCCCACCTGTTCGTCATCGGTGACGGCCCCTACCGCGCCGAGTTGGAGCGCCAGCTCGCCGGCCTGCCGGCGACGTTCGCCGGCTTCCTCGAAGGCGAGGACCTGGCGCGGGCCGTCGCGTCGTGCGACGCCAAGCTGTTCCCCAGCACGACCGACACCTGGGGCAACGCACCGCTCGAAGCGCAGGCGTCGGGCTTGCCGGTGGTGGTCAGCGACATGGGTGGACCGCAAGAGCTCATGATCGATGGCGTGACGGGCTTCAAGGTCTCGGGGCGCGACGTCGAGGGTCTGCTGCAGGGCATGCTCGCACTGATGGACGAGACGACCCGCACGCGCATGGGGCGCGCGGCTCGCAACTTCGTCGAGCGCAACCGCATCGGTGACCCGTTCTCGGCGATCCTCGACAGCGAGGGCTTCCGTCTGCGCGCCAAGCTCGAGAAGCGCCGCTCGCACCACACCGCCGACGCGGATCACGGCGAGCCGGACCTGCTGGTGGCCCAGCCGCACGGTCACATCGAGGAACTCGAGGAGTATGTTGGCCTCCATGGCTGATGGTTCGACGGCTCTGCCGGCTCTCACGGCCGCGGAGGACCGATCCGGCGACCTCGCGAGACCCGAGCGCGCCGCCCCCCGCAGCGGCATGCACGCCTTGCTGCGGGCGATCAATCTGCCCCGCAAGGTCCACGACCGCTGGCTGTTGTCGAAGGCGAAGCACCGCTCCCTGCGCGGCCACCCGCGGATGGCCCGCCGGCTGGCCCCCTTCGTGCCGATGTACGAGTTCTCCGGCGACGACTTCTTCGCCGCTGACGACGCACCGCCGGAGGTCGCCGGGAACCGACGGGCCGGCTTCGAGCGCCTGGCTCGCAACATCGCCGCCAACAAGCCCGTCACCGTGGCGGACAGCCGCTCGCTCGCCTCCTCCGTCTCGGACGTCGCTTTCACCGCTGCCTACAGGGTCCCGTTCCAGTTCCGGTCCCGCGTCCGTGAGCACCTCGAACCCGGCTGCCTCCTGGCCGCGTCCCGCGGCGTGGAGGTGCAGGACCTCGACGGCAACTGGGCCTACGACGTCGCCGGTTCCTACGGCGTGAACCTGTTCGGCAACGACTTCTACCGGCGCTGCATCGAACGCGGATCGCGCACCGCCGCCGAGCTCGGCCCCGTACTCGGCAGCTACCACCCCGTCGTCGGCGACGTCGTGCGGAGGTTGCTGGCGATCGCCGGGCAGGACGAGGTGTCGTTCCACATGTCCGGCACCGAGGCGGTGATGCAAGCGGCTCGGCTGGCGCGCTACCACACGCGTCGATCGCACCTGGTCCGCTTCTGTGGCGCGTACCACGGCTGGTGGGACGGAGTGCAGGCCGGCCCGGGCAACCCGCGTCCCGCCCACGAGGTCTACACGCTGCAGGAACTGTCCGAGACCACGCTTCGCGTGTTGCAGCGCCGCAACGACATCGCCTGCGTCCTGATCAACCCGCTACAGGCTTTGCACCCGAACGCGGGCGCGCCCACCGACTCGGCTCTCGTCGCCGGCCGGCGCGCGAGTCCCTGCAGCAAGGCCGACTACACGGCCTGGTTGCACCGCCTGCGCGACGTCTGCACCGAGCGCGGGATCGCTTTCATCATGGACGAGGTCTTCCTCGGCTTCCGGTTGGCGCGAGGCGGTGCACAGGAGTACTTCGACGTGCGCGCCGACCTCGTCACCTACGGCAAGACCCTCGGCGGCGGGCTGCCCCTGGGCGTCCTCTGCGGCAGCGCTCGCTGGATGCGCCGCTTCCGCGACGACCGCCCCACCGACATCTGCTTCGCGCGCGGGACCTTCAACTCGCACCCGTACGTGCTGGGAGCGATGCACGAGTTCCTGCAGCATCTCGACGAGCCCGAAGTGTGCGCCGCCTACGCCTCGGTCGACCAGATCTGGGACGAGCGCGCGCGACGGCTCAACCAGATGCTCGAGAAGCTCGACGTCCCGGTGCGCGTCAGCAATCTGACGTCGGTGTGGTCGGTGCTCTACCCGCGCCCCGGTCGCTACCACTGGATGTTCCAGTACTACCTGCGCGACCACGGCATCGCGCCTAGCTGGATCGGCACCGGTCGCTTCATCTTCAGCCATGCCTACAGCGATGCGGACTTCGACGCGTTCTGCGAGCGCTTCGTCGCAGCGGCGCGCGACATGCAGGCGGACGGCTGGTGGTGGTCCGGCCCCGAGCTGACCGACAAGTGGATCAAGCGGCGCATCCTGCGCGAGACGCTACGGGCCGCGGTCACGCACAAGCGGGCGCGTTGATCCCGGCGCCACGACCGGGCTCTGGGCAAGGGCGACGCCGAGCGAGGCCGCCGAGCGGGGCCACCGGGCGAAACCAACGGATGAGGCCACCGGGCACGGCGAGCTTGCGCGGGATGCTGCACGCCGAGGCTTCGTGGCGCAGACCGCCGCTTCAGCGGCTCGCCACTTGTTCGGCCTGCACGTCGTGCATCGGGTCCAGCCACTCGCCGCGCAACAGCGCCAGCGGCGACCGCCAGTAGATGGCGACGTCGTGGAACGGGTCGGTGAGGATCTTGGCGACCCAAACGATGCCGGTGCGCCAAGACTGGGTCAGGCCGAGATACAGGGCGCGCGCCGACACTGCGGCGACGCCGAGCACGAACCAGATCCAACCGACGTGGTGCAGATGACCCCAGAAACCGACCGGCTCGGGCAAGCGCCCGAACAGAGTGGGGCTGAACCAGAGAGTCATCGGCGACAGGATCCAGACGGCGTGCAAGATGACCTTGCGATGCAGGTTGTAGCCGACCTTGATCGACTCCTTGTACTCGTGCGTCGCGTCGTTGACTTCGTCGTAGCCGTTCGGCTCGAAGAAGAAGTGACCGCTCTGGCGAGTCACCATCGCGACCAGCCAACCGAGCAGGGCCGCCACCGCCGGATCGAAGAAGACCACGATGTAGGCGCTCAGGAACGTCAGCGCGGACACCAGGTGCAACGTCTGGTTGACGCGGCTCTGGTGGTAGTAGCGATGGTCGTCCCAACGCTGCACGTGCAGCTCTTGCCGGAAGCTCGGAGCTCGGGAGTCAAAAGAGGGGGTGGACATGGATCTCGGTCGGGTTGGGGAGTGTCAAGTCGGGCGCTTGCCGATGCGGCGCAGCAAGGGTTCGCCCATCCGCAGGCTCGCGCCCTTCTCGATGCCAGGCGCCAGCTCGAACGGGCCGGAAGCGAACACGAGTATCGTGGAGCCGTGCTCGAAGTAGCCCATCTCCTGGCCGCGAACGTAGCTCGCGTCGCATTCGATACGGTTGGCGCCGCGGTACTTCAGGTCGAGCGGGTGCGACAGGCAGTGCAGCCGAATGCTGGCCACGAGGATCGCCGCCACCGGCACGAGGGTGATCGCCTCCCCGGCCGTCGGCAGCTCCAGGTCGACGACCGCGCGCTCGTTCTTGCAGAAGAGGCGCTCGATGCGCGCGAGGGTGATCGGGTTGACGTTCCAGGTGTCGCCCGAGACGTAGTCGATCCGGCGCACGCGACAAGCAGACGGCGCGTGGAAACGGTGGTACATGCTCGATCGCAACCGGAGGGTCACGAAGATGCCGTCGCTGTGGCGTTCCGCGAGTTCGGGGTCGACCAGGAGATCGAGCAGCGAATAGGGGAAGCCCTTCGCCTGGATCACCTGATCGGCGACGACCCGCCCGCACTCGCCGACCTCCGCGTCGCAGGGGCTGACCACCACCGCCGGATCGAGGTCGACCGTCCGCGCACCGTCACGCAGCTCGCGCGTGAAGCACGCGTGTAGGCTTCGAAAGCGGAGCTCCTTCGCCTCGGCCAGGTCGAGATCCGGCGAGAACCGGCGCCACAGCGCGATGGACAGCCGCGTGAGCCAGCCGATCTCCAGCCGACTGAACCAGCCCATGAAGCGGGTCGCCAGGCGCCGCGGGATCCGATTGGTCAACAGGAAGTTGACGTCCTCCTGCAAGACCAGGCGGCGCAACAGAGAGACACGCTCGTCGTAAGAGGCGGCCGCCTCTCGTGCTTCGCCCGTGTCGAGCACCCCGAGCTCATTGGGCTCGGACAATCTTCCTGCCTGCATGGATCGGATCGCAATCTTGACCGCGCGCTCCCGGCACCGCCACAGGAGAGAGCGTGTGGCGAAGGAGGAGACAGGCCCGATGTGCGGGCCCGGTGGTCTTCGCGTGAAGATTCACCGGGTTACCAGCCTGCGCCGACCTGCCCGCGCAGGGAACAGCGCCAACCCGTCCTGGGTCAGCGCTCGAGGCGTCGGGCCACGCGCCGTGGCCCGCCTATCGACGCGCGGACGTGCAGCCCTGGAGAGCTCGGCTCCGAGAACGGTAGCGACACGAACACCGACGGCTCGCTCCACGACAGCGGCACGTCGAACTGCGCCCGGTCGAAACCGATCGCGTCGAGTTCGACCAAGACGAAAGCCTCATCGGACTCCCGATCGGGCTCGAGGATGGCCTCGCCGCGCTCGTTCTCCAGGAAGCCGATGTCGGCAGCGGCGAGGTGTTCGGCGGTGAACAGGACCCGCCCCGTCTCGTCGGTGGTCAGCCACAGGTCGGGTTCGCCCGCCTGGCAGGTGCAGCCGCTCCACTCGTGGTAGCCCTCCACCACCCGCACGCTCACCCCTTCCCAGACGTAGTTGGTCACAGGGTCGTAGACCTCGACCTCGATCTCGACGGGACGCGCCGACTTGGGCGTGACCAGCACCGTGCGGCGCGAGCCGCAGGCGGCGAGGACCAGCGCGGCCAGCGGCGCGATCAGGCATGGGGAACGCATGAGGCCCATCGGTTTGCGAGAAGCGTACCGCGAACGGCGTGGACCCGCCTCGCGCCGCAACGCCGGAGCCACCCCGGGCCGAGCCCGCTCTGTGCCGCGCCTACAGCGGAGCCCTCCCGTCCGCCGGCACGTCGACCGTTCTGCCGCCCTGGCGCGGGAAGTCGACTCCCTGGGACCACTCTGGCCGGAGTGGTTCCGCGGAAGAGCCGCTCGTGTCCTGTTGCGAGGACAGCTGCAGGAGGAGGAGACGAAGGCTGGCCCCTCATCCGAACAGCCGCCCTTGTCCGGAGCGGCGCGCGACGGCGACGAGGTCGGGGTAGGTGGCCAGCAAGGGTTCGGGGACATCGACCTGGCGCCCCTCGTGTCGAGCCATCAACTCCAGCGCGAGCTTCATCGCCTTGCCCTCGAAGTGGTTGTTGGCGACCACGAAGGTGCTGCCCGCCGTCGCGGCGATGGCCCGCAACCGCACGGCGATGTCGTCGACCTCGTCGGCCGAGTAGGTCCAGTCGTAGACCTCGTCGCGGCCGGCACCCCGGCGCCACCACGCAGCGTCGTTGCGCCCGTGCAGTCGGAAGTAGGCGAGGTCGTGCGCCTGCACGTCGGTGACCCCCAGGTCGAAGGACTGCGCCCGCGCCGGGTGGTCGAGGTGCACGAGCGAGACTCCGAGCTGCCGCAAGTACGCAAGCGCACTCGCCGTCTGCCAGCTGCCGTGCCGCACCTCCACCGCGACCGGGGCGTCGGATTCGAAGCGAGCGACCAGGTGCGCCAGGTGCGTGCGATGCGCCGGCGTATCGGTGAACGTGAACGGGAACTGCGCCAGGAGCGCGCGCAGTCGCCCGGCGAGCGCGATCGGTCGCATGGCGTCGCGGAAAGCCGTCACCTCGCTCGTCTCGAGCCGGTGCTCGTGCGTGAAGACCTGGCCCAGCTTCGCGAGGAACAGCGTGCCGCGCGCGCGTGTGCGCTCGACCCAGGCGGCCGTGGTCCGCGGCGCCGGCGTGCTGTAGAAGGTCGAGTTGATCTCGATCACCTCGACGTAGCGCGCGCAGAACGCCAACGGATCCTTGCAGCTCGCCGGATAGACCGTGTTCTTCCAATCGGCGTAGCTGAAGCCGGCGATGCCGAAGTGCACGGCCATGGCTCACCGCCGCAGGAAGATCTGCCACACCAGCATGTCGACGAAGACGCTCGCCACCAGCGCGGGCAGACACACCGGGAGCGGCCGGCCGCCGCGGCCGTGCGCGCGACGCACCGACTCGAAGCGTGCCATCTGACCGCGACTCCACACCAGAGACAGCAAGATGGCGACGACACCCAGCGCCGCACGCGCCGCCAGCCAGCCAGCGCGCGTCCGGAACGACACGATGTGCTCGACGTGCAGGCGCGCCAGGGCGAGGTAGCAGAGCAGCGCGACGAAGAAGAACGCGTAGAACGTCAGAGGCGCGCGCTCCTTGTTGCCCAGGCGGTTGTCGTTCACGGCCAGGGCGACGCCCGCACCCAACGGCGCCAGCAAGAAGCTCGTCACGACCAAGATGCGGGGATCGATCGGCGGCCGACCGCTCGGCGTCGTCGCACCGTCGCAAGGTGGCGCCTCAGCCACGCGGATCGCCTCCACGCAGTTCGTCGGCCTCCAGCATGCGCTGCCGAACCTTGGCCTCGAAGCCGCGCTCGCCCGGCGTGTAGAACACCGTCTCCTGCAAAGGGTCGGGCAAGCAGCGCATGGGTGCCACACCGCCCGCGAAGTCGTGCGCGTACCGGTAGCCGCGGCCGTGGCCGAACGATCGCGCCAGCGCCGTCGGCGCGTTGCGCAGGTGATCGGGTACCGGGTGCTGCACGCCATCGCGCGCTGCAGCCGCCGCGGCGTCGATGGCGCGGCACACGGCGTTGCTCTTCGGCGCTGCAGCCAAGTAGATCGCCGCCTGCGCCAGCGGCAGGCGACCCTCCGGCAACCCCATGTTCTGCAGCGCGGTGAGCGCCGCCACCGCCACTTGCAACGCCATCGGATCGGCGAGCCCCACGTCTTCGGCAGCCACCGCCACCATGCGCCGCGCTGCCTGCTGCGGGTCGGCGTCGGCCTCGAGCACCCTGGCGAGCCAGTACAGCGCCGCCTGCACGTCGGAGTTGCGCAGCGACTTGTGCAGCGCCGACAGCAGGTCGAAGTGCTGGTCGCCGGCCTTGTCGTGCAGGAGCGTGCGGTGCTGGATCGCCTCGACGATCGCCTGCTCGCTCAGCTCTTCGCCGTCGAGGCAGGTGGCTTGCGCGGCGTCCAGCGCGGTGAGGGCACGGCGCGCGTCACCGGCGGCGAAGGCGACCAGACGCTGGCGCGCCGCGGGCGTCAGCGACAGGCCGCGCGCTCCCAGGCCGCGCTCGCGGTCGACGAGCGCTCGACCCAGCAGCGCGTCCATCGCCTGGTCGTCGAGCGGCTGCAGGCGTAGCACGCGGCAGCGCGACAGCAGCGGCGCGATGACCGCGAACGCCGGGTTCTCGGTGGTCGCTCCCACCAGCACCACCTGCCCGCTCTCGACGAAGGGCAGGAAAGCGTCCTGCTGCGCCTTGTTGAAGCGGTGGATCTCGTCGACGAACAGGAGCGTGCCGACGCCCTCGCGCTGTCGGCGCACGTCGGCCGCCGCGACCGCCTCGCGCACTTCCTTCACGCCGGACAGCACCGCCGAGAACGGCGCGAAGTGGAGACCCGATTGCCGAGCGATGAGGAGTGCCAGCGTCGTCTTGCCGACCCCCGGTGGTCCGAACAGGATCAACGAGCCGGCCTGCCCGCTGTCGATGGCGCGGCGCAGCGCCTTGCCCTCGCCGACCAAGTGCTCCTGTCCGAGCAGCTCGCCCAGAGACGTCGGCCGCAGGCGGTCGGCGAGCGGCCGACGCGCCGGCGCGCCACCGCGCGGTTCGGGCGCTTCCGCGAACAGGCTCACCGCCGCTGCCTCCGCGCCTCGTACAGGAGGACGCCCGCGGCGACCGCCACGTTCAAACTGTCGACCGCGCCTCGCATAGGCACCCGCAGGCGCGCGCTGGCCCGGGCTGCGACCTCTGCCGGGATCCCCTCGCCCTCGCCACCGACGACGAGGGCACAGGGGCGACGGAGATCGACGTCGAGGTAGTCGCAGTCGCCCTGCTCGTCGGCGACGAACAACGCCAGGTCGTGGTGTGCCACGAACGCCAGTGCGTCCTCGACCGCCACTCCGTTACGCGTCGGCAGCCGGAACGTGCTGCCGGCAGCGCCGCGCACTGCCTTCTCGCGGAACACGTCGGCGCCACCGCGCAGGGCCACCAGGCCGGTCGCTCCGGCCGCCTCGGCAGCGCGCAGCAATGCACCGAGGTTGCCGGGATCCTTGACCCCGGCGGCGATCACCACCAGCGCCGGCCCCGGCCCGAGCAAGCGCGCGTCGGCGAAGGTGGGGCGGCGGAACACCGCCGCCACCCCCTGCGGCGTGGTCACGAACGACAGCCTTGCGCACACGGTGTCGGCGCAGGCGTGGACGTCGGCGCCGCGGCCACGCAAGGCATCGAGCAGCTCGCCGTGCACGTCGCCTCGCGTCACGTCGAACACGGCCTCGACCGGATCCAGGCCGGCCGCCAGCGCTTCGGCTATCAGCTTGGGGCCTTCGACCAGCATCGCTTCACCGGCCCGGCCGGTGCCGGCGTCGCGGAAACGCCCGACGATCGGGTTCTTGGTCGAGACGATCACCTGCGATTCGGACACGCCGCCGACAGTAGCCCCGCGACGTTCCCGCACAACTCGCTCTCGACCGGCGCCCCCGACGCCGGATCCGAAGCTGGAGAGTGCGCAGTCAGGTATTGCCGTCGCTCGCGTCACCAGGGACGGCGGGTGCCGTCGACCGGGGCGCGGGGCACACGGGCGAGGTCGAAGCGTGGCAGCAGGTCCCGGGGCATGCACTCGCCGCCCACCGGCCCCACGCCGCACGTGTGCGCCAGATAGCCCACGACTTGCTCCGGCCGGACTCCGCTCGCCCGGAACGCGGCGAGCGACGTGTCGCCGTGCCGCTTGGCCAGGCGCAGGCCATCGGGGCCGACCACCAGCGGCACGTGCGCGTACGCCGGCGGGTCGAGCGCGAGCGCTCGGCACAGCAGCAGCTGGCGTGGCGTCGACGGCAGCAGGTCGTCCCCGCGCAACACTTCGGTGACCCCTTGCGCCGCGTCGTCGACCACCACCGCGAGCTGGTAGGCGGGGCCGCCGTCCCGCTTCTGGATCACGAAGTCGCCGCGGATGCGTCCGGTCTGCGGTCCGCGCACCCGGTCGGCGAACGGCACCGCGCCGACGTCGACGCGGAAGCGCACGGCAGCCTGTCGACCGCTGCGGGCGCGGGCGTCCGCGAGGTCGTGGAAGAGACCGGCACAGGTGCCGGCGTAGACCGGACCATCGAGGTCGGGCTCGTGCGGCGCCGACGCCGCCTCCTCGACCTCCTTGCGCGAGCACACGCACGGGTAGGCCCGGCCGGCGGCGAGGAGCCCCGAACAGGCTTCGGCATACAGCGGCAGCCGATCGGTCTGCCGCACGGGCTCACCGTCCCAGTCGAGGCCGAGCCAACGCAGATCGGCGAGCACCTGGTGCTCGGCGTCCGCCTTGACGCGTGGCCCGTCGATGTCCTCGATGCGGAGCAACAGACGCCCACCGCGCGCACGCACGCTGAGCCACGCCAGCAGGAAGGTGCGGGCGTTGCCGAGGTGGAGGACGCCGGTGGGGCTGGGGGCGAGTCGGCCGACGACGGCCATGCCGGCACACTACGCCGCCGGCGCGGCGGCCGCACGGTTTCCGCGTTCCCCACGACCGGCGCGGCGAGCCGCTGACTCCGGGGGGCGCGCCGGCTATGACTTGCCGGCCGCATGACGGTCGGCCTCGTCCTCAGCATCGACGCCAAGTGCGCGCACGTCGAAGTCGACGGTGCCGTGCACCGCTTGCCCCTGCGCGGCCGCCTGTTCGAGGGCGCGAGCAGGGAGAAGCGGCCGCTGGCGCCCGGCGATCGAGTCGACGTGACGCTCGCCGCCGACGCCGAAGGCAGCGCCATCGACGCGGTGCGGCCTCGACGCAACCGCCTGGCCCGGAGGGCCGCCGGCGAGGAGGACCGCGAACAGGTGATCGCCGCCAACGTCGACCTCGTGCTCGTCGTCATGCCGGTGCGCGAGCCACCGTTCGATCCTCTCCTCGTCGACCGCATCCTCGCAGCATGCGAGCGCGATCGACTCACGGCGGTGGTGGTGCTCACCAAGCTCGACCGTGACAAGAAGGGCGAGGCGGCAGCATGGCTGCAGATCTACCGCGATCTCGGCTACCAGGCCTACACCACCAGCACGGCACCCGGCCACATCACGAGCGACAGCCTGGATGCGTTGCGCACGCACATCCACGCCGGCACCACCGTGCTGTGCGGCCCGTCGGGAGCGGGCAAGTCGACGCTGGTGAACACGCTGGTTCCCGGCACCGACCTGCGCGTCGGCGCCCTGGGCAAACTGCGGCAGGGGCAGCACACCACGACCCGCGCCGAACTCGTGCCGCTGCCCGGCGGAGGCCACGTGATCGACACGCCGGGAGTGCGCGCCTTCGCCCTGTGGGGCGTCAACACGCAAGAGATCGCCTTCTACTTCCGGGACGTCGCGGCGTGCGCGGGCGGCTGCGCCTACCGCAACTGCTCGCATCGCGACGAGCCCGACTGCGCCGTGCGCGGCCACGTGCACCAGAGCCGCCTGCGCAGCTACCACCTTCTGTTCGAGGAGGTGGTGCGGCACGAGGCGCGCGGCTGAGCTGCAAGTGCCGCGAATCCTCGCGCCACGCGCGAATTCCGCGATGCCGTTCCGCTTGCCATCGCGCCCAACTCGCTTGTTTCCAGCGGCACTGGAAGCTCCGAGCAACAAAGTGGCCGGGGCCCCTTCTGGTCGGCGCGAAGCGCCGACCGCAACCAAGCCTTTGGTTGCGGCCCCGGCCGCGTTGGGCTGCAAGTGCCGCGAATCCTCGCGCCACGCGCGAATCGCCGGAGCTTCCACGACGGCGGCGCCGACCGCCGCTTCAGCCGCCGGCCTTCGCCTTGTACCACCACGAGACCAGGAGCAAGCCTTTGGTTGCGGCCCCGGCCGCGCTGAAAGAGCGTCGCCGGAGCTTCCACGACGGCGGCGCCGACCGCCGCTTCAGCCGCCGGCCTTCGCCTTGTACCACCACGAGACCAGGAGCAGCGCCGTGCCTGCAACCACCCAGGTCGCCATCCTGAAGCGGTACGCGCGCACGGCGAAGGCGCGCCCGCGCACCAGGTCCAGCGCCGCGACGCACGCCAGGACGATCCCCACCGCAGCCAGCGCGGCACCGAACGGCTGCGTCACCAGCGCTTGCCACGGATGCAGGTGCACCAGGTAGCAGGCCGCGGTCGTGACCCCGCACGTGGGGCACGGCATCCCGTAGTGCTCCGGCCAACCACAAGGACGCAGGCCCAATTGCTCGTGGGTGCCGTAGCCGCGCGCATCGGGCTCCACCGCCAGCAACGCCGCCACCACCAGGGCGGCGGACAGCACGACGGTGGCGGCGAGAGCGCGGTCGAGCCACCATGGCAGCGGCCCCTCGCGGACGGGAACGAATGTCGTCACCGCGCGCGAGGGTAGCACCCCTGGGCGGGCGGACGGCGGCGGCGAGGCGATGTCTTCGTACGCCCGGCCGTTCGATCTTCACAATTCGACCTAACCTCGGGCACCGTCGATCTACCCGAGTGACCGTCATGAACTTGCCCTCTCCCCTTCGCTCCCCCGTGACGCCGGCATCCAGGCGCTGCCTGCACCAGCCGGCCCCGAAGCTGGTGCGCCGCGAGGCAGACGGCTACGACCAGCCGCGCACCGACCCGGCGCGCGGCGAGTGCGAGATGAGCTTGCTGCACCTGCTGGACCTCCGCCGGCGCTACCGCGACGAGGCGACGCGCATGCGCGAGAGCCTGCACGCGTTGCAGAGCCAGTTGGAAGAGGCTTCGCGCGAGGTCTGGCACCACTTGGCGCTCGGCCACGTCGCCCCCACGGCGCTGCGCGTGCGGTGCGACGATTTGGTGGCGGCGGTCGAGGGCGCCGAGCGCGACCTCGCCGACGCGCACCTCGCGATCGAAGGGATCGGCCAGGAGGTGATGGCGGTGGTGGCCCTGCGGCAAGCCCGCTGAACCGCCGGTCCCGACGGAGGCGGCAGCGCGCGCACTCGGCGCCGCGGCGGCGACCGGAGTTGCCCGGGGAAGACGGGTCGGGGCCGGATGACGTATCTTGCCCCTCGCAAGCCGTCTTCCGGCCCGCGTCGACCGGACGCGGAGCCTTCCTCTCCTCTCGGGCATTCCCATGCGCAAGCTCTTTCTCGTCGCGGCTCTCGCCCCGTCCATCCTGGCGCAGAGCTCGTTCACCGCGCCCAAGATCTACCGTGATTCGTTCGCGCCCGGCGCCAACTTCTTGCCGTCGGCGCGCACCAAGTCCTTCATGCAGACCTGGTACCACGGACAGAACCTGCCGGTCGGCACCGTCGTCTCGCAGATGGGTTGGCGGTACGACTCGGGGGCCGCGTCCACCGGGTTCACGCACACCATCGAGGTGGTGCTCGACAACACGCCGATGAACGCGTCGGGGTTCTCCAACGTCTTCGCCAACAACCTCAGCTCCGCCCCCACCACCTTCCTGCCCCTGCAGCCGGTCAACTGGCCGGCGCCGGTGAGTGGCAACCTGGATCCGGCGATGTGGATCCCCGGCGCAGCGCCTTTCCTGTTCGTCGGTCCGCACCTCATCGTGCAGGTCGACGTGCAGACGGAGGCGGCGCCGCGCACCCTGAGCGGCCTCAACACCGATGCCATCAACCTGACGGCGACGAGTCCCTACCTGGCGGCGACCGGCATCGCCGGCTGCGCCTCGTCGACCCTCAGCGTCGTGCCGTCCGTATCGGGCGGGATCGTCAACTTGGACTTCCGGCTCTCGGGCGGGCCGGCGAACAGTCAGGCGGTGTACTTCATCGGTGGCGAGAACCACACGCTGTTCGGCGCCGCCCTGCTGCCCTTCGACCTCACCTTCCTCGGCATGACCAACTGCTACCTCGGCGTCGACCCCCTGCTGTCGCTGACCCTGCCCACCGACGGCCAGGGCAACGCGCTGCTGCAGGCGAGCCTGCCGAACATCAGCGGCCGGCCGCAGACCGTGTTCGTGCAGGCGGCGCACTCCGGATCGACGCCGCTGGGCCTGGTGATGACCAACAGCGTCGGCGCGAGCGTCGGCGACTTCGGCCTGATGAACTACGCCTACAACTGGGCGACGTTCGGCCCCACTGCCGAGTTCGGCCCGTACACGACGTCGCGCGGCGCGGTCATCCTGATGCGCTAGCCAGGCTGGCGCCCGGGACGTTCCGTCCCGCAGGCGAGCTCAAGCGCCGCCGCTGAAGTCGTAGATGTAGGCCAGGCGGTCCTTGCGGACGATCGCGTAGCTCAGCTTGCGCAGCAGCTCGAGTTCGGGGTTCTCCTCGAAGTTGATGCCGCGCACGACCGGGCTCGCCATGATGAAGTAGTTGCGCCGGTTGCCCCGCCTCGGTTCGTAGGCGCCCGGCTCGACGTTGCCCGACAGCTCGATCTGCACCGAGCCGTTGTAGAAGCCGCGGATGCGCACCGACTTGTCGTTCGCCGCCAACCGGCGTTGGGCGTCGTCGCCGGCGACGTCGATGAGTTCGTGCGCGAACACCAGCTCCTTCTGGTTGATGAGCACGCGGGGCGTGCGAATCACTTCGGGCCCGCGCAGCGACGCGAGGACCGCGTCCTCCACCGACAGGTAGGCGCGCTCGTGGTCCTCGAGCATGCGCGCCAGCCGCTGGAACTTGTTGGTGAGCCGCCCCTTGACGAGGAAGCAATCGGTGACGAACACGTCCTCGACGAGGGTCGCCGTGGCGTTGTCGTTCTGCTCTGGTTCTTCGCTGGTCATGGTCGCATCACGCGCGGACGTCGACCCCCAGCAGGCGCCGCGCCTGGCCGGCCAGATAGAAGGACCCCGTCACCAGCCAGGGCCCCGGGTGCCGGCGCAACGCGTCGAGACCCGACGCGCTGTCCGCGACGGCATGCGCCGCCAGACCGAGACCGCGCGCGCAGGCGCAGATCGCGTCGGGGCTCTCGCTCGCCGTTCCTTCGAGGGTCGTCACGTACAACGTATCGACGATCGGAGCCAGCTGGCTCAAACCGAGCTGCCAGCGTTTGCCGGCCGCCGACGCGAACAGCACCGCGAACCGGTGCCCCGGCGCCGCCCGCGCCGCCTCGGCGGCAGTGGCCCGCAACGAGCCCTCGGTGTGCGCGGCGTCGATGAAATAGACACCCTCGGCGCGAACGACGCGTTCGAAACGCGCCGGCAGGGGCGGGCGAAAGCGCACCGGCGTCAGCGCCGCGCCCAGCGCCGGACCCAGCTCCGGATGGAGCGTGCGCAGGGCAGCGACGGCCATCGCCAGCGCCGGCAGTTCGAAGCCCGCCGCCTCGGGCAGGGCGAACGGCAGGCGTTCGCCGCGGTCGACGATCGTGCCAGCGAAGCCGCGCGCGCCGACCGCCTCGGCCTCCACGACGAGGTCGTGCCCCAGCACGCGCAGCGGCGCGCTGACGGCGCGGGCACGTGCCGCGATCACCGCCAACGCGTCGCCGGTGGCGCCGGTGATGGCCGGCGTGGCGCGCCGCACGACGTGCGCCTTCTCGCCGGCGATCGCCACCTCGGTGTCGCCGAGCAGCTCGGTGTGCTCGAGCTCCACGTTGGTGACGATCGAGAGGTCGACGCCGATGGCGGTGGTGGCGTCGAGACGACCGCCAAGCCCGACCTCGTACACCGCCAGACCGACGCCTTCGCGCGCGAAGCACTCCACGGCTGCCGCGGTCATCACCTCGAAGAAGCTCACCGCCGGCAGCTGCGCCCGCTCGGCGAAGGCGACCACCTCGGCCACCACGTCGACGAGCACGGCCGGCGACCGGCCGTCGACCTGCACCCGCTCGGTGACGTCGTCGACGTGCGGCGACAGATAGACGCCGGTGCGCAGTCCGAGAGCCCGCCCCAGGGCAGCGACGTAGAGCGCCGTGGTTCCCTTGCCCTTCGAGCCCCCCACTTGCACGGCCTTGGCAGACGGGCGCGTCGCACCCGGCCGCCGCAGCAGGGCGCGGATGTTGGCCAGCGACCACCGCGGCCGATCGCTGCGGGTGCGCTCGTAGTTGGTGAGGGGAGCGACCAGAGCCAGGATGCGCTCGGCCGCCGGTCGACTCGGGTCGGCAGCAGTCACGGCAGGTGTGGACGCAAGCGTAGCGGTGGCGAGGCAGCGGCAACCGCACGCCGGGCATTCCTCGCCATACCCTGCCACCCGCCGCCGCCAGGGATAGAGTCTGGCAGACATGCGGACCCAGCAGCTCTTCTCCCTCGGTCTCGTCGCGTTCGGCCTCGCCTGCGCGAGCCCCGGCCAACGGCGGCGAGGCAACGTGCCGCCGCCCAAGCTGGTGCACGGCTCCTACACCACGCACGAATTCGACAGCGCCGCCATGGGGCGCAAGGTGCCGTACGGCATCTACCTGCCCAACGGCTACGCGGCAGAGGAGAACAAGGACAAGAAGTACCCTCTGGTGATCTGGCTGCACGGGATGTGGGAGGACCACATGCGCTTCCACGAACGCGGTGGTAGCCAGGCGCTCGACGACATGATCGGCTCCGGCGACGTGCCCGAGCTGGTGCTCGTGTGCCCGTCACCGGGTCGCAACACGTTCTACATCAACGGCAAGGACGGCGGCCGCGGCGAGGACCTCATCGAGCAAGACCTGCTGCAGCACGTCGACGCCACCTACCGTGTCGAAGCCGATCGGGGCAAGCGCGCGCTCATGGGCGTGAGCATGGGCGGCATGGCCGCCATGCGCATCGCCTTCAAACATCCCGAGCTGTTCGGCACGGTGGCGACACACTCGGCAGCGCTGTTCCCCGCCGATCTGGACAAGCTGTCCGATCGCTTCAAGAAAGTCATGACCAGCCAGTGGGTGGCACCGATGCTGAAGGAGACCTTCGGCGACCCCGTCGACCCCGAGCTGTGGAAGGCGAGCAACCCGCTGGCGCTGGCCGAGGAGCTGCCTGAGGAGCGGCTGCGCGAGCTGGCGATCTACTTCGATGCCGGCACCAAGGACCGCTACGAGTTCCACCTCACCAACGAACTCCTGCACGAGTCGCTGGAGGCGCGCCACGTGCCACATACGTGGCGCAAGATCGACGGCGGTGGCCACTCGTGGGGCGACGGTCTGGCGGCGAGCGCGCTGCACGAGTCGCTGGCTTTCGTGGCGCAGCAGTTCGCTCGAGCCGGGGGCCAGAGCGCGTTGCGCGGCCTCCTCGGCGGCGAGGACAGCAAAGAGGGAAACAGCAAGGGCGAGAGCAAGGGCGAGAGCGGGGATCGCGGCAAGCAGCGCTAGCTGGACGATCGACGGCGGCATCCGGAGAGGGGCCGCCGAGGCGGGGAAGCGGTGGGACGTGCGCTGGCGCGCTCTGGCCGCGGCGTCGGCACGGTTGGCGAATGCCCCGATGCCAGCGCCGCGAGCGAGGCGAGGACACCTGCCGCAGGGACGGCGGCCGCCGGTCGGTTCGAGAAAAAACTGGCGCTGCCCCACAACCCGGATGGATCCACGACGATAGAGGCGTCCGAAGCCATGTTCGCTCTGGAGCACAACGTCAGGGTGTTCGTCTTCCGCGTGAACGCGGCGGAGATCGACTACTTGGTGGTGCGCAGGAAGCCGCGCTCGGAGTGGCCCCCGGGCCCCGTGGTGGGACCGCTCGGCGTCGACGACCACCTTCGCGACGCGGTGATCCGCGAGGTCAAGCTGGAGACCGGCCTGTCGCAGCCGCTGCACCTGCTCGACCTGTCGACGCCGAGCAAGGAGCTCTTCGGCGACGTCGGGATCGTCGAATGGCCGTTCGGCTACCAGGCTGGTGCACCCGACTGCCCGGCGCCGGCCGTGGTGCCCGGCCCCATGGTGGGCGACTGCGCCTGGCTTCCCTTCGAGCGTGCCTTCCAGGCG
The DNA here is from genome assembly GCA_041398565.1 of Planctomycetota bacterium. Taxonomy (GTDB): domain Bacteria; phylum Planctomycetota; class UBA1135; order UBA1135; family UBA2386; genus DATGPD01. The sequence goes on along the minus strand of JAWKUN010000003.1, from coordinate 831,362 downwards.
ATCGAGGTAGCAGCCGACCGCGAGATCCTGGTGAAGCTCCAGCTCCGCCTGCGCGGCTGACACCCCCCGCGGACGTCCCAGCGTCGCCGCCGCAGTTTCGGTGACATCGAAACCGACGGAACTCGCGCGACGAACCTGCGGATCAGCGTCGACCGGAGCACGGCCTGCACAGGCAAGTTCGGACAGAATCCCCTGCCGCGGTCCTGCGCGCCCTCGTTAGCCTTCGGCCCGACAGTCCCGCTCCGTCTCCGTCCACAGCACCCTGCATGAAGATGTCGGCTGGCAACTCCTCGGATGAGAACATTCCCGTCTCCGGCCCCGACCGGACCGGATCCCACCCTGCCCGCGCCAGCGCCTCCGACGCCAACGTCGAGTCCGACGCCGCGATCGTCGGCGACGGCCGCCTGCCGAGCTCGGCCATGCGCAGCTACGCGCTGCTCACGCCGGACCTCAAGGAGCTGTACTTCAAGTTCTACAAGGCGACGTACGGCAAGACGAAGCTCGACTTGAAGACGAAGGAGTACATCGCCATCGCCGCAGCGCTCGCGCTCGGATGCAAGGGGTGCCTCGAAGGGCACCTCAAGAAAGCCAAGAAGGAGGGGGCCAGCGCCGAGGAGATCTCGGAGGTGATCGCCGTGACCCTCGGCGTCGCCGCCGCCGCCATCGTCGACCGCTCCGACATCGCCAACTTCCACCTCGGCGGTCTGTTCGAGAAGCCGGAGTGAGCCCGGACTGCGACCGCTGCGAGTCGGCCTCCTTTGTCGGGCCAGCTCCTCCTTCCTCCGCCACGTCAACCAGATGAAACCCCTCGTCAAGCTCGTCTTCGCCGCCGCCTTGGCCGCGTCGATCTCCGCGCAGAACTCCAACGACAACGCCCCCACCGCGACCAATGCGCTGGCGTTCGACAAGGACACCAAGGTCACCGTGTCCTACGCGTCGTTCACCACGGCCGGCGGCAACTGGCTGCACCAGCTGTACGCGAAGGGCGACAACGGCGCGCGCGCTCGCAAGTTCTACAACGAACAGTACGTCACCGGCAAGTTGGCCGGATCGCTCGAGCTGAGCAAGGACATCGAGCTGGCAGGCAACCCGCTCGTCGCCGGAACCTACAAGTTCACGTTCCGCATCGACGAGGACCTGGTGTGGCAGATGGTCGTCATGAACGGCAAGGGACAAGAGGTCTGCGTCGCGACGATGAACACCGAGCGCGACGACAAGCACCCGGTCAGCCGGCTGACCATCACGCCGGTGGCAGGGCCCGAGGGCAAGGCCGGGAACCTCAACATTCGCTTCGGTCCGCTGGCGGCCGACATCGCCTTCAAGGTCGCGGCCAGCGCGGCCAAGAAGGCGGAGCCGGCGGGCAAGAAGTAGGCGCCGAGAAGCCGGCGCTCGCTCCTCCCTGGGCCCGAAGGGCTCGCGGTCGCAAGGGCGGCCCAGCCACGCCGAACCGGGAAGCCGGCGGCCGGCCGGCGTTGCGACCGAACCGACGCGACCCCTGCCTCGTTATCCTGTCGCCATGGACGATCTCGCCCGAATGACCCGCGGCGGCCGGCCGTTCGCGGTCAGCGAGCGCACCCGGATCGTGTTCCTGGGCGTGCTTCTGGCCGCCTTCTGCTACGTGGTCTTCTTCTACCAACCGGGTGGCGGCGCTCCCGACGTCTCGCCGGTCATCACCGAGAAGACACCGATCCCCACGCTCGACCGCGAGATCCTGGCCCAGGCCAAGGACGCCACCCGCAACGAGCGCCTGACCGTCGAGCCGGAGCCGCTGGCACACCTGCTGGAGAAGAGTCTGATGGTGGTGCCGGCGGTGGCGAAGGCACTGGGGATGCCGCTCGAGCCGGTCTCGTTCGACGTGCTGCGCGCGAACCCCGACGCCAACCGTGGACGCTACCTCTGGTACAAGGGCGAGGTCGAGGCGCTGGACAAGGGACGCGACGGCCACCCGGTCCACGGCTACCGCACCTACGAGGCGCGCATCAAGACCGCCGAGGGCGAACGCGTGCAGTTCTACTTCTCGGTGCCGCCGCCGGAGGACATCACGGTGGGCTCCTGGGTGCGGGTGGAGGGGTTCTTCCTGAAGCTGCGCGACGCGCACTTCCCGGTCCAGCTCGACCTCGCGCCCGTCCTGGTCGGCCCCGAGCTGCTGCCGGCCTACCCGGACTGGAAGGCGGTCGAGACGCTCGACCCCGCGGTGCTCGCCAAGATCAAGGACGGCGTGCGGCAGGACGGGGTCGACGTCGACGTGCAGCAAGCGAGCGTGCGCCTGCCGTTCGCCCAGGACGTGCCGCTGTTCCACCTGGCGAGCTACGCCATGCACCGCGAGACCGTGCGCACGCCGGAGGAAACGGCAGCGCTCCCCGCCTTCGACAAGAAGGACCAATGGTCGGCGATCTACCGCGGCGAGGTCGAGCGCGGCACGCCGTACCGGCTGGCGGGCATCTTCCAACGCGCCCACGTCGTCGAGGCACGCGCCAACCCGCTCGGGCTGGAGAACTGGTCGGAGGTGTGGCTCTACTCGCGCGGGTTCGCGCAGCGACCGTTCGCGGTCTGGCTGCCCAAGCACGTCGGCGAATGGAGCCGCGCCGACACGGCGCGGTGCGTCGGCTACTTCTTCAAGCGCTACGTCGTGGAGGGCGGCGACGGCCAACCCCACTTCTGCCCCCTGTTCGTGGCCGCCGACCTCGAGCGCGTCGACTTCAACCCCTTGGCCGCGAGCCAGCGCATCGGCGTCTTCATCCTCGGCGTGGCGGGAGCGCTGGTCTTGATCTTCTTCGTCCTGGCCCGTCTCGACCGGCGGGACACGCGCACGCACGAACAGAGCCTGCTGCAGCGCCGGCGGCGGCGGCGCGGTCTGCCAACGCCGGCCAGCACGACGTGATCCGTCTGCGCTGCACGCCCCCCGGCGTGCCGGTCACCGACGTCTGGCTCGATGTCGACCTGCGCCAAGGGTGGCCGACCGAGCTGGCGGCAACCGTGGAGCCGCGGGCTCGCTTCGCCCTCCTGGACGCCGCGGTCGCGGCCCGCCACGCCGCGCGCACGGCTGCCTGCCAGCCGCGCCTGCTGCTTGCCGGCGGCGAGGAAGCCAAGCGGTTCGGCCACCTGGAACAGGTGCTGCGTGCGCTCGCGCACGCCGACCTCGGCCGCGCCGGAGTCCTGCTCGTCGTCGGCGGCGGCAGCCTCGGCGACCTCGGCGGCCTGGCAGCGGCGCTCTACTGCCGCGGCATCGACCACGTGCTCGTGCCCACCACCCTGCTGGCCATGGTCGACAGCAGCGTCGGCGGCAAGACCGCAATCGACCTGCCGGAAGGCAAGAACCTGGTGGGAGCGTTCCACCCGCCGCGCGTGGTGCTGGTCGATTTCGCCTTCCTGGCGACCCTGCCCGAACGCGAGTACAGCTCCGGCCTCGGCGAGGTGTTGAAGACGGCGATCGGGCTGTCGGCGGAGCTGTTCGCCGTGCTGGAGGAGCACGCGCCGGCCGTGCTCGCGCGCGAACCGTCGGTGCTGCGCCAGGTCGTGCATCTGGCGCTCACGGCCAAGATCCGGGTCGTCGAGGGCGACTTCCACGAGCGCGGCCCACGCCGCCTGCTGAACCTGGGACACACGCTGGGGCATGCGCTCGAGGCTCGGTCGGGGTTCACCCTGCCGCACGGCCTCGCCGTGGCCCAGGGCCTGCACTTCGCGCTCGACCTGGCCGAGCGCCGCGGCACCCTCGCCGCTGCGGAGGCGACGCGCGCGCGCGCCCTACTGACCCGGTACGGCTTCGTCGCCGAGACGTGGCCCGACGACGCACGCATGCTCGAGTTCGTGCGCCGAGACAAGAAGGCCGGGCCGGAGGGGATCGACTTCGTGCTGCCCACCGGCATCGGCCGGGCTGCGACGCAGCGCCTCGACCTCGACGAGATCCGGCGCGCGTTGGCGATCGAGCGAAGACCTGGCCCAGTCGGGCCGGGCGCGGACGAACGGTGATCCGCGCCTCGACCTGAAACGCACGCAGCCAGCGCGACTAGAACCCGGGCCGGTGCATGCCCCCCAACACGGCTGACACATGCACTCGCGATGCTCTGTTCCACGGCGTCGATCCTCCGTTCGCGTCGCGCCTTCGTCGGCGCGAGCCTACCCTGCCTCATCCTGACCCTCGTGGCCTGCGCCGGCCGCACGCGCCGGCCGGCGCCCGACCCGGCCGGGGCCGAACTGCGCCTGGACGCCGTCGCGTACGGACGGCTGGTCGACGTGCTCGCGTGGCGGCGCCAGGACCCTGGGCGCTCCGACCGCCGCGACGTCCTGCACCGGGTTCCGACCTTGGTGGCGCGCGACGTGCCGATCGACCCCGAGCTGGAGACGTCGTCGCTGTTCAGCGCGACGGGATTCGAGAACCCGTACGCAGACTTCGCGGTGCCCCCCCACGACGGCAGCGCTGCACACGATCGACTCCTGATCCTGTGGGACGATCAGCATCCCGACGAGCGAGCACGGTTCGCGGCGGCTTTGCAGCGGGCGCGAGACGGACTGGTTCCGGTGGCCGCCGCGCACGCCGGCCAGAACCCGGCGACGCAGCCGATGCCGGTGGTGCCACGCCAGGCTGCCATCGTGCTGCGCTTCACGGCGGCGCTCCCCGTCGACGACGCCGGCCTGGCCGCCAACCCAGCCGCCGTGCAGCTCCTCGAGATCGTCGACGATCCACAGGTCGCTCCCACAGCGCGGGCGCTGCGCCCGCTGCCCGTCCGCACTCTCGTGCGCGGCGACTGCATCGTCCTGGATCCGAGCCCCAGCGCGGGCGAGGCCGGGGTCGGCTCGCGCCACGCCGACGGCTTGCCTCCGAGCACCGACGACCACGCCGCCAACGTCCGGATCGCGCTGCCGCTGAAGCTCCCCGGCGGTTCGCTCGGTGTCCGCCCCGACCGCAACGAAGCCCAGAACGGCCACGACCGCGAGGGCCGCGCCGCGGTGATTCGTGACTTCCGCGCCGCCAACGCCGCGGACCGCGGGCACGGCCACCTGAGCGATGCCGAGGCACCGATGCTGGTGGCCGACGTGTTGATGGGGATCAGCCATGTCGACGCCGACCAACGCGTGCTCACGCTCGACAAGCGCGGCGCCCGCGTGGCGGTGCGCGGGCGCATCCCGTTCGTCGACGGCCCCCTCGACCCTCTCGGCACGCTCCTGCCGATGGGGCCGCACGAGACGCCCACGATCGTGCCGCTGCGCTGCGGCGACATCGTCAGCCAGACCGTGCAGACCCGCGACGGTCCGGTCCTCGTCCACGCCGAGGTGCTCATGGTCCTCGACGTCGCCAACGAGGGCCCGTGGGACCGCCACCCGGAACTCGGCCTGGCCGCCGACGACAGCGACGGCGGCGATGCGGACAGCGTGCGCGTGCGCGTCGCCGCGCTCTCCACGACGACCGCGGACGGGATCACCGCGTCCTTCGTCGGCGACCCGCAGGGGCGCGGGGCCGACTGTGCCGTGCGCGTGCACTACTACGAGAACGTGCCGTACCGCAACGGCCAGGCGTCGGTGAGCGACGCCGCGCGGCGCGCCCGCTTCGTGACGTTCGACCCGCCGCCGGTCGACGCCCCGCCGGGCACCCGGATCGATCCACACGCGGCGCTGCGGTTGCACCTCAGCGAGCCGGTCGACCTGACCACGGTCGCCAGCACCGACAACGTCGTCCTCACCAACGCGCTGCTGCCCGGTAGGGCATCCGGTGGCGGCTCCTCCGCCGACGCCGCCGACCTGCTGCAGGATGCGAAGGTCGCCGCGCTGTCGATGCTGGTCTCGACGATCACCGCCGACGACGCGCGCACCACCCTGCGCCTGGAACCCGCTCTCGGGCACACGCACCTCGGCAGCGAGCGCGAGCGCTACTGGCTGCACGTCTTGCTCGGACAGAGCAGCCTCACCGACGTCGCCGGCAACGCCCTGACCCTCTACGACGAGCGTCCCGAAGCCGACCGCGCACGCAGCTTCTCGATGGCCTACGAGCTCGACCCGGACGCGCCACCGAACCTGGTGGGCAGCCGAGTCGTCCGCTTCGCCAGCTCGGACGAGGACGGCACCAAGCCGGGTTCGCCCGACTTCTTCGGCCAGTTCGAGCTGCGCGACGGCAGCCTGTTCGCGGCTCCGGTCACCCGCATGCGCAAGGCGGCCGAGCACGCCCACCTGCAGACCATCCAGCGCGGTCTCCATGGCGAGTGCTTCGACCCCGGCGACCCGGCCGTGCCGCGCTCGGCGTCGCACGTCGCGTGGGGTCCGCTCTACACGACGACCACCATGCTGCAGCAGTCGCCGAGCCTGCCGAACCCGTTCCCGCCGACCCCGCCGCCCTACTACTACGGCGGCGTACTCGGGCCGCAGAATCCACGCGGCAGCCGCGAGATGACCACCTACCGCGAGGACGACTTCGGCCTCGGCTACCACGATCCCGACGGCATGCTGGTCGACGTCGAGCAGTTGCACTGGGCCCCGTGGCGCGGCGGGCCGGTGCTGTTCGACGTGTTCGACCGCTGCACGCTGCGTCTGGGACACGCGCGCAAGCGCCCCGACCTGCGCGTCGCCGGCAGCGGCGGCAGCTGCGACCTCGAGTGCTCCAGCCTGTTCTCCGGCCTCTCGCCCGTGTTCGACGACAACCCGCTGGCCAAGGTGATGGTCGAGGTGGCGCGCGACGCAACCTACACCATCGACCCGCAGGAGGCGTTCCGCAGCGATGCTGGCACGGTGCTCGCGCCCAGCGTCAAGTTCGAGCGCACCTTCACCTGGCGCGACTCGCGTCTGGTGTCCTGGGATCGGGCGTCGTCGCGGCCGCTCGGTCTCGGCGGCGCCGACGACCCCTCGGCGCAGACGATCCCGCCGCAGGACACCACCAAGAGCGTGTCTTCGCCCTGGGAGCAGGACGAGTTCCCCATCGGACGCCTGCCGCCGCAGCCGATCCCGACCGCGGCCGGCTACGTCGTGACCGACCCTGGCGACTTCCTCGGCGACCGACGCCACGACCTCGACCCCATCGCGCTGCCACTGCTCGTCGAGTGGAGCTTCTGGCCGGACGACCGCAACAGCAACGGGCCGGTGCGGGGCAGCAACCGCATGCAGATCGGCTTCGTCGGCATCAACCTGCACCAGTCACGGTACTGGGGCTACTTCAACCGCGGGCGCGTGCCGCCACCGGGCGGGTCGCCCGTTCCCCACTGGGCGAAGCAGCGCGCCGGCGCGCTTCCCGACTGCCGCGACCTGCCCTATCCGACCTTCACGGTGTTCAGCGGCGGCTTCGCCGATCGCAACGGCGTCGACCACTTCGTGGATCCGACCCAGGAGATGCGGGCGCGCGGCTCGACCATCTTCGACATCAGCGCCAACGACACCACCACCGGGCTCGAGCCTGTCGGCGGCGAGAACGATCACCTGTATTGGGCCCAGGCCGACTTCGTCCGGCGCGTGTCGATGGTCACCTTCGGCTTCTTCGACACCCTGCGCCCCAACCAGCACGACCTCGCCCGCGAAGACCTCACCGTCGACTGGCCCGGGCTGGCCACACCCGCCGGCGTGCCCGACCTGGCGGCGCCGGGCACGCGTCGCATCGTCGACCTGGTGGCGGTCATGGATCCGCCGCTCGAGCAGCAGCCGGCCGGCACCAAGACCGTCCTCGAGCTGCGCGGCGCCGAGTCGATCGCCAACGCCGAGCGCCCGTGGAATCGCCTCGCCAACGACCGCGCCACCGCGCGCAACGGCCAGCCGGCGCGCTTCAACCTGCTCAATCCCTCCTACGCGTGCGAAGCCTATCGCTACGCGCAAGCGCCGGTCCGCGTCGCGGCCGAGGGTTTGACTCCCTACGCCGACGTCGAGCACATCGACGAACTGCGAACCCCGGGCACGGGTCTGCTGCCGCGCTACCTCAACTTCCGCATCGTGCTCGAGGCCGATCTCGCGGGCGCGCGGACGCCGCGGCCGTCCCTGAATGCAGTCGGCCTCGCCTACCGCGTGGTCGAGCCCGAGTGACGGGCGCGCGCGACGCCCCGGTGCGCTGCGAGCTCCGTCGCCAGGCTCTGGCAGCGCCGCCGCGCAACCAAACGCGTCTCCCAAGCAGTTTGCCCTGGCTGAACCCGGGGCTCATGTCGGCGATCGACCTCGCCACGATCGACGGTTCCGGCCAACGCACGTGCAGATTGGCGGCCTGAACGCGCCCCTGTCGCTCGACCTGTCGTCGCTCGGCATGACACGCTGCTCGCTGTGGATCGACCCGCAGTTCGCACTGCCGCTGGTGACCGATGCCACCGGCAATGCGACGCTCGCCTACCGGGTCCCAACCTCGCATCGATGGTCGGCAAGAACATCTTCCATCAGGCCTTCGTCGCCGACCTGGCCGCCAACCCTCTCGGGTTGGTCGCCCCTCGGGTTGGTCGCCCCCGTCCAGAGGGTCGGCATGGCCATGGGCTGCAAGTGCTGCGAGTCCTCGCGGCGCGCGCGGAATCTGCAGGGCGTGCGATTCGTGACGGTGCCGGATTCGCGACGCCCGAGCAGCACTGGAAGCCCCGGGCAATAGAGCGGCCTGCGGCCCTCTCTGGTCGGCGCGCAGCGCCGACTCGCACCTTGGGTGCGGCCGCAGGCTGCGATGGGCTGCAAGTGCTGCGAGTCCTCGCGGCGCGCGCGGAATCTGCAGGGCGTGCGCTTCGTGACGCTGCCGGATTCGCCACGCCCGAGCAGCACTGGAAGCCCCAGGCAATAGAGCGGCCTGCGGCCCTCTCTGGTCGGCGCGCAGCGCCGACTCGCACCTTGGGTGCGGCCGCAGGCTGCGATGGGGGGCCGACGCCTGGGGAGCGGCTACGCTTTCTCCCGCCACGCCCGACACCTCGGAGAACCCATGCTCCCGGCCCTGACTCTCTTGCTCGCGACCACGGCGAGCCTCCCCCCGCAGGCTCCGCCCGAGCCGACCTGTCCGCCCGGCGCGCACCAGCGCATGCCGTTCCCGATGCAGCAGGTGATCGTGCATCCCAACCGGCTCGCGCACTGCTTCACGCCCGACGGCGCGGATCGGGCGCGCATCGATGCGCTCAGGGGATACCGCTGCGTGCGCCTGCAGAGCCTGCAGCTCCCGGGCGATCGCCTGGTGGACCTCGAGCTCACGCGGATCGACGACGTCGTACCCGACACGATCTCGCTCAACAGCTCGCCGCCGCACGCGCCCACCAACCCGCGCCCGTCACCGATGACGTCGTGGTCGGGCGGCATCGCCGGCGTCCCCGGGTCGCAGGTGTGCATCACCTTCTCCGCGGTCGGGGTGTGGGGGTTTCTGCGCACCGACCAGAAGCTGTTCCAGATCGCGAGTTTCCCGCAGGGTGGGCGCTGGACCAGCTTCAACACGCTGCTCGTCGACGACGTCGACAAGAACCGCATCGCCGGCTCGCTGTGCGCCGACGTCATCGACGAGCCGCCGGACCTCCCGCCCAACTACACCGCGTGCCTGGCGGGCCTCAACCCGGCGCAGTGGGCGTCGGCGTGTCCGGAGAACCCCATCGACCGGCTGCGCCGCTGCACGCTGGCGGTCGAGACCGACTACCAGTTCTTCCAGCGCTTCGGCGACGTCGCCGCCGCCGAGGTGTACGCGCGCTTCGTGATCGGCGCCGTGGCGCAGCAGCTCCGCATCGATGCCCGCACCGTGATCGTGCTGAACTACCTGGGCATCCACTCGACCGTGAACGACCCGTGGCGCAAACAGGACATCGCCACCGGCCAGACCACCGCACCCTGCTGTCTCGAGGTGATCTACGAGTTCCAGCACGAATGGGGGCGCAGCGACTGGATCGCGTACGGCGCGCGCTTCAACCTCGGCCCCGGGCGCGGCAACGCGCCGGTGGCTGCCGACATCCATCACCTGATGAGCGGCGCGGAGATGGGGTGCGCGGTCGGTGTCGGCCGGATCGGCAGCGGCCAGGAGGCGTTCTCGTTGTCGTCGGGCATGGGCGCGCTCAACTTCGACAACCAGAACATCGTCCAGAACGGCGTGATCGTGTGGGAACGGCCGCTGTCGCCGTACTTCCAGATCTACGGCGCGGGCCACGAGATCGGGCACAACTTCGGCGCGCCTCACACGCACGCGCTGCGCTACCTGTCGAATGGCAACCTGGTGGCGGTCGACGACTGCGCGCAGGATCCCGGCAACGGTCCACCGGACTGCGCGCCGATGGGCTTCGGTCGCGGCACCCTGATGTCGTACTGCCAGAACTGCTCGCCGGGCTTCCTGCGCAACATCCGCTTCGACTACCACGACCAGATCGCGCGCTGCATGCGCGGCAACGCGACCAACCTGCCGGTGTTCGAGGACGTGCACTTCGTCACCGATCTCGGCTTCGCGTCCGCGCCCGCCGGCCGCACGCCCCCGGTGTTGACGTTCACGGGCTACGCCCCCGGCGTCGACCGGCTGCAGTTGTCGAGCACGAACAACCCGGTGCACGCCTGGCGCGCGCTGGTGATCTCCACCCAGGGCGTCTACGCCCAGCTCCCGGGCTTCACCATGGTGCCCTTCATCGAGATCTTGTGGAGCGCCCAGGCGCCCACGACGCCGATCGACATCCCGCTGCCGATAGGCCTCCCGCCCGGCCTGGTCTTCTACTTCCAGCACTTCTTCGCCGCCGGGTCGGATGTGTACGGCAGCAACGCGCTGGCGCTCGAGATCGTGCGGTAGGCTGAAGCCGCTCGCGATCGACGTGCGCACGAAGGTCGATCCGGTGCAGTGGTTCTTGAACGAACGCGACGACACACGATCGTCGTTCTACCTGGAGGACGCGGCAACCGAGTTCCAAGTGCAGGGGCTCGAGCTCGATTGGACGTGTGTGACGTGGGACGCAGACTTGCGGTGTTCGGCGTCGCAATGGCTGCACCGCAAGTTCCACGGCAGCCGGTGGAAGCACGTCAAGAACCTCGACCACCAGCGCCACCTCGTGAACGCGTACCGCGTACTGCTCACCCGCGCTCGGCAGGGCATGGTGATCTTCGTTCCACCGGGCGATATCGCGGACCCGACGCGCCTGCCCGAGTTCTACGACGGCACGTACGAGTACCTGGTCGCCCTCGGCGTCGAGTCGATCTGACGTGCAAACCGCGGGCGCCTGCCCAGCCAACTCGCCCCCGCCGCCTCGGCGCATTCACCAACGAGCGCCGTCCCGACTCTCTCCCCGCTACGACATCGCACTCATGAGGGGAGACAGAACCTCGAAGCGCGGGGCCGTGGTGGCGGACGAGCGCGAGCGCGTCGGGTCGATCCACCGCGAATCGGTAGCCAACTTCGCCGAACTGCTCGGTGCGATGGAGCGGTACGTGCCGGTGCAGGACGCGCGCGCTGCGCGCCGCCTCGGCCGATACGTTCGGCCACGCCGTCGACTCGGTGCCGGCCGAGGTTGGCCAGAGGCTGACGCCCGGAGAACGGTATCGTTCCCGGCGCGGTCGACACCGTGCCGCAGGGAAACCATGCTCGAACTACGTCGTCTCTCGATGTCTCTGGTGCCGTGCGTCGTCTTGGTCGGACTCATGCTGCCCTGTCGATTGCAGGCGCAGTGTGCGACGCCGTGGCTGCCGGGCAGCGGCATCGCCGGAACCGACCAGCCGGTGCGCGCCACGACCCTGTGGGATCCGGATGGCGCCGGCCCGGCGCCGGCCCTGGTCGTGGTTGGTGGCACCTTCCGTCTGGCGGCCGGCGTGGCAGTCGAGGGCATCGCGGCCTGGAATTCGATCAGTGGCACGTGGTCGGCCGTGGGCTCGGGACTCAATCCCGGCGGTGACGCCGGCGGCATCACCGCCCTCACGGTGCTGCCGAACAACGATCTCGTTGCGGCGTACTCCTTCCGGGAGCTTGGCGTCATGGTGCCCCGCGTCGCGCGATGGGACGGTACGACGTGGACGCCGCTCGGCTCCGCGTTCAACTTCGCCGTCAACGCCCTGGCCATCCTGCCGAACGGCGACCTCGTCGCTGGCGGCGAGTTCACGACCGTGGGTGGTGTGACGGCCAACCGGACCGCCCGGTGGAACGGTTCGACGTGGTCGGCCATGGGGTCGGGCATGAACGACACGGTCACCTCGCTCGCCGTGCTGTCGAACGGCGACCTCGCCGCCGGCGGCGGGTTCGAGACGGCCGATGGGGTGCCGGCGCACAAGGTGGCCCGGTGGGACGGTGTCGCCTGGTCGAGCATGGGTTTCAGCAGCGCCTACGGCACCTCCTCGACGGTGGCGGCCATGGCGGCCCTGCCGAACGGCAAGCTCGCGGTCGGCGGCAACTTCTACCAGTTCCTCAACCCGACCACCCATGCGGCGCTGTGGGACGGCACGTCGTGGGTGCCGCTGGGCTCACCGAATCTCTACCCGTGGACCTTCGCGGTGATGCCGAACGGCGATCTGGTCGCAGGCGGCTACTTCACGTCGATCGGTGGCGTCGCCGCGCGCAAGATCGCGCGCTGGGACGGCGTGTCGTGGTCGCCGCTGGGCGATGGCTTGTTCGGGACCTGCTGGTGTCTGACCCCGCTGCCGAACGGTGAGCTCGTGGCCGGCGGCGACCTCAGTGCCGGCAACGTCGCGCGCTGGGATGGTTCGGGCTGGTCGACCCTGGGCAGCGGCGTCGCCGGGGTGGTCGGCGCCATGACGACGCTGGCGAACGGCGAGGTCGTTGCCGGCGGCGGCGGCGGCGGTCTGTGGGTCAGTCGCTGGGATGGGTCGTCTTGGCGCTGGCTCGGCTTCCGGCCCCTTGGCCCGACGTACGCCACCGCGGTCCTGCCGAACGGCGACCTCGTCGTCGCAGGTGACTTCCCGTTCGCGGAACCCGTCGACGCGCAGCGCATCGCCCGGTGGGACGGTGTCTCCTGGTCGAGGTTCGGCACCGGCATGGACGCGGCCGTGCGGGCGGTGGCCGGGTTGCCCAACGGTGACGTCGTGGCCGGTGGCGACTTCACCGTTGCAGGCGGCGTCGCCGTGAACCGGATCGCGCGCTGGAACGGGTCGTCGTGGTCGCCGCTTGGGTCCGGCCTGAACGGCAGCGCGTTCGCCATGGCGACGCTGGCGAACGGCGACCTCGTCGTCGGTGGCAACTTCACCAGCGCCGGCGGCATCGCCGCGAACCGGATCGCGCAGTGGGACGGTTCGTCGTGGTCGGCGCTCGGCTCCGGCCTCGGCGGCCGTGCGCTCGCCATGCGGACGCTGGCGAACGGCGACCTCGTCGTCGGTGGCGACTTCACGAGCGCCGGCGGAACAGCCGCCAACCGGATCGCGCGCTGGAATGGCGTGTCGTGGTCGCCGTTCGGCTCGGGCCTGGATGGCTCCGTCACGGCGCTGGCGGAGCTGCCCGACGGCGATCTCGTCGTCGGCGGTTCGTTCACGACCGCGGGCGGCGGCGCCGCGAACCGGATCGCGCGTTGGAACGGCGCGTCGTGGTCCGCCTTCGGTGCCGGCGTCAACGGCCCCGTCGCCGCGATCGTGATGCAGCCGGACGGCGACCTCGCCGTCGGCGGCAACTTCACTGCAGCGGGTGGCCTGCTGTCGTTCCATCTGGCGCGCCTCACCACGACGTGCCCGGCCTCGGTGACCGTGCACGCTGCCGGTTGCGCGAGCAGCGGTGGCGCCAACCTGCTGACGGCGGCGACCCTGCCCTGGGTCGAAAGCACGTTGCACACCCGCGGCACCGGCTTGCCCGCCAACGCGATCATCCTGGCGGCGACCGGCTTCGCACCGATCGTGCCTGGCTTCCCGCTCGATGCCGTGCTCGCGCGGGCGTTGCCAGGATGCCTGCTGCACGTCGATCCGCTGATCCAGCAGGTGCACCTGACGTCGACCGGCGTGGTCGACTCGCTCATTGCGCTGCCCGACACGCCGCTGCTGATCGGCGTCGCGTTCTACCAGCAGATGGTGGCGTTCGAGGTCGACGCCTCGTTCGCCATCCTCGCGGTCACGGCGACGAACGCGCTGCAGTTCGTCGCCGGCACGTTCTAGGCTGCAACTGCCGCGAAGGCTCGCGCCGCGCGCGGATTCACGGTGTGCGTCGATGCGAATTGCCACCCGAGTGAGGCCGTCTGAATAGCCCACGGCGCATGGTGATCGGCCCGCTCGCGCCCAGCTTCCGCCCGTCCACCCCGTGTTACAAGCAACGTGCGAGCCGCCCCAGAATCGCGCCGCGTCGGCGACCGCGGCACAATGCGCGGCCGATGGTGAATGCCGCCCGCACCTGCTGCCTCGCGACCTTCTTGGCTACGCCCGCGTTCGTCGTGTCCCAGCGTCCTTACGAGATCCGGCGCTGGACGAATGCCAACGGATTGCCACAGATCACGGTCAACGCGATCGTACAGGATGCCAGGGGCTACTTGTGGATCGGGACATTCGGCGGGCTCGTCCGGTTCGACGGCCTGCGCTTCCTCGTGTTCGATCCGACGTCAGCGGACTTGCCGATGCCGAACCGGGTGCGGTCCCTCCTGTCCGAGCCGAGCGGCGACCTCTGGATCGGCAGCGAGGACGCTGGTCTCCTGCACGTACACGGAGACGCCGTCGACCGCCCGCTCCCCGGCCACGAAATCACTTCGATCCACCGCTTGCCCGACGGGCGCATCGTGGTCGCTGGCTTGGACGAGGTGTGGTGGTCGTCGACCGATCGGACTTCGTTCGTGCGCGACGCGTCGCCACCACCTGCAGCAGTCCGCCACCTGTGCGGGACGGATCGATCGGGGCTCGTCGCCCTCACCGACGTCGGCTTGTTTCGTCACCGCGGCGGCGCATGGTCGGCGGTGCCCATGGTCGACGGCAACCCGGCATGCGGCATCGATGCCGACGTCGACTCTGCGGGCAACGTGTGGTTGCGGACCGGCCCGGGCGTCGCGCGGCTGGCTCCGGAGGCGACGATGTTCTCGCCGCTGGAGCCGCTCTCCGGACCCGGCTCGATGCTGGTCGTCGCCGCCGACGGCACGTTGTGGACCGACTCGCTTGGCCGCCCGATGCGCAGAGACCCGCGATTCGATCGTTGGCTGACGGTCGCGGACGTCGAGGTCGCCGCGTCGCGTGCCAGCCTGGTCGATCGCGACGGCAACCTCTGGCTCGGTGGCGAGGACGGCCTTGCCTTCGTGACGCCAGCCCAACTCGAGGTCACGGAACAAGAAGCCCACGGCGTCACCGGAATCGGCCCGATCTTGCCTGCCGCGGGCGGCGGAGTCTGGGTCGGGTGTGCGGACGCCATCCTGCGCCTGGCGCCCGACCACACGGTCCTGGAGCGGGTCGCCTCCCCGGACTACGTGCGCGCGCTGGCCCCCGATCCGGCCGGTGGACTGTGGGCCTGCTGCGGGATGACGCTCACGCACATCGATGGGTCGCGCCGCCGCTCCATCGCCATGCCCGCGGTGGGCGAGCAGATCATCCACATCCTGCGCGCGTTGTGGGTGGATGCTGACGGCGCGGTATGGGCAGGAGGAACGAGTGGTCTGCTCCGCGTGCGCGGCGAGGCGATCGACACTTGGTCGACGCGCGACGGCATGGTCGGCGACGACGTGCTGTGCATCCGCCGCGACGCGGCCGGCGACCTCGTGGTCGGTACCACGCGCGGCGCCTGCCGACTCCGCGCCGGTCGATTCGAGACGCTGTTGACGCCGCACGGCGAGTTGCCGCTGCAGGTGCGCTGCATCGCGCCGGTCTCGGACGGCAGCATCTGGTTCGGCACCTATGGTAGTGGCCTGTGTCACTGGCGCCAGGACAGCGAAGAGTGGTTCACGGTGCGCGATGGCCTGCCGGACAACTGCGTCTCCGCGGTGCTGCTGACTCCGGACGACGGCATTGCCGTCGCCACCAACCGAGGATTCGCGCGCGTCGGTCTCGATGAACTCGCCGGGACCCGCAGCGGGTCGGCAGCACCACTGTGGACGACCTTCAACTCGTCGGCGCACCGACAGGTAATCGAGGCCCAGGGCGGCCATCAGCCGTCGGCCTGCGTGGCCGAGGACGGTTCCATCTGGTTTGCCGTCGTCCGCGGCATCGCTCATTGCCGGCTCGAACTCCCCGTGGGCCCCACGCCGGTCGACGTACACATCGAAGAGGTGCGTTCCAACGCGGGCACGACCCGCGAGCGGCGGATCACCCTGCCCGAGGGCGTGCGCGATTTCAGCGTGGCCTACTCCGCGCCGGCCTACACGGCGCCGAGGTCGGTGAACTTCCAGTACCGCCTTGCGCCGCTCGACGATCACTGGCTCGATGCTGGCACCGAGCGCGTCGTCACGTTCCGGCAATTGCCCGCGGGTAGGTACGAGTTCGGGGTGAGGGCGCGCACGCCGGGAGCCGACCCTGGCGATCGGTCAGACTCGGTCGTCATCGAGGTGCCGCCACACCTGTACGAGATGGCCAGTGTCCGGTTGGCCATCTTCGTGGCTCTGCTGTCGCTCGCGGCACTGACACTGCGCTTCCGTGCCCGTGCGCTGCAGCGGCGTGCGTGCGAACTCGCCGAGCTCGTACATCTGCGCACGGCAGACCTGCGTGCCGAGGTCGACGTGCGCACGAAGATGGAGGAAGAGCTGCGCCGTCATCGCGACGAGCTCGACGCCCGCGTCGGTGAGCGGACCGCTGAACTCAGGCGTGCGTACACCGACCTGGAGCAGGAACTCGCGGCGCGCAAGCAACTGCAGCGCGAGCTGCAGGTGTCGCAGAAGATGGAGAGTCTCGGCCAGCTTGCCGGCGCCGTCGCCCACGACTTCAACAATCTGCTCACGGTCATCAACGGCACCGCGGACCTGTGCGCGGAGGATCCCAGCCGCGATCGCGGCGCAGCATTGGCCACGATTCTGCAAGCGGGGCGCACCGCATCGCAACTCACACGGCAGCTGCTGATCTTCGCGCGCCGCCAGCACTTGGAGCCAGTCGCGCAGACCGTCGAGAAGTGCATCGAATCGGCCCAGTTGCTGATGCGGAAGAGCGTCGGCGTCAGGATCGCATTGTCGTTCCACTTGGCCCCGAAACCGTGGCCCGTGTTCCTACCTGGCGGTCACGTCGAGCAACTGCTGCTCAACACCTGCATCAACGCCAGCGAGGCGATGCCGGCCGGCGGCAACGTCGCCATCTCGACTCGCAACGTGACCCTGCTGTCGAAGGACGTTCCGGCGGAGGTCGGACCGGGCGATTTCGTCGAGCTGGTGGTTCGCGACGACGGTCCCGGCATGGGACCCGCGACCCTGGAGCGAGCCCTCGATCCGTTCTTCACCACCAAGACCCACGGCACAGGCCTCGGTCTGTCCACCTGCTACGGCATCGCCCGCCAGGCGGGAGGGACGCTGCTGATCCAGAGCGAACTCGGACGCGGCACGTCGATCAGGGTGCTCCTGCCGCGGCACCGCGAGGCCTTGACAGCAAAGTCGGGTCACCCGCTGCCCAAACCCAAGCAGCGTGACCTGCGCATCCTGCTGGTCGAGGATCGAGACGACGTCCGGGAGACGCTGCGTCACCAGCTCGTCGCCGCCGGTCATCGAGTGACCGACGCGGGTTCTGGAGCCGAAGCCGTCGAGCTCATGGCACGGGCCGACAGCAGCATCGACGTTGTGCTGGTCGACGTGATGATGCCCGGCATGTCCGGCCCGGAGGCCGCGGCCCGGATCCTCGAAACCTGCCCGCACTTGGGCATCGTCTTCATGAGCGGCAGTGCGCCGCCAGACGAACGGCGGCGGCTGGAGGCATCCGGTGCCTGTGTGCTCACCAAACCGTTCGAGGCATCCGAGCTCGAGGAGCGGCTGCGCGCGGCCGCCGGCACAGGGCCGCGCAACCCGGGTCGTTCATCCACCTCAGTCGGCACCGAGTGACCTGGAGACGCGGTTGCGGCCGGTGCCGCGGACTTCACCTGCCAAGGCTCGTGGGCTAGATGTTCGAGATCACGCGGCGGCCACCTGCAGCGAGGGTCACGTCACCGCTCCGTGCGCGGGCCGCAATGTGGACGAGGTCGCAGCTGTCCGTATCGGGAGAACGCCGCAGCGCGTGCGGCGGTGTCAGGCGGCCGATGCTCACGGGGTAGGCGGAGTCGAGGGTGGACCTTCCCCTGCCGTGGTGGACACCACCCGGGAGTGCATGATGGGGCTTGTCGAGAGGTCACCCGGGCCCCGATTCACTACGATGAGTCGCCCATGCCCCCCACCTGGCTGCGCGCGTTCCTCATCGCCGCCACGACGATCCCGGTCCTGACCGGCTTGCGGCTCCCTGCCGATGCTCCACAGGGCGGCCCCGACCTCACGCAGGGTGGTGCGATCCCCGCGGCGGCCGACCACGACTGGACCCTGGGCGCGACCGGCGCCCGCGGCTGGATGCACAGCGAGAAGCTGGTCACGTCGGTGGCGCGCCAGATCGCGATCACCGCGGTCGCGCCGCGATCGCCGGCCGACGGCGTCCTCGCGGTCGGCGATGTGATCCTCGGCGTCGGCGGGCGGCCCTTCGCCTTCGACCCGCGGACGGAACTCGGTCAGGCCTTGACGGCGGCGGAGTCGGAGGCCGGTGAGGGGCATCTGTCGCTGCTGCGCTGGCGCGCCGGTGCGACCGAGACGGTGGTCGTCGAACTGCCGGTGCTCGGCTCGTACGCTGCCACGGCGCCGTACGACTGCCCGAAGTCGCGGCGCATCCTGGAGCGGGGTTGTGCCGCCCTGGCGCAGCGCATGGCCGAGCCGACCTACCGGCCGGATCCCATCCCGCGCTGCCTCAACGCGCTGGCGTTGCTGGCGAGCGGTCGGTCCGAGTATCTACCGCTCGTCCGCCGGGAGGCGCGCTGGGCGGCGCAGTTCGAGAGCGATGGTTTCCAGACCTGGTACTACGGCTACGTCTGCATGCTGCTCGCGGAGTACGCGATGGCCAGCGGCGACGAGTCGGCGATGCCCGGGCTGCGGCGGCTGGCCCTGGAGGCAGCGCATGGGCAGAGCCGGGTCGGCTCCTGGGGGCATCGCTTCGCGCAGCCGGACGGGCGGCTTGCGGGCTACGGCATGATGAATGCGCCCGGCGTGCCGCTGACGATCGCGCTGGTGATCGCGCGCATGGCCGGCGTGCGCGACTCGGCCATCGACCTCGCGATCGAGCGCAGCACCGCGCTGCTGCACTTCTACATCGGCAAGGGTGCGATCCCGTACGGCGACCACCACCCGTGGATCGAGTCGCACGAAGACAACGGCAAGTGCGGGATGGGCGCCGTGCTGTTCGACCTGATCGCCGACGCCGCCGGCGCCACGTTCTTCTCGCACATGAGCGTCGCGTCGCACGGTGCGGAGCGCGACTGCGGCCACACCGGCAACTTCTTCAACCTGCTCTGGGCCCTGCCGGGCGTGTCCCGGTCGGGGCCGCACGCGACCGGCGCCTGGATGCAGGAGTTCGGTGCCTGGTACTTCGACCTCGCCCGGCAGTGGGACGGCACGTTCCGGCACCAGGGGCCGCCCGAGGAGCGCGGCGACAGCTACGCCGGCTGGGACGCGACCGGCGCCTACCTTCTGGCGTACGCGTTGCCGCTACGGAACCTCGTGCTCACCGGCAAGCAGGCGAGCCACGCACCGGCGCTCGAGCCTGCCGCCGCTGCGGCGTTGATCGCCGACGGTCGCGGCTGGAGCAACCGCGAACGCACCGGCTTCTACAGCAGCCTCGACGAGGGCGAGCTGCTGCATCGCCTCCGCAGCTGGTCGCCCGTGGTCCGGGAACGGGCCGCGGTCGCCATCGCGCAGGCCAAGGGCGAGATCGTCCCCCGGTTGCTGGAGCTGCTCGCGTCGCCGGACCTCGACGCACGCTACGGCGCCTGCCAAGCCCTCGCCCGGCTCCGAGCCGCGGCCGCACCCGCCGTGCCGGACCTGCGCGCCATCCTCGCCCACGAGGATCTCTGGTTGCGCGTCAAGGCGGCAGAAGCGCTGGGTCAGATCGGTCCGGCGGCTGCGCCGGCCCTGCCGCAACTGTTCGAGGCGCTGGCGCGCGCGCCCCAAGCATCCGATCCCCGCGGCATGGAGCAGCGCTACCTGTGCTTCGTGCTCTTCGACAAGCGCGAGGGCATGCTGCGCCGGCCGCAACCTGGAGTCGACAAGGAGGCGCTGTATGCGGCGATCCGCGCCGGCCTGCGCAACGAGGACGGCCGCGCGCGCAGCGCCATCGCCTCGGTGTACGACTACATGCCGTTCGACCAGATCGAACCGCTCCTGCCAGCCATCCACGCGGCCACCATGGAACCGGCCCCGAGCGGGATCATGTTCGCGGACGGGATCCGCACCGCCGGGTTGAAGCTGCTGGCGCGGCATCGGGTCGAGGAGGGCATCGCGGCGTGCGTGCACTACCTGCGGCACATGAAGCAGCACGGCAGCGAGAAGCGGGTCCCTGAGGTGCTCCGGATCCTGAGTGAGTACGGTGCCCACGCCCAGCCCATGGTCCCCGAGCTGCTGCGCATCGCCGACTACTTCGAGAGGGAGGAGAGAGACTTCCCGAAGAAACTCAGCCGGGCGAAGGCGAAGGCGGTGCGCGATGCGGCTCGCGCCATCGGCGAGGCACAGGCGCGGCCGCCGCTGATCCGCATCCGCTAGCGCATCGGCGGAGGCGGAGGATCGTCTCGGACTCCTTGCGACCGCCTGTCTGGTAGCGAGCGCGCCTGGCGGAGTTCGCGCGGTGACAACCTACTTGCGGCGGAACACCGCGTGCTTCTTGTCGCCCCCGGACACCAGGTACGCCATCAGGTCGGCGAGTTCGTCGGCGCTCATCATCGCGATGGTGCCGGGCGGCATCATCGAGACCGGTGACGGCTCCACGGAGACGACGTCGGCGGCGGGACGCTTCTCGAGGAGGCTCAGGTCGTACGGGTTGATGGCGACCGCGATTTCCTGATCATTGCGATAGATCACCCGTCCATACACCTGGTCGCCGCTCTTCAGCGTCACCATGCTGGCCACGTACTGCTCGGAGATCGAGGCGCTCGGGTCGCAGATTGCGACCAGGATGTCGCGGATCGCGTAGCGCTTTCCCACCGACCCGAGATCAGGACCGGCGTAGCCGCCCTCGCCGTCGAAGCGGTGGCAAGCGACGCAGCGACCCGCCGCGAACATCTTCTTGCCGTTGTCGTGGTCGCGGCCCGCCAGCTCGCCGGTGAACAATGCGGCAGCCGATGCCAGGGTCCAGTTGCCGGCCGGGCCGGCGGGAAACGGCAGCTTGCCGAGGTCGATCCGGCCGACGTCACCGAGCAGCCACGAGACCGCAGCCGCGTCCTGTGCCGGCAGGTGCGCGATCGCGTCCTCGCGGATCGCGCGGATGTAGCCCGCGAAGCTCTTGCCGCCGCTCTTCTCCAGGGTCTCGTTGAGCCACGTGAAGTAGGTCTTGCGGTCCTCCAGCGTCCACCCCGACTGCACACGCCGCAGCGCGTAGGTGTAGTGGATGTTCTGGCTGTTCGGCGTGTTGGCCATGGTCTCGAGGATGGCCTTGCCGTACTCGTGTCGCGCCAACATCGCGCGGTCGTAAGCGAGCGACTGCACCTTCGTGCTCGCCATCAGGGCGAGGGTCTTGCGCACGACCGTCGGGGCGTCGAGGCTTGCGAGGAGCGCGCACAGCTCCGCGTCCAGTTCGCGATCCCCGGCCGGATAGAAGGGATCGAACCGGCCGACGATGGCGGAGACCTCGTCCGGCGACGGTGGGGCCAGTCGGATCAAGCACAGCGCGTAGGCCCGCAGCAACGCCAGGCGGTCGTCGCGACCCAGTTCGGCGAACGGGACGGTCCCGAGCTTCTTCAGGACGCGCGACGCCAATCCGCGGTCACCGTGGCGGCACAACGCGATCGTGCCGTGGATCACGGCACGCGGCGACGACTCGGCGAAGACCTTCTCCCGCCACAGGTCGACGTCTTGACACTCGATGGCGACGCGCGCGGCGTAGCGGATGTCGCGGTCGTCGTGGGCCAGGCACGGCCACGCGAGCGCGAGGGCGGCCTCGGCCGCCGTGCTGCGACCGTGGAAGGCCTCGAGCCGGTGCCGCAGGTCGCGCAGCTCCTGGTTCGCGACCATGCGCCGCGGAGCCGCCTGTGCGTCGATGTCGCCGCCGACCCAGCGGACGCGGTAGAGCTTGGACGCCGTGTTCCTGCCGCCGATGACGAAGTACATGTGCCCGTCCGGGCCGAACCGCATCGCCGCGATGTTCAGCGGCGCGCCGCTGAGGAACGGCCGTGCCGTGCCTGTGTAGCTCGACCCGCTCTCGACCAGGTCGAGCGTGTAGATGGTCCCGAACGTCCAGTCGCAGAGGAACAACGCCTCGCGATAGGCGGCCGGGAAGCGGGCACCGTAGCCGAAGGCGATCGCCGTCGGCGAGCCCGGGCCGATGTCCACGACCGCCCCATTGCTGTCGGCGCAGTGCGCCGGCCACTTCGCCGAGCCCGCGCGCCAGCCGAACTCACTGGCCGACGTCACGTGCAGCACCCGCGTCGGCCGGTACCAGGGGCTGCCGATATCGAACTCCAGGTCCGAGTCGTAGGTGAACAGCTCGCCTTCGCGGTTGATCGCCAGATCGACGCTGTTGCGCAAGCCCGAGGCGATCATGGTCCAGTCGCTGCCATCGGGCGAGATCCGGCAGATCCAGCCGCCCGGTGGACCGATGCCCACCGCGTGACCCTGCGGGTCGGGCAGCGAAGGCAGCAGCGAGTCCTCGCCCCAGACGGGTGGGAGCAGGCTGCGCACGCCGTCGGGCAAGCGTGAGTGGTTGCCCGAGACGAGGAGCAACCCCATGCCGTCCGCGGTGCGCACGATCGAGTGCGCCGAGTGCTCCCAGCCGGGGTACAGCTCCTTCAGCAGCGTGAACTCGTCGTAGGCGTCGTCGCCGTCGGTGTCGCGCACGCGGTAGAAGCCGCGCATGGTCGCCATGTAGAGGCTGTCGAACGCCTGCAGGAAGCCCAGCGCGCCGCTCACCACGCGGCGGCCCCACTGCACCGGCAAGGCGGGGAATCCCGGCAGCGACTCGACCTCGACCGCACCCGTCGGATCCGTCGCTGGCGGCAGCGTGACGCGGAACACGCCCTTGTCGTCCTGGTCGGACACGATGAGGCGTCCCTGCGGATCGAAAGCCATCGCCACCCACGAGCCCTGCGACTCAGGCACCGAGTACAAGACCTCGGCGTCGAAGCCCGCGGGCAGCGTGATCCCGGTGTCGGCATCGAGGACGAACCGCGGTGCGTCGTCCACCCCCTGGGTCTGGGATCTGCCTGTCCCCGAGAACAGCACGAGAGACAGCGTCAGCGCGCCGAGGATTCGCGGGGTCGTCAGCATGGGACTGGTCCTGGGGTGGCAGTGGACGAAAGGTGGGGCCGCGTCGCAATCCGGGGACTCCGGCCGCTCCCCGATTCTGCAGATCGGGATGAGTTGCCTTAGAGGGTAGCGCTGCGTGCGCCCATCCGTTCCTTCGCTCGTGCTGCGCACCGCCGTGCCCGCCTGCGTCGCGCTCTGCCACGGAGTTCACGCCTCGGCCCGTCGCGGCCGGGCCGCAACCAAGGGCTTGGTTGCAGCCGGCGCTCCGCGCCGCGCGCACCGTGTCTCGAGCCGATGCTCATCCGCCGCGAGCGCGGTGTCCTGACACAAGTCGTCGGTGTCGTTGCGGCGCACGAGGCTGCGGACGGGCGCCCAAGCCACGCCGCGTGCCGCCTACTTGCCGAGCGCCGCCAGCTGCTGCTTCAGGTCCTTGTTGTCCGGGAACCAGCGGAGGCCGCGCTCGTACGCCGCACGCGCCTGGTCGCGGTCACCCTGGTCGGCGAGCATGTTGCCGAGGAAGACGTAGGTCTGCGCGAAGTGCGGCTGCTGTGGCTCGTGCTCTTGCTGGTCGGCGAGGATCTGGAAGTGCTTGAGAGCCTCGGTCTGCTTGCCCGTGATCTTCGGCCAGAACGACAGCGACGTCGCCTTCATGAAACGCGCTGCCCAATGCTTGTCGTCGAGCTTCAGGGTGCGGTCGAACGCGGCGTCGGCTGCGATCGCCATCTTGCCCTGCTGGTCCATCGGCTTGCCCTCGATGCCGGCGAGCAGGTAGGCGCCGTAGAGGTACTGCGCGCTCGCGTCGGTGGGCGAGGCGGCGGCGAGGGCCTTGAAGTGGGCGAGCAGGTCGTCCTCCAATCCGGCTCCCTCGACTTCGTCCCAGATCTTCTGGATCTTCTCGTAGTCGCCGCCGACCTCGTACAGCCGGGCAAGCGCCTGCGCCTTGGTGAGGCTCGGGCCGGCTGCGCCGTCCGGCTTCTCTGCCCCATGTGCAGCCAGATACTTCGCGATGGCCGCCTCGATCTCCGCCTCGGGCACCGTGCGCTCGAGCGAAGCCCGCGTCACCGGCGCGGCCGTGTCCGCCTGTAGGCGCTCGAGCCGCCGTAGCGCGTCCTTCACGCTGCCCTCGAGCTCGGCGACGCGCTGCGCGAGCGCTGTGTCGGCGGCGCTCTCCGACGCCGGGAGCGCGCGTTCCGGATGGTACAGCCAGGTCACGGCGGCGGCCGTGGCCGCGGAGAAGAGGACGGCGACGACGGCGGTGGTGGGACCGTTCATGGGCTCGGTGGTGCGATCGGGGAAAGGGCGCGAGTGTGCGCGAGCGCACCGATTATTCGAACCAGGTCCGATCGCAGGCGGCCCGTCGTCGATCTTGGACCACACGGGCCGCAGATCCTGGCCGTGCGCGCGGCTTGAGACGATGTCGTTCGCCTGCTCGATCGCGCTCGCCTGCGCCCGACCGAGCTGCACCGATTCCGGCGCCGCGGCAACGGCGCCAGAACGCCGAACGCGACGCTGCGCACGCCCTACGGAGCGGTGTTTCCGAGGAGTCCGGCTTCGCCACCTCCTTGTTCGTCGCGGCTCGTGGCGGCTGCCGCACCGGCGGAGTCGCCACCGGATGTCACGGAACGTGTGGCGACCCGCCGCGGATCGCCAGGCTACGGATCTCGCACTGGCCGTTGCTGCTCAACGGCAGCGCGAGGTAGCCCGGCTTTGCCGGTGGCGCACGGTAGCTGTCCACCCAACGCGGTTCGCCATCGACCCAGGCGGTCAGCGTGTCGCCGCGCCGCTGCAGCACCACGCGCGACCAGCGGCTGTTCGGAACCTGCACCTGCCATTGCTGATCGAGCCCGGCGTCGGCCAAATCCACGGTTCGCACCTGCCCCTTCACTTCGATCTGCGCGATGAAGTCACCGAGCAGACGGCGGCCGAGGAACGCGGCGCGCGCGAACGTGTAGACGCCGGTCGTGTTGCGCAGGCGCAGGGTGGTCGGCGTGATAGACTCCGCCTGCTTGGCGGTGGCTGGCGCGACTCGCCAGGTCTCGGCGAAGACCAGGAACCCCCAGTCCTCCGGCCGCAGCGGCACGCGATCGTCGCGGGTCAGGCGCGGCTCAGGCATCTCGCGCAGAACGCGGCGCAACCACTCATGCTTGCCGCGATCGAGCGCGTCCTGCGCCGGTTCCGACGGTTGCATCGCACGCAACGCGTGCTTATTGGCGAACTCTCGCGCCACCGTGGCCAAGCCGCCGGTGGAGCCGGTTGCGACCTTCCACCACGCGGCCGCCGTGTCGGCATGCTCGTCGCGGCTGGTGGTCATCTGCATCGACAGACGCGCGGCGTTGCGCAGGGATTCGTCGTCGCCGAGCACGAGAGTGGCAAGCGCCTCGCGATGGCCCATCAGCAGGCGGCAGATGCCCAGCTCGGCGCGCGCCGCGGGGGTCAGGCTCGCGGGCGGATTCGCGCTCGACGCGAGGTAGACTTCGCGGCGCTTCTCCAGGTCTTCGACGCGGTGGTGCCATCCCTCGATCCAGGCGGCGGTTTGCCGATCCACCGCGGCCGAGTGCGCGATGGCCACGTCGACCAGCTTGCGTGCAGCGGCGAAGTCTCCGAGTGAGGCGACCTGCGACGCACACCGTATGGCCGCGCTCGCGGCGAGCCATGCACCGTCTTCACAAGTTGCCAGATCGGCCAGCCCTTGCAGCCATACGTCCAGGGTCGCGATGCGAAAGCGCATGGACAGTTGCTCGATCGCCTGCCACGCGAGCGCGCCATCCTCGGCCTGGACTGCCTGCTCCCAGGCGAGGATCAGCGCTGCATACTGCCGGTCGCCGGGCTCCCTGTCGATTTGTTGCAGCAGCTTGGCCGCCAGCCGACCCTTGGCGACGCGGTCGGTCGCACTCGCCACCGACCACACACCCTCGAGCACCCGTCGCGCTTCGGCATGGCTCGCCTCGGCGGGAACCGGTTGCCGGCGGTCGGTCTGGGCGGAGACTGCGTGTCCGACCAGCGTCGCTGCCAGGGCGACGCACAGAGTCCGGCGAGAGTGCGGAAGTCGACGTCGTCGTGCATGCATGGGCTACCGGACGGAAATGCAGGTGCGCGATCCGCATCCACGGTCGCGAGGCGTGCATGAGGATCCCCGGATGGTGGCGGATCGGCAAGTCTCGGCGTTCGGCCGCGCCAGTCGGACGCCCGCGTCGGGGAGCCGCTCCCTTGGTTTTCGCCTCGATTACCGACGGTGGGTGTTGAGTCGGCCACGTGTCGAGCCTTCGTCCCGAACACTCTCGAAAGTGGAGGGACTGTGTCGTCATCGCCATCGGGACCGCTCTCGCCAGCACGCGCGGGTCGAGCAGGCGCGCCGACCCTGAGTCGCGCCGACCGGCACCGGTTCCGCCAGATGGTTGCTTTTGGCAACGATCTGGCCCACCCTGCGCGCATGCGTTCCGCCGTCACGTCATCGCCGCCCGTCGCCGTGCCGGCCCCGCGCATCGAAGCCCTGCGCGCGTTCAGCCGCTTCTACACACAGCGGCTCGGCATGCTGGGGCAGCACCTGCTCGCCAGCCGTTTCACGCTGCCCGAGGCGCGCGTGCTGTGGGAGCTGGCGCACGCCGACGGCGCCACCGCCAGCGCGCTCGCGCGCGCGCTGGATCTCGATGCCGGCTACCTCAGCCGACTGCTGCGGCGCCTGAGCGAACTCGGCCTGGTCAAGGCGCGGCGGGCGCCGCGCGACGGCCGGCAGACGCTGCTGGCCCTCAGTGCCGCCGGCCGGCGCGCTTTCGCGCCGCTGGACCGCGCGTCGCAGCGCCAGATGCAGGACCTGCTGGCACCCTTGCCCGACAGCGCGCAGCGCGAGCTGCTCGCATCGACCGGCCGGGTCCGGGCGCTCCTCGACAGCGCTGCACCCTCACCCTTCGTGTTGCGGCGGCACGGAGCAGGCGACATCGGCTGGATCGTCCAGCGCCACGGCGCCCTGTACTGGCAGGAGTACCGCTGGGACGACCGTTTCGAGGCGCTGGTCGCGCGCATCGGGGCCGACTTCATCGAACGCCTTGACCCGGCGCGCGAGGCCTGTTGGATCGCCGAGCGCGACGACGTGCCGCTCGGCTGCGTGTGCCTGGTGCGCGCGCGCGACGAGCGCACGCAGCGAGTACGGCCCGGCGTCGCCCAGCTGCGGCTGCTGCTGGTGGAACCGGCGGCACGCGGCCAGGGCATCGGCAAGGCACTCACGGCCGAGTGCGAGCGTTTCGCACGCGCGGCGGGCTACCGCCGCATCCGCCTGTGGACCAACAGCGTGCTGCTGGCCGCGCGCGGAATCTACGCCGCTGCCGGCTACCGGCTCGTCGCCAGCGAACCGCACCACAGCTTCGGCCACGACCTGGTCGGCGAGACCTGGGAACTGAGCCTGGCATGACGCCTCGGCGTCCGCCTCCTGCACATGGCGAGGCCACGCGACGTCGTCGGACGGTGTTCGTCGCGGCGAGGTCCTTGCGACCATCGCAGTTCGAATGTGCGACCGAGACGGCGGAGGTCGACCTGGCCTCGTCGACGTGGAGGTAGGCGGGGCCACTCCAGAGCGAGAGCGGATCGCGATGTCGAAGAAGACGACGCGTAGTTCACCTGATCGCCACCGCACCGGCGCCGGCCTCAGATCTCGCCCGAGCGCAGGCGCGCCACCTGCCGCGCCAGCCGGGCCAGCGCGCGCTGGAAGCGCATGCGCGCCGCGTTCTCCTCGATGCCGAGTTCGTCGCCGATGGCTGCGAACGGCGCCGCCTGCCACTCGCGCCGCACGATGATGTCGCGGTCGTCCGGCTCCAGCAGCTCGAGCGCGAGACGCAACCAGGCCTCCTCCTCACGCTTGGCTGCGAACTGGCTGGCCGAGGTCGCCGTGCGCGCGCGCGCGTCTAGGCACAGCACGGAGTCGTCGGGCAGCGGCGCCTCGGCCGCCCGGCTGCGCCGCACGCGCCGGAAGAAGTCGTGGCGGTCGCGCATCGTGTTCTCGACGATCTGGGCGAGCAGACGGCGGAACGCCGCCGCCGTCCCGATGAGGAAGCGCGGCGAGTAGTGCAAGACCTCCACCACGGCCTCGTGCAGGAAGTCCTCGGTGTCGCCGCCGTGGCGCAGGCCCTCGCCGAGCCGCTGGCGTACTCGGCCGCGAATCCACGGCAGGTTCAAGCGCAGCAGTTCGTCGAGGGCAGAGCGGTCGCCGCCGTGCCACCGCTGCAGGAGCGTCAGGGTCGGGTCCGTCCCGTCGTCGCCGTCCGCGGCCTGCGTGCGGTCCATTCCGGCTGGAGCATAGCCAAGCGCGCGCTGGTGTCGTGGGGTGGTCTACGCTCTCGAGCGGCCGACGGTCAGTCGCGCACCGCGCGCCGCAGGGCCTCGTAACCGGCGTTCCCGCGCAAACCGGCGAAGCGCGCCTCGTCCAGGCGCGCACTGGCACCGCCCTTGTCGACGGCGCACACGCGCCGAAGGAGGCCGACGGCGGCATCGGTTCGTGACCCGGCAAGAGGTTCCGCCGCAGCGCCATCGGTCAGCATGCCGAGCAGCTCATCGGCGTCTTCGGGCTCGTCGACCAGCGGCGCCAGCTCGTCGGCTGCCGCCACGACGCCGCCCTCGTCCCCCAACGCGCGGCAGACATGGGCCTGAACCTCGAGTGCGAGCCGCGCGAAGCGCCGCCGGGCCGGCTGCCGTGCGTCCTGCTCGAGACCCCGACGCAGGATCGACAGGGCCTCCGCCACCGTCTTCGCGGCCGAGGCGGCATCGCCGCCGAGCAGCTCGGCGCGGGCGCGGCCGCGCAGAGCGTTGGCACGCGCGTCGTGGTACTCGGGTGCCTGCGGCTGCAGGCCGATCAGGTCGGCGTACACCTGCGCAGCCTGGGCGTAGACGGCTGCCGACTCCTCCCAGGACGCCGACCCTTCGCACGCGTATCCGAGTTCGTTGAGGGTGTGCGCCATGAACACGGCGTAGTCGGCGTTCTCCGGGTCTTTGGCGCGAAGCTCCTGCCACAGCGATCGACTCTGCTGCAGGAGCTCGGTGCCCTCCCGCGCCGCGGCGTCGTCGAAGTGACGCAGTCGAATCGAGCCGAGATTGTAGACGGCGCTGGCGTGGTCGGCGTGGTACTCCGGGTTGTCGGGGAACTCGGCGACGAGGCCCTCGCCGGCGTGCAAGGCGTCCTCGGCCAGAGACGCCGCCGCGTCGAACTTGCCCAGATAACGCTCGATGTTCGCCAGCGCGATCACGCTGCGCAGGCACAGCGCGCGGCTGTTGGGAACCTGCGGAAACTGTGCGACCAGGGCCCGCCACCGCTCGACCGCGGCCGTGCCGGCGGACTCGGCCTGCTGCAGGCGGCCCGTGCTCTTGTACAGGTAGGCCAACTGCTCGTACACCGTGCAATCGAGGCGCCGTACGTCGTAGCGCGCGGCGTCGAGGCGGCCCAGTTCCTCGGCCTCGCGGATGGCGACCAACAGATGCTCCTCGGCAGCGTCGACCTTGCCCAGGCGGCGCAGGAGCGCGGCGAACTCCGAACGCAGCACGGCCGCGAACGGGCCGTAGCGAGGATCGGCGGGATCGTCGCGCCGCAGGAGCTCGATCTCGGCCACCGCCTGCGCACCCACCTTCTCGGCCACGGTCGGCGAGCGCAGCGACTCGAGCTGCAACCGCGCATGCAGGGTCTGGATCAGGCCGAAGCGGCGCACCAGGTCGACCTCGCCCTGGCCCGAAATGGCCGTGAACGTGGTCTCCGCTGCTTGCAGCAGCCCCCGCGCCTCGTCGACCCGGCCGCGGTCGACGAGCGCGGCGCCCAGGTTCAGCTGTGCTACGCCCAGGGCGTTCGCCAGACCGGCGTCGCCCGGGGCCGTCGCTTGCAGCGCGGTCAACGCGCGAACCGCGCTGGTTCCCAAAGCGACGGCGGCTTCGGTGTCGCCGAGCAGGCGACGCGCGCGGGCCACGCGCTCCTGGGCGATCGCGGCGCGCAGGCGCACGCGCGGGTCGTCGTCTTCGCGCGCGGTGAAGCGGGAATAGAACGCCAACGCTCGCTGCAGCATCTGCTGCCGCACCTGCACGAGCTGCGGCACCGCGGCGATGTCCTGGTCGCCTGCCTGCGACAACATCTCGTCGACCGCGGCCATCGCATCGTCGAGGTTGGCCTCGGCGGCGACGCGAGCGCGTTGTGCGTCGACCAAGGCGGCGGTGGTGCGTTGGGCCTCGGTCACCAGGCTGCTGGTGAAGGCGGCGACCACCCCCACGAGAGCCAACGACGCGAACACGACGATCGCCGCTGCGGCCGCACGCCACGGCTCCAGACGTGCCCAACGCCGCAGGCGTCGCCAGGGGCCCGGGCGCCGCGCCGTCACCGGCAAGCCGCGCTGCGCCGCCCGCAGGTCGGCGGCCAGAGCCCCGCCGCCCTGGTAGCGGTCGGCCGGGTCCTTGGCCAACGCCTTGCCGAGCACAGCCGCGACGTCGGCAGTCACGGCAGAGTTGAGGCGACGTGGGTCGGTCGGCTCCTGCTTTTGGATGGCGTCGAGCACCGCGGCGGTGTCTTCACCAGGGAACGGCCGCTGCAAGGTCAAGGCTTCGAACAGCAGCACGCCGAGCGAGAACAGGTCGGAGCGGTGGTCCGCCGCCGCATGGCGGGCCTGCTCGGGTGACACGTAGAACGGGGTGCCGGTGAAGTCGCCGGTCACCGTCATGGTCGGCCCGCCTTCGAGACGGGCGATGCCGAAGTCGGACAGCACGGCGCGTCCGTCCGGGCGCAACAACACGTTGCTCGGCTTGACGTCGCGGTGGACGACGCCGGCGGCGTGCGCAAAGGCGAGCGCATCGGCCACCTGCGCGACCAGGTCGAGCACCAGGTCGACGTAGGTGTGCGCCGCGCGTGCGGGCACAGCCGAGGATTCGTCTTGCTCGTCGCTGGCCCCCGCCACTGCGGCGACGACGGTGGCGGCAGTGGCAGTCGCCAGACCGTGACGCTGCACCGCGTCGAGCACCGCCGACAGCGGCGCGCCGGCCACGTACTCCATCGCGAAGTAGGGGACGCCGTCCTCCACCCCGGCGTCGAGAACGCGCACGATGCCCGGATGCTCGAGCCTGGCCAGAAGCTGCGCCTCGCGCCGGAAGCGCCACAGAGCGCGCTCGTGCGCCAGCATCGGGTTCGACAGGAGCTTCAGGGCGACGCGGCGTCCGAGCGAGCGCTGCAAAGCCGCGTAGACCACCCCCATGCCGCCCCGTCCCAGTTCGCGCTCCACGGCGTAGCCGGTGACCCTCGGCAGAGGCCGCGCCGAGGTCGGCGAACCCACCGCTGCCACGTCGCGTCCTGGGAGGTCCGGATCACTCAACAGGCCCTCGAGCAGGTCCCGCAGGTCCGGATGCGCTGCCAGCAACTGCCGCGCGTCGCCGCCGCCCGCCGACCAGAAGTCCATGGTGAGGCGGAGCGCCGCGGCGAGGCGCCAGCCGGTGTCGGGCTGCTGCGGGACGTCCAAGGAAGGGTTCGGAGAAGCGTAGCCGCCGCGCGGGACTGCGCAGCCGGAGCGAGATACCAGACCGAAGCGGCACGGCGGCCGCGAGCGCACACCGATTCCTGGCGGCGGTCCGGCCTGCGAGGCCCGGCCCACGCCACTCGATGGCCGAGCCCGCGCCGGCGTTGGAATCCCCGGCGGCAACGACGGGACCGGACCCGATGCTGCCGCAGGTCAGGTCTTCAGCACGGCACCCTCGCGCTTCGCCACCCACATCGAACACAGCAGGTCGGACACGACGTTCGGCATGGTGCGCGCCATGTCGAGTAGACGGTCGACGCCGAGGATCAACCCGAGGTACTCCGGTGGGATGTCGAAGCGCATCAACACCACGGCCAGCAGCGGCAAGGAACCTCCTGGCACACCGGCGGTGCCGATCGCGGTCAACACCGCCAGCACCACCACGAACGCCTGTTGCCCCAGCGAGAGGTCGGCGCCGTACACCTGTGCCAGGAACAGCACCGACACACCCTCGAACAGGGCGGTGCCGTTCATGTTCATGGTGGCGCCGAGCGGCAGCACGAAGCCGGCGATGGCCGAGGGCACGCCGAACTCGTCGGTCGCGGTGCGGATGGTGGTCGGCAGCGTGGCGTTCGACGACGACGTCGAGAAGGCGGTGATCGCCAGGCTCCTGCAGCGCGAGAAAAAGCGCAGGGGCGGCACGCCGACGAGAAGCTTGGCGGCGAGCCCCAACACGACGAACAGGTGCAAGAGCAGGCCGGTGAGCGCCACCGCGACGAAGGTGCCGAGCGTGCGCAGGAGCGGCAGTCCGAGCTTGGCGGAGGTGGCGAAGATGAGGGCGAACACGCCGTACGGCGCCAGACGCATGGCGTAGCCCAGGATCTTGACGCACACCGAGTAGAGGGCTTCGAGCACCGCCAACAGCGGCGCCACCGTCTCGCGCGCCAGCTGGGTGACGGCGATCCCGACCATGACGGCGAAGAAGATGACGCCGAGTACCTCGCGGTCGTCGACGGCCGCCCGAACCACGTTCTTGGGCACGATGTTGACGAAGGTGTCGAGCGAGAAGCCCGTGCCCTTCTGCGCCTGCTCGACCTTCTCGCTGACGGCCTGCTGGAACTGGGCGCGCAACTGCACGGCGACGTCGGGGTCGAGCCCTTTGCCCGGCGCGAACAGATTGACCAAGAGCAGGCCGAGCGCCACGGCCAGCGCCGTCGACAGCACGAACCACAGCAGGGTGCGCGCGCCGATGCGGCCGACGCGACCGAGGTCGCCGACGCTGGCCACGCCGAGGATCAACGAGGACAGCACGAGTGGCACCACCACCATGAAGAGCATGCGCAGGAACACCTGCCCGAGCGGATTCATGACCTTGTCGGCGACCCACACGACCCAGTCGTAGGCGGGCGTGGTCGGCTCGCCCGGCGGCGGCGCGAACCCGAGGTTGCACAGCAAGCCGGCGGTCGCACCGAGCACGAGACCGACCAGGATGCGGGTGGCGAGCGAACGGCGCGGGCTGGTTGCGGCCGAGTCCATGGCGGCCGGGACGATACGGCCCGTCCGCCGGCGAACGACGTCGTTTTGCCCGCCGGAATCGCGCGCGGCCGCGTCGTGGTTTCGCGTGTGCGTCGGCCGGCGTGCCGGCACGATGCCACCATGCAGTACCGCGTCATCACCGTGCAGGCACGGGGGCCGATCGGCTCCGACTTCGCGACCGCCGCCAACGAACTCGCCGAACTGGTCAGCAAGGCCATGGCCGAGGGCTGGCAGCCGGCGGGCGGCATCGCGGTCGGCCATCCCTTGGGGGGCGCGCAGCCGACCCTGTTCCAGGCGATGATGCGCCGGGTCGTCTGACCGGCGGCGATCGAGGGGCCCGGGCGAGATTCACGTGGCGCACCGCGGTCGACGGGTTCGAATGCCCGGATGCTCCGCCTCGCCGCCGTGGCGCTCGCCTGCGCCTTCTCCTGTGTCCTGCGCGCACAAGACGACAAGCCCGCACGCTCGAACCCGCCGATGGGGTGGACGGGGGTGCTCTCCGAAGACGAGTTCCGCAAGCTGCACGAGCTGAAGGGCGAGCACGCGCCGCCGGCGCGCGGCGAGATGGTGGAGTTCGCCGGTCAGCGCGGCTACCTCACGCTGCCCGACGGCATGCGGGCTCCGCTGCCGGCACTGGTGGTGATCCACGAGTGGTGGGGCCTCAACGAGCACGTCAAGCACTGGGCGGATCGTTTGGCGGCGGACGGCTACGCCGCGCTCGCCGTCGACCTCTACGGCGGCAAGGTGGCGACGACGGCGGAAGAAGCCTCGGCGACGATGCGCGCGGTCGACGAGGCGGCGGCGGAGAAGACGCTGCTGGCGGCGCACGCCTTCTTGCACGACGACCCGCGCGTGCAGGCCAGCAAGCGCGGCTGCATCGGCTGGTGCTTCGGCGGCGGTTGGTCGCTGCGTCTGGCGATGGCCGCGCCGGACCTCGACGCCGC
Source organism: Planctomycetota bacterium (assembly GCA_041398565.1). Taxonomy (GTDB): domain Bacteria; phylum Planctomycetota; class UBA1135; order UBA1135; family UBA2386; genus DATGPD01. Next base: position 797,207 of record JAWKUN010000003.1, on the reverse strand, counting down.
GGTGATCTACTACGGCCGGCTGGAGACGGATCCGACGAAGCTCGCGGCCATCCGCGCGCCGCTGCTCGGCGTGTTCGGCAACCGCGACCGCGGCATCCCCAAGGAGAGCGTGGACGCCTTCGCGGCGGCGATGAAGACCGCCGGACGAACGGCGACGATCCTGCGCTACGACGCCGACCACGCCTTCGCCAATCCGTCGGGCGCCCGCTACGACGCGACCGCGGCGGCAGCGGCGTGGCAGGAGGTGCGGCGATTCCTGGCCGATCATCTGCAGAGCGTTGACGCGCCCCGACCCGAAATGCGCACCTACGTGTTCGGGCTGCTCAAGGCCGGGCCCAAGCGCGGCGAGGCGCTCGACGCACAGACGTCGGCGAGGCTGCAAGAGCAGCACCTCGCGCACATCAGGGCGATGTCCCGACGGGGCGAAGTCGTGCTCGCCGGGCCGATGGTCGAGCAGCCCGGCGACGATCCGATCATCGGCGTCCTGATCTTCGCCGTCGACAAGAAGGCCGCGCAGGCCCTCACCGCGCAGGACCCGCTGGTGGCCGCCGGTCGCCTGCGCTTCGAGCTGATCGACTGGTACGGCCCGAAGTGGCTGGCCGACCAGGCAGCGAAGTAACAGAGTGGAGTCAGACACCAACTGGAGTACGTCGCTACGCGGGCGTAACGGTCGGTGCCTTTTTGCTCGCTCGTGCCGCGGGTGTCTGCTGTAGTTGCGCGGCTCGAAGCAAATGCCGCGCCGCCAGGACATCGAGTCGATTCTGCTCCTCGGTTCGGGCCCGATCGTCATCGGTCAGGCCTGCGAGTTCGACTATTCCGGAACGCAGGCGTGCAAGGCGCTGCGCGAGGACGGCTACCGGATCATCCTGATCAACAGCAACCCGGCGACGATCATGACCGATCCGGAGACAGCGGATCGGACGTACGTCGAGCCGATCACGCCGGAGATCGTCGAGAAGATCATCGCCAAGGAGCGCCCGGACGCGGTGCTGCCCACGCTGGGTGGCCAGACGGCGCTCAACACCGCGATGCAGCTCGCCGACATGGGCGTGTTCGAGCGCTACGGGGTCGAGATGCTCGGGGCCACCCGCGAGATCATCGCCAAGGCCGAGTCGCGCGACCTGTTCCGCAAGGCGATGACCAACATCGGCCTCGAGATGCCGCGCTCGGCGCTGGCCTACTCGATGGAAGAGGCCCTGGCGGCGGTCGACCAGATCGGCCTGCCGTGCGTCATCCGCCCCGGCTTCACGCTGGGCGGCACCGGCGGTGGCATCGCCTACAACCTCGACGAGTTCCGCGAGATCTGCGCGCGGGGACTCGACCTGTCGCTCAACCACGAGTTGCTCATCGACGAGTCGGTCATCGGCTGGAAGGAATTCGAGCTCGAGGTGATGCGCGACCACAAGGACAACGTGGTCATCGTCTGCAGCATCGAGAACTTCGATCCGATGGGGATCCACACCGGCGACTCCATCACCGTGGCGCCGGCGCAGACGCTCACCGACCGCGAGTACCAGCGCATGCGCGACTCGGCCATCGCCGTGATGCGCGAGATCGGCGTTTCGACCGGCGGCAGCAACGTGCAGTTCGCGATCAACCCGCGCGACGGCCGCATGGTCGTCGTCGAGATGAACCCGCGCGTGTCGCGCAGCTCGGCGCTGGCCAGCAAGGCCACCGGCTTCCCGATCGCCAAGATCGCCGCCAAGCTCGCGGTCGGCTACACGCTGCCGGAGATCCAGAACGACATCACCAAGGAGACGCCGGCCTGCTTCGAGCCGACGATCGACTACTGCGTGGTCAAGTTCCCGCGCTGGGCGTTCGAGAAGTTCCCCACCGCCGACGACACGCTGACCACGCAGATGAAGTCCGTCGGCGAGGTGATGGCCATCGGGCGCACCTTCAAGGAATCGCTGCAGAAGGCGCTGCGGTCGCTCGAGACCGGCCGCACGGGCTTCGGCAACGTGCCGGGCAAGCCGCACGTCAAACCCGAGGACTGCAACGCCGACACCCTGCGCTCGCACTTGGCGACACCGCGCGCGGACCGCATCGACTGGATCCGGACCGCGCTCCTGAGCGGCATGTCGATCGCCGAGATCAACGACTACACCCGCGGCATCGACCCCTGGTTCCTGCACCAGCTGCACGACCTGGTGGAGCACGAACGCCTGCTGGCCGAGCGCGGCAAGAACGGACTCGCCTCGCTCGACACCGAGTTCCTGCGCGAGACCAAGAGGCTCGGCTACAGCGACCGGCAGATCGCCGCGGCGTGCAGCACCGAGACCCGGGTCTCCGAGTGGGACGTGCGCGCCCACCGGCTGCGCCTGGGCGTCAAGCCGGTCTACAAGCTGGTCGACACCTGTGCGGCCGAGTTCGAGGCCTACACCCCCTACTACTACTCGACCTACGACGGCGTGGAGGACGAGGCGCGCCAGCCCACCAAGGCGACCGTAGTCGTCCTCGGCGGCGGCCCCAACCGCATCGGCCAGGGCATCGAATTCGACTACTGCTGCGTGCACGCAGCGATGGCGCTGCGCGAGCGCGGCTTCGCCGTGGTGATGGTCAACAGCAACCCGGAGACGGTGTCCACCGACTTCGACACGTCGGACCTGCTGTTCTTCGAGCCGCTGACGCACGAAGACGTGATGAACGTCGTCGACACGGTGCAGGCGCGCGCGGTCATCCCGCAGTTCGGCGGCCAGACGCCGCTGAACCTGGCGCGCGGACTGGTCGACCACGGCGCCCCCATCGTCGGCACCACCGTCGACTCGATCGAGCGCGCCGAGGACCGCGACCTGTTCGCCCAGGTGGTCAACAAGCTCGAACTGCGCCAGCCGGCGAACGGCATGGCCAAGAACACCGACGAGGCAGTGCGCTGCGCCGAGGCGCTCGGCTACCCCGTGGTCGTGCGGCCGAGCTTCGTGCTCGGCGGCCGCGCCATGAGGATCGTGTACGACCGCGCCGCCCTGCAGAGCTACATGGGCGAACGGATGTCGATCTCGGCAGAACGCCCGATCCTCATCGACAAGTTCCTCGACAACGCCATCGAGGTCGACGTCGACGCCATCGCCGACGGCCAGACCGTGGTCATCGGCGGCATCATGGAGCACATCGAGGAGGCCGGGATCCACTCCGGCGACTCGAGCTGCTCGCTGCCGCCCTACACGTTGAGCGACGAGCTGATCGCCGAGATCACCGATGCCACCGTCAGGCTGGCGCGCGAGCTCGACGTCATCGGCCTGATGAACATCCAGTTCGCCGTGCGCGGCCCGGTGGTGTACGTGCTCGAGGTCAACCCGCGCGCGTCGCGCACCGCGCCGTTCGTCAGCAAGGCGATCGGCGCACCGCTGGCCAAGCTCGCCGCCAGGGTGATGCTCGGCGAGAAGCTGCGCGACCTCGGCTTCACCCAGGCGATCGTGCCGGAGCATTTCTCGGTGAAGGCGCCGGTGTTCCCGTTCAACAAGTTTCCCGGCGTCGACACGCTGCTCGGACCGGAGATGAAGTCGACCGGCGAGGTGATGGGTGTCGACCACAACTTCGGTGCGGCCTTCGCCAAGGCGCAGCTCGGCGCCGGCGCCCACCTGCCCGACATGCGCAGCAGCGAGCCGGGCGCCGTCTTCCTGTCGGTGCGTGACGAGGACAAGCGCTTCGTCGTGTCGCTGGCGAGCCGCCTGCACGCCCTGGGCTTCAGACTGCTGGCGACCAGCGGCACGGCACGGGCGCTGGCCAACAGCGGCGTGCCGACCGAACGCGTGCTCAAGATCCACGAAGGGCGTCCGCACGTCCTCGACCTCATCAAGAACCGCGAAGTCAAGCTGATCGTCAACACTCCGAGCGGCCGCCTCGAGCGCAGCGACGACCGTCTGATCCGCGCCAACTCGGTCACCTACAAGGTGCCGTGCATCACCACGCTCGCTGCCGCCGCGGCCACCGTGCAGGCCCTCGAGTGGCTGCGCAAGAAGCCCCTCGACGTGGCGCCGCTGCAGGATCATCACGCCCGCCGCAGCGCCGAGCCCCGCGCGTGCTCCTGAGCCGCGCGCCAAGCGCCACGATTGTCGCCAGCCGACGCGGACCGTAGGCTAGGCCCAGGCGATGACGATGAAGACGACTTCGACGCTGGACGTCCCTGCTCACGATTCCGCCGCGGCCAAGGCGGTCGCGTCCTTCTGCCGCGAGGGGCACACGCCGCCGGGGCCTGCCGTGCGCGCCAGCCTGCCCGCGAGCGACGTGTGGGCAGCGATGACGCGGGCCGGCACCGCTCTGTGGCTCGACACCGGCGACGTCGCTGCGACGCAGAAGCTGTGGACCAAGGAGTTCACCGCCCTCACCACGAACAACACCCTGCTGAACAAGGAGGTGCAGAAGGGCATCTACGATCAGCTGGTGCCAGAGGCGGTGGCGATGGTGCGCCAAGCGGTGTCCGGTATCTCGGATACGCGCCTCGTGCAGGAAGTCGCCTTCGTGCTGAACGCCGTGCACGGACTCAAGCTGGTGCGGACCTTCGACGCCGACGTCAGCGTCGAGCTGCACACCGACGTCGCGGACGACGTCGAGGCGAGCTACCGCTACGGCAAGCGCTTCCACTCCATCTGCCCCGACCGCTTCATCGTCAAGGTGCCGCTGACGCCGGCCGGGCTGCTGGCCGCGCGCAAGCTGCACGACGACGGCATCCGCGTGAACTTCACCCTCGGCTTCTCGGCGCGCCAGAACTGGCTCATCGCCCTGGTCGCGCGCCCCTCGTGGGTGAACGTGTTCATGGGACGCCTGAACTCTTTCGTCGCCGACCGCGGACTGGGCGACGGCAACAACGTCGGCGAGAAGGCCACCCTGTCGAGCCAGCGGCTGCTGCGCAAGGTGAACCAAGAGCACCACCTCGCGGTGCGCCAGATCGGCGCGTCGATCCGCTCCGGCCAACAGGTGGCCGATCTCGCCGGCCTCGACACCCTCACCATCCCGACGTCGGCGGCGGCCGAGTTCGTGAAGCTCGGCCTGGCGCCGGCCGCGATCGAGGACCGGACGGACGACGACCCGACGGTTTCCTTCGCCGCGGGAATCGACCCCGCCGCCGAAGGCCTCGACGTGTTCTGGAGTCAGGACGGCAAGATGGCGACCGCGATGGCATCCCTCGCCAAGCAGGACACGGCCAAGTTGACGCCCGACGGCGTGCGGTCGTTCCTGCGCGACCACGGCGTGCCCGGCCTCTTCCCCGATCTGTCCGCCGCCGACGTCCGCGCCATCGTCGAGGACGGCAAGATCCCGAGCTACGAGCGCTGGACCGCGCGCGCCAAGCAGCGCAGCGCCGACTGGGACGGCCTCTTCACCGTGTCGGCCCTGCAGAGCTTCGCCGTCGATCAGAAGGCGCTCGACGATCGGATCCGTGGCCTGATCTGATCTACTACTCCGCCGCGACGGGGACCGGCTGGCCGACGAAGGAGTAGCATCGTCCGGATGACGCTGGGCAAGCGGGCATCCCCGAGGGAAACGGCACGGTGAGCGATCTCTCCGGCGACGAGATCACCAAGCTGCTCCACCGCCTGCGCGACGGCGACGCGGCCGCCGGCGAGCAGCTCCTGCCCCTGCTGTATGCCGATCTCCACGCCCGCGCCGAGCGGATGATGCGCAACGAGCATCGTGCCGTGACCCTGCAGCCCACGGCGCTCCTGCACGAAGCGTGGCTCCGCCTCAGCCAGAACCCCGGCGCGTGGACGGACCGCGGCCACTTCGTGCGTCTGGCCGCCAGAGTGATGCGCAACGTGCTGGTCGACCACGCCCGGCGCCGCCGTGCTGCCGGCGACGTCGAGACGAACACCCTGCCGGTCGCCATCGGTCCCGACGCCGCCGACCACGTCGACGTCCTCGACCTGCAAGCTGCGCTGCAACGCCTGGCCGAGTGCGATCCGGAGCTCGAGCACATCGTCGAGCTGCGCTTCTTCGGCGGTCTGACCCTGCAAGAGACCGCGGATTCGCTGGGCCGGCCCACCAGCAGCGTGCACCGCGCCTGGGAGCTGGCGCGAGCCTTCCTGCTGCGCGAACTCAGGCGTCAAGGCAGCTGAGGCCACCGCCGTCGCCGACGGAAAGTCCGGGATTCCGTGGGAAAGCCGCCGGCAGCGAAACGCCAGGGGGGCGGAACCAAGTCCGACACCCCAATGAGCCCGAACCACCGCATCCTTCTTCTGCTGGCCGCCGTCGCCAGCGCCTCCCCGCTTCTCGCTCAGAGCACCGACGAAACCAGCCACGAGCCCCTGCACCCGGCAGACTCCGTGTTGTGGGACGGAACCGTCCCCGACAACGCCGTCTTCGCCGATCCGACCCTCGCTGGCCGCCGCGACCTGAACGTCAACGATCCGATGATCGCGCCGTTCATGAAACTGCTCGGCGTCTACACCGACTTCGTCGAGAAGAACCTGAAGGGCTTCGACGGCACCGTCAGCCAACGCGAGGCGGCGTTCCACGCCGTCAACCTGGTCCTGGTCACCGGCGTGGTCTGGCCACCGACGATGACCGCCGCCGGTGCCAGCATCGGCGCGATCGCACTGTCCGAGACCGGCCCTGGCGCCCTGGGCGGCGGCGTCGCCGGCGGCGTCATCGGCGGTGCCGCGGGCACCGGCGCGATGTGCGCGCAGGTGATGCTCGCGGTCGCAATGGCCCTCGAGCTGAACGACAAGTATCCCGAGGTCGGCACCCGCGACCTCGGCATGGCCGACGGCGTCGACCTCCCCCTGTTCCGCGACCCGGAGGAGTGGATCGTCGAGGACCTGCTGGCCGCCGCGGTCGCCGGCAACGGCGACGGCAGCGAAGCCGTCGGCGAGCGCTCGCTCGAGACGAACGGGCGCGTCACCTTGCAGCGGGCCCGCTCCGCCAGCCACGCCGGACAGTGGGAGTCTCTGTTCGTCCACCTGATCCGCGAGATCGCCGCGCCACAGGTCGACCAGCTCGCCCGTCACTGGCAGAACTACCCCGGCCTGTCGGCGGCCAAGCGCAAGCAGATCGAGCAGTTCGCCGGCCTGCGCCCCCTCGTCGAGCAGATCGCCTACATCCGCGCCAACGGGCGCCTCTCGGGCTCCAGCAAGCCGGCGATGCCGCTCACCACGTGGCAGCAGCGCGTCACCAAGCTCCTGCGTGCCGACTCCAGCGCGGTGCAGAGTCTGTGGCTCGAGTGCTTCGCCATCGGCAACACGCGCCTCCAGGCCGACCGCAACAAGCTCACCTGGGTGACGCCCGCGAGCCTGCGTCGGGTGGGCGCGCCGACCTCCTTCTCGGTGACCGTCCCGACGCTCTACCCGCGTGTGTCCGGCTTCGGCGGCTCGCTCTCTGCCGCCATCGAGCCGGGCAAGTTCGCCATCGAACTCGGCAGCGCGGCGATCTCCGGTGACCGCATCCGGGTCCGCTTCACCATCGACAAGGGGCGCCTGCTCGCGGCCAAGGTCAAGGCAGAGCTCGGCCCGGCCAAGCACCAGTTCACACTGTCGCCGAGTCTGCGCCGGGACCTGACCGGCAGCCTCGAATTCGCGGTTGCCGGACACGGCCTGCGCCTCACCAAGGTCTCCCTGGGACGCATCGACCTCAACCTCGGTCTGCCGGCGCTGCCACCGCCGTTGAAGCCGCTCGAGGGTCTGCTCGGCAAGCTCGAGCAGCAGGTCGAGTCTGCCACCGGCGACCTGATCGGCAAGAAGCTGGGCTTCGAAGAAGTGTTCGCCGGCCTCGACAAGTTCGTGCCGAAGCAGGTCCTGGAGATGCTCAACCGGACCGCCGACCGCTACGGCCTGTCCGAGGTCCAACGCCTGCGCAGCCTCGCCCTCGACAACGGCAAGCTCGAAGCCAACGTCGACGCGCTGCTGTGGCGCGGAGTGCCGTCGCTCGAGGCCGTTGCGCGTCGCTACGGCGCGATGGTGCAGCAGCTGGCGCGCTGAGGCACGCCGACCGCCGCCCCCACCGAGGAGACGATGACCATGTCCATCCTGCGTACCGTCTGCTGCGCGTTGCCGGTCGCCGCATCGACCGCCTGCGCCACCGGCAGTCATCTCGACCGCCTGCCGGACGCCCGCGAGCTGCGGGCGTCGGAGCCGGCACCGTTCCTCGTCGCCATCGGTCCGCTACGGCTCGACGAAGCCGTGGATCGGGACGCCGCGACCGGGCCTCTGTCCGCTGACTCGTTGCAGGAGACCCTGGTGGCGGACCTCCGCGACCTGCGCGCCGCCAGCAGCATCGCCGCCGTCGTCGGCGACGATCTCGCCGCCGCCAACGCCATCGAAGCCGACCTGCTGCTGCGACCGCGCCTGGCCACGCTGCAATTCGACTACCGCGGCAGCACCACCGAGGGGCTGCTCTCTTCCCTGCTGTGGATCACGACCTGGGTGGGCGGATTGTTCGTGCCCGACTCCGAGTACGAAGCTCGCCTGCGCGTCGATTGGGACGTGGTCAACCCGCACAACGGCCAGGTCATCACCAGCCTCGCCGGCAGCTCGCGCAGTCACCGACTCGACTTCTTCGACCGCAACCCGCTGCTGTCGCTCGGGTGCCTGCAGACCCTGTTGATCCCCCCGGTGTTCACCAGCGACGACGCCGACCGGACCAAAGCGACCCTGTCGGCGCTGGCGATCGGCCACGCCGCCAGCGAGGTCACCCGCTTCCTCAAGGCCGGGCTCGCCGGCGAGGAGCGCGAACTGCTCGGACAGCTACGGCTGGACGCTCCGCACAACGGCGAGGTCGTGGCCTCCGGCCACCCGTTGCGCGGCGCGCTGCTCGCCCACGAACAGATCGTCGAGCTGGCGTTGCTGGTCAACGGCGAGCCGCTGGTCGAGTTGGACGCCGCGACGCTGCCCACCCCATCGCGCCAGCAGGTCGGCACCCGCACCTACCGCGTGCCGTTGCCGGAGACCCCGCTGCCCCTACGCCCCGGACGCAACCTCGTGGTCATCGAGTACGTGACCGGCGGCCGGCGCAGCTCGCGCACCCTGAGTCTCGAGTGCCCGACGGAGGAGGGCCAGCCATGAGCCGCCCGCAACGACATCGACGCGGAACGATCGCGATCCTCGCCCTCGCCGTCGCCGCCTGCGGTCCCGGGGCGATCGGCGTCGGTATCAACGAGCTGCGCAACGGCAAGGGACGCACCGACACCGTGGTCCTGGTGATCGTCAACGACAGCGACCGCGAGGTCGTGGTCCGCTTCGACGGCACCGGAGCGGCCGGAGCGAGTCTGCCACCCGCGGCCAAGACCGTGGCGCCGCGCAGCCGCGCCGAGATCGAGGTGTCGCGCGCCGACGCCGTACGCGTGCGCGCGGCGCAGACCGAGGCCAGCATCTCCGGCGCACCGGTGACCTGGGACTTCCGTCTCGACCAGCCGGTGGCCGGCAGCACCGTCGACCTCGCCACCGAAGCAGTGGTGTGCGCCGGGGTGCGCGGCACGGCGACCGCCGTCGATCGGATCACGCTCGATCGGATCGTCGGCGACGATGTGAGCGCCACCTTCGCCACGGTGGGCGGTGGCGAGCTGCCGTTCGCGCCCGACCGGAGCGCGCTGCACCCCGGCGGCGGCTACGTCTACTTCGCGCGCGACGTCGGTCCCGGCGCCGTGGACCTGTACGCCTACCGCCTCGACGCCTGCTCCGGCAGCCTGCAGCCGATCGACGCTGAGTTCGGCTCGACTCCGCAGAACCCGCGGCGCATCGACGTGGGCGGCGCGTTCGCCGACCTCGACGTGTTCGTCGAACCGCTCGGGCGCATGCTCTACGTCGTCGAGCGCCACCCGGCGGAGACGCTCACCGTGCTCACTCTGCTGCCCATCCTGGCCGACGGCAGCCTCGGTACCCCGCAAGCGACGGTGCGCGGTTTGATCGGCGATCTGGCGGTGCGCCCCGACGGTCGCCGCTTGTACCTGTCCGAAGACCAGGGCTCCGGCTTCGCCTTGCGCGACTTCGGCCTGGACGCCGACGGGCGCATCGACTTCGCCGCCGGCGAGGCTGCCATGCCGTGCGTCGCCACGCAAGGCGGCCGATTCGCCCTGCATCCCAACGGCCGCTTCCTGTACGCCGCGCTCAACGACCCTGGCTCGAGCCTGGTGAAGCTGGGCGCCTACTTCGTCGGCGACAACGGCGGCGTGCTGCAGATCAACCGTAGCTGCAGCGCCTTCGAGTCGGTCGACCAAGTGCAGGTCGACGCCAGCGGCGGCTTCCTGTACGCGACCGGCACCGCCATCGGCGGCGCGACGCGGATTCTGCGCCACGACCTCGATCCGGTGTCCGGCAGACTCGGATCGCTGGGCGAGCAGGATCTCGGCACCGTGTCCAACCTCGCCGCCACCGACGATCCGGCGCGCGCCGACGGCGACCCACTGCGCCGCGTCGTGCACGTCGCCGTCGGCGATCGCCTGGTACCGCACTTGCGCCAGCCGGACGGCTGGCTCCTGCCGGTGCCCAGCGGCGCCAGCCTCGACTACGGCTCACCCTCGACTGCCCACTTCGTGCGCGGCATCCGCCGGGGCCGCGCCGTGATCACCACCCCGCCCTGATCCTGGATTCCGCCATGCTCTTCCTGTCCACGCTGCTCATGTCCTTGATGGGCGGACGACATATGTCGCCGCCCATCGCGCCAGCCTTGCAGCGGATGGAGCCGGGCTCCACCGCTGAACGCTGGCGGGCCGGACGACCGCGTTCGCCGGCCATCGCACCAGCCTCGGCGCGAATGGAGCCGGGCTCCACCGCTGAACGCTGGCGGGTCGAACGACCGAGTTCGCCGGCCATCGCACCAGCCTCGGCGCGAATGGAGCCAGGCTCCACCGCTGGCTGGCTGGCGCTGCCCAGCCCGCAGGCTCCGACGCCGCACGGCCGACGGCGCGCGCTGCTGATCGGCATCAACGACTACGTGAACCCCGACATTCCCGACCTGCGCGGTTGCGAGAACGACGTCCTGCTGCTGCGGCACGTGCTCGAGCGACGCTACGGGTTCGACGAAGTGGAGGTGCTGCTCGACAGGCAGGCCACCCGCGCCGCCATCCTCGACCGCCTGCGCGAGGTGGTCACGGCCACGGGCCCCGACGACTTCTTGTTCGTGCACTACTCCGGACACGGCTCGCAGCAGGCAGATCAGAACGGCGACGAGCAGGACGACGGCCTCGACGAGACCCTGGTGGCGTCCGACAGCCGACATGGCGAAGTGATCGACATCGTCGACGACGAGATCGACGACCTGCTGGCCGGGCTCGACCGCGCGGCGCAGTGCGTGATCTCGCTGGACGCCTGCCACTCCGGCACCGGGACGCGCGAGACCACCGCCTTGCGCACACGCGACCTGCCGCCCGACCCGCATGGCGAACGCTACCGCAACCTCCAGGTGGTGCGACGTCGCGGCGGCTCACCCTACCTCTTGATCACGTCCGCCCTGCCGCGCGAGCCCGCCCTCGACGGGCCCGTCGAAGGCGCCCCGCACGGCCTCTTCACCCTGGCGCTCGCGCGCGTGCTCGCCGAGCAGCCGCTGCCCGGCGAAGGCGACCTCAGCCGCTGCTCGGTCGCCAGCTGCGAAGTGCAGTCCCTCGCCGTCTACCGCGACATCGTCGACGGCCTCGGCTGTGCGCACCGAGCCTCGACGCCCACCTTCGCCTTCGTCGGCTTCCACGACCCGCTCGAGAGCAAGCGCCGCTGGCAGAGCCCACTGCTGCCGATGCCGCGCCCCGGCCACGGCGCACGCCTTCCCTGGTTGTCGGCGCACGGCAGCGGTGAGCACGTGCGCTTGCAGGATGGCGCGCGCCTGGGTGCTGCCGTCGGCAGTTGCTGGGCTCTGTTCGGTCCCGGCGAGACCGCGTTCGCGGCCGGTGGCGCCCTGGCATGGGGCACGATCGAAGGCCATGACGGCGACGACGCCCGGCTCGTACTGCAGGGCGACGACTCACGGACACGAGCCTACGACGACTGCCGCGCGGTACGCATCGCGCCCGGCGACGGCCGCGTCGACGTGCCCGTCAAGCTGCAGGTGCCTGTGGCCGATCAGCAGCGTGCGCGCGCGGCACTGCGTCAGTTCACGCCGCGGGCTCGGCTCGTTCCATCCGATCCCGGCACCATGGCCAGCTTCGTCCTGCGCAAGGAGGGAGCGTCGGGTCGCTACGAGGTCCTGGCCGGCGACGAACGGACGGCCGTCGACGTGCGCGACACCCTGGAGGACGCGGCGCGCGTCGTGGCCCGCACGTTGACCGCGACCCAACTCCTGGCCCTGCAGAATCCGACGTCGACGCTCCGGGTCAGCATCTCCACCGACCTGTTCGGCAGCACCGTCGAGGACCGCGAAGTCGGAGTCATGCGCCCGAAACGGCGCCCGCCCCTCGACGCCGGCTACCACACCTACCGCGAGGAAGACGGCGTCAGCGCGCGCAACTGCCTGCAGGTGCACGTCGAGGTGGACCGGCAGTGCTACGTGACGATCGTCGACGTCGATGCGCGCGGCGTGCTCAATCTGCTGTTCCCCAACGAGATGTCGGAGGAGAACGGCTACCTCCCCGACGGCCTGATCCCCGGCGGCGTCCGCGTCAGCATTCCCGACGCGGTGCGCGACGATTGCCAGGCCGGCTTCCTCCTGCCCTTCCTGACGTCCGGCCACGAGACGATCCGCGCCTTCGCGTGCACCGAGCTCGCCACCGCCCAACGCATCCGCGATGCGGTTCGCGAAGCGCGCGCTCGGCAGCAGGCCGCGCCCGACGACCCGTCGGCGGTCGACGACGTCCTGCGCCGCTTGCGCGACGACCTGACGCGCGTGTCCCTGCGCGAGGTCGGCGTGATGGGTGTCGGGGTGGTGACGAACCGGCCGCGGCGCCGCCCGCAGGTGAGCGACGGCGGCGGCGCCGGGGAGGGCCGTGACGACGAAGCGGCAACGCCCCAGAACGGCGGCGATTGGCGCGCAGCGTCGGTGAGCTTCGACGTGGCGGAGGCGGGACGATGACCACCACTGTCGTCGACCGCGTCCACCCGCGTCGTCGCACGGCCTGGATGGCTGCCAGTGCGCTCTTGCTCGGCACCGTCGCGTGCGAAACGGTCCTGCCCTTCGCTGGCCGTCTACTCGCCACGGCCGTCGGCAACTACGACCCCAAGTACGGCAAGCTGGTCGAGGATCTGACCGCGGCACTGCGCAAACAGCCGTCCGACGGCCGGACCGCGGCCGAGACGCCGCTGAAGCTCGAGGTCGCCCTGTTGCGCCAGGAAGACCACGGCGACCAGGTCGTGCCCGCCGCCATGGCCAACGGCGAGGAGCTGCACTGGCGCGGCAACCTCGAGGACAGCGACCGCTTCAAGATCTTCTTCCGCCCCAGCGCCGCCTGCTACGTGTACGTGGTGCTCGTCGACAGCACCGGATTCGTGCAGGTGCTGCACCCGGAGACCGGCGTCGGCCAGTCGACGCGCGCCGGCGCCGAGACCTTCCTACCGCCGGGGCCGCTCGATCAGGCCTACGCGGTCGACGAGCATCTCGGCGTCGAGACGATCTACTTCGTCGCCGCGCGCGAACGGCGCTTGGACCTCGAGCACGCGCTGCAGCCGTTCATCGGCCGCCAGCGGCCGACGCTCTCCGATCCGCGGCACGTCACGTCGCTCGAGGACGACTTCATCGAGCTGGGCGTCGCGTCGCGCCAGGCCGGCGACACGGCGCAGGTGCAGGTCGGCGACGGCCGCGCGCAGTTCGACACCCAGGCCTTCCTCGAGGCCGCCGGCAGCGCTCTGGTGTTGACCCGATGGTTCGAGCATCGCTGAGCCGGCTCGCGGCGACCCTGGCCTGCCTCGTGGCTGGCCGCGCGGCCGCCCAGGCGGAGCACCCCACCCGCGAAGTCGGGGTCGTCGCCGCACGCCGCACCGTCACAGCCGATCTCGGTGGGGAGCGGTACAGCTTCGGCGACTACCACGCACTTCTGATCGGCATCGAGCGCTACGAAGGCCACGAAGTCGACCTGCGCACCGCCGGCGCGGATGTGCGTGCGCTGGCGGCGGTCCTCACCCAGGAGTACGGCTTCTGCGAGCCGCGCCTGCTGCTCGACGACCAGGCCAGCCGAACCAACATCCTCGCGGAGCTCGACCGATTGGCGCAGGAGCTGGAACCGAACGACAACCTGCTGATCTTCTACGCCGGCCACGGCACCAAGCTGTGGGCGGGCACGACCAGCGAGGAGGGCTTCTGGGTCACGCACGAACCGCCGGGCGCGCAGCACCGCTGGTGGAACTGGCTGTCGGCGCAGGAACTGAACCGCGCCACGGCACGGATCCCGGCGCGTCACGTGCTCCTCATCTCCGACAGCTGCTACGCCGGACGGCTGACGATGCGCGAGAGCACCGCCCCGCAAGCCGCCACCCCCACCTGGATCAAGAGCCTGCACGAGACGAGTTCGAGTCACATCCTGACCAGCGGCAACGACGAGCCGGTGGCAGACGACGGGCGCGACGGTCACTCGATCTTCGCCTACCACCTGCTCGGTGGACTGCAGGCGCACGGTGAGCACTTCCTGCCCGCGGTCAGCCTGGCCGACTACGTCATGCGGGCGGTCATGACCGACACGCCTTTCCACGGCGAAGGCCGCCGCGCGCAGCAGCCGGTGTTCGCCCGCCACCCCCTCGACCCGAGGCACAACGGTCAGTTCGTGTTCGTGCGCGATCGGGTCGACGGGGAGAGTGCCGTGACCCTCGCCGGCGAGCCGGGAGCCCCGCCTGGCTACCGACTGCCCAAGTACGTGAAGGCCGAGCCCACCGAAGGAGGTCGCTACCGCTACTGGTCGCTGGAAGGTGGGCAGCGAGTCGAGATGATGCTGGTCGCCGGCGCGACCGTGCGCCGTGGCGAGCAGGACGTGCGCGTCGAGCCGTTCCTCATCGACCGCTACGAGGTCGACTGGCGGCGTTTCCGCCGCTTCCTCGACGCGCAGGGACGGACCCTGCGCAATCCGCCTCCCGAGATGGCGAGGAGCCCGGAGCTGCCGGTCACCGGCGTCGATCTCGACGAGGCGCGTGCGTTCGCGCTCTGGGCCGGCCACAAGCAGCTCCCGACCGAGGCCGAGTGGGAGGTCGCTGCGGGCTATGACCCGCAGACGGGCCGGCCGACCGAGTTCCCCTGGGGTGACCAACCGCTGCGCGAGATGCTGCCGGTCGGACCGGTCCCTCCGCCCACGGGTGCCCACCCGGCGGACCGCTCGCACTTCGGGGTCGAGGGAATGGGAGGGTCCGTGCGCGAGCTGTGCGAGGTGGACGACGACGCCCGGCGCGCCGCGGCGCCGCGCGCCATCGTCCGCGGCGGCACCCAGGTCGTCTCGCGCCGCCACGCCCCGGCCGACCCCAGGGTCGCGTTCGACCCGATGCCGGTGGACTCCGGCTACTTGATCAACACCGTCGGATTCCGTTGCGTGAAGCTGCTGATTCCTCCCTACCGGCAACGATGAGCCCCTCCCTCGAGGCGTCTGCGGAAAACGAATCCCGGCCGCCGGCCAGGGTCTCGCATCCTCTCGCGGCGGAACCTGTGTCACGCCGCGCGCAGCCAGGTGCGTTTCCGATCCCGATCCCCGCGCCGGGGCCCAGGGCGGCATGATGCGGCCGATGTCAGCCAGCGAGTCCGGGCCGAAGTCGCAATGGCCGGACGAACGAAATCGTCACCCATCGCTCCAGCCTTGCAGCGGATGGAGCCAGGCTCCACCGCTGAAGGCTGGATGGCCGGCCGTGCGCGCGCTCTTCGAGGAGTGCCTCGATCTCGGCGCGGACGCGCGCGCGGCGCGTCTGGCCTCTGCCACGCCCGACGTCTGCCGCGAGGTGACCGAGCTGCTGCGCGAGGCCGAGTCGAGCGCCGGCAAGTTGGAGCCCGACCGAGCGCACCTCACCATCCTGCAGTCTGCCGCGGCGGCGCTCGGCGGCGGCTCGCGGATCGGATCCTACCGCGTGGTCGAGCTGCTCGGCCACGGCGGCATGGGTACGGTCCTGCTGGCCGAACAGGACGCGCCGCGCCGCCGGGTGGCGCTCAAGCTGTTCTCGGCGGCGGTGTGGGGCGAGGACACCGAGCGGCGCTTTCGCCACGAGGCGGAGCTGCTCGGGCGCCTGCATCACCCCGGCATCGCCCAGATCTACGAGGCTTCGGTGCACGAAGTCACCTCCGCCTTGGGCACCATGCGCTGGCCCTTCTTCGCCATGGAGTTCGTGGAGGGGGCTCGAGCGCTGCACCAGTGGGCCGCGGCACACGCACGCAGCGAGCGGGAGATCCTCGAGGTCGCGATCCAAGCGTGCACGGCGATCCAGCACGCACACGAACTCGGCGTGGTGCATCGCGACATCAAGCCGCAGAACCTGCTGGTCGACCAGCACGGCCGAGTCAAGGTCATCGACTTCGGCATCGCCCGCACCCTGGGGTGCGAAGGAGAAGCACCGAGCAGCATGACGCGCACCGGCGAACTGATCGGCACGTTTCGCTACATGAGCCCCGAGCAGGTTCGCGGCGAGCGCGACCGGGTCGACACCCGCACCGACGTGCATGCCCTCGGCATGGTGATCTACGAGCTGTTGGCGGGGCAGCTGCCCTTCGCGCTGGCTGGCAAGGGCCTGCCGGAAGTGGCTCGGATCCTGAGCGAGGCCGATCCGTTGCCGCTGCGCCAGGCCTTGCCCAGCGCCGACCCGGACCTCGAGCTGATCCTCGGCACCGCGCTGGCCAAGGAGCGCGAGCGGCGCTACCCGACTGCCGGCGCCCTCGGCGACGACCTCGGCCGCTACCTACGTCGGGAGCCGGTGAACGCGCGGCCGCCGACGTTCGCCTACCAACTACGGATGCTGGCGAAGCGACGGCGCGGCCTCGTGGCCAGCATCCTGGCCCTCGTGGGTGTGGCGACGCTCGGCGGCGCCACCAGCCTGGTGTACGCGGTGCGTGCCCGCCTCGCCGAGCGGCGCGCCGTCACGGAGGGTGAGCAGAAGGCCGACGCCATGCGGCGCGTGTTCGCGATGGCGATGCGCAACATCCTCGACCTGCCGGAGCGTCTCGTCGGCACGCCGCAGGCCACGGCGCTGCGCCGCGAACTCATCGAGCAGGCGATACGCCAGCTGCGCTACGTCGAACAGAGCGTGCCCATGGACGCGCCGACCCGCCTGTCGCTGGCACGCGCCCACCTCGAGCTGGGAGACGTGCAGGGCGGCAGCTTCTCCGGTCACGTCGGCTCGCGCCAGGACGCGCGAGACAGCTACGCCCGCGCCCGCTCCTACTTGGACCAGGTCCTGGCCGAGGGTCCCGACGTCCCCGAGGCGCTGAACTTGGAAGCTCTGTACCTGCTGGTCGACGTCGAACTGGCGCGCGGCTCCCTCGAGTTCGACCTGCACCACGACATCCGCGCCGCCACCGCGCACTTCGATCTGGTCGGCCGCACCCTCGAGCGCTTGCGCGCTGCCCCGCCTGCCGCGGGACGTGACCTGCGTCGCGTCGAGGCCGCCTACGTCACGCAATTGGCCGAGCTCGCCAACGCCCGCGGCGACCTGGCGAACGCCGTGACCATGTTCGGCCGCGCCCGCGACCTCCGTTTCGCCCTCCTGGCTGGCGCAGCGCCCGACGCGCGCACCAGCCTCGAGCTCGGCAGCATCTACAACCGCATCGCGATGATCGAGGGCGTGCGCCAGGACCACGCCGCCGCGCACGCCGCCTTCGAGCGCGGCTGCGAAGTCCTCGAGATCGCTCTCGACCACCCCGAAGACGTCCCCCTGCGGCAGCTGTTCGCGATTCTGCGCACCCACTACGGCTACTCGCTCGCCAGCATGGGCGAGCACGCACGCGGCGAGGAGCACATGCGCTGGGCCTACCTCGAACTGGAGCGCTTGATCGATCTCGACAACAGCAATGCCGGACTCGCGACATCGCTCGGCTCCGCCTGCCAACGCTTGGCCGACCACCTCGCGATCCAGGGCAAGTACAGCGACGACCCAAGGGCTGCCCGACAACTGTTCACCGAGGCGCGCGAGATCGCCCAGCGCGGACTCGACCTGGTTCGCCCGCTCCGCGATCGCGAACCCGACATGATGACGATGTTCGTCGCCGCCGAGTGCGAGCGCTTGCTGGCCGTCTGCGACGACGCCCTGAGGTGAGGCGGGCGGGACGAGGGGGATCGGCCTCGAAGGACGAAGCCGCTGCGACCTGGGATCCGAGGCGACGATGGCCCAAGGAGCATGGCCTCGGGAGGTTGGCCTCGGAGGTTGGGTGGTGGAGGCGAGGGGAGTCGAACCCCTGACCTCAGCATTGCGAACGCTGCGCTCTACCAGCTGAGCTACGCCCCCACCGGGGAGGCGGAAACGTAGCGCCTACCGGCTTGGATGCAACGCCGGTTTGCAGTTCTTAGCGGAGGCCGAAGGCGCGCTGTAGGGCGCCGGGACGCGGTCCGCCGCTGGTGGCGAAGGCCGGTACACGGGTACGGCTGGGATCCAGCAATCGGGTGCCGGTCAGGTCGAGGTGGACGTCCTCGCCACACCGGGTGAGGCCGTGCGCCCCGACGAGCGCGCCGTGCATCCGGAGCGAGCCGAGCAGGTGGATCTCGCCCTCCGCAACCGCGTGGGCGGCGACCGTGAGAAGCGGGCGCGTCTCCTGTCGAGGCAGTCCGAAGTAGAAGGATCCGTCGCCCTCGATCGCCTGGTTGCCGGCACCGCCGAGGCTGGGCTCGCCCGCGGAACACGCGCCATCGCCGTTCAGGTCGCGGAAGGTCGGGCCACGGCGGTGGGCGACGAGGGTGAGGGGCGCTCGCGCGGAGACGTCGATCGAACGGCCGACGTAGACGTTGCCGTGCACGACGATGGTCAAGGGCGAGCGCAGCACGAATCGGAGCGGCCGGGCGTCGGGCGGCAACCACAGGTTGCCCCGCACCTCCATGACCGACATGTCGGACGGCGGCACGATCTCGGTCATGCCCGAACCGAGCGTGAAGTCGGGGCGGTCGGTGCCGCCCGACAGGTGCAAGAAGGCGACTTCGGTGTCGCAGGCCAGACCGGGCATCGCACTCGCGGCAGCGGGCGGCAGCGCCACCTGCGGCTGGGAAGCTGCGTGCGTCGCACCGGCGCCACGCACCCAGCTCGAAGTCGCGTCCGGGAGCTCGCTCCCCAGGGTAAGGCGGCGGCCGAAGCATCGCGGTGCGGCGCCGCGCAACAGTTCGCAAGAGTAGCGCTCGGCACCGCGGCGGCTCGGGACGGTCAGCTCCAGACGTTCCCCCCCGTCGCGCACGCGTTGGACATCGACGTCGAGTCCCCAACTCGTCGACACTCGGATCGGCGCGGCCCCCGAACTCCCGGCGCGGATGGCGACCGAGAAGGCAGCCTCCTCGGCTGCGAGCGCTGCGCGCGTCGACCCCAGGCCCCGCAACTGGTAGGCGCTCCGCTCCACCGCGCGCGACGCTGCCAACAGGGCCAGCACGACCATACCCATGGCGATGGTCGCGGCCAGGGGGATCGAGTGGTCGCACAGCAGTCGCTCGAGGGTCCAGCCCGGCCTCACTCCGGCGGCGGAGGACGCCAACCGCCGGCGTCGGCACGACGCCTCCGCGTCGGGGGCCACCGCCTGCCGACCTGACCCGTCCGAGACGACCGTGCCTGGAGTCATCGCGGAAGCGCGCCCTCCGATCGGCCCGTCGAACCGAACCGCTCCGTGTGCGGCGCGCCGCCACTCGGCTCGAGAACCAAGACCCAAGCATCCTCGCGCTGGCGCAACACCACCGCGCGGCCCGGGAACAAGTCGTCCCAATCGGCCTCGGCCAAGCGTGAGGCCGCGAGTTCCGTCGAGTCGCCGGTGCCGTCGCGGCCGGCACGCCGCAGTTCGGCGCGGAGCGCCACCAGCTCGTCGATGCGAGGCTGGCGGGCCCCCACCCGGCGATCCAGTTCGTCGACGCCGTTGCGGATCACGCTCGTGGCGAAGCCGGCGACGACCAGAGTCAGCACCGCGGCGGCGAACTCCCAGCGGACGGCGGTAGCGTCGGTGGATCCGTTGTCGACGGACGCTGCCGGACGCAAGCGACCCGCCGACCTCACGCGTCCACCTCGACCGCCGATCGATCAGAGGGCGGCAAGGTGTCGAGATCCAAGGTGCCGGCAGTCTCGTCTCGGGATCGACGGCGTCCGACGCGCACCAAGTCGGTGCCGGTCCGCACCCCGGACGGCGGATTCTCGTTGAGCCAGTCGATGAGGTTGTTCATCTCTGCCGCGACCTCGGTCAGATGGTCGCCGCGGCGCAGGTTGACGCGGAAGCTGATGTCTCCACTGCGAACGCGCTCCATCGACCTGATGAGACGGTAGGCCGGTCCGGCGATCCGGTGCGAGAAGCGCAACGCCTGGAACACGACCACGGCGCCGGCAGCCAGGGTGAAGCCGAGGATCGACACGAACAGCGGCACCAGGCTGGGCAGCTCGACGTCCTGTTCGAGGGCCTCACCCAGCAAACGCCGGCAGAAGACCGCAACGATGAGGGTCGCCAGCGCCAGGCCGATGGTCGGAATGAGGGAAACGGCGACGATGATCCGCTTCTGCAGCGGCTCGTTGACGATGAGCGTGCGCCGGCGGCGCTCGTTGGATGCCATGGTGCGCGAAACCTCGACGTTGCCGCACGTCTACACGGATACCGGCGAGAGCGATCGGCCGCGACGAACGACTGTCGCGGACGACGCCGGCCGACGCGTCGGCTGGCCAGAGATCGGCAACGGGCGCCGCCCGGCACAAGCCGCGGAAGTCTCCAACTGAGCAAAAGCTACGGCGAGACGCGTCCGATCATTGGAGCCGACGGGACCGAGACTCCCGACGATCAACAAGCGAAGGGGAACGTATCCGGATGGGACGCACGAAAGCCGTGGTGCTGGCGGTCACGTCAGGCAAGGGTGGCGTTGGCAAGACCTCGCTCTGCGTCAACTTGGCGACGGCGCTGGCACGCACCGGCCGCCGCACCGTCGTGGTCGACGCCGACCTCGGGTTGGCCAACACGCACATTCTCGCCGGCCTGAAGCCGGACAAGACTCTGTGCGACTACCTCGAGAACCGCGCCTCGTTGCCGGAGGTCATCCAGCACGGCGCCAACGGGGTCAAGTTCATCTCTGGCGGTAGCGGCATCAAGGAGATGGCGAACCTCGACGAGCAGGGTCGCGAGCGCATCCGCACCGCGATCCGCGACCTGCGGCCCTACTGCGACATCATCCTGCTCGATACCGGGGCCGGCGTGTCGCGAGCGGTCACCGACTTCGTCGCGCTGAGCGATCACACCCTGGTGGTCACCACGAGCAACTTCGCGGCGATCGCCGACGCCTACGGGATCATCAAGGTGATGGTGCAGGAGGGCTACCAGAACCCGATGCATCTCGTCGTCAACCGAGTCCGCTCGCCCGAGGAGGCGGACCAGGTGTGGCAGAAGCTGAAGGGCTGCTCCGAACGATTCCTCAAGCACGAACTCAACTGGCTGGGCTTGCTGCCGGAAGATCAGAACGTGGAAGGAGCAGTCGTGAAACGCGCACCGTTCTGCGAAGCATTTCCGGAGACGGTCGCGAGCAAGTATCTGGCGCGGATCATCGCAGCACTCGAGCGCTACTTGCCGCCGGTGCAAACCGCGGCTGGCACGACCTCAGGCACGTGAGCTACAAGTCCGGCGCACGAGCGGCCGGAACAGCGAAGGAGAGGTGCGGGATGACCCGTGTGAACGAGGACGCGAAGAACACCACGATGAAGGATCGGAATGGGGAGATGATGACGATGGAGGGACATCCCAACAGCGGGCCGCAGCGGCCCGGGGCCGCCTCGGAAGAGGTCTTCGGCCGGCAAGCCAACAAGGGCATCCTCGCCGACCGAGTCGCCGAGGAACTGAACGTGCCGCGCCGCACCGCCGCCCGAGTGCTCGATGCCGTCCTCGACTCGGTGCGCGACCTGCTGCTCAATCGCGGCAAGGTGGCGGTGAAGGGCTTCGGCACCTTCGAGCGCCGCGTCCGCAAGGGCCGCGCCTACAAGCACCCGCTCACCGGCAAGAGCATCGACGTCGCCGACAAGGAGACGATCATCTTCAAGCCCAGCGACCAGCTGATCGAGGACACCAATCCGACCCGTGCGCGCCGGCGCAAGGCGGCGCGGCCGACCAACCTGACGCCAGCCGCGGACGACATCCTGTTCAAGGGCTGAGCCGCCGGCGAAGACCGGCGTCGACGTGAGTCGCGCCGGGAGTCCTGGCGCCGCACGAACAACTCGCGCTGCGGCGGGCTATGCTCTCGCCTCCCGATGACCGACGAGAAGCCGCCACTCGATTTCCTCGGCGCCTGCGTGCAGTTCGACGTCCGTCGTGGCGACGTGTCGGCGAACCTCGCTTGTGCCGAGCGGCATCTGCAGAGCGCGGCCGAGCAGGGGGTCAAGCTTGCGATTCTGCCGGAGCTGTGGTCGACCTCGTTCCTGCCCACGTGGGACGAGGATGTCGTGCGCGAAGCGCGACAGGCCGACGAACGGGTGCTGCGCCTGTCGCAAGAGCTCGACATGGTCGTCGTCGGCAGTGCGGTGGAGGCTGACGGCTGCAAGCGGTTCAACCGCGTGCTGGTGTGCGACCGCGGCGACGTCGCCGCGTCCTACCGCAAGATCCACCTGTTCACGCCGAACGCCGAGGACCGGTCGATGTCGCCCGGCTCCGAGCCGGCGGCAGTCGACACCAGCGTCGGCCGCCTGGGGTTGGCGGTGTGCTACGACCTCAGGTTCGCGGAACTGATGCGTTGGTTCTTCTACCAACACGTCGAGATCCTGGTCGTCCCGGCGCAATGGCCCGAGTCGCGCGCGAGTCACTGGCGCGCCCTGATCGACGCCCGGGCGATCGAGAATCAGTGCTTCGTCCTCGGCTGCAACCGCACGGGCAGCGAGGGGTCGCTGAAGGGCACCGACCAGCTGGCGTTTCCTGGCAACAGCCGCATCGTCGATCCGATGGGCGAGGTGCTGGCGTCGGGTCAGGGTGACGCCGGGACGGTCGTGGCCGAGATCGAGCCGCGCAAGGTGCGCACCATGCGACGCATGATGCCGATCGAACGCGATCGTCGACTGGAGCTCTACCCAGCGTGGTGGGCCGAGGCGTGGTCGGCGCCCGCCGTCAGCCGGCAAACGCCTTGAGCAGCGCCAGCTTGCGCGGCAGGCGCAAGCGCGTCAGCGCCGCGTTCTGCAGCTGACGCACGCGCTCGGCACTGATCCCGAGATCGTCGGCGATATCGCCGAGCGTCTCCGGCGCGCCGCCGTCGAGACCGTAGCGCCGGCTCAGGATCAGCCGCTCGCGGTCGGGCAGGTCGGCCATCGCCTCGCCCAGGCGTGCTGACAGGTCGTCCTCGACGACGGTGTTCTCGACCGGCTCGAGCGACTCGTCGGCGATCTCCTGGGCGATCGTCCGACCCTCCATGCCTGGGCGCTCTTGGTCGATACTCACGGCGTAGCGACGAACCCGGAGGAGCTCCTCGACGCGCTCGACGGGCATCTCGAGCTTGTCGGCGACCTGGGTCGAGGTGAGCGGCGACCCGTCGGGGTTGGCGGTCGACTCGCGCAGGCGCTGGATCTTCTTGAGTGTCTTCTGCACCCAGATCGGCACGCGCACGGTGCGCGACGCGTTGTACAGGGTCTTGAGGATGGCCTGCTGGATCCAGAACTGAGCGTAGGTCCTGAACCGCACGTCCCGCCGCCAGTCGAAGCCCTCGATCGCCTGGAAGAGTGACGCGTTGCCTTCCTGGATCAGGTCGACGATGTCGACGCCGAGGCCTCGGTAGCGCTGCACCGAGGCGAGCACCATGTAGAGAGCGCCTTCGACGAAGAGGTTGCGCAGATCGTGCAATTCGCGCAGCGCGCAGACGGCGTATCCCACCGCCACGCGGGCCCCGGCCTTGCCCTTGAGGGGAAGGCGGCGGCGGCGCTGCGGCAGCGCCAGGATCTCCTGCGAGTCCAACAGGCGCGGCGGTGCGAGCACTTCCTGGACGGCGCCGTCGTCCACACCCACCGCCTCGAGGGCGACGCGGGCGCGCACCTTCATGAACTCGTAGCGACGCGCCATGAGGAACTCGTCGGCTCGCTCGAGGCGAGGCAGCCGGTTCACCTGGGCGTCGTAGTAGCTCGGCCACGACGTGCGCGCGTCGAGGTCATCGATGCGAGCGAAGGGCGCCGGTGGAACGGTGATGCCGATGCGACGCGTCACCATGGCCTTCGCGAGCTGCTCGCACACGCGCGCGAACCGCTCTGTCGGGACGTCGAGATGGGCGTCCAGCTCGCTCAGCGCGAGGGACGACCCAGGTCGACCGCGACGGCCGGGGAAGGGGGCAGCGAATGGGACCATGGGTGTGGTGGTTCGAACGAACCAACCCCCAGGTTTCCCCCGACACTCGGGAGAAAGTACTACGGGAGTCGGCGCGGCGCAGCGTGCAAATGCCGCGCCCAGGCGCGCTGGGGCCGAGGCACTCCCCCTCGCCGACCGCCCTCGAAGCAGTCAAAAGACTGCAGCATGAGGACTTAGAACACCCTCAGCGGCGTACCGCCCGCACCACCACGAAGAGGAGCAGGAGGGCGAGGGCGATACCGGCCACGTAGAAGAGTGCCGGAGTTGCCACTGTAGGATCGTTGCCGACTGACAAAACGACAGGCAAGGTCAAGACCCGGGGGGTGTTCTCGTCCTCGCTCGCGTCGCGATAGGTCACCTTGAACTGGAGCTGGCGGAGCCCGGCCATGGCGTCGGCGTCGGCGCGCAGGACGACTGGCAGCGAGAGCGTGCCGCGCGACACCTGGACCTCGGCGTCGCCGACCCTCGCCGACGTCGCGGGCGTCCACGCGCCCGGCTCCACGCTCACCCCCGCATCGGCGCCCAACACCTGCACGACGGGAGCCGAGCCCTCGCCGCGCGCGATCGCCCGGCCTGCCGGCACGTGCAGGGTCACCGTCGCCGTGGCCGACTCGCCGAGCGGCAGACTCGAGCGATCGAGCCGCACGTCCATCGACACGCCGTCAGCGTTGGTCGCCAGCGCCGTGGCGGCCACCGCGGGCGCGCTCGGCGGCGGCGGCGCATCCATCGCCGCGCCGTCGTCAGGCGGTGCCATGACCGGCGTCGTCGCGGCCGCGGTGCTCGCCGGAATCCCCGTCCCCGTATCCCGCACCATGGGGCGCGGCACCGGACGCCCGATGGTGACGCGCCCCTGGACCGGCATGCTCAACTCGCCGAGGGCCGCACCCGAAGCGCCGTTGGCGACGGAAGCCTTGAGACTCAAGGTCACGGGAACCTCGCCGAACTTGGCCTCCGGCGCCACGACCACCGGGATCTCCACGGTGAGCGTGTTGTCGTGCACCAGCTGGCCCTTGAACTTGGTGTCGAGAGTGCCCGGGGTTGCGGGGACCACGCTGTAGGTCCCGAGCTGCAGCAAGCCCTGCTTCACTTCGTAGGTCATGCTGATGGAGGCATCCCCCACCACCACGGCCGGGGTCTGCAGGGCGAAGACGATCACCAGGGTGCCGTTCTCTCCCGGTGCCAGTCGGCGCGGTCGCGTGGTGACATGCGGATAGGCGTACGCAGCGAGGTTGGCCGGATGAGCGACTCCCCCGCCCGCCTTGGACTCGCCATCGGCGGAATCGACGTCGATGGCCTGCTGCGCCTTCTCCTCCTCCAGCCGCTTGATCTCCTCGGAGTGCTTCTCCGCCTCGTTGTGCGTCTCGGACGTGCCCTTGGCCTGGGCGCCCAAGCCATGGGCCGCAGCGCCGCACAAGAGCGCGAGCGAGGGAAGACGGAGCAGGTGTGACAAGTGCATGGTCGTTCGTCCCGGGCGGGTGGAAAATGGTAGACGACGGCGGCGCAAAAGTCCTTCCGGGCTCTCGCACCGGCGTCCGAGGGCGCTGGAGGCCGCCGGCAGCGTCTTTCCCCGCGGCCCTCGGGGCCGGCCAAGTCGTGCTGGCGCCGACCCTTGGCGTGCACTACACCCGCGCTCCATGCCTGGCCTCGACGAAGCCTCCATCCTCGACGCGCTGCGGGTGGTCATGGACCCGGACCTCCACCGCGACATCGTGTCCCTCGGCTTCGTCAGGGACGTGCGCGTCTGCGATGGCAACGTCGCGTTCGCCATCGAACTGACCACTCCGGCCTGTCCGGTGAAGGACCAGCTCAAGAGCCAGGCCGAGCACGTCGTGAGCGCCCTGCCGGGCGTCGCCAGAGTGCAGGTGACGATGACCGCAAAGGTCACGGCCAGCCGGCCGGTGCTCGGAACCAAGGGCCTGATCCCCGGCGTCAAGAACGTGCTGGCCGTGTCGTCGGGCAAGGGCGGGGTCGGCAAGTCGACGGTCGCGGTCAACCTGGCTTGCGCTCTGCAGCGCACTGGAGCGAGAGTCGGCATCCTCGACGCCGACGTGTACGGACCGAACGTTCCGCTCATGCTCGGGGTCACGGGCAACCCTGGCGAGACCATGGTCGGCGGCGAGAAGCGCATCGCGCCGCTCCGTGCCCACGACCTCGCCGTCATGAGCATCGGCGTGATGATCAAGGAAGACCAACCGGTCATCTGGCGCGGTCCGATGCTGCACTCGGCGATGCGCAGCTTCCTGTTCGAGGTCCACTGGGGCGAACTCGACTACCTCGTCGTCGACCTACCGCCGGGCACCGGCGACGCGCAGCTGTCCCTGGCGCAGCAGGCACACGTCACCGGCGCGGTCATCGTCACCACCCCGCAGGACGTCGCCGTGCTCGACGTGCGCAAGGCCATCCGCATGTTCCAGACGGTGCAGGTGCCGATCCTCGGCGTCGTCGAGAACATGGCGTACTTCGTCCCGCCGGGCAGCGATCAGCGCTACGAGATCTTCGGACGTGGAGGCGGCGCGAAGATCGAGGTCGAGTTCGGTGTGCCGTTGCTGGGACAGGTGCCGATCGACCTCGCCGTGCGCGAAGGTGGCGATCACGGCCGACCCGTAGTCGTCGCCCACCCGGACAGCGCGGCCGCTCGCGCCCTGATCGACGTGGCCGGACGCGTGGCGGCCCGTATCAGCACCGTCAACGCAACCTGACCGAGCCATCCACATGAGCGACTCCAGCCCTTCACCGACCTTTCGCGAAGACGACCGCATGGACCACGTGCTGGCCACGGCGCCGCGCGCCCGCGAGGCCCTGATGCGCTTCCACATCGGCGGCTGCCACCACTGCGGCTTCGACGCCGCGGACAGCGTGCGCAAGGTGGCGGAGGACAACGGTATCCCTCCCGCCGTGCTGCTGGCAGCGCTGAACACCGAGAGCGGGACGCTGCCGGCGCCGAACTGAGCTGGCCAAGGCGGTGCTTCGACGCGGGGCACCACGGACGCCGCAAGCGGCGCCGCGAGGCCGTGACGTTCGCGCCATGGTCCGGGTGGAGTTCCCACTCCCTTGCGGCGCCGCCGACCCTGTCCAACAATCTGCGACTTCCGAGCCGGGGAGTCGTGGTCGCGACGCTCACGACGTCCGCGTGCTCGCGTCCCAAGAACACGCTCCGGCTACCAGCACCGTCGCTGGCGCCCGTCTCCAGACTCGCAACCCAACGGTTGCAGCCGTAGGCTGCACGACGAACTCGCATCGAACGAGCACGACCATGGCCAAAGTCCAAGAATTGACCGATCAGTCCTTCGCCGACACCTTGCGCGCCGACGGGAACCCCGTGCTCGTCGACTTCTCAGCGACCTGGTGCCAGCCATGCAAGGCCCTCGCTCCCACCATCGACACCGTCGCCAGCGAGTACTCCGGGCGCCTGCGCGTCTACAAGGTGGACATCGACCAGGCGGCCGACACCGCTGCTCAGTTCGGCGTCTCGAGCGTGCCGACCTGCATCTTCTTCCGTGATGGCAAGGAGGTCGACCGCTTCATCGGCAATGAAGATCTGCGCTCGGTTCGGCAGCGGATCGAGAAGGTCCTGGGCTGACCGACGAGTGCGCCGGAGCGACTGTCGCTCGGTCGCGGCCGGCGCGGCGCAGCGCTGCCCACCCCAGCACGAGCCCGAGCGGCACCGTCCACAGCGCGAGCAGGGTGCGCGACTGGGGCGGCGCGACGTGGATCGGCACGAGGACGACCAAGTCGGGCTCAGCTTGCCAGCGCAGCGTGTAGACGCCCGCGTGCGCCACCACGAGCTCGCCGACTCCGTCCGCCGACGTCGTCACGCGCATCACCGCCACGTCGGCGTCGTCCCGCAGTTCGAGCGTGACGCCAGCGCCGACCTCGCCCGCAGCGTCCACCGCCTGCACGCGGACGCCTTCGCCGGCGCGGGGCAGCGACGGCGACACCTCGAGGTGCGGCCCCTGGATGCTCAGGCAGACGAGCACGGACAACATCGGCGAGCAGCTTACGTCTCCGCGCGCCGAGGTCGAGCATGCCGCTGCGCTAGAGAGACACCGTGAACGACATCCATCCGCGCGAACTCGGCTGCGTGGCCTACGAGGACACCCTCGACGCGATGCGCGACCTGGCCATTGCCGTCGCCGCGGGCCGACGACGCGGCGAGGTCTGGTTCCTCGAACATCGACCCGTCTACACCGCGGGACGCGCCGCCACGCGAGACGAGGCGCTCGCCATCGGCGCGGTGCCGATCGAACGCGGCGGCCGCATCACCTACCACGGTCCCGGCCAGCTCGTCGTCTACCCCATCGTGCGCCTACCCGAGCGCGACGTCGGCGCCTGGCTGCGCCGCCTGGAGCGGTACGGCAGCGCCCTCTGTGCCGCCTTCGGCCTCGAGGCCACGCCGTCCCCCGATGGCACCGGCGTGTTCGTCGACGGCCGCAAGATCGCGTCCATCGGCGTGGCCCTGCGCCGGTGGACCAACCTGCACGGCATCGCCGTCAACGTCGATCTCGATCTCGCTCCGTTCTTCGCGATTCGGCCCTGCGGGTTGGCCCCGGAGGTCATGACCGACCTGACCCGCGCCGCCGGACGGCCGGTCGCCATGCACGAGGTCGTCGAAGTTGCGCGCGAGTCGCTCCCCGTACTCCTGGCGCCGTCAGCCGACTCCTGACCCGTCGCACTCGAACGGAGCACGAGCGCGAGCGCCACCTCGACGCTAACTTCAACCGCCATGGTCGGCACCATCGAGCTGGATCAAGACGGCGTACACCTCCTGATCCGGTTTCCGTACCGCGAGGACCTGATCGACGTCGTGAAGGCACTGCCCGACCGCCGCTGGGACCCGGGCAAGAAGGCCTGGGTGATCCCGGCGGCACACGTCGACACGGTGGTCGCGACCCTGCTCGGCCACAGCTTCACCATGGACTCGCCGGTGAGCGCCATGTTCGCCGGGACTGTCCCCAAGCCGCCGCTGCCACCGCCGAGCGCCGAGCGGAGCAAGGGCGGCGGGCGTGGCGGCGGACGCCGCTTCGGCCGGGGCCGCCCGCGCTCCTCGCGCGGCGAGGGCAACGCCGACTGAGCCGAAGGCTCGCGATCGCGAAGGCGATCGCCAGCAACATGGCTCGGAGCGTGTACGCTCGATTCTCTCTCACGCTCTGAGCCGAGCGCGCATCCGGCCATGCCAGGACACATCGAACTCGACGGGCGCGACCTGAAG
This sequence comes from Planctomycetota bacterium, assembly GCA_041398565.1. Lineage (GTDB taxonomy): Bacteria > Planctomycetota > UBA1135 > UBA1135 > UBA2386 > DATGPD01. Next base: position 767,734 of record JAWKUN010000003.1, on the reverse strand, counting down.
ATCCGCTTCGACTACGACCCTCGCCTGGTGGAGGCGGTGCGCATGCTGCCGAACCGTCGATTCGATCCGCGCCAGCGCCTGTGGGTCGTGCCGGTGCGCCACGTCGACACGGTGGTGAGCGCACTGTTGCCACTCGGCTTCGAGATGAGCGCCGAGGTCCGCGGACTGGCTCGCCCGCTCGAAGCCGCCCTGCCCTTCGCCGCCGACGACCTCGTCGACCGCGCCCCGCTCGCAGGCACCGCCGCTGTCCCGGCCCCGGAGCCGAGCGCGTGGAGCATCAGCACGCTCAACCTGCGCGTCCGCGACGCCCTGCGCGGCGCCTTCGTCGACGGCGTGTGGGTGGTCGGCGAGGTCGTCGACTTCGACAAGTCGGCCGGGCGCCGCCACCGCCACTTCGTCCTGGTCGAGAAGGCGCCGGGAGAAGCGCGACCCGTCGCCCAGGTGGAAGCCGTGCTGTTCGGCGACACGATGGAGATGCTGGCGCACAAGCTCGACGCCGCCAAGCCGCCGCTGCACCTGCGCGACGGTCTCGAGATTCGCGTGCGGGCGCGCGTCGATCTCTACCCGCAGGCGGGACGCTTCCAGCTCATCGTCGACGACATCGACCCCGAGCACACGCTCGGCAAGCTGGCGCTCACCCGCGAGCAGATCCTGCGCGAGCTGCGCGCCCAAGGGCTCGACCGCCTCAACTTGGCCAAGAGCCTGCCGCGACCAGCGCTACGCCTGGCAGTGCTGGCCAGTCCGACATCGGACGGTTGGCACGACTTCGCCAAGCAGCTCTCGGCGACGGGGCTCGCGTTCGCGGCGACCCTCTACCCGGTGCGTGTGCAAGGCGTCGAGCTGCGACGCACGATCCTGGCGGGCCTCGCCTACTTCGCCGCCCGCGCCGAGCACCACGACGCCGTGTGCATCCTCCGCGGCGGTGGCGGCCGCAGCGACCTGTCGTGGTTCGACGATCGCGAGCTCGCATTCGCGGTGGCCAAGCACCCGCTCAAGGTCCTCATCGGTATCGGGCACGAACGCGACCGCACGGTGCTCGACTCGATCGCCCAGTCGTTCAAGACGCCGACCGCGTTGGCCGCCCACCTCGCCGAGGAAGCGCTCGCCGAATGGCAGGCGCTCCGTAGCAGCAGTCTGCGGCTCGCCGACGCTGCGGCCGCGCGGCTCGCCGAGACCGCGCGCACCCTGCGCGAGCACGCCCGCGGCCTGCAGACGATGGTGGCCGGCCACCTCGTGTCGGAGCGCCACGCCCTGGCGATGGCCGCGCAGCGCCTCGGGCACGCCGCCCTGTCGCGTCGGGCAGCTCGAGCCCGTCGCGGCCTGGCACTGGCGGCGCAACGCCTGCAGCACGCCAGCCGCGACCGCGTGCAGCTGCAGGCGACCGCTCTCGCCCGCGCTGCGGCGCGCCTGCGCGACGACGCCACCCGGCGCCTCGAGCGCAGCAGCGAGCAGCTGGCGCGACACGAGGTGCGCTGCCGTCTACTCGACCCCCGCCGCGTGCTCCTGCGCGGCTACGCGATGGTGCGGCACGGCGGCAGCGGACGTCTCCTCACCCAGGCCTCCGCGGTGGGCGCGCGCACCCGCCTGCTCGTCGAATTCCGCGATGGCACCATCGAGGTCGAGTCGACGGAAGCGACAATCCTGCCTCCTTCCCGACTGCCATGACCAAGCGCGAAAGCCCCGCCGGAGAGACGACCTACACGGCCGCGAGCCGCGAGCTCGAGGCGATCCTCGATGCGATCGAGGGCGGCGACATCGACATCGACGCCCTGTCGGACAAGGTCGAGCGAGCCTCGGCCCTCATCAAGATCTGCCGGGAGAAGCTGGCAGGCACCGAGCTCCGGGTGAAGAAAGTGGTCGAAGACCTGACCGCGACTCTCGACGACGACCAAGACACGGCCGAAGCCGACGGCGACGAAAAGTGAACTTCGACCTGACCAGCGCCCTGATGTTCTACGTCGTGCTGCTCGTGAGCCTCGTCTTCCACGAGGCGGCGCACGCGCTGTTCGCCTTGCTGGGCGGCGACCGGACGGCCTACGTCGGCGGACAGGTGACGCTCAACCCCGTCCCGCACATCCGGCGCGAGCCCTTCGGCACGGTCATCCTGCCGCTGATGTCCCTGTTCCTGTCGAGTGGCCGCTTCTGCATGGGCTTCGCGCACGCGCCCTACGACCCGGTTTGGGCGCGATTCCATCCGCGGCGGGCGGCCCTGATGGCGGCCGCCGGCCCGCTTGCCAACATCACCCTGGCGGCGGTCGCCTTCCTCGTCATCAAGATCCTGGTCGCGGCCGACCTGGCCAACGTCACCGGCCAGTTCCTGGAGATCGAGAGCATCGTCCGCCCGCTCGATGCGCCCACCGGCCTGGTCGCAGCCGCCTGCCGCATCCTGTCGGTGTTCCTCGGGTTGAACGTGCTCCTGGCGACCCTGAACCTCTACCCGGTGCCGCCCCTCGACGGCGCCGCCATCGTCGAGGGCCTCTTCCCCCGGGTCGGCGTCGTGTACGACTTCATCCGGCGCGACCCGACGATCATGCTCGTGTGCATGTTCGGGGTCTGGTACACGATGGGCCCGGTGATCTGGCCGGTGCTCGGCCGCGTCGTCACCTGGTTGTAGATCCCCCACCATCGGCCCCGTCGCCGTCGAGGAGCGCTCGCAGGACGCGCTCGCCGACGTCCGCCGACGGTGACATGCTGCGCTCGTAGGCGAACTCGGGCGCCCGAGCGTCGCGTTCGGCCATGAGGTAGCCGACCTCGTCGTCGACGAGCCCGAACACCATGAGGCCGGGGCGGCCGGCTCGCCGGCGCAGGCGCTCGGCCAGGCCGGGCTCCATCTCGCCCGGCACGGCGACGACCTCGATGTCGCCCAGGCGCAGGTAGCCCACCGTCGACCGCAGCCAACCGGCGTGGGTCGGGCGGGGGATCACCACGGTCTGTCGTCCCAGCAGGAGACCGAGCGACTGCAGGGGCACGTAGAGGTCGGCCCGACGCACCTCGACGCTGTCCACCGTCACCGGCTCCGCCTCGGCCAGCGCGTCCTCGGCGAGGGAGCACAGCGCGCGCCCCATCGCCTCCGCCCCCGCCGGATCCCGGTCCTTCACGTCGGGCGACACCATGGCGCCGAGCGCGCCGTTGACGAACACCGCCTGGCCGTGGCCGGCAGCCCGCCAGGCATCGCACAGCGCGCCGACGAAGTCGGCCGACACCTCGCTACGGCGCCGACTCAGGACTTCGGGATGGCAGCCCATGTGCAGCAGCGTTCCCAGCGGCGCTCCGTCGGCGCGTGCCACGGCGTGCACGACCCCCAGAGCGCGATCGAAGACTCCACGCCGGTTCGAGTTGCGCACCAGCCCGGTCGCCGGCAAGCGCCCCTCGGCGCGCTGCAGACGCGCCGGCTGCGCGCGCGCGAGCGCGGCCGCCACCGCCTCGGCCACGCCGCGGCGCACGCGCGCCAGGTAGGCCGGATCGCGACCGGAGGAGAGGAGGTAGTAGCCCCACAGTCCGATCAGATCAGGGGCCGCGTGGGTGTGGCTGGCGCACAAGAACACGTTGCCGAGGGGAAAGCCGGCGATGCCGCCCTTCACCCAGTCGACGTCGTGCCGCAGCAGTCCGAGGCTGTCGATGCCGACGATGGCGATGCGCGCGCCGCCGGCGACCAGCACCAGAGCCCGAGCCTTGAGTGGCGACGCCACGGCGGTGGCACGGCGCGCCAAGCCGAAGCCCGCGAGGTAGGGCAGATCGTCCGGGGTGATGTCGGCCTCCGCCGCGCCGACGCGAAGGTCGTCGGCCGCCGCCGCGCGCGCGTAGGACATCGCGCGGGCGGGCAGAGGCGCCTGCATGAAGCCGGAGCACGCACTCGGTGCGACCAGCGCCGCGGCCAGGAATCGGGTGAGCCAGCGACGCGGCTCAGTCGGCGCGGCCACCGCCGAGGAAGATGCGTCGCGCCACCTGCAAGGTCTCGCAGACCTCGCGATCTTCGCGGTAGCCGAAGACGCTCTGGAGCTTGGACAGGTATTCCAGCAGGACGCCACGATCATCGACCTCTCGGATGAGAGATGCTTCGGCGAGGTATCCTGCGGAGCGGAGGTAGCGAATGCAATCGACCTTCGTGATCGTGCGGCCGCCGTGGAACGGATCGATGAGCACCGGGCGTGTGCCGTGCACGCGCACCAGGAAGTGCTCCGGCATCCACACGCCGCTGAGGTCGAGGCCGACCCGGCGCCCGACCAGGATGTAGAGGGCGCTGAGGCTGATCGGCACGCCCTTCTTGCCGCGCAGCACGCGGTCGAACAGCAAGTTGTCGAGGTCGTGATACGAAGTCGAGTCGCCCACGTAGGTCTCACCGTGCGCCAGCAGCTCGGCCAGCCCCCGGGCCGCCGACGCTGCCGTGCGTACCCGCAACGACCCGCGCAGGCGCGCAGCGAGAGCGTCGAGGCTGCCGGTCACCGAATCGCGCAGGTCGCACTCGGGATCGGCGACCGCGCTGAGCACGCACAGGCCGTCCTCGAGCACGCCGCAGCGGCCGCGGTCGGGCAACTCGTGGGTCGCGCGCAGGGCGATGCCGCGCACGGACACCAGCCATTCGGCGAGCGCGAGCGAACGCAGCACTTGCCGGGCGCGGGCGCGCAGGCGCGGGTCGGGAGCGTGACAGGCGCGCTCGAGGCTCGGGCGCGCGTACGGGCCCCACTCCACCAGTTGCCTCCGACACGCTTCGAAGATGCGGCGGTCGCCGTCCGCAAGCAAACTCACCGCGGCGTCGACGGACGACGGGCGCGGAGTCGTGACGGGCCGTCGCTGCTCTTGCTGCTGCATTCGCACGGTTCCGGTTCCTATGCCAGGCGCGCGGAGTCTAGCGTTGCCGCGACCGGCGCCACTCAGGAAGTTTCGCGCTCGGAGGTCTCCCCCGCGTTCGCCAACCGCACAGCGCGCGCGTAGAACCGCACGACAGCGCGCATCGTCGCGATGCCATCGAACATCGACATCAGCCCGGCAAACCGAAAGCTCCACATGCCGTCCCGGATCCTCGCCGCTGCTTTTTTTTCGCTGTCGTGCGTGCTCTCCCCGGCGTGGGCGAGGTGCGAGATCGCGCCGCCGCAGCATCCGAATACGCCAGCCGCGCGCAGCGGCTTCGCCGACGCCGAAGAGACAGCAGCTCCGCTGGAGGCGCACTACACGGTCGCTGCGCGCGATGCCAAGGGCGAGTCCGGCGTCATCCCCCTTCACCTCACGCTCGAAGTCACCAACCCCCCGTCCACACGCACCGTCGTGGCCATCCCGGTGTGGACACCCGGTTCCTACCGCTTGCGCCCGTTTCCACAGCATGTCCACGATCTGGTCGCGGACGACGGCGCCGGGAACGAACTCGCCGTGCAACGACTCGACGCACAGACCTGGCAGATCCAGCACGATCGTGTGGCGCGCCTGCGCCTGCGCTACCGCGTCGATCTGCACGACGACGACCGCTTCATGCTGCGCGGCGACCGCCGGCGATGCATCACCTACGAAGGGCCGGCGGTCTACCTGTACCTGCGCGATCACCTGCGCGTGCCGTGCTACGTGCGCTTCGAGGTGCCCGCGGACTGGCGCGTCGGCAGCGGGTTGCCGCACCTCGAAGACGGCCGCTACTTCGCCCCCGACTACGACGTCCTCGCCGACTGCCCGGTGAAACTGGGGCAGTTCCAGACCTTCTCGTTCGAGTCGCACGGACAGCAAGTCGACGTCATCGTCGACGGACCGGGCGATGTCGACTTCGACTCCGGCGCGTGGGTCGGCAACATCGAGAAGGTCGTCGACGCGACCGGCGCGATGTTCGGCGGCCTGCCCTTTCGGCGCTACGCCTTCTTGTTCACCGCCTCGCCGGGGGGCGGGGGCGGGGGCCTCGAGCACCTGTACTCGACCTGCATCGGCGTGCCCGTGGCACAACTACGGCGTAGCGCGATGGCCGCGATGCCGACGATCGCGCACGAGTTCTTCCACACCTTCAACGTCAAGCGACTGCGTCCGGTCGAACTCGGGCCGTTCGACTACTCGCGCCCGAACCGCTCGCAGTGGTTGTGGCTCATGGAAGGGGTCACCAGCTACTACGAGCAGGTGCTGCTGGCCCGCGCCGGCCTACTCACCGACGAAGCCTTCTGGCGAGCTGCCGCACGCAAGATCACCGTCTTCGAGGCCATGCCGGGGCGCGCCCACACCTCGTCGGCTCGTGCCAGCGAACTCGTGTGGGACGACGTGCCGGTCGACCGCAGGCTCGACTACTACACCTCGGGCGAAGTGCTCGGCCTGCTGCTCGACCTCGAGATCCGAGCACGCACCGACAATCGGTCCTCCCTCGACGACGTGATGCGCGCGCTCTACCGCACCTGCATCGACCGTGGCCGGGGCTTCGCCGACGACGAGGTGGCCACGACCGTCAGCAGCATCGCCCGGTGCGACATGCGCGAGTGGTTCGACATGCACGTGTTCGGCACCGTCGTCCCCGACTACGCGCGCATCCTCGGGTTCGCCGACCTCGCCTACACCGAGTCGGTGAGCACGGAGCTGGAACTGCGCGGCCTGCAACGGCTGGGCAAGGACGCGGGCTACTGCGATCCCGACGCCGTGCCGCGCGGGCGCATCGACCTGCGGGCGGGAGTGGTGACGGCCGTCGACGGCGAAGCGGTCGACGGCTACGACGCTGTGTCAGCGGTCGTCGACGGCAAGGCGGCGGGCGATGTCCTCCGCTTGCGCTTGCGGACCCTGACCGGCGAGGTCGAGGTGAACGCGCGCGTGCAGGAGAGGGTCAGGCGGCGAGTGCGCGTCCAGGCGAGCGAGACCCCGAGTCCTGGCGCTCTCGCCATCCGGCGCGGCATCACCGGCGGGTAGCCGCGCCGACCGTGCTCACTCGTCCGAGCTGCCGCCGAACACGCCGGCGATCGCCAGCAGGCGCAGCAACTCGACGATGGCGAAAAGGGCTCCCGCCAAGTAGGTGAAGCCGGCGGCGTACAGCGTCTTGCGCACCCCGGGCATCTCGTCGGACGCGACGATCCCCGAGCGCTCCAGGATCTTGATGGCGCGCGCCGACGCGTCGAACTCGACCGGCAGCGTCACCAGGTGGAACAGCACGCCGAGGCCGAAGCCGATGATCCCCAGCCAGATCAGGCCCGTGGCATGGGTGAAGATGCCCAGGAGGATGAGCGGGAACGCCAAGCCGTTGGCGAAGCTGGCGACCGGAACGAGACCGGCGCGGACGTGCATCGGTGCGTAGCCGTGGGCGTCCTGCAGTGCATGCCCCACCTCGTGCGCGGCCACCGCCACGGCGGCAGGCGTGCGGTTGTGCAGCACCTCTTCCGACAGCGCGACGACCTTCTGCTTGGGGTCGTAGTGGTCGGACAGCATCCCGGACACCGCGGTGATTCGGACATCGTGCACGCCGGCCGCTCGCAGGATCGCCGCAGCCGCTTCGGCTCCGGACATGCCGGACCGGATCGGCGTCTGGTTGTGAGCCGCGAACGTGCTCTTCACCTTGTGCGAGGCCCACAGCGACAGGCCGAGCAAGGCGAAGGACAGGACGTAGAGGAGCATCATGCTGGCCGGCAGTAGGACGCCGGCGTGCGGCAATTCAAGTGCCGGCGACGGCGCCCACTCCAGCGGCGCACCCAGTCCGGCCGAGCGACCGACTCAGCGTCGCCGCACCTGCGCCGCCGCGGGGCGCCGCCCGCGCGCGCGCCGCCGGCGGCCGTCGTGCGACCCCGACGCGCGCGGGGCCTCGTCGTCGAAGGCTCCGAAGCCGCCGCCGGACGGCGGCGCTGCGCGGTCGTCGCGGGCGCCGTCTCGGCCCTCGTCGGCACGTCGTCCGACGCTTCCGCGGTCGCCATGGCCGCGGCCGCCACGGCTCTCGGACGCCGACGACGCGTCGCGCTCGTCGCCGCCACCGTGTCCATGCGCTCGCCCCGCGTGCTCCAGGTGGCGCTTCACCGCCGCCAGGATGCCGTTCTCGGAGGATGCGACCAGCGACAGTGCGCGCCCGGTGTTGCCGGCGCGGCCGGTCCGGCCGACGCGGTGGACGTAGTCCTCGAGAGCGCGCGGCATGTCGAAGTTGACGACGAGCTCGATGTCGCTGACGTCGATCCCGCGCGCCGCCACGTCGGTCGCCACCAGGAAGCGGACGCGGCCGCGCTCGAACGCCTTGAGCGCGACGTAGCGCTGCTCGGCACCCTTGTCGCCGTGGATCGAATCGGCCGGCAAGCCGGCGCGCTTGAGCGCGTTGCCCAGCTGCTCGGCGCGGGACTTCGTCTTGACGAAGATCAGCACCCGCCCGCTCTCGCGCTCGAGCACGCGGCGCAGGTGCGGGACCTTGTGGTCGCCGGCGACGTGCGCGAAGGCGTGGCTGATGGTCCGCGCCGCCTGCGACCGCCTGCCGACCTGAACGCGCTCGGCGTCGGGCAGGAAGTCGGCGCACAGCGCCTCGATGTCCTTGGGCATGGTCGCCGAGAACAACAGGTTCTGCCGCTGTTGCGGGCACCGCACGAAGATGCTGCGGATCTGCGGCAGGAAGCCCATGTCGAGCATGCGGTCGGCCTCGTCGAGCACGACCACTTCGACGTCGGCCAGCGTGATGCTGCCCTGCTGGAGGTGGTCGAGCAGGCGCCCGGGACACGCCACGAGGATGTCGAGCCCGCGCTTGAACGCCGCCCGCTGGATCGACAGGTCGATGCCGCCGAATGCGGTGCACACCGCCAGCTCGCTCGCTGCTGCGTAGGCCCGCAGGCTCTCGGCGACCTGCACGCACAGCTCGCGCGTCGGCACCAGGATGAGGGCGCGGAGACCGCGCTTGCCGCCGAGCAGGCGGTCGAGAATCGGCAAACCGAAGGCCGCGGTCTTGCCGCTGCCGGTCTCGCCGAGGGCAATGATGTCGTGGCCGGAGAGAACGATGGGGATCGCCTCGGCCTGGATGTCGGTGGGGGTCGTGTAGCCCGCCAGGCGAATCCCTTCGAGGATGGGCTTCTGGAGCCCGAGGGAAGCAAACGTCACGCTGAGGTCACTGCAATTCGTGTTGCGGAGCGGGTGGTTCTCGGGCCGCGGCATGAGACCGCCGGCGCGGCCGCTCCGGATGTTGTATCGGCCAGAGACCCGCGGCTGTTGAGCGAGGCGACACCCTGGCAGGGACCGAAAGGCCTCCTTGGGTCGCACAGGATAGACGTCTCCGGCACGGGCCACAAGCCGCCCGGGAGATTCGGACACCAGGACCTCAGCGCAGCGGGCGGCCGCAACCCAAAGGGTTGATGTCGGCGCAGCGTCGACCAGGGGCTGCCGGCGCTGTTGTTGCTTGGAGTCGGTGCTCGGGCGTGGCCTGGTCAGCTCTGTGGCAACGGAACAACACGCCGAATTCCTGCGCCCGCCGCGACGATTCGCAGCCTCAGAAGCCCAGCGCGGCTGGCGGCCGCAACCCAAAGGGCTGATGTCGGCGCAGCGCCGACCAGAGGGGCCGCCGGCGCTGCTGTTGCTTGGAGCTTCCAGGGCTGCTCGGTCGTGGCCTGGTCAGCTCTGTGGCAACGGAACGACACGGCCGAATTCGCGCCCGCCGCGACGATTCGCAGCCCTTGCAGCTCAGCGCTGCCGGCGGCCGCAACCCAAAGGGTTGATGTCGGCGCAGCGCCGACCAGAGGGGGCCGCCGGCGCTGTTGTTGCTTGGAGCTTCCAGGGCTGCTCGGGCGTGGCCTGGTCAGCTCTGTGGCAACGGAACAACACGGCCGAATTCGCGCCCGCCGCGACGATTCGCAGCCCTTGCAGCTCAGATCACGCCCAGGCGCCTGGCCAGGTCGGTCTGCAGCAGGTTCTGCGGATCCAGGCGCGCCTTCAGCTCCCGAAACCGGCGGACCGCGTCGTCGCCGTGGATGCGCGCGAACGAGGTGTCGAGCAGGGTCGCGTCCTTGGCGTAGTAGAAGCGGCCACCGGCAGCCAGCACGACCTCGGCCATGGCCTGCGTGTGCCGCCACAGCCGTTCGCGCCGGCCGTCGCTCACCGCAAAGTCCATCGCCATCGAGAAACCGTCGACGGCGTGGGTCATCAGGAAGGGGTCGGGCTTGTGCCGCTTGAGCACGCCGAGGTACGGCACGAGGCGCGCCTTGTGGCACATCTCGAACAGCGCACGGAACACCCGTGACGCTTCCTTCGCGGGCACGAAGGGCTGGAACTGGATCAGCCCACCCGGTCGGAACGCCCAATGCCAGCGGGGCACGTAGTCGAGCAAGAAGTGGAACGCACCGTGCGACTGCAGGTAGGGCGCGCGCGTCGCCTCCTTGAGGCCGGCGCGGAACTTGGCCCAGTTGATCCAGGGGATGCCGCCGGCCTTCACCGTGCACCACATGCCGGGCCAGATCCAGCCCTTGGGCACCAGGCCGAACAGACGTCCGGGAACGTCTTGCAGCTCGGGGCGCAGCATGCGCTCGCCCTCGGGATCCTCCCCCGCGGCCAGTTGGTCGGCGCGGTGGATCAGTCCGCGCCCCAGGCCCTTGCCCTTGCCGTGCACGTCGATCCAGCCGACGAGGTAGTCAGCGTGGGGACGGTGGGCGTCGAGCACCTCGAGGTTCTCATCGAGATCGCGCGTGGCGACCGCGGTCACCCGCAGGCGACCGGAGTGAACCCGCTTGAGCTCGACCGTCAGCTCGACGAAGCAGCCGAGCATGCCGAAGCCACCGATCGCCGCGTGGTAGACGTCGGCGTTCTCGGTCGGTGAACACTGCAGACGCTCGCCCTGCGGCGTCAGCAGTGTGAACGTCCGGATGTGCTCGCCGAAGGTGCCCGCGACGAAGTTGTTCTTGCCGTGGATGTTCATGCTGGCGGCGCCGCCCATGGACACCGCCATGGTGCCCGGCACCACCGCCGGCCAATAGCCGTCGACGATGCTGCGCCGCCACAGGTCGCGGATCGTCACGCCCGGCTCCACGCGGGCCACGCCCCGGTCCGTGTCGAAGTCGAGGATGCGGTTCATGCGCGAGAAGTCGAGCACGCGACCGCCGGTGTTCATCGACGCGTCGCCGTAGCTGCACCCGGATCCGCGCAGTCCCAACCCTTTGCCGCTCCGGTCGGCAACCTGCAAGCAGGCCGCGACCTCGTCCGCGGAGGTCGGGCGGACGACCTCGGCGTCGCCGCCGACCGCCATCCCCCACCCACTCACGCGTTCGCGTTGCCAGGCGAGCATCATGTCCGGACTCTCGCGCTCACTGCAGGAACGCCAAACGCTTGAACAGGAACGAGGGCATGGACTTGACCACGCCCATGATGATGCGCCACTTGAACGGTACGTACACGACGCCCTTGTTCTTGCGTGCGGCGCGCACGATGGCGTCCGCGGCCTGCTCGGCCGAGATCGCCCCCTTGAGCCCGAGGCCGGCCGTCATCTCGGTGTCGACGAAGCCCGGGCGGATGGTGGTGACGTGGATGCCCTTGTCCCAGAGCCGGTTGCGCAGCGACTCCAGGTGCACGTCCTGGCCGGCCTTCGAGGCGCAGTAGCCGGGGCGCTTGGCGCGCCCGCGATCGCCGGCGACGCTCGAGATCCCGACGATGAAGCCGCGCCGGCGCGGCAGGAAACGTCGCGCCGCCGCGTTGCACCAGGCGATGCTGCCGAGCGTGTTGGTCTGGAACTGCTGCACGTCCTTGGCGGTGTCGAACTCGTCGGCGCCGACCTCCGGCATCACGCCGGCGACGTAGTACACGGCGGTGACGTCCCCCAGCTCGGCTTCGACTGCGTCGAACGCCGTGTCGACGCTCGACGTGTCGGCGACGTCGTGCACCAAGGGCATGGCCAGTCTGCGCCCCGCACGCGCGTCGATGTCGCGCGCCAGCTGCTCGATCCGCTCGCGCCGGCGCGCGAGCAGGGCCACCTTGCAGCCGTCCGCCGCCAAGCGGCGCGCCAGCGCGGCACCGATGCCGCTGGAGGCGCCGACGACGATGCAGGTCTCACCAGGATGGGTCATGCGGGGGGAAGCTCCGTCACGGCCTCCTATTTCGTCGCGGGCCGCCACTCGGTTCAAGAACAGACTACAACGCGTCCGTCGGCGGGCGGCCGAACGCAGCCGCCCCATCGCCACCGGCGCCGTCGGCGGTCCGACCCGGTGCATCAGCACACTGGCGAGCGTCGGCGATCACCTGCAGCGACTCCATCAGTTCGGGTGGCGGTGGCGCCAGCCCCACGAGGCGGCGTCGCAGCAGCGTGAAGGCGACCGCGGCCGCGAGGCAGACCGCCAGGGTCGACAGCGTCGGAGGCCCGCCGGCGGGCGAGCCCCCCGACGCGGCCTGCGGCCAGGGCAGTGCCGCCGCCAGGGTCGCCCCCAGCTCGACCGCGCGGGCTGGCGAGGTGGCCCTCCGAGCCATCGCCGCCTCAGATGTTCCCCAGCCGGATGGCCCGCGTCGGACAGTTGCGTTCGCAAGCGCTGTCCTTGGTGCACTCGTAGTTGTGCATCTTGCGCACGACGTTGCCGATCGGCACGTCGGCAAAGCCGTGCGTGGCGCAGGTGATCGCGCACACTCCGCAGTGGATGCACGCGTTCATGTCCACCGTCAGCGCCACGTAGTCGCGCGGCGCGTGGATCGTGCGCTCCACTTGGCGCGACACGGTCGGATCGCACAGATGGCGCGTGTTGGCGTGCGTCGTCAACACCTCGAGTGCCTCGCGCTCGCCCAAGCGCACGACTTCGGTGAGGTCGGGCTCGTCGAGCAGGCCGACGGCCTCGACCCGCGGCTTGAGCAGCACGACCTCCGAAGTCACGTGCCGGTGCAGGTTGTACTCGTTGAGCACGCTGCCCATGATCTCGTAGGTCTGGAACAGGATGTGCGGCAGCGTGGCGCGGTACGGCACCGGCTTGTGGTGGTTGCGGCGCGACAGGTCGACCGCGATCACCAGATCCGCCTTGCGCGCCTTCGCGGCCTTGAGCGGCACCGTCTCCGCCATGCCGCCATCGATGTAGTGGTCACCGTCGATGACGATCGGCTCGAACACCCCCGGCAGACAGCTGCTGGCGTAGATGGCGTCGGCCACCGGAATCTCCGGCGTCCCCGGCAACCCGAAGTAGCGCAGCGCACCGGTGGTGAGTGACAGGGCGTTGCACACGAACGGGACCTTCAGCTCGGTGAAGGTCTTGGCGGTGATCTTGTCGCGCAGCAGCTGATGGAAGGCGCGCCCCTTGTAAACCGACGCGTGCCGGTAGCCCTTCACCAGGAACTTCAGCAGGTTGAGGCGGAAGATGCTCTTGAGGTCCAGCTCCGCCAGCGTTTCCTCGATCTCGTAGCTCTCGCGGCCGCTGGCGTAGAGTCCACCGATCACCGCCCCCATGCTGGTGCCGTAGATCTCGTCGACGACGATGCCCAGGCGCTCCAGAGCGCGGATCACTCCGACGTGGGCGAACCCCTTCATGCCACCGCCGCCGAGCACCAGGACGGTGCGCGGGCGCGGGCGAGCCAGAGCCACGGGCACCGGCGCCACCGAGGCGGCGGCCGCGGGCGGCCCCGCCGGGCCGCTGGCCTGGCGGACCTGCTGGCGGTCCTGGTTGTCGAGATCGGTGCGCACGCGCGTGAGCCGGGTCGCGGGAACCCGCCAAAGTCGGCGGAACTGTGCTGTCGATAGATCGGTCGGAGCCCGGTGTTGCCTGTTGCGGCACCGGAAAGCAGGCGCGGGCCGCAGCCGAGCGGCCGTTGCCAGCGCCGCGACCCCGAGAACCCGCAACCATGTCATCCACACGCCCGAGAGAACTCGCCCTCGTGGCCGGCCTGCGCACGCCGTTCTGCCGCGCCGGCACCGAGCTGCGCGACGCTTCGGCCGCCGACCTCGCCACCCACGTCTTCCGTGAGATCCTCGACCGCACCGGACTCGACCCGGCTGCCGTCGACGAGGTGATCCTCGGCTGCGGCGGCGCCGATGCCCGCGAGGCCAACGTCGCGCGGGTCGCCGCCCTGCGGGCGGGCGTCCCGGCGCACGTGCCGGCGCTCACCGTGCAGCGCAACTGTGCCAGCGGCATGGAGTCGATCCACCAGGCGTGGCTGCGCTTGCAGGCCGGCGAGGGCGAGGTGTTCCTGGTCGGCGGCACCGAGTCGATGTCGAACTACCCGCTGGTGATGAACGAGCGCATGAAGGGCATGTTCGAGAAGATGGCGCGAGCCAGGTCGGCCTGGCAGCGCGGGCGCGCGGCAGCTGGCTTCCGCCCGGGGCACCTGAAGCCGCGCATCGCCCTGCAGGAGGGTCTCACCGACCCCGTGAGCGGCCTCATCATGGGCATGACCGCCGAGCGCGTCGCGCGTCGATTCGGCGTCTCGCGCCAGGCGCAAGACCAGTTCGCGCTGCGCAGCCACCAGCACGCCGCGGCCGCCGCGGCGGCCGGACGTCTGAGCGCCGAGATCGCGCCGCTGGCGCCGCCGCCGCGCTTCGCTCGTATCGTCGTCGAGGACAACGGCATCCGCCGCGGACAGAGCATCGAGGCCTTGGCCAACCTGAAGCCGGTGTTCGACAAGCGCAACGGCGACGTCACGGTCGGCAACGCCTGCCAGATCACCGACGGCGCCGCCGCCTTGCTGCTCGTTTCGACGGCCCGCGCCGAGCGCCTGGGCCTGCGGCCGCTGGCCCTTGTCCGTGGCCTGGGCCAGGCCGGACTCACGCCGGCCGAGATGGGGCTCGGTCCGGTGCACGCCACTCCGCGTGCGCTGGCGGCCGCCGAAGTCGCTTTCGACGCGCTCGAAGTGCTCGAGATCAACGAGGCGTTCGCTGGACAGGTGCTCGCCTGCATGCGCGCCTTTGCCGACGCGCGCTACTGCCGGGACGAGGTCGGACTCGACCAGGCGCTGGGCGAAGTCGACCCCGACCGCGTCAACGTCAACGGCGGTGCCATCGCGCTGGGGCACCCGATCGCCGCCTCGGGCGTGCGCATCGTGTTGACCCTCGCCAACGAGCTGCGCCGCCAGAGCGCCCGCCTCGGTCTCGCGACCATGTGCATCGGCGGCGGCCAGGGTCAGGCCGTCGTGCTGGAGGCCGCATGAACACGACCGCTCCCGCCTTGCAGGCGACCGCACCCCGTCCGGCGACGGCTGGCGGCGTGCTGTGCGAGACCGACGCCCAGGGTGTCGCCACCCTGCGTCTCGGTGCACCGACCGAGGACATCGTCACCCTGACCGAGGCTCGGATCGCCGCGCTGGAGGGTGCCCTCGCCGACCTCGAGACGGCGACGAACCTGCGCGGCCTCCTCGTCACCGGGGCTCGCCCCGGCATGTTCGCGGCCGGCGCCGACATCCACGCCATCGCCGACATCACCGACCCGCAGGTGGGCGAGGCCGCCGCCAAACGCGGACGCGCCGCGTTCGACCGTCTGGCCGCGTTGCGCGTGCCGGTGGTCGCCGCCATCGAAGGGCCGTGCCTCGGCGGCGGGCTCGAACTCGCGCTCGCCTGCGACATGCGCGTCGCCAGCGATGCGAGCTCCACCAGGGTGGGCCTGCCCGAGGTCAAGCTCGGCATCGTCCCCGGCTTCGGGGGGACCCAACGCCTGCCCCGCCTGATCGGCCTGCCGAAGGCGCTCGATCTGATCCTGCGCGGCAAGCTGCTCGACGCCGAACAGGCGCTGCGCAGCGGCGTGGTCGATCGCGTCGCACCCAGCGAGCGTCTGCTGGAGGTCGCGCGCCGCGAACTCGACGCCCTGGTGGCGGCGGGTCGCAAGCGACCCCGACGCAAGCCCTGGTCGGCGATGACCAAGCTGCTGTCCTCCACCGTGCCGGGCCGGGCCCTGGTGCGCCGCAAGACCGAGCGCAGCCTCGAGGAGACGGGGGCGCGCTTCTATCCGGCGCCCCGCCACGCCCTGGCACTGTGCCTCGACGCGCTGGCGCGGCCGGCGAGCGAGGGCTTCGCTCACGAAGCGCGCGCACTCGGCCAACTCATCGTCTCCCCGGTGTCGAAGGCACTGGTGCGCGTGTTCTTCACCAGCGAGGCCAACAAGCGCCTCGGCAAGACCGACGACGCGCGCGAAGTCGACCGCGCCCTCGTGCTCGGCGCCGGCGTCATGGGCGCCGGCATCAGCAGCGTGCTGGCACAGGCGGGCGTGCGCGTGCGGCTGTGCGACGTCAACGGCGACGCCTTGGCCGCCGCCAAGGTCCGCATGCAGAAGGCCCTGGCCAAACAGGTGGCGCGCCGTAGCAAGCGGGCCCACGACGTCACGGCGGCCCAAGACCGGTTGGCCCTCGGGCTGCGCGAGTGGGGTCGGCTCGAGCGCTACGACCTGTTCCTCGAAGCCGTCGTCGAGGACCTCGGCGTCAAGCACCAGGTGTTCGCCGAAGCGGTGTCCCGCGGCCTGCCCGCCGACGCCATCCTCGCCACCAACACGTCGTCGCTGTCGATCGACGCCATGGCCGAGACTCTGCCCCACCCAGAGCGCCTGGTCGGCATCCACTTCTTCAATCCGCCCGAGAAGATGCCGCTCGTGGAGGTCGTGCGCGGAACCCAGACCTCGGACGTGGCGGTGGCGACGGCCTGCCGGCTCGCCACACGCCTCGGCAAGTACCCGATCGTGGTCAAGGACAGCCCGGGCTTCCTCGTCAACCGTTGCCTGGCGCCCTACCTGGCGCAGGCCAGCCGCCTCCTGCTCGAAGGGCTGTCACCGGAGACCATCGACCGGGTGATGCTCGACTTCGGCATGCCGATGGGCCCGTGTCACCTGCTCGACGAGATCGGCTACGACGTCGCCGCCAAGGTGAACCAGACGCTGGCAGCGGCCTTCGCCGGCAGGATGCGCGCCACACCGCTCTTCGACGCCATGGTCGCGGCCGAGGTCCTCGGCAAGAAGAGCGGCGGCGGGCTCTACGGTGCCGACGGGCGCGGCGCCGGCCCGGGGCGTGCCGTGCTGGCGGCGCAGGCGACGCCGACCCGCGCAGGCCTGACCGCGGACCAGATCCGCACGCGCTTGCTCTACCCGATGGTGGACGAGGCCTACCGCTGCCTGGCCGAGGGCATCGTCGGGAGCGCCGACGACCTCGACCTCGGGCTGGTGTTCGGCATCGGCTTCCCGCCCTTCCGCGGCGGGCTCACCGGCTTCGCTCGCGACGAAGGACTCGCACGCATCGTTGCCGGCCTCGACGAGATGGCGCGAACCGTGGATCCCGGGCTCACCGCGAGCGACGCGTTGCGCCAGCAGGCCACGGCCGCGGGCTAGCCTCGCTAGCTGACAAGGCGAGCGCGCTCGCGCGCGCCGGGAGTGGAGCCGATGGCAGCGCCCGGTCGCCCGACTTGCCGCCCGACTTGTCCCCGACCTGCCGCCGGACTTGCCCCCGACCTGCCGCGCTTGCAACCGGCTCGCGCAAGACGCCGCCTGCGTTGCGCAGGGGGTCGCAGCGAACCGACGGTCGAAGTTTTTTCCCCGATCAGGCCGCGATGTCACCGCGCTATCGACCTTCCGCGGACAGAGCGCAGCAACACGCACGAACGACCGAACTATACTTCCGGGCGTTTTCTGCGGCCGCAGCCTCGCGGGCGCCACGTAAGGCGCTCGCTAGGAACGCGTCGCAGGGGTGGTTCTTTCACGTTCAGGTGCTGGTTGGCCGAAGATGCGTCGTCAACGCTGGGAAAAAGCCGGAGACTCGCGCGCGCTCGGCGCGCCGACTCGGCTCTCTCCGCACGCGGATTCGACGTTGGGGCCGGTGCGGCGAGGCGGCTCGCCGCGATCCACTTGGCTCCTGGCGCTCGCCGGCCTGGGGTGCTGCGTCGGCTGCACATCATTCGGCAGCGTGACCGGCGCGGACACCATCGCAGCCACTGCCATCGCTCCGCCGTTGCACGAGATCCGGGTCGGGGTGGAGTTGGTCGCCACTCCCCTCGAGTCCCAGAACCAGAACACGACCGACCGCACGCCCAGCCCACGGCGATCACAGGGCGCCGGCACCGCCAACGAACGCGAACGGCCGCGCCTGATGTCGGTGCCGCAACCGGTCGAGTCGCGCGGCATGCGGCCGTTGTCCTCCCGCGAGATCCGGGCGCTGCCGACCACCCCCGAGCGATTCACCTTCCGTATTCTGCAGTCGTTGGTCGGCGCCGACGGCGACCGCCTGCCACGCGACTTCGGCTGGTCCTACCTCCTGCGGCAGCTCGACGCCGTCGACCCGCTGGGCGCCGATCCTTGGGGAGACGACCGCGCCGCCGAGGACGCGGCCGCGATGCAGGAGATCGCGCCACACCTGGTCAGTAAGGCCACGCGCCGCGCCCTGCGCGAGCTCCCGCTGGTCCGCGACGTCGAGGTCTGGTTCCAGGACTTCAAGGTCGAGAGGCTGCCGCTGTCGGGCACCTGGCTCGACGGGCGCGACGAAGAACACCGCGAGTTGGGCCACGTGTCGCTGCGCCTGCGCACGGGCAGCGATCCCTTGCGCGTCACCTACTCGGTCCGCGGCTGGCGCCTGGGCGTCAGCCGCGACACCGTGCGCGGAGGCTTCTCGACCCCGCTCGGCGAGGGCCTCTCCCTCGCCGTCTCGTCGACCTTCGACCACGCCGGCGACACCTTCGATGCCATGGCGGAGCTCAAGTTCGCGGTGAACGCGCAGACCCGCCTGTTGCTGACGTTCGGCAACCAGATCCACCTGTTCCCCGGACCGACTCTGGAGCGCCGGGCCCACGACGAACTCGACGGCGGCGCCGGCACGATGGTCTACCTCGAGACGATCTTCTGAGCTGCAAGGGCTGCGAATCGTCGCGGCGGGCGCGAATTCGGCCGTGTTGTTCCGTTGCCACAGGGCTGACCAAGCCACGCCCGAGCAGCCCTGGAAGCTCCAAGCAACAACAGCGCCGGCGGCCCCCTCTGGTCGGCGCTGCGCCGACATCAACCCTTTGGGTTGCGGCCGCCGGCAGCGCTGAGCTGCTGCTCGCTCGGCGGCCACGCCGGCAGGCGGCGCGTGACGTGCGGCACCCTGCTCGCAACAATCGTCGCGCCGAGCCAGAGCGCCATGATCAGACCGCAGAGCCGCCTTCCCTCTCCCTTTCGCGAACGACGGCTGCGCGGTCGCCAGGGCGCAGGACAGCGGTGGCGAAGGGCCGTGCGCCTCGCCCCAACGCTCCCGCTCGCGCTCGCCGCATGTGTCACGCAGCCTGCGGCGCCACACCCGCGGCCACCTCTGCCGCTGCCGGAGGCGACGGCCGTCAGCTTCGCGCTGCAGCACCCGGTCCAGGTGCAATCGCTGGCTGTCGTGGCGACCGACCGCGACAAGCGCTACTGGCGCGGCGCTCTGGTCTGCGGCGACGAACGAGCGACCTTCCACCTCCTCTGCCCGCGCGCGAAGACGGCCCCGCCGCTGGTACTCTGCCTGCCGATCCTCGCCGGCGGTGCCGAGCTGATGTGGTCGGTGGCGAGTGGCATGACGGCCCGCGGCTACGCGGCGGCCTGGGTCGACCGGGTCGCCCCGGCCCTGCGCGACGACCAGCGCGGCGCCGAGTTGGAGTCGCTCTTCCAACGGACCCTGCGCCACAACCGCATGCTCCTGCGTTGGGCCGAGCGTCGCCCCGACCTCTTCGCGTGCGGCCAACGCGCCATCCTCGGCATCTCGACCGGCGGACTCGTCGGCACCGTGCTGCTGGCGATCGAGCCCGGCATCTGCGCCGGCGCCCTCTGCCTCGCCGGAGGCGACATCGCCAACCTGCTCCTGCGATCTGCCGAGGGCCGCGTGACGCGCTGGCGCAACACCCGCGCCCGAGTCGATGGGATGGTGGGTCAAGTGCTCCAACGCGAACTGGACCGCAACCTGACCGTCGACCCGGCGCGCTTCGGCGCCTACGTCCCTACCGAGCGGGTCTTCCTGGTGCACGCCGGACTGGACCGCGTCGTGCCCGCGCACCACCACCGCCTGCTCTGGGAGAGCCTCGGCCGTCCGCGAGACCTGCACCTGCCGTGGCTCGGCCACTACTCCGCGGCACTGGCCCTCGACGCCATCCTCGACGCCGTGGCCGAGTTCTTCGGCGAGCGCTTCGCTGCCAACGCCGCTCAGTAGGGCCCGACCCGAGTTCGTCCGAGGCGACTCCGCCGCCCGGGGCCCGCGCGCCGTTGGGCGTGGTGGCCGAGGTCGGCGACGATGTGCGGCGGCCCGCCGGGGCCCGCGCCCGTGGCCGGCCCTCACAGGCACCTGTTCCAAAGGGAAGTTGCGCCGCTCCGGCACGTCACGCGGCGGCCCGAAATCGGCAGCGCCCCGTCCGGCGCGGAGCAAAACGCGTCCCTTGCGCGTCCTCGGCCAGACCTGTTTCATCTCCCTCCCCTTCCCGATCGCTTCCCATGAACTTGCTCCGCGCCGTGACGGCATGCGCGCTCGCCGTCCCCCTCTTCGCCCAGCAGCCGCCGGTGCCCGCGCCAGCCACGACCGATGCCGAATCGGTCGAACGGCCGGAGACACCGGCCGAGAAGAAGCAGCGCCTGATCGATCAGGTGCGGCGCCTCGAGGAGGAGATGACGTTCCTGCGCAACGTCGAGAGTGGCGGCGGCCTGCTCGCCAACGTCAAGCAGCGCCTGGCCGACCGCACCCTGAGCCCGGAGCAGATCAACGACCCCGGTGGCGGCCGGGTCACCGCCAACGCGGTGCCCCCTGGCACCACGCACCTGCCGGCCGCGCCGACTCCGAAGAAGGCGCGCCTGCTCGGCGACGAAGAGAAGAAGAACCTGCCCGCGGGCACGATCTTCACGGTCGACGGCCTGCCGGTCACCGAGACCGACTTCCAACAGCTCTATTCCTACCTCCGCAGCGTTCCGGGCGGAATGAGTGAGGACGAGACGAAGACGCAGACGATCGAAGCCCTGGTGCGGCGCAAGGCGGCCGAGGCCACCTTCCCCGACGGCGCGGCCAAGGCTCGCGACCGCATGGTGCAGATCCAACAGCGCCTCAACAACGGCGAGGAATTCGCCACCGTGGCGAAGGCGACCTCGGACTGCCCCAGCAAGGAAGTCGGCGGCGACCTCAACTTCTTCGGGCGCGTGGGCATGGACACGCACTTCACCGCCGCGGCCTTCGGACTCAAGGACGGTGAGGTCAGCGGGCCGGTGGAGACCACCTTCGGCTACCACATCATCAAGCGCACAGGCTTCAAGAAGGGCGACAACGCCAACGCCGACCAGGTGCGTTGCAGCCACATCCTCGCCATGTTCTCCGACGACCAGATGGCGGTGCGCAACGTGCAGAACAAGGTGAACAGCGCCACGGTCGACCTCGCCTTCGTGAGCGAGGACTACCGCAAGCTGGCGCCGGCGATGTTCAAGTGATCCGCGCCGTGTGCGGCGGCGGCCGCACACGACGCGTTCGGTGACGCTGTGCCGAGGATGGCCTCGGCCGACAGGACTGGAGGGGCAGTGGGCAATCTGCGGCGCGGCGGCAGCGCGAGTCTCTACTTCGTCGACGGCGATCTCCCGTCCCTGCACAGCGACGGCTTCGTGGCCGCGCTGTCCAACCAACGCTTCCGATCGATCGAGGCGGCGGCTTCGGAGGAGATCTCGATCGGTTGGATCTGCGCCGACGATCCCAGCGGCGAGTCGTTCCCGATCGAGCACCTCGACCTCGAGCGAGCCGTCTGGCTGCAGGTGCGCATCGACAAGAAGAAGCTGCCGGCACGCTGGGTGGCGATCTACCGCTCGGCAGCAGAGCGGGCTGCCGGCCGCAAGCTCAACGGCAAAGAACGCAAGGCGCTCAAGGACGATCTCATGGAGAAGCTGCTGCCGCGGGTGCTGCCCACCGTGCAGATCGTCGACGTGCTGTTCGACCACAAGAGCAAGCGCGTGCTCCTGTTCTCTACCAGCAAGTCCGCGCGCGACGAGTTCGCGTCGCTCTTCCTCAAGACCTTTGCCGGAGCCCGGCTGAAGCCGGCCAGCGCCTTCGAGTGGGCGTTGCACTGCCGGATCACGGCCGACCAGCGCCGCTACCTCGAGGAGGTCGCGCCGGTGAAGTGGCCGAGCCAGAACCGCGACCGGCACGAGACCTCGACTCCCGCGCCGGCGCCAGGCGACGCCCTGGAGATCGAAGCATGAGCGACCGCGGCGACCACGCCTTTCTCGGCGAGGAGTTCCTGACCTGGTTGTGGTACCGCCTCGAGACGGTGGGCGGCGACTTCGACATCGGCGAAGGGCGCCACGTGGCGGTGGCAATGGACGACTTCCTGGCCTTCGCCCCGCGCGACGACGACGAGACCGAGCAGACGCTGCGCAAGGGCACACCGACGCACAGCCAGGAGGCGCGTGCCGCGCTGCGCAACGGTCGGCGCCTGCGCAAGGCCAAGCTCGTCGTCGCCGAGGGACCGATGCAGTTCGGCGCGACGCTCGACGGCACGACCATGTGCCTGTCCGGGATCAAGCTCCCCGACGACTCCGAGGACTGCGAATCGGCGCGCGACCGCAACGTCGAACGCGCCGCCGGTTTCTTCCTCGTGCACGAGCTGGTCGGCCACCTCTACACCGGCTTCCTGCAGGACCGCCTGCGACCCGACTACGCGCGCACGGCAGGCGAGCGACAGGCACAGTGGATGGCCGGCTGAACGCCGCGCCGATCTGCACGAGCCCGGGGCGCCCTTCCTCGGCGTTGCTGACGGTCGCCCTTGCGACCGCGAGCCCTCCGGGCCTCAGATCCGCAGACCGCGCGCACCGAAGGCCTCGCGGCGCCCGGTCGCGGTCGTCGCCACCGCGCACACGCCGTGCAGACCGGCCGCCAACCCCGTCGTCGGCCCTTCGGCGTACCACTCCTGAGTCACCCGCGCGCCGCCCGGAAGACCCGACGCGTCGGCGACCGATGGTCCCAGGTTGGTCGCGCCCAGGTCGTGCCCGTCGACGATCAGACGCACCTCCTGCAGCGGCGCATCGTCGGCCAGCAGGCGAGTGCCGCCACCCACCCAAGCATGTCCCGGCCGCGGCAGGCAAGCGCGCTCGATCCGCCCGTACACGATGGGCGCCCCCGGCAGACGCCGTGGCTCGCCACCGCCGGACCGGCGCGCCACGAACACGTCCTGCAGGTCCCAGACTTCGCGCTCGGCCCAGCCGAGAGGCGTCAGCCCGGCCTCGCGCACGAGCTCGTGCACGACCTCGGGACGCACGAACGCGCTGCCGTACTCGTGCGGGTCCAGGCGCGAGGTCTCGCTCACCGGCACGAACGTGAACCCGGTCGGGTCGGCGGGTTGACCGCCGCGCACGCCCTCGCCGTGGGTGGTGAAGACCAAGAGACCGTCCGGGCGCAACCCGCGAGCCAGCGCGCGCAACCACGCCACGAAGCGGGGCCGCGGCAAGTGACTGAACAGCGAGCCGACGAACACGACGTCGTGGTCGCCGCCGAGACGCAGAGCCTGCGGGTCGGTCGCCGATGCGATGGTGGCCACGCCCAGCGTGTCCCCGACGAAGGCCAGCGCCTGCGGATCGATCTCCGCCGCCGCGACGCGTGCGGCACCGAGCGCGTGCACGAAGAAGCGGGCGACGCGACCACATCCGCAGGCGAAGTCGAGCAGACGCTCGACTCGCTCGAGTCGACACCCGTGCTCGGCCAGGACGTGCTCGACGATGCGGAACGCCTCCTGTCCGGACCGCAGGTACTCGAACAGGTGAGCGTCGCTGCGCGGCGAGCCGGCGGCGATGAAGCCGAACATCTCGTCCCGCGGGTGGACGCGCGTCTCGAGTCCCGACAGACCTGCGCACTCGAGCCAGGCGCGCGCCACGACCTCCTGTTCGGCGGCAGAGAAGGCGGCGGACGTCACGTCACTCGAGCTCGATCAGCACGGCGCCACTCGCCACCGCCGCCCCCTTCTTGGCGTGCAGTGCGCTCACGCGAGCCTTGCCGTCGGCGGTGACGGGGTTCTGCATCTTCATCGCTTCCAGCACCACCAAGGTCTGGCCGTCCTCGACCTGATCGCCGACCGCGACCAGCACGTCGACGACGATGCCTGGCATCACCGCGGTGATCGTTCGGCGGCCGGTCGGCTTGTGCCGGACCACGGCGTGGGCGGCGCGCTCGCGTTCGTCCTCGATCTGCACCTTCAGGCGCTCACCGCGAGTCTGCACGACGACGCCCCCGTCGCTCGGCTCGACCAGGACGTCGTGGCTGCGGCCGTCGACCAACAGCGAGAACGAGGACCCGTCGCCGATGTTCGACAAGTCGAGTTCCCAGGTGCTTCCGTCCGAATGCGCCAGGAGCTTGCCGCCACGGCGCTCGAAGCGGAATTCGAAGTCGCGGTCGCGAACCTTGGCGAAGTACTTCATCGCACGCGCCCTTGCAGGATGTCGAGCCGATTGGCCAGCTTCCAGGGCGACGACCCCGTGCCTGTCACTGACGCCACCTTGCGTTCGACCTGGCTGAACTTGGCGACCGCGGCCGCCAACGCCGCCAACTCGACGGTGGCCGGCGCCGGCTGCCGCGCCATGTCCTCCAGCAGCCCGGTGTGGTACTCGCCGCGCACGAAGCGGGGATCCTCGAGCACGCGCAACGCCACCGGAACCGACGTCGCCACGCCGACCAGCCGCAGCTCCTCGAGCGCACGCCGGCAGCGCGCGATGGCATGCTCGCGGTCGGCACCGTGCACGATGAGCTTGCCGATCATGCTGTCGTAGTAGCCCGTCACCTCGAGGCCACGGTAGACCGCGGCGTCCATGCGCACGCCCGGCCCTGCCGGCAACGTCAAGCGCCGCACGCTGCCGAGCGCCGGAAAGAACGTGTCGGGATCCTCGGCGTTGATTCGCACTTCGATGGCGTGTCCGCGCGGCTCCGGCACGGGGGCCAGACGCTCACCGGCAGCGACGCGCAGCTGCTCCTCCACCAAGTCGACTCCGTAGCGCATCTCCGTCACCGGGTGTTCGACCTGCAAGCGCGTGTTCATCTCCAGGAAGTAGAACTCGCCGCGCGAGTACAGGAACTCGACCGTACCGGCACCGACGTAGCCCACCGCCTTGGCCAGGCGGCAAGCTGCCTCGCCCATGGCGTGGCGCAGCGACGGCGTGAGGACGGCGCACGGCGACTCCTCGACCAACTTCTGGTGGCGACGCTGCACGGAGCACTCGCGCTCGCCGTACGAGACCACGTCGCCGAAGCGATCGGCCATCACCTGGATCTCGACGTGGCGCGGCTCGACGACGAACTTCTCCAGGTAGACGCGGTCGTCGCCGAACGCCGCCGCGGCCTCGGCGCGCGCCAACCGCCCCGCCTCGTCCAGATCCTTCTCGGCGCGGACGATGCGGATAC
Source organism: Planctomycetota bacterium (assembly GCA_041398565.1). GTDB lineage: Bacteria > Planctomycetota > UBA1135 > UBA1135 > UBA2386 > DATGPD01. The sequence goes on along the minus strand of JAWKUN010000003.1, from coordinate 742,564 downwards.
CCTTGCCGCCGCCGCCCGCCGCCGCCTTGAGCATCACCGGGTAGCCGATCTCGTCGGCCTTGGCCTTCAACGCGGCGAGGTCACGCACGTCCTCCTTGAGACCCGGGACCAGCGGCACCCTGGCGTCGTCGGCGATCTTGCGCGCTTGGACCTTGTCGCCCATGGCACCGATCGCCGCCGGCGGTGGACCGACGAACACCAGCCCCGCATCCTCGCACGCCTGGGCGAAGACGGCGTTCTCCGACAAGAAGCCGTAGCCCGGATGCACGGCGTCGCATCCGGCGGCCTTGGCGGCAGCGAGCAGTAGGTCGCCGCGCAGGTAGCTCTCCTTGGGCGGCGGCGGACCGAGATGGTAGGCGACGTCGGCATGCCGAACGTGCAACGCGTTGCGGTCGGCGTCGGAGTAGACGGCGACCGTCTCGATACCGAGTTCGCGCGCAGTGCGCATGACGCGCAGCGCGATCTCGCCACGGTTCGCGACCAGGAGACGACGGAACAGGGGACCGCGGGCAGACATGGAACAGATGGAGAAACGCGAGGCGGGAGGCAGTGGAAGCGAAAGGCAGTGCCCTGTCGACCTGGAAACATCTTCTGCTCCAAGTTCGCGCACGTCGATCGGCGTCGACGCGCGTGGCGTCTGAACGAGGCCGCCGCTATCTTTCGGCGTCCCAACCGCCAGCACCATGAGCAAGGAACACCCGGACTACGACGACGCCAATCTGGTTCTCCGCCTGTACGAGCTGCGCCGCGAGGCCGTCATGCGCGCCTCCCGCGATGCCATGAACGCCAAGTTCTTGCCGCGCTCGTACGAGGACCTGCTGGCGGTGGCCAGCCCCGAGCACCCCCTCAACGCCGCGTTCCGGCAGGTCTCCACGTACTGGGAGATGGTGTACGGCATGGCCCGGCACGGCATCGCCCACGCCGAGTATCTGGTGGAGAACAACGCCGAGGGCCTCCTTCTGTTCGCCAAGGTAGCGCCCTACCTCGAGCGCTTCCGCGCCGAACGCCTGCCGATGGCGTTCCGGCATGCGGAGTGGGCGGCGCGCGAGACCGCCATCGGCCAGCAGCGGCTGCAGCTGTTCACCAAACGCGTGGCGGCCCTGCTGGCCGCGCAGTAGCTCGGCCGGGCTCGTCGAGGGTCACGCCGCCACCGCCACCTTCTCGACCTCACGTAGCAGCCCTTTCACGTCGAAGGGCTTCGGCACGAGCGGGCAAAAGCAGCGGCGGGCGAAGCTCGCCGCATCGGCCGACGCCAGGTCGCCGGTGATGAACACGAACCGCCGCAGCAGGTCGGGCGCCTCGCGAGCCAGGCGGTCGTGGAGGTCGATCCCGGACACGCCGGGCATCCGCAGGTCGCAGACGACGGCATCGAACGCCGGCACGTCAGTGTCGAGGAGTGCCAGGGCGCGGTCGCCGCTCTCGACCTCCTCGACCTCCCAGCCGCGCAAGGCGGCGAAACGACCGATGAGGCGGCGCACCAGCGGTTCGTCGTCGACGACCAGCAGGCGCAGCCCGGTGCCACGCAACGGCCGCGACACGTTCGCCACGTCGGCCACGCCGACCGGCGCCGTCACCGGCAGCGTCAGCACGAAACAAGCGCCGGCGGTGGACGCCGCGAGACGCAGGTCGCCGCCGTGGGCCCTCGCCAAGGCGCGCGCCAACGCCAGCCCGAGCCCGGTACCCGAGCCGGTCGGCTTCGTGGTGAAGAAGGGCTCGAACAGATGGGGCGCGGACTCCGGCGCCACTCCCGAACCGGTATCGGCCACCGTCACCTCGATGACCCCGGGCCGCCCCGACGCCGACACCGTCACCCGCCCACCGCAAGGCGTCGCCTGGATGGCGTTGGCCAGGAGGTTGCTGAGGATCTGCTCGATCGCCACAGGGTCGGCCAGCAGATCCGGCAAGCCGGGATCGCAGCGCACGTCGATCGTGACCTCCGCCTCTGCCGACTGTGGACCGAAGCCCCGCACGACGCGCTCGACGCAGGCCTGCACCTGCACCGCCGTGCGGCTGGGCGAACGCTGCCCGGCCAGGATGGTCAGGTTCCTGACGATGCCCCGGCAACGCTCGGCCTGCTCGCGCACGATCTGTGCCGCACGCTGGCGCTCCCCGGCGTCGTCCGACGCCAGGTCGTCGGCGTAGCCCAGGACCGAGGTGAGCGGGTTGTTCAGCTCGTGGGCCACGCCCGAGACGAGCGTGCCGATGGTGCGCAGGCGCTGGTCGCGCGCCAGCGCCTCGCGCATGCAATCTCGTTCCGCCAGGGCCGCGAGCTTCGCCTCGTGCGCGTCCTGCAGCAAGAGGACGATGAGGCCGGCGCCGAGCGCAGTCTGGGCGGTCAGGTCGCAGAACGCGGACAGACGCGCCAGGGCGACCCACACCGCGGTGGCCGAGCCCTCCCCGACGATGCCGATCATGGGCCCGGCGTACGCGAGCCAGAGACCGGCCCACAGGAGCAGCGCCGCACCGGCGATGGCGCTGCCCGGGTCGCGGCGCGAGCGATGCAGACGCAGGAGCTGCAGTCCGCCCCACGCTTGCAACGGCGCGATGACGGCGATCTGGCACAGCAGCATGACCTCGACTGTCGCCGCAGCGAGACCGGTGACGACGCCGTACAGCACCAGCAGGCCCGGCAGCCCGCGGCCCCACGAGCGCCGGCGGCCCCTGATCCGAGCGATGGCCTGGAGCAGCTGCCAGACGAACAGCATCTTGCAGCCGTGATACAGCGCATACGACGCCCTCGGAACGAGGGCACCTTCTTCCAACCACGCCGCGTATGCGGTGTTGCTGAGGAAGAAGCGCGTCCCGATCGCGGTGAGACCGACGGCGAGGGCCACGAAGCCGAGCAGCAGATGTCGCGTCCATGCCGGCCGCGGCCTGCACTGCCCGAGCATGGCGAACACGGCGACCAGCAACCAAGCGAGCCCGCACTGCGCGAGCAAGCCGACCATGGCCAGGAAGCCGGTGCTGTCGAGGAAGACCATCCGCAGGGCACAGGCTACGCGGCCGGCTCGGGCATTGCGAACAAGCGGTGCCGCTCGTGCGTGTTGCAGGCCTGTTGCATCCCGAGAGGGCGCGCCCGGTCTGCGTCCTCGTTACGTGTCTCGAAGACCTGACCAAACGAGAGGAACCCATGTCCAAGACGATCACGAGAGTGCTGTCCTTCATCCTTGCCATGGCGCCGTTGTGCTCGAACGCCGCGGCGCAGCCGCCCGGTCCGCAGCGGGGTCCCGACCAGGTGCGGCAGACGGTTCGCGAGCGCCTGCGCGCTCGCCTCGAGGCTCGGCGCGGAGCAGATCCGCGGCAGCAGGACGAGACACAGGCGCCGCGCGGCCCGCGCCCCACGGTTCGCGCCCCCGGCGGACGCCGCCGCGCGCCCGCGGCCGATGCAGCCCCGCTCCGTCGCGAGGGTGGCCGCGCTCGGGCGCCGGGCCAGAGGCCCGGGCGGGCGCTGCGCGACCAGCGTCGCGGCGACGGGCGCCCGCGCGCCGATCGGCGCGGGCCTCAGCTACCGCCGCGCTCGATGCTGCGGATGCTGATCATGCAGCGTCGCGCCATGGCGCTGCGCAGCGGCTGGCTCGACGGCCGGCGACCCTTGTCGGGCCGCCGCGGCCGCGCTACTGCACGACGATCAGGTTGGAGTGCGTGACGCCAGGGATCGTCAACGTGCCGGCATCGAAGAAGAAACCGGCCGCGTAGATGCGCAGCCCCGCCGGCAGCGGCGGATAGGGCAGCGACGGCAGCGCCTGGGTGCGCGTCGTCGGTCCCGCCGCGATCAGGAACGAGATCGTCGACGTGGTCAGCGCATCGGGGAAGAGGCCGAGGATGCAGCCGCCCGGCAGCGGCACGCCGAAGTCGCCGGTCAGCGACAATGCGCCGACGCACAGCGTCGTCGGCGACTGCTGGGCCACCGGGATGTCGCCGAAGGTCAGCGTCAGATTGCCGCCCGCCGCCACCATGCCGTTGTCACGCAGGTCGGCGCTGACGCAGCCGTCCGGACCGAAGAAGCCACTCGGCACCACCGTGATGCCGAGCACCGTCGGGTCGTCCAGCGGCGCCGTCGAGGTGCCGCCGAGGATGGTCTGCTCCCCGGCGTCCATGGCGTCGCCGTCGTTGTTGAGGTCGACCAGCTCGACGAACTGGCATGGCCCGGCGTTCGGCATGAATTCGTGGCTCACGTAGAGCTTGCCGTTGAGCCACTCGATGTCGTCGATCGTGGTGATCGGCACCGGGCCGGTGTTGCCGTCGTAGAACAGCGTCACCTCGCCGGCGTCGTTGGCATCGCCGTCGGAGTTGCCGTCCTTGCAGCGGAAGACCCAAGGCTGCTGCGGCGCTGCCGAGGTGAAGTTGACCGCCGCGAACACCGCGTCATTGGCGCGGTCGACGGCCAAACGGTCGAGCGGGTTGGTGTTGATCGACGCCGGCAGCGAGCCGCCGAAGTCGGGCTGCGTCGGCAGCGCCGGGCTGCGCGTGATCGCCGCGAACACGGGCGCCATGTAGAGCGAGCTCACGCCGGCAGCCGTGGTGCGGATGAGGGCGTGCGTCGGCAGGGCCGTGGTGCCCTTCGGGTACCACACACAGTCGCCGTTGGCCATCATGACGACGCTGCTGATGTTGTTCGAGGAGACGCCGGTGACCGAGACGTTGGGTAGGTCCACGGTCGGGCCCGCGACCACCTGGGTGCTCTCGCCGGCGTCCATGCAGTCGCCGTCGGCATTCAGGTCCTGCAGACGCCACAGCTCACCGATGGCCGAGGCGCCGATGCCGTTCCACCACACCCCACCGTCCTCGTCGATGCTGCCATCCGACGACGCGGGCTGGTCGAACACCACCTGGAACTCGGTGGGATCGATGACGCCGTTGCGGTTGGCGTCGGTGCCGCGCACCAGGTCGTCGACGATGATGTCGTACCAGTAGAGGTAGTTGCTGCCGCCGACGGTGCGCGCCTTCATCTTGCGCGCGCTGCCGGTGGCGGTGGCGCCGTGGCTCTGTTGGGCAAAGGGACGCTGGCCCGCCGTGTTCCACAGCACGACACAGTCGGTGTAGGCCCCGGCCGTGCTGGAGATGTTGGTGTAGAGGACGTCGACCTGGGCTTGCGCCAGGCTGGTGGCCGCCACCGCGGCGGCGACGAGAGAGAGTGTGTTTCGCATAGGGAAGGGCCAGGAATCTAGCGCCGCGGACCGGACGGTGCACCCGCGTGACAAGACTGCGACGGGCAGACACGGAACGCCGTACTGCTCTGCCGCCAGCAGACAGGCGGCGACCAGGCCACGCGCCACGCAGCCCGCGACGGCGACACGGCGCACCGACATTGCGACCCCCGGACGCCGTGGGTCGCAGGTCCTGCGCGTCTAGAGCGGGATGTTGCCGTGCTTGCGCGGCGGGTTGCGGTCGCGCTTGTTTTCCGCCAGCTCCAAGGCGCGGTGCAGGGTGGCACGCGTCTGCTGCGGCTCGATGACGTCGTCGATGTAGCCGCGCGCGGCTGCACGGTAGGGGTTGTAGAACTTGGCCTTGTACTCCTCGACCAGCTGCCGCTCCGTCGCCGCCTTGTCGCTCGCTGCCTCGATCTCCTTGCGGAAGACGATCTTGGCGGCGCCCTCGACGCCCATCACCGCGATCTCGGCGGTCGGCCACGCGACGTTGAGGTCGCCGCGCAGGTGCTTGCTGCTCATGACGCAGTAGGCGCCGCCGTAGGCCTTGCGCGTGATCACCGTGAGCTTCGGCACGGTCGCCTCGCAGTAGGCGTACAGCAGCTTGGCTCCGTGCGTGATGATCCCGCCGTGCTCTTGCTCGCGTCCCGGCAGGAACCCCGGCACGTCGACGAACGACACCAGCGGCACATTGAACGCATCGCAGAAGCGGATGAAGCGCGCGGCCTTGATGCTGGCATCGATGTCGAGCACGCCGGCGAGGTGGGCCGGCTGGTTGCCGACGATCCCGATCGTGCGCCCACCCAACCGGGCGAACCCGACGACGATGTTGCGGGCGTAGCGAGCGTGCACTTCGAGGAAGCGGCCGTGATCCACGACCAGCTTCACCACCTCGCGAATGTCGTAGGGCTGGTTGCTGCTCTCCGGAATGATCTCGTCGAGGCGCGGCTCGCCCCGCTCGGGCGCATCGTCGCACGGCACCTGCGGCGGGTCCTCGGCGTTGTTGGCCGGCAAGTAACCCAACAACTCACGCACCAGCATCAGGCACGTCGCGTCGTCGGCTGTCGAAAAGTGGGAGACACCGCTGATGTCGCTGTGCACGCGCGCGCCGCCGAGCTCCTCGGACGTCACGGTCTCGTGCGTCACCGTCTTCACCACGTCCGGACCGGTGATGTGCATGAAGCTCGTGCCCTCGACCATGAACACGAAGTCGGTGATCGACGGCGAGTACACGGCGCCGCCGGCACACGGCCCCATGATCACGCTGATCTGCGGCACGACCCCGGATGCCAGCGTGTTGCGCAGGAAGATGTCGGAGTATCCGGCCAGCGACGACACGCCCTCCTGGATGCGCGCGCCGCCCGAGTCGTTGATCCCCACCACCGGGATCCCCATCTTCACGCAAAGATCCATGACCTTGCAGATCTTGGCGGCGTAGGTCTCCGACAGCGACCCGCCGAACACGGTGAAGTCCTGCGAGAACAGGCCCACCGACCGGCCGTCGATGCGTGCCGTTCCGGTGACCACGCCGTCGCCGAGGATCTGGTTCTTCTCGCCGTCCATCCCGAAATCGCGGCAGCGATGGAGGACGAAGCGGTCCATCTCGACGAACGTGCCCGGGTCTACCAACAACTCGACCCGTTCGCGGGCCGTCATCTTGCCGCGCTGCCGCTGCGCTTCCTGGCGCGAGGCGCCACCGCCGAGGAGCGACTGCTCGCGCAGCGAGCGCAGCTTGTCGAGATGACTCACTTCGGCTCCTCCACCAGCTCGGCCAGGACGCCGCCCAAGTACCTGGGGTGCAGGAAGGCGACGCGGGTGCCGTGCGCTCCGGGCCGCGGAGCGTCGGACAGCAGCGGCGCACCGCGATCGGCCAGGACGGTCATGGTGCGGCCGGTGTCGTCGACGGTGAACGCCAAGTGGTGCAGCCCCGGGCCGCGCTTGGCCAGGAACCGGGCGATCGGCGACGAAGGATCGGTCGGCTGCAGCAGCTCGATGCGGGTGTCTCCGGCCATCAAGATCGCCACTTCGACCTGCTCGGTGGGCACTTCCTGGCGCCCGCGCAAGGTCAGTCCCAGGCCGTCGATCCACTGCGGCAAGGCCGAGTCGATCGATTCCACGGCGATCGCGATGTGGTGTAACGCCTTGATCATCGGTTCGGGACGATAGCGGCTCTGCCCGCCACGTCCGCGGTCTTTTCCCGCGGCCCCGCACCCCCGCCACACCACGCCGTCGCCGCGGACGAGCCTCCCAGTTCAGCGCAACAGGATCGACAAACAGGTCGCGCCCGCCTCCGCCTTCTCGAGCTCGTCGAGTTCGATCGGCCGGACGTCGTGACCCGCCGCGTCGATCCGCGCCAGGGTGCGCGGGTGGGAAGCGGACGCCAGCAGCGTGACGCCGGCCCGGAGCACGTTGGCAGCGAAGGGTTCGCCTTCGGCGACGTCGACGCAGCGGCGGCCGGCCAGAGGCAGATCCTGAACCCAGGCCCGGTTTGCCAGCAGCGTCTCGTCGTCGAGCGCCGTGCACGCCGTCTTGAGGTGCAAGCAGCCGTCGACCTGCACTGGCAGCACGCGGTAGCCGTACGGCGCGACCAGGCCGGCGAACGCCTCGACGCCAGCGAGGTTGGTGCGAGGCGACAGTCCGACCCACATCGTCTTGCCGAGGCGCAACACGTCGCCGCCCTCCAGCGTCGCCGGCGGCGCCAAGCGCAACACCGGTCGCAACTCGGCGAGCACCGGCACGAGGTTGTCGACTTCGGCGCGGCGCGCCGCCGTGCCCATGGAAGCGGCGATGGCGACCTCGTCGAGGACGACGGCGGCATCCTCGAGGAAAGTCGCGTCGGGCTGGTCCGGACTCACGTCGAGCACGCGCACCTCGACGCCGCAGGCGCGCAACTCCCGGCAGTAGGCCGCGTGCTGGGCCCGCGCGCGCGCCACGTCGATCGGTGTGCGGCCGACGAAGGTCAGCTCGCATTGCGCCAGACGATCGCCGACCGCGTGTACGAGTGCCCGCATCAGCGTTTGGCGAGACGGCGGCGAAGCTCGGCCTCCAGAGCCGGAGACGCCGTGAACAGGCCCTCGGGGAACACGCAGTGGCGCTTGATCTCGCCGTAGATCTGCGCGTCGCGGAAGACGTCGAGACGCAGGCCGGCCAGGTACTGCAGCTTCAGGCCGATGTCGTCGTTGATCTGGGCGTCGAGCAGCCACGGCGCGAGATCCTGGGCCCGCCCGGCGTACGTGGACAGCACCGCCACCGCGCTGCCGAGATCGACCTCGTCGAGCGCGTCGCGCACGTCGTGGTGGCTGTCCAGGTAGGCCGCCACCGCGTCGACGTCGATGCGCATCGGGTCGACCCGCGCCATGAGGACCGTGTCGTAGCCCTTCTCTTCCAGATCGCTGTTCCACACCGTGCCGGCGGGGAACGCGCGGAAGAACGTGCCCATCTGGCTCTTCACCGCCGCTTCGTCGGTCTCGTACAGGGGTACCCACTGGGTGACGACGGCGCCGGGGTTGAGACGTTGCTTCACCAGGTGGAAGTAGTCGATCGAGTACAGCGCTGCCGCGCCGCGCACCCACGGGTGGATGGGGTCCGAGGTGATGATGTCGAACTTCTCGCTGGTCGTCAGCATGAAGTGACGGGCGTCGTCGAACACCACCTCGGTGCGGGGGTCGCGCAGGACGTCGTGGTTCTCGTCGGCGAACCATTCGCGCGCCGCCTCGATCACGTTCGGCTCGATCTCGCAGACGACGATGCGTTCGACGCTCGGGTGGTCGACGAAGCAGCCGGCCGTGACGCCGGCGCCGCAACCGACGATGAGCACACTGCGCGGGGCACCGTGCACCAGGGCCGGCAGATGTCCGAGCATCCGCTGCAAGCGCATGTCGATGCGCTGCGAGCTGGCCTCGACCTTGCCGCACACATGGAAGCTGCGCACGTCCTCGGCCTCGGTGACCGCCACCGAGGAGCTGAGGCCTTCGCGCACCAGCAGGTAGTCGACGTCGCCGTACCAGTCGCCGATCGTGCGCCCCGACGCGATCAGACCCGGCGGCACGGCTGCCAGCCTGGACACCAGGGGCGGAGCGATCGCCAGGCACAGCACGGCGGGCAGCGCCCGCCGAAACACTCCACGAGCCGGCGCGGTGACGAACAGCAGCGCCGCGGCCGCCGCCGCCGCCACGGCCAGGATCTGCTGCTCGCGCTGGCTGCCGCCGAGGAGCTGCACACCGAGGCTGATGCCGAGCGCACCGGCGATGGCGCCCAGCGTGTTGGCGGCGGAGATGCCGCCGACGAGCCGGCCGGGATCGCGGTGGCCCGCCCCGGCGGAGGCGATCGCCAACGGAAAGCTCGCGCCCCACAGCAAGGGCCCGGGCAGGATCGCCAGCGCGCAGCGCACGAAGTCGTACGGATAGCGCACGGCCGTGCTGAGGTACACGCGCTCTTGCAGCACGCGGGTCGGCTCGATCCAGGGCAGCACGCTGGTGATCATCCACGCGCTGTAGACGAAGGCCGGCACCAGCAGCACCTGGCACACGCCGAACCACACGCGCGGATCGCGCACGCGCCCGGCCAGCCGCGCCCCGAAGCTGCTGCCGACGCCCAGCCCTACCAGGAAGACAGCGAGGATGAGCGAGAACGTGTAGACCGACGCCCCTAGCAACAGCGACAGCAGGCGCGTCCACACCACTTCTGCCCCCAGCGCCGTGAAGCCCGACAAGGCGATCGCGGCGTGCACGGACAGGGCCCGGACCGGCGCTTCACTGGCTCCCGCGTCCGGCGCCGGCGCTGGCACGAAGCGCCGCCAACCGGCGAGGAGCAGCGCCGCCACGGCGATGACGCCGTTGATCCAGACCGCCACCTGCGAGGCCACCACCGCGTCGTGGACGCGCAGCAGGTAGAAGCCCGCCAGCAGGGTGCCCGCGACCGCACCCACCAGGTTCGCCGCGTAGAAGCGACCCATCGCCGACAAGCCGGCTCGCGAGGTGTCTAGCCATCGCGCGATCGCCGGCAACGTCGCCCCCATCAAGACCGTCGGCGGCAGCAGGACCACCGCGCACACGACGCCGCGCAAGATCACGCTGTGGCCCCAGGAGCCCACGAGCTGCGAGTAGGCACGGCCGACGCCGGGCAGGAGGGTCGGCATGGCCCAGCCGATGACGCCGATGAGCAGTTCGAGCACGGCATACACGCGCAGGGGATGCCAGCGCGCCGGCAGCAGGCGCGGCAGCAGCAGGCTGCCGAGCCCCATGCCCCCCATGAAGCTACCGAGCAGGAACCCGAGCGACACCGCCGACCCCCCGACCACCAGGCGCAACAGGTGGAACCAGACCACCTCGTAGATCAGGGCTGCGCAGCCGCTGCCCACGAAGAGCATCAAGACGACGGGAGTGAAGCGCGGGCGGGCGCCGGACGAGAGCTCGGACATGCGAGGCGGGCGCGGCCGGGCCGCGATGCTAGGCCTATACGGAGACGCATGGTTGGCCAACAGGGGAAACCGCGGCGCTCCGCGCACCCACCGCGAGCCGTGGACCGCCCCGGAGAGGGCGGCGGGCGGCGTGGCCGGGGCCGTTTCGGCCGGAGCCGGGGCCGCAACCAAAGGCTTGGTTGCAGCCCGCCCGCCCCACGTCTGCCCTGGCGGATCGCCTCGTCGTGAATGTCGACGTTGGACGCGCCGACACCATCGACCCGCCGGCGACGCGCTGCAGATCGCCGCGGTGGGATCTCGAAGATCGAGACGCGTGCCTCGCGGCACGCCGGGAGATTGCAGCCATGAGTCAGCACCTTCGATCCGGCGTTTGCGCCAGCGTCCTCGCCGTTGCCTGCCTGCCAGCGCAGGCGTCGGTCGACGCCGACGACGCCTTGCGCGCGTTGATGGCCGGGAACCGGCGCTTCGTCACGGGCGACCTGTTGCCGCAGCCGCTGAGCGAGGGAGCCCGGCGTACGTTGGCTCGCGGCCAGGCCCCGTTCGCCATCGTGGTGACCACGACGGACAGCCGCGTCGTACCCGAGCACGTGTTCAACGTCGGCCTCGGCGAGCTCTACGTCGTGCGCATCGCCGGCAACGTGTGCGACCCGGCGACGCTGGCCAGCGTCGAGTACGCGGCGGAGGCGTTGGGCACACCGCTGTGCGTCGTGCTCGGTCTCGACCACTCCACGGAGATGACCGAGGTACCCAAGGAGTCGGCGGACACGCCAGGCTTGGCGCGCATCGCGGCGCGGCTGCGCCCGGCGCTGCAGCGCGCCGAGAGCGAGGGACTCGAGGGTGACGAGCTGCTGCTGCGCGCGGCGCAAGAGAACGTGTACGAGACCATCGAGGAGTGCTTGCGGCGCAGCGCGCTCCTGCGTGAGCTGACCCGCCTCGAACGCTTCAAGCTGGTGCCGGCCCTCTACGCGGCGATGAGCGGTGAGGTGAACCTGCTGCCGGCGCGCCCGAGCCACGAGCTGGCGCGGGCGCAACCACGGCGCGACGCCGGGCTGCGGCCGAAGCAGGCCGGCCTGCCGCCGCACGTGGCACTCTCGCTCCTGCAGGCCGGCCACCGGCGCTTCCTGGCCGGCACCAACGGCCTGGCCGACCTGTCGAACGACCGGCGGCAGGCGCTGATGGCCGCGCAACGCCCGTTCGCCATCGTTCTCACCGACGCCGACTCACGCCTCGCCCCCGAACACGTCTTCGACACCGGGCTCGGCGACCTCGCCGTGGTGCGCGTCGCTGGCTGCACGCTCGACGACGAGGTGCTGGGCAGCATCGAGCATCTCGTGCGCGAGTCCGGCGCCGGGTTGCTTCTGGTGATGGCACCCGACCAATGTGGCGTCACGCAGTTCGTTCTGCAGCACGGCGACGGACCGCAGCTGACTCCGAGCATGCGTGCCGTGGCGGAGTGGCTGCAGCCCTCGATCCTCGAAGCGCGCCACCTGGGGCTCGGCGGCGACGACCTGGTTCGCGCCGTGGTCGGCAACAACGTCCAGCGCGCCATGCGCGAGACGCGGCTGCGCAGTCCCATGCTGCGTGCCCTCGAACAGCGCGGGCAGCTCGGCATCCTCGGCGCGGTCTACCGCCTGATCGACGGCGAGATCGAATGGCTGCGCGACCCCGGCGCGCGCACCGGCGAGGACCTCGGTGAGGTGGGTGGGCATGCGCGCCGCGCGCCGGTAGCGCACGCGGCGCCGAGCGTCGAGGTCGCGCCCCACGTCACCGGCGGTCACCACGGCGGCGCGCCTGCCGAGCACCACGGCGGCGAAGACTCCGATGAGCACGCGCACGAAGACGGCCCGGCCGAGCACGTGGCCAGCGGCGGGCACGACGGCGGGCACGCCAGCGGGCACGACGGCGGGCATGGTGAGGCGCACGGCGACGACCACGGCGACGACCATGGCGACGACCCTGAACACGGCCCTTCCCACGCGTCCGCTGGCGAGCTCCCCGACGCCCCGTCGAAGGCCGAAGCCCAGCAAGCCACCGGTCTCGCCCCCACTCTGCTGATCAGCCTGCTCGTGGCCGTGGCCGGCGTGTTCGGCGCCTACGCCATGATGCAGATCGGTGCACGCCGCGCCGCGCGCGCCGGATAGGTGCTATCCCGTAGCGAAAGCACCTGTTGGTGTCTGACTCCACCCTGTTACTTCACGTGGAGGAGTTCGATGCGGAAGGTGAGGGTCGCGTTGCCGGGGACGCTCGGGGGGCTGCCGTTGGCGCCGTAGGCGAGGTCTGGTGGGATGACGAACTGGTAGACGGCGCCTTCCTTCATCAGCTGTACGCCTTCGGTCCAACCGGGGATGACGCCGCGAAGGGGGAACTCGGCCGGCTCGCCGCGGCCGTAGCTCGAGTCGAACACCGTGCCGTCCTGCAGCCAACCGATGTAGTGCACCTGCACGGTGTCGGCGGCAGTCGGCTGCTTGCCGCTGCCCTCGGTGATCACCTCGTACTGCAAGCCGCTCGTCGTCTTGGTCAGCTTGTCGGGATCGGGCGCCTTGTACTCGGGTAGGGGCATCGGCCGCAGCACCTGCACCACCTTCATCATCCAGACGCAGTCGGTGGCGTCGCCCAGGGCAGGCGGACGCTGCTGCGGGAAGGCGGTCGCTACCGGCACGACCGCCAGACAGGAGCCGCCGTCCTTGAGCTTCAGCAGGAGCTCGCGCATGAACGGCATGCGCAGGTCGCCGGCCGCGACCCGCACCGGGCCGCGCTCGTCGAGGTAGCTCATCACCGACTCGCCCGCCACGGTCCACACCCCGTAGTGCAGCTCGACGCGGTCGGTCTCGGCCAGAGGCTCGCCCTTGCCCTCGACCGCGACCTGCACCTTGAGGCCGCTGTCCGTGGCGACCAGCTTGTCCTGGTCGGGGGCGACGAAGGCCGGCGCCCTCTCGATGCCGAGCAGTTCGACGTCGAAGGTGAGCGTCGCGTTCGGCGGAATGACGCCGCCGGCACCCTTCTCCCCGTAGCCGAGCTCCGGCGGAACCACGAGCTTGTGCCGCGCGCCGACCGTCATCAGGACCAGCCCCTCGTTCCAGCCCGGGATGACACGACCCAGCACGAACTGCGCGGGCATGCCGCGGGTGCGGCTCGAGTCGAACTCGGTGCCGTTCTCCAGCCAGCCGGTGTAGTGCACCTGGACGCGATCCCCGACCGCCGGCCGCTCGCCGTCGGCCGGGCCGGCCTGCAAGACGGTGTACTGCAACCCCGACGCAGTGGTGACCGGCGCCGGTGTGGCCGGATCGCCGGGCTTGGCCGGATCCTGCGCGGAAAGACAGAGGGCGAGCCCCGCCAAGGCGAGGCCGAAGGAAACGATCAAGAGAACTCCTGGCGTGGCGCGAAGAAGAAGGCCGGGAGCGTAAGCCGGCCACCGGCCGGCGGCGAGGAAGTCGGCGAAAACGACGCCTCCCCCAGCGCTGCGATCGAGACCCTACTGGAAGTTCCAGGCCGCCACGGGGGATCGCGTGCGGGTCGCGAACACCTTCTCGACCTCTTCGACCACGTCGGGGTGCGCCTCGGCCACGTCGTGCGCCTCGGCCGGATCGGCCTCGAGATCGTAGAGCTCGAGGCGCGCCTTCTCGGGCTTCTTCGCCTGCCGACGCACCGCCTTCCACCTGCCGAGACGCGCCGCCTGGACACCGCCGCCAGCGTGGTACTCCCAGTACAGATGGTGATGCTGCCGCTGCGCGCCCTTGCCCAGCAGGGTCGGCAGGAAGCTCACCCCGTCGAGGTCGGCCGGCGCCGTCTCGCCGATCGCGTCGGCGAACGTGCTCCACAGGTCCCAGTGGGCGCAGATGTGCGCACTCGTGGTACCTGGCGCGATCCGACCCGGCCAGCGCGCGACCAGCGGCGCGCGGATGCCGCCCTCGTACAGCTGACACTTCAGACCGCGCCGGCCTTGCGCGCTGCCGAAGAACGCCGAGTCGGTACCACCGTTGAAGGTCGGCCCGTTGTCACTGGTGAACACCACCAGCGTGTCGTCGCGGTGCCCCAGCTCGTCGAGCAGCTCGAGGATGCGCCCGATGTCCCGATCCATGCGCGTCACCATGGCCGCATACGCAGCGCGCGGTTTGGGGTGCGGCAGGTAGCCCTTCTTGCCCTCGTACGGCTCCTCGTCGAACGCGGTCGCGTACTCCTGCAGCGAGTCATCGGGCACCTGCAGCGCCGCGTGCGGCACCGGCGTCGCGTAGTAGAGGAAGAACGGCGCCTCGGTGTGCTTGCGCAGCCAACCCAGCGCCTCCTCGAGCATCAGATCGGGCGCGTAGTGCGCGCCGGTCAGGTTGTGCCACGCGTTGCCCTCGAGCTCGACCTTCTGGTCGTTGCGCCACAGGTGCTCGGGGTAGTAGTTGTGCGCTTGGCGCTGGCAGAGGTAGCCGTAGAAGAGATCGAAACCCTGCTCCCACGGCACGCCGGTGGTTTCCGGGCCACCGAGCCCCCATTTGCCGACCGCGGCCGTGGCGTAGCCGCGCGCCTGCAGCCAACGCCCCAGGGTGGGAGTGTCCGCGGGCAGCGGCTCCTGGCCCTCGCGGTTGCC
Organism: Planctomycetota bacterium; assembly: GCA_041398565.1. Taxonomy (GTDB): domain Bacteria; phylum Planctomycetota; class UBA1135; order UBA1135; family UBA2386; genus DATGPD01. The sequence continues at coordinate 727,422 of JAWKUN010000003.1, read as the reverse complement.
GCGTTGGAAGCCGTCGAGCTCCTTGTTGTCGCGGACGTAGCAGTGACCGGTGTGCTGCCCCATCAGGATCGTGCACCGCGCCGGCGCGCACACGCAGCTACCGGAGTAGGCCTCGGTGAAGCGCATGCCCTGCGCCGCCAGCGCGTCGATGTTCGGCGTGCGGATCTTGGTCTGACCGTAGCAGCCGAGTTCGCCGATCCCGAGGTCGTCGGCCATGATCAGCACGATGTTGGGGCGCGCTTCTTGCGCCGCCACCGACCCGACCGCCAGCAGCGCCAGGAGAGAGAGACGACGGAGTTGGATCTGCAGCATCACACGAGCAGTTGTGGAGTCTCGCCGGTGAAGGCTTCGGCGGTGTAGAGCGGCTCGACGTGGTCGCGCACGAAGGTGTCGACCTGTTGCGGCGCCCGACCGACGAACCGCGCCGGGTCGGTCAACGACGACAGCTGGTCCTTCACGCCCGCAAAGGCCGGATCGCCGGCGATGAGGTCGAGCAGGGGGTTGGCTTCGCCACACTCCTTGACCCGCCGCGCCGCCTCGCGCGCGTGCACGCGGATCCTCTCGTGCAAGACCTGGCGGTCGCCGCCGGCGCGAACTCCCGCCATCAAGATCTCCTCGGTGGCCATGAACGGCAGCTGCGCCCGCAGGTTGCGCTCGATGACTCCCGGGTAGACGACCATGCCGCGCACCACGTTCTCGACGATGCCGAGGATGGCATCGATGGCGAGGAAGCTCTCGGGCAGGGCGATGCGCCGGACGGCGGAATCGTCGAGGGTGCGCTCGAGCCACTGCGTCGCCGCCGTCTGCGCCGAGGCGTCGGTGGCCGAGACCACCCAGCGCGCCAGCGAACAGACACGCTCGCAACGCATCGGGTTCTTCTTGTAGGCCATCGCCGAACTGCCGATCTGCCGGCTCTCGCTCGGCTCTTCCAGCTCGCCGTCGTGCGACAGCAGGCGCATGTCGTTGCCGAACTTGGCCGCCGACTGCGCGATGCCGCTGAGAGCCTGATGCAGGCTCCAGTCGATCTTGCGCGAGTAGGTCTGCCCGCTCACCGGGATCGTCCGAGCGAATCCGATCGCCTCGCACACCGCCCGCTCGAGCTTGTCGACCTTGTCGTGGTCGCCGTCGAACAGCGACAAGAACGTCGCCTGCGTGCCGGTCGTGCCCTTGACGCCGCGGCACGGCAGCCACGCCACCAGCCGGCGCACCTCCTCGAGGTCCAGGACGAAGTCCTGCAACCACAGGCACGCGCGCTTGCCGACCGTCACCGGCTGTGCCGGCTGGTAGTGGGTGAAGCCGAGGCACGGCAGGTCCCGCCACTTCTGTGCGAAGGTGGCGAGCGCCGCCAGCACGCGCTGCAACTTGCGATCGACCAGCTCGAGGGCGCGCCGGAAGAGCACGAGGTCGCCGTTGTCGGTGACGAAGCAGCTGGTGGCGCCCAGGTGGATGATCGGCTTGGCGCTCGGTGCCAGCTCGCCGAAGTGCAGCACGTGCGCCATGACGTCGTGGCGCACCTCAGCCTCGAGCTCGGCCAGGCGCGCCCAGTCGAAGCGCGTCTGTACGGCCCGCATCGCGTCGATCTGCGCCGGCGCGATGTCGAGCCCCAACGCGCGCTGGGCCTCTGCCAGGGCGATCCACAGCAGGCGCCAGGTGCCGTGCCGCGACTGCGGCGAGAACAGTGCGCTCATCTCGGCGCTGGCGTAGCGCTGCAGCAACGGGTGCTCGAAACGGGTGGATGCGGTCACCGATCGGTCCTCGGCCGTGACTTCTGTTGGATTGGCTCGGGGCAGGGGCTCAGGGTAGGTAGGTCTCGAGACAGACGCTGACGCACCCGGCGATGAAGGCGAGCGCCGCCAAGCGAAGTGTGCCAGGCTCGCGGCGCCACAACCAGAGCAGGCCGCAAACGCCGACGCACGTGCCGGCCAGATCGGTGGCGAGGTCGCCGAGCGAGGAGACGCGCCCCGGCACGTGGCTCTGGTGCCACTCGTCGACCGCCCCGTACAGCGTCGCCAAGGCGCAGGCGAGTGCACCGCGGCGCCACGGCGGCCCCAGGCGCGGCGCCGCCGGTGCGACAGCCGAGTCCCGGTCCTCAAAGCTGCGGCCCGCGGCGCTGAAGATCAATCCGGCCAGCACGGCGTAGACGCCGAGGTGAGCACCGTTGTGCAGCAGCGGCTGCAGCTTGCCCTGGGTCGGCGCACCCGCCGGCCGCGACGAGGCCCACCAGATGAGCCCCATCCAGGCGAACACGGCGGCGATGCGCCACGGCCACGCCGTCTCGAGCCATCGCTGCACGACTCGTCCGATTCCGCTCACGCCTTGGACAGTCCGACGAAGCGCCCGCGCATGAGCATGCCCTCCGCGGTGGCCGTGCGGTCGTCCACCGTGATCGACTGCAGCGAGGTGAGGACCAGGAACAGACCTCGCCCACGCTCGTCCTCGATGTCGGGAATGTCGACGTCGCCGGCCGCCAGTGTCCGTCTGAGCGCGGCGATCTCCCGCGCCGGCATGTCCTGGTCGACGAACTCGAGCACCAGATCGTCGCCGTCGACGAACAAGCCGGCCTGCAGCCGCTTGCCGCGCGTGCGGTAGGCGCCACCGTGCTCGATGGCATTGCTGACCAGCTCGTCCAACACCAGCAGCACGATCTCGGCGTCGTGCGGCTGCAGGCGCAGGCCGCGCAGCTCGGAGCGCACCCGCCGCCGCAGGCCGCGCAGAGCCTGCGGGTCGGCGGCGAACGCCTCGACGAACGGCAGACTCACTGCAGCCCTTCCACCAGAAGCGACATGTCGAGCGCCGGCGCCGAATGGGTGATCGCACCGACCGAGATGCGGTCGACTCCGCACTCGGCGAACGCGCGCACGTTGTCCAGGGAGATGCCGCCCGATGCCTCGAGCCGCAGCGGCCGACCCCGCTCTGCCGCCAGGCGCCGCAACGACTGCACGAGTTCGCGCAGCGCGACACCGGGAGCGAAGTTGTCGAGAAGGATGATGCCGGCGCCACCGGTGACGGCGGCACGCGCCTCGTCGGGATCCCGCGCCTCGGCGATCACCGCGACGTCGGGCCCGAGCAGGCGCAGCGATTCCGCCACCGCGTCGCGCACCACCTCCTCGATGGAGCGCGGCCGCGCCAGGGCGAAGTTGTTCTCCTTGAGCAGCACCTGATCGAACATGCCCATGCGGTGGTTGTGGCCGCCGCCGGCGCGGACCGCCGCCTTCTCCAGCAGACGTAGACCGGGCGTCGTCTTGCGCGTGTCGTAGATCTCGGCGCCGGTGCCCCGCACCGCGTCGACGAACGCCGCCGTGCGGGTCGCCACCCCCGACAGGCGCTGCAAGAAGTTGAGCGCCGTGCGCTCGGCCGCCAGGATCGCCGCCGCCGTCGACTGCACCTTCAGCACGACCTCGCCCGGGTGCACGAAGTGTCCGTCCCCCACCGTCCACAGGTCGGCGGCGGGGTCGACCTGCGCGAAGGTGAGCCGCGCCGGCTCCGTTCCGGCCACGACTCCCCGCGCCTTGGCGAAGATGCGCGCGGTTCCCGGGCGCTTCTTGTCCACCGACACCCGCGCCGTCACGTCGCCGAGGTCGCCCAGGTCCTCGCGCAGGGCTCGCTCGACCATCTCGTGCACCGGTGGATCGGCCGCGTCCATCCGCCGCAAGCTAACCGATGGCCGGCACCCGGGCGAAGACTCCAGCGTCACTCGCGCCGGTCGAGCGGCGCCAGGTGTGGCGCAAGCTCCGCCAGCGTCGTAGAGCCGAAGCCGTCGATGGCGGCGAGGTCGGCGAGACGGCGGAAGCGACCGTGCCGCACGCGGTACAGCACCAGCGCCCGCGCCCTGACCCGCCCCACCCCCGGCAGGGTCGCCAGTTCGGCGATCGACGCTCGATTGACGTCGACGAGCCGCGGCACGGCGACGGATCGGTCGTCCCTCCGCGCCTCGAGGGCAACGCGAGCCGCCAGACGCACCACCCCCGCGAGCGTCAAGAGGAGCCAGGCGTGCACCGCGAGTGCGCGGCGTCGCGGAGTCAGAAGCGGTGACGCCGACGCGGAATGAGGCTGCGCCAACGAGAGGCCAGGTCCGAGCGCGGTGACATCGGCCGACGCCCCAGTCCGCCGCCGAATCGGTGCAGGCGGCGCGCGATGGCGGCGATGGCGGTGGCGACGGCGCATTGCGGGTGGCTGGCGACGAGAGGCGCCTGCCCCAGCCGCCGCTGCGTGACCACAGGGTCGTCGGGAACGTCGCCCAAGTAGTGCAATTCGCTGCCCGAGAATCGCCGTGCCACATCCGCGAGTTTGGCGAATGTCCGCGCACCCATGTCGTCGCCACCCGTGACCCGGTTCACCACGACGCCGATGGGCGGGGGCGTCGCCTGCCGCGCCAAGCACTTCACCAGGGCGTAGGCGTCGGTCAGGGCGGCGATGTCGGGGTTGGTGACCAGCACGATCTGATGTGCCGCGAGCAGGGTGAGCACCACCTGCGGCGAGATGCCGGCACCGAGGTCGAGCACGAGCTGGTCTGCCTGCCCGGCCAGTTCACCGAGCGCGTGCGCCAGCGCCGCCAGCTCGGCATCCGCCATCTCGACCATGGCGCTCACCCCCGACCCGCCGGGCAGCAGCGCCGGCCCATAGACCGTGTCGACGAGAGCTTCCACCGCCGGCACGCGACCGGCGATGACGTCGCGCAGGGTCGTGCGCGGGCTGGTGCCGAGCAGGAGATGGTCGCTGCCGAGCCCGTAGTCGCAGTCGACCAGCACCACGCGCATGCTCTGGCTGAGTTCGATGGCGAGGCTGGTGGCGAAGAACGACTTGCCGGTGCCGCCCTTGCCGCTGGCGACGGCGACGACGCCCGCCTCGGCCGCCTCTGGTGCATCGTGAGGTGCGACGCGCTCGAACAGCCGGCGGAACACGCCGGAGGTCACGTGTTCTCCCGGCGCAACCAAGGCTCACCGTCCCCTCGTCGGAGCGCCGCGCCGAACCGCCACCTCGGGCGCGCGACCCGGGGGCCGACGCTGACCGCCGCCCCGCGCGCCGTCTGGCGGCGACGTCACGACGGTGACTCTCCGAACTGCAGAGCATCGCACTCGGCCCGCGTGACGCGCACGTCGGCCACGGCGCGACGCAGGTCGCCCAGGTCGCAGTCCTCGTCGACGTCCGCCGCGGCGGGGGCCATCGCGTCCGAACGCGCCGGCACGTCGAGGCTGGCGGCGAACTGCGCCATGACGCGGTCCATCGCCGCCATCGCCGCGTCGCGGGACGCGAGCAACGAGCGTTCGCCGTCGGCGAGGGCCAGCCACGGCTCCCCGGCCTCGATCGCCAGGGTGCACAGCAGCCGGCCGCGCGCGCGCACCACCCGGGCGTAGCGATCGGCCTCGACGACGACGTCGGCATCGAGGCGCGACAGCCACGTCAGCACCTCGCGGGCAACCTCGACGTGGGTCGCCGGCGTCGCCGAAGGGGGCGAGAAATCCGACTCGTCGCGCGGCGGCGAGGTCAGGACCGACCGCAGTGCGCACGCACGCTCGCCCGCCACGGTCCACTCGTGCAGCTCGCACACCATCAGGTCGGGCAGCGACAGACGCCCCAGCGAAGCCAAGGCCAGGGCATCGAAGCGGTGGCCGACGAGCACCACCCGCAAGCACTCGAGCGGAGCCGCCGGCAAGCGGTGCTCGAACAGGCGCTGCAGGAGCCAGGGCTGGGCGACGAGATGCGCGTGCACCTGTGCGACCTGCGCCAGGGCGAGCGCCACGTGGTCGCCCTCGAACGCGAAGACGAGCACGGGCAACCCGGCCGAGTCGCGCGCCAACACGGACAGGCGGCCGACTCCGGGAAAATCGATGGGCGAAGCGACGGCGACGAGGCCGTGCTCGAGCATCTCGGCCCGGCCGGAGAGCATCGCCTCCAGCCCCAACTGGGTCCGTGAGACCACGGGACCGGCAATCACGATCGCCACCGCGTCCGCCAGACACTGTCGGCGGCCGACGCATCCCGCAGCCGCCGTGCCGAGCGACCGAATGCGGATGCTCCGCACGATCCACGCCGATCCGTCGCAGCCCGCGAAACCGAGCCGCCGCATCTGGAGCCCACGTGCAGGGAGCCGCCGAGAAGCAAACCCATGAGAAGCACCTCTCCGGCCTGACCACCGGGACAAGGGAAACTCCCGAGACGAAATCGAAGAGCGCCTCGGTATGGCGCCGCATTAGAGGCAGCTCAACCCACCATCGCAAGGGGGGGTTGTGGGAATCGCGTCGCGCCACCGCAAACGCCGGTCGATCGAGAGGCGCCTACCTGGGAGTCCGCGACGACGACGCATGACGCAGCGAGAAGCGTTGCTCGGCGCAGGCGTAGGCCACGGCGAGCGCATCGGCGACGTCGTGCGGCTGCGGCGGGTGCGCCAGCCCCAAGAGCTGGCAAGTCATGTTCGCCACCTGCGGCTTGCCGGCGGCGCCGTGTCCGGTGAGGCAGCGCTTGACGCGGGCAGGTGCCAGCTGCACCACCGAAACCCCGGCCCGGTGAGCCGCCGCCAGCACGACGCCGCGCGCTTCGCCGATGCGCAGCGCCGCCTGCACGCTCTTGCCGGCGAAGGCGCCCTCGAGCGCCATCTGGTCGGGGCCGAGCCGTTCGATGAGGGCAGCCAGCTCGACGGCAAGGCGTCCCAACCGAGCCTCGATCGCCACACCCGAGCGCCCGAGCCGCAGCGCGCCGGCCTCCACCACCCGCGCGTCGCTGCGACCGGCGACCGCCGAGACCACGTTGCCGGCCCGCTGCGCGATCGGCCGCTCGCCGGCAGGCCGAGCCGGCGCGACCTCGGCCACCTGCAGGCAGCCGTAACCCACGGTGACCGTGCCGGGGTCGATCCCGAGGATCCGCACGCGCGCGATCCTAGCCCGGAGGACGCGCGAAGGCACATCGGGAGTGCGTGAACTCGCACGCGGCCAGGAAGGCGACCGAACCTTCGCCGCCGGGGCGTGAGCGTGTCCAATGCCCGGCGCATGCCTTCGAACGACTCCCCTCTCGTGTCGATGCTGCTTCTCGCCGCTGGCCGCGGCAGTCGTTTCGGCGGCGACACGCCCAAGGCCTACCTGGTCCTGCGCGGCCGCACGCTCCTCGAGCGCTGCGTCGAACGCCTCGCCCGCGTCGTGCCGCCGGCTCAGCGCGAGATCGTCGTCGCGGTGCACGACGACGACCGCACGCGGCTCCTGATGCCGCTGCTGGCCCGCCTCCGCGGCCTCGGCCTCACCCACGTCGTCACCGGCGGTGCCACCCGGCAGGAGTCGATGCAGCGAGCCCTCGCCGCCTGCAACCCGCGCACGGAGCTGGTGCTGGTGCACGACGCCGCGCGTCCGTTCTTCGCGGTCGAAGCGGCTCGCACCGCGCTCACGTGTGCCGCCGCGCACGGCGGTGCCCTCCTGGCGACGCCCGTGCCCGACACCCTCAAGCGCGTCGACGGCTCCCGGGTGCGAGAGACCGTGGCGCGCGCCGGCCTGTGGGCCGCGCAGACGCCGCAGGTCGCGCAGCGCGCCTGGCTCGAGCGCGCTCTGTCCCGGGCCACCGCGGACGCCTACGCCGGCACCGACGACGTCGGCCTGCTGGAACGCCTCGGCGCCGCGGTCGAGGTGGTGCCGAGTTCGCCTCGCAACCTCAAGATCACCACCCCCGACGACTGGGATCTCGCCGAAGCGATCGCGGCGCGCGAAGATGCGGCCGGCATGGACCTCGGCGCGACTCCTCGCATCGGCCTCGGTATCGACCTGCACCGACTCGAACCCGGTCGGCGCTGCGTCCTCGCGGGCGTCGAGATCGAGAGCGACGTCGGCCCGGTGGGCCACAGCGACGGCGACGCCGTGCTGCACGCCATCACCGATGCGATCCTCGGCGCGGCAGGCGAGCCGGATCTCGGCACGCTCTTCTCGGACAGCGATCCACGCAACGCCGGGCGCGACTCGGCCGACTTCTGCCGCGAGGCAGTCGCGCGGGTGCAGGCCAGGGGCCTGCGCATCGTCTCGCTCGACGTGGTGGTCGAGACCGAGCGCCCCAAGCTCAAGCCGCACCGCGAGGCGATGCGCGCACGCCTGGCCGAGCTGTGCGGCGGCCTGCCGCTCGACCGCGTCAACGTGAAGGGCAAGACCGGCGAGGGCGTCGACGCCGTCGGGCGTGGCGAGGCGATGCGCGCCACCGCCGTGGTGCTGCTCGCCGCCGTGTGAGCCGAACTCTCCGCGACGCTACCATCGGGCGCGTGCTCACGGAGACCTGCCGCCGCCGCGTGCCCACGGGCGCGATCCCGCTCTTGCTGCTGCTCGCGCCGATACCGGCTCAGGCCGACGCCGGCGCCGCCGCGCCGGAGCCCGCCGTCCTGAGCGGCACGGTGCTCCTCGCCGACGGCACGCCCGCGGCCGGCGCGACCGTCGAGCTGCGGCGCTACCTGCTGCTCGACACCGGCTCGATCGACGTGGTCAACGGCCACCGGGCGCAGCAGGTCTTGCACACCACCTGCGGCGACGACGGCACCTTCCACGCCGAGCTGCCGCGCGGGGTGCCCTTCGAGCTGCGCACACACGCCGGCAGGTCCGCGATCGAGGTGCTGCGCCGAGTCTACGCCGGCGAGACGCCGACCATCCGCCTGCGCCGCGGCGCGCTCCTCGAGGGTGTCGTCACGCACGAGGCCGACGGCCGCCCGGCGCGCGCGCAGGTGCGTGCCTGGGCACCGGTGAGCGGCGTCGAGCTGCTGCGCGGCGAGACCGACGACGCCGGGCACTACGTGTTCGCGCAACTGCCGCCGGAGACCATCACCCTCGAAGTGCAGCCCGACACCGGCAAGGAGCCGGGCTGGGCCCGGTTGGTACTGGTCGCGGGTCGCACGCTGCGGCACGACGTGCAGGTCGAGAGGCTCGACCCGCGGCCGGGCCGGGTGATCGACGCGACGACGGGGCAGCCGATCGCCGGCGCCGAGGTGAGCGACAGCTGGACGTTCGACCGCGTGGCGCGCAGCGACGCCAAGGGGAGCTTCGAGCTGCACGGGCCGCAGTGGGACGAACTGCACGCGCGAGCCCCGGGCTACGGCAAGATCTGCATCGCTCCCGGTGCCGGCGCGCGCGACTTCGAGGTGGCGCTGCAACCGGGTCGCAAGGTGCGGGGCACGATCGTCGACACCGCGGGTCGACCGCTGGCCGGCGTGTACGTGGCAGCCACCGCTGACGCCCGCGTCGGCAATCTGCAGCAGACCGACTGGTTGCCGCAGTTCACCGGTGCCGACGGCAGATTCGCGTTCGACGCGGTGCGCCGAGACATTCCGCATTGCCTGTTCCTGCGCCGCGACGGCCACGCCACGCTGGTCTACGACTTCCCCCACGACGAGGCGCAGCGGGAAGAGATCGACTTCGGCACCCTCACCCTGCCGCCCGCCATCTACCTGACCGGACGCGTCACCGACGAGCACGGCGTCCCGATCGTCGGCACGCCGGTGTCGCTCGGCGGCAACCAGGACGACCGCTACCGCTTCTGTGACGGCAAGCAGGACAAGGACCCGCGCGGCGGCTTCTACGTCAACGGCCGCCACACCGTGACCGACAGCCTGGGGCGCTTCCACTTCGCCGACCTCGGCGTCGGCCGCTACCGCGTACGGGCGCGGGTCGAGCAGGTGACGCCACGGTTGGTCGGTTCGAGCGTGATCGAGACCGAAACGGCTACGGTCGTCACCAAGGCAGGTCAGACGCTCGCGCGCCACGACTTCACCATCAAGCTGGGGCGCAACCTGCGCGGCGGCGTGATGACGGCATCCGGCGAAGCGCCGCCGCCGGTGTCGCTGCGTTTTGGTGACGCCGACCAGTCGGACGGCGCCAAGCCGCTGCTGGTGCAGACGGGCATTCCGTTCCGTCTGTTCCAGCTGCCGGCGGGCAAGATCACGCTCGAAGCCGCGCCGTGCGATGCCGCGTGGGGCCAGCCGCTGCCCGACGACGACCGCGTCGCGGTGCGGGTGCTCGACGAGATCGGCGACGGCCCGGTCTGGCTGTGCCTTCCCGCCGCGCAGTGGGTGCAAGCCTTCGTCGTCGATGCCGCCGGCAAGCCTGTCGTCGGCGTCGAGGTCGAAGCGACCGGGGCGGGCGGCACCCGCCTCGGCACGCCCAAGACCGACGAACGCGGCAGCGTGTCGGTCTTCCTCGGCGAGGAGAAGGCGGCCCGGCTGCGGCTGCCGAGCGCGGGCAGCGAGGGCCGGCCCCTGCTGTCGGAGCTGCTCGCCGCCGGCACCGCCAACACCGTGCTGGTGCGCCGCTGATCCGGAGACCCAGGCCGCGCGCGTTCAGCCGACGGCCGGCGGCGCGAAGCCCTCGCGGTAGGCGCGCTTCACCAGGGTCTTCGTGGCCTCCTCGTGGTTGGTGAACGCGAGCTTGCTCTTGTCCCAGCGTAGCTCGACGCCCGGGTAGCGCGTCGCCTTCACCGCCAGCAGCGCCGGCTCGGTGATGCGGACCGCGTCCTTGAAGGGCGTGCGCAGCTCGGTCTTCCGCCCCAGGCAGTTGTCGACCCACGCGTGCCAGTGATTGAGCTGCGGGAACTCGGGCAGGTTCGGCATCTCGAGGCCCTTGCTCATCTTGCCTTCGCGCCAGATCTCCAGCCGGCCGTCGGCGCCGATCACCAGCGTGCCGCCCTCGCACACCACCACCGTACAGTTGTCCTCGAACCAGGCATCGGCCGGCAGGCCCAGAGCGGCGCGCGACGGTTGCTGTGCGCGGTCGTTGTAGTGGATGGTGAAGGTCTTCTTGGCGAACCTGTCGGAGTCGACCGCGTACGTGATCTTCGACTGGCACGGAAACACATGGAAGTGCTCGCTGGCCGCCTCGGCGCAGTGCGTCTGCACGGCGATGGGCGAGGTCAGATCGTCGTAGGCGAACAGCACGACGTCGAGGATGTGGCAGCCCCAGTCGCCGAGCCCGCCGGTGCCGTACTCCCACCACGAGCGCCACTTGACCGGAGCCAGCTCCTCGCGGAACGGTGCTTCCGCGCACGGCCCCAACCACAGATCCCAGTCGAGGTTCGCCGGCGGCGCGCTCGGCTCGTTCAGAACGCGCTCGAAGTTGAAGTAGCGGCCCGGGCCCGGCGACCCCGTCCAGCAATGTGCCTCGATGGCCTTGCCGAGCTGCCCCTGGCGCAGGATCTCCACCGCAGCGCGACGCCCGGGCTTGACCATGCGCTGGTTGCCGAGCTGCGTCACCAGGTGCGGCTTCTTGGCGAGCGCCTTCTCCATCATCGACAGCTCCTCGAGCTGCTGCACGAGAGGCTTCTGCCCGTACACGTGCTTGTCGTGCCCGAGCGCCGTCAACATGATCGGCGCGTGCGTGTGGTCGGGCGTCGACACGATCACCGCGTCGAAGTCGCCCGCGTGCTCGGCGAAGGCCTGGCGGTAGTCGCGGCAGGTGAAGGCGCCCGGCAGCTCTTCGGCCGCCTTCTTCAGCGCCTCGCTGTCGACGTCGCACAGGCCGACGATCTCGGCGTCAGGATGGGCGTGCACCTGCTTGCGATCCTGCGCGCCGATCGTGCCGACGACGCCGATCGACAGCACGCGCAGACGAGCCGGCCGGTGCAGCCAGGGACCGGACGAGCGCCCGAGGGTGGTGAAGCCGAGGCCGGCAGCGGCCGAGGCGCGCAGGAAGTCACGGCGTGTGTGCGGGGTGCGCATGGTCGGCTGACCTTACCACGCGGCGAGGCCGCTCCCGACCTGCCTGCGCACAAGGGCGGAACGCGCCCGTGCTCGCGCGCGCGACCTGGTCACGGCCGCGCCCGCGGCCGTGTTCGCCGCGCTGACCGTCGCGACGCCGGGGCGATCCGGTGCCCGATCCCCGGTCGTCACACCTCGATCTGCCCGGTCTGCAGCTGCGTCAAGCGGTGGTACAGCCCCTCCAGCCGCAGCAGGTCCTCGTGCCGGCCGCACTCGACCAGGCGCCCGGCCTCCATCACCAGGATCTGGTCGGCGGCGCGGATGGTCGACAGCCGGTGGGCGATGACGAACGACGTGCGCCCCTTCATCAAGCCGGCCAGCGCCGCCTGCACCAGCTGCTCGCTCTCCGAGTCGAGCGCCGAGGTGGCCTCGTCGAGGATCAAGATCGCCGGGTCGCGCAGCACCGCGCGGGCGATGGTGATGCGCTGCATCTGCCCGCCGCTCAGGTTGGTGCCGCGCTCGCCGCACATGGTGTCGTAGCCGTGGGGCTGGGTGATCACGAAGTCGTGGATCTGTGCCGTCGTGGCCGCGGCGATGACCTCGTCGCGCGACGCGCCGGGCCGACCGAGCTGGATGTTCTCGAAGATGGTGGCGTTGAACAGGAACGGTTGCTGGCTGACGATCGCCAGGTGCTTGCGGTAGTCGGACACCTTCAGCGAGCGCAGGTCGACGCCGTCGACGAGGATGCGACCTTGTTGCGGGTCGTAGAAGCGCGCCAACAGGTCGAGGGCCGTCGACTTGCCGGCTCCCGACGGCCCCACCAGCGCCACCATCTGGCCCGGTTGGACCCGGAACGACACGTCGCGCAGCACCGGTTCGGCGCCGTAGGCGAAGTCCACGCCGCAGAACTCGACCTGACCCCGCAGCGCCGACACCGGCTTGCCCTCGTCCTTGGCGGTGTCGCGTGGCTCGCGCAGCAGGGCCTCGATGCCCTCGTACGCCCCCACCGACTCCATCAGCGTGTTCCACGCCCGCGCCATGCGCTTGACGTGGGTGTAGGTGGTGGTCAGCGGCAGGGCCAGCACCGCCAGGTCGCTGGGGTCCTTGGTCTCGCTGAGGAACAGCGCCCCGAGCGCCACGAGCATGATCGCGAAGCCGATCTGATAGGCGAAGAAGGTGGTCGCTTGCGACATGCCGCGCGCCCGGAACATCGACATCGTCCGGTCGAGGAACAGGCGGTTGCTGTCGGCGAAGTCGCGCAGGCGGTGGTCCTCGAGCTGGTAGGCGCGCACGGTGCGAAAGCCGCCGAGCATCTGGTTCAGCGACTCGGTCGCGTCGCCCATCGCCTGCAGGCTGCGGCTCGAGCGCTTGCGCACCTTCTTGCCGAGCCGCAGCAGCGGGATCGCCATGAGCGGGATCATCAACAGCAACACCCAGGACAGCTCGGGCACCACCACCACGACCAGCACCACGTTCATGACGATCATCAACGGGTCGAGCACCGCGTTGTCGAGCGCCAGCGAGAAGGTGCGCAGCAGGACCGCCGTGTCGGTGGTGACGTTCGAGATCAGCTCCCCCATCTTGCGTTTGCCGAAGTAGCGCAGGGGCAGGTGCAGGATGTGGTCGGCGACCTCGTTGCGGATGTCGACCACCACCTTGGCGCCGAAGTAGCGCGTCTGCACGCTGACCCAGTACAGGGCGAGAGCGCCGAACACGCTCATCAGCACCGACACCACCGCGCAGCTGATGAAGATGCCGAGGTCCTTCCCGCCGACCTGGAAGTGGATCCCCAGCCAGCCCTGCAGCGTCACACCGAAGCTCTCGATCCAGTGATTCAGCCGATCGCCGAAGTCGGTGGGTACCGGCGGCGTCTCCCTGCCGGAGAGCTTGTCGATCAGCGGCTTGATGAGGAGATAGACGCCCTTGGTGCATACCGCGTCGGCCACCCCCGCCACCAGGATGCTCGCCACCAGCCACTTGTTGTCGAGGATGGCGCGACGCATGCGCACCAGGAACGCGCGTGCGGACACCTCGACGCGCGCGGACACCTCGGGCTGGATCGGCGGCTCGGTCACTCGACCCCACTGTGCAGGGCGGCGACGGAAAGAAAAGAGGCGGCTCGCGCCGCCTCCACTCCGCAGGTCTCTACGCCAATCAGGCGTCGACCGCCGGCTCTCGGCTACTCGATCTTGGCCTTGGCCACGACATCGTTGGCCCACTGCAGGAAGCGCCAGGCGATGTAGTCCTGCTTGACCAGCTCGCGCGTGCGACTGTCGCTGACAGAGGGCGCTGCCCGCGATGGCGTGCGCGAGTTGACGCGGATCACCCAGTAGGCGTCGGGGCCGGGCAGCGGGCCGACCACCTTGCCCTCGGGCGCGTCGTAGTAGGCGAAGTTGGCAGCCGAGAAGCCGATCAGCAGGTCGGTGAACTCGTTCTCGCGCATCACCTGACGCAGCTGATTGTAGGGCTTGGCGTTGAAGCGACCCTTGTCCTGGTCGGTGGCGTAGTACTCGCCGCGCTTGACCTGGACGTCGTCGAACTTGGCGCCCTGCTTGATCTCGTCGAAGGCGGCGAGCGCGCGCGCGCGCGCCTTCACCATGCCGTCCGGCTGCCAGGCGCCGGTCTTGAGGTCGCGGGCGTAGAACTGGATGCCGTCGACCGACACCGAGCCCTCACCGAAGAACGACTTGAAGCGCTCGGCGTGCGCCTGCAGGTTGTCGTCGTTGACTTCCTTGGCGATCATCTTCTCGAACGAGCGGATCAAACGCCAGCGCTGCCGGAAGGCTTCGAGGCTCGGGTAGCCCTTGAAGTTGACGGCGATGACCTCGGTGGTGAACGGCGTGTTGTCGTACTCCTGGCGATACTCGTCGAACTCCTTGCGGAACTCTTCGTCGCTCAGGTAGGAACCGGCAGCGACCAGCGCCTGACGCAGTGCCTCGCGCACCGTCACCTCGATCGCGGCGCGCTCGACGTCCTGCTGGAACAGACCGGCGCGCACCGTCTGGAACGCGTCCTCGGTCTTCCACGGCACGCCGTTGACGCTCAATGCCAACTCCGGCGGCAAACCGTCGGAGGGGTAGCGGATGTCGCTCCACTTCTTGAGCTGCTTCGTCACCCACTGCTTGCACAACATCATCCAGAAGGGCGGCAGCTCGCGCGGGTTGCCTTGCTCGTCGACCGAGGTCTTCTCGATGTTGTCCCAGAACTGCTTGCCGTTGTTGTCGGCGGCCGAGGCCATGATCGCCTCGCGCGTGATGTCCGGCCAGTTCTTCGCCGGCCCGGGGAAGAACACCTTGTTGAACACCTCGGTCTGCCGGTACTGGTGCAGGTAGGCCTCCTTGGTCATCTGGGTCATCGAGCGAACCGCCTCCCAGAACGGCACCCCGGGGTTCTTCAGCTGGAACTCCTTGAGGTCCTTGCCCAGCTTCTCGGCCACCTGTGCCTCGTCGAGCTCGAACTCCTTGGGATCCCGTCCGCCCTTGGTGATCGCCTCCTGTTTCCACTCCTCGAGGAAGCAGTCGTCGATGAACTGCTGCACCTGCCGCGTGCCGGCCAGGTGGATGAGCTCGCGCCACACGTAGAGCGGCGACAGCACCACTCCGTTGACCTTGATCTCACGCAGGCCGGCAGTGCGGGCTGACGCCAGCGCCTTCTCCACGTCGGCGATGCGCTGCTCGAGTCCCTCGATCGAGAGGTTCTGGATGTCGTTGGGATTCTGGGCCGTGGCGCTCGCGACGGCTGCGAGCGTCAGCACCGACGAAAGGAACGAGAGTCTCATGGACGAGTTTGGGCGCAACAGGGGGGTGGGAGTGTAGCCAGCCGGCGAGCCAGATCGAGGCCATGCTTGCGTCAAGATGCCCCACGACGTCGAGCGCTGGGCCGCTCCTCCCGAAAAGTGCCCGGTGGGGCCGGGGCCCCAGCGACCGAGGGCCGAATCGGGCCGGCCATTCGGTGGATCCTGTCGGCAGGACCACGAGTCGGCTGATCCGCGGTGGCGGCCCGCCGCGAGCCTCCTGGCCAACCGCGCCCGGTCCACTGCGAGCAGACCGGCCACGCGTGCTCGGCTCGGAGGCGGACCGGTCGTTGCCGGCGACCCGCCGCCGTCTATCCTGCCTGGCCCGATGAGCTACGATCCGCGCACCATCGCGTTCTTGGCGGAGATCCTGTTCCAGCCGGTGACCCTGCAGGCCGAACGCGTGCAGCAGATCCACAACAGCTTGTTCAGCCGCCGCGAGATCGCGTACCAGAATTTCCAGATCGCCCAGGACGGCATCCACCTGTCGAACCTGGTGCAGACGCCGGGCGCGGTGTCCGTGGCCACGTTCCTTCCCGACCGCATCGTCGTGCGCGAGGAGCTGCGCAGCACCACGGTCGAGGACTTCGCCACGCGTCTCGTGAACCTGAGCAGTCTCAGCTTCCAGGTCCTCGGCATCCGCAGCTCGGTCGCGCAACAGTTCGTCGTGCGCTCGCTGGTCACCCCGCGCCACTGGGCTTCCAGCACCGAACTGCTCGCCCACGGCATGCTCAGCCAGGGCGACGACGCGCTGGCCAGCTTCGGCCGGCCGCTGCAGGCGATGGGCGTGCGCTTGACCTTCCCGCAGGCAGAGGGCCACGGCGAGACCTTCAACCTCAGGTTCGAGACGTGGACACAGGACCCGCGCTCGCTGTGGATCGAGAACACCGGCAGCTTCGCCTCGGCGACCACGACCGAGAATCTGCCGGCCCTGAGCAACTACCTCTATTCCACCTACCGCTTCCTGACCCAGAAGGCCTGCTCCTTCCTCGAGCTGTTCGACAAGAAGTGAACGTCCTCCGATCGCTGCGCCACCCGGCCCGACTCTGTCTGCTGTCTCTGGCCGGCGCCGGCTGCGACCACTCTGGCCGCCCGCCGCAGGCGCGTCCCGGCGTGATCCTCGAGCTCGACGGCGTCGACGTCCACGAGTCCGAACTCGAGCCGCTGCTCACCTTCGTGCGCGAGAGCGGCGATCGACCAGGCCTCGATCTGGCACGCCAGCTGGTGCTCGACCAGCACGTCCTGCCCTTGCGCTTCGCCCAGCGTGCGTTCGCCAGCGAACGTGCCGCCCTGCGAGAGCGAGCCGAGGCCATGCGTCGCAGCGTGATGGCGAGCGGCGGCGCCGACCCGCAGCTGCGCGCCAAGGGTGCGATCGCCGGCGGCGAGGCGTCGCCCGGCCTCATCGGGCGGGGCGGGATGGAGCTGGCGCAGGCGGCCTGGTGCTTCGATCCCGACAACTTCGGGCTCGTCAGCCCGGTGGTCGAGGTGCCGCGCGGCTTCTGCCTCCTCTCGTTCTCCGACCACCGCCCCGGCATCGAGCGTTCCGGGGACTTGGTCGACGCCTACCAAGTCCCCTTCTACACCCACGACAAAGGCACGTTCGAGACGTGGTGGAAGACGCAGCAGCTGGCCCTGGCAGGCAAGTTGACCTACGTGCACCCCGCTTACGTCGACGCCCTGCCGCCCTGGCTCAAACGATGATCCGCTCCTTCCTTTCCTCGCTCGCCGCCGTGTCCATCGCGGCGCTCACGCCGCCGGTGCCCGCCCAGGACGCGCCGGCCAAGCCCGCGACCCAGAAGCCAGCGGCCGCCAAGCCCGCCTGGCCCAAGCTCGAACGCCTGCAGATCGACCGCATCGACCAGTTGCTGCAGAACTTCCGCCTCGACAACCCCGAGCTGCACGAGAAGTCCGTCGACGAGCTCGTCGCCATGGGCGCCGGAGCCGCCCCAATCCTGTGCGGCCGCCTCTCCGACGCCAAGACCAACGCCAACGGCTTCATCGTCCGTGTCCTCGACCGCGTGACCGCCAAGGAGCACACGCCGCTGATCGCCAAAGACGTGGCCGCCAAGGTGACCGCGCGGCGCTGCTGGGCCGCCGGCCGGCTGGTCGAACTCGAGGCCGAGAACGTCGCCGAGCCCCTGCGCAAGTGCCTGGCGGACAAGGACGACGAGGTCGCCTACCGCGGCGCGGTCGGTCTCGCTGCCCGAGGCGACGTCGCCGGCATGGACAAGGTGTTCGCGCGGGTCAAGGCGGACTGGAACGGCGCGCGCGCCTGGCTCGAACCGGTGCTGCGCAAGAACCGCACACCGGAGGTGAGCGGCTGGCTCACCACCAAGCTCCTCAGCGAGGAATACACGGACAAGGTGGCAGCGCTGCGCTTGTTCCGCAGTGCCGGCGTGCGCGAGCACGCCGGCAAGGTCGCACGCGAACTGGACTCCTCCGACAACGTCGTCAAGAAGGAAGCCATCAACGCCCTGCGGGTGGTGGTCCTCGACGAGCCCGCCCTCGACGACCTCTCGGTGTTCCAATCGATCGAGATGGCCAAGCAGATCAAGAGCAAGCTATGAACCTCGGACGATGCCTCCGGCTGGGACCACCGTTGGTCGTGGCGATCCTCGGTCTCGCCGCCGGCACGACCGCGCAGAGCAAGCCGAAGCTGCCGCGCTGGCGCATCGACCCGCACACGGACAACGACCCCAAGGCGTTGGCCAAGGCCGGCTACGTCTCGTACGGGCCGTTCCCCTTCGGCGAACGCGGTCCTAACCCCGCCACCTCCGAGGACATCGACAAGCACCTCGAGTACGAGAAGTTCCTGTGGGTGGAGACCGCCCACTTCAAGATCGGCAGCGCGTTGCCGGCCTGGAACGTGCCGCTCGAGCCCAAGATCCGCGACAAGATCCGCACCGAGCTGACCGAGCTGTCGGAGAAGCTGCCCCGAGTCAACGTCAAGACGCGCACGCTCACGCCGTGGCTGCGCCTGCACCTCTTGGCGCACCGCAGCGAGAAGTCGTACCGCGCGTTTCAGGACATGCTCGGCGTGAAGGACGAGGACTTCCCGGCCGACAAGGCGAGCGTCATCGTCGGCAACGGCCGCTTCATGGGCTACGGCAAGTACCTCGGCATGCGGGAGAAGTACCTGCTGCTCATCACCGAGAAGGGCGCGACCTGCGAGGACTACCTCAAGAGCTTCATCGGCCGCGACACGTCGTTCGGGCAGCGCTGGCACTTCATCAAGACCGGCGCCCTGATGTACGCCGTGGGCACCACCATGGAGGACGGTCGCTTGAAGGACGACACCGCTCTGCACGCCCACCTCGAACACTGCTTGGTGCACAACTTCATCGACGGCTACCGCAGCTACTCCTACGACACCCCGGTGTGGATCACCGAGGGCCTGGCGCACTGGTTCGAGCGCCGGATCAGCGAGCGCTTCAACTCTTTCTGCCGTGACGAGGGTGCCGCGCACAACCCGTCGGCAAAGTGGAACTGGAAGCCGGACGTGCGCGCCGCCGTGACTGCCGGCAAGGTCCGCGCCTTCGCCGAGGTGATGACCTGGCGCCAGTACTCGGCGATCAACTGGCCCGACAACGAGTTCTTGTGGTCGCGTTGGGACTACCTGCTGGCCACCGACCCGCAGAAGTTCGGTGACTTCATGCTGCAGGTGAAGGGGCGGGTGAATCCCAAGGACTGGTCCGTCGACCAGTCGGACATCATCGCCGCCTGCCGCGAAGCGCTGCGCACGGTCTATGGCCTGACGCCGCTCACCTTCGACGAGAAGTGGGCCGAGTGGGTCAAGACCAACTACCCGTCGCAGTGAGCCGGTGATGCACGACAGACGGCGGCGCCTGGCGGCGTTCGCGGCGGCGACCCTCCTCGCCGGCTGCTCGACCCTCGCCAGCGAGGAAGCGGGACGCCTGCGCGTGTTCGACACCTACTGGCAGGCGCTGGCCGACGGCTACCCCTACTTCGGGCACAAGCACGTCGACTGGAACGCCCTGCGCGCGCAGTACCGGTCGGCCGCGGTCTACGCGCGCCGGCCGAGCGAGTTCTACCACCTGCTCACCGGCATGCTGGCTCGGCTCGCCGATCCGCACGTGTCACTCACCGTGCCGGCGGCGAACTGGCGCGAGAACGACGTCGCCGCCACCTCCCTCGACGACATCGAAGGATTCACGCGGATCGTGCTCGAGGGTCACATCCACGTCACCAGCTGGCCGCCAGGGGCAGCCCCCCAGGGCCCCGATCACTTGCCCGCCGAGGCCTGCACGGCACCGGAGATCGTGCGCATCGAAGACGTGCCCGTGGTCTGGCCCCTGGTCGAGAACCTCTTCCTCGGCCCGCCGGACTCGAGCGTCGAGCTCGCCCTGCGCTGGTCGGACGGCACGTCGTCACGCCACGTCCTGCACCGGCCGAGCGCACCGCCGCCGAAGGTCACCGTCGACGGCGACCAACTGATCCTGCGCATCGACAAGTCCATGAAGCTGCGCCGGTCGCCGGTGGCCGCGGCCAAGCTCACCAAGCTCGACCGCTTTGCCCTCCTGCGGGTCGACACCTTCAGCCTCGACGACCTGGCGCAGGACGATCCCGGAGCGTTCTCGCGACACCTCGACACGCTGGTGGACGACGCGATGGCGAGCGACGGGCTGGTGCTCGACCTGCGCAACAACGGCGGCGGCGACTACGCCACCACCCGCGCCTTTGCCGGGCGTTTCCTGCGCTCCACCTACACGCAGGTCCTGCCCGAAGAGCGGTCGACCTACCTGTTCGGCCTGCTGAGCTACAACTACTTCCGCCACGCGGAGTGGGACCCGCGCCCGCCGATCTTCAGCAAGCCGGTCGTCGTGCTCACCAGCTGGCACACGGGCAGCGCCGCCGAGCACCTCGCGCGCTTGTTGCAGACGGATTGCGGCGCCATGGTGGTCGGCGAACGTACCATCGGCGCCGAGGCCGCGGTGCAAACGGTGGCCGGCGAGGACGGCTCCACCCTGTCGTTCGGCCGCGAGCGCCTGCTCGACACGAAGGGGCGTGGACTGCAAGACGAAGGCGTCGTCCCGGACGTGCCCGTGCTCCTGCGGCTGCAGGACGTCGAACGACTGGGCTCGGTGCGCGCCGCCCGCCAGGATTGGGAGCAGCGATTGCTGCGCGCCGCGATCGCGACCTTGGCTCGCCGCGGTTGACTCATCTATTGTCTCGGGCGAATGCGAGCACCGTCTCCGGCTCACGCAGTCTCCCCCGGACGCGAGTGCACTCGCGCCCTGCAGCGCATGCCATGGGCTGCAAGGGCTGCGTATCGGCGCGGCAGGGGCGGGATCCTCGAGCTGTGCCCCTCTCTCCGGCGCTGGATCCACGGCACCAGCGCGGCACTGGCCGCCCCCGACAGCATGTCCGACGGTCGCCCCCCAGGGTCAGCCCGCGTCGCCGACTCACACCTTCGGAGCCGCCGCCGGGTGCGACCGCTCGTCCTCCTGGCTCTGCTGGCCAGCTGCCGCGGCGAGCCGCCGGTGGCCGAACTCCAGCCCGCGAGCCCCGCGGCGACGCGAGCCACCTCCGACCCGGGGCTGGGGCAGACCCGGGGTCGACAGGACCCCGTCGCCGAACAGGGTGACGACACGGGCCGAGACGCCGAGGACATCGAGCCGCCCCTGCACCACGCCGACGACGTGACCGTCATGGCCCGGGGCTTCTACGGCGTCCCGATCCTGCGTCGGTCGCTGTTCTGGGACGGCGACGGCGAGGTCGACGCGTACGGCGGCGGCGCCTTCCTGCACTGGTTCCTGCACGACCGCTTCGCGCTCGGCCTCGGCCTGGAGGGCGACGTGTTCAAGGCACCCGGCCACGATGCCTACGGCATCGAGGGGCAACTGGCGGCGCGTGTCTACCCGTACTCCACGCCCGACCTCGGCATCTTCGTCGACGGCACCGCGGGCTACCTGCAGACCACGGAGCAAGTGCCCCCGGGCGGCACCGAGTGGAACTTCACGTTCTCGTTCGGACCGGGCGTCGAAGTGCCTCTGTACGACGCGTCGCACCTTCTCATCGGCGGGACCTACCACCACATCTCCAACGCGCTCGGCCGCCAGAACCAACGCAACCCGAGCCAGAACGAGTTCCGCTTCTGGGTCGGGCTCCAGTGGGCGTGGTGAGGCACGGCGGCGTCGCGGCCGCACGGAGGGCGAGCACCGCCATCGGTGCCGCGGTGGTCGTGGCGGCTCTGGCCGCCTGCTCGGCCGTCACCACGATCTTCGCCGACGCGGCGCCGAGAACGGCCCCCTACCCGGTCCCCGGCACCGACCTGTTCGACTGGAAGGGCGTCGTCCACTGCCACTCCTACCTGTCGCACGACTGCGACGGGACGGTCGAAGAGATCCTCGACGCGTGTCGCGTCGCCGGGATCGACTTCGTGGTGATGACCGACCATCAGACCGACGCCTCGGTCCGTGACGGCCTGCGCGGACGACGGCAGCGGACGCTGTTCGTGGTGGGCGCCGAGATCCGCACGCCGCAGGGCACCATCATCGCGTTCCCGCTGCGCAAGCCGCTGCGGCGCTGGCAGAGCGCCGGTGCGCTGGTGGCCGAGGCCCGCCGGCAAGGCGCCATCAGCTTCCTCTGCCATGCCGAACGCACCAAGGCATGGGACACGCCCGGGATCGCGGGCGTCGAGATCGTCAACCTCCATGCCGGCGCGGTCAGCGCCAACCGAGCCGGCATGCTGGCGGCCGGTCTGTTCCTACCGCTGCGCGCCCTGTTCCAGCAGATCTGCCGGCGCGACGACGAGGTGTTCCACCAGTGGGACGCGCAGCTCGCGCAGCGCCATCCCATGACCCCCGTCGGCGGCAACGACGCGCACGCCAGCGTGCGTATCTTCGGCCCCCTGGGAGGCACGATCGGCAACTACCGCGAGGTGTTCCTGACGCTCAGCACCCACGTGCTGGCGCCGTCGATGGACGAAGAGCAACTGATCGCCGCGTTCCGCGCCGGCCGCAGCTACACGTCGTTCGACCTGTTCGGCGACGGCACCGGGTTCGACTTCCGCGCTGTCGACGGCAACGGCGTCCACCTGCCTGGCGGGACGGTCACCACCGCTGCCGAACTCGAGCTGCGCGTGGGCACCCCCGCCGTCGGAGTCATCCGGCTGTTGCGCGACGGCGAGGCGGTTCAGGAAACGACGGGCAAGGACCTCGCCCACCGGGCGCCGGCCCCCGGCGTCTACCGTGTCGAGGTGCGCACGCGCGGCGGTGCGCCCTGGCTGTTCTCGAGTTCGATCCGAGTCGTCGCCCCCGCCACGTAGGGTGGGGAAGGCCCGCCCTGCCTTTCGCGGCCCATTCTCGTACGCTGCCGCGCCTCGAGGTTCGCCATGCGCTTGCACCCGACGCTCGGATCCGTCGTTCTCCTGGCCCTGATTCAAAGCGGCTGCAGTACGTCGCCGCGCGATCGCCATCCGTTGGTGCGCGAGCTCTACCGCGACGCGGCGCTGCGGGAAGCGCGCAACCCCGTGATCGTCATCCACGGCATCCTCGGCGCGCGGCTGGAGGAGCACGCGACCAAACGCTCGGTCTGGGGCGCGTTCACCGGTGACTACGCCAACCCGGAGACGCCGGTGGGGGCACGCCTCTTGGCGCTGCCACTGCAGCCGCCCGCCGACGCCTTCGCCTACGATCCCGCCGACGCCGCCGTCGGCGCCTCGGAGCCGCTGGCGGCACTGCGGCTCGACATCGTGTTCGGCGTCCTGAGCGTGAAGGTGTATGCCGACATCCTGCGCACCCTGGGGATCGGCGGCTACCGCGACCGCGCCACCCTCGACCCCAACGTGCCGGCCTACGCCGACGACCACTTCACCTGCCACACGTTCTTCTACGACTGGCGGCGGGACAACGTCGAGAACGCCATCCAGCTCGGGCGCTTCATCCGCCGCACGCGAGCCGACATCGACGCCAAGGCACGCGGCAAGATCGAACGTCTGCGGGCAGCCGGCGACGACGCCAGCCTGGCGCAGGCCGACGAGCTGGCCGCATGGTTGGCCAAGGGCTACCGCTTCGACATCGTCGCCCATTCCATGGGCGGCCTCATCGCGCACTACTACCTGCGCTACGGCGAGGCAGACCTACCGCAGGATGGCTCGACGCCCGAGGTCACCTGGGCCGGTGCTCGCGAGGTCGACCGCTTGATCCAGGTGGGCACCCCGAACTTCGGCGCCATCGACGCACTGCGGGAGCTGCACGACGGCTTCAAGCCGGCCTTCTTCCTGCCGCGGTTCGACGCCGCGCTCCTCGGCACCATGCCGTCCATCTACCAGCTGCTCCCGCGGACCCGCCACGGTGTGCTGCTACGCCCGTCCGGCGACGTCGCCGACGCCGACCTGCTCGCTCCGAGGCTGTGGCTCGACAACGGCTGGGGTCTGGCGGCGCCGGCCGCCGACCGCGTGCTCGCCTGGCTGCTGCCGGACGTGCCCGACGCCGACGAGCGACGGCGGCTCGCACGCACCTACCTCACTTGGTGCCTCGAACGAGCCGCGCGCTTCCATGCAGCCCTCGATGCGCCGGCCTCGACGACGCCCCGCACGCGCTTCTACCTGTTCGCTGCCGACGGCGAGCGAACGTTGGCGCGGGCAGTGTTGACCGAGCGCGGCGGCCGCATGGTGCCCACCTTCTCGTCGCCGACGTGCTACCTGCCCGGGGACCTGACGGTGCCTCGCTACAGCGCGCTCGGCGACGAGCGCACCGGCGCGGACTACCGAGCCTGGCTGCCCTCACCGCTGCCGTGGACCAACGTCACCTTCCTCAGCGACGACCACGTCGGGCTGACACGCAACCCGCACTTCGTCGACAACATGCTGTTCGTGCTGATGGAGACGCGTCCGCCCGTCACACCGGACGACGGCGGACGACGCTGACCGGCGCCCTACATGCCGAGCTGCTGCAGCGCCCACATCGCCTGGATCCCGGCGCCGTTGATGTCTTCTTGCCCCACCGAGCTCACGGGCAGCATCAGATTGCGGTTGGCCCCGAAGTACTCGCCGCCCAGCCGCTGCGTGGCTGCCAGATGGTTACGCAGGCCCGGCAGGTCGACCAGGAGTCCGAACACCCAGCGTTCGTAGGGACCGCCGCTCATGTTCGCGTACTGCCCGTTCTTGATGCTGGCGGGCACGCTGAAGACCTGCTGGCCGAGTTCGACCTTCTCCAGACCGATGTGCACCCGCGCGCCGTGGACGGTCGAGTAGGCGCCGTCGAACTGGTCCGTGTAGGTCGCGATCAGGTCGCGGTCGATGGCCTGCAGCACGACGCGTGCCTCGGCATCGAGCGCCGATCCGAGGTAGGCCTTGGCAGCGCTGCCGAACAGCATGTCCCACACGTCACCCTGCCAACGCAGGTCGACGCCGACGAGGTCGAAGTCGTCGGGGCCCACCGTCTGCTGCAGCGTCTGGGTGAGGTACTGGCTCACTTGACTGCGCAGCCCGGCCTCCTCCGCCGCCTGGAAGTGTCGCGCGTCCTGGCCGAAGAGACAGCCCATGTAGCCGTTGGGGCGCGCCACCCTCTGCACGATGGCCGCCATCTGCTGCGCCATGATCACATCCGACTGCCGGATCGGCCGATGGAACATCGCCTCCGCGTGCAGTCCGAACGCTTCGAAGTTGCGGCCCCCGGAGCCGGATCCGGCCGGTGAGTTCATCATGCCCCACAGCGACGAACCGTACGGGATGTGCGTGTACTGCCGATTGACGCTCTCGCCGGTGTAGTGGCTCAGCGAGCACATCATCTCGGCCGCCGCGTCCATGTAGATCTTGCCCAGGAAGTCCGGGTTGGTCTTGTAGAGCGACTCGATCACGTGCGTCGTGTAGCGCTGGCAGTGCTCGGTGTCGTGCGAGCCGAGCAGTTCGTTGTAGGGGACGTTGGCCTCGGCGACATGGGCGCGATAGGCGCCGGTCTGCTTGAAGTCGAGGTTCGGATGGAACGCCGAGCGCGTGTTGTTGCCGGAGTTCCAGAGGTACTGCCCGGCGAGCATGCGCGCTTCTTCGATGCGTTCGCCGCCCGGGGCCTCCCACATGCGGTAGCGCATGTAGTCGAGCGTGTTGGGCCGCCCGTCGCCCAGGAAGAGCGTGTCGATGGGTTGGCGCGTCAGGGCTCCACGACCCATGAACAGCGCCGTTTCGAGCGCTTCGACCATGAAGACGGAGTTGGCGTTGTAGGCGATCACGACGGCGCCGTTGCGTGGCATGATCGCCTCGTCGACGCCCGTCTCGCTGCCGCTCTGCGGCCCGAAGCACGGGTAGGGGAACAGGTAGGGGCTCGAGCCGTCGCCCGCGTGGAACTTGGTACGCGGCGCGTAGTGGTCGAAGACATCGCGCGCGTTGTCATTGATGCCGCTCGGCACCCGCCACGACAACTTCCAGTCGGCCATCATGCCCTGGTAGCGCAGGTCGGGAATCCCGCCGCCGCGAGAGAAGGGCTGGTCGAAGTAGTTGGCGCCGAGACTGCGGTCGCCGAAGAACTGCGTGAGGTACAGGCGCAAGTTCTCGGCCGCGCGTTCCAGGCGCTGACCGCGCGGGCCGAACTCGGCGAAGATGCCGGCGTTCCACAGGAAGCTGCCGTTCTCGCGCAGCCGGTTGGTCATGCCGCCCCCGAGCGGGCGCACCAGGGCGACACTGTCCTGACCATTGGGCTCCCAAGGGTAGACGTCGGCCGTCTTGCCCTCGGGCCGGTAGTTGTGCGTACGGATGTAGGCGCCGGGCACCGACAGCCGGATCTGGTCGAAGATGAAGTCGCCGGTGCCTTCGAAACGCGAGTTGGTCAGGAGCACCTTGACGTTGACGAAGGTCTCGCCGCTGTAGAACTCGACCAGCAAGTTGACGATCGGACAGTGCTCGGCGGGAATCGGGCTGTCGATGGCGCCGACCGGCCGCAACGACCCGCGGTAGTGCAGCACCTTCACCAGAGCGCCGTCGACCAGGATCGCGTCGGGGTTGGCGAGGTTGCGCTCGAAAACGTAGCTGCCGGTGCCGCGCGCCGGCCGCGCCTCGAGCCGCGCGGTGAGCGTCCGCTGCAGCGTCGGATGGAACTTGAAGCTCGGCGCCTGCACCTGCGAGGGCGGCACCGCATGCACCTCCAACTGCTCGTAGTAGGGCTCGACGACGCCGTGCTTCTTGTTCTGGAAGTAGCCCACGACCTCTTTGAGGACGCGCCGCCCGTTGTCTTCGTTCAGCCAATGGGTCCACGGCTGCCACTGCATGTAGCGCGTGTCGCCGGTCTGCGGGTCGCGCAGCACGAGCGTCTTCTGCCCGTTCATGAGCTCCACGGCGGTCGCCTGCGGCAGCGGCACGATCACCGAGTTGACGAGATTGTGGATCTGCTCGGCGTTCTGCACGGACGTGTAGGCGCCACCGACGGTGCCGATGCGAGACGGCGCATTGGCCGGGATGGCAGGCACCCGCGCGCCAGCCTCGTACACACCCGCCACGCCCCAGAGGACCGGCAGGGCTTCGAGAGAGAAGTAGCAGAAGGTGAGCCCGTCGTGCGCAGGGATGGTGAACGAGCCCGACGACGACCTCAGCTGCTGGCGCAGGAAGTGGCCTGCCCGCAACCGCGACAGGTCGTTCCCCACCAGATCGGCGACGTGGTACACGTACAGATCGAGCGGACCGCCGAAGGCGCGCAGGTAGCGATCGAGGTCCTGCCCCTGCAAGTTGCCCACCCGGACCGAGTAGTCGACCTGGGTCGCCGAGGGCGAGCGCACAGTGGCGTCGAAGCCGAAGTAGTAGGTCTGTGCCGGCAGGGCGGCCGCGACCATCGCCAAAGCGAGCGCGCGCGCGACCCGAGGACCGACCGGCGCGCGTCGTTCCACTCGAGCCTCCACTCGAGCCTCCTCTCGACGGTGGCCCGTCGACTCGGGCACGCGCCTCGGCGCGTGAGAGGAGTGGCTGCGGCGGCGTGCGCCGAGCGAATGGAACGAGCGGGCGAGGATGCGAAGGATCATCTGGTTGCTGCCGTGGCGCGGCATCTCCACCAACGCGGCGCGGCGCGGAACGAGCCACGCCAGCGCCCTCTGCGGAGGCGCGTACCGAGCGAGAAGCGAAAAGGAGGCGAAGACGTCCGAACGACGGGACGATCAGGCGGAGTCGAGCGAGGCCAAGGGGTGCGGTTCTCTAGGTGCCAGGGTTGCTGCCTGGAAGGTCGCGCGACGACTCCGCCGCGCACTACAGGAGAGACCTACGTCCAGCACCCGAGCATGGGCTCGCCGAAGCAGCAACAAACCGCCGCTCGCATCGGAGGATCACGACGCGGCGGAGCGAAACGACCCGATTTCGCGCGCGCCGCTGCGGCGCGCTCGAGCCCGCGGGCACGCGCGCGCTCGGGAAACAGCCACGTCGCGCCGGCCACGCCCTGAAACAGGACAGCGGCCGCGGTTGCTCAGGCGCGCGGCGCGGCGCCCAACTCGCGGCCGTCACCACCTTGCCAGGGGGTGAGCACCTTCATGGCCTCGGGCCACTGCACGGGTGGCGTCGCGGTGGGCCCCGTGCGCGCTTGCTTGCCCTTGGCCTTGGCCTGCAGGGCGGCGTGGATCTTCTCGGGTGTCACCGGGATCTCGTCGACGCGCACGCCAGCGGCGTCGAACACCGCGTTGGCCACGGCGGGCATCATCGGCAAGAGCGGCCCCTGACCGACTTCCTTGGCTCCGTACGGACCTTGTGGATCCGGATCCTCGACGATGTAGGTCACGATCTCCGGCGTCTCGTGCGTGCTCGGACTCTTGTACTCGAGCAGCGAAGGGATCTTGTGCACACCGAAGCGATCGGGTCGATAGGCCATCTCCTCCATCGTCGCCTCGCCGAGCCCCATGTAGACCGAGCCCTCGATCTGCCCCATCGCCAGCGCCGGGTTGATGGCGCGGCCGATGTCGTGTGCGACCCACACCTTGAGTACGCGGTAGATGCCGGTGTCGACCTCGACCTCGACCTCGACGACCGCGGCGCTGTACGAGTACGACGGGCTCGGCCCGACGCCGCCACCCTTGAAGCGCGCCGCGCTCTTCGGTGGCTTGTAGGAGCCGACACTACCGATGGTGCCGAACCGACTCTCTGCCTCGACGATCGCCTCGACGAAGCTCATGCCCTTGTCGGGATCCTCGGCGTCGAACACGCGTGCGTCGGCGAACACCAGGCGGCCAGCCGGCACGCCGAGCTTGTCCGCTGCGCCGCGCGCGATGGTGGCCCGCGCCTCGTCGGCCGCCTGCAAGGCCGCGTTGCCGGTCATCACCGTGACGCGCGAGCTGTAGCTGCCGAGGTCGACCGGCGTGAGGTCGGTGTCCGACGTGACGACGCGGATTCCCAGCGGGTCGATCCCCAGCACCTCGGCGACGACGTAGGCGAGGATCGAGTCCGAGCCCTGGCCGATGTCGGTCGAGCCGCAGAACACGGTCACCAGCCCGCTGCGGTCCACCTTGAGCTGCACGCCCGAGTGCGGCATGCCGTTCCAGTAGATCGGCAGACCGGCGCCGGACAGGTAGCTGCTGCAAGCGAGGCCGAGGCCGCGCGCCTTGCCGTCGCGCACCTGGCCGGCCTGCACTCCCAGCTTGCCGCGCCGCTCCTTCCAACCGGAGCCCACCACCACCTTGTCGATGCAGGCGCCGAGCCCCATCGAGCTGACCCGCATCCAGTTGGCGGTGAGCGAGTTGGCGGGTGCCAGGTGCCGCGTCCTGATCTCGGCCGGGTCGAGACCGAGGTCGCAAGCCAGCTTGTCGAGTTGCACCTCGAGCGCGAAGCGCGGCTGCGGCGTGCCGTGGCCGCGCTTGGGACCGCACGGCGGCTTGTTGGTGAAGAAGCGGGCTCCGCGGAAGTGGTAGTTGGCGACCTTGTAGGTCACCGTCTGCAGGGCACCGGTGTAGAAGGTGCTGGCCACGCCGTAGCTGCCGAAGGCGCCGCCGTCGAGGTAGCTCTCGAAGTCGAGCGCCACGATCTCGCCGGTCTTCTTGACCCCGATCTTCGACTTCATCAGCACCGGGTGCCGGCCGCGGTGGCAGTAGAACACCTCTTCGCGCGTCAGGCAGATCTTCACCGGCCGGCCGGTGACCATCGCCAGCTTGGCACAGGCGATCTCGTGGTTGAACGGGTCGCTCTTGCCGCCGAAGCCGCCGCCGTTGGGGCAGGCGATGACGCGGATCATGTGCGCCGGCAGCGGCGCCAGCACCTTGGCCAGGGCCCGATGCAGATAGTGCGGCGTCTGCGTGCTCGACCAGACCGTGAGCTTGCCGTCCTTGTCGTAGAAGGCGAGCGTCGCGTGCTGCTCCATCGGCAGGTGCGTGTTGCCCTCGAAGAAGAACAGGTCCTCGCGCACGTGCTCGGCCTCGGCGAAGCCGCCGGCGAGGTCGCCGAACTCGAGGTTCACCAGCTTGTGCACGTTGCCGTAGTTGCCGTAGTCGTGCACGCGCGGCTCGAGCGTCTCCGCCGCCTTGTGGATGTCGGTGATGTTGTCGAGGTCTTCGTACTCGACCTCGATGAGGCGGCACGCATCCCAGGCGGTGTCCTCGTCGACCGCGGCAACCGCGGCCACCGGGTCGCCGATCATCCGCACCTTGCCGAACGCCAGCGCGTGCTCGTCCTGGCTCACCGGCAGGATGCCGAAGGTGTTGGGCATGCACTCGCCGGTGATCACCGCGTGCACACCGGGCAAGGCCCGCGCCTTCTCGACGTCGATGCGCGCGATCCGTGCGTGCGCCTTGGTGCTGCGCAAGAGCTTCATGAACAGCATGCGCGGCAGCACCAGGTCGTCGGCGAAGCGGGTCAACCCGGCCACCTTGGAGTGGGCGTCGACCTTGCGGAACGGCTTGCCGACGACCCGCAGCTCGTCCTTGGCCGACGCGAACCGAGTGTCGAACGGGGGCGCGGGCGGCGGAGCCGGCTTGGCCGGCGCCGAGCTCGGCGCGGCGGCGCGCTCAGACGTGGACATCGGAAGGCCTCGAAACGTGGACGAACATGCGGGCACGATAGGAGGGCCCGCTGCGCGAGACCAGCCGGAGCCGCGAACGCACGCACCTACCACCGGCGCAGGGTGGCTCGGTCGAGGCGACCCAGCACGAGGTGGCCCCCCGACCCGATCACACACTCGGCGAACACCCGGCACACATGGCTCGGCGACGCAGAACACCGCGCCGACCGCAGGCGGTCGGCGTCGAGGTTCACGCCACGCCAGGATCCAGGGCGCGCGGGAGACGCGCGATTTCCGCGCGCGAAAGCTCCTCGTCGGCGGGACTAGGAGGTGACGTCGCTGCCCCCGCAGCGTCCGGTGCGGCTCCGCCGGGGACGCGCCGCTACTCCGAGAGCGAGAGGACGATGACGACTCCCTCTTTCCACCGAGCACCGCGTTCGCTGGTGCTCGGCCCTCTGGTCATGGGCGCAGCGCTGCTCGCGACCCAGCCTCGCGCGCAAGCGCCTTGGTTCCGCACGTTCGACGGCGGCGCGAACAACCCGAACCACCCCGACTGGGGACGGGCGGGGCAACCGCTCCTGCGGCGCACGACCGTGGGCTACGCCGACGGCCGATCCGCCCCGGCGGGCGGCGACCGCCCGAGCGCCCGCGCGATCAGCAACGCCGTCGCGGCACAGGTCGGCTCGCTGCCGAACCGCATGCGGGCGTCCGACTTCGTCTGGCAGTGGGGCCAGTTCCTCGACCACGACCTGGACCTGACCGAAGCGGCGCAACCGGAAGAGCCGCTGCCGATCGCCGTGCCCCGCGGTGATCCCTGGTTCGATCCACTGGCCACCGGTGTTGCGACGATCGCGTTGAGCCGGTCGGGCTGGGTCGAAGCGGGCGTCCGTGAACAGGTCAACGAGATCACGGCTTGGATCGACGCGTCGAACGTGTACGGCTCCGACGCGGCGCGGGCGGCCGAGCTGCGCCTTGCCGACGGCAGGCTCGCGACCAGCGACGGCGGACTGCTGCCGTTCAACCTGCACGGGTTTGCGAACGCGCCGAGCCCGGACCCGACCTACTTCCTGGCCGGCGACGTTCGCGCCAACGAGCAAGTCGGCTTGACGGCGCTGCACACGCTGTTCGTGCGCGAACACAACCGCATCGCCGTTCAACTCCGGCTACTCGGTGTCGATGCGCCGACCACCTACGACCTCACCCGCATGCTGGTCGGCGCCGAAGTGCAGGCGATCACGTACAACGAGTTCCTGCCGGTGCTGCTCGGGCGGCCGCTGCGTGCCTACGGCGGCTACCGGCCCGACGTCGAGCCGGGCATCGCCAACGAGTTCGCGACGGCGGCCTACCGGCTCGGCCACAGCATGCTGTCGGCAACGATCCTGCGCCTCGACGCCGACGGCCAGGAGATCGCCGCTGGCCACCTGGCGCTGCGCGACGCGTTCTTCGCACCACGCGAGATCGTCGAGCACGGCATCGAGCCGCTGCTGCGCGGGCTGGCGGCGCAACCGGCGCAGGAGCTCGACACGCTCGTGGTCGACGATGTCCGCAACTTCTTGTTCGGCCCGCCGGGCGCGGGTGGCTTCGATCTGGCGTCGCTCAACATCCAGCGCGGCCGCGATCACGGCTTGCCGAGCTACAACCGTGCGCGCTCCGACCTCGGCTTGCGCCCGGCGCGTTCGTTCGCCGACGTGTCGAGCGACCCCAGCGTGCGCGCGCGCCTGGCTGCCGCCTACGAGACAGTCGACGACGTCGACCTGTGGGTCGGCGGCCTCGCCGAGGACCATGTTTCCGGTGCCCTGGTCGGCCCGCTGTTCCACCGCATCCTGTCCGACCAGTTCGAGCGCCTGCGCGACGCCGACCGCCACTGGTACCAGATCGTCCTGCCGCCGCCCATCGTCGCCTGGGTCGACAGCATGTCGCTGTCCCGCGTCATCCGGCTCAACACGACGATTGGCGCCGAGCTGCCCGACGACGTGTTCCGCGTCGACCCGCATCGGCAGCGCACTGGTCGCGCGGCGCCGCGGGAACGCACCTTCTCGGACGCGGAGCGCGACGCGCTGCGTGCGCTGCGATGAGCACGCGGCCAGGCGCGCGGCCGGGCGCGCGGCCGGGCGACCCGGGCTTCAGAACAGCGCTACTGCGGGTGAACTCAGCGAAAGCGCGCCGCCCGCGAACTGCGCCGCCTGCAGCACGATCGCGTAGCCCGCGGGCACCGGGGCGTGCGGGATGCTCAGGACCCGCTGGCGCGCGGAGTTGCGGAGCGAGCCGAATCCGACCAGCACGTGGTCCTCGGCCAGCAGCCACAACTCGCCGAACGACGTCGGCAGGACAGCCGGCGCCGGCCGGGTTGCGAGGATCACGAAGTCCGACCCGCTGAGGCCGTGCAGCTCGACCTCCAGGCGTGCGCCGTTGCTGGCCGCGCCGAGGCTAGCGACCTCCCGCATGACCACCGCGCCAGACCCTGACACAGGAGGCGCACCGTTCGCCGGCACCAGCCGGACGGTCGGATCCAGGACGACCTCGCCTCCGAGCGTATCGATCGCCGACTGCGGATAGGTCGCCAACGCTCCGGCCCGCACTTCGGTTCGCGTGAGGGTGAGGCGTCCGTTGTCCACGCGGATCCCCGCACCGGGGACGGCACCCGTCGTGCCTCGGGCGACGCACCGATCGAGGGTGACGCTGCCCGAGCACCGAAGCCCCCAGAGGTTGTCGCTCTCGAACACGACGGTCGACGCCGCGAGAGTGGAATCGACCACCGTTGCATCACTCCAGGCGATCGCCCGCAGCTCGACCTGGTGGCAGCGCTCGATGTGCAGACTCGGCTGAATCAGGTCGCCGTACAGCTCCTGGAGCACGCACAGGCCGAGGGTGTCACGTAGCACGCAGTTGAAAGGGAAGACGCCAGGGAAGCTGCCACGCAACGTGAAACCGCGCATCCGAAACGCCTGGCCCGCTGGCACGTCGCGGACGAACAGGTTGCCACCGATCGTCGTGGCCGCGATCAGCGCGCCGGGCTCCCCGACCAGGGCGATGCCCTTGTCGATCTCCAGATTCTCGGCGTAGGTCCCTTGCCGCACGACCACGTGGTCGCCGGGGGCGGCCGCAGCGACCGCCGGTCCGATCGAGCGGAAGTCGCCGCCGCCACTGGCATCGACGATCAGCACCCGTTGGGCACACAGCCCGCAGCACGAGAAGAGAAGCGCGAGCGCGAGGCGCGCAGAGCGAGAGACGCCGAACATGCCGCCGCGATCGCAACTCCCGCGCCAAACCTGGGCTGCCGCGGATGTGCGCTGTCCGCTCGTTTGTCACGGCGGCCACGCGACGAAACCGACGACAAACCGACAGCCGGACAACCAGCGATGGGCGGGCGACCGAGGTCGCCGCCCATCGCACCAGCGTTGCAGCGGATGGAGTCAGACTCCACCGCTGAACGCTGGTTCGGCGGTGGGTCTGGCTCCATGTCCCACGATCCGGACGCGTGCATCCACGCCGAACCTGCAACCGAGAGCAGGCCTCGCCGCGGGTCGTGGCCCGCGAGTCGGTAGAGTGCCGGCGTGTCCGTCGCCGCTCTCGCCCTCGTCCTCGCTCCGCAGGCGCCCGTCTCGAACGATGTCACCGCCGCCTTCACCGCACCCGAGGGTGTGCGCGTGACGCTGTGGGCCGAGTCGCCGCAGCTCTTCAACCCGACGGCGATCGACGTCGACGCGCAGGGCCGCGTCTGGGTCGCCGAGGCGGTGAACTACCGCAAGTGGCGTGGCCGCAATCCCGGGCTCGACCATCCCGAGGGCGACCGCATCGTCGTGCTCGAGGACAAGGACGGCGACGGCCGCGCCGAGACCAGCACCGTGTTCGCGCAGGACCGCGACCTGGTCGCGCCGCTCGGCGTGGCGGTGATCGGCGACTCGGTGTTCGTGTCGTGCTCGCCGACCATCTGGCGCTACCGCGACCGCGACGGCGACCTGCGCGCCGACGAGAAGACGGTGTTCCTCACCGGCTTCGGCGGTCACGACCACGACCACGGCGCGCACTCGGTGGTCGCCGGCCCGGATGGGCGCCTGTGGCTCGCGGTGGGCAACGCCGGCCCGCACGTGGTCACCGACGCGTCGGGCTTCACCCTGCGCTCGGGGAGCAACTACACGGGCGGCGGCGCCGAGACGGCCCCCAACCGCGCGGGCCTCGTGTCCGACGACGGCCGCAAGTGGACCGGCGGCTTGATCTTGTCGGTCCGTCCCGACGGCACCGACCTGCGCGTGTTCGCGCACGGCTTCCGCAACCCGTACGAGGTGGCGATCGACGCGCTCGGCAACGTCTACACCGCCGACAACGACGACGACGGCAACGCGTGCTGCCGGCTGGTGCCGGTGTTGCACGGCGGCGACCACGGCTTCTTCTCCGACGACGGCGCGCGCACCTGGCAGGCCGATCGGTTGCCGGGGCAGGACGTCTGGCGTGCCCATTGGCACCAGGACGATCCGGGGGTGGCGCCGGCCGGCCACCGCAACGGCGCCGGAGGTCCCACCGGGGTGTGCGTGTACGAAGGCGGCCGGCTGCCGGAGCGCTTCGCCGGCGCCGTGCTGAACTGCGACGCCGGCGCCGGCGTGGTGTACGCGCACCACCCGCGACCGGACGGCAGCACCCTCGCCTTCGAGCGCGAGGACCTGCTGCGCGCGCGCACCGACCTCGGCGCGCGCAAGAAGGGCTGGTTCCGGCCGAGCGACGTGTGCGTCGGCGCCGACGGCGCGGTGTGGGTCGCCGACTGGTACGACCCGGGTGTCGGCGGACACGGCATGGGCGATCGGGAAGGGTACGGCCGCATCCTGCGCCTCGCGCGCGACGACGGGCATGTGACCCCGCGGCGCACCCCGGACGCCACCGCGATCGCGCGCCTTGCGCCGCGCCCGATCCTCGACCTCGACGCACTGCTCGAACGCGCGCGCACGATGCCCGCCGACGATCGGTTCGCGCTCGAGGTCTTCGGCCTCGACGCGCGCGGCCGCGAGGCCGAGGTCTACACGGCGCTGCTGGCCGAGCACGGCAAGGCGCCGACGCAGTGGCCGGCCGGGTTCGCGGCGGTCGCTTGGCGCCTGCACCCGCCGGTGTCGGTCCCGGCGTTCCTGGCCCGCGCCATGGCCCCCGAGCTGACGGCGGCCGAGCGCGCCCGCGCCGTCTCGGCGCTCGCCTTCGTCGACGAACCCGCGGCGGTCGAGGCGATGCTCGCCGTCGCCGAGAGCGGCCCGGCCGATGCGCAGGCTCTGGCCAACGGCTGGCTGGCGCGGCTCGCCGAGAGTCGCTGGGCTCGGTTCGGGCTGGCGTCGCGCGTCGGCACACTCTCGCGCGAGGGCGCCGCCGAGGTGCTCGCCACCGGCACCATGCGCGACGGCTCGCGCGAGGTCGACGCCGAGTTGGACGGCGCGCGCACCCTGTTCCTGGTCGTGACCGACGGCGGCGACGGCAACGGCTACGACTGGGCCAGCTTCGGCGACCTCCGGCTCGTCGGGCCCGCCGGCGAGCTGCCGCTCGACGCGCAGCCGTTCCTGCGCGCGTCCACCGGCTGGGGCGAGATCGGCCGGGGCCGCAACGCCGGCGGCGGGCGGCTGGCGATCGGCGGCAAGCGCTTCGCCCACGGCATCGGCGCGCACGCCCCGGCCGAGATCGCGATCCGCCTGCCCGAGGGCTACCAGCGCTTGCGTGGCACCGTCGGCCCCGACGACGGCGGCACCTCGCAGCGTGGCGCCCGCACCTCGCTCGGCATCGAGCTGTGGCTGGCCAAGCCCCCCGACCGTAGCCGCTTCGCCGCGGCGCGCGCGACGCTCGCCGATGTCCGTGCATCCCTCGAGTCACGCGTCGCCGCTGCCCGCGAGTTGGCCGCCGACCGCGACGGCTCCAACTTCTTGCTCGAGCAAGCACTGCGCGGCGCACTCGATCCGGCGATCCGCGACGCGATCGCCGAGGCGATGCGCCGGCACCCCGACGCAGGCATCCGCGCCGTCGCCAGCAAGCCGTTCGCGCGTCCCGGCAGCGCCGCCGACAAGCTGCCGCCGATCGCCGAGCTGGCGGCGCGCCGCGGCGACCCGCAGCGCGGCCGCGCGGTGTTCTTCGGCGACAAGGCCCAATGCGCTGCCTGCCACGTCCACGACCTGCGCGGCGGCGCGCTCGGCCCGGACCTGACGCGTGTCGGCGCCAAGTACGACGCCACGGGCCTTCTGACCGCGATCCTCGAGCCGAGTGCCTCGATCGCCTTCGGCTACGAGTCGTGGCTGGTGCAGACCAAGGACGGCAACGCGGTCGGCGGCTTCCTGCTGGCCGACGGTCCGCGCCTTGTGCTCAAGGACTTCGCCGGCGCGCGTCACGTGATCGATGCCGAGCAGATCGTGCGGCGCGAGCGCCAGCCGGTCTCGTTGATGCCCGACACCGCCGCGCTCGGCCTCGACGCCGGCGAACTGGTCGACCTCGTGGCGTTCCTGGCTGCGCGACCGTTCGAGAACCTCGACCTCGGCGACCCCATCGGCTTGTTCGACGGTCGCTCTCTGGACGGCTGGACCGGCCACTTCCCCGACGGCACCCCCACGTCGGCGGTGTGGTCGGTGCAGGACGGCGTGCTGAGGAACCGCGGCCAGCCGATCGGTTACCTGCGCACCGAGCGCGCGTTCCGCGACTTCGTGCTCGTCGTCGAATGGCGCTTCCCGGGCCGGCGGGGCAACGGCGGCGTGCTCGTGCGGCAGTCAGGCCCCGACAAGGTCTGGCCACGCAGCATCGAGTGCCAACTCGAGAGCGGCAACGCCGGCGACATCTGGAACATCGACGAGTTCCCGATGGAGACCGCGGCCGAGCGCACCGAGGGCCGGCGCACGCGTCGGATCGCCGCGTCGAGCGAGCACGCGTTGGGCGAGTGGAACCGCTACGAGATCGTCGCTCATGGCGACGCGCTGCGGCTGACGGTGAACGGGGTCGTGCAGAACGAAGCCTTCGGTTGCGCGCACGTGGCCGGACCGATCGTGCTGCAATCGGAAGGTGCGCCGATGGAGTTCCGGCGGGTGGAGGTGCGCGAGATCCGCGGCGACGACTGACCCGCGGCGAGCTTGCGGCCCGACCATCACGCGCGCGCCCGGCCTCGCCGAGCAGAGGCCCTCACGGTACGGGGAGACCGGTTGGCGACCGTTGCCAGGGACCTGGCCACCGCCTCGCAGGCGCGTGGACAGGGGGCTCCATACGGCGCACGAAGCCGCTTCGATCTTGCCGATGAAGCCTCGCGATCTCACCTTGAACGCGCACCCCGCTGCGACCTTCACCCTCGTCGGCCTCGCCTTCGCATGCCTGACCCAGCCTGCGCTCGGTCAGCGTACGTGGGTCGTCAGCAGCACCGGCCATTTCACCGCGATACAGCCGGCCATCGACGCGGCGACAGACGGCGACACGATTCTCGTCCAGTCCAGCCCCCATGCTTCGGGAATGAACGTCTCCGGCAAGGGCCTGAAGATCATCGGGAATGCGGTGACGCTGACGACGCCCAGTGGCGGCGGTGGCGGAATCAGGGTGTTCGGCACCAGCGCATCGCAGATCGTCGTGATCCAGGGCTTCGCGTACGCCGGCAGCGCATCGACCAGCGTGCCGTTGTCGATCGACACCTGTGCGGGGCCTGTGACGGTCCAGGATTGCTCGTTCAGCCACTACCCCAATGGGCTTGGAGCCGTCGCCGCCGTGCTGCATACCCTCAGCTCGCATCGACGGAGATCGTGTTCGTCGGAGTGTCCTCGGGATCCAGCCTGCGGCTCGACCTGCAAGTGCCCAGCGACCTGGGCTTGGATGCCGCCACCGTGTTCCTGCAGGCGGTCGCAGCCACCGCGACGCAATGTGCGGTCGGCTCCGCGATCGCCGTCACCATGCACCGGTAGCTGGCTCCAGCACCTCGTCGGGCGAAGCCAGCTCGGTGCTACCCGCTGGTCCGAACGCAGGTAGCGCGTGCTCCTCCTTCGACCGCCGTGCGCGACGCGCCGGCCTACTGCCCGAACAACACCTCGCGCGCCGGCTGCGCGTCCTCGCCGCGCATGCGCGCGGCGGCCAGCTCCACGGCCTCGAAGATCTTGACGTAGCCGGTGCAGCGGCACAGGTTGCCGGCCAGCTCGGCGACGATGGTCTCGCGGTCGGGATCGGGGTCGCGCTCGAGTAGCGCCTGCGCAGCCAAGAGGAAGCCAGGCGTGCAGTAGCCGCACTGCGCCGCACCGAGTTCGGCGAAGGCCGTCTGCAGCGGATGGAGGTCGGGTCCGTCGGCCATGCCTTCGACGGTGCGCACGTCCTTGCCCACCGCGTCGAGCGCCAGCACCAGGCACGACAGCACCGGCTTGCCGTCGACGAGCACGGTGCAGGTGCCGCACTCGCCGAGCTCGCAGCCGTGCTTGGTGCCGGTCAGCTGCATGTCCTCGCGCAGGACCTCGAGCAAGGTCTTGTGCGGAGCGAACGCCACGCTCTGGCGCTCGCCGTTCACGGTGAGCTCGAGCAGAACCCGATCTGCAGGCATCCGGGCACCATAGACCGCGACCGCGCCGCGAGCCAGCGTCGAGGCGGCGCAGCGCGAGGCTCCGCGGGACCGGCTCGGTTGTCCGGCCAGACGAGTGGCGAGCTCACCTTGGCCGAGGGGCACGGAGTCCACCGTGCCGCCGCGGAAGGTGATCGGGCGCGGAGCGCCCGACGGCTCCACGACCCCCGGGATGCGCAGCGAGAAGCGCCCGTCGCGGTCGACCGGTTGGCCACGATGCCCAAGGCGCCGCGCCCTACTCCGCGGTGGAAACGACGCGCGCCCCGACGGGGGCTCGCGCTTCTGTCTGGAGCGGGTGATGAGGCTCGAACTCACGACCCTCACGTTGGCAACGTGATGCTCTACCACTGAGCTACACCCGCGCCGGTTGGAGGAGGGGCAGATGTAGGGGCGGCGTCGAGGCCTGTCAAGCGTCGCTCGGGGCGTGAACTCAGAAACCACTGCGGCGCCCTTCGCGCCAGCCGAGCGCATCGACGGCACGGTCGCGGCCCCGTCACACGCGGACGGCCGGGCTCTCGCGGAGAACGGCGCCGACCGTCTGGCTCGGCGTGGCCGGAGATCCCCCGGCAACCGCGCCCCTTGGGCTCAGGCCTCTCCCGAGGGCGCCTGCGGTTCGAACGGACGCGGCGGCGCGTCCGCCACCGCTCCCATCTCCCACAAGCAACGCCCGATCCAACGCGTGGCCCGCGTCGCCGCAGCGGCCACGTCCACGCCGCGGGCGAGGGCTGCGACGGTGGCGGCGCCGAAGGCGCAGCCGGTCCCGTGCACTGCGCCCGCATAGGCGCGGGCGTGACGGATGTAGGCGATCCCGTCCCGCGTGTGCACTTCGTCGACGATCTCGTCGCCCGGAGCGTGCCCTCCCTTCACCACCACCGCCCCGCAGCCATCGGCGAGCAGCCCGGCGACATCCGTGT
The DNA here is from genome assembly GCA_041398565.1 of Planctomycetota bacterium. Taxonomy (GTDB): domain Bacteria; phylum Planctomycetota; class UBA1135; order UBA1135; family UBA2386; genus DATGPD01. The sequence continues at coordinate 687,626 of JAWKUN010000003.1, read as the reverse complement.
CGGGCGCCAGCAAGGCCAGCTCGTCCCGATTGGGAGTGAGCGTCGCACGCAGCCGCCCTGCGAGCGCGCGGTAGCCTCGCGCCAGCTCCGCGCTCCCGTCGAACCCCCCGGCGGTCGCCGACAGCACCGGGTCGACCAGCACCGGCAGCGCCAGCGGCGCCAGTCGGTCGCCGAGGACCGCGAACACGTCCGCAGTGCCTACGAAGCCGACCTTCACCGCGTGCAGCGGACCGTCGTCGACCGCTGCCCGCAGGCAATCGGCGAGACTGCGCACCGCGATCGGCTCGATGCGCGCGAACCCGTGCCGGTTCTGCACCGTGAGGCACGCCGCCACGGTCAGCGGATGGCAGCCGAAGAGTTCGAGCACCCTCGCGTCCGCGGTGATCCCCGCGCCGCCGCAAGGGTCGAGGCCACCGATGGCGAGCACCCGCGGGCGAGTCATGCCGACCAGCTAGCCCAGGGTGCCGACGCTAACGCCCTCGACCCCCATCGTGCGCTGGATGTTCTTCTCCAGCCGCCGCTCGAGGCGCTTGAGGGTGCGTGCATCGGTGTCGGGTAGCTCGACCGACCCACCGGCGACGGTGCCATGTCCGCCGAACGACCCCTGCCCGTCCAGGGCACCACGGATCAGATCGTAGGCGTCGCGTCCGTTCAGCTCGGCGCGCACCGACACGTAGTAGGTGCGCCCGGAGAGCCCGCCGCAGAAGACCGACGTCTTGCCCTCCATGCGCAACAACAGGTCGGCGACCTCGGCCACCATCTCCGGAGCGTCGACGCGCCCGAGCGAGCAGAGAACGACCTTGTCGTAGAAGCGGACGTTGTTGAGGGCCGCACGCAGCGCCTGGAAGTACTCGAGAGGCACGTCCGGCGTCGTGATGCGCGCCAGCTTGACGCGGTCGACCCGCGTCTGCAGGAACTCGTAGGCCGCCAGGTCGAGGGGGCTGGCGTTGCGCGACAGATCGGCGGTGTCGGTCTTGACGCCGTAGAACAAGGCCGTCGCCACGTCGGCAGTCACCTCGACGCCCGCGTGCATGAGGTAGTCGGTCACCATGCTGCTGGTGGCGCCGATCTCGGTGCGCACGTCGTAGTGCGCGATCTGCTCGCGCGCGTTGTTCTTGGGCGGCAGGTGGTGGTCGATGACGATGTCGACGGTGACGCCTTCGGGGATGCGCGTGTGGCCGAAGCCCGGTTGCGTGTCCACGACGGCGTAGGCGTCGTAACGCGACAGGTCGAGGCTGTCGTGCGGCACCATCTGCAGGTCGACGGCACGCACCAGCTCGCGGTTCTCCGCCCGCATCACCCGCCCGCTCAATGCGATGTCCGTCGGCAGACCGAGCTTGCGGTCGACGAGCAGGCGTAGACCCATGGCGCTGGCCATGGAGTCGGGATCGGGATTGGTGTGCGTCAGGACCAACAGGCGCCGCTTCGCTCGCAAGCGATCGAGCAGCGCCTTGGTTCGCGTGTCGCCTTCGTCGGCGTCCATCTTCGTTGTCTTAGGCCCATGCCAGGCCTGGAGATGAGATCGGCTACGTGAGTCGGCCTCCTACAGGCCGAACTTGTCGAGAAATGCCAGCGCGCCCGGAATCTCGGACGGCTCGATCGCCGGCTCCAGCTCCAGTACCACGGGCAACACCCGCGAGCGCGCCGCCTTGTAGGACGCGAGGAGCGCCCAGTCCACGGCCCCGGATCCGGGCAGGCCGTAGAGGGTTCCGTCGGCCGGGTCGCCCACGGTGACCCCCACCATCCGATCGGCCAGGAGATGCAACCACTCCCCTTGGGCGACGTCCAGCAGCTCCTGGCGCCGAGCCGCGACGGGCGCGTCGTGCCAGTAGGCGAGGCGCAGGCCGCGCAGGTCGTCGAAGATGGCGGCGAGCGCCGACGGCTCGCCCAGGCCGAGAAGGTCGGCGCTGCCGGTGAGACACAGGCGCACATCGGGGAAGGCGTGGCAGACCGCGTGCAGGAACCGGCAAGCTGCGTCGAGGCTGCGGTCGAGCGCGGCGCGCCGCCGGGTCATCCATCCGGCCGCCTGGCCCGCAGTGATGCGGGTCGTTTGGTCGGCCAGGTCCGTCGGTCCCGGTTCGCCGGGAACGCGGACGAGGCCAGGCTCGAGGATGACGTTGGCGGTGCCCACGCTCTCGGCGAGCTGCACGGCACTGCGCACGGCCTGCATCGCCGCCGATCGCTCGCCCTCGTTCGCCGACGCGATGCCAGCGTCGGCGCGCGAGCGCAACGGCGTCGTCGCGCCGCCCACCCGCACCGCGGCGAAAGCCACGGGCAGACTCTCGCGCGCGGCCGCGACCGCACGCCAGGCGACCGCGCGCGGACCAGACTCGGCGACGACGCCGCGAAAACCGCGGTCGAGCAGCCAGGTGAGCATCGCGCGCGGCTGGTGCGGCGCGTGCACGCCCAACCACGCTCCACCGATAACACGTTGCACGCTCACCCGTGCCGCCCCGCGCATCCGGCCTGCGCTTCCCCATGGCTTCGGTTGACGCTTGCCGGGGCCTCGAAGATGGTGTGTGGCTGCCCACACCGGCGCGATGCGCGCCGGCGACTCCGCCACTCGACCTTCACTTCCATGAACGACGCTCTGCTTCGCACGTCTGTGTCGCTGATCCTGGCCCTGGGCCTATCGGGTCCGATGCGCGCGCAAGATAACGACAAGGTCCGGGAGACGGTCAAGCGTCTCGAGGCCGTGCTGTCGCAAGTCGACCAGCACCTCGCCGAGCGCGCCACGCACGAGACCGAACTCGTCGACGCCAAGAGCGAGAGTCTGGAGCTTCGCCAACGCCTGACTCTGGCGATGGCACAGATCAAGGAGCGCGAACGCGCCGACACGGCCCAGCGCTCGCAGCTGACCCGGCTCGAGGCCGACCTCGAAGCGCGCACCCGCGAGGCCCGCGAGCTCGGCGCCGTCGCCGAGCGCCTGCGCGGCCGCGAGACCGAGCTGAGCACTCAGGTGGACCGACTGCAGGCCGACCTCGAAGCACGCGTCCCCGCCGAGGAGCACGCCCGCACCCTCGACGCGCTGCGCGCCGAACTCGAGCAGCGCGACGCCGGGACGGCGGCGATGCGCGACGAGCTGGCTGCAGCGAAGGCCGCGGTGACGCAGCGCGACGAGGAACTCGCCCACATGCGCGAGGAAGCCGCCCGCTGGCAGAGCCAGCAGGTGGACCTGCAACGCGAACTGGCCGCGGCCAAGGCCGAGAGCGTGCGGATCGACGCCGAGCACAAGCGCGCACTGCAGGACGCCGAACGGTCGCTGGCGGCGCGCGACCAGGAGTTGTCGACACTGCGCGCCGACGCCGAGCAGCGCGAAGCCACCGCCCGCGACGCCTCCACCGAACTCGGCAACCTGCGCGCCGAATCGACCGCAGAGCTGGCTCGGCAGCAGACCGCCCTCGACACCCAGGTGGCGCGGGCCGAGACCCTGCAACGAGAAGCGACGTCGATGGCGGCCGCCCGCGACGAGCTGCTGCGCGACGCCGCGGCCCTGAATGCGGCGCTGGCGGCGGAGTCGCGCAAGGCCGAGCAGGAGCGGACCGCGCGCCTGCGGAGCGAGGCCGAGGTGCAACGGCTCCGCGCCCAGCTCGACGGTGCGACGGTGCGCCGCGACGATCCGCCGTTGCAGATTCACCACCACGGTTCGGGCGACATCATCCTGCAGATCCCCGCCCGGCAAGCACGCGGCACGGCGACCGGCGGCGAGGCACCACCGCTCGACGACCAGGCGGACAAGGGCCGGATCGACGAGTGAGCACGGCTTCCGTCCGTCCCCAACGCCTCGGTCTCGTCGACGTCGGCTCCAACGCGGTCCGCACGCGCATCGTCGAGGTGCTCGGCGACGCGGCGCAGACCGTGCACGACGAGCGCACGCCGATCCGCGTCGGCCGCGAAGTGTTCGTCACCGGCGCACTCACCGCCGACACGATCGCCGCGGTCGCCGACGCGTTGGGGCGCTTCCGCAGCCTGTCCGACCGGCTCGGGGTCCACTCCATCCTGGCAGTCGCGACCGCCGCAGCGCGCACCGCGCGCAACGGCGCCGACCTGTGCCTGGCCGCTCAGCGCGCCGGCGTCGACCTGCGGATCATCGACGGCGAACGCGAGGCCGCACTGCTGCACGCGGCGATCCGCAGCCGCGTGCACCTGCGTGGCCGCAGCATCCTCGCCGACCTGGGCGCCGGCAGCCTCGAGATCGTCGTCCTCGCCGACGCCGACGTGACGAGCAGCGGCTCGCACCCGCTGGGTTCGCTGTTGCTGCTCGAGGCTCTCGGCGCCGACCGCCGCGACACCCTGGGTCCCGAGCTCCTCGCCGCCATCGACCAGCTGATCACCGCCCGCGCGACCGATGCCGGCCGACAGGTCGGCGGCGACGGCCCGACGTGTGTGGTCGGCATCGGCAGTGGGATCGACGTGGTGGCGGCACTGGAAGCCGATGCCGGCCGCGGTCACCAGGTGCGTGGCGTCGACGCCGTGACGCAGCCGGCACTCGAGCACTGGCGCGCGCAGCTGGCCGCGCTGCCGCCGGCCGAACGCGAGCGGCGCCACGGCCTGTCGCGCGACCGAGCCGACCTGGTGGTGGTCGCCCTGTCGGTCTTCGCCTGGCTGCTGCGCCGCACCGGGGCCGACGCCATCCTGGCGCCGCGGGCCTCGCTGCGCGACGGCCTGCTCGCCGAGTGGATGTCGGCGCGGACCTGAAACGCGACGACGGTCGCTGCGGGGCGCTTGGTAGCATCGCCCGCATGTCGAACGCGATCCCCCGAGTCCCGGCCCCGAGCAACGAACCCGTGCTCTCGTACGCCAAGGGCACGCCCGAGCGCACCACGCTGCAGACAGAGCTGGAGCGCATGCGCGCCGAGCCGATCGAGATCCCGCTGGTCATCGGTGGCGAGGCGGTACGCACCGGCAAGACCGCGACCGCGACCTGCCCGCACGACCACCGCCACGTGCTCGCCACGTACCACCAGGGGGACGAAGGCACCGTGCAGCAGGCGATCGACGCCGGCAAGAAGGCGTGGCGCGACTGGTCGCGGATGGCCTGGGAGGACCGCGCCGCCATCTTCCTGCGCGCAGCCGAACTGCTGGCCGGCCCGTGGCGCGCGGTGCTCAACGGCACCACCATGCTCGGCCAGAGCAAGTCGCCGCATCAGGCAGAGATCGACTCCGCCTGCGAGCTGATCGACTTCTTCCGCTTCAACGTCGCGTTCATGACCGAGCTGTACCACGACCAGCCGATCAGCGGCCCGGGTTGCTGGAACCGGGTCGAGCAGCGACCGCTCGAGGGCTTCGTGTTCGCGGTCACGCCCTTCAATTTCACCTCCATCGCCGGCAACCTGCCGACCGCGCCCGCCCTCATGGGCAACGTCGTCCTGTGGAAGCCTGCCTCCACCGCGATCTACTCCGGCTACCAGATCGTCAAGCTGCTCGAAGCGGCGGGCCTGCCGCCGGGGGTCATCAACTTCGTGCCCGGGGCCGGCGCCAGCATCGGCAACCCGGCGCTGGCGTCACCCGACCTCGCCGGCGTCCACTTCACCGGCTCCACCGGGGTGTTCAACGGCATGTGGAAGACGATCGCCAACGGCATCGACCGCTACCGCAACTACCCGCGCATCGTCGGCGAGACCGGCGGCAAGGACTTCGTGTTCGCCCACCCGTCGGCGGACGTCGACGCGCTGGTCACGGCCCTCGTGCGCGGCGCGTTCGAATACCAGGGGCAGAAGTGCTCGGCCGTCAGCCGCGCCTACGTGCCCGCCTCGCTGTGGCCACGCGTGCGCGAGCAGATGACCGACATGGTCAAGTCCATCCGCATGGGTGGGCCCGAGGACTTCGGCAACTTCTTCAACGCGGTCATCGACCGCAAGGCTTTCCAGAGCATCAAGGGCTACATCGACGAAGCCCGCGCCAAGCCGGGCAACGAGATCCTCGCCGGAGGTGACTGCGACGACAGCCGCGGTTGGTTCATCCGACCGACAGTGATCCGCTGCGACGATCCCAGGGCGCGCACCATGTGCGAGGAGATCTTCGGCCCGGTGCTGAGCGTGCTGGTGTACGACGACGCGCGCCTGGACGAAGCGCTGGAGTGGTGCGACACCGCCTCGCCGTACGCCCTCACCGGCGCCGTGTTCGCGCGCGAGCGCGCCGCCGTGGTGAAGATCGCCGACGCCTTGCGCCACGCAGCCGGCAACTTCTACGTCAACGACAAGCCCACCGGCGCCGTTGTCGGCCAACAACCGTTCGGTGGCAGCCGCGCCTCGGGCACCAACGACAAGGCGGGTAGCAAGCTCAACCTGATGCGCTGGACCAGCGTCCGCACGATCAAGGAGACCTTCGTACCTCCCACCGACTACAGGTACCCGTTCATGGCGTGAGACCGTGCCGATGCTCCCGCCCATTCGCAGACGCGCCCCGTCGCCTCAGCGTCCCGGATCGAGAAAACGGCCGCCGGCCAGGCTCCGCCGTCGCCGATGCCACCGGGAGTACGCGGACGACGAAGCAGCGAGTGCCGGCGTCAGTGCATTCTCGCCGACGTAGGCTTCCCGACCCCGACTCCTCCCCGTGTCCCGCTTCGCCGATCGCCTCCGCCGAACCGTCGCTCGCCGATTCCTCGTCGCACTGCGACGGGCGACGCACCGGCTGCCCGCCCGCCTGCGCGCGCTGCAGAAGGAGCGCGTGCTCGTCATCGCGCCGCACCTCGACGACGAAGCCATCCCGTGCGGCGGCACGTTGCTGCTGCACGCCGGCCTCGGCAGCGACGCACACGTCGTGTTCACCACCGACAGTGCCGGCGTCAGCGACGAGCCGACCGCACGCCAGGCGCTGCGCGACCTGCGCCGACGCGAGGCGGCAGCGGCCAAGCGCATCCTCGGCTACGGCAGCGACGAGATGTACGACTTCCCCGACGGCCGACTGGTTCGCCACGAAGACGCGCTGCGCCAGCGCCTGGTCGGGTCGGTGCGCACGTTCGCGCCGACGCAGATCCTCTGCCCCTTTCCCGCCGACTCGCACGCCGACCACCAGGCCACGGCGCTGGCCACCGCGCACGCCGTGGCGGCCGTGGGCTTCTCCGGCGAAATCTGGGCCTACGAAGTGTGGACCACGCTGTGGCCCAACGTCGGCGTCGACATCTCGTCGGTCGCAGCGGACAAGCAACGGGCCATCGCCTGCTACGCCTCGCAGCTGGACGACCGCGATTACGTCGCAGCGGTGATGGGCCTCAATCGGTACCGCGGGCTCCAACACCGGGTGGAGTTCGCCGAGGCCTACTATGTCTGCTCGGCACGCGAGTTCGGCGCGCTCGCCGCCAACCTCGACCGCATCCCCTGATTTCGCCCGCACGCCGATGAACGTCCTCAAATCCATCGCCCAGAACGCCCTGCTCGGCATCGGCCCGCTCGGGCGGCTCGCGACCACGCAACACGTCACGGGGATCGACGGCGATCCGCGGCGGTCGCGGGAACTGTTCGAGTTCTACCGCAAGCACGGTGCCCCCACCGGCAAGGACGTCCTCGAACTCGGCGTCGGCAAGACCCTCGACGTGCTGCGCATCGCCCGGCACGAGGGCGGCGCCAAGTCGGTCGCGGCGGCCGACGTCACCCGCTACCACACCGACGCCGCCGCGGCCCGCGACGGCATCGACTACCGCATCTACGACGGCCGCACCCTGCCTTTTGCCGACGCTTCGAAGGACCTGGTGTGGGCCTGCTACTGCATCCAGCACTTCCGCTGGCCGGAGCAGTCGGCGGAAGAGATCGTGCGCGTACTGCGCAAGGGTGGTCGCTTCGTCTGCCGCGCCGACCTGCGCGACCACTACCACATGTTCGATCCCGGCCAGCAGTACGACTGCCTCAAGCACTCGCCACGCGTTTGGCGGTTGATGGCGTGGAACCGCAGCAGCTACGTGAACCGCCTGCGCCTGTCGGAGTGGATGTACGTGTTCGCCAACGCCGGCCTGCGCCCGGTCGAGATCGTCAAGCACCAGGACCGCGAGCTCCTCGAGCAGAACCGGCACCACGCCTATCTGCGCACCTACAGCGATGAAGACCTGCTGACCTACCGCTTCGACGGCGTGTACGAAAAGCCGTAAGGCCGGCCGCCGCGGTGCCGCGCCGGCCCCACCATCGGGGCGTCCTGGTCGCATCCCCCGGTCGCGGAGAAATGGTGGTCCACCCTCCGACGAGACGGTGCGTGCTCGTCCCGAAGAGGTTCGAGCGCGCCCTGGGTCCCGGCGGGGACAGCGCGTGCTCGGTCGCGCCTGGCGCTGAGCCCGGTGCGCAGCGGAAGGAAGACCACACGCATGCATCGTCTTGCACGGATCGTCGTCGCCACCCGTCGCCGAGCGGGCTTCGGCTCACGCGCCCGCGTCGTCACGTCCGGCGGCGGAGATCGGACCCCCCGATGGGCCCCGCATCGACGGCGCCCGGTGATGAGGCAAGAGACCCGCACCCTGGCATCGCGCGCCCTGCTCCTGCTCGGCGCCAGCGCCCTGGGGTTCTCCGCTCGGCAGCTCTGGAAGCAACCGGTGCCCCCTGTCCAGGGAATGCCTCTCCAGCAGCCGGTGCCACCGCTGGTCACGACCGGCGCAGCGCCTCCCGCCACGGCCGGAGCCGCCCTGCCGGCGCCGGATGCGCGGCCGGTCCTGCCGCAGCACCGACGCCGAGGCAGCCCGGCGGCGTCCCCACCGACGCTCGTCGTCTGCGGCGACCTCGACGGCTTGCGGCACCTGCACGCGTTGTTCGCGCGCCTCGCCAGAGCACCGCGTCTGCAACCGATGGCCGGAGCCGAGTCGTTGAAGCTGGTCCGATGCAAGACCGCGCACGCGGCCGTGGTGTGTGCCAGACCCGGCTCACCTCCCGCCGCGGCGGGCCTGATCGTCCGGTCCCTCGGCTTGTTCGCGCCCGTCCTGGTCGCGGCCCCCAGTTCGCCGCGACGCGACCTCACCCGCCGCGAACTCGAGGCTCTGTGCCGCGGGCCTGCCCGCGCCGCCGCTGCCTGCGACCGGTCGCAAGGCGCTCCGCTGGTCGGCGTCCCGCCGCCGCGCACGACCGACTGGCCACGGCTGCGCCTCACCCGTCTGGAGCTCCTCGCCGACCCCCAACGCATCTGGCAGCGCGTGTGCACCGACGGCGAGCCGACCCTCGGTCTGCTGTCGCTCGCTACCCTGCCGCGCGGCGCGCCCGCCGTCTGCGTCGATGGGGTCGTCCCCGACGCCGGATCGGTACGCGCGCGCCACTACCCCTACGGCTACGAGGTGTACCTGGTGCACGCCGGCGCCGACGACGCCAGCCTGGACGCGTTCCTGCGGCTGCTGGCCAGCGCGCCAGGACAGGCCATCCTGCGCCGCGACCTCGTGCCGTGAGTCCGCCAGTCAGTGGCCGCCCTCCCGCAGGCTGGCGCGGTAGCCGGCGGCCTCCTCGTCGTGGCCGACGTGCTCGCACACACGCGCCAGGCGTTCGAACGCCTCCTGGGTGTGGTCGAAGGTGTCGCCACACTTGTGGCGCAGGGCCGGTAGTGCGCTGCGCAGCAGAGTCTCGGCCTCCTGCCACCGCTGCTGCTCGATCAACGACGCCGCCAGCAGCGAGCGCGTGTCATCGGTGAACCAATGGTCGGGTAGGGCACGCTCGCGAATCGTCAGGCATTGGCGGGCGAAGTCCTCGGCGGCGCAGGGGTCACCGCGCTCGAGCTCGAGCCTGGCCAGCACATCGAGGGTGTCGGCGAGACGCGGGTGGCCGTCCGGCAGACTCGTGCGGCGCAGCGCGAGCGCGGCGTCGAAGCAGTCGCGCGCGTGCTGGTGCTCGCCGCGAGTCATGTGCAGGACGCCGAGGTTGTGGGTGAGCTGCGCCTCGACCTGCTGGTCCTCGCTGTCGCCCATCTGCCGGTGCAGGGCAAGCGCGCCGCGCAGGAGTTCGCCGGTCTCCTCGAGGTCGCCGAGCGCCCAGCACACGGTCGCCAGGTTGTTCATCGTCGACACCACGGGCTCGCTGACCGGCCCGTGCGTGCGGCGCCGCAGCCGCAGCGCCTCGCGCAGCATCTGCTCCGCCTCGGGCTTGCGCCCCTGCGTGTTGCGCAAGCAACCCAGGGCATCGAGCGCATCACCGACCAACGACTCGTCGCCCGCCGACCGGGCCGTCGCCAGGGCGTGGACGAGCTCGGCGTCGCTGCGCGCCACCTCGTTGGTGCGCGACAGCGTCACCGCCAGGGCGACGCGAGTGGCCGCGGTGCGCGGATCGTCCGCCCCGAGCTGCGCCACGCGAGCCCGCAACGACGCCTCGTAGAAGCGCACGCTGGCGACGTAGTCGCCGAGGTTGAAATACATGCGTCCCAACGCGTGCTCGAGCGCGGCGCGGATCGTCACGGGCAGGTCCGAGAGACGGTCGAGGCGACGCGCGGCGCGGTCGACCAGCTCCCGCGCCGTGGTGGTCGCCGCATGGCCGCCATTGCCACCCAGAACCTCCAGCAGAAGCTCGGTGACTCGCTGCGAGTTGCGGCTCTCCTGGCGCGCCACACGCGCCTGCCATACCACGCCGACCAAGCCCAGGCCGACGGCGACCAGCAAGACCGCCGCCAGCGACGCGGCCAGCCGGTTGCGTCGCACGAACTTGGCCGCTCGGTAGAGGAGCGTGTCCGGTCGCGCCGCGATCGGTTGCCCTGCCAGGTGGCGGCGCACGTCCTCGACGAAGTGTTCGACGGTGGCGTAGCGACGCTCCGGCTCCTTGCGCAGGGCGAAGCGCACGATGTTGTCGAGGTCGTCGCGCAGTTGCCGACGCAGCTTGGACGGCACGGTGCCGCGGCACTCGGCCGTCTCGGCAGTGAACTCGAGCTGGCTCGGGCGCGCCGGCTCCGCTTCGGATGCCACCTTGGCGATGGTGTCGACGTCGTAGCTGGAGAACGCGTAGGGTGCCTGCCCGGTGAGCAGTTCGTAGAGGACCATGCCGAGCGAGTAGATGTCGCTGGCGGTGGTCGCCATCTCGCCACGCGCTTGCTCGGGGCTCGTGTACTCCGGCGTCATCACCCGCGTCTGGCGGCGCACCGCGCTGGCGGGCGACAGCACGGTGGCGATGCCGAAGTCGACCAGCCGCGGCCGTCCGCGGCTGTCGACCAGGATGTTGCCCGGCTTGAGATCCCTGTGCACGATGAGCTGGCGGTGCGCGTGCGCCACCGCGGCGCCCACTGCGCAGAACAGGTGCAAGCGCGCCTCGATCGGCATGCGTGCCCGATCGCACGCTTCGAGCAAGGGCGCGCCGTCGACGTATTCCATCACGTAGAAGGGGCGGCCGTCGGCGGTCACGCCGCTCTGCACGAAGCGGGCGATGCTCGGATGGTCGAGCGAAGCCAGTAGCTCGCCCTCGCGCTGGAACCGACGCGAGACGGCCGCCACGTCGAGACCGGGGCGCATCACCTTGACCGCCACGACTCGCTCGGTGTCGACGGCGGCGTGCGCTCGGTAGACGGTTCCCATGCCGCCGGACGCGACGACGCCGTCGACGATCCATCCGGCGAGTTCGACCCCGAGCAGCGCGTCGTCGATCCCGGCCAGGCTCTTGAGCACGCGAGGAGCGTCGGGTGCGATCGGCGCCTCCAGGAAGGCTTCGGCGCGCTCGGCACGATCGAGCAGAGACTCGACCTCGGCACGCAGGAGTGCGTCGTCGCCACACTCGGTCTGCAGCATCCGGCGCCGCGCCTCCGGATCGACCTCGCAGGCTCGCGTGAACAGGTCCTCGACCCTGCGCCAACGCGTGTTGTTCACGCGCCTTCGCCCTCCAGGTCGCGCAGCAGCCACGCCTTGGCCAACCCCCACTCGCGCTTGACGTGCGTGACCGAGAGGTCGAGCGCCCGCGCCGTCTCCTCGAGCGTCAGCCCGGCGAAGTAGCGCAGCTGCACGATCTCGACCTTGCGCGCGTCGATCGCCTGCAACCGGACGAGCGCTTCGTCGAGGGCCACGAGGTCGATCGGGTCGGCGACCGCGACCGGCACGACGTCCTCCAGCTCGATGCGAGCTGCCGCGCCGCCGCGCTTGAGGCGCCGGCGATCGCGCTCGTGGTTGACCAGGATGCGCCGCATCATCTCGGCGGCGACGCGCAGGAACTGCGCCCGGTCGCGCCAGCCGGCCTCGTTCTGGTTGGCGAGGCGCAGGTACGTCTCGTGCACCAGCGCCGTCGCTTGCAGCGTGTGGCCACGACGTTCGCGCACCAGGAAGCGTTCTGCGAGGCGACGCAAGTCGGCGTAGGTGCGCTGCACGAGCAACGAGACGTCGGAAGACGCGGAGCGAGTGTTCAGGTCGACGGTCAAGGAAGCGTGACTCCGGCGGACTCGGGGTCACACGATGTTAGACACCCTGGTTGGGGTGGTCCACGCGATCGGCCTTCACCGTGGGAGCTGAGAAGCGGACCAGCCCAACCGTGGTGTCTCTCGCCCCGCGCTCCACGAAACCGTACGCCGCGCGGTCCGAGCCAGGCGTGGGAGAAATCTCGGTCCGTCCCCGACGTACATGGTGCGTTCATTTCTTCTGGTCTCTTCTCGACGGCGAAACCCTGCAAATCGCGGCTCGGTCACGACGTTGGCTTGACGATCGTGGACCGACCCTTCCGCAACATCGTCGAACCGTTCAAGGTCAAGGTGGTCGAGCCGATCGCGATGCTCGACCGCAGCCAGCGCGAGACGGCCCTGGCAGCGGCACATCACAATCTCTTCGCCCTGCCAGCAGCGGCCGTCACCTACGACCTGCTGACCGACTCCGGCACCACTGCCATGTCGACGCACCAGTGGGCGCAGATGATGCTGGCCGACGACAGCTACGCCGGCTCGCGCTCGTTCGCCAGGTTCGAGGCGGCGGTCCGCGCGATCACCGGCTTCCGCCACGTCATCCCGACCCATCAAGGCCGCGCTGCCGAACGCATCCTCTTCGCGCTCACCGTCAAGCCCGGTCTCAGCGTGCCGTCGAACACCCACTTCGACACGACGCGCGCCAACATCGAGTTCGACGGCGGCGAAGCAGTCGATCTGGTGATTCCGGAGGGGCGCGACCCGCACGCTCAGCACCCGTTCAAGGGCAACGTCGACGTCGCGCGTCTCGAGGCCTTCCTGACCGAACACCGCGGCCGCGTGCCGCTGGCGATGGTGACGATCACCAACAACTCCGGCGGCGGTCAGCCGGTCAGTCTGGAAAACCTGCGCGAAGTGAGCCGGGTGCTACGCCGCCAAGGCGTTCCGTTCATCCTCGACGCCTGCCGCTTTGCCGAGAACGCCTGGTTCATCAAGACGCGCGAACCAGGCCAGGGGGAGCGCAGCGTGCAGGAGATCGCCGCCGAGGTGTTCGCCCTGGCCGACGGCTGCACCATGAGCGCCAAGAAGGACGGCATGGTCAACATGGGCGGATTCCTGGCGCTGAACGACGACCGCTTGGCCGAGGAAGCGCGCAGCCTCTTGATCCTCACCGAGGGCTTCCCCACCTACGGTGGCTGCTCGGCGCGCGACCTCGAGGCGATGGCCGTCGGCCTGTACGAGGCAATGGACGAGCGCTACCTCGAGTACCGGCACGGGGTCATGGAGTACCTCGCTCGGGGTCTGAACCAGATCGGCATCCCGACCGTGCAGCCGGCAGGCGGGCACGCGGTGTACATCGACGCGCGCGAGTTCTTGCCGCACATCGAGGCGGCGCGCTTCCCGGGTCAGGCGCTCGCCTGTGCGCTCTACCTCGAAGGTGGCATCCGCACCTGCGAGATCGGCTCGGTCATGTTCGGCAAGGTCGCGGACGACGGGTCGTTCGTGCCGGCGGCACTCGAGCTGGTGCGCCTGGCCGTGCCGCGCCGGGTCTACACCCAGAGCCACATCGACCGCATCCTCGAGCACGCCGAACGGGTGGCAGCCGGCCGCGAGCAACTGCGCGGCTACACCATGACGCATCGGCCGCGGTTCTTGCCGCACTTCACTGCCCGGTTCGAGCCGCGCCCGGACTGACCGGCGCGGTCCGTCAGCGGCCCGCCTCCGCGCAACGCAGCAGGTCGGCGATGGTGAACCCCGGCGCAGCGACGCCAGGACCGGGACGCCCGAGCACGGGCCGCCAATCGGTGGCCACGGCCGCCGGCACGCTGCGCTGGGCCGCGCCGGGCGTAGCCCGCACCGGGCCTTGCCCCGCTGCCTCGACCGGCAGCGGCCGGTAGAGATACGAGGTCGGGTCCGTGTAGAGGATGCGCAGGATGGTCACCGCCACGATGGTGCCGCCGACCTTGCCCAGCTTCCCGCCGTTCTGTTCGGCCTCTTGCAAGCAGTAGAACCACAGCGGTGTCTTGCCGGAGAGTCCAGCGGCGTCGATCGCCGGGTGCGGCGGCAAGGGGGTCGCCGTCGAGTCGAGAGCAGCCAGCACCTGCTCGCCCGTCGGCAGCCGGAACGTGTTCGTTCCCCGATGCAGGTTGCGGAAGGCGAGCGACTGCAACTTGGCGTCGCGCTCGAACGGCAGCTCGAACACCTCGTCCGTGAGGAAGGTGTCGATCCGCTGCGCCATCTGCGGCCGCGAGCCGTCCACCGCGAAGAACAGGCTGAGGTCGACGCGATTGGCCATCGGCAGCGGAGCGAAAGACGTGAGGGCGTCGGCCGGCGGCGCGAACAGGTCGACGCCGTCGCGGCCCGGCGCGATGCGGTAGCGACCCCGCACCTGGCTGTGGCCGAAGCGGTAGGCCGCGACCGCGAACTCGACCGGCATGATCGGCGCGCCGTTGCAGACGTTGGCGTGCGGGGACTGTAGCGCTTGTTCGGCCTCGGCCAGCACCGCGGCGTCCACCACCGCCGGCAGGAACTCGTGCCGGATCAACCATTGGTAGTGCCAACGCACCAGGCGCCGCGCGAACTCGAAGTCGTTCTCGCCGGCACGTCGCCCCTCGTGGATGCGGCCGCGCGCGACGTCACTCAACACGGCGTTGTGGAAGCGCAGGAACGCGAGGTGCAGCTGGGAGACGATGCCGTTCTCGTCGTTGCGCGGGTCGCCGATCAGCGCCACGCCTTCCTCGTTGCGGGGTAGGTCGTCCGGGTTCTGGGCGTTGCCGGTGCGCAGGAACCCGAAGCGACCATGTTCGTACAGGAACGGGCTGGCGTTCGGTCCGGCGAGGTAGACCGAATCGAGATCCAAGCGCGGGGTCCGGAAGTTGGCGATCCGCGACGGGTCGGCCTCCTCCCCCAGCTGCGACAGCACGTCGAAGGTGAGGTCGTGGTCGACGAACTGCCCCAGGAAGATGAAGCCCGCCGCGACCGAGTCGCTGGCGAGCGGGACGGTCGGATGCCCGTCGCCGTCCACCGGCGCACGGCTCTCGCGCATCGCCTCGGCGACCTGCACCAGGACGCTCTCGGGGACGCGTGGCGGCGGTGCAATCACGAACATGCGGCCGAACGTGCGAAACTCGGCGCTGTCGGGTGCCGCAGCACAGGCCAATCCGATCAGATCGAACATGGACTGCGACGCCACGCCGTGACTGGGGTTGTGCTGCGCCAGGACCGGGACGCCACAGCCGAGGAGAACGGCTGCCATTGAGATGCGAGATTGCATGCTTTCCTCCGAACATGAAGACAACGCGAAGCCCGATCCGCCCGGACTCGCGTCCGCTCCGACAGTGAGAACGTCGCCGGCGCCCACGGACCGACACGGCATCCCTACTTTCGTGATCCTGGCGGCTGCGCCTGTGCCCCGACGTTCTGCTCTGCATGGAGCCGTGTCGAACCCGGGACCGTGCCAGCCCGCCGCCGGCGCCTCCGCGCAATCCGGCGTCGGGCGCCCCGATTCCGCCGTCGGGGCTACGATACCGGGTGCCCGTGCGTCCCGAGGAGAATCGCGTCTGCGACGTTCTGCGCTCGCTGCGGAGTGGGATCCCCTCCGACAGCGACGTCTTCGACTACGTGCTCGACCGACTGCGTCGTCTGGCGCGGCGCTACATGAGCCGACAACACGGTCCGCACATGCTGCAGACGACGGCGCTCATGCACGACGCATACGTGCACCTCTTCGACCGCAACGACCCGCAGTGGAACGACAGCTCGCACTTCTTCAACGCGGCGGCGCGGGTGATGCAGAACATCATCGTCGACCACGCACGCCGTATGGAGACCGCGCGCAAACACGGCCATGTCGGCGGCGCAGCCATCGAGGACGACCGTGGCGCGGTCGACCCGTGCTTCGACATCATCGCCATAGACGACTGCATCGACCGGCTCTCCGCCGAGGATCCGCGGATGGTGGAGATCGTGCGCCTGCACGTCTTCGGCGGGCGCACTCTGGGCGAAGTCGCCGAGCTGTTGAGCTGCAGCCAACGCACCGTCGAACGCGAGTGGCGCTTGGCGCGAGCCCTGCTCCGCACCCACCTGCGCCATGGCTAGCGCCGACTGGCAGCGGCTCAAGCAGTTGTTCCACGACGCGTCGGCGCTGTCGGGCGCGGGGCGCGAGGCGTTCCTGCGCGAGAACTGCGGCGACGACGAAGCACTTCTGCAGCGCCTGCGCGACCTGCTGGCTGCTGCCGACACGCAGGGTACGGCGACGACCACTTCTGGGGGCGAGGCGCCGGCTCGGCCCGCGGCAGACGCGATGTGTGGCCGCACCCTCGGCGACTACGAACTCAGGCAACGCCTGGGCCACGGAGGCATGGGCGTCGTATTCCTCGCCCAACAGCTCTCCTTGCGCCGTGAAGTCGCCGTCAAGGTCATGCAGAGCCTCGATCCGGCCAGCTCGCCGCAAATCGAGCGCTTCCACTCCGAAGCCCGACGCGTGGCGCGCCTCGAGCATCCGGGCATCGTCAAGGTCTTCGCCGACGGCGAGGACGGCGGCCTGCACTGGTTCGCCATGGAGTTGGTCCGCGGCCACGACCTCGGCACCGAGCTCGACCTGCAGCGGACCGACGACGCCCGTTGCATCCTGCCGCGCAAGAACAGCCGCGAGTACTTCGTCGCCGTGGTGCGCCTGGTGCGCGACGTGGCCTTGGCGCTCGACTACGCCCACCGCAACGGGGTCGTGCACCGCGACGTCAAGCCGCAGAACCTCCTGCTCCGCCGCGACACGGGCGCGGTGGTGGTGGTCGACTTCGGCATCGCCAAGGACCTCTCGTTCGGCGCCATGACCGCCACCGAGTCGGCGCCGGGGACCGCCTACTACATGAGCCCGGAACAGGTGGCGACGACGCGCGCCGGTGTCGATCACCGCACCGACCTGTTCTCGCTGGGAGTGGTCCTGTACGAGCTCCTCACGCGCCGGCGGCCGTTCGAGGGCCAGACCTCGCGCCAGGTCTGGGACGCCATCACGTCGCTCGAGCCGCCGCCGGTGCGCAAGGTCAATGCCGACGTGCCGCGCGATCTCGAGCTGGTGTGCGCCAAGGCCCTGGAGAAGGACCGGCACCACCGCTACGCCTGTGCGCGCGACTTGGCCGACGACCTCGGCTGCCTGCTGGCGCTACGCACGCCGCAGATCGCCAGGGCGCCGGGGCTGTGGGCCAGCCTGCGCCGGCGTGCGCGCCGGCACAGCGCGCGCCTGTGGTCGGCGTGTCTGCTCGCGGCCGGTGCGGCCGTGGGGATGTGGCTGCACGCCACGAGCGCGCACGCGGCCACCACTGCCGACGTGGTCGGCCGCCTGCGCCGGGCGCTCACCGACGACTGGGACCGAGTCGGGCACGAGGCGGTCGTCGCGGCCCAGCGCAGCCTGGACACGGCGCGGCGCCTGCGGATCGACGACCCGACGGTGGCTCGGTTGGCGGCCAAACTGACGCAGCACGCACACGCGATGCGGGACCGCGGGCAGGGCCTGATCGACCGTGCCACCGCCCCCACCGACGGGGCGACGGTGGACACCCGCCTGGACGATGTGGTGCGCGGCCTGGCGCTGCTGCACGACGCGCGCGCGCTGCTGCCGGGCGAACCCGAGGCACAGGGGTTCACCGGCACGCGCGCCGTGCGGCCGCGACTCAGCGTGCAGGCACACGACCTCGGCGGCGGCGCCCTCACCGGCAAGGTCTCCTACCGCACCCTCGACCTCGTGACGGGAGCGGCCGGAGAACGCGTCGAGGTCGGCCCGCTGCCGGTCGAGGACGCATCTTGGCCACCCGGCTACCACCGCGTCGTCGTCGAGGTGGACGGCCATCCCTTCCGCGAGTTCACCCGCTACGTGGGCGTCGGCGACCATTGCGTCCTCGACGCCGCGATCCGCGAGACCGACGGGTTCGACGGCATGCAGCAGGTGCCGGCCGCAGTGCTGCGCATCCCGGAACGCCAGGACATCGCGTGCCCCTGCCGCGCCCGCGAGGTCGCCCTGCCCGCCTACTGGATCGACGAATGCGAGGTGTCGGTCGGCGACTTCCGCAAGTACTGCCGCGCCGTCGGTCGGCCGCTGCCCGAACAGTGGGGGACCTTCCCGAACGACCGCAATGACTACGACACCTATCCCGCGGTCTACGTCAGCTGGGAGGACGCGCGCGCGTACGCCGAATGGGCCGGCAAGCGCCTCGTCTCGCATCCCGAGTTCGAACTGGCGGCACGCGGCCCGAACGGCCGCGACCTGCCGTGGACCGACGACCCGGCCGACCGCACCTACCTTGGCACCACCCGCGGCCCGAACCTCCCGGCCACCCCCAGCCGCGCCGACGATTTCGCCACCTACCTGTCGGCCACCACGCCGGTGCGCAGTGAACCCCAGGCTCGCACGCTCGGTCCCGTGCGGCTCTACCACACGCTCGGCAACGTCAGCGAGTGGTCGGAGTCGATGTTCGTCGAATTCGACGGCAGCCATTGGCGAGCCGAGCCCCAGCGTCGCTTCGTGCTCGGCGGCGCCTGGTTCGCCGCCGGACGCCAGGAGACGCTCGCCACCCATGCGCACTGGGGACTCGGCCCCCACTACGTCAGCCACTACCGCGGCTTCCGCTGCGCGCGGAGCGCCAACCCTTGACCCGTCACCTCGTCACATGAGCCTCGAACCGACCGTCTTCCTCGTCCACTTCAAGATCCTCCAAGGCCAGCTCGGACCCAACGCACTGGTGCCGGTCCCCGACTTCCTCCTGCGCATGGCGAACGCCGCCGCGGGAGCCAGGGTCGAGCGTCCCAGCCAGGTCGACCAACACCAGCAGATCTACAACCTGAGCATGAAGCTCGAGGAGATCCGCAAGGCGGCAGCGGGGGACGCGCAGTTGTCGCTGCCGTGGCCCTCGACGTGGAGCAACGGCATCTGGGTCGAGAGCCCCGACACCGTCGTGTCGCGCGCCACCGACCAGATCGTCGAGGGTCAGCCCATGTTCGCCTACAAGTTCGACTTCGACGGCGAAGAGACACACGTAGAGTTCTCCGCTTCCCTCGGCTTCGCGTGAGGAACGCCATGCACGACCAGGCCCAGAACAACGAGCAAGTCCGGCCGGCTCGCGGCCCGCGATCGCCGGCGCCAGGGAAGCCCGCGCCCACCGCGAAGCCCGCGGGTCGCTTGCCGCCCAGCGACCCGAGCCCGTCGGTCGATCGCCAGGAGCCACCTGCGCCGGCGCCGCTGCGTCTCGCGGCGGCGCGTCAGGCGCTCGACACGTCCCTCTCCGCCCGCTTCGCGGCGCGACGCCGCATCATCGACGCCGAGCCCGACGCGGAGCGGCGGCGCCTGCTGGAGTTCTTCTACGACCTCGACCTGCAGACCGACCCGGGCATGTTCGAGACGCTCGGCCTGTCAGCCGAAGAGAGCTCGTCGCGACGAAAGGCGATCGAGGCTCTGCGCCCGGCGCTCAAGGCGTGGGCGCTGGCGCACGCCGCACACGTCGGCCGCGGGGGACCCGTGGCGGTCATGCCGCAGGACACGAACAGCGCTCACCTGCTGTCGGTGTCGAAGCTCCTCCACGACGTCATGAAGCGCCACCTGAGCCGCAAGGGGAAGCCGGGAGTGGACATGCACCTGCTGCGCAAGGCGTTCGAGCGCTTCGCCCTCGGCCAGCTGTTCACCGGGCCGGCGCCGGCCGACAGCGCACCGGACTCGGCGCACTTCGTCAGCTTCGCCACCTTCGCCATCTGGGCGGGAGGCAGGAAGCACGAGCTGCAGTCCTTCTGGAACGACTCCCTTCACGTCTTCGTTGCGTCCACCCGGCAGTACCTGCGCGCCTACAAGCCGCTGGCGCCGGCGTTCTCGATGTACACGGTGCGCCAACCGCTGCCCTGGAAGGAGACCCCGGCAAGCGAGTGGGTCGCCTGGGAGCAGAAGACCAAGCCGCAACTGCTGCGTGAGTTCGGCGCACTGATGGCGGAGGCGTTCGCCATCAACGTGGCCCAGCCGGTCGCCCGACCGTCTCAGCCGCCCTCCTGACGGCCCCGCGCAGGTCGGTGTTCGGTCGCGACTCGGCGTCCTTCTCCAGGGAAGTACCTTCCGCCACCGCGCAACCGAGGCGCCCGGATCCCCGGATCCCGCGGGTACGCGGTCGGGCGTAGAGTGTCGCCGCTTCCCGGCACCCGCAGTTCGCCGTCACCATGGACACGTCTTCCCGCCTCACCGCCGCCCTGGCGCTGTTTCTCGCCTGTCGGGAACGCGGCGACGATCCGCGCCAGCTCGCCGACCTGCACCCCGACCTCGCCGACCTCCTGGCGCCCATGTGCGACGAGGGCGCCGGCGAGGCCGACGACGAGCGCCGGCTCGGCGACTACCGCCTGCTGCGAGAGGTGGGCCGTGGCGGCATGGGCGTCGTGTTCGAGGCGAAGCAGGTGCGCCTCGACCGCAGGGTCGCCCTCAAGGTGCTGGCGCCGGAAGTCTCCGGCAATCCGACCTCGATCGCGCGCTTCCGCCGCGAAGCGCGCACCCTGGCCAAGCTCGACCATCCCCACGTGGTGCGCGTGCTGGAGGTGGGAGAAACCGACGGCCAGCACTGGCTCGCCATGGACTACGTCGACGGCGAGACCCTCGACGATCGCATCGGACGCCTGCAGACGCAGGGGGGCCACTCGCGCACGTCGCGGCGCCAACTGGTCGAGACCATCGCCGACATCGCCGAGGCCCTGCAGCACGTCCACGACGCCGGCATCCTCCACCGCGACGTCAAGCCGTCCAACATCCTGATAGCCGGACGACAGCGGTCGTCGGCCATCGAGCCAGCGTTGCAGCGGATGGACCCAAGCTCCACCGCTGAACGCTGGCTCGACAAGAAGGGGCGCGCCCTCCTGTCCGACTTCGGCCTGGCGCGCGAGGCGGAGGCGCCGGCGATGACCCAGGTCGGGACCGTCGCTGGCACGCCGCACTACATGTCGCCCGAACACCTCGCCGGCGGCCAGGCGCTGACCCCGGCGAGCGACGTGTTCTCGCTGGGGGCGACCCTCTACGAGTGCGTGGTCTTGCGCCGGCCGTTCGACGGCGACTCGACGCCGGAGGTCCTGCACGAGATCGCGGTCCGCGACCCCGCGGATCCGCGCCGCGTCGACGGCTCGGTGCCGCGCGACCTCGCCGCCATCCTGCTGAAGGCGTTGGAGAAGGATCCCGCGCGACGCTACCCGACGGCGGGCGCCTTCGCCGACGACCTGCGCGCCTTCCTCGAGATGCGCCCGGTCACGGCCGAGCCGCCCTCGGTAGCCCGCCGCTTGCGGCGCTGGGCCCGTCGCGAGCCGCTGCAAGCGACCCTGGCATCGGTGCTGCTGGTGCTGGTCGGGCTCGCGGGGTTCCTGGCGATCCAGTGGCCATCGATGCGCGAGGCCGAGCGGGCGCACCGCGAGCAGGAGTACGAGGACGCGATCACCCGCGGCGACATGGCGCGCCTCGCCGGCGACAGGGACGCGTCCTTGGCCGCGTGCGCGCGCGCCCGCGCGCTGTTTCCGGAGCGGGCCGAGGCTCTGGTCTGGCAGTGCCTGGCGCTGTCGGAGTTCGAAGGGCCGGAACGGGCCCTGCGCGAACTCGAAGCGGTGTACGGGCACGAAGCACGAGACGACGTGGTCGAGAACCTGCGCGCCTACTTGCTGACCACCCTGGGGCGCAGCGACGATGCCGCGGCGGCGACGCGGCGCGCCGGCACACCGACCACGCCGACGGGGATGCTGTTCGCCGCGACCACCCTGCTCCTGCGCGGCAAGCCGGGCGACCTCGAGCGAGCCGGCCAGCTGATGTCGCTCGCGGTGCGCATGAGCCGACAACCGCGCCTCTTCCTCTACGCGTGCTGGGCAGGGGTCGCACCGCCCGAGCAGCGCGGCGAGTGCGCCGACGCCATCCTGGCACTGTGGCCGAGCAACCCGTTGGCGCTGCAGCAGGCGGCACTCTGCCTGGCCCCCACCGACCCCGCGCGTGCCGTGCCGCTCATGCGCCGCGCCATCGACACCGGGATCAAATCGAACAACCCGCACCAACTGCTGGCGGCGATGGCCTGGCGGGCCGGCGAGCGCGACACCGCGGTGAAGGCGGCACGCGAGGCACTCGCGCTCGATCAGCTCGACGACGAGCTCCGTACGAATCTCATCGACAAACTGTTGCGGCCCGCTGATCCTGCCGCGGCGGCCGACGAGCTCGCCGCCTGGCTGGCGCGCGACCCCGCCAACGCCGCGGCCCTGCGCCTGCGCGCCCGCGAACTGGACGCCCAGGGCGATGCCGAGGGCGCGCTCGCCCACCTCGAGCGCGCACTGTCGGCCCGTCCCGACGACCCCGATCTGCAGTGCATGCGCTGCGACCTCCTGCAGCGGACCGGATCCTCCGACCATGCGCTGGCCGAGGCGGAGCGGCTGGTGGCCGCCCACCCCGAGCATGCGGCCGCCCACCAGACCCTCACCTTGCTCAGCCAGGCGGCCGGCCGGTCCGACAAGGTCGTGACCGAGCTCCGGCGTTGGACCAAGCAGAAGCCGGACGACCCCAATGCCTGGGTCGCCCTGGCCACGGCACTCCGGCAGCAGCCTGACGACGCCCAGAGACGCGAGGCGCTCGAGGCGGTCGCCGCCGCCGACTATCTGACCGGTGGCAAGAGCGCCAAGATCCTGGCGCTGCGCGCCGAGTTGCACGACGACCTCGGCGAGGCCGCGGCGGCCGCACTGTGTCGGTCTCGCGCCGCCGAGTTCACACCCGCCACCAAGTAGCCGCGCGGGATGAAGCCCGGGACGGGCGGTCGGCACGGGCTTCGGGCATTGGGGCGTCGTGAGCAGGCTGCGTCCCACCACCGGTGCCGCCGACGGTTTGCAGTCACGGGCTTGTCGAGTGCGCTCGACCGGCGGCGGTGGCGTAGACTCGGGAACAGAGTGCCGTGGCTCGGGCCCGGCGACCCATGCGAGACGACACCCGCGATCTCCTGCTGGCCTGGCACAAGGGCGACGAGGCGGCGTTCACGGCCCTGCTCCGCGAGCACACGCCCTGGATCGAGCAGACGGTCCGTCGGCGCCTGGGCCCGGCGTTGCGCAAGCGCGTCGACACTCAGGACATCGTGCAGAACACGCTGATCGAGGTGCTGCGCGGCGCACCGCGCTTCGTCCTCACCGACCGTCAGCACCTGCGCGGCCTGCTGGCGTGCATGGTGGAGAACGTGCTGCGCGTGCAGGCCGACCACGACCGCGCGCAGAAGCGCGACCTGCGACGCGAGGCGAGCCCGCCCTCGTCGGGCAGCATCCTGTTCCTGGATGCGCAGCCGGCCGCCCAGGCCACACCGAGCCAAGCAGCGTCGAGCAACGAGTTGAACGACTGGGTCCGACTCGCCCTCGAGCTGCTCGAACCCGACGACCGGGCCGTCGTGGCCTACCGCGAGTTCGAGGGCCTGTCGTTCGCCGAGATCGGTGATCGCCTCGAGATCGGCGAGGACGCGGCACGCATGCGCTTCAACCGGGCGCTGCCCAAGTTGGCGCGCAAGATGGAAGCGCTGCGCCAGGGCAAGATCGGCAAGCTGCTGCCCGACGAGTGATCCGCCGCGGATGGATCCGTGACGCGGACTCCTGTGGATCACGCCGCCGGCCGCGCCGAGGCCACGACGAAGGGCCCCACGACCGTAGACTCCAGACGCAGGGACATCACCGGCGCGCCGAGCACGCGCGCCGCGCGCAGCGCGCCCGCCGCGTCCCATTCCAGCTCGACCTCGTGGAACTCGAGGATCCGCCGGCCGCGCCGCGACCAGGCCTTGTAGACGGCTTCCTTGGCGCAGAACACGTCGAGCGCACGGCGGCCCGGTCGAAGCGCGGCCGGCACTGCCAGCCACGCTCGCTCACGCGCAGTGGTGATCGTCGGCCACAGGTCGGGCTCGAGTTCGCGGGCGCGCTCGACGTCGATGCCCAGCGCCAGCTCGCCGTCGTCACGTCCGGCCACGGCCACCGCGACGTCGTCGGTGTGGGCCAGGCTACCGGCGAAGCCGGCGGGCCAGCTCGGAGCGCGGTCGCTCCCGGCGAGCAACGGCGCCGGCGCCGCGCCCACTGCCGCGAGCGCCGCGTGCGCGGCGATCCTACCCAGCGCGAAAGCGCGCTGCCGGACAGGGGCCGCCGCGGCCACCGCGGCGAACTCCACTGCGAACGGCGGCGACACCGCCGCCCCGAGGCGGCACCCGTCGACCCAGGCCACGGCCACCGGCAAGCCGGGGAAGAGGCGCTCGGCGAGCGACGGGTCGACGGTCACGTCCGCGCCCCGGTCGGCAGGCGTTCGCCGCCGGGGGTGTGCGCGTGCCCGTTGAGCCCACTGTGCTCCTGCTCGGCGCGCTCGGCCTCGATGCGGGCGTGCGCCGCATCGAGGCACTCGCGTACCCGGTCGGCGAGGACCCGCACGTGCGGCTCCTCGCACATGGAGTTGTGGTCTCCAACCACCTCGGCGATCTCCAGCTCCCCCACCAGGTGGCGCCAGCCGAGATCGACGTCGAGCTTGACCCCGCTCCACTCGTGGCCGTCGTCGAGCGGCACGCGGAACAAGTTCGCCCGCCCCGGCCACGGTCTGGCCTCGTAGCGCGTGAAGGCGTCGACCCACGAGAACACCATGGTGTCGCTGCGGAAGTGGTACGGGAACAGCTTCGACAGCGGCTTCACCACCATGCGGCGCAGACGCCAAAGGTCGTTCTGCACCAGCCGATCCTTCAGCTTGTCGAAGGCGTAGCTCGGCCCCTGCTGCACCAGCCGCTGCAGGTGCAAGCGCATGCGCTCCACCCGCCCGCGCGTCGGCATCGACGGGCTGTGCGAGTCGAGGAAGACCAACGCCGCCACGTCCTCGCCCATCGCCCGGAGCTGGTGCGCCATCTCGAACGCCACGGTGCCGCCGCCGGAGTAGCCGCCGATCAGGTACGGCCCGCGCTCCTGGAAGCGCCGGATGTCGGCGACGTACTCCGCCGCCATCTCCTCCACCGTCTCGTGCGGGCGCAGGCGGCCATCGACGCCGCGCGCTTGCAGGCCGTAGAACGGTTGGTCCTCGCCGAGATGCACGGCCAAGTGGCGCAGGTTCATGGCGTTGCCGCCCTGCCCCGCGGCGCAGTAGAACGGCACCCGATTGCCGCGCGTCTGGATCGGCACCAGCGTGCTCCACCCGCGGCGCTTGGGCCTGGTGGCGCGCGGCGCGCCGTCGCCGGCAGCCGCTGCTTCGGCCTCGGTCCCGAGCTCGGCCTGCACCACCGCCGCCAGTTGCCGCACTGTCGGTGCCTCGAAGAACGTGGCGAGCGGCAGGTCCACACCCCACAGCTTCTTCATGCGAGCCAGCAGTCGGACCGCCACCAGCGACTGTCCGCCGAGCTGGAAGAAGTCGTCGGCGATGCCGACGCGATCGACCCCGAGCACGTCTTGCCACATCGAGGCCAACTGCTTCTCCACGGCGGTGTTCGGCGCCTCGAACGTACTCTCCAGCTCCGGCCGCGCGAACTTGCCGCCGGCGTCCGTCTTCGGCGCGCTCATGCGCTCGACGCGCTGGCGCAGCGCCTCGAGCCGCACCGGCGAGACGAACACTGCCGGCCCCATGCCGTAGGCGAGCACGCGCGCGAAGGCGTCGGTGCCCTCGGGCGTGCGGATGCCGTGGCGCAGGGTCTCCTGCAGGAGTTGGTCGCCGCCGCCCTCGCGCGCATCGGCCGACTCTGCCGGATCGCGCGCCACGGCCGGCCGTCGGGCCGAGATGGCAGCGCGGTCGCGGAGCCGGCGCACGACGAAGCGTTCGACTTCGACCAGCACCGCGCCGTGCTCGTCGGTGAAGGTCACGTCGAACGTGACGATGTCGTCGCCGGCGCGGCTGCCCTTGGCCAGCCGAACCCAGCTGTGCACTCGCGCCGGTAGCGGGGCGTGGGCTCGCACCAGGCCGAACGACAGCGGCACGAACAGGGCATCCTGTTGGTCGTAGCCGGGGACCAGCGGCAGCCCGAAGTGACAACCCAGGTCGAGCAGCGCCGGGTGCAGCACCGTGCCGTCGACGTCGTGCACGTACTCGCGTCCGAGTTCGAGCGCGGCCAGACCCTCGCGCTCGCCGAGATCGACGCGCCGCAGCACCTTCCAGCGCGGGCCGAAGTCGAGGTGCTCCTCCTGCCGGGTCTCCTGCGCATAGGCCTCGAAGCTGACGCTGCGCTGGTCGCAGCGGCGGCGGATGGCGTCGAGGTCGAGGCGCGGCGGGGCCGCCCCCGACGCGTAGGCCAGCGACCCGCGGGCGCACTCGCGCCACGCCGGGTCGTGCGCGGTGCGCGCGGCCACCGTGAACTCGAACTCGCCGCGGTCGCGCTGCAGCTCCACGCGCACCTCCGACGGCTCGTCGTCGTCCACTTCCAATGGCGCCATCAGCGTCAGATCGCGCACTTCCATCGACGGGTTGGCCGCGCCCTTGTGCAGCGCCGCGCGAGCGATCTCGAAGTAGCCGGTGCCGGGCACCAACGCCTTGCCACCCTTGATGCGGTGCTCGTCGAGCAGCCACAAGTCGGCGGCCGCGTAGCGAGCCTCGAAGCGCGTGCACTGTGGCGTATCGCACACGATCTGCCCCAGCCAGGGGTGTCCACTGTCGCGCGCGTCGACCGGCTGGCCGGCGCCCGCCGCCTGAACCGCCATGCCGACGTCGGCCCACACGCCCCAGCCGAGCGCCACGTAGAGCGGTCCGTCCTTGCGCTGACGCGCGCTGGCGAAAGCGTTGAGGAAGGCGTTGGCCGCGACGTAGTCGACCTGACCGGGCAATCCCAGCTCGACGCTGGTCGACGAGAAAGCGACGAAGAAGTCGAGCGGCTCGTCGGCCAGCGCCGCCTCCAGATTGAGCGTGCCACGTACCTTCGGCAGGAGCACACGCGCTGCCGACTCCGGCCGCTTCATCGGCATGAGGGCGTCGGCGATCACGCCAGCACCGTGCACGACGCCGCGGATCGGGCCCAGCGCGGCCTTGGCCTCGGCGACGGCACGTTCGACCTGCGCCGGGTCGCCGACGTCCGCTCGCAACACCACGACCTTGGCGCCGAGTTCCTCCAGCTCCTCGACCGCGCGCACGGTGCGCGCGACCGGATCGTCGGCGCTCGCCTGCTTGCAGACCTCCCACTCGGCGCGGGGCGGCAGACCCGTGCGCGACACCAGCGCCAGCCCGATCTTCGCCTGCCGCGCGAGGTGCCGTGCACAGGCCAGTCCGATGCCACCCAAGCCGCCGGTCACCAGGTAGGCGCCACCGACGTGAAGGGACAACCCTTGCGTCACCTCCGGTACGGACACCACGTCGAGGTGTTGCACGAAGCGTCCGAGCGGACGCAGCGCCACGACCTGATCGTGCGCCGGCAGTTCGGCGGCGAGCTGCTCGACCAGGCTTCGCGCGGCCGCCGGACGCGGATCGAAGCGCCGCTTGAACCGCTGCGAAGGCAACTGCACGTCGATCCATCGCGTCGTCACTTGGTTGACCTCGCGGGGAATGACCCGCACGGGACCGAGCACCGTGGCGTGCTCCGGGTGCGGCAAGGCTTCGTCGAACACCCGTTGCGCGCCCTCGGTGACGACGGTCAGGCGCACGCTGTCGTCCGGGTCGGCCTGCGCCAGCGCTTGGCCGAGCGACAGCAGCGAGTAGAAGCCGAGGACCTCGGACTCCTCGAGCGCCTGCCTGGGGTCGTCGCTGCTCCTGTGGCCCCGCGCCAGCCACGTGTGCACGACGTGCTCGAGCGGGAACTCGATCTGCTCGAGCTCCTCGAGCAGCGCATCGTAGTCGCCACGCTCGGCCGGGTTGAGGGCGTAGCGCCAACGTCCCAGGTTCTGGAAAGACGGGCCGCGCAGCACGCGGACGACGTCGTGGCCAGCGCTGGCCAGCGCCTGCGCCAGAGCCTCGCCCGGCCCGTCCTCGTCGAGCAGCAGCACGTAGCGCGCGCGGGCCGCGGGTGGAGCCGGCGGTCGAGCCGAGGGCCGCCAGGCCGGCCGATGGAACCAGTCACCGACGTCCTGGATGCGGGTCAGCGTGAGGTCGTTGTCGAGCCCGGCCACACCGCGCTGCCCCGGTTCGATCCAATAGCGCTGGTGATCGAAGGCGTAGGTCGGCAGCGACAGCCGTCGGCGTGGGGCCGACCCGCGCAGCTTGGTCCAATCCGGAGAACGCCCGGCGCACCACAGGCGCCCGAGCGCGGTCAGCAGGAACTGCACGTCGTCGACCTGCTCTTGCGGGTGACGCATGCACGCCACGACCTCGTGGGTCGGCAGCTTGGTGCGCTGCATGCGCGCCAGCGAACACAGGGTCGTGCCCGGCCCGACTTCGAGGAACACGCGGTGCTTCTCCGCCATCAGCGTCGCCATCCCGTCGGCGAAGCGCACGGTGTGGCGGAGGTGGCGCACCCAGTAGTCCGCCGTCGTCACCTCGTGCGGGTCGGCCCAGGTCCCGGTGAGGTTGGACACGAAGCGCCGCGACGGCGGCGACAGCTTCATCTTGCGCACGCCGGCGCGGAACTGGTCGAGGATCGGATCCAGCACCGCCGAGTGCGCCGCCACCGAGATCTTCAACCGCCGCGCCTCGATGTCGCGCGCAGCCAGTACGGCCTCGAGGGCGGCGACCGCGTGTTCCGGCCCGGACACCGCGCACAGCTCGGCAGCGTTCACCGCCGCCAGCGACAGCTCCTCGCCCAGCAGAGGCTTCACTTCGCCTTCCGGCAGCGGCACGCTGAGGATGCATCCCGCCGGCACCGAGCTCTGCAGGCGCGAGCGCAAGACCACCAGAGCCAGGGCGTCGTTCAAGCTCATGACGCCGGCGAGGCACGCGGCGACATACTCGCCGAGGCTGTGGCCGGTCATGGCGTCGGGCTCGATGCCCCAAGCCATCCACAGCTGCGCCAGCGCGTACTCGGTCGAGAAGAGCACAGGCAGGGCCAGCGCCGGGATCTGGATCCGCTCGGCGGCGGCCTCCAGGCGATCGGGCTCCGGAAACAGCAGCGCGCGCAGGTCCTCCTGCAGCATCGGCCGCAGGAGCTGCAGGCACTCGTCGAGTGCCCTCTGGAAGGCTGGGTAGCGCGCGTACAGGTCGCGCGCCATGTTCGGGTACTGGGCGCCACCACCCGGGAACATGAACACCACGCTCGGCGCCTCGTCGGCGGCGATGCCGCTCGCCTGCACCCGCGCGTCCTTGACGCTGAGCACGTCCACGGCGTGGGCCGCGTCGCGCACGGCGTAGGCGCGGCGGTGATCGTGCGCGCTGCGTCCGGTCTCCAGGGTGTACGCCACGTCGGCGAGGTTCAGCTCCGGCTGCGCCGCGAGGTGCTGGCGCAGGCGCTCGACGTTGCCCTCGGCCGACTTGGCCGACTTGCCGGAGAACAGCAGCAGCTGCCAGGGCTCGGCGTCCGGTGTCGCGGGTCGGGCCGGCGCCTCCTCGACGATGGCGTGCGCGTTGGTGCCGCCGACGCCCAGCGAGCTGAGCGCGGCGCGCCGCGGCGTCTTCGCCGGCGGCCACGGACGCAGTTCCGTGTTGACGAAGAACGGGCTCGACTCGAAGTCGATGATCGGGTTCGGCTCGTCGAAGTGCAGGCTGGGCGGCAGCTCGGCGTGCTCGAGCGCGCTGGCCACCTTGATGAGACCGGCGACCCCTGCCGCCGTGTCGAGATGACCGATGTTGGTCTTCAGCGACCCCAGCGCGCAGTAGTTGCGCGCCTCGGTGTGCTTGCGGTAGGCCTGCGAGATCGCCGCCACTTCGATGGGGTCGCCCACCTGGGTGCCGGTTCCGTGTGCCTCGAACAGCGCGATGGAGTGCGGATCGACGCCGGACAGCGCCAGGGCCTCGGCCACCACCGCCGAGTGGCCGTCGACGCTCGGTGCCAGGTAGCCGACCTTGCCGGAACCGTCGTTGTTGATCGCCGTCGCCTTGATGACGGCGTGGATCGGATCACCGTCTTTCAGGGCGTCGCTGAGCCGCCGCAACGCCACGACCCCAAGACCGCTGGTGAGCACCGTGCCCTTCGACGCCGACGCGAACGCACGGCAGTGCCCGTCGGGCGACAGGATCTCGTTCTCCTTGAACAGGTAGCCGTGTCGGTGCGGCTGCTCGATGGTGACGCCGCCGGCGAGAGCCAGGTCGCACTCCATGGCCAGCAGGCTCTGACAGGCGAGGTGGACGCCCACCAGCGAAGTCGAACACGCGGTCTGCACTGCCACCGAGGGCCCGCGCAGGTCCAGGCTGTAGGACACCCGCGTGGTGAGGAAGTCCTTGTCGTTGCCGGTGTGGCGCAGGAGGAACAGGCCGACGTCCTCCAGCAGTTCGGGCCGCGTCAGGATGTTGTAGGCGAAGTACGCCCCCATGCCGCAGCCGGCGAACAGGCCGATCGCGCCCGCGAAGCGGTCGGGGGGCGCAGCGGCGTCTTCCAGCGCCTCGACGCAGCACTCCAGGAAGTGGCGATGCTGCGGATCCATGATGGCGGCATCGCGGGGTCCGAAGCCGAAGTAGCCGGCGTCGAACATCTCCATGGCGTCGAGCGCACCACCGGCACGCACGTAGTTGGGGTTGCCGAGCAGACGCTCGTCGACCCCGGCAGCACGCAGCTCGTCGTCGCTGTAACGACGGATCGACTCCACCTTGCCGCGCACGTTGGCCCACAGCTCGCGCGCGGACATCGCGCCCGGCACGCGACAGGCCATGCCGACGATGGCGATGTCGGTCGGCGCCACCTCGGCCACCGGTTCGTGTTCTTCAGCCATGCTCTTCCTCACTATCCCCGCGGACGCACGCGCTGGCGCTGTGCCAGCAACGACGCGCGGCGCGCTTCCCCGCGCACCTCGCTCTGTTCCACCCGCTCACTGGCCTTGCCCTCGCTCGCCAGCGCCGCAGCCAGCGAGCGCACGGTCGGGTACTGGAACAAGGCCGTGATCGAAAACTGCTTGCCGACCGCTGCCTGCACCTCGCGGTGCACCTTGACCGCCAGCAAGGAATGGCCACCGAGGTCGAAGAAGTTGTCGTTGACCCCGACGCGGTCGACGGCGAGCGCCTTCTTCCACACCTCGGCGATGGCTGCCTCCAGCTCGTTGCCGGCGGCTTCGAAGGGCGTGCTGCGCGGCAACGCCGCCTGGTCGGGCGCCGGCAGCGCCTTGCGGTCGATCTTCTTGTTCGGCGTCAGCGGGAAGTGCGCCAGCTGCACGACGTGCGCCGGCACCATGAATTCCGGCAGCGTCGCCCGCAGGTGCGTGCGCAGGGTCTCCGGGTTGCAGCCGGCGACGTCGCTCTCGGGCAAGACGTAGGCGACCAGGCGCTTGTCGCCGGGCGTGTCCTCGCGGGCGACGACCACGGCTTCGCGCACGCTCGGGTGCGCACGCAGACCGGCCTCGATCTCGCCCAGCTCGATGCGGTAGCCGCGCACCTTCACCTGGTGATCGGCGCGCCCGAAGAACTGCAGCGTGCCGGCGTCCGTCCACGCCGCCAGGTCGCCGGTGCGGTACATCCGCTCCGGTCGCCCACCGGGCAAAGCCACGGCGAACGGATCGTCGACGAAGCGCTCGTCGGTGAGGTCCGCGCGCCCGAGGTAGCCGCGTACGACCCCTGCCCCGGCGATCCACAGCTCGCCAGCGACCCCTACCGGCAGGGGCTGTCGGCCGCCGTCGAGCACGTACATGCGCTGGTTCGCCAGCGGCGAGCCGATGCCGATCTCGCCCTTGGCCGCCACATCCTTGTCGATCCGTGCACAGCTCGACCAGACCGTGGTCTCGGTGGGGCCGTACATGTTCCACAGTTCGCCGCGCACCAGACCGGTGAGCTCGCGCGCCAAGCTGGCCGGCAGCGCCTCGCCACCGACCATCATCTTGTCAACTCGGCGCAGCGCCTCCTTGCCGCGGTCCTCCATCAGCAGCATCGACGCCATCGACGGCGTGCACTGGAAGTGGGTCACGCGGTGGCGCTCGATCAGAGCCGGCACCGAGCTGTCGTCGGCTGCCAGCGCCTCCTGCGCCGCCGTCGTCTCCGCGTCGCTGGCCTGCTTGAGCTGCAGCAGCTGCTGCAGGTGCGCCAGCGCCAGGGGGCTCGGCACACCGAAGTCGATCAAGCAGGCGAGCTCGTCGATCTCCAGCTCCTTCAGCCGGCGCACCGTCGCCATGCACGTCTCGGGCGTACCGAACAGGCCGCTCGACTCGTAGTAGCGCTCGAAAGCGTGCTCGAGCAGCCCCTCGATCTCGTCTTCGCTGAGTCCGGCAGCGAAGATCTGGTCCATGCTCTGGCTGCCCGACTGGACCTTGTCCTTGAAGGTCGGGAAGCTCCAAGCGGCACGCTTCACCAGGTCCATCGCGCTCTTCAGGTAACCCTTCATCGGCCCACGCACGGTCTCCTTCACCGCCGCATCATCGTCGCCGACGAAGGTGTGCAGCATGAGGGTGACGTACGGGCGGCCGGGGTGCGCCGCCTCGCGCCAGGCAGCGCGGTAGAGCTGCAGCTTCTCGGCGAGCTCCTCGAAGCTCTGGCCCAGGAGGTGGGTCAGCACGCGCTGGCCCTTGCGCCCGGCCTCGACGTAGGTGTCCGGATTGCCGGCGATGGTCACCCAGGTGTCGAGCTCGCGTTGCACCGGCCGCGGCAGCGTGCGCACCTCGACGTCGCCCTTGGGGCCCGGGAAGGTGACCGCCTCGCCACGCCAAAGTCGCTTGACGGTGTCGATGCCGTCGAACATCACCTGCTTGCGGTCGGCGAAGGTCGCCGGACGCAGCACGAAGTCGTTGGGCTGCCAGCCGGCGGCGAACGAGATGCCGACTCGGCCCTTCGAGATGTTGTCGACGACCGCCCACTCCTCGGCGATGCGGATCGGATGGTGCAACGGCAGGACGACGCTGCCCGAGCGGATCTTGATGCGCTCGGTGATCGCGGCGATGGCGGCCCCAGCCACCGACGGGTTGGGGTAGAGGCCACCGAAGGCATGGAAGTGCCGCTCCGGCGTCCACACCGCCTCGAACCCGTTCTGGTCGCCGAAGCGGGCGCCGTCCAGCAGGAGCCGGTACTTGTCGCTCACCCCCTCGCTCTCGTCCGACGAGAAGTAGAACAGGCTGAACGACAACGGCCGCGCCGACCGCGACAGCGTCGGCGCACCAGCGATGGCGCCGGAGGTCAGCGCCTCCTGGCCGGCGTGGATCACGACTTCGAAGCCGCGGGTCAGCGTCCACAGCAGCTCGAGCACCGAGATGTCGAACGACAGGCTGGTGACCGCCAGCCAGACGCCCTTCTGCGTGCCCAGGCGCTCGTCCATGCCGGCGAAGAAGTTCGCGACGTTGCCGTGCTGCACCATGACGCCCTTGGGGCGGCCGGTGCTGCCGGAGGTGAAGATCACATAGGCGAGGTGCGCCGGCGTCGCGCGGTCTTCCTCCTGCCCAGCGACGCCAGCAGCACTGTCGCCGACGTCGACCAGCGGCACGTCCGAGGCAGGGAAGTGATCGCGGCTCTCTGCGTCGACCACCGCCGCGTACAGCTTCGCGTCCTCGACCATCATCGCCACGCGGTCCCGCGGATAGTCGGGATCGAGCGGCACGTAGGCGCCGCCGGCCTTGAGGATGCCGAGCAGTGCCACGGGCAGCTCGATCGACCGGCGCATGAACACGCCGACGAGCGTGTCGGGACCGACCCCCTGCGTCCGCAGCTGCGCCGCCAAGCGGTCCGAGCGGACATCCAGCTCGCGGTAGGTCAGCGACTTGCCGCGCGCACGTACGGCGATCGCGGCCGGCGTGCGCGCCACCTGCGCCCGGAACTGGGCGTGGACACACGCCGTCGGCAGGTCGCGTCGATTTGAGTTGAACGCGTACAGCACGCGGTCGCGTTCGGCCGCGCTCATCAGCGGCTGCCCGGCGAGAGCGCGGTCCGGCGTCTCGTCGAGCCCGGCGACGAACTCGACCAGCTGCTCGTGCAGGCGCGCCGCGCGCGGCGCGCTGAGGCTGCCGGTCTGCCAGACGAGGCGCGCCCGCCGCCCGTCGGCGTGCACCACGAAAGCGAGCGCTGCGTCGCTGGCGGCGTCCGTCGCGAGGTCCGTGACCACCTGGATCGCCACCGGGCAGGTGCCGCGCCAGCCTTGCTGGCGCAGCGCTGCCAGCTCCGGATGGCGTGCCACGAGGTCGCGCGGGAAAGCGCCGTGCGCGCGCGCCGCGGCCAGCTCTGCCGCCACGGCGTCGCGCGCCGCGCCGAAGTCGGCCCCGAGGTCGAGCTCGAGGCGTAAGGGCACCCAGGCGCTGAACACGCTCTCGAGCCCGCGCACCCGCTCGGCGATCGCCCCGTCGCTGAAGGCCAGGTCGACGCGCGTCCGCGCGAAGAAGCGAGCCAGGAAGGCGGCGAACGCCGCGACCGCGGCATCGGCGCCGCCCAGGTCCGGCAGATCGAGGTCGACGCCGCCGACCGCGCTCGTCACCGATTCGGCCGCCGCGTCCGCCCACGGCACCGGCACGGCGTCGAGGGCAGCGAGACGCGAGAGCCAATGCGCTTCGTGCTTGGCAGCCGCGCTCGTAGCCTCGGTCAAGCGCTGCGCCAGCGTCGCGTCCATCGCCGGCAACCGCGCGCCGACGACGAGACCGTACGCCGACGCCAGCTCGGCCGGCTCGAACGGGCGCCCCTCGACCGTCGCCACGTCGCGCAGTTCGAGGGCCGAACCGCCCGCCTGCACGACGACGGCATCAGGCCCCACTTCCAACACCGTGCCCGGCGCACCGGACACGGCCGACTCCACCGGGCGCGCTCTGCCGATCAGGACGGCGTCGTCGCCGACGCGCGCCTTGAGTCGCAGCAGCGGATTGCGGTAGCCGCCGAAGTCGAGGGCGCGCGCCACGGCGGCGATCTCGCTGGCCGAGGCCGACCAGTCGATCACGCCCGAGCGAGGTGGGCGTTTGTGGCGACCGAAGTAGGTGCGCGCCCCGCGGTCTTGCGCTTGCGGCGCGACGGTGCCCGCCGCGAGCTGCGTCACGAGGTCCTTGAACGTCGACATCGCCACCTCGAAGCAGCGCGCGTTGAGGGTGAGCGCGGTGTCGTCGGGCTCGATCGCGACGGGGGCCTGCAGCAGGATGTCGCCGGTGTCCACCGCGCCGGTGATCGAGTGCCAAGTGATCGCGTACGCGGTCTCCCCCGCCATCAGCGCCCACGAGGTGGCGTTGAGACCCGCGTAGCGCGGCAACGGACCGTCGTGGAAGTTGATCGCGCCACGCTTCGGCACCTTCAGCACGTCGTCGGCCAGGAGCTCGAGGTGCGTGATCGCCAGCAAGTAGTCGAACTCGGGCTCCTGGCGCAGGCGCGTCGCCAGGTCAGGACCGGGAGCGACCACGCGCACGTCGTTCTGACGGCACCACTCGACCAATCTCGGCTCGGCGGTGATGACGCCGCGGAGTTGGTGCCCGGCGTCCTTCCAGATCTCGGCACACTGCAGCAGCAACGTGTCGGCGCCAACGATGTAACAGCTCAGCGGAGTGGAACTCATGGTGCGCGCAAGTGCATTCTAGACACCGGTCTCCGCCCGCGGGGTCGCGACGCGGGAATGGCGTGCCAAGCCTAATTCGGTGCCGCGGGCCGCCGACCTTGACAGCCTGGCGCCCGACGCGGAGGAGGTGATGCCCAGACCTTACAGGCTGTCTGGTTTCGCACCACTTGCCGCCCGCTGAATGCCGCAGGTCCAGTTCGAGACCGGCCGGGAGGCTCTACGCATTTGCGAAACGCGTTTCCCATCGGTCGGCTGGAAACCGCGGTACGTAGAGTCGAGCACGATGACGAAGCTCCTCCTGGTGCTCACGGGCGGCCTGCTCCTGGCGCTCGCGTTC
This sequence comes from Planctomycetota bacterium, assembly GCA_041398565.1. Lineage (GTDB taxonomy): Bacteria > Planctomycetota > UBA1135 > UBA1135 > UBA2386 > DATGPD01. The sequence goes on along the minus strand of JAWKUN010000003.1, from coordinate 651,572 downwards.
ATCGGCTACCGCAACCGGCACCGCTTTCGCTATCGCCCTTCGACCCTGAGCGTAGACGCGTACCGACGTCTCGCCGAGGGCTCGAGCTTCCGCACCGACGAGGCCCAGGCCGCGCCGGGTGTCACGCTGCGGGGGCTCGTCCGGCGACCGGAGGATCCGCACGCCCCCTGGTTGTTCTTGCTGCCGGGAAACGGCAGCGAGCTCTTGTCCGGCGGCCGAGCGCTCCTCCAACGCCTCGCCGCCGGCCACGACTGCGGCCTGGCGGTGTGGGCCTACCGCGGGTTCGACGGTTCGACGGGAACCCCCGACGCCGTGGCGCTGCGCGCTGACAGCGACCTTCTCTGGCAACGCCTACAGGACGAGTTCGGGGCCGTGCCCGAGCGCCTGCACATCGTCGCGTTCTCGCTGGGCACCGAGCTGGCGCTGCGCCTGGCCGCGCACCTACAGGCGCGCGGCACGCCGCCGGCGTCGCTCGTGCTCCTCTCTCCGTACGATCGAATCCTGGTGACCGCCGACGCATGGTGGGCGCCGTGGTCCTTCGCCGACGAGTACGACACGACCGCGTTCGCCCAGGCCACTCGGGTCGACACCATGCTCGTCCACGGCACCGAGGACGACGCCGTACCGATCGAGGCGGGACGGCGCCTCGCCCGAACGCTGGGGCCGCGCGCCGCGTTGCTCGAACTCGACGGCCGCGGCCACGCCGACTGGCTGGCGGACGACGCCGTGCTCGCCAAGGTGCGTTCATTCTTGGACGCACACTGGAACGACGCGAGCCCACCGCCGACCGATCGACGCTGAGCCGACGTCCGGGAGGCGCGAACCCCGACCTTGCGTCCAGAACCTCGGCGGCCCACGATGCCGACATGGTCTTCGAACTTCCTGCACTTCCCTACTCGGACAAGGCGTTGGCGCCGGTCATCTCCGCCGAAACCATCTCCTTCCACCACGGCAAGCACCACCGCGCCTACGTCAACAAGCTCAACGAGCTGGCCGAAGCGCAAAACCTGCTCGGCAAGTCGCTCGAGGAACTGATCAAGACGGCAACCGGCCCCGTCTTCAACAATGCCGCCCAGGTGTGGAACCACACCTTCTACTGGAACTGCATGTCGCCCGACAAACCGAAGGCGCAAGGCGGCGTGGCCCAGGCGATCGACAAGGCCTTCGGCTCGATGTCGGCGTTCCAAGAGAAGTTCACCAACGCCGCGCTCGCCCAATTCGGCTCCGGTTGGGCATGGCTGGTCAAGAAGCCCAGCGGCGCCGTCGAGATCGCGACCACCGGCAACGCCGACACGCCGCTGCGCACCGGCGACAAGTGCCTCCTGACCTGCGACGTCTGGGAGCACGCCTACTACGTCGACTACCGCAACGACCGCAAGAAGTACGTCGAGAGCTGGTGGGGCCTGGTGAACTGGGATTTCGTCGCCAAGCAGTTCGGCTGAGATGAGATGAGAGGGCCAGCCGGCTCACGCAGTTCGCGACGAATCGCGGCTGCAGAATAGGAGCTCGACCGACCCATGACTCACTCTACCTTGTCCGCGTCCCCATCCCAGCAGACCATCGCCCTCGACGTTGGCGACCGCCGCACCCACCTGTGCGCTCTCGCCGACCGCAAGGTGATCGGCCGCGCCTCGTTCCCCACGACCTCCGAAGGCCTCGCCGACGCGCTTCGTGCGTACCCGGGCTGCAAGGTGGTCCTCGAGGCTGGCTCGCAGTCGCCCTGGATGTCGCGTGCGATCCGTAGACTCGGGCACGAGGTTCAGGTTGCGAACCCTCGCCGGGTCGAACTGCTGTCGAAGGATCCGCGGAAGACCGACCGTCGTGACGCCGAGATGCTGGCGCGCATGTGCGCTGGCATGCCGGAGTTGCTCGGCTCTGTGCACCACCGTGGCGAGGTCGCGCAGTCGCACCTGTCCATCGTGCGTGCCCGCGACCTGCTGGTGCGCATGCGCACGATGGCGGTGCAGCAGACGCGCGGGATCTGCAAAGCGTTCGGGCTGACGTTGCCCAGTGCCTCGACGGACGGCTTCGTCGCCAAGGTCACGCCGTTGATCCCAGAGACCCTGAAGCCGGCGCTGGATCCGGTGCTGGCGACGATCCATCATCTCGCGAAGGGCATCCGCGCCTACGACCAACTGCTCGCGAGGCTCGCGGCCGAGCATTACCCCGAGGTCGCACGCATGCAGCAGATCGATGGCGTCGGCCCGGTGATCTCGGTTGCGTTCGTGCTGTCGATCGAGGATCCCAAGCGGTTCGCCAGCAGTCGACAGGTGGGCTCCTGGCTCGGGCTGTGCCCGCGCAGTCACTCCTCGGGCGACAGTTCTCCTCAGCTGCGAATCAGCAAGGCTGGGGACGGTCGGATGAGGCGCCTCCTGACCCAGGGGGCGCAGCGCATCCTCGGATCGTTCGGCAACGACTGCGACCTGCGGCGCTTCGGCCTGCAGATCGCGGCGCGAGGTGGCAAGTCGGCGAAGAAGAGAGCGATCACCGCCGTCGCTCGCAAACTTGCCGTGCTGATGCACAGGCTGTGGGTGACGGGCGCTGACTACGACCCACTCTACCAGGCCAAACTACGGGACCAGACTGACGCCAGCGCGCCGGTCTGACCCTTCGCTCTTTCCCCGAATCCACACCGAGGATCTGGTCAACAGCCTGAGCCTCGGCAACCAAGGACTCACCGCCCGATCCGGCGACTGCGCTTTCGGTTCGACCCTCGAGGTCGTCGCTGAGATAGCAGCGCCAGATCGGACGGATCTCACAGTGCACCTGGCTCGATCAGAGCCTTACAGAGTGCGAATGGAAGCGTGCGAGGTCCGACGTTGCCGTGGTTCTGGTTCAAGCGCCAGAGGCCCGGGAGGAGGATGATCTCTCGAATGACAGCTACTTGACGGCCACGGCCCTCTCATGGAAGCCGAAGGCTCGCGATCGCGAACGCGATCGCCAGCAACATGCTCGAGCCCGTACGCTCGTCACTCTCACGGGCTCGAGCCGAAGGCTCGCGATCGCGAACGCGATCGCCAGCAACATGGCTCGGACGGGATGAGAGGGTCGGTCGCTCGCCGGCACGCCCTCCCCGCGCGCGCCATTCGGCACGGATCCGGCGATCAGCGCGGCGTGAGCCGCCGGCGCACGCCGCTGCCCTCGTGTCCCAGCAGGCGCTCGAACCGCGCCTTGTTGTGCGCGTGCAGAGCGGCCTCGTTCGTCTCCACCGTACCCTGTTGCACCAGCTGCTCGAGCGCATCGTCCATGGTCTGCATGCCGTGGCCCTTGCCACCCTGCAGCACGCTGAGGAGGTCCTGCGTCCGCCCCTCACGCACGATGTTGGCGACCGCGGTGTTCGCCACCAGGACCTCGGCCGCCGGCACGCGCCCCGATCCCAATCGGCGCCGCAGCAGCACCTGCGACACCACGCCGGCGAGGCTCTGCGCCAACTGCACCCGCACCTGCGCCTGCTCTTCCGGCGGGAACACGTCGACGATGCGGTCGACGGAGCCGGCAGCGCTGTTGGTGTGCAGCGTACCGAACACGAGGACACCGATCTCGGCGGCGGTCAACGCCTGGCGGATGCTGTCCAGGTCGCGCATCTCGCCGACGACGAGCACGTCGGGCGACTCGCGCAGAGCGGCGTGGATGCCCGAGCCGAAGTCGTGGATGTCGTAGTGCACACCGCGCTGATGGATGATCGAGCGCTTGATCGGGTGCAAGTACTCGATCGGATCCTCGAGCGTGATGATGTGCTTGCGGTAGTTGCTGTTGATCACGTCGACGAGCGCCGCGAGCGTCGACGACTTGCCGGCGCCGGTGGCGCCGGTGACCAGGACCAAGCCGCGCTTGAGGTGCGCGAAGCGCTCCACCTGCTTGGGTAGGCCCAGCTCGGCCAGGGTGGGCACCCGCGCCGGGATACGGCGGAACACCGCCGCCCGTCCCCAGTGATCGGTGAAGTAGTTGCAGCGGAAGCGCCCCAGCCGACCCGAGCCGTAGGCGAAGTCCAGCGAGTGCTCCTTCTCGAGCACCTGCAGCTGCTCCTCGCCCAGGATCTCGTTGGTCATGCGCTCGAGCATCTCGCGGCTGAGGACCGGCAGGTCGGCCGCCTCTTCCAGCGAGCCGTGCACGCGATAGCGAGGCCGCGTCTCCACCTTGAGATGCAGGTCGGAGGCCTGTAGCGCCTCCATGCGTTCCAACAGGATGTCGATCTGCGCCATGACGTTGCTCAGACGGGAACGGTGAAACGGGACTTGTCGGTGGCGCGCAGCAGCGCCTGGTCGACGGAGATTTTCTTGCCGCGCACCAGCTCGGCCAGACTCTCGTCCATGAGGCGCATGCCCTGCGTGCGGTTCATCTGCATCACGTTGGGGATCTGCCACTCGCGCCCTTCGCGGATCAGGTTGGACACCGCGGGCGTGACCATCAGGACTTCGGCAGCCAAGTGCATCTGTTCGCCGTCGATGCTGGGGATGAGCTCCTGGCAGATCACCGCGCGCAGCACGCTGGACATCATCGTGCGCACGTGCGCGCGCCGCTGCGCCGGGAACTGGTCGATCACCCGCACCACGGTGCTGCAGGCGGTGCTGGTGTGCAGCGTTCCGAGCACCAGGTGCCCGGTCTCGGCAGCGGTGAGCGCGGTCGCCACCGTCTGCGGGTCGCGCAGCTCGCCCACGACGACGACGTCGGGATCCTCGCGCAGGGCCGAGCGCAACGCGTCGGCGTAGGACGTCGTGGTTGTCGCGATCTCCCGCTGCGACACCAGCGAGAGGTTGCTCTTGAAGATGTGCTCGATGGGGTCCTCGAGCGTGATCACGTGCAGCTTGCGCGTGTTGTTGATCAGGTCGATGATCGCCGACAGAGTCGACGTCTTGCCCGAACCGGTGGCGCCCGTGACCAGGACCAGGCCGGTCTTCATGTCGGCGACCTCGCGCATCACGTCCGGCAGGCCCAGCGACTCGAAGGTCGGCACCTGGTCTTGCAGGACGCGGAAGGCACCGGCGATGCCGTCGTAGTGGCGGAACACGTTGAGCCGGAACCGGCCGCGCGGCGTCTTCACGCGCAGGTCGACGTGACGCTCGCGCTCGTAGGTCGCGATCTGGGCCGGCGACAGCAGCCCGAACAGGAGATCGCGGCAGCGCTCGAACTTGAGCACGCCGGCCGGCAGGTCCGAGACCACGCCGTTGCGTCGCACCGCCGGCCGCCGCCCCGAAGACAGGTAGAGGTCGGAGGCGTGCAGGCGCTGCGCCGCCGCCAGGAAGTCGTCGATCGACGCCTTCTCCAGCGTTCGGGCGACGTCGTGCTTGGAACGGTTGTCGTCGAACAACCCAGCGCCCAGTTCGTCACGCTGCACCGACAGCACCGTCGCCAGCACGCGCTCGTCGATGAGCCCCTGCTGCACGAGGATGGAACCGAGCTGCGGCTGCGGGTCGAGACGCTGTTGCAGGTCGATACAGCGGTCGAGATCCGTCCGCTCGATGAGGCGGAAGTTGAGCAGGATCTCGCCGAGGAGCATCTGGTCCATGAGCCAACCTTCGATCGCGTTCGGGCGCGTCACGCGCCAGATCGGGTATCGGCATTCGCACGCCGACCCCTTGCCTGGAATCAGCGGACTCGCGCGCGGTCGATGGGATGGCGAGCGCCTACCGGCGTCGCATGGGTCGGCGACGGCTGCGTCTGGGAGTCCGCGTCACGGCAAGCGCCGCGGCCGAGCCGTCAGCTCGTTCGAGTCGGTGCGACCCGCGCCTAGGCCGGAGCCACCAAACGGTCGCGCAACGTCTCCAACCCGTCTTCGAGGACCTCGAGAGTCTTGGCGTCGCGGTAGTGGCGCTCGACGTGGTATTCGACGACGTAGCCGTAGCCGCCATGGATCTGGATCCCTTCGTCGGCGGCCAACACCGCGCCTTCGATGGCTTCGATCTTGGCGAGCCAAGCCGCCTCCGTCGCGTCGACGCCGGCGTCCAGCAACCGAGCCGCGTGGTAGGTCGCGTGCCGGGCAGCGTGCAGGCGGCGGCGCATCTCGACGAGCTTGTGGGCGACGGCCGGTTGCGCTGCCAGCGGCTTGCCGAACGCGATGCGCTCGCCGGCGTGCCGCGTCGTCAGGCGCAGGGAGGCGGCGTTGAGGCCACAGGCGATGGCGGCAGTCGCCACGGCGGCAGCGACGCGCGCACGCGCCCAGGCGGCTTCGGCGTCGGCACCTCGTGCGACGACCGTCGCGTCGGCTGCCGCCATCTCGACGCAGCCGGGCGCGGCGGCACGCAGCCCAAGCGCCGGCACCGCCGCGGTGCGCACCGCCGCGCGCGGCACCGTCGCCAGCACGGCCTCGCCGTCGGCCATCGCCGCGACGACGAACACGTCGGCCTCGGTGGCCGCGGTCACCAGAGGTGCCTTCCCCTGCAGCTTCACGCTGTCGCCCGTACCCGTCGCCTGCACTCCACTCTCCGGCCCGATCCAGCTGGCGAGACGGCTGCCCGAAGCCAACTCGCCGAGCAGCTCGGCTCCCGGAGCGAGACCCGACAGCGCCGACGCACACACGCCCGCTTGCACGGCGAGCAACCGAGCCGTCGAGCCGCACGCCCCGGCCACGGTCTCGAGTGCCACCACCGTGGCCACGAAGCCCATGCCGGCGCCACCAGCGTCTTCGGCGACCGGCAGCCCGAGCATGCCGAGTTCGGCGAGTTGGTCGAACTGGGGCCGCACGAACCGGCCATGCTCGTCGTGCTCGAGGGCCTTCGGCTCGGCCACGTCTTGGACGAACTTGCCGACGGTCTCGAGGACCATCTGCTGCTCTTCGGTGAGCTCGAAGTTGTGCATCACTCTCTCTAGCGGCCACCCGGCCAGAAGTACAGCAGGCGCGGGCCCGTGCTGCCTTGCAGCAGCGCGGCCAGAGCCCGATCCAACGTCGGCGGCGTCGCCGGCGCACGCGCGCCGGTCAGCAAGTCGAAGAACCCGAGCCGGCGTCGCTGCTCGACGATCTTGGCCTCGTCGATCTTGGCGCGCGTCTTGAGCAAGGCGATGGCATCCTCCTCGGTGCCGATGCCATCCACCAGCCCGGCGGCGCGCGCCTGCGATGCCGAGTAGATCCGCCCGTCGGCGAGCGCCTCGACGCGGCCGCGGTCGAGGGCATCGCGCCCCTCCGTCACGACGTCGACGAAGCGGTCGTACATCTCGTCGACGATGCTGCGCGCGATGGCGACCTCGTTCTCGTCGACCGGCTTGGCCGGCGACAGCATCGCCTTGTACGGCGTGCGCTCCGAAACGATGTCGACCTGCTGCACGCCCACCTTCTTGGCCGCCTCGGCGAAGTTCCACTGGCTCAGGATCACGCCGATGCTGCCGGTGATCGTCGTCGGTTGGGCCAGGATGTGCTCGCAGGCGCAGGCGACGTAGTAGCCGCCGCTGGCAGCCATGTCGCCGAACAACGCCACCACAGGCTTATGGGTGTCGCTACGAAACCGGCGGATCTCGCGATAGATCTGGTCGGAGTCGGTGACACCACCGCCCGGCGAATTGACGAACAGCAGGACCCCCTTGATCGACTCGTCGCGCCGAGCCAGGCGCAGGGCACGCTCGACCCGCGTGACGGAGCCCCCGGCCGCGCCGATGAGCGGCGTCGCCGACTCGGCGATCGCGCCCTCGATCGGCAGGCGCAGGATGCGGTCGCGCGCCGCACGATCGCCGCCCACGGTCACCACCTCGAAGCTGGAGTCGGACAGGTCGCCCAACCCGCCCGCGGCCGAGCGCACCACGCCGACCACCAGGAGCACCACGTTGAGACCGACCGAGAGCACGAGCAGCATCGCCAGGAAGATGGCGAGGTAGAACGAGACCGGCCGCCCCTCGCTCGGTTGCGTCGGGTAGAGCGGATACCCCTGCGGAGCAGCGCTCGGACCTGCGACGGGCGGCTCCGTCATCCGAGCAGTCCTCGAGCGATGACCAGCCGCTGGATGTCGGTGGCGCCCTCGTAGATCTCGGTGATGCGCGCATCGCGCAGCAGGCGCTCGGCCGCGGTGGCACCGCTCGCACCGTCGGCGCCGAGGATCGACACGGCCGCACGCGCCGCGCGGTTCGCCAGCCGGCTCGCCGACAGCTTGGCCATGGCAGCCTCGGTACTGCATCGCTCGCCGCGGTCGCGCAGCACCGCCGCGCGCCAGGTGAGCATGCGGAACGCATCGAGCTCGGCGGCGATGTCCGCCAACTGGTACTGCGCGGCCTGCGACGCCGTCGATCGCCCCTTGGCATCCACCTGCAGACGCAGCGTGTCGGCGATCAGGTCGCGGCAGGCACGGGTGATGCCCAGCGACTGCGAGGCGATCCCGAGGCGACCGCCGTCCAGCGTGTCGAGCGCGATGCTGAAGCCCTTGCCTTCCTCACCGAGCAGGTTGGCGGCCGGCACTCGCACGTTCTCCAGCACGATCTCGGTGGTCGGCGAGCCGCGGATGCCGAGCTTGCGCTCCTTCTTGCCGACGCTCACTCCGGGGTAGTCGGCCTCGACCAGGAAGGCCGAGATGCCCTTGACCCGGTCGGGGCCGGTGCGGGCGAAGACAACGAAGAACTGCGCCTCGGTGCCCGTGGTGATCCACAGCTTGGCACCGTCGAGCACGTAGTGGTCGCCGTCGCGCTTGGCCTCGCAGCGCAGCGCCGCCGCGTCGGACCCGGAGAACGCCTCCGACAGGCAGTAGGCGCCCAGCCAGTCGCCGCCGACGAGCTTGGCGAAGTACTTCGCCTTCTGCTCCTCGGTGCCCCACTTGGCCAGCGGCGAGCACACCAGCGAGTTGTGCACGGAGATCGTCACCCCCGTCGATGCGCAGGCAGCGTTGATCTCTTCGAGCATCACGCAGCTGGCGACGTTGCCGAGGCCGGAGCCACCGTACTTCTTGGGGGTCGTGACTCCGAGCAGACCGCGCTTGCGCGCCTCTTGCAGCGGCGCCTGCGGAAACACGCGCCCGGTGTCGTACTCGGGAGCGCGGCGCGCCAGGTCGGTGTCACGCACGAAGGCCTGCACGTCCGCCTGGAATGTCCGCAGCTCGCCGGAGAGGTCGAAGTCGACGACCTGCGACGTCGCCGTGTTCACCTGCGTCTCTGTCATGACGTCTTGTAGTCGTAGAAGCCCTTGCCCGTCTTCTTGCCGAGGTGGCCAGCCGCCACCATGCGGCGCAGCAGCGGACATGCGCGATACTTGTCGTCGCCGAGCCCGTCCTTGAGGACGTCGAGGATGCTCAGACACACATCCAGCCCGATGAAGTCGGCGAGCTGCAACGGGCCCATCGGATGATTCATGCCCAGCTTCATGATCTCGTCGATGCCCTCGCGGCTGGACACACCCTCCATCAGGCAGAACACCGCCTCGTTGATCATGGGCATCAGCACTCGGTTGCTGATGAAGCCGGGATAGTCCTGCGCCGGCACCGGCACCTTGCCCATCGCCTTCGCCCAGCCGACCACGAGCTCGGTCGTGGCATCGCTGGTGTCCTGGCCGCGGACGACCTCCACCAGCTTCATGAGCGGCACCGGGTTCATGAAGTGCATGCCGATCACCTGTGGCGCGCGTTTGGTGGCCGCGCCGATCCTGGTGATCGAGATCGACGACGTGTTGGAGGCGAGGATCGTCGTCGCGGCGCACACGCTGTCGAGCTGCCCGAACACCCGGCGCTTGAGCTCCTCGCTCTCGCTCACCGCCTCGATCACCAGCTGCGCGTCCGCCGCCGCGTCCATCGCCGTAGCGCCCTGGATGCGGCCGGCGACGGCATCGGCGTCGGCTTGCGCCAACGTGCCCTTCTTGACGAAGCGCGCCAGGCTGGCCTGCACGGCACCGAGCCCGCGCTGCACGAACTCGTCCTTGACGTCGATGAGGCTGACGCCGACGCCGACGCTGGCAAACGCCTGAGCGATGCCGTTGCCCATGGTGCCCGCGCCGACCACGGCGACCTTCTTGGGGAGTTGCTCGGTCACGATCAGATCCTCTCTACGGCCATGACGACGGCGTTGCCACCGCCAAGACACAAGCCCGCCAGCCCGCGCGACAGGCCTCGGTCGTCCAGCGCGTGCAGGAGCGTGGTCAGCACGCGCGCCCCCGAGGCGCCGATCGGATGGCCCAGGGCGATGGCGCCGCCATGCACGTTGAGCTTGGCCGGATCGAGCTCCAGCTCGCGCTGCAGCGCCACGCACTGCGCCGCGAAGGCCTCGTTCAGCTCGACGAGGTCGAAGTCGCCAGGCTTGCACGACAGCAGCGTGCAGAGCTTCTGCACCGCGACCAACGGCGCCATCATCACCCACTCGGGCGCCATGCCACCGGTCGCGTAGCCGAGGATGCGCGCCATCGGCTTCAGGCCGTTGGCCTTGGCGTAGTCCTCGTCGACGACCACGCAGGCCGCGGCGCCGTCGTTGATCGAGCTGGCGTTGCCGGCGGTGACGGTGCCGCCCGCCTTGAACGCCGGCTTCAGCTTGGCCAGGGCTTCGAGCGTGCAGTCGGCACGCGGCCCCTCGTCCTGGTCGACGACGGTGACGTCGCCCTTCTTGCCCTTGACCTCGACGCCGACGATCTCGCGCGTGAACTTGCCGCCGCTCTGCGCCGCCACGGCCTTGCGGTGGCTGTCGACCGCGTAGCTGTCCTGCTCCGCGCGCGTCAGGCCGTACTTGTCCACTACCAGCTCGGCGGTGTTGCCCATGTGGAAGTCCTTGTAGACGTCCCACAGCCCGTCCTGAATCATGCCGTCCTGCATCTGGGTGTGCCCCAGGCGGGCGCCGCTGCGCGCCGTCGGCAGGTAGTAGGGAACGTTGCTCATCGACTCCATGCCGCCGGCGACCGCCACTCTGAGGTCACCGGCCTTGATCGCTTGAGCCGCGAGCATCACCGACTTGAGGCCGCTGCCGCACACCTTGTTGATGGTGACCGCGCCGACCGCATCCGGAATGCCGGCACCACGCAGCGCCTGGCGGGCCGGATTCTGGCCGAGCCCGGCCTGCAACACGCAGCCCATGAGCACCTCCTCGACCGCATCGGCGGCCACCCCCGACCGGGCCAGCGCCTCCCGGACGGCGATCGCACCGAGTTGCGTGCTGCGGAAGGAGGCGAGGCCGCCTTGGAACTTGCCGACCGGAGTGCGGACCGCAGAAACGATGACGGGACGACCCATGACGCTTGCTGTGTGGGGACGGAGGTGGGGCGCCGGCACGTCCGGCACCGTGCGGCGGGCCATGCATGCTAGCCCACGGCCGGCGGCGCGAGCAACGCGACAGCAGACGTGGGGCCGGGAATGCGTGCCTCGGGGGCGAACGCTCGCGATGCGGCGTACTTTCCGATCGACCTTTCCCAACGGCCGCCGCGAGCGCCGTCCATCTGCCGCGACCGCAACAGTCGGCCAAGCCCCCATCGCAGCCTGCGGCCGCGCACGGGTGGAAATCAGAACGTGTCGATCGGCTGGCGTCCGGCAAAACCGGCGTCACACTCGTGCCAGAACTCGACGCGCTCCTCACCGAGGCGCCAGCACAGGTAGACCTCACCACCGCCCCGCCGCGCCCGGAAGTCGAGCAGGCCCACCATCGGGTCCTTCAGCTCGACACCGAGTTCCTCGAGCTCGCGCGTCAGCGCCTGCAGGCGCGCGCGCTCGTCGTCGAGCTGACTGCCCAACTCTTCGCGCCGCGAGGCCGAGGCGCCATCGGTCGCCTGCAGCTCCCCCCAGATGGCGCGGATGCGAACGGCGGTGTCGCGCACGTCACGCGCGATCGCACGGACCAACGGCAGCGCTCGATTCGCTTCCTGTGGGGTGTAGAGCTTGCGCAGCGCGACCATGCCGCGAGTCATAACCCAAGGCGTGCACCTGGCAAGCCCGTGCGGAGTCACGCCCTGGGCCGAAAAAAGGTGCCAGCCTCGCAGCGGATGGAGCCACGCTCCACCGCGGAAGGGCCGGGTGGAGGACGCAGAGGTCGGAGGCCGTCGCGCCAGCCTTTGCGCCGGGAGACGGACTCCACCGCTGGACGCTGGGTGCGCGGCCGAGGATTCGCGGCACTTGCAGCCCACAATCGCAGCCCATGGCGAGGCCGCAGGCTCGATCGCGTCGCCGCCAGGATGCGGGTATCGACCTCGGTCGCCGCGTGGGACAATGTGCCCCAGGTGCCGCGGACCCTCGGGCTGCGCGCGCAAGACCACGGTGAATTCTCCGAGCCGGCGCCCGCACCCGGGCCTCGGACAGCCGAGCCGGGGTCCGCTCGGCCCACCGAACCGAACCGCCCATGAACCGCGCGCTCCCCCTGTCGCTCGTCCTCGCCGCCGCGATCGCGACCTATTTCCTGTTCCGCTCCTCGCCTTCGGGCCCGGACGCAACGACGGCCGACGCCCGAGATCCGGCGGCGCCGGCGGCAAGCCTGACTGCGGACGCGCCCGCGGACGCGCTCACCGCCACCGCGACGAGCGACCTCGAGTCGGCGACTGCCGCCCGCGAGCCCGTCGCCGACCTGCGGACCGTGTTGCACGTGCGCGGCAGCATCGCTGCCGACCCGCGCCTGCCCCTGGCAAACGCGGTGGTTCGCGTGGTCCAGCGGCGCTTCGCCGGCAACGCCGACCTCGCCCAGAGCCCGTTCGGCTCGTCGTACGGCGGCATCCTGCCGCTGGATCGCAACGCGCGCGAGTTCGGCCGCGCCGAGGTCGGTGCAGGCGGCCAGTTCGAGATCGCCGCGCGCGGCATGAGCGAGTCCGACGACCTGGCGCTCGTACTCGAACACGATCACTACCTCTTGCCGACACCGGTCAGGATCCCGGCGGCGGGCGAGCGGACCGAGATCGACGTCGGCACGCTGCGCCCGATGCTCGGCGCCCTGGTGGTCGGGCGTCTGTTCGGCTTCGCCGACGCAGCGCGGGTCGAGGTCAGACTGGTCGCCGAGTTCGACATGATGGCACCGGCGCGCGACCCGTCCCTGTTCGCGGCACAACTCGCCGGCAGCATGCGGCCAGCGACCCACCCCCAGGCCGACGGCCGGTTCGCCTTGCGCGGCGTCGCCCCGACGCCGAGCGCGTTCGTGCACGCCCAACTGTCCGGCGAAGGCGACTCCGATCCGGAGCTCGATCGCCTGGGCAAGAGCCCGGCCTTCGGCCTGGCGCCGGGCGAGACGCGCGAGGTGACCATCCACGCGCAGGCGACCACCACCCTACTGGCCGAGGTGCACGACGCCGACGGCCAGGCGCTCGCCGGCGCGAGCGTGCGCGTCAGCACGACCGATGGGGCGTTCACTGGCCGGGCGACGACGTCGCGGCACGCCCGAACCGACGGCGACGGTCAGGCCCGCGTGCGCGGCATCGTGCCCGGCGGCAACCGCATCGAGATCGAGGCGTACGGCTTTCCCAACCTGCGCGAGGCACGCGAACTCGCACCCGGCAGCCAGCAAGCGACCTTCCACCTGGAAGCGGGAGTCGCGGTCGCGGGGCGCGTCGAGGACGACCTCGGCCAACCGATCGCCGGCGCCCGCATCGCCGCCATGCCGGTCCTCGACGTGCCGGTCATCGGTGACGTCAGCGGCATGACCAACCCGCAGGTGCTGGCACAGGCGGCGGCCAACTCGCGATGCGTCAGCGACGCCGACGGCAGGTTCCGCCTGCCGGGGCTTCGCCCCGACGAGACGGTGACGCTGGTCGCCCAGGAGACCGACCACGCGCCGAAGACCGAGTCCAAGGTGCGCGCCGGCAGCGAGGATGCGCGCATCGTCCTGCCGCGCCTGGCCACCGTGACCGGCCGCATCGTCGACGCCGACTCCGCCGCCGCGGTCGCGACGTTCGACCTCGAAGTGGTGACGTCGATGTTCATGGGCATGGAGCAGGTCGTCGCCAGCCAGCGCGCCCGCGCCAGCGAGGACGGACGCTTCCGCCTGCGCGTTTCGCCCGGTCGCCAGTCGTTGCGCGTGACCGCGCCCGGCTACGGCCGGGCGACGACGGCGCTGCAGAGCGAGCCGGGAAGCGAGCAGGACGTGGGCGACATCGCGCTGGCGGCGAGTTCGTTCATCGCCGGACGCGTCGTCGACGAGGCCGGGAACGGAGTGCCGGGTGCGCGCGTGCAGGTCAAGCGCGGCGGCATCATGGACCAGGCGATCTTCGCGGTGATGAGCGGCGCCACGACCGACCACACCACGACCGACATCGACGGACGCTTCCGGCTCGACGACGTGACGCCCGGCCGGCTGCGGCTGCGCGCCAGCCGTGCCGGCTTCGCCGACAGCGATTCCGCGCGCATCGAGGTGGAGGCCGGACGTGGCGCCGACGACGTCGTCCTCACCCTCGACCACGGCGGCAGCATCGCCGGCAAGCTCCTCCTCGCACCCGGCGCGCGTCTCGGCGACTGGGACGTGTACGCCGGCGAGTTGCGCGGCGCGGCATCGCCGGCGTCGGCAGCGCTGGCCGCCGACGGCAGCTTCCGCATCGACGACCTTGCACCGGGTTCCTACAAGGTGCAGGCGATGAACACGCGCGCGTTCACCGCGGCGATGGAGTCGAGCATGCTCGACAGCGACCGCCCCGACATCGGTGCGCTGTTCAAGGGCATCATGAACAAGCTGGTGCAGGGCCAGTGCCAGGTGCGCAAGGGCGAGACGACGACGATCGAACTCGACGCCACCGACCTCGAGACCGCGGGCCACACCCTCCTCGTCGACGTGCAGGTCGGCGACGAGCCTCTGGCATCGGGCCTCCTCGAAGTGCGCGGCCAGAGCGAGGCCGGTCGCCTGGCGTCGATCGAGGCGGGCACGGCCGAGATCACCGGTCTGCCGCCCGGCCCCGTCCGCCTGCAGGTGCGCGCTGGCCTCGGCTTCGCGGCGCTCGGCGACGCACAGACCACGACCGTGGCCGGCGATGCGGGCCAGCAACGATTCACCATGCGCCTGCCCGGCGGCACGATCGCCGGGCGCGTGGTCGACGCCGCCAGCGGCGAGCCCATCGCCGGCGCCTCGGTGCACGCCCGCAAGGCCGACACCATCGCCAGCGAGGCCAGCGAGATCGGCTTCGCGCTCACCGACGCCGCCGGACGCTTCCGCTTCCGCGGGCTCGCCGCCGGCACCTACAACGTGGTGGCGGACGAGCGCCTGAGTGCCAGCCCCGACCGCAGCAGCGGCCGCCTCGATGGGCTGCGCTTGGCGGCGGGCGAGCAGCGCGAGGATCTCGTGCTCAGCGCCCGGCGTGGCGCGCGCGTGGGAGTCACGGTGCGCGACGCGCTCGGCGCTCCGGTGCCGCACGCGATGATCTTGATCCTCGACGCGGACGGCCAACCGGCGGCGACTCTGCCGATCGCCTTCACCGACCGGGACGGCCGCGCCGACCTGGCAGGCCTACCCGACGGCGAGGTCCGCGCGGTGGCGCGCGTCTCCACCCTGGCGCCGGGGATCAGCGAGCTGCGCCACGCGGCGACCGGCGGCGAGATCGACTTCGAGCTCACCTTGCAGCAAGGCACCGACGTGGCGCTGCGCGTCGAGGACGCCGAGGGCAAGCCGCTCCTCGGCGCCACCATCGGTGTCAAGATCGGCGACGGTCCGTGGCTGCCGACGCAGCTCCTGGGTGCCGTCGGCGGCGTCGAGGTGGCGCTGGGAGCCCTGCCACCCGGCGCCGTGCGCCTGCGCGTCGCGCACCCGAAGGCCAGCTTCGAGGTCGAGCGCACGATCCCGGCGGGAAGGCGCGCCACGCTCACCGTCACCGCCCCGGCGCACTAGCGTCAGGAGTGCGGGACGATTCGGCGCAGCGGCGCCGTTGCGCTCAGTTGTTGCGCACCACCCGGCAGTCGGGGTTGGTGAGCGACACCACGTTGCTCGGGCTGACCAGGATGGTCTGCGCGCTGAACTCGACGCCGACCAGCGCCGGGATCGTCGGCATCTGGAAGCCCCACTGGATGAACGACTGGTTCATGACTCCCTGGAACACCGGCACCCCGGTCGGGCCCATGAACCAGGCGTTGCCGAACGCCGGCAGCGGCAGGAAGGTCGTGGCGTTGCGCGTCGTGAGCCAGGTCTGGTAGGCCGAGCCGACGGTGCCGAAGAGGTCCCAGGTCTCGGTCCGCCCGAAGCGCAGGTTGCCCATGTTGAACTGCTCGGGCACGGCGGTGGCCGAGAGCACGTTGAGGATGGTCAGCCCACCGGAGCTGACGTCGGTGACCTGCATGTCGTACTCGATGTCCTGCTGACGGCTGGCGTCGTGCAGGGCCTGCAGGTTGACGCTGTTGCTGACCAGCCGGATGCGGGTGCAGTCGAGCTCGAACAGGTTGGTGCCCTGGATGCTGTCGATGTCACCGACGATGCGGTAGGTCGTCTGGGCGAAGGCGTTGGCGGCGAGGAGGGGGAGGACGAGGAACAGCTTGTTCATGATCGTGGGGAGATGGAGTCGGTAGGTTTCGTGTTCGTCGCGCCGCTATCACCGGCGCGACGAGAGCCCATTGGCAACGGCCGTGCCAAGGGCAGGTCTCGCTGCCACGTGCCTCGGTTGCGCACGCTCCGGGGCCGCGCTGCACGGAATGCGGACGGCACCGGCGAGGCGAGCCTGCCGCCTGCGCAGGTGTCCGTAGCAGCGGCCCCGGCTACAACTCGCGGGATGCGCCCGCTCGCCCTCGTTCTCGGCCTCGGCCTCACCGTCGGCGCGCAGCCGACCGTCCGCTTCGACCGCGAGACCATGCGCTTGCGCAGCGCCAGCGTCGCCGCGGTGGGCGCCGCCTGGCGCCTGACCCTGTCGATGGAGAACGACAACGGCGTGCAGGACGGGGTCCTGCCCACCAGCTACCGGCGCTGGTGGCACTGCGAGATCGGCAACCTGCGCGCGACCGGCGAGACGCTGGACGTCACCGTCGAGCGTGCGGGATACAGCGACGTCATCCTGCCGGTGTGGGCGCTCAGCACCGACGGGGTCACGTTCTCTCCCTACACGCGCGTGCCGACGACTGCGCTGCCGACCGTGCAGGGCGGCACGCGCCACCTGTTCACGTTGCAGACGCCTGCCGGAGTGCGCGCCATCCGTCTGGCCAAGTACTTCCCGCACACGGTCGCCGACAAGGACGCGTTCCTGGCCGGCATCGCCGGCCATCGCCACGTGCGCTCGACCGCCGCGATCGGCACCTCTCGCCTCGGAAGGCCGATCCACATGGTCGAGCTGACGGACGCGGGCGTGGCCGACGCCGGCAAGACACGGGTGTGGATACACGCGGCCGTGCACCCGTCGGAGACGACGGCCTACTTCGTGGCCGAGGGACTCGTCGCCTTCCTGCTCTCGGGCGACCCCTGGGCCGAACTCCTGCTGGACCACGCCATCGTCGACATCGTGCCGATGGCCAACCCGGACGGGTGCGCGCGGGGCAACTACCGCACGAACGCCGACTCGGTGAACCTCGAGGACGAGTGGGCGCAGCCCTACGCGAGCACGGTGCCGGAGATCGTGGCGCTGCGCACGCAGATCGAGCGCTTCATGGGCACTCCCGCCACACCGGGCGCGAACCCGATCCGCGTCCTGCTCAACCTGCACGCCAGCCACGACGTCGCCTACCCGTTCCACTTCCAGCACGTCGCCAACCCGAGCTTCGATCTGGTGACGAACCGAACCGGGGTCCTGCCGGTCGTCAACCAGCTCGAGGGCCAGTGGATCGCCGCGTTCCGCGCCCGCAGCGCGTTCACCGCGCGGGGCACCACCCAATCGAGCACGATGGGTGCGCCGGCGCGTCCGTTCGTGGAGTCGATGATGCACGACCGCTGGACCATCGACAGCCGCTGGGCCGGCAACGGCCAGGCGCCGGTGATGGCGATCACCTACGAGGGGACCTACCGGCTCGGTCCCGACGGCATGGCCTGGAACACGCCCGAGGACTATCGCGCCAACGGCGCCGAGCTCGGACGCGCGTTGGCCGACACGCTCGGCCTCGAACCGGGCGCCACCGTCAGCCGCTACGGCAGTGACTGCAACGGTCCGACGCTGGCCGTGACCGCTCTCGGCGGCAGCGGCGTCACCCTGCGCTTCGACTACATCCACACCGACCTGTCGGCCCTGCTACTGCTCGTGCTCGGCAGCGACGTGCAGGCCCTGCCGCTGCCGGCGAGCCCGTGCCTTTTGCGCACCTCACCGGCCGCAACCCTGTTCCTGCAGCGCAACGTGTTCGGGTCCGGACGCCTCGACCTGCCGATGCCGCTGGTGCCGGGGTTCGCCGTCCAGGCGCAGGCGCTCAGCTGGTCGGCGGCGGCGAGCTTCGGCAGCACGGCAGGGGCGAGCATCCGCGCCAACTTCTGATGCCGGAGCGACCGCCCCGCTGCGGCGCATCCAACGCCGCGCCGGGCACCGGAGGTCACGTCGCCTTGCATCCGACACGCGCACCCAGCTATCGTCGCGGGGCCGTGAGCGCTCGAAGGCGACCCCACCGCGATGCGGAGACCGGCGAATCGCCGCACCGATTCGCCGGCCGGGAGGCGTTGGTCGCGCTCGCCCTCGTGCTCCTGCACTTGTTCGAGCCCGGTCTGCACGCCCTGCAGCACCTGAGCGAGGAACACCCGGGCCCCGGCGCCCCGTCTTGTTCCACGTCTTGTTCCACGTCTCGTTCCCACGACGGCAGCGGTGCCGCCGCCGTGCGGCCCGGACCTCGGGACGGCGACGACGTCGTCGCGCCCGGCGACGAGGCGCACTCGTGCGAGCTGTGCTCGCACTTGCAGCGCGTCCACGAATTCGTTCCGCCCGACAGCGGCTCGCCACCGTCGGGCGTGGCCACGTCCGAAGACGCGCACGCCAGCCCCGGATCC
This sequence comes from Planctomycetota bacterium, assembly GCA_041398565.1. Lineage (GTDB taxonomy): Bacteria > Planctomycetota > UBA1135 > UBA1135 > UBA2386 > DATGPD01. Next base: position 632,855 of record JAWKUN010000003.1, on the reverse strand, counting down.
GCTGTCGAGGTCGCTCGGACGCCGTCGCCCCCGGCGCGCGGTCCGCCACAGCTCGCAGGCTGAGTTCGTCGTTTCGCCTTCGGCGGCGGTGGGCCCGCGCGCGAACCACGGCGCGCGCCCGCACTCCGTCCGGGAACGCCTGCGAGTCGTCCAGTGCCACCTGCATCCTCGTGCGCGCCGCGCGTCCGCGTCGCGCTGTTGTTGAGTTCGTTCGCCGTCGGCGCGTTGCCGGCACAGAACACGCAAGACCCTGCCGAAGCCCCCACCGACGCCGCCCGCCGGCAGAGCCTGGAGCGAGCACGCGCGGCGCTGGCCGCCCGCGACGGTCGGCCCCAGGCGGACGCAGAGCGCCCCGGCGGAGCGGCCCAGGGAAGGGACACCTCCACCGGACTCCGGCTGCCGCCGACCTCCACCGCCACCGGCCTCAATGCCGGCGGCGCGTTCCGCCTCATCGACATCTCCCTCGACGTGATCGGTTCGGTCGGCACGTCGACGGCCCGCGACGAGGTCATCCAGCAGCTGCAGGGCGGCAACCACGACCCCAAACAGCGCGGCTTCACCTTGCAGCAAGCCGAGCTGGCCATCGCTGGCGCCGTCGACCCGTACTTCCGCCTCGACGCGCACCTGACCAGCCTGCTCGACCCCGACGGCGAGACCATCGTCGAGCTGGAGGAGGCCTACGCCACGAGCACGTCGCTGCCGTTGGGGCTGCAGCTCAAGGCTGGCCACTTCCTCACCGAGTTCGGCCGCATCAATCCGGTGCACCTGCACGAATGGGACTGGGGCGATCAACCTCTGATCGTCAGCCGCCTGTTCGGCGGCGACGGCCTGCGCGCGCCCGGTGCGCGCCTGAGCTGGGTGCTGCCCACCGACACTCTCACCGAGGTCATCGTCGGCGTGCAGAACGCGCGCGGCGAGACGACCAAGAGCTTCCTCGCCAACGAGGAAGCCTACGACGAGGCCGGCGTCGGCGGCCGCCGGTTCGTCGCCCGCGACACCAAGAGCCTGCGCGACATGCTGTACACGGCGCGCATCGCCAACAGCTCGACGCTCGGCGACTCTTGCGTGCTCGGCTTGGGTGGCTCGGCGCTGTACGGAGCCAACGCCACCGGCAGCGCCGCCGAGACGCTCATCCTCGGCCTCGACTTCGTGTTCCTCTGGCGGCCGGTCCGCACCGACAAGGGCTGGCCATTCTTCAAGGTGCAGGGCGAGTGGCTGACGCGCACCTTCGACGCCGACCAACAAGTCGACGAGAACGATCCCGACGATCCGGGCGACGACGTCGTCGTGCCCGGGGACACCCTGCGTGACCACGGCGGCTTCCTGCAAGCGCTCTACGGCTTTCGGCGTGGCTGGTCCGTCGGCGTGCGTGGCGAGTACGCGACGGGATCCGGCGCCAGCTACGACGCCGACACGGACACCTTCTCGCGGCAGGCCGACTTCGACCGCACCGACCGGCTCCGCCTCTCACCCATGCTGGTGTACCAGCCGAGCGAGTTCTCGCGGTTGCGCCTGCAGTACGACTTCGACGACTCCGACCACCTGCGCGACGCCGAGCATTCGGTGTGGTTGACCTTCCAGACCCTGATCGGCGTGCACCAGCCGCACCGCATGTAGCGCCATGACACTCTCGCGATCCCACTCCTTGGCGTGTGTCCTCGCCTTGTCTTGGTTGCCGTCCGTGGCCGCCGCGCAGGCGACCCTGCGCGTGGCAGCCTCCATTCCCGACCTCGGCTCCCTGGCGCAGGCTGTCGGCGGCAACCGCGTGCACGTCGACAGCCTCGTACGCGGTCCCGAAGACCCCCACTTCACCCAGCCGCGCCCGAGCCTGGTGCGCACCCTGGCACAGGCCGATCTGCTGGTCGTCGTCGGCCTCGAGCTGGAGGCCGCGTGGCTGCAACCACTGTGCGACAACGCGCGCAACCGCAAGATCGCGCGGGGCGGCCCCGGCCATGTCGACGCCAGCCGCGCGGTCACGCTGCGGGGCGTGCCCGCCGGGCGCACCGATCGGTCGCTGGGCGACGTGCATCCCGGCGGCAACCCGCACTACCTGTCGGACCCGCTGTGCGGCTTGCAGGTGGCCAAGCTGATCCGCGACCGCCTGAGCGAGATGCTGCCCGACGGCAAGAGCGCCTTCAGGGACAACTGCGACCGGTTTCGTCGCGATCTGTGCACGGCGATGGTCGGCGCCGAGCTGGCGCGCGCGTACGACTACGACGCGAACACCCTGGGGCGGCTGTACGAGCTCGACCAACTGGATGCGTTGCTCGACGAGCACGGCGACGGCGCACGTCTCAGCGGCTGGTTCGGCGCGCTGCGCCGGCACCGCGGCGTCGCCGCCGTCGCCGACCACGACCTGTGGCCGTACTTCGCCGCGCGCTTCGCGGTGCGGGTCCGTGGCTTCTTCGAGCCCCGGGCCGGCGTCGCCCCCACCACGCGCCACCTGACCGAGATCGTCGCTTTGATGCGCGCCGAGCACATCGGCGTGATCCTCAGCTCGCCGTACTTCTCACCGCAGCATGCCGAGTTCGTCGCCGCCAAGACCGGTGCGCGCATCGCCCGACTCGCGCACCAGGTCGGGGCTCGCGACGGCTGCGCCGACTACCTCGCCACGATCGACCACAACGTCCGCGCGCTGCTCGGCGCGATCGGCGAGACCGGCGGACGATGACGTCGGGCGCCATCCTCCTGACCGCACGCGACCTCACGGTCGGTCGTCGGCGACCTCTGCTCGGTGGCATCCACTGGGAGCTGCGTTCGGGCGAGAGCTGGTTCGTCCTCGGTGCCAACGGCGCCGGCAAGAGCACGCTGCTGCAGACCCTGCTCGGACTGCTGCCGCCGCTGCGCGGCAGGGTCGAGTTCGGCGCCGTCCTGCGCGGACGAGCCGCGCTCGGCTTCGTGCCGCAGGAAGACCGCAGCAACACCGTCCTCCCGATCACCGTCCGCGAGTTCGTCGCCCTGGGCCTGGCCGACGACGCGACGTCCCGTGCCGCGCGGCGGGCGCGCGTGTGGGCAGCCCTGCAAGCGCTGACCGTCTCGGCGATCGGCGATCGACCGTTGTCCCAGCTGTCGCTCGGGCAACGGCGCCGTGCCTTGGTGGCGCGGGCACTGGCACGCCGACCGCGGCTGTTGGTCCTCGACGAGCCGACCGCGAACCTCGACTCGGAAACCGCCGAGCAGCTCGTGCGCGACCTCGATCGCCTGCGCCTGGACGAGGACGTCTGCACCGTGCACGCCTGGCACGATCGCCGCCTCGCCCGCCGGTTCGGGACGCACGAGGCACGCATTCGGGATGGCAGGCTCGAGCTGCAGGCCTTGGCCCCCGCCTGTTCGGAGCGGCGTTGATGGAGTGGCTACGCGATGGGCTCGGACTGTTCGGAGCGGCCTTCGGCACCGCCCTCCTCCTGGCCGCGCATCTGCCATGGATCGGCGTCGTGCTCGTCCTGCGCCAGCGCCTGTTCGCGGCCGCCGCCGTCGCGCAGTGCGCCGCACTCGGGTTCGCCGTCGGCGTGTTCCTCGGCCTCGGCGATCGCGAGCAACACCTCGGTGGCTGCGGACCCGAACTGCTGCTGGTCGGCGGCGCCGGCGGCGTGCTCGCCGGCCTGTTCGTCCTCGGACGCCAGCGCTCCGCCGCGGGCGGACTGGAGGCGTGGGCCGCGGTGCTGTTCCTGATAGGCGGCAGCGCGTCGATGCTGCTGCTCGCCCAGCACCCGCACGGGCTCGCTGACATCCAGCGCCTGCAGCTCTCGAGCCTGCTCGGTGCCGACGTCCTCGACTTGCTGGTGGCGCTCGCCCTCACCGTCGCGACGCTCGTGCTCGGCCTCTGGCGCGGCCGCCGCATCCTCCTGGTCGCCAGCGACGAGACCACGGCCGAGGTCCTCGGCCTCCACGTGCGCGCGTACCGCGCCGCGCTCGGAACCTGGGTGGGACTGTGCCTCGCATTCGCGATCCACACCACGGGCCTGATGTTCGCGTTCGGGTGCACCGTGCTGCCCGTGCTCCTGACCCGCACGTTCGCGCCCTCGTTGCGCGCGGTCCTCTGGCTGGCGCCGATCCTGTCGGTGGGCACGACCGGTGTGGCGCTGTGGCTGGCGCAACTACCTGGACTCGACTGGCCGCCGGGCCAGACCACGGTGGCGATCCAAGCCGGCTTGGTCGGGGTCGCGATGAAGGTCTCGCGCCGCTGACGCGGCGCCACACGTCCGGCTCGGAGCATGTTGCTGGCGATCGCCTTCGCGATCGCGAGCCTTCGGCGCTCAGAGCCCGTGAAGGAGTCGAGCGTACGGGCTCCGAGCATGTTGCTGGCGATCGCCTTCGCGATCGCGAGCCTTCGGCTCAACGCAGCGTCACCACCGACTCGACCTCGTCCACGCCCGGTGCCACGGTGAGAGTGAGCGTGCTCTTCTTGATCCGCACGATCGACTCGAGCGGGTTGTCGCCCAGCGCCGGGACCGGGTGGATCTTGTAGGTCCCCGGCCGCAGCCGCACCGCGAACCGGAACCTGCCGCTGCCGTCGCTCGTGGTGCGCCAGCTCTGCGGCAACGTCGCGCGCGAGACCCGGACCGGCCCCTCGGGGAGCGGTCCCGCCGGCTGCTCGGAGACCATCACCTCGGCGCCGGCAACGGGAGCGCCATCGAGGCCACGCACTTCGCCGACGACGATCGCCCCGGCTTGCAGCGCGACCTGCACGTCGAGAGGTGCGTCGCCGGCAGGCCGGCAACCGTCGACTTCCGCGGCACAGTAGGAAGGGTGGGCCACGGACACCGTGTAGCTGCCGGGCACCAGGCCCACGAAGCGGAACCGGCCCGCCGCGTCGGTCGCCGTCGACGCCACCGTCCACAGCCCCGCCAACTCGTTGCGGGTCGCGGCGCCGAACAGCGCCGCCACCGTGGGCATCGACGAGAAGGGTCGGTCGGGTTCGATGCGCACGGTGACGCCGGCGAGCGGCACCTTGGTGGGTCCGAGCACGGTTCCGGTGACGACGCGGCCGCGGTCGAGACGGACCGTCACCCTCGGCGCCGGAGGCGCCGTGGCCTCGAAGGGCTCCGAGAACGAGCGCACGTAGGGCGCGGCCTCGACCATGGCGACCTGTTTGCCCTCCGGCAGGCCGGAGATCGCCAGCACACCGTCGTGGAAGTCGCGCGGTCCGACGTCGCGCGCCGGCAGATCGGGAATCGGCACGAGCCCCTGCACGCCGCGCGCGTCCACCTGCAGGATCGTCAGCCGGAAACTCTGCACCGGCCCGCCGTGCTCGTCGACGACCACCAGCTCGACCTCGGGGTTGCCGGTCGGAGCCCCATCCTGTCGGTCAGGCCGGCCGGCGGGAGCTTGCTGGCTGGAGCCTTCCTCCATCGAGGTCGCCGCTGCCGCAGCCGACTCCGCCGCGGGTCCGGCCGGTACGCCTTCGCCCGGCGTGTTCCCATGGGCGCGCAAGAACGCCACCGCGAGCACCACGCCGAAGCCGAGCACGACCACTGCCGCTGCCAGCCACGCCCGCGGCGGCGCCGCACCTCGTGCGCTCGCCACCCGGCGTGCCGCGGCGACGCCATCCCCGCGCCGCCATCGCGCGCGCAATCGCGCCGACAGATCGGGTGGCGCGATCGCGCCCAAGCGCTCGTCGAGCAACACATCCAGCACGCCTTGGTCGTCTTCGTCTCGCATGTCTCGTCTCCTGTTCGATCTCAACCCTCGCGCGTCGGCGTCCCGCCGAGCCGACGCTGCATGCAGGCGCGCAGACGGGCGCGGACCCGGCGCAACGCCTGCTTCACCGCGGCCACACCGATGCCGAGGGCCTGCGCCATGTCCTCGCGCCCCTGCCGCAGCCGGTAGCGCCGCACCAGCAGATCGCGCTCGCGTTCGCCGAGCACCTCGATGCATCGATCGAGCGCCGTGAGCGCGGCCACTCCGCCGTCCTCTTCGGCACGCAAACTGACCCAAGCAGCCTCCGCCTCGCCGAGCGACCGTGCGCTCGGGCGCCGCCGCCGCGCGCGCAGATCCATGAGGAACAGGTTGCGGGCAGCGACCTGCAGCCAACGCTGCGCCTCGGCAACGGGCCACCGCGCCAACCCCTGGTGCAGTGCAGCCAAGAGCGCGTCCTGGCAGTGCTCCTCGGCGCTCGCCCCGTCGCAGCCGAGGGCGCGCAACCAGCGCCACAGCCCCGCCTGGTGCCGCGTCACGAACGCGGTCGCCTCGGCCTCGTCGCTGTTCGGATCCAGGGCGACCGGTGCGGGAGCGCGAATCATGTCGTGTGTGCCAATGCCGAGGCGCGTGGCGAGGGTACGCGAAATCGCGGCGCACTCGTAGGTGAGCGCAGCCGACGCTGTCTTGGATCGAGGTACCGCAGCCCCGGTCGGACCTCACGAGCGCGGCCGCTGGGAGTCACCGTGCCGCCAGGCCCGTCTCGGGCTGACAACGCGGGCACCAATAGGTGCTGCGGTTGAGGTGGCCCATGCGGGTGTAGGCGATCGGGGTGGCGCAGAGGTGGCACGGTTGACCGAGCCGACCGTAGACCCAGAGTGTGGCCCCGCCGCCCGGGCGTGGCGCCCGGGTCTGGCGCGGGCCGGGTGGCACGTTGGCCCGCATCCAGTCGGCAGCGCGCGCGAAGGTCTCGACCAGCGCCCTGTCGTCGACGGTTCCCAGAGGCCGCGCCGGGTGCAACTCGCCGGCGAACAGGATCTCGTTCTTGTAGACGTTGCCGATCCCGGCGGCGACGCCCTGGTGCAGCACGACGTCGCACATCGGCGTCGCTGCCGGCAGGCTGCGCGCCCGCGCCGCCGCGTGCGCCGGATCGAAGGCCGAGTCGAGCACGTCCGGCCCCAGGCGAGCGAGCAGCGCGCGGAACCTGACGCCTTCCACCTCCATCAGTTCGACCTCCTTGGCCGCGAAGCAGACGTAGGCGAGGGTGTCGGTCTGCAGCAGGGCGCTGGCCTGCCAGGCCGGCTTGGCGAAGCGCTCGCCGCGCCGGTAGCGATGCCAGTCCCCGCGCATGCCGAGGTGCGTGCGCAGCAGGAGACCACCGACCACGGTGAACATGTGTTTGCCGTAGGCACAGACGTCGGTCACCTCGCGGCCGCGGAAGGCAGCGATCGCTTCGCCCTCCCGCCGCGCCTCGACCAATCGCCGCCCGACCAACTCGTCGGCCAGCAGATTGGCGAGCTTGGCGATGGAGTCACCCTCGGGCACCGCCCCAGTGTCGAGCCAAGGCGCCGGCCGCGGAAGGGGGCGACAGCCGACACGGGTTAGACTGCGGGCATGCGCCGCCGTGGCCGTCTCGTCCTCGCCTCCGTCCTGCTGCTGCCGCTCCTCGCACTTGCGGCTCTGGTCGGCGCCGAACCCTACCCCTCGCTGTTCGACGCCGACTACGTCGGGAGCGAGGCCTGTGCCAAGTGCCACACTCAGGTCTACGCCTCCTGGCAGCACTCGCCGCACGCCTACATGGCGCGGCCCGCCACCCGGGCCAGCGTCGTCGGCAACTTCGACGACTACGAGTGGCACCTGCCCGAGGCGGGGCGCAAGGCCGAAGACGACGAGCGCCCGGTGAAGTGCTTCCAGCGCGACGGCAAGTACTTCATGGCGTTCTGGCACGGCGGCGCCAAGCGCTACGTCGACTTCGAGATCGCCTACGTCGTCGGCTACCAGTACCGCCAGGTCTACTTGACCCGCGAGGCCGACGGCGTGCTGCGGCGGCTGCCGCTGCAGTGGTTCACCGAGCGCAGCGACTTCTACCCGTACTGGAACTACCAGGAGAACAGCCAGCCCGACACGCTCGACTTGTGGTCGCAGATGACCGTGCCCAACTCGGCGTGGAACCTGTTCTGCGGGCGTTGCCACACCACCCACCTCGAGGTGCTCGCCAAGGACGAGGCGCACACGCGCGCGCAGACGCGCTGGACCGAGACCGGCATCGCCTGCGAGGCGTGCCACGGGCCGGGCAGCCACCACGTGCGCTACTTCGAGAAGAGCTACGTCAACCGCCTGGCCGCGTTCTTGAAGAGCAAGCTGCGCGGCGAGCCCGTGGCGTACATGGCGACCGGCCCGAAGCTGGACAAGGGCAAGGACCTCAGCGTCTGCGGCCGCTGCCACGGCGCCGACATCATGATGGCGAGCCAGGACGCCTACCGCGCCTTCGAACCCGGCTACAGCAAGGAGGGCCGCGTCAACGACCTGTCGTCGCACTTCTACGAGTTCCCCATGCAGCCGGGGCGCAAGGTGTTCACCGTCGAGTGCTGGGACGACGGTCGGCCCAAGGGCATCGGCATGCTGTTCCGCTCGTTCGTGGAGTCGAAGTGCTTCCGGCAGGGCGAGGTGCGGTGCTACGACTGCCACGATCCGCACCAGAACAAGCTGCCGGCAGCCCCTGGCCTGCTCCAGCCGAGCCCGCAGAGCGACGACTATTGCCTGCGCTGCCACACCGACCTGCGCGGCGCCGTGGCCGCCCACAGCCACCACGAAATCGGCAAGCCGGGCAGCCACTGCTACGACTGCCACATGCCGAAGAGCCTGCACAACCACGTCGGCGGCTACCTGCGACCGACCCGCACGCACGACATGAGCCACATCCCGAATCCGTCCATCACCGTGGAGCTCGGCCGAGACGGCGCCCCCAACGCTTGCGATGACTGCCACGCCGACCACGACGCGACCTGGGCACGCGACAAGGTGGCCGAGTGGTGGCCCAAACGAGGGTGAACGACCGCGACATCTGGGCCGCACACCGCTCCGCGGGACGATGGCGGCGCGGGCGCCGACCGTTGCATCGAACCCATGGCTGGGGCCATCGTCTCGGCATGGATGCCTCTCGCCTCACGACTCTCTTGCTCGGGTCGGCCCTCGCCCTCGCCGTGCCGCACGGGCTGGCGGCGCAGACGCGCAACGACAGCGGCCTCTGGCTCGGCGTGATCTCCACCGGCCGCTTCGCACCGGCCGGTTCCGAAGTCGGCAACTTCCGTTGGTGGCTCGAAGCGCAGGACCGCCAGCGCGACGAAGGCCAGCACTTCGATCTCGGCTTCGTCCGCCCCGGCCTCGGCTACGCGCTGACCGACCGCGTCACCGTCTGGGCGGGCTACGGCTACTTCCTCAGCGATCCGGTGGGGCGCGCCCCCTTCGAAGAGCACCGGGTGTGGCAGCAGGTCACCTGGAGCGCGCCGGTCGCGGGCCTCACCCTGCAGTCGCGCACCCGGCTCGAAGAGCGCTTCGTCGAGACCGGGAGCGACACGGGTTGGCGCGTGCGGCAGATGGTCAAGGCCACGCTGCCGGTCACCCACCGCGGCCAGCTGTTCCTGAGCGTGTGGGACGAAGGCTTCTTCGACGCCAACGACACCGACTGGGGCCAGCGGCAGGGCTTTCGGCAGAATCGCGCCTTCGCCGGCCTGGGCGCCTTCTTCGACGAAGCGCACACCAAGTCGGTGGAGATCGGCTACGTCAACCAGTGGATCGACCGGCCCGGACGCGACGCCATGAACCACGCGCTCGTGGTGTGGTTCTTCCTCAACTTCTGACCGCGGTGGAGCCGCCTGGTCAGAACAACGGAGCATCGACCGGCCCGACGATCGGCGGCCCCAGGTCGCGGATGCGGCCGTCCGCCAACCGGTAGACCCACGCGTGCACGCGGACCTCGCGGCCGGCAGCCCACGCCTCGCGCAGCACGACGGTCCGACTGAGGTCGTAGGCCTGCTCGAGCACGTTCAGTTCGACCGCCCGGTCGAAGCGGGCCGTCTCGTCGCCGATGGCCAGCAGCTCGGCGCTGCGCAACCGGATCACGTCGCGGACGTGGCGGACCCAGGTGGCCGCGAGCCCGCCGAACTCCGGGCCCATCGCCGCCTTGACGCCGCCGCAACCGTAGTGGCCACAGACGATGATCTCGTCGATCTCGAGGACGCGCACGCCGAAGTCGAGCACGCTCATGAGGTTCATGTCGGTGTGCACGACCATGTTCGCCACGTTGCGATGGATGAACATGTCGCCGGGCATGGTGCCGGTGATCAAGTCCGGCGGCACGCGGCTGTCGCTACAACCGATCCACAGGCAGAAAGGCTGCTGATGCCGGGCGAGTTCGTTGAAGAGCTGCGGATGCTCGCGCTGCATCTTCTCGCTCCACTCGCGGTTGCGCGCCAGCAGCATGGTCTCGATGTCGGCGTGGCCCTCGGAGAGGGCAGCAGCCGGCTCGGGCGGGACCTCGGCCAGACGCTCGCGCAGGAGATCGGAGAGGCTGGCCAGCACGTGCGTCGACGGGACGATGCCCGGCGCCAGCCCCGACGCACCGAGCACCTGCGCCGGCTGCTCCTGCAGCTCGGTGACGAGCACCTGCGTGCCGCGCGCTTGCAGGTCGGTGATCACCTCGCGCAGCGCGTTGAGCCCGCTCTGGTCGACGAAGGGCACATCCGCCATGCGAATCACCAGGTACGGCGTGTTCGGCAAGGTCGCCGCCAGATCCTGCAGCGCGCTGGTGAACCCGAAGTGCAGCGGGCCGTGCAGGTGCTTGACCGCCACCTGGTGCGCCGGAGCGCCCAGCAGGCTCGTCTCCTCGGGCGAGGCCGACTCGCGCACGAAGTCGGCGAGCGTGCTCACCCTCGTCCTGCGGCTCGATTCGTCGCCCATGCGCTTCATGAACAGCATCGACGCCAAGGCCACGCCGAGTGCGACTGCTTGGATCAGATCGAAGAAGACGGTGAACACGAGCACGAGCACGAGCACCGCGGCGTCCGCCCGCGGGACGTGCGCGAGCTGCTTGAGGCCGCGGAAGTCCATGATCCCGACGCCGACGGCGATGAGGATCCCGGCGAGGACCGACAGCGGGATGTAGGCAGCGAACCGGCCGAGCCCCAGCAGGACGGCGAGCAGGAGCAGGCCGTGCACCATGCCGGCGAGGCGCGTGCGGCCTCCGGCCTGGATGTTCACCACCGTGCGCATGGTCGCCCCTGCGCCCGGGATGCCTCCTACCATCGCCGCCGCCATGTTGCCCAAGCCCTGCCCGATCAGCTCGCGCTCGCTGCTGTGCCGCGTCCGCGTCAGGCTGTCGGCGACCAGCGACGTGAGCAGCGAGTCGATCGCGCCCAGTGCCGCGAGCGCAACGCCGTCGCTGACGATCGTGCCCCAGAGATGGGCGTCGACGCCGAGGAACTCGCCCACGTGCAACCGCGGTAGACCGGCAGGGATCTCGCCGATCCGCGGAACCTCCCAACCCAGCACCACCGACAACGTCGTGGCCGCCAGGAGCGCGACGAGCGGCGCCGGGATCGCCTTGGTCAACCTGGGGACCAGGACGATGAGACCGTAGGTGAGGCCGGTCAGCGCCAACGTGCGCCAGTTGGCGTCGGCGAGCGGCTTGCCGACCTGGAGCAGCACGTCGAACACCACGCTCGGCGATCGGTGTCCGAGCGTCGGGAAGACCTGCAGCAGGATGATGATCACCCCGATGCCCGTCATGAATCCCGACACCACCGGGTAGGGCACGTAGCGGATGTAGCGACCCACGCGCAGGAAGCCGAGGACCACCTGGACCAGGCCCGCCACGAAGAAGGTGAGGAAGACGGCTCCGAGCCCCGCTTCGACGCTGCCGGTCTGTGCCGCCATGTTCGCGGCCACGGCGGCGCTGACGACGGTCATGGGTCCGGTGGGGCCGCTGACCTGCGTGGGGGTCCCCCCGAAGAGCGACGCGACGAACCCCAGGACCATCGCGCCGTAGATGCCGGCAGCGGCGCCGAGCCCGCTCTGCACGCCGAACGCCAGTGCGAGCGGCAGCGCCACGACCCCGGCCGTGACGCCTCCGTACAGGTCGCCGCGCAGGTTGGCGAAGTCGAGTCGAAGCGATCTGCTCATTCGCTGCGCATGGGATCGCCGCCGCCGTGCGAAATCCACCCGGCCCCTCGGCAAACCCTCATCGCACCTCGAGCGGTCCGACCTCGGGTGCCTCCCAGGGCTCGGCAGCGTCAGGCGCGTCGCGCTCGAACGATGTCAGCAACCTGTACAACGCCGGCAGGACCACCACCGTCAACAACGTGCTCGTCACCAGACCACTGATCACCACCGTCGCCAGCGGCCGCTGCACCTCGGCGCCCTGGCCGGTGGCGATGGCCATCGGCACGAAGCCCAACGACGCGACCAGGGCGGTGATGAGGACCGGCCGCAGCCGCGTGAGACAGCCGCGCACGATGGCCGCGTCGCGGCCGAGGCCTTCGCTGCGCAGCTGGTTGATGAACGACACCATCACCACGCCGTTGAGCACGGCCACGCCCGACAGCGCGATGAAGCCCACCGCCGCCGAGATCGAGAACGGCATGCCGCGCAGCCACAGGCCGGCGACGCCGCCGGACAGACCGAGCGGTACGCCGCTGAACACCAGGAGCGCGTACTTGGCACTGCGGAACATGGTGAAGAGCAGCACGAAGATCAGCAGGAAGCACAGCGGCACCACCACCGCCAACCGCGCGCGCGCCGCCGCCAGATTCTGGTAGGTGCCACCCCACTCCAGCCAGCCCCCCGGCGGCAGAGTGACGCCGGCCACGCGGCGCTGCGCCTCCTCGACGAACGTGCCCAGATCGGTGCCACGCACGTTCGCCTGCACCGTGATCAGCCGCTTGCCGTTGCGCCGGCTGAACTGGTGCGGACTGTCCGCCGTCGCGATGCGCGCGATCGCCGCCAGAGGCACGTAGCCGCGGTGGGTGTTCGAGCCCGTGTCGTCCTGCCGGGGCAGCGCGATCGGTAGGTCCTGCAACGACGCGCTGCCGCTGCGGATCGCCTCGGGCAGGCGCACCACGATGTCCACGCGACGGTCGCCCTCGAACACGATGCCGGCGGCCCGCCCACCCACGGCGGCGGCCACCGTGTCCTGTACCGTCGCCATGTCGATGCCGAGGCGCGCCGCAGCACGGCGGTCGACGTCGATGTCGGTGATCGGGATGCCGTCGGTCTGCTCGATCTTGATGTCGGCCGCCCCGGGGACCGCCTCCAACACGTGCGCCACCTGCTGCGCCGCGCGCTGCATCCGGGCGAAGTCCTCGCCGTACACGTTCACCGCGACGTCCGAGCGCACGCCGGCGATCAGCTCGTTGAAGCGCATCTGGATCGGCTGGGTGAACTCGTAGGCCGCGCCCGGCACGTCGGCGATCGCGGCCTCGATGCGTTCGATCAAGCCCTCCTTCGCCAGCGCCGGGTCGGGCCACTCCGCCTTCGGCTTCAGCATGATGAACGTGTCGGTCAGGTTCGGGGTCATCGGGTCGGTCGCCATTTCGGCGGTGCCGGTGCGCGAGAAGACGAAAGCGACCTCCGGCACCGCGGCGAGCGCGTCTTCGAGCTCGAACTGCATCCGGGTGGCCTCCTCCACCGACGTCGACGGCGGACGCGTCGCCATCACCACCACGTCGCCCTCGTCGAGATTGGGCGCGAACTCGGCGCCCAGCCGCGTGAACAACCACGCGCTCGCCCCGAACAGAGCCACCGCGCCGACCACCACCGCGACCCGCCGGCGCAAGGCCAAGCGCAGCACCGGCGCGTAGGCGCGCTTGGCCGCCGCGACCAGGAAGTTGTCGCCTTCGCGCACGCGCCCGCGCACCAGGATGGCGACCAGCGCCGGCACCAGCGTCATCGACAGCACGAAGGCAGCGACCAGCGCCATGATCACCGTCGTCGCCATCGGCCGGAACATCTTGCCCTCCACCCCGGTGAGCGCCAGGATCGGCAGGTAGACGGTGATGATGATCGCCTGGCCGTAGACCGACGGCTGCACCATCTCGCGCGCGGCGATCCACACCTCGTGCAGACGTTCCTGCAGGGTCAGCAGCCGCCCCTGTCGATGCTGCTTCTCGGCCAGCCGCCGCAGGCAGTTCTCGACGATGATGACCGCGCCGTCGACGATCAGGCCGAAATCGATGGCGCCGAGCGACATGAGGTTGCCGCTGAAGTGCGCCTGCACCATGCCGGTGGCAGTCATGAGCATCGACAGTGGGATCGCCAGCGCGGTGATCAGGGCCGCCCGGAAGTTGCCCAGCATCACGAACAGCACCAGGATGACGAGGCCGGCGCCCTCGATGAGGTTCTTGCTGACGGTGCCGATGGTGGCGTCGACGAGACGCTTGCGGTCGAGCACCGTGCGGATGCGGACGTCCGGCGGCAGACCGGCGCGGACCTGCTCGATGCGCGCGTCGACGTCCTGCGCCACGGTGCGGCTGTTGGCGCGCATCAGCATGAGTGCGGTCCCGAGCACGATCTCGCGGCCACCCTGGCTGGCGCTGCCCGTGCGCAGCTGCCGGCCCAGCCCGACTTCGGCGACGTCGCGCACCAGGATCGGCACGCCACCGCGCGTGCCCACCGGCACGTCGCGAATCTGCTCGAGGTCCTCGAGGCGGGCCGCGGCGCGGATGGTGTAGGCCTCGCCATGGCGCTCGACGTAGCCGGCGCCGGTCGCGACGTTGTTGCGTTCCAACGCTTCGATGACGTCGGTGAAGGTGAGGCCGTACGACAGGAGCCGCATCGGATCGGGCTGCACGTGGTACTGCTTGACGTAGCCGCCGTTGGAGTCGATGCCGGCGACACCTTCGATGTTGCGCAGCTGCGGCCGCACGTACCAGTCCTGCACGGTGCGCAGGTAGGTACCGAACTCCAGGTCGGTGCGCAGGCGTTCGCCGCCCGGGGTCAGGTAGCTGCCGTCGTGCTGCCAGCCGGGCTGCCCGTCGCGCACCTCGGCGCCGTCGCCGCCGGGGTGCGCGAACTCGACCACGTACATGTACACCTCGCCCAGTCCGGTCGAGATCGGCCCCATGGTGGGCACCACTCCCGCGGGCAGCAGGCCCTGGACGGAGGCCAGGCGCTCGGCGATCTGGTTGCGGGCGAAGTAGATGTCGACGGCGTCGGCGAACACCGCCGTCACCTGCGAGAAGCCGTTGCGCGAGAACGAGCGGGTGGCCTCGAGGCCGGGGATGCCGGCCAGGGCGGTCTCGACCGGCAGGGTGATCTGCTTCTCGACCTCGGCCGCGGTCAGCGCTCCGAACACGGTGTTAACCTGGACCTGGTTGCTGGTCACGTCCGGCACCGCGTCGATCGGCAAACGCTCCAGCGACAACACGCCGATGCCGGCGACCAGCGCCGCGAACAACACCACCAGCCAGCGGCTGCGGATGGACAGGTGCAGGATGGAGTCGAGCATCGCGGTCCGTCCGTTTCAGTTGTCGCTGCCCGCGCCCAGGGTCGCCTGAGCCTTGAGCACGAAGCTGCCCGAGGTCACCACCACGTCGCCCGGGGCGAGGCCGTGGCGTACGGGCACGAAGCCGTCGACCGCGCCCCCGACCTCCACCGCGCGCACCTCGAACGCACCCTCGTCGCCAGCCACCGGCACGAAGACGACCGTGCGGCGGTCGACGGTCTGCACCGCCGCCTCGGCCACGCACAGGGTGTCGCGGTCGCCGTTCGCCGGCGCCGCGTGCTCGATGCTCACCTCGACGAACATGCCGGGCCGCAGGTCCGGAGCCGGCGCCTGCAGCTCGATGCGGGCTTCGACGGTGCGCGTCGCCTCGTCGACGGTGGGCGCCACGAAGGTGACCGCGCCCGTGTGGATCGTCGCGCCGGCGATCACGCGCGCCGCCGCGCCGGGGCGAAGCTCGCCCAGCCGCGCCTCCGGCACCGCGGCCAGCACCCACAAAGCGCCAGGGTCGGCGATGGTGAGCAACGCATCGTCGTCCGGCGACACCAGCTCGCCGCGCGTCACATCGCGCGCCACGATCTGCCCGCTGGCCGGCGCCAGGATGGGCAGGCGCGGCCGTACGTCGCCGGACTCGTCGAACGCCTGCACCGCCGCCTCGCTCATGCCGAGGATGCGCAGACGGCTCCGAGCGGCAGCGCACGCCACCGATGCGGTCTCCTGTGCGGCCAGCGCGGTACGGTAGGCGGCCTCGCGCCGGTGCACCTCGGCGCGGGGGATGCCCTGCGACTCCTCGAACAACGCCTTGCCTCGCTCCCAGTCTTCACGGCCGAACTGCACGGCCGGGGCGGCGGCGCCCAGCGCTGCGCGTCGCTCGAGGTAGGCGATCTGCGCCTCGCCCAGCTCCGGACTGTCGATCGCCAGCAGCAGGTCGCCTTGGTGCACCGTGGCGCCCAGCTTGACCGCCAGTTCGGCGACCCGGCCGCGCAGCGGCGTACCCACGTGGACCGTGGTCTGGGCATCGAACGCCACCCGCGCCGGCACCGAGAAGTGCGTGCGCAAGACACGGGCGACGGTCGCTTCGGTGGCGAGGCCGTGGCGGGCGGCGCTGGCCGCTGTGAGGCGAACGACCTCCTTGCCCGCCGACGCAGGCGCCCCCGACGCGGCGGCGGAAGGGGTGCGATCGCCCTGCCCATCGCCCTGACGCTGGCACTGACACGCCACCGCCATGCAGGCGAGTCCGACGGAGAATCGAAATCGACGGCGCTGATGCATGTCGCTACCGATCCTCCGGCTGGGCATGGGCGCCGCCGGCAGCGCGCTGCAGGCGGAACCGCGCGGTGCTGACCTCGCGCTCGAGCTGCAGCGCGTGCGCCTCGGCGGCGCGCAGGTCTTGCTCGGCGAGGAAGAGGACGGTGGTGTCCGCCTGGCCCAGGCGGTACGCCGACTCCGCCTGCTCGCGCCGCCGCCGTTGCAGGGGAATCAGCACTTCGCGCACCCGGCGCAGGTTGTCGCTCTGTGCTTCGAACGCGGCGAAGGCGACCCGAACCTCCTCCACGGCCTGGCGCATGGCCAGCGTGCGCGCGTGACGCAGGCCGGCGATCTCGGCGTCGAGGCGCGCGCGTTCCGGAGAGCCGTCGTCGAACACGGGCACCGGCACCGACAAGCTCGGCCCCGAGAACCAGTCGGGGCTGCGCTGGGCCTCGATGCCGACGCTCGCGTCGCGCAGAGGAAGCGTGCCGGCACCAGCGCGCTCGTCGTCGAGGGCCGCCAGCCGCCAGTCGAGGGTGCGCAGCTCGGCGCGGTGTGCCAGCGCAGCATCGATCCACGCGCGCTCGTCGCCGGCCACCAGGTCGGGGGCACGCCAGCGGTCCAGTCGCCAGTCGGCGGCGGACGACGGCACGCCGACCCGGCGTGCCAGGCGCAGGCGGGACTCGCGCTGCTGCGCGCGCGCCGCCGCCACCTCGACCTCGAGCTGCGCCCGCTGGCTGGCGAGCGTCGCGACCTCCGCCTGCGTGCCTTCCCCGTTGCGCAGCCGGCTCTCGGCGACGTCGAGCAAGCTCGCCAGCGCCTGCGCGCGTTGCTCCAGGAGAGGCACCAGTCCGTCCGCCGCCTGCGCCTGGGCGTAGTGTGCTTGCACGTCGAGGACGACGTCGAGCGCCACGGTCAACGCGTGCGCGGCGGCGGCGCGCAGCTCGAAGTCGGCGATGCGCACGCGCCGCGGCTGCCGCAGCAGCCCGACGACGGCCTCGGTCAAGCCGGCCTCCACCTGCGGCGCACCCGGACCCCAGCGGAGCACGAGACCGAGGATCGGGTTGGGCAAGGCCCGCGCCTGGTGCGCCGCCGCCACCGCCGCGCGCACGCGCGCCAGGGCCTCTTGGATGCGCGGGTCGGTGGTGACCACGGTGCGCAACGCCTGCTCCCAACCGAGGCGACCGTCGCCCAGCTCGGGCTCCGGCTCGTCGAGCGGACGCCCCTCGACGGCGAAGGTCAGATCGGCAGCGACCCCGGTGGCGGCGAGGATCTCGGCCTCGACCGCCACGTTCGGCAGCGGACGCCAGCAGCTCGACAAACCGGGCGCGAACAGACAGACGAGGAGCGACGAGAACCTTCTCGCCACCGGGCGACCACGCAACACGATGCACACCTCACGAGCCGTCGGACGACGGCGGACACGCTTCGACGCGGCCGGCGTCGCGACGAGCGCACGCCGGCCACCGCCGCCCGCAGAGGGCGGCGAACCAGACCACGGAGGTCAGGCGTGCGGCGGGGCGCGCGGCTGCGTCGGCCCGCGCGGGCTGCGGCTGCCGGAAGGCGGCGGGGCGCGGCTCTCGGCCGTCGCGGCGCGCGCCGCGATGACGAGGCGTGGCGCAGGATCCACGGGCAGACCCCACGGGTCCATGACCGGCACCTGGGCCGGGTCCTCCGTCCGGCGATCCTGGACCAGCAGGTGGTCGTGCGCAGCGTGCGGGTGGTGCGGCTGGTCGCCGAGCGGGCGGAGCGCGTCGGCTGTCGATCTCGCGGCCGCGATCCCGCCGCCCGCGCCGAAGTGGCTCTCGGAAGCGAGGTGGAACGGCACCCAGAGGGCGTGCAGCAGCAGCACCGCCACGACGACGCCAGCCACCAGGACACGCGCATGGCGCGTGAACCCGAGCCGTCGCCGCGCACACCTCGCACGGCGCGAGGAACACGAGTTCGAGGTGGGCGGGTGGCGACGCATGCTGCGGGGAGGCGGAGACGCTAGCCCTAGCCCGCGCGGACTTCCACCCCCGCCGCCTCGGCTGGGGACGTGAGCGACCGGACCGTCAGACCCGCCCCGACGACGAACCCATCGCGGATACGCCGCGGGGGTTTGCGCCAGGTTGGAGCACCAGCGCCAACCCACCCACAACGCAGACGGCGATGCCTGCGCCAACGCGTGCAACGGGGCCCAGCGACACCCACGATCCGAGACATCCGCATGTCGCCGCAACCAGCACGCCGAACCAAACCGTTGGGACGGATCGATCCGCGCCTCGGCCAGGGATCGCAGGCCGCCACCGACTTCACGCGCGGCAACAATTCGGCCGGCCATCGTGCACGAACGCTTGTCGCTGACCCCCTCGGGCAAAGTGCTCTACGGGTTCAAGCGACCTTGGCGCGACGGATCGACGCACGTGGTGCTCGACCCACTCACTCTGCTCGAGCGCCTGGCGGCCTTGATCCCCGCCCCACGCCGGAAGCTCGTCACCCACCACGGGGTCTTCGCGCCTGCCTTTCCTCTCCGTCACACCGTCGTGCCCCCGCCGCCAAAGCCTGACACCGACGCGCCCGTCGAACATCCTGACCCGCACCACGCGTGTGCGCACTCAGCCTCGGCACCGGCCTCGGCCTCGGTTCCTCTCTCGACACCCGCCGCCGCACAAGCGCCACCGAACAAAGCTCGGACCAAGCCCCGACCCCGCTACCTGTGGGCCGACCTCCTACGCCGCATCTACCTCGTCGACATACTCACCTGCCCGACCTACAAGGGCCGACGCCGCCGGCTCGCCTTCCTCACCGAACGCGAATCCATCGTCAGGATCCTCCGACACCTCGGCCTGAAGACCGAGCCGCCGGTCGTGGCTCCCGCCAGACCGCCTCCGGCCTTGGCGCTGCCGTTTCCGTAGCTCCCTCCTCCGCCCGCATTGCCAGCCACTCCGGGCCGCCTGGCTCTCCGTACTCATCGCCGCCACACCATGCTCACCGGGTGGAACGCCCGCCCGTCCAGCCAGTGCGACCGAGCACCGGGCATGCCGCGACCGAAACCAACCCCGGCCCCCACCCGGACCGACCACGCGAGACGCAGCTTGCTTTATCCCGCGAAGCGCTCGGTCTCGATGAAGACGGCCACGTCGTCGCCGAGGATCTGCTGCACCTGCGTCGTCGGCACCTCGCCCAACCACAAGAACTGCCCGGTGGCGACGTAGCCCAGCGCCTTCTGCCGGTCGGCGTCGCCCTTGGTGTAGGGGTCCTTGAACGCGTCGACCTTCTCCGGCTCTTCTCGGCGAATACCTCCTGCAAGTAGCGCGCCATCAACGCCGCGCCCTTTGGCTCCATGGTCTCGGCGTCGACCTGCAGCACGTCGGCCCACGCCATCGCCTGCGTCGCCGAGAACTCCGGCCGCGCCAGGCTCGCGCTGCGCGGCAAGGGGGAAGGCAAGAGCGAGTAGCGCGACGGCACGCGCGAACGGGGCGAAGAAGTCAGGGAGCGGCAGCGGCATCGACACGGTCGGTCGCAACGAAGTCGGTGTGCGTCGGGGGAGGACCGACGGTAGCCAAGGCGCGGCGCGTGCGCCAGGCGGGCGGGTGGCCCCCTGCGCTCGTGGCCAGACGCGATCCGGGGACCTGGTGGTCACCTCCGCGCTCGCTCTCGCGTCGCGCGCTCGGATCTCGCCGACAATGCGACGTTGCCGAGCCACGCCGGCGAGCTACTCTCGATCTCGGTGACGGCATCGACCGTTGCCGGGAGGGCGTGGCGGGTTGGACCCAAAGGAGATGACGTGAGCTCGCGACCATCGAGTGGAAGAGGAAGGAAGGAAGGAAGGAAGGAAGGGCAAGCGCCATGCCTGACGCGTCGGCGCCAACCCCCAGCCCGCTCCCAGGATCGATCGACGCCTGGATGCCGCTGATCCGCGCCGTGGCCGCACGCTACGTGCCGGCCGCGGAGGTCTCCGACGTCGCTCAGGACACCGCCCTCCAGCTTCTGCTCTCGCGATCCGCCGTCGCCCTCCCCTCGGCCTACGTTGCGTCGCTCGCGCGCCGCCGCGCCCAACGCCACCACCGAGTCCGAAGCCGAAACACGGCCGAGCGCTGCGCAGACGACACGATCGCCGACCAAGGGCAGCACCGTTCCTCACCAGCAGCCCCCATACGCGCCTGGCTCTCCGAGGTGATCCTGCCGAAGCTCCACGAGTGGAGCGCTCCCCGCGGCAGCCGCGGATCCGGCGCAACTCCACGCGAGATCGCGGTCGTCACCCGACTCGCCGCCGGAGCCACCAGCCTCAAGAGCCTCGCGACCGAGCTGCGCATGGCGCCGCACAGCGTTCGAGCGGCCCTGCGCTCGGTCGCGGCAAAGATCCGCCGTCTCGACGTGCCCCCTCCGGACACTTGATGTCCGACGGCATCGGCAGGTGCCGCGAGGCGACAAGGCAATGGCAGACTCCTGCAAACCATCAGGCGACCGCGCCCAGAGCGTCGACGACCGACCCGAGGGAAGATCGTGAGGAGCTCCTGGAACGTGCGCGTGGCGCTGTCGGGCTCGGGGGACGTGGCCTACTCGAATGCCATCCCCTTGGCCGGCGCCAACGCCTGCGGCTGCTTCGTCGTGATGGAGCAGCTCACCGGCTCGACCCCCGACGTGAACGTCACCCTCCAGGTGAGCATGGACCAAGTCAACTGGACCGAGCCGTTGTTGGGTCCCGCCGCCAGCCAGGACGTCGCCGAAGTCGGCGCGCTTCCGCTCGATCCGATGACGCCGATCCTCGCACCGTACATCCGCCTCAGGTTCACCCTCACCGGTGACGTAGGCATCCTGAACGTCAACCTGCACACCTACAGCACCTGATAGGAGCCTCATGGAGCACCAACTCGCCAAAGTCCTCTCCCTCGACAACTCAGCCAAGCCGTCGGAAGTCTCGCAGCCCGTCAGCATGGCGGGTGCCAACGCCGCTCAGGGAGCCACCGTGATCCAGATCCTCACGGCGACCAGCGTCGAGTTCCAGTTGCAGGAGAGCAACGACCTCGAGAACTGGTCGGACAAGGGCTCGGCACAGACCGTGGCCGCCGCCAACCTCGGCTACACTCTCCTCACCGCCATCACATCGATCTCGGCCGCTTACGTCCGCATGAAGTACACCCTCAACGGCACCGGCAAGGCCATCCTCGCGCTGACCCTCTCGGTCACCCAGCAGTAGCGGGCCACCGGCCATGGAACGCGACATCCTCTCCCATCGCCAGCACGTCACCTCGAACGTGCTGCAGGTGCCGCCCGAAGTCGACGTGTCACGCATCGTCGACGCCCGCGGCTTCAACGCGGCACGCTTCGACCTCGTGGTCCTCAACTCCAACGAGTCGCTCATAGCCGCGGTACAAGGCAGCGACGACCTCGAGAACTGGACGACCCTGGCCTCCCTCGGAAGCTCGTTCGCCATCGGCTTCGCGCTGCCGGCGGCGGTCACCGGCATCACCGTCTCCTATCTCCGACTACGCTTCTCCATCGGCGGCGAGGGTGGCTTCGCCATCGTCGCCGCCGGAGTCAACCTGACCAACTTGTGAGGGTCACATGGCGTGCGATCAGTGCCACGCGCCGAGAGTGGCTAGTTCTCCCGGTCGTTTCCCGTTCTCTGGATCCCGAGTCGTCCCGCCGCTGAGAGGCGAAGTGAACGCGTGGCGAGCTACTCGCTTCGCAGCGGGCGGCGTGGGCATTGGTTTCACGACGAGGTCAGCCGAAGATCGCGTGATAATTGCCGGCGTGTTGCAAGTGGCAAGAGCCATTCGAACTACCGAGCTGCAGCCCTATCTGTTGAATCAGTTGCGGCAGTTGGCCCTCGCTTTCTTCGCGAACCCTCGTTCCGTAGCTCCTGTACCCGCGGTCCCCGCTGCCCATGAATCCGAGATTGCCGCGCTAGTCCAGGAGCTGAACACTGGGCATCTCCCAGCGAGGGTCGCCGAGCTGCTCAGGTCGCTTGGAGGACAGACACCGAGTTCAGAGCGAGGCGAAGCTGTGCTATGCAGCAAACACACTCAAGGAGTCGGCGGTGGGTTCACGCACAGCTGCGGGAACCTGACGTGCAATACGACGATGCAATTGGCTGGCTGGGGACGAGGCATATGCGTCCTCGCCGGCGCGCACAATGCGGCGGAGCACCCTGGATGTACTTGTCTAGGGATTAACCCGGGAGGGCGTCGTCCACTAAACATCTCGTGGTGGGAGTGGCTACTCCTCATAGCCATCGTTTTGATTCTGGTTGCGACGCCATGGCCTGACGAAGTACTGGTGGCAGGGTACCTCGCCCGCTTGCGGGCGGCCGGCCTGGCCGCCGGCGGAGCGTAGCAGGATGGTCAAGTCTCATCGGATCTTGGTCGCTGCCGGCGACATTGTGCAGGAAGTAGTCGCCGATCGAATCACCGTGCTGTTTCCTGGTGGTGAACAGCTCGAGATCACCGTAGGTCGGCAACACATACATGTCGCGGCGCTTACACCCGAGGATCGTCGAGGGCGCTACTTTGCGATGCTTGCCATTCGACCAACGGACGCGAGCGGCGCGCTTGTGCACGTGGATCAACAAAAGGTCTCTTCGACACCCGGCGGAGGCACTGGCGCGTCTCACCGCGTAAGAGGGGCCAAGACGCGCTCGAAGGGAGTGCGCCGCGCCCGACGCTGACAACCAATGCTTGCGGCTGCTTCGTCAGGAACAGCTCACCGGATCGACGCCGGACGTGAACGTCACCCTCCAGGTGAGCACGGACCAAGTGAACTGGACCGAGCCGTCGTTGGGTCCCGCCGCCAGCCAGTCGCGCGAGCCGAACGCCTGGCGCGTGGCCAGCCGCGCCTTGGTGTTCTTTCCGTATCCGTTCTGTCCGCCCCATCTTCGATCGTCGACTGACCGGCCGAAGATGCCAGGATGCCAAACTGGACACGTTCGGGCCGGCGGTCGTCGCGCCGGCGACATGATCCTGACGAGCTGCGGCGGCTGATTCGACGTCGAGAGAGAGAGGGGCTGAGCTACGCTCGTCTGGCGCGGGAGACAGGAATCCCGGTGGGCACGCTGGCATGGTGGTCGCACCGGGTGCGTAGAGAAGAGTCGGGCAGCTCGGAGCGTTCCGCGCCGTCATCCGACTTCGTCGAGGTGATCCCGACGGGCGTGGGGCGAGAGTCGGCCGAGATCGAGGTGCGGTTGCCTGGAGGCGTGGCCGTGCTGGTCCCCGCCGGCACCGATCTTTCCAGCGTGCTGCGAGTCTTGTCGGCGCTCCTGTCGTGCTGAGCCTTCCAGTCTCGGTGCGGATCTACGTGGCGCGCGAAGCGGTCGACCTGCGCAAGGCCTTCGACGGCCTGTGCGCGATCACGCGTGACGTCTTTGTTCAAGCTCGATCCATTCACGGGCCACGGTTCGTGTTCTTCAACCGCCGTCGCGACCGGATCAAGCTGCTGCTGTGGGAGCGCAATGGGTTCTGGCTGCTCTACGAGCGACTCGAGCGAGGGACGTTCGAGGTGCTCACGAAGGCAGCGAGCAGCGAGGAAGCACACATCGAGATCGATGGACGACGCCTGCGCCTCCTTCTCGATGGCGTCGACACGAAGAGCTCCAGGTTTCGCAGACACTTCGCCTGCGACGTCCGTATTGCAGATCGATCGCGGCGCGATGGGAGCGACGACCAACCAGCAACACGGTCAGCCACTTGTTGACGGCTCCACGAGCCTCGACCAGCTCGCCGCCATCATCGTGCAGAAGACCGGGGCACCGATCGGGCTGCCGCTGCGGTCGAAGAGGCGGGACTTGTCGTCGTCGATCACCACGATCAGGTCGCGGGTGACCGTGGCGCTCTGCCGGGCGATGCCGGTGCGCGGGATGTCGGCGCCGAGCCGGTGGCGGTCGTTGTCGAAGATGCGCGCGCGGTCGTAGTCGATCACCACCACGCGGCCTTCGCCGGCAACCACGGTCTGGCGTTGGCCGGTGTTGGCGATGGCGCCGGCGCCGAGTGTGCCGCCGCTGCGGTCGAGGATGCGGGTGCCGGTGCCGTCCACCGCGATCACACATGGGCCCAGGGGCACCGTGGTCAAGCCGAGCTGGCTGCCCGCGACGCGGTTCAGCTCGCGGCCATCGGCATCGAGGAAGCGCAGGCCATCGAGGTCGGCGGCGACGGCGGTGCCGCAGGTGGCATGGGGCTGGGCGGCAGTCGCTGTGGCAAGGACGAATGCGGTGAGACCGAGCGGGATCGTGCGGATCGACATGGGAGGCATGCTTGGGTTCGGAGTGCCTGCCCATGCGCGCCACCCGCGCCGACCCCGCCATGAATCTCGCGGTTCGTCGCTACCAGCGGTTGTTCACGTCGTGCAGCCCGGTCACGTTCGGCCCTACCCGGATGCCGTGAGGTGGCGGCGCCGGGAACGTCGCCGACGAGTTGTTGGACACGCGCACGTTGGCGCAGTTCTCCAGGTAGAGCAGCGAGTTCTCGATGGCCGGGTCTGTCGGCGCGTAGCCGGTGGCGATGGCGTCGACCACGTTCGAATCGATGAGCACGCTGCCCGCCGAAGTGACGCACATGGCACCCAGCTCGGTGTCGCGGATCACGTTGCGCTGGATGGTCACCCTACGGTGGGTGTGCGCCGGCGCGCGGGCGATCGTGCCGAACGCGCCGCCGTCGGCCAGGATCGCGGTGACCTCGATGTTGGCGATCGAGCTGCCCCAGTGGTTGACCGGCAACCACGGCCACCCGCTCCAGCGCTTGCCGTTGCCACCGACGATCGTGTTGTCCTCGATCACGGTGTCGGTGACCGGCGGCCCGATGACGTTCAACGGTGTTTCGTCCGCGCCCCGATCGAGGATGGTGTGCACGCGGATGGCAGCGAAGCCGACGTTGCGAAAGGTGTTGCCACGCACGGTGACGTTAGGGCCGGACAGCATCACGCCGCTGCCCTTGCCGCCGGTGAAGGTGCAGCCCTCGATCAGCACCGAGTCGAAGACGTTGCCGCGCAGCGACACCGCGACGTCGGCGGGCAGGTTGGCGGCAAAGCCCGGCGGGTTCTGGTTGACCAAGTAGAGATCCCACGGTCCCTGCGGGTTGGCGCCGGGGTTCTGCGGCTGTCCGTCGGTTTGCAGCGTGGCGCGGCCGAGCACGGTGGACAAGTCGCTGGAGTACACCCACACCGCATCGCCGGCGCGCATGCTGCCCGAGCCCCATCGCGACGGGTCGAGTCCGTCGTCGATGTGGGTGTCGGTCGGCAGACCGTTGGCGCGGATCGACACGATCGACATTGGCATCCCCGCGGCGTTGCCGGAGACCTTGGCCCACATGTGACCGACCACGTCGATGCCGTCGTCGAACAACCCGATCAGGTGCGAGTCGCGGAACACCAGTGGCCCGCGCACGCCATAGATGCCGCCGAAGCCGCCACGCGTGCTGCCGACCTGCCAGGTGTCGACTCGGGGCTCAACGCGCACGCGCTCGCAAATGACGGTGTCGCACTGGCGCTCGATGGAGATGCCGTGGTTCATCGACTGGATCGTGGTGTCGCGGATCTCGATGTCACTGCAGTCGCGGTAGCGCAGGCCGCCGGCAGCCCAGGCGGCTTGGTACTGGTGGAACAGCGCGACGCGCAGCGGCGCGGACGCCAAGTGCTGCGCCATGGTCGCCAGCCGCTGCAGCTTCCACGGATCGTTGTTGGCGGCGAGTTGGACGGTCACGGTCTGCGCCGAGGTGGTCGGCGGTGCGACGTCGATCCGGGCGATCGTCGGACTGTAGATGATGCCGTTGGCGAACACCGCGCCTTCGAGCGCGACTCCGGGCGGATGGATGGGAAAGATCGCTTCGACCGAGATGCTGGCCGGGGCCAGGTAAGTGCCCGGCGGAAGGAACATCCACGGGTCGTCGAGGCGCAGGGTGAAGGAATGGGCGACGGTGTCGACCGCCAGCAGCTGCCCTTCGCTGGCCAACGGCCGCTCGGCAGCGATGGTCAAGTCGCGCACGACCACGTTCGTGCACAGGGAGAACTGCAGTCCGGCCCGCCATTCGGCACCCGGCTGGCTGCTGTGCACGGTCGGGTCGAAGCCGGTGAAGCGCAGCGTGGTCTGGCTGCCCGCGCCGGCGACCGTGAGCTGGTCGAGGCCCTGCAGCTGCAGGAGCTGGTTGCTCGGGACGCGGATGCGGTAGGTGCCCGCCTGGAACTGGAGCAGGACGGCAGTCGCGCTGGTGGCGGCGTTGGCTGTGTCGATGGCGGTGCGTACCGCGGGATAGTCGTCGCCACCGCTCGGCGATGGCACCTGGATGTAGACAGGCTGGGCCGAGGCAGCCGCGGCCGTGGCCGACAGCAGCAGCGAACGAAGACACGCGTGGACAAGTCGCATGACCGCTCGGGCGACCGAACGGCAGCGGGCGTGACGCGGTGTTCGCAATTGCTTTCCGTTACGGCGCAGGGCAGCCGGCGCGAGGCCTCCCCCATGCCCACCCGGCGATGGCCGACCGCTATCGTCCGCGCCGGAAGCTCGTCACCCACCACGGGGTCTTCGCGCCCGCCTTTCCTCTCCGTCACACCGTCGTGCCCCCGCCGCCAGAGCCTGGCACCGAAGCGCCCGTCGAACATCCTGACCCGCGTTCCTCCTCCATGACCTCGCCGCCGACCCTGTTCGTCACGTGGCGCAGCGCGAAGAACCGACGCATCTACCCCGTCGGTCGCCTGCGTGAACTGGCGCGCGAGCCCCGGTGGGAGTTTGCGTACATCGAAGGCTCCCGCGAGGCCGAGTCGCACGGCTTCGTGCCGTTCCTCGAGTTCCCGAATCTCGCCACGGTGTACCGGAGCGACGATTTGTTCCCCTTGTTCGACGTTCGGGTCATGTCGTCGTCGCGTCCCGACTACGCGGACCATCTGCAGCGTCTGGGCCTCCCCCCTGCGCTGGGTTCGCCGATGGTGATCCTAGCCCGCAGCGAGGGGCGGTCGACCACCGACCGGATCGAGCTGATCGCTCCCCCTGTGTTCGACGCGCAGAAGAACCGGCACGTGTCCTGGTTCTTCTCACGCGGCATCCGCTACCTCTCCGAGGCGGAAGCGATCATCGTGAAACTGTGTCCTGGGGATCGTCTTGCCTGGAGCCCGGAACCCGAGAACGAGCACGACCCGCTGGCGATCGCCCTGCATGCGGCGGGCACGCTCGTCGGTCGAGTGCCATTCTACCTCGTGGACGACATGAACCACCTGATAGGGAAGCAGGCGGACCTCGACGTGTACGTCGAGCGGGTCAACCTCGCACCAGCCCCGACCGACCAGCGGTTGCTGTGCCGGCTGGAGGCACGCTGGAGCAACGGGTTCGTGCCGTTCACCAGTCAGCGCTTCGAGGTGCGGGCGAAGGATGGGACTGGCGCGAGGAACCCGATCCAAGCCAGGGTGTGAGTCCGGCGCTGCCAGGGGATCGAAGAGATCCTCTGCGGAAGCAGAGAGTGCCCCTTGTCGTTTCGCGGTGGCCCTGGCGATCAGCGCTGCATGAAGGATGGCACGGTTCCCAGCCCATGACCCTGCTTCGCGAACTCATCCACATCCCCGAGCAGGTCCACCGTGGCGACTTCGTGCTCAAGGTGAACGACGGCGTGCGCCACCCCGACGCGACGCTGGCTACGTGTTCACGCCGCAGCTCCTCGTGGCCTGCGACCAGGCGCTCACGCTGGTGAAGGCGGCGCTGGAGGGCGAGCAGAGCAAGGCCGCGTTCGACCACCGTGCCACGCAAGGCGTGCGCAAGATCCTCGTGCGCGCAGTCCGACTCGAGATCGGACCGGCGGATCTCCCACGGCGCCCACGGCGCGACCTGGTTCATCGGTAGCACCTTGGCCTCGACCAGGCGTCGGATCGTCGTGTCGCTGACGCCGCAGTGGCGCGCGGATTCGTTCATGCTCAACACGTCCGGGTCCGGCAGCGTGCAGCGCGTCCCGCGATGGAGTCGCTCTTGCGGACTCTGGCGACGCGGGTCTGATTCCACCGCTTGCCCGTGCCGGTCCGGCAGCCGAGCCGGTTGAGCACGTTGGCGATCTCGGGATCGCCGTATCGGACCGCGGCTACGCAGGCGTGTGTTCAGTCCACGATCACCTTGGCGACGTCCTCGGCCAAAGTGATCTGATTACCGCTGTTGGCATCGGCCGTCGTCAGGATGATGCCGACATAATAGGTGCCCGGCGTCACCGTGACGGGGATGGTCGGCGGGTTGGTGTGATTGATGGACTTGCTGCCGTTGGCTCCGGCGGTGAAGGTCGACGAGGTCGTGCGCAACAGGGTGTCGCCCGTGCTGATGATGGTGTTGGTCGACAAGCGCACGGTCCAGTTGAGTGTGCCGGTGAAGCTCGCCGTCGAGTAGTTGTGCACGACGAAGTCCAGGTCGGGAAGCGCAGCGCCGCGGGCGACATGCGGCGCCTCGGTCGGCCCCACGGTGACGCCGAGCGGGGTGAAATCGAACGTCGACGCCTTCGCCGCGGCGATACCGGCGACGACATCGTTGAACTTGCTCTCGGTGAGTCGCACGGTGTCCGCATCGGTGTTGCTGGCGCGGTGTGACATCACCGAGCGCACATAACGACTGGTGCCGTTCAAGTAGTAGTAGCCCGAGCCGCTCTCGCCGCCGTAGGCGTAGAGGTTGAAGCGTGCCTCGCGGTCGGTTGGGCAAGAGTCGAAGGTGCCCGAGCGTTGATACATCAGCTGGCCGGTGAAGGCGCCCTCTCCGGGATAGCAGCGGGTGTAGAACGTCGTGGTCTCGTAGAAGCTGCAGCTCGTGCTGTAGCCGTAGCCGTGCCACCCCGTCAGGGCGCCGACTGGGCGATCGATCTGGAAGTAGGCGACATCGTCGCTGTAGTCACCGTCCTGGGTCCAACCGGTCCAGGAGTGCCGCCAGCCGAGCCCGCTGGCGCTGACCGCTTCGCCGTACGGCTTGTCGCCGTTGTCATATCCGGGTTGGAACTGCAATTTCGTGGCCCAGCCACCCTTCGAGCTCTGATACACGACGTGGCCGGCGGTCATGACGTGCTTGGCGTCGATCAGGGTGCCGGAGCCTTGGCCGGTGGCACCATTGGGCCAGGTGATGAACACGCGCCCGTGAACGCGGTACGGATATGCATCGGGCGACGCGGTCAACGACAGTCCGGACATCGCCGGCGACAGCAGCTCGACGGCACCGACGTTGCTCGGGTTGTAGCCTTCGACGTCAGCTTCGACGCGGCCGGTCAATGGGCGACCGTCGACGGTGAACACAGTGGTACGCAGCGCCGGGTTCCGGCTCACCATGATCGAGCGGTGCCGAGACTTGTCGCTGGGCGGCCCGTTGCCAACCAGGATTTCGGGCACCGGCCCGACGTGGATTGCCGGCGCAACGGCGCTGTCGCCGGACGTCAAGCGGAACACCGGCGATGCGCGCATGCTCTGTGGCGACAAGCTGATGACCTGCGCAAACATGGCTGCCCGCGTGAGGTCGACTCCGGGCGGCAGGGTGAGCGCGATTTCCTTGGCGCCACGGTCGGCGGCGTTGTCGATCGGCAGCACGTTCGCCGCGTGCAAGTCGACGGCGAGGTCGAGGGTGGTGCCGGGAAGCCGGTACTCTGCGGTGCGCGT
The DNA here is from genome assembly GCA_041398565.1 of Planctomycetota bacterium. Classification (GTDB taxonomy): domain Bacteria; phylum Planctomycetota; class UBA1135; order UBA1135; family UBA2386; genus DATGPD01. The sequence continues at coordinate 602,905 of JAWKUN010000003.1, read as the reverse complement.
GGGCGACACCAGCAGGTAGCCAAGTTCGCCAGCGGGAAGCATGCTGCGGACGACGACGCGTTCGTGCGGTGACGTCTGAGCGAGCAGGGTGACCGCGTTCGACAGCGCGAACGCGGCGGCCAAGACTGTGGAGGGAGCGATGGATTTCATGATCGATGGAGTTGGATGACGCGTTGGGCGCCGCGCCCTCCAGAACCCCGAACGGGCTCGCGACCGCACAGGCTCTCGAGCAGTCGGCGCGCTTCATCAGCCCTGCTGCGCTGGTCGCCGACTGCGTTCAGCCATCACCCACCCGCCGCTACCCGCTGCCCACGTGCCCGTCAACTTCCTCACCGGCGGTGGCTTACGACCGCGCGACGCGCACAGGCGGGCTGAAGGTGTGCCCGGTGCGCCTCGAGCGCATCGAGACCGCTGACGTGCGCGCACCGCATTGCTCGTCAGTTGCACCACTGGCGGCGAGGACGGGCACCGGCACGGTCACCGGAACGCGACCACGAGGGCGTCCGATCCCGAGATGGCGTTGAAGCAGGGGCCTCCGGCGGTTGGCGAGGGGGTTTGCCCGAACGTCGGACCGGGTGACGACGAGGCGACCGCCGTCCCGTCCGTCACCCACAGCTCTGCCCCGAGTGCCGGCGTCGTGGCCACGAAGAACGTCCGGCCGGGTGCCACCAAGAAGGCCTCTGGGTTGCCGTCGGGGTTGGCCGCCGGTTGGGTGTTGATGTCGACGACCAGACCCCGGCCGGTGAGGTGGGCCGCGAGGGGGAGAGCGAGGCATCGGCCGCGGCGCGGTCGCGGTGGCAGCGCTCGTCGGCTCGGGGCCAGGCCGCCGCGACGACACGGCGCGGCGCCGCGAGCGGCACCTCTATCTCACCGCCGCGATCACCTCGGCGACCTGCTCGGCGACCCAACGGTTGCCGGCAGCCGTCATGTGCCCGCGGAAGTAGCGCGCCCGCACCGAGGGGTCGGCGCGCTCCTCCTCCTCCACGCGGGCGATGAGGTCGAGGGCCGCCAGGCCACGGCTGCGCGCCCGCGCCAGCACGGCGGTTGCGGCCTCGGTTCCGCGCTCGCCCTGCAGCAGGAACATGACGCGACAGCTTCGCTTCTCGCAGAAGTCGGCGATCCGGTCGACGAGCAGCAGCGCGATCTCCGCCCCCTTGCCAGGCGGGTGCGCGCGCACCTCCTTCTGGTCGACGATCCACCAACGGTTGACGACGTTGGCCAGCACCGCGTCGATCAGGGCCGACCGCCCGAGGAAGTCCTTGAACGCACGTGAGCGCATCTCCTCGGGGTCGGACGTGTCCTGCACCGGCACGTTGCGCAGCTGCAGGCTGCCGTCGACCACTTCGAAATACGGCAGCGGTGCGTACCGCTTGGCCAGCTCGCAACGGTTGATGTCGTCGGGAATGAGGCTGACGACCAACCATTCGGCCGGCACGGTGCCGAGGATGCGCTCGGCGCGCAGCACCGCCTGCGCCAGGCTGTAGCCGAACACGCCGCCGTTCTTGACCGGTCGCTGCAGGATCTGCTCGAGGTAGGCCGGCCAGGTCTCGTCGTCGCTCACCTGGTCGCCGAACGTGAACGAATCGCCCACCGCGACGATCGGCTTGCCTCCGGCCGGCACCGGCGCGCCGTTGCTGCGGAAACCGTCGGCGTCGATGCGCAAGCGCGTGCCCCACCGGTTGCCCACTCCGTCGGCACCGGGTCGGGTCACATAGCCGAGTTCGGAGTCGCGCACCGCCGGGTAGCCGCGCTGCACCTGGTCGACGCGCAGCGCGCGGTAGCTGCCGAACCAGAACGGCTCGCGCAGGGCCCGCGCCACGATCTCGCCCAGGAGGAAGAGTGCGCACAGCGGCACGCAGGCGAAGACCAGCTTCTTCCACAGCGGAAGGCGGCGACCGGGCGAGCGAAGAGGCGGCACCCCGCGATCAAATCGACACGGTGACAGCGGCGCAAGGCTGGAGGGCGCCGGACACGGACCGCGCCGACGCAGCGGAGCGACGTCGCCCAATCCGCGTGGCGGCAGGAATCGCGGGGCTTGCCGCCACGGCCACCACCCCGGCGGCCTGGCGGTCGGCTTGACCCTTTCTTGACAGCGCCGGGCCGAGGCCACCTATGGTCGCCCCATCGAGACCCGCCCCCACAAGTCGAGCCGGATCACCTGGCTGCTCCTCCTGCTGGGGGCCGCGGTCGCCGCCACGCTCATGGTCCAACTCTGGCGGGCGCAGCAGCTCGAAGCCCAGACGCGGCGCCTGGAGCTCGAGCGAGCCGCGGGCATCGCCGAGCGCATCCTGCGCGAGGCCATGCACTCGCGGGCTGCGCTGCAACACGTCGCGGCCGAGCGTCGCTGCGCGCTCGCGTCCGAAGGCGTGGTGGTCGACGACGCGGTCGGCTGGCTGGTCGAGGTGCCGGCGCACGAAGACGAAGACCCGGTGGTCGAGGACCGCCTCGCCCGCGCGGCGCGCGCCGAGTTCGCCGCCGGCGACGTCGCTGCGGCCACCCGCGAGTTCGACGTGCTGCTCGCCGCCAGCCTGCCGTCGCGCCAGCGCTTGGCGGTGCTGGCGGCCGCCGCCTGGCAGGCGGAGCGCGCCGGCGATCGCGACCGGAGCGCGCGCCTTCGCGCCGAACTCGACACGCGGCTCGCCGATGTCTCGGTGCGCGAGCTGGGGCACCTGCGGCTCGCGAACGCCGTCGCTGCGGCGGTCCGATTGCCCCGCGCCGGGGCGCTGCCCCCGGTCCTGGCGGGCCTCGTCGCCGCGTTGCCGCGCACGGTGGCCGAGGGCCTGCCGGCGTCGGTGCCGGGCCGCGCGGCCGCGGCCGCCGTCGCCGCGCGGCGCGCCTGCCTGGACACGATCGACGCGGCGTTGAGCCAGCGCCCCGCCACGGTCGCCGAGCTGCGCCCGCGTGTGCACGACGACGCGTCCGAGAGTGACCCCGCGGGTACGGACCTGATCTGGATCGTGCCCGACGGGGCCGGCGAGGGCGACGCGCGGCGCGGCGAGGCGGCGCTCCTGACCGCCGCCGAGTACGTCGCCGCGGCGCGGGCAGCGGGGCGCGACGGCGCGCTGCCGGAATGGCCGTGGTTGGTCGAGCCGCAGCTCGGCGGTGTCTCCTCTCGTAGCGATGCCTTCGGCGGCGTGCCGGGTGTGCGCGGCGTGGAGGCGAGCGCGGGCTTCGCGCGCAGCGATCGATCGTGGCTGTTGCCGGCGATCACCGGCGCGCTGGTGCTCGCCTTCGCCGGCGCGCTGTGGCAGCAGCTCCGCGCCCTGCGCAGCGAGGCGGCGGCGGTCCGAACGCAAGCCGAGTTCCTCACGACCGTCACGCACGAACTCAAGACGCCGCTGGCGTCGATCCGCCTGCTCGGCGAGATGCTCAGCGAGGGTCGCGCCAAGGGGCGCGAGTCCGACTACTACCGCATGCTCGCCGGCGAGGCCGGCCGACTGTCGATGCTGATCGAGAACGTGCTCGACCTCGGCCGCCTCGAGCGCGGCGAACGCGCCTACGACGCGCGCCCGGTCGACGTCGGCGAGGTCGTCGCCGAGACCCTGCAGTTGTTCGAGCCCGTGGCGCGGCAGGGCGGCGCCGGCGTGACCTGGGACGACCGCACCGGCGGCGACGCTCACGCACGGCTCGACCGCAGCGCCTTGGTGCAGGCGCTGGTTTCGGTGCTCGACAACGCGCGCAAGTACGGCGGCTCCGGCGCCCCGATCGAGGTCGTGACCGCACGGCGCGGCCCCGACGTGACCATCGCCGTCGCCGACCGCGGCCCCGGCGTGCCCGCCGACGAGCGCGAGAAGGTGTTCGCCCGCTTCGTGCGCGGCCGCACGCACGCGCACGGCAGTACCCCCGGCGTCGGCATCGGCCTCTACTTGGCGCGCGGGATCGCGCGCCGTCTCGGCGGCGACCTCGTGTGCGCCGGACGCGCCGACGGACAGACTGGCGCCTGCTTCACCTTCGTGTTCCCGGCGGAGACCACGTCATGACCTTCCGGCTGCTCCTGGTCGAGGACGACCTGACCCTGCGCACGGCCCTGCGCGACGCGTTCGAGGGCGAGGGCTACGCCACCGTGGTGGCCGCCGACGGCCACGAGGCGCGCGCGGCGCTGCGCGACGGGCGCTTCGACCTCCTCGTGCTCGACGTGATGCTGCCCGGCCCGAGCGGGCTCGAGCTGCTGCGCGAGCTGCGCGCGCGAGACGGCGACACGCCGGTGTTGCTGCTGACCGCGCGCGGCGAAGAGAGCGACCGGGTGCTCGGGCTCGAACTCGGCGCCGACGACTACGTGTGCAAGCCGTTCTCGCTGCGCGAGCTGCTGGCGCGGGTCAAGGCCATGCTACGCCGGCGCGAGCGGCCGCAGGCGGCGTTCGTGCAGCGCTTCGCACTCGGCGACGCCGAGGTCGACCTCGCCGCGTTCACCGTCGTGCGCGCCGGCCAGACCCACACGCTGTCACCGAAGGAGGCGGCCATGCTGACCCTGCTGCGCCAGCACGGCGGCCGCGCCGTATCGCGCGCCCAGTTCCTGCGCGAGGTCTGGGGTGGCGACCAGTTCGTCGGCGACCGCACCATCGACACCCACGTGCTCAACCTGCGCCAGAAGATCGAGGGCGATCCGAAGGCGCCGCAGCACCTGCTGACCGTGCACGGCGTCGGCTACCGGCTGGTCGAGCGGCCGGAGGCGTGACGTGACGGCCGTGCGCCTTGACCTTCGCTTGACACCGAACTGACGGCCGCCGGACCGGGCCGCGCCGATCGATCCCTCTGATGCGCATCGTGAAACCCATCGTCTTCGTGTGGATGTTCGCCGCGGCACTCGCGGCCCAGGATGCCCCCAAGGTCGACGCCGCATTGGCGCAGGCGATCGCGGTCGAGGAGCAGGAACGCGACCTGGCCAAGGCCGAGCGGCTCTACCGCGAGGTGCTGGCCGCGGCGGCGACCAGCGACACCGACCGCGCCACCGCCAACCTGCGCCTCGGCCGGCTGCTGCAGAAACTCGGGCGCGGGGACGAGGCGAAGGCGTTCCTCGCCGCCGGCGGCAAGGGTGCCGTGGTGAGCCTCGACGACGTGACCGACGAAGTGGCGCAGGACACCGAGCGGATCGCGGAGCTGCGCGCCAAGGCCGAGGAGCTGGTGAGACAGGCGAAGGAGCAAGGCGGAGGACATACGCAGGAGCTGCTCTGGATCGGCGAGGCCGGGGTGCCGGTGGTGATCGCGGCGCTCGAGCGCGGCGCGGCCGCTCGGGGCTTCGACTCCAACCTGGCGGCGAGCCTCGCGTCAGTGTTGTGGGCGGTGGGTGGCAAGGACGCGACTCAGTTCCTGCGCCGGGCGGCGGGCGATCCGAAGTTGGCCACCTGGGTCGTCACGGGCATGCGGAGCATCCAACGACCCGAGATGTGGAAGGTCGCCGAGGTCTACCTGCGCATGGCCGACTTCTCGCCGCTGCGCACCCACTTGCGCAACCAGACGGAGGCGCAACCCCGCCGGCCGGTGGTCAGCTCGCTCGATGCCGGTGCCGTGGTCGACGCGATGGCCACCGGCGACGCCGAGCGCAAGGCCTGGCTGCTCGAGAACGCCTGGCTGCTGCAGGGCGCCAATGACGGCACGCTGGCGCTGGAGGTCGTCGACCGCATCGTCGCGCTCGCACGCGACGCGCTGCGCAGCATCGACCCCCAGCTCGGTCTCGCCGCGCGGACCTTCGCGCTCTCGCCGCTCGCACAGCGCACGCGGGCCGGGATCGAGATGCTGCTGAACGACCTGCAACGCTTGCCGGACTTCGGCCGCGTCTGGCAGGGGCAATGGTCACTCACGCCCGACGACTGGCGGGCTCTGTTGCCGCAGATCGACGCCTGCGCCGCGGCTCTGCAGCACACGCCCGAGGGCGACAATCACAAGTGGCTCGCCAACGTCATGCGCCAGCTACCACGCGAGCTGGGTGCCGAGGTCATGTCGCACATCCTGCGGTGGTTCGAACTCGGCTACCAGCCGACTGCGAGCTTGTACGGGCGCGTCACCACCGACAACGCGCCCGCGGTGCTGGCGCTGGTCGACCGGGTGCCGGCCAAGGAGAGCGCGTGGCTCGTGCGCCAAATGGCAGAAATGGAGCTCCCGCGCGGCCTGTTCGCCGCGTTGCGTGCCATGGCCGATCGGGTCGAGGCGACCGACGCGTTCGACCTCTTCGAGTTCGTACAGCCGATGGCGAACACCGGCGATCCGGCCGCCGCGGGCTCGATCCTCGACCTCTGGCAAACCACGAACGACGACAGCAAGCGAACGCGTGGCGCAGCGGCTCTGCACACTCTGCTCGAACGCAACCCCGACGAGGCGGTGCGCGCCGCCGCGCGGGTGGTCGTGGCCAACCTCCCGCCATCGAGTTCGTCGCGCGACCGCTTGGTGGCCGACTTGATCCACCTGTCCGACACCGCCGTCCTGCCGGAGATCGCCAAGCGGCCGTCGTCGCAGGCGCTGCACCTGTTGCTCGAGGCGAAGGACCCACCCGAGCACCACTACAGCGAGGCGCAGCTCGACGCGTTCGTGACCGAGGCCGCGCGCCAAGGCCACGACTCGGTCTGGAACCCGCGCGGCTTCACGACCGACCTGATCTCGGACCACCTCCTGATGCGGCTCGCCGACGCCATCCCCTTCACCGAGCCGCCGCAGCAAGTACGTGTCTGGCCCGGCGTCGCGGTCGGTCGCCTCAACCGGGCCAACGGTACGGGTCCGCTGGCCACGTGGCTGCTGGCAAAGCTCGACGCCGGCACCTGCCAGTGGCACGACCTGTACCACCTGAGCAACGAGGCCTTCGCCACCCTACGCCCGCAGCTCGAGCAGCGCCTCGACAGCACGAATGGCAGCGTCGTGACCCTGGTCGCCGACCACATGCTGCGCCGTGGCCTGCCTCTGGACCCCGACCGCCTGTTGCGCAGCGACGCCGAGGGCGTGCGCGCCTGGGTCGTGCAGCAGACCAACGACGGCCTGCTGAAGCCGACGCCGGACCTGGTGCGCCCGCTTCTGCGCGCAGGCGACGCGAGCGTGCGCGCCGGTGCCGCCAAGTACCTCGGCGCCTGCGTCGACCGGGAGGCGGTGCCCGGCCTGCTCGAGCAGCTCCGCGACGCCGACGCAGACGTGCGCGCCGCCGCCGCCGAAGCGCTGACGCGCATCCGCTTCTACCACGAGCAGCAAGCGCACTGGGACCGCGTATCGAAGGGGCTCGACGCCAGCCCAGGATCGGCCGCGGAGAAGCTGCTGCTGCAAGCAAGGCCAGGCGCCCAGAAGGCCCAGCGACTGCTGGCGATCACCTCGCTCGGCGTGCTCGGCGTGCCCGAAGCGCTGCCGTTCCTCATCGACTGGACCACGGACCCCGACGCCGAGATCGCCCAGAAGGCGCGCGAGGCGATCCAGCAGATCCACCTGCAACCGCGCCGCTGAGCTGCAAGTGCCGCGAATCCTCGCGCCACGCGCGAATTCGGCGATGTCGTTCCGCTGCCAAGGCGCTGAACTCGCCCACTTCCAGCGGCACTGGAAGCCCCGGCAACAAAGGGGCCGGGGCCCCTCTCTGGTCGGCGCGAAGCGCCGGCCGCAACCCAAAGGGTTGATGTCGGCGCAGCGCCGACCAGAGGGGGCCGCCGGCGCCGTTGTTGCTTGGAGCTTCCAGGGCTGCTCGGGCGTGGCCTGGTCAGCTCTGTGGCAACGGAACAACACGGCCGAATTCGTGCCCGCCGCGACGATTCGCAGCCCTTCTGAGCGGCGGCGACCCGAGTCCGCGGCCCCGAGCCACGGACGAGGACGGACACGTTCCGCTTGGCGGCTCCGCCATCTCGCCGACCTCGCCCAGCCTCTCACGGTCGCGCGCGCCTGAGAGCGCAATGTGATGGCGCCTGGGTCTCGCGGTCGATCTCCCGCTCATCGTGTCTGGCAGCTCGGCGCCCCGAAGCCCCAGTCGCTCCACTTGGTTGCCTCGAACTCCCGCCACTACTTCGGGCGACCGACACCTCGACATCCCACGCTCGATGGACAGCACCCTTCACCGGTCCCGTTCTCGCGCGCGCCGGGCACGACCGTTGCTGCGGCAACCCGCCCCGACGGCCCCTCGACACCTGTCCCCTGGGAACTCTCCCTGTCCTGAATCACCCATGCAGTCGATCTCTCGTCCTCGAATCCCGGGCGCCGCGCAGGCCTGCCGACGCCTGCTCGCCATGTTCTGGATCACCGTCGCCGCGTCGACGGTGGCGGCGCAGCCCGTCACCGAGGGCGAGGCCGTGCTCCCTGCGGCCCGAGGCTGGCACGCCTTCCGCATCCACAAGAGCGACGTCGGGATCTGGTATGCGCACATCGCCAAGGTCGTGCCGTTCTACGGCGCCAACGAGGTGATCGCCTGCGACGACCGCGGCCGCCTCACGGTGCTGAGCGTGTACAGCGGCAAGTGGACGGCGCACGACGTCACGTGCGACGGTCAATGGCTGGCGCCGTCGCGCCCGGCCGACGTGGATCCCCGCTGTCCTGGCCGCGAGATCTACGTCGCGGGCAAGTCGGGGACTCTGCACCGGGTCACGCTCGACCAGCAGCCTTTCGCGCGCTTCGAGCTGCGCAGCGTCGAGATCGGCCACGTGGCGGCGGAGGAGTTCCACACCGTGCTGGCGGCCGACCTGCGCCCGGACCACCCGGGCGACGAGCTGTGGGCCTTCGCCATCCAGGGCAGGCTCTTCGAGCTGTCGCCGCGCGGCGCGAGCGGCGACGCCTTCGACACCCGGCAGATCGCGACGCTCCCGGGCCGGGTCCGCGACGCGCTGGTGATTCCCGACCGACCGCAGGCGGCGCCGCTCGTCTTGGCGGTTGCGCGCTCCGGCGATCTCCTCGGGCTGCGCGCGCATGCCGGCGGCGTCGAGCAACGGGTCGTGACGCACGAGTCCAGCGGCCTCGGCCGGATCGCCCGCCGCGTGCCGGCGCCGGGCGAGCCGGAGGTGGTCTACGTCACCCGAGACGACGGCGTGCTGCTGCGCCTCGAAGCGCGTGGCAACGACTGGCAGCGCGAGGTGATCTACGTCGGCAGCCAGGGTCTGCGCGGGGTCGCCTGCGGCCGCTTCTACGCCGACGGCCGTGAAGCGGTGGCGGTGTACGGCTATGGCAAGCGCGTGCAGATCGTGTCGCGCACGGGCACCGACCCCTGGCAGGTCGAGACCGTCTTCGGCAGCGACGAGCAGGGACACTGGTTGGCAGTAGGCGAGCTCGACGGCCGCAACGGAACCGACGAGTTGGTGGCGACCGGCTTCGACGGCACGGTGGTGCTCCTGACGCGTCCCGCCGGCTACGCCCTGACCAACGCCGCCGTCGAGCGCGACGACTGACGCCCTCTGCCCGGTGGCGGGCGAGCACCCGAGGCGCGGAACGGAACACGAACGCCGAGTCCGTCGTCGAACCCACGTGCGGAGCGAGGTGGGGCGCCCCCGACCTCTGCTCTGCGCACCTTTGCCACGGCGTCAGAGAGCACCCGCCCCTCGCGCACTGGCCCGGCCGCGGACGGTGACCGCCCCCGCCCCGCCCCTGTACTCGGGCCGATTCCGACCGCGTTCCGCGGTGGAGCCTTGGCTCCATCCGCTGCAACGCTGGTGCGATGGGCGGCGACGCCCGGCGCCCGCCCATCGCCAGATCGGTGTGACGCGGAGCGATCCCCGGTGCTTCACCCGGCGCCATGACAAATCCAACGACTCACCGTTCCGGCGGCCAGGCGCGGGCCCGGCTCGCCACCATCGCCATCAGCGTCACCGCGTTCGCGGCAGGGTCCCTCGCCGCGCAGGACGCCTGCTTCGACCAGACCAACACGGTCACCGTTGCGGGCGGCTACGTGATTCCGGGGAGCAGCCCGGTCGGGCAGGAGTTCGTTCCGACCGAGCACTCGATCGACACCGTCGAACTGCAGATCAACGCGCAGACGTCGACGCCCGGCAGCGCGCGCGTGCGCATCCGTCAAGGGTCCATCACGGGGACCATCCTGGGCGTCAGCCTTCCGGTGACGGTCGCGCCGCCGGCGTTGCCCGTGCAACGCACGCGCTTCTCGTTCACCCTGCCGGTCGAAGTCACTCCGGGTTCGACCCACGTAATCGAGGTCGAGCACCTGGCGGGCGGCGCGCTCGGCGTGTTCCTCACGGGGTTCGGCGCCGACACCTACCCGCTGGGCACGGCGATCCAGTTCGGCGCGTCCCGGCCCGCCGACGACCTGTGGTTCCGCGAGGGTCGGCTGCGCGTCGTCTCCGTGCCGGACCAGAGCAACGTCGGGCCGTACTCGAGCGGCTTCGCGCTGCCGACAGCCGGACTGTGCGGGCAGGAGTTCGTGCCGACGCAGTCGACGATCGAGGTCGTGGACCTGCTGATCAACGCGCAAGGCGCGGGCACGACGACGGCGCGGGTGCGGATCCGACGCAACACGATCACCGGCCCTCTCCTCGGCACGAGCGATCCGGTCACGGCGACGGGTACCACCGTCCGCGAGGAGCACTTCCACTTCCCGACGCCGGTGACGGTGACGCCCGGCGCCCGCCACGTGGTGGAGGTCGTCTACGTCAGCGGTACCAGGCTCGGCGTGTTCGCGACGGCGACGGCCAGCTACGCCGGCGGCCGCTCGATCTTCATGGGGGCACCGCGAGCGACGGACGACCTCTGGTTCGAAGTCGGTCTGGAACGCATCTGCGACGTGTGCCAGCGTTCGCTGGGCTTCGCCGGACCCGGCACGGCCTCGGCGATGATGTGCGGCAGCGGCCTCAACGCCGGCCAGGTCAGCGACTACCTGCTGGCCGACGGGCCGCCCTCGTCGTTCGGCGTGCTGGCGCTGTCCTACCCTGGTCAGCCCAACATCCCGTTCGCCGGCGGCACGCTGGTGTCGGGCGCGGGCCTGGTGGTGTCGCTGCCGATCGCGACCGACAACATCGGCCGCTTCGCGATGCGACTGAGCGGCACGGCGGCGGTCTTCGACCTCGTCGCCCAGTCGGTCGCGATCGACCCGTCGATCGCCACCGGGCTCGCGTTCTCGAACGCGCTCTTGCTCGAGTTCGGTCGCCCGTGACAGCTCGGGCGGTCGCGCCGCCGACCGTGCGCCGAGGTGGCGGAGCGACCCGACCAGCTTGCTCGGCGCTCCGCGTCCGCAGCGAGCTAGACTGCCGGCATGCATGGTTCCTGCACTGCCGGCGTCGAGCGAAGGATCGCAACGTCCGCCGCCCTGCTCGTCGCACTCATCGCCCAACTGGCGCAGTCCGCTCGCGCACAAGATCCCGACGACGCAGGGTGGGTGGCGGTGCAAGGCCGCGTGGTCGACGGTGCCGGCCAGCCCGTCGCCGGCGTCGTCGTGGCCGACTTCTGGACCTTCGACGAGGCGCGACCGATCGGACACGGCGAGGTGCTCGAGTGGAAGGACACCGAGCGCGGGCGAGAAGTGCTGCGAACGCAGGATCTGCGCTCGGACGCCGACGGACGCTTCGCCGGCCGTCTCCAATGTCCGCGCGGCAAGTCGTTGCTCCTGGCCCTCACCGCCGACGGCGAGCTCGGCGGCTCGGTAGAGGTCGACCGCGACGCGAAGAACGACGCACTGACGATCACCCTGGTGCCGACCGTGCGTGTGCACGGCACCTTCGTGTGCGAAGAGCTCGCCGAGGGCGTGACGTGGACCAACGTGTACATGTCGAGCCTGCCCGCCCGCCACCGCGTGGCTTCGTGCTCGTCCGACTCCGGCGCCTTCGATCTACGCCTGCCGCCCGGGCACTGGCAGTTCGACGGCTACGGCGCCGGACTCCGGGACCTCCTGCGGCCGCTCAAGCTCGACGCCGACGTCCGCGACCTCGACCTCGGCGAGGTCGAACTGCGTGCCGAGTACCTGGCGCTCATGCGCGGCAAACAGCTGCCGGAATGGACCGTGACCGACGCTCGCGGCATCGATCTCGCCGACAGCAAGCTCGCCGCCTTCCGCGGCAAGTGGCTGCTGGTCGAGTTCTGGGGGTTCTGGTGAGGCCCCTGCTACGCCGGCAGTTTGCCGGAGATGATCGACTTCTACGAGCAGCACAAGAGCGACCGCTTCGAGTTCATCGCCTTCCACGACGCCAACGCCAAGTCGTTCGCCGAGCTGGATCCGCACATGGAAAAGCTCAAGGCTGAGCACTGGCATGGGCGCGACCTGCCCTTCCCCATCCTGCTCGACGCCACCGGCAAGACGATCCGCAAGTTCGGCGTGCACGCCTTCCCGACGCAGATCCTCATCGATCCCGAGGGCAAGCTGGTCGGCCAGGGCTCCCTGAACGGGTTCCGCGACCTGCTACTCGGCAAGAAGGACCATCCGCCGCAGGGCTCATCGAAGCGCTGAGAGCCGGCCCCCTGGCGACGGTCAGGACGCGTTCGTCGTTCGAAGCCAGGCCTCGATGACAGTGCGGCCGGAGAGCGACAGCCGCTCGCTCACCGCAACGGCCGCGCCGCCGGCCCCTCGAAGGTCATGCGCACCGGCAGGATGTGGCCCTCGGAGTCGAACTCCATGCGGTCGATACAGGTGACGCGGTGGTCGCGGCCGAGGTTGGGGATCGGCCGGCGGTGGTACACGATGTACCACGCGTCGGTGCCTGGCACGTGGATCACCGAGTTGTGGCCGGCGCCGGTGGCCACCGCGTCGTCCTTCTCGAGGATCGTGCCCACGCGGCGGTACGGCCCCGCCGGCGCGTCGCCGATCGCATAGGCGACCCGGTAGGACGCGTCGCCCCAGCTTCCTTCCGACCACATGAAGTAGTAGCGCCCTTCGCGCTCGAACACGAACGGTCCCTCGACGTAGCCGGCGGGGGTGACCTCGCGAAACGTGGTGCCGTCGGGCCAGGTGCGGAAGCCGGTGAAGTCGTCGGCGAGGATCGCCACGTTGCAGTGACCCCAGCCGCCGTAGAACAGGTAGTGCGCGCCGTCCTTGTCGCGGAACACGAACTGGTCGATCGGCTGCGCGTCGTTGTGGAACTCCCCCACCAGCGGTCTGCCGAGCAAGTCGCGGTAGGGTCCCGATGGGTGCGCGGCCACCGCCACGCCGATGCCGCCCTGATGGCTGCGAGCGTCGTTGGGGTCCCACAGGGGCCCTCCCGGTCGCTGCAGGTCGTTGGCCGAGAAGAACAGGTAGTAGCGGCCATCCTTGGCCACGATCGCCGGCGCCCACATCGCGCGCCGTGCCCAGGCGACGATCGACGTGTCGAGCACGCGCGGGTGCTTGGTCCAGGTCACCAGGTCGGGTGACGAGAACGCGTCGAAGAAGACCTGCTCGTCGTAGGGCGCCGAAGTGGTCGGGAAGATCCAGTAGCGACCGTCCAGCACCGCCGCCTCGGGGTCGGCATACCAGCCGTCGAGCACGGGGTTGTGCAAGCGCACCGGCACCGACGAGCAAGCCGCCAGCGGCAGAACGAGGAGCGTCAGGCGCAACGTGGCGTGGGAGAACGTATGGGGCATGCGCACGGGAGAGGCCGCCATCGTCGGTCGGGTGCCGGAGGAAGCAACCCGGCGCACCGGGCTCCTTGCTCGGTATTCCTGGCGGTCGCCCTTGCGACCGCGAGCCCTACGGGCTCGCAAGCAACCCGGCGCACCGGGCTCCTTGCTCGGTGTTCCTGGCGGTCGCCCTTGCGACCGCGAGCCCTACGGGCTCGGCAACAAAAAGACGGCGTCGCGCCAACAGAGGGGTGGGTTGCGGCATCTCCCGGGGGAACCTGATCCGCCCGGCTGGGCGAAGCGAGGCGATGATGCAAACGACGATGGACCACTCCCTCACCGCGCTGCTGCAGCAACGGGCCTGGCTGCAAGAGCTGGCTCGCCGGCTCGTGCGCGGCGACGACGCCGACGACCTGGCGCAAGACACCTGGCTCACGGCCCTGCGCCGGGTGGCGCCGCTGGCCTCGCCGCGTGCCTGGTTGGCGAGCGTGGCGCACAACCGCGCGCGCCAGAGTGCGCGGTCTGCGGGGCGCCGCCGCCGGCACGAGGAGCAGGCGCAGGCGTCCGCCAGCGTCGAGCCCACCGACGCCATCGTGGCCCGCTTCGAGCTACAGCGCCGCGTTACCAGCGCGGTGCACGAGCTCGACGAGCCGTTCCGCACCACCATCCTCCTGCACCACTTCGAGGGCCTGACCTCGGCGCAGATCGCACGGCGGCAGCAGGTGCCGCAGGGAACGGTGCGCTGGCGTCTGCACCGCGGCCACGCGCTGCTGCGGGAGCGCCTGGAGCAATCGCTCGGAGCCGACTGGCGCCAGGCGCTGCTGCCCCTGTGCCGGCTCGGCACCCGCAGCGCCCACTTGATCGCGGCCGGGGCCGCGGCCGCCGTACTGCTGGGCGTGGGCGGCGGCTTGCTGGCGCTGCGCTCGGACCGGCCGGCCAGCGGGCCAGCCATGGCGGGCGAGGCGCCGAGCGCGGCAGCGCCCGACGCCGCGGCCTCGCCCTTCGGAACTCCGGGGCGCAGCGATGTCGCCGCCACGCAGGCGGAGCCGGACCCGCCCGCCGACGCCGGCAGCGCCCGAGTGCAGCCACGCGACCAACAGGCGATCCTGCGCCTGCGGCTTCTCGGCGACGACGGCGTGGCGATCCAGCGAGCGACCGTGACGGTCGTCGCCGCCAGCGTCCAGGGACACAGCGTGCCGCAGACGTTCCTCGAGCGTCTCGTGCCAGCAGCGCACACCGACGCCGACGGTCTCGCCGAGCTGTTGGTGCGCGCACCCGGTGCGGTCCTCGCCGAGCACAGCGCCGATCTGGACCTGACGCCGGGCGAACTCTGGCGTCTGCGCGTGCGCGCCGCCGCGCTCGGGCACGTCGCGTGCGAACGCGACGTGTACGTCGCCGACCGCGAAGATCGCGACGTCGGAGCGTGGACCCTGGCGCGCGCGTGCTCGCTCACCGGTGAAGTCGTCGACGTGGACGGCCGCGCGCTGACCGGCGCCGAGGTGTTCGTGGCGCGTCCACCTCTGCCCGCCGATCCTGCGCGAGCCGGCCTGTTCGGGGCCGGTCACCTGCGCCGCGAGGGGCTGCACGGCCGCAGCGAGCGCGGCCGCATCGACCTCCGCGCACTTCCGGTCGGCCCGGCGCTGCTCCTGGCCACCCACGACAGCGGCCGTGCCTGCGCCTGGGTGAGGCTCGTTCCCGGCGACAACGACGTCGGTCGGATCGTGCTCGAACCGGTCGCCGAACCGGAGACGACACGGCGTCGCGTGCGCGTGCGGGTCGAAGACGCTACGGGCTCCGGAATCGCTGGCGCACGCGTGTTCCAGAGCGGCAGCGGCGGCACCCTGGCCTTCAGCGGACGCGACGGCTCGGCGACCTTGTTCGTAGAAGCTTCGGCCACGGAGCCGCTGGCGCTGACCGCCGTCACCCGCGACCTTCGTTTGGCGCATGCGGCGCCGGTGTCGCTCGGTGCGAGCGACGACGTTCCCGAACTCGTGCTGCGCGTCGAGGGCGCCGACCTCCTGCGCCTGCGCGTGCTCGACAAGGACGGCAAGCTGCTCGACGGCGCCACGGCGCAGATGCGGGTCGGTGCCGGTCGCGTGCTCGTGCCGTGCAGCCAGCGGCACGCCGACGGCACCCTGCGGGTGCCCGTGCCGCCGTTCGCCGGCAGTCTGGTGGTGCAGGCCGACGGCCACCGGGACCATGCGACGGCGACGTTCGCGCCCGGCGCATGGCCCGCCGAGTTGGAGGTCGAACTCGAACGCGCGCACGCCCTGCGCGGCGTGGTTCGCGCCGGAGGTCGACCGGTGGCCGACGCGCGCGTACGGCTGTGCGCCCTCGGTGCCCCCGGCCTCCGCGACGGCTACCGCAGCCCGCTCGGCGGTTCGACGCTCTTCGCGCACACCGACGGCGACGGTGCGTTCTCCTTCGGGCCGGACGAGGCGACGTCGCCGCTGGTGCTGCTGGTGGACGCCGAAGGCGCCGCGCCGGCCGCCATCGCCCTGGGCGTCTTCGATCCGGCCGTCGGGCACGCTCCGGTTTCGGTCGACCTCGGCGCCGGCGTCACCGTGTCCGGTCTGGTGCGCCACGCCGACGGCACCCCGCAGCCGCGTGCCGTGGTCGCCCTGCACCACGAGTGGGTCGGAGCGCGCACCGCGGTCGCCGGCGCGGACGGGCGCTTCGAGTTCGCGCACGTGATGCCTGGCCGCTACGAGCTGCGCCCGGCCGAGCAGAGACTGACGCCCGGCAGCCACTCGTTCCGCGCGCTCGTCGACGCGCCGACCCAAGCAGCGTCCTGGAGCAACCTCGTGGTGGAAGACGCCGATGTGTCGCAAGACCTGGTCCTGGACCGCGGCACCGTCGCCGGCCACCTCGCCGATCCGCGCACCGACTTCCGCGGCTTCTCCGCCGAGTTGGTGCTGCCACACGACGGCCAACCGGTCGGCCCGCGCGTCGAGCTGACCGCCGACGGCCGCTTCGTGCTGGCGTCGTTCGCCGTCGGCAGACATCGCCTGCGCGTGCGAGCGCCGGGCGGGGCGTTCGGCGAACTCGAGTTCACCTGCGACATCGACCTGGTGCCGGGCAGGATCGAGGTCGGTTGCGCTCCCGCCCTGGGCCCATGCCGCGTCGAGCTGCCGAACGCGGCACCGGGCGAGCGCTTCGACCTCTGGCGCCGGCAAGGCCCGTGGACGTTCCGCACCCCGTTGCCTGCCACGTCGGACGCAGGCCGGATCCTCGTTCCGCTGACCGCGAGCGGCGACGCCATGCTGCGTCGTCTGCGCCGCGGAGGCGTCGACACGATCCGTGTCGAGCACATCGAGGTCGAGCGCTGAACGCTGCCGAGGCGGCGGAATCACCCGGCCGGTTGCGCGAGCAGCGCGAACGGGTCGCGGACGACGCGGCGATTGTCGCCAGCGCATCTTGCGGCGAACGCGTCACCGCTCCTTGTTCGGACCCGACCGGTAGCGCGCCGCGTCGGCCGGTCGCTGCAGCGCGTCGTAGGCACGGGCGAGGTTCTTGTCGACGCGGGTCAGGTTGGGATCGTCCTCGGCGAAGGTGTTGAGCAAGACCTGGCGCGCTTCGACCAGGATCGGCTCGGCCTCTTCCGCCCGCCCCAGGCCGAGCAGGCTTTCGCCGAACGCATTGAGAGCGAACCCGGTGCCATAGAAGTTCGCGGGCATGACCTTCTTGCTCAGCCGGACCGTCTTCTCCAGCAGTTGCCGCGCCTCCTCGAAACGCTCGGTGCGGAGGTAGACCGCCGCCAGGTTGTTGTAGGTGACCAGAGTGTCGGGATGCTCTTCGCCGAGAACCCGTTCGCTGGCCGCCAGGTCTTCGCGGTACAGCGGCTCGGCCAGCTCCGGTCGGCCCGAGCGGTTGTAGACCACCGCCAGGTTGTTGACCGACGCCAGCGTGTCCGGGTGGGTGTCGCCGAGCACTCGTCGACGGATCGCCAACGTCTCCTTGCCCAGCAGCTCGGCTTGCTCCAAACGACCGGCCATGGTGTGCAGCCAGGCGTAGTCGGACTGGATGGACAGGGTGACCGGGTGCTCGGGTCCGAGGTGCTGGCGCGCCAGCGGCACAGCCTGGCGGTAGAGCGCCTCGGCGTCGTTCTGGCGCTGAGCATCGACGTAGTAGATCGCCAGCGCATTCATCGCCAACAGGGTCTGCTCGGCGCCGGCACCGACGGTCCGCCGCCGCGTCTCGAAAGCCACCCGCAGCAACGGCTCGGCCTCGTCGAATCGTCCCAACCGGCTGTACAACGCCGCCAAGCCGTCGATCGCGCGCAGCGCCTCGTCGTCGGCGGCGCCGAAGCGCTCCTCCAGGGAAGCGCGGGCGTCGACGAACAGCCGCTCGGCCTCGTCGTGCTTGCCCTGCGCCAGCACCGCCCCGGCGAAGTCGATCGTGGCGGCGAGGCTCGCGCGGTCCTGGCGACCGAGCGCGCCGACAGTCAGGTCGCGCGCTTGCCCCAGGTGCTCGGCCGCGAGATCCGCCTCGCCGAGGTACAGGTAGGTGTTGCCGATGGTGCGGCGGATGGCGGCCTCGACCAGTGGCTGCTCGCGAAAGCGGTCGCCGATCCGGCGCGTCGCCGCGTCGAGAACCTCGCGCATGGTGATCTTCGGGTTGTTGGTGTTGCGCGGGCTGACGGCTTCGAGCAGGTCCTTGTTGAGGAAGTCGTTCACCGCCCCGGCGACGCGAGCCTGCAGCTGCGCTTCGGTGCGCGCCGCCGACGCCTCGAGGTACAACAGGCTGCTCGTGATCAGCCAACCGATCACCAGGAACAGCACCGCGCCCGCGCCGACGACCGTCGCGCGGTTGCGCCGCGCGAACACGCGCAGCTGATAGGCGACGCTCGGCCGGCGCGCAGCGATGGCGCCGCCGTCGAGAAAGGCGCACAGGTCGCGGCGGAAGTCGTCGACCGAGGCGTAGCGGCGCTCCTTGTCCTTCTCGAGCGCCTTGGCCAACACCGTCTCGAGGTCGCCTCGCAGGGCCGGCATGGCCGCCGACAAGCGCGTCGCCGGCAGCTCACGGATGCGTCGCGTGGCCTCGAACAGCGAGCTTTCAGCCACATCGTGCGGCAGCCGACCGGTGAGCAGCTCGTACAGCACGACACCGAGCGAGTACACGTCGGTGCGCGTGTCGATCCGACTCGGGTCCGCCTCGATCTGCTCGGGCGACATGTACTCCAAGGTGCCGATCATCTGGCCGTGCTCGGTGGCGAGCGAGCGGCCGTCCAACTGACCGCCGCTGGCTCGCGCCACGCCGAAGTCGATCACCTTCACGTGGCCGTTGGCCCCGACCAGGACGTTGGCCGGCTTGAGGTCACGGTGGATCACACCGCGTTGGTGGCCGTGCGCAACGGCCTCCAAGACCGGCAGGAACAGCTCGATGCGCTGGCGTGTGTCGAGCCGCTCGGCCGCCGCGAACTCCGTGATCGACTGCGCCGCCTCGATCAGCTCCATCGCGAAGTACGGCAGGGTGCGGCTGCCGTCGACGAAGGTCCCGGCCTCGAACACCTGCGCGATGCCGGGATGGCTCAAGCGGGCCAGGGTCTCCGACTCGTACTCGAAGCGGCGTAGCGCCTCCGGCGAGCCGAGCGACGCGTGCAACACCTTGACTGCCACGGTCCGGCTCAGACTGTCCTGCTCGGCTTCGTAGACCACTCCCATGCCGCCGGCAGCCAGATGCCGCTTGATGCGGTAGGGCCCGATCGAGACCGGCACACCTTGCGGCGGCACGTCGTGTGGATCCGAAGGCGAGGTCATGGACGCCAAGGATAGGCTGTGTACGGTCGAACGACCTACGACCGTGCCCGAGCCGTCGGCCCGCAGCGGCGGCAACACCTGCCGTCGACGAACTGTCGCCGCGCGAGGGGCTTGGCGCGGTCGCAACGCGGCCGACGCTCCGCCACACTGTTACGCCCCAGTAGCACCGCGCGCAGGACTGTGGTCGACGTCCATCCTGTGCGTGCGGGGTACGTCGCTTGCCGCTGCACCGCCATGTCCTCTCGTCTACACGCTTCCTGGATCGGCGTCGCCCTCGCCGCCCTTTCGTCCCGCGCGCAGCTCCCGATGGGCGACCTCCGCACCGGCAACGAGATCTTCCGGATCCTGGACGTCGCCGCCATCGGCGCGTATGGCAACCAGGTGCTGATCAGCACCTCGAACGAGTGGGATGGCGAGCGGACCTGGATCACCGATACGTCTCCGGGCAGCTTGCGCGCTCTGAGCGAGTTCCTCACCGCTCCCAGTGCCAACGTGCGCGGCGAGCTGTACGCGTGGAGAGGGGGGCCCGGTGGCGTCGTACGAGGGCGTCCGCCGGCCTGGGTGTTCTCGCCGGCCTTCTCGATCCCGCGCCCAGCAGCGATGCTCGCGGTCGGCGACCACATCTGCTTCTCCGTGGTGGAGAACGAGTTCTATAGCAAACTCTTGGTCAGCGATGGCACCCAAGCAGGCACCAGGATCCTGCGCGACAACATCAGGTCCGTCGTCGGTACCTGGCACGAACGGTTGCTCTTCTCATTCCTCGACGAGGGCTACCTCACACGCTTGGGCATCACCGATGGCACGCCCGCGGGCACGCGCAACGTGCGCTTGGCCGAGCCGGTGGCGAACGTCATCCTTCTCGACGGACCGCGCATCCTGGTAAGCGAGTGGTCAGTGCCCTGGCCAGGCCGCGTGCGCCTGGTCGATCCGGCCACGGGCGGCGGCGAGGTCGTGCTCGACCCGGCCGGCGGAGGCATGTCGCTCGTGGGCGCAGTCGCGCTCGGCGACTCGATCCTGTTCGGGACACGACGGGCGCCGCCCGGCGACGAACTGTGGCGGTACGAACTCGCGACAAGGAGTGCCCATCTCGTACGGTCCGGGGTCGGAACGTCTGCATCCTTCGTAGCGGCGCTGGGCGTCGCCTACTTCTCGGTGTTCGACGGGCCCGACCCTGGCCTGTGGCGCAGCGACGGAACAGCGGCGGGCACCTGGCTGCTTCACCGGAGCGCCCTCACGAATGGCCGACCGATCGAGGTCGCGTCCTTCGCCGACGATGTGGTGTTTGCGGCGGACGACGCTCTCTGGAGTTCGGACGGAACGTCCGTGCGGCTCCTGCATGCCTCCAGGTACGGGCCCATGCACCTGCTCCACCGCGGCGCGCAGGTCGCGCTGTTCGCGTCCAATGATGGGATGGCAGCGCAGGTCGTGCGCACCGACACGACTCCGGCAGGGACCTTCGTTCTCGCCGAGTTCAGCGCGCGCGCGCCCCGCGGCGCGCTCCAGTCGGACACGACGCTGCATGCGATCGACGAGCGAGTCGTTTTCAGAGCGACCGACGATACGGGCGACGCGCTGTTCGCGAGCGACGGCACGCCCGGTAGCGTCGTTGTGCTGGCGCGCGACGTGCAGGAGACCGCGCAAGTCGGTGACGATGTGCTCTTCGTGCGCCGACAGCGCGAGCTCTCGTGCACCGACGGGACACCGGTAGGAGTGCGCAGGCTGTTCGATGCAGGCGCCGAGGGCGTTGCCCATCTGACCCCATGGCGCGACCGTTTGGCGTTCTTGGTCACTGGTCCGGGGACCGCACGCCTCGGCGTGACCGATGGCACGGTGGCCGGCACCTGGGTCGGTCAGACGACGCTGTCGGCCTCCGCGCTCGCAGCAGCCGACCGGCAGCTGTTCGTCGTCGCAGGTGCCGCACGCGAGCTGTGGCGCTCGGACGGAACGGACGCGGGCACGCGCCTCGTGGCGACGCTACCGACGCCGATCGCTCGCTCGTCGCTGGTGACGCTCGGCGACCGACTACAGTTCTGCGTCGACGGCAGACTGTGGGTGAGCGATGGAACGCCGGACGGAACCACGCCGTACACCGGACCGCCCTGGCCAGCAGCCGATGCGCGCGCCGAGCTCGACGGTGACGTGTACTTCGTCCAGACGAACGCTCTGTGGCGGCTGTCAGCTGACGGTGACCGCGTGGTGAAGGTGCTGGGAGGTTCCGGGAACGGCGGATACGGCTGGCGGCGAATCGTCGCTCTCGACGGTCATCTGCTGTTCGCCCTCGGTGATACCAAGCACGGCGACGAGTTGTGGATCAGCGACGGAACCGCTCACGGTACCCACTTGCTCGACGATCTGCATCCCGGATCGGCGCACTCGCGCCCCGAACACATGTATGCCATGCCGGAGCTGGGACTCGCGTTCTTCTCGGCCGACGATGGAAGCCGCGGGCGCGAACTCTGGTGCACCGACGGCACCGCCGCTGGGACGCGCGCCGTGTGCGATCTCGCCAGGCCCGGGGACAGTGTCCCCGCGGCCGCCACGCTTGCGGGCGCACACGTGTTCTTCAGTGCAAGGACTCGAGCGCAGGGGCGTGAACTGTGGGCACTGCCGCTCACCGACCTGGAGGTCGCGGTGCGGGTCCGCTTCGCGTCCGGATGCGCTGCGGCGGCGGCGCCGACGTTGGGGGCCTCGGCTCGACCACGTCTGGGCACGGCGCCACAGCTGCTGCTCGCCGACGCGCCTGTACACGCGCCGGCAGTGGTATGCCTGTCGTGGCACCGCACCCACCTTCCGCTCGGAACCTGCCAACTCCTCGTCGGGCCGGAGCTCGGTCTGCTACCGACGCGCACGGACGGCGCGGGCGCTGCCGCCCTGCCGCTGGTTCTTCCAGGCGCCACGTCGCTGATCGGCCTCCACATCTTTGCCCAGGGCGCGGTGTTCGCGCCTGGGGAGGCACCGGTCACCTCCGACGGTCTACACCTGATCGTGGGGTCGCGCTGAGCTGCTGCCAGTGCCGACGGCATTTCGTCCGCCCCCGATGTCGGCGCAGAGACCCTTTCTTGTGGGTCCCTCCCTCATGCGCGCAGCACGAACCCGCGATAGTCGCGCACGAAGCCGTGCGCTTCGAGCAACGGCACGTGCTCGCTGCCGGCCACGTCGCGACCGTCGATGCGTTCGACGACGAGCAGGCGCCCGCGCAAGGTCGACAGCGCCGACAGCGCCGACGACAACGCCGCGGGGTCGGTGCCGGGGAAGGTGACCAGCGCGCGGTGGTTGCTCGACACGTAGAGCGCCGGTCGGCCATCGACGGTGACCAGGGACGCACCCGGCACCCGGCGCGCGAGCTGCGCCTCGCCGCCGGTCTGCGGCCAAGGCAGGAGTCCACCCCACGGGTTGGCGGGGTCGGTGGCGGCGAGCACCCGCACCTCGCCGTCGCGTGGCGCCTCGCGGAACGTGCGCAGGCGATCCACCGCGCCGGCCAGGGCGAACTGGGCGCCGGTCAACCCGTCGACGAAGTGACCGCGACGGATGCGTCCCACCTCCTCCATCGCCTTCAGCACCTCGTACACGGCGGTGTAGCCACCTTCGATCCCCTCGGCCAGCGCGCACTCGCGACCGACGACGCCGTAGCGTTGCAGCAGCAGTTCGGCGCGTGCGTGCGTGCGTTCGGTCGGCGCGGTGGCTTCGTCGATCAGGCTCGACACCAGGGCCCAGCGGCCGCCAGCCAACGGGCGCGCCCGCGGCCCCTTGCCGCGCGAGCCGGCGCTGGCGAAGGCTCGCAGCGGCGCGAACGTGTCGTTGGTGACGACGCCGGCCCAGGCCAGGTCGGCCAGCGTCGCCAGCAGTTCGCGTTCGCCCAGGGCGGCGTCGTGTTGACGCAGCGTGCGCAGTAGCTCCGTCGAGAAGCAGGCGCCGCGCTGTTGCAGGGCAGCGACGACGGCATCGTGCAAAGGCGTGGCAGTCGGCCAGGGTGCTGGCGGGGTCAACACGACGGCGGCGGTCTCGCGCCGGTAGAGCGCCACGCGCCCGTCGCTGCTGCCCAGCGCGCCGCAGCCGACCCACACGACCTCGCCGGCTGCCGCCAGCACGTCGAGCGCGTCGAGGGTGAAGCCGGGCACGCGCGCCGGCAGGATCTCGCCAGCGAGCACCGACCATGGCAGCGGGCAGCCCTCGAGCTGGACCACGACTTCGCGCAGGGTCCAGGCCCGGGCTCCGACCTCGGTCGCCGCATCGAGCCCGTGCCAGGCGGCCAGGAAGCGCGCGTAGGCGAACGCGTCGACCGCCGCCACCTCGCCGCGCAGCTTGGCCAGGGTGCGCCGGCGCAGCGCGCGCAGCACGTCGGCGTCGCACCACTCGACCCCACCGGCGGCACCGCCCGGGCGCAAGGCGCCGCGCGCCAGCAACCCCTCGCCGAGCAGGCGTTCGACGGTCGGCTCGAACTGTGCCTCGCGCAGGCCGAAGGCCGCGGCCAGCTGCGTCAGGGTGAACGGCCCGCGCGCACGCGCGTAGCGGCGCACCAGCGTCGCGAGCGCGTCCTTCTCCTCGACCAGGAACGCACCCGGCAGTCCGGCCGGCGGCATGGTGCCCAGGGCATCCCGGTAGAGGCCGGCGTCCTGCGCCGCCAGGAACACGTCGCGGCCGGCGACGCGCACCGCGATCGCCCGCCGCTCGTGCACCAGGCGCGCCAACCACTCGCTCGGCTCGGCGGCGCTGCGCTGCACGATCTCGTCCCGGGTGAGCGCACCCAGCCGCCGCAGCACGTCGTGCAGTTCGTCGGCGTCGCGCGCGCGGCGCTCGGGCGCGATGGCCTGCAGCTCGGCCTCGACGTCGTCGAGCACCACGGGGTCGATCAAGGTGCGCAGGTCCGTCTCGCCGAGCAGCTCGCGCAGGAGCTCGCGGTCGAGCCCGAGTGCCTGCGCCCGGCGCTCGGCCAGCGGTGCGTCGTACTCGTAGAGGTACGAAGCGACGTGCGCGAACACCAGCGAGCGCGCGAACGGCGACGCGCGCCTGGTGGCCACGTCGTCGACGCGCACGGTGCGGCTACGCAGGCCGCGCAGCAGCTCCGCGAGCGCCGGCAGGTCGAAGTGGTCCTGCAGGCACTGCCGGTACGTCTCCAGCACGATCGGGAAGTCGGGGTAGCGCAGCGCCGCGGCCATCAGATTCTTGGCCTTCAAGCGCTGCGCCCACAGCGGCGAGCGCGCGCGCGGGCTGCGCCGCGGCAGCAGCAGCGCGCGCGCCGCGTTCTCGCGGAAGCCGGCGCCGAACAAGGCCGAGCCGGTGAGTTGGTCGGTGACCAGCATCTCCAACTCGTCGGGATCGGGCAGGAGTGCGTCGACGTCGGGGATCTGGTCGGCGTCGGCGAAGGTCAGCACGATGCCGTCGTCGGTGTAGGTGCTCACCACCTCGAACGACGCGCGCCGCGACAGCGAGGTCTGCAGCGCCATCGCCCAGGGCGCGTGCACGCGCGCGCCGAACGGCGACAGGATGCACACCCGCCAATCGCCGAGTTCGTCGCGGAAGCGCTCGACGGTGATCGACCGGTCGGTGGGCAGCGTGCCGGTCGCCTCCTTCTGCTCGGCCAGGTACGCCGCCAGGTTCTTGGCCGCGAAGCGGTCGAGCGGCGTGTGCTCCTGCAGCCACGCCTCGGCCTGCTCAGCCGGGAGTTCGCCCAGCATGCGCGTGAAGGCACCGAGCGCACGGCCCAGCTCGATCGGCCGGCCCAGGCCATCGCCACGCCAGAACGGCAAGCGCGCGTGCTCGCCGGGAGCCGGCTCGACGACCAGACGATCGCGCTGGATGTCGACGATGCGCCACGCCGACGCCCCGAGCAGGATCACGTCGCCGTTGCGCGACTCGTACACCATCTCTTCGTCGAGCTCGCCGATGCGCGGGCCGGAAACGCCGAGGTGCACCGCGAACTGGCCGCGGTCGGGGATGGTGCCCGCGTTCATGCGCAGCAGCATCGAAGTGCCGCGCCGCGGCGACAGAACGTCGCGCGTGCGGTCCCAGGCCAGCTTCGGCCGCAGGTCGGCGAGGTCGTCGGACGGGTAGCGCCCGGACAGCATGTCGAGCACGTTCACCAGCACCTTGCGCGACAACGCCCGGTACGGATGGGCACGCCGCAGCAGGCGCTCGAGCTCGTCGACCGTGCGTTCCTTGTCGCACACCATCGCCACCACCTGCTGCGCCAGGACGTCGAGCGCATTGGCTGGCACCCGCAGGGCCTCGAGCTCGCCGCGCAGCATGCGTTCGGCGACCACCGCGGTCTCCAGCAGGTCACCGCGGAACTTGGGGAACAGCACGCCCTGGCTGACCTCGCCCACGCCGTGTCCGGCGCGGCCGACCCGCTGCAGGCCGCGTGCCACCGAGCCGGGCGACTCCACCAGGATCACCAGATCGACGGCGCCCATGTCGATGCCCAGCTCGAGCGAACTGGTGGCGACGATGCCCTTGAGGCTGCCGCCCTTGAGCGCCTCCTCGATCACCCGCCGCCGCTCGTGCGATACCGAGCCGTGGTGCGCCAGCACCAGCTCCTCGCCGGCCATCTCGTTGAGTTGGTTGGCCAGGCGCTCGCACAGACCGCGGCTGTTGGTGAACAAGATCGTCGAGCGGTGCGCGCGCACCAAGCGCAGCAGCTCGGGGTAGACGGTCGGCCACAGCCCGGTCTTGGTCGGCTTGCCACCCGGCGGGTCGCCCGCCTCGCGCTTGGCCAGCTCGCCCAGCAGCGAGCCGCCTTCGCGCTCGGCACCGACCTGGGGCGCGTCCATGTCGGGCACGGTGGCCACCACCTGCAGCTGCAGGCGCGGGCGTTCGGCGGCATCGACGATCTCGACCGGCCGGTCGCCGCCGAGGAAGCGCGCCACCTCCTCCACCGGCCGCACCGTCGCCGACAGGCCGATGCGCTGCGGTTCGCGCTCGGTGACCTCGCACAGGCGCTCGAGCGACACGGCCAGGTGGGTGCCGCGCTTGCTCGCCGCCATGGCGTGGATCTCGTCGACGATCACGGTGTGCACGGTGCGCAGCGTGTCGCGCGCGCCGCCGCCGAGCAGGAGGAACAGCGACTCCGGCGTGGTGACCAGAATCTCGGCCGGGTCGCGCCGCTGGCGCGCGCGCTCGCGCTGCGGCGTGTCGCCGGTGCGCACGTCGATGCCGATCCGCCGGGCGTGCAGCTGCAGACGCTCGGCGGTGCGCTGGATGCCGACCAGCGGCGCGCGCAGATTGCGCTCGACGTCGTAGACCAGCGCCTTGAGCGGCGACACGTACAGCACGCGCACGCCGGCCGGCGCGTCTTCGGGCAAGCGGCTCGCCTGGTCGATGCCGAACAGGAACGCGGCGAGGGTCTTGCCGCTGCCGGTGGGCGCGAGCAGCAGCGTGTGTGCGCCCGACGCGATCACCGGCCAGCCCAGCGCCTGCACGCGGGTCGGCGCCGAGAAGGCGTCGGCGAACCAGGTGGACGTGGCGGCAGCGAAGGGAGCGGGAGGAGCCAAGAGCGAGATTGGAGCGCACGGCGCCGGCGACGTCGAGTCGGCCCGAGCGGCGCGCGTGTTCTCGTGGCAGTAACGATTCGCGCGCGCCCGCGCCTTCCCCAGCGGCCGCCGTCCGATGCGCGACGGCACGGCCCGCGAAGTCCGGCGACTCCATCCACTTCGGCGGAGACGCCCTTCGCGTGTCCTCCCTCGGAGAAACAGCAATGCGACTCGATTCCCTTCCCGGCCCGAAGTCCGTCCTCGCGGCCCTTCCCTCCACCAAGCTGCTGGCGACGTCGCTGCTGTGCGCCGCGCTCGGCGCGCAGCTGCAGACGCCGCTGCACACCAACACCGGCGGCGCCAACAGCACCCACGGCTGGGCCGTGTCGAAGTTCGGCTTCGTGTCCGGTCTCGGGCCGGTGTACCTGGTCGGCGAACCCGGCTTCAACGCTGTCGCCGGACGTGTGCTGGTCGTCGACAAGTTCGGCACCGTCGTCAGCAGCGTTGCGGCGACGACCGCCGGCGACAGGTTCGGCATCGGCATCACGTCGATGGGCCTGTGGAGCACCGATGGCCAACCCGACTTCGCGGTCGGCGCCATTCAGGGCAACGTCGGCACGACGCGGCCCAACGGCTACGTGCAGCTCTACCGCGGCGGCGTCAACCAGACGCTGGCGGTGACCATCTCGGCCGGCACGGTGCCGTCCAACCACAACGTCATCGAGTTCGGGCTGAGCCTGGCGAGCGGCGGCGACATCGACGGCGACGGCGTCGTCGACCTCGTGGTCGGTGCACCGAACGGCGGCGCCACGACCAGCTCGGGGACCGGCCGGGTGTACGTCTACAGCGGCGCGGCGCTGCGCAACGCCACGGGCACCATCAGCCACACCAACTCGAGCTACCTCCTCGGCGTCCTC
The DNA here is from genome assembly GCA_041398565.1 of Planctomycetota bacterium. Classification (GTDB taxonomy): domain Bacteria; phylum Planctomycetota; class UBA1135; order UBA1135; family UBA2386; genus DATGPD01. The sequence goes on along the minus strand of JAWKUN010000003.1, from coordinate 575,347 downwards.
GACAACATCGCCGACGGCACCGGCAACGCCAACCGCTTCGGCCAGGACGTCTGCCTGCTCGCCGACGTCAACGGCGACGGCCGCCCCGAGGTCTGTGTCGGCACGCCGCTCTACGACGCCTGGAACGGCAAGGTCTACGTCTACTCGTGGAACCCCGCCACTTCGTCGCTGCAGCTGATCTACACGCGCACCGGCCCGGCCGGCTCGCAGTTCGGCTGGGCGCTGTGCGACGCCGGCGACACCAACGGCGACGGCAAGCACGACCTCGTCGCCGGCGCGCCGCACGCCGCCAGCCAGGCGCACGGCAACGTCGGCTCGGCCACGGTGCTGTCGGGCAAGTTCATCGGCGGCCAGGGCGGACCGGACGCGCTGCAGGTGACCTACGGTGACGCCAACCACGGCGGGCCGAAGGCACCCAACGTGCTGCAGTACGGCACCGACGTGGCGAGCGTCGGCGACCTCGACGGCGACGGCAAGGGCGACTTCGTGGTCGGTGCCAACAACGCGCACGCCTACGGCCCCGACTTCGATCCGTCGATCAACAACTGGCCGACCGACATCGTCAACGGCGGCAGCCAGGCCGGCATGGTACGCATCGTCGCCGGTGCCGACGGTGCCTGCCTGAAAGAGTTCTTCGGCCCCCTCGTGCAGCTCAGCTCGTTCGGCTGGACGGTGGCCGGGGTCGACGACCTCGACAACGACGGCAAGGCCGACATCGTGGTCGGTGCACCGCAGGGCAGCGTCGGCGGGACCGGTCCTGGCTTCAGCCAGGCCTTCTCCGGCGCCTACACGTTGGGTCGCACCTACGGCACCGGCACGCTCAACACCGCCGGCCTCACCGCCAAGATCGGCGCGCGCGGCTCGCTGGGCTTCGCCGCAGGCCGTCTGGTGGCGACCTGCCGGGACCTGCCCCCGAACCAGTTCGGCATCTTCTTCTACGGCTTCGCGCCGAAGACGAACGGGCCGATCTGGATCGCCGGCTCGCTCTATCGCCTGGACCATGCGGGCCAGGTGTTGAACTCGGGCCCGCTCGGCGAGGTGAGCCTGTCGATCGACCCTGCCACCCTGCCGCCGGCGGTGCCGCCGATGACTCGCGTCTACTTCGAGTACTGGTCGCGCGACGTGGGTGGCACGGTGTGCTACTCGAACGCCATCGACCTCGGCATCCAGCCGTAGGCGGATGCGCGGGCGCCGCGAGGTTTCGCGGCGCCCGCAGCCCGGGGCTGACGCCACCGGGGCCGTCGGCGATCGCGCGCGCGATCGCCGGTCGCTCCACGCTCCTGGCTCAGGAGCCGAGCACCATCTCGATCATCTTGGCGAACTTGTCGGCCTCGGGCGTGCCCTCGACGTGCTTCTTCAGAGCGGTCGCCCACTTCTTGGCACCCTCCTTGTCCTTGAGGGGGCCCTGCGACCAACGCATGGCGTTGAACAACATGCCGGTGGCAGTCTCCTTGTTCTTGATCCCGGCCGCGACCAGCTTGTCGAGGTCGGCGAGGAAGGCCTTCGCAGCCGTGTCGTCGCGCACGCCCTGCATGCGCGCCAGCACCACGAGCTCGTAGATCCCCTTCTCGTTCTCGGGGTCGAGCGCGACGGCCTTGCTCTTGATGTCTTCGTCGGCCTGGCCAGCCTTGACCAGGGCGGTGATCGCCCGCTCCGACACGCCGGCGTCGGTCGAATCGGCCGCCTCCTTGACCACGGCGGCGAGCTTCTCGACGCCCGGATCCTCGGCGGTCATGTCCGTCAGCATGGTGACGGCCGTGGCGACCAGCGCGTCGTGCTCCTTGCCCGCGCCTGCCTTGGCCAGCGACGCCTGCAGCCCGGCGACCTCGGCCAGACGCGCCTTGCCCTTCGTGAGCATCGTGTCGAGCGACGCGACGTACTTCTCGGGCCCGCCTTCGGCGTAGCCGGTGCGCCCGAACACGTCGCCGTCCGGCGTCATCAGCAGCACCGTGGGGAAGCCCTGGATGCCGTACTTCTCCTGAAGCTGTTGGTTGCGCTCGGGGCTGGGCACCTTGGCCTTCGCCTCCTCGCTGTTGGGGAAGTCGAGCGCCACCAGGACGAGCTTGTCCTTCACGCCGTCGAGGAACTCGGCGTGCGAGAAGACTTCGGCATCCAGGCGCTTGCACCAGACGCACCAATCCGAACCGGTGAAGTCGACCAGGAGGTCCTTCTTCTGCTCCTTCGCGGCCTCGACCGCCTTGTCGAAGTCGGCGAACCAGACATCCTTGGCGGGAGCCGCGGCCTCGACGGGCTGGTCCTGCGCGACGAGGGGCAACACGGTCGAGAGACCGACGATCACAGTCGAGAACTTGTTCATGTTGAGGAGCGTCGGTCCTTGGATGGCCTGACCTGGATGGCCGCTTCGGGCCCGCGATCGCGCTTGGTCTCGATCGAACTCGGGCGCCGCACGTTCGGCGAGTCTCGCCACGACGACGCAAGACGGGATGGTCGACCCCAGAGGCTCCGCGCGCAAGGCATCTGCGGCCCAGGACGCCCGGGAATCCCGGGGCGGTCCCCACCGGCGCCGCCGCAGGGCCCCCGGGCCATGCGGAGCACCGCTCCGGATGCCGGAAATCAGGGTCGAGCCACCTGACCCTGCCACGCCATCGAGACCTCCGCCCCCGGTTGCCAGCCCTGCACCAGCGAGCGCAGCCAAGGTTCCTCGCTCACTGCCGGGGCCCCCCGTGATGGGAAACACCTGACCGGTGTGCGCCAGTGTCACGTCGAGCACCGCCTGCGCTCCGAGGACCGGCGCCAGGCCGAGTGCCAGCAGGAGCGAACCGACGGAAGCGTGCATCCGCGCGATGTGCGGGGAAGCCCGGGCCGCGAAGACCAACCTCGGCGCTTCGTGAACGCTCATCGTCGTGGCGTCGCAGTCGTATCGTGGCCAACAAGACGTCGGCGCGATCCGGGCTTCGTGGCACACCGTCGAGAGCCGTGAGGGAAGTGCAACGGGATCGGCCGCGGCCTGGTCGTGCTGTCCGGCGATCCTGTCCGGCGATCGAATGTGCGGGTGTGGCGACGTCTTGCACTGCCAGCAGCAACGTCTATGCAGAGGCCGATGACGTCACCCTCGAGCCGGATCACCATGTACCGCACGCAGGCATGCCCCTACTGCGTGGCCGCCGAAGCGCTGCTCGTGGGCAAGGGAGTCGCGCTCGAACAGGTCTTCCTCGACGACCATCCCGACCGGCGCTCCTTTCTACTCGGCCTCAAGCCCGGCCACCGCACCGTGCCCCTGGTGGTCATCGATGGCACGGCGGTGGGCGGCTTCGACGATCTCGAGGCGCTGGACGCGGCGGGACGCCTCGACGCCCTGCTCGGCATCTGACCGTCGCATGATGGGAAGGCGAACGGGCGCTGCCTCGTGAGGAACGCAAACGAGTGGGACAGTCGCGCGAGCGTCTTCGACTCGGTTTCGGGCCAGCGCCAAGACGGCGAGGGGCTTGCCCCGTTGCACCTTGCTCCACCTGTGGCAGCATCTGGACGTGCTCACCCGCGCGGCCTCCGTCTTCGCTCTGACCACTCTGCTGGCATCCGCCGCCCGGGCGCAAGGCACCCGGGCCGACTACGAGCGCGCCGGGCGCTTGTCCGAGCTGCGTCGCCTCGTGCGCCGCTTCGCGCCGACCCTGCACTGGCTGCCGGACGACAAGGGTGTGTGGTGGAGCGTCGGCCGCGGCGCATCGCGCTCGTTCGTGACCGTCGACACCACCACGGGCGAGGTGGCGTCCGGGGCGCAGCCACCGGCCGGAGCGGCGAGCGACGCCGGTGAGCGCCTGGCGCCGGTGGCAGCCAACGCGCGCAGCCGCAACGGCGGCGACGAGTGCGAGCTGGTGCTGCGCAACGGCTTCGAACGGCCGGTGTCTCTCTTCTGGATCGACCCGTCGGGCACGCCGCGGCCGTACGGCGAGCTGGCCCCGGGCAGCTCGCTGACGCAGCACACGTTCGCCGGGCACGTCTGGCGCGCGGTGTTCGAGGATGGCGAGGTCGCCGGCGTGTTCATCGCCGGCGAGTCCGACGGCGTCGCCGAGTTCGATCGCGCGTCGCAGCGCGCGGCGCAGGCGCGCGGCCGACGCGGACGCGGCGGACGCCGCGGTGCCGGCGAGCCGCCCGCCGACTCGGCGCCGCGCGAGCACCGCGTCTTCGTCAAGGACTTCGACGTGTGGGGAGCGAGCCGCGACGGCAGCGAGTTCCGACTGTCGCACGACGGCAAGGAGGACGATCGCTACGAGCCGCCGCGCTTGTGGTCGAATGACGGCAGCAAGGTGCTGGGATTCCAGACCGTGCCGGCCGAGGAGCACGACGTGCCGCTCGTCGAGTCGTCGCCGCGGGATCGGGTGCAGCCGAAGCTCCTGCACGCCAACTATCTCAAGCCAGGGGACCGCATCGCCCAGCGCCGGCCGCGCCTGTTCGACGTCGTCGCGCAGCGGCAGATCGCCATCGACGAGGCGCCGTTCGCCGATGCCTGGGCGATCGACCGCGTGCGCTGGGCCGACGACGGCAGCCGTGTGTACTGCCTCTACAATCGGCGCGGGCACCAGCAGCTCAGCCTGTACGCCATCGACGCGCAGAGTGGTGCGGTGCGCACCGTGGTCGAGGAGCGCAGCCCGACCTTCGTCGACTACTCGCAGAAGACCTGGCTGCACTGGCTGGCCGGCGAACAGCTGCTGTGGGCGAGCGAGCGCGACGGCTGGAACCACCTCTACCACGTGGACGCGTCGACCGGCGCGATACGCCAGATCACCAAGGGTGAGTGGGTGGTGCGCAAGGTCGAGCGCGTCGATGAGGCCGAGCGGCAGATCTGGTTCACGGCCTACGGCATCCGCCCGGGTCAGGATCCGTACTACGCCCACCTGGCCCGCGTCGGCTTCGACGGCAGCGGTCTGGTGGTGCTCACCGAGGCGAACGGCACGCACGAGTGGGCGTTCTCGCCGGGCGGCGGCTTCTTCGTCGACCGCTGGTCGCGCGTCGACCAACCCACGGTGACCGAGCTACGCCGAAGCGGCGACGGCAGCCTGGTGGCCGAGCTGGGGCGCGACGATGCAGCCGAGCTGCTGGCAACCGGCTTCCGGCCGCCGCAGCCGTTCGTGGCCAAGGGACGCGACGGCGAGACGGACATCTGGGGCATCCTCGTCCGGCCGTCGAACTTCGACCCGGCCCGCCGCTACCCGGTGATCGAGGACATCTACGCCGGACCACACGACCACTTCGTGCCCAAGCGCTGGGGGCTCGGCCTGCGGCAGCGCGCGCTGGCCGAGCTCGGGTTCGTCGTGGTGCAGATCGACGGCATGGGCACCAACTGGCGCTCGCGTGCGTTCCACGACGTGTGCTGGCAGAACCTGAAGGACGCCGGCTTTCCCGACCGCATCGCCTGGTTGCGGGCCGCCGCCGCCGAGAATCCCGAGCTCGATCTCGAGCGGGTCGGCATCTACGGCGGCAGCGCCGGCGGGCAGAGCGCCCTGGCCGCCCTGCTGCACCACGGCGACTTCTACGACGCCGCGGCGGCCGACTGCGGCTGCCACGACAACCGCATGGACAAGGTGTGGTGGAACGAGGCGTGGATGGGCTGGCCGATCGGCGAGGCCTACGCCGACAACAGCAACGTGACGCACGCCGCCAAGCTGCAGGGCAAGCTGCTGCTCACCGTCGGCGAGCTCGACCGCAACGTCGACCCGTCGTCGACGCTGCAAGTGGTGGACGCGCTCATCCGCGCCGACAAGGACTTCGACTTCGTGCTCGTACCCGGCGGCGGCCACGGCGTCGGCGAGTCGCCCTACCTGGTCCGCCGGCGCCAGGACTTCTTCGTGCGCCACCTGCTCGGCCTCGCCCCCCGCCGCTGAACCACACTTTGGTGTCAGACTCCACCCTGTTGGTTGGGGTCAGTGAGTCAGCTGGGTGACGAAGCCGCCCTCGGAGATGCTCTGGCCGTCGGCCGCGCCGGTGGCCCCCGCGGTGAAGTTGCGCACGCTCTTGATCATGGCCGCGTCACCCGACGCAGGCGGCGGCTGGAAGGTGAGCTGCCGCGCCACGGTCCCGACCAGCGGCAGGCCGCTCTGGCCCGGGTCGAAGGAGAACGCCTGCTCGAAGAAGCTGGCACCGACGAGCGAGTTCTGGAACGGGATGTAGAACAGCGGCAGCGTCCAGGTGCCGTTGGCGTCAGAGGCCGGCATGGGCAGCGTGATCTCGGCGCTGCAGTTGAGCGTGGTGCACAGCCCCGGCACCGTCAGGTTCGGATTGGACGACCCGACCAGCAGCACGTTGAGCGCGCAGTTCGCCGGCGTCGGAAAGCCCTGCACACTCCAACGGAACTCGGGGTTGATGTTGGTCCCCATGGTCCCGAGGAGCTGGTAGGACTGCGTCGCTCCAGTCGACGTACAGGCGGTGCCGAAGCCCGGCGACGGCGAGTTGGTGAAGGCGGGGCTGCCGAGGTCGACACGCACCGTGTCGTTCGACGCACCGCTGTTCGAGTAGCACTTCATCTGCCACGCGAAGTCGGTGAAGCCCGTGTAGAAGAAGGGAACGTCGAAGGTCAAGGTGAAGTCGAAGGGCGCCGGCGGCACCGGCGGCACCATCGTCCAGTCCGTCGTCGACACCAGCTTGCGTGTGAACACGTTCACTGGCGGACTGACGTAGTTGTTGGCGTAGGTGATGCCGACGTGGGCGAAATCCGCCTCGCCGACGTCGATCTCCATGTCGATGGTGCGCGACAGGCCGGTGGTCGCCGTCGAGACCCCGTCGCGCCGGAAAGACAGCGCCGTCACCAGGCGCGCTGGCCCGCGCAGGTCGCCGTGCACCTGCTGCGTGTTGTTGGGTGCAGTGGTGAAGATGTAGGACAACGTGCTGTTGCCCTCGCGCGCCGCGAAAGCGATCGGCGACACGGTGAAGGTCTGTGCGAGGGACGCGGTGGCGAGGGCGGTGGCGCCCAGGAACGGGACGAGTCGGGAACGGATCATTGCGGAATCCGGCAAGGAAAGAGGCAGGCGGCGCAGGAACGCGGGGAGCGTAGCAGCAGCCTGGGCACCGCTGTCAATGGTGGCGGCGCTCGTTCAGCGCGGCAGCGCGCGCTCGATCTCGTCGAGGGTCACGCCCAAGCAATGGCGCGCCAGCGTATCGAGCGCTTCCCGCGGTCCTTGGAAGTGAACGGTCGTGCTCCGATGGCTGAAGGACTGCCCCGGCGCCAGAGCCAGCGCCGGCGACGACGTCTCCAACTCGAAGAACGGGCCCAACGGCGGCTTGTCAGGAGCGGGTGGCCCGTCGTTGTAGGAGTTGACCACGTCGCCGCCGTACGGTTCGGCCTGCTGCTCCCACATCGAGTTCACGTAGTCGGTGACGCCTGCCGGCCGATTGAACTGCACGATCGTCAGCAGACTGCGGCTCGGGTCGTAGCTGCCGCAGCGCGGCTTGCAGCGCCGCGGACCGATGCCGATCTTGCTGCGCCGGCGCCCGTCGGCCGCGAAGAACAGCACGTCGTCGCGCACCACCAGGCGGTCGGGCGGCACCGCACCGAAGTAGGCGTCGTTCACCTTCGGTCCCAGATCGGCGTCGTCGCCGGCCTCGAACGGCACGACGACCGTCGCCGTCGGCGACGGCTTGAACATGCCCAGGATCCAGATCGACAGCAGGCCCGTCTCCTTGCGCCAGGGCTCGGCGCCGGCGTTCGTGAGCTGGTTGTCGGTGCGGAACGCCACACAGTCGATGCCGGCGGGGAGCGCCACTCCCAGGGCTTGCGCCACCGCGTCCGCCGCCAGCAGGCGCACGGTGCGATCGATACGCACCACGAAGTCCGTACCCGACCAGTTGCGCAAGGACGCCGTCTTGGTGAACCGCGCTTGGGTGGGGTCGTGCACCGCCAACTCGAACGGCTCGGTGTCGATGACAGCCGGCGTCTGCCAGTGCTCGAGGTCGAACGGATCGCCCTCGGCGAAGAAGATCGCGTACTGGCCGCCCTCGGGCCCGAGCCAGAAGCGGTCCTCGCCGCCGTACACGTTGATGTGCGGCACGGTCTCCTTGCTGGCCACGGCCTCGTAGCGCACGAAGCCGAAACTGTCGCCGCCCTCGCCTCGTGCCGTGCTGGTCATCACCCGCCCCTGGTACTGGCCGACGACGGCGACGCGCGCCCGCCCGTCGGAGCTCACCAGTTCGATGCAGTCGGCATGGCGACGCAGGAAGTCGCGATCCTCGCCGTACGATCTCTCCGTCGGAGTGCTCATGCCGTGTTGGGAAGCGCAGGCCGCGAGCGCGAGCACCATGGCACCGCGCGCGACCGAGGGGAACGCCGTCATGAACGCGCACGCTAGCCCGGACGATTCGGGAACGCACACCGCGAGTGCCTCGAAATCGGGGGTTGCGGGGGAGACGACCAGGTCCGGTTGCACAGCCGAGAATCCCTCGAGGGGAGCCGGCGGCACCGGGCGTGCACGGAACGCTCCGACACGTCACAATCGGTTCGATGCCACCCGTCCACGATCGTCGCACCTTGTTCGCGGCCGCCGCCGGCTCGCTCGCCATGCCGTTCCTCCCCGCTGCCAAGCGCCAAGACGGCCAGGATGGCAAACCCGGCAAGAAGCTGAAGCAGTCGGTCTGCCGCTGGATCTACAACCGCATCCCGATCGACGAGTTCTGCCAGAAGGTGGCGGCGATGGGCCTGCCCGCCATCGACCTCTTGGCTCCCAACGAGTGGCCGGTGGCGAAGAAGCACGGCCTGGTGTGCTCCATGGCGTTCGGCCCCAAGAGCGTGCAGATCAACCACGGCCTCAACCGCGTCGAGCACCACGACCAGCAGGTGGCCGAGTGCGAGACGTGGATGCCGCGCCTGGCCGAAGCCGGCATCCCGAACATGATCACGTTCTCCGGCAACCGTCAGGGCCAGGACGACGCCGAAGGCATCCGCAACTGCATCACCGGCCTGAAGCGCCTGGCCGCACTGGCGGAGAAGCACAAGATCACCCTGTGCTTCGAGTACCTGAACTCGAAGGTCGACCACAAGGACTACGCCTTCGACCGCATGCAGTACGGCCTCGAAGTCTGCAAGGCCGTCGGCAGCGAGCGCGTCAAGATCCTCTACGACATCTACCACGCGCAGATCATGGAGGGCGACGTCATCCGCACCATCCGCGATCACATCGACTCCATCGGTCACTTCCACACCGGCGGAGTACCGGGCCGCCACGACATCGACGACACCCAGGAGCTGAACTACCCGGCGATCTGCCGCGCCATCCTGGCGACCAAGTACGACGGCTACGTGGCGCACGAGTTCATTCCCACGAAGGATCCCCTCGAGACGCTGGCGCGCTGCGCCAAGCTGTGCGACGTCACGCCCGCGTAACGAAACCCACCAGTTGGTGTCAGACTCCACCTTGTGGGTTCAGATGATCAGGCGGACGCCGCCGAGGTCGGCCAGATCCCACTGCAGGTGGCCGCTTGGCGAGCCGATGAACATCAGGTTCATCGGGATCTTCCATTCCGCCGCCAGGCGCCGCAGGAGATCGGGGCCGAAGTCGCCCTTGCGCACGACGAACTCGATGTCGATCTCCGGATAGGCGCGGTCGAGAACGGCGAGGTCCGACTCCAGCTTCGGTGGCACCTCGCCATCCTCCTTGACCACCGTGACGATCTTGATGCGGTTGGTGTGCTCGTTGCGCCGCACGTACAGCATCACCTGATTGAGAGCGGCGATGTTGTCGCCGCGCGTGAAGAACACGAGCTGCTGCGAGTTGATCTGGTCGATCTTGCCCTTGATCGCCGAGGTCATCGGCCCCAGCGTGTTCACCACCTTGACGATGATGCCGCGCAGCACGTAGAGCGCACCGTGCATCAGCGCGATGCGTCCGAGCATCACCGCCACGATCAACAGTGCCGGCACGAAGTACTCGAGGAACACCCACAGGTAGTCCGGATTCATCACCGCGTTGCCGACGAGCCCGGTGAGCACGAAGGCGATCCCCAGGAAGACGCTGATCCAGCTGGCCGTGGTGGGCCGCGGCAGCTTGGCCCGCTTCACCTTGAGAAGCGCGCAGCCCAGCCCGAACAGGGCCATCACCGCCAGGAACGAGATGGTGTAGACCCCGGCCATCGCGCCCAGGTCGCCGCGGGTGATCGCCAACACGGACACCGACAGCACGAAGAACGCGATGAGGATGCGGTGCGTGGTGCCACGCGCGTTGGTCACGAGGAGGAACTGCGGCAGACAGCGGTCGAGAGTCATGCGGCGCACCAGGCCGTTGACGCCCACGTAGCTGGTCAGCACGGCGCCGCTCAGCACCAGCGCCGCGTCCACCGAGACGAGGGTCGACAGCCAGGCGCCGCCCGACACGTCGCCCATGTGCGCCAGCAATGCCTCGCGGTGCTCGCCGACCGCTGCCACCGGCACCAGCGACAGCGCCAGCAGCGCCATCGCCGGGTTAAAGAACGACACGGCCAGCCACATGTTGCGCAGGGTCTTGGGGAACACGCCGCGTGCCTGCTCCTCGACGAAAATGGCCGAGCTCTCGAAGCCGGAGATGCCGAGCATCGCCGCCGAGAAGCCGAAGAACAGCGCCGTCGCCATGCCGCCCGGCGGCGGCGTCGCGAAGTTCGCCGTGAGCGTCGAGGTGCCGTGCTGCAGCACGAACCACCCCCCCACCGCGATCAACAAGGTCAACGTCCCGAGGTGCGCGACGAAGATGACGACCGCCACCCGCGCCGAGTCGCTGATGCCGAGGATCGTCAGCCCCATGAAGACCGCAAGCAGGCCGACCGTCGCCCAGAAGACCGGCAGGTGCGGCACCAGCGCGTGCACGTAGTGCATGGCCTCGCTGGCCGAGATCACCGCCGTCGCCATGTAGGACAGGATGGTGAGACAGGCGGCCACCGACGCGCGGAACTTGCTCGTGGTGTTGAGCAGCGCGTTGTAGGCACCGCCGTTGAGCGGCAGCGCACCGACCACCTCACCGTAGATCGAGCGGTACAGGTAGAGGACGCCGGCCACGATCAGCAGCGCCAACGGAGCCATCGGCCCCGCGTAGATGATCGCCAGTGCCGAGACGTAGAGGCACGACGACGTGATGTCGTTGCCGCAGATGGCAGTGGCAGCGCCCTCGCCGAGGACCGGGTGGTGATGTGTTGCCTCACCCCCCGCCGCCGAGGCTTCCGGTGTCGTGGTCTCCGACATGCGGCAACCTTGTCTTCGATGGCCGCGGCACATTCAACGCCCGAGCGCACCAGCGTCCGTGGCCGGAAGCCGACGCCCCCTTGGCCGAGCCCGCGCGACGCCGCATCATCGAGCCGTGCGCTCGGCCGATTTCGTCACCCGCGTCCGCTACCGCACGCTGGGCACCGAGCTGGCACGCGTCCTGCGCCTGTGCGGACTCCTGCAGCTGCCACCGCTGGTGGTGGCCGCCCTCGCCGGTGAAGGCCGACAGGCGCTCGTCTTCGCCGGCCTCGCCGCGGGCACCTACCTGCCCGGGCGCCTCGGCGCGCGCCGCGGCGGTGGCGATCTGCACCGCGGCGAAGCGCTCGTGGTCAGCGCGCTGGCCTACTTGGTGTTCGCCTGCGCCGGCGCACTCGCCCTCTTGCCGGTGGCCTCGTTCGGCAGCGGTCTGTTCGAGACGATGTCGGGCTACACGACGACCGGTCTGTCGGTGCTCGATCCGCAGGCCCTGCCCGCTTCGCTCCTGTGGTTCCGCGCCTACACCCAGTGGGTCGGCGGCGCCGGAATCGTCGTGCTGTCGCTGGTCGTGCTGTCGTGGCCGGCACGCACGATGTTCCCGACCTATGCCGCCGAACTCGCCGACAAGAGCCTGGCTGGCAGCGTCGTGGCGACCGCCCGCTTGGTGTTGAAGGTCTACGCCGCGCTGTCCGCGACCTGCGTGATCGCCTACGTCCTCGTCGGGATGCCGTGGTTCGACGCCGTCGTGCACGCCATGACCACGGTGTCGACCGGAGGTTTCGCCTCGCACGGCGACAGCATCCGCGCCTTCCCCGGCGCCGCCGTGCCCGTGGTCGTCTGCGTCTTCATGGTGCTCGGCGCGACGGCCTTCCCGCTGCTCGCGCGCGTGCGGCGCGACGGCCCGCGCGCACTCGCGGCCGATCCCCAGCTGCGAGCGCTACTCGGCCTGGCGGCGATCGCGCTCGCCCTACCCTACCTCCTGGGCGACGCCGCGCGCGCCGACGGAGCCGCCGGTCTGCGCGACCGCGCCTTCCTCGCGCTGTCGGCGATCACCACCACCGGCTTCGAGACCGCGCCGGTGCGCGACCTCGGCGGCACGACCCTGCTGCTCACCACGGCCCTCATGTGCATCGGTGGTGCTGCCGGGTCGACCGCCGGCGGCATCAAGCTCGTGCGCTGCCTCATCGCGCTGAGCTTCCTGCGCGACCTCGTCCTGCGACCGCTGCTCCCCGACGAAGCCAAGGTCCCGGTGCGCTTGGGTGGCGCCGCCGTCGACGACGCCGTCGTGCGCCAGGTATTGGGGCTGGTCCTCCTCTACGGTGCCCTGCTGTTCACGTCGACCGTCGTGCTGACCGCGAGCGGCATCGCCGGCATGGACGCGCTCTTCGAGAGCGCCTCGGCGCTCGGCACGGTCGGCCTCAGCTGCGGCGTCACGTCGGCCAGCCTCGGCACCGTCGCCAAGGGCGTCCTCGCCTTCGACATGTGGGCCGGGCGCCTGGAAATCCTCGCCGTGCTCGTCTTGCTGTATCCCTCGACGTGGCGGCGGGCGACAATCGCCGCATGAGGATCGTGATCGTCGGCGCCGGCTCGATCGGCCTCGGGCTCGCCGAGGACCTCGCCCGCCTGGGAAGCAACGAGCTGGTGCTCGTCGACACCGACGAGGAACGCTGCCAGACCATCTCCGGCAAGGTCGACGGCCTGGTCCTGCACGGGGACGGCACCGACCCCGAGATGCTGGAGAAGGCGCAGATCCGCGAGGCCCACGCCCTGGCGGCGTGCACCGGGTCCGACGCCCTCAACACCGTGATCGCCATGCTCGGCCACCTGGCCGGCGTCAAGAAGATCGTCGTCAAGCTCGACCATCTCGGCCTGCACGCCGCCTGCCAGAGCATCGGCGTCACGCGCATCGTCGCTCCCCGGCTGGCCGCCACCGCCTCGATGCTCTCGGCTCTGTACGGCACCGAGCCGATCGATTGGTCGCTGATCTCGCACGGCGGACTCGAACTCGCCGAGCTGCCGGCGGGCGCGCTCGTCGACAAGAAGCTCGGCGATCTCGAACTCGGCGACGACGCGTTGCTGGTTGCGGTGCTGCGTGGCCAGCAGCTGCTGCTGCCGCGCAAGACCCTGGCCGTCGAGACGAGCGACCTCTTCCTCGCCCTCGTGGAGGGCGATCCGGCCCTCAAGAAGCTGCGGCGCCTCCTGCAACTTGAAAATTGACGGAGAATCCGGCCCCACGACGGCGGCCGGCACCGGCACCATCGAGGTGTATGCGCGCGTCCCTTCGCATCGCTCCGAGCTTGCTCCTGGTCGCCTCGGCCTGCCAAGGTCCGACGTCCGCCCGCGTCGTCACCACCGATGAGGCGGTCGGCCGTCACCAGGGCCACACCGCGACTCCGGTCAATCAGGTCCTGACTCCGCACGGCAAGTTCGTCGACCTGCCCGGCCTACGGCCGCAGGTCGTGGCGCTGACTCCGAACGGTGAGCGCCTGTTGGTGTCGGGCAAGACCAACGCACTGTGGGTGCTCGACCCGGTCGACGGCCACGAGCTGCAGAGAGTGCCGCTGCCCGGCGACCGGCAGACCTCGCCGCCGACGCCGGCATCGCCCAACATCCTACGCCCCGACAAGAGCGACCAAGTGAGCTACACCGGCCTGCTGGTCAGCCCGGCGCGTCGACGCGTGTACCTGAGCGACGTGAGCGGCACCATCAAGGTGTTCACGCTGGCCGACGACGACGAGGTGCGCGCCTCGCACACCCTGCAGCTGCCCGAGGCCAAGGCGCCGCGACGCGACGCCGAGATCCCGAGCGGACTCGCCCTGAGCGCCGACGAGACCAAGCTCTACGTGTGCGCCAACCTGTCGAACCAACTGCTCGAACTCGACGCCGACACCGGCGCGGTGCTGCGCTCGTTCCCCGTCGGCGTCGCGCCGTACACCGTCGTGCTGGCCGGCGGTCACGCCTTCGTCAGCAACTGGGGCGGACGGCGACCGGACGAAGGCGATCTCGTCGGCCCGGCCGGACGCGGCACCGTGGTGCGCGTCGACGCGACGCGACACATCGCCAGCGAGGGCTCCGTGTCGCTGATCGATCTGGAGAGCGGCGAGCCGGTGCGCGAGATCGTCACCGGCCTGCATGCCAGCGCGCTGGCAGTGACCCCCGATGGACGCCACGTCGTGTGCGCCAACGCCGCAGCCGACACCTTGAGCGTGCTCGACGCGCACGACGGCCACGTGGTCGAGACCATCTGGATGCGGGCCAAGCCGTCGGATCTGCTGAGCGCCAGTCCCAACGCTCTCGCCTTCGCGCCTGACGGTCGCACCCTGTACGTGGCGAACGGCACGCAGAACGCCATCGCCGTCGTGCGCTTCGACCCGGACGACCGCGAAAGCGCGCTGCTCGGCCTGATCCCGGTCGGCTGGTTCCCCGGCGCGCTCGTTCTCGATTCGACGCGGCGACAGCTCTGCGTCGCCAACGTCAAGGGCCTCGGCTTCGGACGGCCACGCAAGAGCAACGAGAAGCCCGAGTTCAACACTCACCAGTACCACGGCTCGCTGTCGCTGGTCCCCCTGCCCGGCGCCGCCGAGCTGGCGGGCCTGTCGGCCAGAGTCGCCACCAACCTACGCGCTCCGGCCATCGCGCAGGCGCTCCTGCCCGCTCGACCCGGCCAGCCTCCGCGCGTCGTCCCCGAGCGAAGTGGCGAGCCGAGCCTCATCGAGCACGTCGTGTACGTGCTCAAGGAGAACCGCACCTACGATCAGGTGCTCGGCGACCTGCCGCAGGGCAATGGCGATCCCGAGCTGTGCGTGTTCCCCGAGCGCGTCACCCCCAACCAGCATGCTCTGGCGCGCAACTTCGTGCTGCTCGACAACACCTACTGTGCCGGCATCCTGAGCGCCGACGGCCACGAGTGGAGCACCAGCGCGTTCGTCACCGACTACCTGGAGAAGAGCTTCGCCGGCTTCCCGCGCAGCTATCCCGACGGCATGGGCGACGACGAGAAGGACGCGCTCGCCTACGCGCCGAGCGGGTTCTTGTGGGACCACGCCATCGCCAAGGGGCTCTCGCTGCGCAACTACGGTGAGTTCTGCCAGCCGCGCGTGCACTGGCGCGACCCAGCGCGCCAAGACACGATCCATTTCCTCGACTGCTACCGCACCTGGAAGGGCGAGAACGACGACGTCGTGTTCGGCTGCGAGCCGGTGGTGCCGTCGCTGGCGCCCTACTCGCCGTCCGGCTACGTCGGTTGGGACATGGCGGTGCCCGACCAGTACCGCGCCGACTTCGTCCTGCGCGAGCTGGCCGGGTTCGAGGAGAAGGGCGAGTTCCCGCGCCTGACCCTGATCTGCCTGCCCAACGACCACACCAGCGGCAC
Source organism: Planctomycetota bacterium (assembly GCA_041398565.1). Taxonomy (GTDB): domain Bacteria; phylum Planctomycetota; class UBA1135; order UBA1135; family UBA2386; genus DATGPD01. Next base: position 559,826 of record JAWKUN010000003.1, on the reverse strand, counting down.
CGGCAAGGACCGGCCGACCCCGGCGTCGCAGGTCGCCGACAACGACCTGGCGCTCGGACGCATCGTCGAAGGGCTCAGCCACTCGCGCTTCTGGCCGAAGATGGCGATCTTCGTCATCGAGGACGACCCGCAGGCCGGCTGGGACCACGTCAGCGGCTACCGCACCACCGCCTACGTCGCCAGCCCGTACGCCAAACGCGGCGCCGTGGTGGGCACGCAGTACAACACGACCAGCATCCTGCGCACGATCGAGCAGATCCTGGGTTTGCCGCCGATGAACGCCTTCGACGCCAGCGCCACCCCCATGTTCGACTGCTTCCAGGACACGCCGGACCTGGCGCCGTTCGTGGCTCTGCCGAGCAACGTGCCGTTCGACGAAATGAACCCGGGCTCGACGGCGCTCGCCGATCCGGCGCTGCGAGCCGACGCCGAGCGCTCGGCGCAGCTGGACTTCTCGAGAGTCGACCGCGCGCCGGAAGACGTGCTCAACCGCATCCTGTGGCGAGCCATGAAAGGCAGCTCGGTGCCCTACCCGGAGTGGGCGGTGAGCAAGGTCGACGACGACGACGACGACTGACCGCGATCGGACCGTCCGCGGTGCCGCCTGCGCTCACACGCCGAACAGGATCCACGATGCAGCCCCTCAGACACCGGGGATGTGGAAACGCAGCCGAAGGACACCACCGAGCTTCGGGGGCTCTCGGAGCCAGAGCGTGATTCCGCTGCCACCATCTCCGTAGGGCCGAGCATCGCCGCCGATCTCGATCTCCAATCCGTGCGACAGTTGCACAGGATCGTCAGGGAAGACGAGCGCGTTGTTCATGTAGATCTGCGCATACAGGCGCACGCCGAGCAACCCGACCTCGTTCGGAATCGGGAAGTCGGGGACGTTGTCCAGCGTGACCAGCTGCTGCATCAGCGGGTCGACCAGGAGAGCATCCGTGCCCGCCGTCCATCGACCGGGAACTGTCCCGAGGAGCAAGCGACAGTCCTCTGGCCCCAGAATCGCTGTCGCGTTCGATGACACCGTGATCGTCAGTTCGTCACCGGCTGCGATCGTGATGTCGGGCAGTGACATGGATCTGGACGGCGGGTCTGGCGGGGTCTGCGCACCACTCGAGCCCACTCGGGCCAGGAACGAGTCGGAGTAGCTCGTGCCGGTCGTCGCGATGGAGACGACGACCCTGCCTCTGGCTTCCCAGATCGACGGTGCGACACCGAAGACCTGGGCACCGCGACTCAGCGAGCCAGCGACCCGCACCGTGTGCGGTGACGAATCGGTGTTCCGGTAGACATGTTGGACCTCGAGCACGGCCGCGGACCACGCCCTCGTGTTCGGCACGATGTCCACACTCGCCATGCCCGAGTACGAGAAGCTGAGCGAGTAGCCGCTACCCGCCTGGCTGGCACGCGAGCCACCCTGGGAGCCACTGCAGACGACGTTCGGCAACCTACAGATGTCGAACGAGTCCATCGTCGTATCGATGTCGGAGTTGAGGATCCGCTCGCTGCCGTTCTCGTACAGCCGGATCGACAGCCGCCCGTGCAACCTCTGGTACTGGACCGCGCCGGACACCGACACGGAGGTACCGGCCAGGGCACTGATCTGCGCGCGACCCTCGAGGCAGAAGCCACACCACACAGCGAGGATCGGAACCATCGACCGCACGAATGAACTCATCATCGCCTCCTCGAACCGGGGCCTGAGTGCTGAGGAACTTGGACCAGGGTCAGCGCGCAACGCCGACGACGCGCGGCTGCAACGCGCTGTCCCGCCGTCCCTTTTCAGAGATCGAACCTCGTTACGAGAGACGCCGTCTCGACGTCGCGACAAGGGCCCGGGCCGTCGGTCCCCGGCACGCGCATCCTCGTCTCGCACCGCCACCGATACGCCTCGACCGACGCTCGTGCCACCGAGGACGAATCCTCGCGTGTGCGCCGGCACACACCTGCCCCGCGTGCACGCCGTCCGGGGCTCTGGCATGCTGCCGGCATGCGTCGGCTCGCTCCCCTCGTCCTCTCGACCCTCGGCCTCGTGGCGCCGGCGCAGGAGGGCGCCAAGCCCGAGCGCCCCAACGTCGTGCTCATCGTCGCCGACGACCTCGGCTACGGCGACCTCGGCTGCTACGGCGGCAAGGACATCCCCACGCCGCGGATCGACGCGCTGGCGGCGAGTGGCGCGCGCTGCACCGATGGCTACGTGACGTGTCCGGTGTGCGCGCCGACGCGTGCCGGCCTGCTCAGCGGGCGCTACCAGCAACGGTTCGGGCTCGAGCTGAACCCGGGCCCGCCCAAGGTGGCGCCCGAGGGCTACGGCCTGCCGCGCGACGAGAAGACGCTGGCCGAGACCCTGCGCGACGGTGGGTACGACACCGGCATGGTCGGCAAGTGGCACCTCGGCTACGGCGAAGGCCTGCGCCCCACCGAGCGTGGGTTCGCCAGCTTCTACGGCTTCCTGTCTGGGCAACACGCCTACCGCGTCGCGGGCGACACGCCGGCCAACCCGATCCTGCGCGGCACCGAGCCGAGCAAGCCGACCAAGTACCTGACGGCGCAGTTCGCTGACGAGGCGGCGGCCTTCGTGCGCGCGCAGCGCCAGCAACCGTTCTTCCTCTACTTGGCGTTCAATGCCGTGCACGCACCGCTGCAAGCACCACCGGCGATCCGCGCCACCCTCGACGCCATCGCCGAACCCAAGCGCCGCACCTACGGCGGCATGGTCGTGGCGCTCGACAGCGCCGTCGGCCAAGTGCTCGACGCGCTGCGCGAGGCGGACCTCGACGAGCGTACGCTGGTGATGTTCGTCAGCGACAACGGCGGGCCGACTCCTACCACCACCGCTGACAACGGCCCGCTCCGCGGGCACAAGGGGCAAGTGTGGGAGGGAGGCATCCGCGTCGCCTACATGCTGCGCTGGACCGGGCACATCCCGAGCGGCCTCACCTTCACCCGCCCGTGCAACTCGCTCGATCTGCACAAGACCGCGCTCGCCGCAGCCGGAGTCGAAGGCAGCCCGAGACTCGAGGGCGAGGACCTCCTGCCGTGGCTGAGCGGCGAGCGCGAGGAACCGGTGCACGACGCGCTGTTCTGGCGCTTCGGTGCCCAGCGCGCAGTGCGCGCCGGTGACCTCAAGCTGGTGCAGGCCGCCGACGGCAAGGTGCAGCTCTTCGACCTGGCCAAGGACCTCGGCGAGCAGCACGACGTGGCCGCCGAGCGCAAGGAAGACGTGCAGCGGCTGGAAGCGCTCTACGCCGCTTGGGATCAACGCAACGTCGAGCCGCGCTGGCGGCGCTGACGCGGGCCAGTGCGGCGAGGCCTGACCCGGACGTCACGTCACGCCCCGCTCTGCATGGGCATCGCCGTGCGCCGCAAGCGCGCCACCACGAAGGCCGCGAGCAGGCCCGTGAGCACCGTCCACACGCTGGCCCAGAATCCGAGCTGGGCCGCGAAGGCGGCGCCGATCTTGGCTGCCGTCGAGGCCTCGAAGGGGAACTTGTCGTAGTGCGTGCCCCAATCGCCGAGCACGGCCGGGATCGTCAGAAGGGCGACCGGCAGGCGGGCGGCCAGACCGTAGACCCACAGTGTCTTGGCCAGCCGCGCCACGAGTTGCTTGGTGCTCTTGGCGTGGGGCAGCAAGCGCGCAGCGAACCAGGGCCCGAAGAGGAACGGCAGCCAGGCAATGCCGAGGAGCGCGCCCGGACCGCCGACGCCGGAGTTGGCCAGCCAGGCGGGAGCGCCTTTGAGCTCAAGGAGCAGGCGCACACCGGTGACCGCGAGGGTCACGACGGCGGGGACGAGGACGAGGGAGCGGGTGGTGGGAGAGGCGGTGCTGTTCATGTCTCGAGTTGACCGATCGGTCATGTGCGTCTTCGTAGCGACACTTGACCTTTTGGTCAAGTCGGTCCACACTCGGGCAGAACGCCTTGAATCCTCCCCCACCCGACACCCGCGAACGGATCCTGCGCACGGCCGCCGAAGCCTGGCATGCGCAGAGTTACGACGGCGTCGGGGTGGCCGAGCTCTGCCGGCGGGCGCAGGTCCACAAGGGCAGCTTCTTCCACTTCTTCGCCAGCAAGGAGGACCTCCTGCTGGCAGTCCTCGACCGACACGCCCACGAGATTCGGAGCTGGCTCGACGCTGGCCCCTTCTGTCCCGATGTGCCGCCGCTGCAGCGGGTCGCCCGCTTCTTCGCCGGCATGGCCGAGCAAGCGCGCCAAGACATCGCCGCGACCGGCGCCATGCGCGGCTGCCCCATCGGCAACGTCTCGAGCGAACTGGCCACGCGCATCCCCGCGGTGCGCGCTGCCACCGCCCGAGTGTTCGCGGTGATGGAAGAGGTGTTCGCCCAAACCCTGCGTGAGGGCGTCGCGGTCGGCGAACTCGCGCCCGACCTCGACCCCGACATCACCGCCCGCGCGCTGCTCGCCTACATGCAGGGCCTGGCCGTGCTCGGCAAGGCGTTTGCCGACGTCAACCGACTCGACGGCTTGCAACGCGGCATCGCCGCGCTGCTCGGCGTGCCGGCCCACGCGTTGCACCCGCCGGCGACGCACGCGCAGACGAAGGACCAGCGCGACCGGCCGCCCCGCGCCACCCCGCCACGCGGCGACGACTGAGGTGTCGGTCGGACACGCCCGATGGCGCGCGGAACGACGGACTCTCGGCGTATGGAGCGAGGCAGTTCCCTCGCGCACCGGCATCCTCGACCGGCACCTGTCCGTCCCGCGGCCGAGCCCACTACGCCACGCCCGGCGCCAGCACCACCACCGAGTAGCCCACCGCCTTCCTGTTGCCGGGGTTGGCGTAGCTGTGGCGCTGGTCACCGCGGAACGCGAGCACATCGCCGGGACGCAGGCGCCAGCGCTCGCCCGCCGCCGCCAGCTCGAGTTCTCCCGACTCACACGCGAGGTACTCGCGCGTGCCCGGCGTGTGCGGAACACCCGGCATGCGCCCACCGGGCGGCAGTTCGATGCGGTCCATCTCCATGCCCACGATCGCGTGCGGCAGGAGTCGGCGCACCTCGGCCTGGCCCTGCGTGCGCACGGGTAGGGCGCCGCGCGGAAACAGCTCGCACTCGGCGCGAGGTTCGGACAGCAGTTCCTCGATGCTGACCTGCAGCGCCAAGGCAGCCTTGCGCAGTACCGCGACCGTCGGGTTGGCGGCGCCGGACTCGAGATGGGTCCAGGTGGCGCGTGGCACCTGCGCGATCCGCGCCATCTGAGCGTGAGTCATGCCGCGTGCCTCGCGCAGCTGGCGGACGTTGCGGGCGATGCGGTCGCCGAGATCGTCGGTCACGCCAGGACGATAGCCTTTGGCCAACCTATTGGCAATCGCGACGACTTCTTGGCGGAACGACGTTACCAGGCAACGAAGCACTCGAAGCCAAAGGACTGCCATGGACCTGCAAGATCGTTCCGTTCTCCTCACCGGCGCCAGCCGCGGCCTCGGCGCCGCCCTCGCCCACGAACTCGGCCGGCGCGGGGCGCGCCTGCTCTTGGTCGCGCGCCACGCCGCCGGATTGGAGGAGTGCGCGGCAACCCTGAATGCGCAGCACATCGAGGCACACCACCTCGCCGCCGACATCGCCGACAAGGACGCGATCCACCGCATCGCCGGCGCCGCCGGTGCGTTGCTCGGCGAGGTCGACATCCTCGTGCACAACGCTGGCACGCTGGGTAGCGAACCGCTCGCGCTGCTGGCTGACACCGCTTGCGAAGACCTCGTCCGCGCCTTCGAAGTCAACGCGATCGGTCCCTTCCGTCTCACCCGCGCCTTGGTCGGCGGCATGATCCTGCGCGGGCGCGGGCTGATCGCGCACATCAGCTCGGACGCTGCCCGCGAAGCGTACCCGAGCTGGGGAGCCTACGGTGCCAGCAAGGCGGCTCTCGAGCACCTCGCCCGCACCTGGGCGAGCGAGTTGGCAGACACGGCCGTGCGCTCGATCGTCGTCGACCCGGGCGAGATGGACACGCGCATGCACGCGGCCGCCATGCCCGACGCCGACCGCAGTCGCCTGCGGTCCCCGTGCCAGGTCGCCACACGCCTGGCGCAGGTGCTGGCCGACCCCAGGGTCGCGAACGGGGCACGCATCGACCTCACCGAGGCCGGGAGGTCGGCATGACGCCCGCGTCCGCTCCCCGCAACGCGCAAGACGTGCGCCTGCTGCACGTCGACCCTGCCAGCGAGATGATCGCGATCCACGCCTTCGACCACCTCGTGGGCGTGCTGCGGCGCGGGGACGTGCTGGTCGTGAACGATGCCGCGACGCTGCCGGCGTCGCTGACCGGCGCCTGCGACGGCCGCGCCGTCGAGGCACGCCTCGCCGGACGCGTCGACGACGCGACGTTCACCGCGGTCCTCTTCGGCGAGGGCGACTGGCGCACGCCGACCGAGAACCGCGTCCCACCGCCACTGCTCGCCCCTGGTAGCACGGTGCAGTTCCCCGGCGTGGCCGCCGAGGTCGTCGCCACCGACGCCACCTCGCCGCGCCTTGTGACCCTGCGCTTCGCCGTCGCCGGTGCCCCGCTGTGGCGCGCCCTCTACGGCGCGGGACGGCCGGTGCAGTACGCGCACCTGACGCGACCGCTGCACTTGTGGGACGTGCAGACTCCGTACGCGGCACGACCGTGGGCGGTGGAGCCGCCGTCCGCCGGTCTGCCGCTGCAATGGCGACACCTCCTGCAGCTGCGCCGAGCGGGAGTGACCCTGGCGCAGATCACGCACGCCGCCGGCCTGTCCGCGTGTGGCGAGGAGGCGCTCGACGCGCGTCTGCCCCTACCGGAAGCGTACGAGGTGCCGGCCGTCACCGCGCACGCCGTCGCTACCGCGTACCAGCGAGACGGCCGGGTGGTGGCCGTCGGCACCAGCGTCGTGCGGGCGTTGGAGAGTGCCGCGCGTGGCGGCGAGCTGGCTGCGGTCACCGACCTGCGCCTGGACGCCGGCACCCAGCTGCGGGTCGTCGATGGCATCCTCACCGGGATGCACGAACCCGGCACCAGCCACTTCGAGTTGCTCCGCGCCTTCGCACCGGAGCCACTGTTGCAGAAGGCCGAACGCGTGGCGACCGCGCATGGCCTTCTCTCGCACGAGTTCGGCGACTCGATGCTCCTGCTGGGCTGCAAGGGCCGTGAAGCCTCGCGCCACGCGCGGCTTCGGCGACACCGTTCCCGCTTGCCAAGGCGCTGAGCTCGCCCCCTTCCACCGGCACTGGAAGCCCCGGCCGCGATGGGCGAGCGCCCGCGGCCGGCCCACGTTCGCCGAGCGATCTGGCCCGGCGCACGAGCCCCGGCAGATTCCACGCGGAGATGTGTTCGGTCGCAGCGCTCCTACCGCTTCTCGCTGCAACCAACGCCGGCCGGCGCGTGAACGCGCCGCACCCCTCTCCCACGACCCGACGTGTCGCCCATGCGCATCTCCCTTCCCCAGCTACTGTTCGCTCGTCCGGGCCTTGCCGCCGCCACTCTGTCGGCGTGCTTGTCCGTGGGCGCCGCCACCCAGACGACCTGGCGCCAGCGCACCCTCGAGCCGGCCTACGCCCCAGCCATGGCGTTCGACGCCGGACGCGGCCGCACCGTGATGGTGCACAAGACCAGCGACGGACGCATGCAGACCAGCGAGTGGGACGGCCACGACTGGACCCCGCGCGACCCGGCGACCAGCCCGTCGCCGCGCAGCGAGCACGCCGTCGCCTACGATTCGCTGCGGCGTCGAGTCGTGCTGTTCGGCGGCACCGACGGGCAGGGGAACTACTTCGACGACACCTGGGAGTGGGATGGCAGCAATTGGACGCAGCGGGCGCCGGCCACGCGGCCGAGCGGGCGATCGCAGCACATGCTCGCCTACGACAGCGTCCGGTTCCGCGTGGTTCTGTTCGGCGGCAACGCCTTCGGCTTCCAGAACGACACGTGGGAGTGGGACGGCAGCAACTGGACGCAGCGCAGCCCGGCGGCGCGGCCGCCCGCGCGCGCGTTCGGTGCGCTGGTCTACGATTCGGCCCGCTCGGTGTCGGTGTTGTTCGGTGGGACCGGCTCCGGCGCCGTGCAACTGGACGACACCTGGGAGTGGAACGGATCGGCGTGGACGCAGCGCACCACGGCCACGCGGCCGGCCGGGCGCGATTTCTGTGCCATGGCCTACGACGTGGCGCGACAACGCACGGTGTTGTTCGGCGGCAACGGCAGCAGCGGCGCGCTCGACGACACCTGGGAGTGGAACGGATCGGCGTGGGCGCAGCGCAGCACCAGCCCGCGCCCGGGCGCACGCGGCGGCCACGTCATGGCCTACGACGCGGCACGCCAGCGCACCGTACTGTTCGGCGGCTTCGGCGAGACCGACACGTGGGAGTGGAACGGGTCGGCGTGGGTGCAGCGCCTGGCGTCGTCGCCGCAGCCACCGGCGCAGTTCGGCCTGGCGCTGGCCTACGACACCGCACGCCGCCGCACCGTCCTGTTCGGCGGCATCGGTCAGTCCCTGCTGGCGGAGACGTGGGAGTGGTCCGGACGCACCTGGACTCAGCGCACGCCGCTGACGGCGCCCGCCGCGCGCTTCACGCACGCGATGGCCTTCGACTCCGGCCGCAGCCGCACCGTGATGTTCGGGGGCTTCAGCAGCACATCGAACGCCTTCTTCAACGACACCTGGGAGTGGGACGGCAGCAACTGGACGCAGGCGAGCCCGTTCACACGCCCGCCGGCGCGCCGGCATCACGCGATGGCCTACGACTCGGCGCGCCGACGGGTGCTGCTGTTCGGGGGTTTCAGCACCGCCGGCAACTTCAACGACACCTGGGAGTACGACGGCAACAACTGGACGCAGCGCTTCCCCACCAGCGTTCCGGCGGCGCGGTGGGGTCACGCCATGGCCTACGACGCACAGCGCGGGCGGGTCGTGCTGTTCGGCGGCATCGCTGCCACGAGTTTCGCCGACACCTGGGAGTGGGACGGCAACACCTGGCTGCAGCGCACGCCGCCGTCGAGCCCGTCGGCACGCAACCAGTTCGCCATGGCCTTCGACACGTCGCGCGGCAAGACCGTGTTGTTCGGCTCCGGCAGCGCGCCGATGACCGAGACGTGGGAGTGGGACGGCAACGTCTGGACGCAGCGTGCCCCACTGGTGTCGCCGCCGGGCCGCTACTACGACGCCCTGGCCTACGACGCCGCGCGCGGTGTGACCGTGCTCTTCGGTGGTCTCGGGCCGAGCGGCGAAGCGCGGCCCACGACGTGGGAATACACCCCCTACTGCGACTCCGTCGGCAACGGCCAGGCGAGCAACGGGATCTCCCTGCAGTGCACCGGCGTGCCCTACGTCGGCGGACAGTTGTGCGCGACCTTCCCCAGTCCGATCGGCGTCGGCGTCCTGCTGCTGGCGCCCGGGCCGTGCCAGCAACCGCCGATCCCGATCGCGTTCCCGTTCCTGTGCCAGCAGGTCTCCCTCTACACCAACCCGGCGACCATGGTGACCCTGCCCGTCGGCGGCAGCCCGGCCAACGTCTGCTTGCCGATCCCGGCGAGCAACAGCCTCAACTACGGCGAGCTGTGCCTGCAGGCGCTCGCCAGCAGCGGCTCCTGCATGAACGCCAGCAACGGCGTGTCGGTGCGCCTACTCGAGGAGTGAGGGGCGGGCGCGCGCGGCGCAGACCACCTCGGCGCCGCCTGCCGATCACCGCAACCGCGCCAGGGCGGCATCCAGCTGCGCGTCGCCGGTGCCGACCAGGTCGCCGGCCTCGCGCGCGACGATCACGTCCGGCGTGATGCCGTTGCCGTCGTAGAGCTTGCCGGACGGACGGAACGACGCCATCGACGCCAGGCGCACGGCAAGTCGGCTCGAAGGCAAGACGAAGGTCTCGGCGCGGGCGCTGCCGCCGCTGCTGGGCGTGCCGAGCAGAGTGACGTCAGGCCAGCCGGCGAACGCGCCCAGGAAGATGTCGGTCGCGCTGAAGCAGCCTTCGTCCAAGAGCACGACCACCGGCTGCGTGTAGTGCCATGCCTTGGCGTTGTCGCCGCGCTGCAGGACGAAGAAGTGCCAGTCGCTGAAGTCGCCGGCCGGCGGTTGCCACTCCGGCCGGAAACGACGCTCGGCGGCAGCGATCGCCGAGCGGGCGGCCCCGTCCCAGCCCTGCCACTGCGCCGGATGGAGGACTCGATCCGCCAGGTAGCCGTCCGGGCGATGTGGGTCGTCGCCGGGGGCGAGCCGGTACGCCGCGATGTTCGCCACGTGCGCCGGCGCATCGTCGCGCATGAAGTAGGGGAACAGCCGGCGCAACGCGGCGCGGCTGCCGCCGCCGTTGCCGCGCACGTCGAGGATGAGGCCGCGCGTGCCCTTGCAGCGCTGCATCGCCGCGTCGAGCCCGTCGAGGAAGCGCGGGTCGTCGTCCATCGACGCCAACCGCAGGTAGCCGACGTCCCCCAGGAGACGATGGGTGCCCAGCGGCCAGCTGCCGTAGATCGGCTTTCGCTGCGCCGGCTCGACGGTGCGGCGCACCCGCGCGCCGGCGGCATCCGCCAACGTGATCGTCAGTGGTCCCGTGCGCTCGATCCCGAGCGTCGCGCGCAGGGTGTCGAGGTAGCGAAGGTTGCGCAGGGCCCGGGCGCGGCGGAGCTGCGGCGAGCCGTCGGCGACCACCGTCGCCGCGACGTCGAGCCAGGCGGACAGCGGCCTGCCGTCGAGCTCGACCAAGAACGGATGCTCGGGGTCGAGCAGTCGGCTGCGATCGGTTGCGAACGCCACGGCGCCACCGTGGGCATCCGCGACGAGGAACGGCAGGAAGCGCTCGTCCGCCAGCACGTCGCCGCGCACGCCGGCATGACCGTCGCCGAACGCGGCGAGTACGCGGTCGACCTCGATCGCCAACTGTCGCCCGTCGACCGCGCCGCCGCCGAGCCGCTGCTTCGCGCCCGCAAGCAGCGCCTTGGCATCCACCGGCCGCCGGTGGCGGTAGGCAAAGCGCTCGTCGAGCAGCCTGCCCAGCTCTGCGAGATCGGCCGCCACCGCGGATGCATCGAGCCGCCGGGTCGCGCCGCGTTCGTCGCGGTCGGCGGACCGATTCGCCTGCCAGAGTGCCCGGCGCTTCGCCTCCGTCATCGGCACCGCGAGACGGGTGATCGGGGCACTCGTATCGCCGGCGCGCAGGACGAGGTCCGCCGTCGGCCCCGGCTCCTTGCCCATCAGCACCAAGACCGCGACCAGGTCCTCCGTGATGCGCTTCCACCACGCCTCGCCGAACTCGGCGCGCGCGAACGCCACGAGGTCGGCGGCGGCCACGCCGTTGAGCTGGTCGAGGCGATACCAGGTTTCGTCGTCGACCTGCACTTCGAGCGACGCACCCGCCTCGCGCATGGCGCGGAAGGGTGACACGCGCGGCGCGTCGGCGATCAACTGCCGCTTGCTCATCCCGCGGAGGTCGCGCGCGGCGACGGGTGCCGGCGCCTTGTTCGCCAACCACAGCGCCCGGCGGTTCGCTGCGGTCATCGGCACCTGCGTGCGCGTGATCGGAGCGGCGTCGCCGACCCGCAGGACGAGGTCGACGGCGACTCCCGGCTCGTGGCCCATCCGCCGGCACACGAAGACCAGGTCTTCGGTGACGCGCTTCCACCAGCGCGCGCCGAACTCGTTCTTGGCGAACGCGACGAGCTCGGCGGCAGTGATGGTGTCGAGGCGTTCGAGGCGATACCAGGTGTCGTCGTCGATCTGCACCTCGAGCGCTCCGCCGGCTTCGCGCATGGCGCGGAAAGGTGAGACCGGTTCTTCCGAAGTCTGCCGGGCGTCACCCGGCAGTTGCGCGCCGAAGCCCAGAGCCAACAGACTGGCGACGGCGAGTCGGCGGGCGAGCGCGAGAACGGAGGCGGCGAGCCTGGAACGGGAACGTGTGGGGTTGTTCGGCATCTTCGACATGGTTGAGACGAACGCCTGGACACCTCGCCGACCGAGTCGGCGCGTGAAAATCCCGCCGCCACGGATCCCGGCCGATTTCGACCCGCCACTCTGCGCGCAGCGGTGTCCCGGAGGGTAGCCCGCCGACCCCGTTGCGGCCGCAGCTCGTCGCCGTCCTGCCCGCGGCTCCTACAATCTCGCCCACACCATGCACGAACCCGTCTCCGATGAGCAGTTGTGGAGCTGGGTGGACCGCGATGCTCCCGAACTCGCGGCCTGGCTGGCGGCCCATCCCGAGGATGCGGCCCGCGTCGCCGAGCTACGGTCCGGCATCGGCGCGGTGGCGCAGGTCGCAGCGGTACCCGCCGGCAGCCTGCCCGCGCGCATCGGCAACTACGAGGTGACCGGGCTGCTCGGCACCGGCGGGATGGGCGTCGTGTACACCGCGCGCCACCCAGGTCGCCCCGACGAGGTCGCGGTGAAGGTCATCCAACCGTGGTTCCTGGCCGATACCCGCGTGCGCGAGCGCTTCGCGCGCGAGTGCGCGATCCTGCAACGGCTCGACCACCCCGCCATCGTCACGGCGTACGAGATCGGCGGCACCGAGCAGGGCTTGCCGTTCTTGGCGATGGAGTTGGTGCGCGGCCGCACACTGCAGGAACACGTGCGCGAGCCGCACCTCGGCCGCCGCGAGCGACTGGCGCTGTTCGCCACGATCTGCACGGCGGTGCACGCCGCGCACGAAGCCGGCGTCGTGCATCGCGACCTGAAGCCGAGCAACATCCTGGTCGACGCCGACGGCGCGCCGCGCTTGCTCGACTTCGGCCTGGCGCGCCTCGCCGACAGCGACCTGGGTTCCGGGCGCACGGAGAGCGGTCGCATGCTGGGAACGCTGCCCTACATGAGTCCCGAACAGCTGCTGGGCCAGTGGGCTCTCGTCGACCGCCGCACCGATGTGTACGGACTCGGCGTCGTCCTGTACGAGCTGCTGACGGGGCGATTGCCGCACGCGGTCGCCGGCGCACCGCTGCCGACCGCGGTGCGCACCATCTGCGAAGAACCGCCGATCCCACCCGCGAGCGTCGACGCCAGCCTGCGCGGCGACCTCGAGGCCATCCTGCTCACGGCGCTGGCCAAGTCGCCGGAACGCCGCTACCCGAGCGCTGCCGCCTTGGCCGACGACATCGAACGACACCTGCGGGGCGCACCGGTGCTGGGCTCCGAGCGGCCACGGTCGAGGTGGGCCGTGCCCCACCGGGCTTGGCTGCTGGCTGCGGGGCTGTCGCTGCTGGTCGCGGCGGCCTGGCTGTGGTCCCACCGAGCCCCGTGGTTCGGCGTGCGCGCAACCCGCTATCCGACGCTGTCGGCCTTCTCTGCCATGCGCGAAGACGACGGGGCGATCGAGGTGCAAGTGGACGATGACGTGTGGTATCGCCTGATGAGCATCGACGGTGTCACCAGCGACAGGCTCGTCGCGTTCGCGCAGGCGACCTGCGGCCCGACATGGTGGAAGCGCATCACCGAGGACCTCGTGGAGCTGATGAGCCGGATGGGGTACCCGCCGGGCGACGTCGTCGATCTGAGTCTGGTGCGTCCAGGCGACGAACGCCCGGTGGCGATGCGCGTTCCCATGACGCAAGCAAAGCGACGGATGCTGTGGACGGCCAATCAGGAGCAGCGGTGAGCGGGTCACCACCGGAGAGGCCGAGCCCGTCGCAGTCCACCGAGCCGTCGGCAGACTGGATCGCGCGGCTGCGCGCCGGCGATCCGAGCGCCGGCGAGTGGGTCGAGCAGCAGTACCGCCCGGCGTTGGTACGGCTGTGCCTCGGCTACCTCGGCGACCAGGGCGAAGCCGAGGATGCGGTGCAGGACGTGCTGGCCAAGGTGCTCGCGAGCCGCGTCGTGCCGGATCGCTTCCGCACCTGGCTCTACGCCACCGCGCGCAACCACTGCCTCAACCTGCTGCGCAGCCGCCGGCGCCACGCGACGGTGCCACTGCCGTCCACCACGCCGATCGCCGCGACCCAGACCGGCTTCCTGTCGAAGCTGGTGCGCGCCGAGTCGCAGGCGCGGCTGGTGGAGGCGTTCGCCAGCCTGTCCGTCGACGAGCAAGAGGCGCTGCGCTTGCGTTACGCCGAGCAACTCGCGCGCGACGAAATCGCCGAGATCACCGGTGTGCCACCGTCCACGGTGAAGTCGAGGCTGTTCGCCGGCTTGCAGAAGCTGCGAAGCGCACTCGGCTGAACGCGCGGCGGACCTTGGCCTGTGGGCGCGGAAACCGCGCCTGTGCACTCCAACCATGGGCGGGCGACTCAGAGCGTGAGAGAGAATCGAGCGTACACGCTCCGAGCCATGTTGCTGGCGATCGCCTTCGCGATCGCGAGCCTTCGGCTCAGGTCGCCGCCCATCGCACCAGCGTTGCAGCGGATGGAGTCAGACTCCACCGCTGAACACAGGTGGTGCCGGATCGGTCGCGGGTTCAGCCCCTCGCTGGATCTCGGCAGGGTTCGACGCTGCGCTCACGGCCGCCACAGGCGCGGCTCCCAGCTCTGCTCCAGCGCCACGTCGGCGACCACCGCGCCGGGTATCGCGGCAGCGGGCCCTTCGACGATCGGCACCAGGCGCGACTCGTCGATGCGCACGGCGGGAGCACCGGCGCGTTCGACCCGTGCCAACTCGGCCACGGCGTCGCGCGTGTGCACCGCGTCGCCCGCGACCCCGATCGACGCCGAGGGCACGAACACGGCCAGACGTTCGAACGCGCTCGCCACCGGCGCCCACTGCTCCGCGAGCGCTGACCAGCAGCGCCCGTCGTAGCACGGCACGCCATGGCAGCGCGCGTCGCCGGCGCCGCACTCGCCCACCCAGACCGGGATCACGGTCGCCCCCTTGGCCGCCGCAGCGACCTCGCCCGCGAACGCGGCGGCCGCACCCGGCCCGTAGGGCTCGGGACCAGCCATTGGCGTCCGCCCCGGCGCGCGCACGAAGTAGTCCATCGCCCAACGGCACGTCGGGTGGCCACAGCCACAGGCCGACGGTGCCCCTTGCAGCCCGTGCAGATAGACCTCGTCGGCTGACGGCAGTGCCGCCAGGAGTGCCCGCACGCGCGCGCTCTGCGCAGCGAAGCCAGCGCGCGACAGGATCGGCACATAGGGGAAGACCTTCACCACCTCGCCGGGCGCGGGCACGGGCGCATCGGGAAACAGCGCGCGCCAACCGTCATGCCCCTGCAGGCTCGCCATCAATCCGGGCTGCGTCCCGGCGAGCGACGGCGCGCGCGCCACTTCGATCCAGTAGCCCAGACGTACTCCGTGCGCGCGGACGTCGACGGCAGCCGCGGCGACCGCGGCGATGTCGTCGCCGTCCACCACCCGCACGACGATCGACACGACGTCGGCGCGCGCGCGCAGCGTCGTCGCCACGCGTTCGGCACTGGTGAGGACGGCGCCCGCACGCGGCTCTCCGCGCGAGACGTCGCCGGGCGCGGCGCAGCCGGCGAGCGCGGTGACGGCCCAAAGGACCCGCCTCGGATCACTTCTTCGCATGAGCGTCCTGCGTCGCTGCCGCGTCGTACAGCCTGGTCTTCGGATGCTCGGCGACCCACGCGAACCAACGACACTGCACGGACTCGACCCACTGCAGTTCGCGCCCGCGCAACAGACCGTCGATCCCGCGCCCGGCCAGCGACCAGCGGGTCTCGGTGGCGCGGTCCTTCCACGGCGCGGTGGGTGGCGACACGTCGTCGGCGTAGAAGTCGAGCCGGCGGTCGTCGAGCACACGGCGCCAGGCCACGGCGGTGTCGGTCGGGCCGTAGAAGAAGACAGCGACCGACCATCCCCCCACGGTTTCCTGCAGGCACGCGCGCGCCGGCAGACCGTCGAGCGGGAACGCCATCGTGTCGTCGCCCACGCGCACGCCGAGGACGCTCGCCAGTGCGGGCAGGCGTGCATCCACTTCGCCCATCGAGGCGCGTGCCTCCGCGCACGGTTCCGACGGCAGGTCTGCCGACGGGTAACGCTTGCCGTCGAACATGTCGTACGCCGTCGACTCCGGATGCAGCCGCAGCCAGTGCCCCCAGGTCGTGGTGAGGCTCGGAATGCGCGGCAGTGCCTTGCCTCGGCTCGGGCCCGAGAACGCCACGCCGGTCAGCGCCGACCACAGGCTGCCGTCGCGCGACCGCACCACCATCACTCCGCGCCGCCAACCGAAGAACTCGTAGCCGTAGTCCTTCGCGAACGCGCTGACGTAGCCGCCGTCGGCGTCGTAGAAGAACAAGCCGTAGGTGTCGTTGATCACGCGCGGTGCCGCCAGGAAGTGGCGCACCGGAATCGCCCCACCCTGATGCTTGGCGCGCAGCCACGCCACCACGCGGTCGCCCTGGGCGACCAGTCCCTTCTCGTCCTGCGTGGCGCAGTACGAGCACGGCGGCTCGGTGAGCTGCTGGTAGCGCCCGGGCCGAGCGACCACATCCGGGGGCACGTCGGGGGGCACGTCCACCGGCGGCGAGGCGCCTTGCGCCGAGAGAGCCGAGCCGAGGACGAACGCGAGACGCGAGACGTGCATCCCGACACTCTACGTTCGTCGCGAGGCGCTGGCGATCGATCCGGCGGAGCCGGCCGCCTCGGTCGGCCCCGGCAGGCTAGTCCTTCGCCGGGGCCTTCCTCTTGGCCGGCGCCGACGCTTCGGCGGCCGTGGCCGTCCAACGCACCACCCACACCTTGCGGCTGGCATCGGTCAGGTCGAACTCGGGCCCCGAGCCGATCCCACCCTTGCTCACGTCGACCTTGTCGTTGCCCTCGAGCTGGTCCTTGCCGTCGGCGCGCTGCCGCAGCGTCGACTTGTGGCTGCCGAACAGCGTGGCCTTGCCCTTGTCGATCGACTCGACGATGGCAGCGTGACCCAGCCAGTTCTTGGCGTCGCCCTTCGCGTGGTACCAGTACTGCACCAGGTCGCCGGCCCGCGCATCCTCGGGTTCGACCGCCTTGCCCAGCCCGGCATCCACCAGCGCCGTCACCACGCCGCGGATCTTGCGATCGCCTTCGGCGACCAGCTTCGCCAGCCCCGCCTTCTCCTTGTCGGTGAGGTTGGCGATCTTGATCGCGGCAGTCTGCGCGCCGGTCAACGGCTTGCCGCTCTCCCGCGCCAGCTGTTTGCACACGGCAGCGATGAAGCAGGTGCAGTCGATCACCTTCGTGCCGTCCTGCTCGCCGTTGCCGTAGGTCCAACCCGCGTACGTGGTCGTGGCCAGCTTCTTGGCCGTCGCGAGGACGTCGAGGGGCTTGCCCTTTTCGCCGACCGCTTCCGCCGCCGGCGGCTCGACCGGCTGGGTCGTGGACTGCGCGAAGAGGTTGGCTCCGGAAGGGGCCACAACGGACAGAACCAATGCTGCGATTGCGAAACGTGTGGGAAGCATCGCGAGAGACTCCAAGATCGACCTCGCCGCGGTCGGCGCTGCTGCCGTTGATCGCAACCTACGCGCCTTGCCCGGCGTCAGGCTCGCGAAACTCGGAGCCGACGCAGCCTGTCGCCGCGCGATTCCCATGGCCGCCGGCACAACGGGAGTCGGGCAGGTTGCGGGTGGCGGAGAACGTCGGCTCTCCCCTCGAAAACCCACCCGCCGACGCCAGGTCACATCGGCGCGCGCAGCACGCCGAGCCCGTGCTTGTGCGCCACGAAGGCACAGTCGGCCGCGTCCAGCCGCAGGTGGGACACGGCGCGCCGGTAGCCGGCAAGCACGTCCGGCTGGTCGATGTCGTCGACGATCATGACCCCGCCCGGCTGCAGGCGGGCGAAGGAGTCGACGATGTCGAGGAACGCGCCCTGTTCGCTGTGGTCGCCGTCGACGTGGATGAGGTCGAAGCGCCACGACTCGGGCAACTGCACGGCGTGGCTGTCGCCGACGACGAAGTCGACTTCGACCTCGGTGTCGCCACAGCGCGGTCCGATGCACGCCTCGAAGTTGCGGCGCGCCACCTCCTGCGAGCTGCACGGAAACGCGTTGTCGTAGCTCTCCATGTCGATGCTCAGCACCTGGAGATGCCGTGGCCGCTGGGCCAGCGCGCCGAGGACGAGAGGCACCAGCGAATAGCCGAAGCGCGTGCCGATCTCGAGGATGCGACGCGGCTGCAGGTAGCGCGCCAGCGCCTCGTAGACCGGATAGTAGTTGTCCTGGTACAGCGCCGGCACGGTCGCAGCGTCGGCGCGGAACACCAGGTCGGCGAAGATCTCCTCGAGCGTGCGCAGGGGTAGGCAGCGTGGCGCACGGTCGAACAGCCAGAACGTCGCCTCGTCGCGACGCCGCGACCCGCGCGCCGGCGCAGGATCGCCGAGGTCGGCCGGCACGGCCGCATCGACCTCGAACACCTCGCAACGCTTGCGCAGGTAGTCGGGGTCGCTGCGCGGCACCGGCGGCCACGCCCACACCGGCCGCGGCGACAAGTCCCACGCCGACGACACGCCGTTCCAGCCATCGGCGATGGCGTCGACGGCATGCAGCCAGGGACGCAAGGCGAACTGCTCGGCCGCGTGCGCCCGCACGTCGGGCCGGCAGCCCGACAGCACCATGGCCCCCGGCGCGCGCACGTAAGCGCGCAGCAGCTCCACTGCCCGCAGAACCGAGGGTGGTTGCAGGTGCAACAGCAGGTTGTTGCAGAGCACCACGTCGAACGCTGCCTTCGGCAGCGGGCTCGATGCCGCGAAGAGATCGGCGACCACGAAGCGCGCCCCTTCGCGCAGTTCGTCGCGCACTCGGTAGCGGGTGTCACCGTCGCCGCCGACCTCGAGCACGAACATCGCCTCGATCTCGTCGGCGCGCAGAAGCGGCTGCTCGGGGTCGAGCAGCGCTTGCCAGCACCCGGCGGTGTACACGCCCCGCTGTGCCTCGGCGATGCTGTCGGCATGGATGTCGGCTCCCCACACCTCGCCCACCAAGTCCCGCGGGCAGACGGCACGCAGGGTGTAGGCCTCCGCCCCCGAAGCGCACGCCCACACCAGGACCTTCAACGGCCGGCCGGCGCGTTCCCGCAACCGGGGCAGCAGCTCGTGCGCCAGCGCCGCGAACAGCGTGCGGTTGCGCATGAAGCGCGTCGTCAGGAGCTGGTCTCCGTGCGGCGTCCACAGCCACTGCACCGTCATGCCCCCACCTCCGCCAAGTCCGCCACGCGTGCGCCCAAGGACGCCCGCAGGTCACGGGCCACGGTCGCGACGTCGGTCGGGGCGGCACGCACGGCAGCGAGCTCGCCGGCTTGTCCGAAGCCCAGATCGTGTCCCAGGTCGATCGGGCGGCAACCGACCAGCGTCGCGGTCAGGACCCGGCTGTCGAGGGGGAAGATCTCGACCTCGGCACCGAGCGCGCGCGCCGGCACGGCACCGTGCACACGGCCCGAGACCACCCGGCGGTACTTCGCCAGGGTGCGCAGGATCGCGCGCGGGCTGCGGTCGGCGCAGTGCGGCTCGCCGAAGCGGGCGCGGAACGAGCGCGCGTCCACCGCCGTCATGCACACCGCGTGCGCTCCCTGCCGCAGCAGCTCGACCTGCTTCTGCGCCACCTGCCGCTGCACGTCGGCCGGAACGTAGTCGCTGCCGAAGCAGTGCAGCGGATCGACGTACACGAGTGCCAGCTCTTCTCGCGCTCGACCCTCGATCCCGAGCGCCGCCGCAGCGTGCACGGACGGGCACGCTCGCAGGTGCGCACGCGCGCCCAGGACCGGACGGCACAGTTCGTAGGCGAGGGCGTCGCGGCACACCACCGCGTCGAAGGCCCCGAACAGATGCTCGATCCCGGCAGCGGTGTTCGCCGGCGGCGTCGCGCCGGGCAGGTAGCAGCTGCCGATTCCCAGCGCCAAGCGCAGGCTGCTGCGGTCGCGCGCCAGCAGCGCCGCCAGATGCCTCGCCTTCGGCGCGTCACGAAAGCCGTCCCAGAGCCACGGCGTCCCCGACACCACCAGGATGTCGCTGGGCGCCAGCACGTAGCGCGACACGTCCACGTCATCGCGCAACATCACCTGCGTCGCATGGTGGACTCCGAACATCGCCGACACCAGTGCCCGCACACCGAGATCGGTGATCGTGTCGCCGGGGTTGTGATGGTCGGTGCCCACATAGGTGACGGTCAGCATGGGATGCCACACCCCGGCTTCGAGACCGGAGCCGCCGGCCCCGTCGGCCGACCGGGCAACGGCGTCAGCACCGCGCGCTGCTGGCGCCCGAGCCAGGCCTGCAGGCGGCCCAACACTTCGCCGAGGTCGCCGGCGTCGTCCGGCAGAACCGCCTGCAGCGCGCGCACGTCCTCGAGGGCCGCGTCGGCGTGCCCCGCTCGCGTGCGCAGGAGCGCGCGCCGCAGCAGCAGGCCGTGGCGCTCTTCCTCGGCCGCCGCGAGCAGCATCCGGTCGACCACCGCTTCGGCCTCGTCGAGCGCACCGATCGCCGCCAGCGCCCTCGCGCGGTGGTCGTCGTCGAGGGTCGAAGCCGCCAGCGCCGCCCGCAACTGCGGCACTTCACCGGCAACCACGTCGCCGGGCGCGGCCGCCATCAGCGCCACCACCAGATCCGGGGCGAGCGGCTGACCCATCGCCTCGGCGAAGATCGCGGCCGCCTGCTCGAGCAGGGCCAGGAAGCCGCCGGCCGAGGCCAGCGGCGTCAGGAATGCCCGCAGGTACTGCTCGGTCCAGGGGCGGTACGCCGGCCGGCGACGGCCGCCGACGCCGTGCACCAGACGTCCCGCGCGCGCCACCAGGACGCCGACGTAGCGCACCGCTTGCTGCCAGCGGCCGGTGCGGCTGGCTCGATGCACGCACGCGCGCAAGGCGATCAAAGCGTCACTGTCGGGCAGGACATCGAGGACCCGCCCCAGTTCGCGGTCGAGCGCGCACACGGCGGCGTCGCGAGCCTGGTCGGACGTCGCAGTCGCGGCCGCCGCGGCGAGCGCCTCGACGGTGGCCCGGGTCGGGCCCGAGGTGGCGATCACGGGCGCCGGCGTCGAGCGCGCGCCAGCCGGGCGCGCCGGCAGCGAAGGCGCCGGCACGTCGGCAGGCGCGAACGCCGACCCGCGCCCGGCGCACGCCGACTGGCACGGATCGTCGCCTGCAGGCAGATGCAACAGCACCGCGCCCTCGGGCCCAGCGCGGTAGGCGGCGGGCCGACCTCCCAACCACTCGCGTACCGCCGCATGTTCCGGCGGCGACGACGCCACTCGGTCGAGCAGCTCGTCGAGCCGCGGCAACACGTGATCCACAGCGAGGGTCTCGCGGCAGGGGCGCGCCTCGTGGCACGGCGACACCCCGCACGCCACGGCGCACGTTCCGGACGCCTGGATCGCCACGGCGTGGGTCGCTGTCGGCGGCGCCACGCGAATCCCGGATCCGGCGTAGAGGGCCAGTGTCGGCACGTCGAACGCGCTGGCGATGTGCAAGGGCCCCGAGTCTCCGCCGCAGAACACGCGCGCCGCCGCGATCACGGCCGCGCTCTCTTCTTGGCTCAGGCTTCCAGCCAGGCCGACGACGCCATCGACGGCGAGGCTCTCGCCCGGACCACCGACCAGCACCGGCGTCAGGCCGCGAGCCAGCAAGCGCGTCGCCAGCGCCGCGAAGATCGACTGCGGCGGGCGCTTCTCCAGCCAGCCGGGCTGCGTGTGCAGCACGGCGTACGGGCCGCGCACGCCGCGGTCGTGCAGAGCGCAAGCCGCACGCGCGCGCGCTGCCTCGCTCAGGTGGAGGCACGGCTGGCGCGACCCCGCCTGGGGCACGCCGGCCTGCCAAGCGTAGAAGCTGCGCAGGTCGGTGCCGCTGTGATGGTACGTGGCGTTGTCGAGCCGATCGGACAGGATGACGACTCGGTCGAAGGCGCGCTCGGACAGGATCCCCTGCAGGCACGCCTCTTCGTGCAGAGTGTAGGGCTGCACGTCACACACCGGCACGGCGAGCACCTCACGCACCGCCGGGTGCGACGCGAAGATCCAGGCGTACGGTTCCTCGGTCACCACCGTAAGCCTCATCTCGGGGTGGCGCGCCGCCAGTTCGTCGACGACCGGCAGCGCCAGCACGCAGTCGCCGAGCGTCTTGAGGATGCACAGCAACACCTCCTCGCGCATCTCGGGCTGGCGCAGCATCGCGGTGCCCGGCACGCCGCGGGCGCGCAGGCCGCGGTCGAACTCGTGACGCACGACCCCTCCGGCGCCCGGATGTCGCCCACCGCGGCCCGGCGCCATCACCACCGCCTCGTCGACGTCGCACACGCGACGCCCCAGGGCATCGAGGTCCTCGGCGAGGGCGTTCCACCACTCCGCGGTGAGGTAGGGCGTGGCTGCCGCCACGTCGCCGTCGAGGCACGCGCGACGCAAGAGCACGCAGGCTCCGGGCTCGGCGTCGTGCGCACGCGGGTGGCCGTCGAACGAGCACAGCGACGGCCGCACCAGGTCGGCGTCGTCGCGGCGCGCGCGCGCCAGGAGCGCCGGCAACGCGCCCGGCAGCGGAACGGCGCCTGGCTGTAAGGCGAGCAGGTAGCGTCCGCGCGCCTCGCTCGCCAACCGGCGCACCCGGGCTGGCCAGGCGAGCGGCAGCAGATCGAGGATCACCCGGCATTCCGGCCAGCGGGCGGCGAGGTCGTACACGGCGGCGCGGTCGTCGCCGTGGAGGTGCTCGCGCAGGAGCACGAGCACCTCGTGCGGCTCGTCACCGAGCTGGCTGCGCACGACGGCGGCCGTGGCGAGCAGATCGGCGACGACGTCGGCTGCGGCATGGCTGCGTTCGGCGACGAGCAGGACCGAGATCTCCGGCGCAGGCTGCAGGTGGACGGGCGGCGCCGCCGCGATCGCCTTGGTCGCGACCACCTCGAACGAGTTCTCCGCCTCCCGACGTTCGGCGACGAGGACCTCGACGCCCGCGATGCGGGCCAGCATCGCCGTGACGTCCTCCGGCACGTAGTCGTCCTTGTGGCCCGGGTTGGCCCCGGGTGTTCCGACGTTGGGGTAGAAGTCTCGGAGCGGCAGGTAGAGCACCAGCCGGCCATTGGGGCGCAGGATCCGCAGCCACTCGCGTAGCGCCTGTTCGGGGTGCCACAGGTCCTCCAGGCAGTGCGACGAGTACACCGTGTCGAAGCTGCCGTCGGCGAACGCGGACAGGTCGCGCACATCGGCGATGACGTCCCACGCGTCGCACTTGAAGAAGTCGACACCGACCGCGTGCGGCACGATCTTGCTGCCGCCGTGTCCCAGGTCGGCGATGCGTCCCTGCAGGTGCGGGGACAGGCGTTCGCGACACTTCGACGATTCGCTGAGCCCGCGCTCCAGGGTGCCGGGCGCCAGCGACTCGACGGCGTCGTGCAGATCGTCGAGTGCGAGGTCGCGACGGAACGGAGTCGTCGAGCGCACGACGCGCAGATGCGCGGGGTCGAAGCCCGCCAGCGCGGCCCGCGCCTCGGGACCATCGGTGAGGCCATCGGCGATGTAGACGGTCCTGGTCCCCAGCGCCGCGGCGCACGGCAAGTGCTGCAGCTCGGTGGTGACGAAGACGGCGCAGCCGCGCAGCCAACGCTCGGCCGCCGACGCGTCTCGGCCGACGTCGGCGGCCAGGGTGCGCACCACCGGATCGCACGCCTCGTGCCGGTCGATCTGGTAGACCGGCACCCTGGAGTGCCAGGCCGTCACCCAGTAGCCCGCGAAGCAGCTGCCGGGCGCGGCGCCGCGCGGACTGATGTGCAAGAGCACGTAGGGCGTGCCCGGGCCCGATACCTCGGCTTGCGATTCGCTCATCTCGACCTGCAGACCCCATCGGCAATCCCGGGGGCCCGACTCGAATCGAGACCACCAAGTGGAGTCAGACACCAACCGTCGCGGATCGCTACGCGGGCGTAACGGTCAGCGGAGCGCGACGGTGAGGGCTCGCGAAGCGAAGTCGAAGCGGTCGACGAGCACGGCGGCGAAGGCCAGGTCGGCACCGCGCAGCGACGCCCCCAGACCGGCGGGGAGGACGAACGACGCGTCGCCCATGCCCTGCGTATCGAGGTTGCCGAAGAAGCTCTGGAACAGGGTGGTGTTGACCAACCCCAGCGCGGCGTTGGTCATCAGGTCGAAGTTGACCGGCACCTGCAAGCCGAACACGTTGGTGCCCGGCGTCGTCCCGCTCAGACCGGTGACCACGAGGTAGGGTCGGTTGGCCTGAGCAGCTCCCAGATCGAGGTGCAGCCCGCTGGCGCCGCCAGCGACGACGTCGATCGACTCGGCGTCGGCGGCGAAGAACGGCACCGCGTAGGTGCCGGCCGTCAGCGAGCGCAGCACCCACTGGTCGGGGTCCAGCGCGTAGCTGGACCCCGGCGCCGGCAGGGCGATCGCGAACTCGTCGTTGCGCTGGTCGTCCCACACCACCGCCGTCACCGGGCCGGTCGTGGTCTGCACCACGACGTCGAGCGGCATGGTCGTGACGTTGGGAGCCGTCTGTGTCTGCGTGATCTGGAGGTAGAGGAAGTCCCGACCACTGCGGTTGACGAAGCGGCCCGCGTGCCGGTAGGTCGGCGACCCGCCGTTCATGACCCACTCGTCGAAGAACCAGCCCAGGTCGCGTCCCGAGGTCTGCTCGCACGACGCGCGGAAGTCCGCCGTCGTCGCGCTGCGCCCGCTGTAGGCGGCGCGGTAGTCGAGCAGCGCCTGGAAGAACACCGAGTCGCCGAGCACGTGGCGCAGCTGGTGCAGCACCCACGAGCCCTTGTTGTAGACGTAGTTCGAGCTGAACACGTTGTTGATGTTGCCCGCGTCGTACACGTAGACCGTGCCCGACGTCTGCGACGGCCGCGTCTGGCGGATCCTGGTGTGGTAGGAGGCGAGGCTGCCGCCGGCACGGTTCTCGGCCCACACCGCCTCGGAGAAGGTGGCGAATCCCTCGTTCAGCCAGATGTCGTGCCAGGTCGCACAGGTGACGTTGTCACCCCACCAGTGGTGCGACAGTTCGTGCGCGGTGAGGTACTCGCTCGCACTCGACTGGCTGGTGATGGTCTGGTGCTCCATGCCACCCCCCCAGGTGAACTGCGCGATGCCGTACTTCTCCTGCACGAACGGATACTGGCCGTAGACGCCGGAGAACGCGTCGAGCATGGGCACGACGCGATTGAGCCCGGTCTGCCAGGACGCGAAGCTCTCCGGGAAGACGAAGAACTCGACCGGCATGTTGGCACCGAAGCCCGTGTAGGTGTCGGTGCGCGTCTGGTAGTTGGTGACGGCCAGCGAGATCAGGTAGGGGATGATCGGATAGGTCACCTGCCAGCGCGTGCGCAGCCGGTTGCCGGCCAGCGTGTCGATGCCCTGCCGCCGGCCGTTGCTCGCTGCCGCCATGGTATCGGGATGGGTGATCCACATCTCGCAGGTCGACTTGTCGGTCAGCGTCTCCTTCACCGGCCACCATGTGTAGGCGTACCAGGGTTCCGACAGGGTCCACGCCATCTCGGCGGCCGGCGAGCCGTGCGTCACCCACTGGAAGCCGCCGAAGCCGCCGCCGGCCGGCGCCCCGCTGTAGGCGATCACCACGGTGAACTGCTCGTTGGGCTGGTAGGCGCGGTCCAGCGTGATGGTCAGGGCGTCGCCGCTGCGCGTGAACGGCACGTTGCTGGCGTTCATCTGCACGCTGCTCACGGTGAGCGACGACGCCAGGTCGAGATCGATCGCCGCCAGGTTGGCGACAGTGCTGGCGAAAGTCGCCGTACTGACGCCGGAGATCGTATGGCTGGCGAAATCGAGGTCGATCTCCAGCTTGTAGTGCTGGGCGTCGGTGACGTCCTGGGCAACGAGAGCGCTCGCACACGCGGTGGCGAGCGACAAGGAGCGGAGCGACATGTGGATACGGAACGAAGAGAGGGGCAGGCCCGAAGGCTTCCCAATCGTACTCGCCCGCACAACCGCGAAGCAGGCCCCCTACGGCGCAGCGCGGCAGCATCGACGCGATCGACGTTTCGCACTCTTCGCGCTTGCGCTCGCAGCGGCCACGCGGCTGGTCAAGGGACGGCCGACTGCTTGAATACCGGAATGCGACCTCTCGACAGCAGCGCGGGCACGAGGCGTCGCCGACCGGCGCGCCGCCGGTTGAGCCTGGGGCTGGCCGCCCTGACCTTCGGACTGAGCAGCCTCGGCACCGTCCTCGTCGGGCGCTTGTGGCGGCGCGGCACTGCGGTCGAGGACTGGCCGAGGGTGGAGCATCTCGACCTCGACCTCGACTGCAGTCGCCCACCATCACTGAGCGGCCGGGCCAAGCTGCGCTTGTCCGGCGTGTCGACGCCACGCGTCGCCCTCATGCTCAACCGAGACCTCGGAGTCGACGCGGCGCGCGTCGACGGACAAGCACGGCACTGGACCACCGCCGCGTCTTTGCGCGCTCGCCACCACCGCGAGGGACGCCCGCTGTTCGTCGACCTGCCGCAGGTTCCCCCATCGGGCCGCGTCACCCTCGAACTCACCTACTCCGGGCGCGGTCGAGACGGCACCGGCGACACCGACTGGCGCGGCATCTTGCTGGTCGCGGACGACGAGCTGCGCATGAGCGAGCAGACGATCTTCTACCCGCAGGTGCCGCTGGCCGTGGACTCTCCCGCGGCTTGCGCCTCGACGGCACGCGTCAGGGTGCGCGCCGCGGCCGACCTCGAGGTCTTCGTGCCAGGCACACCGCACGGCTGCGCGAGGGACGGCGACACCAGGACGTGGGACTTCGAGCTGGAACGGCCGGGCACCCTGGCCGTCCTGGCGACCCGCGGCCACCGGCGTGAGATCGTGCGCGAGGGAGCGCGCGTGGTGACCCTGCTGTCCGCCGACAACGAAGCGCTGGCGGAACCCTTCGCCGAGACCTCGATCCGCGTGCTCGACACCTTCCGCACCTGGTTCGGCCCGGCCGCCGGCAGCAGCCTCGGCATCGTCGAGTTCCGCGGCCGCGGCGCCAGCTACAACTGGGCGCAGCAGGGCGTGATCGCCTTCGAGCGCGGTGCTCTGGGTGGACGCAAGGTGCCCGTCGCCAAACTCGCGCACGAGATCGCCCACCTCTGGTGGGGCCAGGCGGTCCCCGGGCAGGGCCGCGGCGAGCGCTTCCTCACCGAGAGCTTGGCCGAATACAGCGCGTGGCGCTTCATGGCCCACGCCGAAGGCGTCGAGCAGGCGCGCGCGCTGGCGCAGGCCGCGCGCACCGACTGGCTGCGCTCGGTGCACGAACACGGCAGCGACGCCGCCCTCGCCGACGTCGAGTTCAGCACGCCTGGCTACCGCGCGCTCGCCTACGCCAAGGGGCCGTTGGTGCTCCGCCGTGCCGAAGCACAGCTCGGCACCGACGCGATGATCCGGGCACTGGCAGCCTACGCCCGCAACGCCGCCGGGGCGGAGTCGGGGACGACCGGCATCGACGAGCGTGCGGACGGCGGTCGGGGGACCCTCGCCTCGCTGCAGGCCGCGCTCGCGGCAGAGGCAAACGGACTCGAGCTGCCCTGGCTGGAGCACGCGGGACACGCCCACCTGGTGGTCACCGAGATCACCTTCGACCGCGTGCAGCACACGTTGCAGGGGCGGCTGCAGGGACGGCCATGTCCGGCGGGGATCGTCGAGCTCCCGCCGCACGGCGTCGACCTCGATCTACGAGCACCCGGCCTGCGCCAGCGGGCACACGTCACACTCGACGACGGCCAGCGGTTCGCCCTGTCGGTTCCGGTGGCACCCGAGTGGATCGGCATCGACCCCGCGGACTGCCTGATGTTGGCAGAGTGCACCCCTTGGCGCGGCGGCGGCGCCAAGTTGGTGCAAAGCGAGCCGGCGGCCAGCGCGCGCGACGTGGTGCTCGGTCCCTTCGTCGCCCGGTTGCGGTTCGACCGGCGCCTGGCACCACTGCCGAACGACGCTGCTCGCGAGTTGCAGGACGCCAACCGCGCAGCAGCGCGCAGCCGAGGACTCGGCCTTCTCGCCGTGCGCGATGCCCGGCTCGGCGACGACTCCCGCGTGTTGGAGTTGCAGGTCGACGGCACGCACCCGGCCACGGAGTACGAGCTGGTGCTGCCTTCCTGTCTCGAGGACGAGCACGGTGTGCCGCTGCCGCCGGTCAGCCTCCGCTTCGAGACCGCCTCCGCCGACGGGCTCGTCCCCCCGCGTGTCGTCGCGACGCATCCGGAGATCGGCGCCGAAGCCGTGTCCCGTGATCTGGCCGCGATTCGCATCGAATTCTCGGTGCCGATGCGCGCGAGTTCCGGCTTCAAGACGCGGGACGTGCGCGCGCAGGCCGACCTCGGCCGCACCTACCCACCCATCGAATTCGGCGAGTGGCTCGACGACCACACGATCGAATTCCGCATCCGCATGCCGCTGGAGCCGGCCACAGCCTACGCCCTGCCGGTCGGCGAGAACTTCGAGGACCGTCGCGGGATCGACTGCCAACCGGTCGCGCTGCACTTCCGCACGGCGCCGCGCTGACCCCGGGAAAGTGCAACTCCACGGGCCCTCGTCGAGTCCTACTCTGGGCCCGATCAGTCCCCGCGCGATGGTCGTGCAGCTCCCGCAGACATCACCGAACGACCTGCGGCACGCGTTCGTGTCGCTCGGCATCGCCCTCGGCCTCGGCCTGCTCGTCGGGCTGCAACGCCAGCGTGCGCAGTCGGCCGTGGCCGGCGTGCGCAGCTTCGGGTTGGCGACGCTGCTCGGAGCAGTGGCAGCACAGCTCACCGAAGCCTTCGGAGTCTGGCTCTTGGTGGTGACAATCCTCGGCGTGGCCGTCCTGGTGGTGGCGCGCAGCGTGACCGCACGGACGCTTGATGGCGAGGACGCCACCGGCTTGGCCACCGAGATCGCGTTGCTGCTCATGGTCTGCGTCGGAGCTCTCGTCGTGCACGGTCCGCGCGAGGTCGCCGTCGCTCTCGGCGGCTGCGTCATGGTGCTGCTGCAGGCCAAGATCCGCCTGCACGCCTTGGCACAGGGGCTCAGCGACAAGGACTTCGGCGCCATGGTCCGCTTCGCGTTGATCTCGCTCGTCGTCCTGCCGGTCCTTCCCGATCAGGCCTACGGACCGTACGCGGTGCTCAATCCCCGCCACATCTGGCTGATGGTGGTCCTGGTCGTCGGCATCAATCTCGGGGCGTACGTGCTGCGCAAGCTGCTCGGCGCGCGGGCGGGAATGGTGGTGAGCGGCGTGCTGGGGGGCCTCGTGTCGAGCACGGCGACGACCGCGAGCGCCTCCCGGCAGGCGAGAACGTCGTCGCCAGGTGCACCGGCGCTGGTCGTCGGCATCGCCAGCGCCGTCTTGCTGCCTCGCGTGGCGTCGGTGCTGGCGGTGACCGCGCCACAGGCGCTGGCGCACCTGTGGCAACCCTTCCTCCTGCTCCTCGCGACGCTCGGCCTCAGTTTGGCCCTGACCTGGCGCTGGCTGCAGCGCGAGCCGGTCGACCTCGGCGAGTCGACCAATCCGGCCGAGCTGCGCGGGGCCGTGGCGTTCGCCGCGATGTTCGCTGCCGTGCTGTTGGCGGCGGCCTGGGCCCGCGACGAACTCGGCATGGGCGGCGTGTTTCTCGTCGCCGCCGTGTCGGGGCTCACCGACGTCGACGCCATCACCCTGTCCACCGCGCGCATGCTGCAGGAGAGCCGCCTCGACGCCCGAACCGGCAGCATCGCCATCGTCATCGCCATCGTCGCCAACACCGCCCTCAAGCTCGGCGTCGCCGGCATCGCCGGCGGCCCGCGCTTCTTGCTACGCACTCTCCTCCTGCTCGGCCCCATGCTGCTCGCCGGGGCGCTGTGGGTCGTCTGGTCGATGCGCTGACGCCGGGTCGACCCGCGGCGGGGCGCGCCTGCATCCGCCCTTCCACCCCTGACGAAGCACCGACCATGGCCCCGACCTGGCTTCTCCGCACGTCGCTGTGGCTGCCCCGTCCG
The DNA here is from genome assembly GCA_041398565.1 of Planctomycetota bacterium. Classification (GTDB taxonomy): domain Bacteria; phylum Planctomycetota; class UBA1135; order UBA1135; family UBA2386; genus DATGPD01. The sequence continues at coordinate 530,089 of JAWKUN010000003.1, read as the reverse complement.
ATCGACGTCGTCTTTCCGTTCTTCGCCGACGCGGCCAACCTCGAGGCCATCACGCCGCCCTGGCTGCGGTTCTCCATCCTCACGCCGCCGCCCATCCACATGGCCGCAGGCACCGTCATCGACTACCGCCTGCGAATTCGCGGAGTCCCGGTGCGCTGGCGCTCGCGCATCGCCGAATGGGATCCGCCACGGTCCTTTGCCGACGAACAAGTTCGGGGGCCCTACGCGCGGTGGTACCACCGCCACACCTTCGAGGCGAAGGACGGCGGCACTCTCGTTGGCGACGAGGTCGAATTCGCGCCGCCCGGAGGACCGCTCGCACCTTTGCTCTTTCGTTTGCTGGTGGACAAGGACGTACGGCGCATCTTCTTCCATCGTACCCGAGCGTTGACCAATCGTTTCGGCGGCGATCCCGGGGCATGCACGCTCGAGATCTCAAGACGATCGTGACTGCCCGGGTTGCGGTTGCATGGGCACGCCGACTGCAACTTGTTCTTTGTTTGCGCCCCCCCGCCGCAATGGGTAGCGCGACTACGCCGTCGGTGCTCGACCCACATGCTTCCTTCGTAATGATCCACGGCCGCGCCCTCGTCAATCGTGGCAAGACAATGAGGCGCGACCGTCGCGCGAAAACCGATACCGGCGAAGGTCGTTGCGAGGGGTGCTGGCGCCACCCTCGTGGACCGACGACGAGTGCATGATCCATTGCCGCCGTGGCCGCAACCGACTCGATGGTTGCCGGCCGGCGCAGACCGACAGCTCGGGCTGATGCTGCTCGGCTCTTCGGACCTCCAGTGCTGCTGGGCCGCACGGCGATCGATGCCGGGACCTCGGGGTGCGCGCGCCAGTCTCTTCCCACGGCGCCGACATCGTCGGCTCTCCCATCAGCGAGCGCACCATGTCCAGCACACGTTTCTCCGCCTGCTCTCTGCCGATCCTCATCACGGTGAGCCTGTCCTCGGTCCTTGCGGCGCAGGATCCCGCAGTCCTGCGTAGCGGCGACGAACCCGGCCAACCGTTGCCCGCCCTCGCCGCCGAGCCCGGCCGCGATGCGCCCACTGCCACCGTCACTCCCGCCAACCGCAACCCGGGCGTCAATCTGTGGCAGGTGCCCATCCACACGCAGCCGGCCGACCCGGCCGGCGGCGAGTACGGGTGGTGGGCCAGCGGCGCGACCTTCAAGGCCTCCTTCCACGACGGCTTCGTCTTCTACCCTCTGCTCGGACCGGACTACCCCGAGAACCTACCGCTGCGCTGGAGCACGGAGAGCGTGCGCATCGGTGAGCAGGATCTCATGACCCCCGGCCGGCCGCCCACCCACGTGCGGTCCGACTGGCGCTACGAGTACCGCCACGGTGCTGTGACCGAGCTGTACGACGTCCGCGCTGACGGCGTCGAGCAGATGTTCGTCGTCCACCAGCGGCCGCGCGCGAACGGCGACCTGTACATCACCGGCGTTGTCGCGACCGCCCTGCGCTCGAAGGAGGCCGGCATCGCCGCGGCCCATCGCAAGCTGACCTTCGTCGATGCCCGCGGCCACGAACTGATCGAGTACGGCGCTGCCACTGCGATCGACGCCAGCGGCCGCCGCGCCGAGGTCGCCACCGAGTTCGACGGCTCCCGTGTCCGCCTGACCCTGGGCGCCGCCTGGCTGGCCGACGCCGCCTACCCGGTGACGGTCGATCCGCTCACCGCGCGCGTGACCATCTCCACCTGGGGCGGCACGACCTTCGGCCTGTCGTCCTATCCGGAGGTGGCCCGCGACGACGAGAACAATCAGCTCATGGTGTTCTACGCCCGGCAGTTCTCGGCCACCGACTTCGACGGCTATGCCCGCCTGACCGACGACTCGTTCGTCAACGTGGCGACGGGTCCGATCTACACCGACGTCACCACTTCCTGGAGCACCGGCCGTGCCGGCGCCTGCTTCGTCGGCGGCGCCAACCGCTGGGTCCTCTGCCTCGAGCGCGACTTCCCGGCCCCGTCCAACACCGTGCGCGTGCGCGCGTATCTGCACGACGCCGCCAACACCACGCCGGGGAGCGGCACCACCATCTTCCACGACATCGCCGGCGAGACCGCGCGCGTCCCGTCGGTGGGCGGCACGGCCGGGTTCTCCTCCGGCGTCGAAGCTCTCGTCGTCTACAAGGGCGACGTCACCGCCACCAAGTCCGACACCTCGAACTCGCAGATCTGGGCGGTGCCGGTCGACGCCTCGGCGATCAACTTCGGCACGCGCTTCGCCGTCGACACGTACGCCGGAGACGACGACTGCGACCTGCCCGACGTCAACCAGGTGACCGACGGAGGGTCGGCATCGTGGATCGTGGCCTACCAGCGCTACGACAACACCATACCCGGCGACGACTGGGACGTGCAGTGCGCACGCGTGACCACGGCGCACACGATCGCCGGCAACTTCTTCATGGGCTCGTCGTCGGGCAGCCCGACGCACAAGCTGGCGCCGCAGGTCGCCGGGCGCGGCGGACGCTACGTCTGCAGCATGATCCGCAGCGACACGGTGGGCACCTTCGGCGCCGACATCATCGCCGAACGCTTCGATTGGTCCGAGTCGGCCAGCACGCCGAACAAGTTCGGCTACCGGCGGATCGCGTCGGGTGGCACGGCCGACTACGTCAACGGCGGCCTCGCCTACGACAGCAACACCAGGTCGCACTGGTGCGCCGTGTACCAGCGCGGCGGCTACGCCGCCGGCGACACCTTCGCCCTGCGCCTGGGCTACACGGCCGGCGTGGTCGAATCGGCCACGCTCTACAACGGCCCCAACGGCGCCTACTCGCCGAACGTGACCTTCGACGACGACAACAACGAGTTCGACATCGTCTACGGTTCGACCGACAACCCTCCTTCGGGCTATCCGGTGTACGGTCAGAAGCTGCAGTACTCGCCGAGCGCGATCAACGTGCTCTACGGTACCGGCTGCGGCAGCGGCACGATCTCGGCCCTGACTCCGAACGCGGGCTACGAGTTCTTCGAGTTCCGCATGGGCGGGCGCCCCGACGGCACCCCCGCCATCCTGTGGCTGTCCCTGGGCTCGGCGGCGATTCCGCTGAACCCCTTCGGCATGCCAGGGTGCTTCTTCAACGTGAACCCGACCGGAGGCGCGTTCATCACCAGCATCGCCACCTCGGTCGCCGGGGGTCTGGCCCGCCTGCCGCTCCCGCTCCCCGACGCGCCGGTGTTCATCGGCAACCTCTACACCATGTGGGCGTTCCTCCAGCCGGGCCTGAACCCGGCCGGCATCGGCACGACGCAGGGCCTGCGCACGCAGATCCGTTGAGCTGACCCGGTCTCGCGCCGCCCCGCGCGGCGCGAGGCCGAGCCGGCGCGGAGAAGCGCAGCACCCAGAGAAGACCGGGTCACGAGGGAAGAAGGGACTCGGGGAGAGTGTCGCTCAAGCGCCTTCTTCGCCGCCGCTGCGCAAGCGGTCGAGGACATCCTGCAAGTCCTCGCCCTCGCCGTAGTACGAGCGCAGCAGGTCGAGGTCTTGCGGTGGCAGCTCGTCGACATCCTCGATCGTCCCCGAAGTGATCCGCTCGAGCAGGCGTTCCAGATCGCTCTGCGCGCGGTCCGTTCCGTGTGTCTTGAACTCGCCCTTCCCGCGGTCGTTTGGATGGGATGTCATGGCTGGCTCCGCTGCGCGTGACTCGCTCTCGTCGCGGCCTGCGGCCGCACCCCAGCGTGCTGTCGGCGCGACGCGCCGACCAGAGGAGGCCGGGGGGCTTCCTGTGCTGCTCGAGTTCTGGCGAATCCCGCACCGTGGCGAAGCACGGGCCTGACAGATTCCGCCGTGACGCGAGGATTCGCAGCACTTGCAGCTCAAGCAACCCGCGCCGTGGCCCGCGGTTTTCGCCGGTCCTCCACCAGCCGATCGGCGCCAGGTCAGGCCAGCGTGTGGTACACCTTCTGCACGTCTTCGTCCTGCTCGAGCTTGTCGATGAGGACGAGCGCGTCCTTGGCCTGCTCTTCGGGCAGCTCCGTGGCAGTGCCGCAGATGTACTCGAGCTCGGCCGAGATCGGCGCGAGGTTGCGCTCCTCGAGCGCCTTCTGCAGGTGGCCGAAGTCCCCGTACGGACAGCGCACGACGAGCTGCGGCTCGCCCTTGTCGCCCGTACTCTCGCCCATCTCCTCGAGCCCGTGATCGATCAGCGCCAGCTCCAGCTCGTCCTGATCGATGCCGTCGGGCGCCAGCCGAAACACCCCCATCCGCTTGAACATGAAGCTGACGCTGCCGGTCGTCGCCAAGTTGCCGCCGTACTTGGTGAAGACGCTACGTACGTTGGCCGCGGTGCGCGTGACGTTGTCGGTCGCGGCCTCGACCAGCAGCGCCACACCGTGCGGAGCGTAGCCCTCGTAGATCACCTCTTGGTAGTCCGCAGCATCCCGCCCGGTGGCGCGCTTGATCGCGGCGTCGACCCGATCCTTGGGCATGTTGACGGCGCGCGCGTTCTGGATGACGCGACGCAGGGCGGAGTTGCCGTGCGGGTCGGGGCCCCCGGACTTGACGGCGATCGCGATGTCCTTGGCGATCTTCGAGAACTGCTTCGCCATGCGGTTCCAGCGCGCGAACATCGCCTGCTTGCGGACTTCGAAGATGCGACCCATGGCTCGTGACGTGAATCTGCAAGCCAACCTAGCCCACCGACCAGCATGAGGCCACCGCCGCCCCACACTTCGATGCGACGGCGCCATCGTCGCCGGCCGGCCGCAGCCCACACCACCCCACGCGGCCGGTGCTCGACGCCCCGCGCCCCATGACGTAGGGTCTCCGGCCCCCGGCCGATGCGCACCCTGTTCCTCTACGTCCTGGCGCTCGCCGCCGTCGCCGCCGGCATCCGCTTCGGCTTCCCCGAGTGGTTCGGCGCGGTGGCCAAACGCGACGAGCTCGTCGTTCGCTCCAGTTCGGTGCCGCCGGTCGTGGTCGCCGAGACCAAGATGGCCCCGTTCGCCGACAGCCTCGAGGCTCTGGGCACGGTGCGAGCCAACGAGTCGATCGAGGTCAACGCCAACCGAGCCGACCGTGTGGTGGCCATCCACTTCGCCGACGGTCAGGACGTCGACAAGGGCCAGCTGCTGGTCGAGCTGCAGACCGCCGAGGAAGAGGCGGAGCTGCGCGAGGCCGAGGCCGTGCTCGCGCAACGCGTCGTGGTCTTCGAGCAGGCCAAGCAGCTGCTGGCGGAAGGCGTGCGCAGCCAGGGAGAGTTCGACGTCGCCCACGCCGAGCTCGAAGCGGCGCAGGCTCGCATCCAGCGGCTGCAGGCGACGATCGCCGACCACAAGGTGACGGCCCCGTTCGCCGGCACCCTCGGCTTCCGCCGCGTCAGCGTCGGCGCCTACGTGCAGACGTCGACGGTGCTCACCACCCTCGACGACCTGTCGACGGTCAAGGTGGACTTCACCGTTCCCGAGAGCTGGATGCCGGCGATCGCTCCCGGCATGCGCGTGGGCGCGCACAGCGACGCGTTCCCCGGCGCCGACTTCGAGGGCAGCGTGCAGACCGTCGACACCCGCCTCGACGAGCGCACGCGCTCGGCCACGGTGCGCACTCTGTTCGACAACCCCGAACACCGGCTGCGCCCGGGCATGCTGCTCGTGCTGAACGTCGACCGCGGCGAGCAGCCCGTACTGCAGGTGCCGGAAGAAGCGATCATCCCGCGCGGCGACCGCGCTTTCGTCCTGCGTGTACGGGACGACGCAGTGGCCGAGGAGGTAGCGGTGCAGATCGGCCGCCGCCGCGTCGGCGCCGTCGAGGTCGTGGCCGGCCTGCAGGCCGGCGACAGGGTCGTGGTCGAGGGGCTCGTGCGCGTGCAGGCCGGCGCGCCCGTCGACGTGGTCCGCGTGCGCCAGACGACGCCGTGATCCTCTCCGATCTGTCCGTGCGGCGGCCGGTGCTGGCGACGGTCCTGAGCCTGGTCATCGTCGTCCTCGGGCTCGTGGGCGCCAGCCGCCTTGCCGTGCGCGAGGTACCCGACATCGATCCACCGACGGTGAGCATCGACACCACCTACCCGGGGGCAGCGGCGTCGGTCGTGGAGACCCGCGTGACCCAGGTGCTGGAGGACGCTGTCAGCGGCATCGAGGGCATCCGCACCATCGAGTCGTCGAGCAGCGACGGTTCGTCGCGCATCACCGTCGAGTTCTTGCTCGATCGCGACGTCGAGTCGGCGGCCAACGACGTCCGCGACCGCATCGCTCGCGTCGTCGACGACCTGCCCGAGGAATGCGACGCGCCGGAGGTGGTGAAGGTCGACGCCAACACCGACGCCGTCTTCTGGCTGAACTTGGCCAGCCCCGTGCGCGACAGCATGGAGCTCACCGACTACGCCGAGCGCTACCTGATCGACCAGTTGTCGACGGTGCCGGGCGTGGCGCAGGTGCGCCTGGGCGGCGGCAGCCGCTACGCCATGCGCATCTGGCTCGACCGGCAGGCGCTGGCCGCGACCTCGATCACCGCCGGCGACGTCGAACGAGCCTTGCGGGCCGAGAACGTCGAGCTGCCGGCCGGACGCATCGAGTCGACGCGGCGCGAGTTCACCGTGCGGGTGCAGCGCGGCTACAAGACCCCGGCCGACTTCGGCCGCCTCGTCGTCGGCCGCGGCCGCGACGGCCACCTGGTTCGCCTCGCCGAGCTGGCGCGGGTGGAGCTCGGGCCCAGCGACGACCGCACGTCGTTCCGACGCAACGGCGAGGACATGGTCGGGCTCGGGATCGTGCGCCAAGCCAAGGCGAACACGCTCGAAGTGGTGAGCGCGGTCAAACAGCGCGTGTCGAAGCTGAACGCGGCCCTGCCGGGCGACATGCAGCTCTACCCGAGCGCCGACTCGTCGCTCTACATCGACGCCGCCATCGAGCAGGTCTGGCAGACCCTGGCGATCACGGCCCTGGTCGTGGTGCTGGTGATCTTCGTCTTCCTCGGCAGTCTGCCGGCGACGTTGGTACCGGCGGTCACCGTGCCCGTGTCGCTGGTGGGCACGTTCTTCGTGCTCTATCTGCTGGGCTTCTCGATCAACCTGCTCACCCTGCTGGCCCTGGTGTTGGCGATCGGCTTGGTGGTCGACGACGCCATCGTCGTACTCGAGAACATCGCGCGCCGCGTGCGCGAGGGCGAGCCGCCCCTGCGCGCGGCTCTGCTCGGCAGCCGGCAGGTCGGCTTCGCCGTGGTGGCGACGACCGTGGTGTTGATCGCGGTATTCGTGCCCATCGCCTTCCTCGAGGGCAACACCGGCAGGCTGTTCGCCGAGTTCGCGTTGGCTCTGGCCGCGGCCGTCGGCCTGTCCACCCTGGTGGCGCTCACCCTGTCGCCGGCGATGTGCGCCGGCATGCTGCGCGGCGGTCGCCCGTCCTGGCTGGCGCGCGCGGTCGAGGCCGGCTTCCGCCCGCTACAGCGCGCCTACCGCTGGGTGCTGTCCGGCACCATGCGCCCCGTACCCACGTTGCTGCTCGTGGCGGGGCTCGGGCTCGCCATCCTCGGCCTGTGGCGCGACCTCCCGCGCGAGTACGCACCGGCCGAGGACCGCGGCGATTTCCGCGTCTCGGCGACGGGTCCGGAGGGCGCTTCGTTCGCCGACGCCGTCGCCAACGCCCGCGACGTGGAGGGTGTGCTGCTCGATCTCATCGCCAGCGGCGAAGCCCAGCGCGTGCTGGTGCGGGTGCCGGGCTCGTTCGGCCGCGGCGGCAGCGTCAACTCCGCTTTCGGCACGGTCTTGCTGCGGCCGTGGGGCGAGCGCTCACGCAGCACCGCCGAAGTCACCGCCGAGGTCGACGGCCGCCTGGCGGGCCTCGCCGGCTACCGCGCCTTCACCATCGTCGAGTCCGGCCTGCTGCGACGCAGCGGCCAGCCGGTGCAGTTCGTGCTCACCGGCACCACGTTCGAAGAGCTCGGCCAGTGGCGCGACGTACTGCTCGAGAAGGCGCGTGGCAACCCCGGCTTGGTGGCGGTGAACAGCGACTACCGCGAGACCAAGCCGCAGATCGAGGTCGTGGTCGACCACGACCGCGCCGCCAGCCTCGGCGTGTCGGCCATGGAGGTCGGACGCACCCTCGAGACGCTGATGGGATTCCGCCGCGTCACCACCTACCTCGACCGCGGCGAAGAGTACGACGTGATGCTCGAGGCCGAGGACAGCGACAAGCGTTCGCCGAAGGACCTCAGCCAGGTCTGGGTGCGCTCGGAGACGACGGGCGAGCTGGTGCCACTCGCCAATCTGGTGACGCTGCGCGAGTTCGCCGACAGCGCCGACCGCAGCCGCCGCGACCGCCTGCGCGCCGTCGCCATCAGTGCCAACCTGGCGCCGGGCTACACCCTGGGCGAAGCACTGGAGTTCCTGCGCGGCGTGGTACGCGACGACCTCGGCGGTCGACCGGGCATCGCCTACTCGGGCCTGAGCCGCGAGTTCACCGAGTCGTCGAGCGCACTCCTGTTCACGTTCGGGGTGTCGTTGCTGATGGTGTACCTGGTGCTGGCGGCGCAGTTCGAGAGCTTCCTGCAGCCACTCGTCATCCTCATGACGGTGCCGCTGGCGCTGTTCGGAGGCCTCCTCGGCCTGTGGTATGCGGGTGGCACCCTCAACGTGTACAGCCAAATCGCGCTGGTCATCCTCATCGGTCTGGCCACCAAGAACGGCATCCTCATCGTCGAGTTCGCCAACCAACTGCGCGACCAGGGGCGCAGCCTGCGCGAAGCCGTGCTCGAGGCGAGCGAGCTACGCCTGCGCCCCATCCTCATGACCGGACTGTCGACCAGCCTCGGCGCGATCCCGTTGGTGCTGGCCACCGGTGCCGGTGGCGAGGCGCGGCAGGCGATCGGCGTGGTGGTCCTGGCCGGAGTGACGTTCGCGACGCTGACCACCCTGTTCGTGGTGCCGACGTTCTACGCCGTCGTCGGACGGTTCACCGGCTCGCCGGAGCGCCGCGCGCGCCTGCTCGAGGAACAGTTGCGCCACGTCGAGACGGCACCGCCGCTCGAAGTGGCCGGCTGAACCGCGCTGCCGAACTACGCCTCGATCGCCTGCAGACGGAGGTCGAGGCGGACCGTCACCCCACGGTGCGGAATCGCCACGACCGGAGTGTCGCGTCGCTCGGCCAGACACGCGCGTACCCGTTGCGGCGTGCCGAGGTCGGTCCAACCGCACGGCGGCACCGTCGCCACGCGCAGGGCGTGGGGAGAGCGGGCGAACACGTGGCGCGAGAGGTCGACGGTGCTGAGCAGCTCGTACGCACGCTCGAGGGCATCGCCGCCCAGCTGCAACGCATCGCGCAGATTGCGCGACAAGCCCGGTGCGCCTTCGTCGATCAGGTGCAGCAGAGTCCGCCCGCGCGCGGCCACCAAGAACGTGTTCCACATCGCACCGCGAGCCATCAGCTGCCGCGCGACTGCCGGCGCCGGCTTCTCGACGAAAGCCTCGACGGCCGCGAGCAGACTCGGCCGCGTCTCGGGCACGATCCAACCGAGATCCGAGCTCGCGGCGGTGGGCTGCATCCCGAGCAGGATGATGCCGGACTCTCCGTGTTCCACCACATCGGATGCCGCCACCAGACTCCGACGCAGGGTCGCCTCGTCGACGACGAAGTGATCCGAAGGCAGCACGATCAGGTTGGGATCGGGATCGCGCTGCATGATGCTGCACAGCGGCAACATCACCCCGACGGCGGTGCCACGGTTCCTCGGTTGGACGACGATGTTCTCGGGCGGCAGGTGCGCGAGCTGTGGCCGCCACAGCGCCGCGTGCTCGGCCGCGACGACGACGACCACTCTCTCGCGCGGCACCACCGCCTCGGCCCGAGCCAACGTCCGCTCGAGCAGCGATGGCCCACCGCGGAGCGAGCAGAACTGCTTGGGAACGGCGACACCGCGCTCATCGGTGGTGAGTGTCCGCAGACGGCTGCCCTCGCCGGCGGCGAGAACGAGTGCCCAGCGCGCACCGTGGGCTGGGCGTGGACCTCGTGGCGCGCGCGACGTCTGCGGGCAACCGAGTTCGCCAGGGCGCGGCATCGGCCATGCCCGGGCAGCGTCGGAAGCCCCCGGCAGCGGAGCTGGCTGCGGCTCCTTGTGGGCGGCCCGCAATGCCGACTCGCACCCCTGGTGCGACCACAGGCTGCGATGGGTCATGAGGTCGAGCTCCTTTGATACCGGGTTCTCTGGCGCAGATCGGAGTCGTTCGCGTCCGCGGCGGTGACGATCGCGTGCATCGCTGTCCGCACGATCGAGGCTCACGAGAACTCCATGCCAGCGGTGGATCGGACCGGCCCGGGTGCGGGGCGACAAGCGAGGGAAGAGCCGAGCGGGGTTCGATCCTACGACGGCGATCCGGGGACATACGCACACGGGCCCTCGCCATCCGAAGTGGGTTCTGGCTCGTCGTTCCGCCACCAGGGCGGGCCCGCCTCAGGGTGCCGGCCCACTGTCGAGCTCGGGCCGCACGATCGACGGGCTCTCGATCCGCACCGAGATCGTGAACTCGGCCCCGCCGAGAGCGTGCGTGCGTCCGACCACGTCACCACCGTGCAAGGCGGCGACGCGCTGAGCGATCGCCAAGCCATAGCCGATGGATGGCCGCGCCGCGGCGTATGCCGGCCGTGCGGCCGCCGCCCCGGCATCACCGACGCCCGGCCCGTCGTCGGACACCCGCACTCCGATCACCCCGGGCCGCTGCAGCCAGTCGACCTCGACCACCACGCGCCCGCGCGCGTGCCGAACCGCGTTGTGGACGATGTTCTCGACGGCGCGCCGCAGCAGCCGGCCATCGCCCCGCACGTCGGGGACGTCGGCGGCCACGCTCAGCCCGACCTCCACGCCGGCGGCCTCGGCAATCGGGGTCAGCGCCTCCACGGCTTCGCGCGCGACCTGCCCCAGGGGAACCGTCTCGAGGTCGCGACACTCCTCGAAGTCGAGGCGTGCCAGCGCGAGCAGATCGTCCACGAGCACGGCCAGTCGATCCACATCGAGACGCGCGGCCGTCACGGCAGCACGCAGCGCCTGATCGTCGGCGACTGGAGACGAGAGGACACGCTCGGCCTTGTCGAGGCACAGATGCAGCGCGGTGAGAGGTGTGCGCAGATCGTGCGAGACGTGCGCGATCCACTGCCGGCGCTCGAAGTCGCGGCGCGCGAGGTCGCCGATCAAACCGTGGATGCGCGCCCGCATCGCGTTCAGCGTGTTGCCGAGGAGCGCCACTTCGTCGTGCCCCGCGACCGGGAACGGTGGCGGCAGCTCGCCGTCGGGGGACACGGCGGCGGCGGCCGACGCCAGCCGCACGAGGCGCCTCGTCACCAGGAAGCTGATGGCGAGACCGAGCATGGCGGTGAAGACGAGGGTGAACGAGATCTGCGCCAACCAGGGCCAGGACACCTCGGTGGCAGCGACCACGTCCTGCTCGAACGACGGAGCCAGGGTCAGCGCACGCGGCCCCGAGCGCGCCAGCACCGCGCGCTCGCTCGGTGGCCAGCGGTGGCCGTACGGACCCCGCAGGACGAACGTACCCGCCGCCGTGCCATCCTCGAGAACCGCGAAGCGGAACAGGTCGACATCGGCGGCGGCGGTGGTTCCGCCTTCTGCCAGGACTTCGCCCCCCCTCGCGCACCATCGGTAGGCGAGTCCGTGCGCTGCGAGCAGGCTGGCTGCCGCCGCGCGCGACTCGGCTCCGGGTCGCAAGCCGTCGAGATCGTGGAGCAAGCGCTCGGCGGCCTGCACTGCCAAGACGAGGTCCTCCACTTGGGTCGTGCCCAACCGCCCGCGGCGCTCGAGCCCGGCCATGACGGTGTTGACCCCGGTCGAGATGAGGAGCACGGACAGAGTCCACAGCGTGGTGACGCGCACGCTGAGCCGCCGCCACGGCGGGATGCGGGACACGGACCCGCGCGCGTCCCCCCTCGACGTGGGTGACGCGCCCGGTTCGGCGAAGTCGCTCACGGCGCGTCGGCCTCCAAGCGGTAGCCCGCGCCCCATACCGTCTTGAGCAGCCGCGGGTCGGCCGGATTGGCCTCGATCTCGACGCGCAGACGCGACACGTGCAGATCGACCGTGCGCCGCCCACCGTCGAACGCCGCACCCCAGACTCGGTCGAGGAGCTGCTCGCGCGACCACGTGCGGTCGGGGTGCCGCAAGAAGAACAGCAGCAGGTCGAACTCGCGCGGCGCCAGCTGTAGGGCGCGCTCGCCGACCCCGGCGACGCGCGCATCGGGGTCGGCCCACACCGACCCGCGCACGATCCGCCCGGGTCCCAGCGTGCCGCGCGCGCGACGCAGGACGCTGCGGATGCGGGCCAGCAGCTCGGGCATGTGGAACGGCTTCACGACGTAGTCGTCGGCGCCGACGTCCAAGCCGCGCACCCGCTGCTCGGGAGCATCGCGCGCCGTGAGCACGATGATCGGCACGTCGCGGCCACAGGCGCGCAAGTCCCGGCACAGGTCGAGCCCATCGCCATCCGGCAAGCCGAGATCGAGGAGGACCAGGTCCTGGTCGCGGAGCATGGCCGCGCGTGCCTCGGCGACGTCGCTCGCGCACGCCACGTGGAAGCCGGAACCACGAAGGGCATCGAGCAGCTCGACCCGGATGCGGAGGTCGTCCTCGACCAACAGGACGCGCGTCGTCTCGTTCGGCATGGTTTCGTCGACAGCTCGTGCGAGTGTAGTCGATCGCAGTCCGTGGCCGCTCCGAGGGTGCGAGAGTGTTGCCCGCCGAAGACGGCATCGCAGGCAGCATCGTGGCCACGGACACAAGTTCGACAACACTCCGACAACGCGGGGGTGCACCGTGGTCCGCCACGCATGCAGACACGCTCTCTTCGCCTTCTCGACCCGCTCTGGGCCGCCCCGCTGTTGCTGGCAAGCTGCTTCGTCTCGCGCGACGCGGTGAGCGAGCCCTTGGACCACCAGATCGTTGCCCGGCTGCAACCAGGGGTGACCACGGCCGCCGAAGCCGTGCGTCTCCTCGGCGCGCCCTCCCATGTCGTCGAGCTGCACGATCGCTCCGCCTACTACTACGAGGCCAAGATCAGCAAGGACGCCGCGTTCTCCATCATCCTGCTGACCTTCAGCAATACCGACACCCGCACCGACCGCCTGTGGTTGTTCTTCGACGCCAGCGACCGCCTGACCCACGTCGCGTCGACGTTGGGGGTCCATCGCGCGCGCTACGCCATGCCGTGGAGCGACCTCCACGACCAGCAAGCGCAGCAGGCGGCCGACGCCCGGCGCCTCGGAGCGGCGCGATGACCCCTCCGCGCCGCCGATCCGCTGGCGCCGCAACGCTGCTCGCGATCCTGCCCGCACTGTCCACGGCCTGCGTCGAGGTCGCCTACTCCCGACGCAGTGACGACCACCCGGTGCAGCCGCAGACCGACCTGGTGCCCGGCACGTCCGACCTCGCCGCATGCCTGAGTTCGCTGGGAGCGCCGCACTCGGTGTTGGCACTGCCCCACCGAGGGATCGGCCTGGTCTACCGGTCGCTCCGTTCGGGCACGTGGGACTTCATGGCCGAGTACTACGCGTCGGGGCGCTTCGTCGACCGCGCCACCGATGCCGAGGTCCTGCTCCTGACCTTCGACGGCGCCCTGATCTTGCGGAGCATGCAGCACGGGACGGCGGCGGCGCTGGACCTCGGCCGCATCGTCGACCAGCAAGGCTTCGGGCTCGACCGATGAGTGCCGCGGCCCGCACCCCCGCGCGTCCAGTTCGCCGCGAGCGCCGACGCGGGATCCGGGTGTGGTGCCTGGCCCTCGTCGCCTGTGCCGGCCCACCGCCGCCCGTCAACCCCGAGGCGAACGGTGAGCCGATGGCACGCGCCTACCACTTCCGACCGGCGGCGGCGGCAGGCCAGGATCGCCCCTTCGTCGTCCTGCTTCCCGGCGCGTCGGGGCTGCGCATCTTGGACGACGACGGCCACTACTTCCGCGTCGCCGCGGCACTGCAGGCGCACGGCTTCGACGCGCTGGTCGTCGACTACAAGACGGCCTACCGGGCGGCGACCGACCCGCCCGGGGGCAGCGCCGGCGACAAGATCGCCTTCGTCCTGCGCCATGCGCTCGCATGGTCGACGCGGCACGGCTGGCTGCGCCCGAACGCGCGCGGCTTCGTCGTGGCGTGGTCGCTGGGAGCCGAGGGGCTGTGGCACACCCTGCCCGATGGCGCCACCTGCGCGCGACTCGGCCTGTGCGGAGCGGTGGCCTACTACCCCACGAACGAGGAAGACGCGGCGTTGCGCACCGACCTGCCGTTGCTGATCCTGACTGGCGACGCCGACGACGTCACGCCAGTCGAGGCCATCGGCGATGCGGTGGAGCACCGCCCACGTCGCGATGACCGCGTGCTGCTGCGGGTGTTCCGCGGCGCGCACCACGGCTTCGACGTGAGCAGCCTGCCGCCGCGCAAGACGATGCGCCTCCTGCCGTGGGTCGGCCCGAAGGTGACCTTCGGCTACGACCGAGCGGCGGCGGCAGAGGCGATGGCGGAGCTGCTGGCCTTCCTGCGACGGTGGGCGCCCGCCGACTCGTCGCCGGGCGAGGAGTTCGGTCCAAGCCACGCCGGCGACCGGTGAGCGCGCCCGGTCGCCAGCCGCACCGTTGAACGTTCCTGGCCACCCGCCCATGATCGATCTGCATGCCGTCATCGCTCCCCGCGCTGGCAGTCCCCTTGCTCCTGACCCTGGCGTTGTCCAGCTGCGCGGTGATCGGTTCGCACACGGTCGCCGGCAGCGGCAAGCTGGTGCACGTCGTGGTCTTCTGGCTGAAATCAGACTCTCCGGCCGACGTCGTCGAGCGCATGCGCACCTTCTACCTGACGCGCGTGGCCGGTCACGTCGTCGGAGTGGAGTCGGTCTGGTTCGGCAAGCCACGGCCGTCCGAGCGCAGCGTCGTCGACGACTCGTTCGCCTGCACGAGCATCGTGCGTTTCCGCGACGCTGCCGCGGAGGCCGGCTGGCAACGCGACCCCGTGCACGACGAGTTCAAGCGGCAATTCGAAGCTCACTTCGAGCGCGTCCAGGTGTACGACTTGGTCGAGTGACCACATGAGCCCCCGATGAGCAAACTCGACCCCGCCGACGAACGCGCGCGCCAGCAGAAGGTGATGGACACCATCGGTCTGGACAAGAGCCGGCGGCACATCTTCCTCTGCTGCGAGCAGACGACCGACAAGTGCTGCCCGCGCGCCGAGGCCAACGCGGCCTGGGAGTACCTCAAGCGCCGCCTGAGCGAGCTCGGACTGTCCGAGCACGGCGGCGTGCAACGCACCAAGGCCAACTGCCTGCGCCTGTGCGCCGGCGGCCCGATCGCGGTGGTCTACCCCGACGGCACGTGGTACTCGCACTGCACACCCGAAGTGCTGGAGAAGGTCATCCAGCGCCACCTCATCGGTGGCGAGGTCGTGCAGGAGCACGCCCTCGGCTCGTTTCCGCTGCGCGGCTGAGAACCGCGCGAGCCCCGCCCATCCGAGAAGCGCCGACCTGACAGACCCAGCCCCGGGTCGGCTGGCCGGCCAGCCAGCGAGCTGCCCGCCGCGTCTGCCGCGTCTGCCGTCGCCGAACCCTACGCCTCACTCGGGCGGCTGGTCGCGCACGATCACGGCCTCCTTGACACCGAACTCGCGCTCCAGCGCCTCGCCGATCTCTTGCGCGAACGCCAGGGCCCGATCGTCGTAGACACGAATCTCGCCGTTGGTGGTGGCGATGCTCTCGAGGCGCGCCACCAACCGGCTGTCCCGGTTGCGCGCCTGCCCGGAGTAGACGTCGAAGGTCTTTCGCGTCCACCCGTCCACGTCCAGACGGAACCCGTGCCGCTCGCACGCCGCGGCGACGAGGAGGTCCAAGCGATCGGGGTCGGCGGACTGGCCCTGGATCCTGACCATGGCGGCGGCGAACTCTGCGCAGTCGAGCGCTGGAATTCAAGACGACGTCGGGCACGCTACGGTGACTGGTTCCTCCCTTGGCCCGCGTGACCGACCCGAGTCCCATCTTCGTCAACGAGCCTGCGCCGCGCCGCATCGACAAGGTGATCGTCGTGCTGCCGGCGTATCGTGCCGCCCGCACCCTGGAGTCGACCGTCCGGGCGGTGCCCGCCGACTTCCGTTGCGAGTTCGTGCTGGTCGACGACCACAGTCCGGACGACACCCTGGAGGCGGCCGAGAAGCTCGGGATCCGCGCCGTCCGCCACGAGAAGAACCTCGGCTACGGCGGCAATCAGAAGACCTGTTACCGGCTGGCGTTGGAGATGGGTGCGGACATCGTGGTCATGCTGCATCCCGACTATCAGTACGACCCACGTGTGCTGCCGGCGATGGTCGAGTTCATCCGCCTCAACATCTGCGATGTGGTGCTCGGCAGCCGCATCCGCAGCCGGCGCGAAGCGGTGAACTGTGGCATGCCGGCCTGGAAGTACCTGGCCAACCGAGCGCTCACGGTCGTCGAGAACGTCGTCCTCGGACAGAACCTCGGCGACTTCCACACCGGCTACCGCGCCTACGCGCGCGAGGTGCTGGAGCGCATTCCCTGGCAAGCCAACTCGGACGACTTCGTGTTCGACAGCCAGTTCCTGGCCCAGGTCGCGTTCCATCGCTTCCGGATGAGCGACGTGCCGGTGCCATGTCGTTACTTCAAGGAAGCGTCGTCGATCAACTTCAAGCGCAGCGCGCGCTACGGCTTGCTCACGCTGTGGACGTTGGCTCAGTACCTGCTCGCCAAGATCGGCGTCTACCGCTCGCCGATCTTCGGCGCTCCTGCGGACAGCCCGCGCTGATCCGCGGCGCCCCGCGGCGCGCGGCGGACCGCGGCCACCGCCGCGGCCACCACTGGCAAGAGGAGCGGTCGCGGCCACATCCGCCGCCGCCGCCACGCCGAATTGCGCCGTGCAACTCGAGAGCTCGGCCTTAGACTCGCCTCGTGGTGCAGCACCTCGCCACTGCAGCGTCCCGCGCCGCCGCGCATGCAGCCCCGTCCCACGCTCAGGACAGCGGGCACGACGTCCCGATGCCCGCGACTGGCGGCGGACCGGGCCGATGCCCGCGCCCCCGGGTCGCAGACGGGGCGGGGCCAAGACGATGACCGTGGCGATCCTGGGCGCCGGCATCACCGGCCTTGCCTTCGGCTATCTCCTCGCCAAACGCGGGATCCCGGTGCGCATCTTCGAGGCCGCGAGCACCGAGGGCGGTCTGGCGGCGAGCTTCGAGTCGGATGGCTTCTGGTTCGACTTCGGCCCGCACGAGTTCGTCACTGACAACCCCGAGTTGCAGACTTTGCTGCAGGAGGTCTGCGGCGCCGACTTGATGACGGTGGTGAAGCGCACCTCGCAGCACTTCGTCGGGCGCTTCATCCCCTACCCGTTCGGCATCGTCGACATCGTTCGCAACATCAGCCCCCTGGTGACCCTGCGCGCTGGGCTGGACGTCGCCTGGAACCGTGTCTGCAACCTCGTGCGCAGGCCGAAAGACGACAGCTTCGCCGCGTGGACCCGGGCACGCTTCGGCAAGACGCTCTACGACATCTACTTCGGCCCCTACACGCAGAAGGTGTGGGGTGTGCCGCCGACCGAACTCGACCCGCGCACTGCATCGGATCGCATCACCGTCGACTCGGTGTGGGACCTCTTCAAGAAGATGATCCGCCACCGCTGGCTCGGCGCCGACGACTTCAAGAAGACGCACAGCGAGTTCCGCAAGGACTTCTACTACACGCGCCGCGGCGCCGGCACGCTGCAGCACCACCTGCGGCGCCACATCGAGGCGATGGGCGGCGTGCTCGAATTCGGCAAGCTCGTCACCGGTCTGACCCGCAACGACAATGGCGAGGTGACCGAGCTGCACTTCGCCGACGGCTCGCGCTTCTCGGGCTTCACCACGGTGGTCTCCACCATCGCCTTGCCGACGCTGACGAAGCTGGTGCTCGGATCTCGGGCCGACGCCCTGCTCGCCGCCAATCACCTCCCGTTCCGCGGCATGGCGTTCGTGTTCGTGCGCGTCGCCAAGCCGCAAGCGTCGGGGTACCACTGGATCTACTTCCCCGACGAGCGGGTGCCGTTCCAGCGCAGCACCGAGTTCGGCCTCTTCGGCGCCGACATGGCGCCGCCCGGCAAGACCGGTCTCGTGCTCGAAGTCGCGATGAGCCCCGACGAACCGCAGTGGCAGCGCAGCGACGACGAGATCGCCGAGATGTGCCTCGCTGCGGCAGAGCAGCTCGGCTGGTTCACCCGCGCCGAGGTGCTGGGCTACGACGTGCTCCGCACCCGCTACGCCTACCCGGTGCAGATCAAGCACTACAAGGAACGCGCGCTGACGCTGCTCGAAGCGCTGGCAGAAGCTCCCAACCTGGTGTCGGTCGGACGGCAGGGGCTGTTCCGCTACTGCAACCAGAACGAGTGCGTCGAGATGGCGCTCGACGTGGTTCCGCGTATCGCTGCCGGTGAGCGCTGCATCCGCTACACCACGGAAGGATCCTGGCTCGGGGTCGGGGTGACGGATCGCTACCAGACCAGCCGCGCCTGAGCCACACACCGGTGCCGCGACGGCTTCGGATCCGCGGCGGCCGACCGTCGCCCACGCCGCTAGACTGCGCGCATGGATCGCAGGCAGTTCCTCGCCGGGCTCGGCGTCGCCCCGGTGCTCGAGACGGCATTGGCGGCGACCGACGCGCTCGACGCCGCCGACCGGCGCGGGCTCGCTCCCGAAGACGATGCGCGCGACGAATCGCTGTGGCTGACCGTGGCCCAGGCCTACGCGCCCGACCGCAGCTTGCTGAACCTCAACAACGGCGGCTGCAGCCCGACGCCGACGGCAGCCCTCGCCGCGCTGAAGCGCCACCTCGACTTCTCCAACAAGGCGCCGCCCTACGCCATGTGGAAGGAGCTGGAGCCCCACAAGGAGCTGGTGCGGCAGCAGCTCGCGCGCATCGCCGGCGCCGACCCCGAGTCGATCGCCATCGTGCGCAACACGACCGAGGGCCTGCACGTCTGCGAGTGCGGTTTCGATCTGGCGCGCGGCGACGAGGTCGTGATCTCGAGCCAGGACTACCCGCGCATGCGCTGGGCGTTCCGCCAGCGTGAACGGCGAGAAGGCATCGTCGTGCGCGAGATCGCGCTACCGGTGCCCAGCGAGGACGACGAAGAGATCGTGCGCCGCTACGCGGCGGCGATCACGGGGAAGACCAAGCTGATCCTCATGTGCCACGTCATCAACCTCACCGGCCAGATCCTGCCCGTGCAGAGAGTCGTGGCGATGGCGCGCGAGCGCGGCATCCCGGTGATCGTCGATGGCGCCCACTCCTTCGCCAACCTCGACTTCGCGCTACCGCACCTCGACTGCGACTACTACGCCACCAGCCTGCACAAGTGGCTGTCGGCTCCGGTGGGCAGCGGCATGCTGTTCGTGAAGCGCGAGCGGATCGAGAAGCTGTGGCCGCTGCACCCGAGTGACGCCGCGATCGACAGCGACATCCGCAAGTTCGAGCAGCTCGGCACCCATCCGATCGCCACCTTCCTGGCCATCGCCGAAGCAGCAGCCCTGCACGAAGCCATCGGTATCGGGCGCAAGGTCGCCCGCCTGCGCTTCCTGCGCGACACCTGGGCCAAGCGCGTTCTGGCGACGGGCCGTGTCACCCTGCGCACCAGCCTGCTGCCTGATCAGTCGGTCGGCCTGGCCACCATGGCCGTGGACGGCATCGAGGCCAAAGCACTGGCCGAACACCTGTGGACCAAGCTCAAGATCCTGGTCGCCCCGATCGGTCACCCCGAGGTCCAGGGAATCCGGGTGTCAGCGCACGTCTACACCAGCCTCGACGACCTCGACCGCTTCTGCTCCGCGATCGAACAGGTCGCCAAGCACGGGCTTCCGGGCTGACAGGGGGGACGCCGGCGCCGTAGCCTTCCGGCGTGCGCCTGCAGCTTCTCTCCGTCGGCAAGCCCAGAGCCACCGCCCTGGCCACGGCCACCCGCGACTACATCACGCGCGCCCAGCGCTACGGCGCACTGGATTGGACGACGGTCGCCAGCGAGGACGTCGCGCCGCGTGCCAGCGCCGCAGACGTGGAGGTGGCCCTCGGCAAGGAGGCCGGGCGCATCCTGGCGAAGCTGCCGGCGCCGGCGTTGGTCGTGACGCTCGACCGTCAGGGCCAGGCGTGGACGTCGCTCGAACTGGCCAAGGCATTGGGCGAGTGGCAGCAGCACGAGCGGCACGTCGCCCTGGTGGTCGGCAGCGCCTTCGGGCTGCACGGCCGGGTCCTGGAGCGCGCACGGCTGCGCCTGAGCCTGTCACGGCTCACGCTGCCGCACGAATTGGCCCTGCTGGTGGTCGCCGAACAGCTCTACCGCGCCCACACCATCCTCAGGGGCGAGCCCTACCACAAGTAGCCCGTGAATGCGCCTGCCGTGCCCCGGTAGGGCGGCCGGGCTCGACGCGTGGAAACGACCTACCTGATCTGTGCCGTCGCCGGCGGCGTCTTCTTGCTGCTACAGACCTTGTTGGCAGCGCTCGGCGGACACGCGCATGGCGATGTCGACCTGCACGACGACGTCGACAGCATCGCCGATGCGCACGACTCGTACCTCAAGCTCCTCTCGCTCAAGGCGATCGTCGCTTTCCTCACCTTCTTCGGTCTCACCGGCTTGGCCGGGCGTCACGCTGGCTGGAGCGACTGGTGGACGCTGGCACTCGCGGCGGCGGCCGGATTGCTCGCACTGTGGCTGGTCGCCTGGCTGATGTCGGCGCTGTCGCACCTGCAGTCGCGCGGCAACGTCGATCTGCACAACGCCGTCGGGCAGGAAGCGAAGGTCTACCTGCCGATTCCCGCCGGCCAGCGAGGCCACGGCAAGGTGCTGGTGACCGTGCAAGGCCGCACGGTCGAAGCCCGTGCCCGCACCGACGGCCCCACTCTGGAGACCGGTGCCGTGGCGGTGGTCAACGCCGTCCACGGCGACGTGCTGGACGTCACCCGTGCCTGACGAACCGAATCCAACTCGGAGAAGCAAATGCCCATCGACAATCCCTACCTGGTGCTGACCGTCGCCGCTGGAGTGCTCGTTCTCTTCAGCTTCGTGCTGATGGTGATCAAGCGCTACAAGCGGTGCCCGAGCAACAAGATCCTGGTGATCTACGGTCGCGTGAGCCAAGGCCAGTCCTCGCGTTGTCTACACGGCGGCGGTGCCTTCGTGTGGCCGCTCATCCAGGACTACGGCTACCTGCACCTCGACCCGATCCAGATCGAGGTGCCTTTGCGTGGCGCCCTGTCGATGGAGAACATCCGTGTCAACGTGCCGAGCGTGTTCACGGTGGCGATCGGCACGCAGCCTCACCAGATGCAGAACGCGGCCATCCGCCTGCTGGGCCTGGACACCAAAGCGATCATGAAGCAGGCCGAGGACATCATCTTCGGCCAGCTGCGACAGGTGATCGCGTCGATGGCGATCCAGGACATCAACCGCGACCGCGACAAGTTCCTCGAGAACATCCAGCGCTCGCTCGAGCCGGAGCTCGAGAAGATCGGCCTCGTTCTCATCAACGTCAACATCACCGACATCACCGACGAGTCGGGCTACATCGGCGCGATCGGGCGCAAGGCAGCGTCGCAGGCGGTACAGCAGGCGGAGATCGACGTCGCCGAGCAGACCAAGAAGGGCGCCATCGGCGTGGCCGAGGCCGACCGCGAGAAGGAGGTGCAGGTGGCGCAGGCGACCAAGCTGCGCGAGATCGGCATCAAGGAGGCCGAGCGCGACAAGCTGGTGAGCTTGGCCGAGCTCGACAAGGAGACCTCGATCGGACAGCAAGCGGCAGCGTTCGCCCAGGAGTCACGCGTGCGCGACGAGGAACGCAAGATGCGTGTGGCAGTGGCCGAGGCCAACGCCACGGCAGTGGCTGGCGAGAACAAGGCGAAGGCAGCCGTGGCCGAAGCCGAGGCGACCCTGCGTATCCGGCAGGCGGAAGCCTATCAGGCGGCCGAGACCCGGCAGCGCGAAGCGGAGGCCGCGGTGCTGCAGGCGCAGTACGAGGCGCAGGCACACGCGGCGGAAGCGTTGGCGCGCAAGGTCGAGCTGGAGAAGCGCGCCGAGCTGGAGGCCACTGCCAAGGCCGCGAAGGCCAAGATGGTGGTCGATGCGGAGGCCGAGGCCGACCAGCGCCGCATCCACGCCAACGCCGAAGCGGACGCGATCTACGCCAAGCTGGCGGCGCAGGCGCGCGGCGAGTTCGAGATCCTGGCGAAGAAGGCCGACGGCTTGCAGCGCATCGTGCAGGGGTGCGGCGGCGCGCAGGAGGCGTTCCAGCTGCTCATGATCGAGAAGATGGAGACACTGGCGGCGACCGCTGCCACCGCGATCAGCAACATCAAGTTCGACAAGGTGGTGGTGTGGGACGGCCAGAACGGCAGCGCCACGTCCAACTTCGTGCGCAGCCTCGCCGGCGCCCTGCCGCCGATGATGCAGATGATGCGCGACGTCGGCGGCGTGCAGATGCCGGAGTTCTTCGGCAAGCTGGCCGCGGATGGGGAAAACCCTCAGCAAAACAACAGGGTGGAGCCTGACTCCACTCTGTCAGGTCATGGCGGAGGGGTCGACGTCGAGGGTGACGCGAAGCGTCGCGGTGCCGAGTGACTCGGCGTCCCGGAGCGGGGCCATCGCGCGGGCGAAGGCCTCGCGGGTGCGTGCCTTCACCAAGAAGTGCACGCGCAGGCGGTCCTTGATGCGCTCGATCGGTGCCGGCGCCGGCCCCAGGACCGACAGGTCGGGATCGGCGGGTAGGCGCGCGCGCAGCTCGGCGGCGATCTGACGGACCACGTCGGGCTTGCGACCCTCGAGCAAGACGCGCAAGAGCCGCGAGAACGGCGGGTAGCCCGCCTCCTTGCGGTAGGCCAGCTCCTGCTGCACGAAGGCCTCGAAGTCGAGCTTGGCCGCGGCGCGCACGGCGTAGTTCTCGGGGCAGAGCGTCTGGAAGACGACGGTCCCCGCCTTCTCGGCGCGGCCGGCCCGCCCGGCAACCTGGTACAGCAGGTGGAACGTGCGCTCGGCGGCGCGGAAGTCCGGATGCAGGAGCCCGGTGTCCGCCGACACCACCCCCACCAGGGTGACGTCGGGAAAGTCGAGCCCCTTGGCGATCATCTGCGTGCCGATCAGCACGTCGATCTGCCGCTTGCGGAACGCCTCGAGCACGCGCTCGTGTGCTCCGCGCTTGCTCATCGTGTCGGCGTCCATGCGTTGCACGATGGCGTTCGGGAACAGCGTCTTCACCGCCTCTTCGACACGCTCGGTGCCCGCGCCGAGATCGTGCATGGGTCCGTTGTCGCACACCGGGCAACGTGGCGGAACGCGCTGCTCGTGGTTGCAGTAGTGGCACACCAGCCGGCCCACCCGCCGGTGCAGCGTCATGCTGATGTCGCAGTGCTGGCAGCGCATCGCCTCGCCGCACTTGCCGCAGATCAGCACCGGCGAGTAGCCGCGACGGTTGAGGAACAGGATCACCTGGTCCTTCACGTCGAGCCGCTCCTTCATCAGCACGCGCAGCGTGCGCGAGATCATCACGCCGCCGACGTAGGAGGACTTGGCCTCCTTGCGCAGGTCCTCCACCAGGATGCGCGGCAACTTGCCGGCGCCCGCGCGCTCGGGCAGCTCCAGCAGGCGGTACACACCACGGCGGGCTCGGCCGTAGCTCTCCAGGCTGGGCGTCGCCGACCCGAGCACCACCACCGCCCCCTCGATCTCGCCGCGCGCCACGGCCATCTCGCGAGCGTGGTAGCGCGGCGTGTTCTCCTGCTTGAACGAGCTCTCGTGTTCCTCGTCGACGACGATGAGTCCGAGCTGGCGCACCGGCGCGAACAGCGCCGAGCGCGCGCCGATGGCGATGCTGGCGGTGCCGCCCATCAGCCGCCGCCAGTGATCGCCGCGCTCGGCCGCCGTCAGGCCGGAGTGCAAGACCGCGACGTCGGGAAAGCGCGAGGCGAAGCGGCCGACGGTCTGCGGCGTCAGCGAGATCTCCGGCACCAGCACGATGGCGCTCTTGTTCAGCGATCGCACCACCTCCAGGATGCGCAAGTAGACCTCCGTCTTGCCGCTCCCCGTCACGCCGTGCAGGAGGAAGACGGCGTGTTCACCGACACGGGCACAGGCGGCCGCGGCGTCGACCGCTTCCTGCTGACGGGCATTGAGGTCGTGCCGCTCGGCCTTGAACTGGCTCGGCACGAAGGGCTCGGCGTCTTCCTCGAGCCATACCCGCCGCAGCACCTTCTGCCGCACCAGCGTTTGCCAGGGGCTCGGCGAGGTCTTGGTGCGACGCTGGACATCGAGGGTCTGCATCGGCGCACCGAACTCCAGCACGGTCCGCAGCACTCGCGACCGAGCCCCCTGCTTCTCCTCGAGTTCGCGCGTCAACTCCAGGGCATCCGCCGCAGGAATGGCGAGTTCGAGGTGCGGTACCGTGCGCGCTCCCCGCCGCTTGACCGCCGCCGGCAGCGCGGCGTCGAGCGCCTCGCCCACGGAGCTGCCGTACTCTTGCGCGATACGCCGCGCCAGGGCCAAGACCCCCTCGGGCAGCAGGAGGTCGGCGTCGAGCACCTCGTGCACGGCCCGGATGCGCGACACGGGCACGTCGCCGGGCTCGACGTCGGCGGCGACCACCACCCCCGGCAGCACGCGGTTGCGGAACGGCACCAGCACGCGGTTGCCCACCCGCAGCTGCATCCCCGGGGGGACGGCGTAGGTGAACTCCGTGTCGAGGGGCAGGTTGAGCGCCACGCGCACGTGGCTGCCGGCCACACGCGGCGCCGGGGTCGGTTCGAAGAGGCTCACGAGAACGCCGTGTCCGTGCGAGCCGACAGGTTACGCCGGCTGCACGGAGGGGCCAGGCGAGAATCGGCCGGCAGCCGGCGTGGCGGCGGTCTACGGCCGGCTGGCGTCGGTGATGGCCTTCGTCTCGCGAGCCAGGGCCTCTGCGGGCACGAACTTCGCGTATCTGCCGATCTGGTCGGGCTGCCGCACCTGCACCCAGGTCCCCAGCTTGAAGCGGCACTCGTGCAGGGCACCATTGAGGAGTCCGCTCAGGGCGCCGCGATGGAACAGCGCCGCAAAGTCCGACTCGTGGCGACATTCGCGCCACGCGTCGGCGAACGCACACATCGCGAACCACTGCCGGTAGTCGTCCATGCGACGCGGCTGCCCGTGCGCATCGCGCAGGAGTTCGCGCCCCATGGCCTCGCACCCGGCCAGGAACGCGTCGACGTCCGGCCTCGCCCCGTACTCCTTGCGCATCGCTTCGGCGATCGCCGACGCCACCACTGCGACGCTGGCTTGCACCCGCTGGTCTCGTGTCGCGCCCCGCCAGACCTCCAGCGTGTCTTGGTCGTGGAACCATACGTGCACGATCGAGTCGAACAGGGCCAGGTACGGGCGCAACCCGCCGTCCGTCCCCATCTCGTCGAGTTTCTGCCAGAAGCGAGAGTGCGACGTGGGCGACACCGACAAGTCGCGCACGCCGTCGCCGTCGACGAACGCCGACAAGAACCCGACCTCGCGCACGCGGCGATCGCCCAGCTCGAACCCCAGGTACGCGTTGGCCAACTGCGGGTCGGGCGATCCGCTGTCGGTCACCACACAGGCCACGCCGACCCCGAGCGGCTCCCAGATCTTCAGCTCCGGATCCCACCGCGACGGCTCGCGGCGGTCGGGATGGGCGACCGCGAGCCCCGCGCCACCCCCGACCGCTGCCCAGGCCCGCACGATCTCGTCGTGGATCAATTCGTTCTGCTGCCAGCGGAAGGTCATGAGCGCAACCGGTCCGATCGCGTCGGCCATGGCAGCGCGCAGCCGACTCCGCTCCAGCGCCGGCGCGGACTCGCCCTCGTCCAGTTCGATGAGATACGGGTTGTCCTGGCTGCGCACGTAGGAGGCCACACGGATGGGAATCGGAGTCATGCTCAGTCCTGAGGTAGAGGTTGCAGGCAGCGGAAACCACGCGCGTAGGACGCCTCCGCCGGGAAGATGGACGCGATGTCGACCGTCGTCAGGTCGCTCACCGTGTACGAAGCCGACTTCCAGTCGCCGCCCGCGACCAGCCTGAGGTTCCAGTCGACCACCCAGCCGGTGCCGACGCGGTTGCAGCCAACCGCTTCCGTCCACTCGGCGACGTTGCCCAGCACGTGCAGCAGGCCGTTGGGCGTGCTCGCCGCCGCCGGACAGTCCTGCACGCGGCGCACGCTCTCGACGTAGGTGCGGAACTGATCCTCGAGCTTGATGGCCTGGAAGAGCGGGCGCTCGGTGTTGGCTTCCGAGCACGAGTCACCGCCCCTCGGGTAGCGGTGTCGATGCGGTCCCCGTGCTGCCAGCGCCCACTCGGCGAACGAGGGCAGCCGGCGCCCACACCACTCGGCGTACGCGCGCGCGTCTTCCCAACCGATCCTGCCGACCGGCAGGTCGTCGTGCGCACTCGTCAGCATGTCGAAGCCCACCGGTGGTTGCCGCCCGGTCTCGGCGAGGAAGCGCCGGAACTGCGCGTTGGACACCTCGGTCCGCTCGATCGCGAAGGTCGCGACTTCGACCGCGCGCTCGAGCCCGTGCGGCATGCCCGCCTCGAGCGACACGCGGCCACCGGCGACGACCGCCACCGCGCTCGCCCCAGCGGCTCCGGTGGGCAACGGGTAGACGTCGAAGGCGAAGCGCTGCACACTCGCCACGTCGGGCGTCACCACCCGGGTGTATTCGCGCAACTCGCCACTCGCCAGGCGGACGCAGAATCGGTAGTAGCCAGCGTCGAGAGAGCGGCGGCCGAGCGGAAGGTCGAGCGATGCCGTGAGCGCCTCGGTGTCACATGTTCGCGGGTCGAGGGTGGCGATGCGCACGGTGGCGGCCTCGACAGGCCGCCCGACGAACCGGAGACCGACGCCGACCGACGGACGCCGGTCGGGCCACGCCAACACGAGCACCAAGGCGGCGGCGAGTACGCCCAGCGCCAGAGCCGCCGCGATCGGCCGCCGCCGCAGCATCAGGGCCAATGCACGCCACGGCGGCAGCCGCCTTGCCCGGATCGGGTCACCGCGCACCACCGCCCGTAGGTCGTCGCGAAACGCCGCCGCCGAGGCGTAGCGTTCGGCAGGCAACCGGCGCAGCGCCTGCCGGCACACCAGCTCGAGCTCGACGGGCACAGCACGGTTCGCCCGCCGCAGCGACCTGGGCTCTTCCCAGGAGGCCGGCCGCGCCGCGTCGTCGCCGAAGGGCGGCTCGCCGCCGAGCGCCTCGTACAAGACGAGACCGAGCGCGAACACGTCGGCGCGGGCGTCCACCGGGCCACCGACCCACTGCTCGGGCGCCATGTAGCGCAGGGTTCCCAGGACGTCGCCCTCGCTGGTGAGGCGCTCGCCGAAGTGATTCAGCGCCAGGCCGAAGTCGGTGAGAACGACGCGCCCGGTGTCGCGCTCGAGCAGGATGTTGGCAGGCTTGACGTCGCGGTGCACGACTCCCTGGCGGTGCGCGTGCTCGAGAGCGTCGGCGACGGTCGCTACCAGACCGACGACCGCATCGACGTGCTCCCGCCCACCGAACGGCGGCAGCCACGCGCCGGCTCGCCGGCCCTCGCGCTGGAAGCGCAGCTCGGTGTCGAGGTCGTGCCCTTCGACGAACTCCATGGCGAACCAGTGCGTGCCGCCCACCTCGCCGTGCTCGAAGACCTTGACGATGTTCGGGTGGCCGAGCGATGCGACGATCTGCGCCTCACGGTGCAAGCGTGCCGCGGCCTTCGGCGACGGGAGGACCCGCTCCGTGTAGAGCTTGAGCGCGACCCGGCGCAGCAGGCTGGTCTGCCGCGCCAGGAACACCGTGCCACCGCCCCCGCGTCCCAACCGGTAGAGCACCTCGAAGCCGGCGACGTCGGGCAGAGCCGTGGCGACGGCGCGCTGGCGCGCAACTTCGAGCAGCGATCCCGACGGCATCGCCGACGATCGCTCCGCAGCACGCAGGCAGGCTTCGACTTGCGCGCGCAGTTCCGGTGCGCCGGCGCACGCGGCCGCGAGAAACTCCTCCCTGTCGGCCGGATCGAGGGCTCGCGCCTGCTGGAACACTCGCTCGCACCTCGCCAGCAGCGAGTCCATGCTCGTCAGGTCGCCTCGGTTTGCATCTGCGCAGTCAGCCACGCTTCGCCGAATGCCAAACGCTTGTCGACCTCGTACAGGGAGGTGCCCAGCATGCGGGCGATGTCCTGCTTCGAGCACTCGACGACCAGCCGCAGCTCGAGGATCTGGGCGAGGCGCGCGTCGGTGGCCTTGAGCTGCACGAGCAGATCGTCGAGGACGAGGAAGTCGATGCCCTTGTCGTCGTAGGCCTGCAGCAACGCTGCCTCGAACGGCACCTCCGGGCCCGAGCGCTTCTTGGCGCGCCGCCGCCGGGCCGCGTCGCACAACAGGGTCCGCATGGCCCGCGCCGCGTAGCCCAGGAAGTGCGCGTAGTTGTTCCAGTCGCACTTGGCCAGCGACAGCACCTTCAAGGCGGCGCGGTTCACCAGCGAGGTCGCTTGCACCGGCGCCCCGGCCACGCGTAGGCGCAGCAACGCTTCGGCGATGCGTTCGAGGTCGGGCAGCGCCAGCTCGAACAGCTCGTTCAGCAGCGCCGGGTCGGCGGCCTTCGGCCGCAGGGTGCGCAGGATCTCCTCCAGACGTTCGGCTTTGGCAGCAGGATCCATGCGGTCACCCCGAGCGTGGGCGAGTATACGTCCGGCCAAGGTGACCAGCGACGCTGGCTCGCGGCGCGGTGGATCGGGACGATCCCCGAGGCACTCTTGTCGCGCCAGCCGGCGACGCCGGACGTCCTTCGAGGGGGGGCGTCGCCGCGAACGAGCATTCCGGCGACCGTCGGCGTGGAA
The DNA here is from genome assembly GCA_041398565.1 of Planctomycetota bacterium. Lineage (GTDB taxonomy): Bacteria > Planctomycetota > UBA1135 > UBA1135 > UBA2386 > DATGPD01. The sequence goes on along the minus strand of JAWKUN010000003.1, from coordinate 501,262 downwards.
TCAGCACGCCGCAGGAACGCCATTCCCGCGCCGGTTCGGCGAAAAAAGCGCGGCCGTGCACGGCGGGCCTGCGGGGGTGCTCCCCCACGAGTCGGTGCGCACGTGCCCATGTGCGTCCGCCGGGCGCCAGATATAGTGTCGCCCCCTTGCCGAGCGACGCCTTCCAGCGCCCGCTGCGCAGCCTGCGCATCTCCGTCACCGACCGCTGCAACCTGCGGTGCTCGTACTGCATGCCGGAGGAGAACTACGTCTGGCTGCCGCGCTCGGACATCCTCTCCTTCGAGGAAACGGCACGGCTCGTCGACGCCTTGGTCGGCCTCGGCGTCGACGAGGTGCGCATCACGGGAGGCGAACCGCTCCTGCGGCAGGACCTCGACGTCCTCGTCCGCCTGCTCGCGGCGCGGCCCGGCCTGCGCGACGTCTCGCTGACCACCAACGGGGTACTGCTGCCGCAGCATGCCGAGCCACTGCGCGCCGCCGGCCTGCGCCGGGTGACCGTCAGCCTCGACACGTTGCAGCGCGAACGCTTCCGTCGGCTCACGCGCCGCGACGACCTGGAACGGGTGCTCGCCGGCATCGACGCCGCGCTCGCCGCCGGGTTCGACCGAGTCAAGCTCAACACCGTGGTGCTCGGCGGCAGCAACGACGACGAGGTCGCCGACATCCTGCAGTTCGCGCGCGCGCGCGGGCTCGAGGTGCGCTTCATCGAATACATGGACGTCGGCGGCGCCACGCAGTGGGCCCACCACGCCGTGGTGCCGGCACCCGCGATCCTGGCGGCGATCGAGACGCGCTTCGGGCGCGTGCAGCCCGACCGCGACCCGCGAGGCTCGGCTCCGGCGCAGCGCTACGTCCTCGACGACGGCACCGTGTTCGGCGTCATCGCCAGCACGACGCAGCCGTTCTGCGGTGCCTGCGACCGCGCCCGCCTGACCGCCGACGGCAGCCTGTTCACCTGCCTGTACGCGCGCGCCGGCGTCGACCTGCGTGCCCTTCTGCGCGGCGGCGCCAGCGATGCCGAACTCACGGCGCGGATCGCCGACGCGTGGCACCGCCGCACCGACAGGGGCGCCGAAGAGCGGCTGCGGCTGGCTGCGGAGCGCCGCCCGTTCGCCGACGTGGGCGAGTTGCGCCGCACGCCGCACCTCGAGATGCACACGCGCGGCGGCTGACGCGGCAGGGCCCGCGCTTCGTCTCGAAGGCGGAACCGCGCCACCGCACCGGCAGGTGACCGCCGCCCGCACGCGGCCGGCGCTGCCCGCCGGGAGGCACCGTATCAAGGTCCGACGCTGGCGGTTCGAACAGCGCAATGGCCGAACGACAGGGTCGTCGGCCATCGAGCCAGCCTTGCAGCGAATGGAGCCTCACTCCACCGCCCGAACGCTGGCGAGACGAGGTGCCGAACGCGCCGGCGGCCGAGGAGTGTCTTCGTCCCGCGCGTCCGTGCCACGTCGCAAGCAGGAAAGGAACACCATGGCATCGAGACTTCTCACCGCGACCTGCACCCTCTGCAGCCTCACTCTGTTCGCGCCGGCGCAGCAGCCCGGCCAGCCCGAGAACGCGCCGCGCCATCGCGGCCGGCACACCGAGGCGCCGGCTCGCCCGGGCGCCGAGCCGCGGCCAGCCCGCCCGATCCAGGAAGCTCCGCCCGCGGGCGGCGAGGCCCGCGGCGACGCGCGCGATCAGAAGAACGAGGACGCCACCGACGGCGCCAAGCCACGTGCCTTCGCCCGCGCCGACCAGAACCGCGACGGCACGGTCGACGCGGACGAACGCGCGCGCGCGCAAGAGATCTTCAAGCGACTCGACCGCAACGGCGACGGCCGCATCGACGACGCGGAGCGGCGCTGGGCTCGCCACCTGCACGACCAGCTCGACCTCGACGGCGACGGCCGGCTCGAGAAGCCGGAGGTCCGAGCCGCCCGCGAGCAACGCAAGGCGCGCATGGAGGAACGCCGCGAAGAGCACGCCGAACGCGTGGATGCCCGACGCCAGGAGCACCAGGAGAGGGCCGCGGAACGGCGCGAGCGCATCCAGACGGAGCTGGAGGAGAGCGAGGGGCGGCGCGAACAGCGCCAAGACCAGCGCCAGGAGCGCCGGGAGGAACGGCAGGACCGGCGCCAGGACCGCCGCGAAGCGGGACAGGAGCGCCGAGAGGAACGGCGTGAAGGGCGGCAGGAACGACGAGAGGAGCGACGCGAGGAACGTCAGGAGCGACGGAGCGACGGACAGCCGGTCGCGCAGCCACCGTCGACGCGGCCGACGACGCCACAAGGCGACGAGTCGCGCGGGCGTGGGCGCGGGCCCACGCCGCAAGGCCGCGACCGCCGCTGATCGGCAGCCGAGCGAGCCGGCGCTCGCCGCCCACGAATGACGACGCCGCAGCGAGCGCCGGCCCTCTCAGCGTCGCCCCGATTCCTCCGGGCGCAGGCTGGTGACGATCGTGCCCACGTCGTCGGACAGGCCGGCGAGGAACAAGCCCCTCGGGCACGAGCCCACCGTGACGGTCGAGTCCCGGCGCATCTGCGCCCGCAGCTTGCCACTCGCCGCGCGTATCTCGGCCACCGACATCGGCAGCATGGTCACCACCGGCTGCACCGGCAACGCCGGGTCGGCAGCCGTGTCGGGCGACACCACGGCGGCGCGCCAGAGCAGACACGACTCCGTGCGCCGATCTTCCAGGGCCAAGACCTCGAACACCCGCTGCGGTCCGTGGATCACGGTGACCACGAGGCCATGGCGGCGTAGCAGCCGCGCCGCCGTCGCCAGCCACTCCTGCGGAGCCAACTCCTTCGCTTCGCCGGTGTCGATGCGTTCGCCGGGCAACGTCCCGGCGCGGCACAGGACGTTGGCGTCGAGTTCGGTCGCCATGCGCTCGAGGAGCGCGCTCACGTCGAGGGATCCTCCCGGCCAGGCGCACGCACGATCGGTCGACCAGGTCGGCCCCGGCGTCCGAGCGAGGTCGGCGCCGTCGGCGACGAGAACGGCGCGCAGGACGAACACGGTGTGGCAGGTCAAGCCCTCGATCACCACCGCGCCGTCCTCGGCGCGCAGCACGACGTTGGCGCCATCGCGCAGCGCGAACAGCGGTCGCATCGCCTGGGCCAGCGCGTTCGCGTCGCCCTTGCTCACGTAGCGCACCCTGGCGAGTTCGGTGCGGTAGGGCCGGCGCAGGACCTCGTCGGCGGCGCGCATCGTCGCCTTGCCGGTCGACACGCCCGCCACGCCGCGATTGGGGAGCACCGACAGCTTGCCGTCGGCGTCGTGCGTGAGGGACAGGCCGCGGGCGTACAGCAGCGCCGTCGCCACGTCTTCCCAGTCCTCGGCGCCGAGCCGCAGCTCACGTTGGAGGGTGAGCGGGGAGTCGTCCCCGGCACTCCACACGTCGTCGCCGCAGTCGATCGGCTGCTTGCGCGCCAAGCCGACGATCTCGACGAGTTCGCGTAGCGAGTGCGAACCCGCAGCCAGGGTGAAGCGCTGCGCCGGCGCACCGGCGTTCTCGATCTGCTCCTCTTGGGCAACCACTGCGTGCGCGAGCAGCGGGAGACAGAAACGGGCGAGGAGCCACGAGGAGGAGCGAAGCATGTGTGGGTCGGGTCGACGAAGGAGGTCGATAGCATGCCACCGATCGCAGGAAGCCGTGGCGCGAAGATCCGCGGCACTTGCGGTTCAGATGGGAAGAGAGAATCGAGCGTACGGGTTCCGAGCCATGTTGCTGGCGATCGCCTTCGCGATCGCGAGCCTGCGGCTCTGAGCCCGTGAAAGAATCGAGCGTACGGGCTCCGAGCCATGTTGCTGGCGATCGCCTTCGCGATCGCGAGCCTGCGGCTCAGCGAGGCAGACGGCGCAGGCGGACCAGGTTGTGGCGTGCCGCTGCGTTGCCGGGGTCCAGCTCGAGCGCACGCCGCAGGTGGCGCTCGGCCTCGGCGCGATCACCCAGCTCGGCCAGGCATGCGGCCAGGCCGACGTGCGCGGGTGCAACGGTCTCGTGCGCGCGCAGGATCGCCGCGAAGCGAGCCGCCGGCGCGCGGAAGTCGGGCACGGGAACCGCGGCTTCGCGCACGAAGGCACACCAGGCCAGCCCGGTGGCGATGTCCGCCTGCAGGCGTTGCCGCGCCTCCTCGCCGCCCAAGCGCCGCGCCGCTGCCAGTTCGTCGGCGCGGCGCAAGGCGCGCTCGGCCGCGTCGAGGTCGGGAGGCGCCGCTTCGAGCGCGAGCTGACCCTCCATGTAACGCACGCGCGCGTCGTCGTGCGCGGCGAGCTGGGTGCGCACGAAGGTCGCCTGGTCGGCCCACGCCTGCACCGCACGCGCGGAGGTCCACGCGCACGCCAGGATCACCGCGGTCACGGACACGGTGCCGAAGCGGGTGGCCACCAACGCCGGCACGGCCGCGAGGCTCGCTCCGGCGACTGCCAGGTAGAGGTAGCGATCGGCGACCGGATACTCGCCGAGGCCACGCGGGTTCGCCGCGTGCACGGACAGCACAAGCACGACGACTCCGACCCCGAACGCGGGCACGCGCGCACGCCGCCACAGCAAGGCCAACGGCGCCGCCGCCACGACTGCCGCCACGACAGCGAACAGAGGCGCCGTCGCCGCCATCGGCACCGGGCGCAGGGCGTGCGGTGCGAACGGCCAGGCGAGGACCCCCACGAGCCGGCCGCAGACCTCCGCCGCCAGGCCCAGCGCACTGCGGTCACCGGGATCGAGCGTGGGGCCACGGTCGAAACCGGCGAAAGCGTCGCCGAACACGAGCACGCGGGCGACGTACCACGGCACCAGCACCACCAGGAAGCGGGCGTAGCGCCACCCGAGCGCCCGTGGCGAAGCACCCGCGCCGGCGACGTCGAACCAGCCGACCAGCAAGGGCACCACCAGCGCGGTCTCCTTGGCGGCGAGCGCCAGCGCGAAGCAGGCTACGGTGCCCCATGCGGGCCCGGGCTCGCCGCGCGCCCGTGTCTTGGCGTGCCGGAGCAACGCGGCCAGGGCGAACGAGCCCCAGAGGACATCGTTCAGCGCCGCGCACCAGGCGACGCTCTCCACCTGCGCGGGGTGCACACCGAACAACAGGGCCGCACCGAACGCGGCGCCTTTGCGCCCGGTGAGCCCTTCGGTCAGCGCGAACACCAGCCAAACCGCGGCGAGGTGCGCGAGCAGGGCCAGAGCGTGGATGCCGGCGGCGCCGCCGATCCCGTGTCCGAGGGACAACAGGACCTGGGTCAGCGGTCGCCAATGCGGGAAGCCCGGCCCCCACAACGGCGCCGCCACCACGGCCCAAGCGCCGTGTTCGCCACGCAGGTCCGCGTTGGCCACGACGAGTTGCAGGTCGTCGTAGACGTAGCCTCCCGCCAGCGCACGGGCGAACGTCGCCGCGACCGCGACCACGAGCAGGAGGATCCAGCGGGAGCGCGCCAAGGCGGCGATGCTACGCCGCGAAGGCGGGCGTCGCACGCCACGCGCTCGGCCTACGGCGTGATCACCTTGAACCGCAGGCCGCGGCTCGCCGACAGGTTGAGCGGGCCGCCCAGGTCGAACACCAGGAACTGCGCATACAGGATGCTGCCGCTGAGCACGGGCAGGCTCGGCACTGACAGAGCGACGTCGGTCGCACCGACGCCGTCGGTGACCACCGGCAGCATCACAGCGGCGGCGGTCGGATCGACGTTGAGCTGCAGACCCATGAAGTTCAACGAGATGCTCGAAGCGCCGAGCACCATGACCCCCGGCGCCGCGGGCGCCGCCTTCTCGCACTGCAGCTTGAACGCGGCGTTGCCGAGGTAGGCCGCGCCGAAGCCGTACACCTCCGGAGTCGCGCCACTGCCGCCCTGGGTCGCCGTGCCGTAGCGCACCACCGCGCTGTCCGTCTGGATGACGTAGAGCCCGGTCTGCATGTCGCTGATGTAGACGACGTCGTCGTCCGGACGCGGGTACATCCCCCAGGCGCCGTTGAAGCCGCTGCTCGGCCCCGAATAGGTGTCGAAGTTGCCCACCACCACCGGCTGCGCCGGCACCGACACGTCGATCGCCACGTAGCCCTCGGTGTAGTAGGCGATGTGCACGACGCGGTCGCGCTCGACCACCAGGTGGATCACCGCCGTCGCCGGTGCCGGATGGATCTGGCCGATGAGGATGGGCAGCGACTTGTTGCGGATGTCCCACACCGACATGGGCCCACCCGCGGACTCGCTCGTGCCCACCGCGTAGTCGTTGTCGCGCGTCGCCCACACGTTGTGGAAAAAGCGTCGCCCCGGCGCCGCGGCCGACCCGAGCACAGTGATCGTCGGCAGGTTGCTGACGTCGGCGATGTAGTAGCGGTGGCCGTAGATGTCGGCCATGTGGATGTAGCCGTCCTGGACGTGCGCGTCGTGCACGTAGAAAGCGGTGAAGCTCGTCACCAGCGGCGGCTGCGTCGGATTGCTGCCGACGTCGAACACCAACATGCCCATGTTCGTGCCGTTGCAGTAGAGCATCCCGGTCTGCTCGTCGAGCGACACGGTGTGGGTGTTGTTCCAGCCGGCGACGGTGTAGGTGCCCACGAGCTGCGGGCTCGTCGGATTGGCCAGATCGATGATCTGCATGCCGCCACCGCCCTCGGTGACGACGTAGCAGTAGTGGCCGTAGCACTTCGCCTCGCGCCACCCCGAAGCCGGGCCGGGAAAGTACGCGCGCTGGATCGGAGTGCCGCTGGTGCAGTCGAGCACGTAGGTGCCGCTCATGGTGAGCAGGAACGCCAACTCGACGCCGCTCTGCGGGTCGCGGTAGCCCCACACGCCGCTGCTCATCTCGCTCGGATCGAACGCGCCCAGAAGCTGCGTGTTGGGGTTTTGGGCCAGGCTACCGGTGCTCGAGAGGGCGAGCGCGAGGACGATCGAAATGCGCATCACGGAGGGGGTCGCAGGCGAGACGGCGAGCGGAGGAGTCTAGCACGCGCGCGCGCGCATCGCCCCGACGCGCATGATCCTCGCGCGAACTTCACGCGCCCATGGTGCCGGCGCCAGCGCCGCATCGTCGCGTGGCGAAGGCCACGAGCCCCACGCGGCCAACACGCTCTTGCGGAACACCCGACGCACCGAGACGCCGCAGCGGATCGGGCGCTATGGTCGCCGCTCTCGGAGGATCACTGTGCCCGCTCTCGACGTTCTCGTCCGCTACGGCGTCCATCTGCGCGTGCCCTTGTTGGGCGCCATCGCGCTGTGCGTGCTGCCCGCACTCATGCGCACGCAGCCGCTGTTCGCCAACTTGTTCGAACTGACGGCTGCGGAGCTGTTCGTAGTCGGCATCGCCGCCGGTCTGGCCGGCTGGACCTGCGTCATGACCGCGCTCTTGGTCCTGCGCCTGGCGCCGGCACGCTACCGGCTGCCGGGCAGCGCCTGGTTCGCGCTCGACGACGCCGGCCGGCCACGGCACCGCGCCTTCGAGCTGTCGATCGCCCTGTTGCTCGGCAGCGGCGGCCTGGTGGTCGCCGGCCGCAGCGAGCAGCCGGATCCCGAGGCGTGGGACGCCACGGCGACGCTGGCTTGTATCGGCGGCGTCGCCACCGGCCTCGCGGCGGTCCGTCTCGTCGAGCGCCTGGTCGTGCTGCGCCTGCTGGCGCCACGCATCGGGACGCCAGCGACCGAACCCGACCCCTCGGCCCCCTGGTGGCGCGCCGGCTACTTCGCGCCGGGGTCCTGGCGACCGCTGGCCGGGCACCTGCCCGCCCTGGCTGGCCTGGCGGTTCTCGCCCTCGTGTACGCGTGGATGGCCACGCGCGCACCCGAGCAGGTCGCCGTACCCGTGCTGGCCATGCTCGTGTTCGCGTTGGCGTTGCTGGTCAGTGCGCTGGCCGGCCTGGCGTTCTTCTTCGACCGCTTCGGCCTGCCGCTGCTCTTGGTGATCGTCGCGTGGACCGCGCTCGGCGGCGCCTTCACCGACAGCACGCACGTCTTCTTCGTGCGCCCGCGCGCCCAGGCACCGCAGCGGGCCACTGTGGCGCAGGCCCTCGACCAACGCCGCCCCGAAGATCATCGCGTGGTCGTGGTGTGCGCCGAGGGCGGCGGCATCCAGGCCGCTGCCTGGACCGCCAACGTCCTGGTGCAACTCGACCGAACCATCGGCGACTTCCACCGCCGCCTGGCTCTGGTGAGCGCGGTGTCGGGCGGCAGCGTCGGCGCGATGGACTACTTGGCGCACTTCGACCCGCACGCTCCGCTCACCCAGGCGGACGGCGATGCCGTACTGCGGGCGGCGAAGGCGTCGAGCCTCGTGCCGGTGGGCTGGGCGATGGTGTTCAAGGACCTGCGCCGCGCCCTCGGCATGCGCTTCCTCATCGACGCGTCCATGGACCGCAGCCTGGCGCTGGAGGCGAGCTGGCGCCGGGCGCTGCCGCCGCTGCAGCACGCCACGCTCGGCGACTGGGCCGAGCGCACCGCGCGCGGCGAGCTGCCGCCGGTCGTGTTCAACGCCACCTTCGCCGGGGTCGGCGAGCGCCCGAACAAGGGCAAGCGCTTGATGCTGACGACGGTCGACTTCGGCACCACCGCCGCACCGCGCAACGAGCGCCTGCACTCCTTCTTCGACTACTACGGCCGGCACGCCTATCCGGGCATCGAACCCCTGCGCGAGACCTTCGACGTCGACGTCGTGACCGCGGCGCGCATGTCGGCGACGTTCCCGTACGTGACGCCTCTGGCGCGCGCCGCCGCCGCCGGCTCGCACGAGTTGATCGAGGGGCGCAAGGACTACGTCGCCGACGGTGGCTACTTCGACAACAGCGGCATCGCGACCGCCATGGACTGGCTCCTGCAAGCGTTGGCCCACGATCCCGGTCTGCGGGTGGCACTGGTGCTGGTGCGCTCGTTCCCCGAATCGCTGGCCCGCCAAGCCGACCCGCGCATCGGCGCATGGGCCAACGCGGTGTACGGCCCGCTCGACCTCATGCTCGCCACGCGCTCCAGCACCCAGGCGGTGCGCGCCGACATCGAGGCGCAGTTGGTCGAGAGGGAAGGGCGTGTGCGCGTGTTCGCCATGCCGTTCGACACCGACACCCACATCCAGCCGCCGCTGTCGTGGCACCTGAGCCGCGCGCAGCAAGCGCAGATCGACGCCGCATGGGCCTACGGCGGCGACCGTTCGCCGCGCGCAGTGGCGGCGAAGCTGGCGGAGTGGTGCGCGGGGCATTGAGAACTTCCGCAGTCGCCGCCCAGCGGCCCCCCCTGGTTGCACCCCGAGCGCCGAGAGGGTAGGCGGAACATCATGGACGGCGCTCCCGACGACACCACCCGCACCGGAGAGAGCGAACTCGACCCCGTCGATCGCTTGGTCGCGCGCTGCCTCGAAGCCCCCGACTGCGAGCGAACCGAGCTCGCCGCTCGTCTGGCCGGCGAGCACCCGGACCTTGCCACCGAGCTGGCGCGCCGCCTGCGTGCCCTGGCAGCCTTCGGCCTCGACGGCCACGCGACCGCTCCCGAGCCGCCGTTGGTGGGCGGCATCCCCGAGGTCTTGGGCGACTTCCGCCTCGGCACCCGCTTGGGAGGCGGCGGCATGGGCGTCGTCTATCTGGCGGAGCAGCTGTCGGTGGCGCGGCGCGTCGCCCTCAAGCTGGTGCGTCCGGAGCTGCTGCTGTTCCCCGGCGCGCGCGAGCGCTTCCAGCGCGAGGTCGAAGCCGTGGGCCGCCTGCAACACCCGGGCATCGTCGCCGTACACACGGTCGGCGAAGCGTCGGGCGTGCCGTTCTTCGCCATGGAGAAGGTCGACGGCTGCTCCGCCGCCGAGCTGATCGCCGACCTGCGCGCGCGCCGGGCCGAGCAGCCGAGCGGCGCGCGTGCCGCCGACTTCGTCGCCAGCCGATCCGGCGTGCCGATCACCACCAGCGGACGCGCGTTCTTCGATCAGGACTGGGTGTCGCTGTGCCTGGACGTCGCGCAGCAAGTGGCCGAAGCGCTCGAGCACGCGCACGCCCGCGGCGTCGTGCACCGCGACGTCAAGCCGAGCAACATCATGCTCACCGCCGACGGCCGCGCCCGCCTGATCGACTTCGGTGTGTCGAGCCGGGAGGGCTCGGACAGGGACGGGGACAAGATGACCCGCACCGGGGCTGCCGTGGGGTCGCTGCCGTACATGTCACCTGAGCAGGTCGAGGGGCGAGCGCTCGATGCCCGCACCGACGTGTACTCGCTCGGAGTCACGCTGTACGAACTGCTCACCCTGCAGGACGCGTTCTATGGCCAGAGCTACGAGGACGTGCGCCGCCTCGTGCTGGAAGCGCGGCCGCGTCCGATCCGCAGCCTCAACAGCCGCGTGAGCTGGGAAGCCGAGGTCGTGTGCGCGACGGCGATGGCGCCCGAACCGGAGCGGCGCTACGCGTCGGCAGCGGCGTTGGCCCGCGACCTCGAGGCGGTGCGCACCCACCGACCGATCGCGGCCCGGCCCGCCGGTCCGTGGCGCCGACTGCGCCGCGTCGTGCGCCGCAACCCGTCGCGCGCCGCCCTGGTCGGCGTACTGGCGCTGGCGGTGCCGGCGGTGACCGGCCTCGGTGGCTACGTGCTGGCGAGCGCGGACGACGTGCAAGCGGCCAAGCAAGCGCAGCGTCGCCGCGACACCGACCAGGAGCTGGCGCGCGGCATGCTCGCCGGCTTCAGCAACGCGGAGCAGTCGCGCGCCGCCCTCGACCACGCGGCCGAACTCTCGCCGGAGCGCGCCGACGTGGTGGCGACGCGGGTGATGATGAACGGCAAGCCCGAGGTCCAGCTCGCCATGCTGGATCGCTACTCGGACCTCGTCGCGCGGCACGGCAGCCTCGGCCGCGCCAAGGCCGACGCCCTCGAACGGCTCGGCCGGAACAACGAGGCGGCGGCCCTGCGCGCCGAGCTGCCGCCACCGAGCACCGCCGAGGACTGGTTCATCGAGGCGTTGCGCGCGCGCCACGCCGCCGACCAGGGCGACCCGGCCGCGGTGCAGCGCGCCCTCGCCGCCTGTACGCGCGCCATCTTGCTGGCGCCGACACCGCAGTGTGCTCACTACGTCTTGCGCGCAGAGCTGGCCACGATCCTCGCCGACCACCAGGGCATCGAGGAGACCGTTGCCGCGATCGAGCGCCACTGGCCGGACTCGGCCGCGGCACTCGCGCTGTGCGGGCTGGCGCTGTCGGAGATCGACCTCGAACGCGCCGAGAAGCTGCTGGACCGCGCCCTCGCGCTCGAGCCGAGCCACGCGCGCGCCCACGCCATCCTGAGCCAAATCCTGCTCGAGCAAGGGCGTGTCGACGACGCCGTCGCCCAGGCGCGCGAAGCCGTGCGCCTGCAGCCCGACAGTCCGGGCCCCCGCTTCGGCCTCGGCGACACCCTGGTGCGCAACGGCCGCATCGCCGAAGGCGTCGAGGTGCTGCGCCAAGCGTTGCAGTCGGACAAGCTGGACGCTCTGAGCGAACTCGTCGGCCGACGCCTGCTGGCGACGGCCCTGCGCACGAGCGGCGACGACGACGGTGCCGAGGCCGCGCTTGAGCGCGCGCTCGAGATCTCGCCGCACGACGTCGACGCCCGCCTCGACCTGGGCAAGCTGTACGTGGACACCGACCGCCTCGCCGAAGCACTGCCTCTGTACGAGGGGCTACTGGCCGACGTGCCGGAGCACGCGACCGCGCACGGCGACTACGGCGTGGCCCTGCTGCGTGCGGGAAAGCCTGGCGAAGCCGAGAAGCACCTCGCCCGCGCCGTCGAGCTCGACCCTGACGACGTCTACCCGCACACCAACTACGGCGCGGTCCTGGCCAGCCAGGGCAAGCACGCCGACCGCCGGGCGGAGCTGCAGCGCTGGGCCGACCTGCACCCCGACGACGCCGCCGCCTGGAACGACCTGGCCTGGTTCCTCGCCGACCCCACAGCCGCCCCCGCGCAGCGCGATCCACCCGCCGCCCTCGCCGCCGCCGAGCGCGCCGCCAAGCTCTCCGCCCGCCGCAACCCCGGCATCCTCGACACCCTCGCCTGGGCCCACTTCCACCTCGACGACTTCGCCACCGCACTGGCCACCGAGAACGAGGCCCTGAAGGCGTGGCAGAACCTCGAGCACGGCGATCCACAGCTGCGCCGCGAACTCGAGGACGCGCTGAAGAAGTTCGAGGCGGCCGGCAGACGCTGAGCGCCGCCGGCGGGGCGTTCCGTCTCGATGCCGCGGACGCGAGACCAGACCCGTGCACCACGGAAGCGCGATGAGACGCGGGCTCTGCCGAAATCGGCTTCAATGGGGCCGCGCTCCGGAGAGCGCGGAGAGGAGCACGAACGCCGCCGATGGCGATGTGACGCCGCAGCTTCAATGGGGCCGCGCTCCGGAGAGCGCGGAGAGCTCATGAGAGACCCGCTCTCAATGCCGTCCGTGCCGCTTCAATGGGGCCGCGCTCCGGAGAGCGCGGAGAGAGTCGGACGTGACCGGCCTGGCGTCGGATCTGGCCGGGCTTCAATGGGGCCGCGCTCCGGAGAGCGCGGAGAGGCGACCGAAGCATCTCCAGTCCGTCTGCGTACTCTCGCTGGCTTCAATGGGGCCGCGCTCCGGAGAGCGCGGAGAGCAGTCCTGGTATCCGGAGCGCTCGGAGGCTCCGCGGCTTCAATGGGGCCGCGCTCCGGAGAGCGCGGAGAGGCGTCCGCGGCTTTGTCCATGTCGGCAATCCTGTTATCGCTTCAATGGGGCCGCGCTCCGGAGAGCGCGGAGAGAGGGGTGACAGGCGTCACGAAATCTTGCACGATGATGCTTCAATGGGGCCGCGCTCCGGAGAGCGCGGAGAGGTCGTCCCTGCCTGGCCTGGCACGCCTTGCATGTTCGAGCTTCAATGGGGCCGCGCTCCGGAGAGCGCGGAGAGCTGCTCGGGACGGTGCTGGCCGGGGGTGTGGCGACCAAGCTTCAATGGGGCCGCGCTCCGGAGAGCGCGGAGAGACGACCGGCCGCGCGTCGTCGCGGTGTCGATGGCGACGCTTCAATGGGGCCGCGCTCCGGAGAGCGCGGAGAGGTCGGTGCCCGGGGAGGTGTCCTTGTCGATGACGGTGCTTCAATGGGGCCGCGCTCCGGAGAGCGCGGAGAGATATGGCCCCTACGGCTTTGTCTTCGCTCACGATGAGGCTTCAATGGGGCCGCGCTCCGGAGAGCGCGGAGAGCCTCACAGTCGAGGCGGAGATCCGTCCTCTCAAATAAGCTTCAATGGGGCCGCGCTCCGGAGAGCGCGGAGAGTGCCGCACCCGTCATTCTCGTGGGCGTTGTGGCAGGGCTTCAATGGGGCCGCGCTCCGGAGAGCGCGGAGAGCGTTGACGCCGCCTTGCGAGACCGAGCCCTCGGTCGAAGCTTCAATGGGCCGCGCTCCGGAGAGCGCGGAGAGACCTTCGACACGTCCAAGTAGATAAGCTCCACCGTGCCGCGCTTCAATGGGGCCGCGCTCCGGAGAGCGCGGAGAGACGGCATGGACGTGATGCACGACGACGAGCCGGCCGGGCTTCAATGGGGCCGCGCTCCGGAGAGCGCGGAGAGAGATGGCTTGCGTCAATCGTGCAAAACGGAGGCGGCAAGCTTCAATGGGGCCGCGCTCCGGAGAGCGCGGAGAGAAGGTCGCCCAGGTCGAGGACTCCGACCATGGCCGGCTTCAAGGGGCCGCGCTCCGGAGAGCGCGGAGAGGGCATGTAGACGCGGCCCATCTCGCCGACGTCCTTTGCGCTTCAATGGGGCCGCGCTCCGGAGAGCGCGGAGAGTCCGCGGCATTGCGTCGCGAGCCGATCGATTTCGCGGTCGCTTCAATGGGGCCGCGCTCCGGAGAGCGCGGAGAGTCCCGTCATCGCCGACAGGAGCCACGAGTAGGCGGTATTGCTTCAATGGGGCCGCGCTCCGGAGAGCGCGGAGAGCCGAGAGGACCCGTAACGGCGTCAATAAGCTTGGCGATGCTTCAATGGGGCCGCGCTCCGGAGAGCGCGGAGAGCAGCGGTTTCGAGATCCCTCTGGCGCGCATGTCGATGCTTCAATGGGGCCGCGCTCCGGAGAGCGCGGAGAGACACACACCCTAAGGGTGTGTGTGTGCTGGCACAGCTTCACGGGGCCGCGCTCCGGAGAGCGCGGAGAGCGAGCACGCGAACGCCGGCCGCCAGAGCGCCGGTGGTGCTTCAATGGGGCCGCGCTCCGGAGAGCGCGGAGAGCCGGGAGCATCGGTGAGACCGGCTCGCTCAGCTACCAGCTCGCCAAGTGAGGCTTCAATGGGGCCGCGCTCCGGAGAGCGCGGAGAGGCCAGGCTTCTCGCTGAGCGACTTCAGCTACGTCGGGCTTCAATGGGGCCGCGCTCCGGAGAGCGCGGAGAGACCTTCGTTGCCTCGCCGTCGTCGGTCGACCTCCCTGGGCTTCAATGGGGCCGCGCTCCGGAGAGCGCGGAGAGCGATTCGGATCGGCTTGCGTCCGAACTTCACCCGTTTGCTTCAATGGGGCCGCGCTCCGGAGAGCGCGGAGAGGAGGGGGAACGGATTCAACATCGGTGGAGTCCCGTGGGCTTCAATGGGGCCGCGCTCCGGAGAGCGCGGAGAGGGACCGACCCGAACCGTCGACCGCAGCGGCAGGTCGGTGACGAGGAACGAGCAACCGCGAGCAAGTGAGTAGAGTCGAGCCACGCGGCGACCGATTCCATCATCGAAAATCACGAATTGCCAAAGACTTCGAGCGGTCTCCGCAAAGTGTCAACCACCGAACCGCTCGCACATCACAGCACCAGACACCTTCCTGGCGGCCGATACGGTCTGCCGAGCACTTCCAGGCACTCGGACAACGACCTTTTCGCCGGCCCGAGGTCGAGAATCAGCATCTGATCCTCGCCGTGGTGCAACAAGGGGTCGAGGCGCCCATGCAGCTCCGCGTATTCAGTCGCGTTCAACTCGCAGAAGAACACACTGTACTGCGCGTGGTCGCCGTGGTCCCGCAGCGTCTTGAAGATCTTGTCGCGCCGCGCGTCGTCGGATACGTCGTAGCTGAACAGATAGCGTCGGCGCATGCGTCACCTCGTCACGATGCCGACGTACTCTGGCACGTCGCGCCGCAGCCAGCGGGCAAAGAATCGCACCTGCAGGCGGATCGTAGCGCGCCACGAGCAGTGGTAGCCGAAGGTCGGATGCGTCACGAGCTGGTCGAGGCGCGCCTCGAACGCCCGGATGAGTCCCTTGCGTGCGGCCGGTTCCATCACACACCCCGAGGCGCCGCACACGAAGTCCCCGTTGCCCACCATCCGCGTGTTGATTGCCGTCACCACGGCGCTGTCGGCAACGAGCGGCCGGAACTCCTCCATCAGGTCGAGCGCCAGCGCTGGCCGCCCGTGTCGCGGCACGTGGAACAGCCCCCACCACGGGTCCAACCCCTCGGCGACGATGGCCACTGTGACCTCCTTTACCAGCATGGCGTACGCGAAAGACAGCATCGCGTTCACCGGGTCGCGCGGCGGCCGGCGGTTGCGGCTGGCGAAGTCGAATGCCACGCCCGGCGGGCCAGCGCGCAGCATGCGCGCGAACTCCGCGAAGTAGCGCGCCGCCGCGGCACCCTCGATGCCCAGCAGGCTGTCGATCGTGGACGCCGCCCGCGCCTCGCGCGTCGCCTTCGCGAGCGCCGCCAGCACTTCGCCTGGCACGCCCTCCGCGTTGCGCCGCAGCATGGTGCGCTGATTCTTCACCTTCGCCTCGACCAGCGCGCGCGCCAGCTCGAGCCGCCGCTCTGCGTCGTCGGCGGCGCGGAACTGCGCGGCGCGGTCGTAGGCGTTGCGCAGCCCCATGCCGAACGTGATGCCGTGGAACCAGTGCCCTCGTGTCACGTGCACGATCGGCACCGACGCCTCAGTAAGGAGCGCCACGGTCTGCGGCGTCACCGACACATTGCCGCACAGCACCACCTGACACACGTCCTTCAGTCGCGCCGACCCGATCCGCTCGCCGCGGGCGCGCACGACCAGCGTCTCCCCTTGCTTGCCAACCTGGGCGCCCTGCTCCTGCACGTAGAGCGGCACGGCGTCGTCGCGCACGGGATACAGGCGCCGCGCTTCGGGCAGCGCGGGGTCGCGCGGCACGGCCCGCAAGGCCAACGTCTCGTCGGGCAGGCAGATGCCAGCCAGCGAGCAGCCGTCGCACTTCGGGCTGTCTTCCAGTGGGTCGGGGAGAACCGGTGACCGCGCCGCCGCGCGTGCCGCCGCGATGAACTCCAACGTGCGCCGCTCCAGCTCCGGCGTGAACGCGATTTCGACGCGCGTTCGCGAGCCCTGGAAGTACAGGTAGCCATGATCGCTGCGGTAGCCGTGCTCGCGGAGTAGCAGACCCTGCGCCATCAATTGCACGCGCTCGGGCTCCCAGCTCCGCTCGGGATTGGCGGGCACGCGCCCGCGTTTGGTCTCGACCGGCACCGCCTCGTCGCCCGCAGTCGCCACCAAGTCGAGCTTCGCCACCAGCCCCAGCTGCTCGCTGGCGAGTTGCACCGACCTCGTCACGGCCGGAGGCTCGTCGCCGCCGGTCGCTGCGCCCGCGGTCGGCATGGCCTCGCCTTCCGCCCCGCCGTCGCGCGGTGCACCGAGGACCGCGTCGACGGCATCGACGCGTCGGTGCACGCTTCGCCCCTCGATGGTGTAGTGATTGTCGGCCCAGCGGCCCTCTACGTGCATCAGCTGGAAGAGGCGCGGGCAGTACGCGAACTCGTTGAGCATGCGCACCGGCAGCGGCTCGTCGAAGGCGGGCTGCGCATCGGCGGCGGAGTCGTCGCTGTCCATCGCTCGGTCTCCTTAGGTTCCTCCCTGCGATCAGCCCCAGGGCGTGATAAGGGCTTCATTCTCATCGGCGCACCCGGCAGGCGAACCCAAGCGACATCCTGCGGCCGCACTCATACAAGACGTACGTCTTCTAACAAAGGGCGCGATCGGCTATGGTCTGCACATGGGCAAGCACTGCACAATCGCCGACGTCGAACCGGACGCACGCAGCTTCGCGCCGCACCTCGCCGACGTCGGGTCGCCGACGAACCTGTTCACCCTGGCCGACCTCGAGCTGACGCTCGTCGCCGGCCTCCCGAGCGACGAGCTGGCGCGCCGCATGGCGCTTGCCGCGCGCGGCGGCGACGTGTGCCACCGCGCGCTCGCCTTCTACCTGCACGACATGGAGGCGCGGCGTGCATGTCAGGAGCTCGGCTACGGGAGCGCAATCGCGTTCGCCCAGGATCGCCTCGACATGAGCAAGGGTCGCGCACGCGACCTCCTGCTCGTCGGCCGCAAGCTGCACGACTTGCCCCGGCTCGACGCCGCCTTCGCCCGCGGTGATCTGTCGTGGTCGAAGGTCCGCCGCGTGGCGCGAGTTGCTGTCGCCGCCACCGAGCAGAAGTGGATCGAGCGCTGCCAGCACGCCACGCACGAGGAGGTCGACGCGATGGTCGCCTGCGCGCGCGAAGGCGACGCGCCGCCGAGCCTCGACCGCGGCCTGCCGCACGCCCGCTTCGTCAAGCGCTTCGTGCTCGACTCGGTCCGCCACGAGATGTTCGAGCGCGCGCGCGAGAAGCTCGCCGCCGAGCTGCGCCGCGCGGTCACCGACGATGACGTCCTCGACGAGACGCTGCGGCTGTTGCTGGCCTCCGACGCCGACGGCTCGATGCCTGGCCGGCAGAGGGTCGACGCGTCGTTGTTCCGCGTCGACCTACGCGACGCGGGCACAGGCGACGGGCCGGAGCCGGATCCAGCCGTCGCCGCCGCCAGCGACGACGCCGCAGTGCCCGCGCCACTCCGGCGCCGCGTGCTTGCCCGCGACCGCCACCATTGCCGCGCCTGCACCAGCGGCCGCAGCCTCATGCTGCACCACGTCATCTGGCACAGCCGCGGCGGCCCCACGACATTGACCAACCTCGTCACCCTCTGCGCGCGCTGCCACGGCCTCGTGCACGAGGACTGGCTGCGCGTGCAGGCCGACGCGCTCGGCGCGTTCGTCTTCACGGACCGTGACGGCCGCCCCCTTCGCGCCTGTCACCCCGACCTCGGCCCCTCGCTGCGCGTGACGTGCGCAGCTGCGCACCGGATGGAGCGCGCGCCGGCGCGCGCGGGGTTGCTGACCGAGGACGAGATCCCGGACGTGGTGGACGGCGAGTGGTGGCGCCGGCACGAGCATTTGTTGGAGTGGCGGGGTGACAGAGTGCGGGTGAGGCGTTCACGGGGCAGCGGGCACGAACGTTCCCGCGCCGAAGTGGCTGGCGTAGCCGAGAGAGAAGGGCGCGAGCACGGGGTTCGAGAAGGTGAGGCGCATTCCATAGGCAAGCCGAGGGGCGTCTCCCTTTCGTGCACGCCGGAAGTCGAGCCACCGTCGAGCTAATCCACTGGGAGTGGGGCGCAGCCAGCTCTCGACGCGCGAGGGAGCCGGCATCCCCCGCCGCTCACACTCCAACCCGACCTGCGCCGCCAACCACTGGGCCAGGTCGCCATCGCGCCCCTTGCGCCGATGTCGCGTCGGGATGAACGGCGTGACGCTGCTGACGGTCGACACACGCTCCAGCACGGTGTCGCGCGGTCCGAACACGACTGGGGTGAGCACGATCGAATGGCCGTTGGGTCGCGCCACCGGCCGGAGAGAGTCGATGGCACGTTGTTCGGCCAACGACAGGGGCTGTGGCGCCGCAATGACGACGGCATCGATGAACCCGTCGCCGTCTTCGTCGAGCGACAGGATCGACACGTGCCCATGCCCACGCGCCGGGCTCCCGTCGCTGTCCTTGCCCGTGAAGGTGGAGGACAGAGCGTCGCTGCCCAGGATGTGCCGCAGCGCACCCATCAGGTTGCGGCGCACGTGCTCGCCGATACGAATCGCATCGGTGATCGGCACCCTGACTCCTGCATCCGCGGCGAGGCGCACAGCCTCGACGACGCGAGTCGAGAGGCGCGCAACCGGCGCCGGACGCGCATCGAGCGCATCATCATCACGAACGTAGAACAACGGCTCCAGCGCGGGCGGTCGGTTCATCGTGTAGGCGATCGCCTCGGCGCTGCCCCAGGTGAGTGCCTCCAGCCACGGCAGCTTGCGCGCTTTCTCCTTGCCCTTGCCAGGGACCTCGAAGCCACGGGCGGCAAAGAGATTTGGCGGCACGACGCCGGCCACACTTATGACGTGCTTGTCGGCGGCGACGGAGCCATCGACGAGCAGCTCGCAGTTCCACTCGACCGCGCGATCCTCGACGACGCGTGCGCACACCCAGCTCTCGGACCGACCGAGGTAGCTGAGTGCGCCAAAGAGTTGCTGAGCCACGTCGAGCGCTTCAGCATCGAGAGCGAGATCTGGCCATCCGATCAGAACCTTGCTGCCGCGGTCGAGCACGACGAAGCCGTCGAAGACGAGCTTCCTGTCCGTAGGATCCTGCTTGTTCTGCGACAGGTACGACCGCGTGTGGCTCGCACGAGCACGCGGCAACAGATAGCGCGGTGGATGAGAAAGGTGCGCCAACAGCCGCTCGATGACGTCGCGTCCGATCTGCGAGTGTTTTCGGTACCACGCGTCGACGAGTGCGCGAAGGACCCGAAACGGCGAGGGTGGCCACTCTGGAACGGCCTCGTTCACGTGCCGGCCCCACGCGGTCGCGTGCACACGACCTGTGAGGTAGTTCAGCTCGACGATCACTCGTTCGCCTCGTCTTCGGGCCGCGCGTCGGCACTCTTCGCCTTGTCCTTCTTCGCCTTCAGAACCGTGTTCGTCGTGAGCTCAAGTACCTCCGGCGCGAGTAGGTCCTTCTCGTTCCGCGCCGCAGGGATCAGCTTGTCGTGCAGGATGGTCTGGAGTGCATTGGTCGATGGCACCGTGAACTCTTCTGGTGCGGTCGCCCGCAGACTCTCTCTGATCACGAGGTCGCAAGCAGTCCTGAGCCGCAACCCCAGGTCGAGGAAGCGACGCACCTTGAACAGCGCAAGCGCCACGAGGAGCCTCTGCGCCGCAGTCGGCAACCCGTACCCGCGCATGAGTGCGAGGTCCAGGTTGAAGTAGGCGCGGATGTCCTTGGCCGTGAACTCGAGGCGGGGGTAGGGAACGTTGCTGTAGACATCCTTGTCGTACCCTTCGGCTCTGATTTCCCCGGAAGGATCGAAGTGGTTGTTCTTCACGCCTCCCGATCCGGCCTCCATCACATCGCTCGCTTCGATGAACCCCGTCAACGCGCGCGGGAACCGAAGTCGGCCGTCCTCGATGTTCGCGAAGAAGACGCCGTGCAGGAGCGCGCCGGGATCGAAGTAGCAGACCGCAGCGGCCGCCTTGCGCCAGTCGATGACTTGACCCTTCTTGTAGCCGCTCTTCGCGAGGAAGGGAGTCGCGAACTGTCCATTGGTCACGATGAACGGTGAGTTCAGCCGGTGCGCCTCGACGAGGGAGCTCGTGACGACTCCTACACCTTGCCCTGTGAGCGTGACCTTCACATATGGCAAGCCCCTCAGGTTCTCGATGAGATCTACGCCATCGCCGTCGATCACGGCCCTCTCGAGCCGATTCGCGACCGACTGCGCGCTCTCGACGAGCAGCATCTGCTTGTTCGCGGGTGTGGTGTACTTCGCCGCGCCGAGGTCGGCGAAGCCAGTCGGCTGGAAGCGGTCGCCTTGCGCCGGCTTCAGGCCAGCCTCGAGCAGCAGTCGGGGCGCGTCCTGGAGCTTGGCGAACTCTTTGTCGAAGTCAGTGGTCATGGGTGGGTCCTTCGGTGCCATGCTGGTCGTTCGTTGCAGACGAAGTCGGTTCGGCCGCGGGCAAGAGGGCCCGTGCGACGAGCGAGGCCACCCCCGAAACGGGAAACAGGAGCGCGGCCGCCAGACGGCGACCGAACCCTGCGTCGTGAGCACGGTTGTCGAGGACGCACCGTGGCCGGAAGCCATTCGAGCGAAGCTGGCGGCTCGCCCTTTCGACCGCGTCGTTGACGCGGCCAACACGCAAGAGGGGAAGGATCGCGGGGTCCGGGACGATGATCACACGCTCGCTCCCCTTGGCGACCCCATCGGGCAAGAACAGGAGGCGAAGGAGGGCATAGACTCGAGGGAGCGGTGGAGCCGGCACCGAGACCGACCGCACACCACCGTTGCTCGCTCGCACCCACGTGAAGCCAAACAGCAGCTCCTCGAGCGCGCTTTCGTCGACGAGGTCTCCAGCGAGGAACATCGCGACGTCGCTCTGACTGGCTCGTCGCTTGCCCCAGGTGGGGTTTCCGGTCTCGTCCCACTCCTCGTCCGCCCCCCGGTGCACGTCGAGGAGCCGTCGCCGGAGCACGCTCGAGAGCCGGTCTGACAGGTCGGTCCCGGCCCACGATGTCACACGGGAGGAAGGCGCGTAGCGCCGAGGATCGTCCGGGTGCAGCGGAGCGAGGTACGCGCGAAGAGGACCCGCGCCGCCGGTGCGAGAGATCGATGCTAGCGCCGCCGCGAGACGCACTTCGATTTCGTCGCCGCAAGCGTCGATCCACTCGGGCCCGAGCCTACCGAGCGGTCGTGGAAGCTTCGGGTCCCTTCCAGGATCACGGCGCGCGAGCGCCGCCTCCAGCGCGCCGATCGCCCGTACGAGGGATCGCATCGCGGCGGGTCCGCCTCGCTGCGCGACATCGAAGCGAGCATCGTCGATCGCCCGGCGGCGACTGATTAGATGCGCCGGCGGACCGTCGCCGGGGAATCGGCGGAGGAAGCTGTCGAGGACAGGCAGCTCGCGGTCGAGTTGGCGCAGGAGATCGGCCTCGTTCCGGACCCGCACGTCCAGCGTCCCAGATGGAACCGCCATGTAGCTGGGTCCCCGGCGCTCGATGATCGCGTAGCGGACGAAGGACGTGATCCCTCGATCCACGCCAAGCGAGGCGACCGCCTCCGCGAACTCAACTGCGTTGCGGGGCTCGCTGCCCCCAACGCGCGCGCGTCCCTCGGCCAACAGCGTCGTCAACTCAGCCAACGAGACCGGTCTGGTCCACAGCGGCGTCCACAGCTCCGTGAGCGCGCTCTCGGCGTTCGCATGGCCAAAGGCACCCACGCCGCCCGCGACATGGCGCGTTGTGAAGGGTCCCACCAACGCCATGTTGGTGGTTGCCGCGCCAGCCCGACGGGAAACGTTGCCACTCCACAAGACACATCCCTCGAAGACCATCGCGATCTTCCACGGGTTGTTCGGAAGGCCCTTCGACTCGAATCCCGGCCCCGTGTTGAAGCCTCCGGCCGATCCGAGCTCGAACAGCCCCGCGGCGGTTTCGGAGAGTCCCGTGGCCGGCTCACCAGTGATGAAACTCTCGGCGAGTCGGGTGCATCGGTCACGGTTCTTGCTGAGGACTACTTCGCAAACCGCTTGCATGAAGAGACGCGAGAACTCCAGCTTCGGCTTCATCGCGTCCTTGGAGAGAGGCCCGACGGTCTGGTCGATCTGACCGTCATCCGTGACGTGCAGGACCAACGATGCGTCAAGCCAGCCCAAGCACTCGTCGGGCAGTTCGTTCCTGCACCGCGCAGCCAACGCCGCCTTGTTCGCAGCGCGGCGCTGCGACTTCATCTGAGTGAAGATCTTGGCAGCAGGATGCCTCTGCTTGAGATCTTCGATCGACCCGTTGTCATCCGTCTGGGTCCCATCCAGCGCAGCGAGCAACTTCCCCAGGTCTTTGCGTAGCTTCTTCGGCGCCTTGTCGTCGCTCGCCGTCGCGGCGGCCCATCGGACCACGTCGCATACCCGAAGTCCGCGGGGAGGTAGCTCGGGGAACCTGCGGATCTGTTCGATGATCCTCCGATACCCTCCCAGTCGCACTTCTGTTGACTCTCGGATCGAGTCGATTGCACCGGTGTCTTCACCCTCGGCAAAGCCGCTTCCGCCTGCCCAGGGTGCAACGAGTGGTGTTGGGTGGTAGCGGTCGACCAAGAAGGCAACCAGGTCTTCTCGGGACACCCCATCCAACACGAATCCCTCCGGCGACCACGATGCCCGAATCGGTGTCTCGGTTTGTTGCGAGAGGACACGAAACACCCCCAGGGCCGCCAGATAGCTGCCCAACGGCTGCGACTGAAGGCCGCGCAGCAGCGTTGGCTTGGCTCTCATGCTTGTTTCCCCTCCACCCGCCGCGACGCTCGTTCGTCAGCGCACTTGACCAACCCCTCCAGGAACCCGAGACGGAACGGGCCGAGCTGAGGATCGTCCCGCAGCGCCAACACGCGCGACGACCAGCTCGGTCCCGTCACTTCGTCATCGCCGAGCACCATGTAGCTCAAAGTAAGCCTCGTCGGCGGGATGATGACATGGTCGCCGAGATCGACCTCCGGCAACTCGTCTCCTTCCCACACTCCACGCGCATGGAGGATCGATGGATCCGGTCGGCCATCGATGCCAGTGGGCGCGTTCTCGCTCGGCAACGATCGCAAGGACATGCGCACCTTGCCGTGATGGCACGCGATCAAGAAACTGACAAGATCGGTCTGGCCGTGCGCGAGCGCCAGCAGCGCCGACGCAAGCTCGTGACGGAACCCGCGGCGGCCTCTGCACACGAGTCGGCCGCGCCGGCATTGACTCTTTGCGACCAGATCGTCCGGTGGGTCGTCGCCGAGGCGCCTCGCAGCCTCCTGCCAAGCGTGGTGCGCCTTGCCAGCGTCATGCCACCGACCCGCGGTGACGATGGCGTCGGCAAGGGTCTTGGGCAGGTCGAGTGCGCGGGCAATGCGCAGCGCTTCCGCAGCCACGTCGTCGGAGTGCTGGGCGAGCGTGTACCACCGGCCCCATTCCGACTCTGGATCACCGTCGTGCTCCCGGTCCTCCTCGCGGCCGGAAATGTGCGCCGGCAGGACCGGCTCGACTCGCGCTTCAGAGTCGGGGTCGAGACCGCGCACCGGGTCGTAGCCGCCATCGGCAGCGCGCAGCAGCAGCGTGAGCCCTGGATGCACACGCTCGACTTGTGTCCAGCGGCCGCTGAGGCTGTCCCATGTCCACATCCGCCTCGCGGGCTTCTCCTTCACCCATCGCCGAACCAGGCCGATAGGCACCGCGCAGATCTCCTCGCATCCTGGCGATGGTTCCGTACCAAGGGGTGCATCCTCGACATCGCGCCAGCAGACACGCACGTCGTGATCGTCGGCGTCCCTGATGAAGCGCGACACGTCCACGTCGTTGCCCATCAGGTCCGGCGTGGTGTCGAAGAGATCCAGCAGGTCTCGGCGCCGTAGCACAAGACCTCGATCCAGACGCATCTCCTTCTTGGGGAGCGCGGACGGGCCGACATCGACCAGTTCGCTGAGCGCGGCTTCCGAAGCGAGCAGGTCATCGAGTTCATACGGCCTCGCGAGCTTGGCTCTGACCTTGTCGCCCTCGGGCAAGCCAACCCAGAACACTCGAGCGCCAATCTCTTCGCCACGGCGATTGCAGCGGCCGAAGCGCTGAACGAGCGAGGCCCATGGCGCAACCTCCGCGAACAGCGTCGCCGAGCTGACATCGACGCCGGCCTCGATCACTTGCGTGCTCACGACGATCGTCCCCTCCCGACTCGGCTCGGCAAGCGCGCGATCGAGCGCCGCGTTGCGCTCCGCCAGCCGAAAGCGCGAGTGCAGCAGAACGAGTTGGGCCTTCGCCTTGGTCTTGCGCAGGGCGTCGAACAGCTCGCGGGCGCGATCCACGGTGTTCACGACCACCAGCGTGCGCGTGCCGGCCCGGTGCGCGATCACGATTTCCGTCGCCAGGTCCTTGGCATCGCCCATGGCAGCGGCTGCACGCGCCGCGGTCTTTTGCGCGTTGACGCGCCTTTGCACCTCGTCGTTCGCGATATCGTCCGACTCGAGGCGCTCGTGCCCTTGCAGATCCACGTCTTCGACATCAACGGTTCGAAGCCAGTCGTCCTGCAAGGTCGCACTCATCCACGACGTCTGCACCGGTCGGACGCTGCCGAGCTTGCGCCGCAGCGCCTGGAGTTGGGTGGTGGTTGCAACACCGCTGCCGACGAGCTGGACTTCGTCGACGATCCAGAGGCAGTCGTTGTTCAACAGCCCGAAGTGTAGCGGCCAGCGGAATCGGCTCATCCCGTAGCCGCGATTGAGAGCGCGGGAAAGGAGCATGTCCTGCGTACCGATGACGATGGTGTCGTCTTCCGGGTACGTGTCCCAGGCCACATCGTCGTCGACACCCCCCATCAGGACGACGGTCCGTGTTGGAAGCCCGAGACGCGATACAACCTCTTCAACCGTCTCGCGGGTCTGATTCACGAGGACGCGCATGGGCAAACAGTAGATGAGCCGCGTCGGCGTCACCGCTCGGAACGCGCTTCCCGGTTGTCGGCGCCATAGCCACGCAACCACCACAGCCAGCGTCTTGCCAAGACCGGTTGGAACCTCAATGCGAGCAGGCCACCGCGCGCCCTGAGCGAGCCGACTCTGGTACGGAAAGGGCGACTTCCCATCCGAACCACGGCGAAAGAACTCCGTGAAGCGGCCGGCGCCATCGTTCACCGGAGCGCCCTCGAAGTGGTGGCACAGCGCGTCCCGAACGCGCGCCTCGCCCCGAGGTTGTTCCTGCCACCAACCGCGTGGCTCCGCGGCAGGACCCTATCCCCCGGTCCGATTGCGGGGTCCAGACGTGGGACGATCAATGGGCCAGGCAGAGCTCCAGAATTGATGCCTTTCTGATGGACGGCGCCTTCCTCTACGAAGGCCGTGAGGCTCGACAGGCCCATGCGACATCCCCGCACCAAGAACTCCAACAGCTACTGCCGGATGCCACGAGGAACTACGATCGCTCCCTTTGACCGGCATGAAGCAGGATCGTGACGAGAAGGCCGGAGAAGCACAAGCGGAAAGACCCAGGCCAAGAAGACCCACAACACCTCCAACAGCGCGCGGCGCAGCCTTCGACAAGGTTGGACCACGCCCCACGACGGCTGGAACGATGACGCCCGTCCGCGCCTCCGCGGCGCGACACAGATGCGGCGCCCACGGGTCGCCACCGCCGTCATCTCGGCCGGCGACCGAGAAGATCGCCGCGCTCCTCTTGGCCAAGCCGGCTACGATCCCGCCCGCTCGCGCCCGTAGCTCAGCTGGATAGAGCGGTGCTTTCCTAAAGCACAGGTCGCAGGTTCGACTCCTGCCGGGCGTGCCACTCCGCGCTCAGGTCCGCACCTTGGAGAACGCGTAGAACACCTCGGTCGCGATTTGACGGAGGCGCTCGTCGTAGGCCTTCGCCTCCTCCGGGGTGTCGTCCGCGGCCTTGGGATCGACGAAGTGCAGGGGGATGCGCAGCGCGGCGCCGGCGACCGTCGGGCAGCTCGAGTCGGCGTGCCCGCAGGTCATGACGGCGGCGAAGCCCTCGCGCGGGTTGGTCGGATCGTCGTACTTCTTCGAGAAGGCTTCGACCGGATCGCGATCCTCGGCGAAGCGGACCGAGTAGTGAGGGTTCATGCCGCTCGGAGTGTCGATGTCGAAGCCGATGCGGCGCAGTGCATCGACAGCACGCTGGTTGAACGCGGTCACCTCGGTCCCCCCCGAGTAGGCCTCGATGCCCTCGAGGCCGTAGTGCGCGGCCGCCAAGGTCGCGGCCATCTGGCCCATGTGGCTGCGGCGCGAGTTGTGCGTGCAGATGAAGATCACCCGCGCCGGCTGCCCCGACGCCGTCCGTGTGCGGAGGAACTGGGCCAGCTTGTCGAGTTCGGTCTTGTGTTCGGCGGGGATGGCGTCGAAGGCGGCGGGCAGGGACTCGGCGAAGCGTTGCAGCGCCGGCAAGAGCCGCGGCTTTTCCGCCTTGGAGGCGGCTCCATTCGCGTCGGAGCATCCGGAGAAGACGGTCATGAGGCTGAGAGGGAGGAGGACTTGGCGAATCATGCGGACACCTCGGTCGGGCACTCGGGAGCGGTCGCGTCGTCGCCGGTCGACTTGCCGAACCATCGGCGGCCGAGCCAGAGAGAGACACTGACCAGGCCGATCAGGACGGGGACTTCGACGAGGGGGCCGATGACCGCCGCGAAGGCGGCACCCGACCCGATGCCGAACACCGCCACGGAAACGGCGATGGCGAGTTCGAAGTTGTTGCTGGCCGCGGTGAAGGACAGCGTCGCCGTCTTGCCGTAGTCGGCGCCGGCCACCTTGCCCGCCCAGAAGCTGAGCAGGAACATCACCACGAAGTACACGAGGAGCGGCACTGCGATCATCGCCACGTCCATCGGGATCTGGACGATGAGCGAGCCCTTCAGGCTGAACATCACCACGATGGTGAAGAGCAGTGCGACCAGCGTGATCGGGCTGATGCGCGGCACGAACTCGCGCAGGTACCAGTCCTCGCCTTTCGCGCGAACGAGAAGAAGGCGCGTGATCATCCCGGCTACGAACGGCACCCCCAGGTAGATCGCGACGCTCACCGCGATCTGCCCCATAGAGATGTCCACCAGATGTCCTTCGAAGCCGAGCAGTGGCGGCAGCCAGGTGACGAAGACCCAGGCATAGACGCTGTAGAACAGCACCTGGAACACGCTGTTCAGGGCGACCAGACCGGCGGCGTAATCACTGTCGCCGTCGGCGAGTTCGTTCCAGACGATCACCATGGCGATGCAGCGGGCGAGCCCGATCATGATCAGGCCGACCATGTATTCGGGATGACCGCCGAGGAACACGATCGCGAGCGCGAACATCAGCAGGGGTCCGATGACCCAGTTGAGGAGCAGCGACAGCCCGACGACCTTCCAGTTGCGGAAGACCTCGCCGAGCCGTTCGTAGCGGACCTTCGCCAACGGCGGGTACATCATGAGGATGAGGCCGATGGCGAGCGGGATGTTGGTGGTGCCGACCCGGAAGCGATCGAGGAACGACTCGACACCTTCGACCGTCGCGCCGATGCCGACCCCCAATGCCATCGCCGCGAGGATCCAGACCGTCAGCAGGCGATCGAGCAGGGACAGGCGTTTCATCGGCAGCACACCCGCTTGAGGTTCTTCGCGTCGGCCTGGACGACGGGGTCGTCCGCCAGCGCGGTGCGCAACCCGGCCAGCACCGCCGCGACGAGCCCCACGGGCTTGGGCGTCACCGAGTAGTAGATCCAGGCTCCGTCCCGGCGATCGACGACGAGTCCGGCGCGCCGCAGCGTGGTGAGCGCGCGCGAGACGCGCGTCTGCGCGATGCCCTGGGTCGCCTCGACCTCGCAGCCGCAGAGTTCGCCGGCGTTCATGAGGAGCCCGAGGATCCGCACTCGCGTGGCGTCGGTCAGAGCCTTGAAGACCTGGGTTGCGTGATCATGCGGATATGCGGCTACCTGCATGTCCGCATTCAACGGGACACCGCGTCCGGGTCAAGGCGCTTTTCGGGGGATCGACGGCGCTACACGTCGGCGCCTGCCCGCCGAAGCACCGAACGGCGACCGCGGCGCGATCGAGCGATACCACGCGCTCTCTTTCGGCAACCGCAGGTCAACGCGAACGCGAACGGTCGTTCATGCCCTCGCCGGCGAGGATCTTGGGGATGCACTTCTCGATCCGTGCCGTGCGCGTCTTCGGCTGCTTCGCGCCGTTGAAGTGGAGCAGGTAGCCTCGTTGCCTTCCCGGCGTCAGGGCGCGGAACGCCTTCGCGAGCTCGCGGTCCTTCTTCAGGACCCGCGTCAGCTCCTCGGGAAGGTCCAACTCGCGCTTCGCCTTGAAATCCACCGCGAGCCCTGCCCGCTCGACCGCCACCGCCTGCTGCACGTAGGACGCGACGACGGCCTTCTTGATCCCGGCCTGGCTGGTGAACTCCAGGCGAAGCGCAGCCTGCGTGTTCTCCCCTTGGCTCCGCAGCAGGCCGTGCGTGTCCTCGAGCAGGGCGCCCTTGAAGAACATCAGCGAGCAGTGCTCCTTGAACGGCTGGATGATCGCCACGTTGCCGCCCTCGAACATGAAGCAGGGCTTGCCCCACTTCAGGCTCTCGTCGAGACCGCAATCGAGAAGGACCGCCCTCAGCTTCTGCATCTCGGCCTGCCACTTCTTGGCGCGGCTCACGAACGCTTCGACCCGCGCGTCCGGCAGACCCGGCGCCGCCCTCGAACCCTTGGCTGCAGGTCGGCGTGGCGCCGAACGGCCAGTGCCGACCGTCCGGCTCGCGTCACGTCCTCGGCCGCTCGATCCTCGCGTGGTAGCGGAGTTCATCGAACCGACACTACCGAATCCGCGGTGCGCGACAACTCGCGGCCCCAGGCCGCCGGTTCCGCCCGCACCCGCCAACCCCTACCATCGCACCGTGCTCATCGACTGCCACGTCCACCTCAACAACTACCACGAGTCGACGCGCCGGCCGACGACGGAGAACATCGACGACCTGCTGGCGAAGATGGGCGAGCACGGCATCGACCACGCCGTGGTGCTGACCTCGTACCGGATCGACCTCGACCGGCCGAGCGTCGAGGAGCTGCTCGAGCGCATCGCCAAGCATCCGCGCCTCAGCCTGGTCGAGGGCCTGCGCTGGCGCGGCGACCAGCGCACCGACTTGTTCAACATGGAGGAGCGCATCCGCGACGGCTACGTGAAGGGCATCAAGCTCTACCCGGGCTACGACAAGTACGCGATCACCGAGCCGTCCCTGGAGCAGGTGTTCCGCGTAGCGCAGAAGTACGACGTGCCGGTGATGATCCACACCGGCGACACCTACGCCAAGGGCGCCAAGGTGCGGCAGGCGCATCCGCTCCTCGTCGACGACGTGGCGGTGGACTTCCCGGAGGTGAAGTTCGTCATCTGCCACCTCGGCAACCCGTGGTTCCAGGACACCGCGGAGGTCCTCTACAAGAACGAGAACGTGTACGCCGACTTCTCGGGCCTGACGCTGGGCGAGTTCAGCTACGAGTTCGAGCGCTACATGGTGCAGCGGGTCAAGGACATGGTGATGTACATGGGCGACCCGGGCCGCCAGCTGATGTACGGCAGCGACTGGCCGCTGGTGCGCATGGGGCCTTACGTGAAGTTCATGGACAACCTGGGGCTGCCCGAATCGGCCAAGGAGAACGTGCGCTGGAAGACCGCCGCGCGCCTGTTCAAGATCGACGTCGAAGCCATCGCCCAGGCGCCGCCGCTGGTCCGCAGCCCCGCTCCCGCACCGCCTCGTCCCGAAGACTGACCGAGGATCAGCGGCGGCCCGCGTGCGGCCGTGGGTCCGCCAACGTCCCAATCCATGGCGCTCGCTCCTGCGCGTGATGGCCCGCAGGCGCAGTGGTTCGGCCTGCGTTGTCCTCGAAGGAGGGGACGAGTTCGGACCGGACTCGCCGCGGCGCTTTTCACCAATCAGCAGCGCGCGACGCTAGCATCGCTGCGGCGTAGTGGCATCGTCCCGCCGGGAAGCCCTGCGCCACGTGTTCCCCCGTTCCCGCACATCGGACGAACGCATGCGGCACCCTCGGTTGCTCCTGTTCTCCTCTTGTGTGCTCGGCGCCTGCGCCATGGCCGAGCCCGCCAACCGGTACACCCTCAATGCCATGGACGCGCACCTGGCGCCCTCCAGCAACGGCGCGCGGTGGGCGGCCCTGCCGCTCACCCTGCCAGCCGGCGTCGTCGGCCTCGCTGCCGACGCTCTGGTCGTGCACCCCATCCGCGTGCTCGACGATGCCTGGGGCGACACGGTCGAGTACCTGTGGCGGCCGCGCGAGGAGTCCCGCTTCCGCAGGGCGGTGATGGCGCCCGTGCGCGGCCTCGCCACGCCGCTCGTGTTCGTCGGCGACTGGCTGACGCGCGCGGTGTTCGCGGTGCCCCCGCGCCGCGAAGCAAGTCAGGAGGCCGACGCATGACTCGCACCGACTGCTCAAGGCGTCGCCAACGGAGCGAGGCGCGACCACCACACGCGCTCGCGACCAACGCCACCCGACGGGTCGCACCCCGCGCGACCTTGCCGCTCACCCTGGCGATCGTCGCCGGCGGCTGCGCCTGGTCGAACCCCGCCAACCGGCCGGTGTGGAACGCGTTCGAGGCACACGTCGTTCCCGACGGCGACGCCGCGTTCTACGCCACGCTCCCGCTGACGGTGCCGACCGGCTTCGCGGCCATCTTGCTGGACACCGTGGTCGTGCATCCCCTGCAAGTGGTCGACGACGCTGCCGGCGACGCTGCCGACGAATGGAAGGGCCTGGACTGGCGACAGCACTACTACACCGAGCTGGGCTTACTGCCCGTGCGCGCGGCGTGGACGCCCTGTGTGTTCGTCGGCTCGTGGCTCGGGCGCATCTGCTTCGACATCCCTCCGCACGGCAGCGACATGGTGGCCGCGCGCAACGCCGAAGCCAGGACCGCCGAGCAGGCGCGCGCCGCCTACCACGAGTTCTTCGCCCACCTCGCCGACGGCGGCTGCGAGCCACTGCGGCGCCAGCTCGAGCGTCCCACGTGGGACGCCGAGCTCGACCAGGCCTTCGCGCGGGCGTTGGCGCAGGCCAACGCCGCCGGTCGCGTCGAGCTGTTCCGCAGCGGACGCCGTGCCCACATGCCGCCGATACAGGCAGATCCCTGCCTCGGGCTGCGCGACCCGGATCCCGTGGTGCGCTACCTGGAACTGCTCGGCCTCGCCCGCGACACGAAGGTGCCGGCCGAGCTGCGCGATGCACTGCTTCACGACGCCAACGAGATGGTGCGCCTGCTGGCGCAGCGCCGCTGGCCGTAGGTGCGCTGGCCGTCGGTGCGCTGGCCACAGGTCCGGGCCACACCGTCGAACGAAGTCGGCCGAACGCGCAGCGCCGGTCAGCTCAAGGCATCCCACCTGCGGCGACCAGCGGCCGCAACGCTTCGACGATGTCCTCGGCCCAACGTCGCGCCCGCGCCGGCCGTCCCACCGAGTCCTGGTTCATCTCGATCTCGATGCCAGCGTAGACGCGGTCGGGATACAGCCGCCGCAGGTGGCTGGTGAACCCGTCGCTGCGCCCCGCATACGGGTAGTTGCGCCGTACGCGGTGGCCACTCGCCACCAGAGAGGTCTGGAGCTGCTCGACCAGCGCGCGCTCGCGCGCTCGACGCGGATCGTAGAGCATGCCGAAGTCGGCATTGCGCACCTCGCCGTCGAGTTCGCCGACGAACGAGTGCACGCTCACGTGCAGCACGCCACCGCGGCGCGCCACCATGGCGGCGAGACGGCGTTCGACCGCGTCGCGCCAAGGTTGCCAGTACCGCTCGATCCGACCGCGGCGTGCCGCCGCATCGAGGTCGCGGTTGCCCGGCACCGGCTCGCCGTGGGCGACGCGGGGCACCACGCGCGGGTGCGTGGCGCTGCGGTTGAGGTCGACGAAGAGGCGCGACCAACGCCCCAGGAAGACCGGAGCGGCCAGCGCGCGCGCCACGTGCACGCCCACCAGACGCGCGCCGGGATCCCAGCCCTGGTGCGAGCGCAGGCGCGCGGCGCGCACGCCGAGACCCCGGCACGCAGCGGGAAGCGCACAGCTCGCATGCTCGACGGTGACGACGAGGGGCAACGGCTTGCGGACGCGCATGGCGGCGAGGGAGTCGCGGGGAAGGCGCGCGGGCGAGATCCGGCTGGCGCCGTGCGAACGCGCCGCGCCGGGCGCCGGGCCGGCATGATGCCCGCACCCGACGCGCAAGCAAGCGCCCGCTCAGTTCGGGCGCTTGGCGCGCAGTTGGTCGCGGAGCTTCTGCATCAGGGCACGTAGCTCCTCGACCTCGCGGCGCAGACCGTCGACGTCGCTCGCGAGCGAAGACGCCGCGTCCTTGGCCGGTGCGTCGGGACGGCTGGCCACGGCGGGCGCGGACGGCTGCGGCGCCACGCTTCGGACCGCACGCGCGCGCGTCACGCCGGCCGCCGGAGCGCCCTGGACGACGCCGATCGCGCGCCGGAAGGGCGCGGTCGGAGCTGCTGGCGGCGAGGGCGGCTTCGGGGCGGTAGGTCGCTGCACCGGCGCGGGCGCCTGGCCCTGGGCCGGGGAGCGCCCGACGACGGTCATGGCCCGTCGCGACGGCGCGGGCTGCGTGCGCGTGCCGCCCACCGAGGGGCCGGGCTCGGTCCGCGTCGATACGGCTGCGCCAGGCACGAGGAGGCGCGTGACGGCGTCCGGGGCCGCAACCACGTTCAACAACCTCCTGCGCGCGTTCGGTGCCGGAGCGTCGCTGCGGACCGGGTTCTGGACTGCGCGCACGCGCGGGGCCGGCGCACGACCACCGCCCGCGCCGCGGCCAACGTCGTCACGGCCGCCGTCTGGCGGCGCGCCGTGGAAGTAGTGGTGCACCTCATGGTGGTGGTTGTGCTCGTGGTGCACCACGCCACCAGCGCCAGGCGCCGGCGCCGGCAAGCCTTGGTCCGGGCGCGGCGGCTGCGGCGGGATCGGCGCGGGCGGAGCAGCGCTGCGAACTCGGGCCGTGCGCGCGACGCCCGCCGGTGTCTTTGCACTCGGTGCAGGCGCGACCCGGAGGGCCGGCGGCGCCGCCTCCCACGCTCCGACCCGCTGCGCAATGGCGCGGCGCCCGGCGCGCGCGGGCGCGGGTGCGGGCGCGCCGCCACCCTTGCCTTCGCCCTGCCCCCCCTGCTGCGTGCGCGCGATCGCGTGCGCGGCGCGCGTCAGCTGGTCGGCAAGGGCGTCGTCACCGGCACGACGCAGGTCCTCGGCCGCGCGCAGGATGCGCGCGATCTCGGGACGCGGTGCCGGCGCCGGCACCGGCTTCGCCTGGGCCGCGAGGTGGCCGAGGCTGCTCAGCGCCGCGGTAGAAAGGAGAATCGTCAGACGGTTCATGCTTGGGTCCTTGGTGAGCAGAACAGGGAGTGTCAGCGAGGAAGGAGAGGGTCGGTTTCGGACGGATGGCGGTGCCGGCGCACGACGCTGGCGCAGCGCGCGACGATGAGGTCCAGACGGAGGTCGATCTCGCGCAGCAAGTCGCCGACCGCAGGGTCGTCGGCCAGGCCCGCTTCCACCGCCAGCTGGCGCAGGGCGAGGACCTCGTCGCGCAGCAGCGCGACGTCGCGCACGAGACCCGCGAGCGGTGCGGGCAGGTCGGCCGAGTCTGCAGGCGCGACTCGCTCCGCTGCCGCCACCGCCGGCAGCAAGAAGGGTGCGCCGGCGAGCAGCACGCACAGCGCGGCCTGCCCGCGCCACCCCGGGCCAGAGCGACCCGAGCGCGGCTCGGCCAGCAGCAGCCGGACGCGCCGTTGCAGACCACTGCAGCTCGAGGCCATCGCTCTTCCGTGCGCTGCGCCGAGCCCGCCGGGGCGCGGCGCCAGCCACTCGGCGACGTGCAGCAGGGCGCGCGCCAGGGCCAAGCCAGCGCCGGGAGCGCTGCCGCGGGCCAACGCGTCGCAACGGGTCTCGGCCAGCGCCAGCAAGCGGTGCCGCGCCAGCCACGTTGCCGGGTGCCAGAACAGCACGCGGCACACCAGGGCGTAGAGCAGGGCCCAGGCCGGATCACGCCGCCGCACGTGCGCCAGTTCGTGCGCGAGCATCGCGCGCAGCTCGGCGAGATCGAGCTCGTGCAAGGCGCGCTCGGGCACGCAGATCTCCGGGCGCAGGAGACCCAACGCCAGCGGCGTCGCCGCCCGCGCCGACACGCTGAGGCGCGGCGGCCGGCGCAGGCACAGCCGTTCGGTCAGCCGCGCGACGTCGTCGTCCAGCTCGGAGGCCGGGCGCGTTGGCCGCAGCTGGCGACGCAGGCCGAGGTAGAGAAGGGCGAGGTGCGCGAGGCCGATCGCGGCGACCGCGCCCCAGACGCTCAGGACGAGTCCCCATCCGCCCCATGCCACCGCCGAACCTTCTGGTGTGCCGGCAGAGTCGAGCGCGTGCGGCACGAGCACCGGCGCCGGTGCCACGGCCGACGGCAGCGATCCCAGTTCGGCGTGCCAGGTGCCCGACCACGACTCCACGGCGAAGGCCACCTGCACCGTGGCGGTCAGGAGCGAGCCCACGAGCGTCAGGCGCCACCACGACTCGCGCACCGCGTCGGGCACGCGCGGCACGCGGTCGACGGCCCAGGCCAGGACGAGGAAGGCCGACGCGTGCACGGCGTAGGTCAGCGCCCAGCGCGCGACGAGTCCGTCGAGATCATGCACGCCCGTCGCGCTCCCGCCGCCGTAGCTCCGCCTCGCGCTCGTCGATGAGGCGGCGCAGGTCGTTGAGCTCGGCCGGATCGAAGTCGCCCTCCTTCAGGAGCTGGCTGACGAGGGCGGACGCACTGCCGTCGAAGGCGCGCTCCACCACGTCGCTCACCATGGACCGGCTGACATCGTTCTCTCCCACCTGGGCGCGGTAGACGAACACCCGACCGTCCTGCCGGTGCTGCACCAACCCCTGCCCCTCCATCCGCCGCAACATCGTGCCGATCGTCGTCACCGCCAGGCCGCGCTCGCGGCCGAGCGTCTCGTGCACCTGCGCCACCGTCGCTTCGCCGCGTCGCCAGAGTTCGGCGAGGATCGCGTACTGGAGCTGGCCGAGTCGGTGACCGCGCATGTCGGAGACGTGGAGACGAGGTGCGCCCCGAGTCTGCCGAGGCGCGGGATGAACTACCGTTGTCGTCGACCTTGACTACTGCTGTAGTTCACGATTCCGATGGCCTTCGGGCAAGATGCCCCGTGGAGATCGACCCGTTACGCCTCGACGCATGGATCTCCACGCTGACCAAGGATGTGGACAAGTGCTCACAATCGCTTGCTGCCACTACACATCGGTTGACCGACGTCGACGCAGTGCCGGCACGGCCGATACTCTTCCTGCATGGCCAAACGCCCCTTCGCGGACAGCCCGCGCGTGTACCTCGTCGGCGCGCACGCCACGGGAAAGACCACCTTGGCCCGTTGGATCCGTGACCGCTACGGCTTGCCGATGATCTCGGAGGTCGCGCGCCGCGTGATGGCCGAGTTGGAGGTACCCATCGAAGCGCTGCGGGCCAACCTCCACCTGGTCAATGAGTTCCAGGCGCGCGTGTTCGAGGGCCAGATCGAGGCGGAGGCCGCGCACGAAGGACCGTTCGTGTCCGACCGCGCGTTCTGCAACATCGCCTACGCCGCCCACCACTCGATCATCCTGCCCGAGATCGCCGCCGACGCACGCCTTGCTCGCTACATGGACTCCGTGCGCGACGGCGTCGTGTTCTTCCTGCGCCCGCACAAGGAGCTCCTGGCCAACGATGGCGTCCGCGAGATCCCGTCGTGGGACGACGTGTTGCGCGTCGACGGCATGGTGAAGCTCCTGCTCGAGCTGTTCTCCATCCCGTACATCCAGGTCGACTGTCTGTCGATGCAAGAACGCGTGCGCCTCACCGACCGGGTCCTCGATCTGGCCGGGCTGCGTCCGATCAAGGCCGCCAAGCGCTACCTGCACAAGACGGCCGAGGCGGCGGTACAGGCGCCCAAGCCGGCCGATCCGGTGAACTGAGCGCGCCGGGGCCACAGCCCCCTAAGCTCGGCACCGTGCAGCTCTACATCGCCAACAAGAACTACTCGTCCTGGTCCATGCGGCCGTGGGTGCTGATGCGGCACTTCGACCTTCCCTTCGAGGAGGTCATGCTGCGCTTCGGCAAGGACAGCCCGAGCGACCCGAAGTCGCCCTTCAAGAACGCCATCCTGCGCATCTCGCCCGCGGGTCGCGTGCCGGTGCTCGTCGACGGCGACCTCGTGGTGTGGGACAGCCTGGCGATCGCCGAGACCCTGGCCGAGCGCGTGCCGCAGCATCCGCTTTGGCCGCGCGAAGCGCGATCCCGCGCCCGCGCCCGCAGCATGTGCGCGGAGATGCACAGCGGCCTCGGCGCGTTGCGCCGCGAGCTGCCGATGAACATCGAGCTGCACATGCCGGAGATCGGCCCGCGCCGGCTGGCAGAGTCGCCCGAACTGCGGGCCGACGTCACCCGCGTCGTCGCGATGTGGAGCGGGGCGCTCGACGCCAGCGGCGGCCCGTTCCTGTTCGGTACCTTCGGGATCGCCGACGCGTACTTCGCGCCGGTGGCAAGCCGCTTCCGCTCGTACGGAGTGAGCCTGCCGGCACCGGTGCAGGCCTACGCCGACCGGGTTCGGCAGACCGCGGCGTTCGCAGCGTGGGTCGAGGACGCGCTCGTCGAGCACGAGTTCGTGGCCGACGACGAACCCTATCGGACCGCGCCGGCGCGGTAGGGTTCGGGCTCCGAGCATGTCGTTGGCGATCGCCTTCGCGATCGCGAGCCTTCGGCTCGGAGCGTGTGAAAGAACGAGCGTACACGCTCCGAGCATGTTGTTGGCGATCGCCTTCGCGATCGCGAGCCTTCGGCTCGGAGCGTGTGAAAGAAACGAGCGTACACGCTCCGAGCATGTTGTTGGCGATCGCCTTCGCGATCGCGAGCCTTCGGCTCAGCAGCTGCCGCGGCAACGGTTGGCAGCGCGGCGCGGCCCGCCGAGCGAGCACGACGATGGCCCGCCAGGCCCGTCGCCGACCAGCGGGTCGCCGTTCTCGTCGACGGCGCCGCGCTCGTGCGGCGAAGTGACGATGGCGACGATGCGCGCGTACGGCAGGAACACGCCGGGGTAGG
Source organism: Planctomycetota bacterium (assembly GCA_041398565.1). Lineage (GTDB taxonomy): Bacteria > Planctomycetota > UBA1135 > UBA1135 > UBA2386 > DATGPD01. Next base: position 463,896 of record JAWKUN010000003.1, on the reverse strand, counting down.
TGAACGACCAGCTGCGGAGCAGGTTGTCGAAGGCGCGCATGTGGTTGCGCGATCCGAGCTGCAGGTTCTGCCACACGGTGTCCAGGTCACGGTTGTCGCTGCGCTGCAGGGCCGCATCGAGGTCGAAGATGTCCAGGTCCTCGATGCACATGCCGACCAGCGCCGCCCAGAAAGGCGATTGCGCACCGACCGCCACCAGCGACTCGAACATCTGCGTGTAGCGCGGGTCGGCGAACACGCCGATGCGTTCCGAAGGCAGCGGGTCGGGGATGCCGTAGCGATCGAGCAGGAGCTTCACCAGGTCCATGTGGTTCTGCTCGGACTCGGTGATGTTGGCGAAGGCAGGGATGCCCCAGACCCCCGACAGGACCTGGTACACGTCGCGCGCCAACTTCTCTTCCTGCCGCATGTTCAAGAGGTCGACGCGCTCCCCGGCTTCGATGGACTGCAGAGGCAGGCTCTGGATGTAGGTGCGCAAAGCGCTGCCCCCGCCACCCTGGGCGCTCAGGGGAAGCATGGACAGGGTCGCCATGGCGATGGATCCGAGAATGCAAGGGCGGATGTGTTTCATGTTCGTTCGGTGGTTTCGACCGGGGCGCCGAGGAGCGCCCGTGTGTCCGAGAGCAACGACCATGCCCACGACCGGGAACGCCACGACCTCGCGCCGCCTTGCCTCCGATCTGCGCAGTGAGTCGGTCGCCTGCGCACCGTTTGCGCACCCGGCCGCGCGCCGGGCCCGCGAGGCGCCGCAACGCGCACGTCCACGCGCCACCACTTGGACACCTCGTCGCGGCCGGGACCGCAACCAAAGGCTCGGTAGCAGTCGCGCTTCGCGCCGACCAGAAGGGGCCCGGGCACTTTGTTGCCGGGGCTTCCAGCGCCGCTGGAAACCGCGCAGCTCGGCAACCTTCCCGTGGAACGACATCGCCGAAGGCGCGCGTCACGCGAGCATCCGTGGCACTTCCAGCCCAAAGGCCCTGGCCGGTGTCACACTCCGTACTCTTTCAGACGGTAGAGGAGCTTGCGCCGGCTGATGCCCAGGCGTCGTGCCGCCTCGCTACGGTTGCCGCCGCACTGGGCGAGCATCTCGAGGATGGCGCGGCGCTCGACCACGGCGAGCGACAGGGGTGCTGCCGGCTCATCGGGATCCTTCGGCCCCTCGGCGCCGCGCATCGTCGGCGGCAGATGTTCCGGCAGGATCGTGTCGCCCGGCGCCAGGATCGCCGCGCGCTGTACGGCGTTCTCCAGCTCGCGGATGTTGCCCGGCCAGGTGTGCGCGAGAAGCGCCCGTTCGGTGCTGGCCGCCAGCCGCTTGCGCTCGGCACCGCGACGCAGGAACGTGCGCGCCAGCAGCAGCACGTCTTCGGCCCGCTCGCGCAGCGGCGGCACCTCGAGCGCGATCACCGCCATGCGGTAGTAGAGGTCCTTGCGAAACCGTCCGGCAGCGACTTCGGCCTCGAGGTCGCGGTTGGTGGCCGAGATCAGACGAAAGTCGACCTCGCGCTCCGCCGAGCCTCCGAGCGGCAGGATGCGCTTCGACTGCAGGACGCGCAGGAGCTTGGGCTGAAGGGGCGCCGGCATCTCGCCGATCTCGTCGAGGAACAACGTGCCGCCGTCGGCAGCGGCGATCCGGCCGACGTGCGCGCGATCGGCACCGGTGAACGCGCCGGCCTGATGCCCGAACAGCTCGCTCTCGACCAGCGTCTCCGGCAGCGCGGCCACGTTCACCGCGACCAGCGGCCCGCTGGCGCGACGACTCCAGCGGTGCAGCAGGTCGGCGAGGACCTCCTTGCCCGTGCCCGTCTCGCCGGTGAGCAAGACCGGCGCATCGGTCGCCGCCACGCGCGCCAGCTCGCGCAGGACTTCGAGCATGAGCGGCGACTCGACGACGACGCCTTCGGGCAGAGCCGGCAGATCGGCGTCACGCGACGCGCGCCCGAGGTGCTGGTCGACCAAGTGCCCGAGGTCGGCGAGGTCGATCGGCTTGCGCAGGTAGTCGCGCGCGCCGAGTTTCATGGCGCGAACGGCGTCGTCGAGGTCGGCGTGTGCGGTGAGCACCACCGTGGGCACCTGCATCCCGCGCGCTCGCATCGCTGCCAGCACGTCGAGGCCGGTCATGCCCGGCATGCGCATGTCGAGCAGCATCATGTCAGGGACACGTGCCGCCAGCCGTGCCAGCGCCAGTTCTCCGTCCGCGGCCAGCTCGACCTGGACGCCGAGATCGCCGAGCACCTGCGCCAGCATGGTGCGATGGCCGACATCGTCGTCCACCACCAGGACGCTGCGGTTCGTCCCGCTCACGCGCTCCCCACCTCGAGCAACATGCGCGCGCCCCGCGGCACGTTCGGCTCGTGCCGCAGGCGGAAGCCGTGGTCGAGGGCGATGCGCTGAGCGATCGACAGACCGAGCCCGGTGCCCCCCGGGCGTCCGCTCACGTAGGGCTCGAACATCGTCTCCCGCAACGACTCGGGCACGCCCGGGCCGTCGTCCTCGACCGCGAGCACGAGACCGCGCTCGGTGGTTTCGCACGCCAGTCGGATGTGCCCTCCGGGCCCCACTTCGCGCACCGCGTTGAGCAGCAGGTTGAGCAGCAAGCGGCGGATCTGGTCGCGGTCGGCGTCGAGCCAGGCCGACCCGCAGTGCACGGCCAGTCGCACGTCGCGCGCGCGCAGGTCCGGGTCCACGAGCGCGACGAGCTCGTGGAACAACGCAGCCACGTCCACGCGTTCGCGCCGGATCTGCGCCGGTCGACTGAGGAGGAGGAACTCGTCGAGGCGAGCCACCGTCCGGTCGGTCTCGTCGACGATCGCCTGCGCCGACTGCCGCAGCGCAGCGGACACGGTCGGGTCGGTCGCCATGCGCTGGGCCAAGCCGCGCACGACGCCCAGCGGGTTCTTGGTCTCGTGCAGCAGCCCGGCGCCGAGCCGGCGCAGGTAGTCGAGGCTCTTGCCGTGCGCGCGGCTCGCCGACAACGCCGCCGACAGCGCCTGCGAACGTGCCCGCACAGCGAAGAACACCGCGGTGAGGACGACGACGCTGGCCAGCGCCAGCACCGTCGCGAGTGCACGCCGGTCGGCCTGGCGCAGCCGAGCGCGCAGGTCTCCGGTGGACAGCGCCAGAGTGAGCCGCAGCGACCCGGGCGGCAGCGCTACGAATTGCCCATCGTCGGCCCAGGGTGGCCCACGACCGCCAGGCCGGTGCCCGGTCGGTGCCACCTCGGTCTCGAAGACGGCGCCGGGCACCGGCGCCACCGGTCGAACGCCGACCTCGGCCAGACTCGAGCCACTGACCGTCTCGACGAGGGCGAGCCACTCGACCCCGAAGCTGGCGGACACGTCCTCGAGGGCCTGTCGCAACCGCCGGCGGTCGTAGACCCCGCCACGGGTCTGGCGTTCCACCACCCCCTCGAGGCCGCGCAACAAAGCGCGCCCGAAGCGTTCGTGCTCGCCGACGTGTTCGCGCCGGTGCGCGGCCCAGTCGGAGTACTGCCAGCCGCCGAGTGCCAGCAAGGCGAGCAGGACCGCCGCCGCCGGCCACATCCGGCTGTGGGGGACAGATCGCTGGTCGTGCGGCGCGCTCGTCGACGTCACGCGGTGCCAACTGCCCGGGGTGGGTCCGGTTTTCGGCGCCCGCCGCCACCACCTACTGGCTGGTGCCGAGAACCTGCAGGACCTGGGCGCCGGGGACCGGCGCGGTCAACGCCGTCGGCGTGTGCGGGCCGCCGAGCGCCGACCACTCGACGACAGTGCTGGTGTCGGGCACGGCGAACGGTCCGGTGCCGAGGGCCCAGACCAGACCGGTCGTCGGCTCGCAGGTGAAGCGGATCGAGCCGTCCACCACCGACTGCCCACTCGGATTGGGCACCGACATCCGGCGCACCAGCCCGCCCAGCAGCGGAACCACGTACACGTCCTCGCTGTTGCTCCGGCTGATGCCGACTCGCTCGGCCCATGCGACGTACTGAGGGTCGGCCGCGACCACCAGGCTGTCGATGTGCAGGACCTGGCCCTGCGTCCCCGTACTGCGGTTCGCGGTCAGCTCGACGGCCTCGCCGCCGTGCTCGATGTCGAACCGGAAGACGTTGGCGTCCTCGTAGGGCGCTCCGCTGACGGCGCGGCGCCCGGTGAACACGACCCAGTCGCTGAGCGGCACCCGACGGATCTGGAACTCGAGAGCCGGCCACGGATCGGTCGTCGTGTTCAGACCGCCCGTCTGCAAAGCCGGCGCACTGCCCGTCGAGAACTCGGCGCCGGTGATGTCCTTGAGCGCGGGCGCAGCTGCCGTGGCGTCCACGCCGACGATGTTGTTGACGGTACCGCTCGCGTTCGACCGCACGAAGTACCACCAGTCGCGGTTGCGCGACCAGAACTGGCCGCGCGTGCGGATGTCGCCGGTGCCGGTGAGGACGGTGGTGGTGTTGGTGACGAGGTCGTGAGCGTAGAGGTTCTGCTGCGTCGGCGACGGCCCGGCGAAGAAGAGGATCGTCGTGGCGTTGAGGAACGTCAGCTCGGAGTAGAAGCTCGCGCCCCCCACGATCAGGGGCGCCGGGTCGGCCGTGCCGTCGGCGACGTACACGCCCGGGCTGGCGCCCATGCCGAGAAAGGCCAGCTTGCTGCCGTCGGGCGACGTCGCGGCCTTGAGGCCGAACGACGAGTCGAGCGCGGCTTCCGGCGTGACGCCGGAGTAGCCGAACTCGGCGAGCGCCGTCGCCGTGGCGAACTGCGTCTCGTTGGTCACCTGCGGCACGCCGGCGTTGTCGACGAGCTTGACGATGTCCATCTCGGAGCGCGGCGTCGCACCGCTGCCGATCGGAAACCACGCCACCGCGCCGTCGCGGCTGACTCGCCAGCTGAAGGGGTAGACGTAGGCGTTGGCGGCGTTGCTGGCCGTGGTGTTCGGCACCGTGAGCGCGGTCAACACGGCCGGCGCCGACGCCGAAGTCCAGTACCAGCCGCCGTCGCCGGCAACGACGAAGAAGTCGTCGGTGAAGAAGGCCGACCCGTCGAAGAAGGTGGTGCTCGGCGGCGTCGTCGGAGTGACGTCGATGGCCGGGCTGGCGCCATCGGGGGCGAACACGAGCACTCGGTCGGCCACGGCCGGATTGGTGTCGCGCACCAGCACGGCGCCGAGCGCGCCGTCGGACGCGAAGGCCACGCGCGGCAGCAGATTGGGCACCGGCTCGTTGAGCGGCCCGGTATCGGTCACCGTGCTGCCCGGCACCAGCGTGGCGGCGCCGGTGGCGCGATTGAACGACAGGACGCTGAACATGCGCTTGTTGGCCATGTGCCGCACGAGCGCGATGTCGTGGCCGCCGGGTAGCGACACGACCTGATAGGAAGGATTGGCGGTGCGCTTGGCGACACCATCGCCATCCCAGCAGTCGATGTCGCTGTTGTGCGCGATGCCGGTGAAGCTGCCACCGTAGCCGGCGACGAAGCCTTCCTGCCCGCGGTGCTGGATCGACTGGTAGGAGAACGCGACGACCCCCTGGCTCACCGGCGCGCCGATGTGCGCATCGTCGACGGTCTGGATGTCGTTGTCGCCGGACACCGGCGACTGGTTCGAGGCCACGGCGATGTGCACCTTGCAGATGCCGACGTAGGGCCGGATCTCGACGTCGTTGTCGGCCAAGTAGAGCGTGGGCCCGGCGAGATCGACGTCGATGGTCTGCAGGTCGAAGCCACCACCCAAGAGGGTGGTGGTGTTCGGCACCGGCACCGAGATCAGCGTCGTGCCACCGGCACCGAAGAAGCCGCTCAAGAAGGTGTTGAAGGTCGCCAGGTCGACGCGCATCTCGCCCACCACGAACGGCAGGCCCAGGTCGACGACGGCCGGGGTCGGGTAGGAGAACAGAGCCTCGTAGTAGTGCCCGGCGGCCGCGACCGGGTGGGTCACCGTGATCCCCAGGGTGCCGCCGAGCTGCGGCGGCGAAGTGATGGCCATGGTGCGACCGGACTGACCGGCGGCAGCAGCGGCCAAGAGCGACAGGGCGAGCAGGCGAGCGAACATCCTCGGGGAAGATGACACCCCGAGGGTCCTCGTGCCAAGACGGGCCACGCCGGGCGCGGCCACGCCCCCCGTGGCACCGGGTTTTCCCGCTGGTATCGAACCCGGACTCTCCGGCCAGCATCCGGTCGGACCAGCGCGAGGCACGCACGCGCATCCCGCCCGCGCGGGTCTGCGCCTCGGGTCGGATCCCGATCGGCGGAGCCGATGGCACGCCGTTCGAGCCGTCAGGTTGCCGAGCCCGAGTCCGCCCCGGCACCAGGACCGAACTCGAAGTAGCCGTCCCAGCGACGGTCGAGCACGGCCTTGGCCTCGGCCAGCGGCCGCGCGACAAGCGAATCGCCTCGGCGCCACACGAGATCGAGGCGCTCGAGCTTGCCGATCGCATCCTCGATCTCGAAGTCGACGTCGCGGCCGACACGAGCACCCAGCCACTCCTCGACGCCGCGGTCGATGGTGGCGGAGGTCTGCGGCGCACCCGCCGTGTGCAGGAACCAGAACGCGAGAATCGCCTCCTTGCACTCCTCCTCCTCGGCCTCGTCGAGCAGGCGATGCAGGACGCCGGCGTTGTTGTCGAGGTTCTTGAAGTAGAGGTTCTCGGTCAGCGCCTTGAGGAAGCGGATCTTGCGCGTCTTGAAGCGATCGACCTGCTTCCACACGAACGCGCCCAACGTGCCGAGTCCGACCGCCAGCGCCACCAGCGAGGTCTGGTCGAGCACCACCTCGTCGTCGCGCAGGCCCAGCCAGAAGGCGAGGAGCGAACCGAGCAGGAGCAGAGTGCCGAGCAGCTTGGTCATCAACACGACGATGCCGCCGATGGCCGCCGGCACGCCGATCAGCAGCATGTCGCTGGCCTTCATGCGAACCTCGGTGTTGGGGAACAACATCTCGAGGTCGGCGGCCGGCACGTTGCGGAACAGCTTGAGCACGGTCGCGCCGGGCTCGAACGGCAGGTCACGGCGGCCTTTCGAGTCGAACCACTCCCGACCGCGGAACCGCACCAGCAGCGCAACGCGGTCGAAGTTCTCGAAGGTCACGGTCTTGCGGCGCAGGCCGAACCAGGCGCGCAGGACCACCGTGCGCACGTCGGCACCGCGGCGAAAGAGGATCAGCTCCTCGAAATCGTCGAAGTCGAGCGCCAGGCGCACGCGGAACAGCGACTCGTCGCGCAGCGCCGCGTCGAGGACGGCGCGCGGGATCTCCTCGTAGTTCGCCGCCTCGAGCAGGTCGCGCAAGTCGCGGGCGAGCTCTCGTTGGCGGCGCCGGCGCTCGTCCTCGGTGATCGGCTGCAGCGGCCGCGTCTCGGCGTCGGGATCGAACGGCGCGTAGCACAGCTTCAACCGCTCGAGCCGCGCGTGGAACTCGAAGTGGAACACGCTCTCGAGGATGCGGCAGAGGTCGCGGAACGCGTCGCGATCACCGGCGTCGAGGCGCGGGTCCTCGGCACAGGCGGCAACGAGGTCCTGCTTGGCGAGCGGCAGGAACCGGGCGCGCTGGGGCGGCATCGACCGTCAACGCCCCGTTCGCGGCCGGACTCGAGCGCTCGACGAACCTGGAGACGGGCGCGGGATCATCTTGCAGCGGCCTGTCGAGCGCGGCTCAGAGAGTGAGAAACAATCGGTTTCTCACTCTCGGCGTGGCCGCGGATGCGGCCACCGGGGGCAATTTGAGAGCCCGTATCATGATTTCTTCTCGGGCTCCCATCGCGGCCGGGGCCGCAACCAAAGGCTTGGTTGCAGTCGGCGCTTCGCGCCGACCAGAAGGGGCCCCGGCCACTTTGTTGCTGGGGCTTCCAGTGCCGCTGGAAACAAGCGAGTTGGGCGCGATGGCAAGCGGAACGGCATCGCCGAATTCGCGCGTGGCGCGAGGATCCGCGGCACTTGCAGCTCAGGGCGTCGCCTGCGACCGACGGACCTTGGCACGGTGACTGAACGACGCCTTGACGTCCGGCCGCCCCATGTTGGCGACGCTGCAGTTGGCGCACACGTCGCGCAGCTCCATGTCGTAGAGCTGCGCCCGCAGCTCCTGGTACGGCTTGCCGGTCCAGATCTCCCGGAAGTCCTGCGTCTTGAAGTCGCCGAAGGTCGTGAACTCGAACCACGAGCCGCAGGGGAACACGGTGCCGTCGGGGTTGACGTGGATGTAGTACCACGGGAAGTAGCACGGGCGCGAGTGGTGCTGCTTCTCCTTCACCTTGAGCAGGAACTCGCGGTTCTTCTTGTTGAGGTAGTCGGCGACGTCGAGCGAGCTGGCGGCCAGCACCTCGGGGGCGGCCAGGGCCCGGCCACCGCCGTCGGCACTGCGCGCGGCGTCCGTCACCACCTGCGGCTGGTCGTGGATGGCCTCGGGGATCGCCATCGGCATGCACACGTTCATGCCCACCTCCTTGGCGGTCGCCTCCATCTCGCGCAGCGTCTCGTTGCACAGCTTGGGGTCGTTGAGCAGGGTCTCGTCCTCGACACCGAGCCCGCCCATCACCGCCATGTGCACGAAGTTCATGTCCTCGACGCCCTTGTCGCGCGCCAGCCGGATCAACCCCGGCATCTCGCGGATGTTGCTGCGCATGAGCACGGCCGTCATCGACAGGCGCGGCCAGGCCGATCCGGTGCGCTGCTTGCTGTCGCGAATCAGGTCGAACGCTGCCATCAGCTTGTCCCACTTGGCCGGCGTGCGGACGCGTTCGAAGGTCTCCTTGGTGCCGCCGTCGCACGAGATGGTGAGGAGCGGCATCTGCACCTCGATGACCTTGTCCATGATGCGCTGGGTCAGCGCCATGGCGTTGGTCGAGAAGTGGAAGTTGGGCACCTGGTGTTCGCGGCACAGCTCGAGCGCGCGCGGCAGCTCCTTGGCCAGGAGCGGCTCGGCCGACGACGAAAGGACCACGTCGTGGGCACGGGGGAAGAGGTCGTTGGCGACCTTCTCCAACAGATCGCGCCCCATCTGGGTCTTGTTCGGTACGAACTCCGGGTGCGCGAAGTGGCACATGACGCACCGCAGCTGGCAGGTGCCGACCATGTCGAGCTTCACGCGCAGGAAGCGCTTCTCGCGGATGACAGGCATGAGGTCAGGCGAAGTATAGCTGCGTGCCGTCACCGCCCGCACGGATGACGGCGCCGGTCCCACCACGGCGAGCGTCGGAGGCACGGCTCGGGCCCGTGGCAGCGCCAGAATCACCGAACCGGCGCCGAGCGCACGGCCGCGGCGCCGGTCAGATCGCGCTCAAATCGTCGAGCACGGTCTGCGGGTGCGTGCGCGCGTCGACCTTGTCGTACACCCGCGCGATCATGCCCTGCGGGTCGATGACGACGGTGATGCGTTTGGCGTGCGCCGCCGTAGGACCGTCGCAGGCGCCGTAGGCGACGCCGAGCATGCGCTCGGTGTCGCACAGGAGAGGGAACGGGAAGTCGTACTTGTCCTTGAACGCTCGGTTCTCGGCGGCGGAGTCGAACGACACCCCGAGCACGACGACGTCGCGCGCCTCGAAGTCGCGGATTCGATCACGGAATCCGCTTCCCTCCGCGGTTCAACCCGGCGTGTCCGCCTTGGGATAGAACCAGAGCACGACGGTCTTGCCACCGAAGTGGCTCAGCGAGCGTAGCGTCGAAGATTCGTCGAGGACGCTGAAGTCGGGGGCGGGCAGGCCAGTTCGGAGCATGACGAAGCTATTAGAACGAAGCCTCGCACCCGCCAAAGGAGCGGCGTGCCTTTTGACGCATGACTACGGAGAACGACCGAATCGTGCCGTGATGCCCACGTCGGTGCGAGCCTGACGACTACACTTCACCATCCGTTCATGCAGCAACCTCACGATTTCGACCCGGCCGCCGCGGCGAGCACCGCCTTCTTGCCGGTGGCGGTGATGCGCTGCGCCCAGCGCCTGCACCACGAAGCCCCGCGGCAGCCGCGGCGCGACGGTTCGCCGGCGCCTGGCGGTTTCGTGGTCGTGCGACAGGGGTTGCAGAACCTGCTGCGCGACCTCGGCGGCTTCAGCCACGTGTGGCTGCTCTTCCACTGCCACTTGAGCCGCGGCTACAACGATCTGGTCCAGCCGCCGCGCGACGAGCGCAAGCGGGGGCTGTTCGCGACGCGGTCGCCGACGCGCCCCAACGCCATCGGCCTGTCGGCGGTCGCGCTCCTGGGTATCCACAAGCGCGTCCTCTCCGTCGGCCCGCACGACCTGCTGGACGACACACCGATCCTCGACATCAAGCCCTACATCCCGGCCTACGACGCGATCGGCGACGCGCGAGCGGGCTACGTCGAGGGGCTGGATCCCCAGGCCGACGACCACCGCGCCTGGTGGCGCTCCGCCGCCAAGGCGCCGCCGCGGATCTACCGCGAGCGCGGCGTGCAGTGACGTAGGCGACGACCGGCAGGCTCAACGACCGTCCCAGATCGTCACGTCGCCCGTGTCGCCGGCCACGGCCAACCGCTGGCCATCGGGCGCGAACGCCACCTGGTAGACCGAGTCGTCGAACTGGTCGAACGTCGCCAAGCAGTCGCCGGTGGCCGCCAGCCAGATGCGCACGCTGCCGTCGGTGGAGCCGGTGGCGACGCGGCTGCGGTCGGGTGACAGATCGAGTCCCCGGACCCAGGATCGGTGGCCGCTCCACGCAGCGCGCGTGCCATGGTCGAGGTCGACCACCGACAGCAGAAACTGCTCGGCGCAGTAGAGCCGGTGTGCAGAGGGCACGAACACCAACTTGTTGACGTGACCGGTGACGGGCAGCCGCCGGCGCACCGCGCCGGTCGCGGGATCGAGCTCGAGCAGCGTGTCCGACTGGTCGACCCACAGCGCTCCATCCTGGTCGTAGGCCACGGCGCGCACGCTACGACCGACGCCGAGACGGCGCAGGAGGACCGGCGCATCGGCGCGGTAGACGAACACGGCGTTCTCCTCGCCGCCCACCGCGAACTCGGCCCCGCCGGGTGCCCACGCCACCATCCACAACGCACAGGGTGCTGCCGTCCGCCAGCGCACGTCACCGGTGGCGCGGTCGGCGACGACGACCTCGGTGTCGGTCGCGCCGGCCAGCAGCTCGCCGTCCAGCTGCGCGGCGAGACACTTCCCCAGCGGCGCGCGCCACACGAGCTCTCCCGCGTCGTTCCACGCCGTGACGGCGCTGTCGTAGGCCGCAGTGTACAGCCGCCCATCGGACCGATTCCACGACAGGACGTTGACGGGGGCGCCGGTCCCCTTCAGCAGCCTCTGCCCCTGCGGCGCGCCCACCCGCCAGATCCGTCCGCCGAAGTGCGCCGTGATCGACGCCAGACGTTGGCCAGAGGCATCGAGGGACAGCGCGTTCACGGCCTGTTCGTGTCCGACGAAGACAGCGCGCAGGCGGCATGACGCCACGTCCCACAGGTGGATCGTGCAGTCCTGGCCACCACTGAGCAGCGACCGGCCGTCGGGAGTGAATGCCAGCCCCCAGACCATGCGCCGCTGATGCCCGGCCATCGTGCGCAGCACCGACCCGTCTCGGCCCGCGAGCACATGGATGCGGCCGTCCACGTAGCCGACCGCGATCGCGTCCGCCGACTTGGCCAGAGCCGTCACCTCGCCGGAGTCGGGCAGCCGAATCTGCGTGTGCTGCTCGACGTCGTGCAAGTAGGCCGCACCCGGCTGGACGAGGACGACGCGCCCGGGCGTCGTGGCGATCATCACCTCGATCGGATCCGCCTGGGTCCACGCTGCTCGCACGCTGCTCTCCTTCGTGTCGACGGCGAACAGCGTGTGTCGGCTCGCCACCCACAGACCGCCGTCGGCGTCGAAGTCGAGCGAACCAGGCTCTTCCGGAATCGCGAACTCGCCGCGCGGTGCACCGGTGGCCGCATCGAACACGCACACGCGTGCTGGCTCGCCGAACAAGAGGGCGACCCGGCCGCGTCCGGGATCGCCAGCGAAGCCGCCGCGCAGACCGGCCGGCAGGACCTGCACGTACGCTGAACTTCCGTCACTCGCGTTCCACGCGCGCAAGGTGCCGTCGAACGCCGCGGTGAGCACCCGATCACCGCACCATTGCACCCCGAACACGTAACCGGTGTGGCCCTCGAAGCGCACTTCGCTGGTGTCCTGGCGCCGCATCATCAGGTTCCACTCGAAGCCGCGCAGGTGTGTCGGACAGCGCGCCAGCTTGTCGCGCGCCGCCAGCACGCTGCCGCTGCGGAGATCCTCGCTCGCCGCCGCGCTCAGCGCCGCGTAGCTCTGCAAGAGCGCGCGGTCACGCTGTGCCGCGGTGAGGATGGTGATCGCCGTCGGCACCACGGCCAGCAGCACCGCCGCCGCCGTGACCATCGCCGAGAGCAACGGCCGCCGCCGACAGAGGCGATGCAGCCGGCGCACGACACCGGTCCGCTTGCCGGCGATGCGGTGGCCGCCGGCGGCTGCCCGCATGTCCGCGGCGAAGGCTTCGGCGCTGGCGTAGCGTTGTGCCGGGACGGGATCGAGCGCCTTGTGGCAGACGACATCGGCGTCGCGACCCACGGCACGATTGCGCTGCCGCACGCGCACGGCGTTGCCGTCGAGGATGGCCGCCAGCAGCGCCTCGGTCTGGTTGCTCCAGTAGGGCGTGGCGCGAGCAAGCATCTCGTACAGCGTCACCCCGAGGCCGTACACATCGGTGCGGGCGTCCACGGCCCCGCCGCGCACCTGTTCCGGCGCCATGTAGGGCAACGAGCCGAGCTGGGCCCCGGAGCGGGTCAAGCGAGGGTCGCCGACCCGCGACGCCAGCCCGAAGTCGAGCAGGATGACCCGCCCGTCGAAGGTCAGGATGATGTTCGACGGCTTGACGTCGCGGTGCACGACGCCGTGGCGGTGCGCGTGCGCGAGACCGTCCGCCACATCGGCCAGGATCGAGAGACACATCTCGGGCCACGAACCCACGAGGCGGTCCAGCGCCCGCGGCGTCGGCGTCCCTCGCCGCAGCAAGGCACGCCGGGCGTCCTCGGCGGTGAGCGTCTCGACGCGCGCGGGTGCCGACATCACCAACAGCTCGGCCAACGAGACTCCGTGCAACCGCTCCATGGCGATGTAGGGCACACCGTCGCAGGTGCCGGCGTCGAGCACGCGCACGATGTTGGGATGCGACAGCGCGCGGACCGTGGCGATCTCGCGGTCGAAACGCGCGCGCGCCGCCGGAATCGAGAACTGCTGGTCGCGCACCACCTTGAGCGCCACCTCGGTGCCGTCGCGCACGTCCTGCGCGGCGTAGACGATGCCCATGCCGCCGCTCCCGAGCGGCTCCAGGAGGCGGTAGGTGGCGACCCGGTCGCGCGGCGCGGGCGTGTCACCGAGCAGACCGGCCGCGCGCAGACACTCGGCACGACGGAGCAGGTGGGGGGCCAGGTCGGGGTGGGCGGCGCACGCTGCCGCGACGGCCGACTCCCACTCCGTCGCCGGCTGCTCGAAGCAAACGGCGAGGATCGCGTCGACGCGGTCGGCGTCGCTCGTGGACGACGGAGAGTCGGGCATGGGGTCGAAGGTGCGCACAGCGGCACCGGGCCGGAGGCCGTAGGGGCCCCGAGGGTACTCCGAGCGGCAGTCGACACACATCGGCTCTCGGGCGCCTGGGCGGCGGTCAGGGCACAGCCTTCCGACCGACCCCGACCGCAGGCACGCTGCCCGCCCGCACCCGCGGCACGAACCAGCCGTGGCACGGGCACGAGCCCGAGCCTCGCCCCCCAGTCCAGCCACAGGCGCAGCCACCGCGACCGCGTCGCATCTCGAGCCGCCGGCATCGCGGAGAACCGGCTCGGGCCGGAGCACTTGTAGGATTTCCGATCGGAAGACGAGGTCGCGCCCGCCGTTGCCTCTGCGACTCCAACCGAATCTGTCCCCTCGACCTCCGCCGATGCAACGACCTTCCAGCCTCGCTCGACTGCCGGCCTTCCTCCTGCTGATGGCTCCCCTCACCGCGCAGGGAACCGTGCTCGCCGACCTCAACCAGACGCCCACGGGCTCGACCGTGGGGTCGTCGGCGCGCGAATTCACGCAGAGCGGCGGCAGCGTCTGGTTCGCCGCGCACACCCGCCCCTTCGGCCTCGAGCTGTGGCGGTACGCGGGCTCGACTCCGGTGCTGGAGGCCGATGTCTGGCCAGGACCGGACGCCTCCAACCCACGCTCCCTCACCCCGTTCCAGAACGGCGTCGTGTTCTTCGCCAACACCGCCACGGGTTCGACTCTGTTCAGGGTCGCCGGCCCGGGGCAGGCACCGGTGAGGCTCCTGCCGGCCGGCGTCACCCCACAGCAGATGTTGGACGTCGGCGCCGACATCTACTTCACGGCGACCGACGCCGCCCACGGCATCGAACTCTGGGTCAGCCAGGGCAACGCCGGCGATGCGCGCCTGGTGGCCGACATCCTGCCGGGCCCTGGCACGTCGGCGATCACCCGCATGACCCGCCTGGGAAGCCGCGTCGTGTTCTTCGCCAACGACGGACCGCACGGCTACGAGTGGTGGGCGTCCGACGGAACCACCGCCGGCACGGTGATGCTCGGCGACCTCAACCCCGGGTCCGGCCACGGCGCGACCCTGGTGACCCCGCTGGTCATGGGCGGCCTGGCCTACCTGAGCGGCGACGACGGCGTGCACGGCTACGAGATGTGGTCGACCGACGGCACCCCCGGCAGCCTGCAACTCGTGGTCGACATCTTCCCGGGGGCGACGGGCTCGAACCCGCACGACTTCACGCCGATCGGCGGCGGCCGCTTCCTCTTCGGAGCCCTGGGCAGCCTGGCCATCGGTGACGAACTGTGGATCAGCGACGGTACGGCCGCCGGCACGCAGATGGTCGCCGACATCTACACGGGCTCCATCGGGTCCGCGCCGAGCCAGATGACGCCGGTGCCGGGAGGTGTCTATTTCATTGCCGCGACCGCGTCCGGCATCGACCTGGCGTTCTCGGACGGCACCGCGGCCGGAACCCTCGTCATCGACACGGTGCCGAGCACCTACTCCGGCTTCACGTCGCTCACCGCGCTCGGTCAGCGCGTCATGTTCATGACCTCGCGGTTCCCGAGCGACTTCATCAAGCAGCTCATCATCAGCGACGGCACGGCGGCGGGGACGTTCGCGTTGAGCACGAACGCCCTCGGCTCGGGCATCGCGGTGACCGGTGGTGGCCAGGCCGTGTTCGCGGCCAACTCCACGGCCGAGGGCATCGAGCCCTGGATCACCGACGGCACCGTCGCCGCGACGCATCTGCTCGCCGACATCGAGACCCGGGGTGCCAACGAGAGTTCGACCCCCTACTTCGTGGACAGCTTCGGCGGGCGCGCGATCTTCCTCGCCGACGACGGCACGGCGCGGCGGATCTACTCGAGCGACGGCACCGCAGCGGGAACGTCGGTCTTGCCGATGACTGCCTACCGCCGGCTCGGCGAGCTGCCCTTGGGTCTGCTGCTGTCCGACAACACGAGCGTCGCCTTCACCGACGGCACCGTCGCTCGCACAGCCACGGTGCTGCCGCAATCGGCCTTGATCCAGCCCGGCGAAAACGTCTCGCCGGCGGCGCTGCTCGACGCCGACCACATCGTGTTCAGCACGTCGACCGGCTTGTGGTCTTCCGACGGCACCGCGGCCGGCACGGTGCAGTTCGCGCCCTTCACCGGCGGCGACTTCGTCGCCGGCGGCCCGGGCCTGGTGTACTTCGCCCGCCCGGATGCATCGAGCACCCGCCGCAACACGATCTGGACCACCGACGGCACGGCGCTCGGCACCAAGCCCTTCTTCACGCAGAGCCCGCCGACGTTCTTCGAGGTGGACATCATCGGTGTGATCGGCGGCCGCCTGATCTACGGCGCTTCCACGAACGGGCAGATCTTCGCCAGCGACGGCACCACTGCAGGCACCGTCGCGCTGCACACGGCGCAGCGATCGCCGTTCACGGTGTCACCGCCCGCCCGGGTGGGCAGCCGCCTGGTCTTCTCGCTGCCCTCCGAAACCCTGGCGACCGACGGCACGCCGGGCGGGACCGAGATCCTGCTGCCGACGTTCAGCACGGGCATCCGCGTGCTGGCGTTCGGCGACATCGGCATCCTCGCCGGGTCGTCCAGCACGCGTTCCGGACTGTGGCGGACCGACGGCACCGCCGCCGGCACCCTACCGATCGGGCCGGCCCTGTCCGGTGTCGGGGCGCCGAGCGGCACCTCCTTGACCCAGGCCACCGAATCGAGGGCGTTGCTCGTCTACAACGCCGGCGTCGTCACCACCGATGGCACCGGCGCCGGCACGCTGGCACTGACGCCGACCGAACTGGCGTCGGTCCCTACCGGCGTCGCCACGAACGGGATCCTGTTCTACACGGGCAACAACGCCTACGAAGGCCGCGAGCCCTACGTCACCTCCTTCGGCGCCGCGGCGCACCGACAGGGGGTCGGCTGCGCCGACGGCGCACCGCCGCACCTGACCGCCAACGAGCCCACCATCGGCCAGACGCTGCAGCTCCAGCTCGACAGCACCGCGCCGCTGTCCGCGGCCATGCTCGGGCTGCCATCGCCGTCGCCGGTGCGCCTGCCCGGGCCCGGCTGCGCCCTCTGGGTCGACGTGGCGTCTCCGTTCGTCGTACTCGCCCTGGCGGGTGGCAGCCTGAGCTTGCCCATCCCCAGCGGTGCGGGTCTGGAGAACGCCCGTCTCATGGTGCAAGCCGTCGCCGGCCCGAGTTCCCTGCCGCTCGGCGTCGACTGGTCGAACGCGTTGCGCCTGGTGCTTCGTTCCTGAACGGAAGCCCCGCTGAAGCGAAGCGCCACGTTGCTCGTCGATCGCGCGGGCGATCGACGAGCAAGGCGTCGTGAAGGGATGACGCGCCATCCCGACGCAAGCCCGCAGGGCTCGTCGGCGCCCATCGAGCCGGGTAGCCTCCCCACCATGCCCGAAGGTCGACCGGAACCGTCCACCGACGCCATCCGGCGCGCCAGCACCGGCGACGAGACCGCGGTCGGACAGCTTCTCGCGGCCTACCTGGCCCGGCTGCGTGCGTTCATTCGCCTGCGCTGCACGGCAGCGGTACGCGACCACGACTCGGTGTCGGACCTGGTGCAGTCGGTGTGCCGCGAGATCCTGGTGCGCGAGTCGCGCCTCTCGTTCGCGACCGAACCGGAGTTCCGAGCCTACCTGTTCACGACGGCCTTGAACAAGGTGCGGATGCGTGCGCGCGAACTCGGCGCGCAGCGACGCGACGTCGCGCGCGAGCTGCCGCCGGAAGCGCACGAGGTCTTCGCCATCGAAGCGCGCATGTCCTCGCCCAGCCAAGTGGCCCAGGCGCACGAGTTGGCGGCCGCGGTCGAACGCGCCTTCGACGCCCTGCCCGAGCTCGAGCGGGAGGTCCTGGCACTCGCCCGCGTGGTCGGCCTGCCCACCGCGACGATCGCCGCCCAGGTCGGCCGCGCCGAGTCCTCGGTGCGCCAGATCCTGAGCCGCGCACTCGTCAAGCTGTCGCGTCAGCTCGACCGACCCGTCGCCTGAGGGTCGGCCGAGCGCGCCTCACAGGTCGCAGCGGAACTCCGCGCTGCTATCCACCAAGCGCTGTCGACCAAGCGCTGTCCACCAGGGTCCGCTGTGGTCGACGCTGCGTTGTCGGCACGCAGGGTGTGCAGCAACGCTCCTGGCGAGCCGGTCGGCGACGTGTGCCTGACGCCTCGCGCCGGCACCGGCGAGCACGGTCTCAACAGGCGCAGCGCCGGCACGCCAACCCGTCGGTTCCGCCCGGGCGCGGCCCGACCGTCACTCCTTGCGCGGATAGACCAACACCGGCACCGGCGAGTGGCGCAGCACGTGCTCGGCCACGCTGCCGAGCATCAGGCGGCGGAAGCCCGTGCGCCCGTGCGTCGACATCGCGATCAAGTCCATGCCCTTCTCCTCGGCGTAGGCACAGATGGCGGCGGCCACGTCCTGCGCGTCGACGACGTCGACCGTCACGTCGAGCCCGGCGAGTTGCTTCTTGATGCTCTCCAGCGCTGCGCGCGCCCTGGTCTTCTCGCCCTCGAGGTCGGCCGGACGGATCGCCGGCGCGCGCGGCCCACCTGGCGGCGCGACCGCGAGCACGGGCACGACGTGCAGCAACGTGATCGCCAGGCCACGCCCTTCGGCCAGCTCGCGCAACCCGGCGAGCGGCCGCAGCGCTTCGTCGGACAGGTCGGTGGTGAGCAACAGCTTCTTGTTTCGCATGGCCTTGGCCTGCCCGTGCCGCGACGCCTCGCCGCGCGCACGAACCCTCGAGACCGCTAGTTTGCCACGCACCGCCGGTTTCGCCACGGCCTACCGGATGGACGGCCACCGTCGGCGGCACCGAACCGCACGGCCGGCATCGCGGCCAGGCCGCGGCTCGGGTAGCCGGCGCCGCCTCAGCGCTCGAGGCGGCGGTCGGTGCGAGCCTTGCTTCGGGCCAGGATGCCGCCGATGTCCTCGGGCGGGGGCTGCGGCCGCACGCTCGGTGCCGGTGTCGCCGCCACGGCAGGCGTCGCCGGCACCGCCGCGGGTGCCGCGCTGGCCGCCGCCTCGTCTCTGGCCGACCGGCGCAGCCGTCCGCGGCGTGGCCATCGCGGCAGCGACAACGCCAGCCGCCGCACGGCGATCTCGAGCACGAACAGGCCCAGCGCCAACCAGGCGAGGAGTGCCGCCAACGAGCGCGCGCCGCGGCTGTCGCGGTCCCCGGCGAACAGCTCCGCTGCGGGCGGATCGACGCGGCCCTCGGCGATCCCGGTCAGGCGTCCGAGTTCCCGGGCGCCAGCGTCGGGGTCGAGTCGGCGCTCGAACTCGGGCGAGTAGGGCAGGGTGATCGGCGCCACGCGCGCGACTTCGCCGCTGCCCTCGATCTCGATCCCGGCGCGGTACACGCCTTCCGCCGCCAGGGCAAAGCGCGCTTCCAGCCGGCGATCGTCGGTGCGCACGAGGGTCACCTCGAACGGACGGCCATCGGCCCCGAGCACGTGCGCCCGCAGCTTGCCGAGGAGCGCTTCCTGGCCAGCCTCGACCTCCACCGACAGAACGCCCTCGTGACCGCGGCGCCCGAGTTCGGCGAACACGCGCTCGTTCGCCGACGCGCCCGCCAGCCAGCGCACCGTGGTGGCGAAGAAGCCGGCGAACCCGCTCCACGCGCCGAGCGGACCACTCAGCCTGCCGTCCACCTCGCCGAGGAACGCGGCCGCGCGCCCGAGCCCGCTCTGCCAGAACGCGAACAGCGGTGCCTTCTGCTCGTCGTCGGTCACCAAGCCCACCTGCCCGCGTTCCTTCAGGTAAGCGATGGAGTAGCCGCCGACGTCGGAGAACGTCGTGCCGGCCAGCGCGCCGAGCGCCAGCACGTCGGGCAGCACGGACACGCCCGTCGGCTCCTCGACCAGCGACGAGCGCGCCACCTGGATGGTCTCCTGCGCGAACACGCGCGGCAGCTCGGTCGCGTCGGTGACGAAGAAGCAGCGGCCCTTGCCGAGCGTGGCGATGTCCTCGAGCAGCGCGGCGTCGCTGTCGGTCTTGCTGCCGAGGCCGATCACCGACACGGTGACGCCCGCGCGCGCCAGCTTGGGAACGAAGGTCGCGTAGTCGCCGGGCTCCTCCGAATCGGCGGCATCGGCGAAGAGCACGATGTGCTTCGTCCCCTGAGTGGCAGCGAGCAGTTCGTTGGCCGCGGCATGGAGCGCGGCGCCGACGTAGATGCCGCCGCCCATCGACTCGATGCGCATCACCCGGTCGAGGATCGCCGGCTTGTCGGCGACAGGTCCCATCGGCAACACGACGTGCGGCGCCGAGTCGACGGCGATCACCGCCACCGCGTCGGCCCGTCCCAAGAGCTCGATGGCCGCGCAGGTGCCGCGGTCGGCGAGCTCCATCTTGGTGGTGCCGTCGGCCGCGGCCATCGCCATCGAGCCCGACCGGTCGAGCGCGACGGCCATGGCGAGCGCGTGCTTGCGCTGCTCCTGGCGGATCTCCATGGTCACCGGCAACACGTCTTCGACCGGCGAATGGTGGTAGCCGCCGGGACCGAACGACGCGCCGCCACCGGTCATCAGCAAGCCACCGCCGAGGTCGCGCACCCACGCCGCCAGCGCGCGCATCGCGCCGGCCGGCAGGTCTTCCGCGGGCACGTCCTCGAGCACGACCGCTCCGAAACCGTCGAGCGCGTCGAGGGTGAGCGGCGCCGAGCCGGCGGCGCTCACGACCACGGCGACGCCGGCGCCGGTGAGCGCGCGCGTCAGACGATCCTGGCGTCCGCCGGGCGTCACGCACAGCACGCGGAACGGGCCGGTCACTCGTACGACGGCACGGGCCCGGTTGTTCTCCGGCACGCGGTCCTCGACGGCGTCGACCTCGACCTCGTAAGCGTGCACGCCCGGTTCCTGCAGCCGATCGCGGAAGGCGATCCGGTTGCGCCCTGCCTGCAGATGCCGGCGGCCTTCGGCCAGGACGACGCCGTCGCGCAGCAAGCGCACCGGCACCTCGCCGGCGACGTCGGCACGCACGAACGCCGAGAACTGGAACGGCTCGCCACTCGCGACCTCGCCGGGTGCGGCGACGTCCTCGACCGCGACGTCGAGGCCGCCCGCACGCCGCACCACCTTGGCGTCGATGCGCACGCCCGCGCGCAGCGCGGCGCGCGCCACGTCCGCGGCGTCGGCGCCGGTGTTCTCGCCGTCGCTGACCAAGAGCAGCGTCGCGCGGCGTCCGGGCGACACCAAGGCCAGGGCCTTCTGCAGCCCGCGCCCCAGGTCGGTGCCGTCGACGTCGAGGGTGCGGGCGGGCGGCGTGAATGCCCACGTCTCGCTCGGTGCCGCTTCGACCGCCGCGTCGCGCGCGAAGGTCACCATGCCGATGCGGTCGCCGGGCCGACGCTGCGCGAGCACCTGGCGCGCCAGCTCGTCGACGGCCGCCATCGCATCGCCGGGCATCGACCGCGAGCGGTCGACGACGAAGACGAAGTCGCGGCCCGGCTGCCCCAACGGCAGCACCGGATCGGCCAACACGCCGGCCAACGCCAACAGCAGGGCCAGACGGAGCACCACCACCACGCGGCTGCCGTGCCACGCGCCGCGGCGCAGGAGCAACAGCACCACGACCGGCAGCAGGAACGCCTCGGGATGCGAGAAGCCGATCGGAGCCAGGGCCGCAACCAGAGGCTTGGTTGCGGTCGGCGCTTCGCGCCGACCAGGAGGTGCCCCGGCCCCTTTGTTGCCGAGGCTTCCGGTGCCGCTGGAAGCGGGCGAGCCCAGCGCCCTGGCAGCGGAACGACATCGCCGAACTCGCGCGGGGCGCGAGGATTCGCAGCACTTGCAGCCCATCACGCGCGCGCCTCCGCGCCGGTGCGCGGCGCCAAGACCAACCAATCGAGGGCTACGAGAAGCAGCAGCAACAAGGCCAGGGCCTGCCGCTCGCGCTCGCCGCGCACCTCGGCGCGCGCCTTCGCCTCCACGTCTGCCACGGGCAGCGGCTCGGCCGCCAGCTCGACGGCGGCACAGGTGCGCAGGTCGGACTCGCGCGCGTCGACGAAGTTGACGGCGAAGCGCTGCTGCTCTTCGTCGCCGCGCAGGAGGCGGTGCTCACCCGCCTCGACGGGCTCGAAGGTCACGACCCGCGAACCGACTCCGAGGCTCGCGGCACCGCTCGGCCCGAGCAGGCGCAGGTCTTGACCCTCGTCGGCGCGGCGGCGCCGCCAGGTGATGGCATCGCCCAAGCGCACGTTCACCTGCGCAGCGCCCGCAAGGCGCGCGCGCGCCGCGGCCACCAGGTTGCTCAGCAGGATGGGCCAGTCCGGCGACGTCGTGAGGTTGCTGCGCGCCGGCGCCAGGTCCAGCGTGACGCGCAGACGCTCGCCATCGAGGTGCTCCTCCGCCAGCAGCGCCCGCTCGCCCGCGAACACCAAGCCGCGGCCAGGCGCCGCCGGCTGCCCGGCACTCCAGACGACGCCTTCCAGGCTGATGCCGCGCAACAGTGGGTGGCGTTTGTCGAGGAGGAAGGGACCGACCCACGCCTCGACCGGCTCGGCACCCGGCGCGACGACCACCTCGACCACGGCCTCGGCGCCCGCCGCGGTGCCCGACGCGTCGCGCACCAGGAGGTCGGCGTCGTCGCCCACGGCCAGCGCGACCGTCTCACCGAGCGCGCGTACGGCGTGCCCGAGCTCGAGAGCGCGCGCCGCCTCCGCCGGCAGACGCACCCCGATGCGCACCCGGCGCACCGGCTCGGCGAGCAGCAGGCAGCTGCTGTCGAGGGCGAGGGCATCCTCGCCGAGGCGCACCTCGAGCGCGGCGTCGCTCGCCGGCAGGTCGAGCTCGAAGCGTGCCACCTTGCCGTTCGCCAGCTCGACGCGGCGGGTCGCCACGACCGCGTCCGTCCCGACCTCGCGCACGGTGAGCTCGGTCGACATCGTCGCCGGCGCGAAGGCCAGCAAGTCGACGAACAGGCGCTCGCCGCCGTCGCGGCGCACCCGTCGCGCATGGGCGATGGCGGCGTTCGCGAGCGGCTCGCCCACCGAGCGCTGGGCGAAACCACGCGGCGGCGACTCGGCTTCGCCGTCGGTGACGAACAAGAGGGTTGCGTCCCGGCCGCCCAGCTCCCGCGCCAGGCCGAGCGCCGCCTCGACGTCGTGGTGCGTCCGCTTCGGCGCGTAGGCAGCGAGTGTGTGGTCCAGCGTCGCCATCGGCGCGCGCGGGCCGAGCCACACCGTCGGCCGCGGACCGCTCCTGACCAGGGTGACCACGGCGTCGCGCCCGGCGGCTGTGGCGGCAGCTCTCACCGCGCGGCGGGCACGCTCGGCGAAAGTCGCCCCATCGCGTCCCCGCGCCGCCATGGACGCCGAGTCGTCGAGCACGACGACCAGGTGCGTCGGCTCGCCGAACGCGAACAGGCGCGGGCCGGCCAGCCACAGCGCCAGCGCCGCCGCCGCGGCGAGCTCCAGCCAGAGCGACGGCGAGCGCACCAGCGGCGTGCGCGTGCGGCCGGCACGGGCGGTCATGGCGTCGGGCGCGAACAAGAACACTCCGGCGACACGACGCGGCTGGTAGCGGCGGCGGAAGAGGTGCAGCGCCAGGACCACCGGCACCGCCAGCAGGGCGAACAGAGCGAACGGAGCGGCGAACGACATCCTTCAGGTCCTCCTGGCCCCGCACCGCGATGCCGGGCGTTCGCCTTCCAGGCATCCCATCATGCGGCCTCCACGATGGCGGCCGGCAAGAGCCCGCCGCGGCACATCTCGGCGAGCGGCGCCGCCGCCAGCGTGGCGCAACGGCCGCCGACGCGCCGCGTCGCCGTGACGAGGCCGGCGCACAGGCGGGCGAGGCGTTCGCGGTAGCGCGCGACCGCCGCCTCGTCGAGCACCAGCTCGACGCGCTGGCTGCTCTCGCAGTCGACGAGGGCCAGGGCACCGTCGGCCGTCGGCGCCAGCTCCCAAGGGTCGAGCACCTGCACCACCACCAACAAGGCCGCGCCGGTGGCCAGGCGCGTGATGGTCGGCTGCGGATCGTCGGGGCGCAGGAAGTCCGACAGGACCACGCGCACCCCGTCGCGGCGCAACGGCGTTCGCGGTGCGAGGTCCGGGGTCTCGTACACCCGCGGCCGCGCGCCGCCGCGCTCGCCCCAGAACACGAAGGCGGCACGCAGCGCGTCGGTGGCCGCCGCCTTCGCCGCGGTCACCGCCATCGATGCCGAGGTGTCGAGCACCACGTCCAGCGCCGGCGCCACTTCCTCGCGGAACAGGCGCACGCGCAGCTGGTCGGTGCGCGCGTAGGCGCGCCAATCGACGTGACGCAGGTCGTCGCCGACGACGTAGTCGCGCGTGTCGAGGAACTCGAGCGAGGCGCCGGCCGCGCGGCCCAGGCGCGTGCCGGCCTGCCCCGACGCCGGCTGTCGCGGCCAGCTCAGGCGCCACAGACCGGCAGCGGGATCAGCCGCGACGGGCACGCGACGCCTCCAGCACCTCACGCACGCCGCGCACGAGCCCCGGCGCGCGCAGCAGGAGCAGCACCGCCGAGATGCTCGCCAACGCGGTGAGAATCTCCCACCAGCGGCCGTCGCCGGAGCCCGAGCCCAAGATGTGCCGGCGGAACTCCGAGCCCATGGTGAAGAACGGGTTGAGCAGGTGGTGCCACCCCCAGGTGTCCACCTCGCCGGAGGCGGCGAGGTCGTAGATCGCGGGGCCGGCGCAGGCGAGCGCCAGGAGCGCGAGCGTGACAGCGAGGGCGCGGATCCTGGCGCGCTGGCCTCGCGCCTGCCCCCTCGCCCAGCGCAGCACGCACGCCCATATCCAGACGTAGTTCAGTGCGCCGGCAGCAGCGAAGGCGACGACATCCGGAACGACGAGCGTCGGCACGACGCTGGCCGCGAGGAAGGACGCGCCGAGCGTGGCCAGAAACAGCAGGACGAACCACAGGCCGCGGTCGCTCCCCGGCAGGAACGGCACGCTGAGGAGCGCCAACAGGCGGTTCTTCGGCACCAACGTCCGCACGCGCGGCGACAAGGTGCGTTCCTCGGTGAGGGCACCGAGGTAGAAGGGGACCGCGCCGGCGCTGGCGACCAAGGTCCACACCGCCGCGAATTCCGGCACGTCGCGCGGCGCCAGCCACCACGCCATGGCGTAGGCGATGCCGGTCACCGCGAACGGGAACACGCGGAACGAGGTCGAACGGTTCTCGTACGGGTGCGTCAGCACCGCCGCGGCCACGAGGTTCATGAGCACGATGCCCACCACCAGCGCCGCCGCGGTCGCGATCATGCCCTCGACGTCGCTGCTGCGCATGCCCGACAGCTCGCGCACCACCTGGTACAGGCTGCCCATCACGCCGATGGTCAGGCCGGCGAGCGCCAGCGACACTCCCAGGCGCGCCAGGTGCTGCAACGGTTTGATCAACGTGACCGCACCCATGGCGATGCCGACCGAGGACGCAGCCAGCGCGAACAGCAGGGTGAAGCCG
Source organism: Planctomycetota bacterium (assembly GCA_041398565.1). GTDB lineage: Bacteria > Planctomycetota > UBA1135 > UBA1135 > UBA2386 > DATGPD01. The sequence continues at coordinate 438,995 of JAWKUN010000003.1, read as the reverse complement.
ATGCAGATGACGATGGTGCCGACGTCGATGCCACGCAGCAGGTAGGTGACCGCCAGCATCGGCGCGAACACCGCGACGAAGATCAGCGCCAGCAGACCCGCGGCCATCATCTTGCCGCGCACGATGCGGCCCGGCGTCAGCTCCGACATCAGCAGCTGGTCGACCGCGCCCTCGCGCAGCTCGTGCTGCATCGAGTTGAACGCCTGCATCGGCAGAACCATCGTCATCACCGGGACCAGCACCATCATCACCGGGATGAAGACCTGGCGGCCGCCCTCGAAGGCGCGGTCGGCACCGAGCGCCACCATCAAGCCGATGAGCAAGATGGCAGCGAGGACCACGCCGATCACGCCGAGGAACGAGCGGGCGTTGAACGCCTGCTGCATCTCGCGCAAGAAGATCGGGTTGACGCGGTCCGACACCCTCTCGGCGAACGGCAGGTGGTCGTGGCCGCTCGGCGCCACGTCGGCTGGTACGGCTTCGCCGGGAATCTCGCTCACTGCAGTCGCCCCTTCGTCATCTGCAAGAAGATGTCCTCGAGGTTCGCCGCTTCGAGGCGGAACTCGACCACGCGCAGCCCCTGCGCCAGGGCGCGCCCGAGCATGGTCGCCAGGCCGTCGTCGTCGCCGGTGTAGTCGAACGCCACCTCGGAACCAGCGGTGCTCACCCGCTCGACCGACGGCTGGGTGAGGAAGAACTGCTCCGCCGCCTCGCCGGGACCGAGCAGGCGCACGCGCACCGTGCGGTGTGCGCGCAGCCCGCGCGCCACCTCGGCGATCGAGCCCGCCACCACGATCCGGCCGCGCTCGAGCACGACCACCCCGTCGCAAGCCTCCTGCAGCTCGGAGAGGATGTGCGAGGAGATGAGCACGCTCTTGCCGGCGGCCGCGAGTTCGCCGAGCAGCGACCGGAACTCGATGCGCGCGCGCGGGTCGAGCCCGGCGGTCGGCTCGTCGAGGATCAGCAGCTTGGGGTCGTGCAGCAGGGTCTTGGCCAGGTGCAAGCGCTGGCCCATGCCCTTCGACAGCCCGGTCGTCGGCCGCGCCTCGAACTCCTGCAGCCCGCAGAACCCGACCACCGCGTCGACGGTACGCACGCGCCGGCGGCCGGAGAGACCGTAGGCGCGGGCGAAGAAGTCGAGGTAGGGCCGCACCGTCAGGTTGGGGTACGGAGCGAACTGGTCGGCCATGAAACCGACGCGCCGTCGCACCTCGCGCGGCTCGACCAGGGCCGACATGCCATCGACGACGGCATCGCCGGAATCGGGCAGGTCGAGCGTGGCGGCGATGCGCATGGTCGTCGTCTTGCCGGCACCGTTGGGACCGATGAAACCCCACACCTGGCCGCGCGGCATCGCGAACGACAACCGATCGACCGCGCACACCTTGCCGTAGGTGCGCACCAGATCGCGGACCTCGAGCATGGCCTCAGTCAACGAAGTCCTCCGCGGCCAGCAGGCCGAACACCAGGTGGCGTGCGTCTTCCCAGTCCACCTGCAGGCCCAGGGAATCGACGGCGGCGTTCTCCGACGCCCACGCGACGTAGCTGCCCGGCGTGATCCGGACCGGCAGGTCGACATCGCTGGTCCAGGCGCCGTCGGGACGACGCCGAGGGCGCCCATCGACGGACGCCATCAGCTCGTGCGCATTGAAGCGCTCGGCGGCGGCACTCACGAACTGGCGCGCCGCGTCGGCGGCGCAGGGCTGCAACACGGTGCGCTCGCCGCTCGGCGATCCGGACCACAGCTTGCCCGTGTGATCGCAGACCACCACCCCGGGTGCCGCCGGAACCAACCCGGGACCGCACAACACCTCGAGACTGCCGTCGCCGAGTCGGCGGAAACGCAGGCGCTCGCGCACGCGCCGGCACGAGGCCGTCACCACGTGCGTCTCGTAGCGCGCCGGCAGCAACGAACCGTCGAGCTTGCCTCCGTCCGCGACGTCGAGGAGGAAGCGGTGCGGGGTGCGCGCGCTCCAGTCGTCGGCGATCGCCGAGGTGTAGGTGAGGGTGCCCGGCGCCGGCACGAGCGCGTCGGGCGTCAGCCCCGCGAACAGCGACATCCCCGCCTGGCTCGCGCCGACGTGCTGGCGCTGGTCGAGCCAGGTCACCGAACGCACGGTGCCGCGCACGCCCAGGCCCTCGGCCAGGATGCCCCACGCCAGGATCGCGCCGGTGAAGCCGAAACCGAGCAACGGCAGGGTCACGGCGAACAGGAGAGGCCGGCGCGCGCGCCGGCACAGGAACCAGTTGACGGGACCGGCCAGCACCACGAACAGGGCGAGCAGCGCGAAGAACGCGACCACCGGCGCCCGACCGAGCCCGGGGATCCGCAGGCGTTCGTCCATCGCGTCGGCCACCGGCCCGCTGGTCTGGCGCGCCGCCGCCGCGACGCAGACCGTCGCCAGCACGGCCCCCGCTTCGGTGTCGAGCACCCCCTCCGGATCGGCCGTCGCCGGCAGTAGGCGGCCGCGGCCGAAGCCAGCCGCTTCGCCGGCACACGCCGCGCGCAGCGGGCCCGGACTCAGTCCCTGCCAGGCGGCCACGAGGACGACGCCGCCGGTCGCGACGAGGTCGAGCAACGCCTGTTGGCCGGCCAGCGACGGCACGCTGCGGCCATCGACGAGGACGGCGTCGAAGCCGGCCAGGCACGTCCACGTATCGGGGAGGTCGTCCGAGCGGACGGCGACCACGTCGATGGGAGTGGCGCTGCTGCGCGTCGCGCGGCGGCCTGGCGTTCTCTCGACGACGATGTCGCGCCGTGCGAGGTCGCCCTCCAGCACGCTGGCGGCGCCAGGACGTGACGTGATCAACAGCAGGCTGACCGAGCTCTTGCCGGCACCCAGCACGTTGGAACGCGCGCCCGGTCCGGAGTCGGTGTGCACCACGACCGACGGGAACTGGCGCGAGCGGAACGCCGGGTAGTGCCGGAGCGCGCGCTCGCCAGGCGCCAGCGTCAGGCGGTCCTGGACCCGGACCCGCTGGGCGAAGGTGGTCAGGGCGATGCTGACCTCGTGGGCGCGCTGGTCGGGGTTGTGCACGCGGCAGGTGACCCACCCCACCGGTCCCTGGCGCCCGTGCGACGCCAAGACCGGCGTGAGTTCCACCTCGACCTGCTGCTCGCGCGGCTGCCCGGCGTAGGCCGCCGACAGCAACGTCCGGTCCTGCGCAGCCGACGGCGTGCCGGCGCCGGCCAACGCCGCGACCAGCAGCACGCCCGCGCGCGCGCCGTTCCCCCCACGCCGGAATCTCATCCGCGCAACTCCCGCGGCAAGGGCTTGCCGACCTTCGGCGTCGCTTCGAGCAACTCGCGCACGACCGCGGGGGGGGCCAGCCCTTCGAGCCGAGCGGCGTGGTGCAGGACGAGTCGGTGCGCCAACGCCGGCTCGGCCACCGCGTCGACGTCGGCGAAGTCGACGTTGGGGCGGCCGGCCAGCAGCGCCACGGCGCGCCCGGCCTCGGCCAGCGCGATGGCCGCGCGCGGCGAAGCGCCGAAGCGGATGGCAGCGCGCGCGCGCTCGGGACACAGAGGGCTGTCGGGCTGGCTCGCCGCGACCAGGCGGCCGATGTAGTCGGCGACGGCGTCGGGCAGATACACGGCGTCGACCACCGCGAACAGCTCGTCGAGTTCGGCGGCGCTCATCGCCGCCTCGGATGCCGGCGGCTCGCCGCGACGTCGTTCGCGCAGGATGGTCGCGAGCACGTCGGCTCCGACGTTGCGGACCTCGACCTTGAACAGGAAGCGGTCGAGCTGCGCTTCCGGCAGCGGGTAGGTGCCCTCGAGTTCGATGGGATTCTGCGTCGCCAGCACGAAGAACGGCGACGGCAGCGCGTGGGTCTCTCCGAACACCGTGACCCGGCGTTCCTGCATCGCCTCGAGCATCGCCGACTGAGTCTTCGGCGAAGCGCGGTTGACCTCGTCGGCCAAGACCAGATTGGCGAAGATCGGACCGGGCCGAAAGCTGAAGGTGCGACGGCCGTCCTGCTCCTCGAGCACGAGGCCGCCGGTGACGTCGCTCGGCAGCAGGTCGGGGGTGAACTGCACGCGCCGGAAAGTCAGCGCCAGCAGGCGGCCGAGCGCCTTGACCAGCTCGGTCTTGCCCAACCCCGGCAGCCCTTCGAGCAGCACGTGGCCGCGCGCGCACAGCGCCACCAGCACCAGGTCGATCATCTTCTCCTGGCCGAGGAGCGTGGCGTTGAGTGCACGGCGAGCGCGCTCGAGCAGGTCGCGACCGCGCGCGATGCGGTCGGGGTCGAGAAGGGTCGTGGTCATTTCTTGTCTGCGTCGCCGTGGCGGCTGCTGAAGAATTCGTGCACGACGGCGCGGTGGGTCGGCGACAGGCGGCGGCGCCACGCAGCCTCGCCGGCACCCCCGGCAGCCTCACCGCCCGCACCCTGGTTGCGCGTCGGCGCCACCTCCGGCTCGATCCGGCGCGTCTGCATGATCTCCCAGTCCTGCGGCAGCACCCGCCCCGGAGGCAGCTTGTGCGCCTGGAGCGCGCTGGTGTCGCCGTCGAAGTGCTCGGCGAACTCCAGCGTCGCGTGCCCGGGTCCGCGGTCGACGCCACCGCGCCCACCGATGTCAGCGCCTGCGCCGCCCGGCTGCATGCCGCGCAGGAGCTCGGCGAGATCCTCACCGCCCTCGCCCAGCATCCCGGGGTGCGCCTCCACCTCCTCGAGTACGGACTCGGCCAGCGCGGCCGCCAACTTGTCGAACGCCTCGGCGTCGCCGGCGTGACTGGCCTGCGACGGGTCGACATCCTGTGGCAGCTTGCCGAGCAGCCCGGCGGCCGCGGCGTGCTGCAAGAGCTCGCGCATCTGCGTGTCGAGATCCGGCGCCGCGCCGGACGGCGACTGCGCCCCGGGGTTGCGAGCCGCCTCCTGCAGCGCCTTGGCCGCGTGCGCCGTCTTCTGCAACGCATCGCGCTGCATCACCTCCGCCTGCTCGAGACGCGCCCGTAGCTCGTCGACGTCCGACCACGCCGCCTCCTTGGCGTTCTCGTGGCCGCGCAGCAGCTCCTCGGCGCGACGCGCCAACTCGGCCAGCTTCTCGTCGGGGATGACACCTTCCTGACGCGCCAGCTCGAGGGCTGCCTGCACGTCGGAGAGCGCCTGCGCGATCGAGCGGTTGGCGACCGGCGCCGGCTCCGCCTCGGGCAGCCAGCACACCACCGCGAACAGGAGCCCGGGCCACAGCACACGACGCCCGAGCAACGACCAGTGCAGCGTCGGCATGTGGTCGCCCGCCGACTGCAGCGCCCGCTGCAGCCGCTCGTCCCAGCCGCCGGCTCCCGTCTCGGTGCGCGCCAGCAGGAGTCCGCCGAGGCCCAGGCGCTGGTCGAGGTGGGCGACGCGGGTCAGCGGCGGCAGGGCGACGCGCCTGGCGTACCACAGGCCGTACGAGACCGGCAGCAGCAACAAGAACAGCCACGCCGGTCGGACCGCCGGCTGCCACCCGTAGAGCAGGCGAGCGATCAGGAGGGCACCGGCCGCCAGCAACAGCAAGCTCGCCAGGGCGCGGCTCGTTCCGCCAGCGAAGGTCGCCAGGTGCACGCGGCGGCGAAAGCGCTGGAGCTGGGATCGGACGACGGCTTGCACGTGGCAGAGATGGACAGTTGCGCGGCGCAGCGGGCCACCGTGGCATCCTCGCGCCCCGAGTTGCTGCAGACGACGAGAGTAGCGACGACCTTACGGGGCGTCTGGCAGGAATTCGCGAAGCGGCCGGTCTGCGGTCGCGCTGCGAACTCCTAGGGCTGCACCACGACCCGGAGCGCGTTGGTGGCGGACGTCCTGCCGATGGCACAGGCGTCGGGCCAGAACCACTGCACGCAGACCTGCGCGCCGGCCAGCCCCGGATCGGGCGGGATCGGCAGAGGCACGCGCGCCGTGCCGTCGGCGGCACTGCCGACGATCGCGGTCGCGAACACCGGCGCCGCCGGGTCGATCCAGAGCTCGGCACCGAGGACCACGATGGGCGCGGGCAGCGCCGCGCTGCTCAGGCCGAAGACCCCACTGACCGCCGCCGGTGCCCGAGCACAACCGACGGCGAAGGCACCGTTCCCCACCTGCGGACTACCCGTCGCGAGCGTCGGCAGGAGACCGGCGCACCCGGGCGTGGAGGCGCCGAAGGTGGACGCGCCGCGCGGCAACAGGTCGAGACGCGTGACGAACACGTCGAAGTAGCCAGCGAGCGTCGCCTGGAAGGGGTTCGCGGTGGGGAACGCCACCGAGTCGGTGAGTCCGACCACGATCGCTCGCTGCAGGTCGTCGACCGCCACGGCGTACGACTTGTCGAGGGTCGCGCCGCCGAGGAACGTCGAGTAGGTCGGCGCCGAACCAGCGGCTGGCAGGCGGGTCAGGAACACGTCGGCGCCGCCGGCCAAGGTCGACTGCCACGGGTCCACCGTCGGAAAGTCCGGCGAGAAGGTCCAGCCGGTCACGATCGCCGCACCGCTGGCGTCGAGCGCGACACCGAGCGCGGTCTCGGTGACTCCACCGCCCAGGTAGGTCGACGCCACGGGCGGCGCCCCCGTCAGCGGCAAGCGCGTCACGAACGCGTCGGACGCCCCGGCGAGCGCCGACTGCGCGGCGTTGCGCGTCGGGAAGTCCGGCGACGAGGTGCCGCCGGCGACCACCGCGGCGCCGTTCGCATCGAGTGCCAGGGCGTAGGCGATGTCGCCGGCGCTGCCGCCGAGGAACGTCGAGCAGCTCGGCGGTCCGCCAGACAGCGGCAAGCAGCTGACGAAGGCGTCGGCGGCGCCGCCGAGCTGGCTCTGGAACGCGTTGCGCGTCGGGAAGTCGCCCGAGTTGGTCCAGCCGGCGACGACCGCGTCACCGTTGGCATCGAGCGCGACCGCCACCGCGCCGTCGTCGGCAGCGCCGCCCAGGTAGGAGCTCGAAGTCGGTGGGACGCCGGTGAGCGGCACGCGCGCGATGAAGGCGTCGAAGCCGCCGGCGTTGCCCGCTTGGAAGGCGTTGCGGACCGGAAAGTCGAGCGACGAGGTGCCGCCGGTCACCACCGCGGCGCCGGTCGCGTCGAGCGCGAGACCGACGACGCCCTCGACGCCGCTGCCGCCCAGGTATGTGGAGTAGAGGAGCGACGCGCCGGAGGGCGACAGGACCGCGACGTACGCATCGAAGCGGCCGGCATGAGTCGACTGGAAGGCGTGGCGCACGGGGAAGTCGGGCGAGTAGGTCGCACCAGCGATGACCGCACCGCCCGCGGCGTCCAGCGCCACGGCACGCGCCTCGTCGTCGAGCGTGCCGCCGAGGTAGGTCGCGTAGGCGGGCGCGCCGCCGGTCAGAGGCAGGCGCAACACGAACGCGTCGGCGCCGCCGGCCAGGTTCGCTTGCAGGGCGTTGCGCGTGGGAAAGTCCGCGGCGAAGGTGCGGCCGGCGAGCACGACGCTGTCGGCGTCGGCCACCATGGCGAAGACCTCGTCCCACGCCGTGCCGCCGAAGTAGGTCGAATACTGCAGCTGCGGGTCGATCAGCAGCGCCGCGCCCCGATCGAGGCCTTCGACGCGGAAGCCGACGCGGTCGGGTCCGAGGATCTCGTACGAGCAGGCGACGGGTCGTTCGCCGGCCGCCGTCGACGCGAACGCCTGCGGGCGCGGCTGGCGCAGCGGGCCGATCGGCGTCTGGACCAAGAGGTCGCCGCCGTCGATCGAGAGCGGGGCCGATGCGCCGGCGACGCGGATCGCCACCCGCTCGAGGTCGGCGCCCGGCGCCAGCCGCAGGTCGTACTCGAAGTCGCCGCGCGCGCCGCCGTGCAGCACGAGGTCGACGCCCTGCCACAGCTGCGGGTAGCACAGGCGCTCGTAGCCCGGCACGTCGGAGCGCCAGCGCGCCGGATCGCGGCCGCGCAGGTAGTGGAAGCGAGTCGGGACGCGGTCATGCCCCACCGGACGAACCGGGCGCGCGCCCTCGAACGAGAAGCGCAGGGCCGCGGCCGCCACGTCAGCGCGGTGCGGCAGGCGTCGCGCCTCGTCGAGCGCGGCTCGCGGTGGCTCCTCGCCTGCCGGGCGTCCCGCCGGCTCGTGCCGAGCGAGCACGACGCCGAAGGCGCCGTCGCAGGCATGCAGCGACAGGGGGCCGCGATGCGCCGCGAAGCGCACGGCCTCCGGCCATTGCCCGTCGTTGGCGACGAAGACGTGCAGCGCCGCCAACGTCTGGCACACCGACGCGAGGGTCGCGGGCGGTGGCGCGGCGGTGGGTGCCGGTGGTGGTGCCGCGGCGAACCCGAGGCGTAGGACGAGCAGCCAACCCACGGCGCACACCGCGCCGGCGATGCCGAGAGAGCGCATTGGAGGTCGCGCCGGGTCTGTCACCGGCGCTGCGCTCCATGCTACCCGCCGCGCAAGAGGCTGCGGCGGAGGCGGTGCTCAGCCGCCCAGCATCGACTTCAGCTTGCTGGCCAGATCGGTGACCTGCTTGCTGCTGCCGACGAACGAGTCGACCTGCTCCTGCCGCGCCGGCTGCGCCAGCTTCAGCAGGTCCTCGAGCTTGAGGCCGCTCATCTTGTCGAGCCCGCCCTTCACCTCGCCCGCGACCTGCTTGGCGTCCGGGCTGAGCATCTCGCCCTGCTTGCCACCCAGCATCGACGACAGCGCCGAGCCGAGGTTGCCGGCCTGGCCGGAGAAGCCCGCCAGCTGCTTGAGAGCAGCGTCGGCGATGTTGCCCGAGGTCAGGGCGCCCGCCCACTTGGACACTTGTCCAGTCAAGCCGGTGACCGAGCCCATCAAGCCACCGATGTCGGTCGGCAACGACGAGCAGCCAGCGAGGACGAGGAGGGCGGCGACGGAGAAGAAGGAGTGACGCATGATCCGAGACGAGTTTGCGGTTGTGGCGCCGAGCAAAGGTCCTTCACCCGGCTCGCGCGGGCGCCCTTCATAGAGAAAACCCGTAGCTTTGCAACCTCGAAGGTCACGGGCCCGAAATCCGCTCCCGAAAGCCCGCGGGAGAATCGAGCGTACGGGCTTCCATGAGAGGGCTGGGCCCGTCTCCGAGCCATGTTGTCGGCGATCGCCTCCGCGATCGCGGGCCTTCGGCTCGGAACGTGTGAGAGAAACGAGCGTACACGCTCCGAGCCACGTTGTTGGCGATCGCCTCCGCGATCGCGGGCCTTCGGCTAGCCGACCGAGTCCCCCGCCTCGAGGAGTTGCTGGATGGCGAGCCTCCCCACCGGGCCCATCGACTCGCTCCAGTCGTTGACGTAGAGGTCGATGTGCCGCCGGCAGACGTCCTCGCTCAGCTCGCGGGCGTGCTGGCGCACGAACTCGGCCGACACGTGCGGCTGCCGCCGGGCCAACGCGATCGAGGCGCGCAGTGCCGCGCTCACGGCGAGCCGGGTGCGGGAGCCGAGGTCACGCCGGGCGGCGACCACGCCGAGCGGGATCGGCATCTTGGTGCGCAGCTCCCACAGCGACCCGAGGTCGGCCACCGCGACGAGACCGTGGTTCTCGTAGGTGAAACGGCTCTCGTGGATGATCACGCCCGCGTCGACCGCCCCACGCTGCACGGCCGGCATCACCAGATCGAAGCGCATCGGCACCACGAAGGCGTCCGCCGGACCGAGCAGGCGCAGGAGCAGCGCAGCGGTGGTGAGTTCCCCTGGGATGGCGATCCTCCGGCGCGACAGGGATGCAAGGTCGGGGAGATCGTTGCGTTCGCGGCCGCGCACCACGAGGGGACCGCAGCCCGATCCCATCGCCGCGCCGCTGTCGAGCAAGTCGTACCGGTCGCGCACCCGCCCGTAGGCGGCCACGCTGAGCTTGGTGACAGCGAGGGCACGCGCCGGATCGAGGGCGCGCCGGTTCAGTTCCTCGATGTCGAGCAAGTGCGGCTGCACCGAGAGGTCGGCCAGCGGCACCAGCCCGGTGAGCAGCCCGTGGAACATGAACGTGTCGTTCGGGCAGGGTGACAGGCCGATGGTCAACGTGGAGGGGTCGGTGGTCACGGGGGGCAGGGTCCGCATTGTCCACGCCGGGGACGTGCACACCACCACGCCACCGGACGGCGAGACGCCGGTGAAACCCGGAGACGACGCTGTCAGGCCTTGGCGCGCAGCAACTTGAAGGCGTGCACCCAGTCGTTGCGCAGGAAGCCCGGAATGCACCAGAGCATGCACAGGGGTTCGATGGCGCGTGCCGCCTGGACGCCACCCATGTCGGCCGCGTCCCAGCCGACCTCGCCGAGCAGCCGCGAGACGGTGGCCTTGGCGGTCGCGTCGTCGCCGCACACGAACATGGTCGGCGGACCGCCCTCGAGCTCGGGATCGATCATCAAGGCGTGCCCGACCGAGTTGAAGGCCTTGACGAAGTGTGCCGCAGGACAAGCCTTCTGCAGCATCTCCATCAGCGACTCGCCCGGGCCGGTGAAGAAGTGCAAGACGCCGTGGTCGGGCGCCGCATCGGCGATGGGGTTGCAGGCGTCGATCACCGGCTTGCCGGCGATCGCCTCCCCCACCTGGCGCACCACCGCCAGCGCCACGGTGCCCTTCACCGCGAGGATCACCAGCTCCGCGAACGCCGCCGTCGCCTCGACGGTGCCGACGGTGACGGCGGCGTTCTGCGCCTGCCACTCGGCGAGCTTGGCGGCGTCGCGCGTGCCCAACATGACCTCGTGTCCGTGGGCCGTGAGACCCGCCGCCAACGTGCGGGCGACATCGCCCGAGCCCAGAACACCGACTTTCACGATCCGCTCCCTGCCAGGGTTGTGCGCCCAAGACGCGCGTGGTCGCGCGAGCATAGCAGAGCCGGGTTGCGATCGAGTCAGCGTGCTTGACCGCGGCCGCCGAGATGCGCGAGGGTCTGATCGAGCCAGCGCAGGTCCTCCGGGCCCGGCCGCCCCGGCCACAGGGCACGCACCTCGTCCGTCAGGTCGAGGCCGCGCAAGAAGTAGCGCGGGCTCCCGTTCTCGCCGCCGAACGGGCGGACCAGGCGCAGCTCGGTGCGCGCGCGGTTGATTGTCCACTCCACCGCCGGCACCGTGGCGTCGGCGCGGTACAGGCCGAGCGTCGCGAAGCCCGGGTCTTGGCCGAGGTCGCAACGTAGGCGCCATTCCCGCGGCAGCGCCAACACGAGAGGACCGCGCGCGCGAGCCGAGCGCTCGACCATGCCGGGTGCGAACAGGACATTGGCCAAGGTCGCCAGACGCTGCGCCGCCTCGGGCGCCTGCGGGAACTGCACCGGGTGCGGCGGCACGTGCGCCGGCAGGCGCTGCAGCGACGCGGCGAGCACGTCGCCAGCCACGACGATGCGGGCCGGCGGCAAGCGCTGTTCGTCGCGGGGCAGCAGGACGGCGCGCAGGCCGAGCAAGGGACCGAAGGCGACAGCACGGTAGACGCATCGGCCATCGCCGAGGACGAGGTAGGCGTCGGTTCGCGCGGCGGTGGTGCGAGCATCGCCGTCGCGACGCATGCCGGCCTCGACCAGCACAGCCTGCTGCGGCGGCCAGAACACTTGGCGCACGTTGCCGTGGACGAGCGTGGCGCGGCGCAGGGGGCGTCGCCCGCCGCCATCCGGTTCGAGTTCGAGCAGGCTGCCGTCGGCCAGGGCGAGGACCAGCCGGCCGAGGACGGGCAGCGACTGCGCGCCATCGCGCAGGCACAGGCGCAGCGACGGCGTCACCAGGAGTTCGGCACCGGACGGGAAGTCGAGCTTCACTCCCTCCGCGCGCGCGCGCACGCGGATCCCGCCGGGCGACAAGACGTCGCCTGGGGCGAGCGCGAGTCGCGCACCCGCGTCGCTCAAGCCGCCATCACCCAGGCCGAACGCCGCCATCGGCAACGCTCCGCTCGCGTGCCTGGCACCGCTCACCACCACGAAAGGCGCCTGCTCCTGCGGCGCGACCAAACCGACTGCGACGAGGAGGCCAAGGAGTGCCATGCTCCCGTCTCATCGGCACCTCACCCCGAGCGAGTGGAGCCCACGGGAAAACCCCTAGCAAACCCACCAGTTGGTGTCAGACACCGATGTTGCGGTTTGGGGGGGCTTGGCCGGAGGCCATGAGCTTGCGCTGGTAGCGGGTCTGCACCACGTCGGTGACGATGAGGATGGCGATGACGAAGTAGAAGGTGGTCTTGGTCATCGGGGTGATCTCGTTGCCGAACAGGGTCAAGTGCGCCAAGTGTCCGCCCTCGGTCAGCAACATGATTCCGACCACGAAGAGGATGAACAGGCCGAGGACCTCGTACATGCGGTTGCGCTGCAAGAAGCGCGAGACGGAGTCCGACAGCCACATCATCAGGGCACCGCTGATGACCACGGCGGTGGCCATGATCCAGAACACCTTCGTCAGGGCCATGGCGCTGAGGATGGAGTCGAAGGAGAACACCAAGTTCATCAGCACGATCCAGAACACGGTCGAAGGGACCGAGCGCTCGGCGGCAGCGTCGGGCCCGCCGGCGCTCTCGAGACGCAGCATGTGCAGGATCTCCTTGGTGGCGGTGTAGAGGATGAACGCACCGCCGGCGAGCACGATGCACGCGTGCAGGTTGAACTCGCCCTCGACGAAACCCTCGACGTGCAAGCCGAACACCGGCGCGCGGAAGCTCTCGACCAGGTGCAGCACGAGGAACAGCAGGGCGATGCGCAGCACGATGGCGAGCCCGATGCCCAGCCGGCGCACGAACTGCTGGCGCTCCGGCGGCACGCGCTTCGACTCGAGCGAGACGTAGAGAAGATTGTCGAAGCCGAGCACGGCCTGCAGCAAGACGAGGAACCCCAGGGTCAAGAGGTCGGACACGCGCGGGAGCGTGGCCAAACGCCGCCGTGGCCGCAACCAAAACGAAGTCAGGCCGGCGCCGACTTCGCCAGCGGCGCGATCGCCCCGAACCGGCCCTCGAAGGCGAGATTCGCCAACGGCTGTCGCTGCCGCGGCGCCAGCTCGCGCGCGCGTAGGTCGTCGGGAAGGACCTCGGGGTCGCCGGGCTGGCCGATCGCCAACATGGCCACCGGCTCGAAGCCCTCGGGGATCGCCAGCACCTCGCGCGCTCGAGCCGCGTCGAACCCCGCCATCTGGTGCACACCGAGACCGAGCGACTGCGCCTGCACCACCAGGTTCTCCACCGCCAACCCGACGTCGTGCCAGGCGTGGCGGTTGGGTTCGTCGTTGCGCGCGAAGTGCGTCTTCGCCACCGACAACATCAGCACCGGTGCCTGCGCCGCCCAACGCGCGTTCGCCGCCGCCAGGCACGAAGCCATGCGCTCGAAAGCCTCGCCGTCGCTTCGGTGGGCGAACACGAAGCGCCACGGCTGCTCGTTGAAGCACGATGGCGCCCAGCGCGCGGCCTCGAGCAGACTCCCCAACTGGGCCGGCGTGACCGGCTCGGCGCGGAACGCGCGGGGACTTTGGCGCTCGGCCAGAGAGCTCAGGATCGGATACGCGGTCGAGGCCGAAGATCGGGAGTGCATGGCGCGGTGTATGGTCCGGCGCTCGCTGCGCACAACCGAGGGCGGTTCGCCCGCGAACCACGCGGCCGCCGCTACGATCCCACCGACATGCCGGCTCCCAGCGCTTCCTTCCCGCTCGCCGACCGTCTGACCGCCAACGTCGCCCGCGTCCTGCTGGGCAAGAAGCCCGCCATCCAACTGGCGACCATCGCCTTGCTCGCCGAAGGCCACCTCCTGATCGAGGACAACCCGGGGGTCGGCAAGACCCTGCTGGCGCGCGCGCTGGCCAAGTCCCTCGACCTGCCGTTCCAACGGGTGCAGTGCACGGCCGACCTGCTCCCCGCCGACATCCTGGGCGGCCACGTCTACCAGCCGGCGACCGGAGACGTCGTGTTCCGGCCCGGCCCGGTGTTCACCTCGGTGCTGGTCGCCGACGAGCTCAACCGCACGCCGCCGCGCACGCAGTCGGCGCTGCTGCAGTGCATGCAGGAACGCAAGGTCACCATCGACCGCACCACGCACGACCTGCCGGATCCGTTCTTCGTGGTGGCGACGCAGAACCCGCAGACCGTGTCCGGCACCTACCCCTTGCCCGAGAGCCAGCTCGACCGCTTTGCCCTGCGCATCGAGCTGGGCTACCTGGACCCCGAGCACGAAGCGCTGGCGGTGGCGCGCGCCGACGGCTTCCGCGCCCTCGAAGGACTCACCTGCATCGCCAGCGCCGACGACGTGCGCGCCGCCCGCCAGCACGTGCGCGGCGTGCGCGTCGACCCTTCCCTGGTGCGCTACATGGTCGAGCTGGCCCAGCGGACGCGCGCGCACTCGGACGTGCGGGTCGGCGTGTCGACACGCGGCGCCCAGGCCCTGCACCGCACCTGCCAGGCGCGCGCCCTCCTCTTCGACCGCGACTACGTCTCGCCGGACGACGTGCAGACGCTGGCCGCGCCGGCTCTCGCCCACCGCCTGAGCGGACCGCCCGACGCCAGCGCAGCCCAGGCGGTGATCCTCGAGATCCTGGCCGCCACGCCGGTGCCGGAGTAGCGACGTGTCCGCCGGCCCGTCGGCGCGCAGGGCGCCGCTGCACGATGCCCGGACCCCGCTAGGATGTAGGGGCTTCGGACGACTGACGCGGTGGTCGCGGGACTCGCGCCGTCTTCCTTTGCCCGCTTCCCGACCGCGGTGACCAAGCTCAAGACGACCCTCGACCTGACGCCACCAGGACGTGCCGTCGTGGTGCTGGCGTCGCTGGCCCTGGGCGCGGCATGGACGACGGGCAGCGAGCCAGCGCGCATCGCCGCATGCCTGCTGCTGGCGCCGCTCTTGGTCGACTGGGCAGCCAAGCTGCGCCTGTTCGACGGCGTCGCCATCCACGTGGGGCGACGCCGCACGCGCGCCGGAGCCGCCCTCGTCGAGCGGATCGCGGTGCGCAACGAAGGACGGCACGTCTGGAACCTGCACCTCGGGGTGCAAGGACTGATCGCCTCGCTCCGCGCGCATCCTGCCTTGGTCGAGCACCTGCCGACCGGGCGCGAGGTGGCGATCGATCTGTCGCTGCGCGCGCGCGGCCGCGGCCGCATCGCCACCCGTGTCTTCCACCTGGCGACGCAGCACCCCCTCGGCCTGATACGCCTCTCGGCCAAGATGGCGGTCGACGCGACGGCGATCGTCGAGCCGGCGCGGATCACGCTGCGCGTCGCGAAGTCGTCCACCGGGCTCGACGGCGACCAGACGGCCGAGTGCGCCACGCGCAGCGACGGAGAAGCGTTCTACGCGCTGCGCGAGCTGCGTGACGGCGACGACTGGGCCCGCGTGCACGCGCTGCGCTCGGCCGCCCTCGGCACACCGGTGCGAGTCTTGCGCCGGGGCGCGGTCGCGCGCGCGGCGCGGGTGTTGCTCGACCTGCGCTCGCCGCCGGGACGCACTCCCAGCCGGTTCGCCGGCCCGGCGTTCGAGTGGGGAGTGAGCGCGGCGGCCACCCTGGTCGAGGAGCTGACGCGCCAGGGACGCACGGTCGACGTCGTCGTTCTCGGCAGCCGGCGTGTGCGCTTCGCCGACCTCGGCGGCCAAGCCTCGACCAGCGCATTCCTCGAGCACCTCGCCGGCGTGCAGCCGCAGGCGCACGTGCCCGCCCCCGAGGCGACGCTCGGCTGGCTCGCGGCCGGCGAGGGCGACGTGTACTGGATCGTCGCCGGCGGCTTCGCCGCCAGCCTGGAACGCGAGCGCGTCGGCAGCCACCTGCGCATCCTGGAGTGGGTCGCATGACTCGGCGGCGGATCTCGGCCGCTGACGCGGCGCTGCTGCTGGCGGTGGGCTCGGCCCTCGTCACCCTGCCGCCCGCGCTGGTCCCGTGGCCGTGGGTCGCCGGCTACGCCCTGCCGGCGGTCATCTTGCTCCTCTTGCAGCGGATGCTACCGCAGCGCGCCGCGGTGGGAGTCGTCGTCGCCATGCTGTCGCTGCTCGGCGCCGGAGCCGTGCTGCGCGCCGTCGCGCCGACCAGCCCCGCGGCGCCGGTGGCCTGCATCCTCGTGGCACCGCTGGCGTACTTCTCGCTCCGTCGGCAGCCGGGCGACGATCGCTACGCCCTGTTCCTGGCGCTGTGCGTGCTGGTCGTCGGCAGCGTGCTCGATCTCGAGCGGGCACGCCTGCTGGCGCTGCCTTTCGGGCTGTGCAGCACGTCGACCCTCCTGCTCGCCGGCCGCGCTGCGGCGCGCCGGCACGGCCTCGGACCCCGCGGCGGCGTGGCGCGGGCGTGGACGCGGTGCCGCCACGGCATCGCCGTCGTCGCCTCGGTGCTGGTCGCGGCGCTTAGCATGTTCCAGCTGCTGACCGTGGCACCCGTGCCACGGCGTGGCTTCGACCGCACCCCGGACGACGCCGCGCGTCTCTCGGGCAATTCGCGAGTCGGCCTGAGCGAGAGCTTCGACCTCGGCCATGCCGACGGCTGGCTCGACCTCCAACGCGACCTGCGCTCCTTGCGCCTGGCCGCGGTCAAACGCGAGGGTGGCGACACGCCGGGCAACCTCTACCTGCGCTTCGTGCACTTCGACCTGGCTGGCGCCAACCACTGGACGACGGCCAAGCACCTGATCCGGCCGCAGTTGGAGCCCGGCGGCTGGACCCTGTACGACCCGGCTCCGGGCTGGCGCACCGTGGCGTACAGCGTCGAGCGCGAGCCCATGTCGAACGGCAACCTGCTGCTGCCCGAGTGCAGCTTCCGGGTGGAAGGCATCGACGACCTCGCTGGCCACGAGGAGCTGGGACTGCTGCGCGAGGTCCGACCGAGCGACAGCACGATCGCCTACCGGGTGCTGACCCTGGCTCCGACACCGCGCATGCCGGCGCTACGCGTCGACCCGCACTGGCGCGAGCTGCTCAGCCTCCCCGAGGCGCTCATCGGCGGCGACATCGCCGATCTGGCCGCCCGCTACGGCGAAGGCATCGACGACGACATCCTGCGCGCGCAAGCGATCGCTCGCCACCTGCGGCGCGACTACCGCTACACGCGGCGCGAGCCGACCGGACGCTTCCCCGACGTCCTGCACAACTTCCTCTTCGACGCGCGCGCCGGCTACTGCATGCACTTCGCCTCGGCGTTGGCGGTCATGCTGCGCCTGCAGCACGTGCCTTGCCGCATCGGCGCCGGCCTGTACGGCGGCAGCGAGGACAGCTCGCGCGCCGGCTGGCGGGTGTACGGCGAGAACGACGCGCACGCTTGGGTCGAGGTACCGTGCGAAGGCGCGGGCTGGGTGGTCTTCGACGCCACGCCGTCGGAGGGTCGCGGCACTGAGAATCGCGCGATCACCGACGTCCCGGCGGCGGACGACGCGGGCCTCGTGCCCGAGCCCACCGACGACTCGGCGGGCATCGCCCCTTGGCGCTGGCCGGCAGCGGCGTTGTTCCTGCTGGGCCTGGTGCTGATCCCGTCGTTGCGCCGGGCTCGACCGCTGGCCACGGCCCAGGCCAAGGAAGCCTCGACCGTGGCCCATCCGGCACGCCACCTGCTCGCCGCCACGTTGGCACGCCTGGCACGCCTCGGGCTCGCTCGGCGCCGCCAGGAGACACTGCGCCAGCTGGCGGCGCGAGCCGGAGCGTTGCTCGAGGTGGATGTCGAGGCGTTGCTCGCCGGGTTCAGCGCCTACGAAGAAGTGCGCTTCGGCCGGGTGGCGTGGACGCCGGCGCACGCCGAGCGCATGCGGGCAGCGGCCGGAGCAGCAGGGGTGGCCAAGCCACGCGTCGAGACGCTCGGCTAGGGTCGCGCGGCGGATCGATCCCGCGACGCCGACTCCTCTGGCGACGTCCCGTTCACAAGACCTCCAGCAAGAGCAAACCGGACTCCAGCGTCGTGCGGCAACGGAGCACCAGATCGGCGCCGAGCACGCCGTGCAGGGGAAAGCCGCTCGCTCCGGTCGGGCGGTCGATCACCGGCAGGGTCACGTCGCTGAACGACGCCCCGGACACGCGCACCTGCAGGTTCTGCAGCTCGCGCACCGAGATGCGCTCGCCACCCGGCGCGTGCACCGCGCGGTAGCCCGGCACGGCGCGCGCAGCGCCCCCGGGCAGCTGGGCGATGCCGGCCGCGGTCAGACTCGTGTGGCTGGCGCCGGTGTCGAGCTGGAACCACAGGCTCTTGCCCTCGACCTGCACCGGTACCCGCAGCCCGCCGTCGACGCGCAAGCACGGCGCCGTGCTGCCGGCGACGCTGCCGGTCGGCGTGGAGATGGCGACGGTGCGCTCCTTGGGGTCGATGACCAGACGGAAGCGCACGATCACGTCGAGCCCCAACAGACCGTCGACGCCGCGCGACGGCCCACCGAACAGGTCGCGCATCGACAGCGTCTGGTCGCGCACCACCAGCACCGGCTTGGCACCGAGGCGCAGTCCGCCGAGCACCAGGTCGGGAATGCGGCCGAACGCCGCCGGGAACGGGCGGCCGGCCCCGTCGTGGACCTCGCCGATCGGCACCAGTGCGTCGACGTGCAACGTCGAGGCCAGCGACTCCGACAGCGTCGTGAAGGTCGCGCCGGTGTCGAGCACGAAAGCCCCGTGCCCCAGACCGAGCAAGGTCATCAACTCGGGCACGCTGGCCGGCTCGAACGGCAACCGCACGTCGACGCTGAGAGGATCGCGCCGCACGGGCGGCAAGACCGTGGCCAGGTCCGCCCAGGCCTGCCGGCGGACGCGGAGCGTCGGCTCGGCGGTCGGCCCTGCCCCGGCGCGCAGGTGCGGCACGCACTCGGCCCACGAGCCCAGGGTGAAGAGCTTGTCGCCGACGCGGCCGCTGGCCTCGGCGAGGGCCGAGGCGTCGAGGGTGTGCTGCGCCACGCCACGCAGGTCGGCGAGCGCGATGTCGTCGTGCCAGCGCATGTCAGCCAGCAGCGCGTCGTAGGACAGGACCGCGCAGTCGGTGGGAAAGCGCTGGCGCGCGCGCGCCAGCAGGCTCTCCATGGTCAGGACGTCGCCGGCGCGCAACGCCTGCTGCGTCGCCTGCAGGAGGGGCGCGGGCGAACGCGCCGTGCCGTGGCGACCGAACAGGCCGCAGGCAGCAGCGAGCACCCCCACGACGACGCCGAGCGCGACGTCACATCGTGCGGAGTGGAATCGAGATCTTCGAGATCGCATCGACGCCGAGGTCGGCCGGGCCGAGAGTGACGTAGTTGGCGAGCACCGTGGCGTACAGATCCGGCTCCAGCACCACGGGGCCGAAGTTCACCCGGAACGCCGTGACTTCGAGCTGCCAGTCGAGGCCCGGAGCCAGCACCGCCGCAGCCTCCGTCGGCAGACGTCGGAAAGCGAAGCTCGTCACGTGCCTGGGCAGCACGGCGGTCCACTCGCGCAGCTCGCCGGCGCCATCATTGCGCAGACTCACGACGACGAAGGTGGCGTCGCTCGGCGGCGTGAACGCGACGGTGAAGCCATCGGCGCTGACGGTCTGGCCTGCGACCGGCTCGAGCAGCTCGGGCACGCTCAGCATGGCGCCGGCGACGTTGGCCGAGGTCCGCTCCACCGTGATCACCTGCCGCTGCTCGATCTGCGCGCCACCGACCGCAGCTCGTCCGTGCACGCACACGACGTGCTGGGCCATACCCGGCACCGCCCCGAGCGCAGGCAGATCGAATGTCAGCGTCCCGCCCATGAGCCGAACCGTCACCGGGATCGTGCCCCGGGCCACGTCGGCGATCGTGCCGCTGGTGTGACGCACTCCCCAGTCGGCCAGCCAAACGCCGATGCGCGGATCGCGCCCACCGCCCGGCGAGGCGGTGAACTCGGTGTCGAGGCGCAGAAGATCGCCCTCGAGCGCCAGACGTTGGCCTTCGGCCACGGTCAGGTCGAAGGCCACGTAGGCACCCTGCACCACGTCGCCGTTCGCTTCGGGTCGCGTCTCCACCAGGGCCAGGTGCCCCCGCGGCCTCGGCACGCCCACGGTGAACACCACCTCGGCGGACTGCGTCGGAGCCAGCTTCACCGGCACGCGCGCGCCGGGGCCGGTCTGGTCGAGCATGACGCGCTCGAACCAATCGCGGTAGGCCAGCGGGTGGCCGACGCGCAGCTCGCGGGCCAGGCCATTGGTGGCACCGTGGATGCGGGCGTCCACCAGGCCGTGACGATCGAAAGCGCCGACCTGCGGCCGGGGGTTGGAGTGGACCGGGAGCTCGATCCGATGCGACGCCGTGGCCACCGCGGTGAAGGCGCTGATCACGCGTCGTTCCGAGCGCTTGCGGTCGTTGACCGCGGTGACCTGGTCGTCCGCGCCCAGTCCGGTGAACAGCACGCCTCCCTCGAAGGTGCGGCCGAGGAAACCCTTCTCCGGTTCGCTGCCACGCACCACCACCACGTCCTGCACCGGCCCGCCGAAGTCGGCGTCGAACACCTGGACGCTGTTGCCCCGCCGACGCTCGTCGTACGGTCCACGCTGCGAGAAGATACGCGCGTCGACGACGGGCTCGCTGACCGGCATGCGGATCAGGCCTTGCGTGCGGAAGCTGTCGAGGCGATCGAACGGGCGACCGAAGGTGAAGCCGTAGAAGCCGACGCTCACGTCCTCGAGCACGGTCACGCCGTCGGCACCGGCGTAGCTCGCCGCCGCCATCTCGCCCAGCGACTCGCTGGTGCGCACCCGCCGGTCGGGCAAGAGAGCGCCACGTTCGACGACCAGCACGCGCAGGTGGCCGCTCGCCAGGGTGTCGAGGGTGACGTCGCCGAGCGCCACGTTCCCGTCGCGCATCGCCGCGTAGATCGGCGCGGTCTGCGGCAGGAAGCCGCGACCGCCGATCAGATCGACGATCTCGGTGCGCGGATTGCCGGCAGCATCCACCGCCGCCAGCGGTGCCAGCGCGAAGGTCCCGTCGTCGGCGGTCGTGGTGGCGAGCCCACCCGCCTGCACGAAGGCGCGCGCCACCGGCTTGCCGGTCGCGTCGACGACACGGCCGCTGGCCGTGGCGACGCGAGGCGTGAACGTCGCGAACACGTACAGCCCGCCGCGGTCGATGCCCGACAGCGGCGTGGCGATGCGTCCGGGGCTGACGACCCCGCTGTTGACGCGCACGAACCCACCACTCGCCTCGTCGAGACGGAACAGATCGATGGCCGACGTCGTGCCCGCCGCGCCGAGCTCGTCGGGAACCGCCAGGACGACGCCGGGACCCAGCATCACGGTCGGCGGCGACACCTGCACGGCACGCGACAGCAGGGCCGCGAACCCCGGCGGCGTGGGCACGGCGCACGGCAGATGGCGCGGCTCGAGTTTGCCGGTGCGCAACGTCACGGCCGGAGCGATGCCGTCGCTGACGTTGGCGCCGGCGTTGATCACCAGCAGACCGCCGCCGTTGGCCACGTCGTCGAGGACCCAGCCCGACGTCTGGACGCCGGCGGGAACCGTCAGGGAGTCGCTCGTCCCGACGTCGGCCAGGTGCACGGCGCGCTCGAGCGCTCGGGCATCGTCGATGCTGCCGGCGCGGAACGCCAAGTCCTGCAGGAGGTCGCCGTCGTGCGCCGACGCCGCTCCGGCCTCGACCCGGTACGGGTTGTCGCCGCTCGGGCGCTGTCCCAGCTCGGCTCGGCCCGCGCGCCCGCTCACCGCCGAACCCAGCGGCGAGACGACCCGAGCGCCGCACACCGGCTCGCCGCCGTCGTTGAACACCTGCACCTGCAGCGGCACCGGCGGCTTGGCGCCGAGACTGGGGCCGACGTCGGAACCGTCTCCTTGGCAGGCGCCGGCGCACAGAGCGAGGGCGAGGGCAACGTCTCCGCGACGGCGAGCCCCCCTCGAGGGTGGAGTGGGATGCATGTTCGATTCGGCCTGGGCTGGATCCGGCTCAGCCGGGTGCGAGGAGACGGTCGGCGGCCGCGCACAGGGCGGCGTGCTGGCGCACTACATCCTCGCGCATCGAGCGCGCGGACGCGAGCACGTCGTCGCCCTCCCCGGCGAGCGACACGTTGATCCGGAGATTGAGCAACGCGATCTCGGCGGCGGCACGCAGGAGGGTAGCACCGGCGGCGAGGTCGCTGACGATGCTGCGGTTGGCGCAGTCGGCGACCGGCAACACCGTGGCGAGAGCACGCTGGATCAGGCGCAAGCTCTCGAACGGCACCACCATCGCTTCGACCAGCCCGGCGCGGATGGCGGCCTCGCGCGCCGCCTGTTCCGCCGGCGTCGCCCGCGGCAAGCCGTAGGCCGCGGCGACAGGCTCGAAGCCCTGCGCGTCGCGCTCGGCCAGCGGCAGGATCGCCGCGTGCAGCGCCGAGAGGTCGGCCTCGACCGACGTCAGCTCGGCCTCGCGGGCGGCGTTCGCCTTCTTGCCTCTGCTGAAGCGCACGACCATCAAGAGCAGCGCACTGCCCATCGCGGCCGCCATGCCACCAGCCGCGCCGCCGCCTGGCGCCGGCGTGCGTGCGGCCAGGCTGTCGACCAACTCCGAGAAAGGTCGCTCGATCACCCGCGCATTCTGCGTCGCGCCGCGCCACCAGCCAAGCCGAACCGCGACGGCCTGGCCGCCGACTCCGCGCCTTGCAACCGAGGAACACCGCCAGATGATCGTCCCGGTGCGACGCATCGCGCTCTTCCTGTGCATGTGCCTGCCGGCGTGCCGTGGTGCAGCTCCTCTCCCCCGCCGCGCCGACACGGCCGCCGCTGACGCGCCGGGAGAGGTCGCGCGCGACACCGAGGGTTGCTACGAGACGGCGGTCAGGATCGCGCGAGGCGAGGTTCCGCGCGCCGCCCTGGTGACGATCGAAGCAGTGCAGCCCGACGGCGAAGCCGTGATCCTCGAGCGCGTCTGGCGCGACGGCCGCAACCTCTACCGCGCGACCTCGCACTACCCCGCGCCCCTGCCGCCGACGCGCACCGTGCTCGTGGACGCGGCCGGTGGGGTGTACGAGCGCGCCTACACGCTGGACTGGCACCGCGTCGACGCCGAGTTCGGCGAAGCCGCCGCGACCTTGCGGAACCGACTGGGCGGCACGCCTTCTCGCGTCGACCTGGTGGCCGGCGAAGACGGCGACGAGTGGCTGCGCGCGTACAGGAACGGAGCCGATGCGCGCGCCGCGGTGCGCATCGTCGAATGCGGGCCCTCGGGCGAGGTGCGCGGTTGACCGCGAGCAAGCTCAGCCCCTCGCCGCCCCAGCCGCGCCGGGGCCACGGCGAGCGGTCTCGGCACAGGCCGACTGCACGCAGCGCCCCGACTCCTCATGCCGCCGACGCGCCAGGTCGGCGAGACGGCAGTCCGGCAACCGCGCGGCATCCGGACTAACCTTGACCCGCCGACCGATGTCTCGCCCCCCTTCCTCCCCTGTCGGCCGCGTCGCCGACCTGCCGCCCGAGGCATCTCCCGCGCTGCAGCAGGTCGCCCGCCAGCTGCTGGCGCCGATCGACCGCTTCCTGTCGGTGTCCGCTTCCAGCGGCATCGTGCTCATGGTCGCGGCGGCGATCGCGCTGATCTGGGCCAACTCGCCCTGGCAACACTCCTACCACGCGCTCTGGCACACCAAGTTGGTGCTCGGCATCGGCACCTGGCGCGTCGAGCCGACCCTGCACTTCGTGGTCAACGACGTGCTGATGGTCGTGTTCTTCTTCGTCGTCGGCCTCGAGATCAAGCGCGAGGTCTACACCGGCGAGCTGCAGGACCTGCGGCGCGCGGCGCTCCCCCTCGCCGCGGCGCTCGGCGGCATGCTGTTGCCGGCGGCCATCTTCCTGCTGTTCGCGCGCGGCCACGACAGCATCACCGCCGGCTGGGGCATCCCGATGGCCACCGACATCGCCTTCGCGGTGGGGATCCTGGCGCTGCTCGGCGCCCGTGTGCCCCCCTCGCTGCGCATCTTCCTGTTGGCGCTGGCGATCATCGACGACCTCGGTGCGATCGTGATCATCGCGCTCTTCTACACGGCCGGCGTGCAGTGGCCGGGGCTGGTCACGGCGGTCGCCGGCGTGTTCGCGATCCGCGCGTTCCAGTGGCTGGCCATCCGCACCCCCTGGCTGTACGTCTTGCCGGGTGCGGTGGTGTGGGTCGGCGTTCTCCAGGCAGGCGTCCATCCGACCATCGCCGGCGTCATCGTCGGAATGATGACGCCGATGCGGCCGTGGTACGGTCGCCAGGGCTTCGTCGCCACCACCCAGCGCGCCCTCGAGGCGACCGCCGAGCACCCCGACGATGGCGATCGGTTCGCCGACGCCCTGGATCGGGTGGACGTGGCACGGCGCGAGGCCAAGGCGCCGGGCGAGCGGATCGAGCACGCGCTGCACCCGTGGGTCGCCTTCGGCGTGATGCCGATCTTCGCCGTCGCCAACGCCGGCGTGTCGCTGGACGCGCTGCAATGGGACGCGCCGGCTGCCGTGCCGCTCTTGCTGGCGGTCTCCGTCGGCCTCGTGGCGGGCAAGACCGTGGGTATCTTCGCCACCTCCTGGCTGACGTTGCGTCTGGGCTGGGCCGTGGCACCGGACGGCGTCGCCACCCGAGGCCTCCTGGTCGCCGGCGCGGTGAGCGGCGTCGGCTTCACGATGTCGCTGTTCGTGGCGTCGCTCGCATTCCAGGACGGCGCCGAACTCGAGATCGCCCGTTTCGCGGTGGTCGTCGCGTCGGCGGTCGCCGCGACCTTCGGCTTGGGCCTGGGGCGGCTCCTGCCGCGGTCGCGCGGCGCCGCAACCGTCAGACCTTGAGCGGCCGCCCCCGCCCGACGCGGTACATCGTCGCGCGGCAGTGCTCTTGGCTGACGAAGCCGGCATCGACGTCCACCATGTTCTCGGTGGAACCGAGGAACAACACGCCCCACGGCTGCATCACCGCGTGCGTCCGCCGCAGGATGTCGACCTTCGTGGCGGCGTCGAAGTAGATCAGCACGTTGCGCAGGAACACCACGTCGAACGGCCCCATCGCCGCGAACGGCTCGATGAGGTTGAGCCGCCGGAACTTCACCATGCGCCGCACCGACTCGACGACGCGCATGCCCCCGGCGGCGCGCTCCAGGTACTTCGACATCTTGGGCCGGCCGCTGCGCTCGAGGTCGATGCCGGCGTAGGTCGCCGCCTGCGCCGTGGCCAAGGTGGCGTCGGCGATGTCGGTCGCCAGGATCTCCACGTCCCAGGTCTCCGGACTCGGCAGCAAGTCGTGCAGCACCATGCCGATGCTGTAGGGCTCCTGGCCGGTGCTGCACGCCGCCGACCAGATCCGCAGTCGCTTGGGGGCGCTGGTCTTGCCGCGCGCATCCAGCACCTCCGGAAGCACCTTGAACTGCAGTGCATCGAACGGAGTCGCGTCGCGGAAGAACTGAGTCTCGTGCGTGGTGATCGCGTCGACGACCTCCTGCAGCAAGACCTTGTCCTGGCCGTAGCGGATCTTGAAGTACAACTCTTGGTAGGTCTTGCAGCCGTGGCGCTCGGCGATCGGGCCGAGACGATTCTCGACCAGGTAGGTCTTGGAGCCGGCCAACGCGAAGCCGGTGAGCTCCCGCGCCATCTTCTGCATCAACGGCATCTCCCCGTTCGCGACCTTGATCACAGTCCCACCGT
The DNA here is from genome assembly GCA_041398565.1 of Planctomycetota bacterium. Lineage (GTDB taxonomy): Bacteria > Planctomycetota > UBA1135 > UBA1135 > UBA2386 > DATGPD01. Next base: position 413,606 of record JAWKUN010000003.1, on the reverse strand, counting down.
CATCGCCTTGGCCAAGATCGCGTCGGCGATCTGATCGAGCGGCAAGACCGCGTCGGCGAGGCCCTCCTCGACCAGACCTCGCGGCATGCCGAACACGGTGCTCGTCTCCTTGTCCTGGGCGTAGATCGTCGCGCCGAGGCCGGCGAGTTGGCGACACGAGGCCAGGCCGTCCTCGCCCATGCCGGTCATGACGACGGCGAGCGTGTGGCCGCCGTAGACCTCGCCGAGCGAACGGAACAAGTAGTCGACCGACGGCCGACACGAGCACTCGGGCGGATCGTCGGTGAGGCGGACCACGTTGCCGGACTCCGAAGTCGCCACTCGCATGTGCCGACCACCCGGAGCGATGAGGATCTCGCCGGCGGACAACGGATCGCCGGCCTTGGCCTCGCGCACGCGCAGCTTGCACACCCGGTTCAGCGAGTCGGCGAGCGAGGCGGTGAAGGTCGGCGGCATGTGCTGCACGACGAGGATGGGGAGCGGAAAGGAAGCCGGCAGACAGGGCAACATCGCGTTGAGCGCCGGCGGTCCGCCCGTGGAGATGCCGATCCCCACCACCTTGGGGCGCAGGCGAGGACCGCGCCGGCAAGGCGGCGGCGGCTTCGGCGGCAGCGGCCGGGCAGCGACGGGGGCGGCGGGCTCGCTGCGCGCGTGCCGCGGACGCCGGCCACCCTCGCCGCGAACACGCCGGTGCACCTCGTCGAGGAACTCGTCGAGCACGGCCCCCGCCTGCAGCGGCGGCCGCGCCACCACGTCGACGAGTCCCTCCGTCGCCGCCTTGCCCACGTCGGCCGACACCAGGACCACGCGCCGCTGGTGCAAATCCTGGCGCACCGCCTCGAGGTCTTCGGCAGCGGTCTCGCTGTCGACATCGACGACGAACGCGTCGGGTCGGTACATCTCGGCCTTCGCCATGCCGGTGCGCGCGTTGGTGGCCGACCCCACGACCTCGACGCCCGGCAGGGCAGCCAACGCCGCCGCCAGGGCCTGGCGAACGTGGACGTCCTTGCCCACCACCAGCACTCGTGCGCCGTCGACCATGCTCGTTTCAGCTCGTCCCGCGCTCCCGGGCTTCGGCGGGCTGCGTCACGGCATCGACGTCGAGCACCACCATCAAGCCACTGTCCAGTTGGATGACGCCGGCGAACATGCCTGCGTCCATGCCGTGCACCTCGAACGGTACCGGCTCGATCTTCTTGCCGGCGGCTTCCACCACGTCGCCGACCCAGTCGACCAGCAAGCCCACGGATTCGTCCTCGGTGCGCAGGATGACGTTGCGGCTGGTGCGCTGCAGGCTCGACGGCTTGCCCAGCAACAGCTGGCCGAGGTCGAGCACCGTCACCAGCTCGCCGCGCAGATTGACCAGCCCGCGCACGGCGTCATTGGTACGCGGCACCGGTGTGACGTCGACCGTGCGGTTGATCTCGCGCACCCGCCCGAGGTCGATGCCGAGCAGGACGCTGTCGACGCGACAAGAAACGTAGGTCTTGTTCTCGCTCATGCCAACCTCCCGACGTTGCGATGCACCGCGCTGACCAGCTCGGCGTCGTCGAGCTTGACCAGGTACTCGTCGACTCCCGCCGCCCGGCCGTCGGCGACGGCCTGGTCGCTCGACAGCGACGTCAACGCGATCACCCGCGTACCGGCGAAGCGCTGGTCGCCGCGGATGCGCCGAGTCAGCTCGAGGCCGTCGCAGCGCGGCATCTCCACGTCGGTCAACACCAGCGCGAAGTCGGAGCCGTGGTCGTTCATGGCCACCCATGCCTCCTCGCCGTCTTCGGTCGCCTCGACGACGAACCCGGCCGACTCGAGGATGCGCTGCACGTGCGCCCGGAAGAACGTGGAGTCCTCGGCCAGCAGGATCTTGCTGGGCGCCGACGTCGATTCGTCGGTAGCGGTCGCCGGCGGCGGCGTCGGTGCCGGCTGGCACAGATGCGGCAACGCGCGCGTCGCCAGGGTCGTGACGTCGAGCAGGCGCACCGTGCCCCGCTCGCCCATCTGGAAGCTGCCGAGGACACCCGGCTCCACCAGCGTGCGGTCGTCGATGGCAGAGTCGATGCGGCGCACATCCAGCAGGATCGGCGCGATGAGGCCGACTTCCTGGTCGCCGACCTTGAGCACCAGCAGGTAGCAGCGCTCGAAGTCGTCGGCCGCCAGCGCGCTCATCACGTCGGACAGCCGCATCAGCGGCAGCACGCGCGCATCGGTGGCGAACACCAGCTCGCGCCCGATCTGCTGCACCTGATCGCGCCGCAGACGCTGGATGCGGCGAACGAGGCACAGGGGCACGGCGAAGGTCTCGGTCGGATGGTTGCACAGCAGCACCACCTCGGTGCTCTCGACCGTCTCGGTGGGCGCCTGCGTCGCGCGCGTCGCGATCTCATCGGCAACGCTGGACAGCTCCATGAGCTCGGGCAGACCGGCGACGTCGAGGATCAGCGCCACCCGTCCATCGCCCAGGATCGTCGCCCCGCTGTACTCGCGGCAGCGTTTGAGGTGGCGGCCCAGCGGCTTGACCACGATTTCCTCGGCGTCCGGCGGTGCGCTGACCACGAGGCCGTAGCGCAGGGCGCCGCTGGCGATCACCAGCACGTTCCACACTCGGCTGGCGCCGTCGTCGGTCGCCGCGTCGTTGGCGGCGAGGACCTCGGTGAGATGCACGAGCGGCAGCAGCGCGCCACGCAAGCGCAGGATGTCGCGGCCGCCGATGCGCACGACGCGCTCGGCCACCTCGTCGTTGCGCAAGCGGACCAGCTCGGCGACGTTCGCCTGTGGAATGACGTAGCGTTGCTCACCGTTGCTCACCACCAGCGCCGGCAGGATGGCGAGAGTCAGCGGCAGCGTGACCGAGAAGGTCGTCCCCTGTCCGAGCCTGGTGTCGACGTCGACGCTGCCGCCGAGACGCTCGACGTTGGAGCGCACGACGTCCATGCCGACGCCACGACCGCTCACGTCGGTCACCGTCTCGGCGGTCGAGAAGCCCGGATGGAAGATGAGATGGACGGCGTCGGTGGCCGACAGGGCGCGCGCCTCTTCGACCGTCATCAAGCCCTTCTCGACCACCTTGCGCCGCAGCATCTCGTGGTCGATGCCGCGGCCGTCGTCGCGGATCTCGATGCGCACGTCGCCACCCTGGTGCGCCGCGCGCATGAACAGCGTTCCTTCGCGCGACTTGCCGACTCGTTCGCGTACGTCGGGTGCCTCGATGCCGTGGTCGAGGGCATTGCGCACCAGGTGCGTCATGGGGTCGGTCAAGGCCTCCAGGAGGGAGCGGTCCAGCTCGACCTCCTTGCCCTCGACCTCGAGCGCGCACGACTTGCCGAGGCGAGCGGCGAGGTCGCGCACGATGCGCGGGAAGCGGCCGAACAGGTTGCCGACCGGCTGCATGCGCGTCTGCATGACCACTTCCTGCGTCTCGCTCACCACCTGGCTCAGGCGCGCGGCGATGGTCTCGACGGCGCCGCCGGCGCCGATGGCCTGCAGGAGCTGGTTGCGGCCGAGGACGAGCTCGCCGGAGAGGTTCATCAGGCGGTCGAGCACGCCGACGGCGACGCGGATGGACTCGCCGTGCGGGTCGCCCTCGGAGCGCGCCGCCTTGGGCGTGGATGCCGTGGCGGGCGCTCGCTCCGACGCCGCGGCCGGCGGCACGTCCGCGCCGATGCCGACGCTCGCCTCGGCCACCGGTGCGGGCTCGGCGCTGCGCGCCGCGAGCGCCGGCGCGTCGGCCCGCCCCATCGGCTGCACCACGATGGTCTCGATGAAGTCGAGTTCGAGCCCGAGCACCCGCGCGATCTCGTTCTCGTCGGCCGCCGACACCAGGACCAGGTGCACCGGCTGCAGCGATGGCCGGTTGCCTTCGACGTACTCGATGAGTCGGGTCGCGCCGCGCACGACGTCGCCCAGCGTCGCCAGCAGCATCGGGATCTCGCTGATCTCCTTGCCGGTGGCCAGGCTGATTGCCGCCAGCGGCACGGTGAGCCGCCAGAGGCGGCGGCCGCCCGCGGTCCAGATCGCCACCTCTTCTTCGGTTGCCGTGAGGAGGGGCTCGGAGTCGCCGTCGCGGTGGATGGGGCGCGGGATCAGCTCGAGTCGGGTCTCCAGCGCGACCGGACGCATGCCGGGCAGGAAGCCCTGCAGGCGCTGCACGTTCGCCTCGATGTCGGAGGCCTCGGACGCGGTGATGTCGGCGACCAGGGCACCGAGTTGATCGACCGCCTGCAGCAGGACGTCGACGAGGTCGTGGGTCGGGGCCAGCTGGTCCTTGCGCACGAGATCGAGGGTCCCCTCGAGCACGTGCGACAGCTTCTGTACCTGCCCGAAGCCGAGGAAGCCGGCCGCACCCTTTACCGAGTGGACCGAACGGAACAGACGGTTGACGGTGTCGGCATCGGCGTGCGCGAGGTCCTGCTCGAGCCGAAGGAGGTCGGTCTCGACCGACTCCAGGTGCTCCTTCGCTTCGGTCACGAAGTCGCGAACGAGATCGTCCTCACCCTGTAGGTTCACCGTGTTGCTCCCCCGCTGCCGCCGCTCGCGGATCCGACTGCGCTTGCGAACCGTGTTCGGGCCCGCAGCGCCGCTCCGATGCACCGCTTCATCGACGCTCCATCAACCACTGGCTGTATCGGTCGCGTCGAGGCGGGAACCGAAGCCCCTTTCAGTCCGGAGCTCGGGTCCGACAGGCGTGCTGCGTCCCTTGTCGCGTCACGCCTTCACGGCTGAGTCACCATGGGCTGCAAGTGCGGCGACTCCTTGCGCCGTGCGCGATTTCGGCGATGTCGTTCCGCTGCAAAGGCGCTGAGCTCGCCCGGTTCCAGCGGCACCGGAAGCCACGGCCGCGACGACGAGACCGGACTCAGGCCGCCGCCTGTATCCGGTCGATGAAACGCGCGGTGAAGTGAGTCGGAGAGAGCCGAGGCGTCGCCCGGGATGCCCCGTGCGTGAGGCGTCGCGCGACGCCGGGCCCGAGCTGCTCTCGAGCGCTGCCAGACGTCGGGAGTGACTACGTGAAGCTACAGTCTCGCTTGTGTCTGATCGCCGGAGCGACGCTGGTCGTGGTGGTCGGTACGACCAGTTGGGTCTTGCTCGTCCGTCACGAGGGTGCAGCCCTCGAGGCCGCACAGAACCGTGCCAAGGCGGTCATCGGCGCCGCCGAAGAGGCGCGCGAGCACGTCGGGCGCATGCACCAGAGCGGTGCCATCGATGTGCGTGCGCTCGCCGCCGACGCCAAGCAGGAAATGGCGCGCAACGGCGGCGACTACCGGCGCACGCGGCTCTTCGCCACGGTGCCGGTGATCGCCAGCATCGAGGCAGCCCGGGGCTCGGCCAAGGCCGCCGGCCTGCGGCTGGCGATCGCGGCCTTCGATGCCCGCAACAAGGACCACGACCCGAGCAAGGACCCCGTCGCCGGCAAGTTCCGCAGCGACATGCTCCGCGACCTCACCGATCAGGTGAAGCGCTCCGGCGAGATGGACCTCACGCGCATCGACCCCGCGACCAACTCGATGCACTTCATGCACGCCATCCGCTTGTCCGAGGGCTGCATGCTGTGCCACGGCGACCCGGCGCAGTCTCTCGCCGGCGACGGACGCGATCCGCTCGGCCTGCCGATGGAGAACTGGCGGGTCGGCGACGTCCATGGCGCCTACGAGGTCATCACTCCGCTCGAACCGATCCGGGCGGAGTCGCGGGGCTGGCTCCTCCTCGTGGCGGGTCTCGGCGTGGTTCTGTGCGCGCTGGGGCTCGCCTTGTTCACGCTGCTGACGCGCCGCACCATCGTCAACCCCTTGCGGCAGATCGGCGCGGTGTTCGCGAAGATGGCCGAGGGGGACCTCACCAACGCCGTCACGGTCGCGTCGCACGACGAGGTGGGCGAGCTCGCCGACGGCCTGCGCAGCCTGCAGACGTCGTTGCACGGGACGATCGGCACCCTCGCCGAGAAGGTCGCGCACATGACCAGCGCGGCTGCACAGCTGCGATCCACCGCCGACGAGATGGCGAACGGTGCCGAGCAGTCGCGGGCGCGCTCGTCGCAGGTGGCCGCCGCGGCCGAGGAGATGACGACGAACATGAGCGGCATCAGCGAGTCGAGCGAGACCATGGCCACGACGTTCCGCACCGTCGCCGCCGCCGTCGAGGAGATCACCGCCAGCATCGCGGAGGTGGCGACGAGCGCCGAAGACACCGCCAGCATCGCCGACCGCGCCGCCGACCTGACCCGCGCCAGCAACGACAAGGTGAGCGCGCTGGGGGCCGCCGCCACCGAGATCGGCCGTGTCATCGAGACCATCCAGGACATCGCCGAGCAGACCAACCTGCTGGCGCTCAACGCCACCATCGAGGCGGCGCGGGCCGGCGAGGCCGGCAAGGGCTTCTCGGTGGTCGCCAGCGAGGTCAAGGACCTGGCGCAGCAGACCGCGGAGGCGACCCAGGACATCCGCCAGCGCATCCAGCGCATTCAGGACTCGACCCGCGACTCGGTACAGGCGATCGGCGACATCGATGCCGTGATCGCGCGGGTCAACACCGCATCGCGAGCGATCGCCTCGTCGGTGGCGGAGCAGCGCACGGCGACCCAGGAGATCGCCCAGAACCTCGCCAACAACACCCGCTCGGTCGAAGCCGTCAGCCGCAACGTCGCCGAGAGCGGAACGGCGAGCGCCGGCATCACCAAGAGCATCGCCGAGGTCGACGCGCAGGCCGAGACGACGGCACGGGCCGCGGCCGAGACGAGGGTCGCGGGCCACGGACTCGGCACGATCGCGCAGGAGCTGCAAGCGCTGGTGGGCCGCTTCCGGATCTGAAGCCCGAAGGGCTCGCGGTCGCAAGGCAACCGCTGGCGAAGCCGGCCTCCTTGGCAGATCGGCGACCCCTCCCGGCCAACCCGGGGAGAGGCTCCAAGCCGAGCCGCCGAGAAGCCTCGCCCGAAAGTGCTGGGAGCCGGCGCAAGCGCGCCCACCGCGCGTGGTGGCCGATCGCGCCACCGGACCTCCCGCTCCGTCGACCGGCGGCCGACCGGCGGCCACACGCCGCAGAGCCACCGAGAACGGCGACAGGGCAAGACCACGGGTCGCGAGGCCGCGCGGCGGGCCTCACCGCCCGAGCCGTGGACGGTCGCCTCTCAGACCCTGAACTGGTTCACCATGCCGGTCAGTGCGGACGCCAGTTCGGTGAGCGACTCGCCGGCGGTCTTGGTCTGCATGGCACCACGCGCGGTGGTGTCGGCGCTGTTGTCGACGCTGGTGATGCTCGCCGTGATCTGCTCGCTCGCCAGCAAGCTCTCGCTGACGCTCTTGCTCACCGTCTCGACGGTGCGCGTGGCCTGGCTCAGGTTCTGCGAGATCTCCTGCGTCGCCGAGCGCTGCTCGCTGACGGCGGTGGCGATGGCGCGCGACGCGTCGGTGACCTTGACGATCACCTGGTCGATCTGCGCGATCGCCTGCACGGTCTCGCCGGTGCTGGCCTGGATGCGCTCGATGCGCTGGCGGATGTCCTGGGTCGCCTCCGCGGTCTGCCGCGCCAGGTCCTTGACCTCGCTGGCCACCACCGAGAAGCCGCTGCCGGCCTCGCCCGCCCGCGCCGCCTCGATGGTGGCGTTGAGCGCCAGCAGGTTGGTCTGCTCGGCGATGTCCTGGATCGCCTCGATGACCTTGCCGATCTCTTTGGCCGCCGAACCGAGGACGTCGATGCGCTGGCTGCTGGCCCGCGTCAACTCGGCGGCCTGCTCGGCCACCGTCGCGGCGTTGTCGGCGCTCTTGGCGACCTCGGCGATGCTGGCCGTCATCTGCTCGAGCGCCGCCGCCACCGTGCGTACCGTCGACGTCATGGAGTCGCTCGACACGCTCACGCTGCTGATGTTGGTGGTCAGCTCCTCGGCAGCCGCGGCCACCTGAGTCGCCTGACCACGCGTGACGGTGGCGCCGTCGGTCAGGCCGGTGGCCGTGGTCAGCAGCTCCACCGCGGACTCGCTCAACCGAGCCACGTCGCAACCGATCTGCCGGATCATCGCCTGCAGCTTCTCGACGAACGTGTTGAACCAACCGGCGACCTCGCCGAGTTCGTCCCGGCGCGAAGCGTCCAACCGCTGGGTCAGGTCGCCGTCGCCCTGGGCCATGTCGGACAACGCCGACACCATGCGCGCGATCGGCTTGGTGACCTGACGCGTGAAGAACCAGGCCACGCCCAACACGGCCAGGCCGGCGACGATCGCGATCCAGATGGCCCAGACGAGCGATCGGTGTCCGGCCGCTTCGGCGACGTCGTGCAGCGCGTGGGCGTCGGCGAGGACCTCCGCCGTGTCCATCTTGGTGACCAGGCACCAGCGCAGGCCGAGAATGTCGACCGGCACGACGCTGGCGAGGGCCTTGTTGCCGATCTGGTCGGTGATCTCACCGTAGAACTCCTTGTTGCCGTCCAGCGCCGCGTCGACCTCGGGGATGGCGATGCGTCCGGCCTCGGGTCGCGCGAACGCCGCCTTGACGCTGTGCTTCTCGGGGCTGCGGAAGGAGTCGTTGCGCACCAGGCGGTCACCCCCCACCACCAGGGCCTCGCCGGTCTGCCCCATGCCGTCGCGGTTGGCGACGACGTGGCCGAGCGCCTCGATCGACACCTGGAACGCCAGCACGCCGGCACTGCGCTCGCCGTCGAAGATACGACAGGCCACGAAGTTGGCCGGGTCGTCGTACGACGGCGCGTAGGGCTGGTAGTCGACGAGGGCGACCTGACCGCGCCCCAACCGCTGCGCCTTGCGGAACACTTCGCCGAGCCCCGACGCGCCGATCGGGCTGCGGTCGAGCGGGACGGCGAAGTCGAGCTCCTTGAACGTCGTGTACACGACGCGCGCCGTCTGCTCGTCGATGATGAAGATGTCGTAGTAGTGCTCGTTCTCCGCCAGGAACTCGCGCAGGAGCGGCTGCACCTTGGCGTGCAGGTCGGCGTAGGCCGAAGGATCGGCCGGGCGGTCGAGCAGGTGCTTCTGGCCCAGCGGATTGGGGTTCTTCTGGACGAACTGGTACTGCGCCGCCACGGCCACGTCGTCGAGCCCTGCCAGCAGGCGTTCGTTCGGCGCCGGCCGGCCGGGCAGCCGGCGCGCCCATTCACGGGCGAAGTCGCCGGCGTAGTACGAGCGCAGCGCGTCGCGCATCTTGCCGAGGGCAGGCGCGTCTTCGCCGCCATCGCCGGCGATCGACGCGATGTGCTCGCTGAAGCCGCGTGCAGCGTCGATGACCAGCGGGTTGCGCGCGAGCGCGGTCAGTTCCTCCTGCGCGTGCTCGAAGAAGCCAACCAACCCCTCCCGCCGGGCGGAGCGCAGGGCGAGGAGCGTCTTCTGGGCCTGGCTCTCGACCGCGCGGGCGCCAGCCGTCTCGATCGACGTGGCCACGGACTGACCCAAGTGGCGATTGATGCCAGAAGTGACGAGCAGGGGCAGCAGACCGCAGCCCAACATCACAGCCGTAAGACGAGTACGCAGCTTCATGTTCCGATCGCTCCAGCGATGGCCGGCGGCGCGAGGTCGAAGGACCTGGACCGCGCGTTGACCTCTCCGCTGGCGGTATCGGCGCGGAGGTGCCCCGCGCCGAAGTGCGCGGATCGAGGTTTGCCGGTTCGGCGACACCAACGCGCGGCTGGACGCGCGTCGACCGGCCGTCGTGTCCTTGCTCTGCCGGCCGCGATCGGTGATCGTCCTGCAGTTGTCCTCCTTCCTGGTCGCACGCTCGTCTGACGGCTGGCGCATCACGGTGCCTGACGACCTGGCGTTCTTCGACGGTCACTTCCCGCGCCGACCGATCGTCCCGGGTGCCGCGTTGCTGCAGCTCACCCTGCAGCAGGTCGCAGAGATCCGGAACGCGACCGCAGTCGTCCTCGACCGCGTTCGTTTCCAGCGCCTCGTGGAACCGGGTGCTCGTTTCGACTTGCGTCTCGAGACCACGGCCGACTCGGCGACCTTCTGTCTCGCCGACCCGCAAGGTGTCCTCGCCCAGGGGGCCCTGCGGTGCGGTGGTGGAGAGCCGGCCCACGGACGCGACTCCTGCAGTGTCGGGGGCGACATCGACGTCGCGCCGCCGGTGCCACTCTCGGCGCTCCTGCCGCACGGTCCGGAGGCCATGCTTCTCCGCGACGTCCCGTGCCGAGCCGGCGAACGTCTGCAGGTGGGCGCCCGCCTGCCCGCAGACAGCCCCTACGCGCGGGGCACGTGGGCCAGCGCTGCGCTCGTCGAGGCCGCGGCACAGGCGGCGGCCGCACACATGGGCCTGGCCGCCGCACCTCAGGCAGGCATCGCTCTCGGCCCGCGCCCCGGCTATCTGGTCGGTGTCAAGCGCGCCCGACTGGTCGCCGACCTGCCTCGCGACCCCGACTTCACGGTGTGCGTGCAAAGAACCGGCGGTTCCGGTCCGCTGGCCATCTATGCTGCCTCGGTCACCGCTGCCGACGCAGAGCTCTTCCACGCCGAGTTGAGCGTGTGGACGCTGCCTCCAGAACCACCGACGTGAACCCTAGGCCCGCTGCCGCAGGAGTCGACGATCCGATCGTCCGCGCGTTCCAGGGGCTACTCGCGCGCGAACCCGATGCCGTGTGCGTGCGCCAAGACGAGCGGACCGCCACCCGGAGAGACATCGAGGCCCTGGCGCACGCTGCCGCGTCCCGCCTCGGGCACGCGCGGCTGCCAGCGGGCGCCACCGTCGCCCTCGCCGCGCCGAACGGCCCCGGCTTCCTCGCCGGTCTGCTCGGCTGCCTCCTCGCACGCCATCCGGTTCTCCTGCTCGACGCGGAGGCCGCGCAGCGCGAGGGCCCGACGGCGGCAGCGCACCTGGGCGCGGCGGCCCTCCTGTCCTGCTCGGCGTGGCCGCCGCCACGCGCCCCGTTCGCCCTGTGCCCCCTGACCGACGCCGTGGAGTGCGTGGCGCCCACGGGGACGACCGTGCTGAAGCTGACCTCCGGCTCGACCGGACGCCCGCGTGCCGCCGCGTTCACCTCGCAGGCCCTGCTCGCCGACTGCGCACAGATCGCGCGCACCATGGACATTCCGCCGCACGACCGCCTGCTGGCCACGGTGCCGATGTCATTCAGCTACGGCCTCGGCAACCTGACGCTGCCGGCGTTGGCGAACGGCAATGAACTCGTCGTCGCCGACGCGCTCAACCCGGTCGCCACATTGGCAGCGGCCGCGCGCGCCGACGCCACGGTATTCCCCGCCGTGCCGGTGTTCCTCCAGACGTTGCTGCGTCTGACGATCCGGTCGCTGCCACCGAAGCTGCGCCTGATCATCTCCGCGGGAGCACCGCTGAGCACCGCCGCGGCGCGCGCCTTCCGCGCCCGATTCGCGCGCCCGGTGCACACCTTCTACGGCAGCAGCGAATGCGGCGGGATCTCCTACGACCGCACCGGCAGTGCCGCCGAACGTGGGTCCGTCGGCACGCCGATCGACGGCGTGCGGCTCGAACTGGCGGACGACGGCATCCTCGCCGTGCACTCGCCCGCGGTGGCCACCGGCTACGTTCCCGATCCTGGCGACGACGCGCTGCGCGCGGGTCGTTTCCGCACCGCCGACTGCGCAGCGATCGACCCGACCACCAACGAAGTGCGCCTACTGGGACGGCGCAGCGACGTGGTGAACGTCGGTGGCCGCAAAGTGTACCCCGGCGAGATCGAGGACGTGGTCGCCCAGATCCCGGGAGTCGAGGACGTGGTGGTCTTCGGCGAGACGCTCGAGGACCGAGCCACCGAGGTCTGTCACGCCGTCATCGTCGTGAGGCCCGACGTGGCGGTGACGCCGCGCACGGTGCGCGACCATTGCGCCAAACAGCTGGCGGCACACAAGGTGCCCAAGCTCGTGTCGGTGGTGCCGGAGATTCCGCGCACCGAGCGCGGCAAGCTCGACCACGCCCGCCTGCGCGGCAGCCCGACGCAGCCGGGTGCGACTTCCTGATCGCAGCCCTTGCAGCTCAGGGTGGCGCCGGCACGTGGCGGATGACGCTCGAGCCGAAGACCGCCCACAGCGCGGCCCGCACGCCGATGCGCCGTAGTCCCTCGTTCACCCAGGTGTTGCAGGTGTGGAACAGGCCGTAGCGGCCGACCGCTTCGTAGAAGGCGTCGTGACCGGGATTGGCTTCGTCGGCGTAGTGGAAGCCGGCGATGACCTGCACACGGCCGTCTCCACCCCGCGCGAACGCGGCGCGAATGTAGCGGACGAGATCGTGGTACTCGTCGCGCGTCAGCACGAGGCGTCGCTGGTTGTCGGTCGTCGCCGGCTCCAACATCAGCTCGAGGTGCAGGGCCGAGCCGCCGAGGTAGGAGACCGCACGCAGCGCCGTGGAGGGCCGCAAGTCGCTCCAGTGCATCGTTTCGAGGTAGAAGCCCCGGGAGCCCCAACCGACGATGAGATGCGTCGCACCCGGCGTCGGCCGGTCGAAGTCGGCGACGTCGATCTCCTCGGTCCAGTCGAACACGTCGCTGCGCAGCGGCACCACGAAGTCGACGTGCACGCCGCGGTGAATGACCCAGATGTCGATCCCCGCCGCCGGCGGCACCCGGCCGGTGTTGATCGGGATCAAGCCGATCAGCCAGAAGCCGGCGACGTAGAGGGCGACCGCGGCGACGACGCCCAGCGCGCCCCGCGCCAGGCGGCGCAGCCACCGTCGCCGTCGCCGGGCGCGCGGAGGGGAACTCGTCGTCATGGGCCGTCAGATTCGCGCCACGCCCGCGGCACGGAAAGCCCCCGACACGAAGTCTGTCGCCGCGGCCTCGATCCGCTTCCGCGCCGGTGCAGCGGCCGGTCGGCTTGCCAGTGGCCGCGCCCGGCGCGCCGCGTCACGATGCCCGCATGACGTTCGTCACCCACCTGGAGTCGGCGCTCGACGGCACCCACCTGGACGCCGGCTCGCTGCAGACGACCCACGCCGACCGCCCCCTGCTGGTGCGCTACGACCTCGGCGCCGTGCGAGGAGCCGTGCGCCGGAGCGACCTCGACGGCCGCGCCTGGGACATGTGGCGCTACCGCGAGCTGCTACCCCTCGACGACGGCACCGAGGTGGTCAGCCTGGGCGAACACGTGACGCCGCTGCTGCGCTGCCCGCGCCTCGGCGCCCGCCTGGGCATCGCGGAGCTGTGGGTCAAGGACGAATCGACATTGCCGACAGGGTCGTTCAAGGCGCGCGGCATGGCGATGGCAGTCACCATGGCCAAGCGCTTCGGCGTGCAGCGGGTAGCCGTGCCGACCGCAGGCAACGCCGGCGGCGCCCTCGCCGCTTACGCCGCGCGCGCCGGCCTGCGATGCGACGTGTTCATGCCGAAGGACACGCCCATCGTCAATCAGATCGAGGTCGCACACTACGGCGCCCGCGCCTGGTTGGTGGACGGGCTGATCCACCACTGCGGCGCCATCGTCCGCCAGGGCCGCGAACGGGTGGGCTGGTTCGACATGAGCACCTTGCGCGAGCCTTACCGCATCGAGGGCAAGAAGACCATGGGACTCGAGCTGGCAGAGCAGATGCACTGGGCGCTGCCCGACGTCGTGCTCTACCCCACGGGCGGGGGCACCGGCCTGATCGGCATGTGGAAGGCGTTCGCCGAACTCGATGAGCTGGGTTGGCTCGAGACACCGACGAAACCCCGGATGTTCGCCTGTCAGTCCGCGGGATGTGCACCGCTGCCACGCGCCTTCGACGCGGGCGCGCGCTTCGCGGACGAGGTCGACGGCGCGCACACGGTCGCGTCGGGGCTGCGCGTGCCCAAGGCGCTGGGCGACTTCATGGTCCTCGATGCGGTGCGAGCCTCGGGCGGCCGGGCGGTGGCGGCCGAGGAGGCTCGGCTGTGCGAGTGGGCGCACCTGGCCTCGAGCCTCGAAGGGATCGCTTTGTGTCCCGAGGCCGCCGCGTGCATCGACGTGCTCGCTCGGGGCCTGACCCGCGGCTTCGTCTCCCCGAGCGATCGAGTGGTGCTGTTCAACACCGGTGCAGCGCAGAAGTACGTCGAGGCCCTGGCGGTGGAGCTGCCCAGCCTGGACCGCGACGCGCTCGACTGGGACACGCTGGCGCGATGACTCCGTACGCGGCGCTTCAATCGGACGGCATCAGCACCGGCCGGAAGTCGATGTTGTCGACCGACACCAGGCAGTAGCGGATGCCGCCGGCCTCGCCTTGGAACCCGCGCGCCAGGTCCTTGCCGTGCAGATGGCCGTACACGCACAAGCTGACGCCGGCGCGTTCCAGCATCGGCACGGCCTCGGTCGCGCGTCCGTCGCTGAACCGCGGCGGGTAGTGCACCAGCGCGACCGTGCGGCGGCCGGCGAGGCGCGAGCCGGCGTCGATCGACATCTGCAAGCGCTGCAGTTCGCGCGCGAAGACCTTGGCGGCGTTGTCGTCAGCCCAAGGCGCATCGGGAGGATCCCACAGGCGGGTGCCGACGACGACAGTGTCGTCGGGAAGCTTGATCGCGTCGTTCTGCAGCAAGCGAATCGACGGGTGCAGCACCTTCTCGACCTTGCTGCGCGACGTCCACCACGTGCAGTGGTTGCCCTTGATGAGGACCTTCTGACCGGGGCGCGCCCCCAACCAGTCGAGGTCCGGCCGAGCCTGCTCGAGGCTCAGACCCCATGAGGTGTCGCCGCCGCACAGGACCCAGTCGTCGGCGCCGACCATCGCGTCCCAGTGGGTCCGCATCTTGGCCTCGTGGTCGGCCCAGTTGTCGCCGAAGATGTCCATCGGCTTGTCGACACCCAGCGAGAGGTGCAGGTCGCTGATCGCGAAGAGACGCATCCGAAGCCGCCTGCATACGCCATGTCCCGGGGCAGCGCCACGCCGGTCCGAGGTCGCCGCCGGGATCGAGAGGGCCCCGGCCACGGAATCTGCAGCGGCCGCGTGACGCCGACGGCTGCGACGCCAGAATCGATGCGCACATGTCCGCTCGATTCGCTCCGCTGGCTCTGGTAGCGGCCTTGGCCGCCCAGGACGCTCCCCCACCTCCGGCCGGCTACGAGCCCGCGCTGTGGACCAAGGCCTGGCGCCTGCACCACGACGCGATCGTCGTCGACACGCACTCCGACACCACCAGCCGAATCCTGGACGAGGGCTTCGACATCGGGCCCCGCGCGAGCGACGGACACGTGGACTTGCCGCGCATCGCCGAGGCCGGCCTCGACGCCGAGTTCTACGCGATCTACGTCGCGGCCAACTACTACGGGCACGAGGACTTCACCAGCAAGGAGACGCAGAAGGCGAGCCTTGCCAACGGTAGCGCCCACCGCGCCTTGGCGATGATCGACGGGCTGATGCTGACGGTGGCCAAGAACCACGATCGCATGCAGTTCTGCCGGAGTGTGGCCGACTTGCGGTCGGCGGTGGCGCAGGGCAAGCACGCCGCGCTGATGGGGATCGAGGGCGGGCACGCCATCGAAGGCGACCTGCGCCTGCTGCGCGAGTTCTTCCGCGCCGGGGTGCGCTACATGACCCTCACGCACACCAACCACAACGAGTTCGCCGACAGCTGCGCCGAGGCGCAGCCGCAGTGGGGTGGGCTGAACCAGCTGGGCGAGAAGGTGGTCAAGGAGATGAACCGCCTCGGCATGATGGTCGACGTCAGCCACGTCGCCGACGCGACCTTCTGGCACGTGCTGCGCGTCACCCGGGCGCCGTTGATCTGCTCGCACAGCAGCTGCCGCGCTCTGTGCGGACACCCGCGCAACGTGACCGACGACATGCTGCGGGCGATGGCCGAGAACGGCGGTGTGGTGATGATCAACTACAACTGCGGCTTCCTCGACGACGACTACGGCAAGCTGTCGGCCGCCTACCGCAGCCAGCTCGAGATCCGGCGGCAGGCCATCGACAAGACGTTCCCGCCCGCCTCACCCGAACGCGAGGCGGCGCTCGCCGACCTGAAGCAGAAGCTGCAGCCGCCCCCACCACCCGATCTCGAGCGCTTGATCGCGCACCTCATGCACGCGATCGAGGTCGCCGGAGTCGACCACGTCGGCCTGGGCAGCGACTTCGACGGCGTCCCCTGCGTGCCCAAGGGCCTCGACGACGTCGCCGGCCTGCCGCGAATCACCTACTGGCTACTGCAGCGCGGAGTCGCCGAGGATGGCGTGCGCAAGGTGCTCGGCGAGAACCTGCTGCGGGTGTTCGCCGCGGTGGAGGCGACAAGCAGACGCCTGGCCGGCGAAACACCGTTCATGAACGATCCGGCACACGACTCGTTGCCGGCCACCGACGCCCGCGCATCGTCCAAGTGACGAACCGGCACGCGCCGCGCTAGCCGGTCGCAAGCTGCGGCCGCACCAGAGGTGCGAGTCGCGGCCTGCCGCTCAGTGGTGCGGCCGATCGGAGGAGCGCATCCAAGACGGCTGCGATCCCGGTCGCGCGCTCGCCGCCGCGCCCATCTGCGACGCGGTCCCTGGCGTCGGCGGAGCGCCCTCGCCAGGGCTGACGAATCCCATGAGCGCCAGCACGCGGTGCACGAACTGGATGAGCTCGCCCTGGGTCCCGGCGGTCACAACCATGGGGTTGCTCAGCTGGATCGCCGGCCGCAGCAGGTTGCGGGCAGCGTTCAGATGGAACAGCAGGGCTCGGTCCATCGAGCTGATCTCGCCGCCGACGACGGCGCTCACGATCGACTCCAGGTTCCATGTCTCGGGCGCGCCGCTGAGGGACAATTCGCGACGGTGCGCCAAGGCGTAGTCGATGCACACGGCCTCCAGGATCGACCCCAGATGAACGACGCACATACGGTGGTCGTTGGCGCGCAGGGCACGATCGAACGCGCGCAGGTCGAGCAGGAGGATCGAGCGCACACGAGGGTCGTGCAATTTGCGCGGGTCGAGATCGAGACCGACCGCCGCAGCAGCGTCGAGACCGACGTCCTCGGGTGCGTGCGTCCCCGGCATGGGGGTCGGCGTGGCGTGCGCCACCGGCGCCGGTGCAGCGGGGTAGCCGCCCGCCGGTGCACCCGGCGCACCCACCTGGGGCGCGCCGATCTGGGGCGAAGGGATGCCGAATTCCCGCGATCCCTTCGCCTGGGCAGCGCCACCGGAAGGGCCCCGAGCATGGGCCGCGCGCGGCGGCCCACCGTGCGGCGGTGGTGCGGCGTGAGGCGGCGGTGCGACGTGCGGCTGGTAGTAGGCGGTGTTGCCCGGCGGAACTCCGACCCAACTCGGGTCGCCGTAGGCCGGCTGCGGCGCCACGTTCCCGGGCGCTGGCCAGCCACCGTGCGGGTCGATGCCCGCCTCGGCCGGGAGGGTCGGCATGGTCGGGATCCCGGCCGTCTCGCGCGTCACGCGGTGCAGGCCTGACCTCTGACCGGACACCACCAGGCGGCGCTGGACCTCGCGCAACACCGTCTGCACCGTCGACGTGAGGAAGACGCTCTCGTCGGCGACCGGGATGTGCTCGACCTTGCGCGTCGCGAACGCGACCGACCAGTGTGCGAGGGTGCGACGCCGTTCCTCCAGCCACTCGGAATCTTCGCCGGCGCTGCGACCCGGCCCGCCGAGCCGGCGATCGAGGTTGGCAATCTCGAAGATGGCGCACGCGACCAGCAGATTCTGGTCGTCGTCGTTGAGGTCGAGCTCGACGCGGTCGGAGTAGGCCGACACGCAGCGCTGCACGTAGGTCCGCATCCGCCGCAGTTGCGCGTAGGTGGCGGCGCCGTTGCGCGTGCTGCCGAAGTCGGACATCTGGCCCGTCATCGTGAAGTCGCGCAGATGGTCGAGCGCGACCTTCAGCGCCTCGAGCAGGTGCGCCACCGCCACCTTTTCGATTTCCCAACGAGCCATGACGTTGCTCGGTTTATCGACACGAGGAGCGGTGAGCCTTGACAGCCTCACCCCCTCGCGACCGCACCAATGCGAGACCGCGGGCTCCGGCCGCGTGGACGCGGAACAACCCGTACCAGCGGCGGCGGGACGCAACACACGGCCACCTTCCCCGAGTTCCTCGCCTCGTCGCCGGTGTGCCTCGCCGGCGCACGCGCATCCCACGCGCGCGGGGACACGGATGCGACCCGGCGGACCGGCGATTCCGCCGCCGCGCTGCCTATGCTTGCGCGGCATGTCACGGACGTTGCGCCGCGCCCTGACCGAACTGCTCGGCGAAGACCGAACCCTGTTCGACGCCGATGCCCTGCGCGCCTACGAGTGCGATGGGTTCACCATCCACAAGGCGCCCCCCGAAGCCGTGGTCCTGCCGAGAGACACGCAGGAAGTCCAGGCCGTGCTCCGGGTGCTGGCGGAGCACGAGGTGGCGTTCGTGCCGCGCGGGGCGGGCACCTGCCTGTCGGGCGGACCGACGCCGCAGGGTCCCGCGGTCGTGATCGAAACAGCGGGCATGAACCGCATCCTGGCGGTGCATGCCGAGGACCTGTGCGCCGTCGTGCAACCCGGGGTGGTGAATGCGGCGTTGAGCCGACACGTCGAGCCGCTCGGCCTGCACTACGCTCCCGACCCCAGCAGCCAGACGGTGTGCACGATCGGCGGCAATCTCGCCGAGAACAGCGGTGGCCCGCACTGCTTCAAGTACGGGATGACCACCGACCACATGCTCGGCGCGGTCGTGGTCCTGGCCGAGGGCAGGGTCGTGCGCCTGGGTGGCACGGCGGCGCCTTGCGCCCCCGGCGCGCTCGACCTGCTGGCGCTGTTCACGGGAAGCGAGGGAACCTTCGGCATCGCCACCGAGATCACCGTGCGCCTGTGCCGCAACCCGGAGTGCGTGCGCACGCTCCTGGTGGCGCTGCCCAGCATGCAAGCGGCCTGCCGGGTGGTCAGCGACATCATCCGCGCCGGCGCCATCCCCGCGGCCCTCGAGATCCTCGACCGGCCGACCATCTTGGCGGTCGAGGCCTCGGTGTTCCGCGCCGGCTACCCGACCGACGCCGACGCCGTGCTGCTCGTCGAGATGGACGGGCCGGCCGACGAGGTCGACGCAGATGCCGAGCTGGTACGCAGCATCGCGGCTCGACACGCTCCGCTCAGCCTGGAGGAGGCGACCACCGCCGCCGAGCGCAAGCGGTTGTGGAAGGGGCGCAAGGGCGCGTTCGGCGCGATGGGACGCCTGCGCCCCGACCTCTACGTCCTCGACGGGGTCGTCCCGCGCACGAAGCTCGAGGAGACCCTGCGCGGCATCGCCGAGATCGGTGCGCGACACCGCGTGGCCATCAGCAACGTGTTCCACGCCGGCGACGGCAACCTGCACCCGAACATCAGCTACGACGGGCGCGACCGCGAGGAGACGGCACGCGTCGTCGCAGCGGGACACGAGATCCTGGCCCTGTGCATGGCGATGGGCGGCAGCATCACCGGCGAGCACGGCATCGGCTCGGAGAAGCTGGCGCACGTGCCGATGATGTTCGACCCCGCGGACCTCGAGGTCATGGCGAGAGTACGCCGAGCCTTCGATCCGAGCGGACGCTGCAACCCGGGCAAGGTGCTGCCGGAGCGCGGATCGTGCGCCGAGCCGGCGCGCTGGCCGCGGCTCGCCGAACGCGTGCTGCGCGAGGACTTGGCGTGAGCGCGCCGGACTTCGCGATCCTCGGCGAGCAGCGCGTCGGCAGCCGCGACGAGCTGACCGATCTCCTGCGCGACACGCCGGCTCCGGCGGTACGCGTGTGCGGCAAGGGCTCGAGCTTCGATCGCCTGCCGGCGCCACGCCGGCCGCCCCTTCTGGTCCGCTTGGCAGCGATGCAGCGCATCGACCGCCTCGATCCTGCCGACCTCACCTGCTCGGTCGAGCCGGGGCTCGAACGGCAAGTTCTCGACGGCGAGCTGGAACGCCACGGTCTCGTGCTGCCGACACCGGGAGACGGCACCGTCGGCGGCCTTCTGGCCCGCGGTGAGCATCGGCCGCTGGCGCCCGGGGCCAGCTGCGCCCGCCACGTGGTGCTGGGCCTCGAAGGCGTCCTGAGCGACGGCACGCAGTTCAAGGTCGGTGCACGCGTGGTGAAGAGCGTGGCCGGTTTCGACGTGCACCGCGCCTTCGTCGGCAGCCGAGGCCGCCTGTTGATCGCGACGCTGTTGCACCTGAGGCTGCGCCCGGCACCGCGCGCCAGTCTCACCTTCGCCCAGGGACCGCGGCCTCTCGACGCGGCGCTGGCCCTCTTCCGGGATCTCCGTCTGCTCGCCGCCCCCCCGACCAGTCTCGTCCTGCACCGCCACGACGACGGCACGTGGGGTGTCGTGGGACGTGTAGAGGGCGCCCCGGCCCAGGTGCGCAGCGTGCGCCGACGTTTCGGGCTCGACCCGACCGACGCACCCGCGACCTTCGGGCCGGTGCCCGCGCACGGACGCGAGCTGGTCGACGGCGTCGTGCAGCCGAGCGCCCTGCACCGACTGCTGGCAGGCTTGCCGAGCGACGCCCCGGTGCACGTATCCGGAACCGGCCAGTTCTTGACCGCCCTGCGCCCGGCGGAGAGCGACGCCCTCCTGGCGCGCCTGCCGTCACTGCCGGGCGGCGCCGGCGAGATCCGCTGCGGATCGGCCGCGCGCCGTGGCCTGGCCTCCGCGGGCGATCCGGCGACCTCGCAGCTGGAAGATGCCGTGCGCCTGGCCCTCGACCCGCGTGGACTGCTGCAATGAGCACCCCGCGCGCGGCGGCGCCGTTCTACGCCAGTTCGCTCGACTGCGTGCACTGCGGCCTGTGCTTGGAGGCGTGCCCGACCTACCGCGTGCTCGGGCTGGAGACCGATTCACCGCGCGGACGCCTCTACCTCATGCGCGCCCTCGCCGAGGGCAGGATCGAAGACCCCGAGGCGATTCGTCCGCACCTCGATCGCTGCCTCGACTGCCGGGCGTGCGAGAGCGTGTGCCCCTCTGGGGTGCGCTACGGCGAGATCCTCGAAGCCGCCCGCAGCGAACTCGAGAAGGCGCGCCCGCGCCGCGGGTTCAAGGCGCGGGTCCGCCGCTTCCTCCTCTGGCACCTGGTGGCACGACAGCGACGCCTGCGCCTTGCGTTCACGCTCGCCCGCGCTGTCGAACGCCTCGGGCTCCGCCGCGCCGCACGCGCCGTGGGACTGCTGCGCCCCGACCAAGACGTCTTGCTCCCTCCCGTCCCGCCGGCACAGGAGCGTCGCTCGCTGGCCGGCGTCCATCGTGCCGTCGGCCAGGAGCGCGGCGAGGTTTACGTGTTCACCGGCTGCGTGATGGAGCAGATGTTCGGACGGATCAACCGCGCCACGATCGAGCTGCTGACGAAGAACGGCTTCACCGTGCACGTGCCGGCCGAGCAGACTTGCTGCGGCGCGCTCCTCGTGCACGATGGCCAGGCGGACCGAGCTCGCCGGCTGGCAGCGGCCAACGTGCAGGCCTTCTCGCGCCGACTGCCGATCGTGCTCAACAGCGCCGGCTGCGGCTGCGCCATGCGCGAATACGGCCACCTCCTCCAGTCCGACGCCGCGCGCGAGTTCGCCGGGCGCGTGCGCGACGTCAGCGAGTTCCTGGCGGAAGTCGGGCTGGCAGCCACGCCGGCGCCGCGGCCACGCCGGCTCACCTTCGACGACCCCTGCCATCTCTGCCACGGCCAAGGTGTGCGCCAACCACCGCGGACGCTGCTGCGCCAGGTGCCCGGCATCGAACTGATCAGCCACGAGGATCCGGAGGACTGCTGCGGCTCGGCCGGGATCTACAACCTGCTGCAGCCGGCCCTCGCGCAGGAGATCGGTCGGCGCAAGGCGGCGAGCATTCTCGCCAGCGGTGCCGAACAGGTGGTCACCGCCAATCCCGGGTGCATGCTGCAGCTGCGCGCTGTCCTCCAGGCGAGCGAACCGCCGGTCGAGGTCGTCCACTTGGTCGAGGTCCTGCTGCCGCCACCGTCGGCACCGTGAGTTCCGAGCAACGCACCTGCCTTGCCGCCGATCGAGCCAGCTGCACCGCCGAACGCTGGAGCCGCGGGTTGCCTGCCGTCAGCGCCGCCGTTCACAATGGGGGGACCCGTGTCCACCGAGACCCAACCGAGAGGTCGCCGCCGGCGTCGATGGATCCCGGCCCTCGCCCTGTGTGCGGGCGGCGGCAGCCTCGCGCTGGCCTGGCCCCGGATCGCCGGTCCTGACTCCGACCGGGTGTCGACGCTCGTCGGGTTGCCACGAAGCCGGCAGCTCGCGTCCATCCGCCGGCGGATGGACGTGTCGGCGATGGACGCGTTCCTGGCCGAGCAGCGCGAGCGCGCCACGCGCACCGGCGACCCCATCGAGTGGCAAGTCCTGGCGGAGACCTGCCTGGAGCGGGTGCTGCTCGAGGCTGCACCGATGGGGATGGCGGTGGGACGCCCGGTGTTCGCCAAGCGGCCGGAGATCGTCGACACTCTCCTGGCCGACGGGCTGCAGGCGATCACCGAGGTGCGGGACCTCGGGCGACGGCACAGCGAGGTCGGCAGGATCGCCGCCGGTTTGCTGGCCAACAAGATCGACGGCGCCCTCGCCGCCATGCGCTACGGCCGCCAGGTCGACGCGTTCCTGTCCGAAGCCGAGGCCTTCGCCGACGGCAACCCACACATCGCGGTGGCACGCGGCTGTCGCCTCCTGTTCGCCCCACGTTGGCTGGGCGGCGACCCCGAGCGGGCGCTGAACCTGTTCGAGAGCGCTGCCCACGCCCTTCCCGAGGACGAGCGTCCCCTGGTCTTCGCGGCGTTCGCAGCCCACCTGCAAGGCGACGTGGCCAGGGCGCAGCGCTCCCTGCGAGACGCGGTGGCCTGCAATCCCGACAACGCCTACGCGCGCGAAGTGCTGAGGCGGATCCAGGCCGGCGAGGCGGACGTGTTCGGCCGCAGCCTCGACGGATGACACGGGCCGCGCGGCCGCGACTCGGGCAGGCGGGCGCAGCGGGGAACGCGGACGCGGACTAGTCGAACACGTGCCAGAGCCCTTGGCTTCCCGAGAGCGCTCCGTTCGGCGCTTGCGTGTCGAGCACGAACCACTGCGAGAAGAGCGAGCGCGGACGCAAGCGCACTCCGGGAATCGGCACGGGGATCGACGCCGAGCCAGCCAACGTGGTGGAGGTGCCCAGCATCACCAGCGGTTCGGCCAGCAACGAACAGCCGGAGTAGCCGATGATCCCCAGGTCGAACGGCAAGGTCACGGCTCCGAATCGGGTGCGGCTGGTGCCCAGCAGGAGTACGGCCGAGGTTCCGGCGGCGGCGTTGCTCAGGGTCTGGGTCCAGTTGGGGTTCGGCGGCGTCGGGTTCCCCCCCGTGGTGCCGGCGACCGGCACGAGGGCATTCGCACCCGGGCAGCCGGCGCCGTAGGGCGACGTGATGCCGTAGGCGTAGTCGAACTCGGTCACCAGTCCGATGCCGTTCTGCGACAGCGTCGCGCGCTGCAGCGACGACGGGTTGCCCGGCGCGAACAGGCGCATGGTCTTGCCCGGCGAACTCACCGTCGTTCGGCAGGGGTAGAGGTAGGCCTGGTTGTTGTTGCCGTTGCCGAACACCTTGAGGTCGAAGACGATCCCCGACGAGCCGTCCCAGATGAACTCGCGCGCGAAGTTGAAGGTGACGACGCGCGTGTCGGCACGCGGCTGCGCCACGAGCGTCACCACGCCGCGCGGCAGCACCAGGGTGTTGTCGACCTGGAGGTTGTTGTCGAAGGTGACGCTCGGAAGGCCTGTTCCGAAGTGGGCCATGCGGATCTCGATGTCCACCGAGCTGCCGGGCTGGAGGACGTTGCCCGCCAGGAAGGCCATGGCCCGGATCCGCGCCGGAAACTGCAGCGTCGCCTGCAATTCGCTTCCGGCCCACCACTGCTGGTAGCGGACCGGGCTCGAGGCCAGCGGCAAGTTGTCCTCGCCGGCCGGAAACGACCCCGTCGGCAAGCGCGCCGTCTGCGCCGTCTGCGCAGACAAGGCGGCGGTCAGGAGGAGCGAGATCCACGAGCTGGCGGGGTTCATCATGTCGGAAGCGAGAGGGTCAGCGTCGCGGGCGCGCCGAGCACAACCGCACGGCAGCCGGGGAGCCATAGTTGCCGGGTTCCGTCGGGCAACCGCGACCAGAGTGCAAATCCGCCGTGTCGCAGCCTGCAGTGGCGCTGCGGCCCATGGCGTCAAGCGAATGGTGGCACGGAAGCGACTTGCTCATGCGCCTTCAGCGGTAGTACCACTCGGCGGTCGTGGTCGAGGTCCCGGTGCCGCCGGTGCCGCCACCGATCAGGTGGTAAGGACCGGCCGGCGACGCGAACGCCCCGAACGCCACGCGGCTGGAGGTCATGTTCGGCCCGGGTGTGAACACCCCCGTGGCCACGTCGAAGACTTCGGTACTGGCGAGCGCACTGGGCGAGGTCAGCGTCCCATTGGTGCCCCCGGCCAGCAGGAAACGGCCTCCGCCCAACGGGACCGTCGCGCTCATGCCTCGGGCCGTCCCCATCCTGCCAACCGCACTCCACGCACCGGTGTTGGCGTCGAAGATCTCCGCCTCGTCGGTCGGTGCTCCGGCGGCCAGGAGGGACGACATGCCCCCGGCGACGAGGAACCGCCCGCCGCCCAGGTCAGCGACCGAGAAGATCGCGCGCGCCGTTCGCATCGAGGGCCCGGAGCTGAAAGAGCCGGTGTTCGGGTCGTAGATCTCGGTCTGGTTCCAGATCTGCGGGATGCGGATGATGATGGTCGTGTAGCCGACGCCACCCGCGAACAGGATGCGACCGTCGGGCAGGGGAATGGCCACGTGCCCGGCGCGCGGCCGCGACATGCTCGGACCCGCGATCCAACTGTCGTTGGTGGGATCGTAGAACTCGGTGGACGCGAGCGCCGAGTTGACCGGGTCGAACCCCGTCCCGTTGAGATCGGACAGGCCGCCAGCGACGAGCACGCGGCCGTTCGCCAGCAGGTTGGCAGAGTGCCCCATGCGGCGCGCGAGCATCGGATTGGCGACGACGCGTGCGAACTGGGTTTGCGGATCGAGGACTTCGGCGGTGTCTTGCGGGTCGTTGAGGGTGTCGACGCCGGCGACGAGCAGCCACTTGCCGTCCTGCAGGCGGGTGGCGGTGTGCACGGACCGCGCGAAGTTCAGGTTGGGGCCGGCGAAGAACGTGTCGCCGAGCGGGTCGTAGATCTCGGTCGACGACAACGCCGCCTGCGACAGGAGAGCGCCGCTGCCACCGGCAGCGATCATCCACCGGCCGCCGGCGATCGGGATGGCGCGGTCGAAGAACGCCCGCGCCTGTGTCATCTGGTTGCCGCGGTAGCGGAAGTTGCCCGCCGGCGCGAAGCGCACGACGCGCGGCTCGGAGACCTCGCCGATGAGGAAGTTGACTGCCGACCCCTCCAGGGTCACGGCCTGGAAGTAGAGGGCGCGGTCGAGGAGCCAGGCTTGGTTGCCGATCGGTAGCGCCGGTAGGTCGAAGTAGCCGCTTGCCGCGAACACGCCGACGAACGCCAATGGCAGGGACTCGAGACCGACGTTGAGCTGCCGCAGATCGCGGGAATCGATCAGGGACAGCGGCGTCGGGCCGGAGTTGCCGCTGAAGATCACGGCGGCGGGGAAGCCCTGCTGGTACGGTCCCAGCCGACCGCTCAGGGTGCCTGGAAACGACCCCGCGTCCATCTGCAGGTCGACCTGAGCAGAAACGGCGGTGGCAAGCAGGGAGACGACGATGAGAGGGTGATGCACGGGGAGCTCCTTGCCGTCGGATTCTACCCCGCCATGCCGAACTGGCTCCGGCCGCATCTGACCGTCCCGAATCAGACCCCGTGAACCCCGGTTCGCAGCCCGTGGCGCCGGCTTCGGCTCCTGGGCTGGAAGTGCTGCGAATCCTCGCAACGCGAGCGAAATCTGCAGGGCCGCGTAGTTCGCCACGGTGCCAGATTCGCCATGCCTGAGCAGCTCTCGGAAGCCCCCGACAACCAAAGCGGCCTGCGGCTCTCTCTGGTCGGCGCGAGCGCCGACTCGCACCTTCGGTGCGGCCGCGGGCTGCGATGACGAGTCGCGGCCCGCCGGATTTCGCGCGGCGCGCGGATTCGCGGCTCGTACAGCCCAGGTCGAGACGCTACAAGCGCAGCATGCGCATCTACACCAAGAGCGGCGACAACGGTGACACCGGTCTGTACGGCAAGGCGCGGGTTCGCAAGCACGACACCCGGATCGAAGCCTACGGCACGGTCGACGAGGTCAGTTCGCTGCTGGGCCTGCTCGCCAGCGAGCCGTTGCCGCCGGCCGATCAGGAGCGCATCCGCCAGGTCCAGGCCACTCTGTTCGAGATCGGTGCGGACCTGGCGACCCTCGGTGGGCACGCTTCGGTCACCAGGGTGGCGGCGCACACGCGCGAGCTCGAGAGTTGGATCGACGCCGCCGACGCCGACCTACCCGAGCTGCGCAGCTTCATCCTGCCCGGAGGGCACCGCGAAGCCGCCCTCTGCCACATGGCGCGCACCGTGTGCCGCCGGGCCGAGCGCCGGGTATGGCAGCTGGCGGACACGACCCAGGACGTCCCGCACGAGCTCGCGGTCTACCTCAACCGCCTCTCGGATCTCCTGTTCGTATGGGCGCGGACGGCCAACCGGCGCCGTGGAGTGGGCGACGTCTTGTGGAGCGCGCCGCCGAGCGCCCCCTCATGATGGGGTGCGGGTCGGAACCAGCCGCGAGCCGAACCCGACCGAACTCGCGGAGCTAGACCGGGCCGGCAGCCGTGCGGCCGAGCCGGCAGGCACGCCGCAACCACATCATGGCGCGCTCGACCTCGCGCGGGCCGTTCACCGGGATCTCGACGAACTCCCGCGCGTGGGGGTCACCGTTGCCCGGATGTCGCTTGGCTCCGAGGATCTTGAGCGCCTCCGTGACCTGGGGCGGAGCGAGCTTGACGACGACGCCCTTCTTGCCCAAGTACGCGAAGACCTGCCCGCGAACGAAGAAGCTGTCCTTGCTGTCAACCGTCGCCCGGGTCACGTCTTTCCAAGCGCACAGCCGCTCAACGATAGTCGCGAGGCTATCCATAGGGGGCGAACATTTTAGTTCGCCTTCTCGTTTCGTCCAGGTGGCAGTTCGTTTTGTCAGCCTCGAGCGGTCCTCCCGTGCCGGAGCCTGGCCCCGAGTGCGGGTCGCCTACCGAGCGCAACCGGCCGTCGCATCGGCCGCGAGTGCTACAAGCCCTGGTGCCAGCACCCGAGCTCGAGGCCCCGTGCTTGTGGCCCATCGTTCGGGTCGCCGTTCGGGCTTCATTCGCCACGGTGCCGAACCTGCCGCGCCCGAGCGGCACTGAGGCCCCAACCACAGAGCAGTTGCTTGCCTTCTTCGGTCGACGCGGCACCGACGCGCACCCTCGATGCGGCCGCAGGCTGCGATTGCGGGCCCCCCCGACCCATCGACGCAGGACGGCACCGCAGCCGGGGGCGCGAGCGAGCCCGTTCGGCCTAGCCGCGACGCACCAGGTTCTTGGCCACCAACCACATCATCGCCGGATACTCGTCGAGCCGTCGCCTGAGGTAGGAGATCGCCATGTCCCAGCTGAGCGCGAAGGGGACGTAGAGGCGAGCGGTGATGCCCCTGGCAACCAGGTCGGCCAAGATGGTCTGCCGAGGCACGCCGTACAGCATCTGCACCTCGAATCGATCCGGCGACACCCCGACCCGTGGCACCACGTCGTCCACGAACCTGCGCACGTAGACTTCGTCGTGGGTCGCGAACTCCACGTAGTGGCCGCGGCGAAGCAATCGCTCGCCGAAGTCGAGCATGCGCTCCTTCATCGCCACTTTGTCGGTGAGCGCCACCGACTCCGGCTCCTGGTAGATGCCGATGACCAGGCGCACTCGACAGCCGGCCGGTAGCTGGTCGAGGTCAGACTCCGTCCGGTGCAGCCGGGTCTGCAGGACACAACCGACGTGGGCGTGACCCTCGGCGTGCAGCGCGCGCACGAAGTCGAGCGTGTAGTCGGTCCACTCGGTGCTCTCCATGTCGACCGTCACGCGGACACCGTGAGGAGTCGCGGCCTCGACGATCTGCCGCGCCGCCTCCCGCGACCCGGTGGCCGAGCCACCGCTCTGCCGCGGGCTGGTCGTGTAGCTGGACAGCTTCAGCGAGAGCGTCGGTCGCTGCTCCGCCGTCGGGAAGCGCGGGTCGTTCGACGCCGCGTCGACCATGCGCAAGTAGGCGTCCAGATTGGCACGCACCGCGGCATCCGTCTCGATGTCCTCGGCCAGCAGATCGAGCGTGGTCAACAGGCCGCGGCGGACCAGCAGGTCCGCCGCCGTGTCCATGGCCTTGGCCAGGGAGTCGCCCGCGACGTAGGGGCGCGCGAAGAACCGCACGAGGAACGGTGGGATGACGCGGACGTAGGGCTTCAACGGCGGCAGGATTATTCGCCGGCCGAGAAGGGTTTGCACGCGTCGTTCAGCGCACCGCACCAAGGGCGAGCCCGCTGCTTTCGCAGCGACGCACGGCCGCGCGGCGGGCAGCGCTCCAGGTCTAACGCCGAGCGGGAGCCGGCGCCGCGGCGAGCCGGCTGGAGTAGATCGGGCTGCTCGCCATGCGCACCGCCAGGTCGCGTCCCTCGCTCCAGTCGAAGGCTCTGCCGTCTTGAGGCGACCGGTGAACCACGTTGGTCTCGGGGTCGAGCACGACCCACGTCGGGAACATCGCGACGTCGAAGAGCTTGGCGGAGTTGGTCGCCTGGTAGCAGCCGAGAGGGAATCTGCTGTCGAGCTGCGCCAGCCTCTCCAAGACCTCGCCAGGGCGTTGCACGCACGCCAGACCGACGACGCGGATGCCCTCTGCCGAGTGGGCGGCAGCGAACTCGTTCATCGCCGCGAGTTCGGTGTCGAGTCCGGCGGCATCGGGCATGAAGAACCAGACGACAGTCACCTGATCGCGAAGCTCCTGCAAGGACAGCTTGTCGCCCACCCAGTGCACTCTGTCCAGGTCGTCGGCGGGAGCGAGCACCTTGAGCGGCTGGCTGAGCGTCTCCGCCTTCGCCGCGGCCGCCTCGTGCGACACGGGCGCCGGCGAAGCCTCGGTGATGCTCTCGAACCCGCGCATCACCGACTCGGCGAGTTGTCGCACCTCCTTCTTGGTGTGCTTGCGGCTCGCCTCCAGGAGGGGCGCCGCGTGCTCGCGGGTGTACCCTCCGAGGTCGCGCAGGATGCGCTCGCAGACGTCTGGGCTCAGCACCTTCAGCGCGGCGAGGAAGTGCTCGGGCGGAGTCTGCGCCAAACAGGCCTGGACTTGCATGTAGGCAGTCGCGACGCCCTTGGCCGCGCGCCGGCCAGTCTGCTCGAGGAAGCCGCGCTGGCTGCGCAAGCGCTGCGCCAGCGGCTGGCTGGCCAGTCGGCGCGATCCTTCGATGGCCTTGAAGAGCTGAGCGGGAGCCACCTCGTACACGGCGTGCCAAGCCACGAGGCCGTCCGGATAGAGCAGGAGGTGCTGCGGCGCGACGTTGTCGCGCAGGGCACCGAAGAAGTGGCGTCGCGTGGCTCGCTCGCAGTCGCGATGATCCTTGCAGGTACCGACCGCGAAGCGCGAGCACATCGCGCCGGCATCGTCGTGCTCGTCTCCGGAGCACAATACGCAGATCACGTCGCGGGTCGCCTCGGCGAAGTCCTCGCTGCGATACATGGCGAGCGCACGCTCGTTCGCTTGCTCGCCATCCATGTTGAAGCACACCAGGACCAGGCGATTGGATGCTCTGGCCTCGGCCAGCGCCGCACTCAGGTCGAACGACCACTGGGCCCGTCCGTTCGCGAGCTCCGCGAGATGTGGTCCATCGGCAGGAACGGCAGCCGCAGCCGAGGCTGTCATCCACGACATCCATACGAGCAAGCGGGATCGGAGAAGCGGGCTCAGCATCGTCTGTTCCTCTCTGCCAGTGTGGGGCTCACTCGCGAAAGCGCCGTCCGCAGCTCCCCTGTGACCGTGAAAATCGCATCGATCGGTTGCCGAGGGGGTCGAACTCGAGTCGTTGACTTCGAGTCCGGCGAGCGCGGCGCACTACGCGCTCGGACTCGTGAGATTCCCGCGTGTTCCCAGAAAGGCCGATGGCGGCCGTTTCTTCATCCGTGACCCGAGTCGAACTCGAGCCGTGACTCCGCGGCCTCGGGCACTTGTGCAGACAGGACCTCCAGTCGACTCAGGGCTTCTCCGGAGTCGGCGGATGTCCACAGGATGTCGGCAATCGCGACGTGCACCGTCTCCCGCGCGTCACGCAGGACTCGCTCCACGGGCGAAATCTCGTCACCCGGGTCCACACGCGACTGCATCAGCGGATGCTGCCGCGATACGGCCGCGAACTCGCGCTCCGGCAGCGGCCGGTAGCGGCACAGAAAGCTCAGGTGCCAGGGCAGGAAATACGACGCCTTCTTCCGACCGCGCGCATCGTCACCGAAGTGTTCCTTCATGAACTGAACGAGGCGCATGTAGACCTGCACCCGCTCGGCCGCGGACGGCAACCACTCCTGGCGGCGGCGGATCTCGGCGAACAGCCACGGCTTGATGAGTGCGCCGCGGCCCAGCATCAGACTGGCACACGCGGATTCGTACGAGCGGCGTTCGGCCTCGAAGTGTGTCAACACGTCGCCGTTGCCGATCACCGGGATGGTCCGCTCCGAGACCAGGCGCGCGATGAGATTCCAGTCCGCGGCCTTGGTGTAACGCTGCTCGCGCGTGCGCCCGTGCACCGTCAGAGCGGCGATGCCAGCATCTTCGAGCCGCGCGGCCAGCACCGACGCGTTGACGTCGTCCTCGCACCATCCTGTGCGGATCTTGACAGTGATCGGCACGGACAAGGTGCGGACCAGCGCGCCGGCGATGCGCGCCAGGACCACGGGTCGCTGCAATAGCGTCGCGCCCATCCCACGGCGCACGACGTCGTGGATCGGGCAGCCGGCGTTGACGTCCACGAAGGCCGCACCGTGCTCGATGGCGATCGCTCCGGCGCGGACGGCATCGTCGGGGTTCGACGCCGCGATCTGCACTCCGAACCGGGTCTCGGTGGGGTGCTTGCGCACGAGCGCCAACTCCGAGCGCGAGCCGCGGGCGAGTTGCCGCGCGTACGCCATCTCCGATACGGTGACACCGGCACCGAACTCGACGCACAGGCGGCGGAACGGGAGATTGCCGCCACGGGTGAGCGGCGCCAGGATCGTGTGTCCCTGCCAGTCCATGCTGCCGCGAGCCTGCACGACACCGTCGGAGCGACCTAGCACGTCGCACCGCCCGCTCCGCCCGTTGCGATGCGCAAGAACCCGATCGGGTCGCCGACGATCGCGGTCTCGACCATGGTGTCGTCGGCGCACGCCACGACGCCTCGCGCCTCGGCCCAGGCGAGGATCCACGGCACCTCTTCGACCGTCGTCGTCACCAGTCCCGGCAAGGTGAGTCGCTCGAGCACGGTCCGTAGCAGACCTTGCACGTGCGCGCGTTCGACAGCGAACGCGTCGACGTCGACGAGCGCCGGGTGGAGTCTCCCGTAGGTCAGGCCGCTCACCAGGGGATAGGTCTCCGGATCGCTCGCCACGCTCACCAAGCCGATGTGATCGACGTCGACCGCGCAGTCCAGGGCGTCGGCGTGGTCCACGCGCAGCCTCAGTCCGTGTGCGCTCAGGGCCCGGTTGAGCGCATCACACTCCTCGCCGCGCAGGTTGCTCGCCGACACCGTCCTCCCCAGCTCGATCTCCTCGACCATCATCGCCGGCAGCTCGGCCACCCCCGCGCCGACGTAGAAGCTGCGCCCGCCGCGAGGCAAGCGCCGCCGCAACTCGCTCCCCCAGCGCAGACCGAACTCCACCACGGGCAGCCGACGTTCCTCCCAGAACGCCTCGCCACCCTCGTCGCAGTAGACGTCGCCGATCACGCGTCCGTCGAGCGCGTCGATCACACGCCGCACGAGGTCGGCTGCTGAGCGAGGAGAGGTCATGGGCTGGAAGTGCTGCGCATCCTCGCGTCGCGCGCAGAATCTGCCAGGCCCGTGTTTCGCCACCGTGCGGGATTCGCCGGGTCCAAGCAGCACTGGAAGCCCCAGCAACAAGCTGCCTGCGGCCCCTCGGTCGGCGCAAAGCGCCGACTGCACCCTCGGGTGCCGCCGCAGGCTGCCATGACACCCCGGGGGAGGAAGCGTGGCGGTCCACCCGGGGCCGGTCGGGTCAGCGGCCTGCACGACGGAAGCGCGATCCCTCGACTGCGGTCTTGCGACCCTGGTTTTGTCGTTTCTCGCACGCGACGCTCGCGGTGCAGCGGGGCCTGCGCGTAACTATCGCCCCGTGGGTGGGCGGCGCTCCGCAACGGTCCGCCGCCGCCCGTGCGTCCACCCCCCCAACCATGACCACCGCCTTCCTTTCCCGATGCTCGGCCGGCGCCCTCGCCGTCGCCTTCGCGGCCGTTCTCTGGTCGACTGCGCGAGCTCCGGCACAGAGCCGGGCGCAGAGCCGCCTGTTGGCCAACGACCGCGCCGCGGGCGCCGCTGCGGTCCTGCCCGAACACTGCCGGGCTTGGCTCGGCCAGCTCGCGTCGCCCGAGTTCGAGGGTCGAGGCACGGGTCAGGATGGCTTCCGCAAGGCCGCCGAGTTCGTGTCGGCCCACTTCGAGGAACTCGGCCTGAAACCAGCGGGCGACGACGGCACGTTCCTGCAAGCCGTGCCCTGGCTGCGCTCGAGGATCGACCCCACGGAGACCTTCGTCGAGTTCCGCAGCACCGCCGGAGAGGTGCACCGCGTTCCGGCCGAGCGCCTCGCCGGCCAGGCGAGCCAGAGCACGCGAGCCTCCGGCAACGTGGTCCTGGTCGTGTTGCCCGCCGCCGCAGCGTCGGACCGCCAGGCGACGGCGGCGGTGGCCGCGAAGCTCGACCTCGCCGGCAAGGTGGTGCTTCTGCACATCCAATCCGGTGTGCCGGGAGCCAACCCTGCTCTCTCCAGCTTTCGCGCCGTCGCCGAGCTCCGCGACAAGGACCCGGCCGCGATCCTCGTACTCGAGTCCGCGGCGGTGGGTGGCGGGCTCGTCACGCGCACAGGACCGGGCCGCGGCGCCGCCAACCGCGCCGTCCGTGGCGCGCGGTTGTCGCTGGCCTCGCTGCGCATCGGCGGCGACGATGCCAACGCCATCCTGACGGCGGGGCAAGCCGAAGGCGCGCTGGCCAACGTCGGCGTCACCGAGCTGAATCTGGAGGCAACCGTCCGCGTCGAGGTCGCCGAGGAGCAGGCGCCGGCGTGGAACGTCGTCGGCGTCCTACCCGGCCGCGACGAGACGCTGCGCGAGGAGTACGTGGTCATCGGCAGCCACCTCGACCACCTCGGTCGGCGAGGTGCCACGATCTATCCAGGCGCCGACGACGATGGCTCGGGCACCACCGGCGTGCTCGCCGTCGCGACGATGTTCGCCAAGAACTCGGTGCGCCCACCGCGCAGCGTCCTGTTCGTGTGCTTCTGCGGCGAGGAAGCCGGGCTGGTCGGCTCGTCCTTCTTCGCCGACCACTGTCCGGTCCCGCTGGCCTCGATCGTCGGCGAGCTCCAGATGGACATGATCGGACGCAACGAGGAGTCCGCGCACGAGTCGGCGCAAGACAACCTGAACACCCTGCACCTGGTCGGCACCGAGAAGCTGTCGCGTGACATGCACGAGCTGTGCTTGGCCAAGAACGAGACTGCGGGCTTCGAACTCGAGTGGGACGAAGAAGACGTGTTCTTCCGCAGCGATCACGCCAACTTCGCCAAGAAGGGCATCCCGATCGCGTTCTTCTTCACCGGCTTCCACAACGACTATCACCGGCCCACCGACACGCCGGACAAGATCGACTACGACAAGCTGCTGCGCGTGGCGACCTACGTGTACGACATCGGCTTCGAGCTCGGCACGATGACCGGGCGCCCGCTGGTCGACGAAGACCTCTGGCAGCAGAACCGAAAGCGCCTGCGCGGTGTCGAGACACCGGCGGCGCCGATGCGGGGCCAGAAGTAGCTCACCGCGCCGCGAGGCGCTCGACTCCCGTCGGCAGCTCCCTACGATCCGCCGCGATGCGCCTCAGCCAGACCTTCCTCGTCACCCTGCGCGACGACCCCGCCGACGCCGAGGTGCCCTCGCACCGGCTGTTGGCGCGCGGTGGTTACATCTTCAAGGTCGCTGCCGGCCTCTACGCCTACTCACCGCTGATGTGGCGCACCCTGCAGAAGATCACGCAGATCGTGCGCGAGGAGATCACGCGTGGCGACGGCCTCGAAGTGATGATGCCGATGGCGCAACCCAAGGAACTGTGGGTGTCGTCGGGACGCTGGGACCGGTACGTCAACGATGGGATCATGTTCCACCTGCACGACCGCAAGGACGCCGAGCTGTGCCTGGGTCCGACGCACGAGGAGGTGATGACCGCCTACGCAGGTGCCATGGTCGCGAGCTACAAGCAGCTGCCGGTCAACCTGTTCCAGATCGGCGACAAGTTCCGCGACGAGATCCGCCCGCGCTTCGGCCTGATGCGCGGGCGCGAGTTCATCATGATGGATGCCTACTCGTTCGACGCCGACGGCGCCGGGCTCGACGTCGCCTACGACAAGATGGCGCAGGCATACCGCCGCATCTTCCAGCGGTGCGGCCTGCGCTTCACCGTCGTCGACGCCGATGCCGGCGCGATCGGCGGCAGCGGCAGCCAGGAATTCCACGTCGTCGCGGACACCGGCGAGGACGCGCTCCTGCACTGCGAGACATGCGGCTACGCCGCCAACGTCGAGAAGGCGGAGTCGCAGTTGCAACCCGCTCCGGAGGCGGGCCCGCCGCAACCACTCGAGAAGCACGCCACGCCCGAGGTGCGGACGGTCGAACAGCTGGCTGCGTTCTTCCCCGGCTGGCAGCCCGCCCGAATGGCCAAGACCGTGCTGTACAAGGCGACCTGGGCCGACCGGGAGGAGATCGTGGCGGTGATGGCTCGCGGCGACCACGCCATCAACGAAGTCAAGCTGGGCAACGCGCTCGACGCTCTGACGGTCAAACTGGCGAGCGACGAGGACATCGTGAAGGCCACCGGCGCGGAGGTGGGCTTCGC
The DNA here is from genome assembly GCA_041398565.1 of Planctomycetota bacterium. GTDB lineage: Bacteria > Planctomycetota > UBA1135 > UBA1135 > UBA2386 > DATGPD01. The sequence continues at coordinate 378,698 of JAWKUN010000003.1, read as the reverse complement.
CGGCCCCGTGGGCCTGCCGGCCGGCATCCGCCTGCTCGCCGACCGCAGCCTCGACGGGCAGGCGAACCTGCTCACCGGATGCAACGAAACCGGCTTCCACTGCCTCCACGTCAACGTCGGCCGCGACTGTCGAGCGCCGGCCTTCCACGACCTGCGCCTGGCGCGCGTCGGTGAGGGCTGCCCGCGTTGCCGGGCGCCGCTCGCCGGTGCCCGCGGCATCGAGGTCGGCCACATCTTCAAGCTCGGCACCAAGTACTCGCAGGCCATGGGCGCCACGTTCATGGACCAAGACGGCAAGTCGAAGCCATTCGTCATGGGTTGCTACGGCATCGGCGTCAGCCGCATCGCGGCCGCCGCCGTCGAACAGAGCCACGACGAGCGCGGAGCCATCTGGCCGGCGCCGATCGCGCCGTTCGCCGTCGTGATCGCGGTGATGGACGCCAAGAAACCGGAGCAGATGACGCTCGCCGAGCAGCTGTGCGCCGAGCTGTGCGCGCACGGAGTCGACACCGCGATCGACGACCGCGACCTACGTCCCGGGCCGAAGTTCAAGGACCTCGAACTCCTGGGCTTCCCGGTGCAGATCGTGGTCGGTCGTCGCGCCGCCGAGGGTGTGGTCGAGTTCGGCCTGCGCCAGGAGGCCGGGCGAATCGAGCTGCCGGTGGCCGAGGCCAAGGCCCGGGCGCTCACCGCGACGCAGCCGATCGGCTGAGCTGCAAGGGCTGCGAATCGTCGCGGCGGGCGCGAATTCGGCCGTGTTGTTCCGTTGCCACAGAGCTGACCAGGCCACGACCGAGCAGCCCTGGAAGCTCCAAGCTACAACAGCGCCGGCGGCCCCCTCTGGTCGGCGCTGCGCCGACATCAACCCTCTGGGTTGCGGCCGCCGGCCGCGCTAGGAGCCCGAGAAGAAATCATGATACGGGCTCTCAGATTGCCCCCGGTGGTCGCATCCGCGGCCACGCGGAGAGTGAGAAACCGATTGTTTCTCACTCTCTGAGCCGCCCTTGCCCCCTTGCCACGGCAGCAAGCGCCGCGGGCGCGGGCAGCCGGTGCGGAATCCGGGCCAGCCAGGCTCGCCATCGCGCCGGATTCACCACGCCCGGTCTGCGCCACGAAGCACTTCTTGTCCCCGACGGGACAATGAGGAGTGGATGGACTCGCGTGACCTGTTCGAGATCCTGGTGCGCGAGCACGCCGACATGGTGCGCGCCTTCTTGCTCGCCAGCGTGCGCGACGCGGCCACCGCGGAGGACATCTTCCAGGAGACGTTCCTCGTCGCTTGGCGCAACCTGGCACGTTACGACCGCGCCCTGCCGTTCGGGCCGTGGGTGCGCGGGATCGCCGGCAAGCTGGTGCTCAACTGGCGGCGCCGCCTGGGCCGCGCCCGTGTGCTGTTCTGCGACGAGACCGACCTGCAGCTGCTCGACCGCAGCTTCGAGCGCTTCCAGGCGCTCCCGGGCGACACCTTCGACGAGAAGCTCGACGTCCTGCGCGCCTGCATGGGGACCCTGTCGCCCGCTCAGCGCGATGCCATCCGCCTGCACTACGAACACGGCCTCCACTGCAAGGAGATCGCCGCCCGCCTGCACATCGGCTTCGAGGCGGTGAAGAAGCACCTGCAACGCGGCCGCGCCGCCCTGTTCCACTGCATGCAGGGCAGCCTGCCCATCCCCGACCCCAGCGGAGGCGCGGCATGACCCACGACGGACACGACCCCGAGGATCGGTTCGGCCACCTCGACGACTCGTTGGACGAGAGCGGCACCGAGCTGCGCGAGGCCGGGGCAGCACCCTGGCTGGCGCAACAGCGCTTCGTGCACGGCATGCTGCGCGCGCTGAACTCGCAAGACGCCAGTGCCCGCGAGGCACGCGTCCGGGCGCTGATGGCGCGCCTGCAGCCAGCGAACGGCTGGCGCGGCCGGCTCGCCGCGGCCGCTGCCGTGCTCGTGCTCGCCGCCGCGGCGGTCTGGGTGCTGTCCACCATCGACCGCTTGCCACGCGCGGAAGCGATGGTGGCACAGGCGCTGGCGTCGCTGCACGAACCCATCGACCGCGCGTTCGAGCTACAGCTCGACGTGGAGCGCGGCGAGCGGCAGCAGCATCGCACCATGCAGGTGGTCTTGCACCCGGGCAGCCGCTTCCTGATCACCGGGGACACGACCTTCGGCGCCTTCCGCGCCGGCTGCGACGGCGAAGAGGTTTGGTTCGAGCCGCAGCTCGCCATCTTCCGCTCGGCGCTGCCGCTGAAGGAGGCGCACCGGCTCACCGATCGCCTCGGAGACGTGCTCGACCTGGGCTACCTCGACCTCGACACGCTGCTGCGGCGCTTGCCGGCGGACACCGAGCTCCGCTGCGTCGGCCGCGAGGACGGCGGCATCCGCGTCGAGGCGATCGGCACGGTCCACCTCCGCCGCTTCGACCTGCGGTCGGTCCGCATGCTGGTCGACGACCGCAGCGGACTGCTCCGCGACGTCGAAGCCGTGGCCGTCGGCGAGCGGCGTGGGGCCCGAGTCGAGGTGAAACTGCGCTTCCGCCACGTCAGCGACCGCAGCCTGGGCGAGAGCGCCTACCGGCGGCCCTGGTAGGCGGGCGACCGGCGCGGCGCGGAAGTCGCAGGCAGGCGTGGACGAGGGCCGTCGGGCTTTCGAAGATGCCGCCGATGGCCTGCGTGTTCTGCGATGGTCCCGGCGGCGAGGTCCTTTGGCAGAGCGCCTCCCTGCGCATCGTCGCCGCTGACGAAGCCGACGCGCCCGGCCTGTGTCGGGTCGTCCTCCGCCAGCACGTGTGCGAGATGACCGACCTGCCGGCCATCGAGCGCGATGCGATCATGCGCGCCGTGTTCGCACTCGAGTCGGCGCTGCGCGCCGTCTGCGTCCCCGACAAGATGAACGTCGCCAGCCTCGGCAACGTCACGCCGCACCTGCACTGGCACGTCATCCCCCGCTGGCGCAACGACTCTCGCTTCCCCGACCCGATCTGGTGCCCGCCTCGACGCGAGTCACCAGGGCGCGCCTTCGGCCGCGACGAACGAGCCCGAATCGCTGCCGCGCTGACACGTGAATTGGGTCCATCCTCGCCGCTACCTCGTGCCTGATGCACGCCCACGCGTCTCCCTTGCGCGAACTGCGTCGCCTGCTGAGCGACCCCGGCAGCGAACCGCTGGGCCTGGCGCGAGCGCTGGCCGCCGCTCGCCAACAGCTCATGCTGGATGCGGCCACACAATGGGAGCTGGCGCGCTTCGAGCTGGCGTTCCTGCGACGGTTGGCTCGACGCGACGGCACGCCCGAGCCTCTGCGCGCCGAGGTGGCACAAGCCCGCCTGGCCGAAGTCCGGGTCGAGACCCGCATCGCCTCGTCCCGCGCCCCGGAAGACCCCGCCGCGCTCTTCGATCTCGCTGAACAGTGCGCGCTGTACCGTGTCGAGGGCTTGGCCGAGGACGAGGCCATCGCCCGCGATGGGGTACGTCGCCGCCTCGAAACCGTCGCGCCCGACCGCGGCTGCATCGAGGAGGCGCGCGAGCGCTTTGCCGCCCTGGCCACGGAGGAAGAGGACCTCCAGCTCCAGCATCGGATCCTCCTGCTCGAAGAGATGCGCGCCGTACTCGACGCACTGGCCGAGCGCGCGTCGAGCGCCAACCACGCGCGCCTTTCGGACAGCGGCACTGTGCGCCGGCCCACCGGCGCAGACACGGGCCAGCGCGAACTGCAACGCATGGCGAGTCGCATCGGGCGCATGCACTGCGACCGCGTACTGGTGCGGCGTCTGGAGCGTTGGCTGTCACCGCTGGGCGCGCGCGCCCTCGAGTTGACCAGTCTCTTCTTGCTGGTGGTCGTCTTCGGTCTGCTGATCGTCGAAGCCTCGTTCACGTGGAGCGACCGCGCGCTGCACACGTTCCAGCTCGTCGACGGCTTCATCTGCGTGTTCTTCATCGCCGAGTTCGCGCTGAAGCTGACGCTGGCACCCGCCCGTGGCAGCTGGTTCGTGCGCCACATGCTCACCGACCTGCTGCCGGCGATCCCGGCGGCGTTGGCCTTGGCTCCCGTCGCCGTGCCCGCCAGCGGCGAGGATGTGGTCGTACTGCGCTTGCTGCGCTTCTTCCGCATCACCTACTTCGCGCGCTACATGCAGGCGATGCGGCCGCTCCTGCGGGTCGTCCGCCTGGTGCTGTTCCTGGTCAAGGGCATGGACGGGCTGGTGCGGCGATTCTCGCCGCTGCTCAACCGCAACTTCGTGTTCTTCGACGAAGTCAGCTTGCGGGCCGACGCGGACGGGGCGGTCAGCGCCCGCGAACTGGCGTTCCGCGCCCTGCGCCGCGAACAGATCCTGCTCGCCGAAGTCGAGGCCGACGCCCACGAGGTGCTGTTGGCGCGGGCGCGGATCCTGTGCGCACACCTCGCCGCGATCGACGCCGACGCCGAGCGGCCGACCAACGGCGGCCAATTCGAACGCGACGTTCCGGTGGAGACGGCCATCCGCGTGCTCTACGGCCTGCGCGTGCAGGACCTGCTCCAGGTCCTGTCGCACGCCGACGTGCTCGCCATCGACCGCGTCGTGCGCGTGGTCAGCGCCCCGTTCGTGCGCGCGCTTCCCATCGTCCACCACTTTGCCGTCGCGCCCGAACTGACCGAGCCCGCCGGTCGCGTCGTGGCCTTGGCCCACAACATCGCGCTCTACCTCGAGCGCTGGCGCAGTCGGCTGGTCTTCTTCGCCGACCTGCACGGCATCGTCACCGGGCCGCAGCTGCTCGACCGGGTCGCCTCGGCGATGGTCAAGGCCAGCCAGCGCCCCGCGGTACGCCTGCTCCTGTTCGGCGGTCTGTTCTTCCTCGTACGCATGCTGATCGGCGCCGAGAGCGGGCCGGGCCTGTTCCTGAAGAAGTTCGTGGCCGCGCCGCTGGTGGTCCTCGGCAGCGTCTGCGCCGTGTTCCTGAGTCTCGGCTGGTGGCTCAAGCGGCTCGCCGGCGAAGCCTCGGATGCGTTCAAACTCACCAGCGAGGCGGCCTTCATCGCCCTGCTCGAGTCGGTGAAGACTCGCCGCGAGCACGACGACGCCGCGTTCTTGGCCCGCCGCCTGTTCCGCTGGGAGATGCCGACCGAGCTGGCGACCGCGGCCATCCTCGACACGGTGCGCGTCATCCGCAACGGCCGCAGCGCACCGAGGCCGGTGGTGCCCGCGTTGCTGCGCGACGAGGTGCAGCAGACCGGACTCCTGCACCTGCACTACCTCGACGGCAGCCTCATGCATCCGAGCGACGTCAAGACCACGGAACAGCTCCTGGCCAACCCGTCGCTCGAGAACGTGCGCACGACGTACCTCAAGACCCCGCGCAAGGAACGCCGTCGCCTGCGCAAGCTGTCGCTCACCGACGGATCCATGCTGGGCGGCCCCTACATGTGGTTCAGCTTCATCACCGAGAGCATCGCCGTCGAGACTGCCAAGCGGGTGACCGAGTACAACCGCAACTGTCTGACCAAGGAGCAGCGGCGCTTCGCCACCGACGCCGAGCTGGCCGACTTCCAAGACTGGGTCAGCCGGCGGCGGCTGGCGATGACCGGCCGCACCCTGAAGAAGCTGCCGCCGCCCGGGGGCGGCGAGCTGTTCCGAACCACCGAGTTCTGCGCTCTCGACTTCGTGTCCGGCATCGGCGAACGCGACGAGCACATCGACGCGGCGTTCGGCCCGGATGTCCTCGAGCTCCTGCGCGCCGATCGCCGGCGCATGGTGCGCGAGGTCTTCGGGATGCGGCCGCTGCACCGTCTGCCGCGTTCGCAGCGGTCGTTCAACTTCTTCACCTTCTACAGCCGTCGACTGTCCGGCGGGCGTGCGCTCCTGCTGCCGGTGTTCTTCGTGCTCGCCGCCGCCCGCGGCGTCTCGTTCGTGGCAGGCAAGACCGCGGCGACCGTGCGCGAGATCCTGCGGCCGCACCAACTGCAGAGGCGTCGGGTGAGCGGCCGCGCTCCGTTCACCGTGGCGTTGCGCAAGATCCGACGCATGAAGGCTCCGAGCCTCATCGAAACGATGCGCTTGCGCGCCGCCTTCGACCCCGAGTACTGCGGCGTGCCCGCGACCTGGTCGGACGGCGCCGGCTTCGACGAGACCTCGGAGCTCGATCGCGACATGACGTTCCTGCTGATGAGCGAGCGACAGCGCGAGCCACTGCACCAACGCCAGCGCCAGGTTCGCGAGTTGGTGGCGGCGTGGCAGCCGATCGCGCCCCGTCTCACCGGCTTGTCGCCGGCCCGCGACGACCTCGAGCGCCGCTTGCGCGAGCGGGCGCTCACCATCGTCTGGGTGCTCGACCATCAGAAGGTGCGCAGCCTCTACACGGGACGCGAGTGGCTGCGCCACGAGGTCCCGCGCCTGGGGGCGCGCGACACGCGCGTACCCGTGTCGGCGGTGCGGCGCCTGTTCGGCTTCGTTCGCCACGGCCTGCGCAACCCGGTCGACGCGATGCTGGACACCCACTTCGCCGACCTCGCCGTCGCCGGGCGCGCACGCCGCAACCTGCGCCGCGCTTTCTGGGCCGGCGACCGCGTCGTGCGCGACCTGGTCGCGGCGAGCAGAGAGGTGCCGGCAGGCCGGGATTGGCAAGACCTGGCGCGGGAGCGCTTGCGCCGTCTCTGGGTGCAGCAGAGCGTGATCACCCGCGACCTGTGCGCCGTGCGGACGGTGCAGAGCCTCACCGTGCTCGACGTGCGCAACTACCGCGAGCTGGTCTTCGCGCTCGGCGAGTACGACCTCGACGGCGAGGACCGTACGCTGGCCTACGCACTGCCATGAGTACGGCTGTCGAGCGCCGCAGCGTCATCCTCGTCACCCTCTCACTGGTCGCGGTGGCGCTGGCGTGGCGGCTGCTGCTCTCGGCGCGCACGCCTGTCCCCAGCGAAGACGGCGTCAGCTACGTGTGGATGGCGCGCCAGTTCGCTCGCGGCGAATGGCGCGCCCCCCTCGGCGAGGTGTTCCCGCCACTCCTGTCGCTGCTCATGGCGCCGGCGAGCACTCTGCAGATCGACGCCTCGCTCGTCTTGCGCCACGTCGAAGCTCCGGCTTCCTTCGGCGGCGACGGCAGCGTGCACGGCAGCCAGTTGGTGCTGTCCCTGCTCGGTGCGCTGTCGGTGCTACCGATCGCGTGGTTGGCGCGTCGAGCCGCCGGCGGCGCACAGTGCGTCTGCCTGCTGGCCGCCGTCCTCGCTGCGTTGCCCTCCCTGCCGGCGCGCTACTGCGCCGAGGTCTACACGGAGCCGGCGTTCGCGCTGGTGATCGCCTGGGCCGCGGGATGCGGTCTGCGCGCCCGGCCGTGGCAGCTCGGTCTGTGGAGCGGTGTCGCCTTCTGGCTGCGCAGCGAAGCGCTGCTCCTACCCTTGGCTTTCGTGGTGCTGCGCCCGCGCACCGCCTGGCGTGCGGCCCTCCCCGCGCTCGGGGCCGTGGCTCTACTCGCCCTGTGGCGCGGTGCCGCAGGCCACGGCTTCGATCCGCTGCCCAAGCTGGCGTTCAACCTGCCGAAGTCGGCGGTCGGCTCGGAAGGGTGGATGGCGATGGTGTCGAGCGCGGCCACGGCCCTGCCCGGGGCCTACTTCGAAGCCTTCGGTGTCGCCGGCGCACTCGCCCTGCTCGGGGTGTGGCGAAGCCGACACAACGCCGACCTGCGCCCGCTCGCGCTGACTCTGGTCCTGGCCGTGGCGGTGGTGCTGGCGTTCGCGGTTCGGCGCCGCTTCCTGGTGGCGTGGTGGCCGCTGGTGATCGCCTATGCCGGCGTCGGCCTGCTCGACCTGCCGCGGTCGTGGCGCGGGCTGGCGGTCGCCGCCGCCGTCGTTCTCGGCGTTGCCGGCGGCTGGCGCACCACCGAGCGCGACCGCTTGGCCGAACGCGCGGTCGGGGCGCACTTGCACACCGTGCTCCACTCCGGCGACGAGGTGGTGACCGACCTCACGCGCGTCTCGTACTTCGCCGGACGCCGGCCGCTGCCTCCCCGCCATCGCAGCGCCGACGAGATGATCGCCGCGGCTCACGCGCCGCGCGTGCGCTTTCTCGTGCTCGGCAGTCGCCGACCGACGACGGCGGCGGTGCGCGATGCGCTGCCGGAGTTCGCTCCGGTCGAGCTGCCCGCTCCGATCGCGCGTCTGGCCGCCGAACGCGGCCTCGACGTGCTCGCTCGCTGACGCCGCGCGCATCGAACGGCACTCTCGAGCCAGCAGGAATGGAGAGGCGTCGTTCGCCACTCGAGCTGCCCCAGCCCCCCCCTCTTCCCTCCGTGGTCTCAGCAATCTCGGAGGTTCCCCTCTGTGGCTTCACTCGACAGCTTCGCTCGACCGGACCGGAACTTCCGGGATCGTGTCGCTGGGCTAGCCACCGATCAGGAAATGACAGACGTCGCCGTCCTGCAGCACGTAGTCCTTGCCCTCGATACGCAGCTTGCCGGCCGCCTTGATCGCCGCCTCGGTCCCCAGCGCCACCAGGTCTTCGTAGCGGTAGACCTCGGCGCGGATGAACTTCTTGACGAAGTCGGTGTGGATGACGCCGGCGCCGATCGGTGCCGTGTCGCCCTTGTGGATCACCCACGCCTTCACTTCCTTCTCGCCGGCGGTGAAGAACGTCTGCAGGCCGAGCAGATCGAAGCCGGCGTGGATCAGACGGATCAGGCCTTGCTCCTTCAGGCCGAGGTCGGCCATGAACATGGCGCGCTCGTCGGCAGTCATCCGCACCAGCTCGGCCTCGATGTCGGCGCACAGGTGCATGCAGCTCGCCTGGGTGCGCTCGGCGTAGGCGCGCAGTTCCTGCGCGTGCGCCGACTTGCCCTCGACGTCGTTGTCGCCGACGTTGGCGACGAACAACACCGGCTTGATCGTCATGAGGAACAGCGGCTTGAGCAGAGCGCGCTCACGCTCGCCGAAGACAGCAGTGCGCAGCGGCTGGCTCTGATCGAGGTGGGTCTTGGCCACGCCCAGCACCTCTTGCAGGGCGATCGACTCCTTGTCGCCGCCCTTGGCCTTCTTGGCCACGCGCTCGAGGTTGCGCTCGACGGTCTGCAGGTCGGCCTGCATCAGTTCGAGCTCGACGATCTCGGCATCGGCGGCCGGGTCGATCGAACCGCTCACGTGCTGCACGCCCTCCTTGTCGAAGCAGCGCACCACGTGCAGGAGGACGTCGCTCTCCTTGATGGCGCCGAGGAAGCTGATCCCCATGCCCTCGCCGTGCGAAGAGCCGGACACCAGACCGGGGATGTCCACCACCGTCATCTGCGCCGGCACCAGCCGCTGCGTCGGGATGAACTCGGCGATCTTCGCCAGGCGCGGATCCGGCACGCTCACCGAACCGCGGATCGGCTCTGTGGTGCTGAACATGTAGTCGGAGCGATTCGCTTCCTCGCTCAACGTCACCGCGTTGAACAAGGTGCTCTTGCCGACGTTGGGAAGTCCGACGATGCCGCAGGCGAGACCCATGGTTGCTCTTGTAGGGTGGGCAAGGGTCGCGAACCACGCCGTCGCGCGCAAGCTCCTCGGCGTATCCCTGGCGACGACGCGGTCGAAACCGTCGCCCCCGTGCCGGTACGGCCACGACGCTGCCGGCCGGTCAGTCCCCGACCAGACCACGCAGCGCCTCGCTCAAGGCCAGGAGCTGCCCCCCGAGCGGATCCAGCACCGACCACTGCGCGTGGAACTCGAGGCCGAGCAGGCCCGGCTCGGCCGGTAGCGGCAGCGACACCTGGGCCGCGCCGCCAGCGTCGGTGGCGGTCGGCGCGATCGCGTAGGGCGCCGCCAGGTAGACCGTGCAGGGCGGCAGCGACAGACGCGTGGGGTTCGGCGACAAGTGCAACGCCGCCGGCGCCAGCGGCCGCGCCGCCCGCAGACCGAGCCCGAAGCCGAGGTTGCCCAGGGTCGGCAGCCCGAGCACCACCATCGCCGGCACACCGCCGTGGCCGCCGGCGCAGCCTTGGCCGCGCACCTCGGCGAGGTTCGCACCCGTGACCGCCAGTTTCATCGCCCACAGCTCGACGCCGGCCGCCATGGTCTCGGCGACGAACAACACCGTGTAGCCGGCGCGCACGAACTGCTCCGGGTCGACGCCGGCATCGCCAGGCAGCCCCTCGACCAGGCGCGTGCCGGCGCTGGTCCCGTCGGATGTCCACACCTCGCGCCCGCTGGTGCCATCGTCGGCCCCGAACACCACGTTGCGACCCGACCCCACCGCCGTGATGTCGGTCGGCGTCGAACTCGCGCTGCCCGGGCGCAAGTCGACCAGCCGCGCCGTCCCGGCGGCGGTTCCGTCGCTGACCCAAGGCTCGCGTCCGCCGGCGTCTTCGTCGGCGCTGAAGAACAGGCGATCGAGCGCCACGGTCAGGTTCGTTGGATCGCTGCCCGCGGCCCCTGGGCGCAGATCGCCAAGCAAGAGCGTCCCGGCCGCGGTGCCGTCGCTTCGCCACAGCTCGCGGCCGTGCACGCCGTCGTCGGCCACGAACACGAGCATGCCGCCGACGTCGCGCAGCTCGCGTGGCTCCGAACCCGCCGTGCCAGGACGGATGTCGGCCACCAGGGTCGTGCCCGCCTGCGTTCCGTCGCTCCGCCACAGCTCGACGCCTTGACCACCGTCGCCGACGAAATAGAGCGCGCCGGCCGACACGACGAGCTCGGCGCTGAGCAGCCCCGGCTGGAGCGACGCGACCCTCGTGGTACCCGCCGCGGTACCGTCGCTCCGCCACAGGTCGCCCCAACCGAGAGCCAACCCGAGCGGACGCACCAAGAAGAAGACGTCGCCTTGGAACTCCACACCCTGAGCCGGTTGCGAACCTGCCGGGCCGGGCGTGAGGTCCGCCAGCAACCCGCTTCCCGCGGGCGTCCCATCGGTCACCCACAGCTCGGACCCGAGCGCGGCGTCCTCGGCGCCGAACAGGAAGCGGCCGTGCGTCTCGCCGAGACCCTGGAACCACGAGTACGTCGGCGCCGAAGCCGGGTTGATCGGCGCCAGCGCGTGCGTGCCGGTGGCCGTGCCGTCGCTGGAGTAGAGCACCCAGCCCTGTGCCGCGTTCCAGGCCACCGAGAGCCAAGCGCCCTGGTAGGTGCCGAGGCCCACCGGGCTCGAGCCCGAGGAGCCGGGCTCGACGTCGACCACCAGGCTCGTACCCGCAGCCGTCCCGTCACTGATCCAGAGTTCGCGGCCGTGCACGCCGTCGTCGGCGGCGAACATCACGCGATCGTCGAGCGGCCGGAAGCCGCCCGGCGAGGAGCTGGCGCCCTCGGGCGGCCACACGTCGGCGACGAGTCCGGTCGTCGCCGACGCGCCGTCGCTGCGCCACAGCTCGCGCCCATGGGTGCCGTCGTCCGCGGTGAACAGCAGGTGGGGGCCGAGCGGCGCGAAGCCGCTCGGCGCGGATCCGGTCGTGCCCGGCGCAATGTCGCGGACACGCCACGTGCCCGAGGTGGTTCCATCGGAGCGCCAGAGCTCCGGGCCGCCGGAACCGTTGGCGCGGAACAGAGCGATGGTTCCCAGCGGGGTGATCTCACTCGGAGCCGACGAACTCGCGCCGATGTCCGCGACCAACGACGTGCCCGCCGCCGTGCCGTCGCTGCGCCACAATTCGATTCCGTGCATCCCGTCGTTGGCCGCGAACAACAAGTGGACGCCGAGTGGCGCGAAGCCGTGCGGCAGCGAGCCGGTCGCGCCCGCCGCCAGCTCCGCGACCAGCGATGTGCCGAGCGTCGTCCCGTCGCTACGCCACAGCTCTTGCCCCGTCGAGACGTCGCCCGCTGCGAAGTAGACGGCGCCGCCGAGCACGCCGAACTCGAGGCTCACGCTCTGCAGCCCCGAGTCCGCGCCGGGCGCGATGTCGCGGACCAGCACGGTGCCGACGGCCGTGCCGTCGCTGCGCCACAGCTCGCAGCCGGTCGCCACCTCGAACGCGCCGAAGTAGAACGCGCCGCCGAGTTCGATCCCCTTCGACACACCCAGGAACGGCCAGCCGGGTCCGAAGTCTCGCAACCGCACCGTGCCGGCGGCGGTGCCGTCGGTGCACCAGAGCTGCTCGTCGGCGCCACCGCCGAGACGGGTCGCGAAGAACAGCTCACCGCCTGCTGTGCCGAGGAAGCGGATGCCCGGGCTGCCTGCGCCAGGCTCGATGTCGACGACCAACGACGTACCCATGGCGGTGCCGTCGGTCCGCCACAACTCCAGGCCGTGGACGCCGTCGCTGGCCAAGAACAACGCCCGCCCGCCGAGTGGTCCCACCACCCACACCATGTCGAAGACGAAGCCGTTGGACCCACCGCTCCCCGGCACGATGTCGGCGATCAACCGGGTCCCCGCCTCGGTGCCGTCCGACCGCCAAGGCTCGAGGCCGGTCATCCCGTCGGTTGCCCAGAAGTAGAGCACCCCGGCCGGGTCGACCAAGCCGAGCGAACTCGACGCCTGCGATCCGCCGACGCCGACGCGCACGTCGCGCACCAACCGAGTGCCTGCAGCCGTGCCGTCGGTCCGCCACAGCTCGCGCCCGTGCGCGCCATCGTCGGCCGACACGTAGGCGAACGTGCCGGCGGACCGAACGCTCGGATCGGATCCCTCGCTGGTGGTCATGAGCCCGGGACGGATGTCCACCAACAATGACTGGGACCGCCCGATCGTGGTCGGGGCGGCGAGCACGAGCACGACGATGCAAGACAACCGGGAGAGTCGCTCCCGCGGCTCCCCGACGAGACGGGACCGGTTTCGTGGCATGGCACACGCTCCGGCGGTCCGCCGCGCGGCAACCCTCGGTGGCGGCGGAACCACCGAGCCGACAACGCCGCAGCCGTGCCGACCGTTTCCGACCATGCGCGCGCCGGCACGAAACCCGCTCCGGCTACGGCAACCGGACAGGGCCGCCGCGGCGCACTTCGTAGGCGCGCGATCCCTCTCCGGCGCGCGGCCCAGGCAGGCAGGACGTACAGTTGCCCTTCATGCGACGCGTCGTGTTGCTCCTGTCGGCCGCACTTGCCGCCCAGGATCCCGCAAAGAGCATCGAGCGTGCTTTCCGGCCCGGAACCGAGTCGGCCGAGACGTTCACCGAGCGCATGGCCGCGCTGGCTGGCGTGCACGACGTTGCCGAGCCTCGCGTACTCGAGGTGTTGCTGCGCGCGTGGAAGGGCGTGCACGAGGCCGCGCGGCAGATCGAGCGCAAGCGCGTGCGCCCGGCCGCCCAGAAGATGCCATCGGTGACCGAGCTGAACGAGCGCGTCGAGTTGAACGACTACCTGCGGCTGCTGTCGACGATCGAGGATCGCATGCGCCAGGCGAGCGGGGCGGCGTTGGCGCCGGCCCTGACCGAGCTGCTCGAACCGAGGTTGCCGCTGCAGGCGCGCGCCGCCCTGCTCGACGTCGTCCCGCGCCTGGGTGCCGCCGAAGTCGCACGCCTGCGGGAGGGTCTGCGCCGAGCCAGGCGCAGCGAGGACGTTTGGATCGCACTGCGCGCGCTGGCGGCCCTTGGCAAGAGCGCCCAGGCAGCCGGGGGCGAAGTCGAGGCGCTCTTGCCCCACCGGGAGGCGATCGTGCGCACACAGGCTGCCGCCACCATCGCCGCCCTCGAGCATCGCGCCGGCACGCCGGCCCTGATCGCGCGGCTCGACGGCGACGATCTGCGCGAGCAGCAGGCGGTGGTGACGGCGCTGACCCGGCTCACCGGTCAGAGGTTCGGCGCCATGCAGGCGAGCTGGCGCGGCTGGTGGGAGGCCGAGGGGGCGTCGTTCGTGCAGGGCGAGCCGTCCGAACAGCGCCGACGGCCGCCGGCGCCAAGGGACGCCAAGGCGACGCGCAGCGCCTACTTCGGCATCCCGTTCGACGGGCGGTCCGTGCTCTATCTGGTCGACTTCTCGCTGTCGATGCAGCACAAGGCGGGCGCCGGCGAGAGTCTCACCCGCTGGCAAGCCTGCACGCGTGAGCTGGGCAGCGCCATCGACCGCCTGCAACCGGGGCAGAGCTTCAACATCGTCGTGTTCGCCCAGCGCGTGCTCGCCTGGAGCGACAAGGCGATGCCGGCCGACGCACGCAACGCCACCGCCGCCAAGGCCTGGCTCGACGACCTCGAACTCGAGCTGGGCACCTCGATCTTCGAGGCGTTCGAGGTCGCGTTCGCACTCGCCGGCGTGCGCGTCGACGACCGCGCCTACGCCCCCGCGATCGACACGATCTACTTCCTGAGCGACGGCCTGCCCACCATCCGCTTGCCCAGCAAGCCGGGCAAGCTCGGGCCCGACGACCCCGAGCTGGTGCGGGCCCTGGTGCGCCGCCACAACCCGATGGGCGCGATCGTCGTGCACGCCATCATGCTGGGACGGGCCGGTGGCGGGCCGTTCATGGCGAAGCTGGCAGCCGAGAACGGCGGCCAGTTCGTCAAGAAGTGAGCGCCCCGTGCTGCCGGTCGGGATCGGTCCTGGCGACCGACGCGACCGATCAACGCCAGCGAACTCCTTGGCGCTCCGGCTCGGCTTGCACACGGCCGACGACACCGCGGCGGGGTTCGGCGAGGACGAGCGTGACCCGAGCAGGCTCGTGGATCTCGTTCCTGCGGAGCGTCGCCGCGGTGCGGCTGCGGATGAGGTCGGGCGGGGAGGCGAGGCCTTGAGCGCACGCGCGGCCTCAAGGCTGGCCGGGCGCGCTGCCGAAGATCACGACACTGTCCCCACTGTACGGCCGGCACCCGCCGGCGCTCCGTGCTGCCGTGCCCACCGCCGCACCCGCCCTCCTGCTGCCCGAACCCGTCGCGCGCCCGGGCGTCGACGTCGCCGTCGTCGTGTTGTCGTGGAACGCGCGCACCGACGTCCTCGAGTGCCTGTCGGCGCTGGACGCGTGCCGGTCCGACTCGATGGCGGTGGTGTTGGTCGACAACGCCTCTGCCGACGGCACGCTCACCGCGGTGCGCGAGCTCCATCCCTGGGTGGAGGCGATCGACGCCGGCGCCAACCTGGGTTTCGCCGGAGGCAACAACGTGGGGATGCGAAGGGCGCTGGAGCTCGGCGCGCGCACGGTCCTCCTGCTGAACAGCGACGCCCGCATCGACGGGTCGGCGCTGAACGCGTTGCTGGCGCACCTGGACGCCCACGCCGGGGTCGGTGCCGTGCAGCCATTGCTGCTGCGCATGGACGACCCGGCGCGCATCGACTCGGCCGGCCAGTGGCTCAGCCGCCGCGGCAGCGCGCGCGAATCGTGCAGCGGCGGCGACGTCGCGGCCTTCCCGCCCGAGCCGCGCGCCATCTTCGGCGCCTGCGCCGCGGCCGTGCTCCTGCGCACCGACGCCCTGCGCGAGGTGGGCTACTTCGACGGCGACCTCTTCACGCTGTTCGAGGACGTCGACCTCAGCTTCCGGCTGCGCGCCGCGGGCTGGGACGTGCACCTCCTACCGTGTGCCAGGGTGGTCCACCGCCGCGGCATCTCGCGCGCGCAGACGGTGGCGAGAGACCCGAGGACCCGACGCCTCCGGCAGTTCTGGCTGCTGCGCAACAGCGTCGCGCTGGCGCTGCGCTACACGCCGATCTCGCGCCTGCCCGCCGCCCTCCCCCGCCTGACTGCAAACGCGATCCTGGCTCTGTGGCTGCGCGCCAGACTGCGTGGTCAACGGGTGCTGCCCCTGTGGTGGTCGTTCCTGCGCCGCCGCGCGGCGAGCCGCCGCGGCATGCGGCGCCACCGGGTGGACCGCTTCTTCGGGCAGCCCGACGTGGCGCTGGTGCGTCAGCCCTGATCGATCCTCGCCGGGCGTCCGTCGGCGCGGCGACGGCGAGAGAACATCGCCGCCAGTGACGCGAGCGCCGAGCGCTCGCGGCCATCGAGGCCACCCCATCGAGTCACGGCGACGATCGCCAGCGGCAGGAACACGAGCCCGAGCGCCAGCGCCGCGACGCCGAGCAGTGCGCGATCGTGCCCGAAACACACGAGCAGTTCGCGGCTGCCCCACCACATTGCGGCGAGCAGGGGCAGCAGCGGCAACAGCGGCCGCAGGCTCGAGCCGAGCGTCGTCACCAGCGGTACGCCCAGCCGACGGTGGAACAGCCATAGGTAGCCGAGACTGGTGGCGACCATGGAGACCGCCGTGCCCGCAGCGGCCCCGGCCACGCCGAATCGACCGACGAGGAGAAGGCTCAGCGCGGCGTTGAGTGCCAGAGCCCCGGCGCTGACGGCTGCCTGCAGGCCGGCACCAGCGCTCGCCTGCAGCACGGTGGAGACCGGAGCCGTGTACACGTTCATCGCGATGCCGGGCAGCAGAAGGGCGAACAAGGTCGCCGCAGCATCGCCGGCGTCACCGACCCAAGCGCGGAACAGCAGCGGCGCGACCGCCCAGGGTGCCAGCAGACACAACGCCACCCCCAGCGCGGCCACGCGCGACGCGCGCACGTAGAGCGCCGACAGGTCGTCGCCGCGGTCGTGCCGGTGCGCAGCGGCGGGTAGCAGGACGGAGACGGCGGCGACGGGAAAGCCGCGCACGCCGAAGAGCGCGCGGCACGCGGCCTCGTACGGCGCCACCGCGGCGAGCGAGACGAAGCCCGGGATGATGAGCTTGTCGAACTGTGCGTTCACGAACTCGCACAGCTGGCTCACCTGCAGCATCCCGCCATGCCGGAAGAGCTGGCGTGCCACGGGTCGCCGCACCAGCCGCGGGCGCAGCGAGTAGGCGCACACGCGCACCCGCACGCACGCGATGGCCGCTGCCAGCGACAGCAGCCGCGTGGCCAGGAAGGCCACCAGCGCCAGGTCGAGGCGTTCGGACGCGAGCGCAACGCCGACGGCGACGGCCGTGGCCGACACCGTGCTGCCGGCGGCGAGCGCGGCCGCCAGCACGAAGCGCTGAGCAGCCTGCGCGGGTGCGAGCAGCACGCCGAGCAGGGTCTGCACGCCGACGGCGGTGAGGGTCAGTCGCAGCATGGCCACGGCGTCGAGCCACGGCGTGTCCGGCAGGCGCAGCCAGCCGGCGAGCGGCACGGCCAACGGCCACGCCAGCGCGACGACGGCCGCCACCACCGGAACCAGTGGCAGGAACGCCGAGCTGAGCACCGTGTCGACACGCGCGCGGTCGCCGTCGCGGATCGGCGTGGCCAGGTAGCGCACCAGGGTCGGAGTGGCACCGAACTCGCACAGGCCGAGCAGGCTGGCCGAGCCGTGCAGCACGGCCCAGGCGGCGAAGCCGGCCTCGCCCAGCGCGCGCAGCAGCAGCGGCACCGACACCAACATCGCCAGCGTGGCGAGGACCCGCGCGGCCAGGGTGGCCGACGCCCAGCGTGCCGCCTGCTGCTCCAGTCGCTCCGCACCTGGCGCTGGCGACGCAGGCACGGCGGTGCCGGGGCCCGGGGTCACCGGCTCGACGAGTCCGTCGTCCGCTTCGTCGGGAGCCACGGCGAAGACGGTCTCAGGCTTGCCCTTCATGGTGAAGCCGGATACCGAACGGGCCCATGATCCGCACCATCGCCGCCCCGGTCTGTCCGGTGTGCGGGCAGCCCGGCGCCCCGCTGCACGGCGAACTCCGCGACGCGCTGTTCGCTGCACCGGGAACCTGGTCGTTGCGTCGCTGCGAAGAGCGGCAGTGCGGAACCGCCTGGCTGGACCCGCGGCCGGTGGCCGAAGACCTCGGCGAGGCGTACACCGCGTACTACACGCACGCGACGGCTGCCGCGCGCAGTCCCGGCTGGCGCAAGCGGGCCTTCCTGGCGGCGCGGCGCGGTTACTTGGCACACCGCTTCGGCTACCGCGCCGGCGAGGTCGGATGGGCCGAGCGCGCGCTGGGGCACCTGCTCGTTCTGTTTCCCGACCTGCGGGCACGGATCGACCTCGAGGCGTTCCACCTGCCGGTCCGACCCGGAGGTCGATTCCTCGAGATCGGTTGCGGTGCCGGCGACCACCTGGCCGCCATGGTCGAACTCGGCTGGGACGCGCAAGGCATCGACGTCGACCCTGCTGCCGTCGCCACGGCGCGCAGCCGCTCGTTGCACGTGACTTGCGGCGAGGTCGGCGACGCCGGGTTCGCGGCGCACAGCTTCGACGCCATCGGTCTCAGCCACGTCATCGAGCACGTCGACGATCCGCTGCGCCTGTTGCGGGTTTGCCGTAGCCTGCTGCGGCCGGATGGCTCGCTGGTGCTGGTGACGCCGAACACCGACAGCTTCGGGCACGCCCGCTACGGCCGAGCCTGGCTGAGTCTCGACCCACCCCGCCACCTGCGCCTGTTCACGCCGGCGGGCCTCGACCGCCTGGTGCGGGCCGCGGGCTTCGCCCGCACCGTCGTGACCACCGGCGTTCGCGACGCGCACAACACCTACCTCGCCAGCCGCAGCATCCAGCGCTGTGGGCGCTGGACGTGGGGCGACCGCGGCCGCGCGCGCGACCGCCTCGCCAGCCGCCTGCTGCACGCGCGGGCACGCTGGCACCTCCGCGCGCACCCGGGCGCCGGCGAGGAGATCATCCTCGTCGCGTCGGGCTGAATGGCGCACGCCGGCGCCGCCGGGCCTTGCGGAGGCTGCCCAGCCGGCGACCCCGCACCGTGACGACCCGACCGAGCCGCGGCGCGACGCGCGGATCCGCGGCACTTCGGACGGGGCCATCGCCAGGGTGATCGACCGCCGCTCGCCGCGGACTTGAGTCCGATGACATCGGCGACTCGAGTCGGGTGCACGCAGCCGAAGGCGTCGACGACCAGCACCTCCGCGGCGCCGTCTCGATCGAGATCGACCACGCGGCTCGGCACCCCCGGCCGGCAGCGCGATGTCGATCAGGGTGAAGGCGCCGCCGTCGTCGTTGCGCCACACGAGCGCACTCCCTCACCGCCGCCTGGCGCCGATGGCACCGCGCCACAGATCGATCCCCCAGAGTGCCAACGTGCCCGCCGTGACGAGGTAGCTGCTCTGTAGGAGTTGCTTCACCGCCTTGCCGGTCAGCTCTTCGCCGAGCACGCAGGTCGCCGCGTAGCTCCCGGCCACGATCCACGGCCATCGAATGCCGGGGCGTGCTGCGGCGAAGAGCAAGCCGAAGCTGGGCAACAGCGCCACGTGGTGGGCCTTCCAAGAGATCGGCGACAGCAGCAGCGACAGAGCGAAGGTGGCAGCCACTAGGGGCAGTTCGGCGTCCGGCTCGCGGCGACGGCGCCACACCGCGGCGGCGGTCACCACCAGCAACAGGCCGGACAACACGCTGCGCACGGCGACGACGGTCGCCAGGTCGCCGCCGAGCCCGGGCAGGAAGTGCGGGACCTGCGCCGCATACGCCGCCGGCACTTCGCCCACGAAGCGCGCCACAGCGCAGCGCAGGCACTGGTTCATCCAGGTGAACGGCGGGAAGCCGAGCGCCGGGGTCGCGAACACGTCGCCCTGCGTGCCGTAGGCGACGGTGCCCTGCAGCCAGCGCTGCCAGCTACCGGTGTCGAAGCGCAACAGGGCCAGCGACAGCAGCGCCAAGGTCCCGGCGACCGCGACCGACCACACCGCCGCGCGCCGCCGCCCCAGGACGGCCAGTAGCGGCACGAACAGGATCGACACCGGCTTGGTCGCCAGCGACAGGCCGAGCCAGCAGCCCGCACGGAGCGGGCGCCGGTCACGGCTGGCGGCAAAGGCTGCCAGCACCAGCGCCAGGTTGATGAGATTGCCGCCGCCGCCGTGGGTGTCGCGCAGGACGAAACGCGCGCCGATGCCCAAGGTCAACGCCAACACGACGTCGGTCCGGTGCGGCGCCACGCGGTCGGCCAGTGCGCGCCGCAGCCAGGCCAACACGTAGAGAAGCGCGCCGGCTTGCAGGCAGGCCCACGCCCAACGCGCCGACCGCTCGTGCAGCAGGCTGAAGGGTGCCATCATCAAACCGAACGACGGGGGGTACGGCGGATGCAGCGGCTTGTCCTCGAGGTACGGCTCGTACATCTCGGCGCCGGCGAGGAGCCGGCGGCCGAACTCGAGGTGATCCGTGATGACTCCACGGTCGCGCACGCCCGCGCGCACGACCAGCGCACACACCACGACCGCCATCAACCAGGAGAACCAGCGCGATCGCGGCGTCACGGGCGGCATCGTCGCCTGCCAGCGCGTGTGCGAGAAGGGTCCCGGCGAAGTCCCGCTAGCATGCGTCCATGTGCCCACTCCTCGGTGTCGTCCACCTCCTGGCGTGCCCGTCGCGCGGCAGCACCGACGTCGACGCGATCCTCGCCGCGGCCGAGCGCGACGCGCGCGTCTATGCCGACGGCGGCTTCGACGGCCTGGTCATCGAGAACTTCGGAGACGCACCCTTCCACAAGGGCGACCGCCAAGACCCGGTGCCGCCCGACGTGGTGGCGGTGCTGGCGCTGGCGGCCAGAACTGTCAAGGCCGCCACCGGCCTGCCGGTCGCGATCAACTGTTTGCGCAACGACGTCCACGCCGCGGTCGGTGTCGCGGCGGCCACCGGCGCGCGCTGGGTGCGCGCCAACGTCTTCGCCGGTGCCGCCGTGACCGACCAGGGCGTGATCGAAGGCGAGGCCGCCCGCGTGCTCGCCTATCGACGCCAGCTCGGCTCCGACGTCGCGATCCTGGCAGACCTGATGGTGAAGCACGCGACGCCTCTGGCCCCGCGCGATCCGCTGGCCGAGGCCCACGACCTCGCCGCGCGTTCGGGAGCCGCCGGCCTGATCGTCACCGGCGACCGCACCGGAGCGGCGGTCGACCCCGAGCTGCTGCGCCGGGTCAAGGCGGCGGTCGGGACCTTCCCGGTGTGGATCGGGTCGGGCCTGGCCGAGGCCAACGCCGCCACTCTGTGGCCCTTGTGCGACGGTGCGATCGTCGGCACTGCCGCGAAACGCGACGGCCGCACCAGCGCACCGGTGGACCCCGACCGCGTCCGCCGCCTGCGAGCCTCGTGCCCGCCGCGATGAGCTGCCGAAGTGCCCGGGCCCGCTCCGAGTCCGCGCGCCGAACCCCCCTGCGACCGAGGTCTTGGTCACGGTCCGGCCGGCGCTGGGGAAGCGCGCCCCGCTACTACCGATCCTTGAGGTGCGCCGCTCCGGGCGCCGATCTAGGAAGCGTGAAGATCCTGCTCGTCGCGCCCGCGCCAGCCGAGCTGTTCCGCGGCAGCGCTGCGACAGCTCGCCGCTACCGTGACGGCCTGCAGCGTCGTGGCCACCTCTGCGAGCTGGTCGGCGACGCCAGCGACGGCGAACTGCGGCAGTCGCTGGAAGGGACCATCGCGCGTTTCCAGCCCGACCTCGTGCATGCCCATGATGCCCGCACCGCGATTCCGCTGCTCGGCCTGCGCCGACCGTGGGTGGTGTCGGTCGCCGGCGAGGACTTCTTCAAGGACGTCCAGGAGACGTCCGGAGCGCTGGTGTGCGAGGTCTTCCGCCGCGCGCATCGCGTGTTGGCTCCCAGCAAGGCGATCGCCGATGCGGTGCAGCAGCTCCTGCCCGAGACCGTCGGCAAGGTCGACGTGGTGCCGCGCGCGGTCGCACCGCTGCGCACCGATGGCACGGGTCTGCGCCGCGCGCTCGGCATCGCCGAGAACCGCTTCGTGATGCTGCTGCCTGGCGGCCTGCGCCCCATCAAGGGGCAACACCGCGCGGTATCGCTGGCGCGCGTGTTGCGCATGGCGGGCATCGACACCGAGCTGGTGATCGTCGGCCCCGACCAGGACACGGACTACGCCGACAGCATCCGCGAACAGGGCAGGAACGAGCTGTGCGTGCGCTGCCTGCCGGCCCTGTCCCAGGACCGCATGGGCGCCGCCTACCTCGATGCGGACGTCGTGCTCAACACCTCGCTCGACGAAGCCATGAGTCCGTGCATCCTCGAGGCAGGAGTGTTGGGCCGTCCGGTGGTCGCGTCCAATGTCGCCGGCAACCGCGAGCTGGTCCGCCACAACGACACCGGGCTGCTGTTCGACGACGAGCAAGGCATGGCCAAGGCGGTGGTGGCCCTGTACCGCAACCGCGCCGCCGCCGGCGCGCTCGGCGTGCGCCTGCGCGAGGACCTCAACCGCCGCTTCCCGCCCGAAGCCGAGGTCGACGCCCTGCTGTCGGCCTACGCTGCCGCCTGAGTCCGCGCCGCCGACCTCCGTCTTGCGCGATGGGCGTCGTTTCGCCGCGGCCGCGTGCTCGACTGGTGCGGACGAGGTCGGCGACGGCCTTCCTTCCGCCGCAGCCAGCCGCTACCGTCGCGCCGATGCCGAGCGCGCGTCCGCTCCTGTGGGCCATGGCCTGCCTGTCCGTGGTCACCCTGCTGCCGGCCCAGTCGTTCGACGACCTGATGCTGGTGCGCAACCGCAAGAACGAAGGCGAGGACCTGCTGCAGGTGAGAGCCGGAGTCGGCTTCGGCCGGCCGGCCGGCTCCGAGGACAAGGCGATCGGCCTGGAATCGGTGACGGCCCCACATGGGCACGTCTACTACCGGCACCGCGGCTTCACGGCCCAGCGCGCGGTGCTCCTCGCCTACGCCGGTTTCGACGGGGTCTACGTCACGGCCAAGGACGACCCGGCTCTGGGTAGCGACTCGCAGAGCCGCCTCGAGCTGTTCGGCCGCTTCTTCCCCTACTTCCGTGAGGGCTTCTACCGCAACGGCGACTTCGTCCCCACCGGGCGCTACGAAGGCCGCAACTGGGGCGCGGCTCTGGCGACGTCGCGCATCGTCGACAAGGAGTTCCGCATCGAGATCGGCGGCTTCTACCGTCGCTACAGCTTCGCGCGCAACGGCACCACCGACGCGACCTACACGATCCCCGACGACTTCAACGCCTACGGCGCCCGTGTCATCCTCGAGCACCAGACCTTGGCAGTCGACCGAGAGACCGGGCGGCCGAACGCCGGCTTCCTCTTCGCCGTCGCCATCGAACGCGAGCAGAACGACAGCGACGCCAGGTTCGGCACCGCCGGCCTGTGGGAGAGCGAGCTGCCGTCGGGCCTGTTCCGCGGCCGTGGACATCTGGAGTGGTACTTCCCGCACACCGAGTCCTCGACCTTCGCGATCATGGTCGACGGCAGCCTCAGCGACGAGAACGACCGCGTCTACAACTACGAGGCCAGCAAGCCCGTCGGCAACATGTGGTTCGACGGTCAGCTGCGTTGGCGCATCCTGCTCGGCCGCTCGGTCTCGATCACACCGTTCCTCGCCGGCCAGTACGTGCGGGTGCTGCGCGAGACCGGCTCCGGCGCCGATACCAAGGCGTTCTTCGGCGGCGGCCTGGACGCGCGCTTCGACGCCGGCGACGCCTTCTCGCTGTTCCTGAACTACTCCTACCTGAACAACGAGAGCCGGCCGACGGTGTCGCCCAGCCGCGACACGCTGGGCGAGCACCAGCTCTTCGCCGGCGTCGAGATCCGCTTCTGACGCGCCGCCGGCGTGCCTACTTGAGCGCTTCGTCGGTCGGCGCCGCTGCGTCGAACTCGAGCGTGCGCAGCGCGTGCGTGGGTTCGCCCTCGTCCAGCGAGCGCGTGCGCAGGAAGGGTGCGCGCACGAGGCCACCGATGGTGCGGTAGTCGCTGAACTCCTCGCGCACGACGATGGCGCCGACCTCGGGATTCCATGTGCGGACTTCGAGCGCGCGCACCAGGCCGACCTGCGTGTCGAGAGTGAGCCGCACCGTGTCCGGCCCACCGCCGATTTCCTCCAGCACGGCCTGCTCGCGCCCTGCCACCACCCGCAAGGTCAGCAACCGGAACTCCGTCTCGCCCCGCGCGAAGCGCGCCACCAGCATGCTGGGATGACGCGCCGCCGCAGTCAGACGGCTGCGCGCCTCGTCGACCGCAACGGGTTCGCGCCGCCCCTGCGACGTCTCGACGCCGCCGCTGGTGTCGATGGTGGCGGTGACGGTCGTCGCCAGGATTCGGATCTCCTGCCGCAGTCGACCATCGTCGCGGAACCACGTCGTGGTCTCGACGCTGGGCCCGACGCCGGTATCGCTGACCACGACTTCGCGGTAGCCGTGCAACTCCCGCAACGCGTCTTTGCCGCCGAACGCGTCGACGGCCGTGGCCATGTAGCGCTCCGCCTCCTTGCGACTGTCGCGAAGGTCGCCGGGCGGCACCAACTGCCCAGCGCGAGCGCGCGGCAGCACCCCGTCGGTCATCAGCTGCACGAGGCGCGGCGCCTGTACCGGCGGCTCCCCGCCGACCACGGCCAGAGCCACGGGGGTGTCGGCGAACAACGGCACGGCCGCCTCGAGTTCGAGCTTGCTCGGCACGGCCAGCCGGGCCAGCGTCTTGGCCAAGACGTCGGGGGTCGCGCGCCGGTAGGCCAAGCGGCTCACCAGACGCAGCCATCCGTCGGGCCGGCTCACCTCCTCCATCAGACGGAAACGCGCGCGCGCCGCGGCGTCGCGCAGTTCGGCGTCGGCCGGCGGCCGCGTGCGGAAGGACCCCAGCACCTGCGACACCGCCTCCCACAGCGGCACGACCACCTTCTCGTCGGCTCGGGCAACGAGCGCGATCTGGTCGGTCTCTCCGGGGGAGAGCAGGTCGAAGGAGACGTCTCGACCGACCAGCCCCTCGAGCGCCAGCCCGAGCCGGCCCGCGAGGCCGTCGTGGGTGAGGCACTCGAGCAGAACCAGCATCTCCGCCGCCAGCGGTTGATCGAGGCTCGGCTGGGGCACGAAGACCGCCACCTGGACGGGCCCCTCGTAGGGTGCCCAGAACACGCCGGTTTGCGCCGGCGGTGGCGTCAGGAGCGGCATGAGCCCGGCGCCCTTGCGCGCGTCGAGCCAGGGCGGCATGGACGCGGCGACCCCGATGACCAAGTCGGCCTGGGTCGCGCCCGGTACCCACATCGCCAGCACGCAGCCGGGCGCGAGGTAGTGCGCGCGCTGGAACACGGCGACCTCGGCGGCGGTGCGCAGGCTGATCTGGCTGATGACGTCGGCCAGCGCGCGTGTGCGTCCTGTGCGCATGCGATCGACCATCGCCGACATCGGCGCGCGCAGCCACTCGCGTCCCAGGCGCGCCGCCAGCCCGACGCGCAGCGCGTCGAACGTCTCGGCGGGCACGGCCGGGTCGAGCGGCTGGACCAGGTAGCTGGCCAAGAGTTCGAGGACTTCGCGGTAGCGCCCTGCCGGGAAGGCGACATCCAACGACGTCGCGGCGCGCGCCACACGCACCTCGATCGAGGCGCCGATGCGCGCCAACGCCCCGCGCAGACTGCCGCCCGGGCGGGTGGGCAGCTTGAGGTCGACCGCCACCTCGGCCGCCAACTCGGCAAGGCCCGGCTTGCCGGCTCGCAAACCCACCGGCAGCGTCAAGCGCAGCAAGCCGGGTGCGCCGGCAAAGCCAGGCGCGCGGCTCGGCGCCACCACCAGCAGGCCACCGTCGAGCATCGCCACCTGTGCCGCGGGCACGGCCACATCCTGTCCGGCATCGCCGAGGGGACCCGGTGGCGGCACGGCCTCTTCGACCGTGGCGCCGGTCGACGTCGCCGCGGGTGGCGTCTCGGCGGCCCCCGCCGGCGGTGCCGGTGGCGGCGGCACGACGAAAGGCTCGACCGCCTGCTCTCGATCGGCCGCGACCTCCTCGGCCGGACGCTCACCGGAAACCGGCCGCGTCTCCACCACCGCGTCGTCCCAAACGCAGCTGGCCGCGGCGACGAAGCCCAGCAGCCAAGCCGCCCGGCGACGACCGCGGCTCACGACTTCTTCTCCTGCGTCACGCGGACCCGCCTCTCGGGCTCGAGCATCTCCTGCAGCGCCCGGAAGACGGCGGCATCGTCGACGGTCTCGAGCGATCGCAGCACTTGCTCGGGAGTCATGCCGAACCGAGCGCAACGAAGCGCCACGTACAAGCACAACCCCTGCGGCGTCGACCGTTGCGCCGCACGCTGCGCCGCGAGGAGACCGCGCGCCGTCGCCAGTTCGGCGGGCAGCGGCGGCTCGGCGGCGGCCGCGGCCAGCGCCGCGTCGACCTCGACGAACAAACGCTCCGCGCGCTGGCCATCCCTGGTGTCGCGCTCGTCGGCGCCCACCTCGACCAGTGCGAGGGCGCTGTCGCGAAGACCGCCGAACGGATAGGTGCCGCGGAGTTGGCCCACGCGCATGCCGTGCGCGAACAGCCGTCTCGAGAGGAACGACTCGTCACCCCCGGCCAGCCAGGTCATGGCCAGCATGACCGCATCGGGATCGAGGTCGACCGGAACGCGGCAGGCCACCGCGATCCCGGTGACGGCACCACCGGTCAACCGGCTCGTGCGCGCGCGTGGAGCCGGTGGCGCGGGCGACGGCACGAACGGATCGACGCTCAGCGCGCTGCGGGCGAAAGCCTGCACCAGCACGGCGGCGACCATTTCTGCGTCGAAGCCCCCGGTGAGGACGTGCAGACTGCGCTCGGGCCGCTGCGTCCGTTCGAACACCTCCAACGCCAGTGCCCGGGACAGCGGCCGGAAACCTTCGACCTCGGTGATGGACGGCCGCCCGGCCGCGTGCGCGCCGAAAGCCAGACTGCGAATCTCGTCGCGCAGCGGCGTCCAAGGGTCTTCCGTCGCCACAGCCAGGAGCTCGGCGCGGGCGCCCCGGAGCTCGTCGTGGATGCCGCGCAGGATCGGCTCCTCGCGCCGTGCCAGCAAGAGCGCCGCCACTCTGCCGAGCCCGGCCACCGGAGCGCTGAGCTGCAGGAGGGTGGTGTGATCGGTCCGCTGCAGGCGCGACGGCAACGCCGGGACTTGGCGCAGCGCGCGTTCCCACGCCAGGCGGTCGGCCACGGCATCGGCCTGCGACGCGTCGCTGCGCAGACTGTTGATCAATGCCTCGGGCACCTGCTGGCCGGCACCGCGCAACAGGGTGCGACGGCGCTCGTTCTCCTCGATGCGCGCAAGCAGGTCTTCCTCGGTGGCCCGATTGCGGCTACCGACCCGCGCCGTACCCGCCATCGAGGCGCGCGCCACGGCCAGCGCCAACCCCTCGAGGCCGTCTGGATCCTCGGCGGGGCCCGCAGGGGTGACGATCAGCCACGACACCACCGGCGGCGCTCCGGGCACAGGCAACAACACGAAGCGGCTGCCGTCGGGCGTAGTCAGGGCCCGCGGTGCAGGCTGCTGCGCCGTCGCGGACGCCGCAGCGGCCACGACCACGAGGAGGCTGCCGAGGTAGCCGACACCACGACGGCCGGCGCCGCACGGCCGCGGTGCTTCACTCCTCGACGATGTCTCGTTCGGCGCCGACCTCAAACTTGCCTCGGGGTCTGCAGATACCGCGCTTACTATCGGCTACGAAGTCGAGGATCTCACGCACCGCGTGGTGGTTCCCGAGCCGGCTGCGCACGTCCTCGAGCCGCCGTCCGAGCGGACCAGCGCGCCAGAACAGCGCCCGGAAGGCGCGCTTGATCATGGCGACGTCCTCCGAAGACCAGCCCTGACGCTTGAGCCCGACGAGATTCGCCCCGACCAGGCGGGCACGGTCTCCCTGCACCAGCGCGAAGGGCGGAGCGTCGCGCGAGACCATCGCGCCGGCGCCGATCATTGCCAGACGACCGACACGCGCGAACTGGTGGATCCCCACCATCGCCCCCAACACCGTGTTGTCCTGGACCACCGTGTGGCCAGCCGCCGCCGCACCGTTCGTGAAGACGACATGGCTGCCGATGGTTGCGTCGTGGCCGATGTGAGAGCCGGCCAGCAACATGTTGTGATCGCCGACACGCGTGACCCCGACTCCGTGGGGCGTCCCGCCGTGGATGGTGACGTGCTCGCGGACCTTGTTGTGGCTGCCGAGTACCAGCGTCCCGTTCGCATCCCCGCTCAGCTTCTTGTCCTGAGGTGTGGTCCCCAGCACGGCGAAAGGGAAGATCTCGCACTCGGGGCCCAGGGTCGATCGCCCCTCGACGACCACGTGCGAGTGCAGCCGGCATCCGGCGCCGAGCTTGACCCAAGGCCCGATGACGCAATACGGACCGACGCGAACACCCTCGCCGAGTTCAGCGCCGGAGGCGACGAGGGCGGTGGGGTGGATGTCCATCAACTGCAAGGGGCGGGCAGGGGGTCGGCGGCTGGGGATGCTGGAGAAAGGAAGATTGTGGGAGCCAGGCGAGTGCGTCGCAACGGGGAAGGTGCCGGCCCGACCGACACCGCGTCGGACCAGCGACGGGATCCCCCGAGCATGCGGCGCTCACCCGCCCGCCGCGTTCCTGGTCGCCAGGATGGTCGCCACCCGCACCGGCTTGACGGGAACCTGCACGGAAGGGCAAGGCATGCGATCCTCGGTTCCGCCCAAGCGCCGCCGCAGGAGCGCGAACACCGACGCCTGGCAGATCCGACCCTGGCACGGGCCCATGCCAGCCCGGCTGCCCATCTTGGCCGAGCGCAGGTCACGCCCGAAGAGGTCCGCGGTCGCACGCAGCTGGCCGAGGGAGACGTCTTCGCATCGGCACACGACGGTGTCGTCGTCGGCGAGGTCGTAGAGCCCGGGCGGCACGGAAAACGCCGCCAGAAGGGCGTCGCTCACCCGGCGCTCACGCGCTCGCGCACGACGCGCGGCGCGCAGCCGTGGCGCCTCGTCCGGCACCGAGAGGCCGAGGCTGCGGGCGGCCGCCATTCCGGCGATGGTGCCCTCGGCCTCGGCGACGTCGGCGCCGCCGATCCCGGCGATCTCACCGGCCACGAACACGCCCGGCACGCTGCTCTGCATGTCGGCGTCGTGGACCGGCAGGTGACCGCCACGCAGCGCCACGTAGTGCATCTCGCAGCCGAGCAGACGCGCCAGTTCGATCGACGGCACGAGGCCGTAGCCGGTGCAGACCACGTCGACCTCGAGCACCTGCTCGCTCCCGGCTTGCACCCGTCCCGCCCGGTCGATCCTGCCGATGGTGGCCGAGGCCACCGCGTCGGTGCCGTCGACGCGCAAGAGGGTCCAACCCGTCCGGTAGTCGACGCCGTGCTGGTCGAGCGCGTGCAGGTAGTGGAACGCCTCGCGCAGTCGGGCGCGACTGCGCAGCATGCCCAGGCCGGCTCGCAAGCGCGCGACCTTGCCGTTCGCCTCGACGGCGGCCACCACCGTCGTCCCCGCCGCCAGCAGCGCGGTGACCGTCGGCAGCAGGAGCGGCCCGGTGCCGGCTACCAGCGCCCTGCTGCCAGGCGCGACGCGGAAGCCGCGCACCATCACCTGCGCCGCGCCCGCCGTGATCACGCCGGGCAGAGTCCAGCCCGGAAACGGCAGCGTGAGGTCGTATGCGCCGGGGGCGAGGATGAGGCGCTCGCATTCCAGCACGTGCGCCTCGCCGGATCGCTCGCAGGCCAAGCGGGTCGGCGAGGCGTCCCACACCGTCGTACCAGCGAGGACATCGACCTCGACCTGTGCCAGCGCGCGCAGCAGCGCTGCGCCGCGCGCGTGCCCGGGCGAGTGTCCGGCGTCCGGCGCCGCAGGCCCTGCCGCGGCGGACTCGGCGAAGTCCGCCGGTGCCTGCCTGTAGATCTGGCCGCCCGGGCGCACTCCCTCGTCGACGAGGGTCACGCGCGCGCCCGCGGCAGCGGCGGCGACGGCGGCAGCGATCCCGGCGGGACCGGCGCCGACGATCGCGACCTGGGTCCGGTGCGCGGCAGTGGCCTGCGGCGCCGTCATGCGGTCGGCCCCCGACTGGTGACGACCATGCGCGGCCCGACCACCGGTTGCATGCACGCGCGCACGGGGCTGCCTTCGACGTCGACGAGGCACTCGTAGCAGATGCCCATGGCGCAGAACACGCCGCGCGGTCGCCCTTGCGCGCTCGACCGGCGCAAGCCGCGGACACCCGCGGCCCACAGCGCCATCGCCACCGTCTCGCCGAGGTGGGCCTCGATCTCGCGCCCGTCGAAGACGAGCGTCACCCGTTCTCCGCGGCGCGTGCCGCCGATGCGTGCGTCCACCATCGTTGATCGCCGTCAGCTGCGGTTCGGTCGGAAGAGGCGCCTCGTGGCACTGGCCGGCTCGGCCGCGGGGCAGCGAGGGTGTAGCCAGGCATCACGCCGGGTGCAAGGCGACGCTCAGACGAGTCGCGCGCGGACACGGCCTCCGCGATTGCCCTGCCCGAGCGTGAGCGCAATAGTCCGGCCATGCCTTCGGGCCCTGCGCGCATCGGCCTCGGCAGCGCGGTGGCGCTGGTCGTCGCCAACATGATCGGCGCCGGCGTGTTCACTACCGCCGGCTTCGCGCTCGGCGATCTCGGCGGGCGAGGGCCGGTGATGCTGGCCTGGGTGGTCGGCGGCGTGCTCGCCGTGCTCGGCGCGCTCAGCTACAGCGCGCTCGCGGTTCGTTGGCCGACGTCGGGCGGCGAGTACGAATACGTGCGCCGCACGCTGCATCCGGCCGCGGGCATCGCCGCCGGCCTGGTGTCGATGCTCGCCGGCTTCAGCGCGCCGATCGCTGCCGCCGGCGCTGCCTTCGACGAGTACTTCTGGCACCTGCTGGGTGAGCCGCGGCCGGACCTGCCCTGGCTCCCCAGCCT
The DNA here is from genome assembly GCA_041398565.1 of Planctomycetota bacterium. Classification (GTDB taxonomy): domain Bacteria; phylum Planctomycetota; class UBA1135; order UBA1135; family UBA2386; genus DATGPD01. The sequence goes on along the minus strand of JAWKUN010000003.1, from coordinate 348,356 downwards.
GGCGATCGCGGGCGCGGCGGTGGCGCACAGTCTGCACGTGCGCCTCGGCGCGCGCGTCCAGAACACCATCGTCGTCGTCAAGGGCGTGCTCATCGCCGTCTTCCTCGCGCTCGGCACGCGCCTGTGCTTCGGCGCCGGCAGCGACGAAGGCACCCTGCCGCACGTGCCTCTCACCGCCAGCGCCTTCGGCAACAGCCTCATGTGGATCTACCTGGCGTACTCGGGCTGGAACGCGTCGACGTACGTCGCCGGCGAGGTCGACGACCCGCGCCACAACGTGCCGCGCGCGATGCTGCTCGGGACGCTGCTGGTGATGGTCGTCTACCTCGCACTCAACGCCGTGTTCCTGTGGTCGGTCCCGGCCAGCGCGCTCGCCGGACGCGCCGAGGTCGCCGCGATCGCCGCGCAGGCGCTGCTGGGGCCAGGCGGCCGGGCGATGGTGTCGGCCACGGTCGCCCTGGCACTCCTGACCTCGATCACCGCCATGCTCATGGCGGGGCCGCGCGTGTACGCGCGCATGGCCGAAGACCGTGCCCTGCCCGGCTTCTTCGCGACGACCGCGGGCAGCGGCGCCCCGCGGCGCGCCATCGCCCTGCAGGCGGTCCTGGCGCTCCTCTTCTTGTGGATCGCACGACTCCAGCAGTTGATGACCTACATCGGTTGGACGCTGAGCATCTCCGCCGCGGCCGCGGTGATCGGGCTCATCCGTGTGCGCCGGCGCGAAGGAGCGGCGCAGGTGCCGTGTGCGGGCTGGCCCTACGTGCCGGTGGCCTTCGTCGCCGGCGTCCTCTACTTCGCTGCCCTCAGCATCGCCCGCGACCGGTCAGCGGCGCTTGGCGGACTGGCGACGCTTCTGGGTGCCGCGGCCGTCGGTTGGTGGGTGCAGCGCCGCCGGCACTGAGCCGGGGCAGCGCATCTCACTTCGCCGGCCGAGCGAGTTCGCCGAGGAGCGCCGACCGCGCCGCCGCGTCCCACTGCGCGGGAAGCGCCGGTGCCCGCCACCCCGGCCGCAGCTCAGCCAACGCTGCGACGACTCGGCCCGCCAACTGCACGCTGGCTCGACTTCCCGCGGTGTCCTCGGCGGCCACGGCCGGCGGCAAACACTGGCACAGCAGCGCGTCCACGCGGGTGCGCTCACTTGGCAACCGCGCTCCCAGCGCGGCGAGCGCCGCCAGCACGACGCGGGTCGTGCCGTTGCGCCAGTCCGCCGCGCGCGCCAAGGGTGCCATCGCGTCGATCGACTGCGCGTCGCCGCAAGCCCCCAGGCAGGGCGCCGTGCGCATGCGCAGGACGTTGGGATTGCGGCTCGGAACCTCGGCGCCGGCCTGCGCGAACAGGCGGTTGAGGATCGCTGCGAGTGCTGGCTGCGGCCGCGCGGCCAGCAGTTCCAGCACCTCGTAGCGCAGAGGATCGTTGGCGACCGCCAGCAGGTTGGCGGCCCGCGACAAGGCCGCCTCGGGCCGCCGCTTGGCGCACAGGCGCAGCGCCCGCAAGTAGACCACGACGTCCTCGTCCTGCCGCCCGAGGATGGCCTCCGCCTCGGCCAGGGCTCCGCGCGGCAGCGGATCGAGAGCCGCCAGTTCTTCGAGTGCCACCGCGCGCACGATGGGGTTCGGGTCGTCCAGGCGCGCGGCGGGCGATCGGTCGTCGCCAGCGTCCGGACGACCGACGTCGCGCAGGGCACGGTGTGCCGCGGTGACACCAGCGCCGGGCGCGCGGCCTTCAGTGTGCGCCACCGCCTGCTCGAAGGCCCGCACGAAGCCACGAAGATCGCGCGGCGGGTCGAGCAGCACGCGATCGTCGACAGGGTCGAACACGATCATCTGCGGCCATGACGAGATGCCGAAGCGCTCGTGCGTGCGCAACGCCTCGCGGTCCTTGTCGTCTTCCTTGAAGTTGCGCGAGACGAACAGCCAGACGACGCGGTCGTACCAGGGCTTCAGCGCGGGGTTGGGGAGCAACTGCTCGTCCAGGGGCACGCAAGCGGGTCAATACGTCTTGGTGAAGTAGACGAAGACCGGCACACCCTTGGCCAGGGCCGACTGCTTGGCAGCGGCGTACGTGCGTACCCACGGCGGTCCCGGCGGCGGCTCGGCGCCGGCGCGAGCCGTCGATGCGAGAAGGAGAGCAACGAGCGGTGCGGCGACACGCATGGCCCGCATCGTAGCATCGGTGTCAGACACCAACCGGAGCACGTCGCTACGCTGGCGTAACAACGTCAACAGGGTGGAGTCTGACACCAAAGTGAGGGTTACTGGACTTGCAGGACGAGGGTGTCGCTGACGTTCAGTTGCACGCCGAACGTCGTGGCCGGACAACCCAGCGGTCCGCCGACGAACACGGTCTGGGCGGCAACGCGGGCGCCGATGGCGCCGAAGTCGCAGGGAATCGGGAGGTCGAGGTCGCTGCCGGGCACGGTCAGAAGGATCGGGAAGACGCCCAACGCGCAGCCCTGCGCGCACAGCGGAATGGGCGCGCTGGGGAAACCGATGACCCACGTCTGAGCGGCGGGCGCGATGCGCGCCGCGCGCAGGCGCACGATGGCGCCGATCGCTGGGGCGTTCTCGGCGCTCACGGCTGGCGAGAACACGCCGCCGCAGCCGGTCACCACCGTGCTCACGCCGCCCGCGGCGGCGGTGCCGTCGAACAGGCAGCCGACCAGGTCGCGGTTGGCGGCACTCAGCTCCTGCTGCCAGGCGATGAACGAGCGCGCCGCGTCGCCGCCCATCTCGGCCTCGCTGGCCATCGCCACCTCGCCCTCCACGTCATTGGGGGTCTGAGCGTGCAGCAGCCGGTGCGAATCACCGAAGATCGGCGTGGTGTTGCCTGACTCGTAGCCGACCACCGCGGCGTAGACGTCGTAGTTGCCGGCCACGCCGGTCGACTCCAGGTAGCTGTAGGTGAAACGGCAGCCGTCGAACGCCAGCGCCGGATCCTTCTGGTCGTTGCGCACCACGGCGCCGGGCTCGGCGACGGTGACATCGTCGTTGTCGATCAAGCTGAGCACGCCGCGACGAAGCTCCAGTCGCGCCAGGCGCAGGTTGTTGTCGCCGACGTTGACGCGGTTGCTGTAGATCACGCCGAAGTCGGTGCCGTTGCCGGCCACCGCCGGCGGGCCGAGGGCGATGCGCGAATTGTCGACGATCTGGCCGATGCCCAGTGCGTTGGCGCCCGGCAACCCCTCGGCGAACACGTCGCCGCTGCTGCGATAGGCGCACAGCCACACGCCGCCGTTGGTGCGCGCCTTGGTCACCGCCGGGTCGGTGGCCTGGTCGTTGGCGTTGCCGACGAAGCTCAACAGGAAGCCGGTACCGTCGGTACGCAGCCGAGTGACCGTCATCTGTGCGGGCACCGAGTTGACGTAGGTCTCGCTCACCACCACGTAGCGATCGCCATCCTGGTCGGTGGCGATCGAGCCGCCGACCGACGGGTTGCGGTCCTGCACCCCGAGACCCGCCTGATCGCGGATGGTGAAGGTGGTGCCTTGAGTGGTGTTGCTGGCGGTGCGGAAGCGGCCGAGGATGACCCGGTCGGCGATGCCCGCGTCCTCGTCCCAGGCGATCAGGAACTGACGCGCGCCGGCATTGGCCGCGACCGACGGCCGGTGCGATTCGCGGGTGCCGGTGGCGACCGCGACCTCCTCGATCAAGCCGCCGTCGCCGTTGTAGCGGCGGGCGATGATGTCGCTGTCGCGCACCGAGAACACACGCTCGTACACCACCAGCCAGCGGTCGGTGTTCGCCTCGTAGGCGACATCGGGGTCGATGTTGTCGTCCACGCCGGCGTCGATGCTGATCGTGCGCACCACCGGGTCGACCGTCAGCTCGCCGCGGCACGCGTCGGCGAATGCGGCCGGCACGCGCAGCTCGATGCCATCGCCGGTCCACCGCGACGACTCGCGGCAGCGCGCACCGCGGGCATCGAAGGCGATGACGTCGCCGAAGTGCACCGCGCCGAGACCTTCGTGGTCGAAGCGCAGGCCATCGGCGACATCGACACACGGCGCGTTGGCGTCGACGTCGATGCCGAAGACGAGGTCACCCCGTCCGACGCTGCCCTCGACCGCGAACGTCTGTTCGACCTCGTGCGCACGCAGGTCCCAGACCTCACGCACACCGGCGCGGTCGTAGACGACGCGCAGGCCGTCGAGCCGGGGGGCGACCGCGCTGCCGTCGACGAGCAACAGGCCACCGCGGTCGACGCGGCGCAGGCGGAAGGTGATCGGATGGTTGCCCGCCGCGCGCGGCCCGTAGTAGGGGATGTACTCGACGCCGTCGGGCGCGAAGCGAGCCTTGTAGCCGGGTGCCAGCACCAGGATGTCGCCGCTGGCCGTCGTGTCGACCAGCACGCTCGCAAGGCGTTGACCGGTGACGGCGACTGCGGCAGGGGGAACGTCTTGTGCTGGTACCGCAGTGGCGGGCAGCAGGAGAGAGGACGCGAACAGGACGGAACAGCGCATGTGGATGGGTCTCGAAGGAACGTTTCCCCCACGGACGCAATCGGCCTTGCGCGACCGACAGACAGGTGTGCACTTTCGGAGTGCGCCCGACGGGCCACGGAGCCGCAAGGCAGAACCTCCTCGTGGATCTCCCGGTCCAGAGTGCCGGCAATCGGCGCGGGCGCTCGGGGCGCAAGCAGACCCGTTCGACCCCACCGCATGGGCGGCAAGTGCTGCGAATCCTCGCGGCGCACGCGAAGTCTGCAGAGGGTGCAATTCGCGGCCACGGTGCCGAATTGGCCATGCCTGAGCAGCACTGGATGCCCGAGCACCAAAGCGGCCTGTGGCTCTTCTGGTCGACGCGCGGCGTCGCCTCGCACCTTTCGTGCGGCCGCAGCCTGCAATGGGTGGGACCCCGCGATCAGCGACCGGCCGACTTCGCCCGAAGCTGCTCCAGCCAAGCCGCCGCCTTGCGGGTGGTCTGGTGGTCGTCCCCGAAGACCTCGCGCAGCTCACGGACACCGCGTTCGAGCTCGGCCAAGCCAGCCTCGAGGCTTTCGGTCACAGCCAAAGCGCGGCCCAGCAAGGCGCGCAGCTCACCAGCCGCGACGCGGCCGGCGCGACGATCAGCCCCTTCCGCCGCCACCAGCGCGGCGCGCGCGGCTTGCACCGCGTCTGCAAAACGCCCGCCGCCGATCAGGCCGCGGCAGCGTACCACCTCGACGGACAGCGTCACCGGGTGTGTGGGCCCGAACCGCGCGCGCGCCAGCTCCCCCAGCTTCTCGGCCTCGACGACCGTCGCCTCGTGGTGGTCGAGAGTCGATAGGATCTCGAGGTAGCGCAGCCTGCCCTGGATCGTGGTGGGATGGTCGGCGCCATGCAGGCGTGCCTTGGCCTCGACCAGGGGCGCGAGCTGTTCCAATGCGCGCTCCTTGTCGCCGCGGTCGCGCGCCAGCATCGCCAGATTCTCGCGTGCCTGCAAGGTGAACGCGTGGTCGGGGCCGTGCAGCGCAGTCAGCCCGTCCGCGACCTCCCGCGTGAGAGTCTCGGCCTCCTCCAAGCGACCCTGCTCGGCAACGGCGATCGACAGCGAGTTGAGCGACTCGAGCGCATCCTGGGAACCGGCCCCGAACGCTCGCACGCGCGCGGCATGCGTACGGCGCAGCTCCACCTCGGCCTCGGCGAAGCGGCGCAGGCCCATCAGGACCGCGCCACGGCGCTGCCCGACGTAGAGGCGGACGCGGTCGTTCGCCGGCAAGACGCGCGCAGCCACTTCCATCATGCCGTCGAGTAGCTGCAACGCGTCGCTCGGCCGACCTTGCGCCAGGCGGATCTGCACCAAATTGGAAACCGACGCCACCAGGTCGCTGCTCTCGCCGTCGCCAGCCGCACGCAGAGTGTCGATCGAACGCTCCATTTCGCGTGCCGCAGCATCGAGGTTGCCGATCGAGTAGTACAGCTCGCCGAGGTTCTCGTGCATCATGGCCGCCACCCAAGGCTCGCCGGCCAACGAGCGGTCGGCGTCAGCGGCGATGCCGTCGAGCACGTCCACGACCTGCAGCTCCTTGCCCCGGTTCTCCACGCGCGCCTGCTGCAGCGCTCCCTTGAGCAGGTCGATCACTCCTTTGGCGACCGATGCCTCGCGGCGGGCGCGGTTCTCGGCATCTCGCGCGCGACTCTGCGCCAGCAATGCCGCCACCAGGCCGGCGACCAGCGCCAGCACCACGGCCGCTGCGGCGGCGACCGCCGCCCGGTGCCGGCGAACGAACTTGCGCACGCGGTAGATCGTGCTCGGCGGCCCAGCCAGCACCGGCTCGTCGGTGATGGCGCGCCGAAGATCGTCGCGCAGTTCGGCCACGGACGCGTAGCGCTCGTCGGGATGCCGGGCCAAAGCCTTGAGCAACACCCACTCCAGCTCGACCGGCAGTTCGGGTGCCACCGACCGCGGCCGACGCGGCTCGACGTTGCGCAGGCGATCGAGGATCTCGGTCAGGCTCGCCCCGTCGAGCGCATACGGTGGTACGCCGCACACGAGGTCGTACAGCAGGACACCGAGCGAGTACACGTCGGCACGAGTGTCGACCCTCTCCGGATCTCCGCTCAGCTGCTCGGGCGCCATGTAGGCCGGTGTGCCGATCAGCTCGCCTTGGGCGGTGAGCAGTGGGCGTCCGTCTTCGGCCGAAGCAAGCTGCCGGGCGACCCCGAAGTCGATCACCTTGGGCTGACCGCTGCGGTCGACCAGCACGTTGCCCGGCTTGAGGTCACGGTGGATCACGCCGCGGCTGTGGGCGTGGTGGACGGCATCGCAGACGTCGATCCCGAGTTCGATGCGCGCCGCCAGAGGCAGCTGCTCATCACGCGCGAACCGGGTGACCGGGCGCGCGCCGTCGAGCAACTCCATCGCGTACCAAGGTAGATCCAGGCGCATGCCGTCGGCACGCACCTCGTGCACCCCGGCTTGGATCACGCGCGCGATACCGGGGTGCTCCAGGCCGGCGAGGATCTCGGCTTCGACCTGGAAGCGGCGCAGCAGCGCCGGCGTCGGGAACAGCGTTCCCAACACCTTGAGCGCCACCCGACGGCGCGGGTTGTCCTGTTCGGCTTCGTACACCGATCCCATGCCGCCCGAGCCGATCGCGCGCACCACGCGGTAGACGCCGCCGACGGTGAGACCGACCAGGTCGAGGTGAGCAGCCGACGCGGTTGCGGCTGCCGGCAGGAGCACCCCCTGCCGTTCGGCCTCGACGTCGGCGACGAGCATCGCCTCCACCTCCGCGCGCAGGACCTCGTCGTTGCCGCATTGCGCGCGCACGAACGCGGCGCGTGCGTCGTCTTGGAGCGCGACGGCTTCCTCGAAGATCGTCCGGCAACGGCGGAAGCGGGCGGGATCCATCGGGGGAGGATGCTATCGGGCGGCCCGGTCGACGAACGATCCGGCAAGTCCTGCAGCAGAGGCCCGTGGCATCGGCGGTCTCAGCACCGGCCACAGCCTCGCCCCCGTTCGACCGCCAGACGGTGAGGCCGGCGCAACGCACAGAAGGCCGCGAGCGGCCCCACACACGCCGAGTACCATGTCACTGGCGAGCTCGGGTCGCCGGAGGGGCCGGCGCCAATGCCGCCTTTCCGCCGCGACGAACAGAGGCCATCATCTCGTCCCGCGCGGCACCCACGCATGGCAACCCATCCGACCGACCCCGACGAGCCCGAGCATGACGCCCGGTGGTCGCACAGCGTCTACGCGGAGCTGCACCAGCTCGCGGCGCAGAAGCTGCGCGGGCACGAGGCGCACACGCTGCAACCGACGGCGCTGGTACACGAAGCGTTCCTGCGCCTGGCCCGCGCCGGCGCGGCCGACGTCGGCGAGCGGCGGCGGTTCTTCGCTCTGGCCGGCAAGGTGATGCGGTCGGTGATGGTCGACCATGCGCGCCAGCGCCTTGCCCAGAAGCGCGACGGCGGCTCGCGGCTCGAGCTGACCACGGCCTTCGCCGGAGCCGGCCGGCCGACCTTCGACGTGCTGGCAGTGCAGGAGGCCATCGAGAAGCTCGAAGGGCTCGATCCCGAGCTGGTGCGAATCGTCGACATGACGCTGTTCGCCGGCATGACTGCTAGCGAGGCCGCCGACGTACTCGGCGTCTCGAGCCGCACCGTGGAGCGCGGCTGGCGCACGGCACGCGCGTTCCTGCAGTCACGACTGTCGGACTAGATCGCTACGCTGACGTGACGATCCCCACCAGTTGGTGTCTGACACCAACGCGTCAGTAGCCGAGCACCAGGCGCAGACCGGAGGTGAACGACAGGCCTTGCGTTGCGCCGGCGTCGGCCTGCGCCGCCTGCAGGTAGAGCGGCGTGCCGCACAGGAGCCGACTCGCTCGCAGCGGCAGGACGATGGGTAGTCCGCCCGCCGGAACGTTGACGCCGACTGTCACGGCCGGTGTCACCAACAAGGTGCCGCCGACCGGCGTCGGCAGCATGGCCGGGGTCAAGCCGACGACCAACACACCGGCCGCGGCGGTGCCCGACGAGTTCTGTAGGTCGATCGTGAGGGCGCAGCCCAGCACCGGGTCGCCAGCCGGCGTCAGGTCGGGGATGCCGTTCGTTCCCGCCCAGCCGCTGCCGTAGCGATCCCACGACGCGTTGCAGCCCGGCAGGTCGATGGCGATACCGAGAATGGTGTCGACGCCGGTCACGAGGTCCTCGACGTTGCTGCCGTCGAGGTCACTGCGCTGCACCTTTTGCGCGATGCGGTCCGACCAGTAGAGCTTGCCGTCGCGGCCTTCGACGGTGATCGCGCTCGACCAGGTGAGCCCGGTCACGATCGTCTGAACATTGCTGCCGTCCAGGTTGGCGCGGCGGATGCCGCTCGTCACCGTCCAGTACATCTGGCGCGCCGCACAGTCGATCGCGATGCCCCAGCCGTCCTGGTTGAGCACGGTCTGCACGTTGGTGCCGTCCAGGTTGGCCGACTGGATGACGTCGTTGTTGACGTCGGTCCAGAACATGCGGCCAGCGTTGTCGAGCGCGATTCCCGTGGCGGCGTTGAGCCCGGTCACCAGGTCTTGCACGTTGGAACCGTCGAGGTTGGCGCCCTGGATCCTGCTGCCGGCGGCCCAGTACATCCTGCCGGCCGAGGCGTCGACGGCGATCGCGCGCGGGACGCCGCTGGTCAGAGTGACGAGCGTCTCGATGTTGGCGCCGTTGAGATCCGCGCGCTGCACGCGCGGCGGGTCGGTCCAGTACATCTTGCGCCCGATCGGATCGATGGCGATGCCCTGCGGCGAGGTCAAGTTGGGCAGGACGACCTGCAAGGCGCTGCCGTCGAGATTCGCACTGCGGATCGGGTCGGGGCCGTTGCCGTTGCCGGTGAAGTACATCCGGTCTTGAGCGCTGGCGAACGCAGCGGCCGCGAGGGTCGCTGCACAGACGACGAGTTTCGGCATCGAGGGCATGGTGTCTCCGTGGCGTCGTGAGTCAGGCGCGGGTTGCGCGTGAGGGCGGGACGGAACGAAGAGTACGGGGCGGAGGGCTGCGGGTCACCCTCCTCGCGCTCCCAGGCACCACCAGGGTGATCCGGTCGAACGCCACTCCGAACCGTTCCCCCACCGCATCATCCAGGACGGAGCCTGTCCACCTCGAGCCGCGAATCGTCGTGGGTCGCGAAGCGCCAAGTAACAGGGTGGAGTCTGACACCAAACTGTGCAATTGCCGGGTCAGAGGGCGTACACGTAGACGGCTCCCGAGGCGGAGGCGTCGGAACGGGAGTGCATCGGTGCGCCGACGAGCATCGTGCTGCCGTCGAGGGCGACCGAGCTGCCGAATTCGTCGTAGGGCGAGCCGACGACGGAGCCGCGCTCGAACCAGCTCGCTCCGGTGTCGTTGACCTCGTAGAGGTAGACCGTGCCCAGGCGCGCGAGAGCGAGCCGTGCGCCATCGAAGTCGGCGAGGGCGATGTTGCCAGGAGCGCGCAGGTCGGAGATGCGCAGCCAGGAGCCGGCGGCGCCGCTGCGGCGATGCACCATCACCGTGTCGCTCGACGCAGGCGGGGCGGTGACGACCACCGGGTAGTTGGCGCCCCCGATCAGCACACTGACGCCGTTCTCGGGTCCGCTCGCGCGGCCGTCGTGGAACGAGAACTCGCGCTCGAACGAAGCCCCCGTGCCGCGGTAGACGAACACGTCGTCCTCGCTGCCCGCATCGCAGCCGGAGATCGCGACGTAGGTCTCGCCACCGAACCGCATGACGTCGGCCGAGAATCCGAACTGGTTGCCGCTCCAACCACGCGGCGGCATGAACTTGGCCTTGCGCACCCAACCCGAGGCCGTGTGCCGGAACAGGTACACGCGGCCCTTGCCCTCGTAACGCGCCGCGACGAGGAGAAGATCGCCGGCCGCGCGCATGGTCCGGCCGAAGCCACTCTCTGCCGCATCGCCGGCGACCACGTCGAGGAGCTCCGACCAGGTGCAGTCCAGGACGACCCCGGTTTGCTCCAAGACCCCTGGCCCGCCGACGAGCTGACGATCGTCGGCGAGGGCGACGGTCGGTACGCCCCCGGTGAGCGCGGTCATGCCGAACGGGAAGCGGCTCTGCCATCCCGCCGGCAGCCGTTCCAGTGACCAAACCTCGCGGGCGCCGCTCGCGAGCGCGAAGTCCCCGCGCAAGGCCAACTCGTAGCCCAGCCGCAGGTTGGGGATGGCGGGGGCGACCACCGCCTGCAGCACCGCGCCGTAGGGGGCGCAAGGAGGCGCTGCACCTGCAGACAGGCTGTCGGAGCGAGGCGACGTCTCCGGCGCCGGCCCGAGCGCGGTGACGACAGCGAACACAGTCCCGGTCACGAGAGTGTGGCCGAAGTAGAGCAAGGATCGGGGATGTCGAATCGAGTGCATGATGTCCTCTCGGTACGAGCGACGAGCGCCGCTCACCGAGAACGAGCACCGGATGCTGCAGCCTGTCACAGGCGCGAACGCGAGTCGCGGCACGTTCTGTGCGCGGCCCGTCCCCTCCTCGTCCCCCGCCGAATCCCTTCAGGGAGCCTGCACGAGCAGACGCAGCGCCTGACTCGCCGACAGCGCGCCCGGTCCGCCGCAACCGGCGGTACCGACGAAGAACGCCTGCACGCCGAGCGCCTGGCCCACCTCGGCGATGACCGGCAGCGGCAAGCGCAGCGTGCCATCGGCGCCGGTGCTCACCGCCACCAGCAAGGGCGGCGGCGCCAGCGGCACGTGCACGCTGACCCCGAGCACCGGCACCCCGGCGGTCAGGGCGTCGGTCGCCAGCGCCACGGCGCCGGCAGTCGCCGACGGGGCACCGGCGACGGTGAGGGCGAAGTCGAGCGCGCCGCTGCGCGGCAGCCGGTCGCCGTTGAGGACGATGGCCCGGCCGCACGCCGGCGAGTCGACACCGACGCAGGTGCTCCCCAGCGGCGGCATCGCCTGGCGCACGCTGTCGAACATGCCCACCACGAATGGGTAGAGCGGCGGGAAGCGGTCGAGCACCAGGAAGGTGCCGCCGGCGCCGCGCTCGAGGTCGACCCAGCCGGTGAAGCCGAACGCACCGGCGCCCACCACCAGGGTCGCCCGCCCCTGCGCGTCTCGGCGCTCGATCCAGGTACCGATGCCGTACGGCGCGTTGTTCGGGTGGGGCGTGCCGAGGATCGGCAGGTGCGAGGTCTGCTCGGTGAACATCTCGCGCAAGCTGGCCGTGCCGAGCACGCGATGGCCGCCAGAGACACCGCCGTCGCGCAACATGGCGACGAAGCGCGCGTAGTCGCGCAGCGAACTGCGGGCCCCGCCGGCGATGCGCGGGTTGCCGGTCGTTCCGAAGTCGGTCGAGTCCATGCCGAGCGGACCGGTGAGCCGAGCCCGAAGCAACTGGTCCCACGCGAGCCCGGTCGCCACCTCGCACACGGCGCCAGCCACGTGCATCGACACGCCGCCGTAGAGGAACGCCGAGCCCGGGGTGTATGCCAACGGCAGCAACGCGATGCGGGCAGCCGCCTGCTGCAGGGTGAGCGTGTCGTCGCCGACGATGCTGCTGTCGGCCGGTAGGCCGGACGTGTGCAAGAAGCACTGCCGCAGGGTGATGCCCCGCTTGTCCGGCCGATCGAATGCGGGCAGCCAGCTCGACACCGTGTCATCGAGGCGCAGATGGCCGGAGTCGACACAGCTCATCAGCACTGCGGCCGACAGCCACTTGCTCGCCGACGCGATCGGCACCACGCGCTCGATCCCGTAGCTGCCGTAGGTCTGCTCGAACAAGACGCGCCCCGACTCCTCGATGCGCAGCGACGCCCCCGGCAGAGCGAGCTGCTGCACGGCGTCGCGCACGACAGCGTCGACCGCGCTGACGTCGCCGCAGCCGGCCTGGGCGGCAATCTCGACGACGAGCATGGTGCAGGCGATGAGAGTGTGCGGAGACGGACGCGGCTGCGAGAACCTCATGCGCGCCCTTTTGGCGCTCGACCGAGCGACGGGGACAGCGCGCGCTCCGGACACGACTTCTCGTCGTCGGTTGCCTTCGTCCCAGCCCGGACAGCGAGCGCCCGCATCGCGTCGTCGTCGCCAAGACCGCCACCACGAGCGGAGCCACGGGGAGTGCCACCCCGGGAGACCACCACCCGAGAGGCCACCGCGAGCGTCGACCGCAACCCCGCCCACTGCATCCCCGCCGACTGCAACCCCGCCGAGTGGGCCACCACGCGACCCGTCGACCCGGTCTGCATCGTTTTCGCGAATCGGCGTCGCACGGCGCGCGGCCCGGACAAGGATGCACGTCATGTTCGGACGAGCCCGCCACGACCGCCTGTTCGCCCGCTTCGTGGCACGCGGCGACGTGCACGCGCTCGGCGAGGTGTTCGACGCCACCGCTCCCGAACTCGCGCGCATCGCGAGCCACCTGGTCGGCGACCGCGAACTGGCCCGGGACTTGGTGCAGAGCGCGTTCCTGATCGCGCTCGAGCGGCGTACCGAGTTCGCGCGCGAGCGTCGCGTGCTGCCGTGGCTGTGCGGGATCATCGCCAACCTGGCGCGCAACGAACGGCGGCGTGCCCGGCGTACCCTGCCGATGCCGCCGGCGGCCGAGCGCGCAGACCCCCACGCCGCTGCCGAAGCGGCCGAGCTACGGGCCGCGTTCGCGCGCGCCAAGGCAGCGGTACCCGAGGTCTACCGACGCGTCCTCGAACTGCACGTCGAGCAGGGTTTGAACGCCGGCGAGATCGGCAGCGCGCTGGGCCGACCCGCGGGCACGGTGCGCACGCAGATCGTGCGCGCCCTCGACGAGTTGCGCCGCCGTCTGCCGCGCGACTTCGTCGCCGGCCTCGTGCTCGCGCCGCTCGGGGCGGGCGACCTGCGCGCGGCGCGGGCCTCCGTTCTGGCCAGGGCCCGAGACTACGCGGGCGTGTCCGGTGGCGCTGCCGCGGGCGGACTGGCGTCGAGCGCGTTGGGAGCTGCAGTCATGAACAAGAAGGTGCTTCTCGTCGGTTCGGTGCTGGTGCTGGCCGCGTTGGGGTTGTGGGTCGCCTGGGCCGGGTTCGGACTCTTCGGCGGCGAGCGGGAGATCGCCGCCACGTGGGTGGTGCGAACGGGCCCCTCCACGGCCGACGGCGCGATCGCGAAGGCACTGCGGCCACCCGCGCCCGAACGAGCACCTTTGAACACACCAGCGGACCTCGCTGGAACCGGCCGCCTGGCGGTCGTGGCGATCTGGAAGACCGACGGAACTCCGGCGCGGAGGGTGGCCGTCGACGCCATCGACGAGAGCGACCCGCGCGGCGAGCTGCGCCCGCGACGCGTGGTCACCGGCGACGACGGCCGCGGCGTGTTCGCCGATCTACCGGTCGGCCCGGTTTGGGTGCAGACCAGCACCGGCGTGCGGCGCTCGGTCGAAGTCGTCGCCGACGAAACCGTCACTCTGGCTCTCGAACTGGACGGCACCCTGGTGACGGGCCGGGTCGTCGATGCCGCCGGCGCACCGGTCGCCGACGCCGACGTCTGGGTGTCGTCCGAGCTGCGCTACTTGCGGTCGCCAGCCGGTGCCACGCCGGGTCACGGGCAGCACGGTCAGTGCGTCCTGCGCACCGACGCGCAGGGCGAGTTCACCACGCGGCTCGTGCCGTCGCAGTGCATCGCCGCCTTCAAGGAACGCCACGGTCCCTCGCCGACCGTCTACCCCCTGCGCGGGTCGAGAAACCCTCGACCGGTGGCCGTGGTGCTGCGCTTGCGCGCCGGGGGCGCCGCGCTCGCCGTCTCGGTGCGCGGCACCCTCGGTGCGCCGGTGCCCGGCGCCCTCGTTCTCGCCGGCGACGAAGTGCCTCTGCTGCTCAGCGCCGAGGGCAACGAGGCCACGCCGCCGGCCCGGCGCGCGTTCACCGACGGCACCGGTACCGCGACGCTGGCGCCGCTGCCCGAAGGTCGCATCCCGATCGAGGTGCGCGCGCGCGGACACGGACCATGGCGCGGCGAGGTGGAGATGCCAGCCGCCGGCACCGTCCCGCTCGCAGTCACGCTCGTCGATGGCGCCAGCGTCGCCGGAGTCGTCGTCGACGGTGACGGCAACCCCCTGGCCGGGGCCTTGGTCTCGCACGGCACGCTGACCGCGCTGCGCTCGTCGCTGGCACGGAGCGACGCGCACGGTGCCTACCGTCTCGACGACCTCGCGCCCGGCGACATCGAGCTGTCGGCGCTCCACGAGGGCTGGGGCAAGGTCACGACGACGCTGACCACCGTCGCGGCCGGAACGCAGCGCTGGGACCCGCGCATGCCGAAGCGGGCCACGATCCGCGGCCGCGCGTTCGACGAGGAGGGACGGCCGGCCGCGGGCACGTACGTCACCGCCGCTGTGCCGAGCGCCGCGTCACGCCCGCGCTCCGCCGCCGCCACCGCCGACGCCGCGGGGATCTTCGTCCTGGCTCCGCTCGATCCGGGGCAGGTGTACGACCTGCGCGCGGAGATCCCGCGGCGTGGCGGCGGCCACGTGGTGGCGCGCCGCACGGGTGTGCCCGCCGACAGCGAGGTCGAGCTGTACGCGCGCGCCGAGGATGCTCCGTCGGCACGCCTGCGCGGGCGCATCCTGCAGCGCGACCGCACTGCCGCCGCGGGTGTCCTGGTGCGCGCCACTCCGCAGGACGGTGCGCCCGCCAACGAAGTCGCGGTCGGCAGCGACGGGACCTTCGCGCTGGGGCCATGGCCGCCGGCGCGCGTGCGGCTGTCCGTGCACCGCGGCACCGGCAGCGTGCCGCTCGCCGACTTCGGGGTGCACGAGATGCAGGCGCGGACCACCGTCGACCTCGGCGATCTCGTGCTGCCGCAGCCAGGCGCGGCGCGCGTGCACCTCGGCGGCGGCGACGTCGAGCGGGGCTCGATCTCGCTGTTCCGCGACGGAGCTCACTTGACGTCGCAGCTGGTCACGGAGCTGCCGATCGAATGGGACGATCTCGCGCCGGGCGCGTACGTCGTGAGCGTGCGCGCGCGCCGCGGTGGCGTTCTCCTGGCGGGTGCCACCGACGTGCGCGTCACCGCCGGCGCCGTCGCCGACGTGGTGGTCCCCATCGATGGCGCCAGGCGGCGCCAGGTGCGCTTCACGACGCCCGACGGCCAGTCGATCGGACTCGCGCTCCTGCGGGCGACCGACGCCGCAGGTCGGGTCGTCGTGCTCGACTGGATCGTCGCCGAGACCGATGCGACAACCGAAGTGCTCGTGCCCGACGCCACGGCGACCCTGCGCGCCGAAACCCCGAGCGGCTGGCACGGCGAAGCCGCGGTCGGCGGCGCCGGTTCCGGGCCGATCGAAGTGCGTTTGCAGCCTGGCGGTTAGGGCGCGGGCGGCGACCGCCGGTGCGCGCGCCCGGTTGAGGTGCTCGCGCGAGCGACGGATGATCTCACGGCCCTCGGTTCCTCGCTCGGATCTCGCCATGAAGTCCACGCTCGCCAGCCTCGTCGCCTCCCTCCTCGCATCCGCGGTTCTCGGCCAGATCGTCGTCGATCCCAACGGAGGCGGACACTTCCGCGACCTGCAGGCGGCGATCGCGGCGGCTCCACCGAACACGGTGATCAAGGTCATCGGCGGCACCTACGGGCCACTGACGATCGACAGGTCGTTGACCATCGCCGGCGCGCCGGCTCCCACCATCCGCTCGCCCGCCGCCGGCTCGGGTCTGGCACAGCCGCCAGCGATCACGCTGTCCGGCAACGGCCGCGACCGCCTCGTGCTGCAAAACGTCCGGGTGACCGGCACCGTCAACGGGTTCGTGCACAGCGAGGCCGGGCGCGGCATCAGCGGCTCCGGCTTCGCGGCGCTACACGTGTACGACTCGGTGGTGCAGGCGCACGAGTGGGTGCTGCTCACGGGCCTGGGGCGGGGTCAGCCGGCCATCGAGCTGAGCGGCGCGGCCACGATTCTGATCGACCACAGCAGCGTGCAGGGTTCGACGACCGACACCGACTCCTCGGGCATGGGGTGGCTGCCGCCTGGGGCGCCCGGTATCCGCGCTCCCAACGCGACCGTGATCGCGCTCCTCTCGACCATCCGCGGCGGCGCCTGCGGGCGGAGCAACTTCGACCTGGCGCCGCCCGAGCCCGCCCCGTGCCCGTGCAACACCGCCGGCGGGGTCGGCGGACCGGGAGTCGTCAGCGCGGCGCTGATCGATGTGGCCTCGGTCGTGGCCGGCGGCGCCGGATCGGAAGTGTTCTTCCGCCCGACCTTCATGGGCCCTTACTTGCCGTGGGGTCGGCAGCCGGACGGTGAGCCGTTCGTCGTCGGCCGCCGCACCCTCATCGCGCTCGATCTGTTCGCGGCGACGGCACCCCGCCTCGGCACGACGTGGCAGATCGACGCCCTGTTCCCGGTGGGCCTGCCGGCCGTGATGATCCTCGGCAGCTTGGCGCCGTTGCCGCTGCCGTTCGGCGGCGGTCTCCTGTTCGTCGACGTCGCTCAGCCCTTCGCGGCGCTGCCGACCAGCCAACGCACCATCGCCATTCCCATCCCCAACGATCAAACGCTCGGCGGCGGCGAAGCGTGCCTCCAGCTGTTGTCCCCCACCACCGGCCTCACCAGCCCCGTCCCCTTCGCCATCGCGTTCTGACCGCAGCGCGCCGGCGACGACGAACGCGCCGGGCCCCCGACGACCCGCCTCACCCTCCCGCGCCGGTGAAGCGGCCGGGCGCCACGGGTGCCGGATCCAACGACGGCTCCTTGCCGGTCACCATCTCCGCGATCAGCTTGCCGGTGATCGGCGCCAGCGTGATGCCCAAACCCTCGTGCCCGCTGGCCACGTAGTAGCCCGGCACGCCGGGCAGCGGCCCGATGAGCGGGAACTTGTCGCGCGGGTACGGACGCAGGCCCGACCAGGTGCGCACGATCGTCGTCTGCAGCAAACTCGGCACGTAGCGCGCGGCGCGCGCCATCGACTGGAGCAGGAGCTGACGGTTCACCTTGCGCTCCATGCTGCCGAACTGCCGCGTCGAGCCGATGAGGATCGTGTCGTGCGTCTGCGGCTGCAGGTTCATGGCGTGCGCACCGGGATCGGGCTCGCCGCTCTCGGGGTCGACCTTGGCCTTGCCGCCGGCCGTGCGCAGGTAACTCACCTCGAGGATCTGAGTGCGGACGGCGCAGCCGCCCGGAGCGGTGATCATCAGGTCGCCCCGCCGCGGGAAGATCGGCACTCGGCCGAGACCGGCGCGCTCGGTGAGGTCGGGCGTCCACACCCCGGCGCAGTTCACCACGACGCTGGTCTTGATCTCGCCGCTGGTGGTGAGCACCGACTCGATGCGCCCACCCGCACCGCGCCGGATGCCCGCCACCTCGCAACCGGTGCGCACCTCGCATCCTCGCGCCACCGCTCCGGCCAGCAGGGCGCCGGCCGCTTTCATCGGCATCACCACGGCATCGCCGCGGTACAGCAACGCGCCGGCCAGATCGTCGGCGAGGCCAGGCTCGTGTTCGCGCAGCGTGCGCGGCCCCAAACGCTCGGCCCGCTCGCCCCCGGCGGCGAACTGTGCCGCCACGTCGTCGAGCAACGACACGTCCTCGCGCGTCTCGGCCAACCACAGACATCCGGTGTCGCGGAACTCGAAGTCGGGGAGGACCCCACGCAGCTCGCGCCACAGCCGCACGCTGGCGCGGGTCAGCGCCAGGAAGTACGGCGGGCTCGGCGTCACCATCAGGTGTCCCTGGCAGCTGCCGCTGGTGCCGCCGGCGATCCCGTGCCGCTCCACCAGACACACCTTCACGTCCGCCTCGGTCAGGAAGTAGGCAACGGCGCAGCCGATGATGCCGCCGCCGAGGACGACGACGTCGGGGCTCGAGGTGCGGAAGGCGGCAGCCATGCGAAGCGCGGAGCCTAGCCCGGTCGATTCGCGAACGTGCACCGCGAGTGCGCTGAAATCGCGTCGTGGCTACCCGGCGAAGCGCTCGGCCACCGAGCGCAGGCGGCGCTATGGTGACCACCGGTGGAGCACACGACGGACGTTCTCGGCTCGACCCGCGACCAGTTCGAGGCTGCGGCGGTGGGGCTGCCGGGCGGCGCCGGTGCGGCGCGGCGCCTGTACGCCGCGGCCTTCGGCGACGGCACCTTCGCCCCGCAGACGTTCCTGCCGTCGGCGCACGCCACCGCTTGGCGAGCCCGCTTCGGCGTGACGTTGCCCACCGTCACAGCGCGGCACTCCGAGCCCGCCGAGCACGGCACGACCGAGAAGGTCGCCCTGCGCGCGCCCGACGGCCTCGAGTACGAATGCGTGCGCATTCCCATGGGCCGCGGGCGCGAGACCGTCTGCGTCAGCACGCAGGTGGGCTGCGGCATGGCGTGCCGCTTCTGCGAGACCGCGCGCATGGGACGTCTGCGCGACCTCGCCGCCGCCGAGATCGTGGCGCAGGTCGTGCTGGCGCGCGCCTGCCTGGGCTGGCGGCCGACTCATGTGGTGTTCATGGGCATGGGCGAACCGCTCGACAATGTCGGCGCCGTCGTGCAAGCGCTGCGGGTGCTCGCCGAACGCGGCGGCCTCGGCTACGCGCACGACCGCCTCACCGTGTGCACGGTGGGCCGGCGCGAAGGACTCGCCGCCCTGGCCGCGCTCGGCTGGAAGCGCCTCAACCTGTCGGTCAGCCTGAACGCCGCCGACGACGAATTGCGCACGCGCCTGATGCCGGCCAACCGCACGCTGCCGCTCGCCGACCTGCAGGCCGAACTCGCGCGCTACCGCCCGCGCCGCAACTTCTGCCTCGGCATCCACTGGTGCCTGATGCCGGGGATCAACGACTCCAGACGCGACGCGGCGCGCCTTGCCGCCTTCTGCGCGCCGCTCGGGCGCGTGCTCGTGCACCTCATTCCCTACAACCCCGGCACGCATCCGCTGACGCGCGCGCCGGGCGAAGCGGAGATCGTGCGCTTCGTCCGTTGGCTGCGCGACGAGGGGTTGGCCGTGCGGCGCCGCGTCACCAAAGGTCGCAGCGTGATGGCGGCGTGCGGGCAGCTGGGCAACCTCGCCTTGCGACGCGCGTCCTCGACGTGACCGCGACGGCGCGGCCGCCGATCGCGCTGCGCGACGTCATCCCCTGCCATGCCTACGAGAACGTGTCGATCTCACACGTCGACTTCCTCGGCGTCTTCGGCCCGCTCCATGATGAAGCGGAAGCGCGCGGCCGGATCCTTGCCCATGAGCTCGTTCATCACCCGGTCGGTCAACAGCCGATCGGCGATCTCGACGCGCAGCATGCGCCGAGTCTTCGGGTCGAGCGTGGTCTCCCACAGCGTCTTCGGCATCATCTCGCCGAGTCCCTTGAAGCGGGTCACCTGCGGCGTGCCGCGCCCGGTTCCGTGCTTGGCGAGGATGCGCTGGCGGTCGGCATCGTCGGCCGCCCAGTAGGTTTCCTTGCCGATGTCGATGCGGTAGAGCGGTGGCAACGCCACGTAGAGACGGCCGGCGGCGATGACTCCGGGCAGGTGGCGATAGAAGAAGGTGAGCAGCAGCGTGGTGATGTGGTGACCGTCGGAGTCGGCGTCGGCCAGCAACACGACGCGCTGGTAGCGCAGCTTGGCGAGGTCGAAGGACGGGCCGATGCCGCAACCCAGGGCGGTCACCAGGTCGGCGAGCTCCTTGTTGTCGAGCACCTTGCTGAGGCTGGCGTCCTCGGTGTTGAGCACCTTGCCGCGCAACGGCAGGATCGCCTGGTGGCTGCGGTCGCGCCCCTGCTTGGCGCTGCCGCCGGCGGAGTCACCCTCGACGATGAAGATCTCGCTGTCGTGGTCGGACTTGCCGGAGCAGTCGCTCAGCTTGCCCGGTAGGGTGAGCCGGTTGGTCGGCGACTTGCGCGCGATCGACTCGGACGCAGCGCGGCTGGCCGCCCGCGCGCGCGCCGCCGCGATGATGCGGGCGACGATCTGCTCCGCCACCGAGGTGTTGGAGTTGAGCCACTGCTCGAGCGCCGGCCGCACGGCGCCGTCGACGAACGGCTGCACCTCGGCGTTGTTGAGGCGGTCCTTGGTCTGCCCCTGGAACTGCGGATCGGCGACGAAGACCGACAGGATGGCGACCAGCCCCTCGCGGATGTCCTCCGGGCCGATCTTGACCCCGCGCGGCATCAGGTCGTGCGTCTCGATGTAGTTGCGGACGGCCCGCATGAGACCGGCGCGGAAGCCGTTTTCGTGCGACCCGCCCGCGGCCGTGGTGATGCCGTTCACGTAGCTGCGCACGTGCTCGTCGGTGGACTCCGTCCACTTGAGACACAGCTCGAGGCGCTCGTCGCCTTCCTTGGCCAGTTGGAAGACCGGCTCGTGGATCGCCTTCGCCTGACGCTCCTCGAGCACCTGCGCCAAGTAGTCGATGATCCCGTTCTTGTGCTGGAAGGTCTGCCGCGTCTTGTTGACCTCGTCGACGAAGTTGACCTTGAGGCCGCGGTGCAGGAAGGCGACCGTCTCCAAACGCGCCTTCAGCATCTCGGGGTTGAACTCGATCCTGGGGAAGATCTGCGGGTCGGGCGTGAAGGTGATCGTCGTGCCGGTGCCGCGCACGTCGTCGGACATCCGCACCAGTTTGGAGGTGGGCTTCCCCTGGCCGAACTCCATCTTGTGCTGGCTGCCATCGCGCTTGACGACGGCCACCAGCTTCTTCGACAGGGCGTTCACCACCGACGCGCCCACTCCGTGCAGGCCGCCCGAGGTCTTGTAGTTGCCCTTGCCGTCGTTCTGGAACTTGCCGCCGGCGTGCAGCTCGGTCAGCACCAGCTCGAGCCCCGACTTGCCGGTCTGCTTGTGCTTGTCGACCGGGATGCCGCGGCCGTTGTCGGCGACGCTCACCGTGTCGCCACCCGCGTGCAAGGTGAGCGTGATCTCGGAGGCGTGCCCGTTCATCGCCTCGTCGACCGAGTTGTCGAGGATCTCCCAAGCGAGGTGGTGCAGGCCGGCGCTGTTGACGCCGCCGATGTACATGCCCGGGCGCTTGCGCACGGCCTCGAGGCCCTGCAGGACGGTGAGTTGCTCGGCGTTGTAGGTCATGGTCGCAGGCACGCGCGGCGCGGGCTGACCCCCGGGCGGCGGCGAGCGCGCGGACGATACGCGGCGGCAGCGACTGCAGGCAAGGCAGCGGCGGACCAGAAGTCACCGCGGCTGCAAGACCAGCTCTTGGCGAAACGTCGTCGCCGGCGCGAGTTCGAACTCGGCCCGACCGGCGTCCCGCGGGCCGACGAGTCGGTAGGTGCCGGGGAACAGATCCTGTCGCCGAACGCGTCCGGATTCGACGCGCAGCCGTCCCACCAGTGACCATCCGCGCGCCGTGCGCACGGACAACGTCAGTTCGGGGTCGTCACCCAGCGCGCCGTCGAGCCAAGTCACGGGCGCATCCAGCTCGGACTGCTGGATCGGCTTCCCGTCGATCTCCAACGCCACGTCGTCCCCATCGTCGACGCGCACCTCGCCGAACCGAAGCACGGCCGGTGTCGCGTCCAGCTCGTAGTGCGCCACCGAGGTCGAGAAGCGCGCCACGACCACATCCCATGCCCCAGCCGGCACATGCGTGAACACGGCGTTGCCGCCGGCGTCGATCGTGGGTTGGTCCAAGCCGAGCGGGTGGAAACCACGCCCGCCACGGCTGCGCACGAGCGCCAGCGCCACGGCGCCGTGGGACGGACGGTCGTTCACGTGCACGCGTACGGTGCCGCCGAGCCGGACTTGCACGATCCAGGGGTCGGCCTCCGTGCCGCGCGAACCGGGGGCCGAAACGAGATGCGGTGCATGCGCGGGCGAGGTGATCCGCACGACCTTGCGCGGGGCGTCTCCGACGAGGGCGACGACGGCGGCGCCGCGGTCATCGGTCGTCGCCTCGCCGAGGAGGCGCGGGGCTTCGCGCAGTGCATGGGTGTCGACGAGAGGGTCACGCGGTTCGTCGCTGACCGACACGTCACGCGTCGACGCATCGACGATCTGCACCAGGCTGTTCGCGCACGGGCGTTCACCGCACCGGACCAACACGTGCACGAGTGGGGTGGGCTGCAGGCGCACGACGACGTCGGGCAAGTTCGACTCCGGTGCGTCACCGCGTGGGCGTGGAGTCGCCGCGATCAGCGCCATCTGCAGCCCGCTCTCGCCAGGCGGGCGTACACGCACGTGCACGGCCGCACCGTCGAGCCCGTCGAACCGGGCCGCCCCGCGCTTGGTCCGCGCTTCTTGACCGGGCACGAGCGGTAGGCCCGACGCGTCCGTGAGTGCCACGTCGGCCGCATCCACCGGGCGCTCGCTCTCGGCCTCGACCACCCTGACGACGAGGCTGTGGGCAGGCATCATCTCGACGGTCTGCTCGCCCGCGTCGAGACGTGTCTGCAGGCAGCGCGGCGCGAACCGGTTGCCGGGATCGCGCAAGACGACGAGCACACCAGCGTCTCCGCGGGCTGCACCAGCCACCTGCAGCTCGAAGCGGCCATCGTCGCCGGTGCGGGTGTGCGGTGCGTGCGGCAGCAGGATCTCGGGGGCGGCCGCGAAGATGCGTTGTCGGTCGGGATCGACCACATCGCCCAGGGTGGCGGTCACTCGGATGCCGCCCAGCGGCCTCTGCCTTGCGTCGCGCACGATGCCGACCAGGTTGGCGACCGGCACGGCTACGAGTTGCGCGTCGGCACCCGTGCGGACGACATCGAGCTCGAGCGGCTCACAGGCGAAGCCTCGCGCGTGGAGGGCCAGCCTCCAGCGCCCGAGCGTCAGTTGCGGGAGGTCGACGGAGTCTTGGTTGCGGACGCGCACCCGCTGGGGTTCCGGCGTGCCGCGCAGCGCGTCCTCGAACAGGCGCGGGCTCGAGGCTTCGATCGTGCCGTCGCCGATGGACAAGGGCTGACCGAGTCGGTCGGTGATGCGCACGCGGACGCCCGCAGCGACCGGGACGAGAATGTCGCCGAGGTCGACGGTGCCGCCCACGGGCGGCGCGGCGGTGGGCGCGGGAGCGACGCGGTTGCCCCGACCCCGGCAACGCACGTGCAGCAGCATTTCGCCGCTCGAGGTCGGGACCACCAGTGCGAAGCGCCCTGCGCGATCGCCGCGCGCCTGCGCCAGGGTCGACCCGTCGGAGGTTGCGTGCAGGAAGCAACCGGGCACGGCGACCCCCTGCTCGTCGACGCATCGACCGCGCACTTCGATCGTGCCGTACGTCGCTACCGGTGGCGAGATCGCGGCCGTCTCGGGCAACGCCGTTCGGGCCGCGTCGGGCCTGGCGTCGATGGCCAGGCTCGCCGATCCGGTGGTCGCGCTCGGCGTCTCCGCCCGCGCAGCGGCAACGGGCGTCGTGTCGGCGGTCGCGAGCGCCGGGCGCGCTGGGTCGTCGGGTTGGCGCAGCAACAGGAACGTGGTGAGGGCAGCGAGCAGCACGGCTGCCGGCAGGAGGAGCTTGGGCACGATGACGATTCCGAACACGGTGAGCGACGTCGTTGCCGCCGGAGCGAGTGCGCCGACCTGCGCCAAGACTCTGGCGCGCACCACGGCCAGGCGGGCCGGCTCGGCCAGATCGAAGGCCACGGCAGCCGGCACGAGGTGACCTGCCGGCAGCAAGCGACGCAGCTTGTCGAGCCCGCGCGCGAGCTGCGAACGCACGGTCTCGGGGCTGCGACCGAGCGCGCGACCGATCTCCACGCTCGAGAGGCCGTGATTGAGGCGCAGGATCAGGACCTGGCGGTGGACGTCGTCGAGTTGCTGAAGCGCTTGCGTGGCATCGGCCGCGAACTCCTTGCGCGCCGCCGACTCGGCCACAGACTCGCGATCCTGCCGTTCGACGGCGCCTGCTTCCCACGCTGCTCCAACCTGGTCTTCGCGCGCGCGCTGCCGACGGCCGGTGCGCTGCGCGCGCAAGACCTCGCGGCTGAGGATGCCGATCAACCAAGCCAAGAGAGGTCGGGATGGGTCGAAGTCGGCCCTACGTCGCAGTGCCACGATCCAGGTCTGCTGAAGCAGATCCTCGGCGCGGTCGCGACCGCGCGCGAGGCGCGCCGCGACCAAGAGCAGCGGCTGGCAGGTCGCGTCGAAGGCGCGCGCGAACGCGCCGACGGAACCGGTGCGGGCATAGTCGGCGAAGGACGCCTCGGGCGTTGGGAGCGATGGAAGGGCCGGAGCCACCCCCGCGTTCTGCCGTGACCGAGGCCGCCGTGGCAGAGGAAGTCGGTTTTTCTGCTCCGAGTGCTCGGCAGCGCGAGGCCCCGACAGGAAGAGGGGGACGCTGGGCGGCTCGTCCGCTCGCCCCAGAGCTGGGCACGCCGGACCTGGGCCGCCGGCGACCACCCGGAGCGGGGCCCGCGATCCCGGCGACCAACCAGGACACTCCGGCAGAAGTCGACTCGAACACGCACCTCGCGCTCCGATCGAGCGATCAACAGGCCGCCGGGGCTCAGCCGCCCCTTCGCGCGAACACACAGCAGATGCTGTCGAAGCCTTCCTCGATCAGGTCCGTGGCGGGCACGACCCGGATCGCGGTGTGCTCGGACGCAAAGCCCAGCTCGAGCAGCGTCGCCGCGAAGTCCGCCTCGTCCACCGGCACCGCCGGGTAGGTGCGCTCGAACACGCGGTAGCCGGCGCACCGGCGCATCGCGCCCAGCAAGAGTGCGCCGCCTGGCGCCACCAGCCGAGTCAGGTTGCCGAGGTGGCGCGCCCAGGTCGCAAGGTCCCCGGCCACGGCCTCGACGCAGTAGTACGACGCGACCAGGTCGTACGTCGCCGTGCTGCCGAGGGGCGCCGCGCGCCGAATGTCGCCGCGAATCGTGGCCTTGATCACCTCCCGCGTGCGCGCGACACGTACGGCGACGGCGGCCTCGACGTGCGGCGCGCCCTCCTCGGCGAGCATCTCGGCGAAGTATCGGTCCCAATCGTGGGCGGTGGGATCCTCCCGCAGCCACCGCTGCACCTCGACGAGGTTGGCGTCCAAGTAGTCGGCCACGTGCAGGGAGTCCACGTACGGCGCGAGCATCGCAGCGTGGTGGACGGTCGGACCGCAGCCGAACTCGAGCGCCGTTGCAAACCGCCGCTCCCATCCGCCGAGCATGTCGCGCGCGAAGCGCGCATTCGCCTGTTCGTCGCTGCCGATGGTCGCATAGTACTGCCGCAGGTACGCGCGCGGATCCCAGGTGTCGTAGCTGGCCACGCCATCGCGGTGCGTCCTCCGAGTCTCACGCACGGTAACGGGTCCCGCGCACCAAGTAGCTGTGCTCGAAGTCCGTCGATCCGAGGCGCTCGGCGAGCAACGCGGCGGCGGCATCGACGTCGAGCGCACCGCACGTGTAGATGTCGATCGACACGAAACCGGTCACCGTCAAGGTGTGGATCGAGATGCCCGACTCGATCAGCGGGACCCAGCCCGACAACCCGGCCTTGTCCGGAAACTGCGCGTCCGGCGAGCGGAACAGGTACGGCGGCGACTGCTTGTGCATGCCGAGGCGCGCGACCAGATCGTCGAGGAGCTTGTAGCAGAAGCCGAGGTCGTCGCAGAGGGCTCGGCTGACGCCGTAGAAGTCGATGTGAAGGCTGCGGCCGAAGGCGCAGGCCTCGCGGACCGGATCTCCGGCGTGACGGAACAGGACGGGTTGCATTGCACTCTCCTCGACGCAAGGAACGGGACGGGCGGTCGACACGGCACCTGCGAGCGTGCGACGCCGAGTGCGCAAGAAAATCTCGGCGCGGCGCCGGCACCTCGGCGAGCTATCATCCGCGACCCCGCGCGATCACCTTGCCATCTCTCGAAGGAGCCCACCCCGCCGACGCCGATCCCTCCGGCGCCTACGCCTTGCTCAGGCGCCACGCCGGCCGTCTCACGGCGCGCGAGCGGCCGGGCCATACGCTCACGCCGACCGCACTGGTGCACGAAGCCTTCCTGCGCGTGGTCCGCGCCCACCTCACCCCTGAGGCCGGCGCGCCGTTCGTCGCCGCGGCGTCGAAGGCCATGCGTCGGATCCTGATCGAGCACGCGCGCGCCCGCACGGCTGACCGCCGTGACCGACGTCGGCACGTGGACGTGGACCTCGACTCGTTGCCGCAAGTCGACGGCGTGGCACAAGACGCCGCCTCGAGTGACGACCTGGTCTCCCAGTTGCGCGCCGTCAGCGACGAGCACGCAGCCGTGTTCGAAGCCCGCATCTTGCGCGGCGCCTCGATCGACGAGATCGCCGCGAACCTCGGCGTGAGCCGCCGCACGGTGCAGTACCGGCTGCGCGGTGCGCTGGCCTGGCTCGCGGCCCGCTTCGCGCCGGACTGACGCGCTCTCGACGGCGCTCTCGATGGTGGCCCGCACCTTCGGCGGCCAACCGCGCGGCCGCCTGCCCCAGTCAGCCGTGGTCAGCCGATCGTGACGAGGATGGTATCGGTCACCGTCATCTGTGGTGCGGCACAGCCACCGGTGCCGAACACGTCGAGCCCCTGCGCCGCGAAGCGCAGACCGACCAGGTTCACGTCGTTGGGGATCGACAGCCACACGCTGTCGCTGAAGAGCTGGATTCCCCACTCGTGTCCGATCGTGCAACCGCAGTACGGCAGCCCGAGCAGCGTGAAGCCGATCCCCACCACCGGCAAGCCGACGGCGTCGAACACGCGGAACGAGATCCGTTCGCCGATGCGCGGCTGGCCGCCGACGGCGATGCGCGTCGGTCCGCAGGCATGCGGTTGTGCTACCAGACTGCCGCCGGTGAGCACGCCGTACACCTCCACCCGCCCGGCCTCGTCGATACCCGGGCGGTACGCGGGAGCGCCCACGAGGATGTCCTTCTTCCCGTCACCGTCGGCATCGCCCGCCTCGATGGCCGCCCCGAACACCTTGCCCGTGAGGAACGATCCGTCCATGCACGTGCGCAGCGCGGCGGTCGCACCGTCGTACACGCGCACCCAGCCGGGATTCGTGTACGAGTAGAACCCGCGCGTGCCGACGGCGAACTCGGACACGCCGTCGCCTGACAGATCACCGAGGCGCCGCACCGTGCCACCGAACGACGTCCACGGCCCCTGCGTCCAACTCACGGCGTAGATCTCCGCTCCCGTGGCGCCGGAGTAGACTCGCGCGCTGCCGTTGTCGTTGGGCCGATCGAACATGCCGATCACGAGGTCCGCCACGCCATCGCGGTCGACATCGCCGAGGCCGTCCTGGTCGAGCCACTCCTGGCCGGTCAGGGGCGTGAGCACGCGCAGCGTGGCACCATCCGCGCCGGAGAGGATCTGCACGCGGACCGGATTCCTGGACCGCACCAGCACGTCGGGCCGGCCGTCGGCGTTGACGTCGCCGCCGCAAGCTGCCACGTCCACTCCGAGGTTCTCCGCCGGCGACGACGCACCGAGGACCGTCCACAGGACGGCGCCGGTCAGGCCGTCGTGCGCGACGACGCGCCCGCCGTAGGAGCTCACGCCGCCCGGGTAGTTGCTGGAGGCGACGAGCAAGTCGGGCCGGCCGTTGCCATCGACGTCGCCGATCGCCACGAGCGAGTTGCCTAGGAACGTCCGCCAGCGCCCACCCTGCGCGTGCCAGAGTTCGTTGCCCGTCGCGCCGGAGAAGACCGCGACCCACCCGGCCTCGCCCGGATTGAGTGTCGCGTTGGGGTTCTCGGCGCTGCCCACGCCGATCGCGTAGTCGGGGAGCCCGTCGCCGTCGACGTCGCCCGTGCCGGTGACTTTCGCGAACACCGAGCCGGGCGGGCAGGTGTGGATGCGGATCACCGCACCCGTGCGTCCGGACACGATCTCGGCGACACCGTCGTTGCGGCCCACGGCGAAGTCGTCGCCGCCGTCCGCGTCGAGATCGCCGATGCGCGCGATGTCCTGGCCGAAGCGGATTCCGCCGGGCGACGGGGTCCAGACGACGCTCTGCGCCGTCGCCACGTTCGCGATCAGCAAGGAGAGGAAGGCCAGAGGTCGGAGCGAGTCGGCCGCGTCGCGAGGCGAAACGGCTCGTCGGGAGAGAGTCGGCATGTTGCGTCTGCGCCCGCGGTGCGCGGCCCGCGCAATCATTTCTCTCTCCGCGTGCTCCGACGACGCCAGACCCGGACGAGTAGCCGCGGGCTCCCGGCAGCTCGTCCGCTCGCCCGACAGCCGGTCACGCCGAAGCGATGGCGTATCGAGTTCGGCCGGCGCCGGCGCGGTTCCGTTGTCGGGAGCCCACGGGCCTGGAGCGCGCTCACCGAGAGCGACCGCGAGCGCATCTCGCTCTTCCCATCGCGCAGCCGTGCGTCCACGGAGGGAGTTCCCTGAGCTGCAAGTGCCGCGGATCCTCGCGCCACGCGCGGATTCGGCGATGCCGTTCCGCTTGACATCGCGCCCAACTCGCTTGTTTCCAGCGGCACTGGAAGCCCCAGCAACAGAGTGGCCGGGGTCCCTTCTGGTCGGCGCGAAGCGCCGACTGCAACCAAGCCTCTTGGTTGCGGCCCCGGCCGCGACGGGCATCTGCCGCGCAGAGTGACGGTTCGTGATCCCCGAGGAACGGACCGAGCTCCCTCAGGCACCGTCGGCGGCCGCGGACCGAAGGCGGCCGCGGCGAGGTGGCGGCGAGTCGGTTGGTCGACTGTCCGCCGTCCCCGCGAAGCTCCAGCTGCCCGACGAAGTTCGCGGCAGGGCTGGCACCATCGATCGCATGTTCAGGCCCCTGGCTGCGCCGCCCGCTCGTGCACGATCTCTCAGCGGCGCACGTCGACCTGCAACCCGGCAGTGGCCTGCACGCCGAGCGGGTTGCTGCCGGGGTTGACGATGGACCACTGCGTGTAGAACGAGTAGTCGACGTCGAGCAATGGCAGCAGGAAGAGCGCGCGGCCCGCGGCATCCGTGGTGGTCGGGAGGTTGACGATGAACCGACCGGGAGCGAGATCGACGTTCAAAGTGCATCCCGTCATGCCCAAGAAGTCGAGCGGCGTGTTCGCAGGCGCCAGTGATACCGTCAGCACCGCGAGGCGGTTCGCCAGCGCGCCGACCAGCTCGTTCGGCCAAAACTGCGAGCCTGCGAGTGGCGCCCACGCGCCGCGATTGAGGCCGCTGCCGCAGCTGCTGCCGTAGGCGACGGCCCGCGCCGCCGATGGGTAGACGAGTTCCTGTCCGTGCAACCAGCTGTCGCCCGAATTCGTGCCGTAAGCGAAGAGAAACCCGCTCTGTCCCCAGCGGTTGACGACCGCCGGCGGCGTCGGCGTTGCGCCGCCCAGCAGCCGGCCGCTGAACAGCGTCCCCGACTCGAACAGCTGGCCTTGGTTGCCGATGCGCTGGAAGCGCGCGCTCGATGTCACGCCAGACACCGCGTGGAAGCCCACGACCCAGTGCGAACCGGTCATCAGGTCCTGGGCGATGCGGCCGGAGCTCAGGCTGCCCAACGTCGTGAGGTCCGCGAGCACCGTGCCGCCGAGCACCGTCCCACCGGTGCCGTAGTCGAAGCGCGTCGCCACGAGCTGCGAGCCCCCGGTCGCCGTCGACGAGTCGCTGCGTGCGAACGTTGCCATGAAGCGTCCGTTGCCGCCGGAGACATCGGGCCGAACCGAGTGGGCTGGGCCAGCGGGCAAGTTCTGGTCCAGGGTCAGGTCGAGGGAGCGCGTACCGTCGACGTCGACCTTGTTGGCGCTCACCGACCAATCGGTCGCGATCGGGAAAGTGAGTCGCCTCTGCCAGACCACGGCCCAGTGCGACGGCGTGCCGTCGAACGTGGTGGTGACCCGCGGCGCTTCTTGATCGATACCGGGGCCGTTGCCGATCCAGCTCAGCGCGAACGGTGCGCCGGCGGTAGTGACCGTGAGGGAATCGACGAGCTGGCCGAACACAGCCGTGCTGCTGGTGTTTTGCTTCGTCGTGGTGTTGTCGCTGGCGAAAGTGACGAGCACGCGCGGCGAACCCGGCACCGTCGAGAAGCCGCTGCCGCCGACGTCGGGCGAGTGCTGCGCGACGCCACTACCCGAATTGCCGATTGTGATCACCGTACCACCGTTGGTGTTGGTGCTTCCGAGGTCGTGCACGTAGGCGCGCACCGCGGTGGTCGTCGCGAACTCGCGCGTGAAGGCCACAACCCAGCGCCGGCTACGCTGGCTGTAGCCGACGGCGGTCTGCCGCGATCCCCATGTGGCGACATCGGCATAGATGATCTCGGTCGTCGCGAAGAAGCCATCCTGCGTGGCGATCACATAGACGTCGTCGTCGCCGGCCGCGAAGGTGACGGCGTAGGCGATTGCCACGTTGCGTGACGTCGCGTCGGGCGAACGACCGATGTCGACATCCTTGCCCGTCACGCCGTTGGCGAAGGCCAGGTCCACGCGTGTCAGCAGCGGGTCGACGATCACCGGAAAGGCAGCGCCAGCGAGCCACGCGCCGGGCACGCGCAACTCGACCCAGTCGTCGAAGTGCGCGGTGGTCACGGCCAAGCGTTGCCCGAGCGCGTCGACCGCGGTCGCGGCGCCGTAGCTGACCAGCGGTTGCCCGTGTTCGGTGAACACCACGGCCTGGTGGCTCGCCGGAAGCATGTCCGCCTGCAGGTCGGTGCGGATCCGGCCGCGAATCACGACGTCGTCGACGACAGGTTGCTCGAGCACGAATGTTTGCTCGATGCCTTCGCGGCTCACGTCGTAGGCTTCGACCACATTGCCGAAGTCGTAGGTATAGCGCCAGGCGGTCGCGGCCTGGGCCGGCCGTTTGTTCGCGTCGAGCAGGTCTCGGCCACCCGCAGTCACGCTCGCCGTCGTCCAGCGCAACGGTCGGTTTGGCTTGCCCTCTCCCATGCGTGGGTAGAAGACGAAGCCATCATGGAAGGAGGCCTTGAAGTCCGGCCCGGCAGTCCACATACCGTAAGTGCCACCCGTCGGATCGGCTGGCAGCGTGTGGATAGGCACCAGCGGCGCCAAGCGCGGCAAGAGTTCTTGAGGTCGCTGAACCTCTTGCGCGACGATTGCAGTGGCGAAGATCAAGGTCGTTACGAAGGAGTTCATGACAGTTCTCGCGGTTGGTCGCGGCGCCCTCGGCACCGCATGCCTGCTCCAGCCGGCGTGCATCGAGAACGTTGCGGAGTTTTTCTTGGCGGTCTCCGCGTGGCGACCGGATCCGACCCCGCGCCGGCCCGCGCCGCCGCTCCGCTCTCCTTGCCGCGGACGACGTATCAGAGCGGCCCGCAGAGCCGGAGTCGGGGGCGTCGGTCGAGCATCGAGTGGCTCGGTCGCATCGGGCCCCGGATCCGGTGGCCGCCCACCGACGGGTTGCAAGTCGGCGCGCAGTTCGGCGCGCAAGAGAGCGCCCCGCCAAGCAGACGGCCGAGACCGGACACACAGCGCATGCCGAAGTGCGCCGGGTTCGCGATGCAACAGAATCGTCCCTGCTGCAGGCGCGGGTCGAGATCTTCGCCCCAGGTCCGGCGAGCCGAAGCCCTCTCGATACGATGCTGACGTTCGGTCAGCAAAAAGGAGAACCTGCCATGGCCTTGCCTCTCTTGGCGGCGTGCATCGCGCTGCTCCAGTCCCCGCCCACCGAGACCGCCTCGCCGCCACCGGTCGTGACCGTCGTCGACCCGAGCGGTGAGCCGGTGGGCGGCGCCGACGTGATCGTCGTCGGCTCGCACTGGCTGCACACGACAATCGGCCACACGGACGCTGCCGGCCGTTTCCAGCTGCCTCCGGCGAAGGAGACTCGCTCGCTGACCGCACGCGGCCCGCGGCACAGCTTCGCCGACCTGGTCGACGTCGCCGCCGATGCCACCGACGATGTGCGCCTGGTGGTCGGTAGCAGCGCTGGCAGCGCCCGCGTTCGAGTCGTCGATGCCGACGGCAAGCCGGTCGACGATGCGTGGGTGACCTTCGAGATGCTCACCGAAGGCACGGCTGGCTCGTACGGCTCTTTCGGGCGGCCAAGCTGGTGGGTCGCGACCGACCCGAAAGGACAGTTTCGAGCGCACGGCCTGCCGCCGGGTCCGCTGTCCATGCACGTGCACGCGCACGCGCTCCCGCTCGCACCGACCAAGGTCACGATCGGGGTGGTCGCTGGCGAGGAGGTGGAAGCGACGGTTCGGCTACAGCCCAGCCCCGTGCTCGCGGGCCGCGTCTTCGATCCGGACGGAGCACCAGCGCCGGCCACGCTGCACGTGATCGCGCCGAGCCACTACACGATGTTCTTCGCCGACGACGCCGGACGCTTCCGTCTCACGCAGGTACCCCGCGAGAAGTTCAAACTGCGGGTCGAGCCGCGAGTCGATGGTCAGGCCGCGCGCGAAATCGAGGTCGACGCCAGCTCGGGCGAGCCGATCACGCTGGAAGTCCGATTGGAGCGTGAGCCCAAGGCGACGAAGCCGCGCCGGCGCTAGCCGAACTCGCGTCCCTGCGTCCCAGCGCAGCCGGCGGCCGAACTGAGCGAAGGGCAGCAGCGTTGCGGCTTGGGCTCGGGGGACCACCGGCGTCGAGTCCCTGCCGGGCGCGCTCGAGCGCGTCCTGGCGCACCGACGGCGTGACCGAGCCGCCCCGACGGCCCCGGAGCTCTACCAGGCGAGCCACAAGCGCACGCCGTTCGAGACGTCGATCCCGAGCGACGTGTTCGGCCCTGAGAACGCCTGCGCCGCCAACCGCGTGTCGAGGAACTCGAAGGCGACGGGGACCTGCAGGGCCAAGCTGTTGCCTGCGACGCCCGCCATCACGTGAGGCTCGCCGTAATCGACGAAGAGCGTGCAGACGTGGTCTGGCATCCGGATCGGCAGGGGTCGTGCCAACGGGGTGCCCAGGAGGAGCGCGCTCAGGGCGTGCGGCGTGGAGACGCGGAGGGTCAGGGTCGCACCGAGGTGAGGCTCGTTCGAGCGCAAGGCAACGGCGTCGGGATCGACGCTGCAGCCCAGCCCGGAGACCTGCGAGGTCGGGCCGATGTCGAGCGCGAACAGTTCCGTGCCGTGCGCCATGTCGGTCGACGCGAACAGGAGGCGGCCGTCGACCGCGACCGCGTCCGAAGCCGCCGAGGCCTCGAAGACGGTCGTGCCCGCGACGGTGCCGTCGGTGAGCACCACGTGCTGGCCGACCAACGCGGCGACGTTCTGGCTGGCTCGCACGCGCTGGAAGTAGCCACCGGGAAGCGACAACGCCAGGCGCGACGTGCCGGCCACGGTGCCATCGGTACGCCAGAGGTCGGCCACGACGCCTTGGCGCGCGAGCACCAGCGCGAAGTCGTCGAAGCGAAGGATGGAGTCAGCGACCACACTCGGCAGCGGCAGCGCGACTGTGCCGGCAGCCGTACCGTCGGTGCTGACGACTCCGGCAGTCGTCTGGATGATCAGGCGACCGCGCACGGGCCGCCGGTCGGCGTCATTGTCGAGAAACTCGGTGGATCCGACGCCCGGTGTGAGGTCCACGAGTAGCGAGGTGCCGGCGGCCGTGCCATCGGTCACCCAGAGCTCGGTGCCGTGGGCGGAATCGTTGGCCGAGAAGACGACGCGACCACCGAGAGCGCCCAAGACACGCATCGCGCGACGCTCGTTCACCCGCGCGACGACCCGCGTGCCGGCCGTCGTGCCGTCGGTGCGCCAGAGTTGCGGGGCGACACCGACGCCATCGTAGGCAGCGAAGTACACCGCCTGGCCCGCGCGCAGAAAGCCTTGCGCCAGTGCCGTCTGGCCAGGGAAGACGGTCGTGAGAAGGTGCGTGCCCGCAGCGGTACCATCGCTCACCCACAGTTCCTCCTGGCTGGGTTGGCGCACCACGAACACGGCGCGCGCGCCGTCGAGGGCCGCGCCCGTCGCCGCGTCGAGCAGCGACGAAGGCTGCCCCGCGGCCAGCACCGAGGTACCCGTCACCGTGCCGTCGGTCCGGACCAGACTGCCGGAGCCCAGGTCGTCCTGCGTGAAGACGAGCGTCGCGCTGTCGATCGATGCGACCGGCGAGCGAGCCGTCGCGGCGCGAAGCAAGAGGCGGGTCCCTGCCGCGGTCCCATCGGAAGCCGCCAGGTACCTACCCTGCTCGGTCGTGGCAGTGAAGATCGCCCGTCCGGCGAACTCGCCCACCAGGTGCGGGTTCGCATCGGCGGTGCCCATCCGCGTCGGGTCGACGTCCGAGAGAAGGTGCGTGCCCTGCGGCGTCCCGTCGCTGACCCAGGGTTCCTCGCCCTCGGCGGCGGTCGTCACCGCGAAGTAGAATCTGCCGTCAGGGAAGCCGCTCACCTCGGAGACCACCGCCTGGCCCGGGATCGGGATCGCGTAGCTCCCGCCGCGCGTGCCGTCGGTGACGACGACTCGATCCACTCCCATGAGCACGACGCGACCGCCGGCGGGACTGATGGCGTTGCTGGACTCCGCTGGGTCGAGCGAGAAGAGATCGAACGTCCCCGCGACGCTCCCGTCACTGACTGCGAGTTGGAAGCCGGCCCCGCCTCTTCCGACGTACACGAAGCGTCCGTCGGGCAGCGGCGCGAGGTTGCCGCGCACCTCCAGGTTCTGCTGCACCTCGCGCGTGCCGGCGGTGGTTCCGTCGGACACGAACAGGTGACGCGCGGACGTCGAGTCGCGGGTGACGAAGGCAAGGCGGCTGCCCGTGCTGATCAGGTCGGTCGGTGACGACGACGACGGACCGGGCGCGATGTCGGCCACCAACCGGATGTCGCGCGTGTCGTACACGTAGAGCTCGGCCCCTCCGACTCCGTCGTCGCCGACGAAGTAGAGATCGAGCCCGACCACGGCAGGCCGCGTATTGGTCGCTCCCCACGCGGGCCCCGGGTTGAGGTCGCGCACGAGACGCGTGCCGCCGGCGCTGCCGTCGCTGACGAAGACCTCGAAGCCGTGCGCCCCGTCGTCGGCGAGGAATGCGACGCCGAGGCCGAACGGCACCATCCACGACAGCACGGTCGAACCGGGGCCCGGGTTGAGGTCGGCGACGAGACGGGTCCCCGCCGGAGTCCCATCGCTCGCCCAGAGCTCATCGCCACGGTCGTCGGTGGCGAAGAAGAACAGTTGCCCAGCCGACGCGACCAGGTCGTGCGGCTGGGAATACGAGGCCGCAAGCGGTACGGGGACCCCCCGATGCCGCATGTTCCAGACGTAGCCCTGGGTGGCAAGGTCGGCGAGGAAAGCCACGCCGGAACCGAAGGCAGCGATGTCGCGAGGCGAAGAGCTCGCTGCGCCACTCCGCGTGTCGGCAGCCAGGATCGCGCCACCGCCCTCGGTCACGAAGAGCTCCCGGCCGAGGAGTTGGGTCTCCGCGGCGAAGTACACCTCGTTGCCGGGTCCCAACGCGAACCCACCCGGACGGGACGAACGAGGAGCGCCGGGACCGCGGTTGAGGTCGACCACCAGGTGGGCCTGCGCGTCGGCGATGCTTGCCAGTCCGAGCGATGCCACGCAGAGGGCTGCCACCCTCCACGCCCGAAGACGCGGGCCGCTTGCCAAGCAGCGGCGGCGGCGCCAGATCGACCGATGACGCGGGCACGAATGAGACTTCATGTCACTGATCCTCCAAAGAGAACGGGCAGGCGGGCGAGGGCGAGCGGCTCCTGGACTAGGAGCGCGCGGGCCGGAGGTTACCGAGAAAGAGGGCTCGGCACTGCCGATGACCAAGCGAACGGCAGGCGCCACCAGAGGCACCACCGAACACGAGAGTCACCGTCGAGGCGAAGTCGAGCTGAAGTCGAGGCGCGCGATGGACCAACTGGGGTGGGGAGCACGCGATCCCGAAGTTGCTCGCCGACGCCGAGGATGTCTATCAGCTAGCCATCCCGAGGTTCGTCACGACTGCGCCGCCGTCGCAGGCTTCGCCGCGACAGCGAGGTTCCGCTTCTCCAACGACCGCGCCCTCACGAAGGGCCGGCACCGCCTCTGGCGATGCCCAACCACTTCGACACCCCTGGCGCGATCTCGGCCCACAGGCGCGTGAATGGCTTGCGCGTGGCATCGCTCGTCAAGCCGATCTCGGCGCTCGGTTCGGGACAAGACCTTTCGTCGACCGCGCGGCCGAGACCGGGGTGCCGGTCGACCGGTCCGAGACCATCGACGACCCGTTCCTTCAGTAGTTGCAGGCCCCGGACATCGGGGCATCGGCGCCCCCTGCGCCCTCACCTCGCTGGGTGCCGACGACCGCGCCGGCAACACGCGCGGCTACTCCACGACTTTCTACGGACGCGCGCGCGTCGGCTCGGAGTCGGCGACGCGTTCGGCCCAAGCCCGTCCGTCACAGCTCCCGGATCCGGATCAGTCGGAACGCCACGTCGTTGCCGTGGTCCTGGAACACGATGTGGCCCCGCTCGTTGCGCGCGAACCGGTCCCAGGTTCGGAACTTGCTCGCGGCGAGCTTCGCGTCCCAGTCGGGTCCGACCATCTCCATGTCGACGACCTTGACCCCGTTGAGCCAGTGCTCGACGTGGCGGCCGCTCAGCACGATGCGCGCGTCGTTGTACTGCCCCACCGGGCGCAGCTCCTTGCCCTCCGGGGCACACAGGCCGTACAGCGCCGCCGCCGACGTGAGCGGGTTGCGCCCGTCGGGATGCTTCGCGTCGTCGAGGACCTGGAATTCGGCGCCGGTCTCGTAGCTCGCGCCTTTGTCCTCCGACACCCGACACATCACGCCGCTGTTGGCGCCCGGGGCCACCCGCCACTGGAAGCGCAGCTCGAAGTCGCCGAACTGCTCGACGGTCGCGATGTCGCCGCCACCGCCACCCTGAGCACAGGTCAACGCGCCGTCGGCGATGCTCCAGCCCTTGTCCGGAAAGCCCTTCTTGCGATAGCCGCGCAGCCCGTCGGTGGTCTTGCCGTCGAACAGCAAGCGGAAGCCGGCGGCGGCCTCGTCGTCGGGGAGCCGCGTGACGAACGCCGGCGGGATGGTGACCGCGCCCGTCGCCGCCCACTCCGTGCCGCGCGCCACGAGCTGCCGGAACTGCGGGTCCGCCCACGACGCGCGGCTCGCGGGCACGTTCCGCCAGACGTGGCCGAGCGGCGTGTGGAAGACGCGCCCCTTGCCGAAGCTGCTCACCAGGATCATCGGTTCCCGTTCGCCGCTGCCGCCCGACTCCTTCGACGACATCGCCGTCGCCAGGATCCGAATGTCGGCGTCGTGCATGTGCACGAGACGGTGATACAGCTCGTCCGGATGTGCGCGGAGGTCGGGCAGGTCCTTGGTGATCGGGTGGTCGCGATCGTCGACGACGACGTCGAACGGGTGGAAGCGGCCGTGGCCGGTGCCCTCGCGCCACAGGTAGCCGACCATCGTCTCGTACTCGACCCAGCCCGGGAACGCGTTGTTGGCCGCGTGGATCACGGCGACACCGACGCCGCCGCGCACCGCGTCGAGAAACGCGTGCTCCGCGGCCTCGCCCCAGCGCGGCCCATTGTAGTCCAGCACGAAGGCGCGGTACCGGTTCGAGGCCGCCAGCCCGGCCAGCTCCTCGGCGGGCTTGGTCGTGACGTCGGCGCGGAAGCGCCCCGAAGCCTCCAGCAGGCGCGCGAGCGCCGGCGTCGTCCACTCCCAGTCGTGGTTGTTGGCGCCGCCGACGACCAGCACCGGAATGTGCGGGTCGTCGGCCGCGGCATCCTGCGCGGCGGCGAGACCGTGGCAGGTGAGAGCGGCGCTCGCGAGAATCAGGATGCGGACGGTGGAGGTCGCGTTCATGGGATCACCGGTGGACGGGGATCACCCACGCTACCGCGCGGACGCGGCGCGCGCGAATCGTGGCTCGGTCCGGTACTGGGTCGGACGAAGAACGGACCTTCCGCAGCGCAGGGCCGGCGCCCGAGGCGGCCCCGTCGATCCTCGGACCTCAGTCGAAGCGAGTGACGAAGCCCGCGGCGAAGACTCTCGGGGTGTAGAACTCGTAGCCGAAGCGAAGGGCGGTGACGGAGGCCAGCGCGGTCGGTGGCTGCGAGTTCGGTGCCGGAAAGGTGATGCGCGTCCCCGACGACAAGGCGACGGGGAGCCCGGGTTGACCAGGGTCGAGATACGCGGCCTGCGCGTACAGCGGCCGGCCGACCATGCCGGCGGACGGAATGTTCTCGAGCCCGAAGTTCGTGACTGCGCCGAGCGGCGATGCCTGTCCGATGGGAACCGAGATGCTCGGGGTCAGCAGGACATCGGAGCAGAGACCCGGAAGGCGGAAGGTCGCGGGGGCGAAACCCAGCACGAGAACACCGGGCGCATACGGCGGCGCAAAGGCGACGTCGTATTCCGCGCGCAGGCGAGTGTAGTGATTGTGGGCCGTTCCCATCAGGAGCATCGAGATCCTCTGTCCTGTGGCGACGCACCCGGCCCCGAGCGGGAAACCGACCTCTCGCGTGCCAACGCCGCCCGGCTCGCCGTCGAGGTCGAGACCATACCGGCCGTTTTGACCGAAGAAGGTCGAGACTTCGTACAGCAGCGGCGCGGTCGCCATGTAGGTCCACGGCGCGTCCAGTGGCACGATCAGGTCGAAGGGTGCAGGCGTCGACGGTGCGGCAGGCGACCAGTCAGGCAGCACCACCATCCGTTGCGCGACCACCTGAGTCGGTGTGCCGCGGTAGTTGGCTTCGAATCCCGTGCACGCCGTTCCCGGGCGCACGCCTTCGCCGAGCAGAATCGTGAGCCAGATCGAGCGCGACGACCACGTGGCGCGCGGGCCGATGACGGCATCACGGCGCCAAGCCATGCGCCGGATCGCAAAGGGCGCCATGCCGACGCTCGTGCTGTCGATCTGCTGGTAACGGACGTCGGACACCCCGAACAGGGACTGGTCGTCGTAGGAGACGCCCTCGGAGTTCAGGCGACCAGTTGGACTGGTGAACTGCGCGGCAGCGGGTAGCGCCCACGCAACGAGAAGGAGCGCGCGAAGCATGCTCGGACCAGTCTACGTCGCGGAGCGAGTTGCGGAGATCAGCCGACTCGGCGATGCGAAGTTCGGTGTCAGACTCCGACCGGTGGGTTCGCGTCGGCGGCGTCCTTGGGCGCAGCCTCCGGCGTCTCTTGCTCGGCTGCCGCCTGTGCGGCGAGCTTGCTACCGAGCTCGCTGCGCCAGGTGTTCCACTCCTGCAGCACGGCGGCGACCTGCTGCGCCGGGCTCACCGACTCGTCGCGCTTGCGCGCGCTGTCCAACAGCAACTGGTTGATGTCGATGTCGACCTGGTAGGCGAGCTGCACCTTGACCCCCTCCTGGAAGCGGAACACCGCCTGGTCGGTGTGGATCAACCGATTGAACAGCTTGGTCACCTGGTACGAGAGGGCCTCGCGCAGCTCCTCGTCGGAGATCATGCCGGCCTCGAGCAACTTCTCGCCCGACACGGCGTCCCCCTCCGCGTTCGACGCCAGGTATCGCTCGAGCTGGCGGCGCGTCAGGAAGCCGAGCCCCACCAGCACCTCGCCGAGCCGCAACCCCTCGGGCGTCCGGTCGCTGCTCGCGTGCATGAGGCGTCCCTTGACGATGCCGACGATGAAGTTGCCGGTCGGGCTGTCGACCCACAGCAGTCCCGTCTTGTTGGCAAAGGCGAGGAAACCGAGGATCTCGGCGATCGACACGGTCCACGAGTTTCCCTGCAGGCCCTGGGTCGAGACGTCGAAGGACGGCGCCTCGACCGTCGACGCGGCCACCTCCTTGGTACCCGAGCGAGCGAACAGCCGCCGCAGCAGACTCTGCCGCTCCGAGTCGCGCGAACCGGCACCCTGCTCGCCGAGCAGGCGCAGGATCAACTCGAGCTGCAGCAGCGCCGCCTCGAGGTTCTCGGCCAGGAACGACTCGCGCTCGGGCGAAGACTTGCGCATCGAGCGCTCTGCGGCCGTGCAGAGTTCGCTGCAGCGATGCACGAGGTCCAGGAGGTTCTCGCTGTCGACGGACGGAGCAGGTGTGGTCGTCATGGTTCCGAGGGCGGACGTTCCTAGCCCGTGCTATCGGCTCTGCGAAGTCTCGGACTGAGGCCGGTCCCGCGAGGTTCCATTGCGATGTCGCCCCATCGCCGAGTGTCGTGCTTCGCGACAGCCGTGCGGTGGCGCCCGAGAGCTCCCGTGCCGTCGCTCCGCACCGCCCCGGCCGCGAACGTCCGGGGCAGAGTCCGGCAGGGAACCTCTGGCAGGGACCCCCTGGTAGGGACCCCCTGGTAGAGAAGCCTCTCGCGACGCTGCGCCTACAGCGTCGGCGCCACCACCGGCTCCGGCACCACCCGGGCGATCCTGCCGTTCTTCTGGATCTCGGTCCCACGCCCGCCGCGCGCAGTGACGCGGTACTTCGCGGTCGAGACGGTCTTCTGCGCGCCACGGTTGGTCTCGACCAACATGAGGTCGCGGTCCTCGGTGCTCGGCTTGAATCCGAGCAGGCGGTCGTCGCCGCCGAGCTTGATGAGGAGCACGCCCTTGCCGGGCCCGGCCAGGTAGTTGACCTCCTTGGCCGGGCACACCATGGCGTGGCAGTCGGCACTGATGGCGAGGATCGTCTCCTTGCCGCCGATCGCGAAGACGCCGACCACCGCGTGGCCGCCGGCGGGTTTTGCGTAGCGCCGGCCCGCGCGTGTCGACGGCTCGACGAACTTGTCGAGCGCGAAGCGCAAGGCGTAGCCGTCGCTGGTGGCAGCGAAACCGTGCACCGGCGGCGGCTGCTCCGGCTTCTTGGGATCCTCGGCGATCGAGCCCGCCAGGGTGCGCGGGTCGAAGCTCAGCACCGCCACGATGCGCTCGCCGTCCTTCATCTTGAACAGCTTCTGGATCGGCTCGCCGTGCCCGGTCGAGGCCGGCACGTCGATGAAGCGCGCCGTGTAGCAGGTGCCGTTGCTCGAGAAGAAGCCGAGCGTCTTGCGCGTCGAGCCGGCCACGCAGGCCAGCACCGTGTCGCCGTCGCGGATGCGGGTCTTGGCCGGCTCCTTGATCTCGCGCTGCCGCTTCACCCAGCCGTCGGCGGTGACCAGGACGTGGCAGTCCTCTTCGACGATGA
Source organism: Planctomycetota bacterium (assembly GCA_041398565.1). GTDB lineage: Bacteria > Planctomycetota > UBA1135 > UBA1135 > UBA2386 > DATGPD01. The sequence continues at coordinate 307,143 of JAWKUN010000003.1, read as the reverse complement.
AGTCCTCCTCGGCGTAGGTGACCTCTTCCTCGGGCGCCTCGATCACCGTGCGCCGCTTGGCCGCCGGCGACTTGCCTTCGTTCTCGAGCAGGGCCTCCAGCTCGGTGCGCACGATGCCCCAGCGCCCCGACGTGTTGGTGTCGCTGGAGTCGTCGGCGAGCAGCTTCTTGATCTCCTTGGCGCGCTTGTTCTTCTCCTTCAGCTCGTCGTTCACCAGGTTGATCTCGAGCTTGGCCAGCCGGTACAGCTTGAGCTCGAGGATGGCGTCGGTCTGCTCCTCGTCGAGCGCCTTGAAGCGCTTCATCAGCTTGGCAGCGGCATCCGCCTTGCCCTCGCTGGCACGGATGATGCGGATCACCTCGTCGAGCGCGTCGAAGACCAGCGCGAAGCCGTCGAGGATGTGGATGCGCTTCTGCAGCCCGGCGAGCTCGTTGGTCAGCCGACGCGTGACCACGTCGAGCCGGAAGTGCAGGAAGTGCCACAGGATCTCCTTGAGCCCGAGGCGGGACGGCGCCCCGACCTCGGGGTTCTCGGTCGGCACCAGGCAGGTCAGGTTGTAGCCGAAGCTCACCTGCAGCTGCGTGTGCTTGTAGAGGTAGGCCAACACCTTGGCCTCGTCGGCCTCGGGCTTGAGGTCGAGCTCGATGCGTGTGTCGTCGGTCGACAGGTCGCGCACGTCGAGCAGAAGCGGCATCTTGCGGTCGAGCACGATCTGCGCGATCTGCTCGACCAGCGCCGCCTTGTTGACCGAGAACGGCAGGCTGTTGACGACCAGAGTCTTGGCCGAGCGGCTGGTCTTGGTCTCCTTGGCCAGCGTGGCGCGCACGCGGATGCTGCCGCTGCCCGTCTTGTAGATCTCGCGCAGTTCGTCGCGCGAGGTCACCACCTGGCCGCCGGTGGGGAAGTCGGGGCCTTGCACGGCGTCGTTGGCCACCAACCGGTAGTCCTGGATCTCCGGCTCGGCGAGCAGCTTGAGGCAGGCGCGCATGACTTCGCCGAGGTTGTGCGGCGGGATGTTGGTGGCCATGCCCACCGCGATGCCGCTGCCGCCGTTCACCAGTAGGTGCGGATAGCGCGCCGGCAACACCACCGGCTCGGTGTTGGTGTTGTCGTAGTTGGCCCGAAACGGAACGGTGTCGTTCTTGAGGTCGTCGAGCAGCGGCCAGGCCAGCGGCGCCAGCCGGCACTCCGTGTAGCGATAGGCAGCAGCGGCGTCGCCGTCGACCGAGCCGAAGTTGCCGTGGCCGTCGACCAGAACGTGCCGCATCACCCACGGCTGCGCCAGGCGCGCCAGCGCCTCGTAGAGAGGCGCGTCACCGTGCGGGTGGAAGTCCTTGAGCGCGGTACCGACGACACCGGCGCACTTGCGCGGCTTGGCGTCGGGCAGCATGCGTTCGCGGTACATCGTGTAGAGGATGCGCCGCTGCACCGGCTTCAAGCCGTCGCGCACGTCGGGCAGGGCACGGCTGGTGATGACCGACAGCGAGTAGTTGAGGTAGCGCGTCTGGGCCGCCTCGTGCAGCGCCACGGCGCCGTCGCCGTCACCGGCGTCGACGTCGCCGCCACCGGGCGGATCGATCACGGCGCCGCCGGATCGGTTCGAGGACGAGGAGCCACCGAACAGGGTCGGCTGGTCGGACTTGGAGCTGCGTCGGGCCAAGTGAGGAATCGCAGGGAGGGCCGAGGGCCGGCGCCGGGCTCATCGCGTCGCGCTGACCGTGCGGCGGCATCGAAACCGAAACCGGGGACGATACGCCCGGTCCCGGGGGAGGCAAGCGAGTGAGCGGCAGTGCCGACGCGGCACGTCCTCGTCAAGCAGAGGTCTCGTTCGCGCGGTTCGACTCGACGGACCGGGACGACAGTGTGCGGAGGGGTCTGGCCCAGGTTCGCCAGGCTGTGTTTGCCGCGTGGCCGAACCGAGGCTCTCCTTGCGCCACGATGTCCATCCGCGAACGCCTGCACGAGGTCGTGTTCGAAGCCGACACAACCGCCGGCAAGACCTTCGACGTCGTCCTACTCGTCCTCATCGTCGGCAGCATCGTCGCGCTCAGCCTGGAGAGCGTGCCCGAGATCGGCGCGCGTCACGGACCGATGCTGCGCGCCATCGAATGGGCCTTCACCGCGCTCTTCACCATCGAGTACGGCGTGCGCCTCTACTGCTTCCGACAGCCGCTTGCCTACGCCCGCACGTTCTTCGGGGTCATCGACCTGATCGCGATCCTGCCCGCCTACCTCGGCCTCGTCCTCATCGACGCCCACAGCCTCGGCACCGTGCGCATCCTCCGCTTGCTGCGCGTCTTCCGCGTGCTGAAGCTCGTGCACTTCCTGGGCGAAGCCCAGGTGCTGCGGGCAGCCGTCCGCGCCAGCCTGCCGAAGATCGCCGTCTTCTTGCTGACGGCGTTCTGCATGATCGTCGTCGTCGGCTCGGCGATGCACTTCATCGAGGGCCCCGAACACGGCTTCGACAGCATCCCGCGCAGCGTGTATTGGGCCATCGTCACCATGACCACGGTCGGCTACGGCGACATCGCGCCAAAGACCTGGCCCGGTCAGGCGGCGGCGTCCGTCGTCATGCTGCTCGGCTACGGCGTGCTGGCGGTGCCGACCGGCATCGTGTCGGCCGAGCTCATCCGGCGCCCTTCGGCGCCGGTGTCGACCCAGAGTTGCAGGCACTGCGCGGCCGAGGGACACGCCGACGATGCGGTGTTCTGCCGGCGTTGCGGCGAACGGCTGTAGTCCGGGACGCCCCGGGCCGAGTGCGAGCCGACGTTGCCATGGGCTGCAAGTGCCGCGAATCCCGGCGCCGGTTGCGGCCCGGGCCGCGATGGGGTCGCGCCCGCGACCGGCGACGCGCCGCCGCAGCTTCGCCGCTCGGGGCCGCCGCAAACGCCGGGTCCGGGAACACCCGCGGCGAGCGGGCGAGGCGATCCGGGCCTGGACCGGCCGCGGCGCCGGCCGCATCATCCTGACTCCTGCCTCGCCGGATGCCACCCGCGTCGCGCTCGACATCGGGGCATTCGACTTCCCGTTTCCTCGGTCCGCTCGCGGCCCCGCCGCGCTCTCCTCGTGCGCCCACTCCCACTCCTCCTGGCCGGCGTGACGCTGGCGTCCTGTTTCCTCCTCGTCCGCCACCGCGACACCGAGCCCGCCCGCGACCTCGACGTCGGCCTCGGCGAAGAAGGAGACGAGGCCGAAGGCCATCCTCGCGCCGAGTTCCTGCGCTGGCAGCAACGCAAGGACGAGCAAGGCAAGATCCACGGCGAAGTCCTCTACCGCGAAGCCGCGGCGCTGAAGGCGCGCTTGGCCGCGTCGCCCACCGCCGACGGCCCCGCCAACTGGACCCTGCTCGGGCCCGGTAACTTCGGTGGCCGTATCCGCTCGATCCTCATCCATCCCACCAACCCGAACGTCATGTGGGTGGGCTCGGTGAGCGGCGGCGTGTGGAAGTCGACCAACGCGGGTGGCTCGTGGTCGGCACTGCCTGACCTTCCCAACGTGCTGGCCATCACGACGATGGTCTTGGACCCATCCGACCCCAACACGATCTTCGCCGGCACCGGCGAGGAGTGCTACTTCCAGGCAGCGGAGGGTTCGTCGAACAGCGCCGTGAACTTCGGCGCCGGCATCTTCAAGTCGACCGACGGCGGCAACACCTGGGCGCAGATTCCGAGCACTGCGGGTGCGGCATGGAACTCGGTGAGCCGCCTGGCCGTCGACTCGACCAACCCGTCCAACATGCTGGCCGCCACCATCTCCGGCATCTGGCGCAGCACCGACGGCGGCAACACCTGGTCGCAGCGCACCACCAGCAAGACCTACGACGTCGACTTCGACCCGAACAACCGCACGCGCTGCGTCGCCGGGCTGGCCAACGGTGTGGCGCAGTATTCGACCGACGGCGGCAACACTTGGAGCAACGGCACGTCGACCGGCGGCGTGCGCGTGGAGTTGGCCTTCGCCCGCGCCACCCCGGGCACGGTGTTCGCCGCGGTCAACACCAACGGCAACCTCACGGTCTGGCGCTCGACCGACAACGGGCAGACCTACACCCGCCAGTCGGGCAACGTCGTGACGGTGCTGGCGAGCTACACCGGCGCCATCTGGGTCGATCCGACCAACTCGAACAACGTCCTGGTCGGCGGCCTCGATCTCTACCGCAGCACCAACGCGGGCGTGAGCTTCTCCAAGATCTCGTCCTGGTCCAGCTACCCGGCCAACAGCGCGCACGCCGACCACCACATCATCGTCGAGCACCCGCTCTTCGACGGCTCGAGCAACCGCACGGTGTTCTTCGGCAACGACGGCGGCATCCAACGCGCCACCAACTACGGCACCGTGTCGAACCTGTCGGGTTGGACCAACCTGGCCAACAACCTGGCCATCACCCAGTTCTACGGCTGCTGCATGAACCCGACCTCGGGCACGGTGCTCGGTGGCGCCCAGGACAACGGCACGCTGCGGGCCACGGCCATCAGCGGCGTCAACGGCTGGACCGAACCGCTCGGCGGCGACGGCTCGTTCTGCGCGTCCGATCCGACCGACCCCAACACGTTCTACCTGCAGTACTACTACCTCAACCTCTACCGCAGCACGAACGGCGGTGCGTCGCAGGGCTCGTCGATCAAGGGCGCCATCAGCGATGCCACGCCGAATTTCATGTCCTACATCCTGCTCGACCCGAACGACATCAACCGACTGTGGGCCTGCGGCGCGCGGCTGTGGCGCGCCAACAACGCCAAGACCGGCAGTCCGCCGACGTGGGCGTCGGTGAAGGCCGCGATCAGCTGTCCGAGCACGGCGCCCGAGAAGCCGAGCCCCGACCACTTCATCGACAACCCGCCGTGCAACATCTCGACGGTGGCGGTGGCCAAGGGCAACTCCAACATCGTCTGGGTCGGCCACAACAACGGCGACGTCTACTACACGACCAACGGCCTGGCGTCATCGCCCACCTGGGTCCAGGTCGACACCAACAACCCGCCGCTGCCCAACCGCTGGGTGTCGCGCATCGTCATCGACAAGGACAACCCGAGTCGCGTCAGCGTGTCGTTCATGGGCTTCACGTCCAACAACGTCTGGCGCACTGACGACACCGGCCAGACGTGGCACTCGATCAGCGGCAGCGGCACCGGCACGCTGCCGCAGGTGCCGGTTTCGTGCATCGTCCAGCACCGCGTGGCAGGCGCGCGCTTCTACGCCGCCACCGACCTCGGGCTCTACTTCACCAACGACGACGGCGCCAACTGGCAGCCGGCAGTGGGCGGCCCGACCATCGTGCCGATGGACGAACTGGTGTGGCGCAACGACCGCACGCTCGTGGTGGCGACGCACGGCCGCAGCATGTGGACCTGCGACGTCGATCCGGCGTCGGTGACGCCGGTCGGCACGGGCTGCGGTGGCGCCGCCCCGCCGAGCCTGACCGTGGCGGCTCCGATCATCGGCGCCACGCAAAACTACACCCTGGCCAACGCCGCCGCCAACGCGCCGGTCGCCCTGCTCTTGACCCCGGGCCCGGCCAACCCGACGCCGATCGGCCCGTGCGTCATCCAGCCCGGATTGACCGGCATGGTGAGCCTGTCGGTCGGGTCGACCAACGCCAGCGGCAGCCTCTCGGTAGGTCTGCCGTTGCCCGCCAACGGCCAGCTCGCCGGGGCCGTCATGACCGCGCAGGAGTTCATCGTCCAGCTCGGCGGTCCGCTGCTCGGCGCCGGTCAGCTGAGCAACGGCGCCGAGATGACTTTCGGCTTCTGACCCGCGCGCGACCTCCGGGTCGCAGGCACGCGATGCGGCCGACGACCGCTGCGCGCCGCGGCGGCATCACGGCGGCGTGCTCGCGCGGCCGTCGCTGACCGCGGAAGTCACGGTCGCGGCGTCGGCGCGCAGGCCGCCGCCCAGCGCCTTGCCGAGCGCCACCACGGCGTGCACCAACGCAGCGTCGCCGCGCGCAAGCTCGTCCTCGCTCCGGTCGGCGATCGCCTGCACCTCGAGCACATCGAGGTACTCGCGCACACCGGAGCGGTACTGTTCGTCGGCCAGCCGCGCGGCAGTGCGCGCCGCGTCGCGCGCCCGTTCCAGTGCCGCCACCTGCCGACGCCACCGCGCCACCCGCACGAGCGCTACCTCGACGTCGGCCAACGCGTCGACGACGACGCCCTCGTAGGTGGCGAGCGCCTGGGCAGCGCGCGTGTCCTCGATCGCGATCGCGGCGCGCACCCGACCGAAGTCGAACAGCGGCCACCGCACCTGCGGCCCCACCGCCCAGAAGCGACTGTCGCTGCGCGGCAGGTCGGCCAGGTTCTGGGCCTGCAACCCGAACGCGCCGGTGAGGCTCAGGCGCGGGTAGAGCTCGGCCGTGGCGACGCCGATCCGCGCGGTGGCCGCGGCCAGCCGGCGCTCGGCGGCGCCGACATCGGGGCGGCGGCGCAGCGTGGCCGCCGGCACGTCGATGGCCAGAACATCGGGCACCGCCGGCAGGTCGCCGGCCGCCAACGCGGAGGCGAGACCGCCGGGAGCCGACGCGACGGCGGCCTCGATGCGCCGCTGCACAGCGGTGATCTCTCCACCGTAGGCAGCAGCGTCGGCCTCTCGGTTGGCGAGTTCGGTCTCGGTGCGCGCCAGCTCGAGCGCGTCGGCGACGCCGGCCTGGACCTGCTCGCGCAGGACGGCCACGGCGCTGCGGTAGGTGGCGGCCAGACGCTCGGCCAACGCTGCGCGCCGCTGCATGCTGCGTAGCTCAACGTAGTCGTCGGCGATGCGGGCGCACAGCGACAGCAGCACGGCGCGCAGGTCGTAGGCGGCAGCCCCGGCGACGGCCTCGGCGGCGGCGAGACCACGACGGCCGCCGCCGAACAGATCGAGTTCCCAACTCGCGTCGAAGCCGATCTGGTGCAGGTCGAGCTGCTGGCCGGGGAACACCGCGCCGCCGCCGGTGCCGCCCGTTGCCAGTCCCTGCAGGAAGCCGTGCTCGCTCAGGCGCGAGTTCGAATACGTGGCCTCCACGTCCACTTGCGGCCACAGGGCACTTCCGGCGGCGCGAGCGCGCACCTGCGACTCGCGCAGCCGGGCCGCGGCCACGCGCAGGTCGCGGTTGTTGGCGACGGCTCGGTCGAGCAGATCCTGCAGGGTCGGGTCGGCGAAGCGGCGCCAGAACGTGTCCACGGCCACCGCGTCGACGCGCGTGCCGTCGCTCTCGGCCCACGCCGGCGGCGCCGGCACGACGGGTGGCACGTAGTCGGGACCGACCGTGCAGCCGCACAACGACAACGCGAGCGCGATCAGGGGACGGATGCGGATCATTCGGCGACAGGCTCCGCGTGCGCGGCCTTGTGCCGGCGCATCACGAGGACGATGGGAACGAGGACGAGGAACGCCACGGCCAGGAACCGGAACTCATCGAGGTAGGCGAGCACGCCCGCTTGGTGCTGGACACGAGCCTCGAGCAGCCGATGCAGCAGCAGGTCGGTGTGCACGGCGTCGCCGACCTGATGCAGCAGGCGCGGCTGCAGCGCTGCGGCGGCGTGCCCGTAGTTCGGATCGAAGAGCGAGACGTGCTCGGCGAGGTGGGCGCGGTGCGCCTGCAGGCCGCGCGCGACCATCGTCGACGTGTAGCCGATGCCGACGCTGCCGCCGATGTTGCGGGCGATGTTGACGAGGCTCGACGCGGCGTTGCGCTCGGCGGCGCCGACGTGGGCGTAGGCGATCGTGTTGATCGGCACGAAGATGAACGCCAGGCCGAAGCCCTGCAGCATGCGCGCCGTGACCACGGTACGGAAGTCGACGCCGGGCGAGAAGCCGGCCATGAGCAGCAGCGAGCTCGAGATGACGCAGACACCGAACAGCACCATCCAGCGCGCGTCCACGCGCGTGACCATGAAGCCGACGAACGGCATGAGCGCCGCCACCACCAGCCCGCCCGGCGACAGCGCCATGCCGCTCTGCATCGCCGTGTAGCCGAACTGCGTCTGCAGCATCATCGGCAGCAGGGCGGTGGTGCCGTAGAGTACGGCGCCGAACACCAGCATGTGCACGCACGACAGTGCCAGGTTGCGGTCGCGCAGCACGCGCAGGTTGACCATCGGGTCGCGCTGGCGCAGCGACCACCACACACCGGCCACCAGGCCGACGACCGCGACGATCGCAGCGATGCTGATCCAGTTCGACGCGAACCAGTCCTCACGCTCACCGAGGTCGAGCACGAGCTGCACGCAGCCGAGCCCCAGCGCGACCAGGCCGAGGCCGACGAAGTCGCCGCGCCAGCGGTCCGGCCCGAGGCGCCGGCGCAGGTAGGGCGGATCGCTGAGCAAGCGGTGGTTGAGCCACAGCGCCATCGCTCCCACCGGCACGTTGATGAGGAACACCCAGCGCCAGGAGTAGTTGTCGGTGATCCAACCGCCGAGCGTCGGCCCGATCACCGGCGCCACCACCACCGTCATGCCGTACACCGCCATGCCCATGCCGCGCATGCGCGGCGGGAAGGTGTCGACGAGGATCGCTTGCGTCAACGGCTGCAGACCGCCGCCACCGAGTCCCTGCAACAGTCGGAATGCCACCAGGCTCGGCAGGTCCGGGGCCACACCACACAGCAGCGAACTGACGGTGAAAACTGCCACGGACACCAGGTAGTAGGTGCGGCGACCGAGCACGGAAGCGAGGAAGGCGGTGGCCGGCAGTACCACCGCGTTGGCGACCAGGTAGCTGGTCAGCACCCACGTGCTGTCGTTCACCGAGGCGCCGAGGTTGCCGGCGATGTGCGGCAACGACACGTTGGCGATGCTCGTGTCGAGCACCTCCATGAACGTCGCCAACGTCGCCACGACGGCGATCAACCACGGGTTGCTCGGCGCGTGGTAGGCAGTGTGCGAAGCGCCGGATCCGCTCATCGTACGTGGACCGTCGGCACCACCGAGAAGCCGGGCCCCAGCGCGTGGCGCGCATCCGGCTGGCGTTCGAACACGATCTTCACCGGCACCCGTTGCACCACCTTGACGTAGTTGCCGGTGGCGTTCTCCGGCGGCAGCAGGCTGAAGGCCGCACCGGATCCGGCCTGGATGCTGTCGACGTGCGCGTCGAGGTCGAGGCCGTAGGCGTCGACGTGCACGCTGACGGCCTGGCCGGGCCGCATGTGCTCGAGCTGGGTCTCCTTGAAGTTGGCCACCACCCACACCTGCTCGCCGACGATGGCCATGATGGCCTGCCCCGGCTGCACGTAGGTGCCGGGCAGCACCGACTTGCGCGTCACACGCCCCGCCGCCGGCGCGACGATCTGCGTGCCCTCGAGATCCTGCTCGGCGAGCTGCAGTGCCGCCGCCGCGGACTGCAGCTCGGCGTGCCGTTGCTCCACCGTGGCCTGCGCGACCAACACGCGCGCGCGTTCGGCTTCGGTGGTGGCCAGACGCGCACGTGCTGCGGCGACGTCGGCGGATGCCGATGCACAGCGCTGCCGTGCGGCCTGCAGCGCCGCGGCGGTGGCCGTGGCGTCGGTCTCCACCGCCGCCAGGCGCTGCCGCGACACGGCACGGTCGCTCAACTGCGCGTAGCGTTCGCGGTCGCCACGCGCGCGGGTCGCCTCGGCGTCGGCGGCGTGCAGGTCGGCATCCGCCTGCTGCAGGCGCGCCTCGGCCGCGGACACCTCGCCGCGGGCCACCGTGACGCCGTTGGCGGTCGACGCAGTCACCAGGTCGACGTCGATCTCCGCCTGGCGCAGCCGCGCCTGTGCGAGCGCCACGGCGGCCTGTTCCCTCGCGACCCGGCTGCGGTAGTCGGCGCTCTCGAGCGTGGCGAGGAGCTGGCCACGGTCGACGACCTGGTTCTCGGCGACGGCGACGCTCGCGAGCCGCCCGGCGATCTTGGTGTTCACCTGGAACACGTCCGCGGCCACGAAGGCGTCGTCGGTCGACTCGCGGCCAACGGTGAGCAGGTACCACACGATGCCGACGACGGCGGCGACGGCGAGGACCACGGCCAGCACGAGGGGGGCACGGCCGCGGCGCGAGCCGCGCGTCGGCGAACTGGGAACGGCGGCAGACGGGGCTACGGTGCTCATCTTGGGCGGGAGCGCTTGCCCGACGTGCGCCGAGTGCGACGCTCGGGTCGGGAGGACGGACCAGGGCGTGCGGGGCGATCGGGAGGCTTCGCGGCGGACAGAAGGCCGTGGCCGAGCACGACCAGCATGTGGTCCGCCACGGCATCGGCGCCGAGACCCGGCGGCCCGTAGAGGACCGCCGCACGCACCAGCGCCGGCAGGTAGGCCGCGGTCAGGTCGGGGTTACCGTCGCGCAACTCGCCGCGCTCGACGCCGCGCCGCACCACGTCGGCGGTGAGCCGCATCAGTGCCCGGCGATGCTTGGCAAGCTGCTCGCTGCACGGCAGCTGCTGGCCGGCACGCATGAGATGGAAGAGGTGTGGGAAGCGCTGCGCGGAGTCGAGCAGGGCGCGCACGATCACGCCGAGGTCGTCGAGTGCCGTGCCCTTCGACGTCAACAGGCGCGCGCGCAGCTCGGCCACCACGCGGCCGAACCCCTCGTCGATCAGCGCTCCGTACAGCTGCTCCTTGCCCGCGAAGTACACGTAGAGCGTCCCCTTGCCGACCTTGGCGGCGGCGGCGACGTCGTCGAGCTTCACCCGGTGGAAGGGTCGGCTCGCGAACAGGCGAGCGGCCACATCGAGGATGGCGTTGCGCTTGTCGGGATCGGGACGCTGCATGGCCTCAAAACCGACCAGTCAGTATTGGCGTCGGCGCCGGCCGGTCAACAGGAGGGTTTGCCGGAGACGCGACCAACGGCGGCGACTCGCCGCACGCACCACCGCAAGCGTCGCGGCGGTCGTCGTGACCCACCGCCAGGCTCGGACGCCTACCCGAGACGACGGCGCCTGACGACAGCACCTGGCTGGGAGCCAGGTGCGCTACCAGATGGTGCGCTGCACCACGCTGTCTGCCCCCTGGTACGTGACCGTCAGCGTGTGCGCCAAGTCGTGCACGCGCAGCAGGTCGCGCACGTCCGCGAGCGCCCGAGTCACCATCTCGACGTCGAACTCCGGCGGCCGCGCTGCGTTCTTGGCGCCGATCACGAGGAAGGTGGTCCAGAGGTCCAACATGTCGGTCAGCGTCTCGAACGACACCGAGCAGTGCCCGGGCGGCAGCACGGCCAACCGTTCGGTGTAACTCTTGGCGAAGGCGCCGAGCGCTTCGCCGCGCGCGCGTGCCGCGGCACCGTCGAGCAGGCCCTGCAGGTTGGCCAGGCCGCGCTCCCCGAAGGCCACCACCGCCAGGTCGTCGGTGATGGTCCAGTGGATCTTGGCGCGCATCGCGGGGACGGACAGTCGGTGCACGTCGACGTCGCGGTACTTCTCGGTCTTGCGCATGCGCAGCAGGTCGCCGGCCTCGAGCATCTTCTCGACCGTGCGCCCGAAAGCCGCGCCATCGCGCAGCGCGACCCCCAGGCAGTAGCCGTCGAATATTTTGGCGACCAGCGACACCATGTCCGTGTCCGGGTCGAGGTCGGCGTCGACCGCGGTGAGCCAGATCGCCTCGTCGCCTACGTGCGCCAGGAGGTCGTCGCCGAGGCGCACGCCGATCGCGTCGACCACGTCGGCCTCGACGTCGGCGAACGTGCCCGGGGCGTCCGGCATCGCCGACAGGACCTGCTCGATCGCCGCCACCAGTTGCTGGCTACCGACGGGGACGACGTAGTAGCTGGGGTGGGCACGCGGCACCAGCGCGAGCAGCGCCGGGGGCTTGTCCCGCGTCGGAAAGAGCACCTCCATGAAGCCGGTGCGCCGGCCGGTCTGGATCTCGAAGGTGAGCTCGGTGAAACGCTCCAGCGGCGCCGCGCGGAAGGTGACGTCGCCGATGTCGTTGGCTCCCATCCCGGCCATCAGCGCCATGACCTGTTCGCTGTCGTCCTCGACCGACGCGAGCAACTGCAACAGTTGCTTGCCGTCGCAGTGCGCCTCCACCGCCGGGCCGTCCGCCGACATCGGCGCGGGTGCCGCGCCGTCGGCAAAGAGCCCTTCGAGCGCCGCCAGGTCGCTGCGCAGGCCGAACAGCATCGTCAGGTGGTCGCCGACCATCTGCGGCACGGTCGTGAACGAGTCGCCGCCGATTCCGGCCGCCAGCCACTCGGCACCGCCGATGTTCAACGCCTCGAACGGCTTGCCTTCGCTCAGGATCTGGTCGTGGACGAACTTGGCAGCAGCGGGCAGATCCGACGTCCCGTCGGGTCCCGCCGCGACGTAGCCGTGGAAGCTGGGTTCGGCGTCGGCGTTGGCCGGTGGCCGCACGAACAACACCACGCGCACGCGGCCCCCGTAGGCCAGCACCGCGTCGTACGTCGCGCGTTGGTCGACTTGCGATTCCTTCTGAGCCTTGGCAATCAGGTCGTCGATCTTCGCCGTCACCGGCGCCCACAGCTCGGCGAAACGCTTGCTCGCCAGCAGGTCGCCGAGCTTGGTCCCGGCGAACCGCGTGCGCCAGCGGGCCGGGCCGTCCAGTTCGAACGTGGCCAAGGCGCCCTGCGGCTCGAAGTTCAACGCAGTCTGCGCCGGCAGAGCGGACACGAGGAACAGGAGAGAGAGCGCACGAACCGTCATGGTCGGCGAGGATGGCGGTGCGTTCGCGTCTGTCAAGACCGGACGACCCGGCCCGCCCCGTTCGCCCAAGTGACGGACGCTCGTTTCGTCCGCAACCCGGGCCAGGTCGAATGACATCGGTGACATTGTTGGCGACTTCACTGACAGGTAGCTTCGCCTCGCTCCTTCCCACGACCTCCGACATGCCAGCAAACGACCGCGTGCCCCCGGCGTTCCTCTCGGCTGCTCTTTCGATCGCACTGACCACGACGCTCTGCGTCGCCCAGGACACCCTCGACCAAGCCCGACTCCGCGCCGGCGAAGGGCGCGAGGGCATGTCCGGGTTCTACGACCTGCAGCGGGGGCGCGTGACGCTGACCGGCGGCACCGGCTACCCCCAGGACTTGCTGCAGCTCGAGGGAATCGACAGCATCGCGCTGCACACGCCCACATCCTGGTCGTCGAAGGCGTTCGCCGCCACGGCGGTCGGTGCCGATGGCCAGGCCTGGCTGTTCGGCGGCCGCGACAGCGCCGGCAACGTCACCGACGACTTCTACGCGTGGGACCCGACTCTGCCCGGACTCGCGCCGGTACCGCGCACGTCGCCGTGGCCACCGGCGCGCGCGGCGGCGGTGCTCGCCGTGCTGCGCACCACCGGCGACCTCGTCCTGTTCGGCGGCGACGCCGCCGCCGGGCAGCGCGGCGACACGTGGCTGTGGCACAACGGCGCATGGGCGCAACGGGCCCCCGCCATCGCTCCGTCGTCCCGGTCGTACGCGGCGATGGCATTCGATCCCGGTCTCAGCCAACTCGTCCTGGTCGGCGGCCTGAGCGGCACGACGCTGGCTCTCGGTGACAGTTGGGCCTTCGACGGCACGGCCTGGACGCAGTTGGCGGGTGGACCCGGCGCGCGCTACGCGCACATGATGGCGCTCGACGAGGCGCGCGGGGAGGTCGTGCTGGTAGGTGGACGCCCCAGCATCATCTCGACGTCGGGGCAGACCTGGACCCTGCGGGCGGGCGTCTGGCAACAGCGGGCAGCGCTGCCGGGCGGCTACGAGTGCGCGGCGGGGACGCTGGTGTACGACCCACGCCGCCGGCAAACCGTGCTGACCGGCGGCTACTACTGGTCGGGCGCCAAACGCGCCGGGTTCGGCACGCGGACGTTCGACGGCACGACCTGGACGACCCTGCCGGACCATGGCCTCGCCGTCTTCGGCGCGGTGCTGCCGCCGCGGTCCGACCTCATGGCGTGTTTCAACCCGGCGCGCGGGCGACTCACGGTGTTCGGCGGCCGACTCGCGACGTCGGGGGCCGTCACCGACGAGACGTGGGAATGGGGCAAGGACGGCGGTTGGCAGCAACGCGCCCCTGCCGTCACCCCCGGCCCACGCCGGTTCGGCGCCATGGCGGCCGTGGGTACGCTGCAGTACCTGTTCGGGGGCGAAGATGCCCTCGGCACGATCGCGCCCGCCGCACTCTGGCGCTTCGACGGCCAGACTTGGTCGATCCAACGCACCAACCCGCGGTCGCCGCTGCCCACGCCTCGCTCGTGGCCGGCGATGGCCTACGACTCGGCGCGCAACCGACTGGTGGTCTACGGCGGCCTCGATCAGGCAGGCCAAACCCTCGGTGACGTGTGGGAGTTCGACTTCGCCGGCGCCACCTGGGTCGCGGGAACGGGCGCGCCGCCCACCGCCCGGTTGGCTCCGGCCATGGTCTACGAGTCCGGCAACGGTTGGGCCTCGCGCATCGTCCTGCACGGTGGCCAGCTGCCAGGAGTGCAGATGAGCCGAGAGACTTGGGGCTACGACGGTGTCAGTTGGAGCTTGCTCGCGACCAACGGACCGGCCGTGCAGCAAGCCTCGATGGCGCACGGCCTGCTGTACACGGCCCTCGTGGGCGGCGGCGCCATGGTCAACGGCAACTACGTCGAGAACACCGGCTCGTGGCGGTTCGACGGGTCGGCGTGGCAAGCGTCCGGATACACCCTCGCGTCGCAGCCGGTCGCCTTCCGCGATCCCGAACAGAACACGTTCAACGTCGAAGCGCTCACCCGCGACGGCAGGCTGTGGGGCTCGATGTTCTTCGACTGGACACCGATCACCTTCGCGTTCGCGTCGCGCGGCGACCCCACCGCAGGGGTCTACGGCCCGCTCGCCCCACCGCTGACCTTCGATCCGGGCCGTCGGGCCAGCGTCGTCGTCGATGGCGCAGCGCTGGGTGACACGTGGGAGTGGAACGGAACCGAGTGGACCGGCGGGCTGCCGGTCGATCGCCTGCCGCCGCGCACCTACCACGCCACCTGCTGGTCGCCCGGCGACGGCAAGTTGCTGGTCTACGGCGGCCTCGACACGCGCAACCTGATCGCGGACACGCTGGGCGACACCTGGCTGCGCGACACGACGGCCAACACCTGGCTACCGGTGGCCGGCTCCGGCCCGCCGGCACGGCGCCAACCGGCTACGTGCGTCGACGAGACCTCGCAGTGCGTGTTGCTGTTCGGCGGCCAGGACGTCAACCAAAACCTCGTGTACGGCGACACCTGGTGCTTCGGCGGCGCCGCGCAGGGCTGGACACCGCTGGCGGGCCAGGCGCCCCCGGCACGCTACGCGTCGGCCATGGCCTGGCACGCGCCGTCGCGGCGGGCGGTGCTGTTCGGCGGCCGCTCGGCCACGTCGGTGTGGAACGACACCTGGGTCTACGCGCCGACGACCGGCTGGCGCGCGCTTTCCCCGACCCGCGTGCCGCCGGGCCGTTTCGCGCACGCGATGACGTACGACTCGACGCGCGGTCGCATCGTGCTGCGCGGCGGTCACGACGGCACGGGTCCGCTCGCCGACACCTGGGAGTTCGACGGCACCGATTGGTCGCCGGTGCCGACCGAGACCGAACCGGTTCCAGGAGGCCCGAGCGCTGCGTGCTACGACGCCCCGCACCACCGCGTCGTGCTCGTCGACGCGGCGGGCGACGTGCAGCAGATGTGGGCGAACGTGAGCGCCGCCGGACCCGGCGACTCCGTCAACCCGCTGCCGCTGCGCTATCGCTCGCAGCCGGTGGTCGGCGACAGCCTCGTGCTCGCCTTCGCGCAGCCGCAGAACCTCGGCATCCTGATGTTGGCGCCGGGCCCGGCAGTGCGCACGATCTCCGTCCTACCGCCGCCGCTCGGCTGCGGGTCGCAGCAACTTCGCCTGGTGCCGGCCATGATCCTCGTGATGAACGGGCCGCAGGTCGCACTCGGCGTCCCGGGTGATCCGGCGCTGATCGGTGCCTCGATCGCCTTCCAGGGCGCCGCGTACACCGGATCCTGTTGGCACGTGACCGACGCGCTGAACGCGGTGATGTTGGGCCGCTGACGCGAGCCACAGGTCAGCGGCGCCGCAGGAACGCGCGCACCTTGGCGTGGTCGGCTTCGGGCAGTTCCTGCAGTGCGCGCACGGCGTAGTCCTGGCAGGCGACATCGTCGCCACTGGCCTTCGCCGCCTTCAGAACGACCAGCCACGTGCTCGCGTCGGGGTCGAGCTCGAGCATGCGGTCGACGAACGCCTTGGTGCGCGCGTCGTGGGTCTGGAACAGCGCCCGCAGCAAGCCCGCCTGCTCGGCCAGGCTGTCCCGCCGCATCTGCGCCCGCAGCTGCTCCGGCATCGGCAATGCCACGGCAAAGGTGCCGGCGCACCCTTCGAGGTGCTTCAGCGGGTCGCCGACACAGGCCACGGCGTCGGCAGCTCGCCCCTTGTCGGCGAGGATGCCGACGAGTGCCTTGTGGAACACGTCCCGCGCCACCGGCTGATCGTCCCAGGCCGCCTTCCGCGTCTTGTCGAACACGTCGAGGAGCGTCTCCGGGGTACGCATCGATCGCGCCAGATGGACGAGGTCGGAGACGACCTCGAACTTCACCTCGCCGCCGATGGCGCGCCGCGCCAGGTCGTCGCGCAGCTTCTCCAACGCCTGCCACGCGGGCGGGTGCTTCTTGCCGAACTGAACGAAGTCGCTCAGGAAGAAGCTCACGCGCACGCCGCCGAAGCCCTGGTTGTGCTCGAGGCCATGCTGCCACAACCACAGGTAGTGCTCGAGGGCGCCGTCGGCGTCGCCCTTGCGAGCCAGGCTCTCCGCCAGGGCAAGGCGCTCCTGGTAGTCCGTCGGCAGCACCTGCAGTCCCGCCGCGAGCCGGTTCTTGAGGCTGACGGCATCGATGTAGCCGACGATGCGCTCGACCTCGGCGCCCTCCTCGTCGAACAACACGAGGGTCGGGTACGCCGACAGAGCGAACTCCTTGGCCGCGGCGTCCCGCTCGGGGTCGACCCGCGCCACCAGCGCCCGGTCGCCGATGGCCCGCCACAGGCTCGCGTCGCTCCAAGTGGTCTGCAGCAGGCGCCGGCAGGGTTCGATGGCGTCGCTGGAGAAGTCCACCACCAGTCCCTTGCCGGCCGCCTTGGCCGCGGCCCGCACCTCGGCGAGCGTGCCGGGCGCGAACCTCGACACGTCCGCCTGGGCGCGCGCCGGGTGCACGAGAATCGCCAGGAGGAGAGACCAGAACGGCCGGTCGAGGAACGAGAGTCGCATGGGAGTTGCTCTGCCTACATGACACAAGGAGAGTCGCGCGTGCCAGAGAAGAGCCGGGAGTGGGCGACAGGGCGGACTCGGGCCCGGCCGGAGTCGGACGGACGGTCTCCAGCCTCGAACCCGACCCGGTGATGACTTCCGGACGGCGGTGCGCCCGGCGCGCACCCGCCCCACCGGCCCACCCACGCGCCCCCGCGGCGGCATCCGCGGGCCCGCCAGGCCCGGAAGCCGCGAGACACGGACCTACGGACAATTCGCGAGCCCGCGCCGCATTCCCTACGATCCCGCACTTCCTCCGCGCCGACCCGCCCCGCTGCCCGAGCCATGACTGCCACGATTGCCGATCCGAAGCTCCTCCGCAATCTCGCCGACAAGGTCCTCGCCGGCCACGACCTCGCGCCCGAAGAAGGGCTCGCCCTCTACCGCGGCCTCGACCTGCCGTCGCTCGGTCTGCTGGCCGACCGCGTGCGCCAGCGCCTCAATCCCGGCGACCAGGTCACCTACATCATCGACCGCAACCTCAACCCGACGAACGTCTGCGTCACCGACTGCGGCTTCTGCGCCTTCTACCGCTCGCCCGGCGACGCCGAGGCGTACGTGCTGCCGCGCGAGGTGATCTACCGCAAGATCGACGAACTGATCGCACAGGAAGGCACCCAGCTCCTGCTGCAAGGCGGCCACCACCCGGCGCTCAAGACCGAGTGGTTCGCCGCGCTGTTCGCCGACATCAAGAAGCGCTACCCGCAGATCTGGATCCACGGCATGAGCCCGCCGGAGATCACCCACCTGGCCAAGCTCGAGAAGCGCTCGGTGCGCAGCGTGATCGAGGAGCTGCACGCGGCCGGGTTGGCATCGATCCCGGGCGGCGGCGCCGAGATCCTGGTCGAGCGCGTGCGCAAGATCATCGCCCCGAAGAAGGCCAGCACCGACGAGTGGCTCGACGTGCCGCGGCAGGCGGCAGCTCTCGGCCTGAAGTGCACCGCGACCATGATGTTCGGTCACGTCGAGACCGACGCCGAGCGCGTCGAGCACCTGACCCGGGTGCGCGACCTGCAGGCCGAGTGCGCGCCGTTCACCGCCTTCATCCCCTGGACCTACCAGCCCGAGCACACGCAGATGGCCGAGCTGGTGCCGCACAAGGCCACCGTCGCCGAGTACCTGCGCACGCTGGCGTTCGCGCGCGTCTACCTGCAGAACGTGCCGCACCTGCAGGCGAGCTTCGTGACCCAGGGCATGAAGACCTGCCAGACCGGGCTCGGCATGGGCGCCGACGACTTCGGCTCGGTGATGCTCGAGGAGAACGTGGTGAGCAGCGCCGGCTGCTCCCACCCGGCCTCGGTCGCCGAGATCGAGCGCCACATCAAGGACGCGGGCTACACGCCGCAGCGCCGCAACATGATCTACCAGCCGCGGCCGACCCCGGCCACCGACCGCTTCGGCCGGCCGCCGCGACAGAAGGCCGTCGTCTCCGCCTCGAACCCTTCCAGCTCCGCCTCTGCTTCCGCCTCCGATTCGTGAGCCCGCCATGGTGACCCGCTACCAGCACCTCGACGCCGACCTCGCACGCGACCTCGTGGCCAAGGCCGGCCTCGGCGACCTGTGGGACAAGGTCGAGGCCGGCGAGCGCTTGTCGTTCGACGACGGCGTGCGCCTGTACGAGACGCGCCACCTCGCCGCGGTCGGCCTGATGGCCAACCGGGTGCGCGTGCGCAAGCACGGCGCGAAGACCTACTTCAACAACAACCTGCACATCAACTACACGAACGTCTGCATCTACTCGTGCAAGTTCTGCGCGTTCGCGGCCAAGGAGGGCGAGACGCGCGCCTACCTGATGACGCCGGCCGACGTCGAGAACAAGCTGCGCGAGTACGCCGACGCGCCGCTCACCGAGGTGCACATGGTGGCCGGCATCCACCCGCACATGGGCTACGACTACTACCTCGACATCGTGCGCGCCGCCAAGCGCGCTCGCCCCGACGTGCACGTCAAGGCGTTCACCATGGTCGAGATCGAGCACATGCTGAACATCTCGGGCAAGAGCGAGGACGAGGTGTTCCGCGACCTACGCGAAGCCGGCCTCGGCTCGTGTCCGGGCGGCGGCGCCGAGGTGCTCACCGACCGCGTGCACAAAGCGGTGTTCTTCGAGAAGACCGGCCCCGACGCCTGGCTGGCCACCGCGCGCAAGGTGCAGCAGCACGGCTTCAAGATGAACGCGACCATGCTGTACGGCCACATCGAGCGCACCGCCGAGCGGGTCGAGCACCTGGTGAAGCTGCGCGCGCTGCAAGACGAATGCGGCGGCTTCATGGCCTTCATCCCGCTGGCGTTCTGGCCCTACCACACCGATCTCGAGAACTTCGGCCACGTCACCACCGGCTGGATGGACCTGCGCAACATCGCCGTCAGCCGCCTCATGCTCGACAACTTCGAGCACATCAAGGCCTACTGGATCATGCTCACGCCGCAGAGCGCGCAGACCGCGCTGCAGTTCGGCGCCAACGACATCGACGGCACGGTCACCGAGGAGAAGATCACCCACGATGCCGGCACGTCGGCGCCGATGTCGATGCGCGTGGGCGAGCTGCAGCAGCTGATCCGCGAGGCGGGCTTCACGCCGGTGCAGCGCACGACGACCTACGAAGAGATCGGCGCCGGGGCGTAGGAGGTGTCGTCGCCGCGGGGGCTCGCGCAGAACCGCGCGGCACCCTGTCCGCACGAGGCCTCCACGGCTCCCCGCGGGCTACCGGATCAGCCAGCCACGAACGGATCGCGGAACACCTCGTCGACGTCGAGACTGCAGTCGATCGACTCGAGACGGGCGACTTGGCCCGGGCCGAAGCGAGCCGACGCCCAGCCATCGTCGCGCCGGCGCCAGACATCGATCGCCGGCTCGTCCTGGGCGACCAGCACGATCTCCTGCAACGCAGGGATGCGCTGATAGTGCTCGAGTTTGTCACCGCGGTCGTAGGCCTCCGTGGCCGGGCTCAGCACCTCGACCAGGACGATCGGGTTGACCAACGCGAGGCGGTCCTCCCGGTCGCGCTGTTCGGAGCCGCACACCACGGAGACGTCGGGATACGTGTCGAGGCCGGTGGCGACGACGCGGACGCGCGTGTCGGAACCGTAGACGTTGCCACGCTTGCCGCGCAGCTGGTTGCTCAGCGCAGTCGCGACACGGACGGCGAGTGCCCCGTGCTCGGGCGTCCCCCCGGCCATCGCGAAGATCCGGCCGTCGCAGAACTCGTGCTTGACGTTCGCGAACTCCTCGAGGCGCAGGTAGTCCTCGATCGAGTAGCGGGCCGCTCTGTGCGCGACGGTCATCAGCAAGATCATACGCCGTGCCAGCCGCCGCCGCCGGCGTTGCTCGGCCAGAAGAGCCGGGCACCCTGGCCACCTGCGGGAGCGCCGACGTAGGGTCAGGCATGCACCCGCTCGTCGCCGCTCGCCTGCTCGCCCTCGCGCCGCTCGCTGCCGGCCTCGCCGCACAGACGTTCTCGCGGCACATCCGCATCGACCAGCTCGGCTACCTGCCGCTCGACGACAAGGTCGGGGTGCTCCGCGAGCCTCTCACGGGCTTCGATGCACCGAGCCCGTACACGCCGGGTGCCGAGCTGCAGGTGCGCCGCACCACCGACGGCGCCGTGGTCTGGCGCGGCGTGGCGCGGGCATGGAGAGGCGGCGCCGAGCACACGCAGTCGGGCGATCGCGCCTGGTGGGTCGACTTCAGCGCGTTGCGCACGGTCGGCGACTACGAGCTCGTCGATCCGGCGCGTGGCGAACGCTCGGCTCCGTTCCGCATCGACACCGATCCATACGGCGCGATCCGGCGCGCGGCGATGCGCATGCTGTTCTATCAGCGCTGTGGCGTGGCCAAAGCTGCGCCGCACGCCGGCAGCAGTTGGGCCGATGCTGCGTGCCACCGCGGTGCCGAACAGGACACCGACTGCCGCTCGGTGCTCGACCCGCGCGCTGTGACCGCCCGCGACCTGCATGGCGGTTGGCACGACGCCGGCGACTACAACAAGTACGTCAACTTCGCCGACGGGCCGGTGCACGATCTGCTGGCCGCGTACCGGGTTGCTCCGGCGGTGTGGACGGACGCCTCCGATCTGCCGGAGTCCGGCAACGGCATTCCCGATCTGCTCGACGAGGTGCGGGTCGAGCTCGAGTGGCTGCTGCACATGCAGTTGAGCGACGGCTCGGTGCTGCACAAGGTGTCGGTGACCGACTTCGCCGCCGCCAGCCCGCCGAGCACCGATGCCGCGCCGCGGCGCTACGCGCCGGTGACCGCGTCGGCCACCGCCTCGGCCTGCGGCGCCTTCGCGCACGGCGCCGCCGTCTACGACACACTGGCGAGTACACGCGCATACGCCTCCGTCCTGCGCGCCGCAGCACAGCTCGCCTGGACCTGGCTGCAGGCCCACCCGACGCCCTCGACCTACGACAACGCCGGCTTCGCCAGCGCTGCCGCCGAAGACTCCGCCTACGAGCAGAGCGTCAACCGCCTGCGCGCCGCGGTGTGGATGTTCCGCGACAGCGGCGATCCGGCGCTCCGCGCCTACGTCGATGCCCACTACGCCGAGACCCACCTGTTCCAATGGGGCTGGGCCAGTCAGTGGGAACACGATGCGCAGGACGCGCTGCTCGCCTACGCCACCGCGCCGGCGGCGACGCCGGCAGTGGCCGATCGCATTCTCGCTCAGTTCGCGCAGCTCGTCGGTGCCGGCAACAACCTCGGCCGCGTGCTGGCCGAGGACGACGCCTACCGCGCGTTCGTCGACGACCAAGACCACGTGTGGGGCAGCAACCGGGTGAAGGCCCTGCGTGGCGTGATGTTCGCGCAGGCGCTGCGCCTCGGCCTCGACCCGACGCGGAGCGGCCTCTACCGCAAAGCCGCCACCGGCCCGCTGCACTACCTGCACGGCGTGAACCCGCTCGGCCTGACCTTCCTCACCCATGCCCGTGGGCTCGGCGCCGAGGGCAGCGTCGACGAGACGTACCACGCCTGGTTCGCCGACGGCACGCCCTGGGACAACGCGTCGACGTCACCCTACGGACCGCCACCCGGCTACCTGACGGGGGGCGTCAACCCGCATTACGCCCCGGACCCCGCGTTCGGCGGCGTGATCGTCCCACCGCAGCAGCAGCCGATCCTGAAGAGCTACAAGGACTGGAACACCTCGTGGCCGCAGAACAGCTGGGAGATCACCGAGTGCTCGCTGAGCTACCAGACCGCCTACCTGCGCCTGCTCGCCGAGGTCGGCGCGGCGTCGTCGCCGCGCCTCGGTCTGGCGGCGCCGCGCGCACTGCCGCGTGGCCAGCAGGTGACGTTCACCGTCGGCGGCCTGCAGCCGAACGAGATCGCCGTGATCCTCCTGGCCGTGCAGCGTGGCCGCTTCGCGGTGGCGATCGCCTCGTGGTGCGCCGACCTCGGCCTGTCGCTGCCAATGCCCATTCATCAACACCTGCTGTTCGCGGCGCTGGCCGACAGTGCCGGCACCGTTCGCCTGTCGCTGGCGGTGCCGCCGGGCATTCCAGCCACGCCGTGGCTGTTCCAGGCCTCGGCGCTGGGGTCGTGCCCGGTGCCGGTGCAGTCGGCGGTGCGCGGCGGCGGCGACTGACCCCGCGCGGTGGGTGCGCATCGCTGTCGGTGTGCCGGTCACCGTGGGCGCAATCGACGTCGGTTTCCGCCACGCGTCGATGTCGCTTGGGTTCATCGGCATGGGCACGTGCACGCTCGATGTGAACATCGCGGTCATCTTCTCGATCGGGATCCACTCGAGCCGGCGCGGCCGACTCTCGTTCACGGTACCGAACGACCGGTCGTTCGTCGGCAGTCGCGTCGCGACCCAAAGGTGTGATCCTCGATCCGAGCGCGCACACCCCCACCGAGGTCGTGCACACGGCCGGGCTGGAGACGCACTTCGGCGGTCTGGCCCAATGGGCCAACCAACGCGTTCGGCTGCCGACGACCCTTCCGGAAGCGGTCGCACCGGCGATCACATCCAAGACGGCTGCCGAGCATCGCGAGCACGCCCCCCCTTGACTGGCGCGACGGCAGCGCTCAACGTGCCGTGAGACCCCCGCTTTCCCCGACCCTTTGATTCCAGTGTCCACGAAAGCGCTTTGTGTTCGGACCGCCGCCCTCGGTCGCCTTCTTCTGCTCTCGCCCCTCATCCCCGGCGCTCTGTCTCTCTCCAAGCCCGCGCCGAGCCAAAGCCGCGAGTTGATCTTCGGCGGCGGCGACACCCTCGCCTACGACGCCGCCCGCGATCGCGTCGTGTCGCTCGGTCGCGTTGTGCATCCGCACGTCGAGTGGAACGGGAACACCTGGATCGACGCAGGCGGTGCCCTGGTTCCACCGGGACCCGGCACGATGGCCTTCGATCGCGTCGGCCAGCGCCTGCTGTTCTACGGTGGTCGGACCTCACTCGACACCTGGGCGTTCGACGGACGTCAGTGGAGCAACCTGACACCGATCACGAGCCCGCCAGGCCCACTGGCGGGCACCCTGCTCTGGCACGGAGCGCGAGCGAAGGTCGTGTGGGTCGGTGTGACGACGCAGGGCGTCGAACTGTGGGAGTGGACCGGGACGACTTGGCAGCCAGCGGCGACGGCGCCGGCGGGCGTCCCCTTCCCCTTCACCGCCGCCTACGACGCCGCCCGGCAGAGCGTGCTGTTCCTCAGCTGGGCGAGCCAGCGTCAGTACGTCACGACCGTCGAGTGGGGCTCGACCCTGACAGCCTACGGCGATCGCACTCCCGCACGCGCGCAGCCGCTGCTCGCCTTCGAACCGGGGCGGGGGCGCGTCGTCTGGGTCGACCCCGACTCGAGCCTCATGCGGGAGTGGAACGGCGCCCAGTGGGTCAACCAGACCTGGGCACCCGACGGCCTGCGCGCCTTCGCCGAAGCGGGGGCGCACGGCGTCGCGGCCCTCGGAGCAGCGGGCGCGCTGTACTACCTGCAAGGTTCGCAATGGTCTTCGGTCAGCGACGTGCCGAGCAGCCGTGAAGGTCATGCGCTGGCCTACGACGGCCCGGGCAGCAGCGTCCTGCTGTTCGGCGGCCTCGTCGGATCCGCCGACACCAATGACACGTGGTCCTTCGACGGCACGCGCTGGCAACGACGCCAACCTGCGCACGCGCCCACTCCCCGCCGCGGGCACGCCATGACCGCGACATCGTTGGGCATCGTCGTGAGCGGGGGCTGGTACGGCACCGGCAGCGGCAGCCGCGTCGGCGATTCGTGGTTGTGGACCGGCGCCGATTGGGAGCGCGTGCAGGGCGCACCGGCGCTGTTCTCGCCCGCCGCCGCCGAGTGGCGTGGCGTCGCGTCAGCGATCATGTTCGGCGGGACAGACGGCGCCGGCGTCACTGACGGCACCTACGAGTTGCGCAACCTCGGCACTTCGACAGCTTGGGTCGCCGTCTCGCCCATCAATCGGCCGCCGGCGCGGAGCGGCCACGGCATGGCCTACGACGCGCGGCGCAACCGCGTGGTCATGTTCGGCGGCACCGACCTGGCTTCGACGTTCGGCGACACGTGGGAGTGGGACGGCACCAACTGGCAACGGATGAACCCACCGTCGTCGCCGTCGTCGCGCAGCGAGCACGCGATGTACTTCGACAGCGTTCGCGGACGAGTGGTCGTGCGCGGTGGATACGGAATCGTCCCGCCCGACGCCTGGGAGTGGAGCGGGAGCACATGGACGCCGCTCGCGCCGTTGCCTTCCCCCGCGCCGATCGAAACCCCCATCGCCTTCGACGAACGTTGGGGCCGGGCGGTGTACGTGCCCCGGGTGGCCGTCATGCCGCCGCCGTCACCGTCGGCGACACAGGTCGAGACCTGGGTGCTCGCCGACGGTGGGACCGCGACGTCGGCCGCCTACGGCGCCGGCTGCGGCGGCGGGACAGTGCCCGCGCTACAGGCGCTCGGCGACCCGTTCCTGGGCCACGCCGGGTTCGGGCTCGACCTGCTCCGGGCACGCGGCAACGCCGGCGCCGTCTTGCTCGTGAGTGCCGGCCCGGCGCGCATCGCCCTCGGCGGCGGCTGCGACCTGCTCGTCGACCCTGCGCGGCTCGCACAGACCACGCCGCTGGCGACGAACGCCGCCGGGTTCGCGAACCTCACGTTCCCCGTGCCGTACGCCCCGATCCTGGTGGGAGCGACCCTGTTCGCGCAGGCCTTCGTCGCCGATCCCACGGGTCCCGTCCTCGGCCTGAGCGCGACCGGCGGTCTTCAACTCGTCGTCGGACGCTGACCGGCGCGGTCGGCACCTTGTGAGCGGCGATACCGCCCATGCGCTTCGCGCATGCGGCGCCCGGGGCAGCCAACGCCCCTGTTTGCGGCCCACGAATTCCGCGAAACACCGTCACGCCGCCGACGGCAAGTCATCGCACAGGAGCCATGAGTCCTACCCCGTGCCACTGCCTGCCCGTCGTCGTCCTCCTCGGCTTGGCGCTGGGTGCGGCAGCCCAGGAGGGAGTCGTCCCCGCCGTTCCACCTCTCGCGGTGTCGCTCAGCCGTACGGCCGGCGTCAATGAAGTCGACGGTGTGCTCTGGGGTGCCGGTGACGGCTACCAGATCCGCTTCGAGCCGTGGGGCGTCGAGTTCCACCCGGCGCTGCCGGCGATTGCGCAGGCGAACGACGCGCTGACGCTCCGGCTCCAGTCGCTCGGGCGCGGGGAGGCGATGGCACCGATGTCGGCCACGCCGCGCATCGCTGCCAACCACGCCTGCCGCGTCGAGTACGAGCGCGGTCTCGTCACGGAGTGCTACGACGTCGGCGTCGACGGCGTCGAGCAGAGCTTCGTGTTCCACGAGCGGCCGACCGGCACCGGCGACCTGGTCGTGCGCTTCGAGATGACGACCGAGCTGGAGATCAGTCTGGACCGCGCGGGTCTGCGCTTCGAACGGCCGGGGGCCGGCGGCTTCCGCCTCGGCAGCGTCGTCGGGATCGACGCCCATGGCGCGCGGGTCGAGGGCAGCGTGCGCGCCTCCGACAACGCGCTCGAGCTGGTCCTGCCGGCCGCGTTCGTCGACGCCGCGGCGCTGCCGCTCACCCTCGATCCACTGCTCGGCGGCGCGTTCACCGTGACCGGCCTGACGACGGACACGAACCCGAACGTCGCCTACGACGTCTCGAACGACGTCTACCTCGTGGTCTGGTCGGCGGGCCCCGGCGTGCACGCCCACCGGGTGAGCGCGACCGGGATCCCACTGGGGACGAGGCTGATCTTGTCTGCGACTGCCGGAGGCTCACCGGAGGTTGCCAACATCGATGCCAAGGACGTGTTCGTCGTCGTCTACGTCAACGGCGGCACCGTGATCGAAGGCCGCGCGGTCAAGGCCGGCGACGGCGCCATCGTCGCAGGATCGCTCTCGATGACGTTGGGCATCGCGTCGTTCGCGATGATCGGCGGCAGCCGCGGGGGCGATCCTTTCAGCCCTGGGCTGGCCCTGTTGGCGTGGCGCGGCCCCTCCGGCAACGTCGAGGCAGCGCGTGTGACTGTCGATCCCAGCGGTCGACCGGTCTTCACGGTCGGGCCCACCCAAACGGTGTCGCAGCAGGCCGACAAACCGTCCTTGTCGCGCACCAACGCGGCCGGCGGGCGCTACGCCATCGTGTATCTGAGGAACATCGCCGGGCAGACTCAGGTCCACGCCCGGATGCTCGACAACAGTGGCCAGGCGGTCACGCCCGAACAGGTCGTCTCGGTGACGCCTCTGATCCAGGATCGGCCCGCGATCGGAGGTGACGGCACCAACTGGGTCGCGGCCTGGGTGGAGAACACCAACCGGATCCATGTTCGCGGCCTGCGCTACTCGGCGAGCCAGAACACGATCACTCCCGCCACCCCCGTCTCGTTCCTCAGCTTCACGAGCTTCGGCGACAAGCCGTCCGTCACGTGGACCGGCGAGAGCTGCGTCGTGGGCTACGCGAACCTCGGCGCGTTCGCACACTCCGTGGACCTGCTGGGCTGCACCGACTGCGAGGGGCAGCTCCGGCCGAGCTTGGGAGTCTCGGTGCCCGCGGGTAGCGGCAAAATCGAGAGCTCGGGTCCGGCCGACGACGCGCTCCTGGTCGGTGTGGGCGTGGGGATCGTGGCGCAGCGCTTCCACGCCGACGATGGTCTCGTCACCTCGCGCGGTGGCGGCTGCGGCGCCGGCGGCGTCGCGCACGCCACGTGTGCCCGCTCGCCCAACCCGGCGTTCGCCCACCGGCTCGTCGGCGCGCTGCCGAACGCGCCGACGATCTTCGTCGTCGCCGCCAGCGAGAGCCCGTTCCCGTGCGGCACGTGCAACCTCGTGCCGGACGTGCTGTCGGCGATCATGCTGCCGATGGCAACCTCGGCCGCCGGCGAAGCCAGCCTGCCGGTGCCGATCCCAGCCAGCTCGCCGCTGCGCGGCGTGCCCCTGATCGAGCAGTGGGTGACGGTCGACCTGACGACGCCGGCCTGCGCGACGTTCCGGTTCGACCTGTCGGATGCGCTGCGGGTCGTGATCGAGTGAGCGCGCGCCGGCGCGAGTCCGGGGCCGTCCCATGGTTGGCTCCCCCTGTCGCATCACGGCGGCTTCGTTCGGCATGATCCACTCCGGGAACGGGCGCGTTGCCTGCTGTCATGGCGGAGCCTCGCCCGCGACTTCCTTCGAATCGGCTCCGACCTTTTCTGGAACACGCTTCCGAGGAGCGAGGTGATGAGCGCCGGCGCTTTGATTCCGAGTCTGATGCCCCTCGTGGTCGTGGTCGCGATGCGCCGAGCCGAGGAGCGGATCCGTCGACAGCTTGCAGACGCTCGGGCGCTGACCCCTGAGTCAGCGATCGAGTTGTCACTCGGTCGTGCCTTCGACAAGAGGCGCCTCCGAGGTCTGGTGGACGGAGGTGCGGTGCGTCTGGCTGCGGACGACCGCCACTTTCTCGACCCGGTCGGCTGGGGCAAGTACCAGCAACGTCGACGCCGCCGAATGCTGCTGGCGCTGTCCGTAGCCGTAGCTCTCGTGGGTGTCGTCTTCGCCGTCACCTTCGCCCTGCGGTGACACGGCCTCTCGGAGTCACACCGAGGGAGTGCAGACGGCCGCCCCACGCACCTCCGAGAGAACGTCCCTATCCGGTACGGAAGCGCCGCCGCCGCGCCGGTGCAACCCGCGCCGATACACCGCGGGGCTGTGCTATGGTCTCGCGCATGCTCGGCAACTCTCTCGCGTCCGCGCTCGCATTCGGCGCCACTGTCGTGGTGCTCCCGGCGCAGGGTGACGCGACGGCGGTCGCTCTCGAAGTCGGCGCGCAGGCCACCCTGAGCGCCGCCGCCAACTGGTCGTGGCAGTGCGACCCGATCCGGTGCGCGCTGCGGGTGACCGGAAGCAAGGGGGACGTGTTCGTGCGCCCGAAGTACGTCCGTGGCGACCACGTTCTGTTCCCGTTCGAGGTCGAGCGCGCGCAAGGCGACGGTTGGGAGCCGGTCGAGCCGACGCCGCGACGCCGCGCCTGGCACCCGGCCAGCTACATCACCTCGCCGGCCGGCCGCAGGATCGACGGCAAGGAGGGCTTCACCTTCGAAGTCGACCTGTGGGACCTCGACGCAGTTTCGCAGCCGGGACGGATCCGCGCGCGCTTCGTGCTCGAGGCGCGCGCCGCGGCGAAGGAGGACGCCGCAAAGAAGGACACCGCTGGCAAGACCAAGGCGAAGAAGGACTTCGTCTGGAGCGACCTGAAGACGCCATGGCTCGAGGTCGCCATCCGCCCGCACGCAGCCAACGCGGCGCGCTTGTTGGCCGACGATGCCGCCGAACTGCGCCTGCGCTACGACCTGATGTCCTTCGCCTTGAACTCGACCGAGACGGCGGCGCGGAACCGGGGGCCGTTCAACCCCGGGCCCGGGGGCACCCGGTCGCGCCGATGGCAGGCCATCGTGCCCGTGGCCGAGCAACTGGTCGCCGACGCGGACCTCTCCTGGCGGTTGCGCTCGCGCGCGCGGCTGGTGCTCGCAAACGACGAGGTCGAGATGGCGCTGGGCGCGGCGGGCCCGGAGGTCGAGGAACACCTGCGCGCGGCCAGCGCGCACCTCGAGGCGCCCGAGTTCGAGGCGTCCCCGCCCTCGGGCGGCCTGGCGTCCCTGCCGTCGGGCGGCCTGGAACCCTTCCGCCAGATGCTGCTCGCCTTCATCGCCGGCTGTCGCGGCAGCGGCGATCCGCAGCAGGCGCACGCGGAGCTGTGCCGCCGCTTCCCGTTCTTCGCGATGTGGTGGCGAGCGGAGTCGGCCCGGCTCCTGCGGCGCTAGGCGAAACTCCGGCCGGTCGCCGCATCATCGACGCGCCGGCCGACTGGTCGGTGCGCACGGCGGGAGCGTTCGGTCCGCCGGCGCCGACGTGACCGAACTCAACGTCGCATCGGAGTGCTCGTCGTGCCCCTGAGCTCCACCCGCCGGATCGCACGCAACCCGATGTTGTCCGAGCGCGTGTTGAAGGACACCGGGCGCCGGACCGCGGACGAACCCGAGCGTGGCAGCGCGTCATAGGCTCCGCCGCGCACGGCGCGTGCCTGCATCTCTGGCACCGGGCGCAGCCCGTCGCCAGCTCGTGGCGGCAGTAGATACGCGAGCGAACTGAAGCTGTCCCGGCACCACTCGGCGACGTTGCCGACCATGTCGTGGATCCCGAAGGCATTCGCACGGAAGCTGCCGACCGAAGCGTGCCAGCTCCCACCGCTGTCGGTGTCGGCGGCACGCTCGCCCAACGACGGCATGTCGGCCGATCCGACGATCGACTCGGGCGTGTCGCCGGTGGCCCAGGTCGTCGTCGTGCCCGCGCGACACGCGTATTCCCACTGCGCTTCGGTGGGCAGATCGAGCCCATGCTTGGCCAGGCCGAACTGACCCTCGGACCACGTCACGTTCTCGACGGGGTGACGGATCGTGATCTCGCGCCCCGCCGGTGTCACTGTCTTGGAATGGAAGTGGCTGGGAAGCGTGCCCGTCAAGCTCCACCACTGGCTCTGGGTCAGCTCGTGCTTGCTGAAGAAGAATGGCGCCAGCGTCACTTCGTTCACCGGCGATTCGGCTGTCCTGGCCTCCGAATCGTAGTACGGCGCGCCCGGGTCGCTGCCCTGCGCGCCGACCGAGGTGGTCCCGCCAGGTAGCAGCACGAACACGATCCCTGCGTTGTCGTCCAGCACCAGGTGCCCGTCGGCTCCACGCTTCGGCAGCGGTCCGCCCTTGGCTCCCGATCGGGCGTGGTAGAACTCCTGCAGCTCGGATTCGGGATCCCGACCAAGGGGAACCAGCCCGAACTGTGGCAGCAGGTCCAGGCCACGGTAGCGCGGGTCGTGTGCGATATCCTCGCGCACCCGTTGCCACTCCTCCTGTCGACGCTCCAAGTCAGCAATCCCATCGAGGATGTCTTGGCGCTGGCCACGAAACACCTGCAACGGCGCGTCCTCGTCTTCGCAGAAGCGACGAAGCTCGTCGGCGAACCGAACCAACGTATCGTGCAAGAACTGTTGGCCGGCGTCGCCGAACCGCCAAGTCCGACCTTCCTCTTGCAGGCGCTCGAGCGCAGGGAGCGCGGCGAGCTGTTTATCGCGCTGATCGAGCAACGTGGCTCGCAGCGTTTCGCGCTCCGGTGCTTGCAAGTCGGGATGGGCGAGCAATGCGTCGACGTAGGCGATCGTCGCGCGACGCTTCTCGACTTCGGCAGCGATCGGCCGAAGCGTCGCCGCTTCGACGACGTCGCGCGACAGCACGGCCTGCGCCCGCAGCTCCTCGATCGCACGCTGCAAGCGCGGCAATTCCGCGCCCAGAGGCTCACCGTGCTCGCGCAGCCACCGCTCGATGTCGGGCAGCAGCTCCGGCCAGGGCGGGTAGAGCCGCCCGGCGAGCGACTGTGCGAGTGCCAGGCGGCTGCCGATCGCCAGGGTCTCGAAGCGCTGCAGGTTCTCGTGCGCTCGGCGCGCGTACCGCGCCACGCCGAGCAGACCGAGCAGGAGCGACAGCAGCACGGCGGCCACCGCCGCGAGCTGCACGCGGTAGCGGCGCGCCAGCTTGCGGAGGCGATACAGTCGCGAAGGCGGGCCGGCGAGCACCGGCTCCGACCGCATGTGGCGCCGTAGGTCCTCGGCGAGGTCTCGTACGGACTGGTAGCGGCGCTCGCGGTCGCGCTCGAGCGCACGCAGGGTGATCCAATCCAGATCGCCGCACAGCTGCGCGTGCAAGCGCCGCGGCTCGCGGGCCCGCTGGGCCGCGGCCTCGCTGCCGGTCTCCCGGTTGTCGAAGCGCGCACTCGGTCGGGTCGGCGCCGTGTCTGCTTGCGCCGTGCCCTGCGACCATGGCATCTCGCCGGTGAGGAGCACGTACAGGATGACCCCGAGCGAAAACACGTCCGAACGCGTATCGACGTCGTCGTGCTGACCGTCGCTCTGCTCGGGACTCATGTAGCCCGGCGTACCGAGCACGCCGCCGATCTCCGTGACCTGCACGCCCGAGGTGGCCTGTGGACGCAGCACCTTGGCCAGCCCGAAGTCGATGATCTTGGGCTGCGGCTCGCCCGACTCGGATACCAGCACGTTGGACGGTTTCAGATCGCGGTGGATGACCCCTCGCTGATGGGCGTGCCACACGCCGTCGCAGAGCGCCAAGAACAGGTCGAGCCGCTCGCCGATCGTGAGCCGCCGGCGATCGGCGAACGCGGTGATCGAGCTGCCCTCGACGTACTCCATCACGAAGAACGGGCGCCCGTCGGGCAGTGCTCCGGCATCGAACACATTGGCGATGGCGGGATGACTCATGCGCGCCAACACTTGCCGTTCCGCCTCGAAGCGCGCCAACGTCTGCCGATTGCCCGCTCCGGGGCGCAACACCTTGACCGCGACACGTCGCTCGATCGGCGCGACTTGAATGCACAGGTAGACGATGCCGAACGCCCCCTCGCCCAATCTCCGCTCGACACGAAAGGGGCCCATCTCGACCGGATCGGGTTCGACAGGATCGGGCTCCACAGGCATCACCATCCCGAGGCGCAGGATGCGGTCGGCGCCGCGCAGTTCTGCCGCCAGACGGCGCAAGCCGGCGGCGTGTTCCGGGTAGGTGTTGCACAACTCAGCGAGCACCGCTCCCTCCGCCTCGGCGGGTTCGGCGAGCAGCCGCGCACACGCCAAGTCGGTGATCTCGGCGGGGAGGCGATCGGCGGGCGAGTCTCCGCCAGGGGCTACGAAAGGAGGTGCCTCGGCCACGGAGTGCAGTCTATTCCGAAGCAATGTCACAGTCGCATC
Organism: Planctomycetota bacterium; assembly: GCA_041398565.1. Classification (GTDB taxonomy): domain Bacteria; phylum Planctomycetota; class UBA1135; order UBA1135; family UBA2386; genus DATGPD01. The sequence goes on along the minus strand of JAWKUN010000003.1, from coordinate 274,751 downwards.
GGCGCGACGGACTCCCGTCTCCTGCGGCCGCCAAGGGGGTCCCAGCGGGGCATCCGACCAGGACGCCCCGGTCGCATATGCTCGGGGGGTGCATCGCCAGCCCGATCCTCGGACCGAGGACCTGTTCCAACAAGCGAGCGCGGGCGACCGCACGGCGCTCGATGACCTGCTCGAACAGTACTTGCCGCAGCTCCACGCCTTCGTGCGCGCCCGACTGGGCCCTGGACTGCGCCTGCGAGAAGCGAGCGTCGACGTGGTGCAGTCGGTATGTCGGCAGATCCTGGGTGCGCGCGACGACTTCGATTTCCACGGCGAAGAGCGCTTTCGGGCTTGGCTGTTCACCTCGGCACTGAACAAGTTGCGCGAGAAGGTCCGGCACCATCAGCGAGAAATGCGCGACCCGACGCGCGAAGAGGTCGCGGTCGAAGAGGCGCAATCCGCCGCAATCGCGTCGATGCTCACGCCCAGTCACGAAGCGATCGCAGCCGAGACCACGGCTGCGTTGAACGAGTCGCTGGCCGCGCTCTCGGAAGAACACCGCGAGGTGATCGCCTTGGCTCGCGTCGTGGGATTGCCGCATCGCGTGATCGGCGATGTCCTCGGGCGCAGCGAAGAGGCGACTCGCCAGCTGCTCGGTCGCGCGCTCCTGCGCCTGGCGCGAGAACTGCGCGTCCGCGGCGTGCGCCTGGCGGACGAGCCATAGGTCTCAGCGCTGGTCGCCGAGCTGCTGACGCGCGTCGGCCAACGACTCGCGGCAATAGCTCGCGTACGGTTCGTCGAGCTGTGCCTCCGCCAGCAGGCGGGTCGCCCACCGTCTCACGTCGTTCCAGTCGAAGGCGACCCGTGCGAGTTGCCAAGCAACGGTCATGGCGCGGTTGCGGTCGACGTCGTCCAGCCGCAGCTCGCCGTCGTCCTGCGCTCGCAGCAGCGCGCGCACCGCGATGCGCGCTGCACTGGCATGGGCGTAGCGCGGTGCGTCGGGCAGCCGTTCGAAGTTGCGCACGACCACGTCGCCGTACTCGATCACGGCATCTCGCGCTCGCGGTTGCGCGGCCACCAGGCTCTCGAACAGCGCCAATCCCTCCAGCAACTGCGGCGGGATCGCCACGCCCTGCGCGCCGCCGCCGGCGTCAGCCGGCTCGGCCGCCACGGCGCACAGTGCTCGGGCGATCCAGGTCAGCGCCGACACGCGCGCCGGCGGGTATCGGACGTGCTCGGCCAACGGCCGGTATGTGGTGAGGAAGGTGCGGTTCTGTGCGATCTCGTCCGCTGACGCGAGCGACGCTGGCGCCGGTAGCCGCTGTGCCGCTACGAACACCATCGCCGCCACCGTCAGGTCGCGTCCGAACGCATCGCCGGTCCGATCGGCGAGCAGGCGCCGCAGGTCGGCCACCGCCGCCGGCGTCCGGGCCGGATGCAACCCGTAGTACTCGGCAGCGAAGCGCTCGACCTCGGCGCTCGGATGCACGAGGCGCACAGTCTCGAGCACGCCCCCGAACGCGGCGAAGGGCTCGATCCGGCCTTCGGCCGCCGCCTCGAGGCAGGCCAGCTGCAGCCGGAAGTACCAGGTAGCCGGGGCGTCGTCGGTGACCCGTGTCAGTGCCGCGCGCGCCTGCGGCAGCCGGCCGAGCCGCAGGTAGACGCCGGCGAGCGTGCGCCAGACGTGCGCCTGCGGCCGCGTCGCGTCGGTGACGCCGAGCAGGACGTGCATCGCGTCCAGGTCGCGCGCGCTGTCGCAGAGCGCGATCGCCTGCATGAAACGCACCAGTGGCGGCGGCGGCATCTGCCCGACCCAGGGCTCGAGTTCGGCCGACCAGACGGCCACTTGCTGACCCGCGAGGCGCATGACCGCCGCGGTGAGCACCGCTTCGTCGGACTCGGCATCGGCTGCAGGCGCCGGCAGGCCGTCGAAGGCGGCGACCCCTTCGGCAAGCCACGACTCCAGCCACCTCTGCACGACGACGACGGCGCGCGAGTCCCCGAGGACCGACCGCTCGCCTGCAAGTCGCTCGAGCGCGGCTGCCGCGCCGTCGTGGTGCGCCACGGTAGCGATGAGCACCAGCTTGGCGGTGCGCGCGCGAGGCACGGCGAAGGTGCCGGCGACCACCGATGCGCACAAGCGATCGACCTCGGCGCGCGGCACGTTCACCGTGCGGTTGGCGACGTGCACGAGGAGATCGTCGAGTGCCTGTTCGCCTTCCACACGCCGCAGCCGCGCGGCGACCTCGTCGTCCCTGGGGTCGTTCCGACCCAGCAACGCCAGCGTCGCCATCGCGCCAGGGAAGTCACGACGCGCCGCCATCGCGTCTGCCGCGCCGAGCCGCGTCGCGCGGTCGGCACGCGCCCGCTGCCGCGACACCAGCAGAACTCCCGAGACGACCATCAGGACCAATGTCAGGACGCCGATCGTGGCGCTGACCCGCTTGTGCCGGCGCACGCTGCGCCAGGCTCGCTCGACCAAGGTGATGCGCCGCGACACGATGGGAGCGCCGGCCAGATAGCGCTCGAGGTCGTCGGCCAACGCCGCTGCGGTGGCGAACCGCTTGCGCGGGTCGGCCGCCATGGCCCGCCCGACGATGGTGGCGAAGTCGGCCTCGGCGCGCCGCAGACGCAGCGGTCGTGGCGCACCCGCCAGGATCGTGCGCAGCAGCGCGGTCGGGGTCGTGCCGGCGAACGGCGGCCGCCCGGCGACGAGTTCATAGAGTGTCACGCCCAGGCCGTACACATCGATGCGTGGATCGAGCACAGCCGCACCGGTGGCCTCGAGCCGCTCCGGAGCCAAGTACCGCAGCGTGCCGGGCACCCGTCCGGCCTGTGTGACCGTGGTGTCCGAATGCGCGCGCGCCAATCCGAAATCGACCACGTAGGGTGTCCCGTGGTCGAGGATGATGTTGTGCGGCTTGACGTCGCGATGCACGACGCCGTGCAGGTGCGAGACTTCCAAGGCCCGTGCCACGGCGATGCCGATGGCCGCGGCCTCGCTCGGCGGCAACGGTCGATCCAGCTCAGCCAGTGTCGGCCCGGACAGCCGCTTCATGGCGAGGTACGGTTGCCCCTCGAACTCGCCGACGCCGTACACAGGCACGATGTTCGGATGCTCGAGCGCAGCCGTGATCTCTGCCTCACGCCGGAAGCGAGCGCGGGCACCCGGGTGGGCCAACGCCTGCGGGTCGATCAGCTTGAGCGCAACCTCGCGACCCAGCGACCGCTCGATGGCGCGGTACACCGTTCCCATGCCGCCGCGGCCGATCCGCTCACGGATCGAGTAGTCGCCGATGTGGGCGCCCTCCTGCAGCGCGCCGACCGGAGCGGCCACGTAGGCCGGCAAGTGCGCCAGAGCCTCCCGCACCCGCGCGGCCAGGGTCTCGTCGCCACCGCACGCGTCCTCGACCGTCGAGGCCGGCTCCTCTTCCTGCAGCAGGAAGAAGCGCTCGATCGCGTTCTCGATGCGATCCCAGTCGAAGTCGTCGGTACCGGTCACTCTCCGGCGCCCCTGGCCAGGCGCACGGCCAAGCCCGCGCGTGCCCGCGCCAGCAGCGCGCGGCAGGCTTCTTCGGACTTGTCCATCAGCACCGCCGCCTCGGCATGGCTGAGACCACGCAGAACCGTGTAGTGCAAGACCCGCTGCTGCTCCTTGGGCAGGCCGGAGATGGCGCCGGCAACGCGGATCAGTTCGTCACGATCGACAGCGCGACCGAACGGAGTCTTGTCGTTCGTCGGCAGCAGAGCCAGAACACCGCTCGTCGTCTCGCGCTTTACCGTGCGCTTGTCGCGGGTCACGAAACGCCGTCGATCGCGCACGTTGTTCTCGAGCATGCGCACGAGCCACTGCACGAACTCGGCACGGTCGTGGCCGCGGAAGTCGGGAAAGGCGCTGAGCGCCTCCACCAGCGACGACTGCACGATGTCCGACGTCGCATACCGGGCGCGCAGCGGCCCGATCAAGTCGCGTGCCACCCGCTGCAGCTGCGGCAACGCCATCTCCGCGAGATGGCCGATGGCCGAGCGGTCGCCACACCTGGCGGCCGCCAGGCACTCGGCGAAGGGGCGCGCGCCCGACGTCACGGCACGATCTGCCACTGCGCCTGGTTGGCCGTGCCCTGCGTTTGCCAGGGGTAGTAGCCGCCCGAAGGATTCGGGTAGCGGAAGCCGATGAGGCGCATGGTCACGCCGGTGGGGACGCTCGGCATCACGAACGACCACCTGCCGAAGCCAGCCCACGCCGTGTCGCGCGTGTACTGCTGCGTCGTACCCACGCGCAACAGCCTCACCTGCAAGCCGGTCACCCACCCGGTGGCGTGGTTGACGACCACCTGGTTCGGATGCGCGGTGGCGACGGGCAGGGCGAGCACACCGGCGGGTAGGAAGGTCGGGGCGCGATCGTTGAACTGCGGATTCGTCGAACCCTGGAATCGGATGCGGATCGGCAATCCGCCGGTGTAGGTCGGCGCCTGCCCCATCGGATAGGGCGCCAGCCGCGGCGGGATGTCCGGCGACCCGAAGTAGGGAACGTTCGGGTCGTTCGGGTCGAAGGTCGGGCTGCGCACGCCGAACGGCTGCATGGTGAGCATGAGCTGATTCTGCTCGATGAACGTCTCGATCCGCGTCCAGATGGGGGAAGCGAAGAACCCGGCCGGATCCTGTCCGTACGCGAGCTTGAAGTACGTCCATCGCTGGATCACGCCTTCCAAGTTGTAGGCGTAGACGCTTGCGTCGTCGTAGCGGTGGATCGCCCATCCGTCTTGCATGTCGCTATCCCAACGGCAGCTCGCATAGCTCGGCAGCACACCGAACGGCTGAGTGATCGACGATCCGTTGCTCGCCCACAGCGGGTCGCCGAACACGTCGGGGTTGTCGGCGTGCTTGGTACCGGCGAACAGCGCCTTGCGCAGGAAGTAGACAGCGATCACCTGGTTCAACTCGACGTCGGGGTACGAACCGTTGTCGTAGGGCTCGTTCGAACTCCGAGGCACGAGGAACGGATTGAGGAAGGAGTCGAAGGACCGGGGCGGGGGCAACCGCATGCCCTCGCTCGCGTCGGGATGACCGAAGTAGCCCGAGTTCGCGTCGATGGTGGCGTCGCTGGCGAGGGTGTACCACGTCGCCTTGTCGTCGTTGGCCGCCCTGACCTGCAGGTAGATCCACGTCTTGGCCTCGACCACATCCACGGATGGATACCAGTTCTCACCGTCGTCGGAGACCTCCATCGTGAGCAGGCCTGGATAGACTGGATTGGTCTGAGCGATGCCGGCTTGGATGGCACAGAGAAGGACGGCAGCGAAGGCGAACTTCGGCCGAAGAGCGGCGTCTGTCATGATCGCGCGGGCAAGTCGAGGTCGATTCGAAGGTCGGGCGACGGAGAACACTGAGGCGACGCCGAGGAGGGGGGCGTGACGCGGATTCTAGGTCTTTCCCTGGGTTGGCGCCGACCAGCACCTTCTCCGCGAAGTTCGTTTGCCGAACCAGGGACAAGACAGGGCGGCGGCACCCGGCGCGGGCTCGCTGGCCCACGAAGCCGGCGCACGCCTTCTGTCGGCAGCCGCTCACCCACCGCAGTCCCGCAAGCCATGCCCGGATCCCGGTCGTCGCGTGGGCGCAGATCCCGAGGCCGCCCGTCCGCGTCCGAAACGCAGTCCACGATCCGAACGCTCGGGGGTGCCACGTGGACGGCACGCTCGTTGCGCTACTGCTCGCGAAACGATGTCGACCGCCCTCCCGTTCGTCTCGCTCGCGCTCGCCACCTCGCTGGTCGCCCAAACGCAACCCTCGCGGCTGGCCTCGACGAGCCGATCCTTCCCCACCGGCGACCAGCTCACGACGGAGGCCTACCGGCCGTACGAGGTCGTTCTCGGCGACTTCGACGGGGACGGCCGCGCCGACGCCGCGCTGGCGCACTACGGCAACTTCGTGGCACCCAAGGTGTCGTGGATGCGCAACGCCGGCGACGGCACCTTCGAGCCACCGCACGTGCTGCCGGCGAGCGGCGAGACGATGGACGTCGTCGCCGCCGACCTCGACGGCGACGGCGACCTCGATCTCGCCTACGCACAGAGCTCCGAAGGCACCAGCGGCCAAGCGGTTCTGGTCTACCTCAACGACGGGCACGGCAACTTCGGCACCGAGCGTCGCTTCGTCACCGGCCAGGGTCCGACCGGCATCGCCGCCGGCGACCTCGACGGCGACGGCGACGTCGACCTGGTCACTGCCAACTTCCGCTTCAACGAGGAAGACGTGAGCGTCCTCTGGAACGACGGCACCGCCGCCTTCGGCCAGCGTGTCGACCTGCCGATCACCGGTCTCCGGCCGCGACGCGTGGCGGTGGGCGACCTGAACGGTGACGGCCGCCCCGAGGTCGTCGCGAGTCTGCGCAACGGCAGTCCTGACTTCGCGGTGTGGATCAACCAGGGGCAGGGCGCGTTTGCCAGCCCGACCGTGTTCGCCGCCGGATTCGCGAGCATCACCGACGGTGACGTCGAACTCGCCGACCTCGACCGTGACGGCGACCTGGACGTGCTGTACGGCGCGATGTCCAACGGACTGACTTCGAGCATCGCCGTCTTCTACAACCGAGGCGGTCAGCTCGGGGCCCCGGTCAGCGTGCCGACCTCGGTCGCATTCGGGACGGTGTACGACTTCGCAGTGGCCGACGTCACCGGCGACGGCTGGCCGGACATCCTGGGCACGGCGCAGTCGTCGGCCTACGGCTACGTGCTCATCCCGAGCGACGGCCTCGGCGGCTTCGGCGCCGCCCAAGTGTTCCGCAGCGGCGAGATGGCCCGCGCCATCGCCACCGACGACCTGGACGGCGACGGCGACCGCGACATCGTCGTGGTCAACTCGGGTTCGCTCACCATCAGCGTGCACGAGAACCAAGGCGGCTCTTTCGCGCTGCCGCCGCAGGTGGTGGTACCCGCGTTTTCGAGCCAGTCCGACGTCGGCGACATCGACGGCGACGGTGACATCGACTTGGTCACCGCGTCGGGCACGATCACGTCGCTCACCAACCAGGGCGGCGGCACCTTCACCGCCGCTTCGGTGGCCCAACTCGGCGGGTCGGTCACCAGCATCCGTCTGCGCGAACTGTCCGGCGACGCCATCCCCGACCTCGTGTTCTTGCACAGCACCCTCAACGTCGCCATCGCCGACGGCTTCGGCGGTTTCGGTGGGCGACAGCCGCTGACGCTGGGCGGCCTCGGCCGCGAGGTCGATGCCGTCGACGCCGATGCCGACGGGGACCTCGACCTGGTGGTGGCCGGCGCGGTGAACGGCACCGGCGGCGTGCACTACCTCGCCAACAACGGGGGCGGTGCCTTCGGCCCAGCCGTGTTCTTCGCCGCGTCGTCGACTTCGGTGGAGAACCATGTGGTGCCGGGTGATTTCGACAACGACGGCCGCGCCGACCTGTTGACCGCGTCCGGTAGCGAAGTGCGGGTGTGGCTCGGCAACGGCAACGGCACGTTCCAGGCGCCGCTGGTCACCAGCCTCGGCATGGGAGGCACCAACCACGTGACGGTTGCGGACTTCGACGCTGACGGCAACCTGGACGTGGCCGGATCTTCGTTCGGTGCGACGTTCCGTGGCGAGATCCTGACCATCGCGTTCGGCTACGGCGACGGCGACTTCACTGCCCCGGTTTTCGTCTTCGGCATGTTCTCGCTGCAATACGGCGGCGTCGGCGGGCTGGATCACTTGGACGTCGATGGCGACGGCGACCTCGACATCGTCGGTGGCTGCTACGGCGCCGACGACGTCGAGATCTTCGAGAACCGCGGCGCCCGCACCTTCGTCGGCGGCAGCCGCTACGGCGTCGGCGGCGCGGTCACCGGCGTGCGGGTCGCCGACTTCGACAGCGACGGTGCACCGGACTTGTTCGTCAACATCGGCACCGAGCCTCCCATCGGCGGCGCCATCACCCTGCTGCGCAATCGCGACACACGCCTCGGGCTCGGCGATGTCGGCGCGGCTCTGGCCGGCTCGACCGGCCTGCCCACTCTCGGCGCCACCGGTGCAGCGCGACCGCGGCAGGCCTTTGGGCTGCATCTGCGGCGGGCCTTGCCGAACACCTTCGTGGCACTCGCGCTCGGCGCAACGCGCGTCGACCTGCCGCTGTTCGGCGGCACGTTGGTGCCGTCGCCCGCGCTGCTCGTGCCGATCGTCACCGACCCGGTGGGCGCCAGCACGCTGGCGTTCAACTGGCCTGGCGGCATCCGCCCCGGCGCGAGCCTCTTCGCCCAAGCGTGGGTCGTCGATCCGCTCGGTCCACAAGGCTACGCCGCCAGCAACGGCCTGCGCATCACCCAGTTTTGAACCAAGGGCCCCGGCCGCACGCGACGCCGACGGTCTCGACTCGACAAGATCATCATGCGAAGGAAGCTCTTTCCGGTGGCGCTGGCCGCCGCACTCCTGCCGACCACCCTGCCCGCGCAGCACTACGAGCCCGAGTACGACTTGCCGTGGCTCGGCTACGAGGTCAACGTCTACCCCAAGGGCTTCGCCATTTGGGACGCGACCTCCGCCGACTTCGACGGCGATGGGATCGTCGACATCGCCGCGGTGAGCTGGTACCCCAACCCTGAGCTGTCCGTGCTGTTCGGCGACGGCCGGGGCGGCTTCTTGGTGCCGCTGCGTTTCCCGATCCTGCTGGGCTCGCTCGGTGTGGAGGCCGCCGACGTCGACAACGACGGCGACCTCGACGTGCTGCTGTCCGACACGGGCCAATTCTGGCAGGGAAACACCTTCTCGGTGTTCCGCAACGACGGAGCGCGCACCTTCACCTTCACCGGCAACTACCTGTGCGGCAACGGCCCGAGCGGCATCGCGACCGGCGACTTCGACGGCGACGGCAACGTCGACGTAGCGGTGGCGCACGACGACTACATCGTGCCAGGCCGCTCGATCGCCGTGGTGTTCGGCACCGGGCTCGGCACGTTCGGCCCGCCCAACGTCATCGCCATGCCGTCGGGCACGTACGACATCGAAGTCGCCGATCTCGACCGCGACGGCCGGCAAGACCTGGTGGTCGGCCACGAGGGACGGCGCGTGTCGTTGCTGTTCAACCTCGGCAACGGTGCTTTCTCGACGCCGACGGCGTTGACGCCCGAACCGCTCGGCTCGCTGTTCCGCACGCCGGACGTGATGCTGGGCGATCCCGACCGCGACGGCGACGTCGACATCTTCTTCTCGGGCGAGGGCTCGGTGAACACGGGCGTCGGCTTCGTCGACCTGTTCCGCAACCAGGGGAACGGCACCTTCGGCGCGCCCCAGCGCATCACACTGGCGCCGGAGATGGACGGCGCCGGCGGCATGCTGCTCCGTGACGTCGACGGCAACGGCACGCCCGACCTCCTGGCCGCCAGCGGCTACGGCTGGTGGGCGCTACTGCCCGGCGACGGTGCTGGCGGCTTCGGTGCCGCGCGGGGCTACGCCGCTGGCGCCGGCCCGTTCCGCTTCGTTTGCGGCGACTTCGATCAGGACGTCGACGTCGACGTGGCCGTGATCGCACGCGACTCGATGGAGGCTTGCACATACCTCAATGACGGTCATGCCGGCTTCGTGCAGCCGACGCTGTCGCCCATGGTCGATCCGTCGCTGGCGCCGATTTCGTCGAGCCAGGTGCAAGGCGCCGACCTGGACCGCGACGGCAACACCGACTTCGTCGTCGGCTACAGCGCCAACTTCGTGACCCGTACCGGCATCAGCGTGCGCATGGGACGGAGTGACGGCAGCCTCGGTCCGATCGTCGACTACCCGACACCGCTGTTCCCGCAAGTGATCGCCGTGGGCGACCTCGATGGCGACGCCTATCCGGACCTGGTGTGGGTGGAGACCAGCTTCGGCCTCGGCTCGCCTTCTCTGCGCCTCAAGCTCAACGACGGTACCGGGGCGTTCGGCACGACGCAGACCCTCAGCCAGCAGGCACGCGGCGGCGACGACGGCGCCCTCGCCTTGCTGGACGTCGACGGCGATGGCGACCTCGACATCGTGGTGACCGCGCCACTGTTCGACCTGCTGGTGCTGAAGAACCTCGGCGGTGGCAGGTTCAGCCTGCCGACGACGCACACGGTCAGCTCAGTGGCTTCCGCGATCGCCGGGGGTGACTTCGACCGGGACGGCGACGTCGACTTGGCGACCAACACCGGCGTCCAGGGCTACTTCGAGGTGAGCCTGAACCAGGGGACCGGAACATTCGGACCGCCGGTGACCGAAACGAGCGGGCGAGGCGTCGCAGCGATCGCCGTGGCAGACGTCGACCTCGACGGCATCCTCGACCTTTGTGGCGGCTACGACCTCGACGGTGACGGAGCCACCGTGCTGCGTGGGCGCGGTGACGGCTCGTTCCGGCCGGCGCGCAGCTACTACGGCACCTACAGCGGTAGCACCGACAACCTGCGCGTCGTCGACGTCGACGTCGACGGTTGGCTCGACCTGATGGTGGCGAACCCCACCTCGCAGGACGTGTCCTACTGGCGCAACGCCGGCAACGGTACTTTCGAACGGCTGCGCCGCTACGGCGTCGGCCGTCCCGCACGGGCGCTGGTCGTGACCGATCTCGACCACGACGGCGTCGACGATCTGGTGGTGCACGTCGAGGCGAACTCGCCGACCAATGGTTGGTACTACCCGGCCCTGAGCGTGTTCCCCGGCAAGGCGCGCGGCTTCCGCGACCTCGGGTTCCCGCTGGCCGGCGCCCTCGGCGCTCCCACCCTGCGCGGGGCCGGTTTGCTCGTGCCGGGCCAGACCTTCGCTCTCGTGGTGCACAACGCTGCCGTCAACGCTCCCTGCGTTCTCGGGCTCGGCGCCGGGCGGCTGGACATCCCGTTCTTCGGCGGCCAGTTGGTGCCGCGTCCGGACCTGGCGTTCCCCCTCGTCACCGACTCGAGCGGCACCGCCAGCCTGCCATTGCGCTGGCCCGGCGCCATGGCGATCGGCACGTCCTTGGTCAGCCAAGCGTGGATCCTGGACGCCACCGCTCCATTCGGTCTCGCCGCCAGCAACGGCCTGAGCATCACCCGTTTGTGAAGTCGCCCGCGTTCGGCAGCCAACAACCGATGCGGCCACGCCGTGGGCGAGGTGCTGATCGCTGCGGGGGTGCCCCCGGTTGACGATCACACCCCACTCGCCCACGCTCTGCCACCGCCTCGCTTCGACCATGCGACCGGATGCCATCACCGCGCTCGTGAGTGCGGCGCTCGTTTGCTTCGCAACAGCCCAGACCGAGCGTTTGCGGCTGAGCTTGCCCACTCCCAACCTGAACCGCGACGCCCTCGCCTCGCTCACCGACGCGGACCTCGATGGTCACCCCGACTTCGCAGTCGCGGTTCAGGGCACGACCACCGTGCATTCCGGGCGAGACGGCAGCGTGATCCGCACGCTGAGCTTCTCGTCGTTGCCGGTGGTGAAGGTGGTCGCCGGCGGCGACGTCGACCGCGACGGTGCCACCGACCTGTGGATCGTCGACCAGGCACGAGCCCGCTGTGTGGCGGTGCGCACCGGCGCCGTGCTCCACGACCAACCAGCACCGGTGTGGTTCGACGCCGGTCACGACGTCGACGCCGACGGGTACGACGACGCTTTGTTCGTCGACGGCACGACCAGCCACCGCTGGCGCGTCCTGTCCGGCCGCACCGGCGCTTGGATCATCGACCAGAACCTCGGCTACCTGACGTCCGGCGCCGTGTTGATCGGCGACGCCGACGGCGATGGCGGCGCCGATGTCGCCGTCACCGACGTGTTGCCGCTCCCCACCACGCGCGTTCTGTCCGGGCGCACTGGCACCACTCTGTTCGCCAACGTGCCGGGCGCCGCGGTGGCCAGTGTCGGCGACTACGACCACGACGGGCGGGCGGACTTCGCCGTGCACACCTACTCCGACTTGGGCCTGTGGCAAGTCGGCCTGTCGGTGCTGATCGTGTCGGGCCGAACGGGCGTGCCACTGCACACCTTCTACGGCACGTGGGGTTGCGACCCGACCTACGGCATCTGCACCAACTACCGATCCTGGCTGGCGCACGGTCGAGGCGAGTACCACTTCGACGGCGACGGCAACCGACCGGGCCCTCTGCTCCACACCGGTGTCGGCACGATGATCGACGGCGCGGCGTTCGACGGTCGCACCCAGGCCGGCTTGGGCGATGGCGACGGCAACGGCTACGACGACGCAATCGTGATCTACGGCACCGACCTGCGACTGATCGATGGCCGGTCGGGCCTGGCACACAGCGTGCTGGTCTCGCGAAGGTGGCCGGAACTGACCACGCGCGCGGTCCGCCTCGGCGATCTCGACCGCGACGGGGTCGAAGACTACGGGAGCGTCGGCCTGCAACACGACACCGTGGCACCCACCGTCGGCGCTGCCGACGTGTTCTCCGGCGCCACCGGCACCCTGATGAAGAGCGGCGGAGGCCAATTGTCCCCGGTCAGTGGCATGGCATTGGCAGCCGGGGATGTCGATGCCGACATGCAGCGCGAGACCGTGTTCAGCGAGTTCGGCGCTGCGGCCGGCGCGGTCACCGCCCGCAAAGGCACGGCGATGCTGTGGCAGGTCCAGCGCGCGGTCGCGGAGTGGGGCCACCAGTTGGCCAGCGGCGCCGATTGGAACGGCAACGGCACCGACGACGTGTTCGTTGCCGCCGCTGACGGCGTCGACGTGCTGGACGGCAGTAACGGCGCCCAACTCCGCCACGTCGATACTGGCCGGGCGCCACGGCTGCTGCTACTCGACGACCTCGACGGCGACGGACGGAGCGAGCTACTCACCACGCACATCCTGAGCTGCAAGGGCTGCGAATCGTCGCGGCGGGCGCGAATTCGGCCGTGTTGTTCCGTTGCCACAGAGCTGCCAGGCCACGCCCGAGCAGCCCTGGAAGCTCCAAGCTACAACAGCGCCGGCGGCCCCCTCTGGTCGGCGCTGCGCCGACATCAACCCTTTGGGTTGCGGCCGCCGGCCGCGCTGAGCAGCCGTGACGGCTCCGTCCTGCGAACCCTTCCTGGCACCGTGGAGCAAGTCGCGCTGGGCAGCGACCTCGATTCCGACGGCATCCGCGACCTGTGGCTGTATGCCGCCACCAACCTGGAGGCGTGGTCGCCCCGCACCGGCAGCGTCCTGCGCACGCTGACCGTTCCGGCCGGTGCAACCTCGATCGACGCTGGCGCCGACTGGGACGGCGATGGCGTGCACGACTTGGCCATCGGCCGCGGCACCTCCACGACGACCACCGAAGTGCGCTCCGGTGCCGACGGCCGCGTTCTCTTCGCGACCGCGCGCGGCGACCGCACCCAGGCCTACGCGCGCTCGGTCTTGCTGCTGCGCTCGACCAATCCGCTGTACGACACGGCGCTGACTGTGCTCGCCGGCACCGGCAGCGAGGCCGGCACCGCCTTCCTCGACACGTTTCGGCCCGACGACCACGCTGCTCGGTTCGTTCCCTTCGGCGCGACCTGCGGCGATGGCGAGCAGACGCCGCGGCTCACCTGGTCGGGACCGCCGCGCACCGGCCTGTCGAGCGCCGCCGAGCTGCACCACGCCGCGCCCTCCAGCAACGCGGTGTTGCTGCTCGGCGCCAGCAAGCAACAGTGGGGCACGGTTGCGTTGCCGCAGCACCTGCCGTTCTGGCCCGGTTGCCTGCTGCACGTGAGCCCGGACGTGGCGCTGCCGGCGGTGACCAACGGCAGCGGCGTCGCGCGGCTGGTGTTCGCCAACGTGCCGGCGGAGCTGGCGGACCAGCAACTCTATGCGCAGGCAGTGGCCTCGCCGGCGCACCAGCAGGTGACACCCGTCACCACCCGTGGCCTGCACCTGGTGTTCGGCCGGTAGACGGAGCGAAGGCCGAACTCAGGGCGGGTCGACTCCTGGCCCGGCTACCACTCCGCAGTCGCGCGAACCCGAGACTCGGCGCGGACGTCCACAGTCGTCAGGTCGTCATCGCGGTGCCGCCAGGGGGCCCGCATCGGTCGGCAGCAGCCCCTGACTCCGACGGTGCAGGTGGCGCCAGGTCACCGCGACGGTCACCGATGCGTGCGCCGAGAGCACCACCCAGCGCGATGTTGGCGTGTCACCCTGCCACAGCCAGGCTCCTGGACACCAGGGACCGAGCGCGATGTAGACCGCGGCCGCGAGCCCCGCCAGCCACGCCGCCCACGTCCAGCCCATGACCTCGAGGTCGGGCGAGCGGTCGGACCAGCGGACACGCCAGAAGACGAAGGCCAGGACCAGGCTCGCGAGCCCCATGAGCGCGTAGAGAGAGACGACGATCGAAGCCGTCTCGGCGTCGACGCCGCCGACATCGGGGAGGAAGCAGAGGGTTTGCACGACCTGGTTGGCGAAGTTGGCGTCGGGTCCCCAACCGTTCTCGATGGTCGAGCGGATCCCCGGCCCATCGCGCGGCTCCCCAGCCACGACCACCCAGTACCAGGCGACGAGGGCCGCGTAGACCGCGGTCGACGACGCAGTGAGCGAGACCGGACTCAAGGCGCGGCGCCGAGACTCGGACGCGACACGGTGAGCCGAGAACAGCGCCGCGACGAGGCATACGGCCAGCGCTGCGTACGCCGCGCTGTCGATCCAGACCAAAGAGGTCGGGTGGCTGAACTTCCCCAATCGAGCCCAGGCCCGGAAGTCGAACGAACACAGGGTCGCCAGCTGGAACACCACCAGAGCTCGCGCCGGTTGGTCGAGCTTTCGCCACAGGCGCATCCCGACCGCGACGCCGACGAGGGCCAGGGCCGAGTAGACGATCACGTGCGCGAGCCACCCTGGGCTGACCACGGTCACCGACACAACGACGGCCACCGCGACTCCGCACCACGCGAGGAATCGGACCGACTCCCACGGCCAAGCTGTCGGGTGTCGGCAGTCCTCGAACCGCGGCTCCTGCCCCAGACGTTGGACCAGCGCACGCCAGCAGGACATCGCGGCATCGTCCTCCAGCAGGTAGACCCGGAAGAAGGTCTCCGCGCGCTCCGGCATCGTGTCTCGCAGCTCGGCTTGTCGCTGCAACGCCCACCGCAGCTCGTCGTCGACCCACTTGCTCCGAGCAGCCTGCGGCGACCAGAACAGGTGGAACTCGGTCGCTTCTTGGATCGCACCCTCGATCCTGTGCGCCAGGTCGGCACCGAAGGGAACCGACAGCGGCGCGAAGAACCAGCACGCGCGGCGAGCCGGGATCCACTCTCCGCCATCCCCGCGGGGCACGCCGAGCTTGCGGGCCAGGTCGTAGCGGCCGCGGTCCGTCTCGGTGTAGGAGAGGAAGCACCGCGGCTCACCGCCGCAGTCCACGGCCGCGCGGCGCACCTACGCGCGTCCCCGGCGCTTCTCTCGCTCGCGGTCCACGATCCGCGCCGTGCGCTGCGTCCAGTCGCGCACTGCCTGCCGCTGCGTCGATCCGGCCGCCTTCCCCTTGCGGCCGGACACGTCGTAGTCGTGCGAGTAGACCGAGACGAGCAAGTGCGCCTGCACCCGACCGTCGGCGCCGACGACCGGCACCAGCCAATCGATCCCACGACCTTGGTATCCACCCCGTTGCCAGTAGTAGCCGGAACGCTGGTAGACGCCCGATCGCCAGCTCGCCCGGACCTGGCTCAAGTGGCACACGGTGCCGTCCTTCTCGAGATCGAAGGAGCGGCGGCCGCCGCGCCAGCCACGGTCGTGGCGCACCTTGCCTTGCTCGTTCTCCCCCTGCTCCACCGCGTCGAGGTCGGCGGCGAGGAACGTGAAGGAGTACCAGTAGGCGTCGGCCCCGCGTCCGGTGCTGGCCTGCAGGAGATCCTCGTGGTCGGTTCCCTGGAGCCAAGCGGGGAGTTCGCGGCGGAGGCGAGCCAGGCCGGCGCTCAACGATCCACGCGGTCCGGTGATCGCGCTCGCGAGTTCGGCGCCGAGGCTGGCTCGATCGGAGATTCGTCCCACCAACGAGACGAGCTCCTTCGGCAGATCGGCGAACACGTCTTGCACCGTGGGTGGCTTCTGCGCGCAGACGGCTGCGCACAGGAGGAACGCCGGCCCTGGACATACGAACGCTCTTTGCATGAAGAAGTCCTCCTCGCTCGAGGTCGCAGCATAGCAGGGGCTGTGTTTCACGAAGGTGGAGGACGGCACCCACCGGCCCCGCCCTCGCACGCCGCGACACGACGACACAGCATGTTCCACCGAAGCGCGTGGGGTGGAACTCGAGGCTGCTGCGGGTGTTGCGGACGAAGCACGCGCCACGACAACCGCCTCGGAGTCGGCTAGCGGCCGATTCTCCAGCGCAGGCCGTTCGACAGCTCGAGGCCAGCGGTCGAAGCGACCACGCCTTCGATCAGCACGGCGGCATCGAGCAGGTCGCGCGTGCCGGGGATCGGCAGCAACTCGTCGAGGCGGCCACCGGCGAAGGGGCGTGTCCACTGCACGCTCGGTCCGTTCCACAGACCCCACGTCACGCAGGCCGTGCCCGGGATCGACACGGGCGCAGGTGCGGGAAGCTGCAGGCGCAGCGCGGCCACGCCTGCTTCGGGCAGGCCTTCGAGCCGCAGCCGCGACGTCCCGCCGAGCAGAGGCACCGACCCGGTGAGCTCGGGAACCACGGCGCGCGCGCCGCAGCCGACTCCGAGCTCCTGTGCAGCTGAGCCGGTGTCGAGCACGAACGGCTCGCTGCCGTGCAGCAGGTCGTCGGCGCCGAAGTAGACGCGGCCCGCCGCTTGGCCGATCGTCTCGGGCGTGATGGCAGCCGTCGGCAGCAGGGTCGTTCCGGCCGTGGTCCCGTCGGAGCGGAGGATGCCGCTCGGCGTGAGGCTGAGCCAGTAGGCGAAGCGTCCGTCGGACACGGCGGACGCGCCGAGCAGCTGGCGGTCGCGCAGGCGCACGGTGCCCGCCGAGGTCCCGTCGGTGGTCCACACGCCGCGGGTCGTACCGATCAGGACTCGGCCATCGACCGCGGTCAGGTTGGCGGTGCCGCCCTCCAAGTCGGCGAGGCGCCGGGTGCCTTGCGTCGTTCCGTCGGTCACCCACAGTGCGCTCGGGCCGGCAGCCTCGATCAGATACGTGCGCGCGCCGACGGTCAGTGCCTTCTCGATGGGAGCCATGGGCAGCAAGGCTTGCGTGCCGCTGGCGGTGCCGTCGGACACGAAGAGCTGGTGCGTGGTGCCGATCAAGGCGGTGAACAGCACGCGCTCGCCCAGCGCAGCGACGGGAGCCACCACGGCATCTTGGCTGCCGTTGAGGCTCACTACCAAGCGCGTGCCAGCGAGACTGCCATCGCTCACCATGAGGTCGTACTTGCCAGGCGCAACGAGTCCGGCGATGTAGGCGCGGCTACCGACGCGCACTTGGTCGGAAATCGGACGCACGTCGGTGAGGTACGAGGCGGTCCGACCATCGCTCACCCAGACCGAAGCGCTGGCTACCGGATCGTCGACGTTGAGAAGCACGCGCGTGGCGTCGAGCGGCCGCATCCTCGCCAAGAACAAGAGCGTGCTCGGCGACGAGACGAGCGGACGCGTGCCGGCGGCGGTGCCGTCGCTGCCCCAGATCTGATACCCCGCCGCCGCCGTCTGCGCGACGAAGTAGAGGACGCCGGCGTGCCAACCCAGGAGAACCGGATCCGACGAGGTGCGCCCCGGCCAGAGGTCGACCACCAGGCGCGTGCCCGCGGACGTGCCGTCGGTCACGAACAACTCCCGACCGTGCACGTCGTCGTAGGCGGAGAAGTACATGGCATCCGCCGCCGCGACGAAGAACGCCGGATACGACCCCTCGCTGACGAGGCCGGTCTCGAGGTCAGCGAACAGGCGGGTACCTGCGCCGCCGTCGGAGACCCAGAGCTCCCGGCCGGCCACGCCGTCGTCGGCCGCGAACCACGCCAGCCCACCGCTCGTCGCGGCCGAGACGATCGGAGCGCCGAAGGCACGAAGGAAGCGCGGCGGCACGGTGTCCGCGACCCACACCAGCGTGGTGCCGGACAGCCTGGTGAACGAGTGCAGCAAGCCACCGGCATACGGCAAGAGCAGGTCGTGTTGCGGCGAGTTCGGGCCCGGCTCGGCATCGTGCACCAGATGCGTGCCGATGCTGGTGCCGTCGCTCACCCACAGCTCCTGGCCGTGCGTCGCGTCGCGGAGCAGGAAGTAGATCCGGCTCCCCGAGACGATGAGTTGAACTGCACGGTCGGTGGTACCGGTGAGCTGGCGCGGCTGCAGATCCGCCACCTCGAACGCATGCACCACGCCGGCGCTGACGTAGACGACGCGCCCCGGCACCGTCGCGACCTCGGTGACCGGCGAGGAGGTCGGCACCACGAATCGCCGGGAAGTGGCGTCGACGAAGTTGACGCCGCCCGTCGCACCGGCGTAGCAGATGGCATCGCCGACCACGACAGGATCGACGAAGGGGCGTGCCGCAGCGTCGATCCTCTGCGTGCCGCTTGCCGTCCCGTCGGTGCGCCAGATCTCCGACCCGGAGCGGAAGAACCAGCTCGAGCCCAGCGTCGCCGCGGGTCCAACGATGCCAAGGGCCCCTTGGAAGGCATCGATGCGTACGGTCCCCGACGTCGTGCCATCGGTGCGCCAGAGAGCGTCGCGCGTCATCAGCAGCACCGACCCGCCCGCCTCGCCGGGGATGATCCAGACCGAACCGCCGAAGGCCTGCACGCGTCGGGTTCCCGCCACCGTGCCGTCGCTTGCCCACAGGTCCTGCGGACCAGCAGGGTCACCCACCACGAACACGACGTCGGTCCCGACCTTCGTCAGGTGCGCGATCCGCACCTCGCTCGGACCTGGAGACAGATCGGTGAGACGGACGGTACCGGTCGCGGTCCCGTCGCAGCGCCAGAGTTCGCGGCCGTACGCCGAGGTTCGGGCGGTGAAGAACACGTTGCTTCCCGCCGCGACGAAGTCGTACGGACTCGAGTCGGCGGGACGCAGCGTGGGACGCACGTCAGCCAGGAGCTGCGGCGTCTGGCCGAGAAGACGGCAGGGGAGGAAGCCGATGCTCAGCAGCAGCACGCCGGCGCACGTCATCGGTAGGCGGAGGGATCGGTGGGTCATCGTGATTCTCGTTCGGCGCGGGCGGGCGGAGCAGCCCGATCGAGCCGGCCTCCCGAGCGCACGACTGCGGGCCGTCGTTCGGCGCAAGCGGCGAAAACCGGCAGCGCCGCCCTGGCAAGATTCACGCAACTTCTGGCTGCGCGACGCACGATCCGGAGACGCCGAAGGCAGCGATGGCCGGACGACAAGAGTCGTCGGCCATCGCGCCAGCGTTGCAGCGGATGGAGCCAGGCTCCACCGCTGAACGCTGGATGGCGCGACGACACGAGCCGTCGGCCATCGAGCCAGCCTTGCCGCGGATGGAGCCAGGCTCCACCGCTGAACGCTGGGTCAACCCCTCCCGCAGCCGTCCTCCCCACGTCGACGCGTCTCCGGCGGGCACGGCGATGCGGTAGACCATACTCTGTCGGTCGTGCCCGGCAACCGCCTCACGTTCTCCCGTCTGATCCTGGCAGCGGCCGTGCTCCTGCCCCAAGGCAGGGGCGCGACCCAGCCCGCAGCAACCCAGCCCCCAGCAGCCCATCCACCCACGGCCGAGCCCCCAACAGCATCGGCCCTCGTGTCCCTGCGCGCCCGCCCCTTGCCGCTCGACAAGGTTCGCCTCCTGGGCGGCCCGCTCAAAGTCGCACAGGATCTCGATGCTCGCTACCTGCTGCAGCTCGAACCCGACCGCATGCTCGCGCCCTACCGCGAGCGGGCCGGCCTGCAGCCCAACGCCGCGCCCTACGGCGGCTGGGACGGCGGTGGGCGCAACCTCACCGGACACATCGCCGGCCACTACCTGTCGGCTGTGAGCCTGATGTGGGCGGCCACCGGCGACGAGCGCTTCAAGGAACGCGCCGACCGGATCGTCGCCGGGCTGAAGGAGGTGCAGGACGCGCACGGCGACGGCTACTTGTGCGCACTCGAGAAGGGCCGCGCCGCCTTCGAGCGGCTGGCGCGCGGCGAGATCCGAGGGCACGCCTTCGACCTCAACGGCGAGTGGTCGCCGTGGTACACGCTGCACAAGACCTTCGCCGGCCTGCGCGACGCCTACCGCTACGCCGGCAACCGCACCGCGCTCGCCGTCGAGATCGAGTTCGCGACGTGGGCCGAGCGCACCCTGGCCGGCCTCGACGACGCACAGGTGCAGCGCATGCTGGACACCGAGTTCGGCGGCATGAACGAAGTGCTGGTGGATCTCCACGCCGACACCGGCGACCGGCGCTGGCTCGACCTGTCGTACCGCTTCGAGCACCGCGGGTTCACCGAGCCGCTGCAGCGGCACCAGGACAACCTGGCCGGCAAGCACGGCAACACGCAGGTGCCGAAGCTGCTCGGCAGCGTCGATCGTTTCGTCTGCACGGGCGAGCCGCGCGACCTGATCGCCGCCAGCTTCTTCTTCGACTGCGTCGTGCAACACCACACTTTCGCCACCGGCGGCCACGGCAAGGACGAGTACTTCGGGCCGGCCGACCGCATCGGCGAGCGTCTCGACGGCCGCACCGCCGAGACTTGCAACGTCTACAACATGGTGAAGCTGGCGCGCCGTCTGTTCGCGCTGCAGCCAGACGCACACTATGCCGACTTCCTCGAGCGAGCCCTGTTCAACCACATCCTGGCGTCGATCGACCGCGACGACGGTGCCACGTCGTACATGGTTCCGGTCGGCCGCGGCGTGCAGCGCGAGTGGGCGGACATGCAGCACAGCTTCACCTGCTGCGTCGGCACCGGCATGGAGAGCCACGCGCTGCACGGCGACGGCATCTACTACGTCGACGACGACCGCCTGTGGGTCAACCTGATGGTGCCGTCGATGGCCGTATGGGACGCAGCCGGCGTGCGACTGCAGGTGAACACCGACTTCCCCGAGGGCGACACCGGCGAGATCGTCGTGTCGTTGCCGGCGCCGCGCGCCTTCCTCCTGATGCTGCGGCGACCGTACTGGGCCGCGGACTTCGCGGTGGCGGTGAACGGCGACGAGGTCGAGCTGCCGCAGCCCGCGCCGGTGCGCGGCGACCGGCGTCGCGGCCAGATGTACACGCGCGCCGACGACGTCAGCTCCTACGTCGAGCTGCGACGCATCTGGCAGGACGGCGACCGCGTGACCGTCACCCAACGCAAGACGCTGCGTCTCGAATCGGCCGCCGGCGACCCGCAGCGCGCCGCGGTGCTCTGGGGGCCGCTGGTGCTGGCCGGCGACCTCGGCGCCGAGGCGCACCGCGGCGCCCAGGACGACGAAGACACGCCCGCGCCGCAGGCGCCGGTGCTGGTCGTGCCGAGCATGGACCCGACGACGTGGCTCGAGCGGGTGCAGGATGCGCCGGCGCGCTTCCGCACCAAGGGCGTGGGCCGGACCTCCGACCTCGAAGCACGGGCGCAGGACGTCGAGCTCGGACCCTTCTACCGCCTGCCGCGCCGACGTTACGCGATCTACTGGGACGTGCTCACGCCGGCGGAGTGGCAGCAGCGGCAGCTCGCCGAGGCCGCAGCGGCCGAGGCGGCGCGGCGCCTGGAAGCGGCGACGGTGGCGCGCGTGCGTCCGGGCGACGCGGCTTCCGAGGGCGACGCCGCCTACGCCGCCGGCGACGGCACCACCGCGCAGCGCATCCTCGGGCGGCGCGGCCGCCGTACGACCAGCTTCCTCAGCTACCGACTGGCGGTCGACCCGGAGCGGCCGATGACCCTTCGTCTGACCTTCTACAGCGACGACCGGCGCGGCACTCCGTCGACCTTCGACGTCCTCGTCGACGGCGAACGCATCGCGACGCAGAGCGTGACGCGCTCGGATCCGCCACGCTTCTTCGACGTGGACCTCGCCATTCCTGCCGACCACCTGCGCGACAAGACGAAGGTGACTCTGCGCCTGCAAGCGCAGTCCGGCAGTCAGGTGGCGACCCTGTTCGACGTGCGCATGCTGGACGCGGCCTCCCTGCGGTGACGCATCCGCGCCGGTGACCGCAACCCGGCCTCGAGCGGGCGGTGGCGCGCAGAGCGGTGTGGCGAACGGGTGGCGCCGGTCGACAGCGGCCTCACACCACCACCATCGCCTCGGCCAGGGGCCGGCGGACCAGCGCGGCGGCGGGCACGGTGCAGTCGTCGGTCGGATAGCCCATCGGAACGAGCAGGAACGGGCGCTCGTGCGCCGGTCGGCCGAGGATCTTGCCGAGGAAGCGCATGGGGCTCGGCGTGTGGGTCAGGGTCGCGAGACCAGCGTGGTGCGCGGCCGCCAGCAGGAGACCGACGGCGATGCCGACCGACTCGTTGGTGTAGTACACGAGAGAGCCGTCGTCCTGCTGCATCAGCTTGAACACGACGATCAGCCACGGCGCCACCTCGAGGAACTCCTTGTGCTCATCGGTGCCGAGCGGTGCCAGGTCGCGCAACCAGGCCTCGCTGGCGCGGTGGTCGTAGAACTCGCGCTCCTCGGCCTCGGCACCGAGCCGGATGGCGCGCTTGGCGGCGGGATCCTGCACACAGACGAAGCGCCAAGGCTGCTTGTTGGCACCGCTCGGCGCCGTCGTCGCGGCACGCACGATCCACTCGATCGTCTCGCGCGACACCGGCGCATCGCTGAACATGCGCACGCTGCGCCGGCGGGACATCACGTCGTGGAAGGCGCGCGCGGCCGCCTCGGCCGGCAGCGCCGGCCGGTAGCGGTCGCGGTAGGGCTCGAACGGCACGGACGACATGCCGAGAGCAGACCACAACCTCGCCCCGGCGGGAATCGGCGCGCCTCGCCATGATCCGACGGGCAGCCGCTACCATGCGGCCATGCTGCGTGCTGCCGCCTGTCTCGCCCTCGCGCCGACGCTCACCCTCCCTCGACTCGCGGCGCAGACGGTCACCCTGCCGGTGCGGGTGCGCGCCGGCGCAGTCGAACGACAGGGCTCGCCGGCCGTGGCGAGCTTCGCCTGGCCCGACGAGTTGGTCGACGCGCTGGCGGCCTGCGAAACCGACCTGCCGGTGCCGTGGACAGCCTCGCTCACCCAGCAAGACGGCCACCACGTGGCGTGCGAGGTGCTGGGCGTCCCGACCAGCGAGGGTTCGCCGGCGCACGGTGAGCTACGCTTCGTCGTCGAGAGCATGCCAGCCGACAGCGAGCGCGCCTACCGATTGCAGCTCGGCGCGCAGCGGGGCGAACAGGGTAGCCAGCAGGGTAGCCAGCAGGGCGGCACCTTCTCGACCGACCTCGACGGCGATGCGCGCGAGCTGCGGCGAGGCGACACACCGCTCCTGCGGCACGAGTTCGCCTTCGACCGCGACGACTTCGAACGCACGTCGAAGCCGATCTGGCACCTCTACGTGCCCGGCACCGACGTCCTGCTGACCAAGGGCGTCGGCGGCGAGTACTCGCACCACCGCGGCCTCTTCCTCGGCTGGAACAAGACGACCGTCGGCGAGCACAGG
The DNA here is from genome assembly GCA_041398565.1 of Planctomycetota bacterium. Classification (GTDB taxonomy): domain Bacteria; phylum Planctomycetota; class UBA1135; order UBA1135; family UBA2386; genus DATGPD01. The sequence continues at coordinate 251,351 of JAWKUN010000003.1, read as the reverse complement.
TTCGACTTCTGGCACTGCCCCACCGCTGGCCTTCGCCATACCGGCTACGACCTGCGGCGCGAGGTGCAAAGCGCGGTGCGGGGCGAAGTCTCGACCGGCACGCACTGGATCAGCCCGCTCGACGAACCGATCGTCCGCGATCGACGCCGACTCACGTTCTGGCGCAGCGCGGCCATGGCCGGGGATGGCGGCGCCGAGCCGCGCACCCTGCTCGACGTCGCCGTCGAGCTCAGCGCCGACCAGCTCGTCGCGCTGCGCGGCGACCCGCAGCACGCCGGCTTCCAGATCCGCATCGCCGACGAGGTCGCCCAGCGCAAGGACGCGCGCTACGTGCGGCCAGCGAGCGCGAAGGGCGGCGAGAACGACGTGTGGACCGACTGCCCGTGGGTCGCCGGTCTCTTCCGCGTCCAGGACCACGACGTCGCGGTGCTGCACATGAGCCACCCCTCGAACCCGACGCCGATGTCGTACTCGACGCGCGACTACGGCCGCTTCGGTTCGTTCTTCGAGGCCGACATCGCTCCCGATACGCCGCTCACGCTGCGCTACCGCCTGCTCATCCTGAGCCTCGGCAAGGAGTCCGACGTCAGCGTCGAGCGCTTCGCCCGCGTCTACGCCGACTACGTGCAGCCGTTGGCAGTCAGTGTCGGCGACTGACCGCAGGGCGCATCACGGGAAAGTGAGCTGCACCGACGGCAGCACGTCCTTCACTCGCAGTTCGGTCAGGCTCACGACGAACCCGCCGAGGAAGACGCGCGCGCCGCGCAGCGATGTCGAGTTGGGCAGAGTGACCGACGCCTGCAAGCTGCCGTCGGCAGCCACCGTCCCACGGAAGCCGTTGAGACCGGGGAACGGGTTGAGGGTCGCCGTGAACAGCGGGTCGAAGTCGAGCGGCAGGCTGCGCGGGTCGGCCGGATTGAGGATCGACAACGGGATGCCGGTACTGCGGGTCATCGACATGGCGATCACGTAGGCGCCGCCGATCCCCTGCGGCGCCTGACCGATGAGGTCCAAGCGACCGACTTGCGAACGACCGGCGAAGGACGCCACGTCGACGTAGGGCGGGCGCACCAGGACATCGTCGAACTCGACCGCCTGGTTCTCCCACGCGTACAGGCCCACCTGACCCTGCGTCAGGCTGGTGTCCTGTACCTCACACAGCTCGGAGCCGTCGACGTAGGCCCGCAGCCGCGAACCCTTGGCCTCGACGGCCAGGTGATGCCACAGCCCGCGGGTGAAGGGCACGGTGTCCTCCCACAACACCGTCCAACGCCCTTGGACCACTTTGGCCAACCGGCGGTACGAGCGTTCGTGATCCCACGACAACCGGTAGTGGTTGTCCGCGTCCTGCCAGCGGAACACGAGGCCGACGGCATCGTCGTCCGGACTGCGGAAGGACGCGCCGAACCAGTAGTCGTCCCACGTGCCCTGGCCGGTCAGCGCGACCGTACCGGGCTTGGCCACATCCTGCGCGCCAGCGGCGCCGCCCCACACGTTGCTGAGCTGGCGCAGAAGACCCTCTTGCTGGCGCCAGTCGCTCGGCCCCTCGTTGGTGCCGAGGTCGAGGATCTGCCACCCGGTCAGGACCTGGTCGTTGAAGCCATCGTGGAGGAGCGGCTCGACGCCAGCCGCCACCGCGTCGCCGCTGCGCACCCACAGGTCGTCGAACTCGGTGACCAGATTGGCCCAGGTGTAGAGAGCGCAGTTGCCGTTGGCGATCGCCGAATCGACGACGTCGAGCAGGAGGTCGCCGTCCACGTAGGCCCGCAGTCGACTGCCGCTGCAGACGACCGTCAGGTCGTACCAGGCCAGCGGCTCGTAGCGAAACGTCCGATCCTCGGCGAGGATGGTGAGGTTGCCGCCGACGCTCTTCTCGATGCGCGCCAACCCGAACTCACGGTTCATGACGAACCGGTAGAAGTCGCTCGCGCCCTGGAAGCGGAAGAACACACCGAAGTTGTCGTCGTCGCGCGAGCGCACGCGCACGTGCACGGTGTAGTCGGTCCACTGCGTGTCGCCGAACCGCGCGAAGGTGCCCGGCTTCTGCGGCAGCAGAGGGTCGAAGGGAAACGTGCCGATGTCGCTCGACTGGTAGAGGTGACTGCCGCTGGTGAACCACGCCGACGGACCGTTGAGCGTCGTCTCGTCGGTCACCTGGTAGCTCGCGGCGATCTGCTGCGTGTCGAAGCTGTCGGTGTAGAGCGCGAGGTGTGCGTTGTCCGGCACCTCCTGCCCGCGCCCGGCGACGAACACGTGCTCGTCGCCGCCGACCCCGAAGCGCAGCGGGCGCGGCCGCCACCGAGCGCGGGCTCCCGGCACGAAGTCGACCGAGAAGTTGCCGGGCGGACGAGCCTCGAGATCGACCCGGCTGCCGGCGCCGCGGTAGACGTGGCTGCCGCGCAGCCGCCACCCCACCTCGGGATTGCCGGTTTCGACGGTGTAGGCGGCCAAGGGCTTCGCCTCGACCGCATCGGCGATGAGCAGGCCGTGCTCGCCGTAGAGCTGGACGGTGAGCACCGGGTCGGGCGTGCCAGGCGTCACCGCCACCAAGCCGAACGAGCGCTCTGCCGACAGCCAGCGCAGCTCCGGTTCCGCACGGGTCGGCGGCACGCGCGTGTCCTTGGACAGCGGGCCGGCGAGATACTCGCGAATGCCCTCCGGGTGCTGGTGCACCGCCGCCCAGTGTTGGTCGGCGCAGATCCAGACGACTCCGGTGATGCGGTTGTCGAGGACGTGCCGCAGGATCGACTCGCGCTCGCGCTGGTAGCCGTCCCAGTGGTCGTTGCCGGTGAGCCCGGTTCCGGCCGTTCCATGGCGCAGCGGCACGCTCGAGCACACCAGTTTGAAGGTCGCCGTCGAGGTCGACAGCCCGTTCAGCAGCCACTGAAGTTGTGCGCTGCCCAGCATCGTCTTGGTGGCGACGTCGGGCGCGGGGTTGCTACCTCGATAGGAGCGCGCGTCCAACAGGAACAGCTCCAGATCACGGCCCCAGCGCACGCGCCGGTAGATGTCGCGTTGCTCCACCACCGGCAGGTAGGTTCGCCAGGCCGACATCCCGTTCTGCACGAAGGGTCCGGTGACGCGAGCGTCCCAGTCGTCGATGACTTCGTGGTCGTCCCACACCGCCAGCATCCCCACCTTTCGGAAGAAGTCTTGCAGAGTGGGGTCGGCGCGCAACAACTTGTGCTTGTCCCAGAACTGCGCCAACGTGTTGGCACCGTCGGCGTAGGGCATGTCGCCGAGGCTGAGGAAGAACTCGGGGTTGGCGCGCAGGATCGACGTGCACAGGTCGTTGCCGGTCATGTCGACGTCGGCGGACCAAGCGAAGCGCACGACGCGTCGCGCGTCCGGGGAAGGCGGCGTCATGAACCGCCCGATGGGTCCGAGCTCGAAGTTGTTGGCGTTGTTCGGGTCGGTGATGCGGGTCTGGTAGTAGTAGACGCTGTCCTCGACCAATCCGCCGAGCGTCACCTTGGCCACGAAGTCGTCGGTCGCCGCGACGCGCACCACCGGCGACTCGACGGCGTCGGACAGGTCCGGCAGCATGCCGTACAGCACGGACACGTCGGCGACGCCGGAGGCACGCGTCCAGACGATGACGGAGTCGGGACCGAGAGGTCCGACGGCGTCTCCGTGCGTGTGTGTCTGGCACGGTACCGAGACAGCCAGAAGGCCGAGCAGAGCGAGAAGGCGAGCGAGGGACATGGTCAATCGGTTCCAACGGCGCGCGCTGGCAGGCCTGCGCCGCTGACGAGGTGAGACGTGATTTCGACCCGGTTCCAGTCGACTCACGATAGCGGAACGCCGCGACCGAGGCTGCCCCCTGTGCCCGCGCTGGCAAGACGGGCCGCGAATTGCCCAGTTCTTCTCGCGGCGTGTGCGGTCGGGTCGGCCCAACCACACGGCTCGGTGGCCCTCCAGGGCCGTTTCACTCCGGCCGCGGAAACCCGATGCCATGGACCGCCGGGGCCGCGAACCCGCCCCGTCTCATCGAGACCGATGGGAACCACGGGCCGCGCGCCGGATGCGCGCCATACGGACTTCAGAGCCCGAGGATGGCCCGCACCGCTGCGCGATCGACGTCGCCGCCCGCGAAGTCATCGAAGGCCTTGGCCGGCGGCCGGATCATGTGCGCGGCGATGAACGGCGCGCCTTCCTCCGCCCCCTGCTGAGCGTCCTTGAAGCAGCACTCCCACTCCAAGGTCGCCCACCCGCGGTAGCCGTACTTGGTGAGCAGCGTGAAGACGCCGGTGAAGTCCACTTCGCCGTCGCCCAGCGAGCGGAAGCGACCGGCCCGGTCCTGCCACCGTTGATAGCCGCCGTACACCCCGACTCGTCCGTCCGGCTTGAACTCGGCGTCCTTCACGTGGAAGCACTTGATGCGCGCGTGGTACAGCTCGATGTAGGCCAGGTAGTCGAGGCACTGCAGCACGAAGTGACTCGGGTCGTAGAGCAGACACGCGCGCGGATGCTGGTCGACCGCCGCGAGGAACATCTCGTAGCTGGCGCCGTCGTGCAGGTCCTCGCCGGGGTGGATCTCGAAGGCGCAGTCGACGCCGCACTCCTCGGCGTAGTCGAGGATGGGACGCCAGCGCCGCGCCAGCTCCTTGAAACCTTCCTCCACCAGGCCCGCCGGTCGCTGCGGCCACGGGTAGACGGTGTGCCACAGCAGGGCTCCCGAGAACGTCGGCATCGCCTCGAGGCCGAGGTTCTTGCTGGCACGCAAGCACAGCTTCACCTGCTCGGTGGCCCACTCGTTCATCGCCGCCGGCGACTCCACCCCGGCCGGCGCGAAGGCCTTGAACATCGGGGCGTAGGCCGGGTGCACGGCGACGAGCTGACCCTGCAGGTGCGTCGACAGCTCGCTGATACGCATGCCCACCTTGTCGGCGGTGGCGTGCAGATCGTCGCAATAGGCCTTGCTTGTCGCCGCCTTCGACAAGTCCATGCAGCGAGCGTCCCACGACGGGAGCTGCGCACCGACGTAGCCCAGGCTCGCCGCCCACTTGCAGATGGTGTCGAAGCGGTTGAACGGAGGAGCGTCGCCCATGAACTGGGCGAAGAAGATGCCGGGACCCTTCATGTGCTGGACCTGTGGGAACGAGTTGTCGGGACCGCCACGACCACGGCACGCGCGCGGTGCGGGGAGGCGGCCGAGATGCTCCGACTGTAGCGGGTCGGAATGCGCGGGCGCGCGTCGGCTGGCGCCGAACTCACTTCTTGACCACCTCGACGAAGGCTCCTGCTGCTGCCGACCGCAGCGCCGCGTCGAGGACCGCCTGCACCCGGAACCCGTCTTCGAAGTCGGGCGCGAACGGCTTCCTCGTCGCCACCGCCTGCACGAAGTCGACCAGATGGTGCACGAAGGTGTGCTCGTAGCCGAGGACGTGGCCGTCCGGCCACCAGTTGGCCGCGTAGGGATGCTTGGCGTCCATGCACATGATCGTGCGGAAGCCTTGCACGTCGCCGGCGTCGGCGAAAGTGAACAACTCGAGCTCGTTCATGCGCTCGAAGTTCCACGCCAGCGACCCCTTGCTGCCGTTGATCTCGATGCGGTTGTGGTTCTTGCGCCCCGGCGCCACCCGCGTCGCCTCGAAGGTGCCGAGCGCGCCGCCACGGAACCGCACCAGGAAGGCCAAGGCGTCGTCGACGTCGACGGTGGCCGTCTTGCCGCCGCCCGTCGGCCGCCGCTTGGTGAAGGTCTGCGCCATCGCCCCCACCGACTCGAAGGCGAGACCGGTGAGGAACAGCGTCAAGTCGACGAGGTGAGCATTGAGGTCGCCGTGCGCGCCGCTGCCGCAGGTCTTGGCGCTGGTGCGCCAGGACGCCGGCGACTGCGGATCGCTCAACCAGTCCTGCAGATAGGTGGCGCGCACGTGGCGGACCTCGCCGAGGTCGCCGCGATCGATCACCCGCTTGGCCAGGCTCACCGCCGGGCAGCGCCGATAGTTGTGCCACAGGCCGACGCGCCCCTTGCTCTTCTTGGCGGCCACCACCATCGAGCGCGCCTCGTCCAGAGTCAGGGCCAGTGGCTTTTCGCAGAGCACGTGCTTGCCGGCGGCCAGGGCACGCAGCGTCAAGGCACAGTGCGAGTCGTTGGGCGTGGCGATGTCGACCAAATGCACGTCGTCGCGCGCCAGGACCGCGTCGAGGTCGGCGCTGGCCTCCTCGAAGCCGAGGGTCTCGCGCACCGCCTCGGCGCGCGCCGCGTCGCGCCCCACCACCACGCGCGGCACCAGTCGGTACGGCAGATCGAAGAAGTGGTTGGCCTGGCGAATGGCGTTGGCGTGGGCGCGGCCCATGAAGGCGTGGCCGACCATGGCGATGCCGAGATCGGCGCGCACGCGCGCCTTGCGGACCTTGGCAGGAGCGAGAGCGGAAGGGGCCGACGACCGTTTCTTCGACATGCGTCCGACGTTAGGCGACGGCCGCGGCCGGTTCCACTGCCCGCGGCCCCCGGGAATGCGTCCTGCGCCGGCAGCCGCACCGAGGTGCGAGGCGGCGGTCGACTAGCGCGTGCCGCCGAACAGCTCGTACAGGTTGCGGTCGTCGGCGCCGAAGGACCTCCAGCCGATCACCAGGTCCACCGCGTCGTCGCTGTTCAACTCGCCCACGGCCATCGCGTTCGGTGCGAGTCGGCGCACCAGTTCGTTCCTCGACGTCCAGCGCTGATCGCCGGTCCGGATCGAAGGGATGACCACGGCGTTGGCGAACTGGCCGGTGCCGGTGCCGAGGTAGTAGCGCACCGAGGTGATGCCGAACTGCTCGGTCGCGGTGACCATGATGTCGACCACGTGGTCACCGTTGAGGTCGCGCAGGAAGAGCTGGCGCAGCGTCCCTTCCGGCAGCGACACGCGGCCGATGGGCAGCTGCCGGAATGCGCCGATGTCGACCTCGCCGCTGGTCGCGCCGCTGCTGGAGAAAATGCGCAGCTGACGTTCGCTCACCGACGCGACTGCCAGATCGGACACCCCGTCACCGTCCATGTCGGCCACCCCCAGGCGCTCGGGCCCGTCGCCGGCCAGGAGGAACGACTCGTCCGACGAACGGAACGAGCGGCGCAGACCGCGGCGCTCCGGCGCCTCGAGCGGCGCATCGACGGCGTAGAAGCGCACGTGGTTGACGCTGCCGGCGACGGCCACGGCCACCTCCAGACGCGGCGTCGTCGCCGACTCGTGCGCGAAGTCGCCGAGGGCCAGATCGCGCGCGGAACCGTGAGCCGACGTCGCGGAGACCACGAGCGGATCGGGCGTCACGAACGGCAGTTCCTCACGCTCGGCGACCCGCCCGAACAGGACCATGAGCTGTCCGAACGGCTCGGTGGGTGCTCCGCCGCTGGGGAACATCAGCAACGCCACGACGTCGTCGATCCCATCGCCATCGACGTCGCCGACGGCGAGCCGCGAGTCCGGCAGCAGCAGGAGCTGCCGCTGCGCCGGTGGCAAGTAGGGGTCGAAGGAGAACGACAAGGTGTTCTGGGGATTGGCTGCCAAGGGTTGGACGACGTGCAGGGAGCGCGTTTCGTCGAGGAACAGCACCGCGTCGCCATCGACTCGTGGCAGGGTCGTGGTCGATCCGGGGATGGACGCGTGCTCGACGGTCAGGCTTTGTGAGAGAACGCCGACGCCGTCGTTGGCGAAGAACTGCAGTCCGCGCAGGGCGCCGCCGCCCTCGCCCGAGGAGGACACCACCACGTCGAGCGCGCGGGCCGGAGTCGAGCTGCCGCGGAAGCGACCGAGTGCCACCCCTTCGACGGTGTAGGGCAGCCGCTTGGTGCCGTCCGGCGCCAGCAGACGCAACGACGGCTGCGAGTGGTCGACGAGTAGAGTGGTGATGCGCTCCTCGTCGGAGAAGAGGAAAGCGTGCGAGACGAACACCGCCTGCGTCGCCGTCGCGCTGCCCTGATCGACGGCCGGGCCGACGCCGATCCCATTGAGGAAGACGACGGGTTCGGCTCCCAGGTCCACCGCGCCTGCCTCCTCGACGAAGGCCGGCTCGCCGAACACCTCGCGCCACGCGTACACGTGAAGGAGCGCGTCGCCCAGCGTGGTCTGACTGCCGATGAGGAGCTCGCGCACGCCGTCGCCGTCGAGGTCGGCCGCCAGCGTCCGCACGAAGGCCCGGCTCGTGCCCGGGTAGGCCAACGTCCGCACCGGGCGCGGACTGTCGTGCTGGCGGAAGCCGACGTAGTCGAGTACCGCGATGGTGGCGCGCGTCTCCTCGGTGAAGCGCCCCTCCAGCACCACGGCCAGGCCGCGCAGGCGCTGGTCGCCGACGGCGTGCAGGCCCACGGCGCACGAGTCCGCGTTCGCCGTGTAGCCCGGGATGTTCTCCAGCAGCAGCGACGTGCCGAGTGTGAACGAGCCGTCGCCCCGTCCGTACAGCGTCTGCAGGGCGGGGTCGGCACCACCTCGGGCCAGGGCGAGGTCGAGGACGGAGTCGCCGTCGAAGTCGGCCAGCTCGACCACCTCGTACGCTTCGATCACGTCGGTGATCGGATTGACCACGACGCGCGGACTGCCGGCGGCACCGAACGAGAGGTAGACCTCGGGCGGCAGCTTGCTGTGCGGCGGTGGCAAGACGACGACGTCGACCATCCCGTTGCCGTCGACGTCGCCGTACGCCATCGTCGCGGTGCTGGCGCCCGACGACACGACGGCGCCGTGCATCGACAGCGGCGCGGCCGGCGCCGGCCGGCCAGCCAGCAGGGTGTGCGACGCCGTGAGGCCGTCGCCGCCGTTCAGCACCAGCACGTCCTCGGCCCGATCCCCGTCCAGGTCGGTGACCAGCAGCCGCTGGGGCGAGCGCTCGCTGAGTTGGGAAGACGCGCCGGCGATCCACGGGGCGCCGAAGCGGCGCAACATGCCGTTGTTCTGCGACACGAACAGGTGCACGTTGGGCAGCGAGCCCGAGCACGCCACGGCGTCGACGCTCTCTCCCTCGTTGACGATGCGGCCGAGGGCGACGTGCTGCGGCCGCGTCGGCAACGGCGTGCCGCGCGGTCCGAAGGTGGGCACGGAGTCGCCGTAGGTGAGCACATCGACGGCACGGCTCTCGATCACCGTCCCGCCGCCCTCCTCGCCCAGATCGCTGCGCAGCACCAGGGTCGCGCGTCCCGGCCGCCCGTCGGGCGACGCAGCTACGTCGAACGCCAGACGCAGCAAGGAGGCCGGACGGCGCTGGATCACGCTCGGCGGCACCTGCGTGCGGCGTCCCCCCTTCTCGATCCAAAGCTCCAGCTTGTCGTAGTCCGGCGTGGCGACCTCGTCGGTGCCCTGGAACGACAACGGCACCAGGCCGGAGCCCACCACGAGGGTGCGCGTGCCGCCGTCGGTGGAGAGGCTGCCGGGCGCGACGAATCCGATGTCGGGGCCGTAGTAGATGCCGACCGGCGTCGACAGCCCCGCCCGCTCGTGGAACGCCGACGCCAGGGCGTAGCAGGGGAACGCGTTGGGTGGAACCGTGACCCGCAGGCGGACCTCATCGGACCCTTCGATCTCCTCGGTGCGGACGTTGCTGATCCTCTGCACCTGCACCGACCCCCGCTTGTCGGGATCGAACGTCGCCAAGTCGATCTTGAACCCCTCGGGTTCCGCCGGGTGGCCGCGCACGCGACACGAGAAGGTACCCCCAGCGACCGAGATCACCTCCTCGCCCCCGGTCGACTCCAGGGTGACCTGCATCAAGCGGTAGATCGTCAGCGGTATGGGCGGCACCACCGGCACGTCGTCCACCAAGACCCACAGCTCGGCCGCCAGATCGGCGAGCGTCAGGTCGAGACCGAGGCCGGTGAGCGTCGTGCCGAGGTTGAAGGCGTTGACCAGGTAGGCGATGCGAGTGACGTTGGACTCCGCCGACAGGACCTGGGCGTTGGTCTGCTCCCAGTCCACGTACGGCACCTCGCCGCCGCCGCGACGGTCGATGACGCCGGGGATGCGCACGAACACCCGCGCCCGCGCGTTGACCGGCGCCTGGTAGCCGGCCAGGGTCACGATCCGCGCTTCGCCGTCGACCCCGAAGAACGCCATCCACGGCCGATCGACAGACACCGACAGGACCTCGGGAGGCCGCGAGCGCCGGTTGCTCGCCAGCACACCGCCGATGACACCGGCACCGCAGCCCGCGGTGAGGGCCAGCACGGCGAGCGAGAGTGGGCGCAGCACGCTGGAAGTCTAGCGCGGATGGCAGCGCCATCGGCCGATCACTCGATGGTCGCCCGCAGCGCCGCCAGCGTCTGCTTGCCTCGCAGCGCGTGGCGAATCACACCGTTGCCATCGGTGACGTAGGTGACCGGCGTCACGTTGGCCCAGCCGGCGCCGTGGAACGCGTCGGCGAAGGCGCGGTCGGCCATCGCGACCGGGTGCCGGTAGCCGTGTCGCGCCAGGGTGGCGGCGCTCTCCTCGGCGGAGAAACCCACCACCGGGTCCATCAGCACCGACACCAGCGCCACGTCCGGCCGGCCGCGCACCTCCTCGGCGAACTGGCGCACGGCGTCGGCCTCGGCGTCGCAGGCCTCGCAGCGCGACCGAAAGAAGTTGAGCACGACCCTCTTGCCCGCCAGACCCACCGACGTGACGTGCGCGCCCTCGAGGGTGACGAGGTCGAACGCCGGCAACGGCCGCCCTTCGCTGCGCGCGATGCGGCCATCCACGTGGGCGCGCACGAAGTGCATGGTCGCGAAGTAGCCACCGACGACGAGCGCTGCGACCAGCAGGAACACGACGCGGCGGCGCTGCGGCGCGTGGGCGGAGACTGTCATCGCGCCGATCGTGCCGACCGCGCCCACCGGTGGCCAGCGGCGACCAGCGGGCGCGGCCGCGTCGAGCAGGTTCTCCGTCGACGCTCCCGCCGCTATGGTCGCAACCCATCGACTCGACGCCGCCCCATCCGCCATCCGAGCAAGACACGGCCCGGCGCTTCCGCATCGGCGGCGTGCCGTACGGCGTCGGCGAGCCGCTGGTGCGCGGACTCGCCGACGACCCGGAAGTGCAGCTGGTGCGCGACGTGCCCCGAGCCCTGATCGGGCAGCTGCGCGACGGCCACCTGGACGCCGCGCTCGTGTCGTCGATCGAGGCCTTCCGGCGGCCTGGCTACGTGGTCCTCGACGACCTCGGCATCGCCTGCCGCACACAAGCGCGCAGCGTGCGCGCCTTCGTCAAGCCCGGTGTCGCCATCGAGAGCGTCGGCCTCGACGACGGTAGCGAGACGTCGGTGGCCTTGCTGCGCATCCTCCTGGCCCGGCGCTTCGGCGTGTCGTCGTGCGCCTTCGAGCGCATCGCCCCGGGTCTCGACGCCGACGCCTACCCGCACGACGTCGTGCTGCTCATCGGCGATTGCGGGCTGCGCGCCACCACGCGCACGCGCGAGATCGTCGACCTCGGTACCGCCTGGCACGAGCTGACTGGGATGTCGTTCGTGTTCGCGTTGTGGATCATGCCCCCGCACGCCGACCACGCGGCGGTCGCTGCCTGCCTGCGCCGCGCCGCCGGTTCGGGTGAGCTGCGCGACGCCACCAACGGCGCCATCCACTACCGCCTCGACGGCGACGACCGTCGCGGCCTCGAGCGCTTCGTCGCCGAAGCCAGCGCCGGCGGGCTGGCGGCACCTGGCGTGCTGCCGCAGGCGATGTGAACGAGCTCGACCGGCGCCGACCGGAGGGGATCGGAACGCGTCACAACTGCGAGGAGTGCAGCCACCGGCGCAGCTCGTGCGTGAAGTCCTCGCGCTCGGGCTTGACCAACTCGCCGTAGCTGAAGAGCGCCACACCCGACGCTCCACCGCTTCGCGCGATCTGCATCTGGCGCACCGTCTGCAGCGGGTCCTCGTGCTTGTACAAGCCGACGCCGACGATGAGCGCGCAGCGCCCCGCTGCGGCGCGGCCTTGCTGGACGAAGCGCTTGAACTGGGCATCGTCGGCGGCGTAGGCCATCGGCACGATCGCATCGACGAACCCACGCGAAGCCCAGGTGCGCCAGTCCTGGCCCGACGCCAAAGCCCGCACCGGATCGGCGAGGACCGCCACGGACAGCAGCGCCGGCGTGCCGCGCAGGAGCGTGCGCACCTGCTCGACGAGTTTGGACACGCATTCGACCTTCCAGGCGCGGAACGCCTCGGGTGCCAGCGTCGGGTCCTGTCCCTTGTCGATGCGGAAGCGCGTGCGCGTCAGCTCGTCGGCCGGATAGCGGTCGATACCCCCGGGCTCGTCGCCGGAGGTGAGACGCACGTAGTCGAGATGCACGCCGGCGACTCCCGGCACCCGAGCGACCTCGACGCACAGGCCGGCGAGGTAGTCGCGCACCTCCGGCAAGCACGGATTGAGCCCGGCGTAGGCGCCCTTGCCTAGGGGCTCGCGCTGGCCGGAGGCGTCGCGCAGGAACCACTCGCCGCGCGCGTGCCAGAGCTGGCGAGGGTCGTCGGGCTCCTGATCGCCGCTCCAGCCCGGCATGAGGTTGATCCAAGCGTGCAGCTGCACCCCCGACTTCATGGCCGCCTCCGCCGCCACTTCGAGAGGATCGAAGCCCGGGTTCTCGAAGCGGAACGCGTCGCTCCACACCTCGTGCTGCGATCGGTAGAGCGCCGTGCCGTTGCCCCGCACCTGGAAGAAGACGGCGCGGAAGCCGAGGTCGGCGCAGCGGCCGACGGCGTTGCGGATGTCGGCCTCCGTGCGCCAATCCCAGCGCGTGACCCACACCGCCCGCTCGAGGCCGACCGGCGCCGGCCGCGGCGGCACGGCGCAGCCGACAACCAGGAGCGCGACCATCGTCCAAGAACGCGACGCAGGAGCGAGCCTCGCGTCCGGTCGACGCGCGCGCTCCGTCCCACACCGCCCGGCCGGGGACCATGCCATGCACATGATCTTGGGCTGCACGTGCGGCGAATCCTCACGTCGCGTGCGAAATCCGCCCGGTCCGTGCTTCGCCACGGTGCGAGTTGGGAACCTCGACTCCGCTCAGCTAAAGTCCGGCGCCTTCCCTCGCCGAACTGTCCCGACATGAGACGCCTTGTCGTCGCGCTCGCCACGCTGCTCCCCTTCGCCGCCTGTAGCACGGCGCCCCCCTTCGATGCCAAGGCCGTCGTCCAGGAGTGGGCGGCGTACATGAACCAGGACCACACCCTGGTTCCGGGCGACATCCTCGAGATCGCCATCCCCGACCTCGTCGGCTCGCCGTCGGTGCGGGCGGCGGTCAGCGCCGAGGGCGCGGTCAGCCTGCCCAAGCTCGAGCGGTCGATCATCACCACCAACAAGACGGTGGGACAATTCCGCCTGGAAGTGGTGGAGGCATACCGCCGCGAGAACTTCTCGGTCAGCTCGGTCACGGTCACCCTGGCCACGCCCAGCACCAAATCGGTCTACGTGTGCGGCGAGGTCAAGGAGCCGGGCCCGGTGGCGTGGACCGAGCAGCTCAGCGTGGCCAAGGCGGTCGCCGCCACCGGCGGCACCATCGTCACCGCCAACTGGCAGGACGTGTACGTGACGCGGGCCGACCCGGCGACGCAGGTGCCGCGCAGCTACCGCGTGAACCTCAAGCAGGTGCTGTACGGAGAGTCGATGGACTTCCCGCTGCTGCCCGGCGACGTGGTGTTCGTGCAGACGTCGGTCGGCGGCGACATCGCCTACTTCGTCGACCTGTGGGTGCGCCGCGTGCTGCCGATCGAGAGCGTTGGCGCCGTGTTCGGCATCATCGCCTTCAGCGAAAACCGCAGGAACTGACGGCGAGGGCGCTGTGATCCGCTCGCCGGGCTACCGCCCCCTCGCCTACCTGGGGGTGTTCTTGTTGTGCGGCGCCACTCTGGCGCTCGAAGTCGTGCTGACGCGCGTGCTCGCGCTCACCATGTGGCACCACTTCACCTACGTGGTGATCGGCGTGGCGCTGCTCGGCTTCGGTGCTGCCGGCACCTGGATCACCGTGCGCACCGCCGGCCGGCCGAGGCGCGAGAACGCCGATGGGCTGGTGGCGAGCTACACCTTCGCGGCGGCCGTCGCCACGCCGCTGTGCTACCTGATGATGACGCGGGTCTTCTTCGACCCGCAGAAGATCACCAGCGAGCCGCTGAACCTGATCAGCCTGTTGTTGATCTACGGCATCATCGCCTTGCCGTTCTTCTGCGCCGGCCTCGCCATCTGCGCCGCGATCAGCTCCTACCGCAGCCACGTCGGCTCGGTCTACTTCGCCGACCTCCTGGGTGCGGGATGCGGTGCGCTGGCGGTGCCGCTGTGCCTCGAGCCGCTGGGCGGACCCGGCCTGATCTTCGCCCTGGGCATGCTGTTCGGCGTCGCCGCAGCCTGCTTCTGGCTGAGCCAGACGATCGGAGCGGCCTCGGCGCTGGCGGCGGTGCGGGCGCTGGCGGCCCTGGGCTTGGTGGCGCTCGTCGGTTGGTGGGCGCTGCCGGTCGCCCGCACGGACGCGTTCGACCCCGGTCTGGCCCCGAGCAAGGAGATGGCGCCGCTGCAGCAGCACAAGATGCTGGAGGTGACGCGCTGGAGCCCGCTGGCTCGCATCGACGTCAGTCAGGAGGGCACCATCGTGCCGATGATGGGCGGCGTGTTCCGGCAGGGCACCCCGGCGCACCCACTGCGCATGATCTTCCAGGACGGCGCCGCCCCGACGATGTTCATCAAGGACGAGCCGGGCCAGATGGACTTCCTGCTGCACTCGACCACCGGCGTCGGCTTCCCGATCCTGCGCACGCGCGGCATCACCGCGCCCGAGGTGCTGGCGGTCGGCGTCGGCGGCGGAGTCGACCTGCAGATCGCGCTGGCGCACGGCGCCAAGCACGTGACGGGCGCCGAGATCAACGCGGTCACGCTCGACCTCCTGCGCAACCGTTTCGCCGACTACGTCGGCGGCCTGCCCAACGACCCGCGCGTCGAGCTGGTCCACGCCGAGGGGCGCCACTTCGCGCGCGACGCCAAGGCGCACGACCGGCGCTTCGACCTGATCCAGCTCAGCGGCGTCGACACCTACACCGCACTCAGTTCCGGCGCCTACGCCTTGTCGGAGAGCTACCTGTACACGCAAGAGGCGGTGCACGACTTCCTGGCGGCGCTGAGCGAAGACGGCGTCGTGTCGTACTCGCGCTTCGTGTTCCCCGAACAGCCGCGCGAGACGCTGCGCCTGGCAGCGACGGCGGCAGCGGCGCTCGAGCAGGAAGGCCACGGCGGCGCCTTCCGCCACCTGTTCGTGCTCTACGGCGACCAAGGCCCGTTCCACTGGGCGACGCTGCTCATCGGCAGGAAGCCCTTCGCGGCAGCCGAGCTGGCGGCGGCGCGCGCCTTCTGCGCCGACAACGGCTTCAAGGTGCTGTTCGATCCCGAGGTGCCGGCCGCGTCGGCGTTCGACGACTGCCTGCGCCGCGAGCCGGCGCAGCGCGCCGAGTTCTTCGCCAAACACCCGTACGAGGTGCGGCCGGCCCTCGACGAGCGACCGTTCTTCTTCAACTTCTTCAAGTGGTCGAGCCTGTGGAAGAAGGGCGAGTACGGCGGCCACACTTACCGCGACTCGTATCCGGTCGGCCTCCTGCTGCTCCTGGTGGCCATGGCGCAGACGGTGCTACTGGGCGCCATCTTCATCCTGCGCCCCCTCGCCGGTGTCGAGCGTGGCCTGCGCGACCGCACGACGGTGGCGGCGCTGGTCTACTTCAGCGCGCTCGGCGTCGGCTTCATCGCGCTGGAGATCGCGCTCATGCAGAAGCTGGTGCTGTTCCTCGGCCACCCGACCTACGCGATGACGCTGGTGCTACCGGCGATGCTGGTCGCCGCCGGCCTCGGCGCCTTGACCGTGCGCCCGACGACCCAGCCCCGCCCTCGCCTGCGCCTGCTCGCCGTCGCCGCGCCGGTCCTCATCGTGGCGAGCTGGTGGGTCGTGACCTACGGCCTCGACGGGTTCCTGGCCGCGTCGTTCGAGGTGCGCGCCACGCTGGTGGTCGCCACGCTGACACCGGTGGCGTTCGTGCTCGGCATGGCGTTCCCCACCGCCATCCGTCTGATCGACAGCCAGCGTCCCGAGCTGGTGCCGTGGGCGTGGGCGGTGAACGGCTTCACCAGCGTGCTCGGCTCGACCGGCGCGGTCGTGCTCGCCATGCAGACCAGCTTCTCGACCGTGATCCTGTCGGTCGCCGCCGTCTACGCGATCGGCTTCGTGGTGATGCTCATGGCGTTCCGGCCCGGTCCGCGCGCCGAGCCCGGCGATGTCGTCGAGGTGGAGGCGATTCCGCCCGACGTCGAGAGCTCGGTGATCCGTCCCTGACTCGGACGCGGCGCGGTTGCGGCCCGCACGTGGTGCGCGTCCACCGGACGTGCTGGGGGCCGCCTGGTGCGGTCAGATCGGCCCCACGCAGTCGACCGATCCGGCCGGGTCGGGGACTCGCCCTGACCACGGTGTGGGCCCTGATCCTGCACGAGCCCTGAATCACGGCACGAGCCCTGATCACTGCACGAGCATCGACCACCAGCCGGTGGCGTGCAGCGGCGCGGCGCCGCGGTCGAGGTCGAGGCCCTGGAAGTAGAAGCGGCGGTTGCCGAGGTAGGGCAGGTTCGGGATCGGCAGAGGGACGTGCCCCTTGCCCAAGACGTCCATGGCGAGCGTGCCGAGGACGAGAGTGCTCGATGGCTCGAGGTGCCAGCTCCCGAGCGATCCCAACGGCAAGGGAGACATCGACCGCGCTGCACTCATCGCGACGGCAAGCACCGAGCCCGGTCGACCGCAGACCTCGAGGTCGTAGGTGCCGCCGCGGGTGGCGGTGGGCAGGCCCCAGACCTGTCGGTGCAGGTTGAAGAGCACGCTGCCGAGGCCGGGCGGCACCAGGGGAGGCATCGCCTCCATGACCGCGTAGGCGTCCTCGTCCCCATCGCCGTCGACGTCCGCCACCGCAAGGTGGTGGATCACGCCCGGCCAGCCCCCGTGCATCCAACCAGGGGCCGCCACGAAGTGGCCGTGGCCGTCGTTGAGGGCGAGCCAGGGGCCCCCGAGGATCCCGGTGTAGACGACGTCGGGATCGCCATCGGCGTCGATGTCGATGATCTGCGCCCACTTGTCGTCGTCGGAACCGGCGCAGTGAGGGAAGGGCGCCTGGACGAGCGTCCGGCTGCCCTGGTTCAGGCACAGGTAGCCCTGACCACCCTTGAAGAAGATGTCGTTCCTGCCGTCGCCATCGACGTCGACGACGAATGCGCGCGTCACGGACTGCCACGACGGCGGCAGGTCCTGCACGGTGAAGTGGCCGGTGCCGTCGTTCCAGAGGATGCGCTTGGGGATCGGGTTGCTGCTGCCCCAGTTCCCGCGACCGATGACGATGTCCACGGCGCCGTCGCCATCGATGTCGCCCGTGGTGAGGAACTCGAAGGTCCCGGTGCCAGCCGGTACGCGGGCCACAGTGCCATCCGTGAAGAAGCCTCGGCCGTCGTTGAGCCAGATCTCTACGCTGCCAGTGACGGACCCGTACGTCTCGCCGCTGAAGACGACATCGAGATCCCCATCCCGGTCGACATCGACGACCGCCGGCCAGCCACGTCGAGCTGGCGACACAGGAAACCGGGTCCAGTCGAGCGAGAAGTTGCCCGCTCCGTCGCCGATGAAGACGTACGGGCGGTCGGCGCCTCCCAGTGGGGGGCCAAATGAGTATCCGGCGAACACCATGTCCGCGTGGCCGTCCCCGTCGATGTCACCCAGCGCCCCGCCACCCGCGAACATGCTCATCGTGGGCCGCGGTGGGATCAGCTCTGCTGTGAAGCCGCCGCGTCCGTCGTTCCGCAGCAGAGTCATGGATGCGCTGCCGTCCCACGAGCCCCCGGACACGAGGTCGACGTCGCCATCATCGTCGACGTCGTTCGGGATCGGCATCGGACCGGTCGTTGTGACTAGCAGTTCGGGGCGCGCTCTCAGCCCCGGTCCCCATTCGGCGATGGGGACCGGCAACTGGCAGGGGAGCAGGCTCCCTCCGAGGAGAGAGCCAACTTGCACCAGGCGGACACAACTCATGTCAGTCGCGCTCCATCACCCGCCGCACGACTTCGCGAAGTTGCTCCGTCGTAGGCAGAGGAGTCGTGCGAACGCTTGACCCGGACGTCTGCTGGAAGCTGCGGCCCAATCGAGTGATGGCCGGACGACAGAAGTCGTCGGCCATCGCACCAGCCTTGCAGCGGATGGAGCCAGGCTGCACCGCCGAACGCTGGATGGCCTTCGGACGGACGAACTCCGCGATCACACGGCCGTTTTCGGATCCAGAACGAGCCCGTGGATCAGGCTCGCGACCATTCTGCGCGGCCGGCTGGCAGGCAGTCGACCCGCCCTGCCCGCGTGCGCCGTCTACGATCCTGCATCCGCGCGCCGCCCGGTGGGTAGGAGCGAGTATCGATGTCACCCTCCCTCGCATCCGAGCTGCATGCCCATGCGCATGCCCTGCGTCGACTGGCGAGCCACCTGGTGGGCGAGCATGACGCGGATGACGTGCTGCAGGACGCCGCGGTGCAAGCACTGACCGCACCGCCGGCGCAGCCCGGCCCGCTCGGCGGGTGGATGACCTCGGTGGTGCGCGGCATCGCCGCCAAGCACCACCGCAACCGGCAACGACGGCGGCGCCGCGAGGAGATCGCCGCGCGCGCCGAGCGGCTGCCAGCGGCCGATGCCGAACTGCTGGCGCGCGACACCTTCCGCGACCTGGCAGAAGCGGTGCTGGCGCTGCCGCAACCCTACCAGAGCGTCCTGCTGCGCCGCTACCTGCAGGAGCAGTCGCCGCGCGCCATCGCGACGGCGACCGGGTTGCCGGTGGCGACGGTGAAGAGCCAGCTGCAACGCGGCCTGGCGATGGTGCGCGCGCGCCTCGCCGGACGGGACGGCCGTGACTGGCGGCTCGGACTCGGCGCCTTGTTCGGATGCGAGGGCTCGACCCTGGTGGGCACGACGGGAGTATTCCTCATGACGAGCGGAGTGAAGTTCTTCGTGGCCGCCGCGGCAGCAGCGGTCTTCGTGGCCGCCTTCTTCTGGTTCGACCGACCGAGTGCCGCGCCACCGGCCGCCGCGCCGTCGCTGCCGCCGGCGAGTGAGCTGGCGGCCGCTGCAGAGACGACGGTCACCGGGCACGAAGACGCGCCCGACCCGCGGAGCGAATCGCCCGTCCGCGTCGAAGTGCCCGCGACCGCGACCTGGATCGTGCGCGGTCAAGCCGTGCAGAACAGCAACCGCCCGGCACCGTCGGCCCGGATCGTGGCACGCGCCTACCGCGCCACCGAAGCCAAGGGCGAGCCCGCCGTCGAGACGCTCCTCGTCGCCGATGCCGACGGACGCTTCGACTGGCCGCTCGAGCCGCCGGAGGTCGTGACCTTCTGTGAGCTGCGCGGCGAAGGCGAGCGGGTGCACAGCTACCCCGAGACCTTCGTGGTGGCGCCCGGGGATCCGCCGCCACGCGTCAGACTGAGTCTCAGCTTCCTCGACGCTCGGGTCCTCGGCCGCGTGCTCGACGACCGCGGGCAACCGATCGTCGGCGCCCGCGTGCGCTACGGCTGGCGCAGCCGCGGCGTGCCCACCGGCGAAGGCGGCCGCTTCGAACTGGCAGTGCCGACCTCCCCGACCGTGGGGCTGACCGTGGGCGCCCACGGCTTCGTCGACCTTCGCCACGACGTCGCCATCGACGTGCAACGCGGCGTCGGCGAGGTCGATCTGTCCCTGCGCCGCGCCAACCGCATCCACGGCCGCATCACCGACGACGACGGGCGGCCGGTCGCCGGCGCCACCGTGCGCACCTTCTACACGATCTACGCTGACGGTGCCGAGACCGACGACGACGGGCGCTACGTCCTCGACAACCTGGACCCGAGCCTCGCCTCGCACAGCGTGTTCGCACGCCGCGAGGGGTTCGTCGAGGCCAAGGCCGAGGTGCAGGCGAGCGCGGCCGACGTCGCGCAGGACCTGGTGATGCACCGCGGCACCGCCGTGACCGGCACGGTGTTCGGGCCAAGCGGCCAGCCCATCCCAGCCGCGACGGTGTTTCTGGGATCGTCGCCCAACGCCTACGACCGGCTGGACGCATTCACCGATCTGCACGGCCGCTTCGCGTTCCCGTGCGTGGCGGCCGGCGAGCACACCCTCAACGTCGAACGACGCGGGCTCGCCAGCAAGCGCCAGGAGGTGACCGTACCGGCGGCACCAGCGCCGGCCCTCGACATTCGGGTCGTGCTCGACGCCGGCCACTTCGTCGCGGGGCGCGTCCGCGACCGGGAGGGCCAGCCGATGGCCAACGTGTCGATCGCCCCTCGGCTCGGCGGCGAGTACCTCAGTGACGTCCGCGGCACGACCGACGCGGCGGGACGCTTCCGACTCGAAGGCCTGCCGGCCGACGGCCTGAGCCTCGAGCTCTACGGACGCGGCGTGCTGCGCAAACAGGTCCCGATCACCGACGCCGACCGCGACGACCTCGACATCGTGCTCGACCGCCACGGCTTCATGGCCGGCACGGTGGTCGACGGGCGCTCCGGCGAACCACTCCGCACGTTCCGCATCCGCTTCGGCGACCCGCGTCTGCAGGACGGCGAGCAGCAAGGCGGCGGCTACAGCGCCTCCTGGGTGCGGGGTGGCAAGGTGTTCCGCGCCGACGACGGGACCTTCCGCATCGACGAAGAGGTGCAGATCGGGGCGGTGTTCGCGCTCGAGGCCAGCGCCGACGGCTTCGCACCGACGGTGGACGACCATGTCGTCGTGCAGGCGGACGCCGATCCGGCGCAGGTGGTGTTCCGGCTCTTCCCCGGCACCTCCGTCGCGGGCACGGTGCGCGACCGCGAGACGTCGCTGCCGATCGCCGGCGCCCGCATCAAGGCCTACGTCCGTGGCCGGCCCCTGCAACCGCACGAGCCCAACGACGACGAGGGGCGGCCGATCGCGACGAGCGACGCGCAGGGCGCCTTCCAGCTCGAGAACGTGCCGGAAGGCGACGTCTTCCTGCGCGTCGAGCACGCCGACTGGCTGCCCGCCACGCACGGCCCGATCACCGTGACGCGCGCGACCATCACCCCGGCGCAGCAGGTGGTGCTCGGCCACGGCGCCACGGTGACGGTCGCGGTGCGTGACGCCGCCGGCGCGCCGCTCGCTGGCGTCGAGGTGCTGATCGGATCGGAGCAACGGACAGCCCGCGCCGACGCGTCGGGGACGGCCATCATCGAGCGTGTGCCACCCGGCACGCACGAGGTCGCTCTCGTCGAGCGACGTGGCGACCGAGCCTGCCGGACATTCAGCCGCCAGATCGAGGTCGAGCACGACGACTGCCAGACCGAGTTCGTCGCGAGCGACGGCGACGCCACCCTCGTCGTGCACGTCGAGGGTGAGGAGACGCTGCCCGAGGACCTCGTGCTCTCGATCCTGCCGGCGCACCCGGAGACAGCGAGCGGCTTCCGCCGGCGCAGCGCGTTCGCCCAGCCCGGCCGCAACGTCATCGATCGTCTGCCGGCGCTGGATCTGCGGGTGATGCTCTTCGTGCGCGGCTTCGTCGGCAACGCCCCGGTGACGACGCGCGCCGGCCAGACCGTCGAGGTGCACCTGCCGGTGAGCAAGATGAAGCTGCCGCTCGGCCGCTGACCGCCACCCGGCACGAGCGCGCGAAAGGCGAGCCGCTCGCCGACCACGGCGCGTAGGCATGGCGACGGCGATCCTCGAATGAGCGCGCCGGCGCTGGGCCGGTGTCTGCGCCATCGTCGTCGTTCGGGGCCACCATGCGCTTTGCTTCGTCCGTTCTTCCCCACCTACAGGCATCGTCGCGGCCACCTCGCCGGCATGTGTGGCTGGTCGCGCTGGCGACCGCGGGTCTCGGGGTGCTGGGCCCCGCAGCGCAGGGCAACGTCGTCACGCCCTACCCGATCCTGTTCGTCACTCAGGTGCCGGTGCCCGACGACTTCACCACCATCGCCTCCACCTTCGGCAACCAGCGCGGCACCATCGATTCGGTGGCGCGCGGCGGCGACCTGTGGATCCGCGACCCCGACGGCACACTGCGGTGCCTGACGCAGCTCGCCGGGTACGGCAACTCCGGGTTCCAGGGTGCCGACGCCATCGCGGTGCGCGACCCGTGCGTGCACTGGTCCGGCACGCGCGCCGTGTTCTCGATGGTGCGTGGCGCCACGACGCAGCGCTACCAGCACCGCGTGTACTTCTGGCAGATGTACGAGGTGACCGGCCTGGGTCCGACCGACACGCCGGTGATCACGCCGGTGGCCAACCAGCCCACCCAGAGCAACAACGTGTCGC
This sequence comes from Planctomycetota bacterium, assembly GCA_041398565.1. Taxonomy (GTDB): domain Bacteria; phylum Planctomycetota; class UBA1135; order UBA1135; family UBA2386; genus DATGPD01. Next base: position 229,122 of record JAWKUN010000003.1, on the reverse strand, counting down.
CGGTGTACGCCTCCGACGGCCGTATCCTGTTCACCTCCGACCGGCCGCGCGACGGCAGTGCCCACCTCTACCCGCCGCGCGACGAGTACGAGGTCGCGCCGGTCGTGTCGGGCATCTGGAGCCTGGCGCCAGCCACCGGCGAGCTGCACCTTCTGGTGCACGCGCCGTCGGGCGACTTCACGCCGCTGGTCGACAGCTTCGGCCGCGTGCTGTTCACGCAGTGGGACCACCTGCAGCGCGACCAGCTCGCCGACGTCGACTTCGTGCGGCCGACCTACGGCATGTTCAACTGGAGCGGCGAGGACAGCGGCTCGGTGCCGACCTCGTCGGTGGCGGAGCTGTTCCCCGAGCCGCGGCCGTCGCGCACCGACCTGCTGGCGGGCACCGCCATGCGCGGCCTGCTGTTCAACCACTTCTTCCCCTGGCAGGTGCAGCAGGACGGCAGCGGCCTCGAGACGCTCAACCACCTCGGCCGGCACGAGCTGCACGAGTACTTCGACTACGCGCTGAACGGTGACCCCAACCTGCACGACCGCTACGTGCCGCCGAGCCAGCGCCTGTCGCTGGAGAACATGTTCCACCTGGCCGAGGACCCGGTGCAGCCGGGGCGCTACGTCGGCACCGACGCGCCCGAGTTCTATTCGCACGGGTCCGGCCAACTGGTCGCGCTGGTGGCGCCGCCCGGGCGCAACCCCGACCAGACGGTGGCGCTGCACCTCACCCACCCCGACACGCGCACGACGACCGGCACCCCCGGTCCCGACCACAGCGGCCACTACCGCGACCCCCTGCCGCTCGGCGACGGCACGCTGGTGGCCTCGCACACGGCGTACACCGACGTCGCCCGCAACCTCGGCACGGTGACGGCGCCACGCTCGCCGTACGACTTCCGCCTCAAGAAGCTGGTGAACAGCGGCAGCTACCTGACGGCGGGGCCGCCGCTGACGCCGGGCTTCAGCAAGTCGGTGAGCTGGTGGAGCCCGGACGAGCTGGTGAACTACTCGGGGCCGCTGTGGGAGCTCGGCGCCGTCGAGGTGCGCGCGCGTCCGGCACCGCCGGCCAACGGCGACCCCATCGAAGCGCCCGAACTGGCGGCGTTCGCGCAGGCCGGGGTCGAACCCGACGCCTTGCGCGCCTTCCTGCGCGCCCGCCAGCTCGCTCTCATCGTCAGCCGCAACGTCACGACGCGCGACCGCGCCGACCAGCAGCAGCCGTACAACTTGCGCGTCGCCGGCACCAACACGCAGACCATCGGCGCGCCGGGTCGCATCTACGACGTGGCACACCTGCAGCTCTTCCAGGGCGATCTGCTGCGCGGCATCGGCGGCACGCAGTCACCGGCGCCGGGGCGTCGCGTCCTGGCGCAGCCGTTGCACGACCCGGCAGCCCTCGCCGCCATGCCGCCGCGCAGCGGTGGCCCGCCCGGCAGCGTCGCGCTGGGCGAAGACGGCTCGCTTGCTGCATTCGTGCCGGCCGCGCGCGCGCTCACCTGGCAGCTCACCGACCCGGGCCAGACCCCGGTCGTGCGCGAGCGCTACTGGCTCACCTTCCAACCGGGCGAGGTGCGGGTGTGCACGTCGTGCCACGGCGTCAACAGCACCGACCAGCAGAGCCGGCCGGCACCGACCAACGTGCCGCGCGCGCTCGTCGAGCTGCTCCGGCACTGGCAGGCGAGCACCGGGCCGGTGCTGCCGCCGCTCGCTGCCGGCAACGTCGGCGGCGCCGCCGGGCCGCAGGACGTGCTCACCGTCGACGGCTCGGCCGGCGGCTCCGGCCGGCGCGTCGACCGCTCGTTGCGCCAGGGCTTCACCATCGAGATGGCTGCCCCCGCGGCCGGCCCGAGCCACGCCGCGTTCGCGGTGTGGGGTCGCGTCGGGGTGCCCGGTGCGAGCGACGCCTATCCGACCGCGTTCGGCACGATGGTCTTCCCGCCGCAGCTCCTCGTGCCGCTAGACCCCAGCCTGTTCACGCTGGCGAACGGCTTCTTCGCCGACCCGCGTGCCCTGTTCGGTGCGACGCCGGCGCCGTGGACCCTGCCCCTGCCGCCGCTCGGCTTCCCCCTTCTCGTGACCTTGCAGGGCGCCATCCTCGACGCCACGGCGCCGAGCGGCCTCTCGATCACCAACGGACTGATCCTGCGCGTGCAGTAGCCGCGCGCGGCGCTCGCACGCATGCGCCGCCGCACTCTCGCCTCACCCCCCAAGCCGAGATTCTTGCGACGCTATGCTCTCCCTCGACGCTCACCGGCGAGGAGATGGTGTCCAAGCACGACGTATTCCTGTCCCATGGCAGCCCGGACGCAGACTGGGTGCGCGGGCTCTACGACGAGCTGAGGGCCCTCGGGCTCACCGCCTTCCTCGACAAGGTCGAGATCGGCGGTGGCGACAACTTCGTCGGCAAGCTCAGCAACGGCCTGGACGACAGCGGCGCGTTGGTGCTGGTCCTGAGCAGCCATACCCTCGAGCGACCCTGGGTCGAGCAGGAGTGGACCGCGTTCATGGCTACGCACGGGCCGAGGCAGCGGATCCTGCCGGTGCTGCTGCAGGACGTGAAGCTGCCGGCGTTCTTGCGCAACCGCAACGTCCTGCGCGCGGTCGATCGCGACGCCGCGGCGGTGGCCAAGAAGATCGCTGCCACCCTCGGCAAGGGCGACGACGGCAACGATCCGTTTCCGGGGGCGGAGTTCGACTTCTGGGTCGGGCGCGGGGAGGACGACGAGAAGAAGGCGACGCTGACCGTGCGCGGGACCGACGGCAAGGAGCGCACCGTGCCGGCGCCTTGGCGCGAGCATGCATTCGTGGTGGCGTGGATGGAGTACGGCCGCCTGATCCGCGAGGCCACCGAGACCGACAAGGACCGTGCCGATCTCATCCGCCACGCTCGAGTGCTCGGCACCGCGTTCCATGACCTACTTCTCGGCGAGCCGAACGAAGCCGCGCGCTTCGAGGCCGCCACCAAGCCGGGCGCCGCGTGCCCGCAGCTCCGCCTGTGCAGCGACGACGACCTGCTGCTGTCTCTGCCCTGGGAGCTGATCTTCGACGGCACGCGCTTCCTGGTACGCGACGGCGCCGTCGATCTCGTGCGCACCACCGGCACCGACGTCGACACCGCCTCGTTCCTGCGCCAGCCCACCGAGCCCTTCTCGGTGGTCACCAACGTGTCGGCGCCCTCGGACAGCAAGCTCGACTACGAGGCCGAGGCCTACCGCATCACCCTGGCCCTCACCAACGAGTGCAAGCAAACGCCCACCGAGCTCGGCACCCTGCGCGACCTGGTGGACACCGTCGCCAAGCTCGAGCCCACCGGCATCCACTTCTCGGGGCACGGCCTGCCTGGCTCGCTGGTGTTCGAGAATGATGTCGGTGACAAGGACGTCGTGCCCGTCGGCACCGTCCTCGAACGGCTCGGCACGACCTGCAAGGACAAGCGGCTGCCGCGCTTCTTCTACTTGGCGAGCTGCCACGGCAACACGCAGCCGGCGCCCGAGAAGGGCAAGTCGGGCTCGGAGAGCGCCGCCGCGCAGTTGCACCGCGCCGGCATCACCCAGGTGGTGGGCTACTACGGACCGATCGTCGACGAGCTGTCGACCCGCGCCGAGGAGGCGCTCTACCGAGCGATCGCCGACGGCGAGACGACGCGCAGCGCCGTGTTCCGCGCACGCCAGGCTCTGCTCCGCGGCTTCGAGGACAAGGACGCGCGGCAACGGCCGGCGCGCGGCGACGCGGCGCATGACGAAGCGGCGCAGTCCCCCAACCGCACCCACACCTTCGCCTGGGCCCAGCTGGTCTTCTACCACCGCGGCGAGGAGTTCCCCCTCGGCACCAAGGTCGACCGCAAGGAACTGCGCGAGGCGGAGGCCAAGCTGCAGCGCACCTTCGATGCCGACCTGGGCTTCGAGTCCCGCCGCATGCTCAGCGCCGGCTTCATCGGCCGCCGCACCGACCTCCACCGCATCCGCCGCAGCATCGAGAAGGGCGACAAGGTCTTCGTGCTGCAAGGTCTCGGCGGCCTCGGCAAGACGACCCTCGCCGGACGCGTCGTGCGCATGCTCGCCCACCCCAAGGCGACCTGCACCATCTGGTGTCAGGAGATCGAGAAGCACGAGAACAAGGGAGAAGCCCTCGTCGGCCAGCTCCTCGAGTTCTGCCGCGCCCGGTTCGGGCCCGACTGGGAAGGCGTCGTCTCCGCCGTCGACCGCGGCGTCAGCGAGGATCCGGCCGCGCGCTTCGCCGCCTTCCTCCAAGTCCTGATCAAGCACTTCCGGGAACCGCTGGTCGTCTACCTCGACAACCTCGAGTCCCTCCTCGTCGGCCCGCGCCGCAAGCCGACCGAGGAACCGCCAGACCCCGAGGCCTTCGGCACCTGGCGCGAAGACACCTTCGCCAAGGTCTGGGCGATCCTCGCCCAGGCGGCAAAGCTCGTCCCCACCTTCCACCTCGTCGCCAGCTACCGCTACCGCAACGCCGACTTCGGCCCCGGCCTGATCCCCATCGGCCCGCTGCCCAACGACGCCGTGTTCCGGTTGATGCCGTGGTTTCCCGCGCTGCGGCAGCTCTCGCCAATCGGGCGCGCCTACCTGGTGCACCGCCTCGAAGGCCACCCTCGTGCCGTCGAGTTCACGAACGATCTGGTCGACCATCGGCTGCAGCAGTGGCTCGAGGAGCAAGGCAAGGAGTGGACCCGGCCTGCCGTCGACGACGAGGCAGGCGTCGCCGCCGAACGCGCGCAGATCCTCGATCCCGCCATCCACATCACCAGAGAGAGAGTCTGGGACGACCTCCTCCTCCACTCGCTCTGGAACGACGTCCTCGACGAGCTGCAGCAACGCATGCTCCTGCGCATGACCCTCCTACGAGGGTCGTGGGAACCCTGGCTCATCCCCTGCCTGGGTGAACCGGGCGAAGCCGAGGAACTCGCGCGCGCTCGTGCCAGCGACCTCGCGGCCACGTCACTCCTCGAACAGGAGGAGACCCTCGTCGCCGGACCGGAGGGACCACGCCGCGTGCGACGCTACACGGTGCACCCAGCCACGAGCGCGTTCGTCCGCGAGGCGTTCGGCGAGGATGCAGGGCTCCAGGCGCAAACGCACCTGCGGCTCGGGGAAGCGTACGAGGCGCGGTGTCAGAGCGGCAAGGTCGATCTCGGCGACATGCTCGCTGCCGGCTACCACCTCTTCCAGGCCGATGAGTTCGATCGATCCTACAAGTTGCTCGGCCAGACCTCCGAGTGGTTGCAGAACCGCGGCAAGGTGCGCGAAGGGCTCGCGATTCTCAGGCCGTTCCTCGCCGAGCAAGCCCAAGCCAGAATGACTCGACTGCTCGCCGGCCGGATGCTCGGGACCGTGGGCATGGCGTACCACCGTCTCGGCGAGGTGCACAAGGCGATCGGACACTACGAGCAGCACCTGGTCATCGCCCGCGAGATCGGCGACCGCCGGGGCGAGGGCGGCACCCTAGGCAACCTAGGAATTGCCTACGCCGCCCTCGGCGAGCCGCGTAAAGCGATCGAGCACTTCCAGCAGTACCTGATCATCGCCCGCGAGACCGGCGACCGACGGGGCGAGGGCAGCACTCTGGGCAACCTGGGCAGCGCCTACTACCGCCTCGGCGAGGTAGGCAAGGCGATCGAGCACCACCTGCAGGCCCTGGTCATCTCCCGCGAGATCGGTGACCGCCAGGGCGAGGGCAGTGACCTGGGCAACCTGGGCCTCGCCTACTTCCGCCTCGGCGAGGTGCACAAGGCGATCGAGCACCAACAGCAGGCCCTGGGCGTCGCCCGCGAGGTCGGCGACCGCCACGGCCAGGGCAGCGCCCTGGGCAATCTGGGCCTCGCTTACGCCTACCTCGGCGAGGTGCACAAGGCGATCGAGCACCACCACCAGGCCCTGGTCATCGCCCGCGAGATCGGCGACCGCCGGGGCGAAGGCAGCGTCTTGGGCAACCTGGGCAACGCCTACGCCCACCTCGGCGAGGTGCACAAGGCGATCGAGCACCTCGAACGGGCCCTGGCCATCGGCGAAGAGATCCACGATCCGCAGATCGTCAGCATCGCGCGCAAGCGGCTCGAAGAGCTGCGAGCGGGCGAGGCCGGTGCGTGAGGGCGCGCAGCGAACGAAGCGCACTCCGGCGAGGCGAACGTGAGGTCGATCCTGTCTGCAAGAGTCGCCCCAGCCGCTCAGCTCACCTCGGCCACAGCCTCACGTAGCTCGGCGCCGGCGCGCTTGGGTAGCGCGTAGTACCACCAGTTCGCCTCCGGCGTGTAGGCCTCGCGCTTGGCGACCTTGCTGCCCCACAGGCAGGCCGCGGCGGCCTTGGTCGCGGCGCGCACCCGCTTGTCGGCGGCGGCCAGGCGACCAGCCAGGCGGCGCGTCGATGCGACCGCGGCCAGGTCCCACACGTCGGCGATCAGCTGGCGCACGTCGAGGTCGTTGAGGTAGTCCTCGATGCCGAGGTCGTAGCGCTTGCCCACCGCCTTGGCGAAGTCCTCCCACTGCCCCACCAGGCCGGCGAGACCGGCCTTGACCACAGGGTCGGGGGAGCCGCGCTCGGCGAGGTGGGCGCGCACGGGATCCTGAGCCGGGCGCGCCTTGCGTGCCTTCGCCTTCTTGCCGGTCTTGCGCGTCATCGTTCGAGCTGCCGCTTGAAGTAGGCGACGCCGTCGTTGGGACGGAAGAACGTGCGGATGGACTTGTCGTCGTGGAAGGCGATGAACGCGCCGGTCTTCTTGTCGAAGCGCGTGATCACGCCGTCCGACGGACGCACGCCCTCGAGGATCGTCGGGATCAGCTTGGCGTCGCGCAGCGCTTGCGCCTTGGCCAGGTACTCGTCGGCCGTGATCTTGCCGAACTCGGCCCCGTGCTTCTCGAAGTGGTCGAGCCACGAACGGCGCGACGTGAAGCCGACCTTGCTGGTCGACTTGGCCGGCGCGGGCTTCGCAGCCTCGGGCGCGGCCGGCTTGCTCGCCGCGTCCTTGGTGGTTGCCGGGGCCGTCGGCACCGCCGCCCCACCGGCTGCCGAGCCGTCGGACTTGGGCGAGCCCGACGAAGGCGAGCCGGCCTTCGGCGACACGGGCGGCGACGGCGGAGCGCGCGCCCCGCCGCTGCCCGAGGCAGCCTCCTTCGGCGCGAGACCAGCCGCGCCCGACCCGGCAGTCGACGACGGCGGCGCCTCCGGCCGCGTCGCAGGCGTCTGCCGCGGCGCCGGGTTCTGCCGCTGCGCAGCCGGCGCCGTAGCCTCGGCGGCACTCGGCACCGAGCCGCGGCCGGCCTCGGTCTGGCTGACCGCCGGCGGCGGCGACGTGGCGCTGTCCGCCTGTTGGGACAACTTGGGGTAGAAGATCGCAGCCAGCACCGCGAGGACGGCGCCGGCGAGCGACACTTTGGCGGGCTGCTTCACGGGACTCTTCGGGGGACGATCGGGCGGCCGCGGCTGCGGCGCCGCCGCGGCCGGGCGATGATGGCCGCCGGTCACCGCGGGCGCAAGCCGCGCGCCACTTCCCACGCTGCGCCGCGTGCGGCCGCGACCTGTAGCGTCAGGCCATGAACGGCCACAGCGGCCCGAGTCGCCGCTGCGCGAACAGACCGGGCCAGGTCGACAGCGAGGCCAGGCGGCCGAACACCCGCTCGCGCAAGTCGCGCGGCAGCATGGCCCGCGACACACGGCCGTTGAACTGTGGCGACGCGTCGAACTCGCGGTAGAGCGGGTCTGCCAGCGCCTCGACTTGCGAGCACCACCTCACCCCCCGCAGCTGACCGAGCACGCGATCGAGACCGATCGTCGAGGTGGGCCCGCAGTGGAAGAAGGCGATCAGGGGCACGGTCCGGCCGAGCTGGCGGTGCACGTGGCGCGCCTCGTAGGCACAGCTCGCCAGCGCCACCTCGGCGTAGCGCTGCAACGCCGTGTCGAGCCGCGCGAGGTCGCCGGCACGCTCGGCGGCCGCGATCGGCTCCTCGAACAGGTAGTCGAACAGGTCGACGGTCGCATGCGCGATCGTGTAGCCCAGGCTACGCACACCGTCGGCCATCGCCGCCCGCTCGCGCACCGTCGCACCGCGGTCGAGGCTGGGGAAGCGGAACAGGCGCGGGCGATCGTCGGCGAACGCCCCCACCGCCTGCAGCAGCTCGTCGCAACGGTGGACGTCGGCGACGAACTCGTCGACGGTCGATTCGCTGGCCCGCCGGTGCGAGTAGGTGTGGTTGCCCAGCCGATAGCCCGCCTCCAGCCATCGACGCAATCGGTCTTCCTGCCCCTCGGCGTGCGCGCCGAGCACGTAGGCGGTGCAGTGCCGCACGCCGTGCGCCTGCAGGACGTCGCACAGCCGGTCGAGGCGCGCCGGATCCTCGGTGAGAAGGCGGCCCTCGGCGCCTATGGTCGGCGCGTCGTCGCACGAGAGAGAGAAGGGCCAGTCGCGGAGGAGGCCACCACTCAGCTCGCGGATCCCGCGGTTCCAAGACATGCCGACTCTTCAAATCGGATGTCTCGGCCTTCGACCCGAAGGAATCCGCCGTCCGGACAGACGACGCGCGCCCGCTCCGGCAGACGCTGGCCCGGATCGATCCGCAGCACCGGGGTTCCGTCGCGCGCCACCAGCCCGACCAGACGCGCCGGGTTTCCCAAGACCAAACCGTACGCCGGCACGTCAGCGGTCACCACCGCCCCCATTCCGACCATGGCGTGCGCGCCGATGGTCACACCCGGGCCGATCGTGGCGTTGGCACCGATCGTCGCGCCGCGCTGCACGACGGTGCGCTCGGTCGACGGACCGGGCTCCGACGGCAGCAGGTCGCCGAGGTCGGGATCGGTGGCGCGGGGGCGACGGTCGTTGGTGAAGACGACGTGTGCCGCCAGCATGACACCGTCGTGGATCTCGACACCGGCGCAGATGTAGACCCCGGCGTTCACCTTCACCAAGTTGCCGATGCGCACGTCGCCGGCGACGTAGGTCTTCTCGCCGACGATGCAGCGGCTGCCGATGCGTGCACCGCGGCGGAGGTGGACGTGATCCCAGACCTGGGTGCCGTCGCCGACGCTCACGCCCTCTTCGACGAGGGCGGTCTCATGGATGGTGGTTGGGTTCACAGGAAGTCGCCGCTGTAGCCTTGAACGGGAATCCAACGCTCGACGCGGGCCGCCCGATAGGCGGCCTCGATGGTGCGCACCGAGTCGAGCGCATCGTCGCTGCGCACCATGGCATCGTGCTCGGGTCGAGTGACCGACCAAGCGAAGTCCTGAAGCTGCCGCGCGAATGCTTGACGCTTGTCGTAGCCGGTGCCGAACTGCGTCCACTGGCGCTGGCCGTGCAGGCGATAGCGCGAACCGGTCCAGCCGACCTGCAGGGTCCCGCGCGAACCGCACACGGAGATGAAGTGGTCGTTGCCGATGTCGACCGACCACGAGAGGTGGATGGTCACGGCGCTGCCGCCGGCAGCTTCGAGCTGCAGCGTCACCGAGTCCTCCACCGGCACCCCCTGCACGCGGCGGCCGAAGTGCGCGAACACGCGGATCATCGGCCCGAGGAAGAACCGAGCGATGTCGACGGCGTGCGCGCCGTTGTCGATCAGCACGCCGCCGCCGCTGACCTTGGGGTCGCTGTTCCAGCGGCGCGTCATGTCGACCGGCGCGCCGAAGGTGTTCTCGAACAGCACCACGTCGCCGATGCGGCCCTCGCGCACCATCTGACGCGCCTCGACGACGTCCGGCACGTAGCGGAACTTGGACGCCATCATGAGCACGGTGTCGTTGCGGGCGGCGGCCGCGAACATGCGCGTCGCCACCGACCACGAGGGTGCCAGCGGCTTCTCGCAGAGGACGTGGACCGCCGCCGCCAACAGCGGCAAGCACGCTTCCTCGTGGGCGACCGGCGGCGTCACCACCAGCGCCGCCTGCGGCCGAGCGCCGGCGTCGTCCAGCAGTTCGCGCACGCCCTCGAAGACGGGCACCTCGAACTCGCGCTCCGCTGCGGCGCGCGCCGCGGCGTCGCTGTCGACCACGGCGCACAGCTCCAGCTCGCGCACCTCGGCGAGGCTCTTGAAGTACTCGCGGGCGACGGCTCCGGCGCCGATGAAGGCCACGCGCAACGGCAAGGTCGGGCGCTCGGCCATGGCTGCCTAGAGACCGAGCCCCGCGCGCACGGCGCCGGCAAGGGCATCGACGTGGCCTTCGTCGAAGGCCTCGTTCCACGGCAGCACCAGGACGGTTTGCAGACCGCGGTAGGTGCCCGGATGGGTGGCAGCGTCGAGACCTTCCCACGGAGCCTGCTCGAGACCGGCACCCTGCACCGCCAGACGCAAGACGGTGTGCGTGCGCCAGGTGCGGAACAGGCCGCACGCGAAGGCCGGCCGCCGCACGTAGCCGGGCTGCGAGCCGATGCCGGCGGCGCGCAGCTTGTCCGCCAGCGCGTCGGGCCCGCCGGCGTGGATCGCCGGGTCGACGTGCAGGTTGTAGCGCCAGTACGAGCAGCGCTCGCTCGGTGCCTCGCGCATGAGATCGAGGCCCGGGATCCCGTCCAAGGCAGCGGTGAAGCGCGCCGCCGACCGGCGCCGCCGCTCCACCACGCTGCCGAGCTTGGCGAACTGCGCCAGGGCCACGGCTCCTTGCAGCTCCGACATGCGGTAGTTGAGACCGGGCCGATCGTGATCGGGCGCCGCGTCGCCGTAGCCCCAACCCTTGTTGACGAACCGGCGCACCCGGTCGGCGGCGGCGTCATCGGCAGCGACCACCAGCCCGCCCTCGCCGCAGGTCATGTGCTTGCCCTGTTGCAGGCTGAAGCAGGCGAAGGTGCCGAAGGTGCCGACTGCCCCCGCCGCGGACGCGGCGCGGAACGCCTGTGCGCAGTCCTCGATGAGCACGAGGCCACGCTCGCGCGCCAGCCTGGCGATCGCCGCCACGTCGCAGGGGCGGCCGAACAGATGGGTGACGAGGATGGCGCGCGTGCGCGCGGTCGTCGCCCGCGCCACCGACTCGGCGGTGACCGACAGCGTGCGCGGATCGACGTCGGCGAAGCGCGGCAGTGCGCCTTCGTACACGATCGGAACGATCGCCCCCATGTCGGTGACGGGGCTGGTGACGACCTCGTCGCCGGGTTGCAGGCCCAGCGCCGCCAGCGCCGCGTGCACCGCCGCCGTGCCCGAGCTGCAGGCCACCGTGGGCCGGCCGAACTCCGCACCGAACGCGGTCTCGAGCTCGCGCACCGCGCGCCCGCCCGTGCTGTTGAGGACACCCGACGCGAGCACGCGCTCGAGCTGCTCGAGCTCCTCGCGGCCGAAGTCGCGTCCGGAGGCGTCGCGATCGGACGGCAGCCGAACCGGCGCGGGGATGGGGTGGGATGGGGTCACGCAGGAAGGGCGTCGCGGCGGAGCGGAATCATCGACACCGCCGCGGCAGGTCGCAACGGCGGGACCGCCGACCGCCTGAAAAAGCCCTCCACGCGTTCCCGGCGCGGGCGAGTCTCTCGACGAGTCTCCAGCCGGGCGGTGGGCGCAGCGCCTCAGCTTTGGGCTCGGTAGCGACCCGATTCTGGGCGCGCCCTCGCCGCGGAACTCGGAGATTCCGCGACCGCCGACGACGTCCACGCGCGTTTCCTTCTCGTCACTGTCTCCGACCACTCCTCGCCGCGCGCACCGACTCGGTTCGAGGCGTCCCAGCCAACTTGTGGAGATGTGTTTGAAGTCATGCGCTCTGCCGGCAATTCCACGCTGCCAACCGCAACTGTGCCCTGCAAACACACGACTTTGCCGTGTACGCGAGCAACCTCGGCGCGTGTCTTGATCCGAGACGGGACGCCCGCTTCCCGGTCGCGAATGAGAGGTGCCTGTAAAAGTTCGGGCACCCCCTTGCTTCATTGTTGTCGCTTTCTAGTCTCGCCGCCGCTTTCGAGCGCCTCGAAGGCACGGATGAGTCGCGCGTTCTCGGCCCGGGGCGGCTGCTTGCCAGCCGAGAGCACAACGGTTCCTCTGTCGCTGAAGCCGATGAACCGGCAAGCGTCCCACCTCTGCTCCGCACCTTCTGCTCGTCGCACCGTCGTTCCATGCTTTCGCAACACCGCCGTGCCTTTGCCAACACGGTCCTGACGCTCGACCTCCTGGTCTTGGGAGGCGCCGTCGCCCTCGCCGGGCGCGGCGTGCTCGACGTTCCGTTGGCGCTCGTCGATCTGGCTGCCGCCGGGATTGCCTGGCTGGCGCTCTCGTCACGCGTCGGCCTCTACCTGTCGCGCCGCACGACCGGCCTCCTGGCCGAGATCTGGCTGCTCGCCGAAGTCGTCCTGCTGGTGGGCGGCGTGGCTCTGGTGGCGCACTCGCTCGTCGCGCCGGGCCGGCCGCTGCAGGTCGCTTGGCTGCTCGGGGTGGCATTGGCGGGCACCGCCGGCCTGCGCACGTTCGTGCGCCCGCTGCTCCGCGCCCTGCGCCGGCGCGGCATCAACACGCGCTCGTTCCTGTTCGTCGGGCGTGGTGAATCCGCCCATCGCATGGCGGCCAGCATCCTCCGGCGCCGCGACTTCGGCATCAACATCCTCGGCGAGCTGGCATTCAGCGGCGAAGAGACGCGACCGCCGATCCCCGGTGTGACTCATCTCGGCACCACCGCCGAGCTGCAGGACATCCTGAAGAGGCACGCGGTCGACGAGATCGTCGTGTGTCCGACCGACGGCGTCTGGGCCACGGAGGTCAAGTCGCTGCTCCGATTCTGTCAGACCACCGGCCTGACGTGGCGGCTCGCCCCGGACTGCTTCGGCATTCCCGCGGATCGCAGCTCGGTCGACTACGTCGGCGATGTCGCGACCTACGCCATGGCCGGCGGCTTCGGCTCGCGCCGGCTGCTCTGGGTCAAGCGAGGCATCGACATCCTCGGCTCGGCGGTCGGCCTCCTCCTCCTGGCGCCGATCATGCTGGCCATCGCCGCGGCGATCGTGCTCACCAACGGGCGGCCGATCTTCTTCAAGCAGGTCCGGGTCGGCGTCAACGGCCGCCTGTTCCACATGTTCAAGTTCCGCTCGATGGTCAAGAACGCCGAGGCCATCCGCGCGCAACTGGCGGCCCAGAACGAGCAGAGCGGTCCGGTCTTCAAGATGAAGAAGGACCCGCGCATCACGCCGGTCGGCCGCTTCCTCCGGCGCTACAGCCTCGACGAACTGCCACAGCTGTTCAACGTGCTGAAGGGCGACATGAGCTTGGTGGGTCCGCGCCCGCCGATCCCTTCCGAGGTCATGCAGTACGACTGGTGGCAGCGCCGGCGCCTGTCGGTGCGCCCTGGCCTCACCTGCACGTGGCAAGTGTCGGGTCGCAATGCGATCGGCTTCGACCAGTGGATGGAGATGGACCTCGCCTACATCGATGGTTGGAACCTGGCGCTCGACATGAAGATCATGGCGCGGACCTTCAAGGAAGTGATGCGCGGCGGCGGCGCCTGAGCATCGATCGCGACGGGCCTGCGACGGCCACACAGCGCCGCGGCCATGCCACCGCGAAATGCCGGTTCGGTTGGCGCCGCACGCTGCGTTTTCTCGATGATCGGCAGGGCTGCGCATGAAGCTCGCCTACCTCGTCAACCAGTACCCGAAGGTCAGCCACGCGTTCATCAGGCGTGAGATCCTGGCCGTGGAGGCGCAGGGTGTGCCGGTGCGCCGCTACAGCGTGCGGCCGGCCGCCGAGCTGGTCGACGCCGGCGACGAGGCAGAGGCCGCGCGCACCGACGTGGTGCTGCGTCACGGCGGTCTGGCCCTGCTGTGGGCGACGCTGTGCACGGCCGTGGGGAGTCCCGGTCGCTTCCTGCGGGCGGTCGCCGCCACCTGGCGCCTCGGGCGACGCTCGGAACGCGGCGTCCTGCGCAACTTCGTCTACCTGGCCGAGGCGGCGTGGCTGCGGCGCGATCTGGCACGCCACGGCATCACCCACCTGCACGCCCATTTCGGCACCAACCCTACCAGCGTGGCCATGCTGTGCCACGCGCTCGGCGGACCGCGCTTCAGCTTCACCGTGCACGGGCCGGAGGAGTTCGACAAGCCCGAAGCGATCGCGCTGGGCACCAAGGTGCACCACGCGCACGCGGTCGTGGCGATCACCAGCTTCGCGCGCAGCCAGCTGTACCGCTGGACGCGGTTCGCCGACTGGCCGAAGGTGCAGGTCGCACGCTGCGCCGTCGACGAGGGATGGCTGGCGCAAGAGCCGCCGCCGATCGCCGCCGCCAGCCGTCGCCTGGTGTGCGTCGGCCGCCTGTGCGAGCAGAAGGGGCAGGCGCTGCTGGTGCAGGCAGCGCAGCGGCTGTTGGCCGAGGGCGTGCGCTTCGAACTGGTGCTGGTCGGCGACGGCGAGATGCGCGCGGACATCGAGGACCTGATCGCCCGCCACGACCTGGGCGAGGTCGTCTCCATCACCGGCTGGGCCGACGGCACCGAGGTGCGCCGGCAGCTCACGCTGGCGCGCGCGCTGGTGTTGCCGAGCTTCGGCGAGGGGCTACCCGTGGTGATCATGGAGGCGTTCGCACTCGGCCGGCCGGTGATCAGCACGTCGATCGCCGGCATCCCCGAGCTGGTGCGCGACGGCGACAACGGCTGGCTCATCACGCCGGGCGACGTCACGGCCATCGCCGCGGCGATGCGGCAGGTGCTCGAAGCGGACGTCGCCGAGCTGGAACGACGCGGGCACGCCGGCCGGCGCGCCGTCGAGGCGCGGCACCGGGCCGACAACGAGGCGCGCACCCTGGCGCGCCTGTTCGGCGCCGAGCCGAAGCCGCTGCCGGCGCCGGCCGCCGCGGAGGTCGTACGGTGAGCACGACGCCCCGAGTCGCCTTCGTGGTCATCGGCCGCAACGAAGAGAAGAACCTGGCCCGCTGCCTGGAGTCGGTGGTGCGCCAGGGCGAGGCCCGCATCGTCTACGTCGACAGCCGTTCGACCGACCGCTCGGTCGAGATCGCCAGAGGCTTCCCCGGCGTCGAAGTGATCGTCCTGCAGGACGAGAAGCTCAACGCGGCGAAGGCGCGCAACGCCGGCTGGCGTGCCGCCGAAGGTGCCGACTTCGTCCACTTCGTCGACGGCGACAGCGTGCTCGCCGACGGCTGGCTGCCGCACGGCCTCGCCGCCCTGCAGGACGACGCGGTCGGCGCGGTGTTCGGACGCTTCAAGGAGATGCACCCCGAGGCGTCGATCTACAACCGCATGGCCGATCTCGACTGGCCGACGGCGAACGGGCCGGTCGAGACCTTCGGCGGCATCGTCCTGGTGCGGCGCGCCTGCCTGGAGGCCACCGGCGGCTACGACGACCAGCTGAGGGTCGGCGAGGATCCGGCGCTCGCCCTCGACATCCGACGCCACGGCTTCACCGTGCTGCAGGTGCCGCACCTCATGGCGCTGCACGACATCGACATCCACACCTTCGGCGCCTACTGGAGGCGCAACGTCATGGTCGGCTGGTCGCTGGCGGAGATCTCCTACCGCAGCCGCGGCCACGTCGTGTCGGCGTGGAGCGGACGCACGCTGCGCTTCGCCGCACTCCTCGGCGGCGCAATGGTGGTGCTGCTGACGGCGATCCTGGTGACTCCGTGGGCCATCGCCGGCGGCATCCTCCTGGCGGGCCTCGACCTGTTCCGGGTCGCCAAGAACAGCCTGTACCGCGCCGGCTCGTGGCCGCACGCCATCGCCTACGCGCTGCACGCGCGCGTGATCCTGCTGCCGATGGTGCTCGGCCACTGGAAGTGGTACGTGGAACGGCCGCGGGCGTAGAGTCGGCAGCGCGATCGGCGGCCCGCACGACGTCGACTCAGTGAGAGAGAAGCGAGCGTACGCGCTCCGACCATGTTGCTGGCGATCGCCTTCGCGATCGCGAGCCTTCGGCTCAGAGAGTGAGAAACAATCGGTTTCTCACTCTCTGCGTGGCCGCGGATGCGGCCACCGGGGGCAATCTGAGAGCCCGTATCATGAGTTCTTCTCGGGCTCCTAGCGCGGCCGGCGGCCGCAACCCAAAGGGTTGATGTCGGCGCAGCGCCGACCAGAGGGGGCCGCCGGCGCTGTTGTTGCTTGGAGCTTCCAGGGCTGCTCGGGCGTGGCCTGGTCAGCTCTGTGGCAACGGAACAACACGGCCGAATTCGCGCCCGCCGAGACGATTCGCAGCCCTTGCAGCTCAGCGCGGCCGGCGGCCGCAACCCAAAGGGTTGATGCCGGCGCAGCGCCGACCAGAGGGGGCCGCCGGCGCTGTTGTTGCTTGGAGCTTCCAGGGCTGCTCGGGCGTGGCCTGGTCAGCTCTGTGGCAACGGAACAACACCGCCGAATTCGCGCCCGCCGCGACGATTCGCAGCCCTTGCAGCTCAGCGCTGCCGGCGGCCGCAACCCAAAGGGTTGATGTCGGCGCAGCGCCGACCAGAGGGGCCGCCGGCGCTGTTGTTGCTTGGAGCTTCCAGGGCTGCTCGGGCGTGGCCTGGTCAGCTCTGTGGCAACGGAACAACACCGCCGAATTCGCGCCCGACGCGACGATTCGCAGCCCTTGCAGCTCAGCGATCAGGCAGAGCCCCCCGCCACCCGTCGGCAAGACGCCGCGCCAGCTCGGCGACGATCGGTGCGTGCTCCGGCGCCGCGGCGACGTTCACGGCCTCCCCGGGGTCGCTGTCGTGGTCGTACAGCTCGCGGCCCGCCGGCGCCCCGGACGCGCGCACGACCCACTCCACGTAGCGCCAGCGGTCGGTGCGGATCGTGCGTCCGTAGTACTCGACGCCATCGGGCGCCACCCAGATGCCCTCGCGCAAGAACACGCTGAACGCTGCGCTCTTCCACCGACGGGTGGGCTCGGCGAGGAGCGGCGCCATGCTGACGCCCTCGAGCCCGGAAGGCGTCGGTAGACGGCACAGTTCGCACAGCGTCGGGTAGAGGTCGACCAGCTCCACGAGGCGATCGCAGCGGCTGCCGCGGCTGCGCGCACCGGGTACGCGCACGACCAGCGGCACGCGGGTGTCGACGTCGTAGTTGGTCATCTTGCACCAGCTCCGGTGCTCGCCGAGCTTCCAGCCGTGGTCACTCCACAGCACCACGATCGTGTCGTCGGCGAGGTCGAGGTGCTCGAGCGCGTCGAGCAGGCGGCCGATCTGCGCGTCGATATAGCTGACCGAGGCAAAGTAGCCGTGACGCAGCAGCCGCGCCTGCGCGTCGCTCAGCGCGCCCTCGTGCGGCGTGGGGGCGTCCTTGAAGTCGGCGTAGCCACGCAGCTCGCGCATGGTGTTGACGGCCATGAGCGGCGCGCCCTGCACCGGCTCCGCATCGCGCGCCAGCGGCAGGCGCGCGCGGTCGTACAGGTCCCAGTAGCGCTTCGGCGCGTTGAACGGCAGGTGCGGGCGGTAGAAGCCCACCGCCGCGAAGAATGGCTGGCCGCTCTCCTTCAGTTCGGCCAGCTTGGCGATCGCCGCCGTGGCCTGCGCGCCGTCGTAGTAGGCGTCGTCGGCGACATCGGGCGCCTCGGTGGCGACGAGCTTGAGGTACCACTGGCCGAAGCGGTCGACGAAGCGCTGCTGACGCCCGCGCGCCACGATCTCCGCCTGCCGCGCCGCCAGACCCGCGACGTTGACCGGGTCGCGGTAGACCGCGTCGGGATCGAACGGGTAGCCGTCGAGGTAGGTCTTGACGTCGCTCCACGAGACCGGGTCCGGCAGGTTGTTGTGGAAGATCTTGCCGATCGCCCAGGTGCGGTAGCCGTGCTCCCGGAAGTGCTGCGCCACGGTGACCGCGTGCGGCATCGTGGTGCGGAAGTCGGTGCGCAGGTCGAGAACGCCCAGTGTCTCCGGCCGCAGGCCCGTCATCACGCTGGCGCGCGACGGGTTGCAGACCGCCTGCTGGCAGTGGGCCTGCGTGAACAGCATCCCGCTCTGCGCCAGACGGTCGATGTTCGGGGTCAGAACGTGGCTGGCGCCGTAGCAGCCGAGCTCGGGGCGCAGGTCGTCGACGGCGACGAACAGCACGTTCGGGCGCGAAGACGCGGGAGCCGACGCCTGGCAGGAGGCAAGGACCAGGAGACCGAGGCCGGCGAGGACTCGATGAAGCAGGCGATGGGAGCCCGCGCGCATGCCGGAGACGAGGACCACTCCGCGAGCATACGCCGGCGCCGGCACCGCCCGGGCCGTCGACCCCGCGCCTCATCGAGCGAAGCCAAGGCAGCCGATCGAGGTGTTTGCCGAAGTCCGTCGCGAAGATCAGGTGGTTGCAGGCGTCGGCGCGCCGACCGGTCGGGCCAGGCAGCGGTGCCTCGACGGCTCTTGCTGCTGTCGGCCTGCGACGGCGCCCCGATCCGATTCGTCTGCTTCGGAATGCGCCGCGATCCGGACACCATCATCTGGTCGACTCCTCCGACCCAGCGGCGTTGCCACGTGGCGGCGACGGGCGCCACCCGACCCGGCGTCGAGTGCCATCCGGCGTCCTCGGATCCGCACGGCGGTGGCGCCGGGTTCTTCCCATACGATGGGCCCTTCGAGTGAGGATTATTTGCCTCACCACCCTGCCAGCACGGTGGCTGAGCGACATGGAGGCAGCCATGAACAACCCCATCCCCAAGATCGTCGTCGCCCTGGCGCTGTGGAGCGGAGGAGCCGGTTGGGCGCAGAAGCCGCCGGAAGCCGCGCCTGAGCAACGAACCGATCTCAATGACAAGCAGCGCATCCAGCAACTGGAACAGGAGAACAAGGAGCTGCAGCGCTCCCTCGAGAAGCTGATCCGCGCCCTCGATGCCGAACGGCAGCGCAACGAGAGCTTGCACTTGCAGCTCGAGGCCCTGCAGGCGGAGAACAAGGAGCTCCGGCAGGAACTCGACGGGCTGCAGCAACGCCAGACCAAGACGGAGGAGGACTTCAAGCAGTACGAGAAGGCCGCGCGCACCAAGATCGAGGCCCTCGAAGTGCGGACCAAGCAGGCCGATGAGATGTTCAAGACGATCAACTCGACGCTCGTCGACCAGAGGTACGAGGTCGAGGAGAGCTACATCGAGGACGTCGTGCGCCACGAGCGACGGACCATGACGTCGGAGACGGCCTACGCCAGCAACGGATCCCCGGAGCACGATGCCCGTTCGCTCCAGGTGCCGGAGGGTTGGAATGCCGTCGGCCAGCCCTCGGTCGAGATCCTGACCCGCAACGTCGACGACAAGACCCGCCACCGTGTCGAGTGGGCCAACCCGCGGAACGTGACGCTGCACGTGTACGCCAACCACCGCAGCCTGTTCGCGGCACGCCCGTGGCTGGGCGCGCGCATGAGCCTCGCGATCGAACGCACCTTCGTCGAGAAGGTGCCGAAGACGCGCAAGGTCGTGAAGACACGCAAGGTCCCGTTCGGCACGCTCAACGAGACCATGACGAAGGCGGGGAATGGCAACTGAGCCGAAGGCTCGCGATCGCGAAGGCGATCGCCAGCAACATGGCTCGGAGCCTGTACGCTCGATTCTCTCACAGGCTCAGAGCCGAAGGCTCGCGATCGCGCACCTGATCGACTGGCAGCGTCTCGCGACGAGGTGGCTGCCTCGCCACGAGAATCCTGGCCCCCACCCTATCATGACGTCGGACTCGACCGACCAGCGCTACGAAGAGCTCGGCAAGAGCTTGTGCCTCCGCGCTGGCAAGGAGATCGCGTGCGGCGAATCGGCGAGGGACGCCGTGCAAGAGGCCCTGGCGGCGGTCGTGAAACTCGACCGCGATCGGGGCCACCTTTGCTCGGACGCCCAGCTCCGTCGAGTCGCGTTCGCGATCTTGAAGAACAAGATCGCCGACCATCACCGCAGGTCGCGACGCCGTCGCGAACGCGAGCTGGATCCGGCACACGTGGCGGCCCCGCCGCCGCCGGCAGACTGCGGTGCGGACAGGTCGAGGATCGCGAAGATCGCGACCTGGCTGAACGGCATCCACCCTGCAGGCATGACGATCGCCACGCAGCATGTGGACGGGATGAGTCAGCGCGACATCGCGCAGCGTCTCGGCATCAGCGCGAGCGCGGTGAAGAAGGTGATCAAGGAGATCGAGCTACGAGGTGCACACCATGATTGATTGGGACCGAATCGAGGCAAGGATCCACGACGGCAAGGCCGACGCCGACCTGAGCCACCTGCTTCTCGGCGAGATGGATCGCGCGCGAAGGTACCGACTCGCCTGCTGGATCTTGGCCGTGACCCTGGTGGTCGCGCTCCTCGGCCTCGCTCTCGGCGCGGTCTGGTACTCCAACGAGGTCGCGGACTACCAGCGCATCATCCGAGAGCTCACCCAGGCCCACTGACGACGCACGCCGGCGGCCACGCGGCCGTCTGCCGGCATCAACGGAACAACAGCTCGACCCGCGGATCGAGCTGCAGGTCGCGGTGCGGTCCCACCCGGATGCGCGCCTCGCGCTCGGCGATCTCCCCGACCACGTCGCGCTCCTTCCCTTCCCCGTCGACGTAGCCGAGCCGCAGGTGGAAGCGATACGGCGGCTGGCGCTGCGTCTGGCGCACGAGGACCGTCTCGCCGTCGTCCTCGACCTCGAGCTCCGGGCAGTTCGGCTGGTCGAGCCACTGGGAGAAGAACCAGCCGAGATCCTTGCCGGTGGCCTGCTCGACGGCCTGCACGAAGTCGGCGGTGGTGATCGCGCGCCCGGCGAATTCGCGGTAGTAGGCGCGAACGGCCGCGAAGAAGGCCGCTTCGCCCAGCTCGCCGCGGAGCATGTGCAGCACCCAGGCGCCTTTGGGGTAGGTGTTGGCGTTGAGCGCGAAGTCCGGGTGCTTGAAGCCGTCCCAACGCACACTCTTGGTGCGCCCGTCCGCCGAACGCCGCCAGGCCTCACGCAACCGCCGCATCGTGTCGGCGAGCGGCGGCCCGCCGGTCTGGGCGTGCAGCCAGGGCCCGAAGTACGAGGCGAAGCCTTCGCTCAGCCACACCTCCCGCCACTGCGCGTAACCCACCGCGTCGCCGAACCACATGTGCGTCAGCTCGTGCGCCAGCGTGCCGACACCCTGGTCGGGCCCTTCGAACAACCGTTCGGAAAGCTGCACGTTGCCCGGCGCTTCGAACCCGCCCCACCGCGTCGGACACTGCACGACGCGGTAGGTGCCGTAGGCGTAGGGCCCGAACGTCTCCTCCATCGTGTGCAACCACGCCGCGTGATGCACGAGCGCCGGCTTCGCCGCTGCCACGTCCTGCCGGTAGATCAAGTGCGGTAGCAGGCGCGGATCACCTGACTCGCGGACCTCGGCAAACGGGCCGACGACGATGGCATACATGTAGGGTGGGATGTCGCTCGTGGTCTCCCGCTCGAGGGTGCTTCGACCTTCCGGCGGCGGTTCCGACCCACCCCGCGCCGCAGGCGCGCCGCTGGCCAGCGCCATCAGCTTGGCCGGATAGGTGAGGTGCGTGCGGAAGCAGGCTCGGTCGGCGGGATCGTCGACGCACGGCAGCCAGCCGTGCGCGCGGATCGAGTAGTGGTCGGTGAACGCCAGGCGCTCGCCGTAGCGGTTGTCGGCGAAGGCGAAGCCGCCGGGAGGCTGACCGGCGAAGGTCGCCACCAGGCGCACCTCGTCGCCGGCCTTCACCTCGCCGCCCAGCGCGACGTCGACGCTCTCGCCCTGCCAGCGCGCCTCCAGTGCGTGCCCCTGGCCGTCGAGGAAAGCGAGCTGCCATGAGGGCGGCGCCGGCGGGCGCGCATCCAACCGCACGTGGTCGAGCGGTCGGTGGGCGCGGATCCGGTAGCCTACCTCCCCTTCGATGCGCCCGCGCTCGACGTCGACGTCGAGCCGGATGTCGTAGAGCAGCACGTCCTGGGCCCGCTCGTCGAGCGGGTCGCGCGCTTGCGGTGCAACCTGGGCGAGAAGAGCGGCGAGGATCAGCATGGGAGCCGCGCGCGACGCGGCCTGACGCCGCATGGCGGCGCAGGCGTCGTCTTGGGGACGGCCGGAGGCCGCCGCGACGTCACTGACCGAAGGTGGTCACGAAGCCGTAGCGAACGCCGAGGCTTCCCGTCAGCGCCGTCTCGTTGCCGAGGCCGCCGTTGCTCGGCGCGTTGTAGATGCGCGAGACGTTACGGATCGAGTTCGCCGGCAAGCGGATGAGGCTGGCATCGGACAGGCCGAGCCCGTTGGCGAGGCCGCCGTCGATCCAGGCGAACTGCGCCACGATGTCGAGGGTGGCGACACCGAGCAGCGACCCGAACGTGATCGTGTTGTCCCACTGACCGGTCGCGTCCGTACCTCCGGCCACGGTCACCAGCGGCAGGGCTTCGAGGTTCGAGCAGAAGCCGGGGAGCGGGATGGTGGTTTGACCCACGCCGACGAGCTGCACCGCGGGCGCGCTGACGGCGGCGCGATCCAGACGGTTGCGCCAAGCGCCCGTCGTCATCGACAGCGAGCGCAGCCCGATCGCCGCCGCCGAGGTCTGCCCGGTGGCGATGCAGCCGGCGCCGACGTTGGACAGCGTCTCCGCGTTGAGGCGGGACACGGCGTCCATCGCCGCGTTGGTGTTCACCGTGGCATTGGTGAACCGCATCTCCCAGCACAGGTTGCCCGACGACGGCGTGTAGGTGAACGGCACAGTGAAGGGGAACGTCCAGCCGATGGGGTTCGGCACGCTCGCATTGGCGAGCGCCGGCAGGTTGATGTTGGTGTACGGCAGCACCACCTGTGGCGCCGAGCCCAGGTTGGTGGCGAACACACCGGTGGCCGTGATGGCGCTCACGGTGGTGACGCCGAGCGTGAACTCGAAGTCGGCAGCGCGCCCGGCGACCGTGGAGGACACCAAACCGTCCTTGCGCAGGTTGATCGAGTTGATCACCGCGACCGGGCCGAACACGTTGGTCAGGTCCGCAGCGTCGTGCACCTGCTGGTAGGTGCCGGACTGCGCCCAGAACGGAATCGTGTTGTTGGAGTTGCCCTCGACGGTGGCGAAGCCGTCTGGAGCCGTGTTGTAGGTTTGCGCGGGCAACGACGCCGCCGCGAGGAGCAAGGAGAGGACGGGGAGCGAACGATGGCTCATGGTGGACTCTGAACGAGGCGAACACGGCGGAGAAACCGTGGCGGGGCAGGCGCGGCGAGTCTAGTTGGTGCCCGCGCCACCGCCAATCGGGTGGGGCCCGTGGCCCGTCCCTCCCAAGGTCCGCCGGCGATGGCTCACGGTTGGCCGCCGCCGCGCGCGGCCTGCGTACCCGCCCTCGGTGACAGCGGTCGGTGTCCGCCACCGCGCAGGCAAACCGTAGCTCCGATGGGGCGACCGGTCGGACCCGGCTTTACAGCAGGTTGCGCAGGAACGACGGCAGACCGAACTTGACGCCGTTCAGGCACACGGCGCCGATCTTGCCCCCGTTCTCGTGCACCTTGCCCAGCCAGTAGGAGGCTTGCGCAGGAGCGATGCGGCCACTCTTCAAGACCAGGATCGAGGCATCGACGCTGTGGAGGATGGCACGGTTCTCGGGACCGTTGTTGAGGGCCGGCGAGTCGACGACGACGACGTCGAAGAGCGTGTCCAGCACCTGCAGCGTCGAGTGCAGCGAGCGTTCGTTGATCAGGGCGGTCGGACTGACGATGGTCGGGCCCGACGGCAGGATGTGGAAGCCCAGAGGATCGACGTGGAAGATCACTTCGTCGGCCCCGCACTCGCCCGCCAGCAGGCCCTTGAGACCGATCGAGCTCGACGGCGCCAGCCCCGACGCCTGGCTGGCCGGAGCGCGCAGGTCGGCCTCGAGCACGCACGTGCGGTAGCCGAGCGTCTCGCTCAGGTAGTGGGCGAGACCGTAGGTCACGGTCGAGGCCCCGTCGCCCTCGTGCACGCCCACCACCGAGATCCGCCGCGGGTGCGTGGTCGAGGCCGCGTCCGGCGACGTCGTCGACGTGACGATGCGGTTCCACAGGTCTTCGGAGAACGGCAGCAGCCAGCCGAGGTTGCGCACCAGCTTGCTGTTGCGGCAGGTGAAGAGCTGAAAGCTCTGGTCTTGCATGGTGACCATCGATCAATCCCAGCCGCGCTTGCGGGCCAGACGGAAGCGGCGGACGTTGCCGCGGTCGAGCCAGGGCATGCCGACCACGTCGCCGCGACCGAGACACACCGCGACCTCGGAGGTGCGCAGGAACGTGCGGCTCATGCGCACCAGCAGCATGATGAGGGTGATGCTCGCCAGCAGGCCCGCTGCCATGCCGGCGACGATGATGCGGCCGCGGCGCGGCCCTTCCTTCTGTAGCGGCAGCGTCGGGTCGTCGACCGGCTGCAGGCTGGTGAGGCCGAGGGTCTCGAGCTGGGCGCTGATCTCGTAGGCGTCACGCATGTCGCGCAGGCGTTCGAAGTCGGTCTTCGAGCGCGCCATCGCCTCGGCGATGCGGTCGCCCTCGTGCTGCCACGTGTACAGCTCGCGCAGGTGCTCGGTCTGCTGGGTCAACTCGCCCTCCAGGCTCGGGATCTCGTGGTCGAGCTCGGTGCGCTTGAAGCTCAGCTCGCGGATCTTCGCATCGAGCAGCAGGTAGTCCGGGTTGTCGTCGACGACCGTCACCTTGCGCGGCTGGTCGAGCTCTTCCAGGCGGCGGTCGATGTTCTCGAGCTGCGCCACGAAGCTCTTGCGGTCGCTGTCGCTGCCGCCGCGCCGCTCGTTGTCGATCCGCAGGCCTTCGACGCGCACCCGCTCCTTGAGCAGCTCCACGCGCGCACCCGCCGCCGGCTCGGTGATCTCGCGCGTGCGCTTGCGCAGCTCCTCGGTCTCGCCCAGGCGCTCCACGTACTTCTGCAGATTCTCGCGGGCGTTGTCGCGCGCGCGCTTCTGGGTGTCGAGCAGGCTCTCGACGCTCGCCCGTGCCCGCTCGGCCGCCGCGATCTCCTCGGTGAACTTCATCCGGCCGTGCGTGGCGAGGAACTGGTCGTACGCCACCTTCGCCTCGGTGTACTCCTTCTCGGCAGACTCCAGCTTCTGCAGCACGAACTGGCGGCTCTCCGGCGGAGCGCACACCTCGCGGTAGCGATCGACCGCCACGTGCACCACCTCTTCGAGGATGCGCTGCGCCTGCGTGCGGCTGCCGGCGCGGTAGGTGAGCTTGACCAGCATCGCGCGCTCGTCGGCCCAGGCAGCGAAGTTCCTGCGGAACTGCTCGAGGGCGAACTCGGGTTGTGCCGCCAACGGCGACGCCGACGCTTGGAACAACTTGGCCTGCAAGCCGTGCATCCAGTCGGTGGCGACGTCGACGATGCCCATCTTGGCGCGCTCTTCCTCGCTGGCACGCTCGGGCTGGTAGGGCCTGGTGATCTCCTCGGGTCCGACCGAGTCGACCACACGTTGCGCCACCACCGTCGAGTTGACCACCTCGAGCGCGGACAGCACCTGCGAGGGGCCGATGTTGCCCATGCGCAGCATGTTGGCGGCCACTTCGG
Source organism: Planctomycetota bacterium (assembly GCA_041398565.1). Lineage (GTDB taxonomy): Bacteria > Planctomycetota > UBA1135 > UBA1135 > UBA2386 > DATGPD01. The sequence goes on along the minus strand of JAWKUN010000003.1, from coordinate 203,803 downwards.
CGGCGTTGGCGCCGCTGCGGTTGCCGATCACGAACAGGCTTGCTTGCGAGGCGTAGACGTTGGGCTGGGTGAGCGCGTAGGCGGTGGCCGCCGCCGTCGACACCGCCATCGCCACGACGATCCACATCTTGCGCGACCAGATCGCGGCCAGGTAGTCGACGAGCGTGCGCTCCGGCTCGCGCCATTCGGCGGTGAACTCGCTCGGCGGCCGCCGCACCCGACTGTCGGGCTTGGGGTCGAGCTTCGGGGTGCGCGTGGATGTGGTCATGGGTGCGTGAAAGATCCCCTGCCGGAGCGGGGTTGCCTGCAACCTGTATCGGTCGCGAAGCGGGACGGCCTACAGACGTCGGACGCCACGTCCCGCGCGCGCTCCTCTGCGGGCTCGAGATGCTAGCGCTGCCTCGGCCCCGGGGGTGCGGCGAAAACCGGGCCATCGAGACCCGGAGGGCTCCCGGCGGCCGCGAGGCGAATCGGCCGAGCCCACCGGACGCGCGGTCAGAAGGGCGGCTGGAAGTCCCGGTCGCTCGACGGTGGTGGCGGCGGCACTCGCTCCCCGGACGTGCGGTAGGGTGTCACGATCGCCGCGGCCAGGGACTCGGCCCCGCCGAAAGCCTCGACGTCGCGCGGAGCCGCCCGCCACTGCTCCAAGATGCCCTCGACGGCGCCGGCGACGACGACCGCAGCCAGGGCGGGATCCTCCGCGAGCAGGCTGCCGTCGACCTGTCCTTCCGAGAACAGCTCGCGCAGACGGGCGCGCAGGCTACGTAGCTCGCCGCGCGCGTCGCCGCGCAGGGTCGTGTCGAAGCCGGCGCGCAGCTCGGTGCCGAGCATGCGCACCAGCACGCGCGCCTCGGGCTGGCGCATGTGGAAGCGCAGCTGGGCGGCCAGAAAGCCCTCGAGCTGAGCGGCCGCGTTGCCGCTGATCGGCTTGCCGCTCGCCCCACGCAGGTCGGCACGCAGCGCGTCGACCACGGCCAGGAAGAGGTCTTCCTTGCTGTGGAAGTGGAAATACACGCCGCCCTTGGTCACGCCTGCCTGCCGCCCGATGTGGGCGACACTGGCACCCCTGACGCCGAGGCGGGCGAACTCGCGCGCCGCGGCGCGCACGATGCGCTCGCGCAGAGTAGGGTCCTTGGGGCGTGCCAATGCGAACTGGGGGAGGTGTCAGCGAACAGCTGATCTCCAGACCCTACAGGCAGTTGAGTCACATTGACATACCCGAGGGCATCTGATTTTGAGATGCCACCAGGTATGTCACGAGCTCGCGCTTGGTGTTGGTGCCACGGCGGGATACCGTCCCGGCCGCCAGCGTCGTGAAGTCCCATCCCCTGCGCGTCACCCCGGGCCCCAAGCCCGCATGGCTGAAGGTGCCGATCCCGGCCGGCCCGACCGTGGGCCAGCTGACCGGCGTCTTGCGCGGCCGCGGCCTGCACACCGTGTGCGAGGAGGCCCGCTGTCCGAACATGGGCGAGTGCTGGGCCGGCGGCACCGCCACCTTCATGCTGCTCGGCGACGTGTGCACGCGCGGCTGCCGCTTCTGCGCGGTCAAGACGCACCGCGACGGTCTGCCCGTCGACCACGACGAACCCGACAAGATCGCCGAGGCCGCGGTGGCGATGCGGCTCACCTACGTGGTGCTCACCATGGTCGACCGCGACGACCTGAGCGACGGCGGCGCCAACCACGTGGCCGACACGGTGCGTGCGCTCAAGCGCCGCGACCCGAGCATGCTGGTCGAGGCGCTGGTGTCCGACTTCGGCGGCGACGAGGCACTCCTCGGCGCCTGCCTCGCCGGCGGGCCGGACGTGTTCGCGCACAACGTCGAGACGGTGGCGCGTCTCACCCCGCGCGTCCGCGACCACCGCTGCGACTACGGCCGCTCGCTGCGGGTGCTGAGCGCGGCCAAGGCCATGCGTCCGGGCGTGGTCACCAAGTCGTCGATCATGCTCGGACTCGGCGAGAGCGACGCCGAGGTCGAGCGCACCATGGACGACCTGCGCGCCCACGACGTCGACGTGCTGACGCTCGGCCAATACCTTCGCCCCTCCCTCAAGCACCTGCCGGTGCGCGAGCACATCGCCCCGGCCCGCTTCGTCGCCCTGGAGAAGCGCGCACGGCGCAAGGGCTTCCTCTACGTCGCCGCCGGCCCACTCGTGCGTTCCTCGTACAAGGCCGGCGAGTACTTCCTGCAGAATGTGCTGCGCGGGCGCCAGGCCGCGGGCACCGTCACGCCAGAGGCCGACCGATGACCAAGCTGCTCACCATCATCGAGAAGGACGGCAAAGCCGCGAAGAACAAGGACCCCAACCTGCCGCCCGAGCAGCTGCGCAAGCTGTACTCGGTGATGGTGGCCACCCGGGTCATGGACGAGCGCGCGCTGGCCCTCCAGCGTCAGGGCCGCATCGGCTTCTACCTGCAGAGCAAAGGGCAGGAAGCCAGCCACATCGGCTCTGCGGCGGCGCTGCGCGACTCCGACTGGTTGTTCCCGGCCTACCGCCAGCCCGGCATCATGCTGCTGCGCGGCGCCGACCTCGACGACGTCGTCAACGAGTGGTACGGCAACGACGGCGACACCAGCAAGGGTCGGCAGATGCCGGTGCACTACAGCAACCGCAGCATCAACTTCGTCAGCATCAGCTCGCCGATCGGCACGCAGATCAGTCAGGCCGCCGGCGCCGCCATGGCGGCGCGCATCCGCAAGGACGACACCGTCGTCATGACCTACTTCGGCGACGGCGGCACGAGCAGCAACGACTTCCATGCCGGCCTGAACTTCGCGGCCGTCTTCAAGGCGCCGGTGGTGTTCGTCTGCGAGAACAACCAGTGGGCGATCTCGGTGCCGGTCGACCGGCAGATGGCGAGCGAGTCGATCGCCATCAAGGCCGACGCCTACGGCATGCCCGGGGTGCGAGTCGACGGCAACGACATCCTCGCCGTCTACCGCACCTGCAAGGAAGCGGTCGACCGCGCCCGCGCCGGCGAAGGCCCGACCCTGGTCGAGACGGTGACCTACCGCATGGGCGGCCACTCGTCGTCCGACGACCCCACGCGCTACCGCGACTCGGCTTCGGTGGAGGCCTGGGCGCAGAAGGACCCGATCGAACGCATGAAGCGCTACCTGCAGCAGCGCGGCCTGTGGAGCGAGCAGCTCGAGAACGAGACGCAGGAGCAGGCGAAATCGGTGCTGAACGACGCCATCAAGCGCGCCGAGGCGCGCCCGTTGCCGAAGCCGGAATCGCTGTTCGACGACGTCTACCTGCGCCTGACGCCGCAGCTCGAGGAGCAGCGCGAGGAGCTGCTGCGCCTCGGCACCAAGCACGACGAGGAAGAAGGCGCGTTCCCGCTCTGAGCGAGAGATCGAGCCCCCGGAGACCATCCATGGCAGTCAAGACCCTTCTCGAGGCCGTCACCGACGGCTTGCGCACCGAGATGCGCAACGACGACCGCGTCGTCACCTTCGGCGAGGACGTCGGCAAGCGCGGCGGCGTGTTCCTGGCCACCGCCGGCCTGCAGGACGAATTCGGCGCCGAGCGCTGCTTCGACACGCCGTTGTCCGAGTGCGGCATCATCGGCACCGCCGTCGGCATGGCCGTGTACGGCATGCGTCCCGTCGCCGAGATCCAGTTCCTCGACTTCATCTATCCGGCGTTCGACCAGATCGTGTCGGAGGCGGCCAAGTTCCGCTACCGCAGCGGCGGCGAGTACACCTGCCCGATGGTGATCCGATCGCCGTACGGCGGCGGCATCCGCGGCGGCCACTACCACAGCCAGTCGAGCGAGGCGTACTTCTGCCACACGCCCGGCCTCAAGGTGGTCATCCCTTCGACCCCGGCCGACACCAAGGGCCTGCTGATCGCCGCGATCCGTGACGAGGACCCGGTCATCTTCCTGGAGCCCAAGCGCATCTACCGCTCGGCCAAGGGCGAGGTCCCCGACGGCGAGCACTACGTGCCGCTCGGCAAGGGTCGCGTGGTGCGCGAGGGCACCGACGTCACCGTCGTCGCCTACGGGGCGATGGTGTCGGTGTGCGAGAAGGCGGCCGACGAGGCCGAGAAGAACGGTCGCAGCGTCGAGATCATCGACCCGCGCACCCTGGTGCCGCTCGACGAGACGATGATCCTCGAGTCGGTCAAGAAGACCGGGCGCTGCGTCGTCGTGTACGAGGCGCCGAAGACCTGCGGCTACGGCGCCGAGATCGCCGCCATCGTCGCCGAGAAGGTCTGCGAGTACCTCGAAGGCCCGGTGGTCCGCGTCGCCGGCTTCGACACCCCGTTCCCCTACACGCTCGAGAACCTCTACATGCCGGACGCGCGCCGCGTGCTCGCCGGCATCGACAAGACCTTCCACTGGTAAGGCAGGAGATCACGCATGGCGCTCAAGGAGTTCCGTCTGCCCGACATCGGCGAGGGTATCGCCGAGGGCGAGATCGTCAGTTGGAAGGTCCAGCCCGGCCAGCAGGTGAAGGAAGAAGACGAGTTCGTCGAGGTGATGACCGACAAGGCCACCGTGATGATCACGTCGCCGTTCGACGCGGTGGTCAAGGAGCTGAAGTACAAGGAGGGCGACGTCGTGCCGGTCGAGGCGGTGATCGCGGTGTTCGACGTCGGCGCCACCGCCGGCTCGAGCGCGCCCGCCGCGGCGGAAGCACCGCCCAAGGCGGCACCGGCACCGACCTCGAGTGCTCCGACCGCGAAGACCGGCTCGAGCAACGACCGTCCGGTGGAGGTGCCGCGCCCGGCGGCGGCAGCCCCCGCGGCGGCCTCGCCGGCCGCGCCCGCGTTCGTGCAGGCCGAGCCCGGCAAGGTGCTGGCGGCGCCGGCCACCCGCCGACGCGCCCGCGAGATGGGCATGGACCTCGGCGCCGTGCAGGGCACCGGCCCACGCGGCCGCATCACCAACGAGGACCTCGAGCGCCAGGGCACCGGCAGCACCGCGACCGCCGCGACGGCGACGCCGCGGCCGGCACCGAGCTTCCCCAAGGTGGCCGTGCCGGCTGGCGCCCGCGAGGAGCGCCGGCCGTTCCGCGGCCTGCGGCGCAAGATCGCCGAGGCGATGACGCGCAGCAAGCACACCGCCGCGCACTTCACCTACGTCGACGACATCGACGTGACCGAGCTGGTGAAGCTGCGCAAGGAAGCCAAGGCGCTGTACGCCGACGACGGCGTCAACGTCACCTACCTGCCCTTCATCATGAAGGCCGTGGTGGCGGCCATGAAGCGCTACCCGGAGATGAACTCCTCGCTCGACGAGACCACCAACGAGTGGGTCATCAAGTACGACTACAACATCGGCATCGCCACCGACACCGACAACGGCCTGGTGGTACCGGTGATCAAAGACGTCGAACACAAGTCGATCGTGCAGATCGCCCACGAGCTGCAAGAGCTCGCCGAGGCGACGCGCGCCGGCAAGGTCTCCATCGACCAACTGCAGGGCGGCACCTTCACCATCACCAACGCCGGCAACATCGGCGGCCTGTTCGCCACGCCGGTCATCAACTTCCCCGAGGTGGCCATCCTCGGGGTCCACAAGATCAAGCAGACGCCGGTGGTGAAGGACGGCCAGGTGGCCATCGCCGACGTGATGTACCTGTCGATCAGCATCGACCACCGTCTCGTGGACGGCGCCACCGGCGCACGTTGGATGAACGTGATGAAGGACTACCTCGAGAACCCGAAGAAGCTGCTGCTCGGCAGCCTGTAGCCCTGCCACCGCGATCGCCCCGATGAAGTCGACACCGAAGAGCACGTCGAGAAGCAAGTCGAAGAGCACGTCGAAGCGCACGCGTGCCGGCGCCAAGAACAGCGCGGACAAGAAGCGCTCCGTCACCAAGGGCGCAGTCACCAGGGGCACAGTCAGGAAGGGCTCCACCGGCAAGAAGGCTGCCAAGAAGAGCGCGGCCAAGGCTGCCTCGGCCCGCAACGCCACGAGCGACGCGAGAGCGTCGCGTGCCCAGGCGGCAGCCGACGAGCGGCGCCAGCCACGCGAGGCCCTCTACTCGATCCTGCGTCCGGACGGCACGATCCTGGCCAAGCACGATCCCAAGCTGCCGCGCGAGCAGCTGCTCTACCTGTACCGCACCATGGTCCTGGTGCGCGAGTTCGACCGCCGCATGCTGGTCCTGCAACGGCAGGGCCGCATCGGCTTCTACGGTCCCATCAAGGGCCAGGAAGCCGCCACCGTCGGCTCGGTCGCCGCGGTGGAGGAACGCGACTGGATCTTCCCGGCGCTGCGCGAGGGCGCCGCTGCGATGATGCGCGGCCTCCCGCTTCCCCAGGTCATCGCGCAGTTGGTGGGCAACTCGCTCGACCGCTGCAAGGGGCGGCAGATGCCCTGCCACTACACGTTCAAGCAGGGCCACTACGTGTCGATGTCGTCGGTGATCGGCACGCAGATCTCGCACGCGACCGGGGCCGCCATGGCAGCCAGGATTCGCGGGGACGACGTCGTCGTGCTGGGCTACATGGGCGACGGCGCCACCAGCAGCAGCGACTTCCACGCCGGCATGAACTTCGCCGCCGTGTTCAAGGCGCCGGTCGTCATGTTCTGCCAGAACAACCAGTGGGCGATCTCCGTCCCGGTGCAGATGCAGCACGCGGCCGAGACCATCGCCGTCAAGGGGCACGCCTACGGCATGCCTTGCGTGCGCGTCGACGGCAATGACGTCCTGGCGGTGTACCGGGTCACCAAGGACGCTGCCGACCGTGCCCGCCGCGGCGAAGGCCCCACCTTCATCGAAGCGGTCACCTACCGCCGGCTGGGCCACTCGTCGTCGGACGACCCCGACCGCTACCGGGATCCGAAGGAGACCGAGATCTGGGAGCAGCGCGACCCGATCGAGCGCATGAAGCGCTACCTGTCGGCACGCAAGCTGTGGAGCGAGCGGGACGAAGTCGCGCTCAACGAAGAGATCGGCGACGAGGTCAACGCTGCGATCAAGGTGGCGGAGGAGGCGCCGCCGCTACCGGCGAGCGAGCTGATCGCCGACGTGTTCGCCGAGATACCTCCCGGTCTGCGCGCACACTTCGAAGCCGAGATCGACGCATCCGCCCAGCATGGCTCACCGCCCGCTTGAAGGCGCTTCCCACCCGAACCACATCCCGCGGGTCGCGCACCCGCGGCCGTCTTCGCTGCCGTTTCCAATGACCCGACGCACCCGCCCAGGAGTGTCATGACCTACGACGTCCTCGTTCTCGGCGCTGGCCCCGCCGGCTACGTCTGTGCCATCCGTTGCGCTCAACTCGGCCTCAAGACCGCGGTGGTCGAGCGCGAATACGTCGGCGGCGTCTGCCTCAACGTCGGCTGCATCCCCAGCAAGGCGATGATCAGCGCCGGCAAGACGCTGAAGAAGATCAAGGAGGCGTCGTCGATGGGCATCGAGGTCGACGCGAAGGCGGTCAAGCTCGACGTCAAGAAGCTCGTCGATTGGAAGCAAGGGATCGTCGCCAAACTCACCGGCGGCGTCGGCGGCCTGCTGAAGAACCACAAGATCGACCTGCACAGCGGCACCGCCCGACTGGTCGCGCCGACCAAGGTCGAGGTGGCGGGGAGCAGCGGCAAGCAGACCCTCGAGGCCAAGAACATCGTGGTCGCCGTCGGGTCGACGCCGATCGAGATCCCGGGCTTCGCCTTCGACAAGCAGCACGTGTGGTCGTCGACCGAAGCACTGGCACCGACCTCGATCCCCAAGCGCATGCTGGTCATCGGCGGCGGCTACATCGGCCTCGAACTCGGCCTGGTCTACCACAACCTCGGCAGCGAGATCCGCGTCGTCGAGTTCATGGACCGCGTGCTGCCCGGCATGGAGGCCGACCTGTCCAGCGAGATGGGGCGCTTCCTCAAGAAGAAGAAGATCCCGGTGCACTTCGGCGCCAAGGCCAAGAGCTACAGCAAGGGCAAGGACGGCCTGATCGTCGAGGTGGAGATCGGCGGCCCCAACCAGAGCGGCAAGGTCGAGAAGTTCGAGTGCGACGTGATCCTGTCGACGGTCGGTCGCCGACCCAACGGCAAGGGGCTCGGCCTCGAGCAGCTCGGGGTGAAGGTCGACGACAAGGGATTCGTCGCGGTCGATGCCAAGCGCCGCACGTCGGTCCCGAGCATCTGGGCGATCGGCGATGTCGCTGGCCAACCGATGCTGGCGCACAAGGGCAGCCACGAGGGCCTGATCGCGGCCGCCGCCATCGCCGGCGACCGCGGTGCCGCGTACGACCCGGCGTGCATTCCGGCGGTGATCTTCACCGACCCCGAGATCGCCAGCGTCGGCCTGTCTTCCGACGAAGCCAAGGCCAAGGGCTTCGAGCCGGTGGAGGGCAAGTTCCCGTTCGGGGCCAGCGGTCGCGCGCTGTCGATCAACGAGGCGGAGGGCTGGGTGAAGGTGGTCGCCGACGCCAAGACCGACAAGGTCCTCGGCGTGCACATGATCGGTCCGGAGGTGACCGAGCTGATCGCCGAGGCGGCGCTCGCGATCGAACTCGGCGCCACCACCGAGGACCTGGCGATGACCATCCACGCCCACCCGACGCTGCCGGAGACCATCATGGAGGCGGCAGAAGCGGTGCACGGCAAGGCGGTACACATCTTCCAGCCGCCGAAGGCGGCCGCGAAAGAAGGCGCCGCGGCGCGCTGACCTCGGCGCGGGCTGCAGACACGCCCGCACGGATCTCCGATGCTGCGCAGGTCCGAGCCACTCCGTGCAAGGCGCCGCGCGTCATCCGGTCGACACCAAGGTCGCCATTGCGACACTTGCGCCGCAGTGCATTGACCCGAATCGGCGCCGGCACGTTGCTGCCCGGCGCATGAGTTCCGGCGCGACTACGAGGAAGAGCGAAGGCTTCGGCCCTGGTGGCCGCTCCACCTCGCCGCAATGAGCCGAGAGCGGTGTGGATCCTGGCGCCACGCGCGGACCCACGGGCCGCGATGGGAACATTCCAACCCGACGCCCGCATGGTAACGTTCATTGGTCGCTCCGGCCGCGCCGGAACAATGCTCGCCCAGCTCTTCGACTCGTCCCCCTGCCAATGAGAACGCTGACCGCGTCGGCACTCGCGGTCGCCTTTGCCCTCCTCGGCACGGCGACCCTGCGCGCCCAGACCACCTCGTTCGTCCACGAAGACGGCACGACCCACTGGTACGAAGCCGTGCGAGTCGCGGGCGGCATCACACACGACGAGGCAGCGCTCGGCGCCGCCGCGCGCGGTGGCTACCTGGCGACCGTCTCGTCGACGGAAGAGGCCGTGGTGGTGTTCTCCGTGGCCAACGATCCCGCCTTCTGGATGCAGGTGGGTGCCGAACGGCTCGGCCCATGGCTGGGTGGCTTGCAGGTCGACACGAGGAACGAGCCGGGCGGCGGCTGGGCCTGGGGCGAGCTCGAGCCTTTCGCCTTCACCGCTTGGACCCCTGGTCAGCCCGACAACGACGGGGAGGCCGACCGCGTGTGCCTCGGCGGGACGACGGCGCTGGTGCCGACGTGGGCTGACACCGCCCGCGACCGGCGCCTGCCCGGCTACGTCGTCGAGTTCTCCGGCCCCACCGTCCCGCGCACCGTCGGCCTGCTCGAGCAACAGGCCGGCTCGTTCGCGGGTTACACGTTGTTCAACCCCTTGCAGGCGACGGGCACCTACCTCGTCGACGCGCGCGGGCGCCTGGTCAACTCGTGGCAGAGCGCCTGGACCCCGGGGACGGCGGTCTACCTCGAGGCCGATGGCCACCTGCTGCGTGCCGGCCGCTTGGTCAACTCCGCGTTCCAGGGCTACGGCGGCGACGGTGGCGTGCTCGAGGAGTTCGACTGGGACGGCAACCTGGTGTGGGAGTACCGGCTGTCGACCAGCGTCGAGGTGCAGCACCACGACGTCGAGCGCCTGCCCAACGGCCACGTCCTGTTGATCGTGTGGGAGAAGATCGCCGCGACAGCGGCGATCGAGGCCGGGCGCGCCCCCAACCTGCTGCCGTCGGGCGAGGTGTGGTCGGAGAAGATCGTCGAGGTGCAACCCCTCGGCGCCAACTCGGGCCGCATCGTCTGGGAGTGGCGCGTCTGGGATCACCTCGTGCAGGACCAAGATCCGAGCAAGGCCAACCACGGCGCGGTGGCCGATCATCCCGAGCGCATCGATCTCAACTACACGACCAACGACGGCGCCGCCGACTGGCTGCACTTCAACGCCATCGCCTACAGCGTCGAGCTCGACCAGATCCTCGTCTCGGTGCGCAACCTCAACGAGATCTGGATCCTCGACCACAGCACCACGCGCGCGCAGGCCGCGACCGGCACCGGCGGGCGCAGCGGACGCGGCGGCGACCTCCTCTACCGTTGGGGCAACCCACAGGCCTACCGCGCCGGCACCGAGGCCGACCGCCAGCTCTATTGGCAGCACGACGCGCACTGGATCGAGAACCACCTGCCCGGCGGCGGCCACATCATGGTGTTCAACAACGGTGGCCAGGACCGCCCCGGCGGCCCGCACTCGACCGTGGACGAGCTCGTGCTGCCGCCGGCCGACATCGGCGGCAACTACCCGAAGTCGGGCAGCCGGTGGGGCCCCGCCGCACCCGTGTGGACCTACGCTGCCAACCCGCCGAGCAGCTTCTACTCCCAGTTCGTGTCTGGCGCTCAGCGCCTGCCCAACGGCAACACGCTGGTGTGTGCCGGCTGGACCGGCAACATGTTCGAGGTCACGCCGTCGGGCCAGATCCTGCGCAGCTACACCAATCCGATCAGCGGCGCCGGCACTCTCGGCCAAGGGTCCGTGCCGGCGGGCAACATGGTCTTCCGTGGCCCGGCATACACCACCGACGATCTGGCCCTGCGCGGTCGCACGCTGGTCGCGGGAGAACCCCTCGAGAGCCAGGCTGTCGTCCTCCTCGCCGATGGTTCGACAGTGGCGCGGAACGTCGACCTGGACAGAGTGGTGCGCCTCGACCTGCGAGCCGAGGCTCATCCGGGCGCCGCCTACCTCGTGCTCACTTCGCTCTCGCCCGGCGTCGTCCCCATCGACACCCGCGCGCTGCGCTTGATCCCCGATGGGGTCACGACCATGGCGGCGACCGGCATGGTTCCGTCGGTGTTCGGCAACTTCGTCGGACTCCTCGACGGCCAGGGCCACGCCACGGCCACGATCACCATCCCGTGGCTCACGCTGCTGCAAGGCCTGGCCTTCCACAACGCGTTCGTGTTGGTCGACAGCTCGGCTCCCTCGTCGTTGGCGATGATCTCGAACACGGTCGTGGTCGGGATCAACCCGTAGCCGTCCGCGCGGGCCCGGAACCGCGGGGCCGTGCAGTGGGCATCTCTCGACGTTCGGGGCTACGAGGCAGTGGGTCTGGGAGGAGCCCAGACGAAAGTACGGAAACCCTGGCGTGCGTGCTGCCACCCCGACGGATGAGAGGGTGGCCCTGCGGCGGCGCACCACGCGTCGGACGCGCGGCCCGACTCCGATGCGCCGCGTCGGAGCTCGTCACCTCCAACCAGGGATCGACACATGACCTCGTCCACGTTCCGGACCGCCAGCTTCGCGCGCGTCTTCTCGGCTTGCGTCCTCGGCGCCGTCGCCTTCTCCGGTCTCGCCTCGGCCAGCACGGCCCAGCAACCCGCCTATGTCAACCCCAACGTCTGGTACCGGCTGACGACCCTCTTCCAGGGTCCGAACGTCGCCATGGACGTCATCAACGACGGCAACAACAACCGCATGCACATGGTGCAGGCGGGGCCGTACACGGGCCAGTACTGGCGCTTCACGCCGATCGCGGGATACCCGGGCTACTACCGCATCTCCTGCCTGTGGCAGGGCGAGAACCTGCCCATCGACGTCATCAACGGCGGCTCGGAGGACAACCAAATCATCCTGGCCCCGCTCGGGCTGTACAGCGGCCAGTTCTGGCAGGTCACCGAGGAACCGACGGCGCCGGGGCACGTGCGGTTGACGACCATGTTCCGCGGCCCAGGGTTCTCGCTCGAAGGCTTCGGCGGCACGACCCAAGACCGCCCGCGCCTCGATCCCACCGGCCCCTACACCGGCCAGCTGTGGAAGCTGACTCCGATCATCTCGATCGACCCGGCGGCGACGACACCGTTCGGTACCGCCTGCAGCGGGCGCCTGGGTGTCCCCGACCTTCACGCCACCGGGGGAACCGGCCCGTGGATCGGTGAGACGATGACCGGCGAGGTGACGAACGTGCCCAGCACCGGCGCCTCGGAGCTGATCATCGGCACCCGCCTGAGCACGCCGATCGACCTCGGCTTCATCAACTCGCCTGGCTGCCTGCTACGTGTCAGCCTGCTCTACCAGGGCCGCAACGCGGTGGCCGGCGGGCGCGCCACGTTCGCGCTGCCGATCCTCAACGAGGTCGCCCTCGTGGGCCTCTCGCTGCCGATCCAGTGCTCGGTGATCGACCCCGGCAACCGACCCTTCATCGCCATGTCGAACGGGCTCGAGCTGCGCTTCGGCCTGCGCTGACCACGGCCGGCGCCGGTCACGATCCACCTGGGCGCGGCACCTGCGGCATGCCTGCGGGCGCCGTATCCGCGTCGACGGCGCACGGGCGTCCCCGACTTGCCGGCCCACGCTGCGGGCGCGACGATTCCTCTGCCCGTGGCTGCAGGATCCTCCACCAACCATCAGATCACCACGATCCTTTCACGCATGGCCAGCGGCGAGACCGATCGCCACGGCGAGCTGATCTCGCTGGTGTATGGCGCGCTGAAGGAGATGGCACGAGCCCAGCTCGCGCGCCTCGACCCGGGCCAGACCCTTCAGGCCACGGCCCTGGTGCACGAGGCGTGGATCAAGCTGGGTGGCGGCGATGGCGGTGCCTTCGAGAACCGTGCGCACTTCTTCGGTGCCGCCGCCAACGCGATGCGCAACATCGTGATCGACGGAGCACGGCGGCGGGCGCGGCGGGCACGCGACCCGGCAACGGCCGAGGGCGAGACCCCGCCCGACATCGCCGTCCCCGGTGGCGGCCAGAGCCTCGACATGCTGGCCCTCGACGAAGCCCTCTCCGAGCTGGAGGAACGGCATCCCCGAGCCGCCCGCGTGGTGATGCTGCGCTTCTTCGCGGGGCTCGAACTCGCGGAGATCGCCGAAGTGCTCGGCACGTCGCTGCGCACGATCGACCGCGAGTGGCAGCTGGCGCGCACGGCCCTGCGGCGGGCGATGGGCGCCGCCGGCTGATCTTCTCTCACGGTGGCTCGGCCGGGAGGCATTCGAGCGCACCGGTCGGCGACCGCCACGCCCAGGCGCCGAAGGGGCGTCCCTCCAGTTGCCACTCGACCGAGGCACTCTCGACGCTCGTCAACGGCACGGAGCCGACCGCGGCCCCTCCCGGCGTGTCGGCAGCAGGTCCGAGGTGGACGAGCGCGCGTGCCGCGGACGCGGCCGGCGCCGAGCGCCACGCAACGCGGGCCACGAACCAACCCTGCTGCACGCCGCCCGCTGGCACGGTGACCGGCTCGAGGTAGCGCAGCGTCGGCGGCGCGGCGCGCCGCAGCACCTGCAGAGCGTGCGTCCTCGCCGCTGGGATCCGGCGCCCGGCCCCGGCACGGTGCGGCCCGGGGAACGGGCTCGCCGACCAAGCCCAGACCTCGCCGTCCGAGTCTGGCACGTCGAGTTCGCCCGCGCCCACCAGGACCATGCGCTCACTGCCGCCGCCGGTGAGCGCGACGTAGCCCACCGCATGCGCGCCGAGGCCCAGCGCCACGCACGCGTCGTCGAGTTCGCCGGCCGTGAACGACACCTCGCCGCACGCCGGCAGCGCTCGGTCCGCGACCGCCTGGTACCCGAGCCGCGCCAGCCGGTCGAGGACACAGGCCGCGCGCCCACCGGCGCCGGCGTCCGCGGCGAACACCCGCCACACTTCGTCGTCGAAGCGCACACGTGGCGCGAAGTCGGGACGCCGGAGCAGCGTCACCACGACCGCCGCCGAGAGCGGTGGCGGCACGCAGACGATCAAGCGCAGGCCACCTCCCGCGGCCGTCGCTCGCACCGGCTGGGCGCCCGGAGTCGCGGCGGGAAGGGGACGCCCGGTCGCCGAACTCGCACCGACCGACGCGGGATCGACGGGTAGCGGCGCGTGGCCCGGCGCGGCGGCGGTCACTGAGCCGCCGAGGATGGGGTCGGGCGACCAGGCCAGCCAGCCCGCCAGGACGAGGAGCGAAACGACGACAACCAAGACGGCGACCGACACCCGGGCTCGAGCGGCGGCCCCCGTCCCGGTCACTGGGCCACGAAGTCCACCGGGAACTCGGCGAAGCGCTCTTCCTGGTCCTTCAGGCGCACCCGCACCGTCAACTGGTAGGGCCCCGGCCGCAGCGGCAGCCGGACGCCGACCGTCTGGATGCTCACCACCTCGCGCGTGATGGCGCTGAACAGGTCGGCGAGGTTGCGACTGCTCGGGTTCTGCACGAACACGCCGCTCTGGCTGGCGGCGAGCTGGCGCAGCGGCTCCGCACTCACCGTGCTGCCGAGGCCGATCGTGTGCAGAGTGAACGAGGGCAGCCGGCCAGCGCCGCGCGCATCGTTGATGCGCGCGATCAGCTCGTTGTGGTCGACCGTCGCCACCCCCGGGCGGTGCTTGACGTGCGGCACCGGCGTCTCGACGCGCTCGTTCGTCTCGTTGGTGACGAAGTAGCTGCGGTTGTCATTGCCGTCGGTGAAGACCACCATCACGTGCCGATCCTGGGGCTCCGTGGCGAAGCCGCCGGCCGCCACCGCCAGGTGGCGCTTGAACATGTAGTCGACGGCCCCGAACAGGCGGGTGTCGTTCTCGCCGCTGCGCGGTGCCGGGATCAAGCTGATGTTCGCGCCGGTCTTGTCGTCCGGGTAGTGGATGTAGTCGTCGAACCACAGCCAGTCGAAGCGCACCTCGGCGGTGGTGCCGCGCTGCTGCCACTCGCGCTCGACGTCCTCGATGCTGGCACGCGCCGCGGCGAGCATCGGCTGGAAGGCCGGCGGATCGTGGTCGACGACCATCGAGTAGCTGCCGTCGAGGACCATCGTGTAGAAGAGCGAACCGCCCAGTTCGTTGCGGTCGAGCACCGACTCGCCGCTGACGCGCTGGCCGTCGAGGTAGAACTCGACCACCGTTTCGCCGACCGTGAGAGCTCGCTGGATCTCACCCTGGTCGGCGCGCGCGACGAACGAAGTGATGATGCGCGTGCGACCGTCGCCGTCGGAGCTGATGCTCGGCTGGCCCATCGGCTCGATGGACACGGCGCGCACCCCGGAGGGCGACGCATCGCTGTTGCTGCCGCACGCAGCGAGAAAGGAGACCGCCGCCAGAGTGATCCAGTGGCGACGAGAACGTGTGCCCGTGGGCACGCTGCTGCCTGGCGCCACGACTTGGCGCCGCTTCATGTTGACCGTCAAGCGATCCTCCGTCGGAAACCGCCCAAAGAGACAAAGGACCGCCGCAGGGTAACGCGAAGCAGGCGCGCGGCCAAGGACCGAGATCTCGAGGGGCGCCCACGCCGCGGCGAATGGGAATGCGCGACTCGTCGTTCGCCACCCCATGCCCTCCCGCGCCGGCCGCGCGTGCGCGATGATCGGTCCCGATGGACACCATGGCGGCCGCGCTCGCGCACCTCGAGGCCGGCGACCGGGCCGGCGACGCAGATCTGGCCGCGCGCCACTACCGAACCGCTTGTGCCGTCCTCGGCGTCGAGGATGCGTCGGCACATGTCGAGCGGAACGACGTCTTGGCGCAGCTCGGCCACCCGGAGCGCCGGCTCGCCGCGTACGGATCGTTGCGCCCCGGCGAGGCGCACCACGCCGAGGTCGCCCACCTCGGGGGCACCTGGCGCGCCGGTGCCGTCCGCGGCCGCACGGTCATGGTCGCCAGCGGCTACGAAGCGTTGCGGCCCAGCGTCGGCGCTCACGACCCCGCGGTCGCGGTCCAGGTGCTCGAGTCGCCGGCACTGCCCGACGCCTGGCCCGACCTGGACGCCTTCGAAGGCCCCGAGTACCACCGGACCCTCGTCCTCGTCACCCTGGACACGGGCCAGCGCCTGGCCGCCCACGCCTACGTCGACGCCGCCCGTGCGACCGCGGAGCCTCCGCCTGCTCACCCTTGAAAGCAGGCGTCCGGTCTGCTTCCATTCTCCGCCCTCCCGCCCCGGACCTGTGCGCGACCGCCACTCCGGGCCCTCCTGAAGCGCCAACGACGGAATAGAACGTGTCTCGCTACACCGGACCTCGCGTACGAATCCTGCGCCGGCTCGGCGAAGTGCTGCCCGGCCTGACCTGGAAGCAGCCCAAGCATCGGCAGAATCGTCCAGGTCAGCACGGCGCGCTGCCGCGTCGCAAGGTGAGCGAGTACAAGCTGCGCCTCGAGGAGAAGCAGAAGGTCCGATACAACTACGGTGTCACCGAGCGCCAGCTCCGCCGCTACTTCCGGGTGGCTGCGGGCTCGCCGGGCAACACCGGCTTGCGCCTCATGCAGCTGCTCGAGTCGCGCCTGGACAACGTCCTCTACCGCGTCGGCATCGCCCCCAGCATCCGCGCCGCCCGCCAGCTCGTGAACCACGGCCACGTCATGGTCGGTGGCAAGCGCTGCAGCATCCCCAGCCGCGTGTTGTCCCGTGGCGAGGTGGTGACGCTGAAGGAGCGGGCGCAGAAGATGGCGTTGGTGCAGAACTCGCTCGCCGAGCCCGGCCGCCAGGTGCCGCCGTTCTTGGCCTACGACGCCGACAAGGCGGAGGTGACCTTCGTGCAGGATCCCGCGCGCGAGGACGTGCAGCTCGACGTCAAGGAGACCATGATCGTCGAGTGGTACAGTCGAATCGCGTGAGACGGCGAATCGCGTGAGACGGCGAATCGCGTGAGACGGCGAATCGCGTGAGGAAGCGAGTCGGGTAGGAAGGCGAACCGCTCGAGGCGCGGCGGCTCCCAGGAGAGCCGCTGGTGGCCCTACTGGGGCGTGTGCTTCGGATCGATCGGCCCGCTGAGCGCCTTCAAGAAGGCCACGACGACCTTGATCTCGTCGGGCGTCACCGGTTGTCCCAGCTGGTGCCAGGCCATGAGGCGCACGGCTTCGTCGAGGCTGGTGACGCCACCGTCGTGGAACCAAGGGCCGGTCTCCGCGACGTTGCACAGCATCGGCACCTTGAAGAAGCCCCTGTCGGCATCCTGCTTGGTATGGTCGGCGCGGCCGAGATCCTTGGTCGGGAACGGGTTCCGCAGCCCGAGCTTCTGGTAGAGGGTGCCACCCAACAGTGGCCCCATGTGGCAGGTCGTGCACCCCAGATCGAGGAACTTGCGCAGGCCTCGCTTCTCGTCGGCGGTGAGCGCGTCGGCCTTGCCGGCGAGGAAGTCGTCGAAGCGCGAGTGCGTGATCAGCGTGCGCTCGAAGGCTCCGACCGCGCGCTGGAAGTTGTCCTTCGTCACCGGATCTGCCTCGCCGGGGAACGCCTGCTCGAAGGCCGCGACCGTCGCCGGATCGGCCTTCAGCTTCGCGACCAGTTCGCCGTCGTCGGCGACGCCGTGCTCGATCGGATTGAGCACCGGCCCGATCGCTTGATCCTCGATGGTGGTGGCACGGCCATCCCAGAACTGCACGAATTGCAGCGCTGCGTTGAGCGTGGTCGGGGCGTTGCGGGCGCCCTTCTGTCCACCCACGCCTTCCGACACCGGCTTGCCGTCGACGCCGGCCGTGGCGAGGTCGTGGCACGTCGCGCACGAGACCGTGCCGTCCTTCGACAGCCGCTTGTCGTGGTAGAGCGTGCGCCCCAGGGCCACCTTCGCAGCGGTCAGCGTGTTGTCCGACGGCGGCGGCATCGGCGCGACCTTGAAGATCGCCAGTTCGGACTCGGCGAACACCGGCACCGGGTCTTCGCCGCGACAGGCGAAGGTCGCGACCGCGAGCACGGACATGGCGATGACGTGGCGAGCAGAGTTCGGCTTCATCGTGCAGCTTGTTCGATACGGATACTTGGATCCGGCACGGGCGGAACGCCGTGGGCGCCGGCGCAATTGCAGCCGGCTCACGAAGCCTGCGCAGCAGGCGGCGCGCAGAGGAGGTCAGGCCGACTGCGAACGCAAGAAGCCGACCACCGCCTGCGCCGCCTCGGCCAGATTGGCGGCGCCATCCCGCCCGCTGCGTCGCCGCGGCTCGAACGAGTGATCGCCGTCGCAAAGCCAGTGCAGACGGGTGCTCGGCGACAGTGCGTAGTGAGCGACCTCTTCCCGAGTGCCGAATGGGTCCCGCTCGCCTTGCACGATGAGCGCAGGGACGCGCAGCTCCGGCAGGTGGCTGGTGCGCAGGCGCGTCGGCTGCCGCGGCGGGTGGAAGGGATAACCCAGACAGACGAGCGCATCGGCACCGATCTCGTCGGCGACCATGCTGGCAATGCGGCCGCCCATCGACTTCCCTCCGATCGCCAGACGTGCACGGTCCGGCAACTCGGCACGCAGCGCCGCGACGACGGCAGCCCAAGTCGCACGCAGGACAGGCTCGCGGTCGGGCGGCCGCCGCCGGCCCTCCCGGCGAGCCGCCATGTAGGGAAACTCGAAGCGCACGACGCGAACCCCCTCGGCGGACACCAACCCGCTGAAGTCGTTCAGGAACGGCGAGTCCATCGCCGCACCCGCACCGTGCGCCAGCGCCAGAGTCCAGTCTGCCTCGACCGGGCCGCTGACGAGCAGGGCGGGAGCGTCACTCATCGCGGCCGGCACGAAGCCCGCGTGTTACGCCAACGTAGCGACGTACGCAACTTGGTGTCTGACTCCACCCTGTTGGTTCAGCGCCGCGGGGCGGACGACTACTTGTCCTTGCCCTTGTCGCCCTTGGCCGGCGCGGCCGCCTCCTTGGCGCTCTTGTCGGCGGTGGACAGCATGTTCACCGAGCACGCCATCGTGCCGAAGGCGACGCCGAAGTTGGCATCGTTGTCGCCCTTGCCGGCGGTGAGCGTGAGCGCGAGGCGAGTGTTCTCCGTCTTCGTCTCGGTCAGGTCGAGCTTCCACTTGATCTCGGTCCCGGCCTCGTCTGCCAGCACGAGGTGGAACTTCACTTCGTCGTCGACCTGGAAGTAGAGCTTGTAGTCGCCAGCCTTGACCACCTGGCCACCCAGCGTCATGTCCTTGGCAGTGGTGAGCGACCCCGTCGGGTTGGCCTTCAGGTCGTTGTTGATGGTCTCGCGGCCCTGCTCGTTCTTGAGCGCATTCATCCAGCGGCCCTGCGCCCACGTGATCGCGCGGTACTTCACCTCCACCGAGTTGCCGTTGGTGAAGGCGATGGATTGGGTGACCGTCGGCGTGTTGCGGTTGGCCATGCCGCCACGCTGAGCGGCGATCGGCAGAGAAAGGAAGAGGGCGGCCGTGGCCGCGAAGAGAGAAGAGCGCATCGTTCGGGACTCCTTGACTAGGCGTTGACGCGGCATCTTAGCCGTGTCGAAGGGACCCACAAGATCGAGTGCCTTCGGGCGCGCCTACACCCACGGTCGTCCGAGACGGCGCAACGAAGGCCGCCCCATCCTGCCCCGAGTCGGGCCCTTGCTCGCGCGTTTCTCCCGACCGCCGCACTCCGGCGTCGTTCCCACATGCGTCCTACTGGACACGCGAGTTGACTCTGTGCCGCGGAACTGCCGAAATCTGGGACAGCGGCGCCTGAGCCCTCCCCGCGGCAGCATGTACAACGTCGGCATCCTCTACCTGATCCTGGTGTTCGCGGCCACCCTGTGGGGCGGCCTGGTCATCGGACCCCAACGGATCCTGCCGTTCCTGATCTTCGCGCAGACGATGCTCCTGCCGGCCCACATCGTGTGGACCCTGCCGGGAGTCCCCGACCTCGACAAGGTGACTGCCGTCACTCTGCCGGCGATCCTGCTCGTCCTCGTCACCAAGCGCGAACGCTGGCGGCAGTATCGCTCGGCTTGGCCGGACCTCCTGCTGTACGGCTTCGTCACCTGGGCGTTCTTCTCGGTCCTGTTGAACAACGGGGCGTACTCGGCTCTGTCCCGGCTGATGCAGCTGAGCGTGTCGATGCTGATTCCGTACGTCGCCGGCCGCTTGTACCTGCAGACCTCCGACGATCTCTTCGCCTTCGTCAAGGCGATCGCACCGCTCGTCCTCGTGTACGTGCTGGGCATGTTGATCGAGTCGCGCCTGTCGCCGTTCCTCAGCGAGCGAGTCTTCGGCGTGTGGGCCCCGGCATTCGCGCGACTCGGTTTCTACCGGCCGGTGATGCTGGCGTCCGGCGCCCTCGAGCTGGGTCACTACATGACGCTGACGACGGTGCTGCTCCTCGGCGCACGTCGTGGTTGGCGCGGGCTGGGAGCACCGATGCCTCGCCTGTTGGGCTTTGCCTGCTGGGCAGCCGGTCTCGGCGCCTGCTTGTCGATGAGCCGAGGACCGACGCTCGGGTTGGCGCTGGCTCTGCTGCCACCCCTGGTCTTGCGCAACACGCGCTGGATCGGTGCCGCGCTGAGCCTCGCCGGTCTGGCGTTCTTCTTGTGGATGCTCACCCCGCAGATCACCGGCGCCGAGTTGGCAGCCATGCTCGGCGGAGGGAACGAGGAAGGATCCTACGGACAGACCGTCGGCTATCGCTTCCTGCAGATCGACGCCTTCGAGCCGCTGGTGTACCAGCGACCGATCTTCGGTTGGGGCGAGCAGTTCTCCCGCACCGGTGAGATCCAGATCATCGACGGCATCCTGCTGATCCACACGCTCTACTACGGCTTCCCCGGTGCGGTGCTGATCATGGGCTTTTGGACGGCCGTGGCGTTCTACGTCGGCCGCGCCGCCTACCCCGGCAACTCGCCACTCGCCTTCGTCGGCCAGCTCCTGGCACCGGTGATCGGATGGCTGGCGTTCTCGGCGTGGGGCGACAGCTTCTTGCGCGAGCCACACCTGCTGATCATGTCGGCGACAGTCGGCGCCATGCTCGCGGAGCGGCGCCTGTCGCGTCCGCTGCTCCAGCCCGTGCAGCGGACCGTGTTCGTGTCCGGTTGAGAGGGCTGCGATGCGGACTCAGCCGCCGCTCGCCTTCGCCCAGACCTCGGGCACCGACTCCGCAAGCTCGCGCTCGAGTTCGGCGCGGGCGTCGGTGTTGCCCGCCTCGACCAGCTTGGCGAGGATCTGCTTGAGGGTGAAGAGTGGCGTCCGCCCGAGCCCGTCCTCGCGCTCGGCCACCGCCGGCATACGCTTGATGCCTTCGGCGATCAGCTTGGCCGCCGCTGCCGCGTCACCCTGATCGAGGGCCACCCGCGCCTGCCCCGCACGACCCATGGCCGCATACCACGACGCCGACTCGGCGTAGCCCGGGTTCTGCTGCTGACTGGAGAGGAAAGCGTCCACCGCGCGCGGGTAGGCCGCAGCGGCCGTCTTGTCGTCGCCCTGGCGCTTGGCACTCTCGGCGACCACCAACTCGGCGAACCCGGTGAACCAGGCGAGGCTCGCGTGATCGTCGATGCTCTTGCCGAGCTCGGCGTAGGCTGCGGTCAGGCCCTCGACCCCGCGGGCCTGGGTGACCAGCGTGCGGAAGCGTTCGTGCAGTTGCGCGTCCGCCGGAAAACGTACGAGCGCCGCCGTCACCGCCTGCCTGGCACAGCCGCGCAAGCCGAGGAAGCTCATCAAGTCGGTGTGCGCGAGCGCCAGTGCCGGTGTTGCCTGCGGATGCGCGGCGAGGATCGCGTAGGCAGCGTCCGCCTCGGCCAGCAGTTCGCCGCTCCACTCGGCCTTCTTGGCCTCGGCATCGTAGATGGCGCGGGACGCGCCCTCCGCGAGAGCCTGGAGCACCAGCGCCGCCCGCGGCGTGGCAGCCTGGCCGCCGGCGAGCAGCGCCGGCAGAGCCACGCGCGCGTGCTCGGCAGCCGCGGCGCGATCGCCGGTGACCTGGGCGATCTCGGCGAACAAGGCGTGCGCCGCGGTGTCCTTGCCGTCCTTGGCCACCGCCTTCTCGATCGCCTGCCGCGCATCCTGGAACAGGAACTGCGGGTCCTTGCCCATCGCCTGCCGCTGGCGCGCGAAGCGCAGGTTGGCGTCGGCGAGCGCCAGGAAGGTCGCCGCCTTGGCGTCCTTCGCCATCGCCTCCTTGCTCAGCTCCTCGATGCGTGCGTCGAGGTCCTCGTCCGTTCCGGCCGGCTCCTCGACCGCCGCGGATTGCAGCGCCTTCAGCCAGGCCGCACGCACCGGCACCTTCGGATCGCGCAGCATCGCCTCGTGCACCCGCTTGGCGAGTGCCGTCTCCGGCTTGTCGTCGGCGACCTTGACCAGGGCGGGGACGAGCATCTTGCGTGCATCGCGGTCGGCCTCGTCGTCCAGGGTCTCGAGAATCAGACCCAAGGCAGAGGGCGTCGCGGTCGCCACCAGAGCTCGGCGTGCCAGCTGCCGCAGCCCTGGATCGTCGTCGCACAGACCGAGCCGGATCAGCTCGTACGGTCGGTTTTGACTGCTCGCCGCCAGCTCCAGGATCTTGTTCCGGCGCGCGCGGTCGGCAGCCGAGTACGCCGCCTCTTCTTGCTCACGCACGTTCGACTCGAACGGCGACGGCCCGCCGGTGCGCGCCTTGCCGTGTTCCTGCAGCGCCGTGTCGATGCGGGAGAGCTCGTTGGTGAGGAAGATGTCGAACAGCGGCTTGCCGTCGACTGGCACGCCCATGTGCCGCGGCGCGTAGCGGTTGCCCTTGAAGTACTTGGCGAACATATCGGGCTCGACGGCGATGTGTTCGCCACAGGTGACGCAGCCGAACCGCGGGCAAGGAATGCGCCGGCCGTGCTCGTCGTGGTCGCGCGGCGTGTGCCGGTCGGGCGACGCGATGAGGCACACGAAGCCCTCGGTCAACTTGGCGAAGTCCGGGTTCGTGTAGCGGTCGTGCGCGATGCGCTCGCTCGCCGGCTCGAAGTTCATGTTGACGCACAGGAACAGCGGCCGGCCGGTTGCCTTCGCCACCGCCTCCGCATCCGCGAGGTTGCGCTGCCAGCGCACCAGGGGCGGCGACTTGGGGATGGCACCGCGGCTGCGATCGACGTCTTGCGCCACGGCCGTCGACAGCGCCAGCGACCCGAGCAGGAGAACGGACCGAAGGTGGGAGATCACGCCGTCAGGTTAGGCCGAGGCGGGCGGGAAGTCCCGGGGGCCATGCTCGCCGAGGAGAATGACCGTCCGAGCGCGTGCCAGTGACCGCGCACCTGTGAGCCGCCCCGAGACGACTCCACCACCGGGGACGCGGCCTGGCGCACCTCATCCCGCGGAAGTCCTTCTTCCCTGTCGGCGGGGTTGGCCGACTCCGGGCCATCGGAACTACCATGCCGTTCGAGGCTCGCCGCCACAGCCGCCGTTTCCCCCGAACAGCAGCGCGAGCGCGCCGTCAGAATACGCGACCGCCGCGGCGTATGCTGCCGGCGTGATCACTCCCGGGGCGGCACATGCATGTGAGGTCGCGTCATGACCAGCGGCGCAGTCGCGGCCGCCGCAGCCGCTCGCCGACGGCGCGAGGAAGAGGAGACGATGGCAAGCTACACACCCGACGAGTTGAGGGATGGCCTCGAGTTCAAGATCCTTCGCTCGGCGACGAGCCGCTTCAAGGACCCGGAGTTCCTGCGCAAGAGCCTTCAGGAAGAGGCCGCCGCAGGTTGGACGCTGGTCGAGAAGTTCGACAACGGCCGGATTCGGCTCAAGCGACCCGCCGCCGCCCAACAACACGATTCGTCCGTGCAGTTCGATCCCTACCGCACCTCGGTCGGCATGTCCGAAGGGCAGCTCGCGTTCCTGATCGTCCTGGGCATCGTGACTGCGGTCGTGCTGATCCTGACGATCGCTCGGGCGCTCAGGTGAGTCGCTCGGACAAGCGGAACGCACGCGCAAGGTGATCGTCCCATCGTCAACTCGAGGCGAACCTCTCGCCACACTGGGCCGAGGACCTGGGTAGTCGTCGACTCCGCCCCGAGATCCGCCCCGACCCTGGTGGCGCCTCCTGCCGCGACGACCCCCACGACGTCAGTGGACCCAGATGCCGTCGTAGCGTCCGTCGGACAGGCCGGCGCCCTCGGACTGAACGCACAACGGCACGAAGTCGAGCGCTTTGAGGATGGCGACCTTCAGGTCGTGCTCCGACCCCGTGAGGCCGCTGTAGGCGGTCACCGTGGTTCCGGGCGGCGTGACCGTGAACACCGCGGCGTAGCGCTGGTGCGACCAGTGCGACGCGAGGTAGCTCGGCGACATGCCGATCGCCTTCATGTTCTGCAGCCGGTTCAAGAACTGCCCGTACGTGTCGCCGGTCGTGAGGCGCCAGGTGATGTTGGCGGTGTTGGCGGCGAAGGTCGCGGCGTAGCGCGGTGCGGTCGACGGACCGTACACGGTGATCGACGTGGGCACGTAGCCGTTGACCTTCGCACTCGAGGCCTCGGCGGCCAAGCCTGCCTGGCTGAGACCCAGCTTGAGATAGCCGGGCTTCCCGTCCTTGATCAGCACCAGCGCGAAGCGTTCGTCGCTTCCCGAACCGGTCGCCGTGATCACCGAGGGGCGGTAGCCGGCCGGCGCCAGAGCCGCCGCCATGATCTGCGCGAACGACCCGGCGACGCCGTGGAACGCGAACCATGGCAGCGTCGGCTGCAGCGTCCAGACCGACGTGTACCTGTCGAAGTTGTTGCCTCCGGTCAGGCACAGCGACGTGATGCGCCAGCCGACCGGACCCAGCAGGTTGACCACGCTCTGGTGCTCGCCCGGCGTCAGGTTGTCGAGGAACAGCCTGAGCTGCGCCGAGGCATGGGTCGTGCACACGCCGCCGGCCAAGACGACGGCGGCCAACAGGGCTCGGCCAGCGCGCGCGAGGAGCGACATGGGCTGCAGGTGCCGCGAGACGTCGCGGCGTCCGCGAGACCCGCGAGCATCAGTGGGGAAGGAACGACGCACGAAGTCGGATGTGATGGTCATGGGTGCTCCGAGGTTGGGAATGCACGTGACCAGTTCCGCGTCGCCCTCGCCTTCACCGGCAATCTGCGGGAAACCTCGCCGCCGGCACCACACCGCGGCGACCGGGCTGCGCACCCGATCCAGCCGGTGGCGCGTCAGCGCGCGCGGCCGCCGCCGGCGGTCGCCCCCGCACACGCCGCCTCCACCGCGGCGATCTCCTTCGGCGCGGCGGCAGTGAGCACGCGCGGCCCGCGCGGAGTCACCAGCACGTCGTCCTCGATGCGCACGCCGATGCCACGGTACTCCTTCGGCACCTTGCGGTCGCGCGGGTCGCAGTAGAGCCCGGGTTCGACGGTGAGCACCATCCCCGGACGCAGGCGGATCGGCTTGCCGTCGGCCTCCTGGTAGGGCCCCGCGTCGTGCACGTCGAGGCCGAGCCAGTGGCTGGTGCCGTGCATGTAGAAGCGCTTGTAGGCCTCGCTCTCGATCAGCCTGGCCACCGGCCGGTGCGGCAGCAGGCCGAGCCCGACCAGGCCGCGGGTCAAGACGCGCACGGCGGTCTTGTGCGGCGCACTCCACGGCGCACCCGGCTTCACGGCGGCGATGGCCGCCTTCTGCGCGCGCAGCACCACCGCATACACGGCGCGCTGCGCCGGCGTGAAGCGCCCGCTCACGGGAAAGGTGCGCGTGATGTCGGCGGTGTACATGTCGACTTCGGCGCCGGCGTCGAGCAGCAGGAGGTCACCGGCACGCAGCGTGCGGTCGTTCTCGTGGTAGTGCAGGATGCACGCGTTGGCGCCGCTGGCGACGATCGAGGAGTAGCCCTCGCGCGGGGCACCGCCGCGGCGGAACGTGGCCTCGACCTCGGCCTGCACCTGGAACTCGGTGAGCCCCGGCGCCGCTGCGCGCATCGCCGCCACGTGCCCCGCCGCGGTGACGTCGGCCGCGCGCTGGAGCGCGCCGATCTCGGGCGCGCCCTTGATCAGACGTTCGAACGCGATCGTCGGATACGGATCCTGGACGATGGGGTGTGCGGGCGCGTTGGCGCGCCGCTGCCTGGCAGCGTTGCCGGCGAACGCCGCGAACAAACGCCGGTCGAAGCGCGGGTCGGTGTCGAGTCGGTGGAACAGGCGCGCGTGCGGCAGCAGCAGCTCGGGCAGCTTCTGCCACAGCACGTCGCTGGCATGCGCCGCGTCGACACCCAAGCGCTTCGGCGCCGCCGCCACCCCCACGCGCCGGCCGTCCCAGATCTCGCGTTCCTTGTCCCTCGGGCGCACGAACAGCTCGGCCCGGTGCTTGCCCCGGCCGGTGCGCCACGCGGCCAGCACGGCCTCCGGCTCATGGAACCCGGTGAGGTAGTGGAAGTCGCTGCCGGCGCGGAACGGATAGTGCACGTCGCCGTTGCGCACCTGCTCGGGCGCGGTCGCCACGAGGAGAAGGCCGTCGCCGAGCGCATCGAGCACGCGCTGCCGGCGCTGGCGATGGAGGTCTTGGGCGGAGGTCATGGACGGTTGCGTCGGCCGCGCCTGCGGCGACCGAGCTTGCCGAGCATCCTCGCGCCGCGCGCGCTCGCTGTCCCGTCCTTTCTGCCCCACCCACGGGGCCGGGCAGGCCGGTCGATGCTGCCTCAGCGATCGACCGCGCCCTCGAGGATCCAGCGCCGAACCAGCGCACGCGCCTTGTCGTCGAGCGGCGGGCGTTGCAGCGGCATCTGCTCGCCCACCGGCGGGCGCCGGTCGACCAGCTTGCGGTAGAGCAGCGACGCTTCGGGGTCGCCGGGCACGATGAGCTCGCCGGTGCGCCCCGACTCGCCCGCTCGCTTGGCTGCGGTCACCGAGTCGACGCGGTAGTCGCCGCGGGCCGCGCCATCGACGTGGCAACCGGCGCAGGCGCTACGGAACAGCGGTGCGACGGTCTGCGACCACGACACCGGCAGCGTCTCGAGGTCGGGATCGGCGCCGAAGCGCACTTCGCCCAAGAGCAGCGGCGCGCGCCCGAAGGCGCCCCCGGCCAACGCCGGCTCGGCGATGCCGTCACCGTCGGTGTCGGCGATTCCGTCGTCGAGGACTTCGCCCTGACCGTCCCACTCGGACGCCACCACGATCGGCAGCAGACGCTCGACCAGCGCATCGTGGACTTCGGCGGCGCCGGCCACGCCGGCGGCTGCCATCTCCTGCACGGCACGCAGCACGACGGCGAGGTCGCCGGCGCGCGCGGCCAGACGGTCGTCGCCCGCGTGCGAGCGAAACAATGCCTCGGAGTCGATCCAGAAGTGCCGCAGCCAGGCCGCGGCGCCCGCCCGCGCCCGCGCCAGCACGTCGTCGTCGCTGACGACCCGTGCCGCTGCGAACAGGCCGGCCACCAGGGTCGCGTGTGCCACGGCATCGGCCGGACCGTTGGCCGTCCGCCGGTCGCGGTCGTCGCCCACCAGTTCTCCCACGACTTCGCCTTGCGCATCGATCAGCTTGGCCGCGGCGAAGGCGGCAGCGCCCGCCAGGAGCGCGCGCGCGTCCTCGGCGTCGGGCAGCGCCATCGCGGCACTCGCCAGCGCGCTCAGCGCCGCACCGGTGGACGCCGAACTGTACACCCGTGACGAGGCCTCGCCATCGAAGCGGTCGGCCAGCGCGCCGTCACCCTCGGCGTGCAGCAGGCGCAGGTTCTTGAGCAACACGCGCGCCAGGTCTTCGCCGATCTTGGGCGGCGGCTGCGGCTCGCTGGGGTCGCGCAGCAGACCCTGGTCGATCCAGTCGGCCACCAGCGAGATCTGCCCCGCCGGCAGGCACGGGTAGAACTGCGAACCGCAGCCCTGCGGCATGCGCCGGACGCCTGCTGCCGGACCGAGGAGCACCTGCCACAGCAGACTGCCGGCATGGTTGCCGCTCACCACGTTGGGTGGACTGCCACGCCGTCCGACGTTGCCCCCGGCAATCACCTTCTCGTACTCGACCACCGCCTGCGGCAGGATCGGCCCCATCGTGTAGCCCGAGGTCATGCTCGAGTCGTTGTGGCAAGCGATGCAGTTGGCGGCCAGGATCGGTCGGATCTCGCGCGAGAACGTCACCTCGTCGTTGCCCGACGGCACGTTGCTGCCACGGCCACGCCGGCGGTCGGGCAGTGGCCCGAGCGGAAAACCGTTGAGCACGTCGCGCAGCGCCGGGTTGCCGTTGCGCGGGCTGGCGAACCACGCCAGCTCGGACGCCGCCTCGAGCAACGTCGCCAGGCCGTGCAACGAGCTGGCGCGATCGAGGACCGCGTACGTGGCCGGGGCGCCGGTGAGCCCGGTCTCCTCGCCAACCTGGAGCCGCGCCGGCACCCACAGAGCGTCGGCAGCCGAGGCAGGGTCGTAGGTGCGCGCGTCGCGCAGACCGGCGAGGCTACCGTCGCGCCCGAACAGCGATCCCACCATCGTCTCCTCGAGGGCGAGGACCTGCTGCAGGAAGAGCAAGCCGACCTTGCCGGCGCGCGCGTCCCGCCCCGGTCGGATCCCACGCCCTTCCTCGAGCAGCCACGCCGCGGCGTGCAAGCGCGCCAGCATGGCCCCGCCGAGCTGACCCGCGTCCACCTGCGCGCTCGCGCGCACCGAGGCCGCGACCCGCATCGCGGCGAAGTCGTCGCGGCCGGCCACCGTGTCGACGAAGGCCGCCGTCGACGCACGCCACGGCATCATCGAGCCGTAGCTCGGCAAGGCCGTGCCCGGGTCGCCGGCGAACTCGGCGAGATACGCCACCTCCGCGGCCGCCACTTCGTCGAGGTTGGTGCCGTTGCCGTTGCTGTCGACCGGCGCGTTCGGCAGCGCCGCCAAGCGACGGATGCGCGACGAGCCGTCGATCGACGCCCCTCCGAGCGCACCCGCGCCCAGCGAGGACGCCTCGACGTGCGCCACCGCGTGGAAGACGAGCCGTTCCTCGAGCGACGCCGCGCGCACGCGGAACGTCGGCCGGCCGCCGAACTGGATCGGCGTGCCCGCGGCCACCAGCAGCTGCGCCGCCAGGAGGTCGGACTCGCCACCGTCGGTGTCGACGCCGACCGCACGGAGCGCGGTAACCGGCGGGGTGGTGAGATTCGGCGTGCGGCGGCCGCCGCTGCCGCAGCTGGCGAGGACGGTGAAGACCGGAAGCGAAGAAGCGAGGAAGACTGCGAGCGAGCGCATCGGCGGACGGCGATCGTAGCGAAGGCCGTGCCGGCGTGGGCCGGTAGGGGGCGCTGGTCTCGAGGAGCGGTGCCGCGCCCGCCTCGCCGCAGGGACCGCGGCACCGACGCAGGGCGACGCCGCTGTCGCGATGGCGGACGCGTCGCGTCCAGAACCCGGTCACCGCGGGGACGCTCGAGCCTACCGCGCGGCGAGTCCGGCGGCCCGGTGCCGTCGAAACCCGTGCTCACGGCGCCTGCAGCACCACGATCCGATTGCTGTTGGTGCCGGCGCGGTTGTTGGAGACGCCCCAGCAGTTGGCAGTCTTGGTGAACGCCTGCGCGTTGATCTGCACGCACACCGGCACCAGGCCGGCCGCGACCGCCACCGGCAGCACGGCCTCTTCGAGACGCACCTGGCCGCGCGCCACCTCGCCGACCTCGAAGGCGACGAAGCCACCCGGACGCACGACGCGCGCCAGCTCGCCGAACACCGGCGCCATCGCCGCCTGCCACGCCTCGACGGTGCGTGCCATGGTGATCGGCACGCGCGCGGCGTCGACGCCGACGAACCAGCAGCGCAGCCAGTTGTCGCCGGCGTAGTCGACCACCGCGAGGAACGGCGGCGACGTCACCACGAGATCGACGCTGCCGGTCGCGAGTTCGGGCGTGTGCCCACTGTCTCGACACAAGAGGCGCGGCGCGCACGCCTGCAGGTGGGCGCGGTCGACGTCGGTGAGCGTGGCGATGAGCTGCTTGCTCTTGCGCCACAGGATCTCCTTGACGTCTCGGCGCGGCGGAACCTGCTGTCGCTTCTCGTTGATCTTGCGCTGCGCGGCCACCGAGGTGGCCTGGTTGGGCGGCAACGTGTACACGGAGAAGAAACCGCTGCTGTGGCCGGTGAGCCGGTTCACCGCCACCATTTGGATCCAGCGGTCGACGGGATCGAGTTCGGGTTGCTCCAGGAGGTAGCGCCGCAGCGCCAGCAGCTCGCGCAACGTGTCGGGGTGGTAGAAGACCGACAGGTCGTGGGGCGCGTCGGCGGCGGGCGCCGGCGCGTCGAACGGGAGGTCCGCCAAACGCCGCCGCAGGACGTCGAGCGCGGGCGGCTGCAGGCGCGGGCCGCACAGGACACCCGACAATGGGTTGACGTCGCAGCCGGCGACCCTGCGCCCCGCCAGCGCCGCCTCGATCACCGTGGTGCCGCGGCCGAGGAACGGGTCGTACACGAGCGCGCCGGGCTGCGTCAGCCGGTCGACGTAGAAGCGCGGCAGCTGCGGCTTGAAGCAGGCGCGGTAGCTCACCTCGTGCAGCCGGTGCGCCGCCCGTTGTGCCGACGTCCAGAACTCGTTGGTGAAGGTCGGCACCGGCCGCTCCCCCACGCGCAGCTCGCCGCACTGCGTCGCCGTGCCGAAAGCACGGAATCCGGCGAGCTCGGCGCGCAGAGCGTCGGCGTCGAGACACCGCGTCCGCCCCTGCCCGAAGAGCTGAAGCTGCACCGCCACGCCAGGATCTTGGCGTCGGTCGCACAGAAAGGAAAGGCGTGGGTGTCGGCCGGACCGGACCTTCACGCCCGCGGCGGCGCCTCGGCCGCGGCTGCCAGCGCTGCGATCGCCTCGCCGGCCACCCGGCACGTGCGCCAGTCGGGCAGGATCTGCGCACCCAGCGACTCGTAGAAGGCGATCGCGGGCGCGTTCCAGTCCAGCACGTTCCATTGCACGCGCTGGTGGCCGCGGGCGCGGGCGATCGCGGCGAGCGTCGCCAGCAACGCCTTGCCGTGGCCATGGCCGCGGGCGCGCGGCGTCACGTACAGGTCTTCCAGCCACAGGTATGGACCGCTCTCGAAGGTCGAGTAAGCCAGGAAGAACAGCGCGAAGCCGACGACCTCGCCGTCCTGCTCGGCCACCAGCGCCTCGCACACCGGCTCCGGGCCGAACAGGTGCGCGTCGAGGCGTGCCAGCTCGGCGTGACAGAGATGCGCGAGTCGCTCGTACTCGGCCAGCTCATGGATGTAGCGCACGATGGCGGGACCGTCGGCGCGGTGTGCCCAGCGGATCATGGACGCATCATCGGGTGCTCGAGGTCGTGGCGACAACCCACACGTGTCGAGGCCGAGCCAGGGAGCACGGTCGCGCCGAGCGAATCGGCGCGCACGAGCAGAAGGGCACGTGCGCCTCGTCCGTCGACAACGGGTTCGGCGAGCCGCGGGCGCGAGAGCCAGCAGATGTCGCCGTGCCCCGGCGCAACGACTCGCATACTTCGCGGCGCGCCCTCCCCTACCGGCATCGACATGACGACCTCGACTCGGAACGATCCTCCACCCCGGTCCCGCCTCGAACGCATCCACCGCGCCCATCTCCACCGAGCCCGCCGGCGCGCCCTCGGCACCGGCACGATCGGCCCGTTCCGTCGAGTCGCCCGAGCCACCTCCACGGCCATGGGCAGGCCGTGGGCCTTCTGCCTGGCGATCCTGATCGTCGTGGTGTGGGGCACGCTCGGCCCGGTGTTCGCCTACTCCGATACCTGGCAGCTGGTGATCAACACCGGCACCACGATCGTCACCTTCCTCATGGTGTTCCTCATCCAGAACACGCAAAACCGCGACACCGAGGCCCTGCGCCTGAAGCTCGACGAGCTCATCCTCGCCACCCGCGGCGCCCGCAACCTGTTCGTCGACATCGACGACCTCGACGAGAAAGAGCTCGACCAACTGGAGCGCGACCTGCGCGACGTGGCGCGCGCCCACCCCGACGCCGAGGGCGCCGCCGACCGCGACCCGGGCTGAGTCGCTTCGAGCCCGCGGCGCGCACGCCCAACCGCCGCGCTGGCACCGATCCACGCCCCCGCCTACGCTTCCGCCCCGCGCCCGGCGCGCGCGCCCCTAGCTCAGCGGTAGAGCGTCCGCCTTACACGCGGAGGGTCGGCGGTTCGAATCCGTCGGGGCGCACCATCGCCGGCGACATGCCGACCCTCCTGTGGCTGCGGTGTCGCTCCGGCCGCCACCGACCAGGCATCTCGCGCGCCCTTCCCCCGCGCCACGAGGGTGCGAGCGTCAGAACTTGCCGTCGAGGTTGAAACGGGCGACGAACAGACGGGGCACGTAAGCGCCCGAGTTGCCCGACTCGAGCGTGATCTCGTGCGGGTCGCCCAAGCCGAAGACCGCCGAGCCGCTGAACCCACCCGTCAACACGAAGGATCCGTCAGCGAGTGGCGCGACCGAAACGCCCCGGCTGCCCCAGGTACCGCCTACGCGGCTGACCCCCACCAGCGAGCCGTCCGATGCGTAGCGGGCGACGAAGGCATTCGTCCAACCCGCCTGCCCGTCGGAGACGAGCGTGGTTTCGTTCGCTTCGCCCGGCCCGAAGGTCGCCGCGAGAGCAAAGTCGCCGGTGACGATGCTCGAGCCGTCGGCGAGGGCAACGACGCCATAGCCGCGATCGGTCGCGTTCTGCGGCAGGCTCGCGCCGCCCGCGCGCTTGGCCCAGATCAGGGAGCCGTCGGGAGCGTAGCGGGCGACGAAGACGTCACCTTCGCCCTGCGCCGCGAGCGAAGTGGCATTGGGTTCGCCGACTCCCCATCTGCCGACACCCAGGAAGTGACCGGTCACGATGCTCGAACCGTCTGCGAAGGTAGCGACCGCGCTCGACAGCGGGGAAGGCCCGCCCATCATCTTGGCCCACGCGACCGAACCGTCCGGCGCGTAGCGCGCGATGAAGCCCCAGTAGGAAGGCCCCACCTCGAAGGTCGTCTCGTTCGGCTCACCCCTTCCGAACGTCACCGTCTTGTAGAAGCGACCGGTGACCACGCTCGAACCGTCGGGAAAGGCGGCGATCGAGTAACCAAAGCTCGAGAGAAGTGCGGTCCCCACCTGCCTGACCCACACGAACGAGCCGTCCGGCGCATGGCGCGCAACGAAGAGCTGAGGGTTGCCGCCGTACGGGTTGTCGAGCAAGGTCTCGTTCGCCTCCCCCTGTCCGAACGTCATCGTGCCAATGAAGAATCCGGTCACGATGCTCGAGCCATCAGCGACGACCGCGATCCTGTTCCCCCACTGTCGCGCCCAGGCGGCCGCCGTACCACCCACCGCCTTGGCCCAGGCGAGCGAGCCATCCGGCTGATAGCGAGCGAGGAACAAGCGCTCGCCACCCAACTGGCCAGAGAGCAGCGTGGTCTGGTTGGGCTCCAGGAATCCGAAGGTCGCCGTGCGCACGAAGGTCCCGAACACGAGTGTCGAGCCGTCGGCGAGGGCCCCCACGCCGGTCGCGGTGTCTTCGGCCAGGTCTCCGGCCTGCTTGACCCACGCGAGTGACCCGCTCGCAGAGTAGCGGGCAACGAACACATCGCGTCCACCCCAAGCCCCGAGGGTGGTGGCTCGGGCTCCGACTCCGAACAACGCAGTGCCCTCGAAGTCACCCACCACGACAGTGGAGCCGTCCGCGAGGGCCTTGATCGCCGAACTGCGGCAAGACCCGCCCACCGACTGCGTGGCCCACGCGACGTTGGCCACGATCAGCCTGCCCGGACCTCTCACCTGAACGGGCATGTTCGTGGAGTCGGTGATGACTCCGATCACCGCGTAGTCGCCCGCCGGCACGCCCGCCAGCTCGTGCGTCAGGCTCTGTGGCGCTCCGTTCTGCTCGACGCGCGCGCCATTGATCGGGTACTGGTCGCCGGTCGTCGCGAGGTCGCCGTCGGCATCGAGGAAGAGGCGAGTCGTTGCGTCGTCGTCGGGATCGTCGTCGGTGTAACCCAGGGTCACGGTCGCGCCGCGGCTGACGGTAGTGTCGACCGCGGGCTCGGTGATCGTGAGACTCGGCGGGAAGTTGGCGACGCCTCCCACACCGCCGCCACCACCACCGCCGCCACAGCCGGCGAGCACGACGAGCGCCGAAGCCGAAACGAGGACATGCAGACAGGACGCCAGGGTGTGACGAGACTCACTCATTCCAGGAATCAGTCGAGAACAACATGCCGCCACCTTCGAGCGCGCGATGGTTGCAGCACTATAGCCGCGCCCAGTCAACCGCCAATCCCGGCAACGCGGAGAGGCCTCGAGCTCGACCCGCTGCAAGGCTGTGCGATGAGCGGCGCCACCTGTCGTCCGCCTGCGGCTCCGAGAAGCTCGTGAGTTCCTCAACCAGCGCGGAAGTTGCAGGAAAAGCCCCGGGCCGTTTGGCGCCTTGCGCAGCTTGACCCCTCTCACAGACATCTCTAGATCCGACTTGGCCTGCACGTCCGTCGCAACTCCGCGGCGGAGTGACAGTCCAACCCCGAAGGATCGGGACATGTCAAGAATCGGAAAGCTGATCGCTCTACTGAGCTGCGTCGTCTTCTTCTCGTTCGGCGCGCGCGCCGACGCGGATGCTGCAATCGTCACGACCGCGGCCGCACCGGCCGCTCCGGCTCCCGCTCAATCGCAGTGTTCGGCGATGGGCGTGGCGTGGGACGGCTACATGTTCTGGGCCGGATGCCCCACGTTCTCCTGCCAGCCGACGGACTGCCAGGCCGAGGAATGCCGCATCTGTGGCGAGCTGTTCTGCAACTGCCCGAACAACAATCCGGTGTGCAAAGCGCACATCGCCATTCGCGACGACGGCACCGTCGACAGCGTCGAGTGCTTCAACGGTACGTGCCGTGGGGCATGCCGAGCGGCAGGTCCGCAAGGCAATGGCGTGAAGTTCTACTTCTGCAAGTGCTGATCCCATGAGCTCCCTTCGACCAAACGATGCTCGTCTCGTGTCCGGGTCTCGCCAGAAGACTGCCGCGACCATCCTTGTCGCCTTGATTGCCGTTGGCGGCGGACTCCTGCTGGTCAACAGCCGCGCCTCGGAGGCGTCGAAGGGGGCTCCACCACCGAGAGACAGCGCCTCCTCGAATCCCGCATCGCCGCTCTCCGTCGAAGTCCCCGCCGACACGAGCCCATCCCGGCGCCCGATCCTGGCAACCCTGCGCGTCGTCAGGAAGGGCGACAGGACACCCGTGGGCGGAGCACTCGTGTCGGCAGACGCACGAACCGACGCGGACATCGTGACCGTCGGAGACGCGTCTTCCGCTCTCGCGCGGACCGACGTCAGCGGCCTGGCGACCCTCGACCCCGGCGACGGAACCCGCCGGGTGATCGTGCAGGCGAACGGATACCGCCCGATGTCGGCGACGGTACGGAGCGACGTGGAGACGGTCGTCGAACTCACGGAAGCGACACGGATCGACGTCCGCGTGACCACCAGCGATGGCACCCCGCTCCCGGATTGCACGATCATGCTCTCCGATCGCTCGGTGCGCCCGTGGGTCGAGATGCCCAACGCGGGGGCTGCGGTCGGTGACCGAGGTGTCGCCGTGTGGAGCGCCCGTTCGGACGCTTCCGGGCTCGCCACCCTCGAGGCGGTGCCGGTGGCCCAGGAACTGGCGATCTACGCCTATCGCGAAGGCATGTACCCTGTCGGGGCGCACGGCACCGGCAACCGCGTGTCCGCGCCCACACCGAGGATCGACATCGTCATGGACGATCTGAAGGGCATGCTGGTGGCGGTCGACAGTGATGCGAAAGTCGTCTCCAGCCGCTGGATCTTCGACCGACACGAGTTCGACGCGACGCCGGCGGTCAACGTCTGGTCCATCGAAATGGCGGAGGCCTTGCGCAAGAAGTACCCCGACTCGTTCGCCTTCGTGCGCCAGCCGCTTCGTGGCGAGCCGAAGGTCAAGTTCGCGGTGCGCATGGCGGACGGCGCGTTCGCGGAACTCGAATGGACGGTGCAGCCGGTCCGCGACCTCACCCCGGTCTTTCTCACGCCCGAACGGACGGCCGGGCTCGGTCAGGCCAAGGTGGTCCTTCGCGCCAAGGAGAGGACCATCGACGGCGTGCCGCTGAAACTCGTCGCGAGCGAGGACGACCCCGGCATTCCGATCGCCAGCGGCGACAGCGTCTCGGTTCCGGCCGGTCACTACCGCGTCGTCCCCGCGTCGATGCACTTCCGCCAGATCGTCGAAAACAACCATCAGGTGGAGGTGACCGAGAACTCGCTCACCGAGGCCGCCATCGCCCTCGACAGCCGACCGCTTCGGATTCGATGCTCGGCCGTGATGCCGAGTCCGGCCCTACGATCGCCGGTCAGCGTCGCGGTGGTCACCTCGAGCCGGTCGCGGCGCTACTTCAACTGGTGCCCTGACGCCCCTCTGGAGGTGTGGTGCGATCACGACACCGTGAGCCTCACGGCCAGTGCCGCCGGGTGCGAGGAGATCCAGTGCACCCTGACGCCCGCGACGGAAGCCGAAACCGTCGATCAGGAGTTCGTCTTCCGGCTCGCGCAGCAGTAGCTCGCGCGCGGGGCGGTCGAGTCGCTCCTTCGGCCGCCCGCCCCGACGACCCGGCGCCGACGTCACGTCCCACACGACCAACTGCGCGTCGACGCCGACGGCGGCAAGCCGGTTGCCATCCGGGCTCGAGGCGACGTCGACCAGATGGTCGTCCATGCCCAGCAGCGTCTGCGGCTGCGCCAAGACCGTCTCGTGCCGCAGATAGCGCCGCAGGTCGGCGCCGAGGCTGCGGGGTGAGTCGTAGCGTTCCGACGGCGCGTTGGCCAACGCGGTGTGGACCACGGTCTCCAGGTCACCGCGCAGCTCCGGCACGAGGCGGCCGAGCCGCCTCGGCTCGACCTCGGCGAGGATCCTGGCTGCTTCGTGGAAGCCCGCCGCGGTGAGCTCGATTCCGTAGATCTCGGTGAACACGTCGACGGCGCGCCACTTGGCGCGTGTGTCGATCTCGTCGAGCGGGTCGGGCCGGAGCCTCATGACGCGGACAAGGCCGTCGTGCAACCCCGCCGGGAGCATACGGCGGCCGGGCTGCGCACGGCGGAGCCAATGAAGCCGACCCGCCAACCCCCGAATCAACCGAGGCTCATTGCTCCGGCTCGAATACCAGCGGCAACAGGTGTGGGTCGGCCAGACGCGACACCTCGAACACGGCGAGACGACCCAGGTCGCGACGCCGCACGCGGACATCGCCGTGGCGCTCCTGTCCGACAGCAGGGGCGCGTCCCTTCGGCAGGACGAAGAGGCACACCGGGTCCCCGTCGCTGAGCGCCAAGAGTCCCACGGCATCACCCGCAAGACCACCGCAGTAGGCACCGCAGAGCTTCACGCCGCCGCTGGCAGCGACGTCGACGGCGCTGGCGAACGCCTCGCGACAGTGGGTCGGCAGGTCGGTGCCGGGGTCGCAGCACGACGGCACCTCGAAGCCGGCCGCGACGGCGTGCTGGAAGGCCTCGACCCAAGCGCCGACGACGTTCGCGTCATTGCCACCGGTCGGAGCCGCCGCCATCGTGCCGCCTGCCGCGGGCGCAGCGGGACGCGCCGTGTCGCGCCGCCGAGCGAAGAGCCATTGCAGGAGCAGCGCGGCAGCGACCAGCGCCGCCGCCAAGCCAAGCCTTCGCCAGGAGCGGTGGGGACGCCCGACACGGTGCGGCACAGGCGCGCCAGCCACCGTCGTGGGCATTGGGGAGGGCATTGGGGTTCGGGGCTGGGAAACCGTCGCCGGTGGCGCGAAC
This sequence comes from Planctomycetota bacterium, assembly GCA_041398565.1. Classification (GTDB taxonomy): domain Bacteria; phylum Planctomycetota; class UBA1135; order UBA1135; family UBA2386; genus DATGPD01. The sequence continues at coordinate 166,293 of JAWKUN010000003.1, read as the reverse complement.
AGTCGGCGCAGGGACGCGTCCAACGCCGCGTCGAGCGCGTCACGGCGCGCATGGGAATCGTCGTTCATGGTCGGCTGGTCTCCTTGTCGGCGGGGCGCATGGTGTTCGTGGCCAGGGGTCCCCGCCCGCTGCCGAGGCGCTGGCGCAAGGCCTGCCGGGCACGATGGACGTGGCTGGCAACCGTGTTCACCGGCAGGTCGAGCGTCGCGGCGATCGTGGCGTGCTCGAGCCCGAGCACGGCGTCGAGCAGCAGGCATGCGCGCGCCTCCGGCGCCAGCAGCGTCAGCGCGCGCACGACGGCATCGTCGAACGCGTCCTGACCGTCGGCGACGTGGCCGTCGTCGGTGACCGCGGGCAGCGCGCATCTGGCTGCCACCGGCTCGTCTTCGAGGTGCGGCGCGAGCGCGCGCCCGCGGCGCGCATGGTTCGCGGCCACGTGACGCACGATCTGGGCCATCCAGGCGGCGAAGTCGCTGCCGGCGCGGAAGCGCGCCAAGCGCGCGAGGCCGACCGCGGCCGCGTCCTGAAGAACGTCGTCGACCGTTGCACGCGGCACGAACGCCGCGGCAATCACCCAGAGCATGCGGGCGTGACGCGCAAACAGGCGCCCGAACTCGTCGCGGTCGAGGCTCGCCACCTCACCTCAGCGGCGGCAGCCGGGTGGGCAGCACGGCTGCGGCGGGCAGGGCGGCGTGCACGGGCGGCAGTCGGGCGGACACTCGCAGCAGCACGCGGGCGGGTCGCCGGCGCAGCACGGCGTCGAGCCGGCGGCTGGTGGAGCGGCGAAGAGGAAGTGGGCGAAGAGCGGCACGAAGAAGGTCATCGGTTGGTTCCTGTCTCGGATTCGAGCGGCGCGGCGCGCCGACCGAACGACTGATGTCGGCACGACGCTCTCGCCTTGCAGGAATCGCCGCTCTGGGGAAAAGTCCGACGACGGACGCGCCGTAGGCTCCGCGAGGTCTGGCGGTCGACCCGTGGCTCCGGCGGTCAACGCCTTCGTGAGCCACCGCGGCGGCGTCATGGGGTTCGGCAGCCGGCGCGTCCTGGGCATCGGCTTGCAGCTGCTGCGCGTGATGACGGTCGGCCCGCCTCGCACTTTTCGGGAGTCGCGGGATCGTTCCGGGCGAAGGCCAGCAGACATGAACATCTCGATCCTGCGCCTGGTCGCGCTCTCTCTGATCCTTCCCGCCGCCGCCGCTCAGCTGCGTTGGACCCAGTACGCGCCCGGCACAGGTCCGGCCGCGAGGCAAGGGGCGTCGCTGGCCTTCGATGCCCAACGCGGTCGAATGGTCCTGTACGGTGGCGCGAGCGACGGCGGCGGCACGCTCACCTGGCGCACCGACACCTGGGAGTGGGACGGGACCGCGTGGTCGCAGGTGCCCGCCGTGGGCCTGGCGCGCACGTTCGGCGCGTCGATGACGTACGACCGGAGTCTCGGGCGGATCGTGCTCCTGGTCCCGGGAGCCGCGCCGGTGCTGCTCACCTACGATGGCAGCAGTTGGCGGGGGTTGGGGGATCCGGCCCCGCCAGCCGACGCGTGGAAGATCGTCGCCGACGAGCGGCGCGGCATCCTTCTCACGATCTCCCCCGCCGGCGCCGTGTACGAACGAACCCAGACCTCGTTCGGCATCCGGTGGCGGCAGGCCGCAGCCAGCGGTCCCAGCCCGAGCGGCGGCGCCGTGTTCGATGTGGCGATGGGGGTGACGATCGTCGTCGACCCGAGCGCCCGCGGTAGCACCGGCGTCTTCGCGTGGGACGGCACGACTTGGACCGAGCAGCCGAGCGAGCCACTGCCGTTCCGGCAAGTCGACGCGACCGTCCACGACCGCCGGCGTCAGCGACTGGTGGTCGCCACCGAGTTCGGCCTGTACGAACGCGCGGGCTCGCGCTGGCTCGGGGTACCGAATCCGAGCCTGCCCCCGGGCTGCAGCCGAGCGTTCGCCGCGTGGGGATACGACGCCGCGCACGGCCACCTGCTCGTGCTGGGCGGCGGCTGCGGGCTCTGGGGCAACACGATGTCGCTCGACGACGTGCAGAGTCTGGCTCCGACGGCGCGCGGCGGTGTGCAGGAACGCTCGGCGGTGTGCCCGTCCGCCGCCGGCGCACCCTACATGGTCGCGGAAGGGGTTCCACTGCTGGGCAACGACGACTTCGCCCTGCAGCTCTCCGGCCTCCTCCCCGGCAACTCGGCGCTGCTCGCCGTGGGCCCTCGCGCTTCCCGCGTGCCGCTCGGCTCGTGCTTCCTGTACGTGAACCCCACACTCGCGCTGCCGCTGCAAGCCGACGCGTTCGGACGCGCCCGGGCACGCCTGCCGATCCCGCTCGACCCGCGCCTGCGTTGGCTCGGCTACAGTGCTCAGGCCGTGACCTTCGCCGCCGCGCCGTTGGCGTTCGCCGCCAGCCAGGAGCTGGCGATCCAGATCGGGGACTGAATGACCCTCGACGCCCTCGACCACGCATTCGCCACCGCGACGCCCGAGCTGCTGGCCGCGGCGCGCCGGCACCTGCCCCGCGACCTGGCCGAGGACGCCGTGCAGAACACTCTGGTCGCCGCGATCGAACGCCGGCGGCGGTTCGACGACGCCCAGGGAACCCCGCTCGCGTGGCTGCGGGGAATCCTCCTACAACGCGTGCGCGACTTGTGGCGCCACGAACGACGGCGCACGCATTCGCCGCTACCGGTCGAGCCCGGCGACGAAGCATCGGCAAGCGACGCGGCAGCGACGCGCGAGTTGGCGGCGCGGGTGCGGCGCGAGATCGCCGCGCTGGCGCCACCGTTCCGCCAGGTGGTGCAGATGCACCTGGAACGCGGTCTCTCGGTCACCAGGATCGCGGTCGAGCTGCAGATCCCGCCCGGCACCGCACGCAGCCAGCTCGCGCGCGGTCTGACGCGGCTGCGCCAGCGCCTGCCGCTCGCGTGGGCGTGCATCGTGCTTCCCACGTGGCCGGCGGTGCCGCAGGCAGACGCTTTGGGATCCCGCCACGGGCGCCGCACGATGCGCCCGTCTTTGGTCGCGGCTGGCGCGCTGGGCGCCGCGATCGTCGGGTGGTCCGCCGCCGGGCGGGCGAGCCCCACGACTCTCGATCGCGGCGGAGAAGACACCGCGGAGGTCGCCGCATCCGGCATCGAAGCACCGGGCACACGTACGGTGCCGGCGACCTCGTCCTGGCCCGCAGAACATGCACTACGACGGGTGGGGCTCGCGACCGCTGGTCGTCGGGTGGAGGTTCGACACGTCGTCGACGACTCCCCGGCCGGCGACCTCGACGTCGTGATCCACAGGGTGACCGACAGGTTGCCCGACAGCGCGATCGGTGGAACGACCGGCAGGGCGGTCGCCCCGCAGCGTCGCACCGCGGGCCCGACGGGCTTCGGTGTCGCGCCGGTTCTGCCGCCGATCACGGTGCGCACCGACGCGAGCGGCACCGCGACCCTACCGATCCTGGCGTCCGGTCGCTACCGAGCCCAGGCGCGTCGGGCGCCGGCCTGGGTCGAGTTCGAGGTCGGGCCCGACGAAACGCCACCCGCGATACGCCTGTCGCTGCCGCCTGGCCTCGCGCTGTACGGCCGCGTCGTCGACGCCGCGGGATCCGCGGCGGTGGGCGCGACCCTGCACCTGTGCACTCCCGACGACCTCGAGTGCGAGATGCTGACCGCGGTCGGCCCCGACGGCGCGTTCCGCGTGCGCGACCTGGCCGCCGGGCGACGCCTGCGGGTGTGGGCTCTCTCCGCCGATGGAAGGCGCGCGAGCCCCGCGGTCGTGGTCGAAGCCGGAACCGGGGACGGCACGAACGTGGAGCTGCGCCTCACCGAGCCCGCGACGCACCACACCGGCACCGTGCGCCGTGCGACAGGCAGTGCCACCGCCGTTGCCGCGCCCGGCGTCAAGGTGCGGTTGATCCTGCCCGACGGCCGCACGATCGCTGCGCGCACCGACGCGCGGGGGCGATACACGCTCGACGCCCCCGGCCCCGAGGGTTGGCTGTGGGCCACGGACGAAGCGTCGCCCGAGCGCCTCACCTCGGAGCTGCGCCGAGTGGTCGCCGGCGTCGAGCAGGACCTGATCCTCCACCCCGGGGCCTGCCTCGAGGTCGCACCCGCCGATCCGTGGATCTCCGTTCTCGACCTGTGCATCGACGATCCGTTGCGTGGGGACCCCGCGACGGGCGACGACGCCGGTGCCGCGATGGTGGCGCGCGTGCCGTGTGGTTCGAGCATGGGTGGCCTACCCGCGGGCGCGTTCGTGCTGCGCGACACCAGCGGCCACACGCAGCCCGTCTCGTTGCGCAGCGACCAGCCGACGCGCGTCCTCTGGCGCGCGGCGGCACCGGTGACGACGTTCGTGCTGCGCTGGGCTGCGGACGGCTCGCCGATGGTCGGATGGCGGATCGCGGCCGCCGAGCGCCATCCCCGAAGCGCCTGCGCCACGTCGGATGCGCTCGGCGTCGCCCGCCTGTCGGGATGCCCACGCGCGGTGCGCGTGCTTCCCCCGGCAGGGACCTACGCCGACATCGCCGGGCTCGAGCAGCGCGAGCCGGCCGTCGGCACCTTCGGGGTGCCCGAGACGAGCGTCGGCCACCCCGTCGAGCTCCACATCGATGCCGACCGCTGGCCGGGCGCCCGCCTCACCCTGCCGCTCGGTGGCGGCTCTTGGCGCGGCGAAGTGGTGGTGCTCGATGGGCTGGGCGGACCACGCTTGCACCGCATGGTCGCCGACGAGAGTGCAGTGGTGACGTTCGCGCCGCTGCCGCCGGGACGCTGGCAGCTCGCCCTGCGCGGCAACGGCGGCGCCTGGCGGTTCCTAGAGCCCATCGTCGTGCACGCCGGCGAAGCCGTGACCTTGCCCGCCTACACCGAGCGGCGACCGGGCCGACTGGTCGTCCGCGAGCACGTCGACGAAGCCGCACGCGCCGACGGCGCCGAGCTGAGAATCCGCACCGCCGGCCAGTTGCTCCCCTTCGACGACGGACCATGGCGCCGAGGCGAGCCGCTGCCGCTCGCGCCCGGCACCTACGAAGTGCTGCTGCACCGACGCGGCTACGAGCCGGCGGGGCAAGTGGTCGAAGTCGAGAGCGATGCCACGGCGCAGGTCACGTTCGCGGCGCTGCGTCCGGCACGCCCCGTGACCTTGTGGCTGTCCGGCCTCGGCGACGCCGGCAGCCAGGTGACGCTCGCCCTGAGTCTGTCGCGCGACGGACGCCGCCTGTGGCACGAGCGCCGGCGCGTACTGGACGCAGCCCCCTTCCCCTGGCCGCTCGAACTCGCCGATGGCGCGTTCGAAGTCGAGCTCTGCGACGAGCACGGGCAGACCGTGCGCGCCACGATCGACCCCGCGCGCCCGCAATCGTTGCACCTGGTCTGGCGTCGCTGAGCGCGTTGCACAGCATGGGGTATCGCGAATCTCGCCGGTTCCACCGCGCGCTCGTGTTGCCTTCGTCTGCCTGCGCAGGGGGACCGCCACATGGCCGACGCCGTACCCTCTCGCGTCGTAGGCGCACATGCCCGAGGGAAGCCGCGCTGCGCCACGTTCTTCTCGCGCCGGAGAGTCGCTCCCGGCGCCGAGGCCGTGCCGCTGCCTGTGCGCGGCACCTGCCGCGCCGGGCATTGGAAAACACGGCGGACGCCCGACCGTCTCTGCGCCGTGGCGTTGGAGACCACCGGGTCGCCGCTCGTTCGACCAGGGCGGGTGGTTCGAACTCGCCTCCCGCGCCGTCTCACGAGGAGCCACGAACACCATGAGACGCATGAAGATCGACCCTCGGGAATCGGCGGGCAGCGTGGCCATCGCGCTCGCCCTCGTCGCAAGCCTCGGACCTCTGCTCCCGGCTCAGCTCGTGTGGCAGCAACGGACTACGGCAACAAGCCCGTCTGCCCGCTCTGGCCACGCTCTCGCCTACGACAGTGTGCGAGGCACGACCGTCCTCTTCGGCGGCTGGGACACCTCCGCACTCGGCGACACATGGGAGTACGGGACCGCCTGGACGCAGCGGACTCCGGCGGCAAGCCCGTCCGCCCGCGTTGGCCACGCCCTCGCCTACGACAGCGCGCGGGACACGACCGTCCTCTTCGGCGGGACTTCGGGCTCCCCCCTGTACGTGTACTTCGCCGACACCTGGGTGTGGAACGGGATGAGCTGGACGCAGCGGACCTCGGCCCCGAGCCCGTCCGCCCGCGCCGGCCACGCCCTCGCGTACGACAGTGTGCGCGGGGTGACCGTCCTCTTCGGTGGAAGCGACGCCGCCGCCAACCGACTCTCCGACACGTGGGAATGGAACGGGACCACATGGACGCGACGAGCTTCAGCGACGAGCCCGCCCGCCCGCGCCGGCCATGCCCTGGCCTACGACCGAGCGCGCGGCGTGACCGTCCTCTTCGGCGGAGAGAGCGGTCATCCCTTGTCTCCGTTGTCCGACACATGGGAGTGGAACGGAACCACCTGGACGCCACGCCCAACGGCACCGCCCGCCCGCTATGGACACGCTCTCGCCTACGACAGCGCGCGGGGCGTGACCGTCCTCTTCGGCGGGGGCTCTCCAGGCCTCCTTTCCGACACATGGGAGTGGGACGGGACCACCTGGACGCAGCAGACTCCGGCGACGAACCCTCGTGACCGCTCTTACCACGCCCTCGCCTACGACAGCGCGCGCGGCAGGACGGTCCTCGTCGCCGGGCGCGGCGAGCTGAACTCCGACCTCTCGGACACGTGGGAGTATGCTCTGCCGCTTGCGCCCAGGGGGGAGTGGATCGTCGACATCAACAACCGTCCCGGCACGGACTTCACCGACCTGCAGCTCGCGTTCGACATCGTGCCGGAGACCGACCGCATCCACATCCGCGACGGGACCTACCCGGCAGTGACGCTGCAACGCCCGCTGGTGGTGAACGCCGACCCGGCGTTCGCTTTCCAGTTCAGCTTTCCCCCTCTTTCCTACGACCTGACCGTGCAAGGGATCCCGCGCGGGCGGCGGGCGGTGCTCAGCGGCTTCAACCTGCCAACGGACTTCTTCACCGGGTTGGGTTCGCGCCTCGCCATCGTCGACTGTGTCGGCAACGTGCATCTGGAGGCGATGACCTGCCGCGCCGGGATCTCAGTATTGCGGTCCACGGTGGTGACCATGACGGAGGTGAACACGCGGCTATCGGCCGTCGATGCCAGCATCATGGCCAGCGAGTGCGAGCTGCGCGGCGGCGACTCCTTGTCCATCTTCGGCGGCCAGCGCCCGGCGACGGTGGCCGTGGCCGTGACGCGGTCGTCGCTCGGCTTCTCGCGCTGCAACATCCGCGGCGGCGGCGTTGCCGCCGGCAGCCTGCCCGGTGAGTCGGCGATGGTGCTCGACGCCAGCTTCGTCGGCCTCACCGGGGTGAGCGGCAACTACCTTTCCACCGGCTGGTCGGGTCTGCCCGCGGTCCGCGGCAGCGGCGGGGCGCTGGTCATCGACCCGGTGATCGCCGTCACCGGCAGCATCGACCCGACGATCCCGGTCACGCGGCGCACGGTGCCGTCGCTCGACATGGGAGCGCTGATGCACGGCACATCGTCACCGTGCGCGTTGCGCGGCGACCCCGGCCACGCGTTCGGCGTCCTACTGTCGGTGCCGATCGAGCCGGTGTTCGTGGCGTTCCTGAACGGCGGACTGGCGATCGAGCTGACCCTCGGCGTGCAGGTCGCCGCCGGCGTGCTCGACGGTGCCGGGTTGGCATCGTGGAGCTTGCCGGTGCCTGGCGACCCGGCTCTGGCCGGGGTCGTCGTCGCAATGCAAGGGGTCACGGCCAGTGCGAGCGGCGCCACCCTGACAAGCCCGATCACTCGTCGGATTCTGTGACGCCTACGGCGCTGCGATCGCGCTGCGATCGCCAGTAGGCCGGCTGAGCGCTGGCGACGCGACCCGCGGACTGCGCGTCGACGGCAGGCAGCCGAGGAGCGCGAACGAGGCAGGGCGGCGGCGCCCGTACGGTGCCACGCATCGAGAGATGCCGCCGGATTCCTGCAAATCCTGTCATGTCACGTGTGCCTCGGGCCACCCTCCCTCTACGAGCGCCGTCCCTGTCTCTCACGCTCGGAGCGAATCCAGCCATGAACTCCATGTCCCCACTCTCCCGCGCACTCGCCGTCTCACTCGGCGCGGCCGCCTCTCTCACCGCCCAGTTCGTCGGCGCCAACCACCCGACCAACGTCGGCCCACCGCGCGCCATCGCGTCGGCCGACATGGACCTCGACGGCGACAACGACCTGGTCGTGGCCGCCGACAACGCCACCGTGGTCCTTCTCAACAACGGGAGCGGCACCGCGTTCACCATCGTCCCGATCCCGGTGGCCGGCCCCAACCCGGTCGATCTCTGGGTCGGCCAACTCGACGGCAGCAACCGGCCCGAGGTGGTGGTGATCCACGCCAGCGGTGCCACGATCGGCCGCAGCACCAGCGCCATCGCGTTCACCTACAGCAACCAACTGCTGTCCGCCACGGGCGCCCCCACGTCGGGTGCGGTGGTCGACCTCGACGGCGATGACCTGCTCGATCTGGCGATCGCCACCACCGGCCCGAACACGGTGCGCTGCCACCTCGGCACCGGCGCGGGCACGTTCGTGGCGGCGCCGGCAGCGGTGGCGCCGCAGACTGCGCCGCCGATGGGCATGAACGCCGGACAGTTCAACGCCGATGCGCGCGAGGACCTGGTCACGGTCGGCCCGCTCGGCTCGGCGGTGAGCACCGTGTTCGTCAACACCTCGCCGTCGCCCGGCACCATCAGCTTCGCCGCGCCGCAGCAGTTCACCATCGACTTCCGACCGTTCGACGTCTGTTGCGACGACTTCAACGGCGACGGCTTCGAGGACCACGTCACGGCCAACGCCGGCTTCGGCACCATCTCGGTGATGTTGAACGACCCGACGGCGATCGCCGGCACCACGGTCAACTTCAACCGCACCGACTACCCGATCGGCACCAGCGCCGACCTGTGCTTCTCGATCGGCTGCGGCGACTGGGACTGCGATGGCGACGTCGACGTGGCGTTGGCCTGCCGCGGCACCAACCGCGTGGCGGTGCTCTACAACAACGGTGCCGGCGTGTTCGGCGCGCCGTCGTACTTCGCCACCGACACGACGCCGTACCACATCGTGGTCGCCGAACTCGAGAACGACGACGACCTCGACCTGGCGACCCCCAACTTCACCGCCAACGACGCCACCGTGCTGCGCTGGATCCCGCTGCGCGACAAGTGCTGCCACACCATGATCGGCGGCATCGTCGACCAGTTCATCGATCCGGCGCCGCCCGGCCCGGAGGATGCCTGCCCGAGTCCGCAGCTCGCCGCCTACATCGGCACCAGTCCACGCCGTGAGTTCGACGGCCCGGTGACCTGCGGCCAGGTGTTCGGCCACAGCTTCAGCCTGCCCGGCCAGATCTGCGAGGCCCGTCTGGTGGTGCGCATGCGCGCCGACTGCACGTCGTCGCCTGACGATGCCATCGCCATCGGCCTCAACACCGCGGGCGGTCCGGCCTTCGCCTACGTCGAGCCGATCGCCGACGCCACCGGCATCGCGTGGAACCCGGGCGCCATCGGCACCGCGGTCTACGACCTGTCGAGCATGCCCGGCGGCCTCGACCTGCTACCGAAGATGAACGCCGACGGCCGCATCGACATCTACCTGCGCGACGACACCGCGGTCGACTACATCCAGCTCGACTTCGCGCACTGCTCGCGTCCGACGGACTGCTCGCTCGGCATCCGCCAGACGCCGATCGTCACCGGCAGCACCCTGCTCACCCAGGTGGGCGGCGCCACTCCCGGCGGCGTTGTGTGGTTCACCTTCGGCACGATCGGCCCCGGGCCGGTGCTGCCCGGCCCACTGCAGATGTGCATCGTGCCGTTCGTGATCGCACCGCCCGTGTTCGCCACATCGTCGATCGTGTCGCTGAGCTTCCTGTTCACGCCGGTCCTGCCGCCGTGCTCGACGATCAGCACGCAGGCGGTGCACTTCAACGGCACTGGTTTCCAGTTGAGCACCGTGCTCACGCAGCAAGTGTTCGACTAGCTGAAGGGGGAGAAGGAGAGTCCGAGGTCGGCGGAGCGTGCCTCCCCGGCATGACCGTCGTCCGCATCGCGCCCGCTGCGCGGCGGCGCCGGCCGGCTTCGGCACGGTCGGTGTCGCCGCGCAGGCCGGGCCGGTTTCGCCGGCCGCCACGCCGCGCTACCCTGCGGGACCCATGCTTTCCGTCCTTCTGCGATCCGCTCTGGTGGCGGCGCTGAGCGTCGTCGCGTTCCCTCACGACCCGGAGGTGCAGCTCAACGAGCTCGCCGCCAAGATCGCCGCCACTCCCGAGGACGCCGCGCTCTACCTGCAGCGCGGGGAGATCCTGCGCCAGGAGCGACGCTTCGGCGCGGCGCTCGCCGACTTCGAGCGGGCACTGACGCTGTCGCCTCGTAGCCGGCCCGCGGCGCTGGCGCGCGCCGGTCTCTTGTGGATGCTCGGCCGCGACGAGGCGGCACTCGCCGCCGCCGACGCTTGTCTGGCACTGCACCCGGACAGCACCGACGCGCAGCTGCTGCGCGCACGAGCGCTCGCGCGTCTCGATCGCCCTGCCGAGGCGGTGGCGGCGTACGACCGCGCGCTGGCGGCTGCGGCGGTGCGGCGCCCCGAGTTCTACGTCGAGCGTGCCGACGTGGCGGCGAAGTTAGACGTCGCGGACGCACTGGCGGGCCTCGACCGCGGCGTGGCCGATCTCGGTGCGGTATCGCTGCAGCAGCACGCGGTGGTGGTCGCCGAAGGAGCCGGCCGCTACGCCGAGGCGGTGCGGCGACTGGACGACATCGTGGCCGCGGTACAACGACCGCGGCACTGGCTGCAGTGGAAGGCGCGGCTGCTGCGTCGCGCTGGCGACCGAGCGGCCGCCGCGCGTGCCACTGCGCTGGCAGCGACCGACCCGCGCACGAGCCCGCCGGGGAGTGGACTGCCGGCGACGAGTGCGGCTCTGACTTCGGCTTCGACGTCGACGGTACCGCCGATCTCGGCCCCGGCCAGCACGGCGACGACCCTGATTCCGCGTGGCGCGACCTGGCGCTACCGCGACGACGGCACCGACCAAGGTACCGCCTGGTCCCAGCTCGGCTTCGACGACAGCACTTGGGCCAGCGGCCCGGCGCAGCTCGGCTACGGCGACGGCGACGAGCAGACCGTCGTGAGCTTCGGTCCCAACCCGCTCGACAAGTACATCACCACCTACTTCCGGCACACCTTCCAGGTGTCCAACCCGGCGGCGTTCAATCTGGCGCATCTGGGCCTGCTCCGCGACGACGGCGCCGTCGTGTACCTGAACGGCACCGAGATCGCCCGCAGCAACATGCCGACGGGTGCCATCCAATACCGCACGCTCGCCAGCCTCGGCGTCGGTGGGCCCGAAGAGAACTTCGTGTTCCACTTCGCCTTCCCGCCGACCCTACTGCGCCCGGCGCCGCTGGACAACGTGCTCGCGGTGGAGATCCATCAGTTCAACGCGGCCAGCTCCGACATCTCGTTCGACGCCGAGCTGGTCGGCGCCGACGTCGCCTCGGTGGTGCGGGGCCCCTACCTGCAGATGGGCGGTCACGACCGCGCGGTCGTGCGCTGGCGCACCGACGTCGCGACGTCGAGCCGGGTCTGGTTCGGCGCAGCGCCGGGCAACCTCACGCAGGTGGCCACGGTGCCGGCGCTGACGACCGAACACGTGGTCGAGCTGACCGGCCTGACCGCGGACACGCGGTCCTACTACGCGGTCGGTCACGACCAGCAGGTGCTTCGCGGCGCCGACAACGACCACTGGTGGTGGACGGCGCCGACGCCGGGGACCGCCAAGCCGACGCGCGTGTGGGTCATCGGCGACTCGGGGACGTTCAACCTCGATGCCTACAACGTGCGCGAGGCGTACCTCGGCTACACCGGCACGCGGCGCACCGACGTCTGGCTCATGTTGGGCGACAACGCCTACACCTACGGCACCGACGCCGAATACCAGAACGCCGTCTTCTTGATGTACGAGCCGCTGCTGCGCAACACGTTCCTGTTCCCCACGCTGGGCAACCACGACGCGTTCAGCGCCAGCTCGAGCACCGAGAGCGGTGTCTACTACGACGTGTTCAGCCTGCCGCGCCAGGGCGAGCTCGGCGGCATGGCGTCGGGAACCGAGGCCTACTACTCGTTCGACCACGGCGACATCCACTTCGTGTGCCTCGACTCCCAGGACACGCCGCGGACGTCGGGCTCGCCGATGCTCACCTGGTTGCAAGCCGATCTCGCCAACAACACGCGCAAGTGGCTGGTCGCGTTCTTCCATCATCCCCCCTACACCAAGGGCTCGCACGACTCCGACAATCCTGCCGACAGCGGTGGCCGGATGACCGACATGCGGAGCATCGCGCTGCCCTTGCTCGAGGCCGGTGGTGTCGACCTCGTGCTCACCGGGCACAGCCACTGCTACGAGCGCTCGTTCCTCCTCGACGGCCACTACGGCCTGTCCAGCACGCTCACCTCGGCGATGGTGCTCGACCGCGGCGACGGTCGCGCGGCGGGCGACGGAACCTACGCCAAATCGACCGCGGGGCCGGCGCCGCACGAGGGCGCGGTGTACGCGGTGGCGGGTTCGTCGGGTCAGATCTCCGGCGGTTCGCTCGACCACCCGGCGATGTTCGTGTCGATGAACACCTTGGGTTCGATGGTGCTCGACATCGACGGCAACGAACTCGACGCCGTCTTCCTCGACGACCAGGGAGCCGTGCGCGACTCGTTCACGCTGGTGAAGGGGGAGCGGCGCACCCTGCGCCGGATCGAACCCGGGATCTCGCAGAGCCAGGGTGGGCAGCAGAACCTCGTGCTCGACGCGGGCCCGACCTACGCCAACAAGGGCTACGTCGTCGCCGGCTCGCTGGGCACCACGCCCGGCTTCTCGCTGGGTGGAGTGCACATCCCGCTCAACCCCGACGTCTGGTTCGACCTCACCCTGCAGCTCGCCAACTCCGGCGTCTACCAGGGCAGCATCGGCTTCCTGGACGGCGCCGGCCAAGCCGCGGCCCGCATCCAGTTCCCGGCCTTCAACAACCCGAGCCTGGTCGGCGCCGCCGTCTACCACGCCTACTGGGTGTTCGACGGCAACCGGGTGCTGACGGCCAGCAACCCGGTGAAGCTGACGATCACGCAGTGACGTGACGACCGGCAGCGGCAATCGGTGAGCGGGCTCGCTCGGGCGCTCGAGACACTTCCTCGGCCCGTTCCGGCCCCGGAACGCGTCGTGACTCCGTTCGCTGAGCCGACGGCTCGCGATCGCGAAGGCGATCGCCGGCAACATGGCTCGGAGCCTGTACGCTCGATTCTCTCACAGGCCCATCTGAGCCCTCGCGCCGCGCCTGCGTCACCGGGCGTCTGCTCCGAGAGCCGTCGGGCCCAGGCCCTCGCCTCACCCGACCCTCAGCGCTGCCGGCGGCCGCAACCCAAAGGGTTGATGTCGGCGCAGCGCCGACCAGAGGGGCCGCCGGCGCTGTTGTTGCTCGGAGCTTCCAGGGCTGCTCGGGCGTGGCCTGGTCAGCTCTGTGGCAACGGAACAACACGGCCGAACTCGCGCCCGCCGCGACGATTCGCAGCCCTTGCAGCTCAGTAGGTCCAGGTCGGAAGACGAAGCACCGGCCGCAGGTCGCCCCGGACCACACCTAGCAACTCGAAGTCGACGTCGGTTCGCGCGCCGGACGTCCGCACGCGCAACGACCCCACGTTCAGACCGCCGTAGGGGTTCGTTCCGCCCACCTCGCTCTCGAGTCGGCGCAAGACGACGTCCTCGCGACCTCCCTGTTGGCTGCGTGGGAATCGGTCGGCCAGGCCCACGACGAGCTGAGCCGTTCGGCTGACCCACCACGGCTGCGGATGCGCCAACGGACTCGAGGTCAGTTGCGGAACGCTGGTGCCGTCGGCGAACACCAGTTCGTGCGTGGCGCCGACGTGCACGTCGCCAGCGAGCAAGATCACACTGCCACGCGGACGACTCCGCGCCAACCGATGGATTCGGTCCAAGAGCGCGGCGCGCGACTCGTTCCACATCGGGTGCGACAAGCGATCGTCGAGATCGTTGCCGGTCGACAACAGCCGAGCGAACCAACCGAGCAAGGAGCGCGGGAGATTCAAGAACGGTTGGCTGAGCAGGACGACATGCAAACGCGCATCGGAGTGTCGGGCGACATGCTGGTCGAATCGATCGAGCTGGTCGTGCCCGAGGAGCTGCATCCGGCCGATCGCACAGCGTTGAGTGCGCAGGTCGAAGGCGTAGCCGGCGATCGGGCCATGGCGGAAGCCGAAGTCGAACGGTCCCTGCGCACCACGCTCCGGCGGCAAGACCCGACTTCCCTGGAAGGCGAAGTACGCCCGCTGAGCCGCGGCCCGCAGCGGCTCGTACTCTGCCGAGGCGTGCAGGGGATCGCTTCCGAAGTTGTCGACGATGTCGTGATCGTCGATCACCGGATAGAAGGCGACGCCGCGCATGAGGTGCTGCCACGCTGGCAAGGCCCAGGTGTCGCGATACCGAGCCTCGAAGCGTTCCCACAGCTGCTCGGCCGTCGCCGTTGGCGGCACACCACGGTCGACGATGGCCGAGGCCGACGGGAGGTCGGAGTAGACCTGGTCGCCGAGCGCGCACCAGAGGTCGATCTCTCGACTCGCGACATGGCGTGCCGCGGCGTCGAGCATGGCCGTAGCCCGGGAGTCGGGCCGACCATCGCCGAGCCATGGCTGCGCGCAACTGCCGAACATCAGGCGCACGTCGCAATCCGCGGCTGTGGGCGGCATCCGCACATCGACGTCACCGAGTGACGCGCCACCGATGTGGATGCCGATCCGGTAGGCGCGGCCACCCTCGAGCACCGACGACGACCGGCCGCCGCCGACCTCGACGATGCCGATCTGCGAACTCGCCGGCAGGCGCGCAATGGGGACCTCGCCGCTCGCCACGGTTTCACCCGTGTCCCGGCGAGACACGAGCAAGTGCGCGCTGCCGGGCAAGCGAACCTGCCGGGGCAGGCAGACCCACAGCCGGACACTTCCGGCTTCGACGCGACCCACACCGACGAGCGGCCTCGGCGCGGCCGGCTCTGCGGCCGCCGGCACGGCCCGAGCGCTCGTCACCGTCAGCGAGCCTCGACGTCGATCTTGAAGGTCTGCTGCACCCGCATGTCCGCGGCCGATGCGGTCACCGTGACGACGTGATCGTTCACCACGGCCGCCGTCTCGGTCGCACGCAGAGTGAAGTCCTTCGACTCGTCGCCGGCCAGGATGGGCCCGGGATTGGCCACCGAGACACCCGGCGGCAACCCCACGAAGTCGATGGTCACCGGTCCGGTGAAATCGTTGCGGTCGATCTTCACCGCGACGTCGTTGGTAGCCCCCTGCTTCAAGGACTGGTCCACTGGCGCGGTCAGGGCCAGCTTGCGGCCACCGGCGCCGTGCGCCTCCTTCTGGTCGCAGCCGGTGCAGAGGAGGGCGAGAGGCAGCAGCACGAGGCCGAGCTTGTTCACGATGGTGTTCATGTTGATCGATGCTTGTTGGAGGACTCGAGCGGCGGCGGTGCCGCGGCTCGGTCGATCGACATGCACGGCGCGTGCCAATGCGTGGACGAACCAGTCGAGGGCCCGGGCGACGGCCCCGAACGAACTCGGCGAGCAAGGACCGGCGCCAACGCGTGGCAAGTTGGACACTTTGCACGACCTGCCCCCGCCCAACGCCGGCGTCGGACGACCCCGCTGTCGGAGCGGACGCAACCCCGGCGCGCCAGGCGTCATCGACCGACCGGCACCGATCAGCAGGCGCCGATCAGTCGACGAACTCGACGGCGTGGATCGAACGTCCGCCGTGCATGGCCAGCAGCGCCTCGACCTCTTCTCGGCGCCCCACGCCAGCCTCGACCCCGACCATGACCGCACCACCCGCGAGGCTGCGATGGTAGACCTCGGCGATGTCGCGCGAGACACCGATGCCGACCAGCGCGCCGAGCGCACCACCGGCCGCCGCCCCGAGACCGGCACCCGCAAGCAACGCCACGATCGGCCCAATGGCAACGATGCCGGGAATCGCCAAGGAGGTGGCCGCGAGCCCCATGGTCGAGGCGCCCACGATCGCACCCAACGAGGCGGCACGCGGCGCCCTCGGCGCTTCTCGCTCGGCCAGCGCCTTGCTCTGGTCGGGCGACGGCGTGCCCCCGTCGAGATCCTCGGCCAGGACGGCCGAGAGGGAGTCCTTGGCAAGGCCGGCGCGCACCAACGCTTCGCACGCATCGGCTCCGTCGGTCAGGGTGTCGAAAACGGCAGTCACGAGAACCCGAACCCCGGGATCGGACTCGTCCGCGGCCAGCTGGTCGATTCGCTCCATTGTGTTGCTCCTTGGCATGTGGCGTCGCGCCCACCTCCGGCGACCGAGCCCGAGCGGGATCGCGGCGGTGCAGCGACGCCCGGGAGGAGCAACGTCCATGCCGGACGCATGCGCAAGCGAGTTCACGCATGCCTGGCGCGGAGAGCCGTCGTACGCGGCTGGGCCAGACAGCCCCGCCCCCCGCCTGCCGTTCCCGGTCCTAGCGCCCGAACGGGTCGACGCGCCGCATCTCTTCCCACTGGAAGCTGTTCAGGGCACCGTCGGCCGAGGGTTGGTAGTTGACGTCGTTGGTGAGCAGCACGCGACCACCGGGGTCGGCGAAGGCGCGCTCGAACTGGTTCGACACCACGAAGGTGGTGCCGTCGGCGGCGCGGAAATCGTTGGTGCCGCGGATCGAGTCGATCGTGGCCTTGTGCACGCGGTCCTGACTGTCCTGCCGATCGCGCCAACCCCGCATCTGAATGTCGGAGATCTCGTTGCGGGTCGCGGCCAGTTCGGCGTAGTGCTTGCGGCGCGCTTCGAAGTCGATCTGCATGGCTCGCGTCCGCGCCTTGGCCAGCTCGAGGCGCAGCTCGGCGAGCGCTGCCGACCAACGCGGCGTCTCGCGCAGAGTGCTGGCGATACTCAGCAACGTCGGCAAACGTGCATCGAGCTCGCCGACCGGCGCGCGCACGCAGCGCACGTCGTAGATCATCCACCAAGCTGAATCAGACGAGACCAGCTCGCTGCGCATCATGTTGCGCACGCCTTGCTGGGTCGAGCGCACCTCTTCTTCCCACTCGACGCCGTTCTCCGTGTAGCGCACGCGGGCGCGCTCGGCGACGAGGAACATGTTCGCGTCGGTCTGCACACCGCCGATCGCCGTGCGCGACTGCGCCATCAGGGCCTCCAGCATCTTCAGTTCCTCGGCGTGCAGCTTGCGCACGGCCTCCTCGACCTGCGGCAGACGTTCGGCAGCGACGACGCGGATGTTCGTCGCGCGCGGTCGCGCTCTCGGCAGGATGATCTCCGCCGCCACTTCGCCGAGAACTTGTGGCGGCGGCCGCACGATGGCCACTTCGGCCCCGGCGTCGACCGGGGTCGGTGCCGGCGGCGGCTGGCCGGAGACCTGCGTCCAAGTGACCACGCGGTTCCAGTCGAAGTGCACCGACTCGCGTCGCGGACCGGTCAGGTCGGCGACGAAGTGCACGTAGTTGTCGGGGCTGAGCACCCACTGCGGACCACCGCTGAAGTCCCAGCCGTTCGGCACCAGGATCGTGTGCGACTCGACGCCTCCCATCATGGGGTCGCGCGTCCGCCGCGGTTCGAGCACGAGCGCGGTGTAAGGAGACTCATAGCTGGGGCCGCCGCGCCGGCGGCCGAGCGGGTTGCCGGTCGGGCTACCACGGCCCTCGCCTCGGTCGCGATCGTCCTCCACCCGCTCCTCGCCGGCTGGCCGCGGACGCTGACCGTCGTCGACCCGGCGCAGCTCGAACTCGGCCGGCGGCCGCCCCTCGTTCTGGACGGTGAGACGCAGCACGTCCTGCTCGAGGCGGCCGTTCAGGGTCTGCTCGCCGCCGTCCTGAGTCTGGTTGTAGTCGACGATCTTCACCTTCACCGACCGCGACCGCATCTGCAGCTCGCCGCCGCTGACCTCGCCGGCGAAGCTGGCGCGATACTCGACCGGGGTCGTGCCACCGGTCTGCACCGGATACTGCAGGTCCGCCGACACCTCGACCGTCCATCGCCCGCCCTCGTCGCGCACCGTGACCCGCACGGGGTAGCTGAGCTCGCGGCCGGTGGGGCCGGGCTCCCGGCCCGTTCCACGCCACTCTCCGGCGAGAGAAGCGGCGGCTTGCGGCCCGGGCTGCTCGGCCGCGGCCGCCGGCCGCGCCGTGAAGCTGGTCCAGCCGTCGCCGTCGCTACCGACACGCCCCTCGAGCACACCGTCGTGCAGGCGTGCTTCGACCGACTGCGGCGCCGACGGGATGGTCGTGCCGGTCTCGACGATGCGCGTGTCGATACGCGTGCTGCGCATGCGCAGCTCCTCGCCGCGCAGCGCCCCTTCGTATGAAGCGGCGATGGCGACGGTGAGCTTCTGGCCGTTCTCGGTCGGCACCTTCACCTTGCCGGTGACCCGCAAGCGCAGCTTGGCCGGTTCGCCCTCGAAGGTCAGCTCGACCGGAAAGCTCAGCTCGCCCATCTCCTCGGTCGACTCCGTGGCCGTGCCCCGCCACACCCCCGTCAGCCCGATGACGTTCGGGTCGGACTTCGGCACCAGGTCCTTGAGCTTCGGCACCAACTGGGCACGGGCCGCCGGGCCAAGGCCCAGACTGGCGATCAGCGGCAACACCGCGAGACCGAGTCGACGAGAGACACGCATGGGCGGAACCATGCGATCTGGTTCGGCTCCGGGGGCCAAAAACCGTGAGAAACGCTGCGTCATTCCGTGCGCAGGAACACCCGGGCCCCGGCCATGGCCGCCCTGGCGATCGCGAGCCCTACCGCCTCAGGGCTGAATCTCCAGGGTGAAGCTGCCGCTCAGACGCAAACCGGCGGCAACGGTACCGAGTGCCTGGAACGGAAGCCGTACGCCCAGCAGGCCGGAGTCGTTGGGGATCGCCAACGTCAGCAGCCACAACCGGTCGATCCCGGTCGTGCCGACCGCGACGAGCACCGTCGATGCGGGGTCGAGGAGCAGGTCGCCGAACGGCGTCGTCAACCGCGCCGGCGCCGCCGCAGCCAGGAGCGCGGCTGCACCCGGCTCGGCCGCCAAGGTCGAGGTCACCACCTGGCCAGGCGCCGGCCGACCGCTCATCCAGAGCTCGGGGCCGCGGACTTCCACGTCGATGCGCACAAGCCGAGGCTGCGCCCGCGCACGCGGTCCGAGCACGTCTTCGAGCCCGGTCGCATCGTCGTCGAGATAGCGATCGAAGAACCCGGTGACGAGGTTGGCGGCGTGCGCGAAGACGGCACGGTCGGTCGCCGAGATCAACAAGAAGCCGGTGACGTTGGTGTGGGTGGTGCTGCCGTCGAGGAGCGAGAAGCAACGCACCCCGGTGACCGCGGTCGCCGCACGGTAGTTCGCCTCGCCTTGCGCAGCCGGCACGATGGTGTCGCCCGCCCCGTGCACCACCGCGACCGGCACCGCCACGGCGCCAGCGTTGGCCGAGGTCACCGGAGCCAGACACACGCCTGCGCGGTAGCCGGGGTTCTGCGCCAAGACGTCGAGCGTGCCGCCCCCACCCATCGAATGGCCGCACAGGCCGACCCGAGTCATGTCCAACGCACCGAACAGGAACCCACCCACCTCGGCGTTGGCGTTGGCCAGGGCGGGAAACAGCGCCAGGCCGTCGAGCACGAGGGTCGGGCCGGAGAACTGTGCCGTGTTGGCGAAGACCGCGACGTAGCCGGCGGCAGCGAGATGCTCGCCGAGCGGCGCATAGAGACTGCCGAGCGCCGCGAAGCCGTGCAGGAACACAGCCACCGGCCAGCCACCGGGTCGGGGCAGCAACGGTACGTTGGTGCCGCTCGTCTGCGCTGGGTACCACGTGGTCGTCGTCAGACTCGGCGTTCCCCGTCCGGTGGGGTTGGCGAACGTGAGCGCGCGGGACCCGACGGGGTAGGCCTGCGCGGCGAGCGCGGGCAGGAGCGGCGAGAGGGCGACGAGGAGCGCGCGGCGCATCGGGGAAGCATATGGTTGCCGTTGCACGCGGGTCGCTCGGGGCGCCCACATTCCGCACTCCACACTCATGAGCGCGCGCGGCGCCGCGTGCCGGTCTGTACGCCGATCGAGCACCCTCGGTCGTCGAGGTGGAACACGACGCAGGCGTCCATCGACGCGAGCCGTGGGCATCGGCAGGCGAGGATCCCGCCCGTAGAGTTGACGGGATCGAGCCGGCGTCAGCTGCCGATGAAGATCGCCAGCCCCTGGGTCGAGATGATGCGCGACACGGTCGGTTCGTGGATGAGCCACTGCAAGTAGGCGGCCTGGTCGACCAGCCCCGGGTTGGCCGGGATCGTGAACGACAGGGAGCGCAAGCCACCGCCGCCCAGGATGATGTCCGGCGAGGCGTTGAGGTAGCAGGGTGGCGTCCCGATCGGGCTGAAGTTGAACGGCAGGCGCAGGCCCAGATACTGCGAGTTCGAGACGCCGAGCACCAGCATCGTGAGGTCCGCGGTGTACACCGGGCTCACGCTCACGGTGACCGTCCCGCCGACGCGCGGCGAGCCGCTGCCGGCGATGAGGGGCGTGCCAGCGACGCCGGCGCAGGCGGCGCCGTACGCCTCGAAGCCGCCGGGCGATCCGCGCTGCACGGTCAGGTTCAGGTTGTCGTAGTCGTTGGCCTGCGAGTAGCCGCCGGTGATCGCCGTGTTCCAGCAGAGGAAGCCGAACGTGATCGGCGCGCCGTTGCGGGAGAAGTCGGGGTGGCTCTCGAGGTTGGCGGGCCAGATCTCGTAGAAGTCCACTGCCCGGCGCGGCGTGTGCACGAGGCGCGTCCAGTCCTGTGGGCGGCCGGTGATGTCCTGCGGATAGAAGTAGGAGACGTAGAATCTCCCGTTCTGAATCGCGAGCTTGCCGAGGCCCTGGCCGTCGGCCACCGGCGAGAGCACGCGGCGGCAGTCGACCGCCAACGTCACCGACTCGATGGCGCCCTCTGCAGCCGGATTCCAGGTGTAGCCGGGGCAGGTGCTCCAAACCGCCACCAGCGCGTTGCCGGTGTTGGTGCCGGCTTCGGGGTTGGTCTGCACCCGCAGGCACGGCGCCGGGTTGCCGACGAAGGTCTGCACCGAGGCGCCGCCCGAGCTGCGGCCGTTGCCGAAGAACCGGTAGGTCCACTGCACCCAGTCCTGCTCGCGCAGACCCAGACCGGCGCAGTCGACGGCGTTGGAGCAGATGACGCTGAACACCCACCGGTCGCTGTCGGACGTCCAGAGGCTGCTCGAGTTCACTCGGAAGAAGTGCCTGCTGGAGGCGGCGCTCATGCTGCCGGCGATCGACTGGTTGATGCCGGCGCCCGCGGGCACCGTGAACGCCAGGTAGAAGCGAGTGCCGGCCTCGATCCGAATCGGGTGCGAGAACAGAGTCCGGTACCAGTTGGGCGTGGTCCCCACCGACATGCTCGCGGTGGCGGCCGGAGTGGGCAGAGGCTGGCTGCCGGTGGAGAGATACAGCGCGGTGGGCACGACGGCCGTGCCGAAGGCGCTGCGCGTGACCAGCTCGAAGCCGGCGATGAAGCGGGTCACCGTCTGCACCGGCATCTCGAGTGCCCACTCTCGGTCGGTGAGCACGATGGGCACGGTCGGACCGGGTTCGTAGGTGTTCTGCGTGATGCAGCCGTACTGGCCTTGTGCCACTGCGCACAAGGCCCCGAGGACCAAGGCGATCGATCGCATGACGAAAGCTCCGGAAGCCGAGGGACTGGCCGCACCGCGGGATCGGCGCGCGGCCGTCCTGTGAACATCTCGGTCCAGCGCCCGTTTTCGGTCGCCTCCGGCGGAGGCGACTACTGCGGCAGCATCGGCGGCGGTGCGGCCGGGCCCTGGGCAGCAGGCAGATCGAGGCGTGTGCCGTAGCGCACACCCGCCGTCCGGTAGTCGCCGTGGCGCAGGAAGAACCGCTGGCCGCGCACGCCGCCGGCGCGGTCGAATCGCCACTGCTTGCCGTGGCTGTCGTGCGTGAACGTCGCCGTGCGCACCGGTAGCCACTCGCCGCCATGCGAGCGCAGCCACACCGGGCCGAACTCGCAGTCGCGCAGTCGGTCGCCATTGGCGCCGCTGAAGTTCTCGCTGAACGAGTAGGGACGGCGCAGGAACTTGCCGTCCTTCGGCGCACGGAAGCTCGCCAGCAGCTGCCAGGCCTCGCCGCCGAGCGCCTTGCCCTGGCGCACGTGCTGGTACCAGCCGGTGTAGGTCGTATGCGTGCCGTCGGGCTCGGCGTGCACGAGGAAGCGCACGCGGTCGCCGAGCTGCCACTCGCACACGAGGTGGCTGTGGCCACCGGTGCCTTCGTGACCGAAGGCCTCGGCGACCACGCCGTCGCCCTTGCGCACCAGGTGCACGAGGTCGGCGGCGGCGACCCTTTCGCGATCGATCGCCTCGTTGCCGCTGTCCCAGACGCTGAAGATGAGCCGGCGCTCGCTCGGCGAGTTGACCTGCATGCCGAAGTAGCCGCGGTGCCAGCCAGTGGCCATGTAGAAGGTCCAGAGCGGGTCGGTGGTCGGCTCGCACTCGCATGCGAACCACTCGATGTCGTCCTCGTGCGCGGCCGGCACGTCGTAGGCGAGGTGCACCGACGACGCGTTGCGTCGCTCCACGGTCAGAGCCTTGGCGCCGGCGGCCGCGGCCCCTGAGACGAGCAGCGCCACGATGCCCCGCAGCGGCGAGCCGTCCTCCATCCGCAGCGTCAGCCGCAGCATGCCGGGCCGGTGCATGCCGAAGGAGCCCATGTCCACGTCGGTCGTGTGCTCGAGCGGGTGGGCGACCAGGGCCGCGAAGCCATCGCCCGGGTGGTGCGCGCAGCGCAGCTCGATCGATGAACACGCGCCCGGACGGCGGACCAGACGCACCTTCACCTCGCCGGGCGTCGTGATCTCGACGTAGTAGCGCAGCTCGCCGCGGCACTCGTGGACAGCGCCCGTCTCGACGTCGCGGCGGACGGCCTGCGGATCAGGGTGTGCGTAGCCCGAGAACGCCGGGATCCGTAGCGCATGCCCGGCGGCCGGCTGCGCCGACGACTCTTCGGCCAGCGCGAACGCAGTCAGCCACGACGCCAGGACGCAGGTCACGCGCATGCGCGAAGTCTAGGGGAGTCCGGTCGGCGCCCTGCAGGCTGCGATTCGCGCAGAAGGCGCGAGAATCCGCCGTCAGTTCGTCGCTGTCCCCCCATGAACACCTTCGCATGGGGCAAGACGCCTTCCCCGCGTCCGTTGGCTGCGACCCGCCCGGTCCTGGCGGCCGTATTCGGCGCCCTCGCTTCCCTTCCGCTGGCCGGACAGGCGGGCAGCGGCTCGGTGCCTCCACAGACGGTCACGGTCGGCCCGGCCGAGGTGCATCCGCGCCCGGCAGTGCAGATCCCGATGCCGCCGCAGGCGCTGCGCGACGTGGTGCCGGCGCACGTGATGCCGGAGCTGCCGGTCGGGCCCGATCTGCTGCCGCAGCCTGACGACCGGCCGGGCAACGACGCCTTTGGTGGCGCACCCGGCGCACCCGGCGACCTGCGCTTCTGGAACAACCGCACCGTGCGCCCGCGCAACACTTCGACCGAGGCGCCGGAGCCGTGCTTGTCGCAGGCGCGCGACACCGCCTTCATGACCGGCAACTGGTTCGGTGGCCTGTCCAAGGACTCGGCCCGCACATTCGAACTGATCGACCCGTACAGCCGCTTCCCTGCGGTCGATGGCGGCTTCTGCTGCGACCAGCGATGCCTGTACGTGCCGGGCACGGACATCACGATCTGGTACCTGCAGTACTTGGCCAGCACCACCACCAACCGCGGCAGCGTGCGCGTGGCAGTGTCGGTCGGTCGCGACGGCCTGCGCAACGATCGATGGCACAGTTGGGTGCTGAGCCCGCAGACGTTCGGCGTGCCGACCGGCCGCTGGTTCGACTACCCCGACATCGCGTTTGCCGGCAACTACCTGTACCTGACCAGCAACGTGTTCTACGTGGCGAGCAACAACTACGCCGAGTCGATCGTCTGGCGCATGCCGCTGGCCAATCTGCGGGACGGCTCGGCGATGAGCATCGGCTTCCAGCGCAGCAGTGCGCTCGGCGGCACCGGATCGTATCGGTTCGTGCAGGGCGCGGACAACGTGATGTACTGGGCCTCGCACGTGAACACCTCGACCCTGCGCATCTACCGCTGGGGCGACTCGGTCGGCGTCGCGTTCAACGACCGCGCGGTGCCGCTCTGGCGCGACGGCACGCGGAACGCAATGGCCCCCAACGGCGTCAACTGGATCGGCCGCCTCGACCGCCGCGTGCAGACCGGCTACCGCGCAGGCACGGAGTACGGCTTCTTGTGGTCTTGCGAGGAGGATCCCGCCAACAGCCGGCCGTGGCCGTTCATCCGCGTGGCGCGGTTCCGCACGTCGGACCACACGTTGATCGGCACGCAAGACATCTTCAACACCACGTACGGCGTCGGCTATCCGGCGTGTTCGGTGAACGGCCGCGGCGACAAAGGCGTGGTCATGGCCACCGGCGGCCCTGGGCGGCACGTGCGACCGGTCGCCTTCATCGTCGATCAGTACCATCCGGGCTTCAACAGCCAGGACTGGGTGTCGATCGCCGTGCCCACCAACAGTCCGCCCTCGGCACGCTGGGGTGACTACTTCTCGTGCGACCGGCACCCCAACCACAGCGCGACGTTCCTCGGCACCGGCGCCTACATCGACACCAGCGGCGTGGCACAGACACGGGCAGTGTGGTTCAGCCGCGAGCAGGACGAGCCGGCTTTCCCGCAGCTCGACGTGCAGTCGACCGGCGTCACCAGCGGCGTGCCGATCACCGTCGATGTCGCCGACCGCAGCGGCCGCACCAACGGCAGCACGCCGTTCAATCGGGTCTACAACGGCCGTCAGGGCTACGTGCTGACCGCGCCGGACGTGATTGCGTCGGGCGGTGTCGACTGGGTGTTCAAGGAGTGGGCGCTGCGCGCGACGCCGACTGGCACGCTGGTGGTGCAAACCACCGACCGGACCATGGAGGTGGCTGACATCGGGGTGGCCGACGACCTGGCCGAGGCGCGCTACGTGCGCCGCTTCCGGGTGACGGTGGGGTCGCTCAGTCCGAGCAACGGCGTGGCGGTCGCAGTGTCGGCGCGCGATATCAATGGTCAGGGCAATGGTTCGACCGCGTTCACCCGCGACTATCAGGCGGGTCAGGCGTTGACCCTGACCGCGGAAGACCGCGGCACCGCCAACCCGTTCCAGCGCTGGCGGCTCGACGGCTCGCCGCAGACGCCCGGCAACCGGGTGCTCGACCTGACCATGAACAGCGACCACGACGCGGTCGCGGAGTACGCGATCTACACGCCGGGCAGCTATGCCATCTACGGCACCGGCTGCCCCGGCACCGGCGGCAACGTGCCGTCGCACACCGGCGTCGGTGTGCCCGACGTCGGCGGCACGGCGGTCTGGGAGCTGCGCCACGCCGCAGCCAACCTGGCCGGCGTGCTCTATTGGGGCACGCGCCGCATCCCGCCGCTGCCGTTGAACAGCATCGGCATGGGCACCTGCACACTCGACGTGCACGTGCAGGCGGCGCTCGGCGTGACCCTCGACGGCAGCGGCTTCACGCGACTGTCGTTGCCGATCCCCAACCAGCGCAACCTGATCGGCGGCACCCTGGGGACGCAAGCCGCGCTGGTCGATCCGGGCGCGCCCACACCGCTGCGCATCGTGCACAGCAACCCGCTGGGAACGACGATCGGCGGCGCCCGCTGACCCGGCGACGGGCCGCGGCGCTGGCCAAGGCAATCCCGACGACCGTCGACACCATCGTTTGCCCCACGGCGGTCTGCGCAGCCTCGACCACGGATCCGCCCGGGCGACAGGTCAGCCCAGCTTGGTGGTGAGCGCCGCCAAACCCCGCGCCACCAGCGCGCGCACCGCCGCCTCCGAGATCTGCATGACGTCGGCGATGTCGACGTAGTTCATGCCGAGCAGGCGCGACATGGTGACCGCGTCGCGTTGCGCCTCCGGCAGCTCCTCCACCGCCCGTTCGATGCGTTGCAGCTCCTCGCGCGCCGATGCGTGCACGCTCGGCGTGCACAGGGTCTGGTAGCACTGCAGCATGCCGACTTCGTCGTCTTCGGCGGCGGCGGCCGCCGGCTGCTCGCAGGCAGCGTCACGTCGCGCTCGGGCGAGGTAGCGGTGCCGGTCGATGATCTTGCGCGTGGCCTGGCGGAACAACCAGCCACGGAACGCCTCCTCGCCGCGGAACTCGAAGTCGTCGAGATCCTGCAGCACCTCGCGGCACACCGACTGCGCCAGGTCGACTGCCGATTCGCGGGCGCGCAGTGCCTGCCCGGCGCGGGCGCGGATGAACGCCACCAGCGGCGTCATGTTGCGCTCGAACAGCCCTTCGATCAGCCTGCGGTCGGCGTCGGAGGGAGGCGGGTCGGGTGGCGGGGTCGAGGCAGCCATCGCACCCTGATACTGTGCCGGTCCGAAGGCGCCGACACCAGGTGCCCGTCCCAACAGGTGCCGGCCCATCGGCACGATGGCGCGAGGACGACACGGCAGCGTCGCTGTGTCCCACACTGGCCGCGGCCCCGCCCCGTCCTCCGATTCGAATCCCGTGGCAGCCCGCGGCGCAACAAGGGTGCGAGTCTGCGCTGCGCGCCGACCAGAAGGGCCGCTCCCCGTCGACCTGCGGTGCCAAGACCGTCCGGAAGGGTCGAGTCGCAACCGCAATGGGTCACCGAAGTGCCGCGGTCCAGAAGCGCAACTGACCGTCGGTCAGCACGACGGCGGTTTCGCCATCGGCACTCAGCACCATGTGCTGGCAGGCGCTCGGCGACGCACGTTCGAGCGCGACGACACGGGAGCCGTCGTGGGCATACCGCACGGCCACGCCACCCGCGGTCGTCGCCGTCAACACGCGCGAGCCGTCTGGCGTGAACCGTGGCCACTTGTGATCCTTGTGTGCTGGTACGCGCCACAATTCGGCCCCGGTCTCGACGTCCCACGCGACCAGCTGGCGCGGCTGACCGAGGAGCGCCGCGACGACCACGCGGCCATCGGGCGAGAACGCTGGCCAGTCGTAGCGATGCTCGCCGCCGGCGACACGTAGCTCGCGCACCACGGTGCCGGTGCCAGTGGCCAGCAGCCGTAGGCAGCCATCGCCGGCCCCCACCGCCACGAGTCGGCCGTGCGGGGCGACGTCCGCCCGGTGTGCGCCCGGCGGCCAGGCGCCCTTCAGCCCGCAATCGATGCTCCATTCGGGCACCATCGCGTCGAGGTCCCACATCCGCACCCGGCCGTCCCAACCCGTCGTCAGCGCCCGCCGGCCATCAGGCATGGGCACGACGCACCCGACCATGCCACCGTGCGGCCGGTGCGCGCACACTTCGGCGAGCAGCGTGTCGCTCGCCACGTCCCAGATGCGCAGCCAGCCCTGCTGGTCGAGAAGCAGAAGCCGCCGTCCGTCGCCGCTGAACTGCATGACGGCTCGATCGCTGTCGATCGAAGTCACGCGGCGACGGCGGCGAGTATCGAGGCTCCACAGCTCGACCTGGCCTGCCCACGGCGCGAGGGCAAGCAGCGGCTCGGTCGGCGACACCGCCAACTGACCCGTGGCGTGCTCGCTCGGCGCGATCGTGACGCGGTCCAGCCGCCCCAGCCGCCACAGCTTCGTCTCGACGCCGTCGCACGCCACTACGGTCTCGCTGCCAATGCACTGGGGATCGTTGACCAGCCCGACGAGACCGGTCAGTTCCTGGGCAACGGACCACGTCCCCGTATCCCACACGACGATGCGGCCATCGCACGATGCGAGCAACCTGGTTCCGTCGTCCGACCACACCACGCTCGGCATGTAGGTCGTCGCCATCAATTGTCGCGGCGGAGCTGAGACCGCAGCGAGGTCCCAGAGCAGAAGACGGCAGTCGACTCCGCCGCTGGCGACGAACCTACCGTCCGGGCTCATGGCCACCGAATGCAGCCAGTTGCGGTGACCGGGCAACCTGTGCTCGAGCCGTGCGGCAGGCACGTCATAGATGCGCAGCTCGCTCGAACGGTCATCGCCCGAGCCGATCATCCGGGTCGCAGCGGCGAGCCTGCTGCCGTCGGCCGACCAGGCGGTCATCGGAAAGCCCTCGAGCCCCCGATCCAAGCGCGCGACGCGTTCGTCGACGCTCGCCCACAGCTCGAGCCAGCCGCCGTCGCTACCGATGGCCATCATGCGACCGTCCGGCGACAGCGAGACGTCGAATCCGCGGCCACCGCACGGGTGCTGGGACTCGACGACGCACGCCGCGACATCGATCACTACGAGCGTGCCGTCGTTGGAAGGCAGATAGAGTCGGCGGCCGTCGGCCGAGAACACGGGACGGCGCGGAAAGACGTCGACGCTGACCTGGCCCCTGAGTTCGCCGGTGTTCGCGTTCCACAGACGGATCTCCGTCGGCTTCTGCTGCAGTGCCGTCGCGATCGTGCGGCCAGCGGCGTCGATCGATGCCGCGCCGCCCGCGGGCAGGGTCAGGTCGCTGGTGTCAGCCTCACGCTGCAGGCATCGCCACTCCCAGCCGCGAAGCTCCTGCGGACATCGCGCCAGCAGCGCCTTCATGCCCGAGAAGTCGTTGCGGAGCTGGGCGATCTGCGCGAAGGCGACGTCGTTGTCGTAGACCTGACGGCGCAGTGCTGCTGCGCGGCGCGAGATGTCGCGGTGGGCTCGCTGCTGCAGCACGATCACGGCGGCGACGCCGAGCACGACCGCGGCGATCGCCATCGCCAGCCCCTTGTTGCGCCGCACCCACTTGCGGCAACCCACGACCGGGCCGGTGCGGTGCGCCTGCACGACACGGTCCTCGAGGTAGGCGCGCAAGTCGTCGGCGAGCGCTACCACGGTCGCGTATCGCTTGCTCGGATCGCGCGCCATCGCCCGGGCGCAGATCGCCGCGAGTTCCGCCGGAGTGCGTCGCGGCGCGATGCGCTCGAGCGGCTCCGGCGAGCCGTTCAACACCGAGTCGAGCACCTGCCGCGGCGTCGTGCTCGAGCCCGCGTACGGTGCCGTGCCGCTCAACAGGTGGTAGAGCATCGCGCCGATGCTGTAGATGTCGCTGCGCTCGTCGACGTCGGCAACGCGCCCCTCGGCCTGCTCTGGCGCCATGTAGGCCGGAGTGCCGACGACGTCGCCCTGCATGGTCAACAGCGGCGAGTCCGGCACGTCGTCCGACTCGTCCTGGCGGTCGGTCTGCACCGCCTCGACGGTCGTGCCGCGAACCTTCGCCAGCCCCCAGTCCACGACGTAGACCTCGCCGAACGCGCCGACCATGACGTTGGAGGGCTTCAGATCGCGGTGCAGCACACCGCGGTCATGGGCATGCGCCACCGCCTCGCACGCGCGCAGCACGACGGTCACGGCGCGCGTCAGACTCCAGCCGTCGCGCCCGGCACGCGCCTCGGCGAACACTGCGTCGAGCGCGCGGCCGCGCACACGCTGCATGGTGAAGAACGGTCGCCCCTCCGCGTCGTCGCCGACCTCGTGGATCGGCACGATTCCCGGGTGCTCGAGCTGGCCGAGCACCTGGGCTTCGTTGACCAGGCGGCTACGTGCCCGCGCCTGTCGAAGCGGATCGTCCGGAAGGTCGTCGCGCAGCACCTTCATCGCCAGCTTGCGGCGCAGGTCGCGGTCGAGGACTTCGAGCACGCGGCCCATGCCGCCAGAGGCGATCTCGCCGAGCACCTGATAGCGACCCGGCGCCTCGTCGCCGCCGCTGGCCGCGAGCTCGGTTCCGGGGTCACCGAGCATGCCGACCACGCGGCGGTAGCCTCGCCACAGCGCGCGAAGCTGTTCGGCGTGGCACGGGTGTTGCCGACACAGTGCTTCGAGCGCCGCCGCCGGATCGCGTTCGCGGACGAGCAGATCCTCGAAGAGACGCTCTGCGACGGTGGTCACGAATCGGCCATCGCGACGCTGAGGCGCGCCAGCACACGCGAGTGCAGCAACTGGGTGGCGTTCGCCGAGCGCCCGATGCGGGCGCCGATCGTCTCGAACGACAGCCGCTCGAAGTGGCGGAGCTCGACCACCTGACGCTGCAGATCGTCGAGTTCCGCCAGGGCATGAGCGAGTCGTGCGATCTGTTCGCCCAGCATCGCCTCGGCGGACGGCGTCGCTATGCCATCCTGCGAAGGCAGCTTCCGCCCGGTCGGTGCGATCAATGACTCGAGTAGTCGCTCGCGGCGCCGACGCACGTGGCTGCGGATGCCGTTGCGCGCGATCTGCGAGACCCAGACGAGGAACGAGCGCTCATCGCGCAGCTCGAATCGTTCGAAGCCCTCGAGCACGGCGACGAATACGCCCTGCAAGAAGTCGCCACTTTCTGCGGTCGCCCGCGCCTCGTTCCCCATCATCAGCCGGATGCGTGCCAGTACGCGCGCCTGGTAGCGCTCCAGCACGCGATCCAAGCAGCCGGGCTCGCCGGCTTTCGCGCGACGCAGCAGATCCAAGCTGGCGGAAAACCCGGCTTCGCGCATCGTCAATCGACCATCGTAGCTTCCTTCCGAAGAAGGCGCTCAGCTCGCGAGGCCGTCCGATCCGTCAGTCGTTTCGACTTTTCTTCGGCGTCGTGGCGCAATGCGCCGCGGCTCCTACGGCAAATCCCCAGATGCGCCGTCTCGTTCCGGAGGGACCGTCCTGAAGCCGTTGCGGTCCGGAGGCGCCCACGCCAGGTGCCCCGTCCACTCGGTGGAATTGCGCGAACATCGCGCAGTCGGCATCGCTGTACCCGACACTGGGCCCCGACCCCGCCGTCGTCATGTCCGCCGATTCCGATCCCGTCGTATCCCTGGTTGCCCGCTGCGTCGCGGCCATCGAGGAGGGCAAACCACAGGCCGTCGACGCGCTGTGCGAGGACCATCCGGACCTGGCCGCCGAAGTACGCCACCGTCTCGATCAGCTCCGCGACGCCGGCCTGCTCGACGAGGCGAGGGGCACCGCGGACACCCTGCATTCTTTCGGCCCGTACCGCGTGGTGCGGCGATTGGGCGCCGGCGGCATGGGCTCGGTCTGGCTGGCCGAGCAACAGCATCCGGTCAAACGCGTGGTCGCGCTCAAGGTGATGAAGGCCGGCGCCGACAGCGACGAGCTGCTGGCCCGCTTCGAGCTCGAACGCCAGACCTTGGCGCGGATGAGCCACCCGCACATCGCGCAGCTCTACGACGCCGGCACCACGCCGAGCGGCCAGCCCTACTTCGCGATGGAGTTCGTCGACGGCACGCCGATCACGGCATGGGCCGACGACCGCACCCTCGACGCCAGCGGCCGCATCCGCCTCTTGCTGCCGGTGCTCGAGGCGGTGCAGCACGCCCATCAGCGTGGCGTCATCCACCGCGACCTGAAGCCCGGCAACGTCCTGGTCGCCGACGACGCCGGTACCGCGGTGCCGAAGGTGATCGACTTCGGCATCGCCAAGATGCTCGACGTGGCCGGCCACGACGATCACGACGCCGGCCTGACCGCGATCGGCTCGCTGCTCGGCACGCCGGAGTACATGAGTCCCGAGCAGATGCGGGGCGGCGCGGCACTCGCCGACACCCGCACCGACGTGTTCGCGCTCGGCGTGATGCTGTACGAACTCCTGACCGGCGCCCTGCCGGTCGACGGCAGGCGCCTACGCCGGGCCGGTCACCTCGAGATGCTGCGCATCCTGCTCGAGGAGCAGCCGCCGGCACCGAGCGCGCGAGTCACGACCGTGACCCCAGGGGACGGCGACGGCGCCGCGGGGGCACGCCGTGCGGCACAGGCACGCAGCACCACCCCCACCGCCTTGCGCCGGCGCCTGCGCGGCGAACTCGACTGGATCGTGCTGAAGGCCATCGACCGCGACAGCGACCGCCGGTACGCCACGGTCAAGGAACTCGCCGACGACCTGCGCCGGCACTTGGCCGGCGACACCGTCAGCGCCGGACCACCGAGCACCTGGTATCGCTTGCGCAAGACGATCGCACGCCATCGCGCTGTCAGCGTGGCCGCCGCCGTCTCGCTGCTGTGCCTGGTAGGCGGACTGATCGGCGTGTCGGTCTATGCCCGTCGCGCGCAGCGAGCCGGCGACCAAGCAATCCATCGCTTGCAGCAGGTGATGGACGTGGTCGACTCGCTGCTGGTCGAGGTCGGTGACAAGCAGTTGGCCGACGTGCCGCAAATGGAAGCAGCTCGGCGCGACATCCTGCGTCATGCGGTCGAAGTGCTCGGCAAGCTCACCCAGGAAGACGACGCCAGCGCTGTGCCACGCGTGCGCCACGAGCTCGGCCGCGCCCACATGCGCCTGGGCCGCATGCACGTGCTGCTCGGTGACGACAGCGCGGCCCACCGCGAGTTCGGGCAGGCGATCGCGTCGTTCGACGACGTGATCGGCCAGCTGAGCGACCCACGTCTCGCACGCATCCTGCGCGCCCGCGCCGCGGTCTCCCGCGCCGAGGTGGCAACCACGCCACAGCAAGCGATCGCCGCGACCGAGCGGGCGCTGGCCGAGCTCCGCGCCGCCGATGCGAGTAGCGAAACCCTGCGCCAGGAACGCGCGCGCGGCCTGGTCGAGGGACTGCGCGCGCTGTCGGGACACCACGGTTACAACGATCCCGCCGCAGCCGCCGCCGCGCTGCGTGAGGCGATTCCGCTGGCCGCCGGCCTCCTGCCCGAGCCGTTCGACGCCAAGCACGACTCACAAGCTTTCATCCTGCTGATGTGTCGCTGCGAGCTCGGCACCCTGCTCGGCGCGCTCGGCGACGAAGACGGCGCAGTGGCGGCGCTCGAGCAAGCCGTCGCTGACGCCGACCGTTTCGGCGAAGCCGCGCCGGACAGCACGATGCTGCGCTACGCCGCCGCCGACGCCCGCACCCGTTCGGCTGCATGGCTTCGCACGCGCAACGAGCCAGAACGCACGCTGCAGTTGGCTCAGGAAGCCGTCGACCGCTTCCGTGCGCTGCACGACGACCATCCACGTGTGCTCGCATTCGAACGACAACTGGCGCTTGCCGCGCGCCGCTTGGGCGATCTGCAGGGCGAAGCCGGCCGGTTCCAGGACGCGCGCGACAATCTGCGTCTGACCATCGACTTCTATGAGCGAGCGGTGCAGACCGACGCCGGCGCCCACTCCAAGACCGCCAATGACAACCTGAGCTGCCTGGCCAACGCGCTCGACTGCGCCGCCGTCGTCGAACTGTCGATGCCGCCCGAGTCCGCCGATCTCGACCGCGCCGAGCGCGACCTCACCCGCGGGCTCGAGGTGGCAACCGAGAGCGTGGCCCGACAACCGGCGAACGCCGTGGAGATGTCGACACTGCTGTCGCTCCGGACCCACCTCGCCGGCACCTGCACCATGCTCGGCCGCCAAGACGACGCACTGCGCCACTACCAGGCGTTCGAGCCGCTGGCGGCACGGGCGGTGCAGAGCTTCCCGAACGACGAGTCGGTGCAGATCGACGCGTTCCTGGGCATGACCAACCTGGCGCACATGCGACTGCACCTCGACGACGATGCCGGATCGCAGCAGGCGTTCGATACCGGCACCGGTTGGCTCGAGGCCTACGCGGAGCGCCATCCGGAGCGACGCGCTGCCCCCGACGCTCTGGCCGCCTACACGGTGGCGCGGGCGCAGGCGCTGGTGAAGGCCGCGCGCTTCGGGCGGGGCCTCGACCACGTCGCCGACGTCGAGCGGCTGGCGCGCGCCGGCTCGCCGCGGCCGCTCCTGGAGGGAGCACAGGTTCTGGCCGCTGCGCTGCCGCGGCTGCGCGACGAGAGCGTTGCCGTCGATCGCCCGCGGCCGGATCTGGTCGTGGCTTACGTGGCCAAGGGCGCCGAGCTGTTCGAGCGGGCTGTCGGCCTCGGCCTGAGCCAGCCCAGCCGGTGGCTCGAGCGTGAGCCGTTCGCGACGCTGCGCGCCGACCCGGGCTGGCAGGCAATGGAACAGCGCTTGGCCAACGGCAGCCGCTGATCGCCTGGTCATGAGCCCATACCGATTCGTCGGGGGCAATCCCCCGGCGACCTCCTACGTGGAGATCGCGCCCGACCGATCCGTCTCGGCCACCATCGACATCACCGGGGCCTACGACCTCTCCGAGCCCGGAACCTACGAGATCGCGTTCCACGGTCGTGTCCACGACTGCACCTTCGATGCCGCCGACTTCCCGAGGCCATCGAGTTCGTTGCAGGGCATGGCGGTGTCGTGCGAACCGCACGAGTTCCGGGTCGCCGCGCGCTGACCGGCCGCGGCCGAACGGCTTGCCCCGGCGTCGAGATCGAGGGAAGAACGCCGGGCGACCACGCACCGCACGTCGCGTTGCGCCGCCGGTTGCAGCCCGGAGCCACAGGCCGATACTCGCGCCTGCCGCATGCCTGCCCTCCGTGAGCACCTGTTCCAGCGCCGCATCGGCTCCGACCGTCTGTTTCGTTGGCGCGGCGGCGAAGTGTCGCGCGTCGAGGGGCTGTCGGACGGCGTGTTCGCGCTGACGCTGACCCTGCTGGTGGTGTCGGTCGACGTGCCGGGCACGCTCTACGAGCTGTGGCACACGGTGCGCGACCTGCCGGTGTTCCTGGCCTGTTTCGTGCTGTTGATGTGGGCCTGGAGCCAGCACTACCTGTTCTTCCGCCGCTATGGCCTGGAGGACTTGCCCACGCGCGTGCTGAACAGCGTGTTCCTGTTCCTCGTGCTGTTCTACGCCTACCCGACCAAGTTCGTGGCCACGTTCCTGTGGCGAGGTGTCTTGGGCGAGCCGATGGAAGCGATGTTCGCCACGCCGCCCGGGGTCGAGTGGATGTCGTCGTATCGGCAGCGTGCGACGATGATGCTGTTCTACGGTCTGGGTTTCGTCGGTGTCTTCGGTTCGCTCGCGGCGATGTCGTCGTGGGCCTACCGGCGGCGCGACGAACTGGAACTCGACGAGCTCGAGCGCTTCCTCACCCGCGGCACGGTGATCACCCACCTCCTGACCGCCGGCGTCGCCGCGGTTTCGGTGGCTTTGGTCCTGCTCGGAGTGCAGCCTGGCTGGTCGGGCGTGGTGTACTTCGCGCTCGGGCCGCTGCATGCGGTATGGGGCTACTGGGTGGGCCGGCGGGCGGCGCAGCTCGACGCGCAGTTGGCAAGAGCGCCGTCGCTCGTCGGTAGCCGCGGCAACAGCAACGATGATGCGTCGGGTTCATCTTCGAGTGCGTAGTGCGACGAGGGCCGGCGAGGCGTAGCCGGCGCTGCGGGGCTGACCCGCGCGGGCACCTTGACCCCGTGGGAGCCCACGCGTACTGGTTCGGGAACGGAGAGCTTGTCCCAGTCGAGGTGACCGATGGTCGATCCCGCCCGTCTCTGCCTGCCGTGTCTGCTGGCCATGTGGCCGGCCGTCCTGAGCGTCAAAGGAGCCAGCCAGCGCTTGTTCGACCGGAGCACCGCCGGGCCGCCGCTCGTTCGCCAGGCGTCGATCGACGGCACGGCAGGTCCGTTCGTGTTCGTCCCCAACCACGGCCAGTGGCCCGACCATGTTCGATTCGCAACGACGGCTGGGCTGACGACCTTCGTGTTCGAGGCAAACGGCTGGTGGATGAACTTCGAGGCGGAACGCGAGCTGCCACCGGCACGCCGCGATCCCGCCCTTGCCGGCGGCGCCGCGCTGCACATGACCTTCGTCGGGTGCGAACCCTCCCAGGCGACGGGTGATGACCGGTTGCCCGGGGTGTACAACTACTTCCTCGGCAGCGATCCCGACCGGTGGCACACGTCGGTTCCTCGCTACGCAGCCGTGGTCTACCACGATCTCTATCCAGGCATCGACGTGCGCGCCTACAGCGCGCGCGGGCGTTTCGAGTACGACTTGGTGGTCGCGGACGGAGTGCCCGCCGCCACGGTCGAGGTGAAGGTGGAAGGCGCGGATGCCATGCGCCTCGACGACGACGGCGCCCTGGTGTTCTCGACGGCCGTCGGTGAGGTCCGCCAGGAGCCGCCGGTGGCGTACGTCGTCGATCCCTCGGGAGGCAGGCAGCCGGTCGCCTGCGCGCATCGCCTGCTGGGGTCCGATCGCTTCGCCTTCACGGTCGACCTTGGCACGCTCCGAGGGACCCTCGTGATCGATCCAGGCCTCGTGTACGGCACCTACGTCGGCACCTACTCGGAAGAGTGGGCAAACGCCGTCGTCGCCAGTGCCGCGGGGACGATCACGGTCGCCGGAGCGACCAACTCGGCCGATTTTCCGACCACGCCGGGAGCGTGGTACCGCACCTGGCGACCGGGCTACGACGGCGTGATCACGATGCTCGATCCAGCACGCGTCGGCGCCGAACAGCTCGTCTACTCGACGTTCTTCGGAGGCGTCGGATGGGACGAAGTGATTGCCATGACCGTCGACGGCGCCGGGATACTGACACTGACGGGCTACACGGACTCGAGTGACTTCCCGACCACAGCCGACGCCTGGGACAGACATCTGCATGGAACGAGCCTCCTGGACGTCTTCGTGACGCGCTTCGATCCCGCCCGGCCGCAGATCGAACAGCTCGTCTACTCGACGTTCCTCGGCGGTGCCGGATCGGACCTGGTACGCGCAATGGAGGTGGACAGCGCCGGGGTTGTCACCATCGCCGGCGATACCAGTTCGAACGACTTCCCGACCACCCCCGGAGCGTTCGATCGGAGCCACGCAACCGCCGACTCCGACAGCTTCGTCGCCCGCCTCGATCCTGCCCGCGTGCCCGCCGAACAGTTGCGCTACGGAACCTACTTGGGGGGAGCACTGTCGGATGGCGCGAACGCCGTGTCGGTCGGACCCGACGGTGTGATCACGGTCGGTGGAGCGACGCGCTCGACCGACTTCCCCACGACGGACGGGGCCTTTCGACGCCAGGCCTACGACTGGAGCGATACGTTCGCCGCTCGTCTCGACCCCGCGCGCACAGGAACGGACCAACTGGTCTACGGAACGTACCTGGGCGGCGTCGGGATCGAGTTCGCCCTGGCGGTCGCGTCCGACGACGCGGGGCGTCTGCTCGTGGCGGGCTGGACCGAGTCAGCCGACTTCCCGACCACCCCCACCGCCTTCGACCGAATCCTGCGCGGGCGCAGCAACGCGTTCCTCGTTCGCCTGGACCCCGAGCGCAGCGGTGCCGAGCAGCTGAGCTACGCGACCTTCCTGGGCGGGACCTGGGGCGACCGCATCAACGTCCTCGTGCCGGATCCGTCGGGGCTCCTGATCCTCGCCGGCTCGGCAGGGTCGTCGGACTTCCCCACCACGCGAGGGGCGACGGCGCCGGCCGGCGGAGGCGACGTCTTCGTCGCCAGGATCGACATCGACGCCCCTCCCGCAGCCCAACTGCACTACGCAACAGCGTTGGGCGGGTCGCTGGGCGAGGTCCTTGGGAGCGTCGCCCCCGGCCCGCGGGGCACCATGTTGGTCGCTGGCCGTACGTGGTCGACCGACTTCCCGACCTCTCCTGGCGCGTGGGACCGCTCGTTCAACAGCGGCGGTCCCTACAACCCGGACATCTTCGTCGCCGAGATCGACATGCTGCCGACGGGAGTCGATCGCTTCGGCGACTCCAGCTTCGGCTGCGCTGGGCGCCTGGCAGCGGATGCGAGCTCGATGCCGTTCGTCGGCAACGCCGACTTCCGACTGACCTGCAGCAATGCGCCGTCGCGGGCGCACGGCGAGGTCTTCCTGGCGTCGGCCGCGCTGTCCGCCCCGCTCCGAGTGCTCGGGGTGGACCTGTGGATCGACCCTGCCAGCGACTGGCTCGCCATCGTGCCAGTGCAGAGCAACGCCAGCGGCTACGCGACGCAACCCTTCCCCATCCCGGACGATCCCGTGCTCACCGGCGTGGCGCTGTATGCCCAGTTCTGCTGGTTCGGGGCCACCCAGCCGCCGCCGTGTCCGCCGCAGGGATTCGCGACCTCGGACCCACTGCGCGTCACCATCCAGCCCTGAGCACACGAGGCCTCGATGCGCCTGTCGCTTGCGAGGTCCGTCGATCCGCCACCTGCGGGTCGGAGAAGCAGGCCGAGGACATCATCTTCGGCCAGCTGCGACAGGTGATCGCGTCGACGCCGATCCGGGACACCCGCCGCGTGCCGTCACGCCGACGATCGACGAGCCCGCCGAGCGTGCCCGAGGACGATCCCTGCCCCCCCACCGAGAATTTCACCGATCCCCGCAGCCAGCCGGTCTACCGGCGCGCACGAGTACTTCGTGGCGTCGTGCCGTCGTGTGAGCCACGAGCCGGAGCTGGACCGAGATGACTACCGAGACCCAAATCCCTGCCGTTGTCCTTGTCGTCGCCATCGTCGTTGGAGTCGTGGGTGTGGTCGCCGTCGTCGCGCTGATCGTGTGGCGGTCGCGACCTGCCCCCCGCGTCACGCGGGTGCACGCCGAAGGCGCCAAGGGGCCGGTTCGCGTGGACGCGAGCGAGAGCCGGAAGCTGGACGTCGACGCCGACACCGACGTGCACTGTTGAGCCCGACGTGGCTCGACTCCGGGGGCTCGGCCGGGCTCCACGAGGCCGTGACTACGGCAAGTGCGTGAACCCCACGGGGTTCGTCAGCCGGAACGTCGTCAGCCCCGTCGCTCCCTGCCACGCGAACGCGCGACCGATCAGGTCGGGGAGGTTGGGCGTGGGGTAGCTCGAGGTCGTGTTCCCCGAAGCGCCGAGCATCCCCGTCGCTCCGAGAGTGATCGTCGCCGGGTCGAGCCACAGATCGCCGCCGAGGGCGGGCACCGGCAGCGGGTCACCGAGCAGGGCGAAGAAGAGCACGTAGAGTTCGCCAGGGTTGCCGGCGAGCCCCACCGTCGCGACGGTGCCGATCGAGCCGGTCTGCACGGTCAGCGTCGCCAGCTGGCTCGTCTGCACCGTCACGTTGGCGATGGCCGGGCCGTTGTAGCCGACCAGCACGATGTCGGGGTCGATCTCCAGCGTGCTCTGTCCGTCTCCCAGGATCGCGGGCGTGCTGCTGCCACCGTTCACCGGCGATCCCGTGACCACGTTGTTCGCGCCGCCGGCGAGTTGCAGCGTGGACCCATAGAGCCTGATGCCCGGTCCACCGGGGAAGAACAGGCCGCCGCCCAGACCGGGAACCCCGGTGAAGGAGCAGTCGGCACAGGTGACCGACCCGCCGAGGACTCCCAACCCGGGCATGGTCGCGCCCCCGGCGGTGTCTCCGCGCCCGACGCACGAGGTCATCGACACGTTCAGCGCGAAGCGGCACCACGCCGTCCCCCCCCACGTGCAACGGTTCATGACGACGCCGTTGCTGTTGGCGATGGAAACGTCGGTCTGAGCATCCAGGTCCTCGAGAAGGACACGGCCAGCACACCCCTCGACGACGAACTCGCCCACCTCCCCGTATGCACCTTCGGCGCGGAAGCCACGCACGGTGACTTCACGGCCAGCCCCCAAGCGCACGATCTCCACCGCCGCGGCCGAGCCGAAGGGCGCGGCGGTGAGGATCCTCGCGCCGGGCTGACCGAGCAGCGCGATCGCCTTGTTGACGAGGGAGACGCTCGCGTAGTCGCCCGAGCGCACGAGGATCGTGTCACCGTCTTGTGCGACCGCGACCGCGGGCGGGATGTCGACGAAGTTGAAGCCCGCTCCCCGGTTCGCGTCCACGACGATGGTGCGCTGCGCGGCGAGCGATGCGACGCAGCCGAGAAGGAAGACGGAAGGAACAGCGCGCATGACAGGAGGCTCCGTGAGAGCGTGGATGCTGGTCAAGGTGAGCGCGCGGCCACGATCGGTCGGGCACCGCCGCGCAGGGAGCGAACGCCCGTCCGGCCCGCAGTAAGATCGCTGGGCCGAACGAACACCCTCGGTGGTTAGCTTCCCCTACCCTGTCCGATGTCTCGGGTTTCTGCGAAAGATCCGCGGACGGTCGACAGGGTAGCCGGACGGCGCCGGCGGCGCCGAGACACGCCGCATCGTCAAGGGAGCGACCGCCTTCAGGGTCGACTCACTTGTCTGTCGTCGGAACGATCACCGTGTCGATCACGTGGATCACGCCATTGTTGGCCAGCACATCGGTCTGGACCACCTTGGCGCCCCCGACGCGCACACCTTCCTCGCCGGCCACGATGGCCAGCCGGTTGCCGCTCAGAGTCCTGACGTCACGCAGGTCGACGACGTCGCGCGCCAACACGCGCCCCGAAACGACGTGGCTCTTGAGAATCGCCACCAGCTTGTCCTTGTTCTCTGGCCGCAGCAGGCCCTCGAGCGTGGCCGAGTCGAGTTTGGCGAACGCGGCGTCGGTGGGCGCGAAGACCGTGAACGGTCCCTCACCCTGCAGCGCTTCGACCAGGTCGCCGGCCTGCAGCGCCTTGGCCAACGTCGCGAACGAGCCTGCGGCCTGGGCGGTGGCCACGATGTCCTGTCGCTCAGGGGGCAACATCACGCTGTCGAGAACGTGGATCACGCCGTTCTTGGCCGGAATGTCCGTCTTGGTGACGAGGGCGCCACCGACCTTGACCTGCTTGCCTGCCTCGACGGTGAGCGGCTCTCCTTGCAGGCTCTGCAACTTGCCGGCAGACACGACCTTGGCAGCCTTCAGCTCGCCTGGCACGACATGGAAGGACAGGATGGCAGCCAGCTTCGCCTTGTTCTTGGGGTCGAGCAGACTGTCGATGGTCTTCTTGCCGAGCTTCTCGAAGGCAGCGTCGGTGGGCGCGAACAGGGTGAGCGGACCCTTGCCCTGCAGCGCCTCGACCATGCCGGCGGCCTTGGCCGCCGCCAGAAGGGTCTTGAACGAGCCGGACTCGGTCGCCACGCCGACGATGTCAGCGGCAGGACGCGTGGCGGCCGCTTCGACGGTCTGGGCCGACAGACCGGTGCTGGAAACGAGAAGGACAGTGGAAGTGATTCGCAGGAAGTTCATGGTGTTCCGGTGGATGGAGGCCGGCGGTCCGCCAGCGGCGAAGAGCTTCGCCAGCCATCCTGCGCCGGATGCACTCGTCCCGATCGTGTCGGCGCGATCACACCGGCGCTGTCACGCCAACGCCCGCGACAACGCCGCAAGATGCACCTCCGGCGGCACCAGCGGCGCGGCGACGATCTCGGCGATGCGCGCGCGTGAGCCCACCGGTCGCAGGTCGGCATGCGTGCACGCGAGCTCCACGGCCACGTCCTCGCTGTCCCACAGCGCTTCGTGCAGGGCGATCCGGGCTTGCGCCTCCTGCGCGTGGGCAGCGACGCCGAGCAACGCGTTCCCGCGCGCGAACGAGTAGGTCGACTGCTCGGCGACACGGATCAGCACCGGCAGCGTACGCACGTCGCCGATGCGGCGCAGCGCCTCGATCTCGTTGATCACCCGGTCGCACGCCGGCCCCAGCGTGCGCGCCACGACCTCCTCGAGCCACTCGCGGTCGACGGCTTCGGCGTGGCGCCGCAGCACGGCACCAGCGGCTACCCGCAAGTAGCCGCCACGCGGCCACCACCGGCGCGCGAGCGGCAGCACGGTCGCCGGCGGCAGCGCCTTGACGTAGTGCAGCAGTGCCGCACGCCGTTGGCGCTCGATTGCGTTGGCCGTGCCCGAG
Organism: Planctomycetota bacterium; assembly: GCA_041398565.1. Lineage (GTDB taxonomy): Bacteria > Planctomycetota > UBA1135 > UBA1135 > UBA2386 > DATGPD01. The sequence goes on along the minus strand of JAWKUN010000003.1, from coordinate 124,721 downwards.
AAGTCGAGATCGGTGCGCGCGAACGTTGCCTCGGCGCTCGCCAGCAAACGCAGGTCGCCGAACGATCCCAGCGTCCGGGCGGCGATCACCGCCGACGACCCCTCGTGGGCGTGCGTCACGACGTCGGCGAGCACTTCCCGTTCGAGCTCGCTGTCGCGCCGCTCGAGAACCTGGCGCGCGCGCTTCCAACCGCTCTGGCCGTACTGCGCGCGAAGGATCAAGTCCTCGGTCGCCAGGGCGTCGAGGTCGCGGACCGGTTCCGGCGCGAGCGCCGCCGCGACGGCCGCCTGCGCGGCCGCGTCGACGAACGCGCGCTCGACCCTCCACAACGCCGAGCGCCAACGATTCCAGAACTCGCCGTCGATCTCGACGGCGTGCACCAGTTCGTCGGCCGCGTCGAGCTGTTCGGCCAGGAAGGCGGCCGCGGGCAGTTCGAGGTGCGACACGGCCCACTCGCCGTGCGCGACCAGGTCCTTCAGCACCGCAGTCGCGGCCTCCGGCTCGCGCTCCGGACACGTCAGCAAGTTCGTGGCGACCGAGTGGCCGCGCGCGGCCAGTTCGACCAGCACGTCGACCGCCAGCCAGCCGTCGGCGGCGGCCGCGCGCCGCACCATCGGCGCGACGTCGACGTCGATGCGGTGCGCCAGCTCGGCGTAGTACGCGCCGCGCGCCTCGATCTGTGCGTCGATGCGCGGGTCCTCGAGCACACAGCCCAGCACCTCGTCGCGCGCCGCGGCAGGTTGGGCAAGGGCGGCGAGGAAGCCGGCACCGCGACCACGCTGCAATTGACCCAGGCGCGTGTCGTGTGGAGCGTGACGCATGCAGTCGTGGACCTACCGAGATGCGCCGGCGCCGTGGCGAGTCGTTCGTGCCCAGATGCTGGCCGCAGAGCCGCGGACCTCGCGACGGGCACGCCGCAGGCCACACCGTGACGGATCGGTCCGCGTTCTTGTGCTTCCGTGTTCCACGCCGCCTCCGCGCGAGGCCGCGTCAGTTCTTGTCGGCGGCGGTGTTGTCGACCGGAGGCACACCCGGCCCGACCGGCGGCGGCATCGGCACGAACTCGTAGGCTGCCGGCTCGCAGCTGTCGCCGGTCCATGCCCGGTAGAAGACGTAATGCAGGACGTCGAGGGGAGCACCGATCGCCCAGTGCCCTGCGGCCGCGCCCATGCTCGCCGGCGCCCAGCGGAACTCGGCCTGGCTGTAGCCGAGCGGACACTCGGCCAGCAGCGACAACGGGTAGGTGACCGGCAGCAGCACGATGGAGGCGACGCCGCCGACCGCTCCTCCGATCCAGGCCCCAGCGCGAGCGCCGACGCGCACGAAGCCCGGCCGCCCCAGGGCAGCCGGCGGGTTCTCGCGTTCGAGGTTCTCGACGGTCTCCGGCAAGGTGCAGCCAGCGACAGCGAACAGACAGATCCACGCGGCGCGACGCACCATTCCGGGAGCGTAGCTCCGGTGCCAGGGGAACTGCCAGCCGCAGCCACCTTTTGCACGGCGGACGGTCCGCCGCAGCGTGCCCGGAACTCGCCTGCGGGCGGGCGCGGAGACCTGCCGTGGTGTTACCTTTCCCGCCCCCTCGGTCTCGGTACCGAGCCTCCCGCATCGCTCCCTCCGCTCCATGAAGATCGCAGTCATCGGCACCGGCTACGTCGGCCTGGTCCTCGGAACGTGTCTCGCCGAGACCGGCAACCGGGTCATGTGCGTCGACATCGACGAGAACAAGGTCAATCGGTTGCGCGCCGGCGAGGTACCGATCTACGAGCCGGGTCTCGAGGAGCTCATCCAGCGCAACGTCGCCGAGGAGCGCTTGTCCTTCAGCACTGACCTCGACGCCAGCATCAAGGCGGCGCGCGTCATCTTCATCGCCGTCGGCACCCCGCAGGACGAAGACGGTAGTGCCGACCTACGTCACGTGCTCGGCGTGGCCCGCACCATCGGCAAGGTGATGGACGGCTACAAGGTGGTCGTCACCAAGAGCACGGTTCCGGTCGGCACCAACGAGAAAGTCCGCGCCGAGGTCGCTGCGCACACCAAGCACGAGTTCGACGTCGTGAGCAACCCCGAGTTCATGAAGGAAGGGGCCGCCATCGACGACTTCATGAAGCCCGACCGCGTGGTCATCGGCAGCACGTCCAAGCGCGCCGTCGACATCATGACCGAGATCTACTCGCCGTTCGTCCGCACCGGCAAGCCGATCCTGGTGATGGACCCGCGCTCGGCGGAGATGACCAAGTACGCGGCCAACGCCATGCTGGCGACGCGCATCTCGTTCATGAACGAGATGGCGCGCATCTGCGAGGCCGTGGGTGCCGACGTCAACGAGGTGCGCAAGGGAATCGCCACCGACGCGCGCATCGGCGCCGCCTTCCTGTTTCCCGGCGTCGGCTACGGCGGCTCGTGCTTCCCCAAGGACGTCCGCGCGCTCGTGCGCACTGCCGAGGCGCACGGCTATGTGCCCCGTATCGTCAACTCGGTCGAGGAGGTGAACGAGGCGCAGAAGCACATGCTCTTCGCCAAGGTCGAGAAGCACTTCCGCGGCAATCTCACGGGACGGCACTTCGCGGTGTGGGGCCTGGCCTTCAAGCCGCGCACCGACGACATGCGCGAGGCCCCTGCGCTGGTCCTCATCGAGGCTCTTCTCGCTGCCGGAGCCACCGTCACCGCGTTCGATCCCGAAGCGATCAACGAGGCGCGCCGTCGCCTCGGTGACCGCATCCGCTACTCGGCTTCGGCACTCGAGGCGCTCGAGGGGGCCGACGCGCTGCTGCTGGTGACGGAATGGAACGAGTTCCGCCACGCCGACCCGGAAGAAGTCCGCACGCGCCTCAAGACGCCGGTCGTGTTCGACGGCCGCAACATCTTCAACCCCGAGCGCATGCGGGCCCAGGGGTTCGTGTACGAGGGAATCGGCACGCGCCCGGCCTGAGCTTCGACTTCCGCGATCCTTCGCGGCGCGAGGTTCCTGCGGCACCGCAGCGGAAGCCGTGGCGACCACGTACACCGCGGCGCCGCAGCCCCTTCTGGTCGTCGCGTAGCGACCACTCGAGTCCCATCGAGTTGCAGCGCCGGCTGCGCCGAGAGTCGGCCGTTCAGCGCCCGCCCCCGCCGACCTCGTCGACGAGGACACGGGTGCCGCCCATCGGAGCAATGCGGCTGCCGGCGATGGCTCAACGCCGCCGGCTCTTCGGCGGCGCCGGCGGCGGTTCGACTTCCTCGCCCTGGGACTCCCCATCGGCCTCGAGGTCGACGGCGTCGTCGGCAGCGCCGGCCTCCTTGTCGGCGGCGCGCTGCAGCGCCCGACGCGCGGTCATCTCGGTGACTCGCAACCGCAGCCGGGTGGCCGCCGGACTGTCGCCAGCCGTCTCCGTCGCCGTGCGCTGGTCGACCTCGGCGAGGGTGGCGCGGGCAGCGTCCAGGTCGCCCGTACGGATCTGCGCCTTGGCCAGCCAGTTGCCGGCGTCGATGACGGCACCGGCACTCCCCGCGGACTGCAGCGCCGACCGGAACGCAGCCACGGCCGCGTCGATGCGATTGGCCGCTTGCATCGTGCGCCCGCACCACAGCAAGGCGCTCTGGGCGCGCGCGGTGCCCGGCTGCAGACCCGCGACCTTGCGGTACAGCTCCACAGCGGCGTCGAACTGCTTGCCGCGCCGCAGCAGGTGCGCGACCTCGAACGAAGCGCGCGCCTCGTAGCGCCCCGGATCGCTCTGCAGGGCGCTTCGGTAGGCCCGCTCGGCCTCGGCCAGCGAGCCGCGGCGCCGCCACAGCTCACCGGCCTCGAACGACGCCTCCGCCACGACCGCGGGATCCGCGGAGCAGGTCTCGACCACGCGCTCGAAGGCGACGGCGCCGGCCTCGAGGGCGGCGCTCCGCTCGCTACCCTTCTTGCCTTTGGCCTGCGCCGCCACGGCCCGGGCCTCGGCGAGCATCTGCTTGGCGCTCGCGGGAGCCGGAGCGGCTTGCGCCACGACCGAGGGCAGCGAGAGCAGTGCGGAAACGGCCGCACGTGCGACAAAAGAACGTACTCGAAGCATCTCTTCTCTCCTTTCGAACCTGTCGTCGTACGAGGAACCGCCCCGTCACGGCGACGAAGTCACCACACGCCTTTCGAGGCAAGCCCGGATCCGCTCGCGGCTGCGGTACAGCCGCACCTTGACCACGTCGGGCGACATACGATGCCGCGCGGCGAGTTCCCGGCACGACCAGCCGCAGTAGAAGTCGCGCAACAGCTGCGAGTTCAGCGGCGACAGCCGCTGCATCGCCTCGTCGAGCCAAGGCAGCAGACGCTCGCGGTCGATCCAGCGCGACGACACCAAGAGCATCGCGGGGTCGCGATGGCGTGCCGGCAGATCCGACGTCAACGCCGAGCCGTCGGCCTCGGGCCGCCGGCGCTCGCCCAGCAGCGATCGGTAGCGCCGCCGGCGCGCGATCGTCCGCACCAGTCCCGGCAAGCGCCGCGGATCGTGCATCTGGCCCAGTCTCGCCAGCGTGTCGAGCGTCGTGAGTTGGGCCAAGTCGTCGACGAGGTTGGCCGTCGCGCGATCCGACCAACGCCAGAGGAACTGCAGCGCCAACCGGCGCACTTGCTTCGCGGTCGCCTCCACTCCTGCTGGATCGATCTCTCTGTCCACCCGGTTGCCCTCCTGGACGCACACGCGTCCGGCAACCTTGGGAAGCGACGATCCCGACTTTGCGCGCGCGGCGCACAAAAAGTCGTGCGGCTTGCGATCAGCGCGCTCGAGCGCGCCCCTCGAGTTCGGCCTCGCGGCTGGTCTGGCCGGCGAGCGCCGCGACCGCATCCATCACGCGGCGAGTCGCGACTCGCAGCCGCACCTTGCGGTTGCGGTCCCGCGTCGTCGGCGAGAGCGGATCGGTCGCGGGCGGCGCGACGCCACCGTCGGCCAGAAGATCGCTCGGCAACATCGGCGTCCCGAAGTGCACACGCACGCGCCGGAACGAGGGGAGGCTGCGGTGCGCCGGCAGCGCCCCGTAGGCGCCGACGATGCCGACCGGCACGACCGGCACGTCGCCGTTCAAGGCCAGCGACACGGCGCCGGTGTTGCCCAGCACCATGCTGCCGTCACGGCTGATGCCGCCTTCGGGGAAGATGCCGATCACGTGGCCGCGATCGAGTTCGGCGCGCGCCCGGCGCAAGGCCTCGCGGTTGCTCCCGCGGGGGTCGACCGGGATGACGCGACTCAGGCGGTAGAACCAGCGCAGCGGTGGCGTGCGGCACAGCACCGCGTCCATGAGGAAGAAGATGCGGCGGCGGCAGGCGGCGCCCAGGACGACCGGGTCGAGGAAGGAGGCGTGGTTGGCCACGACGACGCAGGGACCATGTCGCGGCAACCTGCCCTGGACCGCGACACGGAAGGCAAGGCGCGCCGTCGTGCCGACGGTCGCCCACAGGCACCAGTAGGCGGCCGCGTTCGGCCAGGAGGCCGGGGGCGCTACTTCTTCGCCCACTCCGTTTCGCCGAAGCGGGAGTCCGAGCGCAGCATGTAGCGCAGGCGGCCAGCGATCATGCGGTGGTCGGTGCCGCCCCACTTCAGCGCGGCCTCGGAGGCCTGGTACAAGGCCTCGGCGACCACGTCGGGCGAGGCCGCCGGCGTGTCGAGGTAGACGTGCAGGAACGACAGCATCGCCTCGCGGTACGGCTCCTTGTCGGACTCCGTACCCTTGCCGAACTGGATGTGGCCGGTGCCGAGCATCGCGCCCGCCAACGTCGTCGTGTCGACGACCTTCTCCTTGGCGATGCGCTCGTACATGGTCATCGCTTCGTCGGCCTTGCCCTCACGCCGCCAGGAGTCGGCCACCTGCAGCCGGCAACGGTTGGCGACCATCGGGAATGACGACTCGGTCTGCGCGATCAAGTTTTGCAGCTGGCTGCGCAGCTCGTTCGGCTTGAGCGTGCCGGCGACCGCGTCGGCCATGATGCCGTAGAAGCTCGCCTCGTGCAGGTAGCCGTTGGGGTAGCCCTTGGTTGTCGCGAGCTCCTTGTATTCCTTCGCCAGCTTGTCGGCACTCTTGGCCTTGCCGCTCGACAGGTAGTAGTCGAGCTTCATGGCGTAGGCGCGCGGCACGAACCCGGAGTCGGGCAGCTTCTGGATGAGTTCGTCGAAGGTGGCGAAGGCCTCCGCTGCCTTGCCGGCCTCCATCAGGAACTTGCCCGCCTCCCAGAAGCCGAACTGCGCCATGAACGGCGCCTTGGTCAGGTCTTGGCGCGCCACCCCCAAGAACAGATCGGGGGTGTCCTCGGCGTTGTTGTTCTTGGCGTCGAACCCGCGCTTGTAGCGGTCCAGCACCTTCTCGACCTTGAGATCGACGACCTGGTCGGAGGACTTGTGGTCGCTGCCCCCCCCGCCCTGCCACTTCACCTCGATCACGGTGAAGTCGGAAACGCGGCAACGATCCGTCGTCGTGCCGTCGACCCAATGGATGACGTCCTGAGCGGAGAGCGCGGGAGCGGCGGCGAGGAACAACCAGGCGGGAATGGGACGCATGCGAAAGGGTCGAATGGGTCGTGGCCACGCCGGTGCGCGGCCGTCGCTTGGGCGGAAGCGGGCGGAGGATGATGCCAGGCCGCCCGACGGGAGGCAACGAAAGGCCGGGTCTACGGTTCAGTCGGAGCTGGCGGCGTGACGGGCTCCACCCGGGATGCACGTGCGGTGCGGCGCGGCTCCCAGGTCGCCGCGGCATCGCGACCGGTGCGCCGCACCTGGATCAGCTCACCCACGACCGCCACGGCGATCTCCTCGTGCGAGCGAGCGCCCAAGGACAGGCCGACGGGACTGCGTACGGTGTCGAGGAAGGCAGGGTCGACGCCGGCCGCGCGGAGGTGGCGGAAGAGCACCGCGCGCTTGGTCTTGCTGCCGATCATGCCGAGGAACTTGGCGCGCTCGCCGCGCGCGGCGCGCGCCGCCAGCGCCTCGAGTACCTGTCCGTCCTCCTTGTGGCCACGCGTGACGATCACGACGTAGGTGTTGGCGCGCAGCGGCATGTGCGCGACCGTCTCGAGGAACGGCGCCGCCACCGTCGCAGCGGCCCAGGGGAAGCGCTCCGGCGAGGCGAACGCCGCGCGGTCGTCGCTCACCGTCACCCGAAACCCGGCGAGGGCCGCCACCTGGCACAGCGCCTTGCTGACGTGGCCGCCGCCGAACACCCACAGGCTGGGCGTGGTGATCGGCTCGACGAAGACGGTCACCTCGCCGCCGCACAGGAGGCCCGAGTCGGGCGACCCGAACTCGGTCAGTCGGAACGCCAGCGTGCGAGGCCTCTCGTCCCGGATCACCTCCTTGGCGGCCTCGTACACCTCGGCCTCCAGACAGCCACCGCCGACCGTCCCCAGGAAAGTGCCGTCCTCCAGCACCAAGAGGCGCATGGCCTCGCGCCCCGGGGTCGACCCCCGCGTGCCGACGATGGTCGCGAGCGCGGCCGGAATGCCCTCGTGGCGCAGGCGCACCACTTCTTCGAAGATGTCCGGCTGCGCGGCGGAACCCATGACGAGCCCAAGCCTACTGGCGATCGCGACCTCCGTCACGCCGCCCTCGAAGCGCGCCTGCTCCCGCTGGCGCCTCTCGTCACACGCCACCGGCTTCGCTGGTTCGCGCCCATGCGCTACGGCGCGTGCTACGGCCCGATGCGCCGCGTCCGAGCCGCCACGCGGGAACCAGGCGCCCGCGCCACCGTCGTCGCGCCGTTCCTGAAGCGATGCCGGCGCGCCCTGGCATCCGAGCCCATGATGGAGTTCCCCATGAAGAGATTCTTGTCCATTCTCATCACTGGCATGCTGCCGCTCGCCGCCCAGCCCTCTCCCGACCTGTCGAGTTTCGCCTTCCGCCTCCTCGAACAGGCCGCACCGAACGGCAACGCCTGCCTCTCGCCGTGGTCGCTGGCCACGGCGTTGGCGATGGCAGAGGCCGGAGCCGGCGGCGAGACCAAGGCCGAGATGGCCACCGCGCTGGGGTTCGCCGACGCGGACGCCTGGCGCGCGCTGGCCAAGACGCGAATCGAGCCCGGAGAAGTGGTGGTCCACGAAGGGGGCAAGAACGTGAAGGTGCCGGCCTTCGAGCTGCTCGCCGCCAACGCCGCTTGGGCCAGCGCCGGGCAAGCGTTCGCGCCCGCCTACCTCGAACGGCTGGAGCGCGACTTCGGCGCACCCCTGCAGCGCGTGGACTTCACCGCCGACCGCGCCCGCCAGGAGATCAACGCGTGGGTGGCGGAGCAGACCAAGAAGCGCATCCCCGAGCTGTTCGCTCCAGGCAGCCCGGCGCGCGACTCGAAGCTGGCCCTGGTGAACGCGGTGTACCTGAACGCCAGCTGGGCCACCGCCTTCCCGCGCTCGGCGACGCGCGACGCCGACTTCCACCTGGACGCGCGCGACAGCGCCAAGGTCGCGACCATGCAGCTCGAGGACGACCTCGACCACTGCGCGCTCCGGCACTGCCGGCTCGTCTCTCTGCCCTACCGCGGGCACAGCCTGGCGATGGTGGTGGCCGTCCCCGACGAGATCGACGGAGCGGCGGCGGCCGCGGCCGAACTGCAGAGCCGTCTGGCGAAGGTGCAGTGGTCGCACGGCCCGGTGCGCCTGCACCTGCCGCGCTTCGAGCTCACCGAGGGCTATTCCCTGGGGTCCGCGCTGGGCAAGCTCGGCATGGAGAAGGCGTTCGACAAGGCCAGCGCCGACTTCTCCGGGATGACCGGCGGCCGCGACCTGTACGTCTCGGCGGTCGTGCAGAAGACCTTCTTCAAGGTCGACGAGAAGGCGACCGAGGCCGCGGCCGCCACCGGCGTGGTGCTCGGCCCGACCTCGGCCGCGATCCCGCAGCCGCGCCCCCTGTTCGTCGTGCGCGCCGACCGGCCGTTCTTCTTCGTCGTGCACGACCGCAAGAGCGGCGCGATCCTCTTCGTCGGCCGCGTCAGCGATCCGCGTTGATCGTCGGGCCGATCGTCAGCGTCGCGCAGCGCGCTGGTCGAGCTCGCGCAGCACGATCGGCAGCGCCAGGATCGCGATCCCCACGGCCAACGTGGCGATCCCTTGGGGAACGTAGTAGCGCCCGCCGAGGGCCGCCATCAGCCCGCCGACGGCGACGAGGCCGAAACCGAGAGCACCGAAGACGCGCCGCGGCGTGAGGTTCTCGGTCAGCCAAGTGCGCCACGCTCCCCACACGCCGGCTTTGCGGCTGCTCTCCAGGTTGCGGATCAGCTCCTGCCGGGTGGCCGGGTCGACCTTGGGATCCTGCAAGGCGTTCTCGAGGATGCGCAGCCGCTGCAACCGTTCGGCGTGGGCGTGGCGCATCGCCACCAGGACCAGGACGAAGACGCCGCACCCGAACACGAAAAAGAAGGCCTCTTCATTACGCATGGCGAGTTCTCATTGTGGCATCCGGCGGCGCGAGGGCATCCCTGCGAGCGGCGACCCGACTATTGCAGACGAGGCGTCGCGAGCCCGATGATACGCAAGAAGGCGTCGACGTCGCCCTTCCACTCGGCGTCGGCCGCGAGGCCGGCGCAGAACGGGGTGCGGCGCCAAACGAAGGCCAAGTCGTGGGCGCGCGCCGCCTCCAGATCGCTCTCGCGGTCCCCGACCATCACCGCATCGCGGGTTCCCGCCGCTGTCATGGCGGCGGCCAACATGTCGGCCTTGCAGGTGACGCCGGGCGAGTCGAGGCAGAACTGCCAATCGGTGAGGTAGGCGAGCCCCAGCCCCTCGCGAACGGCGGCGAAGTAGGTCTGCCGGCAGTTGCTCGCCAGAGCCGTGGTGACGCCCGCGGCCCGCAGGATCCCGAGGAGGGCTCGGGCGCGGGGGAAGGCGAAGTCGGCGCCGCCGCGCACCACTTCGGCCTCCACGGGCACGACCGCGGCGCGCAAGTCGGGCCACAGATCGTGATGTTCCGGCGGCAGGAAGGCCCCCCACACCTCGGCGTCACGCTTGCCGATGACGGCGTTCGCGGCGGCGTCGTCGGGCAGACGCGCCACGAAACCTCGTTCCGCCGCGAACGCGGCGAGCCCCTGACGGAGCACCTTCGGCCACCACAGACACGTGTCCTGGAGAGTGCCGTCCACGTCGAAGACCACCAGGCCCGGGGGCGACGTGCGCGGCAGGCGTGCCGCCGTCACTCGAGCACCACGTAGCGCACGCCGGCCGTGCGCAGACCCTGCAGGAACCCGTCGATCGGGCCGAGCGGCGCATCGGGATCCGCGCGCACGTGCACCGCGGGGAGGCGGCTCGGCTCACCATCGGCGAGGCGCACGCGCTCGCGCATCTCCAGCAAGAAGGTGTCGGTCGGGATCCGTCGGTCCTCGAACCTCACGAAGCCGGCGCCGAGCAGCTCGACGACAGTGCGCACGCCACGACGGTCGCCGCTCGGCGACCCCGCACACGCGACCGCAACCAGGAACAGCAGCGCGAATACGCAGAGACGCAACGATGGCGGAGCGCCGCAGCAACAGCGCGGCGAGGGTCCTCCTGGACTGAGAAGCCCACCCAAGCACGACCGACGCGAGCAAGATGTCGCCATGAGACCGGCGAATGATCCCCTCCGGCACGGAGCCGGGGTAGCCCTGCGCGCGGTTTCGGGCGACACTTCTCGACGTCTGCCTCTACGACCGATCGTCGCGCTCGGGTCTTCGGCCCGGCGCGGCACTCGAAGCGACCTCGCCGAGTGCCTTGTCCCGCCCGACCCACAGGCTCGTCCAGCGGCTGCCGTGCGCCAGCACAAAGCAGTCGGGAACAAGGACCGTGCGGCGTTTCGTCCAACCCGAAGTTCTCCACTCCCAGATAGCAACTCCCGATGCGTTTCGCTCTCGCCTTCTCGCTGCTGGCGGCCGTCACCGCGGCGCAGCAGCCGACGTTCACCCAAACCACCACGGACGACGTCGTCCCCGACAGCTATGTGGTGGTGTTCGCCAACCGTTCGTTCACGCTCGACGCGTTTCGTGAAGCCGTCCACCAGCGACGCCCGGCCGGCGAGATCGACGCCATCGTGCGCGGGCTCGAGTCCGCGGTCGAGCGCGACCAAGCCGACTTCGTCCGCGACGTGCGCGGCCTGGGCGGCGACGTGGTCGGCCAGTACTGGATCATCAACGGCGCCTGCGTCGACCGGATCGCGGCCGACAAGGTGGAGGCGCTACGCCGCCTGCCGAACGTGAAGGACGTGCAGCCGAACCGCGTCTACACGGTCGTCAACAACACGGCGCGCAACGCCACGCACCACGAAGCCGACCAAGCCAACCTGCGGCAGACGACCGGCGGCGCGTTCGTGACCGGCACCGGCGTCGCCGTGGCAGTGCTCGACACCGGCGCCGACCGCCTGTTCCAGACCACCGGTCGGCCCAACCCGGCCTACTACATCGGCGGCAACCAGTCGAACACCCAGGGTGGCGGTCTCAACGGCAGCCGCCTGCTCGGGGCCTACGGCGTCGCCGCGCTGGGCAACGTCACCGAGGACGGCCACAGCCACGGCACGCACGTCAGCGGCTCGGTGGCGAGCGACTACCCGACGTACCGCGGCATGGCCCCTGGTGCCCACCTGGTCAGCATCAAGGTCGCCAGCGACGGCGGCGCGGGCAACACCAACACGATCGTGCAGGGCTGGCAGCTCGCCGCGTCGCGCGCGGTGGCCGACAACATCCTGGTCGCCAACAACTCGATGAGCGGCTCGCCGTCGCTCACCGATCCGATCCAGATGGCGTTGGACAGCGCCGCCTACAACTCCGACATCCTGTGCTGCGTAGCGGCGGGCAACAACGGCGCCAACACCACCGCCAGCCAGAACGCCTGGAACGGCCTGGCGGTCGGCGCGCTGAACAAGAACTCGCTCACCGTCGCCAGCTTCTCCTGCACCGGGCCGCTGGCGAGCTTCGGACGCACCTACCCCGACATCAGCGCCGTGGGCGTGAGCGTCGTCTCGACCCTGATCGACTCCACCGGCGGCGCCAGCTTCAGCGGCACGTCGATGGCCTCGCCGATGGTCGCGGGCGGCGCCGCCTGCGTGCGCCAGGTCGACCCGGCGATGACCGCCACCGAAGCCAAGGCGATCCTGCTGGCGCGCACCAAGCACGTGCAGACTTCGCGCAACACCTACGGCCTCGGCATGCTCGACATCGACGCTTCGGTCGGTGCGGCGCTGCAGCACGACTTCGGCACCGCCCGCCTCACCGCGGCCGCGCCGGTCTGGCGCCGGCAGTTCTCGGTCGGCTCCGGCCAGCAGACGATCGCCATCGCCTGGATGCACCCGCCCGGATCCACCATCGACAACCTCGACCTGCGCCTGCGCGACAGCAACAACAACGTCGTCGGTCAGGACCTCAACACGCTGAACAGCTACGAGAAGATCAACTACGTGGTGTTCACGCCCGGCACGTTCACGGCCGAGGTCACCTGGGTGAACGCGACCGCCTCCCGCAACGTCGACTTCGCCATCTCCGGCGTCGGCAGCCTGCTGGCGACGCAGCCGCCGACGCTGACGGCCATCGCGCCGACCTCGGTGACCAACCCGACCCCGGGGGTCGTGACCCTGGACGGCACCCTGCTCGACACCATCAACCGCATCACGGTCGCCGGCACCGACATCACCAGCTTCACGGTGCTGTCGCCGACGCAGGTGCAGTTCGCGGTGCCCGGCCCCTTCGACATCGGCACGCACAACGTGACGGCGTCGAACACCGCCGGCACCAGCAACGCGATGCAGCTCACCGTCGACGGCGTGCACCCGATGGTCCTGTCGGCGCCGCCGTTCTCGGCCCGCGGCTTCCCCACCGACGTGTCCGGCGTCGGCGACAAGAACTGGGTGACCGTGCTGTTCACGTCGACCAACCCCGCCCCCAGCAACTGGCCCGGCGTGGTGTCGCTGGACATGGGCAACAACTTCGCCGAGCTGTTCCAGCTCGCGGTGCTGACCAACGACAACCGCGGCACCTGGGGAGTGACCCTCAACCTGCCGACCAGCCTGCCGGCCGGCATCGGCCTGCTGTTCCAGGCGATCACCATCGACCCGTTCAACCCGGTGCCGCCGATCGAGAACAGCAACCGCGGCCAGACGACGTTCTTCTGAGCCGAAGGCTCGCGATCGCGAAGGCGATCGCCAGCAACGCCGATCAAGGCTCGGAGCACCGGCCCTCCGGTCTCCGAGCCACGCCAGACGACGGTCGTCCGGGCTCAGCGCGAGGAGGGCAGTGGCCCGAGCTGCCCGAAGAGGCGCAGGGCCCGGCGGCGGCGCCATCCCCGCGCGCGCACCACGGCGACCTCGCACACCGAGTAGGTGGAGTCGCTCCAGTCGAGCTTGTAGCGGTCGCCACCCTTGCCGAAGTTGATTCGGTCGACGTCCGGCCACGCCGCGATCTCGTGCAGGCAGTGGTCCCAGAGCAACATGCCCACGCTCAGCTCGCGGAAGCGTTCGGCCATGCATGCGCTCCAGAGGGTGACCTCGCGGCCACTGCGGAAGCAGATCACGTACGCCGCCAACTGTCCCTCGACGAACGCGCCGAACAGGTGCGCACGGAAGTAGCGGTCGAGGCGCGAGAACAGCAGGTCCAAGACCTCCTGCGCCACCGGATCGTGCAGCGCGTAGCCGCTACCGGGCCCCTCGCCCTCGCCCCAGCGCTCACGGTAGATCTCGGCGATCGCCGGCGCGTGTTCCCACCACTCCCACGACATCTCGCGACACGTCACCTCGTGCCCGGACTCGCGCGCCAGGCGCCAGGCGCGGCGGATGTTGCGGCGGAACCGGCTGCTCGGACCCGGCAGATCGATCCGTCCGCGCCTGACCGGCGTGAGCACCGGAGTCGGCAAGGGGGCGCTGCAGAGCACCTGCATGCCGGTGTTCGCCGCCACGTCGATCAACGACGCGAACAGGCTGCTGGCCGGGTCGATGGCATCGAAGTGCAGCACGTCCCAGGTCGGCTGCCCGGAGAGCACCTGCTCCACCATCCATCGCGTCGCGCGCGCGCGGTCGGCGTTGCCGACCACGAACCCCGAGATCTCCTGACAGTGCAACGCCAGCGGCCGCAGGGTGCGCAGGCCGAAGTAGGGCACCCGCGGGCGCGCCAGCACGAACGGCGCCACCACCTGCAGCGTCCCGCTGGCGTCGCGTCCCGTCGCCAGGCACATCTCGCCACTCGCAGCAGCTTGGAGCCAGACCGCGGAGGCGAACCACGGCGTTTGCGGGAACGGATTGCCGGCGGCCAGGCTGGCGCAGGCGTCCCATTCCGAGACCAGCTGTCTCGACTCGTCCGCCCCGAGGACCTCGAAAGTCACGGGGGTCGCGTCCACCTCGGGTGCGGGCGGACGGACGTTGCGCTGGATGGTCGCGACAGTCCCCATGGTGAAGATCCGGTACTCCGTCGTTCTTCGGCGAGTCCGGGCAGCCGGCCTCACTCCTTGGCCACACCCCCGGCTGGATCGCGACTTGGAGGGCAGCCTCGCGGCGGCGGGCCGAGCCGACGACGGCGGCGGAGGGTCGGGGCCGCGCCTAGTCCCCCGCGTGCGCCGGAGTTGCGTCGCTCCGTAGGTGTCGTTGGCCGCGACGCTGGCGGCGGCCCTGACGCCGCACCCCGGACCCTGCGCGCTTCGACCGCCTTGGCGAGGCGCGGGCTCGACGTAGACTACCTTCTACTTCCGTGTCGGCGTGCGGTCCCGGACGCGACCGCCGCGTGGCTCGTTGCTCGCCTTCCCCACTGCCAGTCCCGAATCGATCTTCGAACGATGTCTCGAACCGCATTCTTCCTCGCCGCCTCGACCCTCCTACCGGCGACCTTCGCGCAGGCTCCGACCGCAGTGAACGGAACCGCAGCGACCGGAACCGTCGTCCCCGATCAGTTCATCGTCACGTTCGCTGAACGCAGCTTCGATCTCGAAGCCTATCGGGCCGCCATCTACGCTCGCCGGCCCGCCGCCGAAGTGGAGCAGATCGTACGGTCGCTGGACGCTGCGATGGAACGCGACCAGGCCAGCTTCGTCCGCACCGTGACCGACCTCGGCGGCACGGTGCTGCACCAGTATTGGATCATCAACGCGGCCGCGGTGCGCCTGCCGCACGGCGCCGCGATCCTGCCGGCGCTGCCGAACGTCAAGCAGGTGACGCAAGACCGCATCTGGATGCCCTGGCTCGACGTCGCGACCAACCAGCAGCACCACGCCGGCGACCAGGCCAACCAGCGCATGGTGAACGGCGTGCCGGTGAAGGGCCGTGGCCAGACGGTGGCGATCCTCGATACGGGCATCGACTTCAACATGAACGGCCTCAACCGGCCGCACGCCGCCTTCTACCCCCAGGGCAACACCAGCCTGAACGGCGGCGGCCTGCAGGGCAGCTACATCAAGGGCCAGTTCGACGCCAGCGGCAGCTGGGGCACCGAGGACCGCAACGGGCACGGCACGTTCGTCGCGGGCTGCTCGTCCGCCAATCGCTGGATCTCCTCGGCGAGCGCCGACGACGGCTTCGCGCCGGAGGCTTTCCTCTACGCCATCAACGTGTCGTCGGCCTCGAACGGCGGCGCCAGCGGCGCGGCCATCGCGAACGCGTGGCAGCACGTCGCCGCGCAGCGCGCGGCGCACAACATCTCGGTGGCCAACAACTCCTACTCGGGCTCGCCCAACATGAGCGATCCGGTGCAGTTGGCCCTCGACAACGTCGCCTCGACCTCCAACGTCCTGGTCTGCGTGGCGGCGGGCAACTCCGCCACCAACACCAGCAACAGCCAGTCGGCCTACAATGGCCTGGCAGTCGGAGCTCTGGAGAAGAACTCCCTGGCGGTGGCGAGCTTCTCGTGCACCGGCCCGCTCAACGGCAGCAACCGGTCCTACCCCGACATCTCGGCAGTGGGCGCCGCCGTGCACAGCCTGCAGCCGGACGGTGAGTCCGTCGTGGCCACCAGCAGCGGCACCTCGTTCGCGTCGCCGATGCTGGCCGGCACGGCCGCACTCGTGCGGCAGGCCGACACCACGCTGACTTCGCTGGAGACCAAGGCGATCCTGCTCAACACCACCAACGCGGCGGCGGGTCGCAACCAGTTCGGACTGGGCATCATGCGCGCCGACAACGCCGTCGATTCGGCGCTGGCGCACGAGGTCCTCACCACGCGCCTGACCAGCGCGCAGCCGCGCAAGCACCTGCGCATCGTCTCGGCCGGAGGCCAGGAGAACATCACCGCGACCTGGTTCCGCACCACCGCCGGGCACGAGAACATCGACATCGAGGCGTACCAGGCCAACGGCAACCCTCTCGGCGCCGACCTCAACACCGAGAACGCCTACGGCAAGCTGTCCTTCGTCAGCAACGGGCCGGCGAACTACCGCACGGTGATCTACCTGGTGACGCCGGGCTCCGGCAAGTCTCTCGACGTCGCGGTCGCCGGACACGTGGAGGTGATGGATCCGCCGGTGGTCACCAACCTGACGCCGGCCAGCATCCCCGCGCACCAGCCGCCGCAGGTCACGGTCACCGGCACCGACCTCGACTTCGTCACCAGCATCACCCTCGGCGGCCTGCCGGTGACCTCGTTCACCTCGGTGTCGCCGACGCAGCTGGTGTTCCAGCCGCCGGCGGGCCTGGCCATCGGCACGCCCAACCTCGTGATCACCACCGAGGTCGGCGCCGCCGCGCCGGTGCAGCTGCCGGTGACCGGAACCCACCCGGTGACCATCGACGGACCGAACCTCATCCCACGCGGCACCAGCGGCGCCTTCACCCTCTACGGCGACAGCAACTGGCTGTCGGTGCTGCTGCTGTCGAACTCCAACTTCCCCTCGCAGCTGCCGGGCATCGTCGACCTCGAGATCGGCAACTTCTTCCTCAGCCTGTGGGAGATCGGCACGTTCGCGCACGACAGCCAGGGCGTGGTGCAGTTCAGCATCCCGATCCACCGCCAGTTCCCGCGCTTCCAGTTCTACTTCGAGGTGATCACGCTGGATCCGACCAACATCACCTACCCGCTGGAGACGAGCTCCGCGCACCCCTGGCAGGCGCAGTAGACGCCGCGGCGTCGATCGCCGCGCGTTCAGCGCGCGGCGATCCCCTGGATCTCGATGACCGCCTGCGGGTCGAACAGGCCGGCGACCATGAACATGGCCATCGCCGGGTAGTGGCTCGAGCAGTAGCGGCGCCACACGTCGCCGAACGCCTTGCGCGCGGTGGTGTAGTCGTCGCGGCTGGTCACGTAGAAGTTGAGCTGCACCAGGTCGGGGAAGGCCAAGCCTGAGGCGCTCAGCACTTCGCCGATGTTGGCCATGGCCTTGTCGAGCTGCCCGACCAGATCGCCGACGGCGACGATCCTGCCCTCCCGGTCGTAGCCGCACTGACCCGCGAGATAGAGCGTGCGGCGGCTACCGGTGTCGTCGACCACGAGCCAGCCGTGGGCGAAGCCGATCGGCTTGACCAGGGTCGGCGGGTTGATCGGATGCTTCTTGGGAGGGGCGCTCACGGAGACTCGGCGGGCGAAAGGTCGCGGAGGATAGCACGCACCGGTCCGGAGTCGCTGCCGACGATCTTCAGCGGCAGCGCGACCAGCTCGTAGTCGGTGCCGCGCTCGGGGTCAACCGGCACGCGGCCGAGGTCGAGGTTCTCGAGCAGGGCGACCCCGTGCCGGGCGAGAAGATGGTGCGTGGGAAGGTCCTTGCTGGTGGCGTGGTCCATGCTCGGGGTGTCGAGCCCGACCAGGCGCACGCCGGCCGCGATCAGCACGCGGGCCGCGTCCGGTCCGAGCGCGGTGAAGGCCGGATCGAACCGGCGGTGGTCGTGCCGGCGGCTGGTGCGCAACAGCACGCGCTCGACACCTTCGAGCCGGCCGGTGAGCGACGCCGGATCGACCAGCGGCGGCTCGCCGCGCGCCGTCACGTCGAGCACCCGACAGCGGCCCAGGTACACGTCGAGCGGGACCGATGCGATGTCGGCACCCCCGGCCACGAAGTGCGACGGCGAGTCGGCGTGCGTGCCACAGTGCACCGACATGCGCATGGTCGACACGTTGCACGAGTCGCCGCGCTCGAGGCGGGCGATCCATTCGGCCGAGAACGCCGTGTCGCCGGGAAACACCGCCGTGCCCGGCTCGATCGGCTCGCTGATGTCGTAGAGCGCCATGGCCGACCGGCTCAACCCGGCTTGCGCTCGAGTTGCAGGAAGCGCTCGTAGGCCTTGCTGCCCACGATCTCGGCCATGCGGTCGATGGCGGCGACACACTCCTCGTCGCTCGTGTAGAAGTGCGGCGCCACGCGGATGCCAGCGTCGGGCCTGAAGTCGACGACGATGTCCTCGGCGAGCAGGGTCTGGCAGACCTCGTAGCCGTGCGGCACGCGCACCGCCACGGTGCCGCCGCGCTGCGCCGGATCGAGCGGCGCGTGCACCGCGAAGCCGTGGTGCTGGGCCCGCGCCACGAGCAGCGCCGTCTGGCGCACGCTCTTGTGACGGATCGCCTCGACGCCGATCTCGGCCACGATCTTCACACCTTCGACCCCGGCGGCGATCGCCGGCACGTTGGGCGTGCCGTGCAAGAAGCGCCAGCCGTCCTCGCGCAGCGCGTGCGTGCGCGCGAAGGCGAACGGGTCGGTGTGCGCCATCCAGCCGGTGAAGCTGGGGCGCAGGCGCGCCCGCTCGCCGGGATCGACGTAGAGGAAGCCGTTGCCCGGCCCGCCGCACAAGAACTTGAGGGCGCCGCCCACCGCCGCGTGCACCCCCCACTCCGCCAGCCGCAGCGGCACCGTGCCCACCGACTGGAACACGTCGAGGATCAGGAACGCTCCCACCTGGCGCGCGCGCTCGGCGACGGCACGCGCGTCCTGGACGAAGGCGCTGCGGAACAGCGCGTGGCTGATCGGCACCAGCAGGGTGCGCTCGTCGATCGCCGCCAAGAGACGCTCGAGGTCGACGCCGACCCCGCTCGCGTCGGCCGGCACGCGCACGATCTCGGCACCGCGTGCCCGCTGCGATTCGTACAGGTAGAGCAGCGACGGGAACTCGCTGTCGAGCAGCACGATCTTGCGCCGCGGCCCGGAGAAGTCGAAGCACGACAGGATCATCTGGCTGGCGACCGCGACGTTCTGGTGCATCGACACCGTGTTCGCGTCGACGCCCAGGATGCGCTCGAGCGGCCGCGCGATCTCGTCGTGCGCCACCCACCACCCCTCCGCCCACGAGCGCACCCCGCGCTCGTCCCACTGATCGAGGTGCGCCGCCATTCGCGCCCGCGCCCGCGTCGGCATGGCACCGAGCGAGTTGCTCACCAAGTACGTGGTGCGCTCGCTGATCGGAAACTCCGGGCGCCAGCGCAGAAGGGGGTCCGCCTGCATGGGCGCAGCGGACACCACGGGCGGGCCGGAGTCAAACCGGCGGTCGGGAGGCTGTGCTGCCGATCGTGCGCCTGGGTAGGCTGCCGCGAGGCCAGCGCCGATGGCGAGGCCGGCTTGATCGCGTCCGGCCCGGCGTGGCGAGGAGCCACATCACCAACGTCGGCTCGACGACCAGACGAGCACCGAGATCAACGTTCGGCTCTGTCCGTTCGGGCACCGGCGCCGCGTTCCGCGCGGCGCTGCAGTTGCGTCCCGCACCTCGGCGCGCGCGTCCCGCGCGCGCCGAGCCGGCGGCTCCGCCGCCGATGCGGGCTCCGCCCCCGGAGCTCACTCCTGACCTCGGGAGAGGCGGACGCCGATGAACCCGCGGCGGATGTCCGGCGAGTCGCCGCCCCGGTCGGCCGCCCGCACGAGGCGGGCGAGCGAGAGCCACGAGCCGCCGCGCAGCACGCGGTAGCCGCCGCGCTTCGGACCACGCGGATCGACCTGGAAGTCACCGACGTAGTCCTTTAGCCAGTCCTCGCACCACTCCCAGACGTTGCCCAGCATGTCGAAAAGACCGAAGTCGTTGGCCAGCTTGCGTGCGACAGGCCGTGTGCCGGCGCGCTCGTGCTCGTGCTGTTTCTCCGGCCACCCCTTTGACGCCGCACCGTTCTCCAACTCGAACCCAACGCCACTGTTGCCCGCGTACCACGCAATCGCATCCAGCACAGGTGCGTTGTTCTCACCGTGGATGCGAGGGTCAGCTTCGCCGCGCTCGCCCAGTCGAAGGCCCACCAGAGCGCACCCGGGCGCGTGAAGTGGCGCAGGTGCAGATCCTCTTCGAGCTGCTTGCGGTGCTGGCGTGGCTCACCTTCGGGCTGCACGCGCAGCACTCCATGCACCTGCGCCTCGGCCAGACGCAAGACGTAGTCGACCTCGTACTGCAGCTCGCGCGCCTCGGTGCGCCCGTCGACGGTCTTGGTCACGAGCGGGCAACCGAGCACCTTGGCCGCTGCCTCTGCGAGCTGCGTCTTGCCCGTGCCAGGTTCACCGCGCAGGAGCAGCGGCCGGTTGGCGCCGAGGGCCGCATCGATCACGTCGATGTCGTCCTGCTCGAAGACGTGGGCGCGAGTCGTGAAGGGGCCTCGGGGTTCGAGAGGATAGGGCTTGCCGGCGTCGGCGAGGAAGGAGCGGGTCATGCGCGTTCCAGCTTCTGCTGCGCGACGGAGATCGAGTTGAGGATCAACAGGCCGGCGAGTTCCTCGCTGTCGGCCTCCGGATCGTGGCGACGGAAGACGGGCAAGTTCCGGTACAGCTTGGTCAGAGCGCGCAAGCTCGCATCGAAGCCAGGCCGCTGGGACGTCTCCGGACCGAAGTGGACGAAGTAGTGGCGCGCATGCTGCTCGGCGGAGCGACGGAGGGCACCGAGCCAGGCATCGACCTGGGGCTTCGTCGCATCCGGCCAGCCGAACTTCTCGCACAGGTGACGATGCACCATCTCCCCCGCGTCGCTCGACGGGCCGACGTCGGGTCCCGGACCGACGCGCAGTTCGTCTCTCGGCGAAGGCATGCGCTCGACGGCTTCCACCGGCACGAACTGTGCAATCGTGCCATCACGCCGCGCGCGCGCGAGTTCGACGCCGGCGCTCGAGATTGCCGTGACGTGGCACAAGCCATCCTCTTCCCGCCACACGACGGGGCCGTGGTACGCCGCAAGCAGCCGAGCCAACCGAAAGAGGTCGGCACAGACCGTCCGCTTCGCCTCGATGCCGTCGCTCAGGACCATCTTCAGAGCGTCGCCGTGCGCTGCCGCCACCCAGGTCAGGCTCTCGGTGCACGGCAGGTCAGTCATCGACTCCACCGAGTGCGGCGGCTGTGCCTTGAGGGCTTCGCGCACGCCTTCCCTCTTCGCGAGCTCGTCGATGACGGTGATCAACGGCCGCCTCCTGTCCGGTGGGACGAGTTTGCCGAACGCCGGATCGCGGAGGAGAGCCCTCGCGAGCACAACATCGAGCTTCTGCGGCCAGTTGCTCTGGCGCAGGACCACAACTCCGCGAACCTGGTCGCCCACCAGCACGGGTGCTCCCGAGACACCGCTCCAATCCTCGGAGGAGACAGGTCGCTGGACGGAGGTGACGTGCCCCATGTCCGTGCGAGACGCGTGTGGGAGAGTCCCGCCCTGAAGATCGACCCAGCTGTCGCCTTCCACCGAACCCGCAAACCCGAAAGAACGGTAGCGCGCACCGTCGCTCCACACGCCGTCCACCTCGGCATGCGAGGTTCGGACCGAGTCACGCCAGCGTAGAAGCGCAGCGTCCAGCGAGTCCTTCCCGACGTTCCCATGGCTCGGCCAGACCAAGTCAGCCTCGTTGCCACCTGCCCGAATCTCGGACGCCAACGTGCCACCCGCGTCGAAGTCCGGCCAGACGATGTGCAGGGCCGTCAGCACCAGGTCCGGCCCGACCACGCACCCGGTTCCGGAGCAGCCGTCCGCGACGATCTGCACGACGTGCAGACTCCGACTCGACGTCTCTCCTTCTGACATGTGCGGCTCCACCTATCAGGACTCAGCCATCGTCGAGATCATAGCGTCGGATCCGCAGCAACGAGGGCGAGACCATGACGAGGTTGCCGCGCAGGTCGGCGTCGGTCAAGCGCCGGAAGACCTCGACGAGCCGAGCACCGATGACACTCGGACTCGTGTCGCTGCGGAAGCGTCCGACGACGATGCCGGCGTGGCCGCCGAGCGCAAAGCGATGCACGTTCGAGAAGTCGAGGTCGAGAGTCACCAGGATCCGGTCGTCGGACCGCGCGTAGGCGAAGACGGCATCGTCGCTCGCCGCCCGCAGGCCAGCCTCCCCGAGAGTGGTCACGTCGAAGCCTTCTGCGCGGAGGCAGTCCGCGACCCCGCGACCGAGGTTCTCGTCGAGCAGGACTCGCTTCACTCCGCCCACCGCTGCTCGTTCGCCACCGAACGAGCCGCGTAGGCCAGCGCTGCCTGCACGTCTTCGAGTTCGATCCCGAAGTCGGCGGCAACCTCGGCGTGCGACATGCCCGACGCCAGCCGGCCGACCACCTCGGCGACCGTGATGCGCGTGCCGCGGATCACGGGCTTGCCGAACCGCACTGCGGCGTCGGTGACGATGCGGGCGTCACGCGCGTCGAGATCGTGGGCCGTGGTCATGCCGGCATTGTGCCAGGCGCGAGCCGGCGGCGACAGCCGACCCCTTCGGACACGTCACCGGATACGCCGGGACGCGCCTCGACGCGGGGGTCACGCCGCGATCTCCCGCGCGTCGGTCGACCGACCCCGGACGCTCATCCCGCGCAAGGTGACGTCGACCAGCTCCACCAGCGAGCCCCAGACGTCGTCCGCGTCTTGCAGCTCACCGCGCGCCCGCAGTTCCTCGCGGGCATAGGCTGCGTTCGGCCAGTCGAAGTTCGGCCGCCGGTGATGCACGTCGTGCGCCGGGCCGATGTCGTTGCCCACGAACACGAAGACCCGCGCCGGCAGGTGGAAGAAGACGAGGCGCGCGAACCAACGCAGCCGCGCGGTCCACCGCGCGTCCAGCCCCTTCGGCCAGGGGTCGCCGAGGAAACGACCGTAGGTGAGCGCGCGCAAGCGCGCCGGGCCGCTAGGCGTGTCGAGGCCCCACCGATGTTCGCCGGCCAGCATCTGCAGGAGCGAACTGACCTGGAAGCCGAACACGAGCGGCAGCAGGTAGCCGACTACCAACAGGGCCCAGGCGCCGTGCAGCGCAACGCCGCCGACCAAACCGCCGTGCCAGATCGCAGCGACGGCGCGCCGCCAGCCGGGGCCTTCGAGGAAGTTCGCACGCAGGCGCGCCATCAGGTAGGACACATGCACGCGCGGGTGGAAGAGCGCCAAGACGGCGCGCCGACGCAGGGTGGCCAGCGGCAGGCCGGGCGTGAAGCCCCACGCCAACAGCGCACGGTAGTCGGGGTCTTCGAGTGTGCCGTTGCGCCCGTGGTGCAGGCGCACGTGCTCGCGCCGAAACACCTGGTACCCGTTCATGAGCGTGAGCGTGGTGAACAGCTCGGTGACGAAGCGGTCGAGAGCCCGGCTCCGGCTGAAGGCGTGGTGCACCGCGTTGTGAGCGATCTCGAGGTAGAGCGCGCGCAGGCCGCCGGTGGTGAACAGGAAGCCGGGCAGGAGCAGGAACGACGCGAGGCCACCGTGGGCGAGTGCCACCAGGTTGGCAGTGACGCCCAAGGCGAGCGTCAGGAGCCCAGCGAAGGTCCGCGACCACGGGTTCCAACGGAACAGCGGCGTCTGGCCGCGCAGCGGCTTGCCGGTGATCCAGGTGAGCGGACGCTGCAGAAGGGAAGGCAGGTGCGCCATCGACTGGCGCGGATCGGCGGAAGTGTTCATGGGTCGTCGATCAGGAGCCGCGCCCGAGCACCCCCTCGCACCATGCGAGAGGACCTTCAGGGCGCCGCCGCGAGGTGCGGCCGAGCCCTCCTGCCGATTCCCCTGATCAGGCCCAACCACCTCACCTACAGCCCCTTAGGCCTGCCGAGGGGAAACGGCAGACAGCGGCAGCAGTCGCCATCGCACTGCTCGACGCCGCGCCGAAGGGCAGGCCCGCGTCGCGGAACAGCCCTCGGAGACCACTCGTGACGACAGACAACTCTCCCCATCGCGACCCTGCAGCGCTGCACAGTGCGGTCAGTGGCGCCGGCGCCACGGTCTACAAGTCCCCGGCCATGCGGCTGGCGGTGGCACGCGTGCTGGCCGGCGACCCGCTGGACACGCCGCCCGCACGCGAGCTGAGCGCGTTCGAACTCGAGCAGATCCGGCGCGACCTGCAGACGCTGCGCCACACCCAGGTGCGCGACTACACCCGTGGACTCGAGCCCGGCGGTGCTCGAGCCGCGTGGGGCAACGCGCTCACCGTGCTGCGCCGTGGTTCCACCTACCGCAGTCGCTCCGGCTTCGGCGACCCGGCCACCGAGGGGGCGATGCGCCTCACCTTGCAGCAGGTGGCGGAGCGCACCAGCCCGCTCGTGCTGGCGGTGCCGCTCGGCGGCGGCAAGGCCGCCAACCCGACCAAGACCGGCAACAACCACCTGCCGGACCTCGCCGAGTGGACGGCGTGGACCATGCTGGCGGCACTCGGCGACGCCCTCGGCGAGGTGCTCGGACGCGACGTGCGCGTGCTCACCATTCCGGATGCACCCCTGCACACCTCTGACCTGGCGTTCAGCGCCGCGGAGGCCACGGCGCACCAGCGGCAGGCGGAGTCGGATCTCGTGTGGCTGGGGATGACGAACGTCGTCGTCGCCGACACGCTCCGTCACCTGCCGGCGCCGTGGCCCGAGGAGGTGCGGCGGCACGCCGAGGCCGCACACAAGGCGATGGCGATCGACCCGAGCACCAAGATCAAGGCCGACGAGCAGGCGCGCTCGCTGCTGTTCAGCCTCAACCTGCGCGCGCAGCCGGCGAGCTTCGCCCGCCACGTCCTCCTCACCGCGGCCCTCGGCGACCCGCAGGCGGACTTGCCGAACGACGTGCGCGCCGAGGCCGAGGACCTGCGCCGGCAAGTCGCGCGGGCCACGCCGCACTACATCGGCGTGAACCATGCGCTGCGCAGCCTGCGCGTGCCCCAGGCGGTCGCGGCGCAGGTGTTCGGCGTCGAAGAAGTGGTGCGGCTCACGGTGCACGCCAAGCCCGGCGAAACGCGGCCGGCGCTGCTGCCGAACGGACCCTTGACGCGCCCGGGTCTGTTGCCGATGCATGGCGTCGGCGTGCTGGCGCGCGGCGACCGCGTGACGTTCGCGACCGAGTTCGAGGTCGAGGCGCGGGTGGCGCGGCATCAGCCGCTGCGGCACGGCGGGCGCTTCCTCGCCCACGCCGCGCCGAAGGGCGGCGCGGACGACCGCAGGGCGCTCGCGGCCTAGGTGTCAGTCGCCGAGGACGAGGTGCAAGTTCTGCTGCACGAGCAACCTCGCCGCCTCCAAGCGACTCTCCTCGTTCTCCGCGAGGCGCTGCGCGACCGCCTGGATCACGGCGTCCACGTCAAGCAACACCGGCGCCACTTCGGAGCCTGCCTCGGGTCCAGCACCCCGACGCAACCGGCGCGGCTCCGGCGCCCGCGCACGCAGCGCCACTTTGCGAAGGCGACTGAGGTGGTCCTCGAAGATCTTGGCGGCCAGGTCGCGCACGGGACGGTGGTAGAAGTAGGTGGTGTCCTTCGCCGACACCGGGCCGGCGAGCGCCTGCTGGATGGCGAGGTCCTTGACACTCGCGATCGCCGCCTCGTCGCTGGCCCAATAGGGCACCATCCTGGCGTCGGCGTCTTTCACCCGGCGGTCGCGCATCCGCCCGGACGCAGCCAGGCGAACCAGGTCGTTCAGCTTCTCGTCCTGCATGAGCGCGTCGCGCACCGCATCCGCGTCGGCGCACAACCCGAGCACGTACTGCTCGGCGCGGCGACGGGCGCGCGTCGTTTCGGCGTCGGCGACGATGCCCGGCTCCGAGACCGCGGCCACCAAGTAGCGGCTGTCGGAGACGAACGGTTCCTTGCGGGCGGTCTCGGCGCTGCGCACGAGGTCGGCCGGCGTCGCCGCGTTCCATGCCTCGATCGCCGCCTGCTTGCCGTCGTTGCTGGCGGTCCGCAGACGCGCAACTGCGCACCAGGCGCTCGACCACGGGTACTCCGCGATCACGACGTGGTGGCCCGGCTCGACGGCACGCTTCACGGCGGGGACGCCGCAGTCCAACTCCACCTCGAGGCGCCACCAGGCAGCCTCGGTGCGTTCGGTCTTGACGTGGCGACGCATGCCGCGGAGATCGGCGTCGATCTCGTCCCCGAACACCCACTCGTCGGCACGTCGCACGATCCGCGCCAAGCGCACCGCGATGCGTCGCGGAACTGCGCCGATCTGCCGGCTGGGTCGCTCGGCGACGCAGCGTTCCTCGCTGTCGTAGAACCGCACGTCGTCCTGGTCGAGGGCACCCATCTTCGTCTGCGTCGGAGACGACGAGTCTACGGGTCACCACCCGACGCGGCGCGCGCGGCCTCACACATCCACCACTCCCTCACTCCCTGCGCTCGTGCCGATCCAGCCACAGCTGCATCCAGCGGTCGGCGCGCGCGGCGGGGTTCCACACGCCGGCGGTGCGGGCGGCGTCGGCGATCGCGAGGGCCCGGCGCGCGAAGAGCGACTGCGCCTCGAGGTCGTCGGTTGCCAGCTCGCGCGCCAGCACGAACGCGCCGAGCTCGAACCGCGCGGTGCCTTGCAAGGGGTCGTGGGCGCGCGGCAGACAGAAGACCCGCGGGTCGGTGGCGTGCATCAGGTACTTGGGTCCACGCCCCTCGACCCAACCGTGCGTGGCCATGCGCCGCGCCACCTCGACGGCGGCGTCGGCGAACTCTTGCGCGTCGGTGGCGACGAAGAGTGCGTGCAGGCCGCACACCAGCGCGGCCATCTGCCAGGGTGCATCGAAGGGCACCGCGCCATCGAAGGCCTGGGGGTGCGGCGGCTGCGCCAACGCCACCAGCGGCGACACGCGCAGGCGGGGCAGCACCACCGCGCGCATGCGTTGGGCGGTCCAGGCGAGCAGGTCGGCGTCGCCGGTGGCCAGCGCACACGCCACCAGTGCGCGAGCGCAGAGTCCTTCGCCCCGACTGGTCGCGAAGGGCAGCCGGTCGAGCAGCCGGCGCACCGCCGCCCCGGTGCGGCCGAGCTCTTCGCGCGCCAGCACGTCGCCGGTGAGCCACCACGCGTCGTACAGCAGGTCGACGCTGATCCCCTCGTACTCGAGCGGCTCGAAGCCGTGCGGCTGCTGCACGGCGCGCTCCGACAGACCCTGGCGCAGCCCGCGCGACGCGTCGGGCAAGCGCGCGATGTGACCAGGCAGAGGACGCAACAGGCCCTGCAGCACCTGCGCGCGCGCGATCTCGAGGAGGTCACGCGAACGCCACCGCAACACGTTGTGCAAGGCGGACGGTCCCTGGCGAGCCGAGCCGAGCGCGACCGCCTCCTTGGTGTCGCCGAAGCCACCGAACGGTCCGAACTCGGCGTCGCGCTGCCACTCGCCGACGGCCGCCGCTGCGAGATCGTCGGTGGCGCTGGCCAACGGCGCCGGCCCGCCGTGCACGCCGAACACCCCCGTCGCGCGCACCCAGTCGAGATCGGCGAAGGCGTAGGCCGCATGGTCGACGCGCTCGGCGAGCGCCGCTCCGGCGGTCGCGTCGCCGACATCCCAAGCAGCATCGAAGCGAAAGGCCTTGGCCGTGCCGTCGCCCAGGTAGAGGAACGGCGACGGACCCAGGAGGTCCTGGCGGTAGCCGGAGGCGCCGTCGTCATCGACCGCGACGGGTGGCCGCAGGAGGTTCTCGACAGCCCAGCGCGGCCGCAGGCGCAGGCGCTCGTCGCCGACCACGATGGAGAAGCGCGTGAAGCGGACCGGCCCCACCGAGCCAGCATCTCGGCAGCGGCCGTTGTCGAGCACGACCGTCAGTTCGCCGGCGCGCTCGGCGCCGCACCAGGCCAGGAAGACCCTTGCCCCGAGCAGCGAGCTGCCGCTGTCGGCCGACACGTGCACCCCCTCGAATTCGCGCTCGTGCACGAAGCCCGCGTCGCGCGCGCGTGCGAGGCGCAGGCTCGTGGTGTGGACGCGTCCCCATGGGTCGACCAGCTCGGTGTGCAGCGGCAGCGGCGACGGCCAGGACCCAGCGACGTCCACGGCGGCAGGCGGCGGAGCGGCCCGCGCCCGCGGCAGGCAGTGCACCGCGGATCGCACGCGCGCCGCGCCGGCCAAGTGGGTGCGCCAGTGCACCTGCACCAGCGCCAGGCTGCCGTCGGGCCAACGCTGCAGCGGCGTCCACACGGCAGCGTCGTCGCCCACCCGCAGCTCGGCCAAATCGCGCGCCTGCCAGTGCCGTGGCAGCGGCAGCGAGGCGACCAGCACGGCATCCTGCGCCAGCGCCGACGGGTTGTGCACCACGAACGCCGGCTCGGGTGCCTGCAGCGAGAGAAGGAGGGCGCAGAGCATGGGGGGTCGACCCGCCACGACCGCGGGCCACCCCATGGTGCCACCGCCGCCCGCCAGGTTCGACCGCAGACGGACTCGACCGAGCTCAGCGCTTCGGGGCCGCCGGTGCGGTCTCGGCCGGCGCCGGGGTTGGCTCGGCGGGGCGTGCGGCCCCGCCGGCCGGCGGCGTGGGTGCCTCGGTCGCGCGTCCCGCCGAGCCCGGGCCCGTGTGCGCCGGCGTCCTCAGCGACGACGGCCGCTCGATCAGGATGCGCTCGCCCAGGGCCCCCAGCGGGTCTTCGCACAGGATCTCGACGCCGGACAGCTCGGGGTCCTGGTTGCTGCGCCAGACGAAGCCACCGATCTCGCGGGCGAGGTCGCGAGCGACACCGGTCAGCAGCGGGCGGATGGTCAGCTCGACGACCTTGCCGTCCGGCCGCCGCGCCGTCTTCATCCGCGCGTCGCAGTCGAGTCGCGGACCGAAGATCCGGTTCACCTCGACGAGCACCGGCGCCGGGTTTCGCTCCTGGGAAACGCGCAGGAGGTGCTGCATCATCAGCCCCAACGCCAAGCAAGCACCGAGCCCGAGCGCGAAGATCGTCAGCGGCGTACGCACGTCGCCGACTTCGACATTCGGCGGCTGCCGGCTGGATCGAATCGGGCGGAGGACGCTCCGAGGTAGTCGGGGGGAAGTCTTTTCGTCGGCTCGCCGCCGTGTTATGGAAGTCGGCCGTCAGGTACTCGGGTCCGCGGCGGCGCACGGCGTCGCCACCTTCGGGTGCCGCGCCAAACCCAACACAACATGACTCGGGACTGACATGGGCAAGGTCATTCGCTGCGAGGAGTGTGGTCGCGTCTACCGCACCCTGGAGGACATCGAAGACCTGCGTGACAACGACGGCATCTGCATGTCGTGCAACGCGGTGATCGAGGTCTCCGACTGGGACCGCATCCTCGCTTCCTACGAAGAGGAAGACGACGACCTCGATGACGTCGAGGACGAGGAAGAAGAGGAGGACGTCGAGGAGGACGAGGAAGAAGAGGACGAGGAGGGCTGGGACGACGAAGGTCTCGACGACGAGGACTTCGACGAGGAGGGCGACGAGGAGGAGGACGAAGACGAGGACGAAGACGAGGACGAGGACGAGGACGAAGAGGAGGAGTAGTCCCGTCCGGCTGCTGGCAAGGGCCTTTCGGTGCCGGCCCTACGGGAGCGGCCCATGCTCTGAAGACCCCACAGGTGGCCCCCCCCCGCATGGATCGGACGGCTGGCGCCGCGAGGGTTCTCGGTCGGGGGCGCTAGGTCCGGGGCCGTGCCAGCTTGACAGATCGACACGGCGCAAGCGCTGCCACGCTGTCAGGCTTGCTCGCACGGTTCCGAGCCACACGAATCGCAGGGCGCCGCGCGAGCACCTCTGGTGAGCCCGCAAGGGGCCTGAACCCAGCCCCGTTGTGCTCGTCGAAGCCGACCGCCGCCCCCCGCCGCGTCTGGGCGTGGCGTCGTGGCTGCCGTGGTACGACGGTTGCGATGGTCCGGGCGATCCGACATGGACAAGCGGTTTTCTGTGCTGCTGGCCGAGGACGACACAGCGCTGCGACGCTGCCTGGTCGAGGTCCTCGCCGCGAACGGCTGGTCGGTGCACCCGGTCGGAACGGGGCCCGAGGCCGTCGAGATCGCACGGCGCGTCCCGGTGGACTTCTCGCTGCTGGACATGCACCTGCCCGGAATGACCGGCATCGACGTGTACCGCGCGATCGCGCGCGAGAAGGGCCCCTTGCCCTGGATCCTGATGTCCGGCCAAGCCACCCCCGAGGAGACTTCGGTGGCCTTCGCGCTCGGCGTGCACACGTTCCTGCGCAAGCCTCTCGATCTCACCGGACTCCGCCTGTGCCTGGCAGAGCTCATTCAGCGCAACTTCGGTGGCCGCGGGCCCGCTCCTTCGAGCTGACCCCGCCGCCCCGCACCGTCTTCTCTCTCACGTGAACCCAACCCCAGGAGCTGTCTCGCAATGACCAAGACAAAGACCTCGACCTCCACCGCGACCAAGATCGTCCCTCTCGGCGACAAGATCCTCGTCAAGCGTTCCGACGCCGACGAAGTGACCAAGGGCGGCATCATCCTCCCCGACACGGCCAAGGAGAAGCCGAAGGAGGGCACCGTGATCGCCGTCGGTCAGGGCCGTGCGCTCGAGAACGGTGAGCGCGCCCCGTTCACCGTGAAGCCGAAGGACCGCGTCCTGTTCTCGTCCTACGCCGGCTCCGAGATCCAACTCGACGGCGAGGACTTCCTCATCCTTGGCGAGGACGAGATCCTCGCCATCATCCAGTGACCGCTCCGGCGTAACCCCACCAGGAGACACGATCATGGCCGTCAAGAAGATCGCCTACGACCAGGAAGCCCGCGAACGCATTCGCGATGGCGTCCGCAAGCTCGCCCGCGCCGTCAAGGTCACCCTCGGCCCGCGCGGCCGCAACGTCATCATCGAGAAGTCCTTCGGCAGCCCCACCGTCACCAAGGACGGCGTGACCGTCGCCAAGGAGATCGAGCTCGAAGGCAAGTACGAGAACATGGGCGCTCAGCTCGTCAAGGAAGTGGCGAGCAAGACCTCGGACGTCGCCGGCGACGGCACGACGACCGCGACCATCCTCGCCGAAGCCATCTTCGAGGAAGGATTGAAGAACGTCGCCGCCGGCGCCAATCCCGTCGCCATCAAGCGCGGCATCGAGCGCGCCGTGCAGGCGGTGGTCAAGGAGCTGAAGGGCAAGGCCACCAAGGTGGCCGGCAAGAAGGAAATCGCCCAGGTCGGCAGCGTCGCTGCCAACAACGACGAGGAGATCGGCAAGATCCTCGCCGACGCCATGGAACGCGTCGGTCAGGACGGCGTGATCACCGTCGAAGAGGGCAAGAGCCTCGACACGGAGGTGAACTGGGTCGAGGGCATGCAGTTCGACAAGGGCTTCCTGTCGCCGCACTTCGTCACCAACCCGGACAAGATGGAGTGCGTGCTCGAGAACCCCTTCATCCTGGTGCACGAGAAGAAGGTCTCGACGATCAAGGACATGCTGCCGCTGCTCGAGAAGATCGCGCAGAGCGGCCGGCCGCTGCTGGTGATCGCAGAAGAGGTCGAGGGCGAGGCCCTGGCGACGCTCGTCGTCAACAAGCTGCGCGGCGTGTTCAAGTGCGTCGCCGTCAAGGCGCCGGGCTTCGGCGACCGCCGGAAGGCCATGCTCGAGGACATCGCGATCCTCACCGGTGGCCGCGCCATCTTCGAGGACCTCGGCATCTCCCTCGAGTCGATCAAGACCGACGACCTGGGTACTGCCAAGAAGGTCGTCGTCACCAAGGACGACACCACCATCATCGAGGGCGCCGGCAAGACCAGCGACGTCCAAGGCCGCATCGCGCAGATCCGCGCCGAGATCGACAAGACGACCTCCGACTACGACCGCGAGAAGCTGCAAGAGCGCCTCGCCAAGCTGTCGGGCGGAGTCGCCCAGATCCTGGTCGGCGCGGCGACCGAGGCCGAGATGAAGGAGAAGAAGGCTCGGGTCGAGGACGCCCTGCACGCCACGCGTGCGGCGGTCGAAGAGGGCATCCTGCCCGGCGGCGGTGTCGCCCTCCTGCGCGCCCAAGACGTGGTGAAGAACCTCAAGCTGGCCGGCGACGAGCGCATCGGCGCCGAGATCGTGCGCCGCGCCATCGAGGCCCCGATCCGCCAGATCGCCAAGAACGCCGGCGTCGACGGCTCGATCGTCGTGCAGAACGTCCTCACCAAGAAGGACGTCGGCTGGGGCTACAACGCCGCCAGCGACACCTACGAGGACCTGCAGAAGAGCGGCGTCATCGACCCGTGCAAGGTGACCACCGCGGCCCTGCAGAACGCCGCGTCCGTGGCGACCCTGTTGCTCACCACCGAAGCCCTGGTCTCGAGCGTGCCCGAGAAGAAGAAGAAGGGCGGCGGCGAGGACATGGGCGACATGGGCGACATGGACTACTAGCCCGGACTGTTCGCAAGGGGCCCCCGGCGGTGCTGGCGGGCCTCGCCGCCGGTTGGAGCTGCCGCCGCCTTCGCGGCGCGGCCCATCCGGCGACCGCGGAGGCATTCGCTCCGCGGGTGCGCCCTCGAGCAGGCGCGGGAAGCGACTGCCGCCGCCGCCATCAGCGCGCGGTCAGCAAGACCGGCGCGAGATTCGAGAGGCGCATGCGCGTCGTCCGCGGGTCGAAGACCGCCAGCTGGAAGGACAGCACCGTGTCGGTCCGGACCGTGGGAGCAGCGAAGGTCAGGTCCAGAGTCTGCGCCGGCCCGAACGGAAAGACCGCGAGGCTGACCACCGGTGGCGCCAGGCGCACGATGCCCAGGTCGGGGAACGGCAACCGTGCGGCCCCGGCCGGCGACCACAGCCACGCCGCAATGGCGGCCGGATCGGGTCCCCGTGCCCGCAGCCCCATCTCGCGCCCGCCTTGCGCCACTCCGCGCGCCGCGAACTGCAGGTCGGTCCCGAGCAGGAGCCCTGGGCTCGCGTCGACCGGCAGCACGGCGCAGTCGTCGTCACCGTCGGTATCGAAGTCGCCCACCACCAGGTCGCTGCTCCGCGGCGACCCGTGCACGGTCTGCTCCTCGGCGGCGGCAAAGCGTCCGCCCTGGCGACGCAAGACGGCCAGAGGCGCGCCGTCGACACGGCCGAGCAGCAGCGCGGGTTCCTGTGCCGGCCGCCGCAGCACCGCCACCGCGTCCACCCGCCCCGGCAGCGGCGGGGTGAACGCGACCCCCGTCGCGTCGTGGAAGCCACCTCGACCGTCGCCGGCGAACAGACGGAGAGCGGAGGCGGCGTTCGAGTCGAGCGTCACCAGCACGTCGGCATCACCGTCGCCGTCGAAGTCGTCGAGCAAGGCGCGCGTCACCGCCGCCGTCACCAGCGGCGGGCGCGGCGCCTCGACGAACAGCGGCGGCGCGTTCCCGCGCGTGCGCAGGAAGACCTGCATGCCGCCGCCATTGAGATTGCCGTAGGTCAGCACCACGACGTCGGCGAGGCCATCGCCGTCGACGTCGCCGGTGACCACGGCGCGCACCGGATCCGTCGACGTGCCGGGCGAGAACGCCCCGGTCAACTCGGCGAGACCACCGCCGGTGTTGGCGAGGACGGCAAGGTTGCCGGCATTGTCCGCCACCACGAGATCGTCCACCGTGCGCGTACCGGTCGGCTGCAGTACTCGCGCAGCCACGACGTCGGCGAACCCGCCACGGAAAGCCGGCGGAAGGCGCCCGCTCGCATCGACGTAGCGTCCGGATTGCGCGACGAGCAGGCGGACACCCGGAGGCTGCGCGGTCCCGCCCGCCGGCGTCGCCACGATCAGCAGGTCGCGCTGCGCCGTGTCGAGCGAGGCCACGGCGACGCGCCGGACGTCACGCAGCGACAACGCGGGCAGTACCCCCGGCGCCACGGCGAAGCGGGCGGCGCCGTCGTTGCGGAACGCACGGCCGACGCCCAGCGGACCGTAGGCGACGACGTCCAGCTCGCCGTCGCCGTCGAAGTCGACGGCGGCCCCGGCGCCGGCTCCGGGAAACAGACCGATGGGAAAGCCGATCGCCTCGGTGTCGAGGAAGTCGGCGCCGACGGCACGCCCGAGCAGCACGCTGTCGCGCACGGCGACCCCGCCCCGCAACCCGCCGGCGACGACGAGATCGACGTCGCCGTCGCCCTCGAGGTCGCCGAGCGCCAAGCCCGCACGCGGCGCCGCGTCGGCCAAGATCGGCAGCGGGTGGCGAAACGCGAAGGCGAGCTGACCGTCGTTGACGCCGACCCGGACCCGGCCATCGTCCTGCAGGAGAACGAGGTCGACGGTGCCGTCGAGCATCAGGTCGGCCGTCGCGAGGCTCGCCACCGCCGCGTCGAGGGGGAACGGCACCGTCGGGGCGTAGGCGACGAAACCAGTGCCGCGGTTGAGGGCGAACTCCACGGCTCCGGGCGCCGGCGCAGCGCGCGCGAGCACCAAGTCGACCCGGCGGTCGCCGTCGAAGTCGCCCGCCGCCAGCGCCGAGCACGCCCCGTTGAACGGCAAGGCGATCTGCCGCAGGAAGCCGGCGTTGTTGTCGAGGACGAACGGCACCCCACCGGTCCGACTGGCCAGCACGACGTCGAGGTCGCCATCCCCATCGAGATCGGCCAAGAGAGCGACAGGCGCCTGCACGAACAGATTCGCCGGCAGGAGGTGGGACGCGTCCCGATAGCCGCTGGTCGCCTGACCCAACAACAGCTGTGGCCGCCCCTGGTCGGGTAGCACCAGCATGTCGTCGGGCGGCACACCGTCGAGGTCACCGACGAGGACGCCGGCGACCGGCAGAGGTGGCGACGGCAGCGGCACCGTGCTGAGGACGAGACGGCCGGTCCCGTCGTTGCTCAGGAGGAGAGGGGCCGCGAGAGCCCGACCCAGCACGACGTCGGGGAAGATGCTGCCGGGCCCGAGCCGTCCCACCGCCACCGAGCGCAAGTCGGCACCCGCGAACACCAAGGCCTGCTGCAGCGGATGCCGCACGAACTCGCCGGTCGAAGCCTGCAGGAGAACGTCGAGCGACTCGCTCCCCAGACGCAGCAGGTCGAGGTCGCCATCGAGGTCGAGGTCGGCCAGACAGACGTCGACGGCCGGGGCGAGGCCTTCGGGCAGGCGCAGACGATCCTCGGCGAGGAGAGGCACCCGCTGCGCCGGAAGCGCTGCTGCCGCCAGAGCGGCCAGCAGGGCACGGCGCGCTGCCTCGAGCAGCGAGACGCGAGCAGGCGAAGCGGCGGGGATCATCGGCGGGCCGGAAGCGATGGTGGTGGTTGTCCGCGGCCAGGCCCGGAGCCGCCGGAATCCAGCCACCACGCCGGCGGCTCGCACGCCCAGCGCGAGCCGGAGGTCAGAACTGGTAGGGGATGACCAGCTGGCGGATCTCGGGGCGCGCCGCCGCGGGGGAAAGGCTACGGTTGGCGTCGACGTTGCCGGCGGCCTCGGTGAACGAGGCGTTGAACAGGATGTCGTACTGCACCGCCACCGCGCCTCCCATCGGGCTCATCTGCTTGCCGAGCTCACGCACCCGGCGCATGACGTCAGGTCGCTGCAGATCGAGCTCGTGCAGGAATTCGTTCGAGTCCTCCGGGATGCGGTTGGGGTCGTTCCCGGCGACCGCCGCCTTCGGGTTGACGTGGAAGGCGAAGCCGATGCGCGCGTTGGCGTTCGGCACGTTGTTTCCGTTCTCGATGAACGTCTCGCCGAAGCCCTCGCCCTCGGTGGTGCGGAAGTCGATGAGATCGGCAACCACCTGCACCGAGGCAGCCGGCTCCTCCGGAAGGAAGCCAGCGTCGGTGCTGAGGTAGATCTGCTTGTCGTCGTGACCGAGGATTCGGTACGAGCCCAGGACGGTCCCGAGCGCGTTCGCCATCCGAGCTCGGTAGCCGGTGTAGCGACCCGGGATCTGACCCAGCACGGCCGACGAGTCCCGCAGAGTGATCAGATAGGCGGGCACGCCACGCCACGAAGCACCGTCGGCGACGGAGGCGATGGCCACCGGCGCCGGCAGGACCTCGGGAATCGAGCGCACGACCCCGGTCGGCGACTGGTCGTAGGCGACGTAGCCCGGACGGGTGTCGGAGGCGCCGGCGAAGGTCCCGGCGAAGAGATACGTGGGACCGGCCTTCAGGCTGGTGAAGGGGTTGGTCGGATCCGAGGTGTCGATGCGCTCGACCATCGTGCGCGCGCCGGGGTCGTTGCCGGCAGTGTCGACGCGACGCACCGAGGCGCCGGTGTCGATCCAGCGCGACCGCGCACGAGACACCGCGCCGAACGGCGCCGGCAGCAACACCGGCGACGGGCGCATGTCGCCCTCGGCGTGCACGTTGGGTAGCAAGACCACCTCGTTGCCCTCGTCGTCGATGCCGATGTAGTTCTCATTGGGCGCGAAGCCGCGCCAACCCAGCAGACGCTGCTTGTTGCCGCCGGTGATGGCCGGCCCGTTCTCGCGGTGCGGGTTGGTGCCGGGCTCCAGACCCTCGGCCAGCTTGTCGTCGTCGGCGTAGAAGAAGACGCTGTCGTCGAGGCGCGTGTTGGTGCCGTCGCCCCCGAGCGGGCCGGCGGGCAAGTTGTCGCCTGGAGGCGCCATGAGTTGGATGAGGCCGAGGCCGCCGAAGCCACCGATGGGGTTGGCGTCCCACGTCGTACGCGAGGTCGGACCACCCTTGGCCGGGTACTTGCCACTCACCTGGTTGCCCTGGAACGGTCCGCGGGTGCCGGTGCCACCGTCGGCCTGGATGCAGAAGTCGTAGGCCCGGTTGGTGTTGCTGCTGATCACCGCGTCGGCGTAGGCAGAGCCGTGCGCCACGATGTGGATGCCGCTCCCCGACATCAACACGATCATGCCGCCCGAGCCACCGCCGCCACCACCGGCCGCGCCGTTGGTGCCGGCCTGCTCGCCGCCGCCGCCGTAGCCACCGTTGGCGTTGACCAAGCCCGTCGACTTCACGACGATGCGGCCGAGCGCCTTGATGATGAGAATGCCGCCGCCGGCGCCGCCGCCACCACCCTTGGTGTCGGTGATGAAGCCGGGGTTGGGAGAACACCGGGAGCCCGAGTCGCCGCCGCCGCCGCCGCCGGTGCCGCCGCGCGGCGCCAGGAGTTCGCCGGTGACGCGCTGGCGGGGCGCCGCCAGACGGATACCCGACCCCCAGAAGTCGTTGTCACGACGCAAGTCGAGGAAGGCCAGCGGACCCGCGTCGACCTGCGGGCCGCTCGGCGGGATGCCGCCGCACATCCGGCCGCCCTGGCCGAACCCGGTCTGCGGCATCGCCGGCGGGTTCACCAGCCAGTTCAGGATGTAGTGCGGGTCGCCCTTGGTGGAGAAGCTGCCGCCACCACCGCCACCACCGCGCGTGCACGCCGAGACGGTGCACGAGTGACGACCGCCTGGCCCGCCCAGACCGGCCACCTGGAAGGCTCCGAAGCCGGTCTCGCCCTGGTTACTCGTGTCGTTCGTCGACGGACTGCCGCGACCGCCGTTGCCACCGCCGCACGAGGAGATGCCGCCCGCGGTGGGGAAGTTGGCGGAGTTGAGCGTGTCGACGCGCGCCCCGTTGCCGCCCTCGACGGAGATCTCGCCCTCGACGACGAAGTCGCCCGTGACCAGCCACACCATGGGCTTGCTGCCCGTGCCGCGCACCTTGACGCCGACAGGAATGGTGACGTTGCGGAACTGGAACACGCCGCCCGACACGTTGAAGGGCGCGCCGTTGTCGGGGGTGATCTGCGTGAAGTCCGTGTTGAGCAGGACCTCGCTCACCGCCGGTCGGTAGTCGAACTGCGTTTCGACGCCCTCGAACTCGAAGCCGGCGCGCACGTAGCCGACGCCGACCTCCGCCAGCGGCTCGAGGAACGTCGGCTCGAGGTCGATCAGGTCGTGATCCTCGAAGGTCTCGACGATCGCGTCGAACTGCGGCCCGCGGGCAGCCTCCGTCTGGAAGCTGAACGCGACGCGACGATGGTCGGCGTTGTTGCGGTTCGACTCACCGGACAGGTCCTCCAGCGTCGACTCGACGATCAGACGCACGGTCGCGTTGTTCGGCAGTACGCCCGCCGGGGTGAGAACCAGCGTGCTGCCGCCGTTGCTGTTGGCTTCGAGATCGACGGTCGCCGGGATCCACGCGTTCTGGCCGTACTCGACGTCGTCGTACTCGAGGAACACACGCCCCTTCTGCGCGGCCGTGACCTGGCGCGGGTTGATGAGCGCAGGGTTGGGGTCGAGCTGCGTCGGGATGTTGGTCGAGGCCGGATTGACCGGCTGGTTGAACTGCACGCGAACCTCGCACGGACGCTCGTGGCGCTTGCCGAGCAGGGCGACGCCGTTCTCCGACGGCGTCACTTCGGCGCTGACCACCTGCGGCCCGTCCACCTCGATGTCGCGGAAGAGCTGCGAAGGCGTGTCGCCGTCCACCGTCTGGAACGACAACGTGAACGGCTCGCGCAGACCCTTGCCCGACGTGTCGCGCAAGGTCGCCCCCTGCCGCGCATCGCCTTGGGCGAGTTGCATCAGGTAGCGGCGCCCCGGCTTGAAGCCGCCGTTGCTGTAGTCGTCGTTGTCGGGGAAGGTCGGGTTGAAGCGCAGGACACGCAGGTTCGCGTCGGGGCCCGTCGTCGACAGCACCTCGAAGGTGCCGCGGGGCTGCTCCTGCAGCCCGTTGCCGTTCAGGTCGAAGACCGAGAAGGCGACCGAGTTGAAGTTCGCGGTCGCGACGTCCACGTCCTTGGTGAAGACGATGGACACCGAGTCGTTCAGAAAGATCTGCGCTTCGGGCTGCGGATCCGTCGCGAACACGAAGAAGTCGCCGCCGGTGCCCGGAAGGGTGGCGGTGGTGCCCCCGCCGCTCGAGCAGGCAGCCACGACCGTCAGGCCAAGAAGCGGGAGGGTCTTCCGTAACGTCGCAATTCTCATGAGCTTGCAGTGCCCGCAACAGGGTGTTGGCTGGGGACGAAAGCACGGACCCCGGGCGACCGAACGCGACCGGGAAAGGCCTGGAAGTCTAGCACGGACCTGCATCGGCAGAACAAGCCATGGATTTTCGCCCGGCCGACCGCGAGCCACTCCTCGGCCCGAGCCTGACTCGAACTGGACGGGCCCGACCAGGAGTCACCGCCTGGGAGGCGCCCGCCACGAGCGCGCCGGCCCCTAGAACTGCCCCGGTAGGACCAGTCGCCTCAGCCTCGGACGCCCCGCCGCCGCCGATGCCCTGCCGACGTGCGGCGCGGCCTCGCGGAACGCGATGTTGAACAGCAGATCGTACTGCACCGCCGTGGCGCCCTCGGTCGCGGCCGCCGCCTTCCCCAGAGCACGCACCGCGCGCACCAGGTCCGGGCGTCCGCGGTCGAGCCCGAGCAGGAAACGATCGGGCTCCGAAGGCAGCCGGCGAACGTCCTCCCCGCCTCGCCAGTCCGGCCGCGCCGGGTCCACGTGGAAGGCGAAGCCCACCCGCAGGTTGGCGTTGGGAACGTGGCGGTCGCCTTCGCGATGCCATCCGCCGAAGGGGTCCCCGTCGAAGATCAGGAAGTCGGCGCGCACCTGCACGCGCGCCACGGGGCGGTCGGGGAGCACGTCGTCCGCGGCGAGGACCATCACGTCGGCCTGGTGCTCGACGATGCGGTAGGCGCCAAGTGGCTCGCCCAGCCCCGCCTGCAGCTCCGCCAGGTAGCCGACGTAGCGGTTCGGCGCCGGCGCCGGCAGCGGTTGACGCAGCTCGACCCGGTAGGCCGGACGGCCGCGCCAAATCGTGGTCGCGAGGGTGGCCACCGGCAGCGCCGACGCCAGCACCGCGTCGACCTGGCGTTCGACGCCCGAGGCCGCCTGCCGGTAGCGCACGTAGCCGGTGGGTTGCTCGGATGCGTCGAACGTGCCGGCGAACATCCACGTGGGCCCAGGCATGAGGTTGGTGAACGGATCCTCGGGGTCACGCGGGTCGCGCTGCGGCGCCATCGCGCGCGGCCCCGGGTCGCTTCCCCCGGCGTCGCCGCGTCGTGCCGTGGACCCGGTGTCGATCCAGCGCGAGCGCAGGCGCGAGACAGGCCCGTACGGCACCGGCAGGAGGATCGGCGCCGGCCGGATGTCGCCCTCGCCATGCCCATCGTGCGGCAGCGCCACCGCCTCGCCACGGTCGTTGCGCCCCACCCCGTCCGCGTCGACGAGGCCGCGCCAACCGAGGTAGCGGATCTTCCGCCCACCCGACAGCGCGTAGCGCTGCGCGCCGCCGTCTTCGTCCGCCGCCAGGCCGCGCGCCAGGTGCGCGTCGTCCTCGTAGAAGAAGACGCGGTCGTCGAGACGCGTGTCGGTGCCGTCGCCGCCGGCGGCGATGGGTGCGTTGTCGCCCGCGGGCACCATGAGCTGCACGAGCCCCGAGCCGCCGAAGCCACCGGCCGCGCTCAGGTCCCACTGCGACGCAGAGGCGGCGCCACCGCGGCTC
The DNA here is from genome assembly GCA_041398565.1 of Planctomycetota bacterium. Lineage (GTDB taxonomy): Bacteria > Planctomycetota > UBA1135 > UBA1135 > UBA2386 > DATGPD01. The sequence goes on along the minus strand of JAWKUN010000003.1, from coordinate 84,477 downwards.
GGGTACTTGTCGGCGATCCGGCCGCCAGCCCATCCGGAGCTGAGACCGACACCGCCGTCGGCCTCGACCGCGAACGAGCACGCCCCGTCCGCGTTCGACTCGAGGTTCGCCTCGGCATAGGGTGCCCCGTGCGCGGCGATGTGGATGCCGCTCGCGGACATCAACACCACCATGCCCCCGGCGCCGCCGCCACCGCCACCGGCGTAGGCGTTGCCGCCGCCGGTCGCGCCGCCGCCGCCGTGGCCGCCGTTGGCCCGGATCACCCCGCCGGCCCGGATCACGACACGGCCGAGCGCCTGCACGATCAAGGCACCGCCGCCGCCGCCACCGCCGCCGCCGCGCCGGTCCGCGACGTAGAACTGGTTCGGCGGGCACGCCCCGTAGTCGCCACCGCCGCCCCCACCACTGCCGCCGCGCGGCGAGAGCAGCTCACCGGCGATGCGCAGGCCCCGACGCAGGTCGACCGCCGAGCCCCAGAAGTCGTCGTCCGGCCGCGCGTCGAGGAACGCCACGGGGCCGGCCGCGGCCTGCGCATCCTCGCCCATCGTGCTCGCGCACAGGGGAGCACCGCGGCCGCCCGCGACGCGCGGCAAGCGCCGGTCGCCGAGCCAGGCGAGCACGTGGTGCGGGTCGCCGGCGGTGGCGAAGCTCCCACCCCCACCGCCCCCGCTGCGCGCGCAGTCGTTCCGAATGCAGCGGTTGGCGCCGCCGGCACCGCCGCCGCCCGGCACCTGGAAGGCGCCGAAACCCGCCTCGCCCTCGCGGTCGGACTCGAAGTACGAGGGGCTACCGTGTCCGCCCCGGCCCCCGGCGCAACCGGCGACGCCGCCTGGCGACAATCCGCGGTTGTAGGCGTCCTGCGCCGGCTGGCCATCCCCGCCGCTCACCGTCAGCTCACCCTCGACCACGAAGTCGCCGGTGACGCGCCACACCATCGGCTTGGAGCCCGAAGCACGCACGTGCACGCCCGCCGGAATGGTGACGTTGCGGAATTCGAACACCCCACCCAGCACGTCGAACGACGCCCCGCTCACCGGCGTGATCTGGGTGAAGTCGGTGTTCAACAGCACGTCGAACGCGCGCGGCGCGTAGTCGCGGTCGACGTCGCTGCCCGGGAAGACCGCTGCGGCGCGCACGCATCCCTCGCCCACCTCGGCCATCGGCTCGAGGAACACGGCGTCGAAGTCGACGTGGTCCGGGTCGGCGAAGTCGGCGACCAGCGCGTCGAAGCGCGGGGCTTCGGCGGTCTCGGTCTGCAGGCGTGCGACCACACGGTCGTAGTCGGGCTCGCCGACGTTCGACTCGCCAGCGATGTCGGTGAGCGTGGGCTCGACGACGACGCGCACGCTGGCACGGTTGGGCAAGAGCCCGACCGGCACCAGCACGAGGGTGCAGCCCGCGGCGTCGTTGTCCTCGACCTGCACGGTCGCCGGAAGCCACAGCGAGGGGCCGAACTCCGGGTCGTCGTACTCGAGGAACACGCGCCCCTTGCGCTCGGGTTCGACACTGCGCCGGTCGACGTGCGCGAAGTCGCCCACCCGCCAGCCCGGCAGGTTGGTCGCCGCCGGGGACAGCGCCTGGTCGAAGCGGATGCGAACCTCGACCGCCTCGCCGAGCGCGCCGGTCGCCACCGTGCCGTCGGCGGCGCGCGTGGCCGAAACCCCGACGACACGCGGCCCGCCTGGCGCCGGGTCGCGGAACAGGTCGCTGGCCCGGTCGCCCGACACGGTGCTGAAGTGCAGCGTGAACGTGGTTGCCAGGGCCGAGCCGCTCGCCCCGAGTAGCAAGCTCGCCTCGCCCCCGGCGAGACCGGGGACGGTCAGGGTGTAGGCCTGCCCGGGGCGGAGCCCGAGATGGTGCAAGCTGCCGTCGCTGCCGCCGGCCACGGGCAGGGCCGGCTCGAACTCGAGCACCGCCCGGCCACCGATGGAAGGCGTCGGCGCGCGCACGCGGAAGGTGCCGCCAGGCGCCTCGTCGTGGAGGCCACCGTCCTCGTCGGTGCGGGTGAAGCGGACCGACGACGGCGTGACCGTCGCCAGATCGACGTCGTCGCTGAAGGCGATGGCCAGGGGCTCGTTCAGGTGCACGCGCGCTCCCTCGGCCGGGAGGTGCGCGACCACGCGCAGGGCATCGGCGCGGACGGGGGGCGCCGGCGTCGGGCCCACACGGCTGCACGCGGCGAGAACGACGGCGACGGCGGAAGGGAGCGGGACGAGCGAGAGTCGGCGCATGGGGACGGGGACGAGGGGCCTCCCTCGGCTGTCTAGCCGCGCTGCCCCGACCCGTAACTTCGCGATGGCGGACGACGGACGTCGCCGCCATCGCGGCCAGCATTGCAGCGGATGGAGCCGGAGCTCCACCGCTGAACGCCGGCTGGGCGGACGGCGGAGGTCGCAGCCATCGCGGCCAGCATTGCAGCGGATGGAGCCGGAGCTCCACCGCTGAACGCTGGCTGGGCGGACGGCGGAGGTCGCAGCCATCGCGGGGAGGCGGCGCGGCCGGTGGGGCCCCGGCTCCTGGGCTTCGGCTAGCTGGCGACCGACGCCGGTGTCGGTGGTCCGGGCTCGGCGTCCCTCTGGTCGTTGCGGTAGCGGATCGCGTGCGCGAAGAAGTAGTTCACCACGGGCAAGCCGAGCACGAGGCCCCAGACTCCGAACAGCTTGCCGCCCGCCGTCAGGACGATCAGCACCAGCACCGCGTTCATGCGGAAGTGGTGGCCGAAGATCTTCGGGTTCAAGAAGTACGCCTCGATCATGTGGATCAGCAGGATGAGGCCGATGGCGACCATCATCAGCTTGACGCCACCATTGGGCTGCACCTGCAGCGCCACGAGGCAGATCGGCGTCGAGCTGATGAACACGCCCGCCACCGGAATGAAGCTGCAGAAGAACACGATCGTCGACAGGAAGACCAGGCTCGGCAGCCCCATCAGCCACAGGCCGGTGGCGGTCAAGATGGTGTTGGCGATGGCGATGAACAACTGCGCCTCGAGCGCGGTGCCCAGCACGCGGCCGAAGTCCTTGATGTTCTCGGCGGCCTCCTCGTAGATGAAGCCGATCTTGGTGTGGCGCAGGTTCTGCACCGCGCGCGTGAGCTTGGGCAGATCGAGCACGATCAGGAACGAGAACAGCAAGGACAGCAGGAACGAGGAGCCGATCCCCAGCAGGTTGCCGGCGATTCCCTGCAGCTTCTCGATGGTCTTGCGCACCGCGGCGCGGTTCGCCGCACGGTCGGTGGGTGTCGGCGCCGGCGCCGTCTCGGCCGACCCGCCGGAGTCGTCACCCGGATGCGGCTTGGCGTCGCCAACCTTGCTGTCGGCAGCGTCCGGCTCCGCCGATCCGAAGCCGATGAGGTCGGCCAGGACGTCTTCGATCTCGAAGCTCTTGAGCTGCTCGGACTGCTTCTTGGGGAGGTGCAACGTCTCGCCGAGCCCACGCACCGTGTTGTTGAGCGCCCGCGCGTGCTTGGGGTAGTCACGCGCGAACTCCTGCACCTGCTCGGCCAGCTGCGGCGCCAGGAAGTAGCCGACTGCGCCGATGAAGCCCAGGAACACCAGCGCCACCAGCACCACCCGCGTCGGCCGGTTCTTGATGCGGTGCTGCAGCCCGTCGACTCCGTGCGCCTGGATGTAGGCGAACACGAAGGTGAGGAAGATCAGCAGGAAGAACGGCCGCAGGATGTAGAGGACGCCGAACAGCAGACCCCACACCAGCACTCGGGTGCCGAGCGAGAAGATGCGGTCCCACGGCGGGGGCAGGTTGCGGTGCGTGCGCTCCAGGGCCGACTCGTGGCGCATGGCGTGGTTCTAGTGTGCGACGCCGGGGAAGTCTTGCGTTTCATCCAGCCTTCGGCAGCGGAGCCTGGCCCCATCCACAACCAGGAGTCCGTGTCACAGGAGGCGCCGCGGCCACGCCGTGAATGTTCGTTCAAGTTGGGGCGGCCGGCCACCCAGCGTTCAGCGGTGGAGCCCGGCTCCATCCGCCGCAAGGATGGAGCAATGGGCGACGACCTCGGTCGACCGCCCATCGCCGAACTGCGCCGCGTCGGGCCCAGGCTTGTTCCCGACCGGATCACACCGTTGACTGTCCCGGTGCGCGCCGCGAGCCACCCGTCGACATGAAGTTGCTCGTCCTCGATGTCGTCGGCCTGCGCCTCAAGGATCTGGCCCTCGCGCCCCGCATCGCCGAGCTGGCGCAGCGCGGCTTCGCCGCGCCGATGCGCACCATCCTGCCGGCGGTCACCTGCTCGGTGCAGGCCACCTGGCTCACCGGCACCATGCCGCGGAGCCACGGCGTCGTCGGCAACGGCTGGTACTTCCGCGACCTGGCGCAGGTCTGGCTGTGGCGGCAGGCGAACCAGCTGGTGCAGGGCAGCAAGTTCTACGACGAGGCGCGTGCCCGCGACCCGCGCTTCACCTGCGCCAAGCTGTTCTGGTGGTTCAACATGTATGCGAACGTCGCGTACAGCGTGACGCCACGGCCCGAGTACCACGCCGACGGTCTCAAACGGCCGGGCCTGTACTCCGAGCCGCCCGAGCTGCAGGCCGAGCTGCAGACCCGGCTCGGTCCCTTTCCGCTGTTCCAGTTCTGGGGCCCCGCCGCCGACCTGCGCTCGACGCGCTGGATCGCCGACTGCGCCAAGTCCGTGATCGAGCAGAGGGACCCGACCCTGGCGCTGGTCTACTTGCCGCACCTCGACTACGACCACCAGCGCTTCGGGCCGGACGCCGAGGCCTCGCGCCAGGCAGTGCGCGACGTCGATCGGGTGGCCGGCGAGCTGATCGACCTGGCTCTCGAGCGTGGGGCCGAGGTGATGGTGCTGTCGGAGTACGGGATCGAGAAGGCGACGCAGCCGATCCTGGTCAACCGCGTGCTGCACGAGCACGGCTTGCTGCGGGTGCAGGAGACCAGCCACGGCCAGCTCCTCGACGCCGGCGCGTGCCGCGCCTTCGCCGTCGCCGACCATCAGGTGGCGCACGTGTACGTGGCCCACGCGCGCGACCTCGAGCCGACGCGCAAGCTGCTGGCCGCTCTTCCCGGTGTGCGCCAGGTCCTCGACCGCGACCAGCAGCGCACCCACGGTCTCGACCACGAGCGCAGCGGCGAGTTGGTGTGCGTGGCCGACGCCGGGGCGTGGTTTGCTTACCACTACTGGCTCGACGAGAGCAAACGCCCCGACTTCGCGCCCACCGTCGACATCCACCGCAAGCCCGGATACGACCCGACCGAGTTGTTCGTCGACCAGCACCTGCGTTTCCCCAGGCTGCGCGTCGCCAAGAACCTGGCCAAGAAGCTGCTCGGCTTTCGCTACCTGATGGACGTCATCGGGACCGACCCGAGCGTGGTCGGCGGCACGCACGGCCGGCTGTTCGAAGACGACCAGGCCGGGCCGGTCTTCGTCAGTTCCCGGCGCGAAGGCGCTGCCGACGCCGTGGCGGCCACCGAAGTGCACGACCGCATCCTGCGTGCGCTGCCGGGATGAGCGCCCACCGCGGCGTCAGCTGAACTCGCCGCGCACGCAGTGCCGGGCGCCTCGGCCCGAGCCTCTCGACAAGGCTGACCCGACCTTCACCGGGTCCTCACGCCAGGACAGACGGCGCCGGAACGGCGGCGACGTCCTACTTCCCCGCCCCCGCGCTCACGACCACCACGCGGTCGGGGTGCAGGTGCGCCTGCGCCACGCGCTGCACTTCGTCGGGGGTCACCGCCCGCACCAGATCCGGGTAGCGGAGCACGTAGTCGAAGCCCAACCCGAAGCGCTTGGTGAGGACCGCGTAGCGGATGAGGTTGAGGTTGCGCTCCAGCCCCAGCGCGAAGCTGCCGGTCAGGTAGTCCTGCACGTCCCGCACCTCCTCGGCGCTCGGCGGTTCGTGCCGCAGGCGCTCGATCTCCGCCAGGAACACCTCGATCGCTTGCGCGCGGTGCTCCGCCGAAGTGCCGATGTAGGACGTGAACGTGCCGGGTTCCTCGCCAGCGTTGGCGGTGATGCCGGCGAACACGCTGTAGCACAGCCCCATCTCGTCGCGCAGGCGCTTGGTCACGCGCGACGTGAATCCCGGACCGGTGCCCAACACGTGGTCCATGACGCTCAGGGCGTAGAAATCCGGATCGCTGCGCCGCACGCCGACATGCCCCATGTAGACGTGCACCTGCTCGCGCCGCATCGACACGTGCATGTCGCGCCGCTTCTTCGACAGCGCTGGCTGTGGGCAGGCGGGACGCGGGTGCGCCGGACCGGCGAAGCCACGGAACGCGCGCGCCAACATGTCGAGCGTCGCCCGCGGCTCGAGTGGCCCGGACGCGGCGACCAATCCACCGCGCGGCGCGAACCAGCGGCGGTGGAAGCGCGCCAGATCGACGCGCCCGTAGCGCGCGAGCCGCGCCGGCGTCCCCTTGAGCGGCCGAGCGAAGGGATGGTCTCCGTACACCTCGGCACGGAAGCGGAGGCCGGCGACGACCTGCGGATCCTCGAGGTCGGACTGGATGTCGGCGAGCACCTCGCTGCGCACGCGCGCCACCTCGCGGGCGGGGAAAGCGGGCTGAGTCACCGTCTCGACCAGCAACGGCAACGCCTTCTTGGCGACCGCGACGGGACACCACAGCGAGGCGCCACTGGTGTTGCCCTCCAGCCCGCCACCGAGGTTCTCGATGGCCTCGGCCAGGGCCGGGCCGCTGCGCGCGCGCGTGCCCTCGTCGAGGCAATCGCCGACGAGGTTGGCGAGCCCTTCCTCCCCGCGCGCCTCGTTGCGCACGTCGGCCTGCAGCACGACCCCGCAGGCGAAGGTCGACACGCCCGGGTTCTGCACCGCGATCAGGGTCAGGCCGTTGTCGAGGTCGCGCTCGGCGATCTGCAGCTCGATGCGAGGTGCCATCAACGGCCTGCCTGCCGCCGGCGCCCGGCCTGGCGCGTCTGGCCGACGCGCGCGGCCCGCTTGCGTGTGGGCTTCTTGCGTGTCGACTTCTTGCGGGTGGCCTTCTTGCGCGCCGGGACGCGGCGCTTCTGGCTGGCCGTGTGCTCCTCCTCGGTCGGCAACGACCACACCACGTTCCAGTGGTCGGGCACGAAGTAGCGCGCCATCACATCGCGCACGCGCCGCGCATCGACGGCGCGGTAGCGCTGGGCCAGGTCGGCCAGCGCGCGGTGTCCGCCCGGTACGCCGGCCTCGAACCGGCCGATCTTGATCGCCAGGTCCATGGTCGACTCCTCGTCGAACTGCAGCGCCGCATCGATCTGGGTGTGCGCGCGCCGCAACTCGGCCGCCGTCGGGCCGCGCTGCATGAAGGCCTCGACCTCCTGGCGCAGCGCGGCCTCGGCGCGGTCGCGGTCGGCGCCGGGCTTCAGTTCGAATTCCATCCAGAACAGACCCGGGTCGAGGCGTGTCTCGTTGTGCGTTTGCACATCGGTGGCGAGTGCATCGCCCTGCACCATGCGGCGGTAGAGGCGCGAAGTACGCCCGCTGCCCAGGATCTGGTTGGCGACGTCGAGCGCCAGATCGTCGTCCTCGCCGATGCGGCAGGTGCGCAGCGCCACCGCGGCGCGCGACAGCCGGCCCGGGAAGCGCTGCACGGCGCGGCGTTCGCCCTTCTGTTGCGGCTCGCTCAGGCACGCCTCGCGTGCCGCCGCCACCGCCGGCAGCCCTCCGAACAACTCGCGCACGCGATCCTCGGTGCGCGCCGAGTCGATGTCGCCCACCACCACCAGGAAGGCGCGGTTGGGACCGTAGTTGCGGTCGTAGTACGAGCGCATGCCGTCGTGCGTGAGGCGCTCGAGATCCTGCTTCCAGCCGATCACCGGCTGCCGGTAGGGGTGCACCTGGAATGCCAGCGATTCCGCCGCCTGGTGCAGCATGCGCCACGGGTCGTCCTCGCCCATCGCCAGCTCCTCGAGCACCACCGCCTTCTCGGCGGCGAACTCGTGCGGGTCGAGCAGGCACCCGCGCATGCGGTCGGCCTCGATCTCGAGCGCCGTCTCCCACCGATCGGACGCCAGCGCGAAATGGTAGACCGTCTCGTCGTTGTCGGTGAAGGCGTTGTTGGCGCCGCCCATCTTGCTGGTCAGCAGGTCGATCTCGCCCTTCCGCAGGCGCGCCGTACCCTTGAACATCATGTGCTCGAGAAAGTGGGAGACGCCGCTCTCGGCATGGCGCTCGTCGCGCGCTCCCACGAGATACCAAAGCACGCTCGCCACCACCGGCAGCCCGCGGCGCTCGTACAGGAGCACGCGGAAGCCGTTGTCGAAGCGCACTTCCTTGACGTTGTCGACGTTCATGAATCCTCCTGACCCGCTGCGTCGAGCAGGCCCCGCACCTCGGCGGCCGACAGGAACCGGCTGCCGCCGCGCGACAGGCGGTGCAAAGAGAGTGGGCCGATGCGCACGCGCTTGAGCTCGAGCACCGGGAAGCCGAGCTTGGCGAACACGCGCCGCAGTTCGCGGTGGCGACTCTCGCGCACGGTGATCTTCAGGTAGCTGCGGTCGCGCCCGAGGCGCTCGCGCACGATCTTGGCCTTGTCGGTGCGCCCCTCGGCCAGCCACACGCCCCCGCGTGCCTTGGCCAGCGCGTCTTCGTCGATGCGCCCGCGCAGGAGCGCGGCGTACGTCTTGGGTACGCCGTAGCGGGGATGCGTCATCGCCTGCGCGAACTGACCGTCGTTGGTCACCAAGATCAGGCCCTCGGCGTCGAGGTCGAGGCGGCCGACGGTGTAGACGCGGCCGCGCATCGGCGGCAAGAGGTCGATGACACGCGCGTGCTTCTCTTGGTGCGCGTTGGTGCAGACGACACCCTTGGGCTTGTTGAACAGCAAGTAGACCGGCCGCTCGGTCTGCACGCGCTCGCCGTCGACGAACACCTCGTCGCGCAGGGGGTCGACCTTGCGCCCGAGTTCGCGGTCCACCGTGCCGTTGATCGCCACGCGCCCGCCGGCGATCAACTCGTCGGCGGCGCGCCGGCTGCACACGCCGGCCTGCGACAAGAAACGGTTGAGCCGAACCAGCCCGTCGGTCGCGGTCTCCGTCGATGGCGCTGGCGTGACCTTCACGCCGCTGCGCAGGCGCCGAGGCGGCCGACCGGCGCCGGGGCGCGCGGGCTTCGCCCGGCCCCCGCGTTGCCCGCCGGTGCCCGATCCGCCGGAGCGACTCCCCGCCCCTCGCTTACCCGCCCCCCGCCCGGCCGCCCCCCGCCCGTCCGATCGTCGGCTGGCCATCAGCGCGACCCCGCGGCAGAACCCGGGACGGCCGACGTGGAAGTACGGCCGACGGCAGCCAGGGCGCACCGCAGCGCCTCGGCCGCAGGCGAGAAGGGGAATGGGAGTGCGAGCACGGCGAAGCCGGCAGTATGCGGTGAAAGGCAGACACGCTCCAGGCGACAGTACGCGAACACGGCGCGCGCACCCTCGAACCGGGAGCGGACCCGGCCGGCACGTGGGCAGCGGTAGGCACCGGTCGTGCGTCGTGTACGTACGGTGCACGACCCGTCGGCGACGGCTTTCCGGAACGAACGGCTGAGGCTCGCCGCGTGCAGTAGCCGAGCCGTTTCTACTCGGTGCCCCGCCGCGCTGTCAGCCGGGGGCGTCCGGACGGCTCGCTTCGTTACAGAAAAGCCGAGGTCACCCCACCTGGAGATTGTCGGCAACTACGGACGGCTCCACTGCTACTGGCCATTGCGGCGCGCCCTACGTCGCGAGCGTCGGTCGGCATCTCGCGTGCGGCCGTCGATGCCCCCGGTCGAAGACGAAACACATCGACAATGAGAGTCTCCGCTTCCGTCTCGGTCCGCGTGTCGCGGACGTCGGGACGTCTTCTGGTCCTCGCGACCCTTCTCGGAACCTCTGCGGCGAGCCTGCGAGCTCAGCAGTACGCCAGGTGCGACTTCCTCGGCGAGCGGCGACGCGCGGGATTGGCCTACGACGCGCAGCGCGAGCGCATGGTGCTGTTCGGTGGCGTTACCGGACGCGGCACAACCTACGCGCCCGCCATCCAGAACGAGACATGGGAATGGTCCAACGGCGTGTGGACCGCACGCCGTGACGTGACCGCGCAGCCGACGCTGTTCGACGGAGCGCGCGGCACGGTTTGGGACACACGCGACCAGGTCGTGCGCATGGTGGGCTCACCGGCCGCGGGCTGGGGTCTGGATGTCTGGACCTGGAAAGGTGTCGGGTGGCAACGCGCGTCCGTCTCCTGGAGCCCACCGTTCCGCCAGCACTTCGCCACCGCCTACGACGAGACCCGCCAGCGCCTGGTGATGTGGGGGGGCACGGACTCGACCGGCTTCGCGCTGGTCGACGTCTGGGAGTTCGACGGCACCATCTGGACAGTTGCGGCGGCGCCCAACCCCGTCGGCCGCGACGAGGCGGCCATGGCCTACGACGGCGTGCGCGGCAAGGTGGTGATGTTCGGCGGCCGTGCCGCCAACGGCGGCCAGGCGCTGGCAGACATGTGGGAGTGGGACGGCGCCGTCTGGACGCAGATCGTTCCGGCCGGGCTGCCCCCCGCCCGCAACGGCCACAGCATGACCTGGGATCCGGTGCGTCGGCGCGTCGTGCTCTTCGGCGGCTCCACGTCGACTCCAGGCACCACCTTCGGCGACACCTGGGAGTGGAACGGCTCTGCCTGGGCGCAGGTCACGACCGCGGCCGCGCCGCCCGCCCGCACCGAACACGCCGCGACCTACCACTCGGGTCGGAACCGGGTGGTCGTCGCCTGCGGTGAAACCGCGACCGGACTGCTGAAGGACACATGGGAGTACGACGGCTTGGCCTGGGTCGAGGTCACGCCCCAGGCCGCCCCCGACGGCCTCGCCAATCACGCTTCGGCCTTCGACTCCGCGCGCAACGACGTGGTGGTGTTCGGCGGCCGCGACAACGGCCTGGCCCTGCGCAACGACACGTGGCGCTGGCACCTCGACGCCTGGTCGAGGGCGAACCCCGCCAACTCGCCGTCCGCCCGCTTCGACCACTCGATGGCCTTCGACCGGGCGGCCGGCCTTGTCGTGCTGTTCGGCGGATTCACCACCGCGGCGCAGAACGACACCTGGTTGTGGGACGGCATCACTTGGGGGCAGGCCACGCCCACTTCGTCGCCACCGGCGCGCTCACAGCACGCCATGGCGTACGACAGCGGGCGCGGGCGCGTCGTGTTGTTCGGGGGCACTTCGGCCACCGGCAGCCTGCTCGCCGACACCTGGGAGTGGGACGGCACCAACTGGACCCAGATCACCCCGGCCGCCTCGCCTCCGGCGCGCGCCGATCATGGGATGGCGTACGACGCCGGACGTGCGCAGGTCGTACTCGTCGGCGGTCGCGACGCGACGAGCTACCGGCAGGACACCTGGGTCTACGACGGCACGACTTGGACGGACATGTCCACCCTGAACGTGACGCCCCGTGCCGGCGTCGCCATGGACTACGACCCGGTGCGCGACCGCGTCATCATGTTCGGTGGCAGCAACGCCTCTTCCCACGCCTCGCCTCCGCTCTACGCCTGGAACGGCACGCAGTGGTCCATCGTCACGGTCATCACCATCCCGCAACCGACCCTGCGTAGCGACCTGTCGATGAGCTGGGACGACGTCAGCGGCCACCTGGTGGCATTCGGCGGCGAGACCGGCAACGGGACATCGGCGGTCAGGTCTTCGGAGACTTGGATCATCACCCACAACACCCGCGCGAGCGCTGTCGGTTTGCTTCCGGCATCCGTCTGCCAGGGACCGAACCCGGCGAGGATCGGTCAGTACGGCGTGCCCTACGTGGGCAACGCCTCCTTCGCGCTCGACTTCGTGCCCGGCACGCCTCTGACCACACCGTCGCCCGTGGCTTTCCTGTTGTCGCTCAACCAGGCCAACCGCGTGATGCTCGGCCCGTGCCCGCTCATCGTCGACCCCGCGACCTTGTTCCTGACCACGTCGCGTCTGGCGGCGGGCACCGTCGCCTCGCAGCCCTTGCCCATCCCACTGGCGTTCCACTTGATGGGCCTACGCTTCTTGGCGCAGTGCGTCCACCTCGACCCACCGACGGCGAACAACGGCATCGCGTTCTCCGCAGCCCTGCGCGTGACCATCGGCGACTTCTAGGAAGAACCCGCAGCGAACCCACCAGTTGGTGCCTGACTCCACCCTGTTACTTCGGGGGGCCGGCCCAGAGGAGGGTCAGGCCGCCCACCGGTGACAGGAAGACGTTGTCGACGCAAGCAGGCACCAGCACCGTGTCGCCGGGTGCGAGCGGCAGCGGCAGGTCCTCGCCGCCGCTGCGCCACCCGAGCGTGCCGCGGCCGCGCACGACGGTGGCGATCTTGAACGACGCCTCGGTCGACACGGTCATCTGCTCGGAGACCACCAAGCGGCGCAGGGTGAAGTGCTCGTTGCGGAACAGCCACTCGCCACCACCCTCGGCCGGCGTCGGCGCCACGGTCGTCTCCTCGGGGAAGTCGAAGCGCGTGGCGCGCAGCCCTTCCTCGAGGTGCACTTCGCGAGGACGCCCCCAGTCGTACAGGCGGTAGGTGATGTCGGAGTTCTGCTGGATCTCGTACAGCACCACGTCGGGGCCGATGGCGTGGACGAGGCCGGGCGGCACGTGGACGGCGTCTCCGGCCGCGGGTTTGAAGGCGGCGAGCATCGGCTCCACCGCCGCGGTGTGTGCGACCGCCGCGAACTGCTCGCGCGTGATGCCGGCGCGTATGCCCCGGATGATGCGCGCGTCGGCGCCAGCGTCGAGCACCACCCAGGCCTCGTTCTTGCCGCAGTCGTCCGCCGCGGCCGCCATGGCGTCGTCGGGGTGCACCTGCACCGACAGCGCCTCCCGCGCGTCGATGAACTTCACGAGCAGGGGAAAGCGCCCCTCCCGGGTCGGCGCGACCCCGCGCCCGAGCAGGGCGTCGGGGTCGCTCAGCATCCACTCCGCCAGCGTGCGGCCGTCGCCGCGCATGCGCGCGCTCTCGCCCGGGCGGTCGTAGACCTCCCAGGTCTCGCCCACCTGCACGCGCGGCTCGAGCGCGAGCCCGAGCACCCGCTCGAGGGCCCGTCCGCCCCATGGCTTGGCCACGATCTTGCGCGACAGCAAGGACGGTCGCAACGGCAGCGGCATGGGGGCAGAGATAACGCGACGACCAGCGAGCCGGCAAGAGCGCGCCTCGGTTCGGCCGCCCGCTCGCCGCCCCGCCGTTCGGCACCGCGGTCCGGCCCGCTGCGACGACCAAAGGTCGCTGCCGTGGCCGAATCGACCGAGACCTGCGTCGCCGGCCCGCCGGCCGCGAGTGCCGCGCACCCAGTCGCGGCGCCCGCCTCGCTTGCCGGTGCCTTACGCGTGCAGTAGCCTTCTGCGTCCCCTGCGCGTTGCGCACCGCCCCGCGAGCTCCGCACCAAGACGCTATCCAACGAGCATTCCTCGGCAATGACGGCCCTTCCATCGATTCCGGCCCGCGGCGCCCGCCGTCGGCTGGGCCACCTCTGGGTTCTGGCGGCACTCTTCACCACGTTGGCACCGAACGCGCACGCCCAATTGTGGGGCAAGCGCGAGTCGTTGAGCGAACGCCGCCGCGTGGGCATGGCGTATGACGAACTCCGCGGGCGCGTCGTGATGTTCGGCGGCATCACCGGCCGCGGTACGACCTACACCGGCGGCCTGCTCGAAACGTGGGAGTGGGCCAATGGGTCGTGGGTGCGCCGCGCCGACGTCACGACCCAGCCTGGCCAGGTCGACTCCTCGCGGGGCATGGTCTGGAACACCGCCGAGCAGGCGGTGCAGCTCGTGACCTTCCCCTCGGCGACCGCGATGGCCGACCTCTGGGAATGGAAGGGCCGCATCTGGCAGCGCCCCTCCCCGGCCACGCGCCCCGCCTTTCGGCAACACTTCGCCACGGCCTACGACGAGACCAGGCAGCGTCTGGTCATGTGGGGCGGCTCCGACGCGAGCGGAGCACAGCTGGACGTGTGGGAGTTCGACGGTACCGACTGGGAGGCGCCCCCCGGTGGCCCCGGCCCGAGTGGACGCAACGAGCCCGGTCTCGCTTGGGACGGCGTCCGCGGCAAGATCATCCTGTTCGGCGGTCGCGAGGTCGTCGGCGGCCTGGCTCGGAACGACATGTGGGAATGGGACGGCGTCGCCTGGACGCAGATCACGCCGGCGACGGTGCCGACCGCGCGCAACGGCCACAGCATGACGTGGGACCCGGTGCGCCGTCGGGTCGTGCTGTTCGGCGGCTCGACGTCGACTCCCGGCACGGTCTTCAACGACACCTGGGAGTGGGACGGCACCAACTGGTCGCGCATCACCACCGCGGCCTCGCCTCCGGCCCGAACCGCACACGCCTCGACGTACCACTCCGGCCGCAACCGCCTCATGATCTCCTGCGGCGAGTTCGCCACCGGCCTGCTCAACGACACCTGGGAGTACGACGGCTCCACGTGGGTTCAGGTCACCCCGCCGGACTCGCCCGCAGCGCGCGCCGACCACGCCGCCGCCTACGACCCCGTGCGCGGCGAGACCATCCTTTTCGGCGGCCGCGACACCTCGCTGCTCGCACGCAACGACACCTGGCGCTGGCGCGGCACCACATGGACGCCGCTCAACCCGGCTACTGCGCCCGCGGCACGCTTCGACCACGCGATGGCGTTCGACAGCGCGCGCGGCAACCTGGTGCTGTTCGGCGGCTTCACCACCACTCCCCAGAACGACACCTGGCTGTGGGACGGCACCAACTGGACCCAGGCCAATCCGGCGGCTCGCCCGCCGGCCCGCTACCAGCACTCCATGGCATTCGACGCCAGCCGCGGCCGACTCGTGTTGTTCGGCGGCACCTCGACCACTTCGGGCCTGCTGGCGGACACCTGGGAGTGGGACGGCACCAACTGGACCCAGATCACCCCCACGACCTCGCCGTTGGCCCGCGCCGAACACTCCATGGCGTTCGACGCGGCGAACAACCAGATCGTGCTGTTCGGTGGGCGCATCAACACCACGACCTACCGGCAGGACACGTGGGTCTACAGCGGCACGACGTGGACGGATCAAAACACGAGCAACGTCACCGTGCGCGGCAACTGCGGCATGGACTACGACCCGGTGCGCCAGCGCATCTACCTGTTCGCCGGCAAGTCGGGCACCAGCACCTACGCCGCGACCCTGCTGTATGCGTGGACCGGTACCGCCTGGACCCAGGTGAACATCTTCACCCTGCCGTTGCCCAACGCGCGCGGCGGCGTGTCCCTCGTCTGGGACGCAGCTGGGCGGCACCTCATGTCGTTCGGCGGCGAGAACGCGACCAATGGCAAGCTGTCGGAAACCTGGATCCTGACCTTCAACACCAAGGCCGCGGTGTCCAACCCGATCGCACCCGGCACCGGGTGTACCGGCTTCCACGTGGCAACGATCCTCGGCTACGACAAACCGATCCTGGGCAACGCCAACTTCGCCCTCGACTTCGTGCCGTCCGACACGCCGACCCCCACCTCGCCCGTGTTCTTCCTGCTGTCGGTGAACCAGGCAGCCAACGGCATCGGCTTCGGCGCGTGCACGCAGCTGGTCGTCGACCCGGCCACCCTGTTCCTCACCAGCTACCAGCTGGTGCGCGGCAGCCTGGCCAGCCTGTCCCTGCCCATCCCGCTGTCGCTGAATCTGGCCGGCGGGCAGTTCATCGCGCAGTGCATGCACCTGGACCCGCCGACGCCCCTCAACGGCATCGCGTTCTCGGTGGGTGTGCGCGTGACCATGGGCGACTACTAGAGTCGGTCGAAGAGGCGGCAGAATTGGTCGCCCGATGGAGCTGACGCCGCTACGCGGCGCAGCTCATGGGGCGCTCGGGGTGGCTCGGGCGCTCGGGGCGGATGGGGCGCTCGGGGCAGCATCGGGCGCCTGCGGCCTGTGGGGCAGGCCGTCGGAGCCGAACGATCAGCGACCCGCGGCCTGGCGCCAGACGCGCGCCTGCGCCTCGAGGTCGGCGCGCCAGTCGTCGAGGATCGACTCCGACAGGAGCGTCTCGACCTCGCTGAGGACGGCGTCACTGCGGCCGCGCTCGAACTCGCGCTGCAGCTGGACGAGCTTCTGGTCCAGCCACGCGCGACCGTCTTCGACGATCTCCGCGCGGTAAGCGCGCGCCCGCTCGACCGCCGCCGGGTCGCCGCCGCGGGCGACGAACTCGTCGAGGATGCGCACCGCATCCCGGTAGCGCGGGCGCCGCAGGCGGGTGGCGCGGCGCGCGGCGAACAGTACGTCCTCGACGTCGTCCTGCTCGTCGAGCTTGGCGGCACCGGCGTAGCGGGCGCGCATGGCCGCGACTTCGGCGACCAGCCCGGCCGTCTCGTTGTGGCGCTCGCACACCGCGGCGTACTGTTCGCGCCAGTCGTCGGCGATGCGCACGAACTCGCGACACTCGGGCCGCGAGGTCGGCGACGGCGCCAGATAGATGCGCTCGAACGCCTTGAGGTTCTCCAGTGCCTTGCGCGCGTTCTCCAGCAGCGCACTGTCGGCGGCAGCGCGTGTGGCTTGCTCGAGTCGCGCTTCGAAGGCAGCGATCCGGCGCTGCAGGTCGGCATTGCCCTCGGCCCGCGCCGCGGCGCTCTTCGCCGTCTGCTGTGCCTGCTGGGGGTTGCCGCGCACGAGCTGCGTCTCGGCCAGAGCCAACAGGTCTTCGGCACTCTTGCCGCCGATCGACCCCTCGAGCACGCGCAGCGAGATCCAGATGACCGCGGCAGAGAGCAAGAGCAGGCCGGAGAACAGATGCCATCTGGGTCCCGCTTTGGCGGGTGGACGCCGGCGGCCCTCTCGCCGCGCCTGCGCCACGCGCCGCTGCGACGCCTCGCGTCCGATGCTCGGCACGACGAGATCCGCCGGCGGGTCGCGCCGCTCGCGTACGACGGGCTGGGTCGGGCGAGCCTCGCGCTTGGCGCTCCCAGGATCGAGGAACTCGAGCGCCAGCTGCGGAGTCAGCGCCACCCGATCGCCGTGGCGCAGCCTGTGCTGCGTCACCGGCTTGCCATCGATCGTCAACCGCGCGCCGGCGACCGGACTGACCCAGACCGCGTCGCGATCGCGCCACACGCGCGCATGGACTTCGGCGACCCCCGGTTCTTCGAGGCGGATG
The DNA here is from genome assembly GCA_041398565.1 of Planctomycetota bacterium. Taxonomy (GTDB): domain Bacteria; phylum Planctomycetota; class UBA1135; order UBA1135; family UBA2386; genus DATGPD01. Next base: position 67,407 of record JAWKUN010000003.1, on the reverse strand, counting down.
GCGTTGCCGGGAGCGGAGCCAGCCGTGAGGGCATCCTCGAGGATGTCGTAGAGGTGCGCTCGACCGTCCGCGATGATCTTGAATCGAGCCAAGGGAAGACGCCGCCAGGTGCCCTCGGGCTCGACGAGAGGATCCCGAGCGGGCGCGGGATTCTAATCCGGCAGCTCCTGCTCGAAGTCGCGGCCAGCGCCGAAATTCTGGGTCCAGAGCCGGCCGCGCTGCCCGCAGGCGAACTCGGTGTGCGCGATCCCGAGGATGTTGCGGTGATGGCCCGACGAGTGCAGCCAGGCCGTGTGCGCACCGAGCGAAGAGTCGTTGCTAGCTATGTTCTCGCTGCCGCCGTGGCCATACCCCGCCAGGCGCATCCGGTCGTACGGCGTGGCACGGGCGGGGTCGGGGGAGATGTGACCGAAGTAGCCGAGGCGCTCCATCTCCTCGCAGTGGGCCCGGGCCGCGGCCAGCACGCGCAGGTCCAGGGCGAGCGGCATCCGACCCATCATCGTCCGGTAGGCATTGGTGAGGTCGAGTTCGTCGCGCTCGGCGGCCGACAGTGAGAGAGCGCGCTTCGCGTTCAGCTTGCCGATGCGCGTCGCCAGGTGCTGGCTCTCGACCTCCTTGGCGTCGCGGCAGAACGACTTGATGTCGAGCGTGCGCTGGGCAGGAAGCGTCAGCACCCAGCGGGCACGAGCCAGGAGCCCGGCCGAGCGCTCGCCGAAGCCGTCGAGCACGTCGCTGACCCAACGCAAGCGCTCCAGGTCGGCGGCGATCGAGTCGGGGATGGTGAACCTGAGCGAACTGCCATCCCAGATCTCCTTCACCGCCGCCACGCGGGCATCGACTTCGCGCTGCACGGCGAAGTACTCCCTGGCCCTGTCGCCGCTGACCGCGGGTGGAGCGTAGGGGTAGAAGTACTTGACCTCGTCGAAGATGAGGTCGAGGGCGGCGGCTCGGGCGCGGTCCAACCGGTCGCGCTCCGCCGCGAGGCGCTCCCAGTTGCCCTTGAACCCGTTCTTGGCCAGCTTGTCGACCAGGCCACGCTGCTGGCGGCGCAGCACCTGGATCACCGCATCCAGCTGCTCGGGGCCACGCGCCAGAACCTCCGACAGGACCGACTCGCGCACCTTGCGGTCGCTGCGCGCCAGCGCCGACCCCAGCTTGGCGTCCAGTTCGCGCACCAGCGGCGACAGCGCTGGCGCCGCCAGCTTGCCGGACTCGAGCTTGTAGCCGCCGTCCGGGACCCGCTCGCCGCGCATGCGCGCGACGAGGCCGTCGACGGCCGCCTTGGCGTCCGCGTCCTTGCGCATCGCCGTCACCAGGCGCTGCTCGGCCAACGCCTCTTCGCCGCCAGCCATGGCGAGCACGGCGGCGCCCACGTAGGCGGCAGCCGGCACTTCGAGACGTCGGAGGATGACGTCGACGGCGTCGGCGGGCAGGTCGAGCCAGCTCACCACGAAGTCGCCCTCGTCGCCCGCGAACCGCAGGCGCGAGCCGTCACGGTCGATCAAGCGGGCCTTGCGATCGCCCGCCAGGACGAGCTCGGGCTTGCCGGCGACACGCAGGCTCTTGGCCACCGCATCGTGCAGTTCGAGCACGCTCCGACAGTCCTCGCTCCGAGCGGTCAGCTCGGCGGCGTAGGCCGCATCCCGGCTGCCGACCTGCTTCGCCGCCTCGGCGAAGCGTTGTTGGGCGACGGCGACATCACCTTCGCTCCACGCAGACTCCGCCGCCTCGACCGCGCGGAGCAGGTCCCCGAGCGGGTCGGCAAGCCGGTCCGGCTCCGCCGGGGCGGGCGGCGCCGGGGGCACGACCTTGGCGAAGGCCTGCGCGTCCTGCTCGAGACGTGCGCGCGCCGCCGCCGGGAAGTCGGCGCTCACCCGCCGCAGCAAGTCGGCCGCATCCGGTCCGCGACCGAGCGCCACCAGCTCCTCCGCTTGTCGACGGTAGCCGGCCAGCAGGTCTTCCACCTTGGCGTCGAGCTCCGGCGACTCCACGCGTTGGGGTGCCACGGCGGCGAGCTCATCGCGCTGCTGCGAGTCCGCGTGCAAGTCGCCACTGGTCACCGCAGCCTCGGCACGCTCGTGGGTAGCGCTCTCGCCGCTCGGGGTCGGAGCCGTGTCCGCCAGCGAATGCGACGCCTCTGGCTCGTTCCCCGCTCGGGGCGTCGAGGTCGCGGCCGCGAGCCGCAGGTCGTGCAGCCGAGCCAGCACGCGCCGGATGGCGGCACGCTCGACGTCGTCGGCGGCTCGCTCCTGCCGCGCCTTGAGGGAGTCGATCTGGTCGCCGACCGACAGCGAGCTGGCGCCGGCGGTGACCTCGGCCTCGAGCGACGCGACGAGTTCCTTCTGCCGCCCGAGGTCGGCGACGTAGCCGGCGATTGCCTGCTCGCGGCCGGGGTCGCCGCGCACCCAGTCGCGGCGCACGCTGTCGACGATTTGCGTCGCCGACTCGTAGTCGCCGGCGCGCAACAACTCGGGCAAACGCACCAGCGACGCGGGTGGGCCACTGCTCCGCAACACGAGCCCGGCGACGACGGCCAGCACCGCGACGGCGCCGAGCGCCCACGGCAGCCAGGTCCGGCGGGGCTCGGTCCGCGCGCGGGCGCGCCGCGAACCGGGGCGCGGGCGGACGACAGCAGCCAGCACGTCGTCCGCCGTGGCGCGCCGCAGCACGCGTTTGCCGAGCACGAGCGTGGCGGCGCCGATCTCGACCCGATCGCCGACCGCGAGCGCGACTTGCGCCACCAGATCGCCGTTGACGCGCGTGCCGTCCTCAGTTCGGAGGTCGACGATCTTGTAGAGAACCTGGCCCTCGCGCCGTACCGGCTCCACGCGGGCGTGGTGAGGGTCGACGCCTTCCGAGCGCAGCCTGATGTCGCAGTCAGCGGCCGCGCCGATGAGGACAGATCGCTCCCCCAGGGCGAAGTTGAGAACTTCCCCACCATCGAGGATTTGGAAACTGAGCATGCTCCGCGGGAGAACCGGTCGGAGGGCAGACGAGGGGTGACGGGTGACGATCGGGGCGCCGTCAGCCCTGGACTCTACGGCCTGCCGAGGCGATGCAAAGCCCCTCCAGAACCGGGCCATCCGGGAACACCGATGGCGCCGGACTCAGGTAACAGAGTGGAGTCAGACACCAACTTGCGGTTTCGCTCGGGGAAGCCCGTAGCGAAACCGCAAGTTGGTGTCTGACTCCACTCTGTTGGCTACAGGTCGCGGGAGAGGTCGCTCGGGCGCACCTCGTCCCCCTCGACCAGCGCCGCCACGCGCTGCATCTCGTTGATCAGCTGCCGGATGTTGCCTGGCCATCGGGCCTGGCGTAGCACGTCCTCCGCGGCAGCTGACAGGCGGGGAGGGTGGGGTCGGTGCGCCGCCGCCTTGAGAAGGAAGTGCCGCGCCAGGACGACGATGTCGTCGCTACGTGCCCGCAGCGGCGGCACCAGCACCCGCAACACGTTGAGCCGATAGAACAGGTCCTGGCGGAACTTGCCCTGCGCGACCATCTCCTCCAGATCGCGGTTGGTGGCTGCGACGACGCGGACATCCACCTTGCGCGCGCGGTTGCCACCCACCGGGCGCACTTCGCCCTCCTGCAGAGCGCGCAGGATCTTGGCCTGCATCGCCAGCGGCATGTCACCGATCTCGTCGAGGAAGAGGGTGCCGCCGTGCGCGGCCACGAAATGACCGGCGTGGTCCTTGATGGCGCCGGTGAACGAACCCTTGACGTGGCCGAACAGCACCGACTCGAGCAGGGTCTCCGGGATCGCGGCGCAGTTCTCGCTGACGAACGGCCCGCCGCGGCGCTGGCTGCACGTGTGCAGCGCGCGCGCCACCAGCTCCTTGCCGGTGCCGCTCTCGCCGAGGATCAGCACCGGCATCGGCGTCGGCGCGAACTTCTTGATGTCCGAGAACATCTGCTGCACTGCGGGCGCCGCCCCCAGCATGCCGCAGAACTCGTCCGCGCCCGCCTCCGTCGGCTCGGACACAGGCTCGACGAAGACGCGGCGCAACTCGTCGAGAAGCGCTGGATCGTCCAGCTCTCGGGCCGCCGCCGCGAGGTCACGCGCCCGGCGCAGGATGTCGTCGCGGTCACTCACGAATCGTGTTCCGACGCGTGCAAGCGCAGGTTGGCATACTCGAGCAGCAGGTTGCGCTCGGCGCCGTCGGCGAAGCGAACCAGCGCCTTGGCCTGAATGCCTCGCCCGCTGGTGTGGACCACGGTACCGCGCCCGTACATCGGATGCACGACTTCCGTGCCGGCCCGCAGGCTCTCGCCGTCGACGCGCTCGACCGCCAGTTCGTCGATGTCGAAGGACGTGTCTTCGCCGGGCAGTTCGTCGGCGAACGCGGCAGCCTCGAAGGACGCCCCACGTGAGCGGATGCCCTGGCGCATCAGCGCCGCCGCCGCGATGCAGTCGTCGGGGATCTCGCTGAAGAAGACCGAGGACTTCTGCCGCTCCAACGCACCGGCGCGCATGCGCACCCGGGCACGGGTCAGGCACAGCGAGGTCTTCGCCCGCGTCATCGCCACGTACATGAGCCGGCGCTCCTCTTCCATCTCGTCTTCGTCGCCGAGCGAGCGCGCGTGGGGAAAGACCCCCTCTTCGAGGCCCGTCAGCCAGATGTGCTCGAACTCCAAGCCCTTCGCGGCGTGCACGGTCATCAGCGACACCGCCGGCTTGTCCCCGACCAGGTCCTCGGCGGTCAGCAGCGCGACGAACTGCAGCCAGCCAGCGACGCCACCCTGCGGGTCGCTGGCATCGAAGTTGGCCGCGTCGTTGACGAGTTCCTGGATGTTCTCCTCACGGCTGTAGTCGGCGAGGTCGCCGAGCGACGTCGCGTACTCGACGTAGCCGGTGCCGAGCAGGATCGCGTCCAGAGCTTGGCGCGCGGTCGGCGCGGCGCGCGCGGCCTCGATCGCGGCGCCCAAACGCGCCAGCTCGCCGCGCACCTTCGGCTTCTGTCCGGCGCACAGCTCCGGCTCGACGATCAACTCGGCCAGCGACATGCCCTCGGCCTGCGCCTTTGCGCGCAACGCCGCCAGAGTCGCCGAGCCGATGCCGCGCGGCGGCACGTTGACCACCCGCTGCATGCTGACGTCGTCGAGCGGGTTGGTGGCGACCCGCAAGTAGGCCAGCAAGTCCTTGATCTCGCGTCGCTCGTAGAAGGTGATGCCGCCGACGAGGCGGTAGTCGATACCGGCGCGGCGGAACTGCTCCTCGAACTGGCGGCTCAGGTGGTGGGCCCGGTAGAAGACCGCCATCTCGCTCGGGGACTCGCCCTCGCGGATGCGCGCTGCCACCGCCTGGCACACGAAGCGCGCCTCGGCGTCGGCCGAGTCGGCCACGTGCAGGCCGATGCGCTCCCCCTCGTCTCGGGTCGGCCGCAACGCCTTGTCCAGGCGCCCGACGTTGCGCTCGATGACCGCCTGCGCCGCGCGCAGGATGCACGCCGAGGAGCGGTAGTTGTCCTCGAGCCGAATCACCTTGGCCTCGGGGAAGTCGTCGACGAAGCCCAGCAGATTGCCAAGCTCGGCGCCGCGGAACCTGTAGATCGACTGGTCGGGGTCGCCGACGACGCACAAGTTGCGATCGCCGTTGCCGGCCAGGATTCGGACGATCGCGTACTGCACGCGGTTGGTGTCCTGGAACTCGTCGACCAGCAGCCAGCGATAGTGCTGCTGGTACGCCTCGGCGACGGCCGGGACCTGCTGCAGCAGGTCGAGGAACACCAGCAGCAGGTCGTCGAAGTCCATCGCCGCCTGCGCGCGCATGCGCCGTTCGTACTCGACGTAGATGCGCTGGACCACCGCGTCGATCTCGCTCTGCTCGACCCGGAACCCCTCCGCCCGCACGCCGAGGTTCTTGAGGCGGGAGACGTGCCGCCCCACTTCCCCGGGTGTCAGCTTGGTGCGGATGCCCAGGTCCGCCATCAGGGTCTTCAGACAGGAGTCACGGTCGTAGGTGTCGTAGATCGTGAAGTTGCGCGCGTAGCCGAGGTGGTGACCGTCCTCGCGCAGGAAGCGGGCACACGCCGAGTGGAAGGTCGCCACCCGCACCTGTCGCCCACCCACCTCGTTGACGCGCCGCGCCATCTCTCCGGCGGCCTTGTTGGTGAAGGTGAGCGCCAGGACCGAGCGCGGATCCTCGCCGTCGCGCAACAGACGCGCAATGCGCCTGGTGACGACGCGGGTCTTGCCCGAGCCAGCACCCGCGACGACCAAGAGCGGTCCCTTGCCGTACTGCACAGCGGCGCGCTGCGCTTCGTTGAGGTCGGCCAGGAGATCCACGCGAGCAGTGTAGGACGGGCCTGCGTCGATGCACCGGTCGGAACGGGCATTCACGTTGCCCGCGTCGATCTGGCCACGCCCTCGCCGCCAGGGGCGAGAGCCGTGCCTGTAACCGCGCCGCGCGTTCGGTCTATCAGCCTTCGACTGACGGGCGCGTGGCTCGATCGACCCAACCGGTTCGAGCGGGTCCCACGGCTCGGCAACCTGGCGCGCTTCGACGGAAGAGAACCCCCGACTCGAGACGCCATGCCGCCAGCCGTCGACAAGGGCATTGTCATGAATCGTTTGCTAGTGAGCGTCACGTCCGCCGTGTTGGTCGCACTACCCGCCGCGGCCCAAGGCATCGAGTCGGATCTGCGGTTGAACTACGACCGCGGCAAGCACGCACTGGAGATCGCCTGCGCGGTCGAGGCCGACGTCGTGCTGGTCGTCGGTCACCGCGCCGTCCCGGCGATCCCGGTCGCCGGCATCCGCCTCGACGTGCTACCGGAGATCGTCGTGTATCTCGGCAGCTTCGGCGGCGGCGAGGCAAGGAGCCTCGATGTGCCGCTCGGGATGGTCGGCATCGCCGCCGAGGCGGTCGCCTTGCCGGCGGGGTCGTTGCGGCTGGTCGACTCGAATGTCGTCGGCTTCGGCGACGACCTGGTGTCGGCGACGTTCGATGCGCAGCTGCGCGTGGCCCTCAGCTCGCCGCCGCGCTACTCGGTGGCGACCTTCCTGGTGGCACCGACCACCGGGCACGTCTACACCCTGGACGCGGTCGAGCGCCGCGGCGATGTCGTCGACGTGTACCTCACGCTCGAAGCACCGTCGGCGACCGAAGGCGTTCTGATGATCCTCTCCGAGCACGCCCAGGTGGTCGAACTCGGCAGCGAAGTCGGACGGCACGTCGACGTCTACCTGCGTCGCACCGAGCGAGGCGCGTCCGGGCACGACACGTACGAACGCATGGTGCGCCTGGACATCCCGTGATGGACGGCGCGCGGCCGGCGACTCAAGCGCGCCGGCCGACGCGCACGTCCACGAACAGGCCGTCGCCGGCCCACGTCTGGAACCATCCGCCGACGAGTTCGGCGGCGCCGGCACGCTCCAGCGCGCGGCCGAGCGTCTCGCCGCTGGCGAGCGCGGCCAGCACGGCGAAAGCGGTGGGCTCGAGCTCGCGACGATAGACGTGGCCTCCCTGACGAAAGATCGCGACGTGGCTGCGTCTGGGCCGGGGTCGCGACGGCGAGGCGCCCTCCCGGCGGGCGATGTAGTAGGCGTTCACCGGGTAGCGGAACGCCTCGAGCCGAAGCGACGGGTTGCAGGCGAGCCGCGCGCGCGCCCAGGCGTCGGGGGCGACGGCGCGCAGCCGCTCCTCGCCGATCGGCGCGAACTCGGGCGCGTCGAAGGCGTCGCTGATGCGCCGCTCGAGCGTCGCCAACTCGGCAGCGAACGCCACCGACGGCAGATCGTGCTGCCGGGCGACGAAAACGGGCAGGTGCTTGCCGAGCTGATTGAGGTTCGGGTGCCGACTCGGATGCCGCGCCACGTAGGCGGCGCACAGGCGATGGAAGGCGTCCTCGCCCAGATGGGCGCGCAGCACCGGGTAGTCCTCGCTCAGCACGTCGTACAGGCGCGCCAGGTAGCCGCTGTTGTAGACCTGCAGACGGTCGGTCACCGTCATACGTTCGTTCGGCTTGACGATGGCGCCGGCGAGCACCGCGGCCAGAGGGAAGCGGGCGCGCGCCGAGCGGGCGCGCACGGCGTCCGACGCCAGGCCCGGGTGCCGCATGACGATCGACAGCCAGGCCTGCAGGTCGGCAAGGCCGGGACGTTCCGCCGCGGTACTCACGCGCTGCCCGCCAGCAGCGTCTTGGTCGACGGCGCCGCCTTGCGGAATCTGGCGGCCTTCTTCGCCTCACGGTGCGTCGTCACGAAGTCGGGGATGTCGGCGTCCCACTCGAGAACGGTCGACCGCCCGCCACTCAACCGATGGGCGAGGGCGTACAGGTCCCACACCTCCCGACACACCGGCTTGTCGTGGGTGTCGAGGCGGTGCGTGTCGCACACGGTGTGGCCAGCCAGGTGGAAGTAGACCACGTGCTCCCATGGCACGCGACGCAGGTAGTCGGCGGCATCGAAGCCGTGGTTGCTGGCGCAGACGAAGACGTTGTTGACGTCCAGCAGCAGCCCGCAGCCGGTGGCCCGGCACAGCTCGGTCAAGAACTCCGGCTCGTCGAAGTCGGCGTGTGCGAACTCCAAGTAGGTACTCGGGTTCTCCAGCACCAGGGGTCGCTCCAACATGTCCTGCACCTGCCGCACCCGTTTGCCGACGTGCCGCAGCGCCTGCGTCGTGTAGGGCATCGGCATGAGGTCGTGCAGGCCGACGCCTCCCACCCCCGTCCAGCACAGGTGGTCACTGACCCAACGGGCGCCGCAGCGCTGCTGCAGCTTGCCGAGCTCGCGCACGTAGGCGCGATCGAGGGGATCGACGCTGCCGATGTTGAGCGACACGCCGTGCATCACCACGGGGTAGCGCTCGGCGATGGCGTCCAAGAAGTCGAGGGGCCGCCCCCCCGTGTGCATGTAGTTGTCCGACAGGATCTCGAAGAAGTCGACCTTGGGTCGCTTCTCGAGGATGTGCTGGTAGTGCACGGTGCGCAGACCGAGGCCGATGCCGAGGTCGCGCGCGGTGAGGTCGGAGACGGACATGCGCCAGAGGGCCGGGTCGACGACGATCGCCGCCGGCCCGCGGGGTTCGGTGCCACGGGCGGCCAGCGCGTTTCGCCGCCGCCCGCGCGCGACTCTAGTGCTTGCCGATCGGCACCGCGCAGCCGCCCTTCTCCTTGCAGCTGTTCTTGCCGGCGCAACCGTTGTCGCCGGTCTTGCAGCCGCCCTGGCCCTTGCAGGCGTTCTTGCCGGCGCAGGTATGGTGCGCGACCGTCGCGCATCCACCCTTGCCGCTGCAGCTGTTCTTGCCGGCGCAGCCGTTGTTGCCGGTCTTGCAACCACCCTGGCTCTTGCAGGCGTTGCGCGTGGCGCACACGTGCTTGGCCGCCGACATGACCGGCTCGGGTGAGCCCTGGCAAGAGGACAGCGCCAGCGACGCGCTACCGAGGAGAAGGCCGCCGAGGGCGGCGGAGACGAGGGCGGTACGGTTCTTCTTCATGTGCGATGCAGAGCCTCTCGACGACGAGACAAGACGGGCCGCCGTCGACCGCGGCAGATACGCACGGCCCGAACCGACGGTCCCTCGGCGCGGAAGAAACCAGATACGCGCCCGGGGGACTCTCGGGAAGTTCCCGTAGCAAGGGCGAAACCCGGTGCCGGCTCGCGTATCAGCGCGTCACGAACTGTTGCGGCCGACCTTCCTTCTCCTTGCCGACCGTCCATTGGTAGGTGTAGGCGGCGCCGCGTTTGAGCGGCTGCAGCGGGTAGAAGGCCGCCAACCCCGTGCCGTGCGCTCGCCGCGTGCCGCCGACCGCCACGTGGACGACCCCGGGCACCGGGTCCTTGCCCTGCAGGAGGAGAGAGCACTTGTAGTAGTCCGGCTCCGGGTTCAGGCCGCCGCGACCATCGCCGTACATGTGCAGCGTGATGGGGAAGCCGACCTTCTTCGGGTTCTTGACCCCAGCCGCCGCGAGCACGCGACGCACCTGGTCGCCGAGGTCGGCGACGGCAACCTCGGTGGGAACCTCCTTCTCGCCGCCGAACGGGTACGACATGGCCGAAGGCCGGTCGATCGGAGTCATGCCGCGCGCCACGTCCATGACCATCACCGACTTGGTGGCGAAGGCCCCCACCAGCTCGAGCCGTGGATCGAAGACCACGTGCCGGTAGCCGGGCCACGACATCCACTTGCCCACGGCCTTGTCGGGCTTCTCCGAGGTGCACATCACGATCGCGGCCTCGGCGAACTGTTTGCCGCGCGGCGTCGCGCCGGCCTTGTCGAGCCCCTCGGTGTCCTCCTTGCCGACCCCCCGCTCGGACTTGTTCGCCTCCAGGTAGTCGACGTGCAGCTTGCAGTCTTCGGAATACGCCTCGCTCCAGTGGACGTGCGGCAGGTGCAAGCCGTTGACCTTGCCGTTGAGGTCCTTGCGCAGGCGGTTGAGGGCGTCGATCCAGGTGAATGCCTCCTCGCTGACCCCCTCGAGCGCCGGGATCTCGCCACCGCGCACCGCGCGCAAGAGCGGCGTATCCTTGGTCCAGAACGAGCGCCACTGCTCGTCGAGCGCATCGATGTGCACGCCGGCGATCGCCGTGAACTTCTCGCGCAGCTCGTACGGTGTGCGGATCTGGTCGCCGGGCGCCGCGTCCAGCTTCCGCATCAGGCCCGGGTCGAGCAACAGCAGGAAATAGCAGAACGACCATGCCTTGATGCGCCCCTCGGTCGGAAACGATGCCGCCTGCAAGAAGGGCAGCTGGGCGGCCGGCACGCTGGTGTTCTCCCACGCGGTGTCGACGGCGAGTTCCTGCCAGACCTGCAGGTCGGGCGTCTCGAGCTTCAGCTTGCGCGTGCGCGACGCCACCGTGCCCTTCTCTCGGTCCTCGCCGATGATGTAGGCGAGGTTGCGTCCCAACAGCAGGCCGACCATCGTGTGGCCGATCCCCTCCACGAGGGCATCGGTCTTGAGGTCGCAGAAGCTCTGCGCGACCCAGCGCGCCGCCAGGTCGTAGGCGGTCGCCGCCGCCGGCGTGCGCGCGAAGGCGAGCTGCGTCTTGCCGTGTCGGAGCACCATCGCCGGCTTGTGCTCGCGCAGGAAGTCGAGGCTGCCGCCGCCGACCAGCGCGGTGTTCGCCTCGAGGATCTTCGACCACGTCTCGTCGTCGTTGCACAGGCACTCGAAGCGGACGAGGTTCTCGGTGCCGAAGCCGGGGTAACCGTCGAAGGCGAGCTTGCACAGTGCCAGACACCTCTCGGCCACCCGCACCGCTTCCTCGACGACGGCAGGCTCGACGTTGCCGTAGCAGGTGATGTTCGGACCCTCGAACCCGCACATCTGCACCCCGGCCTTTTCGAGGGCGACATGGCGCTCGTCGGTGGCCTTCACCTCGACGTTCATCGCACCCACCTGCGCCACCGCGCGCCGCAGCGTGCGGATGCGCTTGAGCATCGCGATCTCGTTGGCCGTGCCGAACACGCCGTCGAACTGCGACACGCTGCGCGCCGCTGCCGCCTTCGGCTCGCCCGGCTGGAAGCGCAGCACACGGTCGTAGTGGTAGCCGGCGCGCTCGGTGTTGCCGGCGGCAGCGAGCGCCTCCGCCGCGCGCAGGTGCAACTTGGCGAGATCCTCGGCGAGCTTCTCGAACTTCTTGCGCAGCGTCTTGGCCTTCGCCAGCGTCGCCTCGCCCCACTCCGGGTAGCGGTACGCCGGGTCCTGCGCCCACGACGTGCCGACCTGCTTGTAGCCGAGCGCCTTGCGCGCCACCGGATCGTTGGTGTCGTACTCGGCGAGAACCTCGCGCCAGATCTCCTCGGCACGGTCGGGGTAGCCGGCCTCGAAGGCGTCCTTGGCGTAGTCGTCGAGCTTCTTGACCGCCTCCGTTCGCAGCTCGAGTTCGGCGTCGGCCTGCGCCGACAGCGCACCGGTCGACACGCACAGGAGGATGCCCGGGAGAAGGAACGTCTTGATGGGCTGTTTCATGGCTACCGGCGCGCGCCCGGTCGCCAGGACGGCGGAGCGCCCGCGAACGAAGAACACCGAGCCAGTGTCGGTGCTGCGGGGGCCGAGCGCCAGTGCCCACGGGGCGCTCGGCAAGCGGAACGACCTCGATGAACTCGCACGGCGCGAGTGGATTCGCGGCACCTGCAGCCTGGTGGGCTACCATCACCGCGTGAGCTCGATCTCGCGCGTGCGCACGCTGGTCCTGATGGCCTGTCTCGCCGGCCTCGGAGCGGCGCAGCGCGACATCGTCGTAGTGGCCCAGAACCTGGCGCCGCACGCACGCGACGAGTGGGCCAGCGCGGTCCTGCCCTTCGCCCGCGGCGAGGTCGCGGCCGACGCGCGCCCCGAGCGCCACCTCGACGGCCTCGCCACCGTCTGGCAGCCGTTCGGCGCGCGCTGGCCGGACGGCAGCTGGCGCCAGGCGTTGTGCCTGTTCCGTGCGCCCCTCGAACCGCTGGGCGAGCGCCACCTGTCGCTGATCGAGGGCAGTGGTCCCCCGCTTCCCGACGAGCCGGTGACGCTGCCCGCCGACCTGCGCCTCGAGTGCGTCCTGCGCGTCGCCGGCGCCACCACCGAAGCACCGTTGGCGCGCGTCGAGACCCTGGAAGCCAACGCCGCGCGCACGGTCGAGCTGTGGCGCGGGCGCGTCGGCGACTCGGGTCTGCTGTGCGAAGCGATCCTCACCGCTTGGCGCGACCAGCCGCACCTCGACGCCGATGTCGGCGTGTTCTTCAGCGATCCGCGCCTCGCGTCGATGGCGATCGGTATCGACGATCTGGCCGTGCGTTCGCACGGCTTGGCGCTGGTACTGCGGCACGACCGGCTGTTCGGCGTGAGCACCACCGAGAACGGCGACCGCGACGGCAGCACGTGCAGTCTGCTGCGTGCCTGCCAGCTGGGCGACGGCCAGGGCATCCGGCGCACCGGTGTGCTGGTGCCGCCGTTCGCCGCGCTCGACGCGCAGAGCGCCAAGACCATGCTCGCCGCCGTACTGTGCCCGGTGCTGGCCGCGACCGACCGCTGGACGGAGACCGGCACCTGGGGGGCGTTCGGCGTGGTGCCGGCGGCCGACCCCGACCGCGCCAACGTGCACGCGCTGCGCGCGCGCCTCGCCCAGCGCCACGCCGCGTTCGTGCGCGGCGAGACCGCGGCGCGCGGCGATGCCTTCTGGGGCGGACCGCTCGGACCGACGCGCAATCCGTCGCAGACCGGAGACCAGCTCGACTTCGCCGTCGCCAAGCTGGGGGTCGTGGCCGGCACCGGCTTCCCCTCGCCCCTGTACGAAGTGGAGGCATCGGTGCTGCAGGAAGCGTGTCGGCCCGTGCACTTCTTCGAGGCCGACGGGGCGCCGGTGCGCTCCGAACGCCATCCGCAGTGGGTGGTCTGGTCGGGACGCACGCACTGGCACTGCCAGGTGTCGGCGGATCGCCTGGGCAAGCCCTGCCCGGAGCCGCGCTTCGAGCGCAACGGCTGGTACGGTAAGGACCGCGAGCACTGGAGCAGCAACTACGCCGCCGGCCTGTGCCTGCTCACCGGAGCACACTGGCTGCGCCGCGAGCTGCAGAACGAGACCGAGCTGTTCCTGGCCGGCGAGACCATCGATCCGAGCCTCACCACCTCGGGGGCCGGGGCAGCGCGCGGCGTCGGTCGCACGCTCCTCGCCGGCTGCTGGCTCTACCTCTGCACCGGCGACGCGCGCCTCTGGCGTCGCATCGGGGAGCGTCTCGAACACGTCATCGCCCCGGCTTGGTCCTACCGCACCGACGACCCGGCGCGGGTCCGCCCGCTCATGGTGTGCGATCCCGACGCCCGCATGTTGGACGGCCAACATCGGTACTGGAACCCCTGGCAGGAGGCGATCGCGGTCATGGGTCTCGGCGCCGTGCACCGACTCACCGGCGACGCGCGGGCGCGCGAACTGGCCGCCGGCCTCGGCACCAACGTCGTGCGCCACGGCTTCAAGGTCGACGAACGGGAAGCCGTGATCGCCACTGCCATCGTCTGGCGCGACGGCGCGCCGATCCCCGAGCCGGAGCTGCTGGCCGGCGACAAGGCCGTGGTGGTGTGGTCGTACGGAACCGCGTTCTCGGAGTGGGCGCTGCCGGCCGTGGCTTTGACCGCCATCTACGCGGCGGAAGACGGCGACGAGGCGACTGCGGCGCGCGCTCGAGAGATCCTCGACCGCCTGCGGCGGAAGCCGAGCCCGCGCCTCCCCGAGTGGGATTGCGTGCGCTAGGGAGTCCGCGCGCGGCCTGGCTCTTCTGCCCTCGCGCGCGCCCACGCACTCCGTTCGTCCGCACCGGCACCGCGTCGCCGGCGCCCTACAGCTCGACGACCTCGGGGTGGTGCGGATGTCGGGTGGCGCAGAGCGCCAAGACAGACGGCGTGGCGACGAGCGTGGCGAACAGGCCGGCAACATGGAGCCGCCGAGCCGACCAGCGCGTGGGCGATCGTGCCGGCGGGGCACGCGGCCGGCAGGCCGACGGCGAGGGCTCACGCCTCCCCCCGTTACGTACCGGCTGCTGATGGCTACCCTCTGCACCACATGCTCCGCCCTCTCGCCCCCGTGACCGTGCTCGCTCTGCTCGGTTGCGTCCCGAAGATCGAATCGACCACGTACGAGACCTCCTACCCGCTGAGCAGCTTCCACGGCCCCGACTCCGTGCCCTCCGCTCCGCCCGGGACGCTCGACGACGCCAGCCTGGCTGGCCCGTGGCGCATCGTCGACGTCCAGCACCAAGACGGCGACCCCACTGCCGAGCATCTGTTCCAGCCGGGCTACTATCTGCTCGCCGGAGCCGACCGAGTCTCTGCCATCCAGGGCATCCCGCCGGAGTGGTACCTGCCGATCGGGCTCGAATGGCAGCGCAACACCATCGCCGACGGCGAGATGGTGCTGGGCTTCGGCTTCGACGAGCCGCGCGGCGACATCGGCTTCCTGCACTACGCGTTCGTGATGGCGGCGGCCGACGACAACCACGCGCGCGCCATCGAGGCCTTTCACTTCGAGTCCGGCCCCTTCGGCACGATCACCTGGAGCATCTGGTCGGTGGACTTGGAGCGCGTGCAGAAGCCGCCGGACGTGCTGCCGGCCCCGTCGCGGCCGATCTGGCCGTAGCAGCGGCCGGGACGGCCTGCGGCATCGCCGAGCAACCGTCGAGCACCCGGGCTGGCAGGTCGCGAGTGCTCGTCCGCGACCCTGTCCTCGTTGGATCCCCTCGTCCGCGACCCTGTCCTTGTAGAGCCACTGTCCTTGTAAGGGTCTCGGCCCCTTGGCATCTTGCGAAGCCGTCCGCGAGATCGTGCCCACCCACCTCACCTCGGCGCTGGCCATGCTGTTCACTCCCCTCGCGCAGGCCGGGGCGTGGGCCGCTCGGCTGGTCCACCGCAGCTGCGCCGAGGTCGCGCTCGGCACCCACGCCATCCTGCTCGGCCTGCGTCCGGCCCACTGGACGCGGCCCGTTCGCTCGGTGCTCTGGCGGCAGGTCTACTTCACCGGCGTCCTCGCCCTCGGCCTGGCGAGCGCGGTCGCGATGCTGGTGGGCTTCGCCGTGGTGCTGCAGGCACGCATCTGGCTGACCGAGCTCGGCCAGTCCGCGTTCGTCGGTCCGATCCTGGTGAAGGTGATCGTGCGCGAGCTGGCGCCGCTGCTGGTCGGGGTCATCGTCATCATGCGCAGCGGCAGTGCCATCGCCACCGAGCTCGGCAACATGATGGTCCGGGGCGAAGTGCACACGCTCCAGGGCCTCGGCATCGATCCGCTGCGCTACCTCGTCTTGCCGCGCATCGCCGGCATGGTCGTCGCTTTCGTCTGCCTCAACATCCTGTTCACGGTGACGGCGTTCGCCACCGGCTACTTCGCCTCCCTGCTCACCTCCCTGCAGGCGGCCGACCCGCTCGACTTCACTGCCGACGTGCTCGCTTCGCTGCGCGCCGTCGACGTGGCCAGTCCGTTCGCCAAGAGCGTGCTGGCGCCCCTGGCGATCGGTTCCATCTGTAGCCACATCGGCCTGGCCTGCCGGGGCGCGCCGACCGAAGTGCCCAAGGCAGCGACGCACGCGCTGGCCGGCTCGATGATCGCGCTGTTCACGGTGTGTGTCCTGGTGTCGGCAGCGAGCTACGCATGGTGACGCCGAGCGTGCCCCACGCCCCGGTGCTGCGCATGGTCGCGGTGCGGGGCCTGCCCTGGTTCGGCGGTGCGGAGCTGAGCGTGCACGGCAATCAGTGCCTTGCCATCGCCGCCACCGCCGGCTGCGCCGAGCACTTCGGCGACTTGGTGCAGGGTCTGCGGGCACCTGCTGCGGGCGCGGTCGAGGTGTGCGGCGTAGATTGGCGCGGGCTGTCCGCGCACGCCGCCTACGCGCTGCGAGGAAAGGTCCGCCGCCTGGCGCCGAGCATGGACTGGATCCAGAACCTCAACGTCGACGAGAACGTGCTGCTGCCGATGCTCGACCTCTCGTCGGTGCCCGAGCGCGAGCTGCGCGCGCGGGCGGAGACGATGGCGCAGCGCGTCGGCCTCGACGCCATCCCGTGCTCACGCCCGCACGACACCGCCCGCGACGACCTGTGGGCGAGCGCGGCGATCCGCACTTTCCTCGGCGAGCCAGCGCTGGTCGTGGTCGAGCCGCTGCCGCGCGACCTGCCCGCACCGGTGCGCTCCGGAATCGTCGCGCTGGCGGGCGAAGCCCGCGCCAACGGCGCCGCGCTGCTGTGGCTCGACGGGCGCGAACCCGACCTCGCGTGCGACGGCCACGGCGAGCTCCGCCCCGACACCGTGCTGGAGTTTCCGCGGTGAGCCCCGTCGGCCCGCAGTTCAAGGAGGTCAAGCCGTTGGTCGGCGCGTTCGTGCTCGGCGCGCTGTGCATCGCGCTCGCCCTCGTGTTCGCCACGGCGCGCGCGCAGCGCTGGTTCGAACGGGTGACGCCGCTGTTGCTGGTGCTGCCCGAAGACGGCTCGTACGGCCTGCGGCGGGGATCGGGCGTCGAGCTGCTCGGCTCCGCCGTCGGCTCGGTGGACGACATCTGGATCGACGACCGCACCGACCGCATGCAGGCGCGCCTGCTGGTCCGCACCGAGTTCCTGCGCTTCGTACGCAGCGACTCACGCTTCGTCATCAAGCGGCGCACGCTGGGACTCACCGGCGACGCCTACATCGAGATCACTCGTGGCAGCCAGACGCCGGCGACGGCCAACACCACCTTCATCGCCGTGCCCGACAGCGAACCGACCCAGCTCTTGCAGGACCTCAGCACCGAGTTGCTGCCGACGATCCGCGCGGCGCGCGAAGTGATCGAGAACCACGGCACCCTGGCGCAGAAGCTGACCGACCCGCAAGGCTCGTTGCTGCAGTCGTTGCAGCGCATCGACCGTCTGCTGGAAACGATCGAGCGCGGCGACGGCGTCGTCGGCCACCTCCTGCACGACGAGGCCTGGAGCGGCAGGCTCGAGAAGGTGCTGCAATCGGCCGAGACCACCCTCGACGGCGCGCGCACCGCCGTCGCCGAGCTGACCGCCGCCGCCAAGGCGCTGGCCGACGACGCGCACGGACCGATCGAGCGTGCCAACGCCCTGCTGGAGTCGGCATGGTCGAGCACCCGTCAGCTCCCCGAGATCCTCGAAGACGCCCGGCGCGCGCTGGCCAGCGCGCAAGAGGCGCTCGATCACCTCGTCGCCGCCACCGGCGCGCTGCCGGAAGTCGCGGGCGTGATGCGCACCGAGGCGCGCGGACTCACCGGCGTCGTCGCCCAGGCGCGCCTGACCATGGCCGAGATGGAGCGCCTGATCGTGGCATTGCAGGATCACTGGCTGCTCCGCGGCTACGTGCCCGACCTGCCGGCGACGCCGCGCCTGGCGCCCAGCGAGCTGGGGAGCGGCAAGTGACCCCGCGTGTACGGCGTCCTGGCCCCGGTCTCGCCTGCATCCTGCTCGTCGCATGCGCCGCCCCCGAACGCCCGCCGGCCCTGGAGCGCGAACAGCACCGCAGCGCCGCCGCCGCGCGCACGGCCTTCGCCGAGGGCGACCTCGGGCGTGCCCATGCGCTCTACATGCACGCGCTCGAGAGCGCACGCCTAGACGACGACCCGCTCTCGCTCGGCAACCTCTCGTACAACGTGGCGGTGGTGCTCGCCGAACAGGGTGAGCATGCCCCGGCCCTGGCCCTGCTGGCCGACGCCCGAGCTGCGCTCGAGCGAGCGGGGCAGCCGCTGCACGACGTCACGCTGCTGCGGGCGCGCATCCTGCGACGGGCCGGCGACGCCGTGGCGGCGCGTCGCGAGCTCGACGACCTCGCACGGCAGCAGCCTGACGCCGAGCCGACCCTCGCGGAGGCGGCGCTCCTGCGCGGCGAACTCGCGTGCGACGCCGGCGA
The DNA here is from genome assembly GCA_041398565.1 of Planctomycetota bacterium. Taxonomy (GTDB): domain Bacteria; phylum Planctomycetota; class UBA1135; order UBA1135; family UBA2386; genus DATGPD01. The sequence continues at coordinate 49,107 of JAWKUN010000003.1, read as the reverse complement.
CACGGCGACGGCACGCGCCGCGCTGGCCGACCTCGCCGGCGTGCTGGGCGACGACACGGAGCGGCCACAGCGTCCCTCGACGATGGCGCTGGCGGCCGAGATCCTCGCCCGCGAGGGCCAGCCGCAAGCCGCAGGCGAGCTGCGCGACCGTGTCGCCGCCGCCCACCGGGACGCCCGCGAGTTCCGGCGCATGGCCGAGATGCTGGCGCGCGCGGGCGACGCCTACCAGGCCGCCGGAGCCGACGCCGTCGCCGGCGACCGCTTCTTGCGCGCCGCTCACTCACGCCGTGGCGCGCGGCAGACCGACCAGGCACGGGTCCTGCTGCAGCGCGCCGAGGCGTGCGCGGCGCGCGCTGGCGACGCGGGCCTGCGGGCGCGCGTCGAGGCGCTGGCACACGATCTGGGCGTCGGCGACCCTCCGGCCGGCAAGTGAACCCGCACGCACGCAAAGGGCGCGACGGCCCGGCTATCCTGCGGTCGTGACGAATCTGGCGACGTGGCGCCGGCTCCTCTGGCGGGCGTTCCTGGCGACGCTGGCCGCGCTGGCTCTGGCCGAAGTCCTGGCTCTGGCATGGCTGCACGGGCTGGCCAGCGACGCCGACTTCCGCACCTATGCCTCCATCACCGAGCTTCGTGCCCGATACGGCGCGTTCGAGCGCTTCCAGGCGCACCGCCATCTCGGCTTTTGCCTCGCCCCCGGCTACCGCCGTGGCGCCAACCGCCACAACGCACTCGGCTTCCGCGGCGACGAGATCGCCGCGGCCAAGCCGCCGGGCACGGTGCGCATCGCCTGCGCCGGGGGGTCGACGACCTACGGCGAAGGGGTCGAGGACTACCGCCAGGCGGTACCTGCCCTGCTCGAAAGCAAGCTGCGCGCCGACGGACACGCCACCGAGGTCGTCAACGCCGGTTGCCCGGGCTGGACCACCCTCGAGACGCTGCTGAACTTCGAGACCCGCTTGCTCGACCTCGGAGTCGACCACCTGGTCGTCTACCACGGCATCAACGACGTGTTCCCGCGCATGGTCTGGCCACAGACGGCCTACCGCGGCGACCTCGCTGGCTGGCTGTGCCGCGCGGAGCACCTCGCCGAGGCGTCGCTGCTCGACCGGAGCGCACTGGCGCGCATCGTGCGCATCCGCCTCGGCCGTCTCGCACCCCACAGCGACATGTTGCGCATCGTCGGCGACGTACCGTCGACCAGCTTCTCGTTCGCGTTTCGTGCGCAACGCAACGCGAACGTCTACCCGGACGGCATCTTCCGCGAGGTCCCCGTCGAGCAGATGCTGGCGGCGAACCCGCCGAGGTTCTTCGAACGCAACTTGCGCTCGCTGTTGGCCGTCGGTGCGAGTCACGGCGTGAGCGTCGTGCTGTCGACCTTCGCCTACAGTGCGGAGTTCCCGCACCGGCCCTTCATCGGCCACCCAGCGGTGCGGGCGGCGATCGACGCCACCAACGACATCGTGCGCGCCCTGGGTCGCGAGACCGGCACACCCGTCGTCGATCTGCAGCCCGCGCTGCAACGCCGCGAGTTCTTCACCGACGGCGTGCACTTCACGCTGGCGGGCAACGAGGAGCGCGCCGCGATCCTGCACCGCTTCTTCGCCGAGCGCCTGCGCTGACCGCGAGAAGAGCTATCGTCGGCGCGGTGAGGATCTGCCTGACGCGCCTGAGCAACGACCGCCACCGGCTGGCCGTGACACGGGCCGGCGGAGCTTGCATCGAGCGCGACCTCGAGACGCGCAGCGTGCTGTTGCACGACCTGGTCCACTACGCGGTCGAAGCGGAGGCCGGCATCGACGACGGCTTCTGGGGCCTGCTGGCGGCGGGCGCCGACTTCGACGATCTGGTGCGGGAGGCCTCGGCGCCGTCACGCCGCGGGATCGTCCTGGTCGAGGCCCTCGTCGGACCGATGCAAGCGGTATGGAACGGCCGCCTCGACGCCGACCACTACGTCGCCTTGGCCCGACGACAGGCCCCGTTCGTCGACCGCGCCTTCGTCGATCGGGTGTTGCAGCGCCTGCGTCGACTCTGGGGCCATTGGCGCGGCACTCCATTCCACCGAACGATGGAGCTGGTCTGGCCGCCGGCCGATCCTACGGCGCCGCCGGCTTCGGGGTAGCGGAGTCACGCTCGCCGTGCGAACCGCAGCTCGAAGTCCGTTCGCCCGGACGAGACGACGGTGCCGCCTCCGTCCGTGTGCCGCCCCGCGTCTTTCCCCTCTTCTCCGCCGTCAGGACTGGCGATCCGGGGAGGACTTGAACCCCCAACCTTCTGGTCCGTAGCCAGACGCTCTATCCAATTGAGCTACCGGATCGCGGGCGGCGGAGGATAGGGACGCCCGAGGTCCGGTGCAAGGGCTCAGACCGGCACTTTTGCGGACGGGCGGGAGGGCGTCGCCGTGGACGACCGCGTCCCGCTGCCCACCACCGCGCCGAGGTGCTGCGCCAGGATCGAGTCGATGGCGAAGAGCGTGCGCGCCTCCGGCACGAGGTTGTCCTCGGGGCGCGCCATGACCAGGCCGGTCATGCTGCCGCGGACGTACTCGATGCAGGTCGCCGCGCGCGCGCGCACCGCCTCGCGGCTGCCGCCGATCAGCGCCGGCAACCAGACCTCGGCCACGTTGCGCAGCGTGGCGGCGTCGACCGCACCGTCGAGGATGGCGCGCAGCCACTCGGTCGCGGCGCGGCGACGCTTGTTGAGCGCGGTGACCAGATCGATCGTGTCGTCGCTCAGCGAACCCGGATGGGCGGCCATGGCGACCAGACCGCGCACCAGCGACGGCACGACCGGCTCGACGCGCAGGCGCAGGCGCGGCAGTCCGCGCACGGCCTCGGCCGGCAGGGCGCTCGGCGCCATGGGTTGCAGCTTTGCGAACGGGCGGCGCTCACGCGGACTCTCGACCAGCTCGCGGCGCGGCCCCCTTCCCTTCGGACTCGTTGGCATGAAGGGTGTATCGGCATGAGGCTGGGGGGGCGGTTGAGCCCTTCGCACGGGCGCTCGCGAATCCTCGCCAGGGCCCGGACGCGCCGGCGGTCACGGCCCGACGACCCGGCGCCAGGCCGTGCGCGCGCGCACCAAAAGCGGGTGGTCGCGGACCGCGGCCTGGCCAGCGACCGCCGCCAGCCGCGGGCCGTAGACCGAGTTCACCAGCAGCACGAGTTCGCTGGCGTGCAGCTCGGACAGGCTCACCGGGGCCTCGACGGCCGGCAGCCGCGCGCGCAAGAGGGCCGCTCGACCGATCCCGGTCAGCACCTGGCCGTCGGCTGGGGGCGTGCGCAGCTCTCCGCCGACGAGCACGAACACGTTGTACGCGGTGGCCTCGAGCACGAGGTCGCCGCGCCACATCAGTGCGTCGTGGGCGCCGCGGCGCCGCGCGGTCGCGCGGGCCGCTGCCAGCCACGGACGCGGCCAGACCTTGCACGCATCGGCGCCCCCAACCGGCCGCGGAGCATCGGTCAGCTCGACCCGCAGCGGCTCGCCCTCCTGGTCCCGCCGGCGGGTGTGCACGCTCCAGGTGCAGCCCGCGCCGAGGCGCAGCAGTCGAACGCGGGCGACGTCGTGCTGGTGTAGCTCCAGGCACGCGCGCACCCTGACCTCGAGATCGGTCGGCGGCCGCCACGGCAGGCCCAGGCGCCGCGCCGCTGCGCGCATGCGATGCAGGTGGCGCGGCCACAGCGGCATGCTGCCGTCGCGAGCGCCGACGGTCTCGAACACCCCGGCGCCGACCCCTTCGTCGGCCCCCTCCTGTTCGCTCCAGGTGTCGCCCGAGTGCACGATCCCGTTCACGGTCCGTCGAGCTCCGCGCCGAGAGCCCGCAACCAGCCCACTGCCTTGTGCAGGCACTCGTCGTACTCGGCGTGCGGGTCGCTGCGTGCCGTGATGCCACCGCCCGCATTGAAGCGCGCGAGCCCGTCGACGAGCGTCAGCGTGCGGATGGCGACGTTGAGATGGCAGGCATCACCGGGGCCGAACCAGCCGATCGCGCCGGTGTAGACGCCACGCCGCACCAGTTCGAGCTCCTCGAGGATCTCCATGGCGCGCAACTTGGGCGCGCCGGTCACGCTGCCGGGTGGGAACGTCGCTGCCATGAGGTCGCCGAACGTGACCTCTGGTCGCAGGCGGGCGCGCACACAGGCGAAGGTGTGATGGACGTGCGCGAAGCTCGCATGCTCGGGAAAGGGCCCGACGTCGACGCTGCCCACCGCGGCGACCTTGCCCAGGTCGTTGCGCATCAGGTCGACGATCATCGCCAGCTCGGCTCGGTCCTTGTCGCTGGCCAGCAGCTCGGCGAGCAGCGCATGGTCGGCTGAGGGGTCACGGCCGCGCGGGCGCGTCCCCTTGATCGGACGCGTCTCGACCATGCGATCGCGCACGCGCAGGAACTCCTCCGGCGACGCCGACAGAACGGCAATGCGTCGATCGAACTCGAGATAGGCGGCGAACGGCGCCGGGCTGACGGCACACGCACGCCAGAACAGGAGCCGCGGGTCGCCGGCGAAAGCACCGGTGAACGGCTGGGTCAGGTTGGCCTGGAAGATGTCGCCGGCGCGAATGTGCTCCACCACCGCGGCGATGCGCGCCTCGAAGTCGGCGCGCGTCGTGTGCGTGTGGACCCTGGTCCGAGCCGCGGTCGACAACGGCGGCGCCGGTGACGCCGCGGCATCGCGCCAGGTCGACCGGCGGGCGAAGGCGACGACGTGAGCCAACGGCAAGGCGAGGTCGGCAGCAATGCGCAGCGGGATCGCGTCGCTGGCATCGCGCAGGTCGTAGCCGAACCACCCGACGCAGCAACGTCCCCGGTGTCTGGACAGGAACGAGTCGAGCCGCGCCCAGGCATCGTCGGCGTCGGCCGGCCCGACGATCAGCTCGTCGCACGCTTCGGTCAGCAGGGTGGAGCGGCCACCGCCGCCGGAGTGCAGCAACGCCACGGGAGCGTCGCGCGGCGAGCGCAGGAGATCGTCGAACGGCCCGTCCATCACCACACCCATCCGCACGAGCCGATCCCGTGAGTCGCGGCCCCACCTCGGCACGTGGGCCGCAGGCGCTGCGATTCCCCACGGTGCGCGCGCAGGCCACGGGCAGCGTCGTTCGCCACGTTGCCGGTTTCGCTGCAGGCGAGCGGCGCTGCCAGGCCCGCGATGGCACCGCTGTGACCCTTGGCGGGGCCTCTGTCCGCCGGCGTGCGAGCCCGACTCGCACCTCGGGTGCGGACGCGAGACAGCCGAGCGTGAATCCTTGGGTGTCCAGCCAGTAAGGTCGCGCATCTCATGGACATCGTCATCCGACGGCAACCCGTCTCCTTGCCTGTCCTGCCGATCCTGACCGTGCTCATCCTGGTGGTCGGCAGCCTCATCACCATGCGGGTCGGCCGTATCCAGGGCAACGAGGTCGGGGTTCTGGTCAACAATCTCACCGGCAACATCGAGGTGCGCACCGATCCGGGGGCGCTGATCTACAACGGCCTGATCACCGACTTCTGGGCGATCGACAACAGCCTGCAGACCATCAAGATGGTCGAGACGGAGGGCGTCAACATCAAGACCGTCGATGGCGCCGACGTGACGCTCGACGTCGAGATCAACTACCGCCTGCTGCAAGACCCAGTGGTCCTGCGCGACCGGGTCGTGCCCGAATGCGGCATCGGCAAGGTGACGATCACGGTGGGCAGTGTCGACGCGCGCGGCCGCGCGCTGTCGCGCAGCGAGGTGGTCGAGGCCTACAAGGCCAAGTGGATGCGTGACTTCGCCCGCTCGATCATCCGCTACAAGTTCGGGGAGCTGAAGACGGACCACTTCTACGACGCCAGCGAGCGCGCTCAGAAGGCGCTGGAGTCGGTGGCGGAGTTCAACCGCTTGCTCAACGAGCACGGTATCGAGGTGAGTCAGGTCATCCCTGACAAGTTCCACTTCTACAGCGAGTACGAGGAGAAGATCGCCGAGAAGAAGGCGGCCGACCAGGAAGCCCAGAGCCAGCGCGAGAAGGCGCGCGCCGCCCTCGAGGACCAGGCGCGCCAGGAGGCGGAGGCGCGTGCCCAAGCCAACGTCGAGATCGAGCAGGCCAAGGGCAACCTGCGCAGGGACCTGCTGGCGGCGGAGGCTCAGGCCAAGAAGACCGTGGTCACCGCCGACGCCTACCTGTACGAGACCAAGACCAGAGCCGATGCCGAGCTGTTCCGCGCCAAGAACCAAGCGCGCTCGATCCTGGCGCAAGCCGAGGCCACTTCACAGGGCATGCGGCAACTGGCGACCTCGTTGTCGGGCGACGGCGCGCTCAACCTGGTGAAGCTGGCCTACGCCAAGGCGCTGGCCGAAGCGCGGATCAGCGGCGTGCCCTACGCGACGAGTCCGGTCGTGCAGAGGGTGGACGTCGGCAGCGGCGCGGCCGCGGCCACGAAGGGAGGATCCCAATGAAGTCGATCAACATCGTCAGCTTCCTGGTCATCGGGGTGGCCGCGCTGGGCATCGGCCTGCGCTCGCTCACGATCAAGATCCCGCCGGGGGAGACCGGAGTCGTCAACGCCGAGTGGACCCGCGGCTTCATTCATCAGGACTACGGGCCGGGCTATCACTGGGATGTCGGACCGCTGCACACGTGGTTCTTGTTCGACACCACGGTGCAGACGCTCAACATGAGCCGCAAGGCCGAGGCCGAAGGTCCGCTGCAGGTGAAGAGTTCGGACGGCGCCACGGTGACGCTCGACGTCACCGTGAAGTACCGCATCAAGCCAGGCCGCGTGTGGAAGGTGTACCAGGACAACGGTCCCGGCGAGGCCTACAAGCTCAAGGTGCGCAACGAAGCGATCAACGTGCTGCGCCGCGAGCTCGGCGGCATCCGCACCGAGGAGTTCTACGACCCGCGTGTCCGCCAGAGCCGCGCCGCGCAGATGGAGACGGCGCTGGCCGAGCGCTTGGCGCTCCTCGAGATCGATCTGATCCGCATCCTCATCCGTGACTTGAAGTTCGACGAGGCCTTCGAGGCGCGCATCCGCGACAAGACCCTGGCGCAACAGGACGTCGAGCTGAACCAGGCGAAGACCGAGACCGCCAAGGAGCGCGGCAAGACCAACGAGATCATCGCCCAGACCCAGGCGAAGGTCGTGGTCATCGACCAAGAGAAGGAGAAGACGCTGATCACTCTGCGCGCCGAGAACGACAAGGCGATCGCCCAACTGCGCGCCGACGCCGGCAAGCAGGAGATCGAGGTGCGATCGGGCGCCGACCTCTACGCCGCCGAGAAGCGCGCGCTCGGCGATCTCGAGACCAAGAAGGCCGAGGCAGAGGCCGAGCGGATGCGCCGCGAGGCGCTGGCCATCCCCGGCGGCGACATCTACGTGGCGCTCGAACTCGCCCGCAGCCTGAAGCTGCAAGACCTCGCCGTCTCGACCCAGGCCTTCGACCCCCTCGACATCGAGACCATCCTCAAACGCTTCGGCATCAAGTAACGCCCGCGTAACGACGTCATCACTTTGGTGTCAGACACCAATGTGTGGGTTCACGTTCGGAGCCAGGTGGGCTTGCGCTTTTCGAGGAAGGCGCGCAGACCCTCTCGCATCTCCGCGGTCGAGCTGATGACGCCGAACAGGTCGGACTCGATGGCGAGACCTTCTTCGAGCGTGCCGGGGTAGCCGCGACGCGCTGCCTCCTTGGCCAACGCCACGGCGTTCTGACCGCGAGACAGGACCTTCTTGGCGACGGCCATCACGTCTTGCATCAGGGTCTCCTTGGCGAACACCTTGTTCACCAGACCGACGCGCAGGGCCTCGTCGGCGGTCACGTGGTCGCCCGTGAGGATCAGCTCGAGCGCTGGCCCCATTCCGATCAGACGCGGCAGGCGCTGCGTTCCGCCGTAGCCCGGGATGATGCCGAGACCGACCTCGGGCAGCCCCAGCTTGGCGGTCTGCGCCGCGAACCGCATGTCGCAGGCGAGCGCCATCTCCAGCCCACCCCCCAGCGCGAAGCCATTGATCGCCGCCAGGTACGGCTTCCTGCTGCGCTCGATGTGCAGCGTCAGCGCCTGGCCCGCGACGGCGTTGCACCGGCCGTCGAGCACACCCTGCTCGGCGAGCATGCCGATGTCGGCACCGGCGATGAACGCCTTGTCGCCGGCACCGGTCAAGACCACCACCCCGACGCCGTCGTCGGCCTCGAACTCGGCCACGGCGGCGGTCAGCTCGCCGATGGTGTCGCGGTCGAGCGCGTTCAGCTTGTCCGGCCGGTTCACAGTCAGCGTCGCCACGCCGCCGTCACGCGCCACCAGCAGGTTCCTGTAGGCGGTCATGCCCCGCCGGCCTCCGCGTCCCCACCAGCCTCGTCGACTTCGCGCACCTTGACGCTCTTGATGCCGATCCGCTGCTTGGGCGAGCTGCGCTCGCCACCGGGACCGAAGTCACACTCCGCGGTGGCGATCGCGTCCAGCACGTCGAGTCCGCCGACGACTTCGCCGAAGGCCGTGTAGTTGTTGTCGAGATGCTGCGCGTGGTCGGCATGCACCACGAAGAACTGGCTTCCGGCAGAGTTGGGATCGGCGCTGCGCGCCATCGACAGCACCCCGCGCCGGTGCGGCTTGTCGTTGAACTCGGCCTTGACTCGATGGCCTGGCCCGCCGGTGCCCGGAATGCCCGTCGCACCGGGCTTGGTGTTCGGACACCCACCCTGGATCATGAAGTTCTTGATGATCCGATGGAACGCACACCCGTCGTAGAAGCCCTTCTGTGCCAGGTCGCAGAAGTTGCGCACATGCCCCGGCGCGACGTCACCGTAGAAGCGAACCACCATGTCGCCCTTGTCGGTTTCCAGAGTGGCTTCGAGGCGCGAGAGATCGACGGTGTCTAGATCGATGGTCATGGCTTGGTCTCACTTGCCCTTCAGCACGGGCAGAACGATCGCGGCATAGAGGTGCACCGGCTCGACCGGCACCGACGGCTCGCCGGACGAACTCAGCTTCACCTCGACGTCGGCGATCTTGTCCAGAGTGTCGAGCCCCGAGTCCAGCTCGGCGAACGCCGTGTACTGCTCGTCGAGGTGCGGAGCGTTGCCGTGCACGATGAAGAACTGGCAGCCGGCCGAGTCGGGATGCCCCGAGCGGGCCATCGACAACACCCCGCGCACGTGCTTCGTCTTGTTGAACTCGGCCTTGATGGTGTAGCCCGGGCTACCCGTGCCCGGCATGCCCTTGGCGCCTTCCTTGGTGTTCGGACACCCGCCCTGGATCATGAAGCCCTTGATCACCCGGTGGAACCGGGTGCCGTCGTAGAAGTGCTCCTTGGCCAGCTTGACGAAGTTCTTCACCGTCTCGGGCGCACGGTCGGGAAAGAACCGCACCACCATCTGGCCGTAGTTGGTCAGCAGGAGCACCTTGGTCTTGGTGAAGTCGAGGTCGTCGAGCGGGATGCTCGCGGAATCCGGAGCGACGCGCACCAGCGCCGTGGCGCCAGCGACGTCGCGCCAGGCGACCGTGACGTCGACGAGGTCGCTGGATTCGGGGAGCGGCAAACGCGCCGCCGGAACCACCAGGTCGCGACGGACGAACGTGCCCGCCTTCAGCTCGATCGAGCCTTGCGTCCCTTCGTCGATGGCCGGACCGGCCTTGTCGCCGACCTGGGTCGACAGGCGAAGACCGCTGAGGAGCGTCAACGGCACGCTGGCTTCCTGCTTGACGTCGATGGTCAACGTCAGCTGCAGGTCGGATCCGGCCGGCACCACGCGCGACTTCGGCGTCAGGCGCACCTCGTAGCCGGACTGCGCGGCGAGGGTGGCCGAGGCGAGCAGCGCGGCGAGAAACACACGGGTCGATCGAAGCATCGGGGCCTGGCGGTGTTGGGCGGCGCGACCTCCGTGGCACGCCGCGGGAAGGGCCCCGTTGTAGCGCCGGAAGCGGGGCAGAACCACCACGGCCTCAGGGCCGAGTGAACGCCATCGCCATCCCCATGCCCCCGCTCATGCACAGCGTCGCCAGGCCCAACCGGCCGTCGCGCCGGCGTAGCTCGTGCAGCAGGGTGACGACGATGCGCGCGCCGGTGGCGCCGATCGGGTGCCCCAAAGCGATGGCGCCGCCGTTGACGTTGACGCGCTCGCGGTCGAAGCGCAGGTCCCGCTCGCAGGCCAGCATCTGCGCGGCGAACGCCTCGTTCAGTTCGATCAGGTCGAAGGCGCCGAGCCGCCGGTCCGTCGCCGCGCACAGTCGCTGCACGGCCGGCACCGGCCCGATCCCCATGATCCGGGGCGACACGCCCGCCGTCGCCGAGGCGTCGAGCCAGGCGAGCACCTCGGCACCGCGCCGCCCGATCTCCTGCTCGGTCATCAGCACCAGCGCGGCGGCGCCGTCCGTGATCCCCGACGAGTTGCCGGCGTGCACGGTGCCACCGTGCGGCCGGAACACCGGCGGCAGCTTGGCGAGCGCCTCGATGGTGACGCCGGCGCGCACGTGCTCGTCGCGGTCGACCACGGTCTTGTCGCCGCGCTTGCCCGCGACCTCCACCGGCACGATCTCGTCGCGGAACCGCCCGGCCTTCTGCGCTGCCTCGGCCCGCTGGTGCGACATCAGGGCGTAGGCATCCTGATCGGCGCGCGCGATGCCGTAGTCGTCGGCGAGGTACTCGGCCGTCATCCCCATCGGCTCCTTGAGGATGCCGCAGGTGAACCCGTCCTGGTAGTTGCCGTCGAGCACCTCGGCGTGGCCCAGACGGTAGCCTTGGCGCATGCGCGGCAGCAGGAAGGGGATGTTGGTCATGCTCTCCATGCCGCCCACCACCACCACCGAGCGGCCGTCGAGGAGCAGGGACGCGCGCCCCAGGTCGAGGGCCTTGAGACTGGAACCGCAGGCCTTGTTCACGGTCATGGCCGGCGCCGTCTCCGGGCACCCCGCGGCGAGCGCCACCTGACGCGCCGGGTTGGGCCCCGAGCCGAGCTGACGCGCCTGGCCGAGGATCACCTCCTGGACGTCCCCGGGCGAGACGCCGGCTCGCGTCAGTGCGTCGCGAACCGCGACAGTCCCGAGGTCCACGGCCGACAGCGGCGACAACGCGCCCATGAACTTGCCGATGGGGGTACGCACGGCAGAGACGACACCGACACGCTGCATGCACGCCACCATACGGCGCGGTCTCGACCGGAGCCCGCGGCAAGTCGCCGGCTCACGCCCAGGGGTCCGAGGAGCTCCTCCCCGCCACCGCGTCTCGCCGATCGAGGCGATCGCGGCGCGAGCGTCCCGACTTGGGGCCGAGAGACGCCGTGCGGCTGCCGATACACCGCTCATGTCTTCGGGAGCGGGGCCTCGTCGCCGCATGGGGAAGCTACAGGCAGGCGCCCGGGCGCGCCGTCGGCGGGCCCACGTCGACGTCGAGCGCGAATCGGCCCTGCCGGCCGACCTGTTCGAGTGCCAGGAACCGATGGTCGAGGCGGCGGTGATGGACGCCGCCGCCCGGGTCTTCCTCGACCGCCTCGGGCAACAGCCGGCCGCCGACCTGCCGCCGCCGCACGGCTTGCCCGACGCCGAGTCCGTCGACGCCGCTGCGGTCGAGGCCTGCCTGCGCCACTTCCAGCAGCTGCAGGAGGAAGCTCCACCCGACTTGCTGGCCGGCCTCGACGACGAGCGCCTTTGGGTGCTGGTCGACCTGGCGCGGCACGGCACCGGGCTCGGACGACAGCGCGCCACGCTGGAACTCCGCCAGCTCCTGCGCCGCCTCACCGAGCACGCCGGCGACAACCGCACCGTGCTCGCCCAGTTGGCCGGCGGCCTGGAGGCGGCGGTACGCGAAGGCGGCTTCCCCGTCGTGTTCCAGGCGCTGCTGCTCGAAGTGAGCGGTGGCCTTCGCCGCCTCGACAAGGTGCCTGTGGGCGAGCGTGCATGAATCGGTCGCCCGTCGGTCAACGCCCGCGCCAGCTCGACCGCTTCGTGCACGAGCTGGTGGTCGCGATCCTCAACCTGGGCATGCATGCGCCGTCCAGCCAGATCGTGGGAGAGAGCCTGCGCGACCTGGTCGCCACCCTGCACGACATCACCGACGCGGACTCGCCGCTGCGTCTGGTCGTACAGGGCGGCAGCCTGCACGCATGCGGGCACGAGCTGATCGCGGCCAGCCTGCAAGCGGGCGTGCTGCTCGACCTCTGCGCCCGACGCGGCATCCGCGCGCTCACCTTCCATCCCCAGGTCGACGCCGCCGAGGTCGGACGCTTCCTGGAGACGCTCCTCGACGAACACACTCGTGCTGCCTTCCGCCGAGGCGCCCGCGCCCGCGTCGATCGCCTCCTCGCCGGCCGCGGCGTGCGCCACGTGCAGGTCGAGTTGGTGACGGGCAGCGCCGGTGCCGCCGCCGGCGTGACCACCGCGCACGGCTTGCGCGACTACCGCGAACTCACCTCGTTCCTGCACGACAACCACGTGGCTGCGTTCCGCGGCGAGGACCTCGAGATCGAGCGCGCCACCGGCGTCGTCGAGCAGGCCATCTCGCAGATGCAGGCCGAGCCCAGCAACCTGCTGACCCTGGCCTCGTACGACGACATCGACTCGTTCACCGTCGGCCACTCGGTGCGGGTCGCCCTGCTGGCCTTGCACGTGGCACGCGCCGCCGGCGCCGACAAGGGCGACTTGGTGGCGATCGGCACGGCCGCGCTGCTGCACGACGTGGGCAAGTCGCGCATCCCGCAGCCGATCCTGTTCAAGCGCGGGCGCCTCGACGAAGAAGAGTGGCACATCATGGCGCAGCACCCGCGCCTGGGCGCCGAGATCCTCGTCGAGCAGCGCCACCTCGACCCGCGCGCCATCGGCGCCGCCTTCTGCCACCACATGGGACCGAACCGCCGCGGCTACCCCGCCCCTGCGCTCTGGTTCGAACCGAGCGGCGTCAGCAAGCTGGTGCGGGTGTGCGACGTGTTCGAGGCGCTGACCGCGGTGCGCCCGTACAAGAAGGCGCTGACTCCGCTGCAGGCGTACGCGATCCTGTTCCAGAACGCGGACGACTTCGACCCTGCCTGGCTGCGCTTCTTCGCGCGCACCATCGGCCTGTATCCGCTGGGCACGCGGGTGCTCCTCGACTCGGGCGAGCAGGCCTGCGTGGTACGCCACGGCGCGCACCCGCAACGCCCCTTCGTGCGCGTCGTGCACGACGCCGGCTCCACCGACGGTGACGTCCTCGAGATCGGCGCGCCGTGCGACGGCCGGCCGCTGCAGATCGCGGCAGTGCTCGGCACCGGGGCCGGTCGCGAGGAGATCCAGACCGTCCTCGACGGCATGCAGTGCGGGCCGAACCTCCACGCCGGCCACCGCCACGGATGACGCGCGCCCGCGTGGCACGAGGCCGCGCCAAAATGTCGCCAGGTGCCGGGACTCGCGAGCCGCCGACGCCTAAGGTGGGCGGATGGCGCAGGCGCGGGGCAATCCCGTCAAGCCCTTCTGGCTCTACGTGCTCGCCGCCGCGGTCGGTGGACTCGGCGGCCTGCTCAACGTCGGCTTCCAGAAACTGCTGGTCGCGCTACAGGCCCTGGCGATGGGCGACGGCGGCGACCTCGACCGCGTCGCCGGCACCATCAGCGTCGCCGAGCGGCTGGTCGTCCCCACCCTCGGCGGGCTGCTGGCGGCCCTGTGCCTGCGTCTGATCCGCGACCAGCGCGGCCCGTTCGGGATCACCGACGCCATCGAGCTGGTCGCGACGCGCAAGGGCACGATCCGACCGCTGCAGTCGCTGGTGCAGATCGTGTCCTCGGCCTGCTCGATCTCGACCGGCGCCAGCATCGGCAAGGAGGCCGCCAACTCCCAGCTCGCGGCCACCGTCGCGGCGACCTTCGCCCGGGTGTTCAGGGCCGACACCAAGACGCGAGCCGTTCTCCTCGGCTGCGGCATCGCCGCCGGCATGTCGTGCGCCTACAGCGCGCCGATCGCCTCGTCGTTGTTCGTCATGGAGGTGGTGCTCGGCAACTTCGCGATGGACATCTTCGCGCCCATCGTCGTGGCCGCCGTGTGCGCCATGCTGGTCAACCAGGCGTTCCTGGGCAAGTGGGCGCTGCTGGAGCGCGAGGTCACGATGGACCATCCGGCGCTGGTCCTGTCGGTGGTGGTGCTCGGCGTCGTCTGCGCGTTCGGTTCGTTGGTGTTCCGGCACACGCTGCAGCTCGGGCGCGCCCTGTTCCTGCGCTCGCGCATGCCGCTGCTGGTCGCCCTGCCGCTGGGTGGCCTGCTCATCGGCGCCATCGGCGTATGGCTGCCGCAGGTGTGGGGCAACGGCCGCGGCGTGATCGAGACGCTCACCGCCGAGGACGCCAAGATCCCCGCCATCCGCGTGGTGGCGGCGCTGGTGGTGCTGAAGGTGATCGGCACCGCCATCTCGACCGGCTCGGGCGCGCTCGGCGGCATGTTCACGCCCAACCTGGTGGTCGGCGCCGCGCTCGGCTCGTTCTTCGGCTCGCTGCTGCACGCGATCGCGCCGTCCACCGGCGACCACCGCGTCGCCTTCGCCCTGGTGGGCATGGCCGGGCTGTGCTCGGCGACCGCGCACGCGCCCATCACCGCCGTGCTGATCGTGTTCGAGATGACGCGCGACTACGGCCTGATGCTGCCGGTGATGCTGTGCAGCATCGTCGGCAGCGTCATCGCCCGCATCCTCACCCGCGACTCGATCTACACCGCACGCCTGCGTGCGAAGGGCCACACCGAGGCCACCGGCATCGAGGAGCTGGCCCTGTCCCAGACCTTCGTCCGCGACCTCATGTTGAAGGACGCGCCGCACGTGCGCGACACCGAGACCTTCGATGCCGTGGTCGAACGCTTCACCAACGCGCGCCGTGACTCGGTGTTCGTCGTCGACACACACGGCTCCCTTCTGGGCCACGTGCACCTGCACGACGTGAAGCTCTACATGAACGATCCCACTCTGGCGTCGGTGGTCATCGCCGGGGACCTGTCGCGCGCCACGCCGTCGGTGACGCCGGACGAGTCGCTGGCGCAGGTGCTACCGCGCTTCGACGATCCGGAGCTCGACGAGCTGGCAGTGGTCGACAACTACGCCGGCAAGCACCTGATCGGCCGCGTCACCCGCCGCGACGTGATCGCCTGCCTGAGCGACGAGGTGCTGCGGACGCGGCAGCTGCGCGCCAAGGTGCGCGCCGGCGACCGCCCCGGGGCCAGCTACCTCGAGCTGCCGCGCGACAGCGAGATCGCGCGCATCCAGGTCAGCGGCGAACTCGAAGGACGCGCGCTGGATTCGCTGGAGCTGCACGGCCTCGGCGTCATTCCGCTGTTCGTGGTGCGCCGGCTGGCGGACGGTACCGAGAGCCGCACCCTGGCCGAGCCGCAGACCGAGCTGCTCCCCGGCAGCGAACTGGTGGTACTCGGTCCGCGCGGCCAGGTGCAGGCGCTCGGTCGCCCCACCGACGACAACGGCAAGGTGTGAGCCCGGCCCGACGCCGTCACATCGTGCCGCGGTTGCTCATCGTGCGCGAGAACACGACGGCGTTGCGGTTGCCGTCGAACACCACGCCGACGACGACCAGGCGCAGGAGGATCATCCGCCCCTGCGCGTTGCCGTCGACCTTCACCTCGAAGCCGCCCGGGAAGTCGCCGTTGGCGATCGCGTAGGCCGGCACCGCCACCGTGGGCAGCGTGCCGTTCCGAGCGACGCTCATGCGCTGCAGCTTGAGCATCGCCGACCGCAGCTCGGCGTTCTCGCCCGGGATCCGCTCGGTCGGGTTGAGCGGGCGCAGCGAGCCACTGGCGGTGATCGCCATGAGGCCGGCGGCCACGGCGCGGCCGGGTTCCCAGGCGAAGCGGAAGCCCTTGTCGTACAGCTTCTGGCACAGCACGGTCCTCGACACCGGGCTGGTGATGCGCTCGATGTCGTTGAGGCGCGCCAGCTTCTGGCTCACCCAGCGGGCCACGTCGATGTTCTGGTCGGGCTGCGACACGAGCCCGTACAGCAGCAGCCGGTAGGTGGTGGCGCTCACGATCTGGCTGCGGTCGCCCACGAGGTCGGCCAGGAACGGCTCGGCGGCCTTCGCCATCAGCAAGAAGTTGCCGGTCGCCGGCGAGCCGGCGACGTCCTTCTCGAAGTAGCCCTTCTCGGTCGCCGTCGGCGCCACCGGGTTGAACAGGGTCAGACCCGTCAGGTCGCACTTGGCCAGATAGGCCGATGCGAAGCCGGCGGTCGTGAACACGTGGCTGGCGAACGCCGCGTCGTCGCTCATCTGTCGCACGACGCGGTCGCCGACCTCGCTCACCCGCGCCTGCCCCTCCGAGTAGGCGTGGGCCGAGGTGAAGCGCCGCATCGAGTTGATGATCATCGCGCTCATGATCGAGAGCGTGAGCAGCACGAGCATGGTCTCCACCAGGTTCATGCCGCGCTCGGCAGCGCGCGCCGCCGTCGGCGACGTCCGGCCTCCGGTGTCGATCATCGCGTCACCACCACCAGCACCGTGTGGTGTCCGTAGTGGGTGTCGCGCACGGCGTGGAAGGCCTCGACCCGCAGCAGCAGCTCGCCGGCAGGGAAGGTCGACGACGGCGTCGGCACGTTGAGGCTCTCGTTGCCCACGCCCGCGTCGGTGAGCAACAGGCCGCCGGTCGGGCGCACGCCGGGAGTGGCGGCGCTGTCGTCGACGACGTTGAACCAGGTCTTGCCGGCGTCGAGGGAGTACAGCACCGCGTAGCGCAGGTGCGACTCGTCCTCGGTGAAGCCGGTCGGATAGGCCGCGGTCGGTAGCTGTCCGTCGGCACGCAGGAAATCGACGCGCCAGGTGATGTTGATCGCCGCCGGGTTCGACGCCAGCGCCCCCTTGGGCGGATCGACGATCTCGACGCGCGCCGGCTGTTCGATGCGCGTGGTCAGAGCCGGCGCTCCCGCGGCGTAGAACGCCCGCAGCTGTTCGGCGACACCGAGGTCGAGCAACGACTCGATGTCGGTGACGTTCGCCGGCATCAGGCTGGCGATCTCGAAGAAGGCCGTGGCGCCTGCCGCATCGGCGACGCGCAGCACGGCGCCGTTGCTCAGGCCGGCGCCGGACGAACCGAGGTGCGCCTCGAGGATCGCCGCCGTCTGGGTGGGAAACTCGCTCGGCCACAGGAAGTGCGGCGCCGTCGCGCTGCCCGGCAGCGTCAGCGCGAACGGCCGCGTCGCCGGCGGCATGGCCGCCCACTTGTAGCCCAAGAGGTCGGGCAGCACCGCGCCTTCGGTCGTCGTGCTGGCGGTGCCGCCGGCGAGCACCTGGTGCGCGAACGTCGAGGCGAGCGTTCCCGTCTGCACCAGACTCGTGCCGCCGATCGCTCCCGCGGTGGCGCCGGTGCCAATGCCGTAGAACGCCGCGCCGGTCGGCAGGTTGGCAGGCGTACTCTGCGCACGGACCTCGCGCCGGTAGCCGCTGCTCGCCGCCAGGTTGCCCGAGGCGAACCACAGCGAGTAGTCGGTGTCGGCCGCGAGTTCCCCCAGCCAGGGTTTGGCCCAGAAGGTGCCCGGGCCCAGCACCACGTGCTCGCCCAGCAGGCTGGCCATGGGCTCGAGCGGCGGTGCGGCCGGCGTGCACGGCCCGTTGGAGACCGAGTCCACCAGCACGGCGCCGGTCTGACCGAGCCATTCGCCCGGCATGGTCACCTTGCCCGGCGTGATGCCGCCGTCGCTCGAAACGGCGGCTACCTCGCCGCCGAGGTAGAGACGGTTGGCCAACGGCGTGAGGTTGGTGAACACCGCCGTCGCCGCCTGCAACGCTCCGCGCCACGCGGCCAGGGCGCGCGGCATGTCGGCGGTGAGGCCGTCGCCGAAGCCGGTCTCGCGCAGCCTGGTGACGTCGATCGCGTCCCAGTTGGCGGCGTCGAGCGGAATGCCACTGCCGGCGAAGCAGCAGTTGTAGCGACCGCTGGCGGCGACGTCCGCGTACGGGTTGTGGCGCGGGTCGCCGAGGAACTGGCAGCGCTCCAGCGGCGGCACCGCGTCCGGCGACGCCGCCCACCAGGCGTAGGTCGTCGACGCGTTGCGCGGCTGGTTGGCGATCGGCCACGCCGTTCCCGTCGTCAGGTCGCCGCCGATGCGCGTGGTGACGGTGAGGGTCTGGTCCACGTTCGGCACCAGCGTGCCGAGCGCCGCCTTGGCGATGCGGATCCGCCAGCGCGCCGTGTTCTTGGCATCGGTTCCGACCGCGGCCAGATCGCGCGCGAACGGCGTCGCGCCGAGCGGCGTCGGCACGTACTCGAGGCCGTAGAGGCGTTGGGCAGTCGGCAGGCCCTGCCCGCTGGCCGCCGGGCAGGTCAGCGGCGTGTTGTAGAGGCGGACCCACGTGTGGGCGATCGGCGACGCCGTGTAGCCGACCTCGTACCACATGCCGGCGTTGCCGGGATCGCTGGTCGGCGGCGTGCCCCCGGCGCTGTCGAAGGTCTCGTAGGCCACCGCCGTCGAGGCGCTGCCGGTGGCGAGGTCGATGCCGCCGGGTAGCCGCCGCACGGCCAGCACGCTGCGGAAATCGCCCCCGAAGATCTGCACCGTGATCGGCTCGACCAGCAACGGATCGCCCGTCGCGGGGTCTTGCTTGTAGGCGTAGACGCGCAGCTCGACGTCCTCGCTGTCGGCGTGGTTGCCGTCGCCGTTGGGGTCGCGCGGGGTGCAGATCTCGGTCGGGTGCGTGACGACCCGCACCCCGGGGACCACGCCGGGAGCGGCGGCGGCATCGGAGTAGTTGCGCACCGGCGGGAACGGCAGGCCGTCGCCGTGCAGGTTGAGCACCAAGGCGTTGCGGAAGCGCTCGGGGTGCTCGACCATGTCCGCCAGCAGGATCTGCAGCGGCGGCTCGGCGGCGTCGTCGAGCCCCGCGGCCACGCGCGCCTGGAACAGCGACCGTGCGGCCGGCAGACGCATCGCGTGGTTGAACAAGTCCGCCACCGCGTGCGGCTGCGGACACGTGCTCGAGTCGTAGTCGTGCAGCACGCCGGCGTCGGTGCGCACGCGGCCGGTGAACAGCTCGCTGTGGAACAGCGTCGTACCGGTGTCGATCTGCGTCGGATACCAGTAGACCCAGGGCGTCGCGGTTGCAGCGGTGACGCCGTCGTTGCAGTAGGGCGTGTAGAGCGAGTCGCGGCCGTAGGCCAAGCGCGTGACCCAGTGCAGCCTGAACTCGATGCCCGGCGCGTCGCTCGACGCGGCCCGCAGGCGGGCCTCGACCGACGAGCGCAGTGCCGCCAACGATCCCAGCGGCGAGGGCACCTCGGCCAAGGCCAGCGCGTAGACGTCGTACACCACCGTCGACGGGTAGGTGCGCCGCGGCAGGGTCACCACCGTCGTCAGCGGCGCCACGACGAGAGGAACACCCGAGTCGTTGTACTTGACGATCTTCAAGCGCACGACACGGATGCGGTCCTGGCCCGGAGGGCTCTCCACCGCCAGCTGCCGCGCCCACACCCAACGCCCGAAGCGCTGCCAGTTCCCCGACATCGGATGGTCGGCCGGCAGCGGCTGCCCGTACTCGTCGGTGATCGTGGTGAGCACCGGGTTGAGATCGGTATCGGCGAGCGCGTGCAGCGCCTCGGCGTCGGGGATCGTGCCCCGCTCGATGCCGCTCTGCAGCTCGGCGAGGATCTGCGTGCCCTTGTCGTAGACCCACAAGCGGTCCTGCTGCACGCTGCCCTCGCGGTAGCTGATGGTGAGCTGCTGCAGCATGACGAGCGTGGCGATCGAGATGATGGTGATCGCGCCCATCAGCTCGACGAAGGTCGTGCCGCGTTCGGACGTCGCTCTCGTCATGGATAGGTCTCCCCGGCCCGGACGATCGTGCCATTGGGGACGTTGGCCCCCGCCAGGATCTGGGCACCGACGCCGATGATGACGTTGCTGCCGATCACCGCACCGTCACCGACGACGGCGAGCTGGCCGATGCTCGTGCCACCCCCCACCTGCACGTTCAGTCCGATCTGCGCCTGGTCGCCGATGCGCACCACCGGCGCGATGATCGAGTTGTCGCCGATGGTGACGCTGCTGCGCAGGTAGCAGTCGTTGCCGATGCTGACGTTGGCGCCGAGTACCACGCCACCGCCGAACATCACGTTGGTGCCCACCGTCGTGCCGGCACCGGTACTGGCCGGCCCGCTGGCCCAGGCATCACTGTCGGTGTCCAGGCTGCGCATGCTGCGGCTCCCGCGATAACGACCGAGCGACTGCACCAAGCGCTGCACCGCGCCCGAGTCGTAGGTGATGACCGCGTCCTGACCGGCGCCGTTGCCCTGCAGGTAGACGGTGCCCTTTCCGATCAGCATGCCGTGCAGCTGGAACGGCCCGCGGATGTCGGTGTTGCCGGTGACGAAGATCACCCCGTCGATGTTGCTGTCGGTGCCTGGCTGCACCGTCAGGTTGCCGATCACCACCAGCAACATCGAGCCGGTCACCTGCTGGCTCGAGTTGATCACCAGGTCGCCGTCGTGCACGAGAACGGAGTTCTCCGCCAACTGCCGCGACCCGAGCCAGCCGCTGCTTCCGGCCACGATCGCCAGGTCGCTGACGTCGCGGAGATCGGCCAAGCCCATGCGGAACACGGAGGTCGCCTGGCTGTCGTAGGACGGCAACAGGGCGTACAGCGGCGTGCCCACGAGCCCGACCAGGACCGGCGGGATCAGCGTCGTCAAGGGCGCCGCGACCGCGGCGACCGACGTGGTCCCCAGAACCCTGCCGCCGGGCCCCAGCGAGATCTGGAAGGGGTCGTCGATGCCGACCGCGGCAGTCGCCGGGAGATTGAGCGGCACCGAGCGGATCAGCGACTCCACCCGCGCCGTCGACACGACGCGGTTGGGCGACTGGTCGAAGGGCACGTTGGTGTCGAGGACACGGTACACGTACCCGCGCGACACCAGCTCCCACACGCTGCCGGGAGCGCTCACGCCGTACTGCAGAGAAGCGTCCATCGCCTCCTGCCTGCGGATCTCGTAGCGACCCCAGAGGTTGCCGCGGATCTCGAACTCGCGCACCAGCCCGACCGTCGGATCCTCGGTGTCGAGGACCGGCGGCGTCGCCGTGGGCTCGAACACCGGCGCGAACGCCGTGACCGGCTGCGTCGCTTGCGCCTGGAACCAGGACAGGCCGTCCGAGATGGCGGCGCGCGCCAAGTTGGCCGCCAGCGGCTTGCGCTTGAGCTGCACGTCCATCGACTGGCGGTGCGAGGCCATGTAGGCGCTGTGCGAGATGATCATGCCGGCCGTCACGATCACGAAGATCAGGGCCCACACCATCACCGCGCCGGTCTCTCGGTCCTTGCCTCGCATCGGGTGGTCCTTCATCGACCCAGCGGACCGTCGGCCTACACCGCGTTTCGCCATCGGCGACCACGGACTCCCATGAGGATGCGCCCGGCTACCGAGCCCGGTGCTCCGCCTCCACACACGCGATCGGGACGCCCGGGCACCCGACGAATGGACGATCTCGCACACGTGTCCGATGTCGGCACCGCGCCCGGTGCCCTTGAGCGCGCATCCGTCCCGAAGCGGGCCGGGTGCCCGTGGTTTCGTGCGGGTTTCGCCGGGGCCACGTCGCGCTGAGCGGTGCCCAGGACGACGCTCGGGCCGCGGGCTCGGTGCTGTGCGAGGATCGCCCTCCTCCGCCCTGCACCTCAGAGGCTGCGACGCGACGCGACGGCAGGTCCGCCGTGGGACGGAGCCCGCGAGCCGCGTTCCCCGGTTCTCGTCCTAGAAGACCGAGCCGGCGCGGACGACCGTACCGTCGGGCACGACCGCGCCGGGCGTGATCTTGGCGCCGGCGCCGATCGTCACCCCGGGGCCGATCACCGCGCCGTCGCCGATGATGGCGAGGGCGTCGATGCGCACGCCGTTGCCGATCTGCACGCCGACCCCGACCTCGACCTGGTCGTCCAGGCGCACCGCCTGACCGATCACGGTGTTGTCGCCGACGATCACGTCGTCCTTCAGCTCGGTGTTCTTGCCGACCTGCACGCCGCTGCCGAGAGTGACGCTGTCGCCGATCTTGGCGGTGGGGTCGACGACGGTGCCGCTGCCGATGATCGGCGGCGTCGCCGCCGGCACGTCGGCGATCTCGGCGTCGACGTTGCGCACCACGCGGTTGGCACGGTAGCGGCTGAGCGACTGCAGCAGCCGCTGCACCGCCACCGGATCGTGCTGGATCACCGCGTCCTGGCCGGCACCGTTGCCCTGCAGGTGCACCGCGCCCCGGCCCACCAGCATGCCGTTGAGGGTGAACGGGCCACGGATGTCGGTGTTGCCGGTGACGAAGACGACGCCGTTGACCTTGCTCCCGGTCCCCGGCTGCACGGTGAGGTTGCCCGACACGACCAGGAGCATCGAGCCGTCGAGCGGCTGCCCGGGCGGCACGGCCAGGTCGCCGTCGTGGAACACCACCGCGAACTCCTTGACCTTCTTGGCAGTCAGCCACTGCAGCGAGCCATTGGCGACCGCCATGTCGCTGACGTCGCGCAGTGCGGCGAGCGGCATCTTGAACACGTCCGAGGGTGCACTCTTGTACACCGACAGCAGGGTCACGCCCGGGGTGCCGCTGATGCCCGGTGGCACGATGGGCAGTGGGTCGACGACCGGCGCCGCCAAGCCCGCCACGCCACCGCCGCCGACGATGCGCCCGCCCGGGCCGAGCGACACCTGCAGCACGTTGTCGACGCCGACCGCCGCCGACGCCGGCAGCGCCAGCGGCACGGTGCGGATCGAGGTCTCGACGCGGGCCATCGACACCAGCTTGTTCGGCGGCTGGTCGAACGCCACCGTCGCGTCTTGCTTGCGGTAGACGAAGCCCCGCGCCGCCAGCTCCCACACGCTGCCCGGCGTCGCGATGCCGTTCGACAACGACGTGTCCATGGCCTCGTTCTTGCGGATCTCGTAGCGACCCCACAGATCGCCGCGGATCTCGAACTCGCGCACCAGGCCCAGCGTCGGGTCCTCGGTGTCGAGCGTCGGCGGGCTGGCCAGCGGATCGCTCTGCGGCGAGAACTCCGCCACCGGTTGCGTCGCCTGCGCTTGGAACCAGGACAGGCCGTCGGTGAGCGCGGCGCGCGCCAGGTTGGCGGCGAGCGGCTTGCGCTTCAACTGCACGTCCATGGTCTGCCGGTGGGACGCCATGTAGGCGCTGTGCGAGATGATCATGCCGGCCGTCACGATCACGAAGATCAGGGCCCACACCATGACCGATCCGCGCTCATTGCGGTCGTCTCTTCGCACCCGAACACCTCAGCCATCACCAAGCGCGCACGTCGACAGCCTGACTCTCGCGCGAGAGAAGCAGGATGCCGTCTTCGGGGCCCGGTCCTTGGCCTGGAACGGGCGCGGAACGCTCACCCCCTCGTGGCAACCGTCCCGTCCTGGTGGCAAGTGCCGCCGCTTGGGTCACACGGTGGTTGCAGACGCGAGAGCCAGATTCCGCTCGCGCTGCACTTGTCGGCTTTCGCGGCAACCGGCTTGAGGGTCCTCATCGAGTGTCTCGGAGTGCATCACCGAAAGCCGGACGTCCGTGATGTCCGCGGCGGAGCCAGGTTGGCGCGAGGCGCACCCGCGGTCCGGGCGCACGTGAACCGCCCGTGCGATGGTCGCGAGCCGACGCAGGCGGGTTCTCGGCGTGCGCGGGCGCACGCGGGCCTCGACGGCCCCGGCCACTGCGCTCGGCCGATTTCGACCTACGGAAGAACCCGTTCGCCGCCGGCCCGATCGTGGGCTGCCGGACGGGCAAGCCCTATGTTCGTCCGCCGATGACGCGGAACGCGGCTGCCGTCCTCCTCACCCGGGGCACCGGGGTCGAACGCGAGGTCTTCTTGGTGGAGCGGGCGCCGGAGCTGCGCTTCTTCGGCGGCTACTGGGCGCTGCCCGGTGGCGTCCGCGGACCCGAGGACGGCCCCGACGACGACGACGGCGACGGCGCCGCCCTGCGCCGCTGCGCGGTGCGCGAGCTGTTCGAGGAGACAGGTGTGCTGCTCGGCGAGGCGGCCCGGCGGGCAAAGCCACCCGCACGCGAGACGGTGCGGCGTGCCCTGCTGTCGGAGCGGAACGGCGACTCGAGCACGGTCGACGCGTGGGAGGCGCTGTGCGGCCACCTCTCCGGCGACCGTCTGGTGCGCGATCTGTGCCGCATCCTGACGCCGCCGTTCGCGCCGACGCGCTACGACACGCTGTTCGTGCGGGCCGAGCTCCCGGCCGGCGAGATGCCCGACGTGTGGCCGGGCGAGCTGGTGGGCGGCCAGTTCGTGCGGCCGGCCGACGCCCTCGCGCGCTGGCTGCGCGGCGAGCTCCTGCTGGTGCCGCCGGTCGTCATCCTGCTGGAGCACATGGTGGCCCACCCCGACCTCGACGCGCTGCACGCGGCGATGGCCGCCACAGCCGAGCGCTACCGGGCCGGCGCGCTGCACCGCGTGCGCTTCTCGCCGGGCGTTCTGCTCGCCAGCCTGAAGACGCCCACGCTGCCGCCGGCGACGACGACGAACTGCTACGTCGTCGGCCGCGAGGACCTGTGGATCGTCGATCCGGCCCCGCCGCGCGCCGACGAGCAAGCGCGCCTGTTCGCGCTGCTCGACGAACTGCGCGGCGAGGGAGCACGCTTGCGCGGCATCCTGGTGACGCACCATCACGTCGACCACGTCGGCGCGGTGGTGGCCACCAGCACGCGCTACGACCTACCGGTGCGCGGGCACCCGCTGACCCTCGACCGCCTGCCTCGGGGCTTCGTGCGCGGCGAAGACATGCACGACGGCGACCGGATCGACCTCGGCCGATCTCCCGACGGCCGCCCCGAATGGTCGCTCGAAGCGATCCACACCCCCGGCCACGACCGCGGCCACCTCTGCTTCCGCGAGTCGCGCTACGACGCCGTGATGGTGGGAGACATGATCTCGACCATCTCGACGATCGTGATCGACCCGCCGGAAGGACACCTGCGCACCTACCTGCACAGTCTCGAGCGGTTGCAGCAGAGCCCGATGACCACCCTGTACCCGGCGCACGGTCCCGCCGTGCGCGACGGCCATCGTGTCGTGCGGCAGTACCTCAGACACCGCGCCCAGCGCGAGCAGAAGGTCCTGGCGGCGTTGGCCGAGGGGCCGTGTTCTGCCGACGCGCTGCTGCCGAAGGTCTACTGGGACGTCGACCGCAAGATGCTGAAGATCGCGGCGCGTTCACTCGCCGCAGGCCTGGAGAAGCTGCAGGAAGACGGCTCGGTGCGCTGCGAGGGCGAAGTCTGGCAGCTGTGCCAGTCGTGAGGACCGGAGCTCGGACGGTGGAGGTCGGGTGGCGGCGGATGCCCAGCGTGTCCGGCGGGCGGAGCCGAGCGGGGCATGCGCATTCGCGCCCGGGGTCGCGCCCGCACGCGCGCGCCGCGCGGCGGGCTCCGCGACGGCGCGCTGGCAGCGGCGTCTGGCGACACCCGCGGCGCGAGGCGACCGTTCCGGTGCAGCGCCGCGCGCGTCTTCGTGGCACAATGTCGAGGTGCGTGATCGGAAGACGCCAGAACCGGACGGCATGCCGAAGACGGTGCTGCAGGTCAAGGCCGCCAAGGCCGGCAACGTGCACGCCCGCGAGGAGCTGTTCGCCCGCTACTTGCCGCGCGTGCAGCAGATCGTCGCCCTGCGTCTGAACAAGCCGCTGCGCGAGTGCTGGCACGACATCCAGGACCTGGCCCAGGAGTCGCTGCTGGAGGCGTTCCTGCACCTCGACAAGTTCGAGCAGACTTCCGAAGCCTCGTTCCGCAACTGGATCGCCACCATCGTCGTCAACAACGTCCGCGACGCCAGCCGCCGCGGCTCGGCCAAGAAGCGCGGTGCGGGCCGCATCAAGCCGCTGGGCGAAGCCGGCTCCGACCGCGACGACTCGACGGTCAACATCCCCGCGCCCGACGCCGCGCCGAGCGTCATGCTCTACACGAGCGAAATCGAGGAGGCGCGCGAGCGCGCCATGCTGCAGCTCAACCAACGCCACCGCGAAGCCGTCATCCTGCGTCACCTGTGCGAGATGTCCTACGAGGAGGTGGCCGACGTGATGAAGCTGAACTCCGTGGCCGCCGCCCGCGCGCTGTGCCACCGCGCCACCGAGAACCTGCGCGACCTCATGGAGCGCTTCCGACCCGACGGCAACCCGTTGCCGGAGACGACGAGCGCGTAGGATTCATCGCGCGGAGACCTCGCGCTCCGCAGAGACGCGGAAGCGTCCGTCCACGTCCAGTCGGAGATTGGAATGGCAGCCTGACGACCAGCAATGCTCTCGAGTTGCAGCTGTCGTCGATCGCCAGCGGCTTCGTCGGCTCGGTCGTGGAGGCACTCGGTGCGACGGCGCTGCCGGCGCGAGGCCGCGTCGAGATCGGGACGGCGCCGGTGTTCCAGCTCCGCACCTGAACCACTGGGTTCACTCGACCCGGATCGAGCCGTTGTAGGTCTCGACGGCCAGGCGTCCGGCGCCGTCGCCGAGGTCGGCGACCAAGAAGTTGCGCCCGCGTTCCTGGCGATCGATTTGGCGCTGGCTACGCAGGCGGCCGTTGCGCGTGGTGCACACCAGCCGCGCGGAGCGGCCCTCGTCCACGGCCAGCGTGATGCTGCCGTTGTGCGAGCGAACCTCACCCTCCGTCGGGCCAACGCCGACGATCCGAATGCGCATCGCGCCGTTGTGCGTGGTCAGCTGCAGCACCGGCCCGCTGGTCGCGGCCTCGATGTCCCCGTTGTGGGTGGTGCCACGGAGTTCCCCGCCGCACTCGAGCAGCGCCAAGTCGCCGTTGTGGCTCTCGGCCGTCACGGCGGCGTCGATGCCACGGACACGCAGGTCGCCATTGTGGCTCTCGACTCGGCTCGGCATCGATCGCGGCTGTTCGACGTCGAACGAGACCGAGGCTTGCCACGACCTGCGGTGGGGTTCGCGCCACCGCCAGCCCAGCCACAGCCCGCCGTCGACGCGCTTGTGCAGGATCTCGATGGCCTCGTGTGCGGCCGCAGCATCGGCCGCGTCTTCCCCGCCGGCCCGCGTGCGCACGTGCACGCGGATGCGGTCGGCGCTCTCGGCCCCACTGACATGGACGTCGCCATTGTGGGTGGCGCAGGTCACCTGCGACAGATCCGCCGGATCGACCTCGAAGGCGCGCTCCCCCGTGGTCCAGGCCCTGGGCGTACCCCAACCGAAATGCACGAGACAAGAGGCCGCGAGGAGGAGAGAGAACGGGGCGAGACGACGAAGCATGGCGGACTCCGGTTGGTGCGCGGCAGACGCAACAGTATTGCGGCGCGTCAGGCGCACGATTGAGCCAAGACCTGTATCCGGTCGCGCGGGCCCACCCGTTCGAGCGACCTCATCTCGCCGTGACCCAAGGCGACGCGGCCGAAGCGGCCCGAGGGCGGGGCTTGACGCCTCGGCCTCGAGAACTAGCCTCGAAGAACTCAGGAGGTTCTCACATGCGCCTCGGCATTCTGCCCGGCCAACAACGCGTCCTGCAGAGGGCGTTGAAGAAGGCTCGCAAGTTCGACGACTTTCGCGGTCGCACGCGGCGCGGCTTCGTTCTGACGACGCTCGGCGGCCTGGGCGCGAGCATCGGCACCTTCTTCGTTGGGCGCTACATGGCTGGGCGAGCCGAGAGCGCCCCGTCGCCCGCCATTGTTGGCGACGAACTCAGCCAGCGTCTTGCCACCGGGTCGATCGACGACTTGGTGTCGGCCTACCCCACCTTCTTGCTCCTGTTGGAGCGCAACCCGAGCAGCGCTGCCGCCTTCGCCGGCTACGCCCGCCTTGTCGACGCCGCGGTGCGGAACGAGGACCGCACGCTTGCCCGCCACCTGGTCGAGAGCGCGGCCACCGCGCCATCGCGGTTTTCTGGACTCGCGGACTTGCTGCGACCCATCCTGCGGCGATGACCACTACGTCCAAGGCGTCGACGAGTGCGATCAAGGTCGAGCCGAACCCTGCCATCGAGGGACAGGCGGTGACCATCGTCGTGACCGGACCTGGCCCGTGGTACGTCGCCGGCAATCCGGGTGGCGAGATCGTGGAATACACGCCCGATGCCAACAACGAGATCGAACTGCTGACGCCACCCGGTCAAGCGGGCGGCAGCTTTACCGTCACGGACTTCGGTGATCCGCCGACCAACGCACGCATCGACATCGTCTCCAACGTGTGAGCCGCACCATGCACCCACGCCTCGTCGCCCTGTCCCTGATGGTGGGACCACTGGTCGCCCAGCCGGCGGTCGTTCCCGCGGCCGCAGCCTCGCGAGACGGGTCCACCAACTGCTCCCTGGCCGGCTTCGTCGGTCGCCACCGCCAGCAGACCCTCATTGGCTCGGACCTCCTGCGACAAATGGTAGGGCGATCGATCACCGACATCGCGGTCCGGCGTGACGGTTCGGCGCCGGCGCTCTCTGTGGGCGCCGCGCTCCTCACGGTGCGCATCGGCCCGACCCCGTTCGCCGACGTCGAATCGCTGTCTTCGCGCTTCGACGACAACCTCGGCCCCGCGGGACGAGTCGTGTTCAGCGGCATGGTGCAGCTGCCGGCGGCACCTAGCCTGCCGAACCGCAACGCTGCGACGTGGATGACGCCTGACGCCGTCTCGATCCCGTTCGCGGCGCCGTACGCGTGCGGCGCCGGAACCCTGTGCGTCCAGATCGATGGCGAACCCGTCGTAGGTAGCGAGTCCGCCTGGTGGCCGGTCGACGCAGAGTGGGACGGGATCCGCGGCAGACGCATCATCATCGGCGACGGCTGCGGGTCGGCCGCCGCAAACGCGTCCCACACGGCGACGGTATCCGAGCGAGAGCTTCGCCCCGACTCCACCGCCCGACTGCAGCATCTCGCCGAATCAGGCGCGTTGACAGTCGCAGCGATCGCCGGCAGCGAGCTGTCGAATCCGATCGAACTCTCCATGCTCGGCGCGCCGGGTTGCTGGCTTCACCTCGTGCCCGACGTGACTCTTCCCCTGTCGGTTCGCGGCGACCCTCTCGGTCGAGGCATCGGTAGCGCCCATCTCCCGCTGCGCTTGCCGAACGCGCCGGCATCGCTCGGGGCCGCCTTCTACGTCCAGTGGTTCGACGCCACGGCACGTGGGATCGCCGCCAGCAATGCGCTGCGGCTGGAGATCGCCAGTTCGGCTCTGGGCCTCCAAGCTGCCATGGTCACATCACGCCGCGAGGACACAGGCCCCTTGCCTGGCGAGGGACGCATCGAGATGGGCGTCATGCCGGTGCTCCGCTTCGGTCTGCAGTAGCCCGGCGAACGACCCATTCGAGCCTGGATCGACCCGGGCAGACCCACACCGTGGCGAGGCACGGGTCTCACAGGTTTCACGGCATGCGAGGCTCTGCACTTGCAGTCCGGCCGACCGCCGTCCTCGAAACCGACTCGACGCGTGGGCGCGCGCCGCACAGAATCGCGATGCCCATGATGCAGCTCCTCGGACTCGTCTTCCTCGCCCTCGGGATGGGGTTCGCCTCCTGCATCCAGGGTGCGACCAACGGCACGCTCGCCGCCCGGGTCGGCCTCTGGAGCGCGGTCCTCGTCAACGCCGCGGTCGTTTTCGTCGGCGCCGTCGCACTCTTCTTGTGGCACCGAGGTGGCACCGTGACGGACACCCAGCCGGGCCGTCCTTGGTTCCTCTTCGTCGGCGGCTGCTACGGCCTCCTCATCATCGCCGGAGCCGCGTACAGCTTTCCGCGCCTCGGCGCAGGCCCGACCACCGCCCTGATGATCGCCGGCCAGCTGACCCTGGCGCTCGCTTTCGATCACTTCGGCGTCCCGGTGTCCCGCACGCCCCTGACACTGCCGCGCGCGTTGGGCGCAGTGTTCCTGTTCGTGGGCGCCCTCCTCGTGCTGTGGCCGAAGCTCGTGCAGACGTGGCGTGCGATGGCGGAGCGCTGACGAACCCCGCGCGGGCGCGAACTACTGCACGTGCAGCTGCACTGCCGGCAGCTTGCTCGACGACAGATAGCCGACGTCGGGAAGGCGCGGCTGGCCGTCGACACGACGCGAGGTGAGCACGGCTGCGTCGAGGCCAGGAAGCACGCCGGCCAGGGTCAGGCCAAGCGCCTCCGACGCCGAGATCCCGGTTGGCGCAAAGTGCACCCACTGCACGAAGACCTGCGCGCCGGCGAAGATGGCGTCACTGGGAAACGGGAGCGTCGTCTCGACCCGCGCCGGAGCTCCCGCCGCAAACCCACACGGAAGCGTCACCATCGGATCGACGTAGAGGTGGCAACCCGGGGCGCCGAGGAATCCGAGGTCGAGCGGCTGTGGCAGAAGGGAAGGGGCGACCACCATGGCGCTCGCGCTCCCCGGATCGGCGAACGCGACGAGGCGCGGGGCAGCCCCGGCCTGCAGTTCGCGCGGATCGGCCGCCGCCATCGTTCTCATGCGGCTGCGCACCACGCCGCACCCGTCGCCGGAGTGAACCACCCCCCCTTGCGACGCGACCTGCGTGTAGTCGATCCGCCAGTGCTCGGCGACGGCGCCAGACTCCGGCTCGCCCTCGATGTCCACGCACAGTGCACCGCCTCGGTAGAGAACGGGTCGAGCGAAGTCGATGCGGAACGAGTGCGAGGGCGACCAGTCCGCCGCGTCGCGATGCGGGAGAGCCGGCGAATCGGGAAAGACCAAAGTGCCCACGAACGCCTGCTCGATGACAGCCCCGTGGTTGGCGAGGAAGGTCGTGGACACGCGGGTCGGCAGCACCGCCAGCGACGACACGCGCACCAGAACCCGAGCACGACCGCCAGGCATGGCCTTCGTCCACGAGCCATCGCGCTTGAAGCTGATTCCCGTCAGGGAGCGCCCCTGCAACCCTCCCAGCCAACTCGCGCCGAAAACGAACTGCTGGCGCAAGCGCGCATACGCACCCGGGAAGGGTTCGGGGACACCGATCCCGTCCTGCGGCGGCACCTGACCGGGGATCGAGATGCTCTGCCCAGCGAGCGGCCCCAGCAACGAGCAGACGGCGGCAACACCGCACAGAGTTCGAACCTTCGTCATCCTCGACTTCCTTCCACCGGCACCGTCGCCTCGGTCGGCACCGGAACTCCGAAATCCGTGACCGTGAACGTCTCGCCGCCGGGGACAGGCACCGGCAACGTCACCGAACCATCCGCACCAACCTCGAGTTCTCGAACGTCGCCCGTGCGGTCATCGACGACGTACCAGGGCCCCGAGCCTGTCACGGTGATCGGTGACGCTGCCACCTTCCGGGGCCGGGTTGGGCTCGACCTCGATGCCGCCCCCGACGTCGCCGCCGCGCGGATGGCCGCGGCCGCACATCTTCATCGGCCTCCACGCAAGCGCTCGACGAGCGGCGCCTGCTCGGGCAAGGGCGGCACCACCTCGCACACGGTGAGCAGGCGCTTGCGCAAGAGCCTGGCTTGGTCATCGTCGCGGCTCAGCGCATGCTGGGCGAGCCGAGCGAATCCCCGCCACAACTCCGGGTCGTCGTGCCCCGCGTTCTGCAACACTCCCAGAAACGTCGATGCGCCCGTGACCATGACCTCGATCGGCTGCCGCGCGAACTCGCGTGCCCACGGCAGGCGAGCGTGCCACGCGTCGACCTTGGCAGTCGCAGAACGGCAGCCCAGCCAGTAGGCACCCGCGCAACCGACCACCGCCCCGAGCCCCAACCCCAGAAACGCACGCCTGGTGCGCACGCGGAAGCGGTCGAAGGCCTTGGCCTTCTTGAACGCACGATCCAGCTCTCGCTTCTGGCTGGGCAGCAGGCCGAGTCGCATGGACTTACCTCCGCCACGCAAACTAGTGCCGCGTACCGAAAGAAGCCTTGTACTTTTTCGGCGTGACCGTACTTCATGCGTAAGCCTGGGAGGGCTCGCGCATGTGCTTGTATGCCCGTGAACTGACAGTCGCTGAGGGGCAACGCCTCAGCAAGATTCTCAAGACATCGAAAAGCGCCGTGATGCTGCGGCGTGCACAGGTGGTTGCGTTCTCCGGTCAGGGGATGCGCGCCTCGGATATCGCGGAGCGACTACACCTGCACGAGGAGTATGTCCGGGAGTTGATCCGCCGGTTCAATGAGGGGTCGTTCGCTGCACTGCAGCAACGCCAACGAACCGGCCGGCCGCGCGAGCTGGAGCCGGAAGAGGTCGCTCAAGTAATCGAAGTTGCCACGAGTCGGCCGCGAGACTTCGGGATGCCATTCACGACGTGGTCGCTTCGGAAGTTGACGGACTTCCTGCTGGCGCGTGGTTTCGTCGCGAAGGCCAGCGCGAACATGTTGGGCCGAATCCTCCGCGAGAACGACGTCACGTTCCAACGAACGAAGACCTGGAAGGAGAGCAACGACCCTGAGTTCCCGGCCAAAAAAACGGATCCAAGGGCTCTACGCCAAGACGCCCAAGAACTCGCGAGTGATCTGCGTGGACGAGTTTGGTCCGGTCGAGCTTCGTCCGCTCCACGGCCGCACGTGGAACAAGGCCGGGCATCCATCGCGCTTGCGCGCCACCTACAACCGTCATCACGGCGTGCGCCACTACCTGTCGGCATACGACCTCGAATCCGACAGGTTGACGATGCGCTGCTACCGGCGGAAGCGCTGGCAGGAGTTCCTCAGCTTCCTAAAGATCATCCGCAAGCGCTACCCCGTCGCCGTCCGGCTTCACGTTGTGCTCGACAACTTCTCGCCGCACAAGAAGCGTGATGTTCGTGAGTGGGCGGCGGAGAACAACGTCAGGCTCGTCTACACGCCCACCTACGCATCATGGCTCAACCGGATCGAGCCGCTCTTCGCCGGAGTGCGATACTTCGCTCTGAACAACTCGGACTACGGCACGCATGAGGAAGCCCGGCGCGCCATCAACGCCTATGTCGCATGGCGCAACCGCAACCCGTCAGACCGGCGCGTCAGACGTCGCGAGAAACACAAGGCCACTTCTGGTACACGGCACTAGCCAGCGACCGCAACGCCCACAACCCCTGACACCTCGCGGCCGGGCTTCCAGTGGCGCTGGAAACGGGCGAGCTCAGCGCCTTGGCCGGCGGAACGGCATCGCCGAATCCGCGCAGGGCACGAGGTTTCGCGGGCACTCGCAGCCCAGGCGGCTGTCGCGACCAGGAACTCGCCGGCACTGGTGCTACTGCCAGTCGATGCGCACTACAGGTACCGCCGACACCTGGATCTCACCCGAGCTGGCGCCGCGTTGCGGCAGAGACGTGACGATGGCTCCGTCGATCGAGGCCAAGACCGGCGCCAGGTCGAGCGTCATGGTCTGCGTCGTCCGAATGGCGCCTCCTTGAACGAACAGCCACTGCGCGTGCAGCCGTGCCGATACGAACTGGGCGGCATGCGGAACGGACAGGTACGCGTTCGCTGCAGCGAGCGGCCCTCGGCGATGTGCGGTCGCCGTCGACCACATCTCGAGTATGGGGACGACCCCGAGTTCGCACCCAGGCGCACCCAAGAAGCCGAGGTCGATTGGACTGGGCAGCTTTTGGCTCGCCAAGAGCAGACCCGCAAGCTCCCCGCCTGCGCCAAAACCGACAAACCGAGCCGTGGCACCAGGCCGGAGAGCTACTGGATCGGCAGTGATGGACCGAGTCACCCGTTCTGGCGTCACGACACAGCTGCGTCCCTCCGTAGTGATGACACCTCGTGCACCGTCCCGGTCGATGTCTATGGGCCACGCGCGCGTGGCAAACCCTTGCACGGGCTCGCCCTCGACATCGATGCAGAGCGTGCCTCCGAGATAGAGGTATGGCTGCGGGAGATCGATCGAGATCGCTTCGCTCGATCCGAAACCAACTGAATCACGATGGGCCGGCCTCGGCGACGTGGGCAGAACGATCTCGCCCTGAAACACTGTCGCTGCACTGGGTCCGAGGTTCTCCTGAAACGTCGTTGAAGGGCGCCAAGGGTCCTGAACCGTCTGCTGATCAAGCTTGACCGTGATGATGGTCTTGCCGGATGCCAACGAGGAAGGCTGCCCGTCTCGCCGGAACGAGATTCGTAGGATGCCGTGTCCACGCAGAGCCACGAGCAGGCCTTCGCCGATCAAGAACTGCTGGCGCCGCGGACTCGTCGCGCCAGCGAGAGGACCCAAGCCTCGCCCGTCACGACCGAGCGCGTCCCGGGGAACGAGCACGCTTCCCTGCGCAGCCAACGGCAACAGCAGGAGTGCACAAGTGAGGACTCGGTAGGGCATGGTCTCAGCTCGCTCGATCATGTTTGGCTTTGGATGCTGAAGTTGCCGTCCGTTGCCGGATCTCGATAGTCGGTGACAGTGAAGGTGTCGCCTCCGCGCCCTGGCGGCGCGGGCAGTTCGATCTCTCCCCGGTCGTTGGCCGTCACCTCGGTGACCTCGCCACTCCCATCTCGGGCGATGAACCAAGGACCAGCATGCGGCACGGTAATGACGATGGTCTGGCCTTCCACTGGCGGGTCCGGCTCTGTCGTGATGTCGCTCACGATTCGGACCTACTGCGCCGCCCGGCGGAGCCGCTCCATCAAGTCGCCGAAGTCAGCGCGACCGGGCGCACGCTCGCCGGTCTTGACCAGCCTCGCGCACGCCACTCGACGCGATTCGTCCGAGCGCGCGAGCGCCATCGCGCCCAGGCGCCGAAAGCCGACCCATGCCTCCGGATCGCCGCGGCATTCGTCGAGCGCCAAGAGAAACGTGTGGCGCTCGCGCCACAGCTGCTCGTCCGAAGCAGACGCCAGGCGACGCGCGATCGCGATGCGAGGGCTCGAACTCCCGGCGGCATCGTCCGTCGTCTCGGGTCTGGCATCCGCCAAGTCACGACCGACCCAGAAACCTAGTACGCCGGTTCCCACCGCCCCGAGCCCCAACCCCAGAAACGCACGCCTGGTGCGCACGCGGAAGCGGTCGAAGGCCTTGGCCTTCTTGAACGCACGATCCAGCTCTCGCTTCTGGCTGGGCAGCAGGCCGAGTCGCATGGCTTACCTCCGCCCGGCAGGCTAACGAGGGTCTGGAGGGCCCGCAAGCAGGGCAGGGCCGCCGGCGGCGGCTCGGGGGAGACCGCCACGCACTGGGCGCACGACACAGGGCGCACGACACTGGGCGACACGGGGCGCACTGCGCGTGGAGCCTGAGCTCGGATTTGAACCGAGGACCTGCGCTTTACGAAAGCGCTGCTCTACCGCTGAGCTACTCAGGCCTGGGAGGGGCCGGAAAGTAGCGAGGGGGGCGGCCGGCGACAAGGCCAGCACGGGAAAGGCGCGGGAATCGGCTAGGCGGAGCTGTGGCGCGGTTCGTCGCGTCGCAAAGGGTCCGCGCTCTGGGCTCCGACAGGGTCATCACAAGGGCCCTCCTCGCGGGGCATCGCAACGGCGGCCTCCGAAAACGCCACCGGGCCCTCTCGGGCCCGGTCGCTTGGCACAGCAGGTCAGTGCGGCGTCACTGGCCGTCGTTGCCGTCCGACGAGCCCTCGGACGAGCCGGAGGCCGCAGCACCGCTGCCTGCGCGGATGGCGTCGAGCAGCTTGAGCTGCTCCTGCGACTTCAGGCCCGCGCGGCCCAGGGCGCCGGCGATCGCCAGCTGCACGGACTTGTCGGTCCCGGCCATCGCGCCGGTGAGCTGCTCGACCAGGCTGGCAGGCGCGCTGCCGGCGCGCGCCAAGACGGCGCCGATGGCGTTGGCCGCAGCCTTCTTCAACTCGACACTGCCGCCGCCGGTCACCGCGGCTGCCAGCGCGTCGAGGTCGCTGCTCGCGCCGCACAGCCCGAGGGCGCGCGCGGCCGGCACCGACACCGCGTCGTCGCGGTTGAGCTGGCCGGCCAGCTTCTGCGCGGCCGAGCTGATGTCGACGCCCTTCTGCGACAGCGTCGCGAGCGCCGTGCTCGCCGAGCCGGCGATCTCCTCGGCCCACTTGCGCGTGGCGCCGACGTCGACGTCGGCCAGCACCTCGTTGACCTTGGCGGTCAGCGCGTCACCGCTGATCGGCCCCTGGATGACGCCGTTGATGCGGTCGCCGAAGCGGGTCGCCGCCTCTTCGACGTTGTTGGCGACCACCAGGATCTTGGTGTTGGCCAGGTGCGCGTCCTTGCGGATGAGGCCGATGACGTGCTCGGGCACGACGTCAGGCAGGTCCTGGTTGATCACCACCGCGTCGACCACCGGGAAGGTGATGAGGCTGCCGACCGCCTGCGTGCCGCCGGCTGCGGCCTCGACCACCATGCCGCGACCCTTCGAGAAGGCCTCCTTCGCCGTGCGGCGGGCGACCTCGGATCCGTCGACGACCAGCACCGTGCGCAGCGACTCCTCGGTCGCGGCATTGCCCAGCGCACGCACGACGGCGTCGGCCTGCGGCACGTTGGTGCCACCGCTCGCCTTCACCAGAGCCAGCGCACAGGCGTAGGCGACGCGCTTGTCGTCGTCGCCAAGGCCCTGCACGAGAGTCGAGCTGGCCAGACCAGCGCGATCCTCGAGGTCCCCCAGCAACTGCGCGCATTCGACGGCCACCGGCGCCATGCCCTTGGAACGCGCGTCGGTGAGCGCCCGGCGCAAGACCGAGGGGCCCATCGCCGCCGCGCGCACGCGCAGGTCGGCCGGACGGTTGGCCAGGTTCTTGAGCGCGTCGGGAGCGCCATCGCCAGCAGCGGCGAGCGCCGCCTCGATCGCGGCCGCCTCGGCCAGCGATGCGCGGGCGTAGGTCGCCATGGCTGCATTCGACGCGGGGTCGGTGCGCCAGGCGGCGAGTGCGAACTTCTCGGCCACGCGCAGGGGGAAGATCGAACTCGGCACGTCGACGGGGGTGAGCCCACCGTCCACCAAGTTCCAGACGACCTCCGACGAGCTCGGGTCGCGCCCGCTCAGGAAGCGCTCGGCCTGCGCCAGGAAGCTGTCGACCGCGTTGCCGCGGGCACCGAGACGCTCGCACGCGCGCTGCGCGACGTAGCGAACCTCTTCCGACCGGTCGTTGCTGGCTGCGGCCTGCAGGGCCGGCAACGCGCGCGGGTCGCCGATGTGCGCCAGCGTGGCGGCCACGTTGCGCCGCACCAGTGCGTCGTCGCTGCCCATCGCCTCGACCAGCGGCAGCGTCGCCACCGTTCCCAGGTCGTAGAGCGCCAGGATCGCCAGGTCCTGTCCCTTGGAGTCGTCGGCGTTGCCGAGCTTCTTCACCAGCGCGGGCACGGCGAACTCACCGTTCTCGGTGACCAGCTTGGAGATCGCCTCGCGACGCTCGCCGAAGTCCTTGTCGCTCGACGTCGCGATGGCCACGTGGGCGTCGATCGCTTCCTGGTCGCGCGACATCTCCTTGCGGCGGAGGCGAGCGCGGCTCTGGATCTCCTTCGCCACCTTCTCGATGTCCCCCTGCTCGAGCATCAACCAACGCCACATGTCCTGATCGGTCTTGCGCCAGATCTCGAACGCCTGCTCGTGGCTCGGATCGGCCGCCAGCACTTGCTGGAACTTCGCGAGCGCTTCCTCGCGGTTGCCGAGGCGCAGCGCCTTGACGCCATCCGCGAAGGTGGACTCAGGATCCTGAGCGGCGAGGGACCCGGCCGCGATCGAGGCGGCGACGAGGCCGAGCAGGGTCTTCCCAAAGACGTTGGCCATTGAATGAGGTCTCCGTGGTTGATGCAGGCTGTGCGAGATAGGGATTGCGGCGAGGCGCTGGCGGGGACGAGCCAGTCGTCGGAACCGAGTTCTTGCCAAGGGTTGGCGAGCGACGGGCGGCCAATCCTAGGGCCCGACTTGTACCCGTCAAGAAGGCGTGAACGCCTCTCGCCCAGGTGGCCAGGCAGGCAAGCATACCCCGCGTCTGGCGACACCTCGCGACGCCCGGCGGCAGAAAGCGACGCCCCGCGCCGAGGTGCGCGCGATCCTTCCTTGGCAGGGCTCCGCCGGCGCCGGACGACCCGTGCACCACGACGGTGAGGTCGGACGTCCAGACAATGGGACGTGATCCACGTGGCCTGGCCCCCGCATGAGACGACGGCGCGCCGGAGACCCCTCGAGGACGGTTGCCTTCGAAGAAGGGGGACCCTCGGCCGCGGGCTAGGATGCCGGGGACGTGCCCACCGAATCGCCCCGGATCCTGATCGTCGACGACCAGTCGGCCGTGCGCGACGAGCTGGCCTACGCGCTCGAGTTCAACGGCTTCCGCACGACCCAGGCCGGGGACGGCAAGACCGCGCTGGCGCAGGTCGCCGACGGAGACATCGACGTCATGCTCCTCGACATCAAGCTGCCCGGCATGGACGGCCTGCAGGTGCTCGACGAGCTGCGCCAGGGCGAGCGCGCCGACCTGCCGGTCATCGTGATCTCCGGGCACGGCGACATCGAGACGGCGGTGCTGGCGGTGCGCAAAGGCGCGTACGACTTCCTACCCAAGCCGTTCGACAACGACCGGGTGCTGGTGAGCGTGCGCAATGCACTGCACTTGAGACAGTTGCAGCACGAGAACACCGAGCTCCGCACGCAGCTGTCGCAGGACTTCAAGATCCTCGGCGAGAGCCCGCCCATCCAGGCTCTGCGTCAGCTCATCGCCAAGGTGGCACCCACCGACGCGCAGGTGCTGATCACCGGCGAGAACGGCACGGGCAAGGAGCTCGTCGCCCGCCAGCTGCACGCGCAGAGCCGCCGCACGCGCAACCCGTTCGTCGCCATCAACTGCGCGGCGATCCCTGCCGACCTGATCGAGAGCGAGCTGTTCGGGCACGAGCGGGGCGCCTTCACCGGCGCGGTGCAGGCGCGTGCCGGCCACTTCGAGGCAGCGCGGGGCGGCACCCTCTTTCTCGACGAGATCGGCGAGCTCGAGGCGCCGGCACAGGCCAAGCTCCTGCGCGCGCTCCAGGACAAGACCGTGACCCGGGTCGGCGGCAGGGCCCCCATCTCGGTGGACGTGCGCCTGATCGCAGCCACCAACCAGGACCTCGAGGCGATGGTGCAGGCGAAGACGTTCCGCGAGGACCTCTACTACCGCCTGCACGTGGTCCGCGTGCACGTGCCCGCGCTGCGCGAGCGCCCAGGCGACGTCGACCTCCTGGCGCAGCACTTCGTGCAGCAGGCATGCCGCGCGAACGGGCTCCCGCGCCGCCACCTGACCAAGGGCGCGCTCGAGCTCCTGCGCACGCAAGAGTGGCCGGGCAACGTGCGCGAGCTGAAGAACCTGCTGGAAGCGGCAGCCATCGTCGCCGACGGCGAATCGATCGACGCCGACGATGTCCGCACCATGCTGTCGGACCGGTCGGCCAGCGCTCACGCCAAGGCCGGCAGCAACTTCTTCGAACTGGGCCAGCTCGAGGACTTCCGCGCCGCCACCGAGCGCGAGTTCATTCGACTCAAGCTCCTCGAGAACAGCGGCAACATCAAGCGCACCGCCGAGCGCATCGGCATCCAGCGCTCCAACCTCTACAAGAAGCTCGAGCGCTACGGCCTCAAGTGACTGCGGCCGACGCTGGCGCGCGCCTGGCGGCGACCTCGGACGGGCGCCGCTGCGGACACCTCACTTGGGCAGGATGATGGTCTTGCCCACCGGCAGGCGGTCGGGATTGGCCATGAGGTCGGCGTTGAGCGCCTTCGCCTGGTCGATGAACTTGCTCGCACCCTTCGCGCCGACGTGGCGGACAGCGATGCTCCACAGGCTGTCGCCCGGCTTGACCACGTAGTCCTGCCCCTTGTTGCGGGCCTCGGCCACTACACGCATGGCCTCCTCCTGCTTGGTCTTGCGCGCCTCGTGCGCCGCGATCAACACGGCGTCGTCGACCCACGGCAGACAAACTCGCGAGCCCGGCTCCAGGCGCGCGAGGTTCACCTCTTCGTTCAGGCTCTCGGCGACTTCGAGCTGGACCAGGTCGCCGCACCAGCGCTGCACCAGCTCGGAGAAGGTGTCGTTGTGCCGGACGGTGACCAGTCGGTAGTCGCCCTCGCGCTTGCTGTCGCCGAGCAACACCAACGCGCGCATGGCGGGGTCGTCCACCGGCGTCGCCGGCTCTTGTTTCGGGGTGCCCATGGCGAGTGGCACATCGAGACGCTCCGGCGCCTGCGCGGCGGACGCATCGGCCACCGGCTGGAGCTCGGCGCGAACGGGGGCCGCCTCGGCGCCGGTCGGCGCCGTGGCCGCGGGGCCCGGCTGGGGGCCGGCATTCGCCGTCGCGGCATCCGGCTGCTCACCGGCGTCGACCGGCTCGCCGTCGCTGTCGGAAGCGGAGGCGACCCCCGCGATTCCGATCCCGGTCAAGTCGTCGAGACTCTGGCCGCCGGGCTGGGCACGGGCCTCGGCCCCGCGTTCGTTGCCGAACAGGATCGCGACCGCGAGGATGACCACCAGCAGGCCGGTCACGCTGTAGACGAGAATCGTTTCGTTCCGCTTCATCAAACCCTCCCTGCGGAGCGACCGCAGCATGACCAGCGCACGCTCCGGCCGACACGCCAGACCAATCGTGGACACGACGCAGCCGCCCGCCGCACCGTGTTCTGCGCATCGTAGAGCGTGGCCGACCGCAATCCACAGCTTCTTCGATCGAAGGCTGGCGCCGAGCTGCGGTCCGAGTCGCGGACGATGCACTGCGGGCGGACGCCGACCCGACCGTGGGTCCAAGCGTGGGTCCAAGCGAGCGCTTGCCGCAGCCCGACCCGTCGTTAGACTCGCACCCCCGTGCTCGCGATGAAAAGATCGACGTTGCGCGCGCGGCGCGCCCTCCTCCGTTCGGGTCTCCCCCTCCTCGCAGCGGCTTGCGGCGGCTCTCCCGGCCACACGACGAGGGTCCCACTCGCCGCCAACCAGCCCGCCGAGGTGGTGTTCGTCGACAGCAGCAAGCGTCTGACCCTGCGCAGCCTCACGTCGGTCGACGAGGCCGCCTACCGCGAACGCGGGCTCTACGGCCAGGTGAGTCCGGATGTCAAGCTGGCCGACCACGGCACCATGCAGGCGATGGTCGATGCGCTGGACGAGCTCGGCCACTTCACGCGTGGAACGGCGCAGATGCGTGCCGGCGCCAAGTCGGCGCTGGTGGTCAAGCTCGGCGATCGTCAGACCGTGTGGTCGCAACCCGCCCTGCAACCCGAGAACATGGCGGAACTCGAGCAGTTCAACACCGCGCTCGCGGCCTTCATGCAGGTCTACAACAACATGATCTCCTACCACGCGAGCAACATGTCGGCACAGGACTTCGACCGTGCGCTGGCCGAGCAGGAGGCGAAGAACCGCAACGCCGTCGACAACATCATGCAGAAGGCGCGCAAGGGGCAGTGAGCGGCGCGCGCGATCACCAGGCCGTGGCGATCCTCCCGGTCCGCGTCGACAGCCGCCGCCTGCCGCGCAAGGCGCTGCTCGCCGAGTCGGGGCAGCCGCTGTTCCTGCACACCTACGCCGCCGCGCGCGGTGCGGCTTCGCTGGCAGCGGTCTACATCGCCACCGACAGCGACGAAGTCGCCGCCGCCGCCGCCGCAGTCGGCGCGCCGGTGATCCGCACCAGCGCGCGGCCGCGCACCGGTTCCGAGCGTTGCGCCGAAGCCCTGACGCACGTCGCCGACGCCGACGTGGTCATCGACGTGCAGGGCGACTGGCCCGAGGTCGATCCCGGCGACCTCGACCGCCTGGTGGCGAGCCTGGCCGACGGCCGGCTCCCGATGGCCACCCTCGCCGCGCCGCTACGCGATGGCGCCGCGTTCACCGACCCCAACGTGGTCAAGGTGGTGCGCCGCCGTGACGGCCACGCCATGTACTTCAGCCGCGCGCCCATCCCGTACGGGGCCGACGCGCACGACTACCCGGTCCTGCGGCACATCGGCGTGTACGGCTTCACGCGCCCGGCCCTGGCCGGCATCACCGACCTGCCGAGCAGCGGCCTCGCCGAAGCCGAGAGCCTCGAGCAGCTGCGGTTCCTGGAGAACGGCATCCCGATGCTGGTGCTCGATGCCCAGGGCGACCCGTGGGGCATCGAGACTCGGTCCGACTACGACGGCTTCCTGCACCGCCTGCGACGACACCATCCATGACCAAGTTCATCTTCGTGACCGGCGGCGTCGTGTCCTCGCTGGGCAAGGGGCTCACCTCGGCGAGCATCGGCTGGATCCTGGAGCGCCACGGCTTCACGGTGTCGATGCAGAAGCTCGACCCCTACATCAACGTCGACCCCGGCACGATGTCGCCGTTCCAGCACGGCGAGGTGTACGTGACCGACGACGGCACCGAGGCCGACCTCGACCTCGGCCACTACGAGCGCTTCACGCACGCCAAGATCACCAAGGACTCGAACTACACCACGGGCAAGATCTACCTGTCGGTCATCCGCAAGGAGCGGCGCGGCGACTACCTCGGGCACACCGTGCAGGTGATCCCGCACATCACCGACGAGATCAAGGCGGCCATCCGCCGCGGCGCCGCCGGCAACCCCGACGTCGCCATCACCGAGATCGGTGGCACGATCGGCGACATCGAGAGCCTGCCGTTCGTCGAGGCCATCCGCCAGTTCAGCCTGGAGGTCGGCCCGCGCGACTGCATCTTCATCCACCTCACGCTGCTGCCCTACCTGCGCGCCAGCGGCGAGTTGAAGACCAAGCCGACCCAACAGTCCGTGGGCAAGCTGCGCGAGATCGGCATCCAGCCGCAGATCCTCATCTGCCGCACCGAGAAACCGATGACCGACGAGATGGCGCACAAGATCTCGTTGTTCTGCAACGTGCGCCGCGAGAGCGTCATCGAGGAGCGCGACGTCGACTTCTCGATCTACGAAGTGCCGCTCAACCTGATGCAGAACGGCCTCGACCGACAGGTGATGGCCAACCTAGAACTGCAGCCGAAGCAGCCGCCCGACGTCAGCGATTGGCGACGGATGCTGGAGATCGTCAAGAACCCGGAGCAGACCATCGAGATCGCGGTCTGCGGCAAGTACATCGAGCTGCACGACGCCTACAAGTCGATCTACGAGTCGCTGCACCACGCCGGCATCGCCCACGCCTGCCGCATCGGAATCCGCAAGGTGAGCGCCGAACTGGTGGCGCTGCAGGGTCCCGACGGTCTGCTCGACGACGTCGACGGCATCCTCGTCCCTGGCGGCTTCGGCGAGCGCGGGTTCGAGGGCAAGATCGCCTCCATCCGGCGGGCGCGCACGCACCACATCCCGTTCCTCGGCATCTGCTACGGCATGCAGGCAGCGGTCGTCGAGTACGCCCGCAGCGAGCTCGGCATCACCGACGCGACCACCTCCGAGTACGCCCCCGACGCCAGCAACCCGGTGATCTCGCTGATGGAGGAACAGAAGGCGACCAACGACATGGGCGGCACCATGCGTCTCGGCGCCTTCGACTGCACCCTGCTGCCCGACTCGTGGTCAGCGCGCGCCTACGGCTCGCTGCGGGCGAGCGAGCGCCACCGCCACCGCTACGAGCTGAACAACGCCTATCGCCAGCGCCTGAGCCAGGCTGGCATGCGCATGGCGGGAGTCAACGAGCGTCTCGACCTGGTCGAGATCGTCGAGATCCCCGACCACCCGTGGTTCGTGGGCGTGCAGTTCCACCCCGAGTTCAAGACCAAGCCGATGCAGCCGCACCCGCTGTTCCGCGACTTCATCGGCGCCGCCATCGAGCACGCCAACAAGCGTCGGCGCAGCCAAGCCTGAGCGAGCGGCGGCCGCCGGAGAAGTCGTCCGGCCAGGGAATTGTGCGGCAATCCCGACGCATTCGAGCCCGTACAAGAACCGGGTACGAGATCCGGCTCTACTCGTCGGATGCGCCGCCGCTGGCCGCGGCAGACTACCAACACTCCCATGAAACACGTCGTCGCCCTCTCCTCCATCCTCGCCCTCGGCCTGGCGCCGGCGCTCACCGCGCAGGCTCACGGCAAGGCCATCGTCATCAAGCCCACGGCTGGCGCCCGCACCGCCTACCGCAACACCGTGACCGCGAAGCAGGTCATGGCGGCGTTCGGTCAGGAATCGACTTCCGAGATCGTGTCCGAGTTCACGGCGCAGGTCGATGAGGTCGCCGACGACGGCGCCGTGAAGGCCTCGTTCACCTGGACCCACGTCCGCGGCAAGCTGGGATCGCCGATGGGGGGCGAGATGGAGTTCGACACCGCCAAGGACACCGAGGAAGACGGCACCGGCGAGCTCGGCAGCGCCATCGAGGCGTGCCACGCGCTCGTCGGCAAGACGGTGACCCTGACCTACGGACCCGATGGCAAGGTCAAGGATCGCAAGCCGCTCGTCGACCTCGTCGACGCCGCCCTCGAGCGCGCC
Organism: Planctomycetota bacterium; assembly: GCA_041398565.1. Taxonomy (GTDB): domain Bacteria; phylum Planctomycetota; class UBA1135; order UBA1135; family UBA2386; genus DATGPD01. The sequence goes on along the minus strand of JAWKUN010000003.1, from coordinate 5,028 downwards.
GAAGGCATGGGTCGCATGGCCATCCAACAGTTCATCTCGGCCGAGAACCTCGAGATGCAGGTCAGCGTGTTCGGCACGTTCCCGACCGAGCCCGTCGCGGTCGGTGGCGACTGGACGGAAACGCGCGAAGCAACCCGCGGCGGCATGCACATGCGCACCGACACCACCAACAAGCTCGACACGGCTGACGCCGACTCGTACGTGGTGTCGACCCAGGGCAAGATCTCCATCGCTCCGGACAAGAAGGCCAAGGAAGAAGAAGGCGACGACGATCCCCAGGTCACGATGATGAAGAGCATGATGCGCGAGGCCACGATCGAGGCGAGCAAGCTCGTCGGCTCCTACACCGTCTCGCGCAAAGACGGGCTCGTCAGCCGAGCCGAGAGCGACGTCGACCTGACGATCCAGATGCCGAACCCGATGGGCGGCGACCAGCCGTTCGTGGTCAAGGTCCACCAGAAGACCAGGCAGGAGCGCGTGGCCGAGGCGGCTGCCGGCAAGGCCGACAAGAAGGCCGACGCCAAGAAGAAGTGAGCGCGCCGGCGCCGAACGGCTACCAGCGCAGCTGAACCACCGGCCCGCGGTTCGGTTGGACGTAGCCGTTCTGATTCGAACCGGAGAACGCGCTCACCACCGACATGCCCATCGAGCCCGAGTTCAGGTTGTTGCCGAAGGTGTACTTGAGCCCATCGGAGAGCGTGAGCGGCACCGACTGGCTGACGCGCGTGTCGTTGGGGCACACCCACTGCGCGTAGAGCGACGCGCCGAGGAGGGCCGAATAGCCCGGAATCGGCCAGTGCACCTCGGCCAGCCCGGCCGAAGTCGTCTGCACGGGCACCAGCGCGTCGAGCGAAACCAACACCTTGCAGCCGCCGAGGCCCGCCGAGGCGAGGTCGAGCGGCAGCGGCACGCCGGCCCACGTCTGATCCGACGTGCCGACCCCGAGGAGCACGCCCGCCTGCGGCAAGGCGTCGAACAGATAGAACTCCGCGTCGCCGCCGCCCGGGTTCGGCGCCTGGCCCGTGGCGCGGTTGCTGCCCCACGGACACCCTTGACCGCCCGGCAAGAGGTCCACGGTTCCACCGGGCACGAGTCCGTCCACGAAGTCGACGAAGTAGTCGTGCCGCATCTGGCTGTCGGCGACGAAGTGCTCGATCCCGAGGTGCGCCCCTCGGTAGGTGTACGGCTGGTCCAGCCAGAACTGGAGGTCGAACGGCGCCGGACCACCGCCGGAGGGTTGGTTGAGGTCCGGGAACGAGATCTGCCGCGGCTGGAACACCACCGTCCAGTCCGGATCCCAAGACGCCGGCCAGGCACTCGGAGGCTGATCCACCGAGCCCTGGTAGTGCCCCATGCGAATCTGCCAGATCCCGGGCGGCCGTTGCATCACCTGCAGGGGCACCGACGTGTCTCGACGGTAGGCGAGGACGTTGATCGCCGCCTGAGCCGGCACCTGGGTGAGGTGACGGCGGTGCATGTAGGTGAGGTGCCGGATCCCCTCCATGCCGAAGGGCTCGCGATCGACCGAGTTGCCCTCGGCATTGGCTGCGGTGGCCGGGACGACGACCGACTGCGCCGGTGCGATCCCCACCGCAGCGGCCACGACGAGAAGGCGAAGCATGATGTGGCGATCCACGGAGTCTTCCGGTGGCGTGACGACGGCGCCGTTCACAGCGCGTTCAGCGGCGCGAAAGAGCCGCCGAGGATCGGGTCGCTGGCCACCTGGAACCAGCGCTCGAGGATGGTGGCGTACACGCGGCGGAAGTCGGTGCTGCGTGCGTCGAACGGGATGTAGTAGCTCTCGTTCGGCCGATGCAGGGCGGCGAGGTCGGGCGTCTGCCCGTAGCGGCCGCCGACCACCGGCGCACCGGCGAGGAACATGACGCTGCCGTGGCCGTGGTCGGTACCGAGGGCGCCGTTCTCGCTGACCCGCCGCCCGAACTCCGAGTAGAGCAGCACCACGACGTCGTTGGCTCGTCCCCAGGCGCTCATGTCGTCGAGAAACGCCTTCACCGCCGCAGAGAGGTCGCCGATGAGACTGGCGAACAGCCCTTGCGCGGGATCGTTGCGCTGGGCCTGCAGGGAGTGGGTGTCGAAGCCGCTGGTCTTGAGGTGGAACACCTGGATCGGCACACCGGCGCTCAAGTAGCGAGCGGCGAGCTGCAGCTCTTGCGCGAGGCCGGTGTTGGGATACGAGGCGCGCGGCGCGTACGAGCGCCCGAGTTCGCGCAGTGCATTGGCGAAGCGGTGCGCGTGCGCCGCGCGCGCGGCCACCTCGCCCACGAGGCCGGTCTCGACCATCTCCGAGTATGCGGTGCCGGCCTCGAGAGCCAGCCGGCCGACCGCCGAGTCCTCGGGGCTGTTCCAGTCGAAGTTGAGGTTGAGCGTGCCAGCGTCGAGGACGGCGGGAACTCGATAGCCGGCGAACACCGGGCTCGGATACGGCTCGATGTCGAGGGCTGGAAGCGGCGACAGCCCCGTGTAGGCGGTGCTCAGGTAGCGCCCCATCCACCCGGAGTGGAAGGCGCCGACCGTCGGGTCGCCCGCGTGCCACTTCTTGATGGACTCGAAGTGCGACAAGTCCGGCGTCGGGTAGCCGACGTTCTCGACGATGGCGAGATCGCCGCGGTTGTACAGGTCGCGGAACGGCCACAGGGAAGGGTGCCAGTACCAGTCCCAGCCCGCTTCCACGTCGAGCACCGCCGAGCGCGGAATCCGCAGGTTCGGCCGGGCCTCCTGGTAGGCCCAGTGCCCGGCGGGCACGAGCGCGCTGAGGTAGTCCCAACCGCCCTCGACCTGGATGGCCACGACCGCACGGTCGCCGACGCCGGCGGCCGGCGCGCTCGCCGGCAACCTCGCCGCGCTGACGGCCGCCGCGCCCCCGGCCAAGAAGCCCCTCCGTGTGGTCCTCAGCTCGACGAGGTCGCGCACGCGCCGGCGATCGCCGGCGACATCGCGCGAGGCAACCGCTGTCGCCGGGCTCGCGAGCGCCGGTGCGCCGCCTGGAGTCTTGGCCGCCGGAAGAGAATCGTCGCAGTGCAGACTCATGTCAGTTGATCGAGTATTGCGGCAGGCTGAGGAGGATGTGCACCAGGCCGCGCACCTTGCGGTCGGCCAGAGTCGGCTCGAACGTGAAGGGTCGCCGCTCCCAGTCGACGCGGTGCATGAACTCGACGCAGAAGTCGCGCACCGTCCGCGGCAGCTCGCCGTCCAGCAAGAACTGCACGTAGAAGTCGACGATCTCGGGGGCCGTGCGCAGGTTGTGCCGATAGACCTGATGCAGCGCGTCGAAGTGCGCCTTGATGTGGTACGGATCCTGGACGCGCGTGAGCTGCTCGGCGAAGTTGGCCCGCTGCAGCAGGGACTGCGCGTCGAGCCAATCGAGTCCGCCCGGCAGCCCTGCCGGCGTGAGGTAGCGGTGCAGCGGCAGACCCATGAGCGCCACGTGGTCTCCGAGCAAGCTGTAGCTCTCGATGACCGGCGTGTTGAGGTTGCGGATCGCCCCCACCACGAACTCCACCGGGTTCTTCACCAGCTGGCGGATGGCGCGGCCGCTGAAGAAGAACTTGCTGCGCAGGATGATGCTCATGAGCGAGCGCACGTCGTAGGCATCGTCGCGGAAGCGCTGCGCCAGGTCGTCGAGCACGTCGTTTGGCGCATCGGACGACACGAAGTACTTCCACACCTTCTCGACGAGGAAGCGCGCGCAAGCCGGCTGCTCCAGGATCGTGTCGACGAGGTCGAACACGTCCTGCATGCCCTCGTTGCCGCTCGAGCCGTTGCTGATGGTGCGCCCCAGCACGTACTTGGGCCCGGTCACGTGCTTCTCGGGCCAGTACACGAACTCGTTGGACCCATAGGAGTCGCGCACGCCCCAGCCCGAGAGACACTTCGACGCCTCGACGACATCCGCTTGGGTGTAGTTGCCGACGCCCAGGCTGTAGAGCTCGAGCAGCTCGCGCCCGTAGTTCTCGTTGATCTTCGGTACGCCCCGGTCGACCGCTCCGTTCAGGTAGTTGTCGAGCCACAGCAGCATGGCCGGATCACGCGTGACCGCGAGCAACAGGTCACGGAACGAACCCAGGCCCGAGCGCCGGAAGACGTTGACGTGCGTCACCGACAGGTTCTCGGCACCGCCCTTGTTCACGCCCACGGAGAAGTGGTTGTGCCAGAACAGCGCCATCTTCTCCTTGAGCGGGTGCACGGTGTGCACGCACTCCCAGAGCCACAATGCGCGCTGCGACGTCACGTTGCTGGTGACGTCGAGGATCTCGCCGTGCGGCAGAACGCGCACCCCATACGCCTGCAAGGGCACGGCGTCCGGCGTCAGGAGCAGATCGATCATGCGATCGACCCCGAGGGACACGATCACGTCGAGTTCCTCGTCGGACGCTCCGAAACCGGCCCGCCGCAGCAAGTGCGCCGCTTTGCGTCGATCCCAGGGGTCGTTTGCGCTGGGGCGCCAGGGTTCGAGATCGGGATGCCCAAAGGGGCAAACGACGGCCCCGGTGCCCGTGGACAAGCTCGTTGTGGGCATGCGCCTGGAGTGAGATTTGCGAGAGAGTGAGGAGAGAGAGGCCGCGAGTCGGCGCCGCTCACAGCGCGCGATGGGTGGACCCACGTATTGCGGTGGGATACGCGGCCCCCACCAGCGGTAGGCTCGCCTTTTTTCTCCAACTCCCCTTGCCCACGGGGGCACGTCCGCGGCTGTACGGAAAAACACCTACGACCCCTCGTGGCTCAGGCCGACGCGGCCGCGGCAGCGCTTCGGGCGTCGATGCGCTGCACCGCGCCTGACCACGCGCTTCGTCGGGGCACCTTCGTAGGGCCGAAACGCCGTCCACACGGAAGGCGCCGCGGCGCGCAAGACCCAGAGTGTGAGAGCGCACACGCGCTGAGCTGCAAGGGCTGCGAATCGTCACGGCGGGCGCGAATTCGGCCGTGTTGTTCCGTTGCCACAGAGCTGACCACGCCACGCCCGAGCAGCCCTGGAAGCTCCAAGCAACAACAGCGCCGGCGGCCCTCTCT
>JAWKUN010000002.1:0-2318358 GCA_041398565.1 Planctomycetota bacterium | reverse complement strand
CACCTCGTAGCGCACCAGCTTGCCGAGCAGCGAGCGCACCTGCGGGTCGTCGGCGGCGCCGCGGGCGTAGGCGTTGGGCACGTCGTCCTGCACGCAGCGCAGGTTCACGTGCGACAGCGGCGTCTGCCGGACGCCGGTCAGCACACCAGCGGTGCGCGGCAACTCGTTGGGCAGGTCACGGTAGACGACCACGTCGTTGACCGCAGGCAGCTCGCCGGGCTGCATCAGGCGCAGACGCCCAAACGACACCGCGCGGTGCAAAGGCAGAAAAGCCGCTTCGCCGTAGACGTCATCGGCGTGAAAGACCGGCAGCTTCGCCTCTGCATAGAGCTGCTTCTCCTCCTGCCAGCGTTGCTCGGCGCGAGGCAGCAGATGGTACGAGAGGTTGCCGACCAGCGGCTCGGCCTTTTCTTGCAGCAGTCGATACGCCATCTGGATGTCGGCGAATGGGTAGGCGTCGTTGGGCTCGAACTCGAACGTGTAGAGCCCTGGCTTGCCGCTCGCCGACATCAGAAGTGGCCGATAGACCAACACCCCGCGCATGCGCATCGAGCCGTCGCGCTCATCGACCCCGATCCGCTGCATGAACATCGGATGCGCGCGGTAGGTCTTCGTGTTCATGAAGTACAGCCGCGGCGCGTCGGTGTCGGCCGCCTCGATCTGGAACTTGACGAACTCGAGGTTGGCGAGGTGCGTGTCGATCATGACCTCCTCGCCCTGGTACGACAGCGCGCGGAACGTCTCGCGGTCGCCGATGGTCGGCGACCCCATGTCGAACTCCAACTCGTCGGGTTGCAGCACGTGATCGGGGCGCTCACCGCCACCGAAGCCGCCGCGGCCACCCGGGCCACCCGGACCGCGCATGCCACCCGGGCCGCGCATGCCACCCGGACCGCCGAAGCCGCCGCGGCGCGGCTGCATCTCCGTGGCAGAGATCAGGCCGTCGCCATCCTGGTCCGCCTTGGCCAGCGACCGCCCGGCGTCGGTGACCTCGTCGTCGAACAACTCGCCGTCGCCGTCGAGATCGAGTGCGGCCATCACCGGGTGCTGCCCCATCATGCCCATCGGACCGCCGGGGCCGCCGGGGCCGCCCGTACCGAAGGGACCACCGGGCCCGCCGCCTGGCGGACCATCGGGACCGCGCCCGCCGAAGTCAGGCATCAGCTCGTCGCTGGTCAGGTTGCCGTCGCCGTTCTTGTCGAGCTTGAGCAGCGCCTTGCTCGCCGCCTGCCGCTCGGCCGCGCTGATGGCACCGTCCTGGTCACTGTCGATCGCCAGCAACACCGGCAGCGGTGGCCTACGGCGACCCCGACCTCCGCGACGGTCCTGCGCGGTGAGCACGGCGGCGAAGCACACGAGACTGAGCAGCGATAGTCGACAGCGCATGATGGGGTCACTCGAGTCAGCCGGCGGTAGCGTAGCCGAGCCGTTGGCAGCCCGTGACGTATTTGGAGAACCGAGCCGGGCGCGCACCGAGCACGCGCATCGCGGCGACCAGCCCAGCGGGCGAGTCGGTCGGCGTCTTGCACTCCACCAGCACGATGCCGGGCAGGCGTTCGACGAAGCGCCGCCCGAGGTGCCGCTGGCCGAGCAGCGGCGCGAAGCGCAAGTCGTAGTCGAGCGTCAGCCGCGCATCCCCGCAGGCGAAGTGCTCCCGCCGATACTCGACCAGCAGCACCGCATCGCTGAGGGTGTCGACCAGGCCGCGGCAGCGCTCGGGCAGTCCCGGAGCCAGCAACTGCGGCACACGCCGTAGGGGCAGTTCGGCGAACGGCGCGCCGCCCTCGATGCGATGGCGCAGCTTGCCGGTGGTTTGGTTGCGGCGCCATTTGACCTCGAACCAGAACGCGCCGCGCGGGGAGTCGTGGTCGTACCAGCGCACCCGCGCCTTCTGCCGCACGCCGATGCCGGCGAGGTTGGCGCGGCAGGCCGAGAGCCGCGGGTCGTCGAAGTAGACGCTGCGCACCAGTGACACCCGCCCCGCGTAGCGGATCGGCGTCGCCAGGCGCAGCAACGCGTGGCGCAAAGCCGCGACGTCGACCTTGCTGAACACGAACTTGCTCTCGACGCGCGCGGCGAAGTCAGCGCGCGCGACGCCTTCGTCGAACACCTGGACAGCGCCGAGCATGCTCACGTCAGCTGAGCGCCCCGGCGTCGACGTAGGACAGCTGACAGCCCGGCAGACTGTCACGCAAGGCACCCACCAGCTGCTGCGCGTCGGCGTTGCGCACCCGCAGCAGGTGCACGCGCAGCTGACCTTCGTCGCCGTCCACCTCGCAGCGCTGCACGATCAGGTCGACGCCGGTCGCGCGCAGCACCTCGAGCGCGCTGTCCGGGCCAGCCCCGAAATAGCGGTCCGCCGGCCCGACGATGGTCAAGAACGCGTCGTCGCTGCGCTCCGAGCGCAGCTTGTCGAGGAACAGCACGAACAGCGTCGCCACCGACACCAGCACCACCGCCAGCCACGGCTGCTCGGCGCCGAGCGACAGGCCGATGCCGATGCACAGGAACAGGTAGACCAGCTCTTCGGGGTCCTTGATCGCGGCGCGGAAGCGCACGATCGACAGGGCGCCGACCAGACCGAGCGAGAGTGCCAGCGAGGTCTTGACCACCGACATCACCGCGATCGTCACCAGCGTCAGCAGCGGGAACACGCGCGCGATCGAGTCACCGGTCGGGTTCCGGCTGGTCAGCCGGTAGAGGAAGCGCACGTACAGCGCGAGCAGCCCGCCGATCACCAGGTAGACCGCGAGCGTCAGGATGGTGGCGAGGTTCGGCGCGGCGAACGCTTCGGCCAGCGGGTGCCAGGGTGCGGGCGTGGGTTGTTGAGGATTGGGCATCAGAAGGCGCTGCGGCACGCAACGCGCAGGGGTCGCAGGGTCATACAGGAAGACCACGCAACCCGAGGCGATCAGCCCGTCGGAATGCGTGGGTCACTCGGGGTGGATGGACCAGCCGGGTCGACCCGCTCGGTGTGAAGCACGGTGGCGGCCCGCCCGGCGTCGGTCTGTCAGCCTGCACGGCTCGGTCGCGGTCAGATGCCGGTTGACGGACTGGGCGGCGACCATGCCGGCCCGCAAGCCGGCCCGGGCCAAGCGGTCGTCGATGCCCGCCGCAACGCGATCGTTCTCCGAAGCCGGCGCGCCGGCGCGGCTCACGCATCGAGCCGGAACGGGTTGAAGTCGGTGTCGACGTCCATGAAGTCCTCGTGCTCGGCGCGCTTCAACACGTTCACGATCCAGTAGGTGAGCGGCGTCATGAGCACCTCGACGCCGACCTTGAGCCACCAGTTGGTGAGCAGCACCGTCAACAGCCGCTCGTTGCGCCACACGCCGTAGAACGCGATGGGATAGAAGAGCAGGCTGTCGCAACCCTGGCCGACGATCGTCGAACCGATGGTGCGCGTCCACAGGTGGCGTCCCTGCGTCAACACCTTCATGCGCGCCATCACGTAGCTGTTGACGAAATCGCCGACCACGAAGGCCACCACCGAGGCCACGACGATGCGGCCGGTGTTGCCGAAGACGACGTCGAGAGCCGGCTGGAGGGTCTCGTTCCACGGCTCGCTGGGGTCGGCCGGCAGCGTGCGCACCGACCAGCTCATCAGCGTCGCGAACGACATGGCGGCAAACCCGGCCCAGATGGCCCGGCGCGCCCTGGCGTAGCCGTACACCTCGGTGAGCACGTCACCGAAGATGTAGCTGATCGGGAAGAAGATGTTGCCGACGCCGAAGGCGATGCCGCCGACCAGCGCGACCTTGCCCGGACCGATCAGGTTGGAGCACAGCAGCACGGCCACGAAGCCGCCGACGATGAGGTCGAAGTAGCGGTAGGCGCGTGCCGGCGTCTTGCTCATGCGCGCGCAGCTTCACCGATGGCGATGGCGGCGGCGAGCGGGAAGGCGAAAACGGCGAGGGCCACCACGGGTTGCGCCCAGCCTCCGCGCCCGAGTGCCGCGGACACGCGCAGGCCGGGCCACCGCGACCACCGGGCTCCGGGCCTCGCCGCGCCGTCGCACGCCTGGTAGCGTCCTCGGCATGACGATTGGCGCGCGCGCGTGCGTACTTCTCGCGGCTGTCGGTGGCAGCCGCCTGCCGGCGCAGGCCGCGGCGGAACTCGATCTGCCGACGCTGCTGCGCCGCCTCACCGACCCGTCGTGGCTGTGCCGCCCGCCGGAGCCGGGCGAGCGCGGCGTCCAGTTCAGCAGCTACGACCGGCGCAGCGACAAGGGGCCCACGAACGCTGCCGATTGGTACGCGAACGACGATCGCGGCAAGTACCTGCGCACCGAGGAGCGCGACGGTCGCAAGGAGTATGTGATGTGCGACACCGACGGCCCCGGCGTGATCACGCGCATCTGGTCGGCCAACCCCGGTGGCACCCTGCACGTCGACATCGACGGCCAACGGGTGTGGAGCGTCGACTTCGGCAAGCTGTGCCGCGGCCAGATCGCCCCGCTCGCCGACCCGCTGGCCGGCATGCACGCCATGGGCGGCAACTGCTACCTGCCCATCCCGTTCGCCAAGCACGTCAAGGTGACTGCGACGCAGGGCGACCTCTACTACCACGTCAACGTCATGTACCCGCCGCCGGGAACGCCGGTGGCGAGCTTCGCGCCGATCATGCTGCAGACGTACTCGGCCGAGATCGACCGCGCCCTCGGTCGACTGGCGCCACCGCTGCCGGAGAAGGGGCCCGCATGGGGAGCCGAAACGCCGCCCGAGAAGGTCCCGCCCGGCACGCTGGTCGGCGGCCTGCGCTTCGAGTACGAGCGCAAGCGCGGCGACCGCGACCTCGGCGCACTCCTGCGCCAAGCCGAACTCGTGGTGCGCTGCGGCGACGAGGAGACGGTGCGGGTGCCCGTGCTCGACTTCTTCGCCTGCGGCCCCGACCTGCGCCCGCACGCCGGCCGCTTCCTGGCCTTCGACCCGGTCGGTCAGCGCGCCTTCTCCTACTGGCCGATGCCGATGCCGCAGGGGGGCGAGTTGCGGATCGAGAACCACGCCCACGACGAACTCGCGGTGTTCCTGACGGCGCTGACCACCAGCAAGCTGACTCGGCCCGACGACCTCCTCTTCCACGCCTCCTACCACCTCGAGAAGGCGTTCCCGTCGCGGCCGTTCCGCGACTTCGTGGTCCTCGACGCCAACGGCGGCCCCGGCCGCTTCGTCGGCACCGCGCTGTTGGTGAAGAACCCGCACCGCGGCTGGTGGGGCGAGGGCGACGAGAAGTTCTACGTCGACGGCGAGACCTTCCCGTCGACCTTCGGCACCGGCACCGAGGACTACTTCGGCTACGCCTGGTGCTGCCCGCAGCCGTTCAGCTCGGCGCTGCACGCACAGCCGCAGTGCGATGGCCCCAAGAACTACGGCTTCACCGCCGTGCACCGCATGCACGTCCTCGACAGCGTGCCTTTCCAGCAGAGCTTCCACTTCGACCTCGAGGTCTGGCACTGGGTGCCCAAGCTGCAGATGGACTACGCCACCGTCGCCTACTGGTACGGAGCCGCAGGGGCTCGCTCCGGCCTGCCGGCCGTGCCGCCGCCGGCGGAGCGGACGCTGGACCGACTGCCTCCCGTGAAGCAGCTCGTGGTCGCCGGCGCACTCGAGGGCGAAGCGTTGCGTGTCACCGCCTGCAGCGGCGGCAAGCACACGGTGCAGGACCTGTCGTTCGTCGACAGCGCCTTCTCCCGCGACGCCCAGGTGTGGTGGGTCGACGGCAAGCCCGGCGACACCCTGACCCTGGCCGTGCCGGTGGCGCAGGCGGGCCGCTACCGGGTGAAGGCAGCCTTCACCCGCGCTCCCGACTACGGCATCGTGCAGTGCCGGCTCGCCGGCCGCGACCTGGGCCGCCCGATCGACCTCTACGCGAACACGGTCGAGCCGAGCGGCGCCCTCGACCTCGGCGTCGTCGAGCTGCCGGCCGGCGACGTCGATCTGCGCCTCGAGATCACCGGCCACAACGACGACGCCGAGCCGCGCCACATGGTGGGCCTCGACTACCTGCTGCTGTGCCGCGAGGTCTGACCCCGTCGAGGCTCGTGAGCCGTGCGCGTGGCCGGGTGCCCGACCGATGCCCCGACCGCCGCCGCGAAGTGCCGCAGCGACTGCGACCCGACCGGCCTCACTCGTCCGAGCCCAGCGCCTCCCGGTAGCGTCCGACCATCGTCAGGAAGCGCGTGGCGACCAAGCCTTCGGGTAGCGCACGAAAACGCTCCGCGGCAGGCCGTTCCGACTCCTCGACCAAGATCTGCTGCACCAAGGCGTCGTGTCCGAAGACGGCGGCCACCGCCAGTCCGAGGTCGCCGTGCGATCGGCGCGCGGCCACGACTCGGCGTGCCACTCGCTCCAACTCGGGCGTCGGGGTGCGTCCTTCGCCGAGGTCCAGCAACGCCAGCACCTCCGCCACGTCGAGTCCACTCGCCTTGGCCACGGCGACCGCATCTGCCCGTCGCGCCTCGACCCGCGCGAAGGTCGATGTCGCGCGCAGCCAGAAGAACAGGGCGCAGAAGCCGACCGCGAACAGCGCCAAGCCTCGGCGCCGCGTCACTTGCCGCCAGCCACCACCGACTCGGCGTAGATGCGGTAGCGGTCGGCGAGCGCGATCAGCTCCTCCGGCCGCGCCTGCGGCGAGATGGCACCGAAGTCGCGCTGGGTCGTGTCGCGCAGCAGGGCCAGGGCGAGCAGGCGAAGGTGCGGTTGGTCGGTCGCGGTGAGGATCCGCGCCAGCTCGGACACGCCGTCGACGCCGGCGCGCGGCTGCAGCTTGGCGACGTCCAGATCGGTCGGGATGCCCGCCGCGCGAACCGCGTCGAGGAACCACTCGGCCTGCGACTCGTCCTTGTGCCGCGACCACCAGCCGAGCATGGTGGCGGCCGGATCCTGGCTGCGCGCCACGTCGACGCCCGTGATCGCCGAGAGTTGCGCCGCGGCGCGCGCGCCATCGCGCACGTCGGCCAGCTTGCCGATCAGGTCGGGCACCACGGACGGGTCGTTGAAGTCCGCCAGAACCTGCACGACCTCGTCGCGCACGCGCGCCTCGCGGCTCGCCTGCAGGCTCTTGCGCAGGGCGGTGCGCGCGCGCAGCGCCCCCTGGTCGTGGAGCGCCCCCAGCACCAGGTCGCCGAGTGGCCCCTGCCCGGCGGCGACGAACAAGCTGGCCAGATAGTCGGCAGCCGTCGGCTCGTCGAGCTTGCCGAGCGCGGCGATGGCCGCCCGCTTGTCCTCGACGTCGTCGAACGTGGTTCCCCGCAGGATCGCCGCGAGCACGCCGTCGCCGCCGATGCGACCGAGCGCCACCCACGCCACGCGGCGCACCTCCGGCACCAAGGTCGGCAGGGCATCGAGCAGGGGCTGCCGCGCGTCGGGCGAGCGCAGGATGCCCAACGCCCAGATCGCGGTCTGCTGCACGGCGACATCGTCGGCGCGCAGCCCGACCAGCAGAGCCGGCACGGCCTGCAGCTCGCGCATGTTGGCGATCTCGTGCATCGCCGCGATCTTGACCTGCGGTCGCGGATCGGCAACGCACCGGAGCACGCGCTCCGCGCCCATCATGGCGAACAGGCGCGGCAGCGCCTCGCGCCCGCCAGCAGCCGCCAGCTCGTCGGTGACGTCCAGCACCGCCTTCACCACCGGCTCGCTGTCGACGCGCAGGGCGAGCGCCAGCAGGCGCTCGCCGTCGGCGTCGACGACACCGCCGTCGCGCACCGCGGCCGCGATGGCCAAGCCGTCGGACTCGGACAGGAACGTCGCCAGCTTCGGCACCTCGTTCAGGTGCTCGAGCGCGCGCGTGCGCAGCTCGCCCTGCAGCCGCGGCAGGGCAGCCACGATCAGTTCCTTCATGCGCTGGTCGCGCGCCGAACGATCCGGGTGGGCGAGCAACCACGCACGCTCGCTGCGCCAGAACGCCATGAAGTCGTCGCCCCCGTGGTAGAGCTGCCAGCGCTGGGCGAGCGCCACCGCCTCCACGTCGGTGACGAAGCGATCCATCCACGCGTCGTCGCGCGCCGGCGCCTCGTAGGAGCTGCGCACCGCGCCCAAACGCAGCTCGAGCGTGCGGGTGCGCGGCACTGCCGCCGCCTCTCGCTGCCCCTGTTCGAGCGCAGGGCTCATGAAGCCGGCGTCTTGCAGGCGCTGGACCAGCTGCGCCATCTCGGCGGCAGGCAGGACGAAGACCTCGTCCTCGGCCGCCATCTGCAGCGGCTCCGGCGCACGCTCGCCCCGCACCCGCACGACCTGCCCTGGGCGAATGAGTGTCAGCGACGCGAGGGCTGCGCTTTCACCGTCGATGGCCAGCGACTGGCGCCGGCCGACGAAGCCGGCACGCGCCGACGTCCACCAACCCTCCCACTCGGTGGGCAGGGCGAACGCCCGGCCGGTGAGGCGGTGCAGCTGTGCCAGCGCCAACGGCTGCAGCAGGCTGTAGCTGGTGACGAAGGCCCCCGGCGCCACCACCAGCAGCAGGCCGTCGACGATGGCTCGGTCGCCGTAGCGTTCGCCGACCTCGTCCCCCGACCGGTACGACAGCTGCGCGAGCGCCACCGCCGCGGCGACGCGCATGAACGGATCGTGGCTGTCGATCTCCTGGCGCAAGCACGGTACGGCCGCGTCCGGCTGCAGAGCGACCCCGTGCCTGCGCTCGAGTTCGGTGAGCGCCACGGCCGCGTAGCCGAACGCCCGGCCCGCCGCGGCCCTGCCGATGATCGTCTGCAGATCCGTAGCCGGTGCCGGGCCGTGCGCGACGAGCGCCTCGCAAGCGAGCGCCGCCGCGTTGGCGTCGGACGACGCGAGGGCGTCGAGCAACGCCCGCCTGGCAGCGGCGGTCGGCGTCGCGCCGAGCAGTTCGAGGGCGAGCGGGTACACGTCACGCCCGCCGCGTTGCATGGCATCGAGCACCAGGTCGGCGTCGGCGGCGTCGAGCAGCGGCTTCAGGGCGTTGGCGGCGGCCCGGCGTGTACCCGAGCTGCGCGCGGCAAGGCAGCGCAACAGCGCAGCCTTCGCGTCGGGCCGCGGCAAGGACGCCACCACCTCCATCGCCCGCGCGGCCGCGGCGCCGAGAGGCCGGGTGAGAGACAGGGTCACGACTTGCTGCGCCTGTTCGGGACCAGCGACGCGCGCGAGGATGCGCAGGAGGCCGTCGAGTAGGTCCGGGTCGGCAGTGCGCGCCAGCGCGACCGCCCGCTGCGCGAGGTCCGGGTAGCGACCGGCGAGCTGTCCGATCAGCTCGTCCTCCCGCGCTTCACCGAGCCGCGAGCGACGGAGGACGGCGACGTCCTGCTCGAAGGTGCGCTCCGGCGTCACCGCCTGGACGGGCGTGGAATCCCGGCGCGGAGGCAGGACCAAGGGGTTCTGCGGACAAGCGGCGAGCAGCAGAGTGAGTGCGAGCATCGGCGACCAGGGGGCGGTCGGGGGCTACGACCGCAACGGAGGCGCGGGACTATAGCGCCACGCCGGCGCCGACCGGCAGTGAACTCGCCGCATCGGGGTGCGCCGGGCCCCGACAGCCGGTGCCGGCCGGAACGTGTTCGCCCCGCCCGGGAGGACGGGGCCATCTCGCCCACCCGCGGCCCGTGCCACGGCCGGCGTCACCGACCCAGGCCCACAGTCGATGGGGCTTCGTCGATGGAGTCGCGGTCGATGGGTCGCGGATGGGTCGCGGAGCCTGCCGCCACGCGCATCGCGCGTAGCCGCGGTCCGCCGGACCGTCAGACGATGTCGATGACCTTCTTGCGCACGGTCACCGTCTTGGGGGCCTGGAGACGCACGTCGACCTTCTTCTCGAAGGTCTTTTCGAGGGTCTTCTCGAGCTTCTTCTGCACCTCGCGGTGCTCGTTCTCCTCGCCTTCGCCGTCGTCCTCGTCGTGACCGCGAAGCCGCAACAACTTGACCTTCGGTTCGGTGGAGCCGGCTTCGTCGCCCTCGAACTTCACCTCGATCCGCATGCGTTCGTCGCCGTCGCCCTCCCGCAGGACGCGCACGTCGCCACCCTCCAGCAGACGCAGGTCCTTCACCTCGACCTTGGCTTTCGCGTCGCCGCTCTGCACCCACTCGCCCTGCTGGAGATCGAACGTCGCGGGCAGCTTGCCCGCCAGCGCCTTCATGACCTTGGCGCGGATCTCGCGCTCGTCGGGCATCGGCACCTCGACGTCGACGTCGCCGTCGCTGTTGCGCAGGCGCAGACGCTTCGTCTTGGACGCCTTGCCCGCCGCCTTGCCGCTCTTGCCGGCCGCATCGCCCTTGACGCGCCGCACCACGATGGCCTTGGCGTGCTCTTCGTCCCCATCGTCGTCTTCGTGCTCGTGCTCGACGATCGCGTTGCCGCGCATCACCCACACGTGCGCACGTGGCTCCTCGCCCTCTTCCTCGTGCTCGCCCTCGTGCTCGTCGTCGTCGACCCGGAAGGTGAAGCCGCGCGTCGGCAGGCCGTCGGGCCCGGCGAAGAAGACTCGATGGCGCTTGCCGTCACCACCTTCGCCGTCGTCGCCGTCGTCGTCGCCGCCCATCACCTTCACGGCCCAGGCACCCTCGAACGGCTGGTCCTTGCCGCCGAGCCGGAACACCTGGGCGCCCTTCATCCCAGGCATGAACCACGTGCCACCCTTGGCACGCGCGCCGCCGGCATGCTCGTGCTCCTCGTCGTCGTCATCGTCGTCGTCCTCCTCGTCGCGACGCCCCGCCTTGGCCTTCTCCGCCTTGGCCTTCTCGGCCTTGGCCTTCTCGGCCTTGCCTTGGGTCTTCTGCATGGCCTGCAGCTTCTTGCTCAGCTCGGCGTGCTGCTTCTTCAGCTCGGTGAGGGCGCGGCGCAGCTGCTCGATCTGCTCGCGCTGCCCTTCGTCTTGCTGAGGGGCGAGAACGAGGCTGTCGAGGTCGACCTCGGCGTTGGCCGCGGCCTTGGCCGACGGCAGGGTCACCGCCGCGGCGAGAGCGAAGTAGGCCGCAGTCAGGAAGCGACTGGGCCGGGACGGAGATTGCTGGAGGATCTGCATGAGTCGTCTCTTGAGAGCTCGAGTTGCATCGAAAGTGACGAGAGCGGGCGCCGGCATCGAGGCCCGGCGTATCCACGCCGCCACGGACAGGAAGGCTTCGCCGCACTCGCGGCGCGACGCGCCGCTCCGAGCGAGCGCGTCTTGATCGCACGCCAGCTCGCGGTGCTGGTCGATGATCCAGCTGGCGAGCCACACGGCGGGATGGAAGAACCAGACGATCTGCACGAGCCGCTGCAGCGTCGCGACGACGATGTCGTGCCGCCGCACGTGCGCCAGCTCGTGCAGGAGCACGAACGCCAGCTGGCGGTCCGGCATGCTCGCCGCGAACCCGGCCGGCAAGAGGATGGTGGGTCGCAGCAGGCCACCGGCCGCCGGCGTCGCCACTTCGGCGCTCGTGCGCCAACGCACCTGGCGGCGCACGCCCGCGCGACGACGCAGGGCGTCGAGGTCGAGCGGAAAGGCGGCCGCATCGATGGGCGTGGCCGCGCGCACCAGGCGGCGCGTGCGCACCTGGGCGAGGACGAAGCGCAGCGCCAAGAACCCGGCGCCGAGGATCCAGGCCACGAACATGCCCTCCCGCCAACCGAAGCTCGGCGCGGGCGGCGGCGGCGCGTCGGCGGCTTCCACCAGCGTGACGAGCTCCCACGCCGCAGGCGGCACGGGCGGTGGCGCCGCGAGCCAACCGTCGAGCGACAGCGACGCCAGCACTTCGGGTACCGCGACCTCGATCGGCAGCGCCAGCTTCAGCAGGGGCAAGAGGAAGAGGGCGCTGACGAAGCACGGCGACAGACGCCGCCGCAGCGGCCACCACAGCGCCAACAGCACGACGAGCGCCAGCGACCCGTTCAGCAAGGCCTGTCCGGCCGCCTGCCACCAGTCCGCCGCCCACGCGCGGGTGGTCGCGGCCAGGGTGTCCTGCAGAAGGGTGCCACCCATCGGAGTCCCTACCATCGGAGTCCCTTCCATCAGGCTCCCTCCTTGCGCCCGTCGCCGCCGTGCGCCTCCAGGAGCGCGCGCAGCTCGGCCAGTTCGTCGTCGCTGATCCGACTCTTCTTGAGCATGTAGGCCAGCAGCGGCCCGGCCGTACCCTCGATGGCGTTCTCGAGCAGACGGTCGGCTGCCGCCAGGAGCGACCGCAGCGGCGGCCGTGTCGCCCGGTAGAGGAAGCTGTTGCCCACCAGCGTGGTGGTGAGGTAGCCCTTGTCGACCAGACGGCGCAGGTGCGTCTTGACGGTGCTCACCGCCATCCCATGCTGCGCACCGCACACCTCGTACACGTCGCGGGCGGCACCGTCGCCACGTTCCCAGACGACGCGCATCACCTTCCACTCGGCGGCGGTGAGGGGCTCGAGGTCGCGGCGACTCATGGCGCGTATGACGGCCTCGCCGATCGTTTACTCCTGTAGACGATCGACGAAAACGCGGGAAGGTTTGCCGAGCCTTCTGGCGTGAGCGGATCGGGTGCCGCCGCCTTCGGGTCTCACCGTAGCGACGCCGCGTCACATTCCGTGAGCCGGTCTCCGAACGGGCCCCACACGCCCGCCGCCGGCCGCTCGACCCAGCGTGCGGGCGGAGGAGCCTGGCTCCGTCGGCTGCAAGGGTGGGGCGACGAGCGGCGCGCCTGCCGTCCACGCATCGACGCTCCGACCGGGGCCGGCGCCAGACGCACCGACGCGTGCACCGCGCCCCGGTCGGATCTCGCGGGTCCCCGCGATCTTCTTGACGGCCTCCACCGCTCGGCTACCGTGCCTGCTTCCGCGAGCGGGTGTAGTTCAGCGGTAGAACGTCAGCTTCCCAAGCTGAATGTCGTCGGTTCGATCCCGATCACCCGCTCCACTTGCGCCAAGACGTGACGGGCCCAGCACGTGACGGACTGGCGCGGCGCTGCGCCGAAGACGCCCGCGATCCGCCGGAGCACTGCTTGGAATTGGAACCGCAGGACGACGAGGACCTGACGCGCCGCGAGGTGATCGGGCGTCTGTGGCACGCGCGCGACATGCTCGTGGGAACGCGCTGGCTCTGCGTGTTCGTGGTAGTCGGCGCAGCCCTGGGCGCGCACTTCGGCGCCATGGACGCACCGCCGCAGTGGCGTTGGCTCGTCCGCGCCGTTTGCGTCGCCGTCGCTCTCGCCGCCCTCGTCGCCGCCATCCGCGTGCGGCGGCGGCCCGAGGTCATCGTTCCGGGCGCCTGGGCCCTGGTGATGCTCGCCGGCGGCCTCGCCGGAGCTTCTCTCCTGCGCGACGGCCTCCTGTCCGTGCTGACCACGCTGCTGGCATGTGTCGGGGCGCTGCCCACGTGGTTCAACCTGCGCGAGCTGATGTTCCGCGGCAAGCACCTGGCCGCCGAGCATCCGCAGCTGCAGGCCGCGCGCGCCTGGCGAGGCGAACCGGCCGTGCGCGATCCCTATCGGCCCTGACTGCGGCGGGGCGCGGAGGCTTCGCCGTCAGCCATCCACGGACGGCTCCTGACCGCAGCCGAAGTTGCGGGAGCGCGCAGCAGTGAGACCCGGTTCGATCTCAGATCGGCCACAGAACCTCAGGCCCACGCGCCGCTCCCGCGCCGAGGCTCTCCGCGCGCGGCTCCGGTCGCCGGCGGGGCCGCTCCGCTTCCCCCCGCCCGCGCCCTTCGCAGCGCGCTCCGCGCCTCGGCGCTCGGGCCTGGTGCTTGCTCATGGCTGGCTCACTTGACGTCAGACCTCGCGGCGAGCACAGGCCGGAAGCCCAAGTCGCTGCCGGCGTCGCCGGGCTCGCCCGCGAGGCGGTTCGCCGACCGGCAGAGCCGCGCCGAGAAGCCCCAGCCGCCGCCCCGGCCCACGCGCTGCGGGCCGTTTGTGTTGCACGGGTCCACGACGCCATCGCGATAGGTCGATGTCTTAACACCGAAGCTGTAGGCGGCTTCGTCCAGGCACCACTCCCACACGTTTCCGTGCATGTCATACAGACCCCAGACGTTGGCCTTGCGTTGCTTCACCGCGTGAGCGTACTCGCCCGAGCGCGCTTCGTAGTACACGGCATACTCGCGTAGCCGTCCCTCGTCGTCGCCGAAGCAATACGCCGACGACGACCCCGCCCGGCACGCCAGCTCCCACTCCGCCTCCGTCGGCAAGATGAAGCAGTAGCCGTCCGGCAGCCGTCCCGCAGTGCGCTCCCGCTCGGTCAGTTTCCGGCACAACTCCATCGCGTCGGTCCAGCTCACGTACGTTGCCGCCACGGCGTCGCCCTCGATCGTGGAGTCCCTTCCTTTCCACGGCGTCGTCCCCATCACCTCCCGCCACTGCTTCTGCGTCACCTCCGTCTCGCCGATCCAGTACGGCTTCGTGATCTTCACCCGGTGGCGCACCTCATTGCTGCGACGCCACTGCTCGTCCTCCGGGCTCCCCATCACGAACTCCTGCGCCTCGATGCGGATCATCGAGAGCCCGATCCCGGTCTCGATGCGCGCACCCTCGGCATCGGCCGGAGGTGACGAGCCGAGATCGAAGCCACCCGACTCGGGGGCTGCCGAGGGCGGCGTGCGGTCTGGCCCCACGCTCGCCTCGTAGTCCGCGCCGAAGGCGCGCGCGAGCGCGTCGACCGCGACCGTCGCCTCGAACGACACGCCCGCGCTCTCGCGGCGTAAGACCAGCCGAGGCAGCACCCCCTCGAGCAGCTTCCGGATCGGCGGCAGCAAGAACATCCCGTCGAGGAAGCGCGTCTTCAACACCGCGGGATCGAGCAACGCCTCGCCGACGAGCGCACGCGTCTCACTGTCGAGAGTCCCGAGTGACAACCTGCCGTGGATCCGCACCTGGTCCGACTCCATCACGGCTTCGGCACGCACCGCGCGGACCGCGCCGCCGCTGGCGTCGCCGAGCGCCATCGAGAAGAGCGCCAAGCCGGGGGGCGCCGGGTCGGCGAGATCGACGACGTCGGGCGATGGGCGCGCCATCTCGTCGCGCGGCTGTGGCGCGGTCGCCACGAGCACGAAGCCGTTCTGCGCGAAGACGTTCGGTGCGAAGTCCTTGCGGACGTCGACCTCGTCCAACTCGCGCTGCACGCGCGGCGCATCGGCCGCCTGGAACGCCGCCAGTGCCTCCACGCGCTGGCCGAGTCGGCCGCCCACCACGGCGCGCCCGCACTCGCGGAGCACGATGCTCCACCACCGCTTGGCGCTCGGTTCTCGGTCCGCCAGCATGTCGGCCAAGCCATCCAGGTGCAGGGCACGCAGCTGGTCGAGGTCGACGTCCAGCACCAGGTCGTAGCCCTGGGGCAGATAGCGGCGCGCGCTGGCCGGGAGCGGGGTGCGCGGTTGCACCGAGGCCGGGCGCGACGCCCCGACGGACGGTGACGCGCTGGTCCCTGTCGCCCTGGCCGCGGGCGCCTCCAGCCGCGCGAGGTAGCGCTGCGCCCGGTCGCTGTAGAGCAGCGCCGCACGGTAGCTCGCCCTCGCCGCCTCCAGATCGCCGTCCACCTCGTGCTGGTTGCCGGCCAGTAGATGCCGCGCGTAGAGGCGCGCTTCGATGTCCTCGACCTGCTCGTCGATACGTTGGCCATAGCTGGCGTTGGCCTGGGCCCGCACCGCCTTGTATGCGGCCAACGCCTTCTCCAGCTCGCCTGCCGCGTAGGCTTGATTGCCCGCCTCGAACCCTTGTCGCACGGCGAGCGGCACGCGCTCGCGCTCCAGTTCGGCGAGCAGACGGGCCAGTTCGTTCTTGTTCTCGACCGACGGATCGCGCCCGCTCGCTTGCCACCATGCGATCACTTCGTCGGCCGCACCGAAGTCGCCGCGGCGGCGACCGTCGGCCAGCGCCTTCTCCAGCAGGGCTCGAGCCCAGTGCGCGTCCACGTAGCGCCGCCACGCGATCACCACGGCACCGCCGCCCTCGATGTTGGCGAGGTTGACCCGCGCCAAGTCCCAGCGCTCGCGCGCGATGTTCTGCTGCGCCGCCTGCCACTCGCCGGCGTCCAGGCCACGCACCTGCGGCCGCTCCCCGGGCGCCGAGGCGTCGGTGATGCCCGCGCCGACGTCGTCCCCGATCTGGTCGAGAACCGCCCTGCCCAGCGCGACGGGCACCTCGACCAGCGGAATGCCGGTGTGCTGACCACTCGCATCGCGCAGCCAGGCCGCGGCCTTGCCATCGACGGTCGCCGTCTGCAGCTCACGTCCGGCGCGCAGCACCTGCAGGCCGAGCGTCGGTCCGCCTCCCGGCAGCCGCAGCTCGACCCCGCCCTTGACGTCGGTCACCCCCGACATCACGTGGTAGTTGGGCCGCGCTGCGTCCGACGCCACACGCACCTCCACCACGCGCGGTGGGCTCACGCGCACCCGCACTACCGTCACGTGCGGCAGCAGCGGCACCGTCAGCTCGCCGTCGGCTTGCTCGTCCCCCAGCTCGAGCGACATCGCCCGCGTCAGGTAGCCCTCGGCGTGCACCTCGACTTGGTGGTTGCCCGGCGCCGCCGCCAGCGCCAGGCGGCCCTCGGTCGCGTCGTGCTTGGTGTCGTCGAGGCGCACCGCGCCGCGCTCAACGCGCCCGCCGGTCAGCGCGTCCACCAAGCGCACGGTGAAGGCGATGCGCCGCGGCACCACCACCGCGGGCGGCGTCTTCGCCAGCGCCGCGTCGCCCGGCAGCACCAGCTCCGGCACCTGCGCGCCCGCGGTGCGCCGCTCGGTCAGCTCCTTCGCTTGACGAAACACGTCGCCCAGGTCCGCCGTGCCGGCCTGCTTGGCGCGCATGTCCACCGCGTCGGCGAACGCCTGGCTGAACACGAAGGCTCCCCCCGCCGACGGCGCCAGCGCGAACTTGCCGCTGGTGGCGCTGAACACCTGCCACGCCTTGGCGCGCACCGCCACCGCGTCCTTGGGCGGCGCGCCGACGTTGGGCCGGCACGCGTCCACCACCAGCGCCGTCGCGAGTTCCACCCCGCGCTCACGCGCCGCGGTGTAGGCGGCGTCGAGCCAGGCCGCGAGCTGCCGTTGGGTCACCACCGGCGCGAAGCCGTTCGCCACCTGCTGCGTGAAGTAGCCGAACAACTGCTGGTCGCCGCCCTGCGTGAAGCCGTGCCCCACCCACAGCAAGAGCAGCGTGCCCTGCCGGATCGTCTTGCCATCACCGATGCTCGCGGCAACTCGCTCGAGAGTTGCCTGCACCGCCGCCGAGTGGACCTGGTCGCCCGACAGCTCGACGATCGAGGCCCGCGAGAAGCCCGCGTGCTCGACCAGCGCCTGGCGCAGAGCCTCGCCGCTCGGCTTGGCGCTCGGAGCATCGAAGGCCGTGTTGCCGTAGCGGTCGGCCGTGACGATCACCGCCGCGCGGGCGCGGGCACCGTGGGCCGGCCCGGCGTCGCCCCAGCGGACGGGGTGTTCGGGCAGGAAGGAGACCTCCTCGCGCTGGGCGGCGAGGGGCGCGAGCAGAAGAGCGGACAGGACGACGACGCCGCCAGGAATGCGCATGAGTCGGACTCAGGAGGGTTCTTCCGGACGCGCAGAACATAGCGCCGGCGCCTCACGGGTCGGAAAAGGGCAGGAACGGGCACCGCAGTCCAGCGACGGTTACGACGACACCGAATGCGCGGAGACGGACCTCGCCTCCCGGTGGTCGGCGACGCCGGCAACGAGGAGGATGCCGAGGCGGCGTGCGTTCGGCTCACGCGTCTCCGGCCAACCCGTTCTCCCATGACTCCAGATTCCTCGCCCTGGCCATGCCGCCAGCGTCGCTGTCGATCCATCACAACCTTCGTAGGCGCGTCGTTCGCGTTCCTCGTCGCCGCGCCACGCACACAAGACTTGGTGGTCGTCGAGGGCGAACGGCTCTGGGAAGCCTCCGGCGAGGCCCGCGCCGACACCCGGGATGCCGCGAAAGAAGCCGCCGTGGCCGATGCACGCGCACGCCTGTTGCGCTTCCGGCGCACGTCCGTCGAGAGCGAGGTGAAGCAGGAGTGGCGCGAGCGCATCGCGCAGCAGCGGCCCGGAGGCGGCGACTACGTCGAGGTCACGACCGCGCGCACGACGCAAAGGGCCGCGGGCGAACTGCGCGGCTCGGTGGTCGTCGAGGCAACGGCGAACGCCGAGGGCAAGGGCTTCGTCGGCCACGCGCGCGTGCGCTGCCCCGAGCGCACGCTCAGGCCGCACCTGCGCCTGCAGACGCTCGAAGCCGACCAAGCCGCCGGCGCACAACGGTTCCTGGACTTGGCGATCGAGTACGGCGCCGACGAGCCCGGCCTCGCCGAGCAGACCCTGCGCATCGGCTGGAGCCGCACCGGCGACGCGCGCGTGGCGTTCGCGCTGGCGCAAGCGATGGCGCGCGGTAGGCGCGACGGTGAGGCGCTGCACTTCGCCGCCGAGGCCCTCCGTCAGGCAGCCGGCGACGAACGCCTGCGCGAGCGCATCGAGAGTCTGGTGCGCGAGGTCAAGGCGCGCGTCCCGACGGTGGCGGAGCTGGCGCGCGAGCTGGTCGAGGCGGCGCGCCGACGCGGCACCCCCCGGGACGCGGCGCCCACGCTCACCCGTGCCAAGCCCGGGAGAGTGCTCCTGGGATGGTCAGTCCCGCTCGAAGATGGCGAGCGCATCGTCAAGACCTGGATCGACGACGATCTCACACTGCACTGGCGCACGCTCGACGAGAAGGGCCAACTGGAGGACATGACCGACACGAGTTGGGAGTTCGCGTGGCCGCCGGCAAGTGCCGGAGCCTCGGGGGCGACATGCGTGTTCTGGCGCATGCCGGCGACGGCCAAGGTGTGGGAGGAACTGCCACGGATCGAGAACAAGGCCTGGCCGCGGGCTGCGCCGGCCAGCGAGGCGGAGCGGCTGAGGATCGCGAGCGCGCTGCGCGGGCTGGTCGAGCAGGCGACGGCTGTTGCCGTGCTGGAGCTGCCGGTGCGTTGAGTCGGCGCGCGCCGGCGCCCGCAGGCGTGTGAGACTCACGCCGCTCCCGCGCCGAGGCTCTCCGCGCGCGGCTCCGGTCGCCGGCGGGGCCGCTCCGCTTCCACCCCCGCCCGCGACCCTCGCAGCGCGCTCCGCGCCTCGGCGCTCGGGCCTGGTGCTTGCTCATCGCTTGCTCACTTGACGTCAGACCTCGCGGCGAGCACAGGCCGGAAGCCCAAGCCGGCGTGGGCGATGCCGGGCTCGTTCGCGAGGCGGTACGCCGACCGGCAGAACTGCGCCGAGTAGAGCCAGCAGCCGCCCCGGAACACGCGCTGCGGGCCGCCGGTGTTGTATGGGTCCTCGAGGCCATCGCGATAGGTCGATGTCACAACACCGCCGCTGTAGTCCGCTTGGTCCAGGCACCACTCCCACACGTTTCCGTGCATGTCGTACAGACCCCAGGCGTTGGCCTTGCGTTGCTTCACCGCGTGAGCGTTCTGGCCCGAGCGCGCTTCAAGGTACACCGCGTACTCGCGCAGCCGCCCCTCGTCGTCACCGTAGCAATACGCCGACGACGACCCTGCCCGGCACGCCAGCTCCCACTCCGCCTCCGTCGGCAGGATGTAGCGGTAGCCCTCCGGCAGTCGACCCGCAGCCCTTTCTCGCTCGGTGAGCTTTCGGCAGAACTCCATCGCGTCGGTCCAGCTCACCTCGGTCGCTGCCACGGCGTCGCCCTCGATCGTGTAGCTCAAGCCTTGCCACGGTTTCGTCCCCATCACCTCCCGCCACTGCCCCTGCGTCACCTCCGTCTCGCCGATCCAATACGGCTTCGTGATCCTCACCCGGTGGCGTGTCTCGTCGCCTTCGCGGCCGGTCTCGTTCTCCGGGCTCCCCATCGCGAACTCCTGTGCCTCGATGCGGATCATCGACAGCCCGATCCCGGTCTCGATCCGCGCCGCCTCCGTCTCGACCGCTGCCTTCACCTCGCCGATCTGCCGGCCCGCCGCTGAATCCGCGAGTTCCGGATGCCGCGCCAGCAGCCGCGCCGCCGGTGTGCGCGCCCGCGCGTTGTGCTCCACGGCTCGGACATAGGCCGCGAACGCCGCGACGACGTCGCCCTCGAGTTCGGCCTGCGCGCCCGCGTTCATGAACCGCTCGTAGAGCTGAAGGCGCAGGCGCTCCACCTGCGCCACGACTTGCTTGCAGTACTCGGGCGGCAGGTTGTCGCGCACGGCGAGGTAGCGTGCGAGCGCCGTCTCGACGTCGCCCTCGGCCAGCGCCCGGTTGGCCTCCTGGTAGGAGAGCCGCGTCGCCAGCGGCATGTGCTCGCGCGCCACCTCCTCGACCAGCGCGGCGATGCGCTCGCGGTTGTCGACGTCGCGCGTGCCCCTCTTCCACCAGGCCACCACGGCATCGGCTTGCTCCCACTCGCCGCGCTCCTTGCCCGCGGCCAGGCCGGCCAGCAGCTCCTTCTCCGACCAGCGGCTGTCGAGCCAGCGCCGCCAAGCCACGAGGCCGCGGTCGG
The DNA here is from genome assembly GCA_041398565.1 of Planctomycetota bacterium. Taxonomy (GTDB): domain Bacteria; phylum Planctomycetota; class UBA1135; order UBA1135; family UBA2386; genus DATGPD01. Next base: position 2,298,004 of record JAWKUN010000002.1, on the reverse strand, counting down.
TCCCGCGCAGCGTGGCCACAGTCTCGCGGGCGAGGTCGTAGCGGCCGGCGTCGGCCAGACGCTGCGCCCGGTCCCAGTCGATGCGGTCGGCATCGCTGCCCAGCTGCGGCGCGTCGGCCGGCCTGGCGATCGTGCCCGCGGGCAGCGCCACCCGCACGTCGACCACGCCCACGCCTTCGACGTCGCCGGTAGCGACGATGCCGGCGGCGGCCGCTGGCAGAGGCACCGGCACCAGCACCTTGCCGTCCTGCAGCACATCGACGCGCGTGCCGGCGAGACGCGGCACGCGCAGCTCGAAGCGACCGCGCGCGTCGCTGGTCGTCTCCAGCACGTGGTATCCCGCGCGCGCGCCGTCGGCGAGGGCGCGCACCGGCACCGCCCCCGGTGGGTCGACCTGGCCGCGCACGAGGACGAACGCAGGCAGCAGGGGCACCTCCAGGCTGGCGCCGCTCTCTTCGGTCCGCAGCAGCATCCGCTCGGTGCGCGGCAGGTAGCCGGCGACCGCGACCGACAGGACGTGCTCGCTCGCCGAGCCGGCGAGCGCCACCGTGCCGTCGGCTGCCGCGAGCTTCTGGTCGTCGAACACCACGTTCGCTTCCGGCAAGAGCACCCCGCTCAGCGCGTCGACGATTCGGGCCACGAAGCGCACGCGGTTGCGCAACACCAATGCCGGCGGCGCATCGGCAGCGGCCGGCGGACGCATCTCGGGCTCTTGCATCCCGGTGGCCGCCAGCGTGCGCGACGTGGCCTCGGCGACCACGCGCTGAAGGTCGGCGTCGCCGTGGCTCGTCGCCAGCGCCGCGGCCGCGTCGGCCAGCGCCCGCGTGAAGGCGAACGCCTCGCCGCCGTTGCCGGCGGCCACGAGCTGGCCTTCCTTGACCCCGTACACCTCCCACACATCGCTACGCACGAGCCGAGCCCGGGGCGGCGGGTCGCCGACGTTGCGGCGGCACGCGTCGACGACCAGCACGCCGTCCACCTTGGCGCCGGCGCGAGCCGCCGCCATCCAGCGCACGACGTCGCCGCGCGCGATCGTCTTCTCGTAGCGTCCGCCGACCTCGCGGGTCAGGTAGGTGAAGACCTGCTGCTCGCCGTCGGCGATCCAGCCGTGCCCGCAGAAGTACACCCACAGGAGGCCGTCGGTGGCGCCGCGCAGACGATCGCCGGCCGCCAGGATCGCGGCCTCGACGCGGTCGGCGCTCACGTCGCGGCCGCTCAGCACGGTGACGGCATCGCGCGGGAACCCGCAGCGATCGACCAACATGTCGCGCACGGCTTCGGTGCTGCGGACCGCGCTGGGCAGCGCCCAGGCCGGGTTGGTGGTGTAGGAGTCCGCAGCCACCAGCACCGCGGCGCGGCGCGCTCGCACCACGGCCGTGCTCCAGCGGAGCGGAGCAGCCTCCAGGCCGACGCCGGAAACCGGCCGGGATTCGGCAGCAAGGTCGGAGGCTCGGCCGTCGGGCGTGACCACGCAGCCGGACATCGCCGCCGAAAACAGGAAGAGCCGGGCGAGGATACGGCCGAGGCTGCGCGGCGACTCAGCCATGGTGTCGGGCTGGGCACACGACGGTCGCGGCGTCGGGAAGGACAGCTTTGGCATGGTGTGGGGAGCGCGTGCGGCGAGAAGACTCTCGAACGCGACGAACATAGCGACCTCGGCTCACCCGGCGGCGAAATGCCCGTCGCAGCGTACGGCCACACCCGACGGCGGGCCCACACGACCAACGACGATGGCCGCGAAGGCCGAGTCTCGCCTTGCCCGTGGCCGTGGCCGACCACATCCTGCGCGCCCCATGGACACCGCGCACCGCGCCTCGCACGCGTTCGAGGTGGCGCCGCATCCCGCTTCGCGTCTGTGGTCACTCGTCGCAGCGCTCGGGGCAGGCACCCTGGCCGCCGCGGTCGCCCGCACGCGTCGCGGCGTGACCTACGACGACGCGATGATCGCGGCGCGCTACGCGCGCAACCTCATCGAAGGCAAGGGCTGGACCTACAACCCGATGGCCGCCGACGGCATCGCCTACTTCGTGGCCGACGACGGCTCACACGGCGCGGAGCTGTGGCGCTCCGACGACACGACCGCGGGCACCCGCCTGGTGGCCGACCTCGAGCCAGGCAGCGGGCACTCGAATCCGGATCACCTGACCGCGGCCGCGGACGTGCTCTACTTCACCGCCCACTCCAGCGTCGGACGCGAGCTGTGCTCGTGCACCGGTGGCATCGCGCGCCGCCTCACCGACCTCGGCACTGCGCTGTGGCCCGGGGTCGACGGTGCGACGCTGAGCGCGGTCGGCGACGGCGACGCAGTCGTGTTCGCCGGCGCCGACGCGCGCGGCTACGAGTTGTGGCGGGCGGGGCGGCGGCGGCATCCGCTTCACAAGGGCCACCGCCGCCTGCTCGCCTTCATCACCTCCTGGCGCGCGGCTTCTGCCGAGTCCACTGCGATTCGTGCGGCAGAGACGACCTCGTCGCGTTCTCCTGCAAGCGCCGCGGCATCTGCCCGTCCTGCGGTGCGCGCCGCATGGCCGATGGCGCCGCATGGCTGATCGACCGCGTCTTCCCCGACGTTCCCGTGCGCCAGTGGGTGCTGTCGCTCCCGCACCGAGTGCGTTGGGCCTGCGCCTTCGACCACCGTGCCACGCAAGGCGTGCGCAACGACGGCGCCGCGCGCGCAGCGCGCGAGGCCAACGTGCAGCTGGTCGCCGGTGACACCAAGGTCGTGCCGCGCGGCCGCGGCGACAAGGTGTTCGCGGTCAGCAGCGGGCTCGGCGTGGTCGCGCCGACGGTCGACGTCGGCGACCACCGGGTGGGCGCCGGCGACGTCGTGATCGACAGCCGCACGCTCGGTGACCACGGTGCGGTGATCATGGCGTGCCGCCACGGCCTGCAGAGCGAGCTCGCGTCGTGCGTCGCACCACTGCATGCGCTGACCCTGGCGGTGCTCGGCTGTGACGCGCCGGTGCACGCGATGCACGACCCGACGCGCGGCGGCGTCGCCACGGTCTGCCACGAGGTCGCCGTGCGCGCGCGCTGCCGCATCGAACTCGACGAGGCGGCGCTGCCGTTGCGGCGCGAGACGCTGGCCGTCTGCGAACTGCTCGGCCTCGACCCGCTCTACCTGGCCTGCGAAGGCCGCCTGCTCTTGTGGACGCCGGCCGCGCACGCCGACGCCGTGCTGGCCGTGCTGCGCGAACTGCCGCAAGGCCGCGGCGCCGCCGTGATCGGTCGCGTGACCGAAGGCGCCGACGGCGGCGCGCCGTTGGTGCTGCGCACGCACAGCGGCGGGGCCAGGGCCCTGGACCTGCTCAGCGGCATGGACCTGCCGCGCATCTGCTGACCATGGACCAACTCTCCACCAGCATGCTCGTGGCGGCGGTCGGCGTGGCCTTCGTGCACACCGCGCTCGGTCCCGACCACTACCTGCCGTTCGTCGGGCTGGCCAAGGCGCGCGGCTGGACGCTGCGCCGCACGCTGTGGATCACCGCGGCGTGCGGCATCGGCCACGTGCTGTCGTCGGCGGCCCGTCAACGGCGGGCCAGGAACGCCGCAAGCGCCTGTGGCAGCGCCGGTCCCGCGGACCAGAGGTCGCCGTGGCCGATGCCGTCGACGGTCACCAGGTGTTTGTCGCGCGCCGGGCTCGCCGCCAGCAGCAGCCGCGCGGCGTCCGGGCCGACCTTGTGGTCTTCGCTGCCGCAGACGACCAGCAGCGGCGCGTCGAGCTGCACGATCGCGCGCAGCGGTGACAGTTCGTCGGCGTCGACGCCGAGCAGCCACTCGCTGCAGACCCGCAGCGGCCACAGCGTGAACGACGGCATCCACGACAGACGTGCCTGCAGCGCCGCGTCGATGTCGCGGTAGCAGGCCTCGAGCACGACGAACTGCCAACGCGGCGGCGACGACGAGCGCACCGCGGTGTAGACCGCCGCCGCGGCGCCGAGCGACTGCCCGTGCACGGCGACGGCCCCGTACCCGCGCTGCTGCAGGAATGCGTGCCACGCGCACAGGTCGAGCGCCTCGCTCCAGCCCATCGCGATGCGTTCGGGCGCGCTCTCGCCGGTGCCGCGCAGGTCGACCAGCAGCGTCGACCAGCCGTGCCGCAGGTACCACTCGGCGCGCGTCCGCATCGCCATGCGGTTGCCGCGGATGCCGGCCGCGAGCACGACGCAGCGCGCGCCGCGGCTGCCGTCGACCAGCCAGCCGCGCACGGCGACGCCGTCGCGGGCGGTCGTCGCCACCGGCTCGATCGGCAGGTCGGCGAGGTCGCGCTGCGCTGCGATCGGGCTCGGGTGCGGCGCGGTCGCTGCCCAGGCCGCGACGAAGCCGCAGAGCCACCACCCGAGGCAGCCGAGGGCGGCCAGGCGCAGCAGGCGACGGCCGCGCGCAGGGCGCGCCGCGGGCGGTGGCGAGGCGTTCGTGCTCACGCGCCGAAGCCTAGCGCCCGGTCCCGGGCGTGGGACGTCGACGGGGCGCGCGAGGCGATCGAGCGGCTGCTCGGGGTTCCGGCGCGGATTCCTCCGGACCGAGGCCAGGTGCTGCCGATGGCATAGGCAGATCCTGGCCATACAACTGCCCTCCATGCGGCGCGAGTTCGTCCTCGTGTCCGTCGTGCTGCTGGCCGGCCTCGCCGTGCTGGCGAGCTTCTGGCCCGCCGCCCTGTGGTCGCTGCTCGTGCTCGGCCCGCTGTTCGCGGCCGGCTACCACGACTACTTCCAGACCCGGCAGACGATCCGGCGCAACTTTCCGTTGCTCGGCCGCTTCCGCTACTGGTTCGAGGCGATCCGGCCGGAGATCAACCAGTACTTCGTCGAGTCCAACACCGACGGCCGCCCGTTCAGCCGCGACGAACGTTCGCTGGTCTACCAGCGCGCGAAGAACACGCTCGACACGATGCCGTTCGGCACGCGGCTCGACGTCTACCAGACCGGCTACGAGTGGGTGAACCACTCGCTGGCACCGGTGCACGTCGATCCGGCGAGCCTGCGCGTCCGCGTCGGCGGGCCGGACTGCACGCAGCCGTACGACGCCAGCATCCTCAACATCTCGGCGATGAGCTACGGCGCGCTGAGCGGCCACGCGATCCAGGCGCTGAACGGCGGCGCGCGCGACGGCGGCTTCGCGCACAACACCGGCGAGGGTTCGATCTCGCGCCACCACCTGCAGCACGGCGGCGACCTGATCTGGCAGATCGGCACCGGCTACTTCGGCTGCCGCACGCTCGACGGTGCGTTCGATCCGGAGCTGTTCGCGAGCAACGCGCGGCGGCCCGAGGTCAAGATGATCGAGATCAAGCTGTCGCAGGGCGCGAAGCCCGGCCACGGCGGCATCCTGCCGGCGGCCAAGGTGACGCCGGAGATCGCCGAGATCCGCCACGTGCCGATGGGCCAGGACGTGCTGTCGCCGCCCGCGCACCGCGCGTTCTCGACGCCGATCGGGCTGATGCAGTGGATCCGCCAGCTGCGCGAACTGTCGGGCGGCAAGCCGGTCGGCTTCAAGCTGTGCCTCGGCAAGCGGCGCGAGTTCTTCGCGCTGTGCAAGGCGATGGTGCAGACCGGCATCACGCCCGACTTCATCGCCGTCGACGGCGGCGAAGGCGGCACCGGCGCCGCACCGGTGGAGTTCACCAACCGCGTCGGTTCGCCGGCCGCGGACGCGATCGTGTTCGTGCACAACGCGCTGGTCGGCTTCGGCGTGCGCGATCGCATCCGCCTGATCGGCTCGGGCCGCATCACCACCGGTTTCGGCATGCTGAAGGCGATGATGCTCGGCGCCGACATGGTCTACTGCGCGCGCGGCATGATGCTGGCGCTCGGCTGCATCCAGGCGCTGCGCTGCAACTCGAACGTGTGCCCGGCCGGTGTCGCGACGCAGGACCCGCACCTCGAAGCGGGTCTCGTGGTGGCGAACAAGCGCGAACGCGTCGCGTCGTTCCATCGCACGTCGCTGGCCAGCTGCGCCGAACTGCTCGGCGCGATGGGGCTGCACCGGTCCGAGCAGCTGCGACCGTGGCACCTGATGCGCCGCATCAGCCCGACCGAGATCCGGCACTACGGCGAGATCCATCACTACGTGCAGCCGGGCGAACTGCTCGGCGACAACGTGCCGGTGCAGTATGCGCGTGCGCTGCGCGCGGCCTCGGCGGAGACGTTCGGCCACGTCGACGATGCGGTGCCGGCAGGCGTGCGGAAGGCGGCGGCGCGCTACCAGCCGTAGGCCCAGGCGAACGACGGCGCGACGCGCGGGTGGTCCTTCGGCGCCAGCACGAACGCGAAGCCCACGCGGGTCGGTGCGGTGTCGTCGGCGCGTTGGTTGTAGCGCGTCGCGCCCCAGCGCTCGCCTTCGGCCAACAGCTCGAACGCGGTGAAGCGGCCGGCGGCGCGGTCCCAGGTCGCGTGGCCGTCGAGCTCGAGCCGCACGCCGCGTGTGTGCTTCTCCGGTCCCTTGCCGCCATCGCGCACGATCCAGCGACCGGTCTCTTCGCTGTGTGTGCGGCCGCTCAGCTGCAGGTGCACGCGGTCACCTTCGACCGCGGCGACGCGCACGCGCAGCTCGGCGGTCTGTACGGCCGCGGCCGGCAAGTCCGGCGTCTGGCCGCGTACGAAGTCGAGCAGGTGCAGGCGCGCGAGCCGTTCCACCAGCGGTCGCGGTACCTGCGCCTCGGCGCCGACCGTGGTCTCGGCCGGCACCATCGACGCGGCTTCGGCCTTGGTGAACCAGGCCTGGTCCTCGTTCCATGCCTGCGTGCGCCAGTCGCCCTCGTCGACGGGGCGACCGAGGTCGCGCCCGTACTCGGCGAGCACCAGGCCGTCGTCCGGGTAACGATCCGCGAACCGATGGTTCGAGGCCAACCGTTCGCGCGCGGCGGCGTCGAGTTTGCGATCGGCCGGCGCCAGCTGCTGCCACTGCGTGAGCGCGGTGCGCAGCATCTTCACCATCGCCTCCGGCTGGCGCGTGTTGACCGAGGCCAGGAAGCGGCCCGACGGCGCGACCGCGTAGATGCCCTGGCGCGTCGACGACGGCTGCGTGCGGCCGCCGTAGTGGCCCTGTTCGCAGAAGCCCTCGACGGCTTCTCACTGCATGCCGCCGTACGCGTCGATGGCTGCAACCGCGACCGCCTCGAGAGACTGTGCCGCTACGCGCTGCGGCCTGCCATCGTCCACGAACGCTTGTCGCTGACCCCATCCGGCAAAGTGCTCTACGCGTTCAAGCGACCCTGGCGCGACGGATCGACCCACGTGGTGCTCGACCCTCTCACTCTGCTCGAGCGCCTGGCGACCTTGATCCCTGCCCCACGCCGGAAGCTCATCACCCACCACGGGGGCTTCGCGCTCGCGTTCCCTCTGCGTCACACCGTGGTGCCCCCGCCGCCAGAGCCCGACACCCAAGCACTCGTCGAACAGCCTGACCCGCATCGCTCGTGTGCGCATCCGGCGCCGGCCTCGGTTCTTCTCTCGACGCGCGCCACCGCACAAGCGCCGCCGAACAAAGCTCGGCCCAAGCCCCGACCCCGCTACCTGTGGCCGACCTCCTACGCCGCACCTACCTCGTCGACGTGCTCACCTGCCCGATCTGCAAGGGCCACCGCCGCCTGCTCGCCTTCATCACCGAACGCGAGTCCATCGTCAGGATCCTTCGCCACCTCGGCTGGCCCACCGAGCCGCCGGTCGTGGCTCCCGCCAGACCGCCACCGGCCTTGGCGCTGCCGTTCTCGTAGTTCAGTCCTCCGCCCGCAATGCCAGCCACTCCGGGCCGCCTGGATCTCCGTACTCATCGCCGCCACACCATGCTCACCGGGTAGAACGCCCGCCCATCCAGCCACTGCGACCGAGCACCGGCCACGCCGCTACGAAACCAACCCCCGCCCCACCCGGACCGACCACGCGGGACGCAGCTTGCTCGCCTTGTCCCGCGACAGCGCCGCGCCCGCTCGTGCCACGGCCCGGTCAACCGCGGCCGCACCTGCCCGGGGTCAGCGCCCGGGGCCGAGGTCGAAGACGACCTCGCGCATGCCGTCGGTCACCTCGACCTCGCGCGGCTCGATCGGAGCGAAGCCGGCGACCGGCGGCGCCTCCAAGCGATAGCGGCCGGAGCCCGGCATGTAGAGGCGCACGGCCTTGCTGTCCGACGACGTGCGCGTCGGGAACTCGGCACCGTCGAGCGGCACGCAGCGCAGGTCCCCGAACCACTGCACCGGCATCGGCACCACCGAGCCCTGGCTGCGCAGCGTCACCACCAGACCGCGCGCCGGCTGCATGCGCCACTCGCAGCGGTTGTCGCCGGGCACCAGCTCGACGGTGACGTCGAGCGGCTCGTAGTCGGGATGCTCGAGGCCGACCTCGACCGCGCCGACGACGCTGACGAACGACACCTCGCCGTGGTCGACGCGCGCCGACATGCGCCGGTTCTCGCGCAGACCGTCGAGCGCCCCGTCGCTCCAGCTGGCGCGCCGCGGCGCCAGGGGCGCTCCGCTGCGCGCGTCGACGACGCGCGCGTGCAGCTCGGCGATCGGCGGCACCTCGATGTCGATCTCGGTGTCGCGCGGGCCGACCGTGAAGCGCTGGCGGTGCTGCACGACGGTCACGTAGGCGTAGTACTCGCCGGCGAGCACGCGGCCGGCGTCGAAGGCGAACGTGTAGGCGCGGCCATCGCCACGCTTGGCGCCACCTCCGCCGGGCGCACTTCCACTCGCGCCACGTTCCACTCGGTCGTCCTCGATGGGCCGCAGCTGCGCGCGGTGCAGACGGATGTCGTCCTGGCCGCCCTCCTGCCCCTCGCGCACGCGCGTCAGCACCAGATCGAACTGCATCTCGTCCAGCGCCGCCGGCACGACGAGCCGCCCGCGCAGCCCGGCCGTCGGCGGCACGACATCGCGCAGGGGCACGGTGACCGCCGCCTCGAGGCCCGCCGTGAGCTGCACGGGTGCCTCGCCCAGCCGGCGCGCGGCGTCGAACTCGCCCACCTCCACGCACGCGAGGTAGCGGCCAGCCGGCATGTCCTCGACTACCGTCGCCGGCGCCGGCGACGGCGCCGCGTGCACTTGCAGCGCGAAGGCGTAGCCGACGCGCGGCTCCATCACGAACGCCGGCGCCACTCCGAACGGTAACGACGACGGCGCTTCGGACGACGCCGCCTCGCCGCCGGGATACAGACGCAGGAACGCGCCCTCCGGCAGCGGATCGCCGGCGGTGCGCACCGTCAGGCGACAACCGCGGTGCAAAACGACCGTGCGCTCGCCGGCACGGTCGTGCACCACCACGATGCGGCCCCAGCCGTAGCCGGCCGCGCGCGCCCAGTAGACGACTCTGCCCCGCGCCGGCGGCAGCAGGACCGGCGACGGCACGCCGCGCGCCACCTCCTCGACGTTGCCGTGGTCGCCAGGGTGCAGGTCGTCGCCGAACGCACGCCACACACGCCGCGCTCGCACCTCGACCGGCGCCAGCGGCAGGCCTGTGTCGGCGGCGACCACGTGCAGGAGCGCGCCTTCGAGCCAGCGCGCGCGCAGCTCGAGCGGCCCCTGACTCGGCACCTGAAGCCCCTTGTCGTCGACGAAGGCGGGGCGGCCGTCGAGCACCATGGCGCGCACCCGCAGGGGCGCGTCGGCGGCGACGCGGACCTGGAAACGGCCGGCCGTGACCTCGACGGTCAGCGTCTGGAGTTGGGTGCCGGCCAAGTAGGCCAGCTCGAACGAGCCGGATGTCGACGCCAGCTCACCGCCTGCCGCCGGCTCGACCACCACCGTCCCGGCCAGGTCGATCGTGTTCGCTGCGGGTGCGACGGGGTGCTCGACGGCCGGCTCGACCGGGGCCGCTTCCGATCGCACCGCGTCCCGATGCGGTGCGGGCACCGGCTCGGGACGCGGCGGCAGGCCCGCCTCGAGGGCCGGCGGCGGGTCCGCCGCGGCACACGCGTCGGGCTCACGCTCGAGCGTCCACTTGGCGCCGGCACCGAGTGCCAGGATCAGGAGACCCGCGACCAACCAACCCTTCGTCTTCATGATTCCTCCCGCAACAACCGTCGCCGCCGACGCGGCCGGGCCGCCGAGCGAACACGTCGCCAACAATGCGCCACGCCAGGCCTGGCCCTCGCGGTCGAGGTCTTGCCGCACGCGCTCCAGGGCGCGCCGCAGCCGGGTGCGCACGGTCTCCACCGGCACCGCCAGTTCGGCCGCGATGCGCCGCGGCGGCCAGCCCGCGTAGAAGTGCAGGTAGACGACGCGCTGGTAGGCCGCGGGCAAGGCCGCGACGCTGGCAGCCACCCGCCGCTGCGCCTCCAACGCACCCGCGACATCGGCCGCGGCCGGTGCCACGGCGTCGGCCGGCGCCGCCCGCGTCGCCTCCCGTTGCGAGCGCCGGCGGTCCGCGCGCCGCTGCATGCGCGCGGTGTTGACCGCGACGCGCCCCATGAATCCGCGCACATCGCGCAGGCGCTGCACGCCGCGACGCCACACCGACAGCAAGGTCTCCTGAGCCAGGTCGTCGCGCTCGCCGGCGGACATCGCCAGGCGGCGCGCCAGGGCGCGCACGAAGACGGCGTGCCGCACCCAGTCGTGCGGCGACCAGGCAGTGGTGCCGGCGCCCCCTTCGGGAGCCGCCCAGTCCTTCGTCGAGCCGAGGTCAGGAGTCGTCATCGCTGCACGTGGGGTCGCGGTCGCGGCCCGCCTCCACGATGCCGCGCCGTGCCGATTCGGTTCAACCGGTCGGAGTTTTCCGATCCACGAAGCCGGGCGACGACGGCCCGCCGCTTCTGCCGAGGAGCGCCCGGAGCCGACGTCCCGGTAGGTCTGGAGGCGTCCATGGTCGGCGCTTCGGCAGCCCGTCGACGAGCTCTTCGCAGCCCCGCCGGCAGTGCTTCGAAAGGGCGGCGGGACAAGTAGCTGCGCCGGTGCCTCCGCAGGCAGCCGGATGGGGTTCACAGGCGGACCGAGCGCTGTGGCTCGGCGGGTGGACCGAACAGCGTTCCCACGAGGTCCGCCCCACAGGCGGTTGCCGCCTGGGCCGGCGCACGCTGCCGCCGGGTCCTTCGGGTAGCCTTCGCTGGCGGAGTTCGCCATGCGCCGCCCAGCCGCTTGCGTCCGGTTCCGTCTCGCCCCGTCGCTTTCGCCTGCGCCGCATCCGGCTGGGTCGCTTCCGGCGGTGTCGCTTCGTGCCTGGTCGCGGTCCGCCCGTCGGGCCCTGGCGCTCCTTCTCTCGGTCCTGTCACTCTCGACTCTCGAAGTTCGGGCCGCAGCCCAGCGACCGCTCGGCGACCTCAATCCCTTCCGCGCCGACCCCGACTCGTCGCCGGGACCGTTCGCGCCGTTCGGCGGCAGCGTCGCGTTCGCGGCGACGACGGCCGCGACCGGGCGCGAGCTGTGGGGCCTGGGTCCGACCGGCGGCGCGCAGCTCCTCGCCGACCTGGCGCCCGGCAACGCCGACCCCGAGCACTTGACCTGGGTCGGCCCGCGCCTGATCTTCGTCGCCGACGACGGGGCCGGGCGCGGGCCGTGGGTCCTCGACCCGCGCGCCGGCCTCGTGCGCAAGCTCGGCGTGCTCGCGGTGCGCGGCGAGTCGCTGTACGTGCCGGTGCCGCAGCTGCACGCGCTCGGCAACCAGCTCCTGTTCTTCGCCGACGACGGCGTCACCGGCCCCGAGCTGTGGCGCAGCGACGGCACGGTCGCCGGCACGCAGCTGGTGCGCGAGCTCGGAACGCGAGTCCATCGTCAGGATCCTTCGCCACCTCGGCTTGCCCACCGAGCCGCCGGTCGTGGCTCCCGCCAGACCACCACCGGCCTTGGCGCTGCCGTTCTCGTAGTTCAGTCCTCCGCCCGCAATGCCAGCCACTCCGACCGAGCACCGGCCACGCCGCTACGAAACCAACCCCCGCCCCACCCGGACCGACCACGCGGGACGCAGCTTGCTCGCCTTGTCCCGCGAAGTCGATGCGCACGTTCTCGAACACCAGCGGCCAGAACGGAACGACGGGTTCGCTCGCCCGGGTCGCGTAGGCGGCGATCGAGCCACCCTGCTTCAGCACGCGCTCGTCCACGGCGATGTTGGCGTCGAACGCGACTTCGCGTACCACGCGGCGCGCATCGGGCCGGATCTTCGCGCCGCGTCGCAGATGGGAGTGTCCGGAGTCGGTGACCGACGATGGCGTGCGGGGGTCGGTGCGGCTCACGCCCGTTCTGTGGACTGCTGCCGGCCTTTGCGTCACCTCATGGTTAGGCTCTCGACGTGCACGCAGACGACCAGCGTGTCGCCCGCGCGATCGCCGGCGACCCGGATGCGCTCGAGGCCCTCGTGCGCGAGGCGACGCCGATGCTGCGTGACGGCCTCCGCGTCGACGCCAGGTGGTCGCGCAGTTTCGACGTCGAGGACGTCGTCCAGGTGACGCTGCTCGAGGCCTTCCTGCGCATCCGGAGCCTGGAGAACGCGACCGTGCGCGAGTTCCACGCGTGGCTGCGGCGCATCGCCGAGCACAACCTGATCGACGCGATCCGCGCCCTCGAGAGCGCCCGGCGGCCGGATACGGATCGGCGCGTTACCCGGGGACCCGACGGGGAATCGGCCCGCACGTTGCTGCTGCAGGTGGCCGATGCCGATGCCACGGCGGGCCACAGGGCGGCGGCCGCCGAGCAGATCGCGCGCATGCACGAAGCCATCGCGCGCCTGCCGCGGAGCTACCGCGACGTCCTGCGGCTGGTCGACCTCGAACAGCGCTCGTTCGCGGAGGCCGCGGCCGCGCTCGAGCGCAGTGTCGGGGCCGTGCACATGCTCCGTTCGCGTGCCTACGATCGGCTGCGCGAGCTGTTGCGGCAGCACGAATGAGGCGGCCGCGATTTTCTGCGTGAGTCGGCTGCCCGTTCCCTCGCCTCCCCCAGGAACGATGACGACTCCCGAACCAGATCCGGCCCGCCGCGCGCGGGACGAGTTCGCCGAGACCGGCGTCAGCCAGAGTTCGTCCGCGGCGCCCGGCGAGCGCCCAGGCGACATGATCGACCGCTACAAGTTGCTGCAGGCGATCGGCGAAGGCGGCATGGGCACGGTGTGGATGGCCGAGCAGAAGGAGCCGGTGCGACGCCAGGTCGCGCTGAAGATCATCAAGCTCGGCATGGACACCAAGGAGGTGGTGGTCCGCTTCGAGGCCGAACGTCAGGCGCTGGCCCTGATGGACCACCCCAACATCGCCAAGGTGCTCGACGGCGGCGCGACCGCGCAGGGGCGGCCGTTCTTCGTCATGGAGCTGGTGCGCGGCGTGCCGATCACGCAGTACTGCGACGAACAGAAGCTCGGCATCCGCGCGCGGCTCGAACTGTTCACCAAGGTGTGCGAAGCGATCCAGCACGCACACCACAAGGGCGTCATCCACCGCGACATCAAGCCGTCCAACGTGATGGTCACGCTGCACGACGGAACACCGGTGCCGAAGGTGATCGACTTCGGCATCGCCAAGGCGACGTCGGTCGAGCTGACGCAGAAGACGCTGTTCACGCAGTACGGCAACATGATCGGCACGCCGGAGTACATGGCGCCCGAGCAGGCCGCGATGTCGGGGCTCGACATCGACACGCGCGCCGACGTGTATTCGCTCGGCGTTCTGCTCTACGAGTTGCTGACGGGCAGCAAGCCGTTCGACCTCACCAAGGTGCTGGAGAAGGGCTACCAGGAGCTCTTGCGCACGATCCGCGAGGACGACCCGGCCAAGCCGTCCACTCGGGTGTCGACGCTCGGCGACAAGACGCCGCTCGCGCTGTCGCACGCCAACGTCGGCAAGCTGTCGAGTCGCTTGCGCGGCGACCTCGACTGGATCGTCATGCGCGCGCTCGAGAAGGACCGCACGCGGCGCTACGAGACCGCCAATGGCTTCGCCGCCGACGTCGCGCGCTATCTGCACGGTGAGCCGGTGCACGCAGCACCCCCGAGCTCGCTCTACAAGCTGCGCAAGTTCGTCGCGCGCCGGAAGCGCACGGTCGCGCTGATGGCGGTGATCGTGGTGCTGCTGATCGGCGGTTCGGTCGGCACGACGCTCGGCTGGATGGAAGCCGCTTCGGCCAACACGAGGCTCGCGGCAGAAGTCGTCGAGAAGGAGTGGCAGCGTGAGCTCGCGGAAGGCGCGAAGACCGACGCGCAGACACAGCAGGCACGAGCCGAAGAACAGGAGGCCGAGGCCAGGAAGCAGGCGGCCATCGCCGAGGCGGTCGCGAAATTCCAGACCGACATGCTCGCGGCGGTCGACCCGAGCCAGTTGCCCCTGGACCCGGTGACGAAGGAGCCGCTGAAGGACGCCGTGACGGTCGTGCAGGCGATGGCCGCGGCGGTCCGGGTGCTCGACGAGGACGGTCTCGCCGACCAGCCGCTGGTGGAGGGGCGCGTGCGCCAGGCGATCGGCAGCACGCTGCGGCAGCTTGGCCGCTACGACGAGGCCGAGCCGAACCTGCGCAAGGCGCTGGCGCTGCAGCGCGCGGCGCTCCCGCCAGGGCACGTGGACATCGCCGCGGGCCTGACCGAGCTCGGGACACTGCTGCGCGCGCGCAACGACCTCGCCGAGGCCGGGCAGCTGTTGGAGGAAGCGCTGGAGATCGTCCGCGCCGCCCGCCCCGCCGGGCACCCGGACATCGCGGTGGGTCTCGACCACGTCGCCACGATCCTGGAGAAGCAGAACAGGCTCGCCGAGGCCGAGCCGTTGTTCCGCGAATCGCTGGAGATCCGCCGCGCGGCCTTGCCCGCCGGGCACCCGAACATCATGTTCGCTCTGGTCAACCTCGGGTTGCTCCTGCTCGGCAAGAACGACCTCGCCGAGGCCGAGCCGCTGTTACGCGATGCGCTGGAGACCGCCCGCGCGGCGTTCCCCGCGGGGCACCCGAGCGTCGCAGATGCCGCGAGCAGCCTCGCGAGGGTCCCGCTGGCCCAGGGCCGGCTCGCCGCGGCCGAGCCGCTGTTCCGCGAAGCGCTGGAGATCCGTCGGGCCACCCTTCCTGGTGGACACCCGGAGATCGGGGAGAACCTGAACGACCTCGCGATGGTGTTGTTGCAGCAGTACCGACTCGCGGAGGCCGAGCCCTTGTTTCGCGAGTCGCTCGAGATCGCCCGCGCGTCCCTGCCCGCCGGGCACCCGAACATCGCGCGGTGTCTGAGCAACCTCGCGACCGTGTTGCAGAATCAGAACAAGCTCGCCGAGGCCGAGCCGCTGTTCCGCGAAGATGTGGAGATCCGCCGCGCCGGCCTCCCCGCCGGCCATCCCGACATCGCGCAAGGCCTCAACAACCTGGCGCTGCTCCTGTGGAACCGGAACGAGCTCGGCGAGGCCGAGGCGCTGTTTCGCGAAGCGCTGGAGATCTATCGCGCGGGGAGACCTTACGGTCACCCCAGCATCGCCATCGGCTTGAACAATCTCGGGCTGGTCCTGAGGAGCCAGAACAGGTCTGCCGAAGCCGAGCCGCTGTTCCGCGAAGGGCTGGAGATCGCCCGCGCCGCCTTTCCTGCCGGGCACCCCAACCTCGCCGCTTGTATCAACAACCTATGTCTGGTCCTGCAGGACCAGGGCAAGCTCGCCGAAGCCGAGCCGCTGATGCGCGAAGTGCTGGAGATCCATCGCTCGGCACTCCCCGCCGGACACCCCGACATCGCAGTTGGCTTGATCAACCTCGCGGGGCTACTCCGGGACCTGCGCAGGTTCGACGAAGCAGAAGGGCTGCTGCGTGAAGCGGCGGCGATCGCCCGCGCGAGCTTGCCCGCCGGACACCCCACGCGGTTCGCCGCTCTCGACCGCCTGCTCCCTCTCCTGCAGATCCAGGGCACGCCCGAGGAAGAGCTGTCCTTGCGCAGGGAGCTCATGGAGGAGCACCGCGCCATGCTGCGCGAGGACAGCACGGAACTGGCCGTGCAATTGGCGGGGTTCGGCGCGAATCTGATCCGGCTGAAGGCGGCGGCCGAGGCGGAGGCGGCGCTGCGGAAGTGTCTGGCGATTCGTGTGAAGGCCGAGCCTGATGTGTGGACGACGTTCCAGACCCGGTCGTTGCTCGGGGATGCGTGCCTCGGTCAGGGCAAGCTCGCCGAAGCCGAGCCGCTGCTGCTGGATGGTTACCGCGGCATGAAGGAGCGTGAGGCGGACATTCCGGCTGGGGACGCGGTGCTCGTTCCTGAGGCGCTCGAGCGGCTGGTGAGGTTGTTCGAGGCGAAGGGGGATGAGGGGGAGGCCGCGGTGTGGCGCAGCGAGCTAGAAGCTGCGAAGTCGGCGATGGCCGCGCCGGCAGCGGAAGCGGGGAAATGATGCCGGGCGGAGTCGCGGATGTGCTTGCGGATGTGCGCGAATGGCCCGCGCCGAACGTGCTGCGCCAACTTCGCGCGGACCCTGCCGGGTCGTGGTGAGTCGTTGCCAACGAAGGAGGTCGCACAGGTCCTACGCACCCCCCGATCGCGAGCGCTCAGAGAGTCACGCCAACCCCACCTGGAAAGGCGACCGGGAAGCGCGACCCTCGGCCGCATGACGAAGGCCCACAGCCGGTCGGAGATCGCGTCCATCCTGGCCTTGCGTGACCGCGAAGGCCTGAGCTGCGCCGAGCTGTCGCGGCGGACCGGGGTCCGACCGGCGACGCTCTCGTGGTGGAGTTGGCGGCAGCGCAAGGAGCGGTGCTCCACAGACGGGTTCGTGGAGGTCGAGGTGGCTCCAGCGTTCTCCTTGTCGCCGAGACGACCGAGGCTGCGCGGCGACTCAGCCATGGTGTCGGGCTGGGCACACGACGGTCGCGGCGTCGGGAAGGACAGCTTGGCATGGTGTGGGGAGCGCGTGCGGCGAGAAGACTCTCGAACGCGACGAACATCGCGACCTCGGCTCACCCGGCGGCAGATTGCCCGTCGCAGCGTACGGCCACACCCGACGGCGGGCCCACACGACCACCGACGATGGCCGCGAAGGCCGAGTCTCGCCTTGCCCGTGGCCGTGGTCGACCACATCCTGCGCGTCCCATGGACACCGCGCACCGCGCCTCGCACGCGCTCGAGGTGGCGCCGCATCCCGCTTCGCGTCTGTGGTCGCTCGTCGCAGCGCTCGGGGCAGGCACCCTGGCCGCCGCGGTCGCCCGCACGCGTCGCGGCGTGACCTACGACGACGCGATGATCGCGGCGCGCTACGCGCGCAACCTCATCGAAGGCAAGGGCTGGACCTACAACCCGATGGCCGCCGAGTCGGTCAACGCGTCGACCTCGCCGCTGAGCACCCTCGCCCACGCGCTGGCGGGCATGGCCTGCGGCGGCGATCTGCTGCTCGGGCAGGTGGTCGTGTGTGCGGCGAGCATCGCCGTCGCCGGGTTCGCCACCAGCCGCCTGGTCGCCGATGCCGGTCGCGTGCCGGCGTTGTCCGCAGCGCTCCTCGCCGCCTGCATTCCCCTTCTGTACGCGGCGCTCGGGCTCGAGTCGGCACTGTTCGTGGCGCTGGCCCTGTCGACCTGCGCTCTGTGGAGGCGTGCGCTCGACCGCCCCGGATACGAGTTCGGCGCGGCGGCGGCACTCGGGTTGACCGCGCTCACTCGCCCGGAAGGCCTGCTCCTCGGCGTTGTGCTGGGAACAGCCGCCGCGTGGCGCCACGGCCGCGCGCGCGGCGCCACGTTCGTTCTCTTCAGGCTGCTCTGGCTGGTGGCTACGTCCCTGCTGGTGATGCTGCCCTGGCTGGTCTACGCGCACCACCGCTTCGGCTCCGTCCTTCCGCACACCCTGGCCGCCAAGATCGCGCAGGGACGTTCGGGCTGGTGGGGCGCCGGCGACGGCTTGTTCGTGCGCGGGATGAAGCACTCGCTGTCGATGTTCGATGCGCGCGGGTTCGGCGCCGGCTACAAGCCCATCGCCGTGGTCGCCGGTCTCGGAGTCCTCGCAGCGGCTCGGTGGGTGTGGCCTCTCCTCGTGCCGATCGCATTCGCCGCGCTGCACGTGACGGCCCTGGCGGCACTCGGCGTGCCCTACTACCCGTGGTACGCGGCGGCGCTGCACACGGGCACGATGCTCGGTGCGCTGGCGCTCGGTGTGGCCGCGTGGACCGCCGGCCAGACGTGGCGCTTGCTGGCCTTGGCCTGGTGGGCCCTGGTGGGGGCGCTCGCGTTTCCCGGCTGGTGGACGCACCGCGAGGACCCCTACGCGCACTACCGCGCGGCCGCGGACTGGTTGCAGCAGGAGAGCCCGCCCGCGGCGAGCATCGCCTGCGCCGAGATCGGCGTCCTCGGCTTCGGGGTGGGCGACCGTACCATCGTCGACATGTGCGGTCTGGTGACGCCGGATGGAGTCGACCCGATCGCTCACGGCGACCTCGACTGGTGGTTGGATGCCCACCATCCCGACTTCATCGTCGTGCACGATCCACCGTGGCCGGGTTTCGAGGCCCGCGCGCTGGCGCGTGCCGACTTCGGTGCGCTCTACGAGCAGGCCACGATCATCGGCGCCAGCGACATCCTGCGGATCTACCGCCGCCGGTGAGCGCGGCCGCCGCGCCGCGATCACACGTTCGTCGTGCACGCGGTCGTCGTGCAACGCTGCATCTCTCTCGTGTTTCGCTGGCCGAACGGCCCCCCGCACTCGTAGCCGCACGCGGACTTCGCGTGCATGTGCGGGCCGCTGGATGGTGCCACTCGAACGTGCGGCGTCGTCGCGTTTCTTCTTTCCACAACTCTCCACACCAGCACACGCGCGTCGAGCTGCGCCGCTGCGGTGGAAGCGTTCGATCGTGCCTCGGTGTGCTCGGGCCTCGCGAACGAAGCCCGCGCGTTCTCTGGCACGGTTGAGGCTTCACGTCGAGCGCGCGCTGCGCTTCACGCGTGCCTCCAGCCTCGATCCCACCTCGTCTCGCGCCGAGGCGACGCGTCGCTCGCACCGACGCACGCCTCGGCGCTCCCTCCTCCGAGCCGTCGCACTCGACTCAGTCCGTTCCCGCGCCGACGTGACGGCGCGGCCTGCCCCGCCCAACATGCCGCGCTTCCCCTCGCGTGCCGCTCCGCCCACCTCTCTTCCGACCAGCAACCTCAACACCGGCGCAGCCATGCCTCGGCTCGGGCTCGGCCTGTATGGCATCACCGGTGACGCCGAAACCGAGGCCTGCGTCCTGGCCGCGCTCGAAGCCGGATACCGCGTCTTCGACACCGCGTCGGTGTACGGCAACGAGCGCGGGCTCGGCCGCGCGCTGCGGCGCAGCAGACTCCCGCGCTCGCAGTACTTCGTCACGACCAAGCTGTGGAACGACCACGTGCGCAGCGGACGCATCGCCGAGGCGCTGCAAGCCAGCCTGAACCGCCTGCAGCTCGACTACGTCGACCTCTACCTCGTGCACTGGCCGATCCCGGGACGCATCGTCTCGACGTGGCAGGCGCTCGAGTCACTGATGGCCGGCGGCCGCATCGGCGCCCTCGGTGTCAGCAACCACATGATCTCGGACCTGGAAGAGCTGCTGACCGCAGCAACGGTGGTGCCGGCCGTCAACCAGATCGAGCATCACCCCTACCTCCAGAGCCGCAAGCTGGTCGACTTCTGCCGCGCGCACGGCATCGCGGTGCAGGCCTGGAGCCCGCTGATGCGCGGCAGCGTCCTCGACGACCCGATGATTCGCGACATCGCCGGCCGTGTCGGCAAGTCGGAGGCCCAGGTGGTGCTGCGGTGGCATCTGCAGCGCGAGCTCGCCGCCGTGGTCAAGACAGCGAGACCGAGGCGCATGCGCGAGAACGCCGCGATCCAGGACTTCGCCCTCGCCGACGCCGACATGGACGCCATCGCCACCCTCGACCGCGGCGAGCGTTGCGGGCCCGACCCGCGGAACTTCGACTTCTGAAGCCCCGCGGGCGCGGCGCGGTCAGCCGCAGCAGAGGATCTCGATGGCGTCGGCGTGGAACGCCGGCGGCGCGCCTGCCAGCGACCCGAACTGGCCCACCGTGAGCGCGCCGAACATCGGCGCGGCGCGGCCGAGGGCCTCGCGGGCCGCGGACAGGTCGGCGCTGGCGCCGCCCACCGTCGTGCCGAGCACGGCGTCGCGCGACGGACAGGCGAATACCAGGTCGAGGGCCGGGGCGCGTCCCATGAGGGGTGCACGGCTGGCTCGCGCAGCCTGACGGGCGGCGTCCAGGAGCGAGGACCGATCCGCGCCCATGATGCGCACCACCGCGGGCTGCGGCATGCTCGAGCAGCACTGGATGGTCCCGTCGCCGTCGTAGCCCAGCAGACAGCGCAGCACGTAGCCGCCGCCCTCTTGCTGCAGTCCGAGCGGGTGCAGCATCGCGAACTCGGCGAAGCGCTTGGCCGAGTCGAGGCTGTAGCCACGCGAGGCGGCGAAGCGCGCGTACTGCACGAAGGCCGACTCGAAGTCGAGTTCGTTGATCTGGCGACCGAGGCTGCGGGTCACGTTCATGGCCGCGCCGTGTGGGGCGCAGCCGTGGCGCAGGTCGAGCCCGACCGCCGTGTCCTGGCGAAGCGCGACGCACAGAGTGGCCACGGCCCCGAAGTCTTCGCCGACGAACATCGCGGTCCGTGGGTTCGCCCCGTCCTCGGCGGCGCCGCCGCCCGCGATGCGGGTGCCCACGGTGACCGCCTGGCCGATGCCCGCGACGATCTCGACTCCGTCGCCGCGGTGCACGTCGGCGAACGAAAGCAGCACGGTGCGGTCCCAGTCCGCCGGCCCGGTCTCCATCTCGAGGCGCTGCAAGGCGCCGCGCGCGGCGCGCCGACCGCTTCCGCGCGGATCGTGGTCGGCGCCGTCCGCGAGGGCGGCGCGCGCCAGGAGCCCGGGCCCACCCACTGCCATCACCGCCACCCCTTGGCGGTAGACGCGGTCGCGCACGATGAGTCCGGGCACGCGGCACCCGACCACTTCGGCGCCCCCTCCGGCAGCACCGAGAGCGCTGCGTACCGCGCGCGGATCGTGCCCGGGTGCGAACAACGCCATCACCAGGGCCGGCGCGCTGCCACACTGCTCCAGGCTGGCACGCAGTGCCGCCCGCGTCGCCTCGACCGTGTCGTCGCTGTCGGAGTGGCCGATCCCGACGGCTGTGCGGTGACTGACACGCATCTGAGCGAAGGATCGGCCACGGCCCGGGGGTGCTTGAGATTCCTGGCATGCGGAGTGTCTCGACTCGAGGCACCCTGTGCACGGCAGGTGTCCAGTCCAGCGACGGGCGACGCCTCGCGCACCGAGCGGCGAATGGCGCGGATCGTCCTGCCGTGCGCGGGTTCGGCGCCCTCGTGCCGCTGCCATCGCTGTCACCTCGCCTGTTCCGAGCGGGATCGCAGGCCAGGCAACGGGTGGCTGGGCCGCGAGCCGCCGCAGCGCCGGCTGTGACCGAACCTCTCGTCGCGGCCGCTGCCGCATGAGCATTGCCGCCGACCAGTCGACAAATCGGCCCGTCGACGCAACGCTCGACGAGGTCCGGGTCCAATCCACCCACATGCTGTCTCGACGCTTCGCCGACCGGGCCTTCGCGCGCTTCCAACGCACGGGAAGTCCGCGGGCCCTGGCAAGGGTGTTCCGCCACACGGCAGCCGAGCTGCTGCGCTTGGCACGCCACCTGGCGAGTTCCGAGGCAGCCGCTGAGGACCTCGTGCAGGCGACGTTCGTCACCGCGATCGAAGCCGCGCCCACCCACCGCCAGGAGACCCCGGTGCTGCCCTGGTTGGTGGGGATCCTGGGCAACCATGCACGCGTGGCGCGGCGCCGTGCCCGCCGCACCGTCGACGCCGCGCGCCTGGAACTCCCCGGCGCGGTCGACCCGGTGGCCGAAGTGGTGCGACGCGAACTGTCGGCGACCGTGCACGAGGCCCTCGAGCACCTGCCGGAGCCCTACCGCCCGGTCCTGCGCCTCTACTTGGAACACGGCCTCGAGCCGAGCGAGATCGCGCGCACGCTCGAGCGCCCGCCCGGTACGGTGCGCGCGCAGGTGTCGCGCGGGCTCGACCTGTTGCGCGCGGCGCTTCCAGCGGCGCGCGGCGCGGCAGTGGCGCTCGGCGCCGCGCCGGGTCGCGGCCTCGCCGCAGTGCGTGCAGCGGTGCTCGCGCGCTGTCCTCTCGCACCCGCCGGCGCCGGTGCCCTTTCGCACGGAGTCTCGTTCGTGGCATCCTCCAAGTTCTCCCTCGCGGCGGCCGCTGTGGTCGTCGCCAGCCTGTCCGGCTGGTATCTGCTCGAGCAACACGGCGACCCGCGGGCAGTGGTCGCTGCCGGCGTCCCGACTGACCGCGACGCGTCGACGGCGATGGGAACGACGACCGTCCCTGCGGTGCGGCCGGTACGGACCGCCATCGACGCACCGACACCCACGACCGACACGGTCGACGCCGAGCGGCCAGCACGCACGGGCGTGCGTGTCCGCGTGCTGCGGCGAGCGACGCCGGTGGCAGGCGTCAGCGTGCGCCTGCGCGACCACGACGACCTGCGTCTGGTGCTCGCTTCCGATCCTGTCGGCACCGACGCCGACGGAGTCGCGTTCCTCCCCGTTGCTGCGCCCGGTCCCTACTGGGTGAGCGTCGAGGCCGCGGGGCTGCGGCAACTGGTGCAAGTGTCCGATGCGAAGATCGCGCACGTGACGCTCACCATGCCGAATGGCGTCACGGTCGAAGGCGTGGTGCGCGGTCCGACCGGGCAGCCGATCGCCGCGGCAGAGGTGCTGGCGCACGCCAACAACGGTCTGTTCCCGGACATCGTCGCCACCAGCGACGCCGCCGGATGCTACCGTGCCGTCGACCTGGCGCCGGGTGTATGGCTGCAGGCCTGGGCACGCGGCGCCGTCTCTTTGCAGGCGCACGCGGTCAACGGTCGGCCCGGCACCACCCTCACCCTCGACCTCGCCGTCGGCGCGCGCGGTCGGCGCATCGTCGGACGCGTCTGGCACGCAGACGGCAGTGCCGCCGGCTCGGTGCGTGTCGCGTGTGTGTTGACGACGCCGCCGCGCAGCGAACGCGGTCCGCTGTTCTACCCAGCGCTGTTCACACGGACCGACGGCGACGGGAGGTTCGCGTTCGAGGACGCTGAGACCGAAGGCGTGAGCGTGGTGGCTCTGCCCACCGGGGCCGGAGCCGAGGTGGCGCAGGCCGTGGTCGTGGCCGCGGGTCGCGGCGATGAGGCGGTGGACGTGCGCCTGCGTCCGGGCGCGACGCTGCGCGGCAAGGTGCTGGGCAGGCGCCTCGGTGGCATCAGGGTCCAGGCCCTGAACGCCGCGCCGGCGACGCCGATGGGGTACCTCACCAACATCCTCGGCCTGCGCTGGGCGCAGGCTGCCGCCGACGGGTCGTTCCGGCTCGATGGCTTGATCGCAGGGCACTACGAGCTGAGCGTCCAGCGCACGCAGGTCCTGGCGCGCCAGGCGATGGACATCGATGCGGGCGGCGACCACGAGTGGAACCCCCACATCGGCGAGGCGAACATGCGGCTGACGATCGATCCGCCACGGCCTCCGGACGGTGCCGGGCGTGCGTGGTTCGTGCGGCTCTACCGGCGCGCGACGGGCGGCGACCTCGAGCTGGTCGAGTCCGCCGTGGCGAGCCTGGACGGGTCGGCGACCTTCGCGGCCTCGGACCCGGCGGCCCGCTACGAGGTGGTGGTGGCGCTGTCGCCCGGTGGCCTGGACGACATCGTCGTCGCCCACGTCGCCGACGTCGCGCCGGGGGCACAACCGTCTCGGGTCCGAATCGCCGACGGCCAACTCCCGTCGGCGCACCTGCGCGGGCGCCTGGTGACCCCCGAAGGTTCACCCGTCGGCAACCGCACCGTCTCGGCGCACATGCGGGTCGGCGACGTGTTGTCCTCGCGGGCCAGCACGCTGACCGACGACAGCGGCGGCTTCGATCTCGGGCCGTTGCCGCCGGGGACGTGGTCCGTCTTCTTCGAGAGCGAGGGGGCCACGCGCTGGATCGGCGGCTTCTCCGTGCAGGCGAACGGGAGCGCCGACGCCGGCGAGGTGATCGCGAGATGACCGTGACCGAAGCAACGCGGCGGCCGATCGGTGCCTACGTCGGCGTCGCTCTCGGGGTGAGCGGCTGGGCACTCGGCCTCGTCCTCGGCTGTGCAGTGGCCGGCGAAGTTCACCTGGCGCTGACCGTCGGCCTGCCCTGCCTCCTGGGGTCACTCTGCCTGGCGACCCTGGCCATCCTCGCCTGGGAGCGGTACCGCCCCACGCCGCGCGTTCTGGTCGGCTGGGGCCTCCTGCTGTTCTCCTTGCTGGCCGCAGCCGTGAGCTACTGGGTGCTGCCAGCCGTGATGCAGAGCGACCGGGTGCGCGACGTCCTCGCCCGCACCCGCTCCTCGACCGAGCTCCCGTGGCCGACCCTCGCCGCCACCGCACTCGCCGGCCTGACCTGCATTCTCTGGCCGACCCGCCGCGTTACGCCCCCGTAACAACCCACTCCAGTTGGTGTCTGACTCCACCCTGTTGGTTCAGACGGGTTCGGCGCCGAGGGCGAACTTGGCGAGCGCGCTCTGGTAGCGCTGCTTGCCCTCTTCGACCACGCGGCGAATCTCGCGCGCGTTCTGCTCACTCTCCTTGCGCAGGTCGGCGATCATCTTGATCGAGTCCACCTGGTAGTCGGTGATCGCGCGCACCAGCTTCTCGACCGAGGCCGGGCTGATCGTAGAGCCGTAACCCGCCTTCAACGCCTCGCGCTCCAGCTTGCGCCCCAGGTCGGCCACGTCCTCGAGGCCCTTGTTCACACCCTCCTTCAGCGCTTCGTGCGACTGCGTGGCTTCGTTCAACCCGTGCTGGCTGGTGTAGACCGCGCCGAGGATCGTGAACACGTGCTCGTTGGTGGTGAAGAAGGTCACCGAGCGCCGGAACACCTGGTCCTTGACGTCGTGCGTCTGCTTGAGCTTGGTGATCAGGGTTTCGCCGACGTCGTAGCCGATCGCCAGGTTCTCGGCGATGTCCTTCAGCAGCTGGTAGGAACGGTCCTCCTGGCCGAACCGATGCACGGCCTCGTCGCGCTTGAGTTCGAGGCTCGACTTGCCCGACGCGTCGCCCTTGAAGTCGTCGAGCGCGGCCTGCGCCCCCGCCATCTTCTCCTTGGCCGCGTCCCAGGTCGCCGTCTGCTTCTCGAGAAGCTCGCGCGCCGCCACCTCCGCCTCCTTCAGCGCGAAGCGGAAGTCGATGTAGCCGTCCATGATCGCCTGTTCCTTCTGCAGCTGCTTCTTGGTGTCGCCGGCGACGTCGCGGTAGATCTCGCTGATCTTCTCGAACCGGTCGCTCGGCGTGCCGCGCCGCAGCTTCATCCACAGGTTCGACATCTTCTCGGTGATGCTGATCCTGCCGTCATCGAGCTGCGCGATCAGCTTCTTGCTGTCATCGCGGATCGAATCGAACATCTGCGTGATGGTCAGATAGCGGTTGCCGATGTCGATGTCCTCCACGTTGTCGCGCACCAGCTTGTTGAAGGTGCCCATGTACTTCACGGTGCGCGCGATCGTCATCACCTTGGGCTCGTCGACGTGCTTCACCGCGTCGAGCAGCGTGGTGAGCTCGTTCGGCACCGGGTTCTTGGGCAGCACGCCGAACTTCTCGAGCACCGACGTGGCCTTGTCGAGGTAGCGCTGCATGGGCGAGCCCGAGCTCGGCGCCGGGGCGGGAACGGAGGATTCGGACGCGGTCATGGCTGCCGGCGAAGGTATCGTCCCCGCGCCGCCCGCCAAGTCCGAAGCGCGCCCGGGCACTTCTTTCACCACCGCCTTGAAGGAGCGCCGGCGATTCCGGTAGACCCGCGCTCATGTCCGCCGTCCCCGGCCCAGCCCCCGAGAGCCTGCCCGAGCTCCTGCGGATCATGGACGTCGCCACGGCGCTGCGTCACGAGCGCGAGAAGGCGTCGGCCATGCTCGATCTCGACAGCGTCAAAGCCTCGCTACGGCAGCGCCTGCGCGCCACGGCCGACGCCATGGGCGACGCGGTCAGCGACGCCGAGATCGACGTGGCGATCGAGCGCTACTTCCGGCAGCTCCACCAGTACGAGGATCCCCCGCCGAGTCTGCAGCGCGCGCTGGCTCACCTCTACATTCGGCGCCGCCCGATCCTCGCCGGAGCGCTGGCCGTCGGCGCCCTCGTCGCGGTCGCCGTCTGGCTGTTCGCCTACGGGCCGTGGTCGCCTGCAGCGCGCAAGGCCGAGCTCGAGCAGAAGCGTGCGGCGCTGCACGACAGCATGCAGCGCCGGGTCGACGCCGCTTGGGAGAAGTTCGTCGGCCTGCACACCCTGGTTCTCGGATTGACCCGGGAAGACGAAACAGTGCAGGAGGCGAACGCCCTGCGGCGCGAGGCCGAGGCCGCCCGCCACGCCGGCATGACCGCAGCCTTGGAGCAGGCACGCGTGAAGCTCGATGCCCTGCGCGCCGACCTCGAGGAAGACTACGTGGTGCGGATCGTCAACCGACCCAACCAGGACAGCGGCACCACCCGCGGCATCGACGGGCGCGTGTCCGGCTACTACCTCGTGGTCGAAGCCGTGACCGAAACGGGCAAGGTGCTGCGCCGGTCGATTCGCGACGCCGAGACCAACACCGTGCGCCTGGTCGACAAATGGGGCGAAGAGGTACCGAAGGAGGTGTATGACCGCGTCGCCGCCGACAAGCGGCGCGACGGCATCATCGACGATGACGTGTTCGCGCGCAAACGACGCGGTCATCGCCACGAGCAGGTAGTGATGCGCCGCACCACCGATGGTCCTCCCCTCACCAAGACGCGACAGATCACCTCGGTATGAGTGCTCGCCACGGATCCGAGGTCTACCGTGACCTCCAACAGCGGGCGACCGGCGCCCGCAACGAAGTCGACACGGTCGCCAGCGAACTGCGTAACGTGCAGCAACGCACGCAGGACCTGATGACCCGACGGACCGCCAGCGTGCAACGCCTGGCCGAGCACTATCTGCCGACCCTGGACGATCGCTCGATCGAGAACAACGCAGCCGGCGTGCAAGCGCAGCTGCGCGCCGTTCAGGAGCGACAGCGCGCGGAGGTGGCCAGTCTGCGCGAGCAGGGCGCCGCGCTCACCAAAGTGCTCGCCGAGCACGAGGCGACGCTCCACGACGTCACCGCTCGCCTCGATGTGTGCGTGCAACGGCGCGCCGCGCTCGAAGCCGACGCGGCCAAGCTGCTGGAACGCGATCCGGAGTTCGAACCGCTGGCCAAACGCGCCGCCGAGACCGAGCGCGAGCTGGCGCGCGACGAGGAGCGGGCCCAGGCCATCGCGCGCGAGGCAGCCGACAAGCTCCCGGCCTACGAGCGCAGCCGCCTCTTCCAGTACCTGGTCAAGCGCGACTACGGCACGGCGGAGTATCGAGGTCGCGGGCTGATCCGCCGCTTGGATCGCTGGGTCGCCGGCCTCGTCGACTTCGCGCGCGCCAAGCAGGGCTACGACTTCCTCCGTGTCACCCCCGAACTCGTGGCAGCCGAGGTGAAACGGCGGCACGAGGAGTTCGAACCGGTGATGCAGAGCCTGCAAGGCAAGCAGGCACAGGCGGCCGCTGCGGTGGGCCTGCCCGCGGTGCTCGCCGAGGGCGAGGCTCTGGGCAGCGAACGCGACCGCCTGGTCCAGGCGATGACCGAGGCGCAGCAGGCGCACCGTCAGGTGAGCGAGGAGTTGGCGCGCGCCGAGGCCGCCGACGGCAAGTACCACGCCGAGGCGCTGGTGACGTTGCGCGGCTTTCTCGAGCACACGGAGACCCGGGCGCTCGAGCAGCGGGCGCGCATCACGCCGGAGCCGCAGGACGACGCGCTGGTCACCGAGATCGCGGCCGCGCGTGGCGAGGAAGCCGATCTGAGCCTGCGGCTCCAGGCGTTGTCGGCGCAGCGCACCGAACTCGAGGGGCGTGCCATCGACCTCGAACGCTTGGCGCGCCGGTTCCGCGAGGCCAACTTCGATGCCAGCCGGTCACGCTTCCAGGGGCTCGATCTCGACGGTGCGATGGCGCGCTTCGAGCAGGGGGCGTCGGGCATCGACGACGTGTGGAACGAGCTGCGACGCAGACAGCAGTTCGAGCGGCCGGCGCCGTCGGTCGAGATCGGCACTGGGGTGTTCGGCGGCGGCCAGCTCGGCACGGGCTCACGCGTCCTGCTCGAGGCCATGGGGCACGTGGTCGGCGCCGCGCTGCGCGCGTCGGCGCAACGGAGCGTGATGCGCTCGGGAACGCGGCGCAGCGACTTCAGGGTCGGTGGCGGTCGCGGCGGCGGCGGCGGCGGCAGCCGCGGATCCGGCGGCGGCGGCTTCACCCGGATCGACGGCTTCTGACCCGCCGACGGCTGGCTCAGCCGATCGTGACTCCGAGTCCCTGCGTCAACAGCTCGAAGCAGCCGGCGAAGCCGCATTCGCGGCAAATGGTCTGCAGGCCGACCTGCACGCCGCGCAGAGCGGGCACGTTGGGGATCGGCACGAGCAACGGAAACCGCACGCTGGTGACGTCGGCCAGCACGGTCGGCGTGACCGCGACGAAGCACGTCTCGAATCCGCGGATCGACGAGTTGAGGGTCAACGGCAGGTGGGCGGCGAGGGGAGCACCGAAGGCCATGACGCCGAAGCCACCCTGGCCGGTGAAGCAGCCCGGGTCGTCGATCTGCAGCGGCGTGCCGATGGCGAGCGCCCCGCTCACCGAGGGCGGAGTGCGGTTGGCACAACCACCACCCAGCGGCTGCTGGCTACCCTGCGCGCCGAGCGTCGCCGCGATCCACGAAACGAGAAGGAAGGAGCGGAGCGTGGGGATGTTCATTGGTGAAAACCCGTAGCAAAACAACAAGGAGGAGCCTGACTCCACTCTGTTACAGGAAGAGGTCGGGGGCAAGGGGGCGGGTGGGGTCGACGGCGTAGGGGGTGAAGTCGGTGGTGCCGTCGGCGCGCAGGACGTCGTCGTCGATGAAGAAGTTGCCGCTGCAGGCGCGGGCGTCGCGCACGAGGATGGCGTGGGCGGCGTCGGCCATGATCTCGGGGGTGCGGCATTGCCCAGGATCGACGTGTGGCAGTAGAGCCAGGGCCGCGGTGGCGATCACGGTGCGTGGCCACAGGCAGTTCACCGCGATCCCGAGCGGTGCGAACTCGCGGGCCATGCCGAGCGCGCACATCGACATGCCGTACTTGGCCATCGTGTAGGCGACATGCGGCGCCAGCCAGTCAGGGGCGAGGTTGAGGGGCGGGGCGATGTTGAGCACGTGCGGGTTGGTGCCGCGCTGCAAGTGCGGCAGCGCCACCTGGGTGCACAGGAACGTGCCGCGGGCGTTCACCTGATGCATGAGGTCGTAGCGCCGGATCGGCGTCTGCGCGGTGCCGGTGAGAGAGATGGCGCTGGCATTGTTCACCAGGATGTCGATGCCACCGAACACCTCGGCGGCGCGCGTCACCGCCGCCTGCACTTGCTCGGCGTCGCGGATGTCGCAGGCGACGGCGAGCGCCCGACCGCCCGCCGCCTCCATCTCCGCCGCGGCCGTGTGGATGGTGCCGGGGAGCTTCGGGTGCGGCCGATCGCTCTTGGCGGCGATCACGACGTTGGCGCCGTCGCGAGCCGCGCGCAGACCGATGGCCTTGCCGATGCCACGGCTGGCGCCGGTGATGAACAAGGTCCGTTGCGCGAGCGTGCTCACGTCCCTGCCTCCGGCGCGCAGGCCACCGGCTCGACGCGACTGCCGCCCGGTGGCAGCAACGCCCGCAGCAGCTCGCTCGCCCAGCGCGCCGCAGCCTCCACCCGCGCAGCGTCGTCGATGTGCCCCCACAGCAGGACGAGCACCCGGCGCGTCGATGCGTCGGTCTTGCTGCGCTGCGCGTCCTTCACGGCGTTCGCACACGGCCCCTGCGCATCGCTGAGGCCGAGCAAGCCGCCGACGTCGATCACCTGACCCGACGCGTTGAACACGAAGCGGCTGCCCAGTGGCGCGGCGGCGATGCGCAACGGCGGCTCCACGCGGTCGAGATCGACCACGCTGATCGGGACCCCGGACCGCAACGACACCAGGTTGGCGATGTCGACCGCCGCGTTGACCTGAGGCCACTGGTCCTCGGCGAGGGCACGCAGCAAGTACTCGCTCGACGGCTTGCTGCGTCCGGTGGGTTTGAAGCCTCCGTGCCGCAAGAGATCGCGGATGCGCGCGCGGACCGCATCGTCGGCCGCCGGCACGTCCGCGGGCACCGGCACGGCCAGCGGGTCGGAGACCAGCGCCGGCACCTGCGCCAGCGGCACGGCGAACTCGGCCGCCAAGCCGTGCAAGCACAGCAGCGGATGGGAAGCGACCGCCAGCGACGCGAGCATGCCCGTCGATTACGGGAGCGCCGACCGCGACGCAAGGACCCGCCCGCAGCCCGCCGTCGCCAGGGTCACGGACTGTCGCCGGCCGCCTGCAGCGGATCCGCCCCTGGTCGCACGTCCCGGCTCAGGAGGCGCCGTGGGACGCCTGCTTCGCCGCCTCGTGGATGCGCGCGGCGTTGGCCGCCATGGCGAAGTTCGCCAGCTCGATGTCGAGCGACAGCCGACGATCGAGGTCCACCCCGGCATGCGCGGCCAAGAAGGCCGTGCCGCAGGCGAGCGAGAAGTCGACGGTCGGCCCGCTCACCCGCAGCTTCGCCTTCAGCTCGGCCCGATGGTCGAGCACCGTGCGCACCGTCGTCTCGGCATCCTGGTCGAGAAGACACAGCAAGGCGATCTCGTCGAGATCGCTGTCCCACATCTGCACCCCGTTCGCCTTGAAGCCGCTGTGCAGCGCCACGAAGCGCTGCACGACATCGGCCTCGCTGGCCGGCACCAGACACGCGATGTGCGACGCCATCTGCAGTCCCGATCCCGCCGAGATTCCGTGCTGGCGTAGACGCTCGTAGACACCCTCGACGCGGGCCTCGATGCCCGGCACGTCGCCGCCGCGCAGCGCCAGGAGCGCACAGGCCGGCAGATCGTCCGGCCCGGTCAACCACCAGTGGTGCCGACGCATCATCTCGTAGATCTGCTGCAACCGCTGCACGGTCGTCTCGTCGCCGCCACCGGCCACGTGCAACATGGTGATGGCCACCACCTCGTAGGCGCCGCCGCGGCGCACCGACGCCGCGCGCAGCCGCTCGCGGATGGCCTCGCACGCCGACGTGAAGCCGCTCGGCACGCGACCCGACGCCACCAACCAGCCGGCGACGAAGAAGCGCATGCCGCCGCGTAGGTCGCTGAACCAACCCTGCTCCTTCACCAGCGCGCCACCCTCGCAATCGACGCGTTCGGCCAGCGCAGCCGGCGCCCCCGGCGCCAGAACCAGCGGTAGCGCCGCGTAGCGCACGAGAGTCGGACCTTCCCACCAGCGCTTGTGCGCCGCGAGTTCGCTGGCGATGGCGATGAAACGACCCAGGGGATCCGAAGGGACCGTGGCGATCACCGCCCGATCATAGCGTCCGCGCACAGCGGCGCTGCTCGACCCGCGACTCGAGTCGGACCTTCAGTCGAGCTTCTTCTTGCGGATCTTGGCGATGATCTTGCTGGTCGAGTGGGTCTTCTTGTCCCCCACGAAGGCGGGCTTGATGCCCAACTCCTTGACCGTGCCCTTCTCGGGCAGCGTGCTCGCCGAGTAGTCGGTCCCCTTCGCGTACACGTCCGGCTTCAACACGCGCAAGACCTCGTCGGCCGTGTCGCCATCGAAGCAGGTCACGTAGTCGACGAACCACAGCGCCGAGATCAGCTCCATGCGCTCGTCCTCGTCGTGGATCGGGTGGCCCTTGCCCTTGAGCTTCTCCGCCGACTTGTCGGAGTTCACCGCGACGACCAAGAAGTCGCCGCGCGCCCGCGCGTCCTCGAGGCAGCGCACGTGGCCGACGTGCAACAGGTCGAACACGCCGTTGGTGAGCACGATGACCTTGCCCTGGGCGCGCAAACCCTCGAGCACCAAACCCAGGCTCTTGACGTCTGGGATGATCTTGTCCTTGGAACGTACCTTGCGTGGAACGACGACCAACAGCTGCTCCTAACGAACGGGAACGCGATCGAGGCAGCACCATACTGTCGCGCGCGCTCGGTAACCAAGGCCGTTCCGGCTCGG
The DNA here is from genome assembly GCA_041398565.1 of Planctomycetota bacterium. Lineage (GTDB taxonomy): Bacteria > Planctomycetota > UBA1135 > UBA1135 > UBA2386 > DATGPD01. The sequence goes on along the minus strand of JAWKUN010000002.1, from coordinate 2,266,051 downwards.
AGCGCATTCGTGGTGTCCGGTCGCGGCAGGCCGACTCATCCGGCGCCGCCCCGGATGCGCTCGATCACCGCGCTGGTCGACCGCCCGGGAACCAGCGGCACCAGCACGACCTGCCCGCCGTGCGCCTCGACCCACTCGCGTCCCACCACCCCCTTGTCGCGCCAGTCCTCGCCCTTCGCCAGCACGTGCGGGGTGACCTCGCGGATGAGGTCGTGAGGGGTGTCTTCATCGAACGGCACGACGAAGTCCACCGACTGGAGGGCGGCCAGCACCACCATCCGTTCGGCCAGGGGGTTGATCGGTCGGTCGGCCCCCTTGCCCTGCCGCTGCACGCTGGCGTCGCTGTTGACCGCCACCATCAGGGCATCGCCGTAGTCGCGCGCCCGCTGCAGGTACTGCGTGTGTCCGGAATGGACGATGTCGAAGCAACCGTTGGTGAAGACGAGGCGTTTCCCCTCGACCCGCAGGCGCGCCGCGACCGAAACCGCCTCGGCCCGCTCCAGGATCTTGCCCGGTGCGCGGTGTCCCATCACCTCGAGCATCTCGCGCCGGGACACCGCCCAGGTGCCGAACCGCCCGACGACGACGCCGGCAGCGACGTTGGCCAAGCGCAGCGAGTCGGCGATCGGCAAACCGGCGGCCTGCGTCAGGGTCAACACCGAGATCACCGTGTCGCCGGCGCCGGTGACGTCGAACACCGCCCGCGCTTCCGTGGGGATGACGTGCGCTTCTCCGGCCTCGGTCTCGAAGAAGATGCCGTCCTTGCCGAGAGTGACGGTGACCGTGCGCACGCCGGTGATCTCGCGCATGCGGACGGCGACGCGGCGCAGGTCGTCGAGGCCGCCGATGGCGATCCCCGTCGCCGTCTCGGCCTCCTCCCGGTTCGGGGTCAACAGGTCGACGCCGCGGTAGATCGAGTAGTCACGTCCCTTGGGATCGACGACCACCGGCACCCCGGCGGCGCGCCCTGCTTCGACGGCCGCGCGGATGACGTCGCGGGTCAGCACGCCCTTGCCGTAGTCGGAGAGCAAGACACCACGAAACGGGAACGGCCGCTGGTTCAGGGTCGCCAGCACACGCTCGGCCACGTCGTCCGCCACCGGATGCCTCTTCTCCTCGTCGACGCGCAACACCTGCGCGGTGCGCGAGACGTAGCGCGTCTTCTTCGTCGTCGGGCGCGAGGCGTCGCGCACGACGGCGTCGGTCTCGATGCCACCCCGCTGCATGAGGTCGAGGAGCTGGCCACCGGCCGCATCGGCGCCGACGACTCCCAGGACGGTGGCCTTGGCTCCGAGCGCCACGAGGTTGGCGGCGACGTTGCAGGCACCGCCCAGCAGGTAGCGGTGCGCTCCGGTCTCGAAGACCAGCACGGGCGCTTCCGGTGACACGCGGCTGGCGCTGCCGTCGATGTAGCAATCGAGGACGAGGTCGCCCACCACCAAGATGGGAAGCGACGGCAGGTCGGTGAGGGTACGAGCGAGAGGGTGCATCCGCGGGCGCGGAGATTAGGGCCGACAGGCCGACGGGGCCACGCCGAGCGGGACGTCGGACGGAACGTCGAGCAGGATCCGTCGGACGGGCGCGGCTCCGCCACGGATGGATCCCGTGACGCGCACTCCTCTAGGTCACCTCGCCGACTGCCGCCGTCCCCTCGGCCTGCGTCGCCCGCGGCTCGGCCGCCGGCGCGCCGCGGAAGCGATCGTGGATCCACAGGTACTGGTCGGGCGCCTGCCGGATGAGCGCTTCGAGGGCGCGGTTGATCTGCGTGGTGGCCGTCACCAGGTCGTGCTGCGCGTCCCCGGTGCGGTCGAGCTCGATGGGATCGACCATGATCCCCCTGAAGTGCATCCCTGTCCCGACGCGCACCACCCCGGCGACCACCACGGGACAGCCGCGCCGCAGCGCCAGCTTGGCCGCCGACCGCTCGCAGCGTGCCGGCGCGCCGAAGAACGGCGCGATGACCGGCCGCAGGCGCTGGTTCTGGTCGACGACCATCGCCGCCACGCCGCGGCCGGCGAGCGCGCGCGCCAGCCGACGGATGCCGCCGCGCCGCGGGTGGATGTGGATGCCGGCCCGGCGGCGGCTCTCCACCATCCAGCGGTCGAGCAGCGGGTTGCGCGGTGCCTTCACCACCGCGTGCACGTCGTAGCCCAGCGTGGCGAGTGCCATGGCCCCCGCCTCCCAGCAGCCGAGGTGGGCGGTGAGGACCAGGAAGGGCGGCGGCGGGAAGCGCTGCGGCAGATCGCCCATCTCGACACGCTCGGCCAGGCGGCCGCGCTCCACCAGCGGCAGCAAGCGCAGCCCATCCAGGCCGACCTTGAAGAAGTTCGCGGTCGCTGCTGCCGCCAGACGCATGAGATCGCGCTCGGGCACGCTCGCTCCGTACGCCTGCCGCAAGAAGCGCAGCGCCAGCTTGCGCCGGCCCTTGGCGAAGCGGAAGAAGAGGCGACCAGCGCCCCCGACCACCGCGTAGGCGAAACGCTCGGGCAGAGCGGCGACGACGGCCGCCACGGCCCGCACCAGACCGTACTCGAGCCGGTGTCGCCAGGTGATGCGCCTGCCGGGGAGTTCGCTCATCGCAGCAGCAGGAGCTCGTCCGGCAACGGTTCCTCGAAGCGCAGCGCGATGCGCAGCACGAGGCGGGGCGTGGGCAGGCCCACCATCTTCACGGCGTCTTTCTCGGTCACGAGCAGGCAAGCATCGCGCGCAGCCGCGCGCTGTGCCAGGGTTTCGAGCTCGCCCGCGGCGACCGTCGAATGGTCGCGCCGCACCACGTGTTCGATCACCTCGGCTCCGAGAGTCGCGACGGTGGCAGCGAAACGCTGTGGCCGCGCGATCGCCGACAGCAGGACGACCCGGCGCCCGCGCAGGCGTGCCAGCGGCACGGTCGAGCCTTCGGGCTGTTCCACCAGGTCGAGCGGCGCGTGCGCGCTGGCGAACACGGGCAGCGGCCGGCGGGCACGGCGCTCGACCGCGCGCACGAGATCGGCACGGGCCCTGGCGTCGAGCGCGTCGGCGCGCGTCAGCACCACCGCGCTGGCACGCCGAAGACCGGAGGCGAACTCGCGCTGCAGACCTGCCGGCAGGACGCGGTCGAACGGGTGCATCGCATCGAGGCAGACCAGGTCGACGTCGCGGTGCAGGCGACGGTGCTGGAAGCCGTCGTCGAGCACGACCCAGTCCGCGCCGCGCGCGACGAGTTGGCGCCCACCGCGCACCCGGTCCGGGTCCTGCACCTGCAGCAGGCCCGGGAAGCGACCGGCGAGCAGCATCCCCTCGTCGTTGAGCTCGGCGCCGGCGGCGCGACCGTAGCCGCGCGCCAGGACGCCAGGGCGCCGGCCGGCGGCGTAGGCCCGCTCGAGCAGGCTCACCACCAGCGGCGTCTTGCCGGTGCCGCCCGCTGCCAGGTTGCCGACCGACACCACCGGCACCCCCAGGCGCGCGGCCGAGTGCCGGTCGTAGGCGACGTTGCGCAGCGCCATGGCGGCCCCGTAGAGCCAACCGAGCGGCGCCGTGATCGCGCCGGCCACCGCGCCCAGGGTGAAGCCGGCGCTCACTCCATGTCCAGCGCGCGCACCGCCTCGATTTCTTCGGGCGTCGTGGCAGCGTGCGTAGCGACTCCCTCGATCGAGAGATGGTTGGCGGTCTGGATCGCCATCTTCACCAGCGGCGCCTTGGGCCCGAACTCGACGAAGCGGCGCACCCCGGCCTGCAGCATGCCCTCGAGCGAGGCCTGCCAGAGCACCGCGCCGGCGAACTGCCGCCGCAACGCGTCGCGCGCCGCCGCGGCGGTGGTCACCGGCTTGGCGTCGACGTTGCACCAGACCGGGAACGCCGGGTCGCGCATGGGTACCGCCGCCAGTACGTCGGCGAAGCCGGCGGCAGCGTCCTGCAGCAGCGAGCAGTGGAAGGGCACCGAGACCGGGAGCTCGAGCGCGGCCTTGGGTGGCGCCAGCTGCATGAGCTGGCGCATGCCCGCCGTCTCGCCCGACACCACGACCTGGCCCGGCGCGTTGACATTGGCGATCTCGCAGACGCCGTCCGTGACCCCGGCGACCAGCCGTTTGGCGTCGTCGAGCGTCATCTTGCGCAAGACGACCATGCCGCCCACGCCGACCGGTACGGCCTCCTGCATGCGCCGCGCGCGCTCGCGTACCAGCCTGACGGCGTCACCGAGCTCGAACGCCTCGGCGGCAACCAGCGCCGCATACTCGCCGAGCGAGTGACCGGCGGCGACGTGCGGCCGGCGACCGAGGGCGCGATACGCCGCCGTCGCCACCGCCAGGGTCGCCGGCTGGGTGTTCGCGGTCAGTGCCAGCTCTGCGTCCGGCCCACTGAAGCACATCTGCGACAGCGGCTGGCCCAGCGCCTCGTCGGCGATCGCGAAGACCTCGCGCGCCGCCGGATAGCGCTCGGCCAACTCGCGGCCCATGCCGGCAAACTGCGAGCCCTGACCGGTGAACAGGAAAGCGGTCTGCATCGGCGCAACCATAGCGCGCGCACCGCGCCCGCGGAACGGCGTGCTGGCTGCGCCGGATCGGCGCGCTGCCTACTTGGAGCCGCGCGCCGGCGGCGCCGGCTTGGTGACCTTCGCCTCGTAGGCCTGGCGCGCCGCGGCCTGCTGCTTCCACTCGCCGTACACCTCGAGGAAACGCTTCTCCTTGGCGTTGGGAAACACCCCCACCGCGATGCGCCGCCGCTCGATCTCCTTGACCCTGGTCTCGCCCCAGCCCTCGCTCGCCGGGAACTCGGTCAGCAGCGGCGTGCTGGGCTCGGCTTCCTCGCTCTTGCCGACGTCGTCGACGACCTTGGCCGGAACCTCGCCTTGCTCGCCCTTCTTCTCGCCGGTCTGCTTCGAGCGCGCCGCCCGCAGCTGAGCCTCCACCTCGCGCCGCTTGCGCTCGCGTTCGGCGAACTCGCGCTCGATCGCCCGCACCTCGTCGTCCGTCAGTCGCACCAGCACCTTGTGCTGGGCGATGTCCTCCCAGCGCAGGAAGACGAAGCTGGTGGTCTCGTCGAAGTAGTAGAGCCGGATGCCGGCATCGGGGCTCTGGCGGTCGGTCTCGACGAAGTCGATCCCCTCCTCGCGTTCGACCAGACGCCCGTTCTTGACCACGCCGTTGAGCTTGGCGCCGTTCTTCAGCTTGACGCGCACGCGGACGTTGAAGCGACCCGTCTTGCCGCTGCGCATGTCGTCGCGCTTGCGCAGGACTTCCTCGAGGACACGCTGTTTGTCGGGGTGCACCTCGGACGACTGCGCCGGCAAGGCAGACGCCAGGATCACGGGGAGGACGAGAGCCAGGAAGCGCATGTCGGGTACCACTCCGATTGAGTCATCGGCAGATTGCGGTGGTCGGCTTGCGCCCACCCCCGACCCACTCCGGCCGCGTCCCGAAACGAGACTGTCGCCACAGGATCGGCCAAGGATCGTCCCGAGGGATCGGCCGCGTCAGTCGAGGTGCAGGCGCGGCAGCAACCCGTCGAACCACGTTTCGGCGCGCTCGAACGCCCGGCTGGCCAGGTCGGCGCTGTCGCCCAGCGCCACCATGCGGATGAGCAGGCGCCGGCGACCGGAGCTCACCTTCAGCCAGCGCTCGCGCCGGTAGCCCGGTCCGGCCGCGAACACCCAGTCCTCGATCACGGCCGGGTAGTCGGCGAACTTGCCGGGCCTCTGCCCGAGGCTGCGTTGGTTGCCGTCGACGACGTGCGTCCCTCCCGACAGGACCTGCCAGACCGCGGCCTCGTCGGTGTCCTTGTCCTCGTAGCGGCCCAGCACCATGACGAAGCACGGTCGATCGAGGGGGTTCGGCCGCAGCTCGACTTGGAGCGGCGCCAGGTGCCCCACCATGCGCGACAGGGTGAAGTCGGCGCCCGAGTCGATGCGCAGGAGCACGGCGTCGTGCACGTAGGCACCCTGCTCGATGCGCCCGGTGTCGCTGCGTCCTGCCGGCGAGACCTCGAGGACTCGGGCGCGGTTGCCGTCGTTGCGCCAGTGCACGCGCAGGGGCCAGCCCTTGGCGGTCTTGTCGCCGGCGTGCCAATCGACCACCAGCTCCGCCGTGTTGACCGCGCCCACCGCCGTGACGTCGACGAAGCGGACGTTGTCGAACCACTCGCGCACGGTGCCGCGCCCGTCGGTGAGGATCGCGGCGGTGGCACCCGACGGAGCCATCACGAAGGACGGGTCGAGCATGTCGCGCAGAGTCGCGGTGTCGCGCGCGCGCAGCGCCGTGAAGAGCCGGCCGGCGACTCGCATCGCCTCCGCCTTGGTCGGCCAACGCGCGCTCAAGAAACCGTCCTTGCGAAAGCGGACCACACCCGAGAACGCGCGGTCGCCGCCGCCATCGGGCGGGAACTCCCAGGTGAGCACCGGACGGTCCTTCACCGCGTAGAACGCGGTCGGCGGCGGGTCGACCTCGTCGATGGTGCTGCGCGGCGGCAGGGTGACTCGGTAGTAGTTCGGAGTCCGGCCGGTCGCCTTCAGCGGCACCTGCAGGACGTAGCCGTCGGCGCGCCCGAGCAGCCCGGTGACCGGCGTCAACGCGCAGGTGACGTCGATGCGGTAGAGCTGGCGCGCCACCAGCTTGTCGACGTCGATGTTGAGGATCGTCTCGCCGCCGCGGGTCTCGGGTACGACGCGCTCGGGCGGCCCGCCGCCCAGCCGGCACTCGGGCACGTCGTTCTGCAGAAAGCCGGGGGTGGCAACCGGCACGCCCAACCGGCGCACGCCTTCGCGGTGGAAGCCAGCGAGCCGCAGACGCGAGCGAGCGGCGCCGTTGGCGTCGATGTCCCAGTCCTGCATCAAGACCACCGAGCCGTCCTTCCACAGCGACTCGAAGCGCGTCTCGGCGGCCGCGGCCGCCGCCGCGTTGGCCTCGGCGCCCACCGGCGCGACGCGCGCCACCCGCACACCGCCGCGGCGCTGCGGTTGGTCCAAGTCGAGCACCACCGTGTGCGCATCCAGGGTCGCCTGGTCCCGGCCGGACAGGAAGTCGCCGCCAGCCAGCCAGACCGAGTCGCCGCCTCCCGCCCCGACGAACTCGGCGACGTTGCCGACGAGATGGAGGATGCCGAACGGCGACGCTCCCGAAGGTCGCGAGTCGACGGGGCCCGGCCGCGAGGAGCGAACCGGGTCGGCGTGCACCCGGCTGTCGTCGAAGGTGCCGCCCCACGGGTAGCGCATGGTCGCGGCCGGGGCGCCCGCGCGTCCCGCCAGCTGGTACTCGGCGAGCGACGGCAGATGGCCGCCCGCCAGCGCCGCGAGAGTCCGCGCCTGGCGCAGCGACAGGTTGCTCACCGGCAGGTGCTCCTCGCCGACCTCGACGTCGGCGAACTCGGCGCGCTGCTCCGGCGGCAGGCCGCCCGTCAGCGCCTCGAATTCCTTGCCCGACATCTCCGTGCGCGCCAGCAGGAAGGCGCGCGCCGGCTCGTCGCTCGCCACCAGCACCTCGTCCTCGTGCACCGCGGCCACGCTCAGCTGCGGTGCGACCACGGTCTGCGCGACGTCGCGGCCGACGGTGAACGCCAGGGCCGTCGGCGCCAAGCCGGGTCGCTCGAGGCGCGCCACGTAGTGCCCCGTGGCGAGCATGCCGTCCTCCGGCCAACCGCCCTCGACGGGCACGAAACGCTCGCCGTCGAAGCGGGTCAACGACACGTCGGTGCCCGCGTCCAAGAGGTAGCCCTCGAGCCGGCACTGCGCCTCGCCGCGCAGGCGGCGCTCCAGTGCCGCCCAGCGCGGAGTGCGCAGCTCGGGTGGTATCGAGTTCAAGAGCCGCATCAGCCACGGCCGCCGGTCCGCCTGCGCGTACCAGGCGTCGAACGCCGCTTGCAGGTGCTGCTGACGGGCGGTGCCGACGGTCGCCGGATCGGCGAGCAGTTGGTTGGCACGCCCGTAGCACTCCTGGGCCGTCTCCAGGTTGCCGTGCATCACCAGCTCGTCGCGCGCCAGGGTGAGCTGCTCCATGCCCGCTTCGCGCATCCGCGAGCCGCTCCACACCCCCATGACGACTCCGCCCAGCGACAGCACGGTGGTCGTCGCCGCCGCGACGCCGATGCCGCGCCGATGGCGCAACCCGAACGACACCAGGCGGCGAGCCACGCTCGGCGCCTGCGCCTGGGTGGCGCGTCCTTCGAGGAAGGCGCGCAGGTCGAGGTCGACCGCCTCCATCGCCGGGTAACGGAGGTCGCGATTCTTGGCCAGACACTTGTGCACGATCGCCGCGAGGTCCTGCGGCACGCGCGAGTTGAGCGCGCGCACCGGCGCCGGTTCGTCCTCGATGATGCGGCGCATGATCTCGGCGGCGTGGGCTCCGTCGAACGGCGGCTGCAGCGTCAGCATCTCGTACAGGGTCGCGCCGAGCCCGTACACGTCGACGCGTGCGTCGAGGTCCTTCAGCCCGTAGGCCTGCTCCGGCGCCATGTACGAAGGCGTGCCCACGGCGTCGCCGCTCTGCGTCAGTCCGACCGCGGTCTGATCGCGCGACAGGCCGAAGTCGACGATCATCGGCCGCCCGCTCGAGGACAGCAGCACGTTGGAGGGCTTGAGATCGCGGTGGATGACGTTGGCGCGGTGCGCCACGCACAAGGCGTTCGCCAGGTCGGCGGCGATGGCCGCGCACGACACGGCGTAGCGCGCCCCCATCGGTGCGCCCGGCCAGTGGCCGCGGCCGTAGGCGGGGCAGCGCTCGCCCAGGGTCGTCTCTTCGGCCAGCGTGCCGAGCAGACGCGACGGGTTGCGCCCCTCGAGCTCCCCGAGCATCGACTCGAGCGGCGGACCGTCCACCAGCTCCATCGCGTAGTAGTAGGTGCCCTGGTCCTCGCCCACCGCGAACACCGGCACGATGCCTGGATGGGCGATGCGGGCCGCGGTCTCGGCCTCGCGGCGGAAGCGAGCGACGGCGTCGCGGTCGAGCCCGGCGAAGGAGGGCAGCACCTTGACCGCCACGATCCGGCCGAGGGTCTCTTGCCGCGCACGGAACACCACGCCCATGCCGCCGCGGCCCAACTCGTCGAGGAGGACGAACTCGCCAAGTCGGCGGATGCCGCCGCCACCGCTGCGTCCCGGGCTACCTTCCATCATGAACCGATCGGAGCTTCTCCGATCGGCCCTATCGAGCAGCCGGGCACCCGGGCTCAACCCGTGCGCCGCAGGCCCGACGCGATGCGCGCTACGACGTCACCCGTTGGCTCGGCGCAGGTGCGCGCCCCTTGGCGACGGCCGCATCTCACCATTCGAACGGATGGTGGCGGCAGCAGGACCAGAGAGGTCGGATACCGGTAGTTCCGAACGATCGGAGCCCGGGTGGTCAGGCTCCCCCAACGGACCGACCGGCGCGACTGACCAAACGCCGCGGCTGGCCGCGCTACAGATTCACCGGCGGCGGCGCGGTGTCCTCTTCGTCGGGCACCAGTTCGATCAGCCCCCGCTTCATCTCCTCGGCGGCGATCCGGATGTAGTTGCGCTCGCGGGTCTCGAACAGCGGCTTCTGGCCACGGACGAGTTCGCGCACACGCTTCTGCAGCAACGCCGTCTTCTGGAACGAGCCGCCGACGAGGCGGACGAGCTGCTGAGGGAGGGTGTCTTCCATCTTGGAGGGGCGAGGAGACTAGGGGGTGGGCCGGCTCCCCGCAAGGGCCATCGTCTGACCCGGCTCCTGCCGCCTGGAGACCGCCGGTCAGATGTCGCGGCAGTCCTGGATGATCTCCTGTCGGGCGTAGGCGCGGTGTCCGGCCCGGTTGGTGCTCACCACGCACATGCGGAGGAGCAGCTGGCGCGCCGAGGCCGGCCCGATGAGCTGGGTCTCGAAGCCGTGCGGGAAGCCGTCGCCGCTGTTGTCGATCTGGCTGAACTGGCCGACGCCGTAGGCCGGAGGCGCCCAGTTGGTCGCCACCGAATGATGTCGGTAGAACACCAGGCCGTCGTTCGAGCGCGAGGCGTCGCGCAGCAGCTTCCACGTCGCGCCGCGCGAGTTGCTGAGCGTGCCGCCGGCGCTCACCTGGCGCAGGGTGCCGGTCGTGGCCGGGTCCTCGCCCAGGCGCCAGACCACCTCGAGCGTGGCGTGCACGGGGTCCGGCTGGGTCATGAGGTCCGTGGTGGTGCGGCCGGCATGGAGCAGGCGCAGGACGTCACGCCTGTCGGTGGCGTCGGCAATCGCGTCGATCTGCTTGCCGTCGGCCAGCGGCTCGCTGACGAAGCGCGCGAAGTTCAAACCGATGCCGGCCCCCGCCACGAGACCGTCACCGTCCTGACGCAGGTAGTAGGCGTGCACGCGGTACACGTCGACGTTGAACGTACGCCCACTGGTCGCCAGGTAGGTGTCGGTCCAGGTGTGGCGGGCGAAGACCAGCGAGTTGCCCGAGTACTGCTGCCCGGTCGGCTCCCGCTCGAAGATGCCGCTCGGGCGCAGCGTCGGCAGGCGCGAACCGATGCGCGGGGCGGTCGCCGGCAGGTCGAGCAGGTTGGCGTAGGCGTTGCCGACCGCGTCGTTGTGGAACACGCGCACCGACGACGACAGGCCGCGCCGCAGTTCGTCCATGATCTCCTGGCAGATCTCGGTGGCGCGGGTGAGGCGCGACGCATAGCGCTCGGCGTCAGAACCCGACTTGCTCAGGCTCGTGACCACCAGGATCATCGAGACGAGGATGACGCTCGAGATCAGGACCTCGAGCAGCGTGTAGCCTTGCTGGCGTTCGCGCGTCTGGCGGTTGTCTTGCATGGTCCGTCTCAGCGGTTGATGAAGATGCGGACCTGGTGCTGCGCGTAGTGCAGCGACAGACCGCGCCGGTAGCACTCCACACGCACGACGTAGGTGCCCTGCGGGAAGCTGGCCACCGGCACCGGCCAGCCGAAGGTCTCGGTACCGGTGCCACCGTCCATGACGATGTCGAGGGGGTTGGTCGGACGCACCCCCGGCGTTGCCACGTGGTCGTTGCCGCAGATCAGCCAAGTGGCGCCGTTGTCGCGCGAGTACATCACCACGTAGTCGAGGTCCGACTCCGGCTGCGAGAAGGTCAACGGCGTCGACGACGTGTAGGTCTGACCGTCCCAGCGGCGCCAGGTCACGCCGTAGCGGATCTGGATCGCCGACGGGTTGACCAGCTCGGTGATCTCGGTGGGCGACTCGATCTCGACGCGCGGCAGCTGGGTCATGCCGTGCGACATGGTCGGGTCGGCCCCCTCGAGGAACGACTGCACCATGGTCAGCACCGAATACTTGGCGATGAACGACGAGCCGCTGGCGACCGCGTTGGAGATGCCGTTGACCGCGACGTAGGCCGAGCGCGTGTTGCCCGGGTTGCGCAGTTCGACCAGGCCCGAGCCGGTGCCACCCGACGCCGGGTGGTTGTAGTAGACCTTCGCCAGACGCGCCGAGAAGCGGCCGGAGCCCTGGTACGGGTCGTAGCTCCACTCCTCGCCCACCGTGCCGTGGAAGTTGGTGTCGATCCGGAACGGACGGTTGCTGGGTGCCGAGGCCGGCATCGGGAAGTTGAAGCGCGAGCCGATGTCGAGGCCCGCCCCCACCAGGGTCGAGGTGCCGTCCCAGAAGTGGTGGTGGAAGGTCGACGACGAGGTGCCGATGTTGAAGAAGCTGGTGCAGCCCTCTTCGGCGCAGATCTGGCGCTGCGGCTGCATGAGCACGCCGTAGGCCTGGCACACGCCGTTCTGGTACACGACCTGGTCGTGGTACTGGAAGAACGCGGTCGCCGGCAGGTTGCCCGCGGCGAGCCACGCCGCCGACGCGCTGTCCGGATACAGCTCACCCAGCCAGGGCTGGCCGTTCCAGCTCGGGGTGAACCAGTTCATGTCGCGCGGCAGGCTGCGGTACCAGGTGATGGTGTTCATGTAGCCCCACGCCCCCGAACCGCTGCCCCACGGCATGAGCGAGGTGGGGATCGAGTTCGGGTAGCCGTTGGCCGAGTCCGAACCGATCTCGTTGCCGAGGCCCATGTAGTAGTAGGAGAACCCGGTCAGCGTCGTGTAGACGGCGCTGCAGTTGACCAAGCCGGTGCGCAGCAGCTGGAAGAAGCGCGGCACGTCGGCGCGGATCCGGTAGCGCCACCCATTGCGCAGGCGCCCGGCGTCGAGGCCGGCGAAGTCGCCGACCGCGTTCTCGCCGCTGTTGTTGAGGCCGTCGTGGAACCAGTTGTAGCCGTCCGGGAAGTCCGGATCGCCGTGCAGCAGGTCCTTGTACGGGTTGAGACGCGGATCGCCGAGGAACTGGCTGCGCTCGGTCACCGGCACGTCCTCACGCGAATCCGCCCACCAGGTGTAGGTCTCCGACAGGTTGTCGGGTTCGACCGCGGTCGGGAAGGCCTGGCCGGTGCCGAAGCCGAGCGTGGCGTCCCAGATGCGCGTGCGGAACGTCATCATCTGGTCGGCACCCGGGTTGATGTAGTTGCCGTCCGAGTCGACGAAGCGGCTGTCGCCGAAGACGTTGCCGGGGATGGTGATGCGCCAGCGCGCCGTGTTGCGCGGAACGGAGTCGCCGCTGCCCCCGATGGTGGCCAGCGTGCGCGAGAAGTCCGTGGTCGAGCCGGGGCTGCTGGGCACGTAGTCGAAGCCGTAGAGCTTGGTCCGACGCTGGTCGGACACCCCGCGCCACTGACCGACGGTCGGTCCCTCCACCCACGGCGACACGACCGGCGAGTTGTACAGCTTGATCACCGTGCAGGTGCGGGCGGTGTCGAAGGTGATCTCGAAGAACATCTCGTTGGCCGGATCGCCGACCGCCGACCGCACCGGCATGTCGAAGAACCCGGTCGAGTACGGGACCGTCGCGCCGCTGCGCGTGACGCCGCCGGTGATGCCCTGGATACGAACCCCGGAGTGGAGCGTGTCGTCGCTGCCGTCGGTCAGGTCGATGCCGGGGACCTCGATGCAGATCGGCATGTTCGCCGGCATCACCTTCGGCTTGAGCGGATTCAGCAGGTAGAGCGACCGGTTGCTCACGTACTGCAGGTCCGTCGTGTACGAGTAGACGCGCAGGTTGACGTCGTCGACCGTGCCGCTGGTGCGCCGCGTGCGCAACTCCTCGGGGTGCGCGACGACGCGCACGTTCGGCAGGCGGTCGGGCGCCTTCGCGGCATCCGAGTAGTTGCGCAGCGCCGGCATCGGCAAGAGCTCGCCGTGCAGGTTGATCACCCAGGCGTTGCGGTAGAGGTCCGGCTGCGAGCACATGTCTTCGAGCAGCAAACGCAGGGTCGGCTCCTCCGACATGTCGTCGTAGGCGGCGGGTGGCGGCGTGCCGAGCCGCTTGGCGGTCTCGATCGCTTCGCGCTTGGCGCGGATCAGGTCGACGCGGTCCTGGTGGAACTGACGCTCCTGCGGCAGGCGCGCGGCGTTGTTGAACCAGTCCGCGTAGGAGTACGGCATCGGGTTGCTGGTCGAGTACCCGTTCGCCTCGGTACCGTCGATGCTCATGTGCCCGCGCATCGAGGTCGGCACGTAGTAGAACTGCGAAGCGCTGCCAGCCGGCATCTTGCCGGGGTAGTAGTAGACCTGCGGGATGTCGACGGTGCTGTCGACCGCGAGGTTCACGTACGGCCGGTACAGCTGGCTGCGACCGTAGCTGGCCTTGGTGATCCAGTGGGTGCGGATCGCGAGGCCCGGGTTGCGCGCTTCGAGGTCGGTGATCGCCGACTCGACGAAGGGCACGATCGACTCCATGAACACCCACCAGCCGGGGATGTTCTCGATCGCCAGCAGGTAGAGGTCGTACACCTGCGTCGTCGGGAAGGCCGAGCCGATCGAGTTGACCACCGACGAGATGCTGGCGAGCGGGTGCTCGAGGCCGGCCATGTCGCGCTTGAACACCTGCACGGTGACGAAGCGGACGTTGCGGTTGTTGAGGCCCGGGAAGCGCTGCACGGTGATGCGGCGCGACCAGGTCCAGTCGGCTCCGCGCTGGAAGTTGCCCGAGATCGGGTGGTCGGGCGGCACCAGAGCCCCGGCCTGCGTGGTGATGGTGAGCTGCGGCTTGTTCACCACGCCGTCGTCGAGAGCGTCGAGGTCGATGGCCGCCTGCACGGCGCCGCGGTCGACGTAGCTCTGGATCTCGGCCAGGATCGACTGCGCCTTGCCGTAGGCGAAGACGCTGTCGCGCTGCCCACGGGTGGTCGCGTAGTTGACCGAGAGATGGTTGGCCAGGACGACCGAGATGATGACGAAGATGAGGAGCCCGAACGCCAGCTCGGCGAACGTGAACCCACCCTCGTCACGGGCGCGGTTGGCGCCTTCGAACGACTTCGACATGTCCTCAGTCCTCCCTCTGCAGGCCACGGATGGCGCCCGACAAGCGGTACTGTCCGATCTCGGTGCGCAGCGAGTTGAGCGCCGAGTCGTCGTAGGTGATGTTGATCCAGTCGGCCACGCCCTGGATGTTGACGGTGCCGGTGCAGATGATGGTGCCGTTGAACTCCAGGCTCTCGCTCATCGACAGGTTGCCGTTCACGTAGAGGAACCCGGTGAAGAAGCTCTGGTTGCCGGTCTGGAAGTTGACGTTGCCGCGCACGTAGACGATGGCGTTGCCCTCCAGGCGGCGTGAGGCGGTGACGTCGAGATTCGGCACGTCGACGAAGCACAGGGTCTGCCGCGGCACCGGCTGCGGGAAGTCGGCCGGGTTGGTGATGCGGTCGTCGGCCAGGCTGCGCAGTTCGTCCTCGGTCACCCCGAACACGGCGGTGACGCTGTCGTCGTAGATCTGCGTGCTGGTGTTGCGCGTCACGCCGCCTTGGGTCACGGCACCCCCCGACACGGTGAACGTCGTCGTGCCGTTCCGGCGGTAGTACACGGCGGCGCCGCCGGCGCCCTGGATGTTGGTCTTGTCGCGCACCGCCGAACCCGCTGCCGTGCCGCAGCACACTGCGGCCATCCCGGGCGGCACCAGAGTCAGCCGCCGCAGCTCGGTCTCGAGGATCGACGAGCCGAGCACGCGGTTGGGCGCCACGTTGTAGGCCTTGGTGTCGTCGGGACGCTGGAACACGTACGCCACGCTGCGCACCAGCCAGACGTTGCCCGCCGCGGCCGAGCCGCGCTGGGCCGAGATGTCCTCGCACTGCACCTGCCGCCGCCAGGCCAGGCGCGTAGGGTTGGGGTCGCTGTCCCACTGCTTCCAAACCTCGTAGCGACCCCACACCAGACCGCTGATCTGGAACTCGCGCACGATGCCGATGTCCGGCTCCTGCGTGTCCAGCACCGGTGGCGTCGCCAGCGTGTCGAGGCGCGGGTCGAAAGCCATCACCGGCTGCGAGGTCTGCTTGCGGAACCAGCCCAACGCCTCGATGAGACCGGCCCGCGCGAACTGCATCGACTGGCCGTGCATACGGAAGCTGGTCTCGGTCTTCGTGCGGTGCGCGCGCAGCGACAGCGTGCCGCTCACCACCAGGCCGACCGCGATGATGGTGAACATCACACCCAAGACCAGCGCCACGCCGGCTTCGGAGCCGAGCCGCGCGCGCGGGGGTGCGGCGGGCGCAGAGCTGGAGACAGGGTCACGTGGTAGCGACATGCGGTTTCCTCCTGGTCGGTCCCCCAAGGACTTCGGCCGTCGCTGTATCGACCACGGACGGGTGTGATGTTGACCCGGCCGGGCCGCTCCGGTCTCGGTTCGGGACGTGACCGGCAGCGGACCGGCCGCGAAGTGCGACAGTGGCGCGATCGCGGGTCGATCGACCGCCGCAGCCGTCCACATGCGCGGCGCCAAGAGCGCGCGTCACCCGCGCGACAATCGCCGGCGCGGTACGGCGCCGCACGCCGGACGGCGTGCTCTTTCTCCACGGATACCCCCCTCCTATCCTCCGCGCCCCGTGCTCGCCCCCTTCCGCCGCCCCCTGCGCATGCTCCGGCCCTACCGGCGCACGCTCGTGGTCGGCGCGCTGTGCCCGCCGGTGGTGGCCGGGCTCGGGCTCTTGGTGACCGCGCGGCTCGCGGGCACCGTCGACGCCCTGCGCCAGGGCGGTGCCGAGTCGACCTTCGATCTGCGACGGGCCTGTCTGGTCTTGCTGGCGCTGGGTGCGGCCATCGCACTCCTGCGCTTCCTGGCGCGCTACCTCCTGGTGTTGGTCTCGCGGGCGCTCGAGCGCGACCTCAAGAACGAGTTGCTCGCCCACCTTCAACGCCTGCCCATCGCCTACTTCGACCGCGCCGGCACCGGCGACCTGGTGAGCCGCATGACCCAGGACGTCGAGCTGGTGCGCTTCATGTTCGGCCCGGCCCTGCTGTACGGAACTTCGGCCGCGGTCGTCATCCCCGGTGCGCTGGCGATGATGCTGGCCCTGTCGCCGCTGCTCACCGCCGCGATCGCCTTGGCGTTCGTGCTGCTGCTGCTGTCGTCGCGGCGCTTGATGCCCCGCCTGCAAGAAGCCAGCAAGCGCGTGCAGGAGGCCATCGGTGCCATCAGCGACCGCGCCCTCGAGGACTTCGTCGGCATCCGGGTGCTGCTCACGTTCGCGCGCGCCAGACACGAGAACGCCCGGCTCACCGACCTCAGCCAGAACTACCTCGAGGAGAACGTGAAGCTCACGCGCCTGCGCGCGCTCTACAACCTGGCCATCCACGTGAGCACCGACTGCGTGACCCTGGCGGTGCTGGTGGTCGGCGGCTACGAGGTCGTGCGCGGGCACCTGTCCACCGGCGAGCTGTTCCAGTTCCTGCTCCTGCTCGGGCTGGTGAGCTGGCCGCTGATCGCCATCGGCTGGATCCTCGCCACGTATCCGCGCGCCCGCGCCGCCATGGCGCGCATCGAGGAGATCTTCGCGCAGGAACTCGAACCCGGCGCCGCCGCGTCCGGTGCCGTGGCGGGGGCTGCCGTCGGCGCCCCCGCCCTGCGCGGCGACCTCGAGGTCCGCGGCCTCACCTTCTCCTATCCCGGCCGCACCGGCCCGGCCCTGCGCGACGTCTCGTTCGACCTGCGCGCCGGCCAGCGGCTCGGCCTCGTCGGACCGGTCGGCTGCGGCAAGAGCACCCTCGTCGCGCTCTTGCTGCGCCTGTACGAGCCGCCGCCGGGCACCATCTTCGTCGACGGCCACGACGTCCTCGCCCTCGACCCACGGGCACTGCGCCGCACCTTCGCCGTCGCGCCGCAGGACCCGTTCCTGTTCACCGACACGATCGCCGCCAACGTGCGCTTCGGCGCGCTCGACGGCGTGGCCGCCGAGCGGGTGGACGCCGCCGTGCACGCGAGCGCGCTGGAGCAGGACCTGCCCGACTTGCAGCAGGGACTCGACACCGTGGTCGGCGAGCGCGGGGTCACCCTGTCGGGCGGACAGAAGCAGCGCCTGTCGCTGGCGCGCGCGCTGTGCTCCGACCGCCCCGCGCTGGTCCTCGACGACACCCTGTCGGCCGTGGACCACGCCACCGAGCGACGCATCCTCGACCGCCTGCGCGTTGCCTGCGCCGGGCGCACCACCCTCGTCGCCTCGCACCGCTTGTCGGCGGTCGCCGAAGCCGACCTGATCCTCGTGCTCGACGACGGCAAGGTCGTGCAGCGCGGCACCCATCGCACCCTCCTGGCGCAGCCCGGCGCCTACGCGCGCTACCACCGCCTGCAGACCGAGGCGGACGCCCTGGAGACGTTCGGCGACGACGCTCCCGACGCGCCCGCATCCCCCAACCACGGCGAGGAGCGGCGCTGATGGTCGACGAAGCCGACGACGACGCCCTGGGCAAGGCGGTCGATCTGGCCCACCTGCGACGCCTGTGGCCCTTCGTCCACCCGTATCGCCGCGCCTTCGGGCTCGCACTGCTGCTGCTGCTGATCTCGTTCGGGGTCGAGCTGCTCGGACCCTGGCTGCTGCGGCAGGCGATCGACGGGCCGCTGACGGCGCCCGCGGGCGGCGACGGCATCGTCCGCCTCGGACTCGCCTACTTCGCGTCGACGCTGGCCGGCGCCGGGCTCGGCTACGCCTACGCGATGCTGACGACGCGCACCGGCCAGGCCGTGATCCGCGACGTGCGCGCGGCCCTGTTCGCCCACTTGCTCGACCTCGACCCCGGCTTCTTCGAGAAGAACGCCGCCGGCAAGCTGGTCACCCGCGTCACTTCCGACGTCGAGAACCTCAACGAGCTGATCGCCACCGGCGTCCTGCAGAGCCTGTTCGACCTGCTGAAGATCTTCGGCGTGCTCGGCGTGCTCTTCGTCGTGGACGCCCGCCTCGCCTGGTTCACGACCCTGGCCACGCCGGTCGTCGTCGTCACCAGTCTGGTGTTCCGCACGTTGGCGCGTGATGCCTACCGCAGCGTGCGCGGGCGCCTGGCCAAGCAGAACGCGTTCACTGCCGAAGCCCTGCAGGGCGTGCGGACCACCCGACTGTTCGAGCGCGAGGCGTGGGTCGACCGCACCTACGGCGCGCTCAACGAGTCGACGCGCCAGGCCTGGGGGCGCACGGTCCTCCAGTTCGCGCTGTTCTTCTCGATCGTCGACTTCACCATCCACTGCACCCAGGTCGGTCTGCTGTGGACGGGCGGCTCCGGCATCTTCGCCGGCACCCTGTCGGTGGGCGCCTTCGTGCAGTTCTGGCTCTACTTCGGCAAAGTGACCGACCCGATCAAGGAGCTGGGCGAGCGCTACAACGTGCTGCAGTCGGCCTTCGCCTCGGCCGAGCGCATCTTCAAGATCCTCGACACCCGGGCGGCGGTACGCGACCTACCAGGGGCGCGCGCCAGCGTGCGCGGGCCGGCGCGCCTCGCCTTCGAACACGTCGACTTCGCCTACGTGCCCGGCGTACCGGTGCTGCACGACGTCGACTTCGCCGTGCAGCCGGGCGAGACGGTGGCGCTGGTCGGCCCCACCGGCGCCGGCAAAAGCACGGTGCTGGCGCTGCTGTCACGCCTGCGCGAGCCCGGGTCGGGCCGCGTCACCCTCGACGACGTCGACCTGCGACAGCTCACGCTCGACTCGGTGCGCGGCCGCATCGCCGTGGTGCCCCAGGACGTGTTCCTGTTCACCGGCACGATCCGCGACAACGTGCGCCTGTTCGATCCCGCGATCAGTGACGCGCGCGTCGAGGCAGCGCTCGCGGCGACCGGCGCCGACGAGCTGGTGGCGCGCCTGCGCGGCGGACTCGACGCCCGCGTCGACGAGCGCGGCGGCACCTTCTCGCAGGGCGAGCGGCAGCTGCTCAGCTTCGCGCGCGCCCTGGCGTTCGATCCCGACGTGCTGGTGCTCGACGAGGCCACCGCCAGCATCGACAGCGAGACCGAAGCGCGCCTGCAGCGGGCGCTGAAGGTCCTGCTGCGCGGCCGCACCGCCGTCGTCGTCGCCCACCGCCTGTCGACGGTGCGCGGTGCCGACCGCATCCTCGTGCTCAAGCAAGGCCGCATCGTCGAGGCCGGCAAGCATCGCGAACTGATGACCCGAGACGGTGTGTACCGGCGGATGGTGCAGCACGCCGCCGCGCCGTAGCCGAACAACACGGCCGCTACTCGACCCTGACGTCGAGCACACAGACGCGGGGGCCGCGCCCGAGCGCCAGCCGACGGCTGCGCACATCGAAGGCCGTGGCGACGATCGCGTCACCCTCGGGCAGGAGCGCGCGCGCCGACTCGCGCAGGGTATCGGCGGCGTAGGCCACGAGTTCGACCCCGTCGTGCGCGAGCAGCGTGTCGCCGTCGAGCGCGACGATCCAACGCAGCGCGCGGCGAACGTGCACGTGCGCGCGCTCGCTGCCCTTGGCCCCGTCGAGCAGGACGAGGCCGCCTTCGGCGTCGGCCACCACCACGCCCAGGCCGTCCGCGGTCGGCGCCACCGCCGTCGCGTGTTCCCGCACTTCGCGCGACCACAGCGGGGTCTGGCCGTCGAACAAACGCAGGACCGACGTATGGCGGAAGTCGCCCTTCATCGCGCGCACCGACTCGCGCGAGAGCCAGCGCGTGGCGGAGAGCAGCGCCAACTCGCGCACGTCGACCACCAAGCGGTCGTCGGCTTCGCGCTCGGTGTCGGCGACCTGACGCACCTTCTTGTTGACCACGTCGACGACGAGCCCCTCGTGCCCGAACTGCGAGTAGCCGCCGAGCACGAAGGTGTCGGCGTCGAGCCGCAACGCCGTGCGCAGCTGCGGCATGCCGAAGCGCCGCGCGTCGTCCTCGCCGGTGCCGGTGTCGGCCGGCGGCAGCCGCTCGCCTTGGACGAACGTTCGGCTGGCCGCGTCGTAGCGCCGGATCCACTGGCCGAGGAACACGATCTCGGCGCCGCTCTCGCCGGGCGCCAGCAGGTGCTTGCCGGCAACCACCTCGAGCTGGCGGCCATCGACCGACGCGACGGTGACCGCGGCTCGGCTCGCCGCGGCCACATACTCGGCATTCGGGCTGAACTGCAAGCCGAGCACATCGCCACGGTGGTTCGAGTGCACCGTCAGGGTCTTGCCCTGCCGCACGAACACCTGACCCAGGCGGTCGACCCCGACCCCGGTCTTGGCCATCCACCGGGCGAAGCGGGCCTGCGCGTCGGCCACCAGCAAGGCGTCGTTGGGTGTCGGCGGGTCGGCGTCGTAGTCGACGGAGTTCGGCGGACCGTCGACGTAGCCCGGCTTCGCCAGGAGTTCGTTGCGGTGCGAGCGCCAGTGACCCTGGAACGGCACGAGACGCGCCTCAGGCACGACGCGTCCGGCCAGCAGCTCGATCAGCGACGGCAGCGGCACCGTCTCGAGCGGGCGCAGTTCGCCGCCGGCAGCCAAGAACACGTCGACGACCGATCCGATCCTGGTGACGCGGCCGACCGCCAAGAGCGACCCCTCGTCGTTCCACGCCATGCCGAGCACGCCGCCCATCAGTCGGCGCCGCGGCGGGCGCAAGGGTGCGGATGCCCCGGCGTCGACGAAGACGAGCTCGGTCTCGGCTTCGCGTCCGCGCTCGCTGCGGTCGAGACACACGGCGACACCAGGTCGCACCGGCTGCAGGGCGACGTAGACCGCGCGCGCGGCGCCGGGCAGCAGCGACCGCCCCAGCACCTTGCCGTCGACGTCCATCACCACCACGTCGTCGTGTTCGCCCAGGGTCGCCAAACGCTTGCCCGCGTCGTCGACGTCGAGCCCCACCACGCGGCCGCCGGTGGCCGTGAACTCGGTGCGCGGCTGCACGCCCAGAGCCGTGACCTGCGCCGCGGCCACAGGGGGCGTCGACGCGAGCAGCAGGATCAGATGGATGCGGGCTAGCATGGGGGTCCTCGTCACGCCGACTCTGGCACCGATCGTGCCGCGAGCCCCAGGGTCCGGACGCGACCCGGTCACTCTACGCCGGCCGAGCACGACGCGACACCCCGCCGGCACAGCGCGCGGACGAGGCAAGCGGACTCGAACTCCGCGATGGCGGACGACCGGGGGTCGCCGCCATCGCGCCGGCGTTGCAGCGGATGGGGCCAGGCTCCACCGCTGAACGCTGGCAGGCCTGGACCACCGCCGGCGAGGACGCGGCGAGATCGACGTTCGAGTAGCATTCGTGGCCATGCATCGGTCCCTCGTCCGCGGTGCCGCCGCGATCCTCGCACCGCTGGCTGCGGCCACGGCCCAGTCGGCGGCGCCGATCGAGTTCGGCACCGTCGCCTGGGCGCGCGACTTCGAGGCAGCTGCGACGCGAGCGCGCGCGCGCAGGGTGCCCCTGCTGGTGTTGTTCCAAGAACAGCCGGGTTGAGCGACGTGCCGCAACTACGGCGCTCACGTGTTGAGCGACCCCCTGCTCGTCGAAGCCATCGAGACCCTGTTCGAGCCGGTGGCCATCCGCAACAACAGCGACGGTGACGCCGACGCGCGCGTGCGCGAGGCCTTCGCCGAGCCGGCGTGGAACAACCCGGTGGTGCGGATCGTCGACGCCGATCGAAGCGACCTGGCACCACGCCTGCACGACGACTGGTCAGCTGCGGCCCTCGTCGACGCGATGGTCGCCGCGCGCACGGCGCGCGAGCTGGCCGTGCCGGCGTGGCTGCGCCTGGTGCAGGAGGAGGAGCAGAGTCGGCGGCGCGGCCTCGAACGCGCGGTCTTCGCCATGGGCGACAAGGCCGAGGCCGGTTGATTCTGGAACGGCGAGGCCGAGTTCGGCCTCTTCGACGGTGCGCGCACGACCACGGCAGGTTGGTTCGAAGGTCATGAGGTGGTCGACGTGCGCTTCGACCCCACGGTGATGCCGTTCGCCGACCTGCTGGCGCGCGCGCGGCGCAAGGACTGCGCGCACATCGTGTGGACCGACGACGCAGCCGCGCGCGCCGCCGCCCGCGTCGAGCCGGACCGCGAGCCCAAGTACCGCCTGCGCGGCACGCGCTGGCGCCACGTGCCGATGACCCCGCTGCAGGCACTGCGCGCCAACGCCGCGGCGGCGCGCAAGGACGACGACGGCATCCGCGCGCTGCTGTCGCCGCGCCAGGTCGCACTGGAGCGACGCATCGCCGCCGCCCCGGACCTCGCCTGGCCGGTGGTCGTCGACCTGCCGCTGCCCGAGGCGTGGAGTCAGGTCGACGCGGTGGCCGCCAAGGCTTCTGGCCGGTAGTCGGCCGGCCGACTGCGGGCGGGGCCAGCGTGTTGGTTCACCGCAGATCGCGTGTCCTCGGTTGGGTGTCGGCCCGCGTCCGGGCGAACACCGAACGCCCTACATCCCCACCACCGCCGTCGCCGCATCCGAGAGCACCGCTCCCAGCGCGTTGACCCCGGGATCGACGAGCAGCGCCTGCACATGGAACTGCGCGCCGGCCAGCGCCGGGTTCGGCGGCAGCGGCAGCGGCACGCGCGGCGGCGTGCCGGCCACCGGCAGCAGCACGTCGAGTCCGACCCGCAGCGCGCAGGTCGGCATGCCCAGCGGCGTCAGGTCGATCGGCAGCGGGCCCAGCGACGAACGGGTGTTGCTCGCGCCGAGCAGCAGGACCGCACCCGCCGGCGGCGGTGGCGACAGCGTCACCGCGAACGTCTGCCCCACGCGCGGCAACGGCTCCGCCGCCAGTTGCATGAACCCCTGGCTGCCGCCGCAGCCGTCGCCGAACCGGAAGAAGCCCCCGGGCGCGAAGCGCGCGATGGTGAAGGCACCGTTCATGGCGGCGGCGAGCTGCACCATCGTCGTGCCAGGCGGCAGCGCCGGCACCTCGCACTGGTAGCGGCTGTTGTCGCCCCACGCCACCACCGATCCGTCGCTGCGCTGCGCCACGCTGAAGAACACACCCGCCGTCATCCGCACGTAGCTCAGCCCGGGCGGCAGCGCCGGCACGTTGCACTGGCCGGCGCTGTTGTCGCCCCACGCGCGCAGCGTCCCATCGCTCAGCAGGGCGAGGAAGTGGCCCGACCCCGCCGCGATGTCGATGAAGCGCAGGCCAGGAGGCGGCGTCGGCATACCCACCACCGAGTTCGGGTGCTGCAGCGTGCCGTCGCTGCGCAGCACCAGCGAACGGTGGCTGCCCGCCGCCACCTTCACGTAGCGGAAGCCGATCCCCGGCGGCAGCACGATGCGCTCGCTTCCCCACTCGATCACCGACCCGTCGCTGCGCAACGCCACGGCGTGCTGCCACCCAGCCGAAACCTGGACGTAGTGCACGCCGGTGGGCAGCGCCGGCACGTTGCACTGGCCCGAGATGTTGTCGCCCCACGCTTCGACCGTCCCATCCGCACGCCGCGCCAGGTTGAAGCCCGTGCCCGCCGAGACCTCGACGAACGAGCCGGCGGGGACGTTCAACTGTCCCACCGACGAAGCTCCCCACGCCACGAGCGTGCCATCGCTTCGCCGGGCCACGACATGCGCCTGACCCGCCGCAACCTGGGCGTACTCCAGGCCGAAAGGCAACTCCGGCACATTCCGCTGCGACGTCAAGTTGGAGCCCCAGGTGATCGCCTTCCCGTCGCTGCGAAGTGCGCTCGTGAACTGGCCGCCCGGACACACACGCTCGTACCGCATGCCCGACGGGAGAGGAGGGATGTCGCACTGCCCCTCCCGGTTCCGGCCCCAGGCAACGATCGAATCATCGCTGCGTCGCGCCAGACTGTGCGAGCCGCCGGCCCAGATGTCGACGTACGTCAGTCCAGGCGGCAGAGGCGGCACGTTGCATTGCCCATCGACGTTCCAGCCCCAGGCCACGACCTCCCCGTCGCTGCGACGCGCCAGCGCATGCCAGGTTCGGGTCGATATCTGAACGTAGCGCACGCCCCCTGGCAGCGGGGGGACGCGAGAGATGCCATACGTGTCGTCGCCCAAAGCCTGGACCGTCCCGTCGCTGCGCAGAGCAACCGTGAACAAGTCCGCTGCTTGAACGTCGAGGTAGATTACTCCGGGAGGCAGAGCGGGTATGGACGCCTCGCCGTGGCTGTTCAATCCCCAGGCCACCGCCGTTCCATCGCTCAGACATCCAGTACTGTGCAACGCACCAGCAGAAACCCGGACATAGCGCGTCCCGAGAGGTGCAGTTGGTACCAGCGCCTGCCCCCAATTGTTCCATCCCCACCCGACCGCACTGCCATCGCTTCGTAACCCGACGACATGAGCCACACCCGGGGCGAAGGCTGTGTATCTGAGCCCTTGCGGAGGCATCGGAATCCGGCATTGCCCTTGGGCGTTTCCGCCCCACGACGTGATGCGCCCGTCAGACGAAGTCGCTATCACATGCCCACCTCCCGCCATGACATCTACGAAGGTGTATTGGTGATACCGACCATCAGCGACGGTGTCACCCCACGCCATGACGGGCTCACGATTCACGACCTGCGACGTCCCTGGCAAGCCAGCGAACAGTGAGGCGACAACACAGAACACCGATCTGGCAGAGTCGGCAGTGCCACGTTCGAACAGACTCATTGGAAATCGAACCTCCTGATACCCGCCGACCCTGCGATGTACACCTCCGGCTTCGAATCCGCCGGGTCCAGATTGGCGATCACGATCGAGTTGAACGCGCCGAGCGAGCCCTCGACGACCTTCCGGAACAGCGGGTTCGGGTCGATGATGCCGTTCGTCTGCTGGAACACCACCAACTCGCCGTTCAGGGTCGTGACGAAGATCGCCTTGGTGATCGAGGTGTTCGGGATGTCCGCCACCGCGATGCGGCGCGAGCGCCCTCGGGCGGCGAGCAGCCGACGACGGCGCCGGCCACCTCGTGCTCGTGCCAACGATCGCGTCCGGGCGAACACCGAACGCCCTACATCCCCACCACCGCCGTCGCCGCATCCGAGAGCACCGCGCCCAGCGCGTTGACCCCGGGATCGACGAGCAGCGCCTGCACGTGGAACTGCGCGCCGGCCAGCGCCGGGTTCGGCGGCAGCGGCAGCGGCACGCGCGGCGGCGTGCCGGCCACCGGCAGCAGCACGTCGAGTCCGACCCGCAGCGCGCAGGTCGGCATGCCCAGCGGCGTCAGGTCGATCGGCAGCGGGCCCAGCGACGAACGGGTGTTGCTCGCGCCGAGCAGCAGGACCGCACCCGCCGGCGGCGGTGGCGACAGCGTCACCGCGAACGTCTGCCCCACGCGCGGCAACGGCTCCGCCGCCAGTTGCATGAACCCCTGGCTGCCGCCGCAGCCGTCGCCGAACCGGAAGAAGCCCCCGGGCGCGAAGCGCGCGATCGTGAAGGCACCGTTCATGGCGGCGGCGAGCTGCACCATCGTCGTGCCAGGCGGCAGCGCCGGCACCTCGCACTGGTAGCGGCTGTTGTCGCCCCACGCCACCACCGATCCGTCGCTGCGCTGTGCCACGCTGAAGAACACACCCGCCGTCATCCGCACGTAGCTCAGCCCGGGCGGCAGCGCCGGCACGTTGCACTGGCCGGCGCTGTTGTCGCCCCACGCGCGCAGCGTCCCATCGCTCAGGAGGGCGAGGAAGTGGCCCGACCCCGCCGCGATGTCGATGAAGCGCAGGCCAGGAGGCGGCGTCGGCATGCCCACCACCGAGTTCGGGTGCTGCAACGTCCCGTCGCTGCGCAGCACCAGCGAACGCTGGCTACCCGCCGCCACCTTCACGTAGCGGAAGCCGATCCCCGGCGGCAGCACGATGCGCTCGCTTCCCCACTCGATCACCGACCCGTTGCTGCGCAACGCCACGGCGTGCTGCCAACCCGCCGAAACCTGGACGTACTTGACCCCGGCCG
The DNA here is from genome assembly GCA_041398565.1 of Planctomycetota bacterium. GTDB lineage: Bacteria > Planctomycetota > UBA1135 > UBA1135 > UBA2386 > DATGPD01. The sequence continues at coordinate 2,240,016 of JAWKUN010000002.1, read as the reverse complement.
GCAGTGCAGGCACGTTGCACTGGCCCGAGATGTTGTCGCCCCAGGCTTCGACCGTCCCGTCCGCACGCCGCGCCAGGTTGAAGCCGGCGCCAGCTGCGATCTCGACGAACCTGCCCGACGGCACGTTGCACTGACCCAGCCGGTTGGCTCCCCACGCGAAGAGCGTCTCGTCGCTCTTGAGTGACAGGACATGTAACTGCCCACTCGAGAAGCCTACGTAGCCTTCGCCGTTCCCCAGTGCGGGCACATTGCACTGCATGAGCTCGTTGCTGCCCCACACGAGCAGCACCCCGTCGCTGCGCACGGCGGCGTTGTGGTAATCCCCCGCCGACACGCGCACGTAGCTCTGACCCGGAGGTAGTGGCGGGACGTTGCATTGGCCGTCGGTGTTCCAGCCCCAGGCCACGACCGTGCCGTCGCTCAAGCGAGCGACGTTGTGGCTGGCTCCCGCCCAGATGTCGACATACGTCAGGCCGTTCGGCGGCGGTGGCACGTTGCACTGCCCGGCCGAATTCCACCCCCATCCGACCACCTGGCCGTCGTCGCGACGTGCCAGGGCATGGCGGTTCCGCGTCGAGATCTGCACGTAGCGCGTTCCGCCGGGCAGCGGCACGACATTCTGGATGCCGTAGGCGTTGTCGCCCCACGCGACCACCGAGCCGTCACTGCGCAGCGCCACGGTGATGTCAGCTCCAGCCTGCACGTCGAGGTAGGTCAGGCCGGGTGGCGGAGCCGGGATGGTCGCCTGCTGCAGGTGGTTGAGACCCCAGGCGATGACGGTCCCGTCGCTCAGGAACGCCACATTGTGTCGGTCCCCGGTCGAGATGCGTGTGAAGTGCGTCCCCACGGGAGGAGTCGGCACGTTGCACTGCCCGAAGTCGTTCAGGCCCCACGCGACGACCGTGCCATCGCTGCGCAGACCCATGTGATGGCTGATGCCCGCATCGATGACCACGTACCGGACCCCCGCGGGTAGAGGCGGCACGTTCGCCTGCCCGTACCCGGTACCGCCAAGCGCCACTGCCGATCCGTCCGGCCGCATCGCAATGGTGATGCCCCCGCCCGCCGACACATCGGAATAGATTCCTGCCCAAATGCGGCTGTCCGCGCTGCGATCCCCCCAGCAGACAACCCCCTCGCTCGGCAGTGACTGACTCACCACCGAGCCCGTGAGAGTACCCACCACGCCATATGCGAGGCGCTTCGTCCACGAGAGCCGGGACCGCAGACGATGCGACGGCCGGACGTGGTCTCCCTTGCGGTTGCCTCGGTAGGAAGCGGGGTTCGTCATACCCGTCGTCTCCGTCGTCGAAGCTCGGGCTGCCCCGCGGTCCAGAGACACATGGAACAACGAGCAAGCAACCAACTGCATGAAGGGCTTTCTCATTGGAAATCGAACCTCCTGATACCGGACGAACCGGCGATGTAGACCTCGGGTTTGGAATCGGCATCGAGATCCGCGATCACGATCGAGTTGAAGGCGCCGAGCGAGCCCTCGACGACCTTCCGGAACAGCGGCGTCGGGTCGATGATGCCGTTGGTCTGCTGGAACACCACCAGCTCACCGTTCAGGGTCGTGACGAAGATCGCCTTGGTGATCGAGGCACGAACTGCACGCCGGCCACGCGGTAGGGAGGCACCGGGCTGCGGTCGAGATTGCGCCGGACGTGATCGATGTGTGGTCCACGCCCACCGGTGAGATAGAGGTCGTAGTAGGCCGGGTCGCCCGGGTAGGCGTGCGGTGTCTCGGGGTTCTCGCCACCGAAGGTGGCCTGGGTGAAGAAGGCGACGACGATCGCCTTGCCGGGCTCGATGACCTTGGGCACGACCACTTCGAACGACGCGCGGCTCTCGTCGCCAGGAACCGGCGGATCGGGCTGCGGCGTGAAGCTGCCGATGTAGTGCACGATGTCGGGATCGACTCCGTCGATCTCGGTCCAGCCGCCGTCGAGGAGCGGAGCGAAGGTCGGCTGCTGCGCCAGCAAGGGATCCGGCCCCAGCGCGCCGCCCACGTCGCGGCCGTCCGGCGACTCTCCCATGTTCCACAGCCCGTCGGGCTCGTTCATCATCGGCGAGACCTTCGAGGTCGGCTGCACCGGCGGCACCAGGCGCATGCCGGGCACGAACTCGGCGACGTGCGGGTGGCCGCCCGCCTGCGCCGCCAAGGCTGAGCTAGTCGCTCCGGCAGCTACAAAGCACAGAGAGAGAGAGAGAGAGAGAGAGAGAAGCCCGACTGCGACTCGACTCCCGCATTCCCGGAGCAGCCATGTTGTCCATGCTCGCCTCTTCCACAGGACGTTGCGTCGCGGCGTCGTGCCGGCGACCGCGCATGAGCATGGCCACGCCGCGGCGCCTGTGCAACCCCCGCGCACGCACCCTACGCGCCCCCGAACCCCCTCGCCCCTACCGCGACCGCCAGCGCAGCACGACCCACAGCCCGCCCAGGATCAACGCCGCTGCCAAGCCGAACGTCGCGTCGAGCTGCTCGTGCAGGCCGACGCGGCCGGCGACGGCGGCGATCATCGGTTGCATGAAGATGAAGATCGCGGTGGTCGACGCCGACACGCGCGCCAGCGCGTAGGCGTTCAGCAGGTAGGCGAGGATGGTGGGGAAGACGAGGACGTAGACCAGCGACAGCCAGGCGCCGCGGTCGGCGCTCGCCGGCGCCCAGTCGTAGCCGAGCGCGAAGAGCGGCACCGTCCACACCGACAGGCCGAACACCCACGCGGTGAGCACCAGCGAGGGCATGCGCATCGCCAGCGGCTTGGCCAGCACCAGGTACACCGAGTAGCTGAACGCGTTGGTCGTCATCAGCAGGTTGCCGGCGAGGTACTCGGGGCCGAGGTCGACCCGCTTGCGCATCAGCAGGATGCCCATGCCCACCACCGACAGCGCCAGGCCGAGCGCCCGCGCCGGCACCAGGCGTTCCAGACGCAGCACCACGCTCAGCACGAACACGAACACCGGGATGAGCGCCATCACCAGCGCCGCGTTCACCGACGGCGCCCGTTGCAGGCCTTCGAGGTAGAGCACTTGGTTGAGGGCGATGCCGAGCAGCGCACAGACCTGCAAGCGCAGCCAGTCGCCGCGGCGCGGCCAAGCGGCGCGCCCGTACTTGGCGAAGGCGATGCCGAGCAGGACGGTGGCGCCGACGGTGATGCGCCAGCCCGCGACCACGCGCGGAGCGAAGGCGTGCATGGCGAGCTTGCCGAACAGCGGGAACAGCCCGAAGAACACCTGCACTGCGAGCAGCGCCACCAGGCCCTGGGTACGGGCGCGGGCGGCATCGTCCTCGGCCGCAGCCGGCGTGGGACGCGTCGTCGCAGCTGCCGCGTCCTGGGCCGTCGTCTTCGGCGGCGCGAGCACGGACTCCGCGCGGTGTGCGGCCTCTGGACGCGACTTCGGATCAGGAGACAAGCTCGCGGAGTTCTACGCGCGCTGCGCGGCGGCGAAAGGCAAAACCCGCGCGCGCGCCGTGGCCGCACCGGCCGGCGCCTGCACCTTCAACCCCTCGAGTTCGAGCAGCGCACGCTTGGCGGCGAGGCCACCGCCGAAGCCGGTGAGCGAGCCATCGGCGCCGATCACCCGATGGCACGGCACCACGATCGGGATCGGGTTGTGGCCGTTGGCGGCACCCACCGCGCGCACCGCCTTCGGCCTGCCGACCGCGCACGCCAACTCGGCGTAGCTGGTGGTGGTGCCGTAGGGAATGCGGCGCAAGGCCTCCCACACGGCGAGCTGGAACGGCGTGCCCTCGGGCGCCAGCGCCAGGTCGAAGGTGCGGCGGTGCCCGGCGAAGTACTCGGCGAGCTGCGCCGCCACGTGCGCGCAGCGCGCCGCGTCGTCGGTGGCGACGACGCGCGTGGTGCCGCCCCCGAAGTCGAGCCGCACGAGCTGACCGTGAGCGTCGACGACGAGGCGCAGCGCACCGACGGGAGAAGAGACGAGCGTCGTGAACGAGGTCATGGGTTGGACTCCTTGGTGCGCGCAGTCCGCGTGGCGGAAGGACTGACGACGGGAAGAGAGGGTCGTGCACGCGCACGCCGCGCCCGCGTCGGCTGCGCCGCGGGCGGCGCGTCGACGGACTCGGCCTCGCCGTCGTCGAGACTCGCCCACAGATGGTAGGTCGCGAGGCTGCGCCAGGGCGCGAACGGCGCCAGCAGCGCCGCCGTGGCGCTCGCGTCCGGTCGCTCCGGCAGTGCGAACAGCCGGTGCAGGGCCGTCTGCAGACCCACGTCGTCGACCGGCGCGCAGTCGAGGAAGCCGAAGCCGCGCATGAGGGCGTAGCTCGCCGACCACGGCCCGAAGCCGCGCTGCGCGACGATGCGGCGGTAGAGCCGCGGCGCCGGCGTCGCCAGGTCGGGCGCCAGATCGAGGTCGCCACGCACACAGGCCGCACCGAGCTCGCACAGGTACTCGGCCTTGCGCGCCGAGAACTGCAGCGCCCGCAGGTCGGACACCGCCACCGCGGCGAGCTGCGCCGGGGTCGGCGGCGCGCGCAGGCCCGACACCTCGGTACCGCAGCGCGCCAGCACACGCCGGCGCAGGGTCACGGCGAACGGCACGTTCACCTGCTGCCCCACCACCGTCCACACCAGCGCCTCGAACGCGTCGGCGGTGCGAGGCACGCGCAGACCCGTGCGGCGGCGTATCAGGCCGCGGAGCGGCGACCGTCGCGACCGTGCCTCGAAGTCGCCCGGATCGGCCTCCAGGTTCAACAACCGCACGGCGAGCGCGTGCGCGGCGTAGCGCGCCCGCCGGTCCAGGCGAGCACCCTCGAGCGAGCAGCGCACGAGCCCGTTGCTCGCACCGCGCCTGCCGAACTGCACGCGCAACACCACCGGCACCTCGTCGATGCGGATCGCCTTCACCAGCTCGCGTCCGACCACCCGCTCGCCGATGCCCTCGGGGTCGCGCCCGTGGAAGGCGAAGGCCTCCTCGGTGCGGTAGCCCGCCGGCAAGCGCAGGGTGAACGACGCGCTCGCGCCGAGCTTGCGGTAGGCGTCCGGCGTCATGCCGACGCGGGGCGTGAAGTTGGCATAGAAGGTCGAGGCGCTGTCGAAGCCGGCATCGAGGGCCGCGTCGAGCACGCGCGCCCCGTCCTGCAGGCGCTGGCAGGCGTGCGCCACCTTGGCACGGGCCAGGAACGACGCCGGCGTGTCGTGGAAGTGCGCGCGGAACAGCCCGTGCAGCTTGGTGAGCCCCACCCCGGTGCGCGCCGCCAGCGCGCGCGCGTCGGCGAAGCGCGCCGGTGCCGACACCACCTCGCGCGCCACCGTCGCCGCGTCCTCTTCGTCGGGGTCGTAGCCCTTGTAGAAGTCGTCGGGCCGGCAGCGCCGGCAGGCGCGCAGCCCGGCGTTGCGTGCCTCGGCTGGCGTCGCGAAGTGCACGACGTTCTCCGGCTTGGGCGAGCGCGCCGGGCAAGACGGCAGGCAGTAGATGCCGGTCGAGGTGACGCCGGTGAGGAAGCGGCCGTCGTAGCGCGGGTCGCGCGCGCGCGCCCGTTCCAGCATGTGCGCCCGGCTGAGCTTCATGCGCCTCATGTGAGCACGGGGGGCACAGCGCGTCTTGCGGTTTCTTGCGCGGGAATCCCCGCCGCGCTGAGGGCCACCGGCCCGACGGCGTCCACTCCGCGCAAGACCGCCGGCGCGCAGTTGCAGCCCCGACGGCGGCCGACAGAATGAGCCCATGCGCAACCCGGCCGCAACGAGCCGAGGGCCGGCGGCGACGTCTTCGCCCGCACTGCGCCTGCTGGCGATCGCATCGATCGCGCTCGGCTCGTACGTGGCGGTGACCGCAGTGCTCAGCGTGGTCGGCCACTACCAGCCGCTGCCGTACCGCGACCAGTGGGGCACCGTTGCGGAGGTCCGCGACTTGTACCTCGGGCGCTTCCATCCCGACCGCTTCTTCTGGCAGCACAACGAGCATCGTCTCGCCGTGCCGAGGCTGTTCTTCTACCTCGACGCACTCCTTGCCCGAGAGCGCGGCATGGTCTTGCTCGGCGTGACGCTGCTCGAACAGGTCGCCCACGTCGCTCTGCTCGTCGGGCTGCTGCGCTGGGGAGGCGAGCGCCGCCCCGCGGTACTGGTCGCCGTGGCCGGCGCGCTGCTGGCGTTCCAATTCTCCGCCGTGCAACAAGAGAACTTCTCCGAGCCGTTCCAGCTGCAGTTCCCCTTGGTGTACCTGGCCGCCACCGCCGGGTTCGCGGCGGCGGCACGCGCCCCGTTCTCGCGGCGGGGGCGCACCCTGGTCGCCGCGGCGATCGCTGCCAGCGGCATCGCCAGCTTCTCGATGGCGAACGGCCTCGGTGTCTGGCCGTTGGCTCTGTCGCTGGCGTTCTTCGTACCCCTGCCGTGGATGGCCAGGCTGGCCATCGCCGGCGCCGGCGCCGCGACGATCGCCTTCTACCTGACCGGCCTCGGCTGGCTGCAGCCCTACGCCTCGGTCGACCACGGCATCCCGACGGTCGGCTTCCGCCGCCCTGCCGCGAGCGCGACCTTCTTCGCCTCCTTCTTCGGCCATCCCGTCCGCACGCCCAACGGCTGGCAACGCCCGTATCTCGCGATCGTCGTCGGCGTGCTGAGCCTGGGCCTGGCCGCCGTCCTGGCCTGGCGGAGCTGGTGGCGGGGCGAAGGTCGCGAGCGCGCCGTGCGCCGGGCCCTGGTGTGCGCCGGTGCCTTCGTGCTCTGCGCGGCCCTGCTCACCACCTACGGCCGCGCCACCGACCAGCTCCTGCACGAGCTGTCGTCGCGCTACGCCACGCCGGCCCTGTTGTTCTGGAGCATGCTGCTCGTGACGGCGGTGCTGAGCGAACGCGGCGCCGTGCGGGTCGCGACCCTGGGCCTGTGCGGCGGTCTCGCCCTTTCCGTAGCAGTCAGCCAACAGGCCTTGCACCGGCGCGACGCGGTCCACCGGCGCGAGATCCGGCGTGCGGCGATCGGCCCGCTCGTGGGTGTCACCGACCTCGACCGATTGCGCCCCTACCTCACCTCCGACCCCGACGGCAATGTGCGGGATGGCCTGGGGTTCCTGCGCGAGCATCGGTTGTCGTTGTTCCACGCCGGCGACTGGCCACTGCGCGGGCGACCGCTGGACGTCGTCGGAACACCGGCGGGGACCTGCGTCGCCGCAATCGACACGCTCGAGGTCTGCCACGAGTCGGGGTGGGGCTTCCGCGCATCGGGGTGGGCCCTCGAAGAGACCGAGGCCCTGCCGCCGCAGCGCCTGCTGTTCACCGACGACCACGACGTCCTCATCGGCTACGGCGAACCCGACACCCGCTGCCCGGAGGTGGAGGCGAAATCGCCACGGATCCGCGGGCATGCCATCGGCTTCGTCGGCTACGGCGTGGCAAGCTCGTCGCGCGGAGTCGTGCGGCTCTACATGCAGGCCGCCGACGGCAGGGTCTTCCGGTTTCCCGGCGAACTGCGGATCGCCGGTGTCGAGTTGGTCGAAGCGCGCGGCCAGCCGCTCGCGGCGCCCATGCAGGCGCGGGGCGACGTCCGCCACGCGCACCTCGACGATGTCACCGGCGCCGGCCTGGACGTGGTCGTGTCGTCGGTGCGCGGGCAGGGCGGCTGCACCTTCGGCCCCTTCGTCTGGGCCGAAGGCGACCTCGATCTCGCGGTCCCCGTGACGACCGGCGACTGTGGTCTCGGCATGACGGTCGCCCTCGTCGACGGAACGACCGGTGTTCCGGTCTCGATCCTGCGCCCGCCGACCATGCACGGCACGTGGTGCCTCTGGCGCTGCCGCCTGCCCGACGGGCTGCGGGGACGACCGCTCTACGTGGGCACGGTCGACGCCGGCATCCACGACGGGCAGCAGGTCGGGATCGGCCGGCCCGAGTGGATCCCGGCCGCGCGCTGACCGCCGCGCGCCACACCCTTGCGCCGACCCCTGCACCGACCGCCCGTGGCGAAGACTCGCGCCGAGGCCTGCGAACGGAAGCCCACGGCCAACGTCGGGCTTGCACCGCAGGCCGCGTCGGCTCTGCTCGCAGTATGACCCGCCTCCTGGCCGTCCCCAACGCCGCCACCGCGGCAGCGGCGAAGTCCCCGTTCGACGCCGTCCTCCTCGTGGGCCACCATCTCGCCAAGGTGTCTCTGGCGGCGCTGCAGCCAGGGCTGCGGCAAGCTCAGCTGGCCGACGCCGAGTTCGCTCATCGGCCGGGGCTTTGGCCGGCGCCGGGTCTCGCCGGCGGCCGCCTGGTCACCGCGCCGACCGGGCCTCTCACCCGCGATCACGACGATGTGCGCGCCTACGCCGACGCCGCCGCGGCCGGCATCCGTCGCGCCCGCGACGCGGGCGCGCGCAAGGTGCTGCTCCTGGTACAGGCGCCGCCGGACGATGCGCGCTACCTCGAAGCGGCGCGAGTCGCCGCGATCGGCGCGCTGTCAGCCCTGTGGCAGCCGTTGGAAGCGCGCGAAGCCAAGGCCGACGCCAGCGCCACCGGCAAGTCGGTGCAGCAGCTCGGCGTGGGTGCGCTCGGCGCGACGTTCACCGCCGCCGACGTCGCTCTGTGCTCCGCAGTCGCCGAAGGCCTGGCGCTGGCGCGCGACCTGTGCGGCGCCGACCCGGAGCGCATGGCGCCCAAGCGCTTCGCCGAGACGGTGCAGAAGGCGATGCGCGGCACCGGAGTCGCGGTGTCGGTCATGGCGACGCCGGCGACGCTGAAAAGGGAGTATCCGCTGCTGTCGGCGGTGGCGCGCGCGTCGAACGCGGTGGCGCGCCACCGGCCGTGCGTGGTCCGACTCGAGTACACGCCGAAGGGCAAGGTCGGCAAGACTCTGCTGCTCGCCGGCAAGGGCGTCACCTACGACACCGGCGGCGCGGACCTGAAGGTGGGCGGCCACATGGCAGGCATGAGTCGGGACAAGGGCGGCGCCGCCGCGGTCGCTGGCCTGTTCCTGGCAGTGGCGCGCCTGCGTCTGCCGGGCGTGCGCCTCGTCGCCGAATTGGGCATGGTGCGCAACAGCATCGGCGCCGACGCCTACGTCGCCGACGAGATCATCGAGAGCCACGCCGGAGTGCGCGTGCGCGTCGGCAACACCGACGCCGAGGGGCGCATGGTGCTGGCCGACCTGCTGTCGCACCTGCGCGTGCGCGCGCTGCGCGAGCGGGCGCCCGAGCTCTTCTCGGTGGCGACACTCACCGGCCACGCCGTGCTCGCGGTCGGCCCCTACAGCGTCGCGCTCGACAACGGTCCCGCGCGGCGGCTCGGCACCGCGCAACGCCTGGCCGAGGCCGGCGACCGCTGGGGCGATCCGTTCGAGGTGTCGCGCCTTCGTCGCGAGGACGTGGCCTTCGTGCGGGTGACGACCAACGCGTGGGACGTGCTGCAGTGCAACAACAAGCCGAGCAGCCAGACGATGCGCGGCCACCAGTTCCCGATGGCGTTCCTGCAGCGGGCGTCGGGCCTCGAGCACCACGGCAGCGACAGCAGCCAGCCGCTGCCCTACACGCACATCGACATGGCCGGCGCCAGCGACGCCGACGAGGGCAAGGAGCAGCAGCCCACCGGGCGGCCGCTGCTGGCCATGCTGCAGGCGCTGGCGCGCGGGTGAAGCAGAGGCGAGGGAGGCGCCGCCGCGAGTGACGGCTACACCCCGGCGAACCTGCCTTCAGCGCTGGAGTCCGCTTCCATCCGCGGCAAGGCCGTGGCGATGACCGGCGACCCCTGTCGCACGCCCAGCGCCCGTTCCGCCCACTGGCGCATGCCGGCGACGTCGCACGGATCGACCGGCAGGGCACAAGCGCCGAGCCCGCGCGCCAGCGCTCCTCCCGGTGCGCACAACACGGGAGTGCCGAGCAGGCGAGCGCGTGCCAAGGGCGCCACCAGACGGTCGCGGAAGGTGGGGAACGCCACCAGGCGTGCTGCCTGCAACGCCGAGTGCAGCACGGACGCCGGCAGCTCGGGCAGGAACACGGTCTGCGCGCCCGCGAACTCGCGGCACAGCTGCGCGTAGGCCGGATCCGGATACGGGCCGAGCACGACGCAGGGCCAGTCGGCCAGCGCGTGCAGCGCCACCAACTGGTTGTGCTCGGGCTGCAGGGGGCCGGGCAGCAGGACGAAGTCGCGCAGGCCGTGCGCGCGCGCGAAGGCAGCACCGCCGTCCGGCAGCAGGTCGCGGGCGGGATGCGGCCAACCCAGGACCTGGTGCGGCGGCAGGTCGCTGAAGCGCGCAGCGAGGTGGTCGAGCTCGGCGTCGTCGAACAGGACGAGCTTGTCGACGCAGGCGAGCACCGCGCGCTGGAAACGGAGCAGCCAGTCGGGCTCGGGCACCGCGCGCCGCCGCTCGAGGCTGCCTTCGACCTCGAGCTGGCCGCGGGCCGCGTGCGCCAGCAGCGCGTCGAGTTCGCCGCGGCTGCCGGCCTGGCGGAACATGGCGGGGAGCACGTGTGCTGCCCAGGCCTCGGGCTCGGGCGCGCTCAGCCAAGGCGACAGGACGATGTGTGCCCGTGGCGCCGCGACGCGCGCGGCCTTGACCTGGTCGTGCAGGCGCACCGGGTCGCTGAGGTCGAAGGCGTGCACGACGGCGGCGCGAGAGAGATCGACGCCGAGCGCGCGCACCCAGACACCGCGCTGACCGTCGGCCGAGGAGTGCGCCTCGACCAGCAAACCCGCCACCCCCTCGCGGTCGGCGTCGCCGAGTCCGAACGGCGGCAGCACCGCGATCTCGTGCGCCTGCAACGGCGGCGGCGAGGGCCGCACGACCGGCGGACGCAGCGCGGCGGCCTGCGCGCGCAGGCCTTCGTCGTCTGGCCGCAAGGCGAGCGCGCGCGCCAACGCCCGCCGTGCCACCGCCAAGTCGCCCTCGGCCGCAGCGCGGCGCGCTTGCAGCGCCAGCACCTCCGGCAGGTGCGGGAACGCGTCGGTGAGCACCCACAGGTAGCCTGTGCACGCATCGAAGGCGCCGTCGGCCAGGGCTCGTTCGGCGCGCAGCAGCAAGTTGCGGCCGTAAGCGTCGAGCGCACGGCCGGGGGCGAACTCGGCGTTCCGAGTCGCCAGCGCGCTCGCGGTCGCCGCGTCGGGTGCCACGAACTCCGTCCGCGGTGGCTCAGGCGGCGGCAGCGCCGCCCACAGACCCGACGTGTCGCCGTCAGGCGGTAGCACGCGTCCTTCACGCGACAGATCGATGCCGCGGTCGAGGCGGGTCCACGCATCGGCCCACTTGCCGGTCAGCTTGTGCTGGTTGCCCAGCACATTGCCGATCGCCGCGTGCGTGTGGGCACGACCCTGACTGATCCAGTGCCGCACCGTGGCCGCCCCGTCGTGCAGGATCTCGTAGCCGGCGTTGGCCATCGCGAAGTGATGGTCGGTATCGTCGTACTGCGTCGGCGCGTAGCGCACGTCGAAGAGGCCGACGCGCGCCAGCGCGTCGCGACGGTAGAGGTTGCAGCAGCCGCACAGCGTGGCGACGCGCATGAGCACGTCGAAGGCTCCGGGATCACCATCGCCCAGCACGGGCAGACGTTGCGGCCACACGCGCACGGGACGCACCTGCAAGCTCTCGCCCTCGTGGCCATGCAGGATGCGCGGTCCGACGACGCCGGCGAACGGGCGCTGCGCGAAGCGAGGCACCATGCGCTCGAGCCAGTCGGGCGCGACGATGGCATCGTCGTCGAGACGCGCCACCAGCGGCGCCGTGCCGAGCGAGAAGGCGAGGTTCACCGCCGGCACCACCCCGGTGTTGACCGGCAGGCGGTGCACGTGCAGCGGATAGGGGAAGGTGCGCGCCGCCTCGTCGAGGATCTCGAGCGTGCCGTCGGTCGAGCCGTTGTCGACCGCGAACACCCGTACGCGTGGCCAGCGGGTCGCGGCCAGAGCCGCCAGCATGCGCGGCAACAAGTGGGCGCTGTTGCAGGTGGCGAACGCCACGTCGACCGCGGGCTGCGGATCGTCGCTGCGGTAGCGCATGGTTCCGCCGACGCGCCAGCAGATCTCGGTGTGCCCGTAGCGCCGGCGCACTTCGTGCAAGTCGGGCCCGAGCGGATCGAACCCCCACTTGCGCTGGAAGTAGGCGAAGGCCCGATGCCGGCTGCTCTCCTGGCAGGTGAGGGCAGCGTCCAGGGCCGGGTCGTTGCCGAGGCCGCCGTAGCTGGTGGTCCGCGACCTGTGTGGTGTGTAGTGCACCGCCGTGACGCCGGGCTCGACCCACACCTTGAAACCGTGGTAGCGCGCCGCCAGGCAGAAGTCGTCGTCGTCCCCATGGGCCGGCGCGTACGCCTCGTCGAGCTGGACGTGCTCGAGCACGCTGCGCCGGTAGTAGGCACAGGCACCGCGCACGCTGTCGACCTCGGCGGGCTCGCCGCCACGCTCGTCGTCGTACTCGAAGGCGCGACGGTCGTCGCGGTGCAGGCCGAAGCCCAGCCCGGTCACGATGTCGCGGCCGAGCGACTGGATGCGACCGTTGGCGTGCACCAGCTTGACGCCGACGACGCCGGCCTTCGGTAGCGTCATCGCCGCGTGCGCCAGGCGCTGCAGCCAGTCGCGCCCTTGCGGCACGACGTCGCCGTGCAAACGCACGACGTCGCGACCGGCGGCGCGGGCGAAGCCGCGGTTGAGGGCAGCCGGCAGACTGGCGCCCGGCACGAGGTCGACGCGGACGCCCGGGTAGTGCTGCGCCAGGAGTTCGAGCGTGCCGTCGCTGGACCCGGAGTCGACGACGAGCACGTCGACGTCGGGGTAGTCGGTGCGCAGCACCGCGTCGAGACATGCGCGCAGCGTCGCGGCCTTGGCGAAGCTGGTGACGACGACGGTGACCGGCGGCAGACCGGCCGGCGACCGGGTCACGAGGGCACCTGGCCGAGGGCCACGGTGGCCGGCGCCGCCTTCGCGCGCCGCGGCAGCAGCACCGGGTCGAACAGGTCGGCCCAGCACGACATCGCCTCGGCGAGGCGCGCGAAGTAGGGATCGCCGTGGCCGGCGATGGCCTCGGCGAGCTGCCGGTAGCACGCGCCGAACGTCGTCGCCGTCAGACGTGCGTCGTCGACGAGGCGCCACAACGTCTCGTTCCACTCCATCGCCGGCGCCTCCTTGCGCAAGTTGGCGAAGACGTTCGAAGCGCGCTGGTGCTCGACCGCGGGCGCGCCGCTGTTGACGGCCAAGCCCAGGTGGTCGCAGATGCGCTTGACGAACACCCCGCACCAGATGTCACCGAAGCGATCGACGGGATGGTTGCGGCCCATCAGCAGGAAGTACAGCGCGGGCACGACCTCCGGCCGGAACGCGAGGTTCATGCCGCACATCGGAAAGTAGCTGCCGGCCGGAATGGTCTGGTCGCGCAGCTCACACGGGGTCGGAACGCGCGCCTGCAGGAGCTGCGTCGGCGCGTCGTAGTCGGGCACGTTGGTCCAGAGCCCGTGGTTGATCACGCAACGGCGCTGGCGATTCTGACTGTAGTAGGGCACCCCGCGCGGGACGGTCCCCTCCACCGTCGACACCCAGGCCCGATCGTGGCCGCCTTCCTCCAAGCGCTGCCAGTGCCGCTCCAAGAAGCCGCGCGCGCCGCTCGGTCCGGGCAGGCAGTCGTCGTCGAGGGTGACGATCATGCGCGGCTGCAGTTGCCACGCCTTGTAGTAGCCGAAGCTGCGCACGCAGTCGGTCTGCCGCGGCACGATCCACGCCGAGGCGCCCAACTCGCGGTCGATGTCGTGCCAACAGAGGTGCACGACGTTCGGCAGGTCGCCGAGGTCGAACTCGCGCTCGCCGTGGTCCTCCACCACCAGCACCGTCGCCGACGCGAACTCGTCCCGCCACGCGTCCAAGAACTGCCGCAGGTGCTGTTCGCGCACGCTGGGCACCACGACCACGACCCTCTCCCCCCGCATGAAGGGCTGTTCGGCCATCGGCTGGCCCGGGATTGAGCCGCGTGGCGCTCGGCTTCGGCGGCCGGCGCGACGGTCGTCTCTCTCCGTGCCGGTTCGCGGTAGCCTTGCCGCGCCATGCCCGCCCGCGTCGTCCTGGCTGCTGCTTCGGCCCTCGCTCTGTCGTCGTGCCGGCCGACGGAACCGCCTCCGGCGGCGGCCCCATCCAGTCCCGCGCCAACCACCACGGCATCGGGCCTGGTTTGGACCGAGCTGCGCCCCGGGAACGGCGAGCCCCTGGCTCCTGGCGACCTGGCCGTCGTCGCCTATCAGGCTCGCCGCGCCGACGGCGAGGTGTTCGAGGACCGCACCGACCGCGACCAGCCCGTTCGGATTCCGGTGGCGCAGAGCAACCCCATCTTCTGGCAGGAAGCGCTGCAGCTCATGCGCGTCGGCGGACGCTACGCCCTCACGGTGCCGGCCAGGTTGCTGTGGCCCGAGGCCCTGCGGCCGCCGTGGCTGCCGGTCGACGGCACGGCCGCGTACGACGTCGAGGTGCTCCGCGCCGTGCGCCAGCAGGCGTGGATCAAGCCCGACCCCGCGCACGTCCAGGAGGGCGATGGCTACTCCTACCAGGTCCTGGCGCCGGGCGACGCAGGGACAGCGCCCGCCCAGCCCACCGACTGGGTGGCGATGCACTTCACCGCGTTCGACGCGCATGGCAACGTCGTCGACTCGTCCCGTCCCCTCGAACGGCCGGTGCGGTTCCGACCCTCGGTGGCGCCTTCGACGTTCCTCGAACGCGTGAGCTCGGTGATGCGCCCGGGCAGCCGCTGGACCTGCCTGGTGCCGGCGAAGCTGGCCTGGCGCCAGCCGCACGAGGTGTTGCGACCCGACGACGAGACGTGCTGGGTCGTCGAGCTCCTGTCGATCGAGCCGCCGCTCCCGCTCCCGGAGTTCGCGCGGCCGCCGGACGACGCCCTCACCACCACTGCCAGCGGTCTGCGCGTGCAGATCCTCACGCCGGGCAGCGGTCCGCTGGCGACCGCGGCCGACACCGTCGACGTCCACTACGTCGGCTGGCGCGCCGACGGCAGCGTCGTCGACTCCTCGTACGCCTTCGGCCGGCCGACCCGCCTGGCTGTGGACGGGCTCGTCCCCGGCTGGCGCGAAGGCGTTCAGCTCCTGCGGCCGGGTGGTGCGGCCTACCTCGTCGTGCCCGCACATCTCGCCTACGGCCGCGACGGCCTGCCGCAGAAGCACATCGAGCCCGACACGGAACTGGTGTTCCGGGTCGAGCTCGTGTCGATCGTTCGCTGAAGCCCATCGCTGGGCCATGCTTCGCTGGGCCGCCGAGACCCAGCGAGCTCTGCATCACTGCGGCCAGGGCGTCGGGCGACCCACCGTCAGCTGGCCCGACTGGTCCAGGCAGGCGCTGATGAAGGTGAAGGAGCCGGGCGCGATGCCGCCCGGCACGACCAGCGGGAAGCTACCCGACAGGCGGCCGTTCGCACCGGCGGTGCCGATGAGCAGCGGGACCACCGCCGGGCTGACCATGAACACGCCGGCCGCGTCGCCGGGCTGGCAGCAGGTGCCGAACTCGAACGTGATCTGCTGGCCGGGGCGCACGCACTGCGGCAGCAGGTTGGTCTCGGCGTCGGCACAGTCGCTCGTGTCGATGCCCGACGGCGAACCGACGCTGCCGCCCTGCAGACCGCAGACGATGGTTTCCACCCCGGCCTTGGTGATCGTGGACACGTTGTCGGGGTCGATACCGGCAGTCACCGACCAGAAATCGCCCACCGCGCGGTCGTACTCGGCGGCGTTGAGCGAACCGACGGTCGCCGACGCCACGACCGCTGCGCCACCCGTTGCGGGCAGCTTGAACAAGGCGTTGCCGGCCACGCCGAAGGTGGTGACGAAGACCTGGTCGGGCGTGCCCGGGCACCACTCGATCCCGGAAACGCTGGTGATCGGCACGACGCCGAGCAGCACCGGCGGCTGGTAGGTGCAGTCGGGGTTCTTGATCATCTTGTGGACCTCACCGCTGCCGAACATGCCGATGTAGAGGTTGCCGGCGGGATCGCGGCAGATCGCGTTGTGGGTCTGGGTCGTGCCGATGGTCGCGAGCACGGTGCCAACGCCGCCCGACCGCGGGATGAGGACGACGCCGCCCGAGGTCGACGTACCCGTCGCCGCAACCGGGTTGCCGTTGTCGTCGAAGGTGAGGGCAGCGATCGACGAGGCGAAGCCGGTCGTGCCGTGCTGGACGAACGAGGTGACCGTCGAGCCGGACAGCATGACGCTGTTGACCTGACCGGCCGTGTTGCCGTTGCTGTTGATGCCGCCGAGCCAGATGCGATCGTCGAGCGGGTCGAGCTGCACGGCGTTGACGCCGTAGCCAGCGCTGCCCGACGTGCCGAGACCGGTGATCGCGGTGCACGAGCCGGAACGGTCGACCAGCCACAGGCCTTCGGATGGAGCCAGGTTGGCGATCACGGAGGCGATCGCCGAACGCGGTGGAACTTGGGCCAGAGCGGCGCAGGTCAGCAAGCTGCCTGCGGCGACGAGATGCATGGAGCGCATGGAGGGACCTCGAGTCGGAAACGAAGACGATGTGCCGCGGCCGCGAGGTGTTGCGGCCTTCGGACCGGCGCCATGGTACGCGAAGGCGGTGCTACGTGCTCGACCGGCGCTCGTGGAGGCAGCGCCTCACCGCGCTGGCGGCGCCCAGACTAAGGGGATTCCCGAGGTGCTGCCGAGCGCACATGGAGCGCCAGAGCCAAGCCGTCCCTAAGGCGCGCGCTCTACGAGAGGGTCGCCGCGGGGCCGCGCCGACGCGCGCGCCACGCATCCACGATCCCCAACCTCCATGAACACGCTCTTTCGAAACCCGGGTCGCCCTTCGAGGGCCGCACTGAGTCTCCCGCTGGGTCTCCCGCTGGGCCTTCTGCTGGCCGCCTGCGGTGGCTCGCGCGGCCGCAGCTCCACGGTCCCCGACCTGTCCCTCGCCAGCTTCACCCGCCCCACGGTCGTCGACAACAGCCACTTCCCGCTGCGGCCGGGCCTGGCGCACACCTTCGTCAGCCGGACGGGCGACGTCATCGAGACCGAGGTCCTCGAGATCACCTCGGACACCCGCGTGGTCGCCGGGATCCTCTGCGTCGTGGTGCACGACCAGGTGTTCGAGAACGGCCTGCTGATCGAGGACACGCGCGATTGGTACGCGCAGGACGACGCCGGCAACGTCTGGTACATGGGTGAAGACGTCGACAACCACCAGTACGACGACGAGGGCAACCTGACCGGCACCGATCACGAGGGCGCCTGGGAGGCGGGCAAGGACATCGCCGGCATCGGCACGCCGGCACGACCCGGGTTCATCATGCCGGCCGCCCCCCGACCCGGCGCCAGGTACCACGAGGAGTTCTATCCCGGCGTCGCCGAGGACCTCGGCGAAGTCGTGGCTCTGGATGTGCCGGTCGAGCTCGGCGACGGCCGCCAGCTGCGTTGCCTGCAGGTGCTCGACTCCTCCACGCTCGCGCCGTCGACGGGCGTGCACAAGTTCTTCGCGCCGGGCCTCGGCCTGGTCCTCGAGCGCGACCCGAACACCCTCGAGGAGAACGCGCTGGTCGGTAGCTTCCGACCGGGATCCGACTCCGTGCCGGCCTTCGCCGCCGCGACCTTCTCCAACCCGACGCAGGTCGACGCGCGCCATGCGCCTTTCCCTGCCGACACGGTGGCGGTTCACGTCGGCCGCAGCGACGACGGCAACGAGACGATCGTGGTCGAGCGCACCGGCGAGTCCAAGAGCGTGATGGGGATCGCCTGCCTCGAGGTGCGCGACCGCGTGTTTCGCGAGGGTCTGCTGCACGAGGACACGCGCGACTGGTACGCGCAGGACGACGCTGGCAACGTCTGGTACATGGGCGAAGCCGTCGACAACTACCACTACGACGACGAGGGCAACCTGCTCGAGATCGACCACGAGGGTTCGTGGGAAGCAGGCCGCGATGTCGCCGGCCTGGGCTCGACCGCAGCCCCTGGGCACCTCCTGCCGGCCGTGCCCACCGTCGGCGAGGGCTACCATCAGGAGTTCTACGACGGCGCGGCCGAGGACATGGCGATCGTCGTCGCGACCGGAGTCGAGCTCGAACTCGACCACGGTGTCGCCCACTCCGACTGCCTGCAGACCCTCGAGTGGAGCCCGCTGGCGCCCGATGCGCTCGAATACAAGTTCTACGCTCCGGGCGTCGGCGTGGTGCAGGAGCAGGCGCTCCACGCCGACGAGACGGTCGACCACGTCGCCGGGTTCTACCGTGGGCCGGGCGCGATCCCGGACTTCGCGGCCGCGCGCTTCTCCGACCCGACGCGTGTCGACCATCCGCTGCTGCCACTGCCGCCGGGCGCCACTTGGAGCTACGAGAAGGAGACCGACACGGGCGTGGAGACCACCACCGTGGAGGTACTGTCGACGACGCGCGAGGTGCTCGGCGTGGTGTGCCTCGTCGTCCGCGACCGTGTCGAAGTCGAGGGTCGCCTGCACGAGGACACGCGCGACTGGTACGCCCAGGACGACGCCGGCAACGTCTGGTACATGGGCGAAGACGTCGACAACTACCACTACGACGAGCAAGGCAACCTGCTCGAGATCACGCACGAGGGCTCGTGGGAAGCCGGGCGCGACGTCGCCAGCGTCGGCCACGTCGCGCAGCCCGGATACCAGATGCCGGCCGCGCCACGCGCGGGCCAGTCCTACCACCAGGAGTTCTACAGGTCGGCGGCCGAGGACATGGCCGCGGTCGTCGCGGTCGACGTCACGCTGCAAGTCGGCGAGGGCGCCGCGCTCACGGGCTGCGTGCAGACCGCGGAGTGGAACCCCCTGGCACCGCACGGGGTCGAGCTGAAGTTCTATGCCCCGGGCCTCGGGCTCGTGCTCGTGCGAGACCTCGTCGAAGGCGAGACGCTCGAGCTGGTCGAGTCGAGCTTGCGCTGACGCGCGCGCCTCGGCCCCAGGCCGTCGCTCGGCGACCAGGCGACCCGGCCACGCGTGCCCCGGGGCACGCCACCGGCCGGAGCCCTCGTCGCGGCCTCGGCAACCAAGGCGAGCCCGAACGCGGGCCACGTGAACCGGATCGCCCTGGCACGGGTACTCTGCGTTGTGGCCCCACCGATGCGAGCACGAGCGATCGACCCCGACTTGATCCTGGCGCACGACGGTTTCGTCCGCCGCCTGGCGCGCCGGCTCTTGCGGGACGCGCACGCAGCAGACGACGTGGCCCAGCAGACCTGGATGGCGGCGTGCACGCGTGCGGTCACGGCCGACTCCCTGCGCGACTGGCTCGTCACCGTTGCGCGACGCATCGCCGGCCGACGGGTGCGCAGCGACCGGCGCGAGTCCCTGCGGCAGCGCGCGGCGGCGCGGTCGGAGCAGTTGCCTTCGACGGCCGCGATCGTCGAGCGCGAGGCGCTGCGGGCCGCCATCACGCGGGCGGTGATCGACCTCGCAGAGCCCTACCGGACCGTGGTGTTGCTGCGCTGGTACGAAGACCTTCCCCCGCGCGCCATCGCCCGTCGTCTCGGCCTGCCGGTGGAAACCGTGCGCACGCGGCACCGGCGCGCGCTCGCCGAGTTGCGCCTGCGCCTCGACCATCACGCCGGGGGCGACCGCCGCGCGTGGTGCGCGCTGCTGCTGCCCCTGACGCGAAAGAGTCTCCTGGCGGCCGACTGCGCCGCCTCCCCCTCCTTCACCGCTGGAGTGATGCTGATGAGCCTTTCTATGCGCCACGCGCTGGCCGCCGTCGTCGTCGCCGGCGTCGTCGCCTTCACCATCTGGATGGGTAGCCAGTCGCCGTCCGACCCGCCGAACGATCCTGCCACGCCGGCCGCAGGGCCTGCCCCGCTCGAAGCGCGCCTCGCACGCCCCACACCCGAAGCGAAAGCGTCCACCGCCGAAGTCGCGGCACGTCGCACCCCACTCGCCGGCGAAACGACCCGCTCAGGCTCGCTCCTCGTGCGCACACTGTTCCACGACGGCTCCCCGGCCGCTGGTGTCGAGATCGAACTCGCCCGCGACGGCGATGCCGGCGCATGGTCGAGCCCGCGCGGCCGTACCGACGCCAACGGTGAGACGCGCTTCGCCGACCAAGCGCCCGGGACGACGATCGTCCTCGCGCTGCGCCCCGATCTCGCCGCGAGCCGCCGGGGCGAGGTGCACGCGGATCGCGAGACGGTCGTCGAACTCACCGTGGCGCGTGGGATCGACGCGCACGGGATCGTCGTCGACGCCACCGGTGCGCCGGTGGCCGACGCCGAGATCGTCGCCGCCGACTGGTCGGGACGCGAGGGCCACGTCGTCGGTCGCAGTGCCACCGACGGGACCTTCGCCCTCCGTTCGATGTCGGGACGCTGCCACATCGGTGCCCGCGCCCCCGCCTACAGTGCCTCGCCGATGCACACGGTCACCGCCAGCGACGGCGCCCGCGTCGAGCTGCGCCTGGTCTTGTCGCAGCCCGCTGCCACGGTGACGGGCATGGTGTTCGGGCCCGACGGACAGCCGGTCCTCGGCGCGACCGTACGGGTCGGCAGCGAGCGCCAGGACAACCGCCGCCTCGCCGACGGTACCCAGGCGATGGGACCCCGACCGACGGTCGTACGCACCGACCGGCACGGCCGCTTCGCTGCGACGAGCTTGCCGGCCGGCCAGCTTCCTTGCACGGTGCTGGTGCCGAACCTGGCTCCGTGGCAAGACACGTTCGACGTCGCGGCGGGCGAGCGACGCGAGGTGACCGTCCACTTGCAACCCGGCGTGATGCTGTCGGGCAAGGTGCGCGACGCCGGCGGAAACGGCGTGGCCGGCGCGAGCGTTCGCATCGGCGAGTGGCTCAGCCCCGTCAGCCAGCAACGCACCACCGACGCGACCGGCACGTTCGCGTTCACCGGTCTGCCGGTCGGCGAGTTGACGGCGGCCGTCGACCACGACCTCGGACGCGCGACGACGACACTGCAGGGCTCGCCTGGACAAGCCCTGCGCTGGGACCCCGTGCTGTCGGCGGGCCTCGTACTTCGCGGCCGCGTGGTCGGGGACGACGGCCGACCGATCGCCCGCGCGCACCTGCGGGCGCGGGTCGAACCCGGGCACGAGAGCTCCACACACTGGTCGAGCCACGCGACTTCCGGCGAGGACGGACGCTTCCGGCTCGAGAACTGCGCGGCTGGCACGCCGATCCGCATCGAGGTGCGTCGCCACTCCATGTGCGAGATGGTCTTGCGCGCCGTCGTGCCTAGCGACGACGAACTCACCGTACGCATGCCCTCGATCGCTTGGGTCCGCGTCCGGGGCGTCGCGGTCGGCGTCGACGGCAAGCCCTGTCCGAACGTCGAGATCCAGGTGCTGCAGCCTGGCGCGGGCGGCGACCTGGAGACCCTCGACCCCGCGACCGGGGCCTTCGACGTCGGGCCTTACCCACCCGGCGAGCTACGCCTCGCCCTGAAGACTTCCGGCCTGGCGCCGATCCGCCTGCGACGCGATGTGGCTCCGGGCGAGACCTGGGACCTCGGAACTGTCGCCTTCGCCCACGGCGGCACCCTCGTGGTCGAAGTCGCCGCCGACGACGCCGCGGTGGCCGAGGCTGTGGACGGGGCAACCGCCACCATTGCCGACGACCAGGGGGCCTACGTCGACTTCGTCCGCTTCCAGGATCGTCGCGCCATCGGTGGCCCTTGGGCCGCAGGCGACTACGTGCTGCAGGTCGTGGGCAAGGGCATCGCCGCCGTGCGCCGGCCGTTCGCCATCCGCGTCGACGAGGTGACGAAACTGGAGCTGACGGCGCGCGGCGGCGTCGCCACGGAAGTCACGTGCCGGTTGCCGGCGGGCGCCGTCGCCGACAGCGTGCCGCTCGAGGTGCTCGACGTGGAGGACGAGGTGGTGCTGCGTGCCAACGCGCGGCCGCGCGCACACGGTGTCGTGATGAACGCCACGCTGGGCCCGGGTCGCTACACCGTGCGCGCAACCGCCGAGGCGTCGTTCGCCGGCGAGACGCAGCTCGACGTGATCGAGACAGGCCAGGCGCAGGCGACGATCGAGCTGCGCACCCGGAACTGACAACCCACGCGATGGTGTCTGACACCAACTTGCGCTTTCGCTACGCGTTTTCCCGAGAGCTCGGTCACCGTGGGGCGTTCGGTTGCCGACCCCGTGACGCGCTGCCATGTACGAGGTCACGACTTGCGCAGCGGTCTTCTGCGCCGCGCTCGTCGGTATGGATGACACGACAACCGACGACCCCTGTGTCGTCCGGCGGTCGCTCGTTCCTCCGGCGTAGCAAGTAAGCGGGTCGCCTGGCGCGCACACATGCGCGCGTGCGCTCTCTCTCGACCACGCCGGCGGGATCCCGGGTCGTGCGCGGGTGTGCGGCATCGCACTTGCAGCTGCGCGCGTGCCCCCTGGTTGCTCGCAGCTCGCGGGAGGTTCGCTTGCTCGCGTCGTTCTTCGTGCGTGGCGCCCGTCGACGCCGGCGCGTCCGCAGGGCGCATCCGCGCACCAGTCCGAGCCCCGACACGGCGCGGAGGCCATCGCGATGAGGCTGCATCTTCGACTCCGTGCGCGTCGCGTGCGGGCGCTGCTGCCTGTCGCGATCGTCTGCGGCTGCGTTCTCGCCGTGTTCCTGCCCGCGCTGTTCGGCGACTACGTCGCCGATGACCTCTACCTTCTGTTCTACAGCCCCGGGTTCACCGGCATCAGCGGCCTGTGGGATGCGATCCGCGCCCCGTTCTGGGGCACCGAGGCTTCGCTGTGGCGCCCGCTCTCCAGCGCAACGCTGTGCGTCGGCCACGCGCTCGGCGGCGGCGAGCCGTGGGTCACGCACACCTTCGCGCTGCTCGCGCACCTCGGATCGACGATTCTGGCCTACGCCATCCTGCGCAACTTCGCGGTCGCTGCGCCGCGGGCGGCCGTCGCGGTCGCGGTCTTCGCGCTGCATCCTTGCCAGGTGGAAGGCGTGGCATGGGCGGCGGCGATTGCGGATCCGCTCGCCGGCTGTGCGATGTTGCTCGCGCTGTGGAGCTGGGTGCACTGGCGCAAACAGGCATCGGCCTCGCTCCCGTGGCTCGCGTGGGTCGGCTTCGCGCTGGCGCTGGCCAGCAAGGAGACCGGCGCCGCCACGTTGCTCTGGATCGCGGCAGCCGAGGTCGCGCTGCACGGCCGCGCCGTCCGCCGAAACCGCACGGTCGGGTTCGCGGGCCTCGGCGCGGTCCTCGCGCTGTGGCTGCTGGCCCGAGCGATGGTGTTCGGCGACCTCGGCTGCGGGTTCGACCGCGGCCTGCTGCTCGACGAGCGCGTGCGCGGTGGGCAGGGGTTGCTCATGCGCGGCTACCTGGCCGCCGCGCTCGCGTGCACCCCGACCGGATGGCTCGGGTTGACGCCGAACCGCTGGGTGCCACCCGATGTCGCCGGACTCGCGTACGGCCTCGTCGCTCTGCTCCCGCTCCTCGCCTGTGGTGTCGCCTGTGTCTGGTCGGCCTGGCGCGCGCGATCCGACCTCGCGTGCCTGGGCTGTGCCGGCGTGCTAGCCGGCCTCGCCGGGCCGGTCCTGGGGATCACCAACGTGGGCCACTGGCCGATCGCCGATCGCTACCTCTACGGAGCGCTGTTCGGCTTCGCGATCCTGCTGGTGGCCAGCGGCCCCTGCCGAATGCCGTTGGCCTTGGCGCTCGCCTCGACGTGCGCTGTCGTGAGTTCACGGCTGGTGCCGCTCTGGCGCTCACCGGACGCGATCGCTGCGCGCGCGATGGCCGATTGCCCGCAGCACCCCGAAGCGCACTATCTGCGCGGCCAGATCGAGCGCAGGAACGCGTTGGTCGCGGTGCGCCATGGCCACGATCGCGCGCGACGCCGCACGCACTACGAGCACGCTCTCGCGGCCTACCGGCGCGCCGCCGCACTCGTCGAGCAGCCGGTCTATGGCGGCGCCGATTTGCGTCGCGTGCTCGGCCTGAACTCTCGGCTCGGCGCCGCTCTGGTCGCAGTGGCCGGCCGACTGAGGCCCCTGCCGGAGGTCGTCTCGGAGTTGGAAGCGCTCGCCGAGCGCGTGCCGAACTCGGGGCAGGTGCAGCTCGTGCTCGGTGTCGCCCACGCGGCTTGGGGCGACGAACGGGGGGCCGAACGCGCGTGGCTGCGTGCGCTCGCGCTCGACCCCGGGTCGCGCGAGGCCGCGTTCAACCTGGCGCGGTCGCAGGCGTGGCGGGTCGCGGGTACGCACGGCGATGGAGGGGAGCGGAAAGCGACGGGCGCAATCAACCCCGAGCGAGCGCGCGCCGGGCACGCGGGCGTGGGTTGCCAGCGGCGTTAGAGCCGAAGGGTTCGGGTTCGCGCGCGCACCCGGCGACGCGGCTCCCGCGCCCTGCCGCGTGACTAACGCATGCCCACCACCGCCGCGGTGGCGTCACTGACGGTCGCGTTGCCCGGGTTGGCGAGCCAATCCACCTGCCAGGTCTGGTTGTAGAAGGCGCCGCCGGCGAGCGCCGGCTCGGTCGGGATGGTCAGGGTCCAGCGCGACCGCCCACCCGCCCCGACCAACGGAATGACGACTTCGCCGCTCACATGCAGCGTGCACCCCGACATGCCGAGGTTATCCAGGCGTGCAGGCAGAGGTACCGGCCCCCACTGCGTGTGCGAGGCGCCGAGGAACAGGACGAGGAACGGCACCGGCGGCAGGTTGCTCACCTCGACGGAGAGGGTGTCGCCGAGCCAGGGCAACTGGCCGCCGGCGAGCGCCAGCGTCGGCACGCCGTTCTGTCCATGGCAGCCGGCACCGATGACGTCGAACCGGGCGGCGTGTGCCGGCGTCAGGAGCCAGGTCTCCGGCGGGTAGCCGCCGAACTCCACCACCGCGCGCCGGCCGCGGTCATAGGCGGCGCCGAGCTGTGCCGCCGCGGTCGGGCCGGCGTCAGTGCGGCGCTCGCGCCAGTCGTCGCCGCCCCACTCCCACAGCGAAGTCGTCGTCCCGGCGTCTCCGCCCAGCAGGACCGTGCGCCCACGTGCCACGTCGTACACCAGCCGATGGCGGGCGGCCGGGGGCGGTGCGTGCGCGGGTTGGCGCTCGGTCCAGTCGGAGCCGTCCCACTCCCAGGTGTCGGCCCGCGGCGAGATGCCGTCGCTGCCTCCGTAGAGAACCACGCGCTGGCGCGAGGCGTCGTAGGCCATGGCCGCGTAGGTGCGCGGCGGCGGTGCATGCACCGGTCGGCGGAGCTGCCAGTCGGTGCGGTCGGAGACGTAGGTCGCGCTCGGTGTCGCGCCGCTGCCCGCAGTCAGGAGAACCAGCTCCTGGCGCGCGGTGTCGAAGGTCAGGGCTTGCCCCTCGCCACCGGGCGGCGTGACGCTGGTGAACGCGCGCTGCCAAGTGAAGCCATCCCACCACCACAGCTCGGCCCCGCTCCACCCCGTCACCAGCCAGCAGCGCAGGCCGTCGCTCGCCATCTGCGCACCCAGCGTCGCGGGCGGCACTGCCGCCGGCTCGCGCAGGCGCCAGAGCGCACCGTCGAACTCCCAGGTCTCGGTGCTTCCGTAGAGCCCACCGAACATCACGCAGCGCTGGGTCGCGTCCATGTAGGCGAAGGCCGGCCACTCGCGCGCCGGCGGCGCGCCGGCCGACAGGCGCGACCAGAACTGGAAGGTCGGCGGCCCCCACCACGCCCAGACGTCGCCGAACGTCGCCGTCCAGCCGATCCCGGCGATCACCAGCACCGACTGCGCCCGGGCATCCCAGACCATCGCGTAGTCCGCGCGGCCCGGCAAGTTGCGCGTCGGCACCACCTGCTGCCAGACGCTGCCGTCGAACTCCCAAGTGTCGTCGTAGTAGTGCCCCGGTTCGTCGCTGCCGCCGAACAGGACGACCCGCTGGCGCGCGTCGTCGGAGGCGATGGCATGACCCCAGCGCCCGTAGCTGGGGAACTCACCCGGAACCTGTGCCCAATCGGTCCCGTCCCAGAGCCAGGTGTCGCGGTAGGCGCACGGCCCTCCGAACGGACAAGCGCCGGCGAAGAGCACGACCTTGCCGAGGTGGCGGGCGAAGGTCAGTGCACCCTCGGAGCGCGGCGGCGGCCGGTGCAGCGGGTTGCGCTCGGTCCAGGTCGCGCCGTCCCACTCCCACGTATCGTCGCGGTATCCACTGCCATCGTTGCCACCGAAGACGACGACGACGCCACGCAGGTCGTCCCACGCCATGCCGGCTCCGTGGCGCGCCGTGGGCGAGCCGCTCGGAACCCGCATCGTCCAGTCGCTTCCATCCCACTCCCACGTGTCGCCGAACCGGTTGCCGCCGGTGCGGCCGCCGAACAGCACGACGCGCCCGCGCTGGGCATCGAACACCATGGCGTGGTCCTCTCGTGCCGGGGGCGCGTGCGCGGGCCGGCGATGCGTCCAGGCGATGCCGTCCCACTCCCAGGTGTCCCCCGAGACACCCCGGTGGTCGTGGCCACCGAAGACGACCGTGCGCTGGCGCGCGGCGTCGTAGGCAGCGGCGTGTCCGTAGCAACCCTCCACGGCGTCGACGTGCTGCCAATGCAATTGGGCCGGCGTCCGGCCGGGTGTCAGGGCCACGAGGAGGACGAGCGAGCGAAGCGTTCCCATGCGGATCTCCGTTCGCTGGAACTCCGGCGCAGAGACCGTTCTTGCGCGATTCGAACTTCGGCCCGGCGGTGCGCCGCGCTCGGTGTACGCCCCGAAGACCGACCTTGCGCGAAGCCGGTGACGCCTGAGCACTCCCCGTCAGGCACATCGACGTTGTCAGTCCGTTGTCGCCGCGGCCTCGACCTGGCGCAGCCCGAAGCCGCTGCGGCGCAGGAACCACAGACCGGTGAGCGTCACCGCCAGGTAGGTCAGCACGTGGAAGAACACCGACGCCGCGATGGCCGCGCTCTGCTCGACGCCGTAGGGCTCGAGAGACAGCGTGAACGCCAGCTGGATCGTGCCGAAGAAGCCCGGCGCCGCCGGCAAGGTCACGCCGAAGGTCACGGCGGCCAGAACGACGAACGCGGCCGAATAGCCGACCGCCACGTCGACGGCGACCAGCGAGCAGTAGATGCCGACGCCGATGAGGGCCCACTGGAGCAGAGAAGTCACGAGGATGCCCAGCAACAAGCGCGGGCTCTTCATGGCGTGCAGACCGACGGCGCCAAGCTCGAGCTGTTGCACCAGCCCGGCGCGCAGGCCGGCGGGCAGGAAGCCCGTCGCACGCCGGACGAACGCGACGAAGGGGTCGGTCCAGCGGATGTACACGGCCGCCACCGCCAGGCTCGCCGCGCCGAGGACCGCGACCACGTAGCCGGTGGTCGCCAGTCCCGGCGGGACACCGCGACCGAAGGTGAGGACCACCGCCAGGAAGAAGACCACCGACAAGAAGTCGAACATCCGCTCGAGGACGATGGTCGCCAGAACCTGCGCCTTGCCCAACCCGAGATCTCGCGCGCCCAAGAACATCCGCACGAACTCACCGAGGTGTGCGGGCAGCACGTTGTTGGCCATGAAGCCGATCATCATCGAGGGCACCACGCGCCAGGTCGTGGTCCGCGTCATGGGCGCGAGCAGCAGCCGCCAGCGGATGGCCTTGATCCAGTAGAAGGCCGCTTGCGACAGCACGACTGGCAGCACCAGCCAGGCGTTCGCCTTGGCCAGCGCCGCGCCGACGTCGGCGAAGTTGGTGCCGCGGAAGGCGAGCCACAGGCAGACGACGCTGATGGCGACGCCGAGAACGATGAGGGCTCGCTTCTTCGATGAGGACATGGTCGGTGCTGCGTCATCCTCGCGGCGCGCGTGGAATCTTCCAGGTCCGTGTTGCGCGAGGGGGCCGAATCGCCGCACGCGAGCTGCACCGGAAGCCCCAGCAACGAGCAGCCCGCGGCCTCTCTGGTCGGCGCGACGCGACGACGGCACCCTCGGGCGCTGCACGGCCGCACCGTGGGCACGAGCGGCGAGGACGAGCCTGCGCGAGCAGGCCCGCCTTTGCAACGCAGGCAACCTCGTTGCAAGAGTGCGCAGCCGGAGCGACGTGGCCACGCCGACACATGGCTCGGAATCAGGAGATGTTCCGAGATTCCTCGCCTGACTGACCGCTGCGGCTGGCGCTCGACCCAACCCGGCCCGCGTCTTGATAGGGGGCGCTTTGCGGTGGCAGCTCGCCGCCGCGATCGACAGTCGACACGAACCTCGTCGCCTGCCGCCCGACCCACGCGAACCCATGACGACCTACGCCTGCCCCCCTCTCCGCATCGTGATGTCTTTCGCTACCGCGACGCTCGCTGCGGCGGCCGGACTCGCCCAGGAACGGGAGTTCAACGACCGCCCGGCCTTCGCTCAGGACCTCGGCGTCGTCAACGCTGAGACCAGGACGCTGGCAGCCGTGCACGAGGCTCGTGCCGCGCTCGACATGTTCGCCTTCGAGACGGTCGCCGAGGGCGTCGTGACCCTCGACGGCATCGTGTACGCGAGCAACGGCACCAAGTTGACCTCCTCGAACGGCGCGTCGACCGGCATCCTCCTCCCGCCGGGCCGCTACCTCACACCGCAGTCCAGCACCGCTGTCCAGACCTATCCGGCACCCTACACCATGAGCGTGCGCCACGAGGCGGCAGCTTTGCCCCTCCTGCCGCCCAACGGGTCCGTCGACGTGACCTTCACGCGCGCCAGTCGCTACAGCTTCCGGCCGGCGCTCTTGCGGCTGCAGGTGCCGGTGGAAGGCAGCATCGATGTGCACGTTCCGACCGGCCTGCGGCCCGACCTGTTCGCGGAAGACATGGGCTTGATCCGCGACTGGATGGTCGACGGTCCGGCGCTGCTGCTCCCGGCCGGCACCTACTTCCTGCGCATCCCGGGGTCGAGCGTACCAGCCACGGTTCAGTGCTCCTTCACTCCGACCCCCGTGCCGCTGCTCGCCGCCAACTCAACGGTGATCGGCACCTTGGCCTCAGGCTCACGGTATGCCGCGGTGTACCGGTTCGCCCTGGCCGCGCCGGCGCGGGTCGGCCTCACGCTGCAGCCGGACGCGCAGAGCGGCCTGCCCGTCGCCAACCTGCTGCTCGCCGACCGACTCATGAACACCATCTTCGAGGCGGACGAGACCAGCCCGCAGCCCAACCAGCTCGACGTGACCCTGCCAGCGGGCACCTACTACGCGGCGGTCTGGGCGCCACAGTTCACGTCGGGCGCCGGCAGGTTCACGCTGACCCATCAGGCCAACGCCGCGCAGATCGTGGCGGCGCAGCCGAGCGTGGCTGTGCGGTCGAGCCTGCTACCGAATCGAGCCGACACATACGCCGTCGAGGTACGCACGCCCTCGCCGCTGGGCGCGCTAGCACAGTTCGACGCGGGCGCCTACGACTACCTGAGCGAGGTGGCGCTGCTCGACGACGGCGGCCGCCTGCTCGGACGCAGCCTGTGGTTCCCGCAGACCGACGCGTTGGGACAAGAGGTAGCAGCCGGCACCTACTTCGTGCTGGTGCGGCATCAGACCAACGAGCCACGCTCCTACGTCCTGACTCTCGACGGCGCGTTGCGGCAGTCGGCAGGCGACGTGCAGAGCACCGGCGTAGCGGGAGACGTTGTGCTGCCCTTGGCCTCGGTGGCGTCTCTGCCGACCCCGATCAACCCGCTTCCCGGTCTGTTCGAAGGCCTGCTGTTGGTCGACCCCGTCCGCGGCGTCGTGTTGCCGCCGGCGGTGCTCCCCGCAGACGGCCAGTGGACGTGGGGGGTGCCGTTCGCGGCGACGACGGGGGTGTTCTTGCAGGCGGTGCACTTGGAGCCCTCGCTCGGCCACGGCCGCTTCGCGAACGACCTCCGCTGACGGCGACGCGTTCGCGGCGCTCGGCGTCGCCCCCGATCGCCTCGGCCGACCGTGCCGAGGGGAGGCACCGACGGGATCGTGAACCTCCCGCCTCGATCCGGTGAAGATAGCCGAACCCCGGCGCCAGCGAGGCGAACACTCCACCGACGCCCGGCCCTCGACCCCGCCGTTCCACCTCGTCGAGCAGCTCTCCCACCGCGCGTCTGCCCCGTTGACCGATCCGGGCGCAGGGCCCACAATCCGCCGCCCTTTCGGCCGCGTCGACGCCTGGCCGAAAGACGCGACGGCGCGCGGAGTTCGCGCCGCACGAGAGCCCCGCATGCCCAGCAACATCCGCAACATCGCCATCATCGCGCACGTCGACCACGGCAAGACGACCCTGGTCGACGCGATGCTGCGTCAGTCCGGCACCTTCCGCGCCAACCAGGCGGTCGAGGACTGTTTCCTCGACGCCAACCCGCTCGAGCGCGAGCGCGGCATCACCATCCTGGCCAAGAACACCGTGGTGTCGTGGCGCGACACCAAGATCAACATCATCGACACGCCTGGCCACGCCGATTTCGGTGGCGAAGTCGAGCGCGTGCTGTCGATGGCGGACGGCGTGCTGCTGCTGGTCGACGCAGCCGAGGGGCCTCTGCCGCAGACGCGCTTCGTGCTGTCGAAGGCGTTCAGCCACGGACTGCTGCCGGTGGTCGTGATCAACAAGGTCGACCGAGCGGACGCGCGCCCCCAGGACGTACTCAACGAGGTGTTCGACCTGTTCATCGAGCTCGACTGCGACGAGCACCAGCTCGAGTTCCCGGTGCTGTACGGGTCGGGCCGCCAAGGCTGGATGTCGCGCGACCGCGATGTCCAGACCACCGACATCGCGGCGCTCATGGACACGATCCTCGAGCACGTGCCGGCGCCGAAGGACAGCTCGGATGGGCCGCTTCGCTTCCGCGTCACCTCGCTCGACTGGTCGGACTACGTCGGCCGTATCGCCGTCGGCCGCGTGCACCAGGGGCGCATGTTGAAGGATGCGCGCGTCGCCTGGATCACCCGCGACGGCGTGCGCAAGGACGTGGGTGTGCGCGGCGTGTTCGCCTTCGAGGGCATCGCCAAGCGCGAGGCGTCGACCATCGAAGCCGGTGACCTGTGTGCCATCTACGGCATCGAGGACATCAACATCGGCGACTCGCTGACCGACGTCGACGACCCGCAGCCGATGCCGGTGATCGCCATCGACCAGCCGACGATGTCGATCATGATGCGGGTCAACGACTCGCCGTTCGCCGGCCGCAGCGGCAAGTTCCTCACCAGCCGACACCTGCGCGACCGCCTAGAACGCGAGCTGCGCACCAACGTGGCGCTGCGCGTCGAGCCGGGCGACGGCCCCGAGTCGTTCCTGCTGTCCGGCCGCGGGGTCATGCACCTCGGCATCCTGCTGGAGAACATGCGGCGCGAGGGCTACGAGTTCGCGGTCGGCAAGCCCAAGGTGATCGTGCGCGTGGTCGACGGCATCGAGTGCGAACCGATCGAATACCTCACCGTCGACTGCCCGGAGAGCACCACCGGCAAGGTGATCGAGATCCTCGGCGAACGCCGCGCCGAGATGGTGAACATGACCAAGAAGGGGCGCTTCCAGCGCATCGAGTTCACCGTGCCGGCGCGCGGCCTCATCGGCGTGCGCACCCGCCTGCTCAACGCCAGCGGCGGTCAGGCCACCCTCCACCACGTGTTCCACGGCTACGAGCCGTGGCGCGGCCCGATCGCCGAGCGCGCGGCGGGCGTCCTGGTGTCGATGGCGCAGGGCATGTCGACGTTCTACGCGCTGGACTCCCTGCGCGACCGCGGCACCTTCTTCGTGCACCCGCAGACCGAGGTCTTCGAGGGCATGATCGTGGGCGAGAACTGCAAGGAAGGCGACCTGGTCGTCAACCTGTCGCGCGAGAAGAAGCTCACCAACGTGCGCTCGAGTACCAAGGAGAACTTCGTCAAGCTGCTGCCGCCGCGCATCTTCGCCGTCGAGGACGGCCTCGAGTACATCGCCGAGGACGAGCTGGTCGAGATCACCCCCGACGCCGTGCGCCTGCGTAAGGCCATCCGCAACGAGAAGGACCGGCGCCGGCTGGAGCGGGCCGGCGTCGAGTAGGCGGCGGCGCCGGAGGCACCGTCGCGTGCCTGCGGTTGGCGTGCGACCGTCTCCGAGATCGACCGCGCGAGAATCACGCCTTCGCGAGAATGAGTCGCGCGAGCACCGTTAGGTGCGCCCCGACCGAAGTTCCCATGAAGCACCTCCCGCTCGCTCTCCTTACCCTCGCGCTCCCGGCCCAGAACCCCGCGCCGCCCACTTCGAGCGACGACGCCGTCGCCCGCGTGCGGGATGGCGGCTGGCTCTGCGCACCGAAGTGGCGGCGCGGCGACGACGGCATGCTGCAGGTCTGGCTGCTGGGCGAAGACGCCGAACGAGACGATGCCTTCGTGCCGCTCCTGGGCGAGCACCTCGAGGCGGGTGTTTCGTCCGCCGGCGCCATCGGCTGGCTGGCTCTCTGGTGCCAGGGATCGGGGGATCTGATCGGCATGACCGACGTCGAGTTCCACCTCGCTGCCCTCGGGATCGGCACCGAGGACGCCGCCCTGCGGCAACACCTGCTGCAACAGTCGGAGCCAGCCGCCGAAGCCCGACGTCGCGCCGAGGTGTTCGACCGCATGCTGATCCTCGACGAGTTGCGGCGGCGGCGGTGCAGGGCCGCCGTGGCCGAGATCGAGGTCTTGCTGCGGCGAACCGACCTGCCGCCGGAACTGCGCCAACGGGCCGAGACGACGCTCGCCGACCTGCGCGGTGAGCCGTCGAAACAGGCGCGCCGGCGCCTCGACGCCGACAAGCTGCTCCTTCCCGAGCAGCTCGACCTCTGCATCGTGGTCGACCACGCTCGCCTTCCCGACATGAGCGGCCTCACCGCATTCGGCCGCCGCGTCTCGGCCCTGGCCACGGCCAGCATCCTCGCCGCCCGCGGACTGCAATCACCTTCCTCGTGCAGCATGGCCCAGCGCAGCTGCGACATCGTGGCGGAGCTTCCGTTCGGAATGGCACTCCGCTACGGCAACTACCGGCTGGATCACTCGTGCGTGGCCGTGGGCCTGACACCCGACGCAGACGCGCCCTTTCGGGTGTGGTACCAGGCGGCCGGTTCGTTCGACCCCGAGACCTGGGCGGCGGCCTCCGCGCCGGCCGGGGTCGCCCCCGACGTGCCGTTCTGGACCGGCCCGGTGACGATGACCGAAGACCTGGTCACCGGCACGACGGCCAGGGTGCCGGCAGTCGCCCGCCCGGACCTCGCGAGCGGCCTCTTGGCCGACTCCGGGGCCGCCGTCCGTGTCGTCGTGCCCGAGCACAGCGCGCTCCTCGCCAGGCTCACCTCGCTCGGCTTCCCCGACCTGCGCGCCGCCGAGCTGAGGGCGAGCATCGCGTCCGCAGTCGCGCACCTGACCCTCACCCTCGACGCCGGCAGCGATGCCGACGCCGCCGCCTGGAGCGAGCGCGGCAAGAGCTTCCTGCGGCAGGGAAAGGCCTGGCTGGCCAGCACCGACGGCCAGCAGACCATCGCGTATCCCGACCTCGTCGCCGCCTGCCAGGCGCTGCTGCGTGTCGAGATCTCCACCAACGGTCAGCAAGTGACGGCGGAGCTGGCGGTGCCGCTGCCCAGTCGGGCCGCCTTCGAAGCGTTGTTCCTGGGACTCGAGCGACGACGCCGCCCGAGGTAGCGCTGGCGGTAGACACCGAGTCCAGAGCGCATGGCCAGGCTCGAGTGATCCAGGCGCGCCTCACGCGCCCGGCGACCCCAGCGGTCGGACTAGAAGATCGTCAGATCTACCGCGGCGGTCGCCGCCAAGCGCGCGGTCGGCGGATCGAGGCTGATCCACTGGCCGTAGATGTGCAGCCCGCGCAACCCCACCACGTTGGCGATCGGCAGCACCTGCGAAGCCGTACCCTGGCCGGCGCCGCTCCCCGCGCTCATGACAGGCGCGAAGATCATGCTCGGCGTCAGCGCCACGAACACATCGGCGCCGAGGACACGCAACCCACTCGTGTGCGGCGCGCTGTCCAGCAGCAGCACCGCAGGCGCGCCACCGTAGGCGCGCTCGAGCCCGAGACCGAAGGTGCCGTGGCCGATGTGCGGCGGCTCGACCGCGACCAAGCTCGGCACCGTGTTGTTGCTGCCCGCGGTCGCGTGACCGTATGGGGCGACCCCGCGCCGCGTCTCGGTGAACAGCGTCGGCCGATCGAACGGCGCCACGCCCGCGACGACGCGAGGGTCGGTGAACGCGCCGAGGAACGCGACAAGCGCGTCGCGGTCGGCGTTGTTCATGTTGAAGCCGCGGATCCGCGGGTCGCGGTTGCCAGCGGTGAAGTCGCCGCCGCGGGCGTAGAAGTCGACGACGTCGCGCAGGGTGCGCGCACCGCCGTTGTGGAAGTAGGGAGCGCGCAAAGCGACGTTGCGCAGGGTCGGCGCGCGCATGCGGCCGCGGTCGTTGTTGTTGTTGGTGACGGCAAAGCGGCCGAGGTCTTCGTTCTGCGGCGTCACGCCGGTGTAGAAGAACTGGTTCACCGCCAGCAGCGGCCCGCCGTGGCAGTCCGAGCACTCGGTCACGTTGTTGAAGAACAACTGCCGCCCGCGGTCCTGCTGCGGCGTCAGCGCCCCGGGCACCCCACGCTGGAAGTCGTCCCACGCGCTCTGGTCGGAGACCAACGTGCGCTCGTAGGTGGCGATCGCCATGGCGATACGCGCCGGCGTGATGTCGCGCGTGCCGAACACCTCCTGAAAGAGGTCGGGGTAGGAGCGGTTCTGCACGAACTGCGCCAGCGCCGCCGGCACGTTCGTGGCCAGCGCCAGCGGCCGCGCCTGGGCCACGCGCCCCACCACGTCGGCCCACGACTGCCCGAAGTGCCCCATCTCGACGTCGTTGTTGGGCGGCCCCACCGCCTGACTCTCGAGCGCGGCGTTGCCGTTCAAGACGACCGCCTGCGTGAGCGGATCGCGGAACGTGCTGCTGGCGCGCCCATCCCAGAACAACGACACGGCGTAGGCCGCGTTGATGGCGGGCATGGCGCGGCGACCCGTCACCTGGTCAGCGAGGCCGAAGGCCGTCGGTCGGAACTCGCCGTTGGCCAGAAGGCCCGGCACCCCGCGCGACCCGATGATGTCGTCGCGCGTGCCGAACTGCGCGTCAGGGCCAGGGTGGACCGAGCCCGGCTGCGTCGCCCGCGCATCGGAGCCGCCGCCGCGGGCGAAGTCGTGGCACGTGGCGCACGCGACGGTGTGCGACGCCGAGACCTGCTCCTCGAAGAACAACGCCTTGCCGAGCAAGACCTTGGACGGAGTGATGGGGTTGCCGGCAGGCACCGGCACCGGGGGAAGGCCTTGCGCCAGACTCGACGACACCAGCGAGCCGAACGCCAGGAGACCGATCGCCAGAGAAGGTTGATGCATGTGTGACACGAGGGACACGGAGCGGGGAGGAAGCCGACGCGATACGCGACGGACCCGCGGGAAGGCCCACTGGGAAGGCTCTCTCGCGAGTGAAATCCGGAACAACCCGCGCCGAGCGCGTGCCGGCTCCGAAACGTTGGAGCCGACTCCTCGCGACCACGGCCCGCGCCTCGTGCACCGATGCCCTTCCGGCACCGACCCCGAGCGCGCAGGCACTGGCCTTGCAGGACGGAGGCCATGCTCGACCGGCGCACCTTCCTCGCCGCCGCGGCTGCCGCCCGGTGGCCCGCCTGGCTCACACGGGGCTTGGCACAGGACCCGCCCTCGGGCCGCCCCGAACACGCCCGCCTCGCCGACCTGCGCGCCGCCTGGGCGCGCGCGGCCCGGCGTGGGAAGCCGCTCCTGGTGTTCGTGGTCCCGTCCCAGACCCGAGAGGCCTACGCGCGTGGGCAGGTGCTCGGGGCGCTGCTCGTCCACGCCGACCGAGCGACTCTGTTGGACCTGGCGCTGTGCGACCTGCAGTGTGGCACGCTGACCGAGGTCGAGACCGTCGTCGGCCGGAAGGTGGCCACCCTCAGCGACGATCCCGTCGGCAGGGCGACGTCGGCGACGCCGGACCGCCAGGCGGCAACGCCGAGACGAGCCGAGGAGCCTCTCCTCCTCCTGATCGAGCCGCCCGCCGAAGGCACCGCATCGTCAACATCCGCCGCACCGATCCTGCCGCTGCCGAGCGCCGAGCTGCAGGCTCTCGTTACGCAAACCCTACAGCGGCCGAACCTCGGCGCCCAGGACCTCGGAGCCCAGGACCTCGGCACCCGGGACCTCGGCGCAAGGGAGCCCGGCGAAGGCGCGGCCGCGCCGCAGATCGCCCTCAAGCGCCTTGCCGACGCCGTACACCGAGCGCTCGCCGCCGACGTCGGTCGTCTGGCGGCGCGCGCCGACCGTAACCGTGCGACCCTCGACGAGGCCGAGCGGCGCGAGCTGGACCGCGCCTTCGCCAGCGTCGCAGGCACGCCCACGTCAGCCGACCTCCTGCTGCGCGCCGCCGCGGTCGTGCGCATGGCCGCACTGGCACCGCGCCGGGCAGGAGACCAGGAACGTTTGCTCGCGGAACTCGAGGCGGCGATGCGCGCGACCTACCTGCGCGCGCCGATCGGTGGCTCGCGCTGGGCCAAGGCCACCGGCTGCGGCACGCACATCGAGGGGCCGCCGCTGCCGTCGCAGGCCCACGCGCTGTTCGGCCCGTGCGGCACGGGCTTCGTGCCGCCGCTGGGCCGGCGCTTCCTCCACTTCGTGGCGAGCGACGAACGCTGACGGGCCGAACGCATGGCCAAGGTCGGCGTCACCTTCCAACCCGATCGTGCCTACCTCGACCTGGTGCTGCCGCTCGCGGTCGAGCTGGCCGACTACGTCGAAGTCGCGCCCGAGACCCTTTGGCGCCGCGACGCGCACGGCAACCTCGCCGCCAACGCGTTCCACGCGACGCTGCGCACGTTCGTCACGGCCAGCGGTCTCGACGTGGTGGCGCACGGCGTCGGGTTGAGCCTCGGCACCGCCGACCCCTACGACGAGCCTCGCCTGCAGCGCTGGCTGGCGCGCATCGCCGAAGACCACGCGACGTTCGGGTTCCTCTGGTACAGCGACCACCTCGGCGCCACGGTGCTGGACGGGATCGAACTCACCCTGCCGATCGCACTGCCGGCGACCGAAGCCGCCGCCTCGGTCGTCGCCGAGCGCCTGCGTCGCCTGCAAGCCATCGTGCACGACGTCGGCTGCGAGAACGCGGTCTGCTACTTCACCCTCGACGATTGGCTGCACGAGCCAGGGTTCCTCGATCGAGTCCTCCACGCGCCGCGCACGCACCTGGTGCTCGACCTGCACAACGTGTTCACCATGGCGCGCAACCTCGGCGTCGATCCCGCCCGCTACCTCGAGGCGCTCGACCTCGACCGCGTGATCGAGATCCACGTCTCCGGTGGCAGCGACAGCGACCCGGCGTGGCTGCCGAGCCGGCGTGTGCTCCGTCTGGATGCGCACGACAGTGCCGTCCCCGAACCGGTCTGGGACATGTTGGCTCGGGTCGCGCCCTTCTGCCGCAATCTGCGCGGCGTCACCCTCGAGCGCATGGAAGGCACGGTCGAGCCGGGCGACGTACCGCTCCTGCGCCGCGAGCTCGAACGCGTGCGCGAGGTGGTCGCCGGACTGCAAGGCGCGCAAGCCACGGCCAGCGGTGTGCGTGCCGACAGCGCTGCGGAGGTGCATGCCGACCGATCGACGGACGCCACGACCGAGGCGACGGACGCGGAGCACACCGACCTCGCCGCGCAGCAGGCTCGCCTCGCTCGCGCCTTGACGCGGCTCGACCGATCGTCGGTGGCCGGCGACGGAGTGGCGGACGACGACGGCTTCCGTCTGGCGGCGATGATGGTGGCGCGCCTCCGCTTCGAGCGCCTGATGCGCCTGTCGCCGACGGCGCACGCGTGGTTCGAACGCGACGCGCAGGCGTTCACCCGCGCCTTCGTCCGCTACCACGCCTCGTGTCCGGCGGACGCCGTGGATCCCTGGGGCGACGGCGACCGCTTCGGGCGCTGGGTGGATCGACACGCCGGAAGCGAGCCAGACTGAAGTCCTCGCGCCTCGTCATTGTCGACGGCCTCGCCGAACGGAGCGGCAATCGAGGTCGACGATGCACCGCGCGGCGCTAACGCCTGGCCGCATGCTCCGCAGCGGGAAGACGAAGACCGGCGAGAAGTTCGCGATCGGCGCTCGCGACCGGCGGCGGTAGGGGCTAGGACCTGGCCCCGTCAGGTGCGCCCGAGTGGGGCTCACCCTGGTTTGCTCGCCGCTGTTCGACATGCCCCCTGCTGCTCGCCTGCCCGTCCGACCCATCATGGCCCTCGCCCTCGCCGTGTTCGCGAGCGGCTGCCAGCGTCCGAGCGCGTCCACCGGCGACGCGCGCGCGGCCTCCCGGCACGGCGGGACGGCGACCCCGCGCGTTCGCTGGCCCCGCCCGCCGGCACCGCGCCTGCAGTTTCCCCTGCGCGGTGGACCGCCCACGCTGCAGGTCGAGCCGGCGTTCCCCAACCTCTCGTTCCCGCAGGCGCTGGACCTCGCCTCACCCCGCGACGGCAGCGATCGGGTCTTCGTCGCCACCAAGGCCGGACGGATCCACGTGTTCGCCAACCGGGACGACGTGAACACGAGCCGCGTCTTCCTCGACATCAGCGCGCGCGTGCACAACTGGTTCGAGGTGGGGCTGCTCGGTCTCACCTTCGACCCCAACTACGCGACCAACGGGTTCTTCTACGTGCACTACGTCGACACCGCGTTCGACAGCCACGTGTCGCGCTTCACGGCAAGCAGCACCGACCCCGACCGCGCTGACCCCAACAGCGAGGTCGAGCTGCTCCGCGTGCGTCAGCCGGAGGGCAACCACAACGGCGGTGCACTGCAGTTCGGACCCGACGGCTTCCTCTACGTCGTCTTCGGTGACGGCGGCGGTCTCGACGACCAGTACGGCAACTCGCAGAACCTGAACACCTTGCACGGGTCGATGCTGCGCATCGACCCACACCACCCGTCGGGAGGCCGGAACTATGGCATTCCCGGCGACAACCCGTACGTCGGGGTGGCCGGGCGCGACGAGATCTTCGCACACGGCTTGCGCAGCCCGTGGCGCTTCTCGATCGACCCCGTCACCGGGCGCATCTGGCTCGGGGACGTCGGCCAGGACCACCACGACGAGCTCGACCTCATCCGTCGTGGCGGCAACTACGGCTGGCCGGTGTACGAAGGGCCGCGCAGCCACCGCAACCCGACCAACCGCCCGCCGACCGACTTCGACGAGCCGCTGCACACCGATGTCCGCGGCGAGATGCGCTCGATCATCGGCGGCTACGTCTACCGCGGCCGCCGGCTGCCGTCGCTGGTCGGAGACTACGTGTTCGGCGACAACGTGTACGGCGCGGTGTGGGCCCTCACCGAAGCCGGCGGACAGGTCACCAAACGCCGCGTCGGTCACGTGCCGAACATCGCCTCGTTCGGCCTGGACGCGCAGGGAGAGGTCTACGTCGTGTCGTTCGACGGCACCCTGCACCGTTTGGTGGAGCGCCCCGGACAAGCCGCGTTCCCGCCGACCCTGTCGGCGACCGGCCTCATGCTCGACACCGCGCACGCCGCCTGGACGGCCGGGCTGATTCCCTACCAGGTCAACTCACCGCTGTGGTCGGACCACGCGACCAAGACCCGCTTCTTCACCGTGCCCGACCGCACCACCATCGGCTTCCATCCGACCGAGGCTTGGACCCTGCCGGTGGGCTCGGTGCTGGTGAAGCACTTCGAGATGCTGATGGACCTGTCCGACCCCACGAGCCTCAGGCGCCTGGAGACGCGCGTGTTCGTGCACCAAGAGACCGGCTGGTTGGGCGGGACCTACCGGTGGAACGCCGCGCAGACCGACGCCGCCCTGGTGACGGCTCGCGCGCAGGAGACGTTGACCGTGCGCGATCCGACCGAGGCGGGCGGTGTGCGCGTGCAAACGTGGACGTATCCGAGCAGCAGCGACTGCACCCTGTGCCACACCACCGCGGCGGGGCACGTGCTCGGTCTGAGCACGTTGCAGTGCAACCGGCCGCTGTCAACCAGCGCGACCAACCAGCTCGACCTGCTGGCCGGCATGGGCTACTTCGACCAGAACATCGGGCCGTCAGACCACTACGCGCACCTGCTGGATCCGCTGCTCGAGCAAGGATCGCTCGGCGCGTTCGCGCGCTCCTACCTGGCCGCCAACTGCGCGCACTGCCATCGCCCCGGCGGCGCGCTGCAGGGCAGCATCGACCTGCGCTTCACCACCCATGACGCGCACACCGGTCTCCTGTGGGTGCGTCCGACCCGCGGCGGGCTCACCGCCAGCGACCCCTACCTGGTGAAGCCGCGCGACCCGGCGAACAGCGTGCTCTTGCACCGCATGGTGCTCCGCGACGGCAACCGCATGCCGCTCCTGGGCAGCGACGTGGTCGACGCCTACGGCGTTCAACTCGTCGATGCCTGGATCCGCGGCATGTGAGCGCACGCCCATGTGAGCGCACGCAACGGACGGCCGCTCAGAGCCCGTGCGAGAGAATCGAGCGTACAGGCTCCGAGCCATGTTGTTGGCGATCGCCTTCGCGATCGCGAGCCTTCGGCTCTGAGCCTGTGAGAGAATCGAGCGTACAGGCTCCGAGCCATGTTGCTGGCGATCGCCTTCGCGATCGCGAGCCTTCGGCTCTGAGCCTGTGAGAGAATCGAGCGTACAGGCTCCGAGCCATGTTGATGGCGATCGCCTTCGCGATCGCGAGCCTTCGGCTCAGACGACCTCGACGCTGGCGCCGCTCGCCAGGCGCAGCGACGCGCCGGCGTTGGCCAGCTCGTGCGGGAGGTAGCCCAGAGCGAGCGCGTCCGCTCCCTCGGGCACCCGCGCGATCGACGTCACCCGACCGACCTCGTCGCCGTCCCCGTCGACGATGGCGGCCGGTGCCTCACCTGTCCCGGTCGCATGGACCCGCAGTCGGCAGAGGCGTCGGTTGGTGTGACCGTAGGTGTGGATGCGGGCGACGATCTCCTGCCCTGTGTAGCAACCCTTGTCCGTCGCGACGTGGTCGTCGATGTCCGCTTCCAGTGCCAAGGTGGTGGCGTCGGCATCGACACCCATCCACGGCAAGCCCGCGGCGATGCGCAGCAGCTCCCACTCCTGCAGCTCGACTCGGCGCCAAGGTCCCGCCGGAACCGCCAGAGCCTCGCCGTGGAAGCGCACCCACTGCAGGCCGCGGGTCGCACCGGCGAACCACAGCGGCTCCGCCTCGACCGCCGCGGCCGGCTGGCCCACGCCCTCGTGGCTCCAGACATCGGCACCGACGAGCATCTGGCAGCTCCACGCGCGCATCGGTTCCAGGGAGAGGCGCTCGGAGAAGTGGTAGCGATCGAGCAACGTCGTGAGCTTGTCGAGCTCGTGGGCCTGGACCTCGATCCAGACCCGGTCGGGCTCGCGCGCCAGCCAGGCGAGCGTCTCGAGCTTGCCCTTGGGGGTGAGGAAGGCGCCGGGGGCGGCGCGGCCGGCGGCCAGCCCCTCGATGTCCTGGGTGCACAGCCGGTGCACGAAGCCGACCGCATCGGGTCCGCTTACCACCAGGCAGGCGAACGGCGCCGGGGCGAGCACACCCCGCAGTCGATCCGAGAGCGGCCCCAAGAGGTCGGCGTAGGTGGACATGAGGTGCAGAATGGGACCGGTCGGCGCGCGGCCTGCAGCGCGCGAAGTCGTCTTGCGGGCGAGCTTTCGATAGCTTGTCCCGGCACTCTCCACAAATCGCCCCGTCCAGGGGCTGTTTTTCTTCGCCCACGTTGAAATAGCCCCGATCTAGAGCTAGTTTCGCCGCGGTCCGAACCACGATGATCCGCATCTCCAAGAAAGCCGACTACGCCGTGTTCCTGCTCGGCTACCTCGTGCGGGCCGCCGACGAGACGGGGAACGGACAGCGTCTGGTGAGCGCGCAGGAGCTGGCCGACCATTCGGCGCTCAACCGCTCGCTCGTCGCCAATCTCCTCAAGGACCTGGCCCGCAAGGGCCTGCTCGCCTCGGAACGCGGTGTCCACGGCGGCTACCGGCTGGCCAGGACACCGCAGGAGATCACGCTCAAGGACATCCTCGACGCCGTCGAGGGGCCTTTCCTCCTGGTCGACTGCGCCAGCGACCTGGTGCGAGCGGCGGTCCCCGCGGCCACCGACAGCAAGACGACCGACACCAAGAGCACCGCCCCCGAGGCCACCGCCCCCGAGGCCACCCCCCCCGAGGCGGAGGACTGCGCGCTGACGTGCCTGTGCACGTCCCGCAGCCCCATGCGTCGTGTGCACCAAGCCATCACCCGCATGTTCGAGACCACCAGCCTGGCCGAGCTGTGCGACGGCGACGCCGTGCTCCCCGGCAGGGCCGGCACCTCCCGGGAGAACATCGTATGAGTCTCACCTTCCCCATCTACTTCGACAACAGCGCGACCACGCGCGTCGACCCTCGGGTGCTCGAGACGATGCTGCCCTACTTCGGCGAGAAGTACGGCAACGCTGCCAGCCGAAGCCACGCCTACGGCTGGGCCGCCGAGGCGGCAGTCGAGGCGGCGCGCGAGCAGGTGGCGGCCATGATCGGCGCCCACCCCAAGGAGATCGTCTGGACCAGCGGCTCCACCGAAGCCAACAACCTGGCGATCAAGGGCGTGGCGGAGATGTACCGCGAGAAGGGCAACCACCTGATCAGCGTCGTCACCGAGCACAAGGCGGTCATCGACCCGATCAAGCACCTCGAGCAGCTCGGTTGCCGGGCCACCTTCCTGCCGGTCGACGCCAAGGGCCACATCGACCTCGACGAGCTGCGCGCCGCGATCACCGGCGAGACCGTGCTGGTGTCGGTCATGGCGGCCAACAACGAGATCGGCACCGTGGCCGACGTCGCCGCGATCGGCGCCCTGTGCAAGGAGAAGGGCGTGCTCTTCCACACCGACGCCACCCAGTGCCCGGGCAAGGCCCGCGTCGACGTGGAGGCCATGCACGCCGATCTGGTGTCGATGTCCGCCCACAAGTTCTACGGCCCCAAGGGGGTCGGTGCCCTCTACGTGCGTCGCAAGAACCCGCGGGTCCGGCTGTCGCCGATCCTCGACGGCGGCG
Source organism: Planctomycetota bacterium (assembly GCA_041398565.1). Classification (GTDB taxonomy): domain Bacteria; phylum Planctomycetota; class UBA1135; order UBA1135; family UBA2386; genus DATGPD01. The sequence continues at coordinate 2,197,208 of JAWKUN010000002.1, read as the reverse complement.
GACACGAGCGCGGGATGCGCTCGGGCACGCTCAACGTGCCCGGCATCGTCGGCATGGGGGCGGCCGCCAGGATCGTCGCCGAGGAGCTCGACGCCGAGATCGCCCGCCTGTCGGCGCTGCGCGATCGCCTCGAGCAGAAGCTGCTGCAGGCGGTGCAGGCGGCACAGGTGAACGGCGACCCCGAGAGCCGCCTGCCGCATCTGACCAACATCTCCTTTCCCTACGTCGAGGGAGAGTCACTGCTCATGGGCATCAAGGAGGTCGCGGTGTCGTCGGGTTCGGCGTGCACTTCGGCCAGCCTCGAGCCCAGCTACGTGCTGAAGAGCCTCGGCCTCGGCGACGAACTGGCCCACAGCTCGATCCGTTTCTCGCTCGGGCGGTTCAACACGGAAGCCGAGGTCGACTACGTCGCCGATCGCGTCGCCAACGAGGTGGCGCGCCTGCGTGCCATGTCCCCCCTGTGGGAGATGGTGCAGGACGGCGTCGACCTCGCGTCCGTCAAGTGGACCGTTCACTGACCAACCACCCGGAGCCCACCATGTCCTACAGCGACAAGGTCCTCGACCACTACAACAACCCGCGCAACGTCGGCTCGCTCGACAAGAACGCCCTCGACGTCGGCACCGGCGTCGTCGGCGCACCCGAGTGCGGCGACGTGATGAAGCTGCAGATCAAGGTCGACGACGAGGGCCGCATCGTCGACGCCAAGTTCAAGACCTACGGCTGCGGTTCGGCGATCGCCTCGTCCTCGCTCGCCACCGAGTGGCTGAAGGGCACCACCATCGAGCAGGCGGAACACATCAACAACACCCAGATCGTGGAGGAGCTGTCGCTGCCGCCGGTCAAGATCCACTGCTCGGTGCTGGCCGAGGACGCGATCAAGGCGGCGGTCGCCGACTACCGCGCCAAGCAGGCTGCCCTCCGTGGTCCCTCCGGCGACGAGCCGGCGACGAGCCGAGCATGAACTCCACCGACCCGAACGCTCCCGAGCTGGACGCCCCCAAGAAGGGCCGCGGCGTTCACCTCACCGAGCGCGCCGCCAAGGAGATCCGGCGCGTCATCGACGAGCAGGGCTTCCCTGCCGACCACACTTGGGTGCGGGTCGGCGCCAAGGGTGGCGGCTGCTCCGGCTTCAGCTACGTGCTCGACTTCGACCAGAACGGTCCGACCGAGTTCGACGTCGCCTACGAGATGTTCGGCATCAGGCTGGTGATCGACAAGAAGAGCGAGTTCTTCATGGGCGGCACCGTCCTCGACTTCAACGACGGCCTCCTCAACCGCGGGTTCGCGTTCCAGAACCCGTCGGCGAAGGGCACCTGCGGCTGCGGCACGTCGTTCTCGGCCTAGCGACGCACCTTCGCGCATGGACCCCTTCGCGGTGTTCGGCATGCCGCCGTCGCTCGACGTCGACAAGGCTTGGCTCGAGGCGCGCTACCTGGAGCTCTCGCGCGCCAGCCACCCCGACCACCACGCGTCGTCCGGCGTCGACGCGGTCGCCCTGCTGGCCCGCGCCGCCGAGGTGAACGACTCCTACCGCATCCTGCGCGATCCGTGGCAGCGAGCGGCGCGCCTGGTCGAGCTGTCTGCGCCCGGCGTGCTGTCGCGACGCAAGACGTTGTCGCCCGACTTCCTCGACGACGCCCTCGAACTCGCCGAGCGGGTCGCCCGAACACCGCGGGCCAGCACCGAGGCCGAGGCCCTGCGCGCACGACTCGACGAGCTGCTCGCACAGGATTGGCGGGAGCTGCAGCGTGCCGTCGCCGCCGGCGAGTGGGACGCGGCGGCGACCCGCGTGCACCAGTCCCGCTACCACGACAAGGCACGGCGCGACCTCTCGTCATGACACCGGCCCCCGCCTCTCCCCCCGGCAGCGACGTCGTCCTCGGCATCGATCTGGGCACGACCAACAGCCTGGCTGCGGTGATGGGCCGCAAGGGGCCGATCGTCCTGCGCGATGCGGACGGCGACGCCATGATCCCGTCGGTGGTCAGCTTCGCCGACGGTCGAGTCGTCGTCGGCCGCGCGGCCAAGGCTCTGGCACTCCTGCATCCCGACCTCACGGTCCACTCGGTCAAGCGCCTGATCGGCCGCGCTGGCCCGGAGCTCGACGACGAGATCGCGCGCCTCCCCTACCGAGTCGTGCGCGGCGAACGCGGTTTGCCGCGGGTCGTCGTCGGCGACGCCAGCTACTCGCCGGAGGAGCTGTCCGCTCTCGTGCTCGGCAAGGTGCGAGCCGTGGCCGAAGCCGCCCTCGGTCAGCCGGTGCACCGCGCCGTGGTCACCGTGCCGGCCTACTTCGACGACGCGCAGCGCCTGGCCACCAAGGACGCGGCCGCCCTCGCCGGCCTCGAGTGCCTGCGCATCGTCAACGAGCCGACCGCCGCCTCGCTGGCCTTCGGGGTCGATGGTGGCAAGGACGGCTTGGTGCTGGTCTACGACCTCGGCGGCGGCACGTTCGACGTGTCCGTGCTGCGCATCCAAGACGGCGTGTTCCGCGTGCTGGCCACCCACGGCGACACGCACCTGGGCGGCGACGACATCGACCACGGCATCGTCGAGCGCCTGCAGGAGGACCTGGCCGCGCGCGGCGTCGCCCTTGCAGCGAACAGCGACCCTTTCGTGCGCCAGACCCTGCGCCGCTCGGCGGAGCACCTGAAGATCGAACTGTCGCGCGCCGAGCAGGCGACGCTGCAGTGCGATCTCGGCGCGCGCGGTACGCACGCCTTCACCCTGACGCGCGCCGAGCTCGATGCCATGATCGCGCCGTTGGTCGAACGCACCTTGCTGGCGTGCCGCGCGGCGATGCGCGACGCCGAGGTCGAGCCGAGCGACTTCGACCACGTGCTTCTCGTCGGTGGCAGTTCGCGCATCCCCCTGGTCCGCGCCCGCCTGCAGGCGCTCATGCAGCGCGAGCCCCGGGCCGACGTCGACCCGGATCTGGCGGTCGCCCTCGGCGCGGCGGTGCAGGCCGACGTCCTGGCCGGCGGCAACCGCTCGCTGCTACTGCTCGACGTCATCCCCCTGTCGCTCGGCATCGAGACCATCGGCGGCGCGATGAGCAAGCTCGTCCTGCGCAACTCGACGGTGCCCGCCAGCAAGACCGAGGAGTTCAGCACGCAGGTCGACAACCAGACCGCCGTCGACATCAACATCTACCAGGGCGAACGTGAGCTGGTGGCGCACTGCCGGCGACTGGGTTCGTTCAAGCTCTCGGGCATCCCGCCGATGCCCGCCGGGCTGCCGCGCATCGCCGTCACCTTCCTGGTCGATGCCGACGGCCTGCTCACCGTCCGCGCCATCGAACAGCGGACCGGCACCGAGGCCTCGATCCGCGTGGTGCCGTCGTTCGGACTCGACCGCGACGAGGTGCGTCGCATGATGCAGGACTCGTTGGACCACGCCAGCGAAGACATGGCCGCGCGGGAGCGACTCGAGGCGCGCCACAAGGCCCTGGCCATGGTGCGCGGCACGCGCCGCGCTCTCGAGCTGGCCCCCGATCTGCCGCCCGACCAGACCTACTCGGTCAAGAAGGCTGCCACCCGCCTGGAGAAGGTCCTGGCCGACGACGTGCCGACCGAGGCGCTCAAGGCGGCCATCGACGACCTGTCGCAGCTCACCGCCCAGATCGCCGACGACATCATGTCCTCGGCGGTGCGCAAGGCCCTGTCGGAGGATCGGCTGCAGTGAGTCCGGTGCGCGTCCGCTTCTCGGGCTGCGACCGGGACCTCGAGGTCGAGCTCGGCGAGTCCTTGCTCGACGCCGCCCTTCGCCAGGGCGTGGCCATCGACCACGCCTGCGGCGGCGTCTGTGCCTGTTCCACCTGCCACATCAAGATCACGCGCGGCGCCGAGGCGCTCAGCGCGGCCGACGAGGACGAACTCGACCAGCTCGACACGGCGCGCGGCGTCGGCCTGAACAGCCGCCTGGCGTGCCAGGCCAAGGTGGAGCGCCGGCCCGAGGGGGGCGTCGTCGAGGCCGAGATTCCGCGGTGGAACGTCAACCTGGTGCGCGAGGGCTCGTAGGGGTGTCGGCCGGCGGCGGGCCGCCGAGCCGCACGAGACGGCGGCGCGGAGGCCGCCCGGTCCAGGACATCAGCTGACGGCGCACGTTCACCGTCGAGTCGCTCGCGTCGCACCGCTACACTCTCGCCGCCTCGTTCTCGGGAGGGCTCCGCGCCGTGACGACAACCGATACGCATCTTCTCACTCTCGCCGCCAACACCGTGCGCGGCCTCGCAATGGACGCGGTGGAGAAGGCCAACAGCGGCCATCCCGGCATGCCCATGGGCATGGCGGACGTGGCAGTCGTGCTGTGGCTGAAACACCTGCGCTACAGCGCCAAGGACCCGCAGTGGCTCGGACGCGACCGCTTCGTGCTGTCGGCCGGGCACGGCTCGATGCTGCTGTACTCGATGCTGCACCTCGCCGGCTACGGCGTGAGCCTCGACGACCTGAAGTCGTTCCGGCAGTGGCACAGCAAGACGCCAGGCCACCCCGAAGTCGGCGAGACGCCCGGTGTCGAGACCACGACCGGGCCTCTCGGGCAGGGTTTCGCCAACGGTGTCGGCATGGCGCTGGCCGCGCACATGGAGGCAGCGCACACCGGCTGCAGCCAGCTGGCGACGCGGGTGATCGGCATCGTGTCCGACGGCGACCTGATGGAAGGGCTCAGCGCGGAAGCGGCATCCCTCGCCGGCCATCTGCGCCTCGACAACCTGCTGTACGTCTACGACGACAACCGCATCACCATCGACGGCAACACCGGCATCAGCTTCAGCGAAGACGTCCCCGCCCGTTTCCGCGCCGTCGGTTGGGACGTCTACGAGATGGACGCGCACGACATCGAGGAGGTCGAGCGCACGCTCGACCGTGCGCTGAGCAACCTGGCGCGCCCGACCCTGGTCGTCGCCAAGAGCCACATCGGCAAGGGTAGCCCGCACAAGCAGGACACGCCCGAGGCGCACGGGGCGCCTCTGGGCGAGAAGGAGATCGCCGCCACCAAGCAGGCGCTCGGCATGCCGGCCGAAGCGTTCGCGGTGCCGACGCCCGTGCGCGAACTGTTCGCGCAGCGCACCCGCGACAACGAGGCGGTGCGCGCTGCCTGGAACGAGCAGTACGAAGCCTGGTGCAGCAAGCACCGCGACGGCGCTGCCAAGGCCCAGGCCCTGCGCGCCTTCGAGGCGCCTGCCGATCTCCTCGACCGGCTGGTCGCCGCCGCCGGCAACGACGCTGCGGCGACACGCGTGCTCTCGCACAAGGTCGTGCAGCAGGCGGCGGCGCTGTGCCCGCGCCTGGTCAGCGGCGCCGCCGACCTCGCCTCGTCGACCAGGACCGACATCAAGGGCTCGGCGTCGGTCGAGGCCGGCCGCTTCGGCGGCAACACGTTGCACTTCGGCATCCGCGAGCACGCCATGGGTTCGGTGATGAACGGCATCGCCCTGCACGGAGCGTTCCAGCCGCTCGGCAGCACGTTCCTGGTGTTCTCCGACTACATGCGCCCCACCATCCGGCTGGCGGCGCTCATGCGCCTGCCGGTGATCTTCGTGTTCACCCACGACAGCCTGATGGTCGGCGAGGACGGACCCACCCACCAACCGATCGAGCAAGTCGCCAGCCTGCGCCTGATTCCCGACGTCCACGTCTGGCGTCCCGCCGACGGCGTCGAGGTCGGCGCCGCCTATGCGCACGCACTCACCACCAAGGACGGCCCCTCGGTGTTTTGTCTCACCCGCCAGAACCTGCCGGTGCTGCGCCGCCCCGCCGGGGTCACCGCGCACGACGCCTTGCGCGGCGGCTATCGGGTGGTGGCGCCCGCCCGGCCAACGGCCACGCTGATCGCCACCGGCGCCGAGGTCAGCGTCGCGGTCGCCGCGGCCGAGGCGCTGGCGGCCGAGGACATCCACCTGGCGGTGGTGAGCATGCCCTGCGTCGAGACGTTCCTAGCCCAGGACGACGGCTATCGCCGTGCGGTCGTGCCGCCAGATCTGAAGACCTTCGCCCTCGAGATGGGCCGCCCCGAGGGGTGGTGCCAGTTCACGGGCTCGATCGAGCGGGTGATCGGCGTCACCCGCTTCGGCGCGAGCGCGCCCGCGGGCGTGCTGGCGGAGAAGTACGGCTTCACGCCGGCGGCCGTCGCGACGCGCTTGAAGGCGATGCTCGGCCGGTAGACCGCGACTCGTCGCCGCGCGCCTGGACGCCCAGGGAAGCCGACTTCGCCGGCTTCCTCGCCGGTGCTACCGGCAGTCGCCCTGGCGCCCGCGGCCCACTCGTGCCTCAGTGCGACATCTGCGAGATGAATGCGTGGATCCGGTCGTGCGTCGCCGACGGCAGGTCGAGGAAACGCAGGCCCAGTTCGAAGCCGTCGCCGGCCCGCTTCGGCCCCTGCATCCACACCAGACGACAGTGCGTCGCGATCTCGTCCTCGCCCAGCGCCAGGGCGAAGGCTACCCGGATCTCGCCCCTCCCCTCCAGCAGCTCCGCCACCATCGGCGTCGGCATCGCCTGGACTGACAGCAGCATGCCCCCGGCCGACAGGTTGATGGTGCCGCCTTCGCCGCCGACCTGCTCCTGACCGGCGGCGATGGCGTAGCGCACGGGCAGGCGCACGCTCAGGCGGTGGAAGACGCGGTGTTCGATCAACGGGACAACGACCCTCGTCGTCTGGGTGTTTCGGCAGCCCGGGGCCGCGCGCTTGACTCGCGCGATTCCAGGCACTCGGTGATGCGACGGACACGTCCCACGCGCGACCTGGCTAGAACATGCCGACGATGTTGCCGGCGCTGTCGAGGTCGATCTCGGCCCCGCCGGGATGCCGGCCGAGCCCCGGCATGGTCATGATCTCGCCGGCCAGCGGATACACGAAGCCCGCGCCGACCGCCACGCGCACGTCGCGGATGGGGAAGGTGAAACCGGTCGGCCGGCCCTTCAATTTGGGATCGTGCGACAGCGACGACTGCGTCTTGGCCATGCACACCGGGAAGCCACCGTAGCCCTGCGTCTCGTAGGCGTCGATCTTGGCCGACGCTTGCGGCGCGTACTCGACGCCGGCCGCTCCGTAGACCTTGGTGGCGAGCGTCTCGATCTTGGTGCGCAGCGGTGCATCGAGCGGGTAGAGGAAGCGGAAGGTCGAGGGCTCCTCGGCGGCACGCACCAACGCCTGCGCCAACGCCTCGCCGCCCTTGCCCCCCTCGGCGAAGAGCCGACTCTCGTGCGCGTCGAAGGCGCCGGCCTCCAGCGCGATCTCCTTCACCAGCGCGATCTCGCGCGGTGTGTCGGTGGGGAAGGTGTTGATCGCCACCACCACCGGCACGCCGTGCAGGCGCACGTTCTCGATCTGCTTCACCAGGTTGCCGGCGCCCGCCCGCAGCGCCTCGAGGTCTTCGCGCACCAGCCCCTCGGGCAGCGCCTTGCCCATCTTCACCTCGAAGCGCCCGGAGTGCATCTTCAACGCGCGCACGGTGGCGACCAGCAGCGCCGCGTCGGGTCGCAGCCCCGACACCCGGCACTTGATGTTGAAGAACTTCTCGCAACCCATGTCGGCGCCGAACCCGGCCTCGGTCACCACGAAGTCGGCGCAGCGCAGCGCCACCTGGTCGGCGACGATCGACGAGTTGCCGTGCGCGATGTTGGCGAACGGGCCGCTGTGGATCAGCGCTGGCGTGCCTTCGAGCGTCTGCATGAGCGTCGGCTTGATCGCCTCGCGCATCAACGCCGCCATGGCGCCCGCGGCACGCAGGTCCTCGGCGGTGATCGGCTTGCCACTCCGGTCGGCGGCGACGACGATCCGCCCCAGGCGCGCGCGCAGGTCCTTCAGGCTGGTCGACAAGCCGAGCACCGCCATCACCTCGCTGGCGGCGGTGATGTCGAAGCCGGTGTCGCGCGGCACACCGTTCTGCGCGCCGCCGAGCCCGACGCGGATCTGGCGCAGGGCGCGGTCGTTCATGTCGAACACGCGGCGCCAGGTGATCGAGTCCGCGTCGATGTCGAGCGGATTGTCGAGCAGCAACGACGTGTCGAGGAACGCCGCCAACAGGTTGTTGGCGGCGGTGACGGCATGGAAGTCGCCCGTCAGGTGCAGGTTGAAGTCCTCGGGCGGCACCACCTGGCTGTAGCCGCCGCCGGCCGCACCGCCCTTGACTCCGAACACCGGCCCCATCGACGGCTGGCGGATGGTGCACACGGCGCGCTTGCCGATGCGATTGAGTGCCATCGAGATACCGATGGTGTGCACCGTCTTGCCCTCGCCGAGGGGGGTCGGCGTCACCGCCGTCACGACCACATAGCGAGCCTGCGGGCGCGCTGGCAGCCGATCGAGCAGGTCGAGCCGCACCTTGGCCTTGGTGCGCCCGTACAGCTCGAGGTCGTCGGGTCCGAGCCCCAAGGTCTGGGAGGCGATGTCGGGGAGGGGCCGCAAGGGCCGCGAACGCGCGATCTCGAGGTCGTTCAAGGCGCTGTCGTGATGCAGGAGGACCGCACGATATCGACCCATGCTGCTCTTTCCACGGCGCCGGTCGCCGCCGACGCCTCGGATTCCTGGCCGCGTGCGGGAACGCGGGTTGGGGCGGCGCGCACGCAGCGCATAATCTCCCCGTGTTTCGCCTCCGGCCCAGCGAGGACGACCCGCGCATCTGCTTCTGCATGAAGGTGCACCGACAGACCCTGCTCGCCGCGATCCGCGCCGGCGCCCACTCGCTGGCGGCGCTGCAGGCCCAGACCCGGGCGGGAACCGGCTGTGGGACTTGCCGGATCGACCTGCTGCAGCTCCTGGCCGAGTACGGACACGGGGAGCACGATCGGGGGCGACGATGAAGCGTCCGCTCCTGCTCTGCCTCGTGACCACGGCGATCGCGCTCGCCATCTGGCTGGGGATGCCGCAGGCGGGCGACCCGCCCGCCGCGGCCGGCGCACGGACCGAGGCGCCGTCGGCAGCACCCCGCCTCGACTCGCCCGGCACGCCGACCCGAGCCCCGCTCGCCACGGCCTCGAACGGCCGCGCGACCGCGGTCGCCGCCGTCGTCGGCCGGGTGCTCGACGCCCTCGGCCAACCCCTGCCCGAGTGCGAAGTCGCGTTCCTGGCGCTACCCGACGAGCGCCCGTTCGCGCCCGCCGCCCCGGCTCCGCCCGTCGCGACCACGAGGACCGAGGCCGACGGCCGGTTCCGCCTGCAGGTCCCCATCGCCGAGCCGGGGGCCGTCGTGCTGCGCCACCGCGACTTCCCGCCGCACGTGGCCAAGCACGGCGTCGAAGTCGCGGCTGGCGCCACGCTCGACCTCGGCGAGATCACCCTGTTCTCGCAACCCGGATTGCAGGTGCTGGTGCGGAGCTCCAGCGGGGGCGCCGTCGGCGAAGCGGTGGTGACCGCAGTGCCCGCGCTGCAGGACATCGGTCTGCCGACGACGATCCACGCTCTGCGCGAGCGGACTGCGGTCACCGACGCCACCGGCCAGGCGGTTCTCTACGGCGTGCTCCCCGGGCCCTACATCGTCCGCGTCGAGGCGGCGACGTTCGCGACGCACGAGCGCAACCACCTGCAACCGGACCACCCGCCGCGCGCACCCCGGCTCGAGGTCACGCTGCAGCCCGGCTCGGTGATCCGCGGGCGGGTCCTGGCACCACCGGACAAGGATCCAGGCCGCGTCTTCCTGCACGCCGAACCGGTGTCGGGCGGGGTGGTCCTTCGCGACCAGATGCGGGCGAACGGCGACTTCCGCATCACCGGTGCGCTCCCTGGTCGCTACCGCGTGTGCGCCGAGTCGAGCCGCCTCGGTCCCGCCTCGATCGAGGTGGACGTGCCCAGCAATACCGTCGTGACCCTGGCTCTGGGAGCCGGACTCGAGCTGCGCGGCGTCGTGCGCGACCACGCCACCGGCGCCCCGGTCGCCGGCGCCCGGGTCGTTGCGGAGCCCGACGACGGCTGGCCGCTGGTGCGTGCCGGCGAGACCGTGCGGCCCGAGGCCACCACCGACGGCAACGGTGAATTCACGATCTCGGGCCTGCCAGCGGGAAGATTCGCCGTGACGGCCTCGTCACAGTGGTTTGTGCCCACCCGCCTCGCTCCCGTCGCCGCCGGCGGCGACCCCATCGAGATCCGCCTGCAGCCCGGTCTGTCGCTGACCGGGCGCGTGCGTCTCGACGGTCGGCCGGTCGCCAACGCCAGGGTGCGAGCGATGTCCTGGGGATCGGAAGCCCCGGCCTTCGCCTTGTGGCGAGCGGCACTGACCGCGGACGCCGACGACCGCAGCACCACGACCGACCCCGACGGGAGCTTCACGCTTGCCGGGGTACCCACGGACGGACAGCGTCTCGTCGTGGTCGCCGAGGGTTGCACGCTGTGGTTCTCCGACCCGCTGCACGGCGGCATCGGTCAGAGTCTCGATCTGGGGACGATCGCACTTCGGCCGGGCGCCAGCCTCGACGGCGTCGCTTCCGCCCACGCCACGGTGTGCTTGCAGGCACGCAGCGCCCATGCCCTGTCGCTCACCGCGACGGCCGACTCGCGCGGACGATTCGCGTTCCACGGGCTCCCTGCCGGCGAATACGAGCTGTTCTACCATTCTGCCGAAGGCCTGCGCACGGGACCTGCGTCGCCGATGCTCGCAGCGGAGAGGACCGTCGTCACACTCGACGAAGGCGAGCGCAAGACCATCGCACTGAAGCACTGACGCACTGACGCACTGAAGCACTGACCATGAACCCCACACGATTGTTGCTCCTTCTCGTCGCGCTGCTCGCCGTGGGCGGCGGCGTCTGGATGCTGATGTCCGATCAGACTCCGGCGCCGGTGTCCAGTGAACCGGTCGCGCACAACCCTGCCGAGCAGTACGCGCAGCCGGCGCAGCCTCTCGAGGCCCGTGACGCAGCCCCCGAGGCCGCGTCCTCCATGATCCTCCAGCGCAACGAGGTGGTGCTCGACAACTCGAACCGCACCAGCCCGCAAGGCGTGCGCGGCCGCGTGCTGTCGCCGACCGGCGTACCGACCAAGGGCTGCAGCGTCTTCCTGGTGGAGAGCTCCACCGGCGCCGACCTCTTCCGCATGATGCAGATGGCACAGAAGGGGATCACCCTGCCGCCGATCGCCAGCATCAAGACCGACGACAAGGGCACGTTCGCGCTCGGCCTGGAAGCCTGCGACCCGAACAAGGCGCTGGAGATCCGCGTGGTGTCCGACACCTACGCCGACTTCACCTACCCGGGTGTGCGGCTGCAACCCAACGACTGGTACGACGCCGGGGACATCAAACTGCTGCCGGGCCTGACCCTGCAGGGACAGGTCACCGTCGCCGGCACCAACGGCATGCCGATCGCCGAAGCCGAGGTCAGCATCCGCCCGGCGTCCGGCGCGTTCGACGTCAGCCTCATCCCCGGCCGCGAGCGCGGCATCATCATCAAGACCGACGCCGGTGGCTTCTACCGCGCCACCAATGTCCCGGCCGGCCTGCACAACGTCGCCGCAGTGGCTCCGGGCTACGCCCGCCTGATCCACTCCAACGTCACGGTCAACGAGCAGAGCGAGAACCGCCTGAACTTCGACCTGGCGCAGGGATTGTCGATCCAGGGCAAGGTCATCGACGCGTCGGGCAACGGCGTTGCGCGCGCCAAGGTCATGGCGGTGGCGATGAGCAGCAAGACGCCCGTGTCCGCCGACACGTTCTCCGACGAGGGCGGCAACTTCGAGATCCTGGGCCTGCTGGAAGGCCCGTACCAGTTGACCGCCAAGGCCGAGGGCTTCGTCGACGCCAACGAGAAGGCGATCCCCGCCGGTAGCAAGGGCCTCGAGCTCGTCGTCGAGAAGCAAGGGGCGGTGCGCCTGACCGTGCTCGGCAAGAACGGGCAGCTGGTGCGCGAGTACACCGTCCTGGTGAAGAAGTTCTTCGCCGGCCAGCCTGCCTCCGGAGACGGTGCGCAGTCGCAGCAAGTCGCTGCAGCCGGTCTCGCCGAGCCCAGCTACGGCAACACGATGATCCCGATGCAGACGGTCCGCAACCCGAAGGACGGCGTCGCCCTCATCGAGGGCCTCGACCCCGACACCTACGCGCTGCAGATCAACGCCCGCGGCTACGCCATGGCGTTCTCCGACCCCTTCACCATCGCCGTCGACGTCGACTCGCCAGCGCTCACCGTGGTGCTCAACGAGGGTGGCGTCATCGCCGGCCAGGTGGTCGGCGCGGCCATGGAGCCGGTCGCGGGCGTCACCGTCGAGACGCGGCCCAACGATCTCGACGACAACCCGTTCACCAACATGTTCGCGAGCATGATCCCGAGCAAGGTGACGCGCACGCAGGTGCAGACCGACGCGTCCGGGCGCTTCGAGATCAAGCTGCTCAACGCCGGACGCTACCAGCTGCGGTTCACCCACCCGGAGTACGTGGAGCGCTTCCTCAAGGACAACGACGTCGTCGTCGGCCAGGCCCTCAACCTGCAGCCGACGGTGCTGGCCGTCGGCACCATCCTCACTGGCACCGTGCGCGTGTCCGGCAAGCCGACCGGCCAGGTCAAGGTGTCGGTCAGCTCGAAGTCCGATCCCAACTCGCCCCTGCCCCGCACCGCCGGCTTCCAGTGCGAGGCCTACACCGACGCCGAGGGACGCTACGTGATGCCCAAGCGCCTGGCGCCGGGCCTGTACGAGGTGATGGCGGCACAGCAGACCCTGCCGAACCCGCTGCTGCAGATCGTGCAGTTCCAGCGCTCCAAGCAGGAGATCAGCGTCGGCTCGCAGGGCCAGTTCGTCATCGACTTCAACCTCGAAGACCCGAAGTGACGGCCTGACGCGGCCACCCCGGTCCTGACGGGGCGCGTGGCGGCGCCACGCTCGCCGGATGCGCGACTTGCCTCTCGACGCCGACCCGCTCGGCGACAATCCTTGGGGCATGGCGACGCCGCGCAAGCAAAGCTACTGGGACTACATCAAGGTCGAGGAGCTGCTGGCCCTACAGACCGGCACGGGCGACGGCAGCCCGCTCACCGACGACGAGGTCCGCTTCATCGTCGTCCACCAGGTCGACGAGCTCTGGTTCAAGTTGGTGCTGCGCGAACTGCAGCGCGCCCGCGATCTGTTCCGGCTCGACCACGTGCCGGAGACCAGCTTGGCCGCGGCCGCCGCGTCCCTGCACCGGGTGGCGTTGATCTTCCAGCTGGCCAGCGACCACTTCCGGCTGATGGAGACGATGCGCACGACCGACTACCTGGCATTCCGCGACAAGCTGTCGCCGGCGAGCGGCTTCCAGTCGGCCCAGCTGCGCGAGATCGAGGTGCTGCTGGGCCTCGAGCTCGGCGAACGTCTGGCGTTCGGGCACGAAGCGAGCTTCCTCGACTCGCTGCGCGGCCCTGGCGGCGGGCCGTCTCCGGCGGCGGACCGCGTGCAACGGCGCATGGCCGACCGCCCCTCGCTCAAGGCAGCGGTCTACTCGTGGCTGGCGCGCGCCCCCATCGACGGCAGTGCTCCCGGGGACGAGAACGACGGCGCCGTGGTCGAGGCCTTCGTCGACCGCTTCCTCGATGGCCACGCCCGCGGGTTGGACCGGCAGAAGCAGCACGCCGTCGAGATGCAGGCGCTGACCGGCGGCGACGTCGAACGCCTGCACGCACGCTACGACCGCGAGCTGGCCGACGCGCGCGCGTTCCTCGCCGCCGAGGACGTCGAAGCGCCCGCCGACCGCGCCGACGTGCGGCGCCTGCGTGCCGCGATCCTGTTCATCGAAACCAACCGCGAGCTGCCGCTGTTGTCCTGGCCGGGCGAGATCATCGACGGTCTCGTCGAGGCCGAGCAGGCGATGCTCGTCTTCCGCCAACGCCACGCCCGCATGGTCGAGAGGATCATCGGCCGCCGCGTCGGCACCGGCGGCTCGGCCGGCGTCGAGTACCTCGACCAGACAGCGCTCTCCTACAGGGTGTTCAAAGAGATCTGGCGCACGCGCACGCTCCTGCTCGATCCGGCGCTGGCACCGGCGCCGCAGCGACGCGATTTCTATGGGCTGCGTGTCGAGTAGCGACGCACAGCGCGCGTGACGTCGCCGAGGGCGCGCCTACGCGTAGAGCCACAGGAAGAGCAGGGGCAGTGCGATCCCGGCACCGGTCAGCCAGGCGCCGCGCCCGGTGATCCCTTTCTTGCCCTTGAGGAGGAACATCCCGGTCGTGGCCAGCACGATCAGCGCCACCGCGAAGAGATCGGCGATCCACGTCCACGCGCGCTTGAGGTGGTTGAGGTGCAAGCGGTTGGCGGCATGCAGGAGCGGGCGCGGCGTCACCCGCTCCTGCTCGACCCGGCCGCTGCTCAGGTCGACCTCGATCGTGTGGTTGTCGCGCAGGATGCGCAGCCGCTTCGGTGACGGCTTGAACAGCGTGCGGTAGTCGAGCGGCAGCGCCAGGCGCCGCAGCACGACCTGCGCCGCGGCGTCGTCGCCGGCATCACCGACCTCGATCGGACCGATGTCGCCATGCGCGCGCTCGATGGCGTAGTTCGGGTTCCAGTCGTCGACGTGGTTCACGGCGATGCCGGAGACCGCGTAGACCAGCACCAGACCGACACACAGGTAGCCGAGGTCGCGGTGGACGACGCGGAACCACCAGCGCCAGCCGTGCCCCGCCAGCGGCACCGCTCAGCCTTCCCAGCGCGCGCCGAGCCCCCGCAGCTGCCAAGTGACGAGCGGTCCCTTCACCGAAGTCGGGTCGAAGGCCTCGCCTTTGCTCTCGGCACGCTTGCGCAGCAGCTCGCGGTAGGTCTCTTCGGGCGTCACCAACTTCTCGACGACGCCCTCGACCTCGACCTCGTGCCCCTTCAGGGTGAGCGGGAACACGATCTCGCCGTCCTCGACCTTCACCCGCAGCGCCTTGCCGTTGTCTGCCTCGCTCTTCAGCGTGACCCAGCAGCCTCGCTTCTCGCACACGTCGACAGCGACGCCCTTGACCAGCAGGCGCTTGCCCTCGAAGTCGGCCGGCGCCGCCAGGATGCGGGAGATCGGCGTGACCTCGCTCAGCGTGATGCCCTTGGCCAGGTCGGGGGTCGTGGAGTGCGCGTCGCCCATCGCCGTGGCGTCGGGACAGTTGGCGCAGTCTTCACCCTTGGCGGTCTCTTTCGAAGCCGCGACCGAGGCCGACGCCGGGGTCTGGCCGGCCGCCGGAGGCACGCCTGCGCTTGCGGTCGGAGCGCCTTCCTTGGAGCACCCCGCGAGGAGTGCGGCGAGAACGAAACAGGTCAAGCTCTTCATGTCGATGATCTCGGGGCCTCGGAAGCCAACGGACGCAGGCGCCTCCGACTTTCCTTGTGCAGCCAGCGAGGCACCGGAGACGATCGCCAACCCCGGTTTCCCGCGCAAGTCCGGACCCGCCTCGCCCGTGCGCCGGCCGGCGACACCGGCCGCCACCCGAACGCCCCCTCACCCGCGCATGCGCGCCATCGCCTCCCCGACCTCGGCCCGGCCACCGATGAAGAGCGGACAGCGTTGGTGGAGGGCCGTCGGTTGTACGTCGAGGATGTCCTTGTCGCCGTTGGTCGCCGCGCCGCCGGCCGCTTTGGCCACGAAAGCCAGCGGGTTGCCCTCGTAGAGGAGACGCAGCTTGCCTTCGGGCTTCTTCTCCTCGCCCGGGTACATGTAGATGCCGCCCTGCATGAGGGTGCGGTGGAAGTCGAAGACCAAGGCGCCGGAGTAGCGGGCCGCGCGCTTGCCGCACTGGGTCTCGCCGTGGCGGAAGGCTTCGACCATCCGGCGTGTCGCGGGCGGCCATTTCTGGATGTTGGCCTCGTTCACCGCGTAGCTCGCCTTCTTGTCCTCGCTCGGGAAGCGAATCTCGGGATGCGTGAGGAAGAACGTGCCGATGGCACGGTCGAGGGTGAAGCCGTGGACCTTCTCCCCCACCGTGTACACGAACATCGTCGCCGGCCCGTACAGGATGTAGCCGGCCGCGACCTGCTCGCTGCCCTTGCGCAGGAACTCCTCGAGAGACGCCGGGCGCCCCTCTTCCGTGCGCCGCAGGATCGAGAAGATCGTGCCCATCGGGCCGCACACCTCGACGTTGCCCGATCCGTCGAGCGGATCGTACAGCACCAGGTACTTGCCATCGGCGCCGCCGTCGACGTAGGCGATGTCCTCCATCTCCTCGGACGCCATGGCGTGCACGACACGCATGTTGTGGAACACGCGCTGGAAGATGTCGTTGCTGATCTGGTCGAGCGCGCGCACCTCTTCGTCTTGCACGTTGACGTCGCCGGTGAGGCCGAGCTTGCCGACGAAGCCCGCGCGCATGATCTCGAGGGCGATCATGCGTCCGGCCAAACTCAAACGGTTGAGGACGGTGGACAGGCTGCCCGACGCTCCGGGGACCTTGGCCTGATCGAGGACGAACTGTTCGCCGAGGGTGGCTGACATGGGAGAGGGGCTTTGTGCGTTAGCGAGAAGACGAAGGATACTCGCGCCGTGGCCGCGCGCACCACGGCCGATCCGAGTGCGGGCGCCGAGCACGCGCGAGGCCGCGGGTCCCGGCGCGGCTTGCCGCGCGGGGTTGCCCCGCACCGTGGCGGGTCTCAGAGGTCGACGGTGAGGATCGGCGTGGCGGCGCCGTCCACGAACAGGCCATGGCGCCCCGGGTTCGCAGCATCGACGCGCAGGATCACCGTCGTCGACGTGTCGACCGAAGCGAGGAGCGTACGGACGCCTGCCGTCGGCGCCCCGTCCGCGGCGAGACGCGCCATCTCGAGCCGAGCCGGACCCGACGCCGGCCACAGAACGTAGACCCCGCTTCGGCGCTCGCCGACCGCGGGTGCCCCTCCGAGGACGCGCGCCGACGGTTGCTCCGGCGGGCGACCGCGCCCGCGCCGCCAATACAGTGTGAAGGGCGAACCGCCGATGCCCGGCACCAGGAAGCGCGCCACCTCGACCAGGTCGCGCGCCGGATCGAAGCCGCCGCCGAAATGCACACCGCTGCTGTGCGGCCAAGGCCCGTCCAACGCCACCTGCTCCGGCGAGTCGACGAGAAAGCGCACCGCGTGGCGGTCGAGATAGGCGCCGAGGGCGCCCGCCCGCAGGGCGTCGTAGGCGTCGTGGTTGACCACGCCGTCGAGGTTCAGCACGGCACCCGCGTCGTGGAAGGCCACGATGCCGGAGTTGAAGCACCCGACCGGCTCGTCGGCGGGGACGACGTCGCGCAGGTACCGGCCGGCCATCGCCATCTGTTCTTGCCAGGTCTGCAGCACCGGCGGCGCGAACCACTGCGCCACGTTGCCGAGCAGCAGCAAACCGGACGCCACGCAGGCGGCGCGGGTCGGTAGGCCGGCGAAGGCCAGGCTTCCCAGCACTCCCAGCGGTGCGAAGTAGTAGTCGCGCGGATAGGTGCGCACGAAGAGGTGCAGCATGACGATGCCCGCGAACCCGACGAGCGCCGCCGAAGACTCCACGCCGTCGTGGACGCGACGCTCCGACCTCGACAAGAGCAGCAGCAGGCTCGCCACCAGCGGCACGCCGACGTCACTGGCTCCGACGGCGACGCCGAGCCCGGTGAGCAACAAGGGCAGGATGCGCCAAGGCGGCCGCAGCCAGCCCCACAGCACCGTCGCGGTCAGCACGCCACCGAGCACCGGCGAGACCACCGCGTAGGGCGCTCCGAGCAGGCACGGCCGCAGGTACCACCACCAGCGGTGGAGGCGCGCCGCGAAGTCGGGCTCGGTCCGTTCGAAGTGCGCCGCGAACAGCCAGGGGATCGGCGCCGCCGAATCCTGCAGCCAGCGGCCGGCCAGGGCCACGTCCACCCCGACGTAGGCGATGAGTGCCACGAGGCACGGCACGACCGCGACCGCGCGCCAGCCGAAGCGAGCCACGCCGAGGGCCGGCACCAGGAACACCAGGTCGCTGCGCGCGCACACCGCGAGAGTCGCCATCCCGGCGGCGACCCATGTCGAGCGGCGGAAGCCCCAGCAGAGGCCGAGCGTCGCCAGACACGCGATCGCCGTCTCCTGGCCGTTCTGCGCCTCGACGATGAGGGTCGGGTTGCCGAGGTACAGCAGCGCCACCACCGCCGCCCGCGTGCCCTTGCCGAGCAGCAGCCACAGGCCCGCCGCGGTCAGCACGTGCAAGCCCAGCCCGAGGTGCTGCGCGCCGACGACGAAGCCGCGGTCGCCGAACAGCCCGTACAGCGGCCACAGCATCGCGGCCCACAGCACGTGCACGCCGTTGGTCGGCACCCCCGGCGTCACGCACGGGCCTCGGCCGGTCGCCAGGTCACGCACGAACGAGAAGTAGTAGTAGGCGTCGTCGCGGTAGCGCGTCACCTCCGGCAGCGTGCCGGGATCGAAGCGCAGCACCAGGCCGACGATCGCCGCCGACGCCACCAGGCCGACCGAGACGCGGCGTGCCCTAGTCCCCATGCAGGAACCGGCGCAGCTCGCCGCCGAAGGGGCCGTGCGCCTCGACCGGCAGGTCGTTGTGGCCGCACCCGGCCGCCAGCACGAAGCGTGCGCGCAGAGCCGTGGCCAGGGTGCGGCCGTACTGCACCGGAATCACGTCGTCGGTGTCGCCGTGCAGCACCAGGGCCGGCTGCACGACCTGCGCGGCACGCGCGAGGTTGTCGAGCGGGTGGCGCAACAACCAGCGCACCGGCATGAACCAGAAGCGCGACACGGCGACCTCGCGCACGCTGGTGAAGGGCGCCAGCAACAGCAGGCGGTCGCCGATCCCTTCGGCAGCCAGCTGCACCGCGGGATACGAACCCAGCGACGCACCGGCCACGACCAAGGGCACTCCCGCCCGGCGCGCCCCTGCCGCGGCGAACGCCGCCGCTGCGTGGGCCGCGGCGACCAACGACGCCTGGCACGGTGCCCCTTCGCTGTCACCGTAGCCGGGGTACTCGGGCACGACGGCTACGACGTCGTAGGCGCGCCAAGCTTGCGCCCAGTACACCCCCGAGCGCAGATCCTGGCCGTTGCCGACGAAGAACAGCATCCAGGCCTTCGGCCGCTCCTGGTTTGCCACGGCGGCCCGCACGCGAGTGCCATCTCCCAGCGTGAGCCAGTGCACATCGACGCTGCCTACGTCCGGCAGCGGCTGCCCCCGCCCCATTCCCGCCATCGGGAACAGCATGCGCGCCTGCATCACGTACAGCGCGACACACAGCGTCGCGTAGAAGAGGACCAGGAGCAGCAGGAGTCGGAACACGCGCGCCTTCACGCGGGCCCCATGATGGCGCGCGCAGCGCCGGGGTGCGAAGGGATCTTGGGCCGAGTGGCCGGAGGCGTGCCGGCGAATCGCGCCCTACAGCGAGGCCACGATCCCGAGCGGGGCCGACGTCGCCGCTCGACCGCTCCAGGCCCGCACCGCGCCCGCAACAACCTACGGCGGCTGGTAGGCGTCCATGTCCCAAGCGACGTCGAAGCTGCCGCTCAAGCTGCCGCCACCGACGAAATTCAACGTGTAGCTGCCGGCCATGCCGCTGGCGTCATCACGCGTGACCGTGACCGAGCCCCCGTTGGCGGTGAGGTCGAACACGGAACCCCCGGTCTCGTAGCTCACCGTGGCGGTGATGCCGCCACCGCCGACCGCCAGCGTCCCGGTGGTGAAGCCCGTCGCGCCGAAGGTCAAGTGGGTGCGGACGAGCCCGTCGTCGCAGGCGACCTCGAGGTCTTCGAGCATCGTGTGCGCCATGTCCGAGTACTCGCGCCGCCCCGAGGCGATGGTGGTGCTCACCGCCGGCGAGACGCCGTTCACCGTCCCGCTCATGGTCAGCGCACCCGCCGGCGCGAAGGTCTGCATGCGGAACGCACCGATGAGCGAGCTCCCTTGCACCGCGAACGTTCCCGACGCCTGGTTGCCGGTGCTGGCCCCTTGGAACTGCACGGTCAGCCCGCCGAGGTCGTCGTTGGTGAGCGTGAAGGTGTTGCCGCTGACGCTGCCAGTCATGCCGACCCCACCGATCGAGGCGCCGCTCTGCGTCAGACAAGTGGCGAAGGGGCCGATCTCTTCGCTGTTGACCGTGAGCCAGACCATCCACTGGCCGGCCAGCACCGCCGGTGGACCGCCCGATCCGCCGCCGCCGCCGGAGCAGGCGGGGAGCATCGACAACACCAGCGCCCAAGCGCAAGAACGCAGCCCTCGCATTCGCATGATGGTCAACCTTCGCCGGCGCCAACGCGCTGGCACTCGGACATCGACACACCGGACGATCGGGCTGCAGCGAAACGCGCGAGTGCGGCCGAGCTGGCTGCGCTGGCAGCGGGGATTCACTCGCCGCGAGCCGCGCAGAACGCGACGAGGACGCGCGTCAGGCGGGCCTGCGCTTGGCGGCCGGCGGCCAGAACCTCGTCGTGGCCCAGTGGAGTCGGTGCGATGCCCGCCGCGAGGTTGCTGATCAGAGACAAGCCGCAGACCTGCGCCCCCATGGCGTGGAGTGCCATCGCCTCGATGACCGTGCTCATGCCGACGGCGTCGGCACCGATCGCCTTGAGCATGCGGATCTCGGCCGGCGTCTCGTAGCTCGGCCCGAGCAAGCCGGCGTACACGCCACGCTGCAAGTCCGCATCGGCGGCGTGCAAGCGTGCGCGCAAGTCGACGTCCCAGACTCGGCTCTGGTCCGGAAAGCGCGGCCCGAGCTCCGGCTCGTGCTCGCCCACCAGCGGCGAGCAACCGGTGAGGTTGAGGTGGTCTTCGATCACCATCACGTCGCCGGGGCGCAAGCCGTCCTTGATCCCGCCGGCGGCGTTGGTCAACAGGAACACCGATGCACCGAAGCGGCGCAGCGTCCGCACCGGCCGCACGACCTCGTCCGGTTCCCAACCCTCGTAGAGGTGCACACGTCCGGTCAAGCACGCCAGGGGCACACCGCCCACGGTGCCGAAGACGACGCTGCCTCCGTGCCCTTCGACACCGGGCGTCGGCCAGTTGGGCACCTCGGCGAACGGGATGGCGACGGCGTCCTGGACCTCGGCCGCGAAACCCTTGAAGCCGCTGCCGAGCACCACGACGCGCTGCGGCCGGAGCACACCGCGGGCCTCGAAGTGCAGGATCGCTTCGTCGAGCAACGAGACTTCAGACACGGGTGAGCACTCCGGCAAGGCAGGCGGTCATACAGGTGGCCAGTGAACCGATCAGCATGGCACGCAGGCCCAGCGCGGCAAGGTCCCGGCGCCGATCGGGCGCCATCGCCCCCAGCCCGCCGATCTGGATGGCCACCGAAGCGAAGTTGGCGAAGCCGCACAGGGCGAAGCTCGCCAGCATGACGGTGCGCGGGCTGAGCGAAGTCTTGAGCTCGCCCAGGCGCGCGTAGGCGACCAGTTCGGTCAGCGCCAGCTTGGTCCCGAGCAGTTCGCCGAGGGTGAGGATCTCCTCGCCGTCGAAGGAAGCGCCCATCAGCGCTGCGAGCGGGCTGAAGGCCCAGGCGAGGATCTTGCCGAGGCTGAGCGCCTCCTCCTGCGGCGCGCCGAAGAAGCCACCGGTCAGACCGGCCAGCAGCCAGTCGATCACCGCCACCAAGCCGAGGAAGGCGATCAGCATGGCACCGACGTTGAGAGCCAGGTGCAAACCGTCGATGGCGCCGTTGGCCGCAGCCTCGACGACGTTGCTCGAGGTGCGGTCGACGCTGTGCACGACCCGCCCCATGGTCTCGCTCGGCTCGGTCTCGGGGAGCGCCAACTTGCTGCACACGAGCCCCGCCGGCGCCGCCATGACGCTGGCCACCATGAGGTGGCCGGGATCGGCGCCGAAGCCGGTGTAGAGCACGAAGACCCCGCCAGCGATGGTGGCGAAGCCGCCGACCATGATCGCGTGCAGCTCGCTCCGGGTCATGCGCGGCAGGTACGGCTTGACCAGCAGAGGCGCTTCGGTCTGCCCGACGAAGACGTTGGCGCACGCGCTGAGCGACTCCGAGCCGGACGTGCCCATGAAGCGCACCATGAAGGACGACATCGCGCGCACCACCGCCTGCATGACCCCGAGGTGGTAGAGCACCGCCATGAACGACGAGAAGAAGATCAGCGTCGGCAACACCATCACCGCGAAGACGAAGCCCTTGTTCTCGCCGAACACCCGGCGCATCTCGGCACCCTCGGCGAACACACCCCACACGAAGCCCGTTCCACGCATCGCCAATCCGAGGAAGTCGGAGACACCCTGACCGAAGGCACGCAAGCCGGTGTTGCCCCGGTCCCAGTAGAGGAACAAGAGGCCGAGCACGAGCTGCACCCCCAAGCCGATCGCCACAGTGCGCCAGCGGATGGCACGCCGATCGGACGACACGAGGAAGCAGATCAGGAGGATGACGAAGAGCCCGCACAGGGACACGAGGCGCAGCATCGCGCGCCGAGGCTAGCCCGGACCCTTCACCAACGCGTACGGCGACTGCCGCGAAATCGCACGGTGGCCAGGAAGGCGACCGAACGGCGGTGGCCAGGTGGGGCGGGCCGGCTGGCACCGCGGGGGACCACGCCCCGCGGGCGGACACGGAAGGCGGACACGGACGGCGGCTGACCGAGGCGCCGCCGAGGGCTCGGTCACCAGACGAAGCGCCGCACCGCGGCCTGGCGCGCGATCAGCTCCTTTGCCCGCTTGGCGAAGCCGATGGGCAGGTCCCGCATCGCCGACGGCGAGCCCCCGGCGACCCAGACCGTCAGCTGCGCCAGGCCGAGCAACCGATCGACCGGGCCAGCGGTGAGCGTGACACCCTGCACCTTGCGCAGCGGCACGAACGCCTGGTAGCGTCCCAGCGCGCCGTAGCGCAGCACGACGTGCTCGCGCCCGAGCCCGAACGCCAGGTTCTGCAGCAGCAGCATGCCCTCCGCCCAGCCGACCGGCACCAACACCAGGGTCACCAGAGACCACGACCCCAGCCAGTACCAGAGGATCGCTGCCAGTAGCAGCGCGTTGATCAACCCGCTGAGCGTGCAGCGCACGACCACCGAACGCGGCGCGCGCTGCCAGGTCGGGTTCTCGCGCTCGAGCCCGGGGAGCAGCAGCGGCAGCAGGGGCGCGATCTTGCGCGGCTGCGCCAGGGGCACGACCACGTTGGGTCCACCGGCCTCGCGCTCGTCCTTCTGCCCGGCCGTGGCACCAGCCGAGTCGGCCCGCACCACCGCCACTTCGAGCAGGCGGCGCAGCCAGGTCTGCTCGACGATCACGCGCTGGATCTTGCGCCGCGGCAGCGAGCGCACGCGCGTGGTGATCAGGCCGTAGCGGCGCTGGAACACCTCGCCGCGCCGCGTGAGCACGAAGTGGAAGTAGAGCAGGAAGCTCGTGGTGAGCGACACCACCCACCCCGCCACCACCGCCAGCACCACGAAGCCAGCCAGCGCCAGCACGATGCCGAAGGTGCCGAAGCCCGACAGGCGGTCGATCGTGACGCCGACCAGCGTCTCGGCCAGGCCGAACTCGCGCAGCAGCTCCCACAGCCCGAACACGGTGGCGAGGATGACACCGAGACGATTGTTGGTCAGCCCGCGCAGAGCCAGCTCGGCCGCAGTGCTGCGGTGCAGCACGTACTCCGACGGACCGTGCGTCGCATCCGAGGAGGGGCCCAGCAGCCGCTCGCGCTGCTGCATCACCACCTCGCGCAGCGCCACCGCCTGCGGCCGGCCGAGCGAGTCGAGCTTGGCCTCGGCGCTCTCGCCCGACGCGGTCTCGATCGACACCACGACCAGCCCGAGGAAGCGACGCAGCAGACTCTGCTCGAAGGACAGGTCCTGCACCCGGTTGATCGGGATGCGCCGCTCCTGGCGGTGCAAGATCCCCTCGGTGGTGATCAGCTCGTTCTCCGTCAGCCGGTAGCGGAACGTGACGAAGCGCGCGATCGCATACGCCATGTTGGCGACGAACAGCGTGATCATCAGGCCCGCGAGCCAGAGGAAGCCGCCGACCAGAGCCAGCAAGCCGAGCAGCAGCGTGGCGCGCACCGCGTCGAGGAAGCTCAGAAGGAGCATGCCGGGGTGCAAGTGGCCCTGGATCAGCACGCGCTCCGCCGGCGGCGCAGGTGCCGCCGGCGGCATGGCGGCACCCCTGTGCGTCGCAATCCCCTCGGCAGCGCCACTGGCCGGATGCGGACCGGCGGCAGCGTTGTCAGAGGCAGCGTTGTCAGAGGAAGCGTCGCCGAGAGGACCGTCGCCAGCAGGAGCGTCCCCTGGGTCCGCGCCCCCAGGATCAGGGGCATCAGACGACGTCATCGCCCCTCGCCGCCAGGATGCGGTCGCGCAGTGTCCGCGCCACGCCGTCGGCCAGGCCGGGCAGATCGAACGACGCGGCCGAGGTTCCGGCGGTGTGCACGACCAGGGTCGACAGACCGAACAAGCGTTCGATGGGACCACGCGTGAGATCGATGTGCTGCAGGCGCGAGACGGGAATGGCGCGCTCGTAGTGCGAGATGATCCCCCACCGCAGCACCAGCAGTTGGTCGTCCATGCCCCACCGCCATCGCGCCCACGACAGCGGTGGCGCCACCAGCGCCCAGGCCAGCTTGACGCCGATCAAGCCACCGCATGCCCAGCTCGCCACTTGCCACAGCTGGCGCGCCTCGAGTTCGACCCGGCCTGCGAACAGCAGGCCACCGAGAAAGAGGGCGAGGATGGCCGACGACACGAGA
Source organism: Planctomycetota bacterium (assembly GCA_041398565.1). Lineage (GTDB taxonomy): Bacteria > Planctomycetota > UBA1135 > UBA1135 > UBA2386 > DATGPD01. Next base: position 2,172,666 of record JAWKUN010000002.1, on the reverse strand, counting down.
CCCGACAGCCACCAGTAGGCGACCACTCGACGGTCGAGCCGCTCGGTCTCGAGGGTCGAGACCAGAGGTTCGTCGGCACCTGGCGCAGAAGCCGGCGAAGGGAGGTTCGGGTCGGTCATGCGCTGGCGTCGGGGCGAGGACGTCCCAGGATCGCACGCACGAAGGCGAACACCAAGCACAAGGCGCCGGCGGGCACCATCAGCACGAACAGCGACGGATCGCCTTCGCGGTTGAGGACCCCGCCGAGGAAGAACCCGAGCGGCATCAGCAGCGCGCCCAGCCGCAGCGCGGCGAGCATGCGGCCGCGCGCGCCGGGCTCGGGACAGCAACGCTCGCCGACCGCTGCCATGACCAGGCAGAGGATGCCCAGGAGGTTGCCGTGCGCGTGCGCCAACGTCCACAGCTCGCGGCGCATCGGGCTGCCGAGATAGACCTGCACCTTGAGCGCGTGCAGCGCTTCCAGGGTCAGCCCGAGCGGCGCCGAGACGAGAAGGAGCCACAGGCCGAAGCGCAGCGTCTTGGCGTCCGCCGGTGCCGTCATGTCATTCTCCGATGGCGATCGGCCGCTGCGATTGGAGATTCAGCAGCGGTACCAGCGCCTGCATGTTCGGCGCGAAGTCGGTGCCGACGAAGGGCGAGGCAGGCGGCGCGAACCGCACCGGCGCCTGCTGCGCGAACGTGGCGAAGAGCTGACGTCCGACCCGCTCGCGAGTCTCGCGCGCACCGACGTGATCGAATGCGGCGAGCACATCCCGCACGGGCGGCGGCGCCTCGACCTCGAGTGCCTGCAAGCTGCGCCAGGCCAACCAGCGCACGCTGGCGTAGGCGTCGAACAGGGTGGCGATCAGCGCCACGCGCACCTCGGCGGCGTGGTCGGGGGTGACGGCGAGCCCGGGTCGCCCCAGCGCCGCCGCATACACAGCGCGCTGCACCGCGTCGCCGCACAGCAGCGAGGCCATGGCGTCGGGCAGAGCCAGGTCGGCCTGGTCCGGGCGGCTGTCGGGCGCGGCGAACCTGGCGCGCCCGTCGCCCCAAAGGCGGTTCATCTCTCGGGCCGACCAGGCCAACGTCTTGTCGGCGTGGCACAGCGTGCATGCGTGCGGCCTGCCGCTCTCGCCATCGCGTTTGGGGTCGGGCACCTCTACCTTGTGGCTGCGGTGGATGGACAGGATGCCGTAGACCATGCGCGGCATGTGGCAGTCGAGACAGCGCGCCCCGGCGCTGTCCGGCGCGTGCTTGGTGTGCGCGGCGACGTCCCGGCCGATGCCCTCGTGGCACTGCACGCAGGCGCGGTCGCTGCGCATGTCGGGCTCGACCATGCCCGCCGGATCCCCACCGTGCATCGTGTGGCACGAGCCGCAGCTCATCTGGCCGCGCTGGAAGCACGGCGACTCACTGACGCCCTGCATCTCGTAGGCGGACAGGCGCGCGGTGCCGTCGCCCCAGAAGCGATCGCGGAACAGCCCCGGATCCGCGTTCAGGCTCGGCGTCTCGCGGGTGATCGGCGTGACGTGGTCGGTCAGGCGGTTGCCCGGGCGGTAGGTGGGCCCGGTCTGCAGCCACGCCTCGATGCGCTGCTGCGGGAAGGGCAAGCGCTGTCCGTGACACTGCCCGCACAGCGCGCTGCTGGCTTCGTGGTCGAGCTTGGCGGGAGCGATGATGTCCGCGACACGCTCGGCGCGAGCGTAGCGCGTCAGCGGATCGCGGTTGCGGCGCGCATGAGCGCCGCCGGGTCCGTGGCACGCCTCGCAAGCGATGCCGAGTTCGCCGACGCTCGAGTCGTACGCCCGCTTGGCGCTCTCGCCGCGCGTGGCCAACGACACGATCCCCGGGCGCGGGCCGGTGTTGTGGCAGAAGATGCAGTTCTCGTTCCAGATCGACGCGTGCACGCTCCAGTCGTCGTCGTCGGGCGCCAGGAAGACACCGTTGAGGTGCATCCAGCGTTGCGCGCCGATGTGCCACAGCAGCGGCAACCGGCGGTAGCAGGTGCCGCCCTCGCGCTCGATCAGCTCGAAGTACTGCTGGTAGCGGTGCGAGCCGACCGCCAGCGCCACCTCACCGACGTAGCGGCTGCCGTCGCGGGCCGGCACCTCCATGAAGAAGCGGTCGCCTTCGCGGAACGGGCGCGCCTTGCCGCCGAACATCTCCACGACGCGGCCGTCGAAGCCGCCCACGACCGTCTCCGGGCTGGCTCGCTGCGTCATCGTGCGGTGGTAGGTCTTGGCCCAGCTCGCATGATGGTCCGGGTGGCAGGACGCGCACTCGGCCGAGCCGACGTAGTCGTCGGCGCGGTGGATGAGGGGGCGCTCCGCCTCGGCTGCCACCGGGTCGTGCCCGTAGACCAGCGCGGCGATCACGGCCAGCGGCGCCAGGACGACGGCCAGGACGAGGGTCAGGCGAAGGCGTTGGTGGGTATTGCGAGGCATCGACGGAGCCGGCCGAACGCTCGAGATGGGGTCAAACTCTACGGCAATCCGCGCGCTCCGGCGACGCCTTCGCCCCATGCTTGGGCTCTTCCCTCGCCATGGACCGCAGCAACCGTCGCTTCCACGATCGGATCAGCAAGCGCTACGACGACGTCTACGACACCGCCTACTGGCGCTTCTATCGCGACGTGTCTTGGCGTCACCTGCTGCGCTTCGTGCCGGCGGCGAGGCCCGGCTGGGCGGCCGACCTCGGCTGCGGCACCGGCTGGTTCGGCCGCCGCCTGCGCAAGGCCGGCCTGCACGTCGTGTTCCTCGATCCCAGCGGTGGCATGCTGGACGCCGCGCGCGGCAACGTCGAAGCCGACAGGGACCGCGGCGACACGCGCTACGTGCAGGCCGGCCTGGAGGACATGTCCGCCCTCGACGAGGCGAGCCTCGACTTCGCCACCGCCCAGGGCGACCCCCTGTCGTTCTGCGCCGACCCCAAGCGGGCCATGGCCGAGCTGCGGCGCGTGCTCAAGCCGGGGGCGCACGCGGTGCTGTCGGTCGACAATCGCGTGGCCGGTGTGCGCACCCTGCTGGACGAGGGCGATCTCGACGGAGGCCTGGCGTTGCTCCGCACCGGCCGCACGCGCTGGCGCGCCCGCGACAAGGCCGAAGAATTCGGCATGAAGATGTTCACGCCGAGCGAGCTGCGGCACCTCACCGAACGCAGCGGCTTCGCCTGGCTGTCGTGCATCGCCAAGACGTGCCTGGTGCAGCGCCGGCACGAGGCGTGGCTCGAGGATCGCGCCGGCCGGCTGCGCCTGCTCGAGCGCGAAGAGGCCGTGCACGCCGAGCCGGAGTGGCTGGGTCTCGGCAGCCATCTCCAGTTTGCGGTGCGCCGCGACGCTTGAGTACACCGCCGAGCCGACAGCTACGGGACTTCGCGTCCGCAGCGGCTGCCGGTCCGACTCGGCGACGCGACGTCGCCACGGGCCAGCGTGCACGCCAACGCTCAGGTGCTACAAGAGAACGCCCTGCCGCGCCCGGCTCCCTCGCCCTCGCCCGTCGCATGCCGCTACGCCTCTCTCTCTGCTCGTGCCTTGCTGCCACCGGGCTCGCGGCCCAGGGCCGCTTCACCTCGCCCCCCGGCATCGGCAACGACGGCGACAGCGTGGTGTCGTCCCTGCAGCCGTTCAACACCTCGAGCGGCGGCAGGCGCTTCCAGTACGTGGTCGACGATGTGCGATCGATTCCCGGCCCCGGCGGCGAGGCCCTGTCGAGCGTGGCACTGCGCCCCGACCCGGCGGCGCCCACCAGCGCGGCGCGCACGGCCAACGTGACCCTGGTCCTCGACCACGCCGACTTCGCTGCCCTGTCGACCACGTTCGCCACCAACTACTCCGGCTTCGAGAAGACCCATCCGCTCGGCGTCGTCAACCTCCCGGCGACCGTCGGCGGCGCCGGGTTCTTGGTGACCTTCCCGCTGCCGGTGGTGTTCGCCTACTTCGGCGCCAACAACGTCACCCAGCCCAACCACACGGCCTTGCTGGTCGAGTTCCAGACCAGCAGCGTGGTCGGCGGCACCAACTACTCCCTCGACTGCGTCGACGGCACCACGTCGGTGTCGGTCGGCCGCTCGACCTACCTGGGGCTGCAGCCGTGCGTGGTGCCCCCCAACGTCGGCGGCTTCGACATCATCAAGCACGGCCCGAGCACGAGCGCCGGTCTGACCACCCTCGGCCAGCACGCCCTGCGCGGACCGGCCAACTCGTTCGGCGTGCTCGCCGTCGGGGCCAACGACCCCGACACCGACTTCAACGGGCGGCTGTGCACGCCGCTGCGCGCATCGCTCGACCTCGCCGTGCCGGTCACTTCCGACGCGCTCGGCGCGGTCGGCAGCTTCGCCGCGCCCTACGTGTTGAGCTTTCCCGACCTGACGGCGGGCGCCGGCGTCACCCTGTTCACCCAGTTCGCCGTCTTCGACGCGGCGCGCGCGGCGCCGCAGCTGCAGGTCTCACTGTCGGACGCCGTGCAGTTCGACGTCACGGGCCCGGCGACCGTCGACCGACGGCTGCTCTACTCGACCTCGAGCGCCAGCGCCCCGACCGGGGCTTTGATCGCCACATTCGTGCCGGTCATGCGCTTCAACTGAGCCGAAGGCTCGCGATCGCGAAGGCGATCGCCAACGACATGGCTCGGAGCGTGTAGGCTCGATTCTCTCTCACGCTCCGAGCCGAAGGCTCGCGATCGCGAAGGCGATCGCCAACAACATGGCTCGGAGCTGGACGCTCGATACGCCGACGACACTCTTGGGCCTCGATCTGGGCGTCGCGTGAGACGTCGAGAGTGGGGTGGCTGACCGGACTTGAACCGGCGACCTCCTGAGTCACAGTCAGGCGCTCTAACCAGCTGAGCTACAGCCACCGCGCGCGCCGCAGGCGGCGGCGCGAAGGGCCGCGTATCTTGGCTGCGCTGCGCGGCGCGGTCAATCGACCGTTACCGGAATCGCGCGCCCGCGCGCGCGCAGGGCCAGCACCAGGAGCAGCACGGCTCCGACCCCGGCCAGGATCTGGCCGGTGGTCCGCGTTCGCGGCACGTACGACAGGCGGATCTCGTGGCGGCCGCGCGGCACCTCGACCGCGCTCAGGGTGCCGTCCGCCGGCACCAGCGGCACCGGCTGCCCGTCGACCTCGGCGCGCAAGCCCGGGTAGGGGTAGACCGAGACCACGAGCCAACCCGCGGCCGATGCCTGCGCCGCCACGACGAGATCGCCCGGCGCAGGACGCGCGCGCACGATCGCCGAACCCGACACGGCTTCGGCGGCGGAACCCACCTCGCCCTCGAGGAACGCCACGTCACCCGGCGCGAAGTCATCGGCCGCCATGCGAGCGAACGCCTCGTCCTCGTCGGCGACGCGTTCGACGCGCTTGGGGAAGAAGGCGCGCGGCAGGGCGGTCTTGCGCCGCACCACCACCGCCGTCTCGTCGGCGTAGACGACCTGGAAGCGGTCCTTCGGCCAGCCGTCCACCCACGGCTTGGCCAGACCGGGCAGCAGGAAGTACTCGACGTTGACCAGGTCGAAGTAGCGCGCGGGGGTGCTGGCGGTGAGGTCCACCACCACCGACGGGCCGGCGCTCTCCGCCACCTGCTGGCGCAGCAGGAGCCGCTGCTGCTCGAGACCGATCGCCAGGAGTTCGGGCGGCCGTTCGCCGAGATCCTCGCCGGTGAACACCGGCCACGAACGCACGTTCGGATTGAGGAAGCGCCGCACGAACTTCCCGTAGCGCCGCGGAAAGACCCCGTCGTGCAGACGGATGTCGTCCTGGCCGAACACCGCGTTCTGGTTGGGCACCAGCAGCCCGCCGGCGGCGAACGTGCGGCTCGCCGCCTCCCGCTCGTGCATGCGGCGCAGGTACTCCGGCTGCGCGAACGGGTCGAGACGCGGCAGCCAGCGTGCCGGGAACGCGGCGATCAGCTCGCCGGCAGCGAGCGCGACGAGCAGCCAGCGCCGCCACGCGCCGCGCGCGGCCACCCACACCGACACCGCGAGCGCCAGCATTGCGACCGGCGCCAGCAGCACCCACCAACTCGCCAGGTGCAGGGTGGTCGACGACGCGGCCGCGCGCGCACCCGCCCACCCCAGCACGGCCAGCAGGGCGGCCGCCGGCGCCGCGCGCAACAGCGCCGCACGCCAGCCGGCGCGCGTCCCGGCGGCGGCCACGCCGTTGCCGGCGAGCAGCGCCAGCGCCAGCGCCGGCAGCGGGTAGCCGTACTTGAAGATCTTCATCATCGACAGCCCGGGCAGGGCGCCGAGCCAGCCGGTGCCCCACAAGTTGGCGAGCTTGCCCGCGCCGAGCACCAGCACCAACCACAGGAACGGCCCGCGGCCCAACCCGACGCCGAGCCCGAGCAAAGCCAGGACCAGCGGCACCATGCCGAAGTGCGGCGCCACCATCGCCAGCGCCCCGCTGTCGCCGTACGGGCGCGGGATCAGGAAGCCGAGCGCGCCGGCAGCCGTGTAGCCGTCCTGGCCGAACGAGACGTCGTGGTGGTGCACCGACTCGTGCACGTACTCGAGCCCGGCCAGCCAGTAGCTCGCCGAGAACATCACGGCAGGCAACGCCGACGCGGCCACCAGCATCGCGCCGCGCCAACCCCACGCGCGCGCACGCCACAGGGCGAAGGCGGCGGTGCCGAGCGCCGCCATCAGCGCCGGCTGCGGGTTGCCTCCCACCACGGTGGCGAAGCCGACGAACACCAGCAGGAAGATCGCGCCGCGGGTGCGTCCCAGCGCGACCCGGTCGGCCGCCAACCACAGCCACGGCAGCCACACCTCGCCGTTCAGGTGGTGCATCGACAGGAAGCGCAGGAAGTAGCCGGTGAGCGCGAAGACGACGCCCGCGGTCGCCGCCGCCGCTCCGTGCAGGCCCAACCGCAGCGCCAGGAGACAGGCGCCCAGCCCGGCGACGACGAGCCGCAGCACGTAGGTCAGATCGAAAGCCCACGTGCTGCGCGGAAACCACAGCACGAGCGCCCGCAGGGGGCTGAGCAGCGACGACTGCCAGTTACCGAACAGCGGCACGCCGAGCCCGTTGTGCGGGTTCCACCACGGCCAGTGACCGCTGGCGATCTGGTGCGCCGCCAGCACCGCCTGCGGCTCGTCGATGTACGCCGCCACGCCGTCGGCGAGCGGTAGCTGGCCGTAGTCGGCGGCGCCGACCGGCCCCCGCAGGGTGACTCCGGGCGACGCCTGCGCCGCCATGCAGCTGTCCCCGTGCAGCCACAGCGGATGGAACGCTGCCAGCACCACCCCGAGCACGGCGGCCAACGGCAGCCACGCCGGCGCGCGCGCCCGGACGCGGACGGCGAGAGAGGCGAACGACGTCACGCGCGACCAGCTTCGTCGAGGGGGCGGCCGTCGATCAAGGACGCGGTCGGACCTTGGCGAAACGGAAGCGCAGCAGGGTCCAGATCGCCGTCCAGCCGTCCTTGAGCCGGATCTTCTTGCCCTCGTGCACGGTGCGCGGCGTGTAGCGGATCTGCAGCTCGGGGATGCGGTGGCCGCGCCGCAGCACCTTGGCGGTCACCTCCGGGCAGAACTCGAAGCCGTCGCAGGTGAGCGGGATCGATTGTATCAGCTCGCGCCGCCACATCTTGTAGCAGGTGGGTTCGTCCGACAGTCGCGTTCCGTACAGCAGGTTGGTCGCCCAGGTGATGAGGACACCGCCCCAGTAGTACTTGGCCTGCACCGACGCGCTGCGATAGCGCAGGCGACGCGAGCCGTAGATCACCTTGCTGCCCAGGCGCAGCATTTCGTGGTAGAGCCGCACGAGGTCCTCGGGGTCGTACTCGAGGTCGGCGTCTTGGATCACCACCGCCTCGCCGATGGCCGCCTGGATGCCGACACGCACCGCCGCCCCCTTGCCACGGTTCACCTGGTGGAAGGCGCGCACGCGGCCCGGGTGCAACGCGGCGAGTTCGTCGCCGATGCGCCCGGACGCGTCGGTCGAGCCGTCGTCGACCAACAGCACCTCGACGCGCAGGGGCAAGGCCAAGACCTGATCCACCACCTGGCGCAGCGTGCCCTCTTCGTTGTAGACCGGCACCACGACCGAGAGCTGCGGGCGGGAGTCGTCCGAGGGCACGGTCATGCGGGGGAGGGCATCTTGGCGGGGACGGGTGGCACTGCAAGTCTGCACCACAGCGGGCTCCATGCCGCCGACACACCACGATCGTCGCGGCGCACGCCCGCCCGCCGGCGCTCTCCCGGCCACGGCACCGGCAAAAGAGATTTGCACCACCTTCACCGGCGCGCTACCTTCCGCGGCCCTTTCGGGCGTGCCCGGACGCCTCCTTAGCTCAGCCGGTAGAGCAACGGATTCTTAATCCGTGGGTCGTAGGTTCGATCCCTACAGGAGGTACCAACGCGCCGCGGGCCGTGGGCCAACCCCACGGCCCGCGTTCGCACGCCGAGGACCAGGCGCCGGGCCTTGCTGTGCCGGGCCTTGCTGTGCCGGGCCTTGCTGTGCCGGTCTTCGTCTGCGCGAGCAGGGTTCCCGCTGTTCCACGGCTCGATGGCGGATCCAGCGTTCAGCGGTGGAGCCTTGGCTCCATCCGCTGCAACGCTGGATGCGATGGCCGGCGACCTCCGGTCGCCCGGCCATCGCTATGATCGGGCGCCTCGCACTCTCGCCCGCACCTTGCCATGCACCTTCCGATCCGGCGACCCGTCCGCCGCGCCCGCGCCTTCGCGCTCGGCGCCACCTGTCTCCCGCTGCTACCCCTCCCGCTGTTGACCCTCGCGCCGCGTGCCGGCGATGGAGTCCGCCGCTACGGCGCCGGCTCCCCCGGTAGCGGCAATGTCGAGCCGACGCTCTGGGTCAGCGAAACGCCACGCCCCGGCAACCGCGCCTTCAAGCTGCGCGTCGAGCGCTCGCTCGGCGGCACCTGGGCGTTCCCATTCCTGTCGCAGCAAGACGCCGACTTCGTGTACGGCGGCGTGCGCTTCCTGCTCGACACGCGCAGCGCCATCTACTACGGCGCCTTCTTCTTGCCCGGGCAGGGCAACGGCGGCGGCCAAGGAGACATCCCCCTGCCGTTGCCCAACAACCGCGAGCTCATCGGCCAACCGCTCTTCCTGCAGGCGTTCACCCTCGACGACTTCGCTCCCAATCCGCTGGGCTTCGGCGCCACTGCGGGCCTGCAGATCGAAGTGTCGTTGAGCGCCGAGCTGCTGGTGACGCGCGCCACGGCCTCGCGGCCATCGCCGCAGACGGCCATCGACCTCAACACGCGCGCCAGCGTCGACTTCGACGCGGCTCAGATCGATGCCGGACGTGGCGTGGCGTTCGTGCAGGACGGCCGGGTGGCACTGGCGCTCGACGCCGCCGCCGGACGCCTGCGCGCGTACGACGCCACCTCGTTTCCACCGGTGTGGACGGGCAACGCCGCGTTGGTCGGCGACGCCGAACCGACGCGCATCGTGACGACGCCCGACAACTCACGCGCCTACGTCCTGCACGTCGGCGACGCCGGCAGCAGCCCGCCGATCCTCGCCTACGACGTGCGCGCCAACGCCAGCTTCGGCCAGGTTTGGCCGGGGCCGGCCATCCGCCTGGAGCAGGTGGCCGACGCGTGCGCGATGGTGTTCGCGCACGACAGCGCCACCGCGTTCGTGCTCGCGGCCGGGCCGGCGAGCGGCGGCGACGCGCGCCTGGCGCGGGTCGACCTCCGACCGTCGTCACCGACCTTCCACCAGAGCACGGACGAGCTCGCCTTCGCCGGGCGGGAGGCCAAGGGCCTGGCGCTGTCGCCGGACGGCGCGACGCTCTTCGTGGCCCTGCAGACGGCGACCGGCACCGAGGTGGCGGTGGTCGACGTCGAGACGTTCGGCGAACGCGACATGGATCCGGGCACGCCCGGCGTGCAGGCACTCGGAGCCGAGCAGAGCGTGCCACGAACGCCCCTACCGAGCCAGCTCGGGCGCGTGGTCGCCGATCCGCGCGGCGAGTGGCTCTACGGCGCGACGACCGGCGGCATCGTGCGCGTCGACGTGCAGCCGACCTCCCCCACCTTCCGCCGCGTCGTGCGCATCGACGACAAGCTCGCGAGCGACGCCGTGATCGCTCTCGCTCTGGCTCCGGCCGGCGAGAAGCTGTACGCGGCGACACGAGACCTGGTGGTCGAGTACGACACGGTGACGCTGCTGGCGACGTGGGACTGGACGCCGTCGGGCGTCGTCGACATCACCGTGCGCTAGCTGCGCGGGCAGGCACCCCCACGGCAGCTACGGCTTGCGCGCGGCGAGCGCGCGCCGCAGGAACCCTTCGAACTCGGCAGGCTTGGTGCCGAACAGGCGCGCCAGCGGCTCCTCCGTGTTGGGGTCGATCGCCACGTAGATGCCCATCGCCGGGTTGGCGTCGATGTAGCGCCGACGCAGAGGATCGATCGTCTGCGCGGGATAGTCGGTGGGCGCGTCCGAGTGCAGGCGCGACTCCACGAAGCTCTCTTTCAGGATCCCGACAACTGCCGGGTCGCGGACGAAGACACCGTCTTCCATCAGTCCGCGGCAGTTGCTTCACGTGAAGCCGGTGAAGTTGATGAACAGGAGCTTGCCCTGCTCCTTGGCGACCTGCAATGCGCGCGTGTGGTCGTCGGCGATCACCTCGTGCTGAGCGTGCAGCTTGGCGCCACCACCGCCGCCGGCACCACCGCCGACCGTCACCGAGTAGTTCGGCGCGAAGGCGGTCATCACGAAGTCGAGCGGGTTGCCCAGCGCGCCGAACACGCAGTAGGCCGCGAACATCATGGTGCCCAGGCCCGACACCAGACGGCCTGGCCCGATGCTGCCGTCTTCGCCCTTCAGCTTGACGATGCCCAGCAAGTAGAGCGCGGCGACGCCGAACAGGGCCGCCCACAGCCACAGGAAGACCTCGCGCGGCAACGACTGCCACTGCCACACCAGGTCGGCGTTCGACACGAACTTGAGCGCCGCCGCCAGCTCGACGAAGCCGAAGAACACCTTCAGCGTGTTCATCCACTCGCCGCTGCGCGGCATCGACTTGAGCCGCCCCGGCACCAGCGACAGGAAGACGAAGGGCAGGGCCATGGTGAGCCCGAACACCGTCATGGCCAGCGCGATCTGTCCCCGGCTCACGGTCACCAGCGAGCCGCCGAGCGTGGCCGAACCGCCGAGGAGCCCGCCGATCACCGGCGCGGTGCAGGTGAACGAGGTCACCACCAGCAACGCGCCCATGAGGAACACACCGAAGAAACCGCCCTGGCGCGAGGCCTGCCCGGCGAGGTTCATGAGCGCGCGCGGCGGTTCCAGGTTGACGAGGCCGAGCAGCGACACGCCGAACACCACGAACAGGACGGCGACGATCAGGTTGAACACCGGATTGGCCGCGAAGCGCTGGATCGGCTCGCCCACCAGCACGCCGATGAGGACGAACATGGCGACGATGCCGAGCCCGTAGAGCAACGACAGGCCGACCGCGCTACTGCCGCGCGCCGACGCCTGCTTGGTGAAGAACGAGATCGTGATCGGGATCATCGGGTAGGTGCACGGCATCACCAACGCGAAGAGACCGGCCGCGATCGCCGCCAGCAGGAGAGGCAGCAGGCTGGCGGACGGGATCTGGTCGGCCGCGGACGGGGCTGGCACCGGCGCTGGCGCCGCCCCCGGGTCGACCGCCAGCGTCACCTTGCCGACCAGCGTCGTCGGCGGATCGCACGCCTCCGGCGTGCACGCCATGTAGCCGATCGTGACCTCCACCTCGATCTCACCGGCGGCAGCGTCATCGACGACGTGCACCGGCTGACGAATCTCGAACGGATCCTCGAGCCAGTAGCTGTCCTCGGAACCGAGCGCGTGCTTGACGCCTTCGGGCACCTGCTCGCCGCCGACGCGCTCGATGCCCTTGCCCTCCATCTTGGCCAGCTCGATCGGCTTGCCGGTCTCCTCCTTGGTGCCGTACACGTGCCAGCCGATGGCCGGTGTCACGCGCAGAACGAGAGTGGTCTTGCCGTCGGGTGGCACGCGCGGCGGGTCGAAGCGCGCCTCGACGGCGATGCGCTCGTCCTGGAACTCGCTCGCAGTCGGCGCCTGCGCTCCACTTCCCGGCCCGACCTTCAGCGTGGCCTGCCCCGGCGCCGAAGCGGGCGGGTCGCAGAACTCGGGCGTGCACGCCATGTGGTCGACTTGGAACTCCACCACCACGTCGCCGGGCGGCGTCGAGGGCGGTACGGTCAAGCGCTGCTTGATCTCGAACGGCTGGTCGAGCCAGTAGCTGGTCAGCGAACCGATTCGATGCGGTGCGCCATCGGGGACGCTGGCCTTGCCGGCAGCGACCAGGCCGTGCGTCTCGACCAGCTTCAGCGTCGTCGGCGCACCTTCCTCCTTGCCGCCGTACACGTGCCAGCCGTCGACCGGCGTCACGGTGACGACGAGTTCGACCGTGTCACCGGGCCCCGCACTCGGCGGCTGCATGCGCCCCGCGACTTCGATCCGGACCTCGCCGAAGTCCTGACCGCTGGTGAGGGTCGCCAGGCTCAGGGCGACGGCGAACGAGAGGAGTCGGAGCAACTGCATGGAGTCGGGACGCGTCTGGAGCCGGCATGATACGGACCGGCCCGCGAGCAGTTGCGCGGCAATTCGCGCCTGCGTGCGTTACGCCGGCGTAGCGATCCGCACACTTCGGTGTCAGACACCGATGTGTTGGTCAGCCGCGAATGCCGCGCAGGAATGCGGCCACGGCACGGGCCAGATCGTCGCCGAGCGCGGCCAGGGAGTCCGCCGCGGCCTTCATCTCGCCGGCCACCGCGCTGGTCGACCTGGTGGCATGGTCGACTGCCTGGATGCTGGCCGACACCTCGCGGGTCACGCCCGCGGTCTGGTGGATGTTGCCGCTGATGGCGTTGGTGGCGATCTGCTGCTCGCCGACCGCGCGGGTGATGTCGCCGGCGACGCTGTCGAAGCGCTCGATGGTGCCGCCGATGCTGCCCATCGCCTCCATCGCGTTCCTGGTCGCCTGCTGGATCGCGTCGACCTGCTTGGTGATCTGCTGGGTCGCGGTGGCGGTCTGCGTCGCCAGGTTCTTCACCTCTGCCGCCACCACCGCGAACCCCTTGCCGGTGGCCCCGGCACGCGCCGCCTCGATGCTGGCGTTCAGAGCCAGGAGGCGCGTCTGGTCGGCCACGGTGGTGATGACCTGCACCACCTGACCGATCTGTCGCGAGGCTTCGTCGAGCCCGGTCACCGCCCGCGTCGCCTGCGCGGTCTCGTCGACGGCAGCGCGCGCCGCCTGGCTCGAGTTGGCCACCTGCCGGTTGATGTCGCCGACGGTCGCGGTGAGCTCCTCGGTGGCGGCCGCGATCGCGGTCACGTTCTCCGACATCGCCTCGGCCCCCTGCGCCGCGACCTCGGCCTGGCCGGCGGTCTGCGTCGCCGCCTGCGAGAGGTCGACGGCGCGCCCGCGCATCGCCGCTGCCGCCTGCGCCACCTGCAGCGTGCTGGCCTGCACCAGGCGCTCGAACTCGTCGGCCAAACGCAGCCGCTGCGTCTTGGCCTCCTGCAGCTGGCGCGCGCCTTCGGCCATCTTGTCGGTGGCACGGTTGATGACCGCGGCCGCGGCGCGGAAACTGCCGTGCAGGCCGCGCGTGAGCAGCCGGCGGAAGAACTTGCCGTCGCTGGCGAACGCCAGCGAAGTCGCCGCCTCGCGCACGAAGGCGTCGGTGAGGTCGAGCAGGTGGTTGAGACCGCGCCGCATGGCGTCGACCTCGTCGCCGAGTCCGAGGTCGCGCACGCGCGGCTCGAGATCGCCGCGCGCCGCCGCCTGGCACACCTCCAGCATCGCCGCCACGGCGGCGTGGTAGCGCGTGAGTTCGGCCCGCGCCGTCGCCAGCTCGGCCTCGACGGCCGCCAAGTCGCGCTCTTCGGTCAGCACGTCGCCCCCTCTTGCACGAAGCTGTTGGTCAGCTCCCAGACGAACTCGTCGTACGACTGGCGGCGGTCCTGCAAGGTCGCGAGAAGGACCTGCATGCTCGCCGCCATCCCTTCGACCTTGCTGGCGTGCTCTGCCTCGGTGGCCAGGAGCGCCGCGTAGACCGGCTCGACCGCCGCCACCGCCCGCCGGTCGGGAACGCGTCGGTTCGAGTGATAGCCGACGATCTCGCCGCGGCTGTCGAAGGTCGGCGTCACGTGCGCGAGCACCCAGTAGTGGTCGCCGTTGCGCGCCATGTTGACGACGTAGGCAAACACTTCGTGCCTGGCCGCGATGGTGTCCCACAGGTACTTGAACACGCAGCGCGGCATCGCCGGGTGGCGAATCAGGTTGTGGGGTGCGCCGATCAGCTCGTGCTCGGCGAAGCCCGAGACACGGATGAACACGTCGTTGGCGTAGGTGATGACGCCGCGCGTGTCCGTCTTGCTGACGATGATCTCGTCCTCGTGGAAACGACGCTCCACTCCGGTCGGCCGGGGCGCGCGGCTCGGACGCCCCGCGGGGTTCCGCTCGCCTGGCGCCGCGCCCGCCCCGCGATCGCCTCTGACGCTCGCTTCGCTCATCGCTCTCTCCGAGCGGGTTATCGGCCGACCCCGGACGCCGCCTGACCGCGAATACGAGCCGAGCCGCCGCTGCCGGCGCAAACCCTCCGGCCGTACGGATCGCGGCCGGCCGAGTCGGACCAGGTCGAGCCTCGGTGACACGCTCGTCAACAGTCGGCAGCATCCGGCCGAGAGGCGTCGCCCACTGAATCGACCCGCAGGGCGAAGACGCCGGCCCCGTCGTCGATCAGGGAGATCGTTGGGCCCGACCGCGAGGAATCAGGGCCGGGCCACTTCCTCGCCCCCGCCGTCGCAGCCGAAGCGGACGCGGAGTTCGCGCGTCGGCACTCGACTCGGAGAACGCGTGCCTTCGTCCTTGCCCGTCCCAGCGACCACACGAGAATGACGAGCCTTGCGCTCCGACTCCACCCGCTGCGTGTGCTTCCTCTCGGCCGGCCTCCTCTACGGGGCCGGCGGCATGGGCGTCGCCCACGCGCTGGGCGCCCAGGTGAAGATCAACATCGCCCTCATGCTGCTGGCCTGCGCCACCGGGTTCTTGGTCGCCGGGATCGTGATGATGGTGCGACCGCGGACGTCGCCGTGAGCGTGAAGGCCGCGCTGCCTGCGGCCCGTTGGCGGCTCCGCGCCCCGACGCGTCCACCGCACCGAGCTCAACGGTCTGGCTGCACCGACACCCGGTCGCGCGGGTCGCGGCGCACCGGGCCGGCGATGGCGTTGCCGTCGACGAGCACGCGCCGGCTGGAGAGCGGCGTCACGTCGAAGGCGCAGTCCCGCAGGCGCAGCTCCGACTCCTTGTCGGCCGTGGCCACCGTCCGGTTGCCGCGGAACGCGCTGTTGTAGACGAAGACTCGGCCACCGCTGCCGTAGCGCCAGTTCTTCTTGTACGCGTCGATGCCGCCCTGGTTGTCGACGAGCTCCAAGTGCGCCAGCGACGCGACCGAACCGTCCTTGACCTGCACTCCGAACACGCAGCCCTGCATCGTGCAACGCTCCGCCTGCAGCTCGGTCCCCTCGCCCACCGAGATGCCCTTGTCGCCGCAGGCGCGGAACACGCAGTCCACCGCCTGCACGCGCGAGGTCATCAGATCGAGGCCGTCGTTGCCGGCGCGCTCGAAGGCGCAGCGCTCGAAGGCCGCCTGGCTGATGTCGAGGTCGACGGCATCTTCCAGCGACGCCACGAAGCGGCAGTCGCGCACGGTCAACTCCGCGTACACGGCGTGCATCATGTCGTCGACCACGCGGCTGTCGTGCAGGATGCAGTGCTCGACCACGACGCCCTGCGCGTCGTGCAACGACAACATCGCCGAGTACTCGAACAGGTCGGTCTTGTAGCCACTGCCCTCGCGGAACGCGCAGTGCGCGAATTGCGAGCCGTCGCAGCCGCGTCCTTGCAGGGCGAACACGCCCCACGGCGCGTCTCCGGCCGGCTCGAAGCGGATCGGCGCCGCCTCGGTCCCGCGCGCCAGCACGCGCCCGCGGACCACCACGCTGGCGTCGGGGGCCAGTCTCACCACGGTGCCCGGCTCGATCACCAGCGGCGTCGCCACCTCGAGCACCCCGTCGACGGCCATCTCGCCCCGCCACACGGTCGGCACCACCACCGGCCGCGGCTCGACGACCCGGTACATCGGACCGAGGTCCAAGCGCTGCGGCGCGCCTTCCACCGCTCGTTCCAAACGGCTGGAGCCGCGCTCGCAGCGCACGTCGACGACGTGCTCGGTCTCGAGTCCCGCCAGCGTCA
Organism: Planctomycetota bacterium; assembly: GCA_041398565.1. Taxonomy (GTDB): domain Bacteria; phylum Planctomycetota; class UBA1135; order UBA1135; family UBA2386; genus DATGPD01. Next base: position 2,156,447 of record JAWKUN010000002.1, on the reverse strand, counting down.
GCTCGTAGGTCGCCGGCTCGAGAGCCATGCGGTTCAGCTTGACCTCGAAGGTGCGCATCGAGTCGATCTGCGGCACATGGCGCGCCATCAGGGTCAGGTCGACGTCCACCTCGGCGCCGCGCACCGCCACCGCGGCGGAGACGTCGACGCTGTGCTCCTCGCCCGCGCGCACGAAGCGCAACGCAGCGCCATGGATGGTTCTCGGCCCGTCGAGCAGCAGGCGCAGGCGCGTGATCGGCACCCGACCGTCGACCAGCAGGCCCAGGGCGTCGCCTTGCCGCCAGAACCGCACCGGCCGTTCGGCCTGCGTGTACGCACGGGCCACATCGCGCCACAGTGCCTCGATGTCGCGACGCAGCCCGGCCATCGCCGCGCGCACCTCGGCCGGCCGGAACGCTTGCACCTGCATGGTGAGCGCCGGGTCGCGATGCACCGCCGGAGTTGCGGCGGTGATCGCGGCATCGGTCTCGCGCAGGAATGCAGCGTCGCCGCCGCCCGCGAAGAAGCGCGCCAGCACCCTCTGCCGCGCCGCCAGGAAGCCGGCGTCGGCGTGCAGCACGACGTGCAGGGGACTGGAGAGGACGTCGAGACGCGGGCCGCTGCCCGGGGCCGGCGCGTTGCCCTTGTCCCAGCCGAACAAGTCCCACACCACCGGCACGAAGCGACGGCGGTTGGCGTCGTAGAACAACCGCCAGTTGTGCTCGGTGTCGACGTGGATGGTGGCACACAGGATCTCGAGGGCGCTGAACGCCGCGAACGCCTCGACGTCGACGAGCTGCCGCAGGCGCTCGTGGCGCGCCTCGCTCGCCGGTGCCCGCACCACCGCCAGCAACGCCGCCAGCGCCGCACGCGCGCCCGTCGGGTAGTGGTTGTTCTCCGCCTGCTTCTCCCACAGACCCGGGTAGCGGAACAGGTCGTTGTCGATGCCGACGTACGCCTTCTGCGCCACCGCATCGCCGGAGTAGAGGTCGCCCGGCATGTACGACTGCGCGCGCAGCGTCGACTCGTCGAGCTGCTCGGTCGACACGTGCACACCCATGTTGGTGCCATTGACCCGCACCTCGACCAGCTCGACCCGCGGCGCGATCAGGCCCAGCCGGTTCGCCAATCGGTAGGCCAGGTAATTGTTGAGCAGCTCCGGGGTGCGCGGTGCGATCAGGTTGAAGGCGCGCATGCCCTCGAACAGGCGCGCTTTCTTGGTCTTCACCCGCCAGGACTTCTTGCGGTAGCCCCAGTGGTACACGTTGTCACCGCGGTAGCGCACCGACACGCGCCAATCGTCACCGCCCAAGCGCAGTACGCCGTCGACGTAGTCGAAGCCCGAATGCGGCAGGTCGGCGTCGAGCCGAGCCAAGCCCTGCTCCGGCACGAACAGATCGAAGGTGCGCATGTCCGGCAGCGGCCGCCGACTGCCGGTCTGGGTCCAATCGACCTCGAGCCGGCGCAGCAGCTCACCGAAGGTCATGGCGCCGACGCGGCTCAGACGGAAGTCCTCGAGCGTCCCCTGCTCCACACGGAAGGTCTGGTAGCGCTGCCAGGTGGTGCGTGCCCACCACACCAACGCGATGCACACGGGCAGCGTCAGGACGAAGCTGTAGCGCCAGAGCAAGCGTGCGGTGCGGGCGCCCGTCGTCGTCACCGCACGCTCCCCACCAGACTGAACTCGTCGGGATCGCCGTTCGAGAACTCGAACTCGAGGACGGCGCTCGGCGCACGGACGGACAGACCGACCCCGTCGATGGTGACCCCGCCCACGATGACCCCGGCGCTCGGTAGCAGGCGCGACCACGGCCACGGCGGCGCACCGCCCTCGGTCGCGGCTGCCGCCGGCAGGGTCGGCTGCGCCGCCCGCGGCCGGTGCGTGTCCGCCTCCTGCACGGCGTTCGGTGCGCGGCCGCCCGTGACCATGACACCGGGACTCGCGACGACCTCGATCGCGGCCAGCGCCGGCAGGGTGAGGCGCAGGCGCGTCGCTCCCAGCCGGCGCACGTCGGCAGCGAAGGCGAAGCCCTCGCCGCTCTCTCGCAGCGCGACCGGCATCGGCTCGGCCTCGCCGAGCCGCAACGACAGGCGGGCTCGCGCGAGCAGTGTCCGCCGGCACGCGCGGTAGCGCGCGCGCGCGCCCGCGTCCTCGACGTCGTCGGCCGCCAGGAGGGCCTGGCCTCGGGCCCCCACCTCGGGCAGGGCCATCACCCAACCGAGCCAAGGCGGCGACGGCGTCTCGACGCGGGCGCAAAGAGTCCACGTGGTGGCGATCCGCGCACCTGGGCCGAGCGACCACAGAAGCCAGGGAGCGTCGTCACCTTCGAGCACCAGGTCGTCGCCCTCGTAGTGGCAGCCCTGCTCGCCGACCGCAGCGCCGGTCTGCCGCGCCAGCTGGTGTGCCGGCAACTCGACCTCCTGGTCGCCGGCCCGGATCCGGAAGCGCGCGTTGCACAAGCGTCCGGCCACCCGTGGCGGCAGGCTCAGGCGCAAGCGCTTGCTGTCGTGTACGGGCGTGAACGACACGCGCAGATCGTCGCCGTCGCAGCGCACGTCGACGGGCTCGGTGCGCACCGGGTCGAAGCCATCGCCACCGTCGGCCAGCAGCACCCAGCCCGAGGACGCCACCGCGCTGGCCGGTGTGCCGCCGGCGCGCAGGTGCGTGAAGAATGCGTCTGCCACCCCGCCGTGGTCGTCGCGTGCCAGCGCATCGACGAGGAGCGGCGCCAGGAAGCGTTCGCGGTCGGGCGCCAGGGCGAACAGTTCCGCCGCCAGCTGCCGCGCCGCCTCGGCGGCGGCTGACCCTGCCGGCGCGCGCGCGGCCTGCGCCGCCGTGACCTGCTGCAGCACGAGGGTGGCATCGAGGTCGAGAGGATCGAAGGCCCGCCACATCTCGGCCACCGACGCGGCTCCGGCGAGGTCGCCATCGGCCACCCGCGCGCGCGCCAAGCGCGCGAACGCCGCCCGCCGGCAGGGCGCCAGGCGGTCGCCCTTGCGGACGTCGGCGGTGCGCGCCAGCAGCGGCAAGAGTTCGGCCTCGACGGTCGCGCGCGGGGCGTCCGCGCGCTCCGCCCGCCCCAGCGCCTCGGTGTCGGTGCGCACGTAGGCGGCGACATGGTCGCGGTCGAAGGCATCGACCCAATCCGGGTGCGCGGCGAACACCCAAGCCGTGACGGCTGCCAGCAGGGTGCCCCCCAGCAGGGCGACACGGGCGAGGTTGGCGAGACGGACGAGCAACCGCTGCATCCTACGGACCGCCCCCGCGGCCGTGGAAGAGGGACGCCCCGGCGCGCCGCCGACCGACCCGCCGCGCCGAGACCCGTGGCGTCGAGACCGTGGCGCCGCAGCCCCGCACGCGCCGGCCGGTCAGCGCCGCACCGCCTACTTGCCGCCGCCCGCCTGCGCCAGTTTCTCGAGAAGCGCCTTCTCCTTGCCGGGCTCCAGGCCGGTGCGCGCGAACGGGCGCGGGTTGGCCTTCGCCCAGGCCAGGGTGTCGCGGATCGTGTCGGCCATCGGCCGGAACCGCAGGCCCTGCGCGCGGGCCCTGTCGTTGAGAGCGTAGCTGCGCCCGGTGCGCGGCAGCCACAGCGGCATCTCCATCCACGCGCCCACGCCGTTGGCCTCGAGGAACTCCTCGCTCGCCCACACCAACTCGCTCGACGTCGACGTGGCGCACTTGCAGGCCCCGAGGAACTCGGCCATCGACAGCGGCCCGTCGAAGCCCACCGCGTTGTAGACGCCGGTGACGCGCTGGTCGATGCAGTGCACGATCCACTCGCCGAGGTCGCGCACGTCGATGGTCTGCACGCGCGCATCCTGATCGCCCGGCGCCAGCACCTTGCCGCCGCGGTCGACCCGCACCGGCCACCAGGTGAAGCGGTCGGTGGGGTCGTCGGGTCCGACGATCAGGCCGGGGCGCACGTTGGCGACGCCGCCGGGCATCGCCGCCTCGGCCGCCTGCTCGCAGCGCGCCTTCATTGCGCCGTAGTGCGGAATCGACTCGCGGATGGTCGAGACCTTGGCGACGACGTCGTCGCCGACCTCGGCCACCGTGCCGGTCTCGTCGATGTCCTTGGCCACCGTGCCGAACTCGGAGTAGACCGAGATCGACGAGACGAAGGTGTAGTGCTTGGCGCTGTCGGCGAAGAGCTTGGCGGTGGCCTCGACGTGGCTGGGCACGTACCCCGACGTGTCCACCACCGCGTCGAACACGCGGCCCTGCAGGGACGCCAGGTCACCAGCGTTGCGGTCGCCGCGCAGCTTCTCCAGCTGCGGGAACATGTCGGCGTTGGTCTTGCCGCGGTTGAACAGGGTCACCTTGTGCCCGCGCGCCAGCGCCGCGCGCACGACGCACGGACCGAGAAAGGACGTGCCGCCGAGGACGAGGATCGACAGCTCGGGCGCCCGCGACGGCGGGCTACCGACCGCCGCGGCAGCGGCGCTGGCCAGCGAAGCCTGCAAGAAGGAGCGACGGGTGGTGGGCAGAGGAATCATGGTGGGAAAGCGTCGGAGAGGCAGCCGCGCGTGCTACGGCCGAACCCGTCGCCGCGTTGGCGCCGGGGCGTGAAACCTGACGGGCGACCGCTCGGCCGTTCCCGATGGCCGCCCTCGCTTCGGCACGACCGGGCGCGCCTGGGTCCGCAACCGAGCCGCAGTCGACGCGCGGGAAACCCCGCGCTGGCCCGCGGCCGCGCCGCGGCGCTATCCTCGCCGAACCATGACCGGTCTCACCTCCACCGGCCTGGGTGGTGCACTCGCCTTCCTCGTCTTCCTGGCCGCGGCGCCTGCTCAGGACGCCGACGCGCTGTCGTTCTTCGAGAGCAAGGTGCGCCCGGTCCTGGCGCAGCGCTGCGTCAAGTGCCACGGCGCCAAGACGCAGAAGTCCGAGCTGCGCCTCGACCACGGCACCTTCGTGCGCAAGGGCGGGGCACGCGGGCCGGCGGTGGTGCCGGGCGACGCCGACGCCTCGCGGTTGATCGTCGCGGTGCGCTACGACGACGTCGATTTGCAGATGCCCCCCAAGGGCAAGCTCGCGGCCGACGAGATCGCGGCGCTGGAGCGCTGGGTGGCGCTCGGGGCACCGTGGCCGGACGAGCCGGAGCCCGGCGTCGCGAGCGAACGACCGGCATTCGACTTGGAGGCGCGTCGCGCGCAGCACTGGTGCTGGCAGCCGCGCCGCTCGCCAGCGGTGCCGGCGGTGCAGCGCCTCGACTGGCCGCGCGATCCGCTGGACATGTTCGTGCTGGCCGGACTCGAGAGTGCGGGGCTGGCCCCCGCCGCCGACGCCGACACCGCCACCTGGCTGCGCCGAGCCACCTTCGACGTGATCGGTCTGCCGCCGCTGCCGCGCGACCTCGACGCGCTGCTGGCGCACGACACCCCCGACGCCCGCGCAACGGTCATCGACGGGCTCCTTGCATCGCCCCACTACGGCGAACGCTGGGCACGGCACTGGCTCGATCTGGTGCGCTACGCCGAGACCCTGGGCCACGAGTACGACTTCGCCATCCCCGATGCGTGGCGCTACCGCGACTACCTGGTGCGTGCCTTCAACCAGGACGTTCCGTACGACCGCCTGGTGCAGGAGCACCTGGCCGGCGACCTCCTGCCCGAGCCTCGCCTGCACGCCGACGGCTTCGACGAGTCGCCGATCGGCACGTGCTTCTTCTGGTTCGGCGACCAGACGCACTCGCCGCTCGACCCGCGTCAGCACCGAGCCGATCGCATCGACAACCAGATCGACGTCTTCGGCAAGACCTTCCTCGGGCTGACCGTGGCGTGCGCCCGCTGCCACGACCACAAGTTCGACGCGATCGCGCAACGCGACTACTACGCGCTGGCCGGCGTACTCAAGAGTTCGCGCTACGCGCTGACGCCGCTCTTGCCGCTGGGTGGACACGGCGAGGCGCTGGCGGCACTGCGCGGGCTGCGGCCGCGCCTGGCGGCGCACGTCAAGCAGGTGTGGCAGCGTGAGGCAGCGGCGGTCCCGAGCTACCTGGAGGCACTGGCGGCGCTACCGCCGATGCCGCGGCGGCGCGACAAGGAAGGCGAGCAGGCGTTCGCGAGCAGGCGCGAGGCGTTCGACGCAGAACGCGATGAGCTGGCGCGCCGCCGCGGTCTGTCGCCGACACGCCTGCGCGCCTGGCAAGCCGCCGTGCCCGCGCATCTCGCCAAGGACCGCACCCACCCGATGCAGGCGTGGGCTGCGGCGCGTGGAGAAGGAGACTTCGCCGCCCGGTGGCGCGAGTTGCGCGGCGACGTCGCGGCGGCGCGGGCGCGACCGACCGACGCGCACGTTCTGGCCGACTTCCAGCACGACGACTGCGGCGCTTGGTTCCGGATCGGCGAAGCGTTCGGCAGCGAGCCACAGGCGTCGGACCTGGTGGCGGTCGACGGCGAGGCGCGGCCGGTGGTGCGTGCCCGCGCCGGGCGCTGGGCCCGCAGCGGCAGCGAGTCGCTGCGCCTGCAGGGTTCGCTGTCGTCGCGCACGTTCCGCATCGACCGCCGCTACCTGTGGCTGCGGGCCGCCGGCGAGAACTGTCGCATCAACATCGTCGTCGAGGGGTTCAACGTCATCCGCGACCCGATCTACGGCCCGCTGAAGCTGGCGTTGTCCGACGAGCGGGGGCGCTTCTACCGCGTCGACCTCGACATGTGGCGCGGCTTGGACGCCTACCTCCAAGTGCAGGACCTGCGCACCGCCGACCCGAGCGACGAGACCGACTACGCGGCGCCAGGGTGGATCGCGCTGCAGGAGGCATGGCTGTCGGATGCGCCGGAGACGCCCGGTGTCGGCGGTCCGCCTGCTAGCGTGGCTCTGCTCGGTGACGTCGACCTGGCGGCAGCCGAACTGGCAGCGGCATACGGGGCTGCCATCCACCGCGCGGTGGCGCAGTGGGAACCGGACCGAGCGGCCGGCATGCCTCCGGCCGAGGCCGGGCTGCTCAGCTTCCTGTCGCGACACCATCTGCTCGACGGCGAGGGCGACGATCCGTTCCTGCGCCTGGTCGCTGGCGTCGACAGCGCCATCGCCGAGGTGCCGTGCGTGCCGGCGATGAGTGACGGCGACGGGCTCGACGAGCACGTGTTCACGCGCGGCGACCACCGCAGCCCTGGCGAGCGGGCGCCGCGCTGCGGCCTCACCGCCCTGGGCAGCGATGCGGCGCGCTACCGGCAGGGCAGTGGCCGCTTGGCGCTGGCGCGCGAGCTGACGGCAACCGACAACCCCCTGGTCGCGCGCGTGCTGGTGAACAGGGTGTGGGCACACCTCTTCGGGCGTGGGCTGGTGCCCACCGTCGACAACTTCGGCGTGCTGGGAGAGGCGCCGGCGCACGGCAAGCTTCTCGATCGGCTCGCCGAGGACTTCGTCGCCGACGGCTGGTCGATCAAACGCTTGCTGCGACGCCTGCTGCTGAGCCGCACCTACGGTCTGAGCAGCCGCACCGACGACGCGGGCGCCGAGGAGACCGACGCCACCCTGGCGCTGCTGCACCGGGCGCGGGTGCGTCGACTCGATGGCGAGGCGCTGCGCGATGCACTGTTGCAGCTGGCCGGCACCCTCGACCGCAGCCTCTACGGGCACAGCGTCGCCGTGCACCTGACGCCCTTCATGGACGGACGTGGTCGCCCCGACCGCAGCGGCCCGCTCGACGGCGACGGCCGACGCAGCCTCTACCAGGAGGTGCGGCGCAACTTCCTCAACCCGCTGTTCCTCGCCTTCGACACACCCATCCCGTTCTCGACCGTCGGGCAGCGCAACGTCTCCAACGTGCCGGCGCAGGCGCTGGCGCTGATGAACGACCCGTTCGTGGTCGAGCAGACCGAGAAGTGGGCGGAGCGCGTCCTCAACCTCGACCTGCCCGACCGCAGCGCGCGCGTCGAGCGGATGCTGCGCACGGTCTTCGCGCGTGCGCCACGCGCGGACGAGATCGACGCCGCCGAGACCTTCCTGCTCGAACAGGCGACGCTGCGCGACGCCGACCTCGACGCGCTCGCGCCCTGGGCCGACCTCGCGCACGCGCTCGTCAACGTGAAGGAGTTCGCCTTCCTCCGATGAACCCACCTACTGGAGCCTGACACCAAACTGTGGTTTCGCTACGCGTTTTCCCGAGTGACGTGAGCCGGCGTGCCTTCCTTCGGTCGTGTGCCGGCTTCGTGGCGTGCGCACCGATGAATCCGTGGCGCGTGCTGTCGTCCGATCCTGGCACGCGTGGGCCCCATCACGTGCCGCGCGCCAAGAGCGTGATCTTCCTCTACATGGACGGCGGGCCGTCGCAGGTCGACACCTTCGATCACAAGCCGCGCCTGCAGCGCGAGCACGGCAAGCCGTTCGGAATGAAGATGGAGCCGACGCAGTTCAACAACAACGGCAACACGCTGGCCTCGCCGTGGAAGTTCGCGCAACGCGGCGACAGCGGACAGTGGATCAGCGAGCTCCTGCCGCACCTCGGCGGCTGTGTCGACGAGTTGGCCGTCATCCGCTCGATGTCCGCCGACTTCTCCGAGCACACCAACGCCAACTACTTCTTGCACACCGGGCTCGGCATCCAGGGCCGACCGAGCATGGGCGCTTGGATCGCCTACGGCCTGGGCGCCGACAGCCACGAGCTGCCCGCGCACGTGGTCTTGCACGGCGGCCTCATCCCGCCCGGCGGCCTCGACTGCTTCGGCAGCAGCTTCCTGCCGGCAACGCACCAGGGCTCGGTCTTCCGCGCGCGCCACAACCCGGTGGCGAACATCGAGCCCACCGAGCAGAGCGCGGCCCTGCAGCGCGGCAAGCTGGCGTTGGTGCAGGCCCTCGACGAACTCGGTCAAGAGCGAGCGCCCGAGGCGCAAATGGCTGCCGCCATCGCCAACCAGGAACTCGCCGAGCGCATGCAGGCGGCGGTGCCGGAACTCATGCGGCTCGAAGACGAGAGCAAGGCGACCCGGAGCCTGTACGGCCTCGACGACGAATTCGAGTTCACGCGAAGTTACGGCGCCCAGTGCCTCGCCGCGCGCCGCCTGGTCGAGCGCGGCGTACGCTTCGTCGAACTCACCTGCCCGAAGATGCCGCGCTGCGACCGCTGGGATCAGCACAGCGAATTGCGCCGCGACCACGGCCGCAACGCCCGCGCCATCGACAAGCCGATCGCGGGCCTGATCCGCGACTTGAAGGCACGCGGCCTCCTCGACCAGACGCTGCTGGTGTGGAGCGGCGAGTTCGGCCGCACGCCGTTCGCCCAGGGACGCGAGGGCCGCGACCACAATCCCTTCGCGTTCACCTCGTGGCTGTGCGGCGGCGGCGTCAAGGGCGGCGTCGCGCACGGCACCAGCGACGAGTACGGCTACAAGGTCGTGCAGGACCGCGTCACCGTGCACGACCTGCACGCCACGATCCTGCACCTCCTCGGCATCGACCACAAGCAGCTGACCTACCGCTTCGGCGGGCGCGACATCCGGCTCACCGACGTGTACGGAGAGCTGGTGGAACCCATCCTGTCGGCCTGACGATGCGCACGCGAACCGCGGGCGCGCCCTTGCCGTCAACACGTCGTTGCGGTCAAACGATCGGATGCGGTCGCGCTCCAACCTCCTCCGTGCCCTGGGCCTGGCCGGGCTCGCCGCGGCCTGCGCCGCCCCGCGCATGCCGGACGGCAGCGGACGCGGCCTCCTGAGCCACGACCGCACGCCACCGGATGGCGTCGAGACCTTCCAGGCGCCGCGATGGCAGAACGGCGACCGCCTCGTGTACCTGCGCGGCGACGCGCTGCGACTCACCACCCACGTCGAGGTGACCGAAGCCGGCTACGATTTGGTCGACGAGGCCACCGGCGAGCGCCAAGCCCTCACCACGACCCTTGGCGACCGCGGCGAGCTGGCGCCCGATCCACGCGGTGGACAGCCGCGCCCCGTCATCGAGCAGGCACCCGCCGACGAGCGCTACCACTGGCCGTTGTGGGTGGGCAAGCGCTGGAGCTGCCACTTCTTGCGCAAGGCCCCCGGGCAGCCGCCGCTGCCGCTGCTCGTCACCTACGTCGTCGAGGACGTCGACGAGGTGACCGTGCCGGCTGGCACCTTCCGCGCCCTACGCATCGTGCGCCGCGCGAACGTCGCTGCCGAGGGCACCTACCTCGGCCGCGTGGCGGTGAGCTGGTATGCGCCCGAGGCCGGCGTCGAAGTCCGGCGCATCGACGACGGCGTGCTCACCGAGCTGGCCGAGTTGCATCGGCAGTGACGCGTGCCCCCTTGGACGACAGCACGGGAACCACAGCGCGGAAACCACAGCCCGGAAACCAGAGCGCCCGCACGAGGCGGGCGCTCGGTCAACACGCGCACGGCGCCAGAGCGCCGGCACGAGTCTACTTGTCGATCTTGATGAAGCCGGCGTCCGACATCAGCAAGCTCTTCATGCGACCGTCGGTCCAGGTCTGCTTGTAGTGCTCGAAGCCGGTGCCCTTCATGTCCCAGGCGTCCTTGAACCAGAACGCGTAGGCGTCGGTGACGAAGAAGTCCGCGACGCTGGCGCCGAACTTGGCCAGCGGGAAGACCGGCACGACCCACAGCGCGGCGCTGATCCACGGGTTCGTGATGTAGGTCTTCTGGTCCCAGTCGTCGACCGTGCGCTGCAGCTGGTGTGGACCCGCGAGGCACGAGGGGAGCAGAGCCGTCGCGCCGAGCGCGAGAGTGAGAGCGAGTTTCTTCATGGGGTTCCTGCAGATGATGCCGCGCCCTAACCGCGAGCGCGGCGCTAGATCCGCGAGAATCTTGCGGGCCGAGCTGGCCGCGGAGAAGCACGAATTGGCCGAAAACTGGCTGCGACGGGGACCTAGGAGTCCGCTGCTAGGAACGCGCCCCAGCCGAGCCTCGCATGCTCGTCGAGGTCGACGCGGACGAATCGCCTCGCCGATCAGGCGACCGACGGCGATCCGGACGTGGCTCGCTGGGGACGAGGCGAAGGTCCGCTGCGTACGAATCCCGCGACGCCGACTCCTGGGTTCGGGGGATACGCTCGGTTGCCGGCGTCGCCACCCGGCGCTCACCACGGCCTTGCTCGACCTCCACGATCCCCGCCGATGCCCGTGCAGGTGCGTCGGAGCGATGTCCCACGCGTGGAGGGGGCACGAAGCGAACGCACGAGACGCGAGGCCACGCACCCCGTCCGCGCATCCGGCATCCACGAGGTGCCTACGTTGCTGACGGCCGCAGCCGCGCGCCGGTTGCGTCCGGCCGTCGACGTGCGCGACGCGGCCCTCTGCGGGTTGCTCGCCCTGCTCGTCTACGTCCTCCTGGGACAGCGCACCTTCTACAAGATCGACGGCCACCTCTACCTCGCCCTCGTGCTCGACGGCGAGCGTTCCTACCCGCGCCACTTCCTCTACCTGCCCATGGTGCACGCGGCCCGGGACCTGTTGGCGCCGCTCGGCCTGACCCTCTACGAGGCCGCACGCCTGCTCAGTGCGCTCGGCACGGCCACCGGCATGGCACTGCTGCACCTGGCCAGCCGCGGCCTCGGCCTCGAGCGGCGCGCCGCCCTGCTGGCCACAGCGACCTGCGCGACGATGCCGCACGTCGTGTTCTTCGCGACGGTTGTCGAAGTGCACGGGCCGTTCCTCGCTTTCTCCGGCTTGGCCGCGGTGGCCGCCGCTGCCCTGACCCGACGGCCGAGCGTCGGGCGCGCGGCCACCTTCGGCGCCACGTGCGCGCTGGCGTTCTGCGCCCACTCCACGGCCGCGCTCCTACCGGCCCTGCTGCTGCCGCTGATCCTGCTGTACCCGCCGCGGCCCTTCGCCCGCGGCCTCCTACCTGGCGCCGTCACCGCGGCGACCCTCGCCGCCGGAATCGCCCTGTCGCCCTTCGTGGCGCGGCTCGTCGGCGTCGAGTTCGACCTGCACCACTCTGGCGCCTTCGCCACCGACCGTGCCACGACCAACTTCGGCGCGGCCTGGCGCTACGGCCACACTCTCCTCTACGAGTGGCTGATCCCGATGCTGCCACTGTCGGTGCTGACCCCCTGCGGCCTGCTCGGCAGGCGCCTGCGTGCGCAGACCGGTTGGCTCCTGCTCGGCGCCATCATCTACCTGGCTTGCGCCCTCATGATCCTCGGCGGCGAAGCGGAGTGGGGCGCCTACCTGCTGCCGTTCTGCTGGCCGTTGGCACTGTGGGCGCTGCGCGCGCTGCCGGTGCGCGGCGTCTTGCTCGTGCTGGCTTTGCAGGCAGGCACCGCCGTGTGGCTGGTACGTCGGCACGACGACCCGCGGCGCACGCTTGCCTACGCCCAAGGCGCGCGCGAACTCGCCGACGGCGCCCCGTTGGCCCTCTTGGCTGGCGACGACATCGACCTGCAGGCGTACCTGCTGCACCTCACCGACGCCGAACGCCTGCCTCTGTTCGAGCTGGCGCGCCTGCCGGCCACGGCTGTGGCCGACGCCGGTGCCGCGCTGCGACACCGCATCGACGATCTGCTGGCGCGCGGCTGCGCGGTGCTGCTCTCGGACGCGGCGCGCGCCCGCGTCGTCGCGGTGCCGGCGGCGACGCCGTGCGGCTCGGGGTTGCTGGCGCTGCTCGAGCGCAGCTACCGCTGCACCCCGGCCGCGCGTGAAGGCTTCACGGGCACGCGCCTGTTCCGTTGACCAAGCTCGAGCGAGGCCGCGTATCCTGCGCCGCACGTGACCGAGCCCTCGCCACCGCCCGGCCAGCAGCGCACCTTGCGCGCCGGCGATCTCGACGTCGAGCTGACCGCACCGGCGACCACGCCACGCGGCGTCGTCGTCCTCGTGCCCGGTCTGCTCGCCACGTCGCGCTTCTTCCGCGTCGACGCCGATGCCGGCAAGAGCCTGGCTCGCCTGCTGCTCGAGGACCTGAACTTCGTCGTCGTGCACTTCGACCCGCGCGGGGTCGGGCGCAACCGCGACCGCCGCCGGGCGCCGATCGACTTCGCTTCGCGCGTGGCCGATCTGCGTCTCGTCGTCGACGCCACCTGCGGCGCATTCCCGCGGCTGCCCCTGTCGCTGCTCGGGCACAGCTTCGGCGGCACCACGATCTACGGTCTCCTGGCCAGCGGCGAGTCACGCCCGCGCGCGGTGGTCACCGTCGGCTCGCCCGCTCGCTTCGTTCCACGCCCCCCACCGTGGGACCGCCTGTTCTCGGCGGGCACGTGCAAGCTCCTGCGCGCCACGGCGACCGGCGACTGGATCGACTTGCCGGCGTTCTCGTACCTGCAGAACAAGATCTTCACCGGTCGCGGCAACTGGCCATGGCTGCCGCTGTGGGCGATCCGTCTCGGCTACGCCCTCACCACACGCAGTCGGCTCATGGCGAGCGTCAACGTGCGGGCGCCGAAGGTCGCCAGCATCGCCTTCCACGCCAGCCCCGACCCGACCGAACGCGACTACAGCGCGCGCGAGCTGCGCGCCATGCTGTCCGCCCCCACCCTCGAGCGGGAGAGCGCCCACCTGCTGCAGCAGCTCTTGACCTGGGGCCAGGCCGGAGGCGCGATCGCCCTGCCCGACAGCCGCAGCCTGGTGGCCGCTGCGGCAAGCTGTGCCACCCCGGTGCTCGTGGCGCTGTCGTCCGCCGACGAGTTGGTGCTGCCCGACGAAGCGGCCGCGTGGGACGGCCCGGCCAGTGTCGCCGTCGACGTCGGTGCCTGCGGCCACGGCGGCTACTTCTTCAAGCCGGCTCCGCGCGCCATGCTGCTGGCCCACGTCGAGGCGTTCCTCGGCGAACATGGCTGAGGTTGCGCTGCTCTACAACCCCGCGGCGGGCGGCGGCGGACGCGTCGCGGCCACGCTCGCCGCGTTCGCCCGCGCGTTCGGCGCGCAGGCTCCGGTGCTGGCGACGGCGGCCGACGAAGACGGACAAGACCTCCTCGTCGCCGGCCTGCGTGCGCTGCCGCCCACGGCAACCGTGTGCATCGCCGGCGGCGACGGCACCCTTCACGCCGCGTTGCAGGCGGTGGCGGCGGCACGCGGGAACGAGAGTTGGTTCCGATTGGCGCTGGTACCGGTCGGCTCCGCCAACGACGGCGCGCGGGCCCTGGCGACGCTCACCGGGCGCTCGCACGGCGCCGACGTCGAGGTCGAGCTGCAGGCGATCGCAGCGCGAGTCGCCGCCGGCGACCGCGGACACAGTGCCGACGTCGGTGTGGCCGAGGCTGCAAGCGGAGCGCGTCGCTGGTTCGCCAACTTCGCCGCCGCCGGCAGTCCGGCCGACTGGGCCGCCCTGTCCGCACGCCCATGGATCGGCCGCATCAAGCGCCACAGCGTGCGCGCCGCCTACCAGCTCTGCAACCTCGGCGTGATCGCGCGCCGGCGCCTCCACGAAGTCGGCGTCGCGCTCGACGACGCCGCCTCCGAGACGCACACCGTCTTCGCGTGGTTCGCCGCCAACGCCCGCTTCCTCGGAGGCGGTCTCGACCTCGGCGCCGGCGTCCGGCTCGACTCCGGCAGGCTGCACGTGCTGAGCATCGAGGAGCGTCACCGTTGGCGCCTCGTGCGCCTGCTGGCCACGACCAAGCGCGGCCAGGGCCAAACGCCGGTCGCGGTCGAGCGCGTCACCCTGACGCTGCCGCCGCCGGCGCGGCTCAACCTCGACGGCGAACTGTGGCACCTCGCCGACACCGGAGCCGAGGTGACGCTCCGGGTGGAACGCGGACGCGTGCGTTGGCTGTGAGCCGCGCAGCGATCCGCGACCCGAAGGCGGAGCCCCGAGCGGCTACGCCAGACAGCGGCTGGCGATCTCGTACACGTCGCGCGCCAGCCCCTCGATGGCGGCGATCCGCTCGATCTCGGCGCGCATGCGCGCCTGGCGGCCGCGGTCGAAGCGGCGCCAACGGGAGAAAGCCGCGGCGGTGAGGCGCGCCGCCACCTGGGGGTTGAGCTTCTGCAGTGCCGCGATCTGGTCGGCCACGAAGGTGTAGCCGCGACCGTCGGCGCCGTGGAATGCCCGCTGGTTGCCGACGAATGCGCCGAGCAGGGCTCGCACTTTGTTGGGATTGGTGAAGGTGAACGCCGGGTGCTGCATGAGACGCTGCACGTCGTCGAGGACATCCGGGCGCGGGGCCGAGGCCTGAACGCGCAGCCACTTGTCCACGACCAACGACTCGGCGGCGAAGCGGTCGTAGAAGGCCTCGAGCAACGCGCGTCGCGCCGGCGTCGAGCTGTGCGCCAGGTTGAGCAACGCGCTCATGCGGTCGGTCATGTTTCCGGCCGCAGCGAGCTGCCGCTCGGCACGATCCCACACCGCCGGCTCGTCGAGCGCCATGAGCAGCGACAGGCTCACGTGCTTGAGCGCGCGCCGAGCCACGTGCGGCGCCTCGATCCCGTGCTGCGGCGGCTCCTCGTCGACGAGGCGGGTGTGCAGGTCCTGCAGCTCTTCGCGCAGCTCCGAGGCCACCAACCGTCGGGTGCGCTCGCGGGCGGCGTGGATGGCTTCGGGATCGACGCTGGCCATGGCGTCGCCGACCATGGCCTCGCTCGGAAAGGTGAGCACCTCGGCCACCAGGGCGCGGTCGAGACCCGCCGAACCGTCGAGGATCTGCCGTACCAGCACCCGGCACGCGCGCACCAAGGCCATCGCCGACGAGGACGGAGCGGACTGCGTGCGCCCGACCGCCTCGATCAGTACGTCGAGCGCCAGCTGCTGCCCGGCATCCCAGCGGCTGACGCTGTCGTCGTCGTGCGCCATGAGGAAGGCGAGGTCTTCCGCAGTGCGCGCCACACGCAAGTGCACCGGCGCCGAGAAACCGCGCAGCAGCGACGCCACCGGCGGGTCCTTCACGTCGACGAAGACGAACTCGTGCGCCCCCTCCGTCAGCTCGAGCACGCGGCTGTCACCCACCGCCCCGGTCTCCCCGCGCAGCCGCAGCGGCAGCTTGCGTCCGTCGCCGGCGATCAGCGCCACGGCCAACGGCAGGTGCAGCGGGAGCTTCTCGGTCTGCCCGGGGGTCGGCGGCGTCGATTGGCGCACCTCGATCGTGTAGGTCGCGGCCGCGGCGTCGTGGCGGGTCGCGACCTCGAGCAGCGGCGTCCCCGCCTGCGCGTACCAGCGCTCGAACTGAGCGAGATCGCGGCCGTTGGCGTCGGCCATGGCAGCACGGAAGTCGTCACAGGTCACCGCCTGCCCGTCGTGGCGCTGGAAGTAGAGGTCCATGCCGCGACGGAAGCCGTCGGCGCCGAGCAGGGTGTGGTACATGCGCACCACCTCCGCCCCCTTCTCGTACACCGTGGCGGTGTAGAAGTTGTTGATCTCGATCACCTCGTCCGGTCGGACCGGGTGCGCCATCGGCCCAGCGTCCTCGGGGAACTGGCCAGCACGCAACCGACGCACCTCCTCGATGCGCTTGGTGGCGGGCGACCCCATCGCCGCCGAGAACTGCTGGTCGCGGAACACCGTCAGCCCTTCCTTGAGGCTCAACTGGAACCAGTCGCGACAGGTGACCCGATTGCCCGTCCAGTTGTGGAAGTACTCGTGGCCGATGACGCCCTCGATCGCGGCGTAGTCGGCGTCGCTCGCCGTCGCCGGCGACGCCAGCACGTACTGCGAGTTGAAGATGTTGAGCCCCTTGTTCTCCATCGCGCCCATGTTGAAGTCGTCGGTGACGACGATGGAGTAGTGGTCGAGGTCGCACTCGAGGCCGAAGGTGGCCTCGTCCCAGCGCATCGCGTGCTGCAGGCACGCCATGGCGTGCGCGCACTTGTCGATGTTCCGGGGCTGAGCGTAGATTCGCAGGGTCACGCGCCGGCCGGAGCGCGTCGTGAAGCTGTCCTCGATGTGCGTCAGGTCCGCCGCCACCAACGCGAACAGGTAGCAAGGCTTGGGGAACGGATCGACCCAGAGCGTGCGGTGCAGACCACCGGGCAGGTCACTGCGCTCGGCGAGGTTGCCGTTCGCGAGCAGCACGGGAAACCGCTCCTTGTCGGCGATCACCTCGGTGGTGAAGCGCGCCAGCACGTCGGGCCGGTCGGCGTAGTAGGTGATCTTGCGGAAGCCCTCGGCCTCGCACTGGGTGAGGTATCCGGTGGAGGTACGGTAGAGGCCTTCGAGGGCGGTGTTGCGGTCCGGCTCGATCTCGACCTCGGTCTCCAACAGGAACGCAGCCGGCACGTCCCGGACCACCAGCTCCTCCTCGGCCACCTCGAACGCGGACGCCGGGAGATCCACGCCGTCGAGCGCCACCCTCAGCAAGCGCAGGCCGGAGCCGTCGAGGCGCAGCGGCGCCGAAGCAGGGACGCCCTCGGCACGACGCACGCCGAGGCGCGCGCGCACGCGGGTTGGAGCATCGAGGCCGACCGCGACGCGCAAGTCCACCGTGTCGATCGCGTAGGTCGGCGGCGTGTAATCGAGACGACGCAGAACGTGGGGCTTGCGGTCGGCCATTGCGGTGATGCGACCGTAGCGGCGGACTCGGCCACGGCAAGGAGCTTGCGGCCTTCGCACGTGCGGGAGCACGGCGGCAGCGACATTGCAGAATGCGCATGCGCGTGCCGCACCCGGAGTGGGCGCTTCGCCAGGACTCGGCGCGGCGGAGCTGCGAGTGCTGCGCCCGCGGGCTGCGCTCAGGAGTGATGCCGAGCGCGGACGACGTCCTTTCGAACGCGCGGTCCGCGCCGCGACGGCATGTCGCTTGCTGACTCCGTGACGAGCCCGAGTCACTCCGGGCTTCGGCCGCGTCGAGCCGGCGCGCGTCGACCGAATCGAGAAACTACCTATGACTCAAGTTGCGCATCCTCGTGTCCTCTCCGCCACATCCCTCATCGGCGACACGGTCAAGAACTCCCGCGGCGAGGAGCTCGGCAGCGTCCGCGAGCTGATGATCGATCTCGCCAACGGCCGCGTCGCCTACGCGGTGCTGTCGTTCGGCGGCTTCCTCGGCTTCGGGGACAAGCTGTTCGCCATTCCCTGGAGCCGACTGACCGTGGACACCGACGACCGCTGCGTCGTGTTCGACGTCGCCAAGGAGGAGTTGGAGGCTGCCGAGGGCTTCGACAAGGACAACTGGCCCGACTTCACGACGGAGTCGTTCCACACGTCCACCTACGGTCACTGGCGCCAGACGCCGTACTGGCGTTCCTGAGCCTGGCGTTCCTGAGCGACGTTCGCGCTCGAGCCCGTACCCGCGGCGACCGACGCAGAGGCGCCGCGAAGGGGTCAGGAGGGTCCAGGGGATGGTGCGGGCGGGCTCACCGCCTCCGTGTCCTCGCGACGCAGGAACACGGTCCGATGCGGGAACGGGATCTCGATCCCGGCCGCGTCGAAGGCCTGCTTCATCCGGCGGTTGAACTCGCGCCCTACGCGCCACTGGGCTGCCACTCTGGTCTTGAAGCGGGCGCGGATCACGACCGCCGAGTCGGCGAATCGGTCGAGGCCGATGATCTCGATCGGCTCGAGGATGTCGGGCCCGAACTGCGGGTCGTCGCGCAGCTCCTCGCCGAGGCGTCGCAACTCGGCCGTCACTCGGTCGACGTCTTCGCCGTAGCCGACCCCTGCCTCGACCAGCCAACAGGAATACTCCTTGGTCATGTTGGAGACCTTGTCGACCGAGCTGAACGGCACCGTGTGCACCACCCCCTGCAGGTCGCGGAGGCGCACGCTGCGCAGCCCGATGGCCTCGACGACGCCACCGACTCCGGCGAAGCTGCAGATGTCACCCACCGACATGGTGTCTTCCATCAGGATGAAGACGCCGGTGATGACGTCCTTCACCAACGTCTGGGCACCGAAGCCGACCGCCAGCCCGAGGATGCCGACGCCCGCGAGGAGCGGCCCCACGTCGATGCCGATGGCGGCGAGCACCATGATGCCCGCGCCGGTGAGCACGACGACCTTGATCGCGGTGCGCGCCAACGGCACCAGCGTGCGAACCTTGGCCGTGGCGCGGCCGGTGCGCATGCGTTCGTCGACGAAACGTTGGGCGAAGACCGTGGCGGCGTCGATCGCCGCCATCGCGATCACGACGATGAGCAGCACGTCCAATGCCGCCGACAGCAGGGTGCGGGCAGCGTCGGAACGCAAGCCGGCGAGGCCACCGACGCCCCACGCCTCGAGCAGCAGGCAGACCGCCAACCCGAGCGCCATCGCATCGAGCGCGAGGCGGGCCAAGCGCGCGTACGACGGAACCCGGTCGCGCAGCTCGGGCACCGCCCCGGTCCACGCTCGCGCTCGTTCCTCGCCCCAGCGAGTGACCATGCGCACCAGACCGAGCACCAACGCGGCACCGACGACGATGCCGACCGACGCGAGGCTGGCGCGGACCAGGAAGCGTGACGCGCCGGCGGCATCGCGCGACCAGACCACGTAGAGGGCGACGAAGTACGCGATCGCCAGCAGCCACCACAGGCTCGCCAGAGACCACAACAGGCTGCTCAGGGTGCCGGGCGAGGTGGCACCGGCGCGTCGTTCCTGCAACCACGCGCGCACCGACCGTCGATTGGCGAGGACGAGCGCGATCGCAGTGCCGAGGAGGGCCAGGCCGTAGACCTCACGGATCGCCGCGGTGAGCTCGGGTGGCCCGAGCGCGTCGGCCACGGCGACGACGAGCCAGCCGAGGATGGCGACCGATGCGAGGCGATGCAGGTGCCGCCCCAGGGCGTCGGCGCGCTCGTCGCAGAGTGGCACCGGGCGCAAGGATGGGACCCCGGGCGACAGCAGGACATCGATCGCCACCGACGCCAAGCGGCGGAGCGCCAACGCCGTGAGCGCGGCAACGGCCACGATCCGCACCTCGGGCCCCAGATGGACGACCGTCGCCACGAGGAGGCCGGCGACGACGGCAGCCGCAGCAGGTGCCACGTCGAACAGCGCTCGACTGGTGATGCGCCCCGCCAGGACCAAGCGCCCCGGCGCTCGGGCCGTCGGGGCGGTCAGACGCTGGCGGAAGCGCCGGACGAGCCAGACGGTCGCCAGGAACGCCGCGACCGCCGCGAGCAGCACCGAGCCGAGGCGGACCGCCTCACCCAGCAAGACTGCGCGCTGTGCCGGGTCTTGCAGGGCTTGCCACAGACCACGCAGGCGCATGGGCACGAGGCTCGCCTGTTCGATCACGAGAAGCGCCGCCGCGCGTACCTCGCCGGAGATACCCGCGAGCACGCCAGTGACCGTCTCGAACAGACCCTGGCGTGCAGGCGCCGACGCGGGTCGGGGCTCGACCGCGATCAACGCCTGGAGTTCCTCGACCAGCTGCTGACGCTTGCTGTCGTCCTGGATCGTCGCCACGAGCCGATCGATCGTGGCGCGAGACGCTGCCGCGGCGGACTCGTTCTGCGGTTGGCCGTGAAGGAGCGCCGTCGTCACCGTGACGGTCGCGACCACTCGTCGCACGATGGTTCGCATCGGTGGATGTAACAGGGTGGAGTCAGACACCAAACTTCGGTTTCGCTACGGGCTTTCCTGGTAGTGCCTCACCCTTGACAGCGAGCGGTTCGTAGATAACCTTTTGGTTAAATACGGAGCGAGTCCTCGATGGCCACCGACACCCTCAGCAGCACCTTCGCCGCGATCGCCGATCCGACGCGGCGCGCGATCCTGTCCCGGCTCTCTGCCGGCGAGGCGACCGTGACCGAACTGGCGAAGCCGTTCGACATGTCGATGCCGGCGATCACCAAACACCTGCAGGTGCTCGAACGCGCCGGCCTGGTGACGCGCAGTCGCGACGCGCAGCGCCGCCCGTGCCGCCTGCGCCCTCAGGGCCTCAAGGTCGCCGCCGACTGGATCGAGAGCTACCGCGAACTCTGGGAGCAGCGGCTCGACCGCCTGGCGGACTACGTCGAGCGTCTGCAGCGCGATCCCGACCGCCCTTCCGCCGATTCCTGAACCCCGACCGAGACCACCGATGCACGCCCCCGACCCGACCGATACTTCCGACCGCGAGATCGTCACCACGCGCCTCCTCGACGCGCCACGAGAACTCGTCTGGCAAGCCTGGACCCACCCGGAGCACGTGGCGCACTGGTTCGGGCCCACCGGTTTCACCCTGAGCACGCAGGCGATGGAGGTGCGCGTCGGCGGCCAATGGCGCTTCGTGATGCACGGGCCAGACGGCACCGACTACCCGAATCGGATCACCTACGTCGAGGTGACGCCGCCCGAGCGACTCGTCTACCGCCACGGCGGCGAGGTGGGTGCCGAGCCCGTCGACTTCACGACGACCGTGACATTCGAAGACGTGCCGGGGCCGACTCGGCGCACGCGGCTGACCATGCGCGCCGTGTTCGCGTCTCCGGACGCGCGCGAGTTCGTGGCGCGCGAGTACGGCGCGGTGGAGGGTGGCCAGCAGACCGTGGCTCGCCTCGCCGAACACCTCGATCGGCTGCAGCATGCACCCGGCGGCTCCGCGCCGTTCGTGATCCGGCGCGTGGTGGCGGCGCCGCCGGAGTCGGTGTTCCGGTTGTGGACCGAACGCGAGCACCTGGCGCAGTGGTTCGGGCCCAAGGGTTGCACGCTGGACGCGAAGGTGCTGCAGCTGCGGCCGGGCGGAGTGTTCCACTACCGCATGAGTTGGCAAGGTGGCCAGGAGATGTGGGGCAAGTGGTGTTTCGAGGTCATCGAGGCGCCGACGAGGCTGGTGTTCGTCAGCTCCTTCTCGGATCCGGAACAGAAGACATGCCGCTCCCCGTTCGCTGCCGAGTGGCCGCTCGAGATGCGCACCGAGGCCAGATTCGAGCCGCACGCGGGCAAGGGCGGCGGCACCGTGATCACCTTGACGACCAGCGCGATCGCCGCGAACGCAACCGAGCAGCGCACCTTCGATGACGGCCACGCGTCGATGACCGGCGGCTGGGGCGGCACGTTCGAGCAGCTCGACGCCTACGTCGCTCGACTCTGACACGCGCAATCACGCCGTGGATGACGATCACCCACGGCGTGAACGCGAGGCGGCTGCCAGCCCTGCGAGCCTCAGAACACCGTCTCGATCTCCGCCGCGAGCGCGAAGTAGGGCAACCCGATCGTGTTCCGCACACGCGTCTCGACCAGGACCTGCAGGTGCGGCTCGACCACCGCTCCGAAGTCCCACCAGACGCGCTCGAGGCACTCGACCGGCATCACCATCTCGCCGGGGGCAGGCGCTTCGAGCACGAAGTACGCACGGGTGTAGCCTTCCACCGCGCCGACCGACTGCAGGCGCAGAGTCCAGCCAGTGGTGGGAACCAGAACCGAGGTCATCAGCTGGTACTTCGGCTGCTGCAACAGGCGGTTGCACGAGACGAACGTCGCCGTCAGCGGCGGGCCGGTGTAGGCGAGCGGCGGCTGCGCGTTGCCGGGCAGCACGGTGGTGCGCACGCCCGGGGTCAGCTGGAACGCCTCGATCTCGCTGCCGACACGCAGGTGCAGACCCTGGGCGAGCACCTCGCGGCCGACGAAGATCGGCTTGTCGAGCGGCACCGGCACGCCAAAGGTACCGTCGCCCGCGTAGATCCCCGCCACCGTCACCATCGGGTCGACCAACAGGGTTCCCTCGAAGGGCAGCGCCAGGGCGGTGGGATGCACGCCGAGCGTCACCACCGCCAGAGCACCTGGCGAGCCGCCGCGGACCAGGATGGCGGTGCCCACGGGTTCGTAGGCTTCGACGCCGATCGCCAGGTTCACGGGCACCGGCATGCCGGATGCCGTGCCGAAGCTGTCGGCGCGGATACGAGTCGGAACGGGATTCTGCGCCAGCACCAGACCTGCGGTGCCGAGCGCGAGCCCCAGAGCCGGAAGGAGCACACGAGCGAAGGTCATGACATCCTCCTCGAGAGCAGAGCCTCGGGCGAACACGCGCACGCACGCGGCGTGCGCGCCCGGTCCCGGCGCACGAGGCGCGTCGCGCGGGCTGCGAGCCGGCACGGGACGCGGTAGCACTCGCGGAAGCCGGGACCGGAGCAAACACCCAACGCCCCCTCGCAGTCGTACCTCGCATGGCAAGGTCCGAGACCTACGCCCCGGAGCGAAGGGATCGCGCTGGGCAAGAACGTGCCGAGAACGCACGCGCCGAGCGCGGACTTTCAGCCAGCGCCGATGACATCGGGACGAGGGGTGCGAATCCGAATCGGCGAGCGCTGCGCCGTGGTGCGGACCGTCTTCCAACGTCAGACATCGCGCCCGGTGCGGACCACGAAGTTGGCGACCAGTAGCCCGGTCACCAACGAACACGCCACCAGCAGCACGCCGAAGGCGCTGCGCAGCCCCACCAGGGTGTCGCTCTCGACCAGGGAGGCCAAACTGCGCAGGCCGAGGCTCCCGGGCACCAACACCATCAGGCCCGGCGCGGCGGTCACGGCCGAAGGCGTGCCGCGGGTGCGAGCCAGGTAGTTGCCGAGCCCACCGACGGCGAACGCGCCGAGGAACATGCCGAGCTCCGGACCGAGCCACGCAACCCCGGCTTCGGCGCCGACGACAGCGACGGCGCAGCTGAGGACGACGAACTTCGCGTCGCATGCGCGCGCGCGGAACAACACGGTGAAGCACAGCGCCGCGACGACCACGCTCGCCAGCAGCAGCGGCCACGGCGGGGGCTCGGCGGTGGCCGGCATTTGCCGACCCGGCATCAGCTCCGTGCCCACCTGCACGCCCACCGCCACACCGACCGTCAACAGCAGGAACGTGATGGCCGCCCCCATCAGGCGCGCGGTGCCGGCGGCGAGGTGGCCGTGTGCCAGCTCGGCCATGGCGATGGTGAGCGTGAATCCGGGCACGAGCGCGATCAACCCGGCGATGATCGTGGACTCGCGCAGCAGCGGCACGTGCCGCGCGACCAACGTCACGACGAGAGCACACGCGAAGGCGAGGAGTGGTTCGACCACGCGGTCGAGGCGCGGGCGCAGCGACAGACCGAGTCCGACCGCGGTGCCCAGAGCCGCGGCCAAACCGATCTCGACGGCGCCGCCGGCGAGGAAGCAGGCTGCGGTCGCCGAAGCGCCGGTGTGGCACAGGAGCCAGACGAGACGCGGCGGCGGCGCGGTCGGCGCCAAGATGCCGCGGACTCGCGCCGCGGCATCGCGCGCGCCCAACCGGTCGGCGAGCACCAGCCCCCAGACCTCGTACAGCTCGGTGAGGCGGCGCAGGTCGACACCGCCCGCGTCGATGCGGAGCAGGTGTACGTTCTGCGCGCCGAGCGGGCCGAACGCACAGAACACCGACGTCGGCGTGGCGAAGAACTGCGCTTCGACCCCCAGATGGCGAGTGCACGTCTCCAGAGCATTCTCCAGCCGGTGTGCCGCGGCACCGCACGTCTGCAGGCCACGCGCGAACTCGAGCACGAAGCGGACGCGGTGGTCCGCTGGCGTGCCAGGGGTTGAGGGAGGGACCGCGGTCACGAAGCGCGCGCAGGATAGCCGGCGGCCTCCCCGGGCGAGCCGGCGCGCCGCGGGAACGCCCGCCGGCAACATCCACTGCCACCGCGCGCAGCGCCGATGGTCCCGGCGCCGCCGAAAAATGCGAACGAAGGTCGAGCCCACCGACGAGCGACCCGCGTAGTCGATTCCGAGGTGACCAAGGTCGGTGCCTGCGACCGGCCGATTACGCATGGGTGCGCGGCGGCCCGTGGAGGGCAGACTCTAGCCCGCGGGTAGCCAATCCCCGGCTCTCCACGAGCCGCCGCGACCTTTTCCGATGCGGCGCGCGAACGACGCGACACTCGAACGACGCGACGGACTTCCGGATCCACGGACGCCCGATCTGATGGCGGCTCGAAGTGGCGGACGCCCGGATGGCGCCAGGCTTCGACCAGATCCGTGGCCCGGCTGGGGGCGCGCACGACCGATCGAGACACCCTGCATTCCCCGCCCAGCATTCCCCGCCCTGTCGTTCCCCGCCCTATCGTTCACCGCCATGTCTCGAGCCGACTTCCGCGTGCGCCTGCGTGGCCGGAACTTCTGGCTGGCCGACGGTGAAGTGGTCGGTCGCTTCGCCTTCGACGTCGCCGTCTTCGTGTGTGCGAGCGACCCAGAGGAAGCCGCCGTGCACGCCATGCAGGCTCTGGCCGACGACGACGATCTGCGCGACGCGTTGCGCAACACGGCCGACGATCCGCCGCTGGTGTTCACCGTGGAGACGACGCGCCTCGATCCGAAGCTGGCGCCGCCGCCCAAGCGCAGCGCCCTCGAGCTGCGCCCCGACGACGGCCGAGAGCCCGAGCCGGGTCTACCGGAAGAACCTCGAGCCCTCGCCTGAACCCTGTCCCGAGGAAGCGGGTCCCACCGCCTTCCTTGCTCGACTCCGCCGAGGGTCGCCGGCGACCGCGCACAGGAACGTCCGGATGCAACCGCGCCGACGAGGCCGGAGTCGGCCACCGGCGCGACCCTCCAGCCGCCCTCCGAACGGGCGCCCACGATCCGGTGTGCAGCGGGGAGCTCGACTCCGTCCGCGCAAAGCCAGCGCATTGGCCGGCGACCCTGTCGTACGCCGACCGTATGGCTGGACCGAACCCAATCGTTCGCACGGCACCACGAACGCACAGGGTAGCGTCGTGAAAGAACGACCGAGACCGATCGTTCCCTTGGCTACGGAGCATCGGTGGAGGCGCGCCTAAGGTCGCACCCGCAGCCGGGCCGAAACGGTGGCAGAGGAACATGTCCGACCAGGTCCAGCATCTCATCGACCGTATCAAGAAGGACGCGGTCGACACGGCCGAGCGCGAGGGTAGCGAGATCCTGGCGCAGGCTCGCACGCGCGCCGACGAGGTACTGCGCGAGGCCGAGGCTCGGGCGGAGCGTGTGCAGGCCGAAGCCGAACGCCGCGCGCGCGAGACCCTCGAACGCGGCACGAACAGCCTGCGGCAGGCGGCGCGCGACCTCCTCCTGCAGGTCGGCGCACGCTTCGAAGACATGGTGCAGGACGTCCTGACCCAGGCTGCGGGCGAGGCGATGCACGCCGACGTGGTCGAGAAGATCCTGCTGCGACTGGCGGACACCTTCGGCAAGAACGGCATCGACGAGGGACAGGTGCACATCACGGTCGGCACCGGCGACCGCGAGCGACTCACCGGGTTCGTGCTCGAGCGTCTCCGGCAGAAGGTGACCCACGGGGTCACCATGGTCGTCGATGCACGCATGGGGAAGGGCTTCCGCCTCTCCTACGCCGACGGATCGATCCACCACGACTTCGACCAGGAGGCGGTCGCGCACGCGCTGGCTCCGTTGGTCCGCCCGCAGCTCGCACAGATCGTGTTGCAGGCGGCGCTCGACCGGCCGGTCGGCGCGAGCGTCCCGTGAGCTACTACTACCTCGTGGCGAGTCTGCCGGCGATCGTGCCCGGCGCCGCGCCCCCCATGTCACCCGCCAGCTTCCGAGTCTTGTGCTCGGAGCATCTGGAGCCGCGTCATCTGCACGAGCTGGACGCGGTGCTGGCGGGCGGCGGCACCTCCGACTTCGCTCGCCAGTGGCAGCGCCAGCAGACGACCCTGGCTCACCTGTGCGCCAGGGAGCGCGCCGCGCGCTACGGCGTCGACGCTGCGTCTCTGCCAGCACCGCTCGGCGTGCCCGATCTGGCGCTGGTGCGCGCGGCGCAAGACGCGCTGGCGGCGACCGATCCAAAGGCCAGGGAGCTGGCGCTCGATGCGCTGCGCCTGGCGACGCTCGACCACCTGGCGTTCGCGACGCCGTTCGAGCTGGGCGCCGTGCTCGCCTACGCCCTGCGCCTGCAGATCGCGGCGCGCTGGGCCGAGCGCACCGAAGCGACCGGCCGCGCCGAGCTCGGCCGGCACGTCGACGTCCTGCTGCAGCAGTTCGATCGCAAGGGAATGGGTTCATGACGGTTCACGAAGGCAAAGTCGTCGGGGTCAACGGCAACCTCGTCACCGCCGAGTTCGAACAGCCGGTGACGCAGAACGAAGTGACCTTCGTGCGCGTCGGCACGTTGCGCCTCAAGTCGGAGCTGATCCGCGTGCGCGGCCGCTACGCCGAGATGCAGGTGTTCGAGGACACCGCCGGCCTGCGCGAGGGCGAAACGGTGGAGTTCACCGGCCAGCTGCTGTCGGCCGAGCTCGGCCCCGGCCTGCTCGGTCAGGTCTACGACGGCCTGCAGAACCCGCTGCCGCAGTTGGCCGAGGAGTGCGGCTTCTTCCTGCAGCGCGGCACCTACTTCGACGCGCTCGATCGCAAGCGCGCGTGGGCGTTCACGCCGGTGGTCGAGGTCGGCGCCACCGTCTACGGCGGCGACACGCTCGGCACGGTGCCCGAAGGGATCTTCACCCACAAGATCATGGTGCCGTTCGGCCTGCGCGGCCCGCTCACCGTCAGGCACATCGCCAGCAGGGCGGACTACACCGTCGAGCACGTGATCGCCAAGCTGGTCGACGCGCACGGCGAAGAGCACGACGCGCGCATCATGCAGCGCTGGCCGGTGAAGGTGCCCATCAAGGCCTACGTCGAGCGCCTGCGGCCGACGGAGCCGCTCACCACCCAGGTGCGCATCGTCGACACGTTCTTCCCGGTGGCGCGCGGCGGCACCTACTGCATCCCCGGCCCGTTCGGTGCCGGCAAGACGGTGCTGCAGCAGATCACCAGCCGCAACGCCGACGTCGACATCGTCATCGTCGCCGCCTGCGGCGAACGCGCCGGCGAGGTGGTCGAGACCCTGCGCGAGTTCC
Organism: Planctomycetota bacterium; assembly: GCA_041398565.1. Classification (GTDB taxonomy): domain Bacteria; phylum Planctomycetota; class UBA1135; order UBA1135; family UBA2386; genus DATGPD01. The sequence continues at coordinate 2,128,921 of JAWKUN010000002.1, read as the reverse complement.
CCGAGCTGACCGACCCGCGCACCGGCAAGAGCCTGATGGAGCGCACGCTCATCATCTGCAACACGAGCTCGATGCCGGTGGCGGCGCGCGAGGCGTCGGTGTACCTGGGCGTGACCATGGCCGAGTACTACCGGCAGATGGGGCTCAACGTGCTGTTGCTGGCCGACTCGACGTCGCGCTGGGCGCAGGCGCTGCGCGAGGTGTCCGGCCGCCTCGAGGAGATCCCGGGCGAAGAGGCGTTCCCCGCCTACCTGGAGTCGGTCATCGCCGCCTTCTACGAGCGCGGCGGCGTGGTGCGCCTGCGCGACGGCCAGACCGGCTCGGTGACCATCGGCGGCACGGTCAGCCCGGCCGGCGGCAACTTCGAGGAGCCGGTGACGCAAGCGACCCTCAAGGTGGTCGGCGCCTTCCACGGCCTGTCGCGCGAGCGCTCGGACGCGCGCCGCTACCCGGCGATCCATCCGCTCGAGAGCTGGAGCAAGTACGAGTCCGTGGTGCCGGGCGACGCCGTCGAGGACGGGCGCCGCATCCTGCGCCGCGGCAACGAGGTCAACCAGATGATGAAGGTGGTCGGCGAGGAAGGCACCTCGCTCGACGACTTCGTCACCTACCTGAAGGCCGAGTACCTCGATGCCAGCTACCTGCAGCAGGACGCCTACCACGACATCGATGCCGCCACGCCGGCGGCGCGACAGAAGCACGTCTACGCCTGCCTGCACCGGATCCTGCGCACGCCCATGCGGTTCGCGGACAAGGACAACGCCCGCAGCTTCTTCCAGAAGCTGACGCAGGCCACCAACGACTGGAACCGTACGCCGTTCGGCAGCCCCGACTTCGCGCAGGCCGAGGCCTCGATCGCGAGCATGGTGCAGCAGGCGTCGAACCCGGAGCGCAACCGATGAACACCGTCTACACCAAGGTCGAGCAGATCATCGGCAACGTCATCACGGTGCACGCCAGCAACGTCGCCTACCGCGAGTTGGCCGAGGTCACCTCGGCGCAGGGCACCTCGCTGGCCCAGGTGATCCGCCTCGAAGGAGGCCGCGCCTTCCTACAGGTCTTCGCCGGCGCGCGCGGCGTCGCCACCGACGCCCGCGTGCGTTTCCTCGGCCACCCGATGCAGGTGTCGTTCTCGGCGGCGCTGCTCGGCCGGGTGTTCACCGGCAGCGGCGTGCCGCGCGACCAGGGTCCCGACCTCCGCCACGACATGCGCGAGATCGCCGGTCCGTCGGTGAACCCCAGCAAGCGCGTCATCCCCCGGCGCATGGTGCGCACCGGCATCCCGATGATCGACGTGTTCAACACGCTGGTCGAGTCGCAGAAGCTGCCGATCTTCTCGGTGGCCGGCGAGCCGTACAATCCCCTTCTGGCTCGTATCGCGCTGCAGGCCGAAGTCGACGTCATCGTGCTCGGCGGCATGGGCCTCAAGCACGACGACTACCTCTACTTCCGCGACACGCTGGAGGCCGAGGGTTCGCTGTCGCGCACGGTGATGTTCGTGCACACCGCCGCCGACCCGGTGGTCGAGTGTCTGATGGTGCCCGACATGGCGCTGGCGGTTGCCGAACAGTTCGCGCTGCAAGGCCAGCGCGTGCTGGTGCTGCTCTCCGACATGACCAACTTCGCCGACGCGCTGAAGGAGATCGCCATCACCATGGAGCAGATCCCCAGCAACCGCGGCTACCCGGGCGACCTCTACAGCCAGCTCGCGGCGCGCTACGAGAAGGCGGTGGACTTCGAGGGCGCCGGCTCGATCACCATCTTGGCGGTGACGACCATGCCCGGCGACGACGTGACCCATCCGGTGCCGGACAACACCGGCTACATCACCGAGGGGCAGTTCTACCTGCGCAACGGCCGCATCGAGCCGTTCGGCTCGCTGTCGCGCCTCAAGCAGTTCGTCAACGGCCGCACCCGCGACGACCACCGCACCATCATGAACACGATGGTTCAGCTCTACGCGGCGTGCAAGGAGTCGCGCGAGAAGCGCGCCATGGGCTTCCGCATGAGCGAGTGGGACCAGAAGCTCCTGCGCTACGGCGAGCGCTTCGAGCGCGAGATGATGGACCTGACGGTGAACATCCCGCTCGAGGGGGCGCTCGACCTCGGCTGGCAGATCATGGCCGACTGCTTCGAGCCGGCCGAAACCGGCATCGCCAGCAAGCTGGTAGCCGAGTTCTGGCCGCAGGCGGCCAGCGAGTCGACCGCTCCGGTCGAGGTGGCAACCGCAGCGCGCTGAGTGCGCGGGCACCGCCATGGGCAAGGTCAAGAACACCAAGAACGAGCTGAAGGCGCAGCGCGACGCGCTCAAGCGCTACCAACGCTACCTGCCGACGCTGCAGCTCAAGAAGCAGCAACTGCAGAGCGAGGTGCGGCGCGTCGAGCACGAGCTCGATGCGGCCGTGCGGCGCGAGCACGACCTGCTCGAGGACCTGGCCGCCTGGGTGGAGCTGTTCAGCGACGCGGTCGACTTCTCGCCCTACCTGGCCGTCGAGCGCATCGTCACCGACGACAGCAACGTCGCCGGCGTCAACGTGCCGGTGCTGCGCCAGGTCGACTGGCAGCGCCGGCCACCCGACCTGTTCGACGCGCCGCTGTGGTGGGACGACGCGCTCGCCTGCCTGGAGAAGCTGGTGACGACCCGCCTCGAGCGCCGCGTGCTCGACGAACAGAAGCGCCTGCTCAGCGAGGAGCTGCGCACCACCAACCAGCGCGTCAATCTGTTCGAGCGGGTCAAGATCCCCGAGTGCAAGGACGCGATCCGCAGGATCCGCATCTTCCTCGGCGACGTGCAGACCCTCGACGTGGCGCGCGGCAAGATCGCCAAGCGCAAGGCGCTCGAACGGGAGACCGCGCAATGATCGTGACCATGAAGAAGGTCGCGATCGTCTGCCTCGACGTCGACCGCGACCGAACGCTGGCGCGCCTGCGCGCACTCGGCGTGCTGCACGTCACCCCGGTCCAGGCGCCGGCCGGTGGCGACGTCGATGCGGCGCGCAAGACCCTGGAATCGGTGCGCGCGGCGCTGGCCCTGCTGCCGCCGGCCGACGACGCGCTCCCCACCGGCCTCACCGACGAGGCGACGTTGGCGCTCGCCGACACGGTGCACGCCCTGGTGGCGCGGCGGCGCGACCTCGACCAGCAAATCGGCCAGTTGGTGGTCGCGCGGCAGGCGCAAGCACCCTTCGGCGACTTCGATCCGGACCAGGCGCGCGTGCTGCGCGACCATGGCGTGCGCCTGCGCCTCTACCAGTTCCCCACCAAGGGTCCGGTCCCGGCGGTGCCGGCGGGCGCCAGCCTGACCGTGCTCGGCACCACGGCCGGCACCACCAGCGCCGTGCTGGTCGGGCCCGAAGCGGCGACGCTGGCAGCGCGCGAGGTGGCGTTGCCGGAGCAGAGCCTGCGCAGCCTCGACGAGGAGATCGACGCCGGCCGGCGCGAGTGTGCGGGCCTCGAGGTCGAGTTGGCGAACCTGACGCCCACCCGCCCGGCGCTGCAGGCGCTGGCGACACGCCTCGAAGACGAGTTGCAGCTGCTCGAGGCCAGGGCCGGCATGGGCAGCCGCGCCCGCCTGGCCTGGATCACCGGCTTCTGCCCGGAACCGGCGATCTCGGCAGTCGAGGCCGCCGCCGCGCACGGCCAATGGGCTCTGTCGGTCACCACCCCTTCCGCGCACGACCAGGTGCCGACCCAGCTGGCGAGCAAGCCATGGGTGCGGCAGATCCACGCCGTGCTCGACATGATCGGCATCACGCCCGGCTACGGCGAGCCCGACGTCAGCCCGGTGTTCCTCCTGTTCCTGGTGCTGTTCGCCGCCATGCTGATCGGCGACGCTGGCTACGGCGCGCTCATCCTGCTGGGCACGTGGTTCGCTCGCAGAAAGTGGCGCCAGGCGCCGGCGCAGCCGTTCCACCTGCTGCGCTCGGTGGGCATCGCCACCATGGCGTGGGGCACCCTCACCGGCACCTGGTTCGCGCTGCCGCACCTGCCCGCGGCACTCGACGCCTTGCGTCTCGAGTGGCTGGCCGGCAGCGACAAGCTGCTCACCACGCGGCACGTGATGCTGCTGTGCTTCTTCCTCGGCGCGGCGCACATCACGTTGGCGCACCTGTGGGCTGCGGCACGCTGTGGACGGCGGCCGGCGGCACTCGCCCAGCTCGGCTGGATCGCCACGACGTGGTGCATGTTCTTCGTGGCCAAGACCATGGTGCTCGGCGACGCGTTCCCGGCGTGGATGCTGCCCGTCACCATCGCCGGCATCGCCGCCATCGTCCTGTTCATGACCCCGCCCAGGCAGCTCAAGGACGAGTGGTTCAACCACGTCATGCTGCCGCTCAACCTGGTGTCGAACTTCGTCGACGTGGTGTCCTACCTGCGTCTGTTCGCGGTGGGCACGGCCGGCGTCGCGGTGGCCGCCGCCTTCAACGGCATGGCGGCGAAGGTGGGTGCCGGTGGCGGCATGGGCCTCGTCGGCGCGGCGCTCATCGCCGTCTTCGGCCACACGCTCAACCTCGTCCTGTGTGCGATGGGCGTGTTGGTGCACGGCGTGCGCCTCAATACCCTGGAGTTCTCGGCCCACCTGGGCCTGCAATGGAGCGGAGTGCCCTACCGGCCTCTGCGGCAGCGCGCCGGTGGTCAGCCGGCGGCTGCGACGGCGACGACGAATCGACGAACGAACGGATTGGGAGGGATGTGAACGTGGACGTTGCGACGATGGCCTCGATGGGCAAGCTCGGCGGCGCGATGGCGCTGTCCTTGGGCGCGCTCGGTTCCAGCCTCGGTGTCGGTGCAGCCGGCCCCGCGGCGGTCGGCAGTTGGAAGAAGTGCTACGCGGCCAACAAGGCCGCGCCCTTCGTGCTGGTCACCTTCGTCGGCGCACCGCTGTCGCAGACCATCTACGGCATGATCCTCATGAACCAGATGGCCGCCAAGTGCACCGCCGCCGGCCAGACGCCACTGGCCTTCGAGGCTGCCGTGGCCAACTGGCCCGCCATGCTCGGCATCGGCCTGTTCGGCGGCCTGGCCATCGGCCTGTCGGCCGTCTTCCAGGGCCGCATCGGCGCCGCCGCCGCCGACGCCATGGCCGAAACCGGCAAGGGCTTCGGCAACTACCTGATGGCGCTCGGCATCGTCGAGACCGTGGCACTCTTCGTCATGGTGTTCATCGGCGGACTGCTGTAGCGGGGAGCGGTGCGACGTTGACCGCGCCGGCGAAGATCAGCGGGCCCAGCGAAGATGCTTCGGCACCGGGACCGGTGTCACCGATGGCTTGTCCGACATCGGCGGTCAGAATCGGCGATGAGCAGTCGACCAAGGTCGTCGCCCATCGCTCCAGTCTTGCAGTGGATGGAGCCAGGCTCCACCGCTGAACGCTGGCTGGAACGGCCGGCCAACAGGCAAGCGCAAGGTCGCGCCGAGGCCCTTCACGGCCGGCCGATACGACGTCGGCCTACCCGCGCGGCAAGTGCCCTCGTCAGCCACCGACGATGGCGCTGGCTGCCGTCGACATGGCCGCGCCGAAGGCATTCGCTCCCGGGTCCAGCACCAGCGCCTGCTGGTGGAACACGAGCCCGGCAAGAGCAGGATCGTCGGCGATCGGCAGGCGCGCGTAGCTTCCGAGAGCACCCACCGGCAGCAGCAGGTCCGGGCTCACGCGCAGCTCACAGCCAGGCATACCCAGGAGACCGAGGTCGAGCGGCAGCGGCCACAGGCCGGTGCGCGTGTTGCTGAATCCGGTCAGAAGGACCGCCCCGTGGACCGGCGCGGGCCGTAGGATCGTCACCAGCGCTTCCCCGATCCGCGGGGCCGACTTCGCGGCGAGTTCCGTGGTCCCTCGGCTCCCGACGCACCCTTCCCCGAACCTGGAGAAGCCGCCCACCTCGTACACCGCCGCCGTGAAGTGGCCACCGGCCGACACATCCACCACGGTCTCGCCGGCCGCGAGCGTGGGCACGCGGTGCTCGCCGTAGGCGTTCGAGCCCCACACCACCACCGAGCCGTCGCTGCGGCGCGCGACCGAGTGGTGTTGGCCGCCCGACACCTGCACGTAGCTCAGCCCCGGCGGCAACGGAGGCACGTCGCATTGGCCGAACGTGTTGTCTCCCCAGGCCACGACCATCCCGTCGCTGCGGCGGGCCAGGAAGTGCGACTGGCCGGCGAAGACGTCGACGTAGCGCACCCCGGGCGGCAAGGGCGGCACGATGTTGATGCCAGAGATGACGTCGATCTGCCCGTCGCTGCGCAGCCCGGCGATCAGCCCATCGCCCGTTCCGGCCGCCACGCGCACGTACTCGACTCCCGGCACGCGCCAGGTGAGCCTCGCGATCCCCCACACCACGACCACGCCGTCGCTCCGCACCGCCGCCGCGAGCTCGCCCCCCGCGGCCGCGTGCAAGTACGACAACCCCGAAGGCGGGGTCGGCACGTTGAGCTGACCGGAGAAGTTCGAGCCCCACGCCACCAGAGTGCCGTCGGCACGGCGGCCGACGGCGAAGAACTTGCCCGCCGAGATGTCGACGAACGAGCCGGACGGAACGACGCACTGTCGGTCAGAGTTGTCGCCCCAGGCCGCCAGGGTGCCGTCGCTCCGGCGCGCCACCAGGTGTGCTTCACCGACCGCAACTTGCTCGTAGACCAGGCCTGGTGGCAACCTCGCCACGTTGCACTGCAAGCGGTCGTTGCGCCCCCAGGTGACCGGCGTCCCATCGGAGAGCAGTGCCGCGCAGTGGAAGTCGCCACCCGCGAGCCGGGCATAGCTCGTTCCCGCTGGTGGTTGAGGCATGTCGATCTGGCCATACAGGTTCCAGCCCCAGAGCACGATCCTGCCGTCACTCCGGCGGGCGATGGCATGCCGGCCACCAGCCACGATGTCCACATACGTGAGACCCTGTGGTAACGGCGGCACATTGCACTGGCCAAAGAGATTATCACCCCACGCAACAGCCTCGCCGTCGCTCCGCAACGCGACGAGGAAGTCCTGCCCAGCCGACAGCAATCCGTACGAGGTGCCCGGCGGCAGAGCAGGTACGTTGCGCTGGCCGTACTGGTTGCTGCCCCAGACTTCGATTCTGCCGTCGCTGCGCAGCACTCCGGTGAAGTCGAAGCCAGCACACACGCTTTGATATACGATGGGGGGCGTGGGGCGGGGGATGTTTGCCTGTCCAAGTTGATCGGAACCCCAGCCCACCACGGCGCCGTCGCTGCAAAGGGCCACGCTGTGCGACAGTCCGCCTGCAACCTGAACAAACAAGACACCAGGCGGCAAGGCCGGCACGTTGCACTGCCCCCACAGGTTGTACCCCCACGCTACGGCACATCCGTCACTACGGATGGCGAGGCAATGTTGATATCCTGCATCGAACTGGACGTACGCGACGCTTGGCGGTGTCCGCGGAATATCACATAGTCCATAGAAACTGGAGCCCCAGGCGACGAGCGATCCGTCGCTTCGCATCGCGAGCGTGTGAGATCCGCCACCGTCGATATCGACGAAACGCTCGTGATGGAGACGTCCGTCGGCCACGATCTGCCCCCACACCACGACTCGCTCCGACACCTGACCGGGTACGTTGCTCTGGATCGAGCACCCAAGCAACAGAAGGCTGCACGCGCGGCGCGCTACCGCGTGTACGGTGGGACGACGATCGAACCCACTGGGTGTGTTTGCGCTCATTGGAAATCGAACCTCCGGATCCCCGACGATCCTGCAATGTACAATTCCGGCTTGTCATCGCTCGGGTCGAGATTCTCGATCACGATGGAGCCGTAGCCGCCGAGGGAACCTTCGAAGACCCCGCGGTAGATCGGCGTGGTGTGAATCACGCCATTGGTCTGGCCGAACACGACCAACTCGCCGGTGAGCGTGGTCACGAGGATCCGCTTGTCGGCCGCCACCAGAGGATTGTCGATCACGGCCAGGCCCGAGGTCCCGTACCCTTGGAAGTCGGCGTTGCCGATCTCTCCCACTGGGACAGGCGCGCTCCCCGGCACCCGGATCAGACCGTCGCCCGCAGTATTGCTCGTGAGCACGTGGACATAGGCACGCACGCTGCCGCCCCCATGCTCGATCGGGCTGTAGATCGGCGCGAAGATGACCTCGCACAGGCCATCGCCGCCGTTGTCGTAGATGTCGGCGACAGCCAGCGCCATGCCGCCGAACCCGTAGTCGTCGCTCTCGGCGAGGATCCTGCCGTTGGCGCCATCGAGGAGCGTGACCCGCCCGCCGGCCGCGCTCACGACCACTTGTGGCTCGGCGCGGTTCTTGAGCACGCGGGCGATGCGGATCGCCTCGTAGTTCATCGGCGCCACCGCCCCGATCTCGCTCCGCAGCGGCGGGAGGTAGTCGGGGTGCGTGTCGGGGAATTTCGGCGGCGGGGCGCCGCCCAGGTCGCGTTGCGTGGATCCCCAGACGTCGTGCACGGTGGCCGGTCCCGGATCGTGGAGGTCGTAGGTGACGCGCTGCACCAGATCGTAGTAGGAGCCCGATCGCTGCCACCAGGCGACCCACATCCGGTTGTTCGACGCGTCGAGATAGCTCGCGCCCGGCGACAGGAGCCAGTGCCCGTCTTCCAGAGGCGCGAACGGACGATAGAGACCTTGGGGTATCCACCAGGCTAGCGGAGCGGGGGGCACGATCGTCGGGTTGGGGACATACGGGGTCGTGGCGAGAAGCCAGGCGGCGCCGAAGGGGAACATCTCCCAGGACAAGTGTGGCTGGCTGCCGCCGCTCCCGGCGATGAACGTCGGCGCGAGCGAGCGCACGAGGCTCGCACCGCCGAGCGTCTCGCGTCGCCATGTGGGGTAGCCGCTGATCGGATCCACGTCCCACCACGTGCCCGTCCGGTCGATCGCGTGGAGTGTGCCCGGTGCGCTGCCGGCGACGGGGTGCGCCGCCAGCGCCCAGGTCGCCGCGAGCGACGTGTTGCAGCGGTGCTCGAACGCCTCGCCACCGTCGGTGACGAAGTGGCCGACGTTCCACCGCACGAAGTCTTGGCCCGTCAGCGCTTTTCCCGCCGTCGTCAGGTCGCTCAGCTTGAACCAGACGACCTTGCCGGCTGTGGTCGAGACGACGATCTCATCGCCCGGGCTCTGCGGATCGATGTCCCCGGCCTGGACGCAACCGTGGTTCGCAGCGGGTGGAAACGTCGACAGGGTCTTGTGCCCCAGCACGATCTCGCCGTCCCACACCGAAATGTCGCCGCCACTGGAGATGACGAAACAGTCGAAGCCGTGGCCCTCCACCTTGGTGAAGCTGGGCTCCATGTCACCCGTTGGAGACTGGTGCTGCGCAGTCATGGGGGGGAGGGGCGCCTGTGGAGGCGGTGGTGGGTCTGGCGGCGTGTGCACGATGTCCCCGAACTGGGCCACCCGGTCGCAGTCGGTGGTGGTATAGAAGCGCACGGCGTCGGTCGTGCCCTCGTGCGGCACGGTGAGCACGGCCAGACGCTCCTGCTGCTGGAACGTCACCACGTCGAGATCGCGCAGTCCACCGTATTGCAGGCTCGAGGCCCCAGCCAGAACCGCCGCGTTCAACTGCGGTCGGCTCTGGTCGAACTCCAAGCGGACGACGTGACCGCGCGCCGACAACAAGTAGATGGGTCGCTTGAGTGCATTGCTGGCCCGAGGCGCGGGCGTCGGCCCGATCGCTAGGTCGATGATGCCACCCTCCCGGTGCTCGAACAGAACGTTGAGCTGCCAATCCATGATCACGAGGTGGTTGTGCAGCGTGCGGAAGACGATCTCGGCCTCCGGCCCGCCATGCAGGTCCGCGACCTGGAGCTTCCGTGGGTTGGTGTACTCCCAGTTCGCAAGTTGCACCTCGCGAATCCACTCCAGCGTGCTCGCGTCGAACAGAGCGACGCGATCGTAGGATGCGACCGCGACCTCCATGCCAGGGTGGACCGGGTCGATGTCACCGACATCCAGGCCCCACGTGCCGAAACCCAGCGCGTAGGCCTTGGGATTCGGGTCTCGCTTGAAGCTCCGGGCCACCTCCACGAGCGGCTGGGCCGTGGGATTCCCGACCGGGCGGCCTTGCATCATCAGCCTCGTCACGAAGCCGTCCGCGCTGCCCACGAACACCGACGCCGGTTCGCTGGGCGACAACTTCTTGACCTTCAGCGACTCGTTGGCCCCGAGCCACGTGCCCTGGCCGTAGCGCTTGAAGGTGGGGGTCTCGGTCAGGAAGTTCTGGTTGGTTCCGCTGGCGAAGGTGCGCCTGCCGCCGTGGCTGAGGGGGATGCGGTTCGGGTCCAGCGAGGGGAGAAGCGGATCGGTGAGCACGCGTCCTAAAGCAGCATTGTCGATGTCGAGAATCGGAGGCTGTGCGACGAGTTCGTCATACGCCTTCTCCGCCATCAGCTCGATGGCGAGCCGGTAGTCGTCCGTCCAAGTGGGCTGCGGAGCACCGTGCAACTGAAAGCGATTCGTACGTGGCTCCGAGTGACCCTGCTTTGACACGAGAGTCCAGTAGACATCTACCGTTCGGCCGAAGAAGGTCGGATGGGCGTACCTACCACCCTGCGGTTGCCTTCGTTCCCCATCCGTCATCCCGGTGAGGATCTGCAGCCAATCCGTCCCGTGCGAGACCGTGTCCTCGTCCCCGATCAGGAAGTAGGTCGGGCGTTGGATGTGCCCCTTGTACCAGCGGTTGGTGAACGACATGCTGGCGAAGTCGGTCTGCTCGACGCTGCACCACATCGGCAGGTCGATGGTATCGCGCATGTTGTAGGTGTGCGCCGACGAGTCGAGACCGAGCAGGGCCGTCGTGAAGACGTGGGAGTCGAAGTCCGACGGCATGCTGCGATGGGCGCCCGAGTAGGCGGCGCCCGTCGCGGAGTGGAACTCGCGCGGATAGAAGAGCGGCGCCAGCGGAGCCGTGAGGCCGCCGAACGAAACGCACGTCACACTGAACGCGACGTTGGCCTCAGGAATGCCGTAGCGTTGGTCGAGCAGGTGCAGCACGGCGCGGCGCACTTGCCGCAGCCGCTGCATCGTGAACAGCAGCGGCCGTTGCGACGTGCGCGGCACGAACTGCACTCCCACCAAGCGGAACGGTAGGGCCGCGTTGGCGAGGTTGCGCTCCACGAGATCGCGCTCCGGCCCTTGCTGGAGCAAGTCCATGTCGTTGGTGTCACCCGGATACTTGTGCGGGTCGTAGATGCGTTCAGCTTCCACGGCGGAGCCGAGGGTCGCCTGCGTGAACAAGACCACGACGACGCGCTCGGTCGCGATGGCTTGCGGCGCCACCACCAGGAACGCCGCGGGCGATTCGCCCTCGGGACCACGCACTCCGTTCGGCGGCCGCAGCCGTCCGACGTACCGGACCAGTTGCGCGTTGGCCGGATGCGGGTGCCACCCCGGGGTCGTCGGGTACGGCTCGTAGGTCGGCATCGGGGCCGTGAACGCGTCCTGGCCGAGGGCCCCGCCGATGTCGATCCCCTCCGGCGACTCGCCCAGGTTCCAGCTCCCGTCCGCCTTGTTCATGAGCGGCGAGACCTTGCGCACCGGACTCAACAGATCGAAGCCCGCCTCAGGAGCTACATGTGGGTGGATGGGCGCCTGCGACGGGTGCGACCTGTCCCGTACCACGAAGAGCGTGACGAGCACGCACAGGAGAGGAGAGGAGAGGAGAGGACGACCTGCCCGAGCTTCGTCCCGACACCCGAATGACACCAGACCGAGTCACGAGCACCTCCTTGAGGGGAGTCTCCACCGTGCACGCCATGCACACGGTCACCTCGGGAGTGTCTCCGGCCGAGGCATGAGCCGCAAGCCCCGCGAACGCTGCGAAGCCGCCGGGAGAGGCGCGGGCAGCCGCCGCTCGTCCGATCGCCTCGGCTCGTCGCCAGATTGATCATGCTGGCCATCGGGTCCGTGTGCTCCCTCGCGGTCAGCGCGCCGTGACGCCGACGCGCACCGCCTCGGAGACGGCGTCGAAGGGTCGCAGCGTGAGGTAGGCGAAGTCCAGATTGGTTCCCACCAACGCCGACGGCACCGGCACCTGCGTGTCGAAGCTGGCCGTGGCGCCGCCATCGGCACCGAGCACGCCGGCGAAGCCTGGCAGCAGGGCGGTGCCGAGATTGCTACCGATCATCCCGAAGAAACCGTCGACGTTGAGCGGCAGGGTGACCTGGCCGATGCGCGTGCCCGGCGTGGTTCCGCTCGCGGAACCGAGCAGCACGTAGGTGCGCCCGGCCAGCGCAGCCCCACCGGCGAGGTGGAACATCGCCGTCGAGCGCAGGCCGATCGGCAAGCGCGGCAGGTCGACGCTCAGCCCGTGCGGCGCTGTGCGCTCGCGCACGGTGAAGTTGTCGAAGACCATCGCATCGTTGCCGGCGCCCAGCAACTCGATCTGGGTGAAGCCGTGGTCGGGCAGGCTGGCGTAGACCCCGATCGGTCGGCCGCTGCCGACGAGCGTACCGTCGAGGTAGATCTCGTTCCGGTCGCCGAGGATGTCGACGACGCTGCGCATGTGGTGCCAAACGTCCTTGCTGACGAAGTGGTTGGTCGTGACCAGTTGCCGGTTCGGTGTGCTGAGGAACTCGATCTGGCCGTTCGGCTTGATCCACCAGCGCATCTGACAGGTCTGCGGGTGCGGCGCCGGCTGCGTGTAGAACCCCCACTCCGACGGCCGCGAGCTGCTCTGGATCATGAAGTCGAGCTCGATCTCGAGCACGCCGGTGGTGAGGCTGAAGAACGCGTTGCGCCGCAGCTCGCCGTAGCAGCCCGGGCTCATGCGCGCGGCGTCGAACTTCACCGCCTGGCGCCCGCTGCGCACCACCGAGGTCTGGACCATGGCCGCGGTGTAGTCGGCCGGATAGGCCTGGTCGTCGAACAGCATCCAACCGTCCTGGCCGGCAGTGAGGTTCTGGAAGCCCTCGCCGCCGAGCGGCGCCAACACGAAGCGGTGTGCCTCGAACGAGTCGGTGCTGTAGGGTCCGGTCTGGGCGGTCAGTCCGGCGGTCGTCGCCGCGACGGCCGCCACGACGGCGACCTTGCCAAGGGAGATCGAGCGAAAGACGGGCAAGTTCATGGAGAAGGAGATGCGGGGATGAAGGGGGACGACCCGAGGTTCCCCGGTGCCGGCCTGCTTGTTTCGCGAGTTTCGGCGTTCAGCGCTGCAGCCGGGCACCACCCGCTGCAAAGGCTGGCGCGATGGCCGACGCCCCCCCTGTCGCCCGCCCATCGACGTCTCGAGCGCGGCCGCCGAGGGCGCGGCCGATCAGCCGCTCCCTCCCGCGCTCGATGCCGAGTGAGTCCTTCCCGCGGCGCGGTGGCGATCTCCCGGTGCGATGGCCCCCACGTCCATCCCATGCTGGATCACAGCCACGCGCGGGTCCCGGTGAGCGTCGATTCGTTCCGCCCCCGTCGCAACCTGCCCCCAGCCGCTCTACCCCAGTCGAAGGCCGACCGTCCCCCCTTGCCGCGCGATGGCGCGACCGCCAATCTCCGAAACAGCCGGGCCGCGGCCGGGGAACCGGACGTGGGGCACCGTCCCCGCACGCGCGCTCCGCAACCCTCCTGCGCTGCCACCGACAAGGCAGGCCCCCGGCATGGCACCCGCATCGCTCGAGCAGCTCTACCAGACCTTCCTCCAGACCGGCGACGAAGCCGCGCTGCAGCAGCTCATGCGCCGTTGCGCGCCGACGTTGCGCCGCCAGGCTCGGCGACTGGGCGCGGCCGCCGACGACGCCGAGGACCTGGTGCAAGAGACCATCGTCGCCGCCATCCAAGGCGCCGAACGCTACGACCCGCGCCGCCCGCTGCTGCCGTGGCTCAAGGGCATCCTCACCTTCCGCGCTGCCAAGTGGGCCCGCGACGAGGTGCGGCGGCGGCAACGTTGCAATGCGCCGTCGGAGCTCGATCCGAGCGGCCTGCCGGCGCCGGCCGACGACACCGACCTCGCGCACCGCGAACTCGACGCCGACGTCCGCGCCGCCATCGCCGCCCTGCCCGACCGCTACCGCGAGCCGCTCCGTCAGTACTTGCTGGTGGAGCGCTCGCCGGTGGAGATCGCCGCCCACCTCGGCCTCGAACGCGCGACCGTGCGCGTCCGCCTGCACCGCGGCCTGCGGCGCCTCCGCGCCCGGCTGCTGCCTTGGACCGGCTCGGTCGCGGCGTTGCTCTTCGCCCGCAGCGCGCGCGCCTCCGCATCGCGCCCGCGCGCCGGCGGGCTCGCGTTCGGCGCTGTCGCCTTGGCTACCGTGACGGTGATCCTGAGCATTCGCGGCCGCCTCGACCCACCCGCTGCGCCGGTCGTCGCCGCTGATCCGATCGCCGACCTGCACGACCGCGAGGCCGGCGCGCCGGAGTCGCCTCCCCCGCTTCCCTCGCCGAACCGCACCCCAATCGCCACCTCCAGCACGCCAGCGTCGATCGCGCCCGCGAGCCTCGGCGTGCGCGTGCTCGATGCCCAGGGCGCCGCGCTCGCCCACGTCGGCGTCACGCTGGCGCCGGCGCACGGCGTCGATCCCGTACTCGGCCGCCGCGTCGCAGTGACCGGCGCGGACGGCATGGCGGACTTCGCCGACCTCGAAGCCGGCGTCGTCACCCTCGGTGTCGACCGCGGCGGCAGCGCCGAGGTGACCCTGACGCCCGGAGCCAACACGCACACCTTCGCGGTCACGGCCGCCACCGACCTGCGCGGCCGCGTCGTCGACGCCGGCGGACGGCCGGTCGCCGACGCGTCGATCTGGTTGAGCAGCGATGCGTCCGGGCCGTGGCGTGGTACCGACGTGACCTCCACGGGTCGCGATGGACGGTTCGAGCTGCGCCAGGTCGCCACTGGAGCCTGCGTCGCCGCGCGCCATCCCCAGCTGGCGGGCAGCGCACCGCACCGCTGGGCCGGCGCTCCCGGCGAACTGGAACTGCGGCTCGGGGCGCCCGGTGGCCGCGTCCGCGTCGAGGTGCGCGACGGCCGCGGCCGACCGGTGACCGGCGCCCACGTCTTCGTCGGCGAAGCACGCGACGCCGCCCCGCTCGAACTGGCACAAGGCGCGGCGCCGTGGCGGCCGCCGCCGTTCGAAGGGCGCACGGGCGACGACGGCGACTTCACCAGTGGTGCGCTCGCCGGCGGGCGCCAGCCGATCCACGTGCGCGCCACGGGGCACGCCCCGCAGGCGGCGTGGGTCGAGGTGGCGCACGGCACCACCCCGGCGCGCATCGTGCTCGTGGCTGGCGGCTGCGTCCGCGGCTACGTCGTCGACCCTGCCGGCCAGCCGATCCACGGCGCCGACGTCGTCTTCCGCAGCGACGACCCCAGCGCATCGATCGACACCACGACCGGCGCCGACGGGGCGTTCGCCTTCGCCTGCGTGCCGGCCGGACCGGGCGACGTGGCGGTGCGCGCCCGTGGTTTCGTGGCCCGGATCGTCGCCGCCACCGCGGACGCCATCGCGCCCAAAGACCTCACCGTGGCGCTGAACCACGCCCGGCACATCCATGGCTTCCTCCGCGCCGAGGCAGGCGTACCAGTGGCCGGAGCGCAGGTGCGCGCGCTCTGGCCGCCGTCGGCGCTGCATCCCGATCGAGAAGTGGCCACGGTCGGCGCCGACGGGGGCTTCGCGTTCGCCACCGAAGCCGACGGACCGCCGGGGTTGGCCGTGCGCATGGCCGACGAACCGCTCTGGCGCAGCGTCGACGCTGATGCGGCCTGGAGCGGCGACGTCGTCGAGGTGCGCTTGCCCCCCGGCTTCGCGGCGTCGAGTTGGGTACACGGAACGCTGCACTGCGCCGACGCGCGCGCCCTGGCCGGCGCACGTCTGTTCGTCTGCCGCGACGGCGTGCAGTGGGCCGAGATCGGACGCAGCGATGCCGAAGGCAGCTTCCGCCTCGGTCCGCTGCCGCCAGCCAGGTACGACCTGTTCGCCGAAACCACCTCGCCCGACCTTCCCAGCGTGCCGGTCGGCACCTTCGCGCTCGCGGACGGCGAGGACCGTGCGCTCGAGCACACGGCGCCCCCCACCGGCGCCGTCGACCTCGAAATCGTGCGCACCGACGGTGCTCCCGTCGGCGACCTCGTCGTGACCCTGGTGGGCACCGAGGTCGAGCGACGCTACGCGCTGCGCGACGACTCCCACGTGCGGCAGGTGCTGCTCCCGGGCCGCTACGTCCTCTACGCGATGGGCAGCCGCGTGCAGTGGCTCGAGGCGTTCGCCGTCGAAGTACGGGCCGGCTCCACCCACCGCGAGCGCATCGCCCTGCTGCCCGCGGTGCGCTGCACGCTCGCGCCGCTCGGGTTGCCGCGCCGCCCCGGCACCCAGCGCCTGCACCTGCGTCGCGACGATGCATCGGGCTGGCAAGCCTCCTTCACGCTCGCCCCCGACGCCCCGCCGCGCCTCGCCGCAGTCCTCGCTGCCGGCGCTTACGAGCTGACCGCCGACGCCGTCGACGGCACCGGGTGGCGCGGCACCTTCTCCGTCGTCGACACGCTCGAGCCCGGCCCGCCGCTGCGCATCGTCATGCAGCGCCGCTGAGACGCGGTCGCGAAGCGCCGTCCGCGCGCGCCGACCTCGATGACCAACCGGATCGTCACCGGCTCGCGCCGAACCAGCCCACCGGTCGCCGCACCCCCGCCACCGAACAAGGTGGGAAAGGACCCGGCGGCGCGCTTCCGCTTCATCATGGAGCGCGCCGACGACGCCGAGGAAGTCGACGTCCGAGCTGCGTCGCCGCGCCGCAGCGTCGCCTCACAACTCGCAGCTCAGGCCGAGGCGGCCCACGACCTCGAAGTGGTCGTCGTGGTTGACGAGCGCCGTGTTGTCGCCGAGGACGAAGGTGTCGGCCGCCAGCGTCATCGACCAGGAGCCGAAGCGCTTGGGCAGGGGGAGCGGCATGCCGAGGGCGAGGCCGACGTCGAGGTAGCCGAACGTGTCGTCGCGCCCAGCCAGTTCGTAGTAGTCGTGGACGCTGAGGCCGACCGTGATCGGTGCGCTCAGCGTCAGCTGCGGCCGGGTGCTGCCCGCTGCCGCGTCGCGGGGCGGTCGCAACGAGAACTTCAGCGTCGGGCTGATGCCGAACTCGGCGTAGATGCCCGGATGCTGGCCGGCGTCGACCTGGCCATTGGTCTCGAAGGCGACGGTGGCCGTCGGGTGGAAGCCGGTGAAGGCACCCGACCACCACGAACCGTCGTCGAAGGCCAACGACCCCGCCACCTCCTGTACGGTCGCGAAGCGGTCGTTGGCGAGGCGTAGGCGGTGTAGGTCACACCGAATGTGAAGGCGCCGTGCGTCGCCGACAGACCGGCGTAGGTGTCGGATTCGTACCAGGCATCGCCGCCGTCCCCGCCGCTGCCGGTGGCGCCGCTGTGCAGACTGTTCCACTGGCCGAGCGTCAGGGTCACCGACTCGAACAGGCCGTCACCACCCTCGAGCAGGGGCTTGCCGATCTCGAGGGCCGGCTGCGCGATGACCCGGCGGTCCTCCTGCAGGATCCCCCGGAAGAAGTAGTGGGTGGTGAAGTCGGAGCTGAGCACCACGGTGGCGGGGGAACCGGCGTCTTCCGTGCTGGCCGGCAGTGGCGGAGCCGCGGTGTCCGGCGCCTGCGCCCGCAGGGTGACAGTCGCGAGCATGGCGACGGCCAGTGCACCCGCCACGCGTGCGGCAGATCGTGAGCCAGGCCCGAAACCGAGCACGAATCGCATGCAAGAACATCGTCCAGCCCGGCCTCACGCCTCCTGCGAATCGGGCCGGTGCCCTACTCGAAGCGCACCATCATCCCCTGGTTGCCTCGCGGCGAGCCGCTGTTGCCCAGCCCCTGCGGGTCGACCATGCCGACCGGCACCGGCGTCCAGGGTGCCCACGGGTGGAACTGGACGCTGTTGGAGAGCACCAAGCCCCAGTTGTTGGCAGTGAGTTCGGGCGCGACCGCCTGGAAGAAGGTGACGTCGCCGGCATTGGCGGTCCGCTGCGAACGACCTTCCTACCAGCCTTCGTCGGGGTCCGGGATGTCGCCGAGCAGCAGCTCCACGTCCGCCTGGTCACGCAGCACTTTGCTGCGCCGGCGGGTCGGGTCGGCAGCGGCACGGCGCTTCATCGCGATGAGGTCATCCTTGGCGACGACGCGCACCTCGACGCCGTCGACGTCGAACACGGCCACCCGATCGAGCATCGGATCGAACACGACGTCGAACGCCAGTTGCACGGGTTCGCCGCTCGCGTGCCGGAAGTTGACGCTGTGCGGGTGTTCGCCGCGTAGTACGAATCCTGCCGCCACGAAGGCGGCGGTCAGCGTCGGGCCGCGATGGGTCGTGCGTACTGCCAGGTCCGTGTCCAGCGTCGCTCGCGGCACCCGAGTGTGCAGGCCGACTGCGACGCCGCCGATCAGCGCGTACGGCGCACGGAGTTCGTCGAGGATCCGTACGGCAGCGAGCAGCGCTTGCACCTTGTCGGCACCTTCCAGCATTTCCATCTCCCCACGATGGCGCGCCGCGATCAGCCGCACCTCCCGCGCCGAGAGATGCGCGATTGCGCGCAGCACGGAACCTGGGATCGCGGACATGGCCGGACTCTATCACGGCGCCGGACGGCTCGCCGCTTTCGTCCGCAGGGCCGATGCCCTTGGCGGCTACCGGCAAATGGCGACTCGAGGTCAAGGCGCGCGCCGACCTGCGGCAGCAAGCGTCGAAGCCGGTGCCCGACAAGTTCCGGACCTGGAGAGGTCACCCTCACCAAGGTCCTGCGCGCAGGACCGCTGGCCGAGGCCATCCGCTACGTGGCGAGCCCTCGGGCCTCAGAAGTTCCACATCGCCGCCACGCGGCGTTCCCGGAAGCAGAAGGGATCGCCCTTGCCGCCACTGCGCCGATGTCGGAGGCCACCTGCCGAGGAACGCACCATCTTGGAAATCGCCGGCGCCAGTGCTCACGCTCGTGAACGGGTCGGACCAGACAGGAAGCGGGAGGAAGAGCCAGCACCGATCCCCACCACCCCGGGTTGTAGGTGATGGCCCAGGTCTCGGACGATCGAGCCACCCGGACCGGCGACGTGCGCCTACGACTTGATCACGAAGGAAACCGGGTTCGAACCCAACAGAGGGACGCCGCCGCCAGGGAAGGTGAAGTACTGCGCCCACACCGTGCGATCGAGGACCCAGTTCGCCGGGATCGCGAGGGGGTACGCGTAGTTGCCGCCGGCGTCGGTCAAGAACGGGCCGAAGGCGAAATCGGGCATGGCGAAGATGCCGCGGAAGGCCACGAGGTCGGGCCAGAACAGCGCCAGCGGCTGTAGACACCGCCCGACCAGGCGCACATGCTCGAGGAACGGCTCGCCGCCTACCGGCGCAAGTACGGGCTCGGGGCAGGGCCGCGTTGAGCCGGACGCGATCGTCCGTTGCCGCGCCGCCGCGCCGCGCAAAGCGACGTCCGCGCGCTCGCCGATGGACCGTGCGCGCGGCGCACGGCACGCTACGGGCCATGCGATGGACACCCCGTGCCGCGTTTCTCTCTGTCGTGCTCGCCCTAGGTACCGCCGCGGTCCGGCCACAGGACGCTTCGACTCCCGCGCCGAACACGGTCGACGTCTGGCTCGGTACGCGCGATGGCCACAACTGGTCTGGACGGGTGTCCGCGCAGACGCTGCACTTCAGCGTCGACGGCGACGAGCGCCAGTTCCCGCTCGCCGACGTCTTGTCCCTCCACATGGGCACCGCGGCGAGCGAGCACGAGGCGCGGCTCATCGCCCGTGACATTCCCCTGCTGGCGAGCGCCGATCGCCAGCAGGCCGCAGTCGCCACCGATGAACTCCTCGCGATCGGGCTGCCGGTCGTCACGCCGCTGTTGCAGAGCCTTGCAGACACCGACGCCCACGAGCCCGACTCGCGCTATCGCCTGTTCGCACGCCTCTTGCCCGCCGGGGCCGACTGCAAGGACCGGAGCCTCGCGATGCTGCGCCTGGCCACGGGCGCGGTCCTGCGCGGCAAACCCCGCACCGACGCTCGCCTGACCCTCGCGCTCGCCACACCCTTGGACGCGGGCTCCCCACCCCCGCGCGACGCGCCCGCCACCATCGACGTCGCCGACTTGCGGTTCCTCTGCGTCGCCCGCAAGCAGGTGACGCGCACCTTCGAACTGCATGCCCTGCACGACTGCACCTACGTCGATTGGGTCACGACGGGCATCGTGCCGCGCAGCAGGTCGCGGATCCGCGCCGACGCGCAGGGCTTCATTCGCCTGTCGTTCGACGAGGACGGCTGGGCCACCGGCCCCGACGGTCTGTTCGAGACGCTGCCCGGCAAGCGCAAGCTGCAGGAGGGCTTCCGCTGGGGGTCGGTGCTCTACCGCGTCGGACCGACCGGCCAGCGCCGCTACGCTGGCACGCACCTCGATGGGGAGAACGAGGACACCCCCGGCATGCTGCAGTTCGTCGTCAACGACAACGAACACTGGCAGAACAACATCGGCGCCTACCGCGTCTCGGTCACGGTCGACGACGCGTTCGACGTCGGCCCCGCGCATTGAACGACCGGTGGCGCTGTCTGCAGCGCAATCCTCGCCGGCGAGGGGGCGCGGGGCGTACGCAACCTTCGAGCAACTGCCCTAGGATAGCCACTGCCCAAGACGATGCCGCGACCCATGCCGAAGCCCTGGCGCTGCGCGCCTCGTAGGGCGACCAGCGCAGTGTCGACGAGGCGCTCGTGAGCTACCTGCCGCGCCTACGCGCGTTCATCCGGTCGCAGAGCGACGTCGAACAGCGCTTGCACGAATCCGTCTCCGACCTGGTGCAGTCGACGTGTCGCGAGGTCCTCGAGGCAGGCCCCGACTTCGCGTGGCAGGGCGAGACCCGCTTCCGCGGTTGGCTGTTCACCGCGGCCCTCAACAAGGTCCGCGAACGCCTGCGGCGCCATGCGGCGCACAAGCGCAGCCCGGGCGCGCGACCGGCGACCTTGGACGGTGACGCGCACGCCGATCCTCGGGCAGCCGCGGATTCGCCGAGTCGAATCGCGCTCGGCCAGGAGGCGAGCGCATCCTTGGAGCGCGCCATGGAGACCCTGTCGCCGGACCGGCGCGAAGTCATCGCCCTGTGCCGGCTGGCCGACCTGCCGCGCGCGGACTGAGGGCGCCGCCGTCTCCTGGTCGCGCCGCGCCGCCGCGGCATCGTGCGCGTCCGCGCGCGCCCGCAATGGAACGAGTCGACGACCTGCCGCGTGAGCTGCTCGAGCGCCCGGCCGACCAGTCGTCGGCCGGCCTCGAGGACCTGTGCGCGGAGCACACGGGGGCCGCCCGAGAGCTGCGCCGGCGCTTCGAGGTCCTGCGGCGGATGGGCGTCGCCGCCACCGACGCCGGCACGACGAAGGCTCCGCCCGAACCGGCCTTCCCCATGCAATGCGGTCCGTAGGCGAGTTGTTGGCGAGGATCCGATCACTCATCGGGCAGAACACGGCTTCGTTTGCTGCCGACGTCGGATACGAGCCAAGGAAGCTTCCGTCCCGCGTGCTCCACACGCAGAGTTCGCGGCCGAATGCCGCGGCGATCCGATCGCCGTTCCGATCGAATGCTCCGAAACTCCTCGCTTGTTGATCCTCCCCTCGAGTGAGCTCGGCGAGGAAACGACCAGCCTCGGCGTCGAACAAGCACAGAGTGTTCGCGTCCCGGCTCATGGCCGCGACGACCTTGCTGTCCGGCGAGAAGTGCGCAAGCGCGAGGTTCGTAGGGACTCCAGCTGGTGGCTCAGCAGAGACCCGGTCGCGAGATCGAGGGTACAAACCCGCTTGTTGCTGTCGCGCACGGCGGCGAAACGCCCCTGCCGATCCAGTGCGATCTCCTGTGGGTCGGCCCGTCGACGACGATTCTGGACATGACGCGCGGCGGGCAGACCGTCGAGATGGAGGTGGACGGCTTTCTGGGACAAGCGCGCTACGTGGCCGCGTTCGCACCCGATGGAGTGACCGTGGCGATCCCGGGCGCGGACGGAGATCTCGTCGTGTTCGATGCGAACACGGGCGCGCCGCTCGTACGCCACGCCACCGGGACGGCGCCGGTCTCCCACGATGTGAGAACGACCTCGAACCGCACGCCGTGGATCGAGTTCTCCGCGGACGGCGCCTGGGTCGCGCGCACCAGCAACAGGTTCAGGTTCGAGTCCTGGTCCGTTCCCGACGGGCGACGCCCGCCAGCCGAACTCGCATCCCAACTCACCTCGCGCGGAGCCTGGAAGCTGGTGGACGGCCGCTTGCGGCGAAACCTCGATCGTGTCCGCTGAAGCCCACGCGATTCACTCGCGCAACGACTCGTCGAGCGCTTCGTGGTCCTGGCGATGGAGTCCATCGCCAGGATGGGTGAGCCGCGAGGCGCACGGGTTGCGCGCGAAGTCCGGCGCTTGCCCCCGTGCCCGGCACGACGCGACACCCGAGGCTACCGTGGCCACTTCATCGGGATCGCGCGGAACGTGTGCTCGAGCACCTGCGGCGCGCAGGAAGAGCGCCGGTCACGTCGGACATGGCCGAGGAGATTCCCGCCGACATCACCGGCTCGAGTCGAGAGGCACGGAACGAACTCCTGCACATGTTCCACAACGCGCTGGACAAACTGAGCCAGGACCTCGGCGGTCACCCAAACCGGCCAGTGAGGAGAGCGAAGGGGGCGTTGACGCCACACCCATCGCCGCCACGACCATGCTCACCGGGTAGAACACCCTCCCGTTCAACCCGTGGGACCGAGCACCGTGCAAGCCGCGCCCGAAACCACACCCGCCCCCCAGGACCAAACCCGAGGGACGCAGCTTGCTCTTCCTATCCCGCGCGAGTCCGAGGTTGCCGGTGGCACAGGCGGCGAGGGTGAGGGCGAGGAGGGGCGCGCGCGACGGCAGACGAGGCGAGTCTTTCGGGGTGCTGGCGGAACCGGAGAGCGGCCGGAGAACGTCACGCACCCGACCGGGTTCCGACGAAACGGGTCCGAATCCGGTCCCGGCGCGGCGCTCAGCGCGTCACTCTGGCCAGTCGCCCGAGCGCCCGCCCGTTCCCACTGCCCTCGATCACCCGCGGCGACCGCTACGGCTCGGTGCCCGTACGCGGCGCCAGCGCTTCGTCGAGCCGGCCGCCCTTGAGCAGCCCCACCACGCGCGTCAGCCGGTCCACGGCCCGAGACCGACGCATGCGCGCGGCGTTGTGGGCGATCCCCAGCCGCTCACCGACCTCCCGGTCGCTCAGACCCTGCCGGTGCAGGTCGAGCACCTCCACGTCCGGGGAGTCGAGCAGGAGCAGGCCCAGGCGCAACCACTCCTTCTCTTCGCGTTCCTGGGCGACGCGATCGGGACTGGGCACCTCGCGCACGGGTCGGCAGCCGAGGTACAGCTGGGTATCCGAAAGCATCGGTCGCTCGAGGTCGGGCTCGCGCTTGAGCGCGTGCAGCTCGCGGTGGCGCATGCGCAGGATGTTGAGCACGACCTTGGCCAGCAGGGCACGGAAGTGCTCGCGCTTGACCAGCACGAAGCGCGGACCATGGCGCAGCACGCTGAGCGCCGCCTCGCCGACGAAGTCGTCGGTGTCGCCGGCCCGGCGCAGGACCGGGGGCAGGTGCGCGCGCACGTGGATCCTGATCCAGGGCAGGTCGCGCGCGAGCAAGGCCGCCAGAGCGTCGGCGTCGCCGGCGTTGCTGCGCTGGAGGAGGGCCGAGGTGTCGTCGTGAGGCATCGGTGCCGACCGCCTCGGATGGTAAGGGCTTCGAGGCCCGTACCCCTGCCCGAGGAAGGGCTAAGATGCGGGCCACGGATCCGGAGGGCCCGACGGGAAACGCACCCGTGGTCGGGGGCGGTCCGTGTCGGGCACGCGGCCCGCACCATCCACGCTATGTCATGGACGACGAATTCGACATCCTGCAGCAAGGCCTGACCGAGATGGCCGCCTCGCCGGCCGAGCACCGGACCGCGGCGCTGCTGCGCATCTGCGAAGAATCCCCGGCTCTGCGCGACGAGGTGGAGCGCATGCTGCGCGAACTGGCGGACACCGACATGTTCGCGCACGCGGTCGGCGCCGGTCGGCGGCCGGAGCCCACGCCGCCCCACCCCTCCGGCCCCGGGCCGTGGCCGGAGCGCCTCGGCGACTTCCACCTGGTGCGCCGGCTCGGCGGTGGCGGTATGGGCGTGGTCTACTTGGCCCGACAGGTGTCGATGGGGCGGACGGTGGCCCTGAAGTTGATCCGACCCGAGCACCAGTGGTTCGCCGGCGCACGCGAGCGCTTCCGCCGCGAAGCCGACGCGGTCGCGCGCCTCGAGCACCCCGCGATCGCGCCGTTGTTCGCCACCGGCGACGCCGACGGGGTGCCGTTCCTGGCGATGGAGTGGATCGAAGGCCGCAGCCTCGCGGCCGCTGTCGCCGACCTCGCACGGCAACCGCCGCCCGCGCGAACCGGGCGCGACCTCGCCGCCGCCGCCGGCGCCGAAGTCGATGCCGAACTGTTCGCGGGCGGATGGGAGGACGCGTGCCTGCGCATCGCTGCGGAGATGGCAGACGCACTGGCGCACGCGCACGCGCACGGGGTCGTACACCGCGACGTGAAACCCTCGAACGTGATGCTCGCCGCCGACGGCCGCGCCATCTTGATCGACTTCGGTCTGGCGCACGCCGAGGGCCAGAGTCGAGTGACCCGCACCGGCCAGAACCCAGGGTCGCTGCCCTACATGGCGCCCGAGAGCCTGCGCGGCGACGGCCCGCCCGACGGGCGCACCGACGTGTATGCGCTCGGCGTGTCCCTGTTCGAACTGCTCGGCGGCCGGCTGCCGTTCGCCGGCACCACCGGCGAGGAAGTGCAGCGCGCGATCCTGCGCGGCGAGCGACCGCGCCTGCGCACGCTCAACAGCCAGGTGCGTCCGGAGGTGGAGACCATCGTCGACACGGCGATGGCCCCCGAAGTCGGGCACCGCTATCGCGACGCGCGTTCACTGCGCGACGACCTGCGCCGGGCGCTCGCCCGCCGGCCGATCGCCGCGCGGAGCGCCGGACCGGTGCTGCGGGTGCGGCGCTTCGCTCAGCGCAGCCCGGTGGCGGCGACCGTTCTGGTGGTGCTCGGTGTCTCTTCACTGGCGATGGCGTGGCTGTTCGCCGACGCGGTGCGGGCTCGCCGCGCGGCCGTGCGCGATCTGCACATCGCCGCGGCGACGCGTGGCGTGCTGGCCGACCTGCTGGCGGGACCAGACGCCGAGGTGAGCGGAACCCTCGGCGGGACCGAGTTGCGCGTGGTCGATGTGCTCGACGCCGCCACCGCGGCCATCGGCACCCGCTTCGCCGACCTGCCCGAGGTCGAGGCCGCGACCCGCCGTACCCTGGGCACCACCTACACGCACATCGGCTTCCCCGACAAGGGGCGGCCCGAGCTCGAACGCGCGCACGAACTCCTGCTGGGGATGTACGGCGCCGACCACGCCGAGACGATCGCCGCCACGCTGGCGTTGGCCAAGGCCTGCCTGGGCACGGGCGACACCGCCCGTGCTGGCGAGTTCGCGCGCGCCGGCCTGGAGGGCACGCAGCGCACCCACGGTCCTGATGCGCGCCAGACTCTCGGCGCCATGCACGCGCTCGCCGACGTGCTGTGGGCCGCCGCCGACCGCGGTTTCCAGCCGATCGCCCGTGAAGCGCTGGAGCGCTGCCAGCGGTTGCGTTTGGACGAGGACGACGACCTGTTGCTCACGGCACGGACCCATGCGGCCCTGGCCGAGTCGACCAACGGTGCGCGCGAGGCGGCCGAGAAAGAGCTGCGCGACGTACTCGAGCGCCGCGAGCGCATCTCGGGCCCTCGCAGCGCCGTGGCGATGGACGTGCGAGGCTCGCTGGCGTGGGTGCTGTACTGCGCGGAGCAACCCGACGAAGCGCTGCCGCTGCTGCGCCGGGTGCTTGCCGATCGCGTGGCGGTAATGGGCCGCGGGCACGTACGGACGCTCGACGCGCGCAACGACCTCGCCGAGGTGCTGGTCAACATGGATCGACTCGACGAGGCGGAGTTCGAGTTCGAAGAGCTGCTGCGGGACCAGACCGAACGATTCGGTGTGGGTGCCCAGACCGCTTGGACGCACAACGGCCTCGCCCGTTGTCTCGAGCGGCACGGCAAGCTCGAGCCGGCCGAGCAACACGCGCGCGAGGCGTTGAGCCTGCGCCGAAGGCTCCTGCCCGCGGACGACTACCATCTCCTCATCTCGTGCAACCAGCTCGGCACCATCCTGCTGAAGAAGGGCCGCGCCGAGGAGGCGCTGCCACTGTTCCGCGAGGCGACCGAGGGCAGCGTGCGCACCTTGGGGGCTGCCCGGATCAGCACATCCATGTTCCGTATCAACCTCGGTCGCTGCGAAACCGAGCTGCAGGACTTCGCCGCCGCCGAGGCGCACCTGATCGAGAGCCTGACGGCACTGCAGGCTGCGGTCGGCGAGGACGCCGACGCCACCAAGCGCGCGCACGCGGCGCTGGCGACTCTGTACGAGCGCTGGAACAAGCCGGACCAGGCCGACAAGCACCGCTGAGGGGGGCCGGTTTCGGGCGGGCGCGTACGAGGTTCAGACCGCCACGTCTGGCCGCGCGGGCCCACGTTCGCTCCCGCAAGACGCGCCTCCGGCGTCGCAGCCGGCACCGGCGCAGAACCAGACGACTGCGGCGGGACGCCGGCGCGCGCTCACTCGATCACGACCCGCAGCGCATCTGACTGGTCGAACCGAAACGTCGTGCAGGCCGGCGTCGCCAGGTCGACCGTCACCCACTGCTCGATCAGGGGCACGCCGCGCAGCGGTGAACTGGCCGGGATCGCCACCGGCAGGCTGGCCTCGAGGGTGAGCGGCAGCGCCGCGGCGGCGCGACGGGCCCCGGGGCGCTGGGTTTACCTCCGTAACCGAACGCCCGTCTCAGGCCACTCGTCCGGGCGGTGGATTCCATCGCCAGGACCTGGCAACGCCGACAGTCCGAGACCTCCGCTCTGTATCGGCTCCTCGCCGCAAACCTTGAGACCTTCCTCGCCAGCACGGCCGACGATCCCGGCGACGTTGCTGTCGTCCACCGTGCCCGGACTGGGAATGGCGAACATCAACGTGGTCGTTCCCAGCGCGGTCGGCAGCAAGCTGTTCCTGCAAGCGGTGGCAGTCACTCCGGGTGGCGCCCGCTTCACCGACGTGACCGGCCTGAAGATCTGGTAGACACACGATGCCCGAGAATCGGTCGAAGATGGCCGCGCCAGCCGCGTGCCGGCGCGCGGTTGGTACGACGCAAAGTTCGTCGGTGTGCCGAGCAAGCCGTTCTTGCCGTACGGCAACGACTGCTGGCTCGACTTCGATCTCGCGGACTCCTGGGCCACGATCGATGTCTGGTGCCAATCGTCCGGCACGACCCACACAGGCACGCTGCCGATCCCCGTGGGGTTGGACGGCCTCGAGCTGATCCTCCAGAGCATGCTCGGCGACTTCTCCGGCGGCGGCAATCAGGCGTTCAGCAGCGCGCTCATGGCGCCGGCCGTGGTGGAGATCACCGGATTGCCGGCGGGGCGCCAGTTCGTGCTGCGCAGCGTGATCGTCGCGTCGGTGCCGGGGGTCTATCCCGCCATGCGGCTCTTCGCCAACGACGGTCGCGTGCTGCTCGAAGACGTCGACGTGCACACACCAACCATCGTCCCCGGCAGCCTGGCGTACGCTTGCACCTTCGCTTCCTGCCGCGAAGCGGTGTTCAACCGCTGCGTGGTGTACGGCTTCCCGGCCATGATCGTCATCGGATCCACGGTCGCGTTCACCTCGTCGCAGATGACGGGCGGCGACAACTGCGGCTCGATCCGGTGCGTGGCCGAGGGCTACGGCCTCTTGGCGACCTCGGATCACGGCGCGTCCGGCGCGGCGCCGTCAGGGGGCTCGCGGTCGCAGACGCGACCGCCAGCAACGTCATCCACGGGAGCGGACCGTGCGGTTTCCTTTCCGAAGTTCGGGAGGAAGGCCGGATTCACGGTGCGACCTCGGGGTCGCGCTGCATTCCTCCGTGGGGCCGCTCGTGGTCCACGGTGCCTCTCTGCAACCCGTCATGCCGTGGCCGAGCCGCTGCCCGCCTTTCCAGGAGCGAGTGTCATGAGAACCACCACTGTCGCCGTCGCCGTCTTCGTCCTCGCACCAGCCCTTGCTAGCCAGAACCCGCGCCTGTTCCTTGACGTGCTGCCGGAGCAATCCAGCGATCCCCGCGCCTTCGTGACGCTGGGAGCCTGGTGCTACTTCTCGGCCGAGACCGAGGCCGGCCGAGAGCTGTGGCGAACTGACGGCTCGCGAGCGTTGATGGTGCGCGACATCAACCCGAACGGCAGCGCGTATGTGGACGAGCTCAGGGTGGCCGGCACCACGCTGTTCTTCACCGCCAGCAACGGCGCCATTGGCCAAGAGCTTTGGAAGCAAGGCAGTTCGGGCGTTCAACTCATCAAGGATATCTGGCCTGGCGCTGACTCCGGAGCGACAATGCATGGCTCGACGGTCCTTCCCGGCGGTCTGCTGCTCTTCAACGGGAATGACGGAGTGCATGGTCTTGATCCCTGGATCAGCGACGGCACCAGCTCTGGGACTCGCATGCTGATGGACTTTCCGGAGTCCTTTGTTTTCTACGAATTCACGGCCGACCCGGTGACCGGGCTCGCGTACTTCGCCGCTAACGACGGGATCCATGGACGGGAGCTATGGGCAACGGACGGCACGAACGCCGGTACTCGAATGGTGGCAGACATCAACGCGTCGGGAGACTCGGGCCCTGGGATATTCTATCAATCCGACGTGCCCGGCCACGTGCTCTTCGCCGCTAATGACGGCGTGCATGGAAGGGAGTTATGGGTCACGGATGGGACGGCCTCAGGGACACGCATGGTCAGTGACATCAACCTCAATGGCTCTTCGTCTCCCTACGGCGCCACCAGGATCATCTCCGCTCCGGTCCCCACCGTCCTCTTCGCGGCGGATGACGGCACGAGTGGCGTCGAGCTCTGGGTGACCAGCATCGCCACCGGCCATACGGCTCCCTTCATCGATTTGTTGCCCGGAGGTGATAGTTCGCGGCCAACTTGGTTGACAGAGCTGAGCGGTCGCGTGTTGTTCACTGCGGACGATGGCGTGCACGGACGTGAGCTTTGGATCACGGATGGTTCGATCTCCGGCACACAATTGGTTGCCGACATCAATCCGGGTGTCAACAGGTCCGATCCGGAGGAGCTTGTCGAGTTCGGCGGATTCGTGGCGTTCACCGCGGACGATGGCGTGCATGGCCGTGAACTCTGGA
Source organism: Planctomycetota bacterium (assembly GCA_041398565.1). Taxonomy (GTDB): domain Bacteria; phylum Planctomycetota; class UBA1135; order UBA1135; family UBA2386; genus DATGPD01. The sequence continues at coordinate 2,099,721 of JAWKUN010000002.1, read as the reverse complement.
TGACCGATGGCACTGCCGCCGGCACGAGGATGGTGGTCGACCTCGACCCGAATGGGGATGGTGTGCGAGGAACGGGCGAACCAGGCTATGCACCCCCACGACATTCGAGATTCGTCCGATTGGGCAATGACCTGCTCTTTGCGGCTTCCGACGGCGCGGTGGGACGTGAACCATGGAAAACGAATCTCACGGCTGCGGGCACAGCCATGATCGCCAATCTCGCGGGCAACCCCAGCAGCAACGTTGATCTGATGGCGGACGGCGACGGCCCATTCTGGTTGGCTGCCCGCAATGACCAGATCTCGCAAGCAGAAGCCTTGTGGTACGTGGACCCGACCACGCTCCGGGCTTTCGACATCCCGGCTGGGGAGCCCGCATACATCTGCCCGTTACGACCCCTCGACGGGACCATTCAGGATCCCCTCTTGGCGGAAACTGACTCCACGGGGTGGACCGGACTCCGCCAAGCCGCGGGTCAGTTCTTCACGATTCGCCAGGTACCGGGCAGCCCGGATCCGCGCAACCTCTCCTTGGTACACGGTTGGATCTACTTCTGGGCCGACGACGGGCTCCATGGCGTAGAGCCGTGGCGAACTGACGGGCAAACGGCATCCCTCTTCAGCGACATGATCCCGGGCGTGTCGACAGGACTGCCACTCGGACCGGATCGGAACTTCACCGAGCTGTTCAACACTGGTGGCCGGTTCGTGTTCGCAGCGAGGGACGGAACGACGAATGGCGATGGTCTGTTCGTGAGCGATGGGGTTGCGGGGGTGTTCCAGCTGACGGACGGGGGCGCGTCGATCACGCCCTTTGGCAACGGTGTGCTGTTCACGCATGGCACCGCCGCGACCGGCCCCGAGCCATGGTTCTCCGACGGCACTGTCGCCGGCACGCGCATGATCGCCGACCTGGTCCCGGGCTCCCGCGGCTCGGAGCCTGGCTGGTTCGCCGACCTGCAGAACGGTGAGGCCGTGTTCCGGGCATGGGACGACGCGCATGGCTACGAGCTGTGGAAGACCGACGGCACCGCCGCGGGAACGGTTCTCGTCAAGGACATCGATCCCGGGAGCCGGTTCGGTATCCCGAACAGCGGTGAGCCGCGGCTGATGACGCCCGCCGGCCACGGGCGGGCGCTGTTCCGGGCGTCGGACGGCGTGGCGGGGCACGGCGTCGAGCTATGGATCACCGACGGGACCGATGTGGGCACGCGACGCGTTGCCGACATCACCGGGGCGACTGCCGTCGATCCGGCGATGACCTGCTACGGCGCCCGGCCGCGGTTCTTCCAGTCGAAGAACCAGTTCTACTTCTCCGCCGTGACCAGCGCGGAGGGACGGGAGCTGTGGGTCTACGACGCCGGCGCTACGGCGTGGAAGGAGGGGACCGGATGCGGACCGAGCACGCCGTTTCCAGAACTCGCCGCCACCAACCCGGTGGGGGGGCAGACCCAGATTCTGCTGTCGACCCACGTTCCCGTGGGTTGGTACGGCGCGACGTTCGTCGGTGTGCCAAGCAAGCCGTTCTTGCCGTACGGCAACGACTGCTGGCTCTACTTCGATCTCGCGGACTTCTGGGCCACGATCGATGTCTGGTTCCAATCGTCCGGCACGACCCACACGGGCACGCTGCCGATCCCGGCGGGATTGGACGGCCTCGAGCTGATCCTCCAGAACATGCTCGGCGACTTCTCCGGCAGCGGCAATCAGGCGTTCAGCAGCGCCGTGCACATGGTGATCGGGACGTGACGGCAGGCGGCTGACCTCTGGGTCGACGGCCAAGCCGTCGGCGCCGGCCGCCCTCGCAGCTCGCGTAGGCGTCGCAAGGTGGCGGGCGGGAGTGGCCGTCCTCGGGCTGGATGCCGGCGGGGCTTGGGCGGGGTGCTCCGAGCGGCGGCCGGCCCACGGGACCCCGCCGCCCCTCGATCCGCGGTGGCTGCGCGGGTGCACCCGGGCTCGGCGCGTGGCGGGGCTCGGCGCGGCTTGCTCGAGGTGCGCCGACGCGGGAGGATGGTCCCACCGGGGCCGCACCGAAAAGACCCAACCGGGAGAACCACCGAGAAGAATCCGATGTCGACCACACTCGTCAAACGCGTCGTCCTGCCCTGCTTGTTGCCGATCGCCGCGGCGGCGTAAGGTCGCACCTGGGTCGCCGATCAAGCCAACGGCGCCGGCACCGACTTCACCGACATCCCACCGGCGGTCGCGGCGGCGGCCGACGGTGACACCCTGTTGGTGCGCGCCGGCACCTACGACGGCTTCACGACCGGCAAGACGCTCACAGTGCTCGGTCGAGGCCAGGTAGAGATCACCAGCAGCGCGCTCACGGCGCCGGCCGTGGCTGGAGATCACCGGTTTGCCGGCGGGGCGGCAGTTCGTGCTGCGCAGCGTGATCGTCGCGTCGGTGCCGGGGGTCTATCCCGCCATGCGGCTCTTCGCCAACGACGGTCGCGTGCTACTCGAAGACGTCGACGGGCACACACCGACCATCGTCCCCGGCAGCCTGGCGTACGCCTGCACCATCGCTTCCTGCCGCGAAGCGGTGTTCAACCGCTGCGTGGTGTACGGCTTCCCGGCCATGATCGTCATCGGATCCACGGTCGCGCTCACCTCGTCGACGCTTCGCGCCATCGGTTCGGGCCGCCGCGGCCAGCCGAGCGATCCGATGCCAGGAGGCCACGCACCGCATTGCGGGTCGAAGGCGACCCGAACGACGGCGGCTGTCAGCGCACGCGCCAGAACGCCCGTTGCAGATCTCGCAACCGCGCGACGGTCTCCGGCTGTTGCGCGGCGAGGTCGGTCGTCTCGAGCGGGTCCACGCGCAGGTCGAACAGCTCCGGCGCCGTCGGCGCCGCGGCGTGCGCCCGCTTCGGACGCGTCGTGCCGGGCAGGATCAGCTTGTGCCAGCCATCGATCACCACCTGCGCGGTGACGCTCGCGCGTGGATCCTCGAGGTCGAGGATGTCGTGCGTGAAGGCCTCGACGAAGATCGTTCGGCGCGCAGCGACGGCCGTGGCGTCGCTCAGGTCGATCCCGGGAACGGACGCGGGCGATTCGATGCCCGCAGCGCGCAGGATGGTCGGCACGACGTCGACGATCGACGCCAGGTGTTCCTCGTCGCGTCCGGGGAGCACGTGTCCCGGCCAGCGCAGCACGATCGGTGTGCGGATGCCGAGCTCGTACGGCGTCAGCTTCGCCCGCCGCGACGCGAGACCGCCGGCGCCATCCCAGCCGTTGTCCGCCAGGTACACGACCAGCGTGTCGTCGGCGGCGCCGCGGTCGTGCAGATGGCGGTCGAGTTCGCCGATCGTGTCGTCGAGCCACTCGACCATGGCGTGGTACTTCTCGGCCGGCTCGTTCGGGCCTTTGCCGCGCTGGCGCGCCAGGCGTTCGGCGGAAGGGTTGTGTGGCTGGTGCGGCAGCATCGGCGCGTACCAGACGAAGAACGGCTTGCCGGCGGCCACGGCCGTGTCGACGAACTCGAGGATCGGCGCCATGCCCTCGCGGCCGATCGACAGGCCGTGGTCGCCGTGGCGGGAGCCCTGGTCGGTCATGCCGTGCGTGAACCCGACGTCGCGGTACGTCGTGTTCCACAGCTTGCCGGTCTGCATCGTCAGGTAGCCGGCGTCGGTCAGCGCGCGCGGCAGCAACACCGGGTTGGCGAGCAGCCGCGCCTTGAGCGCACTGCGGTCGCGGCCCGCGGCGGTCAGGTCGTTGCCGGTGATGCCGTGCTCGTGCGGATACCGGCCGGTCAGCAGCGTCGCGAGCGACGGCGAGCACACCGGCGTGGCGTAGCCGCGGGTGTAGACCAGACCCTTTGCGGCGAGCTGGTCGAGGCTCGGCGTGCGGACGGCGTCGCTGCCCATGAAGCCGTAGTCGCAGAACGCTTGGTCGTCCGACACGATCAGCACCACGTTGGGCCGCGACCGTGCGGGCGCTACGTCGCCGGCCGCGGCCGCTCGGGGCAAGGCCGACAGGCCGAGCGGCGTGCGGCCGGTCGGCGCCGTGCGGCCCGCATCCGTGCGGGTGCACTTGGCGAGCAGCTGCAGCAGTTCGGCACGCCGCGCCGGCTCGTCGAACCACAGGTTCTGCGTCTCGCCCGGATCACGCGCGAGGTCGTAGAGCTGTCCCGGCGCCTCGGGCGCCCGCTCGGGCCCAGCGAACTCGGCCAGCTCACCGCGATCGTAGCGGTTGCCACCCGAGCCCTGGTGGGCGAGCAGCTTCCACGAACCCGAGCGCAGCTGGAACTCGCCGCGGAAGCTCTGGGTCAGCATGTGCGGACGCACGGGTCGGTCCTCGGGCTGCCGGCCGGCCAGCACCGGCAGCAGGTCGAAGCTGTCGACGGCGACGTCGTCCGAGAGCGCGTGGCCGGTCAGCGACGCGAGCGTCGCGTACAGATCCGTCGCGTTGGCCAGCTGCGACGTCACGCGACCGGCCGGAATCCTCCCCGGCCAGCGCGCGATGAGCGGCACACGGTGGCCGCCCTCCCAGCCGTCGCGCTTCATGCCGCGGAAGCCGCCCGCCGGGTCGTGGTGGTGATCGTGGCGCATCCAGACCGTGTGCCGCGTCTCCGGACCGTTGTCCGAAGACAGCAGCAACAGCGTGTCGTCGGCGATTCCGAGCTCGTCGAGCAGGTCGAGCAGCCGGCCGGTGAGCGTGTCGAGCTCGCGAACGAAGTCGCCGCGCGGTCCGGCCGCGGTCGCGTCCTCGAAGCCCGGCGCCGGCAGCACGGGCGCGTGGGCGATCTGCGTGCACAGCAGCAGGAAGAACGGCTGCTCCGCGTGGTGCGCGCGCTGGTCGCGGACGAACCCGAGCGCCCGCTCGTAGAACAGCACGTCCGCGTCGACGAAGTGGTAGCCGGGCGACTTGATGCCTTCGTCGTTGTCCCAGCGCCACTTGCCACCCGGGTTCGGCAGCGTGGCGCTGCGGTGCTGCTCGGTCGCCGGTGCCACCACCGTGCCGTTCTCGATGTACAGGTACAAGGGGTCGGTCGTCGGACAGTTCGGCGTCACGAACGACACGTCGAAGCCGCGCGCCTGCGGACCGTCGACCAGCGGACAACTGCGCGCGTAATCGATCCGGCGCGCGTTGTCGAAGCCGCCGGCGAGCTTCTTGCCGTCCGCGTCGAACCAGGTGAGCCCGAGGTGCCACTTGCCGAACACTGCGGTCCGGTAGCCCTGTGCGCGCAGCATGTCGGCGAGGGTCGGTACGCCGGGTGCCAGGTAGCTCGGGCCTCCGGGTCCTTCGAACGCGCGCGGCCCACGGCCGGTCCGCAAGACCAGGTTGCCCGACAGCAGCCCGTAGCGCGACGGGGAGCAGATCGTGCACGGGCTGTGGGCGTCGGTGAACCGAACGCCTTCGGCGGCGAGGCGGTCGATGCGCGGCGTCGCGTAGCCCGCGTGCTCGTTGTAGCAGGACAGGTCGCCATAGCCGAGGTCGTCGGCGTAGACGATCACGATGTTCGGCAACCGCTCGGTGCCGGCTTGTCTCTGCGCGCGCAGCTGGGTCGGGGGCGGGCCGAACAGGATCGCTGCGGCGAGCGCGAGCGGAACGGCGTAGCTCATGCGGGACGGGAGTGTAGCCCGTCGGCGGAGGTTCTGACGCGCACCCGAAGGAACGCGACGTCGGCCACGAACCGGCGCGGCATCGCCATCGCTCTGGAGATCGCCCTCCTGGGTCGCCGCGCGCGTGCCTTCGACCCGCATGAACCCGGACGTCTACATGGGGGACCGCCGAGATCCTGCCCGTGGACGGCGGACCGGCCCGCCGGCGTGCCCACGCATGTGCCGAAACGGCGTTGCGTGCGAGCAAACCCAAGTTCATGGCCGGAGTGGTGATCGCGCTGGTGGTGGGCTTCGCGACGTGGAGTGGCTGGCCGGCGACGGCCACCGCCGGCGGCCGATCGACGCCGAGGCCGCAAAGAGTCGTGCCACCGCCGGCGGCCGAGGCGTCGCCGACGACGACCGCCACGAACGTCGCGACCGTCGCGGCGCGCGCGCCCCTACCTGGGGTCCCACGCCTCACCGTCACCGGGACGCTCGTCGACGAGAAGACCCTGGCGCCGATCGCCGGCGGCGAGGTCACGCTGGCCCCGCACAGCGTGGCTTCGCCACGGCGGGCGTCCTTCGAGCAGCGTCGGCGGTGGACGATTCCTTCCGCGTCGCCATCGAGGACGAACTCACCGCCCGGCACCCGGTGGTGTGGGTGCGCGCGCCGCAGCGCGCGGCGCTGCGGCCGTCGTTCCCGGACGCCCCCGACACGGCGGCGAGCACGCGCACCGTCGACCTCGGTCGCGTGCTGGTGCCGTCGGGCACCGGTGTGCGTGGCCGCGTCGTCGATGCGCGCGGCGCCCCCATCGCCGAGGCGCACGTGCTCGTCTCCCTGAGCACGATGCGGGTCGGGGCCATGTCGCGCCCGGCCTCGGTGCTGTGCGACCTGCTGCCGCTGGCGCGGACCGACGCCGCCGGCGAGTTCGTGGCCGATGACCGCGTCTTGCCTGGCTCCGACACCCTCCTCGTCGCCGTCCCTCCGCACGGTGCCGGCTGTGCCGGCGTCGACGCGACGCGCGCCCGGCGCGGACTCGACGTCGACGTGCAACCGTTCGCCACCGCCGGGCTGACGGTGAAGGTGATCGACGGCGGCGCCCGTCCCGTCGCCGGTGCGCGCGTCGTGGCCGAACCGCGCTGGGAGCCGCTCGGAACCCTGCGGCCGGAACCGTCGCCGATCCTCGGCGTGCATCCGGCGGTGCTCTTGCTGTTCTCCGCCCCTACCGATGCGGACGGTCGCGCCACGTTGCCGTTCCTACCGCTGGGCCCGGACGCGACCGAAGCCACGGACCGCGCCTACGACGTCGTTGTCGATGCGGGGGCGCACCCGACCGCACGCCGCCCGGTGCAGCTCGATCCGCAGCGACCGACGACGCTGACCGTGGCGCTGGACGCGCCCGTGTCGCGGATCGAGGGGCACGTGGCGCAGCGAGACGGGCGAACCGCTTGCGGACGCGCGCGTGCGCGTCGCCGGCGTCAGCACGCGGACCGAAGATCGCGGTCGCTTCGCGCTCGAGCCGGGGCCAGGCGGCAGCGAGCGCCTGCTGTTCGAGGTCGCCGCCGACGGCCACTTGCCAGCCAGGCTCCACCGCTGAACACCGACGGCCTGGAGCCCGCGCCGGCTGCCGCGCGTTCGCGCGACGCGAGAATTCGCCGAACTTGCCGGACTCGTTCCTGCAGCTTCAGCAGGCGTTCGCGGTGCAAGTCGAGCGTGGGCCGGTGGCTCCCAGATGACCTGCGCCAACTCATGCGGTTCGAGCGTAGCGCATCGAGCTACCCGGCGGACTACGCTGCCGACAGCAGCAGGTGCAGCCCATGATCCCACTCCCTCCGCTGCGGGCGCCGCTCGCCGAATACGAAGCGCGTGCCGAGCAGCTGCGCCTGGCCTTCGCGGCTGGCGACGGCGACGCGCTCGCACTCGTCCACAAGAGCCACCCGCACTTCCGTGACCCCGACGTTCCCTGGAAGCCGCGCGAACTTGCCCCGGGCGAACTCGAGACTGCCACTCTCGACGCAGCGGCCGCGCGCCTGGCGCTGGCGCGGTTCCTGAGCTACCGCGACTGGGACGCGCTCGCGGCGCACGTGACGGCGATCGCGACGCCCGCCTCGCCGGTGTGTGCGTTCGAGCTGGCCGTGGAAGCGCTGGTCACCGGTGACTCGGCGTCCCTCGAGGCCTTGCTCGCCGCACACCCCGATCTCGTGCACGCGCGCTCGACGCGGGTCACTTGCTTCGATCCGCCCGTCCACCGCGCGACGCTGCTGCACTACGTGGCCGCCAACGGCGTCGAAGCACACCGGCAGAAGACGCCACCGAACGCGGTTGCGATCGCGCGCTGCCTGCTGCAGGCCGGAGCGGAGGTCGACGCCCTCGCCTCGCTGTACGGCGGCGAGCACACCACGATGAGCCTCCTGGTCTCGAGCACACACCCGGCGCAGGCGGGCGTCCAGTTGCCGTTGGTGGCACTGCTGCTCGACCACGGGGCAGACGCCGATGGGTTCCACAGGGCCACCAACGTGCGCACGGCGCTGCTGTTCGGGTTCGTCGAAGCAGCCGAGCTGTTGGTGTCGCGCGGCGCCAAGGTCGACGACCTGACGCTGGCAGCCGGGCTCGGGCGGACGGAGCAAGTCGCGCACATGGTGGTGCGCGCCGCCCCGGCAGACGTCCAGGCCGCCCTGGCGCTGGCGGCCATGCTCGGCCACACCGAGGCCGTCCGGCTGCTGCTCGACGCCGGGGCCGATCCCGATCGCTACAACCCGAGCGGCATGCACGCACACGCGACCCCCTTGCACCAGGCCGCGCTCGCCGGACACATGGACGTGGTCGTGACTCTGGTCGAGCGTGGTGCTCGGCTCGACCAGTGCGACAAGATCTGGAAGGGCCGGCCCGTCCACTGGGCCAGGCACGGCGGACGCGACGACGTGCGGGCCTACCTGGAGAGCGCCATGCCGAGGCCGCCGTCGTGACGTCGACCCGCGTCCTCCTCGCTCTCCGGCTGTCGGCACCCCGCCGCGAGACCTCCGCACGAACGCCGCGTGACCGCTGACGCACCCGCGCCCATCGAGCGCCCCGGTTGCCCCACGTGCGCGGAACCCGCTGCCGCGGCGCGTCCCCTCGGCGTGCTCGGCCACCGCCGCCTGGTGCGCTGCCGTCGCTGCGGCCTCGACTACGCGCACACCTTCGACCGCGCGGCGTTGCGCGAGCACTACGCCGCCGCCTACTACGGCGCGGCCGACGACCCGCGCCTGCCGCGCTGGCGCGCAACACACGAAGACGTGTGGGAAGGCCTGTGCCGCTCGCTCGAGCGCGCCTGCGGCGGCGGCGTCGCGCGCCTGCTCGACGTCGGCGTCGGCAGCGGCGGCTTCCTCGCCTACCTGGCAGCGCGCCACCCCGCCACCGCCCTCGAAGGCGTCGAGCCCGACCCGTCGGCGCGCGCCGCCGTCGCGGACCTGCTGCCGCGGGCGCAGCTGCACGCGCGGCTCGACGAGGTGCGCGGTCCGTTCGATGCCGTCACCCTCCTGAACACGCTGGAACACGTCGAGGCGCCGCTCGCCGTGTGCCGGGCCATCCACCGCGTCTTGGTGCCGAGCGGTGTTCTGCTCCTCACCGTCCCCAACGCCGCGGCCCTCGCCGCCCGCGCGCGTGGCCTGCGCGCACCGTGCTACGCCAACGACACGCACCTGCAGTTCTTCACCGCCGCGGCGGTGCGCCGCACCCTGACCTCGGCCGGCTTCGAGCAGGTGCGACGCGTGGTGGCGCCACCCGGCGGCGGCGGCGTGACCAACCCTGTGGCGCGGGCCGCGCAGTGGTTGCTGCGCGCAGCCGGTCGCGCCAACGAGCTGCGCTTCGCGGCGCGCCGCTGATCCAGCAGCTGCAGAACCGCGCAACGCGGCACGCGTAGGCGCCGCCGCCCCGCACGCACCTACTCGCCGAAGCACCCAAACCGCGAAGAGTGGCGTTCGTTCTGCGGCCCCGTCACAATGGCTCGATGACCGAGATCGACCTGCGCGACTTCGAGACCCGCATCACCGTGCGCCCGCTGACGCAGGAGGACTTCGACGCCGTGGTCGACCTGCAGAAGCGGTGCTTTCCGGGCATGCCGACGTGGTCGCGCGCGCAGTTCGAGAGTCAGCTCGAGCTGTTCCCCGAGGGGCAGATCGGCGTGATCTACGACGACAAGCTCGTGGCTTCGTCGGGAAGCCTCATCGTCGACTACGACCTGTACTCGGACTGGCACGACTGGAAATCGGTGGCCGACGGCGGCTTCATCCGCAACCACGATGCACAGGGCGACGTCTTGTACGGCATCGAGATCATGGTCGATCCGTCGTACCGAGGCATGAAGCTGGCCCGACGGCTGTACGCGGCACGCAAGGAGCTGGCGCGCGAGCGCAACCTGAAGGGGATCGTCATCGGCGGCCGCATCCCCGGCTACGCCAAGTACAAGGACAAGATGACGGCGCACGAGTACGTGCAGGACGTGGAGGACAAGACGATTTACGACCCGGTGCTGACGACGCAGCTGTCCAACGGCTTCGAGCTCAAGCAACTCATCCCCGACTACCTGCCGAACGACGAGGACAGCGCCGGTTGGGCCACGCACATGGAGTGGACCAACGTCGACTACCGGCCGTTCAAGAAGCGCTCGATCCAGGCGGTGCAGCTCGTGCGGTTGGCCGCGGTGCAGTACCAAATGCGCGCGATCGGCACCTTCGAAGAGTTCGTGCGGCAGTGCCAGTTCTTCGTCGACACCGCCTCCGACTACAAGTGCGACTTCCTGGTGTTCCCGGAGCTGTTCACCACCCAGCTGCTGTCGCTGGTCGACGCCAAGCGGCCCGGCGAGGCGGCACGCAAGCTGGCCGAGTTCACCCCACAGTACCTCGAGGTGTTCACCGACCTGGCGGTGCGCCACCACCTCAACATCGTCGGCGGCAGCAACTTCGTGGTCGAGGACGGCTGGCTGTACAACGCGGCCTACCTGTTCCGGCGCGACGGCACCATCGCCCGCCAGTACAAGTTGCACGTCACGCCATCGGAGTGGAAGTGGTGGGGTGTCACCGGCGGCAAGAAGGTCGAGGTGTTCGACACCGACTGCGGCCGGGTCGCGATCCAGATCTGCTACGACGTCGAGTTCCCCGAGCTGGCGCGCGTCGCGGCCAAGAAGGGTGCACAGATCCTGTTCGTGCCCTTCAACACCGACGAGCGCCTGGCGTACCTGCGGGTGCGCAACTGCGCGATGGCGCGCTGCATCGAGAACCACATGTACGTGGTGCTGTCGGGATGCGTCGGCAACCTGCCGCAGGTGCGCAACGCCGACATCCACTACGCGCAGTCGGGGATCTTCACGCCGGCCGACATCTCTTTCAGCCGCGATGCGGTCGCCGCCGAGTGCACGCCCAACATCGAAACGATCGTGATGCAGGACGTGGACGTCGAACTCCTGCGCCGGCACCGCTACAAGGGGACGACGACCAACTGGCGCGACCGCCGGCGTGACCTCTACCGCGTCTCCTACATCGAGGACGGGCAGGAGCACGCGGTGTAGCGCCACCCCGACGCACAGGCCCGCCCTCCCCCCCGCACACCATGCCGACCCGCGTTCCCCGACTCACTCTCGTTGCGCGCGCGGCGCAACCCGAGATGCCCTGGCGCAACAAGGGTGGCTCGACCCGCGAGATCGCGGCCGAGCCGCTCGGCGCACGCGCAGGCGACGCGTTCGCGTGGCGCGTGAGCGTCGCGTCGGTGACCCGCGACGGGCCGTTCTCGATGTTCCCCGGCGTCGAACGCACCATGTGGCTGCTGCGCGGCGTCGGCATGGAGCTGAGTGTCGACGGGCGCAACGTGCGCCTCGACAAGCCGCATGCCGAGGTGGCGTTCCGCGGCGAAGAAGCCGTCCACGCCCGTCTCCTCGACGGGCCCACCGAAGACCTCAACCTCATGTTCGACCGCATGCGCGTGCGCGGCGACGGCCGCATCCGCCGCCTGCCGGCGGGCGCCGACTGGAACATGGACGTCACGCCGAACGTGCAAGTCCTGCTGTACGTCATCGACGGGTCGGTGACGGCGCGCGCCCCGGGACACGAGGTGGTCGCCCAGACCGGCGACGCGCTCTTGCTCGACGAGATCGAGACGCCCTGCCAGTGGCAGATCGTGCCCGTGCAAGCGTCGACGCTCCTCGTCGCCCGCTTCTCGCCGCGCACGGCGACCCGTCACGAGAGCTGAGCGGCGCGCGCCACTCACGCGGAAGTCGCACGCGCCCGGGCGCCGGCCGACCTCACTTCTTGCCGCGCGCCCCGTCGAGTTCGCCGTGCTCTTCGAGCAGCGCCTTGGCCTCCGCCACGCGTCGCCGGAGATCCTCGCGCCGCAACTGGTCGCGGATGCGCGCGCGACTCGCTCTCCCATCGGCGACCGGTTCGTCGCCGAGCACACCCAGAGGGACGTTCTCCATCGGCCAGCGGTCGCTGCGCTGAGTGGCGAAGGGCAGATCGTTGTGGTCGGCCGACTGCAGGTTCCCCATCGGGTTGCGGCCCCAGGCGTAGCGGAAGTGGACCGGCGCCGGCACGTGCGGACTGCGCAGGACGAGGACGCGGCGGTCGCGCTGCGGCCGGTTGTCGCTGCCGCGGCCGGTCACCAGCCACTCGGCTTCGGCGGGCTGGAAGCGTCGGTCCTCGCCGGCGATCGCGAAGCCCTCGATCGCCGCGTTGGGGTCGGCCGCCGCGACCTCGCCGTCCATGTGCAGGACGAGGGTGCCGTCCACCGCCTCCATCCTCTCGCACACCGGTGGCCGCCACCGGATCTGCTTCTCCAGGCCGTACTGTGTCGCCAGCGCCCAGCGCGAGATCCGCTCGCCGACCGGGATCTTCGACTGCGGGTGGTACCAAGAACGCCGTTGGTCGTAACTGCTGGCGAAGCCGACGTTGGCGTCGCCCTGCGCACAGAAGTCGAGGAACGTCCGGTACTGGGCCTCGCGGATGTAGACGCCGTCGTCGAGCATCAGCTCGACGTAGTTGTCGCGCGTCTGCCGCGGCCCGTCGGTGCACAGCGCGATGATGCCGAACGGCAGGTCCGGATCGCCGAACGCCGTGCGCCAGGCACGGATCATCGGCGCGAAGATCTGCTGGTACAGCGCGGCGCCGGCAGTGCCGCCACCCAGCGCATTGTTGTAGCCCTGGTGGAAGATCGCGCCCTTCACCGCGAGACCGGCGACGGGCGCGATCATGGCGCTGTAGCAGGTGCCCGGCCGGTTCTGGTCCCAGGCCGGGCCCGGCCGCAGGTCGTCGGGGGCCTGCCAGTCGTCGGGGATCGCCTCGCCCCGCTCCTTCCGCGTCTTGACGCGCGCCTCGAAGTCGCGCCGCCGCTGTGCGAGGTCCTTCTCGGCGTCCCACGCCGCGACCCGCGCGTCCCAGTCGGTGAGCAGCGCCTCGACCTGTGGCGTGTGCAGATCGCGCAACACGGCCTCGGGCGTCCACGTCTCCACGGTCGTCCCGCCGCGGGACACGTCGATCACGCCGATCGGCATCTTCGTCGCCATGTGGATCCGGCGCGCGAACACGTAGCCGATCGCCGACAGCTCGCGCGCCACCTCGGGGCGACACACGTCCCAGTCCCCCTTGCGGAAGTGGCGGCCGAACCAGCCGCTCCACTCGAACAAGCGTGGGAACCCGACGCGCGCTTCCGGGCCCTGCGGCGCCGGCACGGTCAGGATCCGGATCCCGTCGAAGCGTGCGGCGACGATCTCGAGCCAGCCGTTGTCGACCCTCTCGAGCGGGAACTCCATGTTGCTCTGGCCGCCCAGCAGCCAGACGTCGCCCACCAGGATGTTGTCGAGGGTCAGCGTCCGGTCGCTGCCGGCGACGGTCATCACCGCGGGCGTCGTGCTCGCCGGACGCGCGGCCAGCGTCACCGACCACGAGCGATCGGCCGCTGCCTGCGTCGCCTTCTCCTCACGCTCGAACGACACGGTCACCGGCTCGCCCGCCGCCGCCCAGCCCCAGATCCGGATCGGGCGATCCCGTTGCAGCACCATGTTCGACTGGAACAGGTTGTGCACGCAGAGGCCCTCGCCGACGGCGGGGACGTCGATGACGTCTTCCTTCGGCATGCGCTGCTGCGCCCGCACAATCGGGCTGACCGTGGCCAGGAGAACGAGAACTGCCGTCGCGCGAGGGGTGCTCATGGGCTGCAAGTGCTGCGAATCCTGGCGGCGCGCACGAACTCGGCGACACCGCTTCCCTACGATGGCGCTGAACTCGCCCGTTGCCAGCGGCGATGGAAGCCCCGGCGACAAGGCGGCGGGGCGGTTGTTCACGCGTGCCCGCGTCATGCGCGGCGTCAGTGTAGCGACAGTCGGGGGGACGGTCCGCGTCCCACCGCCACCTTCGCGGGCCTTCCCCGAGCGGTGCATGCGCGTCCCCGCGCGTCGATCGAGCCGTAGCGCCGAACGAGCCGGCGCGCGAGGAAGTGCTACCCGCCGCTGCGGGCGCCGTTGCGTCCGAACACGAAGTACACCGGCAGACCTGCAGCCAGGATGCCGAGCCCGATGAGCGCGTTGCTGCGCATGTCCTCCTCCATCAGCGTCCACACGTCGACGAAGGCCACCACGAGGATGAAGATGGCTGGCGACCAGGGATAGCCGAAGCACCGGTACGGACGCGGTGTCTGCGGGCGCTGCAGGCGCAGCCGGTACACGGCCGCCACGACCAGCGCGTAGAAGATGAGCGACGCGAACACCACGTAGTCGGTGATGTCCTTGAAAGTCTTCAGCACCACCACCAGGACGATCGCCCACAGCGCCTGGAACCAGATGGCGACGGTCGGTGTGCGCCAGCGCGCATGGATGCCGGTGAGGATCTTGGGCATGAGGCCGTCCTCGGCCATCGCCAGGAAGGCTCGCGGCGAGCTGAGCAGGTTGGGGTTGGCCGAGCCGAAGACGGACACACAGATCAGCAACCCCAGGGCATCGCCAGCGCTGCTGCCGAAGGCGCGCGTCACAGCCGTGGTCGGCACGTCCATGTCGCCCGACAGAGTGCGCATCTCGGCGAGCGGCACGAGACGCAGGTACACCGCGTTCACAGCCAGGTAGGCCGCCACGAGGATGAACATCCCCCAGATCAGGCCCCGAGGCAGATCGCGGTGCGGGTTCTTCAGCTCGGCCGCGTTGAACGGCAGCTGGTACCAGCCCTCGTAGGCCCAGAAGATCGCGACCGACGCCGCGATCAGACCCTTGACGTCGGGCATTGCCGACGTCACAGCGGGCTCGGCGTGCGTCGGGGACGGCGCCCCCACCACCAGGTAGCCACCGACGACGATCGCCGCCAGCGCGGCCAGCTTGGTGAAGGTGGTCAGGTTCTGCAAAGCCGCGCCCCAGCCGACCCCGAAGTGGTTGACCGCCGCCAGGAGCAAGATCATGCCGATGGCGACGGCGTAGTTGGCCCACTCCGACATCTCGACGAGGCCGGACAAGCCGCGCGCGAACGCCACCGCCAGCCCGGCCAGCGTGCCGGTGTTGATGACCAACAGCAGGCACCAGCCGTACAAGAACGCCGGCAGCCGACCCCACCCCTCGCGCAGGAACGCGTAGGCGCCGCCCGCTTCGGGGAACATCGTGCCCAGCTCCGCATAGGCGAACGCCCCGAACAGGCACACGATCCCCAACACGACCCAGCAGGCGTAGATCCAGCCGACGCTGGGCAGCGCCTGACTGATCGCCAGCGGCTTCAAGAAGATGCCGGAACCGATCACCGAACCGACGGTGATCATCACCGCGCTGGTGAGACCGAGTTCGCGGCTCAGGCGTTCGCCGGTCACGAACGGAGTCCCGCCAGGCGCCGCCTCATGCGTCGTCGCGGTTGCCCGCCGGCATGGTCAGCACCTTGGTGTAGCAGACCACCGCCAGGCCGACCACGAAGCCGACCGACAGGAACATGAAGACCCAACCCGTCACTTCCATGGCTCAGTCCTCCTCCGGCACCGGCTCGCGGCCGTCGATGTCGAGCCCTTGGGTACGCCAGCGCTTCTCGCCGATCGCGGTGCAGATCAGCAGCAACAGGACGACGGCGCCGACGAGCGCCATGGCCATCATGCGGCCCGTGCTGCCCATGGCGTCGCTCCACCAACCGGGGAGGTCGTAGATGCAGAAGCGGCCGATGATGAACAACAGGTAGGCCGGCGCCACGAACAAGTAGATGAAGCGCATGAAGCCGGGGATGCGCATCTGCGCCCCGCGCATCGCCTCGTCCATGCCGCGGTCGATGCCGAACACCCAGGCGAAGCAGATCACCTGCACGGCCGCGAGCACCACGATGAGGAAGGTGCCGATCCAGTCGTCGATGGTGCCCATGGCGGCGCCGCCGCCCGAGAAGTAGAGCACGAAGCCGCAGCCGATCAGCGACAGCACCGTGACGATGACCGTGGCCCGGGTGTTGTCGACCCCGAGCGCCTCTTGGAAGAAGGCCTTGGTCGGCTGCAGCATCGACAGCGAACTGGTGATCGCCGCCAGGAACAGCATGAAGAACCAGACGGCGCCGACCAGGTTGCCCATCGGCATGTGCGCGAACACGACCGGCAGGGTGGTGAAGCCCAGGCTGAAGGTGCCGCGCCCGGCCGCCTCGATCGCCGCGGTGGCGCCGAGGAAGATGAAGGCCGCCGGCAGCGTGATCATGCCACCGAAGCCCACCTCGAACAGTTCGTTGGTGGACGAGGCGGTGAGCCCGGACAGCACCACGTCATCCTTGCGGCGCAGGTAGGAGGCGTAGTTGATGATGACGCCGAAGCCGACCGACAGGCTGAAGAAGATCTGGCCGGCCGCCGCCAACCAAGTCTGCGAGGAACCCAGCGCCTTGAAGTTCGGGTTCCACATGAAGCCGAGGCCGTTGACGACGTTGCGCTCGGGAGCGTCCGCATCGGGGGTGCCGAGCGTCAGCACGCGGACGAGCACGATCACGGCGCAGATCGCCATCGCCGGCATCGCCAGCTTGCAGAACGCCTCGATGCCCTTCGACAGGCCGCGGAACACGAAGAACGTGTTCAGCACCACGGTGATCAACCAGAACCAGAGCACCGAGTGCGTGCCGTGGAACAGGTCGCCGTCGCCGGTGCGGCCGGTGAACTGCTCGTAGAACTCGCCCGACACCCGCGCCTGCTCGTCGAGCGGCGCCGCGGTGTCGACGCCGATGCCTCCCTTGAGGAACTGGATGCAGTAGCCCAGCGCCCAGCTCTCGACGAACACGTAGTAGAAGTAGACGCACAGCGGGATCAGCACGCCGATGATCCCGAAGTAGCGCGCCACGCGGCCGCCCACGACGCCCAGGATGGCCGGCGCCGAGTGGAAGCCGCGGGCGCCGCCGTAGCGGCCCATCGTCCATTCGGCCCAGCCGATCGGGATCCCCAGGAAGAGCAGCGCGCAGAAGTACGGGATCATGAACGCCCCGCCACCGTTCGCCGCCGCCTGCCCCGGGAACCGCAAGAAGTTGCCCAGCCCAACCGCCGAACCCGCGACCGCGAGGATGACGCCGAGGCGAGAGGCCCACTGCTCGGTTGACTTGCTCATTGTCGCGCAGGAGTGCGGTGAGACTGTGGGCAGCGCGGAATGGCGAGTCAAAGATCAAGCCGAGAAAGCGTGGGATTCCGCAGCCAAAGGACCGGTCGAACACCGGCCGCAGCCGAGCACCCGAGGGCCGGCGCCGCACCCCCGCCGGCCGTGACCTCGCTACCGGCGCGGCACGTCGTGCCGATCGCCGTAGCGTTCGCGCAGGCTCGCGGCCCGCTCTCGGTCCTGCGCCCGGTCCTGCGCGCTCTCCTGCTCGAGTTCGGCCAGGCGCTCGTAGGCCTGGGCCAGGGAACGCCCGACCCCCGCGACGATGTCGCCTGGACCCGGCCGGCCACGCGGTCCGGGCTCGCGATCGCGACCCGTCTGCACGCGCTCGAGAATCGCCTCCAACGCCCGCGCCTCATCGCGCGCCGCGCCGGCCGCCCCCTGACGGAGGAACTCCTCGATGGCCGTCAGGCGCAGCATGATCGCCTCGCCACCGCCACGGTCGGCCTCGGCGGCCTTGACCTTCTCGTACACGATCGACGCCTGCTCGGCTCGGCCACTGCGCCACAGCGCCTGCAACAAGCGCGCACGTGCCTGGCCGAGGTAGACGTGCGTGCCGTTGTCTTCGCCGCGCTCGGCCAGCGCGGCTTCGGCCACGGTGACGGCGCGCTGCGCCACCTCCGCCGCCAGATCCGGATTCACACCCAGCACCAGGCTCGACCCCCGCACCGCCACTTCGCATAGCAGGGTGCCCGGGGACCGTTCGCTGCGGTCGGCCAGGGCCTTGTCGGCGGCGGCCACGGCGCGGCGCACCAGAGCCAACCCCTCGGCCGGCTCGCTCGCCAGGATCAGGTTGGCTGTCTTGAGCGCCGTCTCGCAGTACTCGCGCACGAAGTCCTCGACGCCGGCGAAGTCGCGTGCCAAGCCGTCGGCGATCTCCACGGCACGCTTGTGGCGCTCGATCTGCTCGGGGTCAGCGGGCTCGGCGCCACGGTCGAAGCGTCGACCACCGCGCGTGTCGGGTGGCAGCAGCGTCAAGGCCATGACCAACGCCTCGCGGTACTGGGGCCGCGCCGGGAACTGCTCGGCCAACGGCTGCAGGAGCACCAGCGCCCGCTCTTGCAGCTTGGCGATCTCTTCGCGCCGTTCGGGGTCGCGCCCGGGCCGCCGCAGCGCGGCCCGCGCCACGGCAAGGCAGGCGCGCGCCGCCGCGTGCCGGTAGGTGGCATTCTCGGGGTCCTCGGCCAGCAGCGACTCGTGCAGCTGCATCGCGGCGCGGTAGTGCTCGCTCGGCGACATCTGCGCCTCGCGCGGCGCTTGCGCCGCCTGGCTGCCGTCGCGGCGCGTCGGGTCGTTGCCGCGCCGGCCGTAGCCACGTCCGGGTCGCGCCAGTTGCTCGTGGGCACGGGCGCACTCCAGGCGCATGAGGGGCGTGGGCGCGCTCGCTGCCTCGCCGCGCGCCAGCACGGACTCCGCCAGCTGGGTGGCGCGTTCGTAGCGCGACCGCGGTGACTCGCCGAGGGAACGCGCCTCCTCCGGACTGCGCGCTTGCCGCATCAGAGCTCGGAACTCGTCGCGTCCGAGGGCGAAGTTGGCACGACACAAGCCGTTCTCCACCTGCATCAACGTGCCCAGGGCGGCGACCCCGTCGTGCACCAGCTCCGTGTACAGACGCACCGACCGTTCGTAGTTGGCCACCGCCTCGGCCGGCTTGCCGAGCTGCAAGTGCACCTCGCCGACGCGCTGGTAGGCGCGCGCGGTCAGCTGCCGCGCCGCGGCGTTGCCGGCATTCGACTCGGCGAGCCGGTCGTAGAAGTGCAGGATCTCGACGAGCAGCTCCTGGTCGTTGGCCGACAAGGCCGAACCCACGCCCGGTGCGACCACGTCGCCTTCCTCGTCGTCGTCTGGCCTCAGCATGTCCGGACCGACGATGCGGGCGAACACGCTCTCGAACCCTGCCAAGGCCAGCGCGACGTTGTCCTCCGCGCGGTCGAGCGCGCGGCGCGTCGAGGCGTAGCCCATCACGCTCACCACGGCGGTCGACACCAGGCCGAGCACCGCCACGGCGCCGACGCTGGCCAGCAGGCGGTTGCGCCGACACCAGCGCCACCCACTCTCGATGCTGCTCACGCGGCGCGCCCGGATCGGCCGATCCTGCAAGAAGCGCTCGAGATCGTCGCGCAGCTCGACCGCGGCCTGGTAGCGGTGCCCTGGATCGTTGGCCGTCGCCTTGCGGATGATGGTCTCCAGGTCGCGCGGCACCCCCGGACGCACGCGACCGGCCGACGGCGGCTCCTGGTTGCGCACGCGCTCGACCAACTCGCCGCGCGAATCGGCGGCGAACGCCGGCTGCAGCGTGGTCAGCTCGTACAGGACGAGTCCCAGCCCGTGCACGTCCGTGCGCTCGTCGGCGTGCCCGCCGATCTGCTCGGGCGCCATGTACTGCAGCGTGCCGACCAGGTCTCCGCTGTTGGTGAAGCTGTCGTCCTCCATCACCTTGGCGAGGCCGAAGTCGGTGATCCAGAGGACGCCCTGGGCGTCGAGGATCAGGTTGGCCGGCTTGATGTCGCGGTGCAGCGTGCCCTGGGCGTGGGCGTAGGTCAGCGCCTCGGCCACCTGCAACCCGAGCGTGGCGACGCTGCGGTAGTAGGTGGCGTCGCCCGGCTCGACCTCGGCGCTCTCCGAGCTCGGCGCGAAGCCACCGGCGCGCAAGGCTTGCGCCGCCGAGGATGCGCTGAGCGCGGTCGATCCGCCCGCGCGCCGCGGACGCTCGGGATCGGCCTTCTCGCCGCGCAACGCGCGCATCACCTCGTCGAGCGGGCGCCCGACGATGAGCTGCATGACGTAGTAGTGCACGCCGTCCTGCTCGCCGACGCCGAACACCGGGACGATGTTGGTGTGGTGCAGCTTCGCCGCCGTCTGCGCTTCGCGCCGGAACCGGTTCAGGCGCGACTCGCCGCGCAGCGCCTGCGGCGGCAGGACCTTCACCGCCACGCGCCGCCCCAGCGTGATCTGCTCCGCCTCGTACACCACCCCCATGCCGCCGCGGCCGATCTCGGCGAGGATGCGGTAGTCGCCGAGCACCTGCGGCGTGTGCAGCGACAAGCCGCGCGGGCGCGCACTCTTGAGGTCGTCGAGCAGCTCCGCCGACTCGATGAGCTCACGCAGTTCGGCAGCACGGGCGCCGGCACGGGCCACGTGTGCGTCGAGATCGGGGGCATGGCCTTGCCGGCGTGCCGCCAGGTAGTCGTCGAGGAGCGTCTCGACCGGATCGCGCGCCCCAGCCCCGTCGGCTCGCCCGTCGGTCGACTCGCTCAAGCAGGCCCCCCCGGCTCGCTGGCCTTCTTGAGCACCTGCCGCAGCTTGGTGAGGGCGCGCAGGTAGCGGCTGCTGGCAGTCGACTCGGGCAGCCCGAGGATCTGGGCAGCCTCGGCGTTGCCGACCTCTTCGAAGTGGCGCAGGACGAGCATCTCGCGGTCGATCGGATCCATCTCCTGTAACGTGCGCTCGACCAGACCCTCCAGCTCCCCGCGCACGGCCGCCCCGCTGGGAGAGGTGAGTTTGGCCACGAAGCGCTGGGAAATGGCAGCGCTCGATGCGGCCAAGACCTCGCCGAAGAACGCCTCGCGCCCGACCCCGCGCGCCTTGGCCTCGACGTGGCGGCGGTGCAGGTCGGTGAGCGTCTGGCCGACGATCATGCGAATCCAGACGTAGGCGGTGGTCGCCTTGTCGTAGTCGAAGCTGGCGATGCGCTTCTCGGCGTCGATGTAGGCCTCTTGCAGCACGTCGTCAGCGTCGATGCGCGCCCGCAGGCGTGGGTCGAGGCGGAAGCGGATGAACTGCAGGAGCCGCTCGTGGTGCAGGGCGAACAGCTCGCCGAGCGCCGCGACTTCGCGCGCAGCGAGACGGCGGCGGAGGGTGTCCGGTTCGGCGCCGGGATCGGTGCGCTCGGTCATGCGTCAGCCCGCATTATGCGGTCGCGCCCGAGCGGGGACAGCCCGACACGAAAGACCGGCACCGGCTCGTGGCGCCGCGTCGGTGCCAACGGCCGGCCGAGCCCGGATCCCGGCCAGGGTGGAGACGAAATCCGCACCGATGCCCCTACCCGGATGCCGAGGCAGGTCCGAGCGGCAGCGTGCCGGCGGCGCGCTCCCAACGCTCGAAGGTGAACGCGTGCTCGTGGCGCGCATCGGCGGCGTGGTCTTCGTGCCACACCCGTCGCCACGAAGCCCAATCGAGCGGCGGGAAGAAGACGTCGCCCGCGACCGCTGCGTGCACGCGGGTCACCTCCAAGCGCTCCGACCAGGGCAGGGCCTCGGCGTACACCGCCGCGCCGCCGATGGCCCACAGCCAAGGCGCCGCCCCGGCGGCCTCGGCAGCGACCCGAGCAGCGGCGAACGAGGACACCGGCACCACGCCGGGCACCGCCAGCGGCTGCCGCGTGAGCACCAGGTTGAGCCGTCCGGGCAACGGCCGCCGCAACGAGGCGAAGGTCTTGCGCCCCATCACGACGGGACACCCGAGCGTGATCGCCTTGAAGTGCTCGAGGTCGTCCGGCAGGCGCCACGGCAGTCCGCCGCCGCGGCCGATGACGCCGTTCTCGGCCATCGCCCACACCAGGCCGGTACGCACGCTCAGATCGCGACCGGCGCCTTGATCGCCGGCCACGGGTCGTAGCCCTCGAGGCGGAAGTGCTCGGCGCGGAAGTCGAAGACCGAGGTCACCGAGGGGTCGAGCACCAGGCGCGGCAGCGCGCGCGGCGCGCGTTCCAGTTGCAGGCGGGCCTGCTCGACGTGGTTCTGGTAGAGGTGCGCGTCGCCGAGCGTGTGCACGAGTTCTCCGGGCTGCAGGCCGGCGACCTGCGCGATCATCATGGTGAGGGCCGCGTACGACGCGATGTTGAACGGCACGCCCAGAAAGATGTCGGCGCTGCGCTGGTAGAGCTGGCACGACAGCCGGCCGCCCCCCACCCAGAACTGGAACAACAGGTGGCACGGCGGCAGGGCCATCTGCTCGAGCTCGCCGACGTTCCACGCGCTGACCACGAGGCGTCGCGAGTCGGGGTCGCGCCGGATGCGATCGACGACGTCGGCGATCTGGTCGACGGTGCGACCGTCGGCGCAGCGCCAGCTCCGCCACTGCGCGCCGTAGACCGGCCCCAGATCACCAGCGGCATCGGCCCACTCGTCCCAGATGGTCACGCCGTGCTCGCGCAAGAAGGCGACGTTGGTGTCCCCGCGCAGGAACCACAGCAGCTCGACCAGCACCGACTTGAAGTGCACCTTCTTGGTGGTCAGCAGCGGGAACCCCTGCGCCAGGTCGTAGCGCGTCTGCCAACCGAACACGCTGCGGGTGCCGGTCCCGGTGCGGTCGCCCTTCTCGACGCCATGGTCGAGCAGGTGCCGCAACAGGTCGAGATAGGAACGCATGGGCGCAAGGCTACTCGCCGCGTGGACCCGGCGCCGCAACGGTGGCCGATCTCGACGCCGCGCCGCCCGTGCCTCAGCGAATCCAGACCGACGAATTGTTGCCCAAGTAGACGGTGGCCTGGTTGCGGTTGAACAGGATCGCCTGGCTGGCGAGCTGCGCGGCCGGCGTGCCTATCGGCACCGGCAGGTTCCAGCACACGACGCCCGTGTAGGGCGGCGCCGGCAGGAAGGGCAAGAAGACGATCGGCTGCAGCGGATCGAGACCGAGCAGCCCGCGCACGCCGGGGATCGGCAACGGTTGGCGAGCCAGTGCGCCGAGCGCCACGGCCACGTCGAAGGGGGCGACGGGCTTGTAGGGGAAGAAGTTGCACAGCACGACGGTGCTGCCGTCGTCGGCGACGTCGCAGTTCGTCGCCTCGAAGTCGATCCGCAGCGGGTCGCCGTAGGCCGGCCCCTCGGGCACGAAGGCGGTGCCGCCCAGCGCGGTGCCGTTGCGCAGGTAAGTGGCGGGCGACGGCCCGGTCTCGTGCAACGGGTGCGCCACGACGGGAGGTAGGTTGAACTTGCCCGAGGCGTACCAAGCGTCCGACAAGTTCGCCGGATCGAGCTTGCCCAGCAAGAAGGCGCGCGCGGTGCCGGTCGGGTCGCGCATCGGCTCGGGCGAGTGGAAACCCTCGACGACGCTGGTGGCCTGCACGAGTACGAAGGCGCCCGTGGTCGCGCCGGTGACCCGATTGAAGTCCGCCCACACGATGTCGCCGGTCACCGGGTCGCGGTAGGCCAGCTTCTCCTGAGCACCATCGTAGCCGAGCTTCGGGTCGATCGAGCCGCCCGGCACACCGGTGACCACCTGCGGCGCGCCGAACGCCACGCCGGTCGACGCGCGCGTGCAGAACATCGTGCTGCCGCCGGCGTCGTACACGAACACCAACAGGTCGCGGCTCACCGAGCCGGCGAACTCGTCGGCAACCGTGGTGTTGAGGTGCGCGACGTCGTTGTTCTTGGTGAAGGACGGTGCATCGCAGTCGAACGTGCCGGTGACCAGGTCCCAGGTCGTGCCGCCGTTCACCTTCACCGACAGCGTGCAGTGGAACACGTTGGGCGGCTGCCCGGCGATCGGACGCAGCTCGATCTGTCCGACCTGTGACACCACGCACCCGGCGCTGCTCACCGCCGACGGTCCGAGAGGCGGATAGGGCTGCGGCGGGGTCACCTTGATCGGTGGCTGCGCCGAGCGGCTTTGCGCCGTCGCCAGCCCGCACGGACCCAGGGCAGAGAAGAGGACGAGTGCGCGCGAGAGCATGGTGGCGTGATTGTAGGCCGCGGCTCGGCCGCCGACCGAATCGCGCCCGGAGCGGGCGCGAAACCGGGCCGTCCGGCCGCCGCGCGGCCCATCGGCCGCGTGGCCCCTGACCGCAGGTGCGACGAGTCGCCGGTGGCGCCGGGAGATCAACGCGTCGTTCGGAGGATCGGGCGCACGCCGACCTGGTAGGTGCGGTTGCCCGCCGCTTCGAAGCTGCGGTAGGTCGTGCGCGCCTCGCGCGCGCCCCACTCGAAGTTGCCGCCACGCACCACGCGCTTCTGGGGGTCGCCGCCCTGGCGCAGACCGTCGCCGGCACGCACCGGCAGCGCGTACGAACCGAAGGCGTCGGCGCACCACTCGCCGACGTTGCCGATGCAGCCGGCGAGGCCGAAGCGGTTGGCGCGAAACGCGTCGACCGGACCGTGCAGAGCGAAGCCGTCGTCGAACGGCCAGGCCGCGGCGAAGTCCGGGTGTCGCCGATGCAGAGTCTCGTCGGCGAGGTTGGCCGCACCCAGAAGGTCGCCCTCGTCGGCGCCTGGCCACCAAGGCGTGTCGCTCTCGGCCCTGCAGGCGTACTCCCATTGCGCCTCGGTGGGCAGCTCCAGCCCGAAGCGTCGCAGCCACAGCGTCGCCTCTTCGTGGCTCAGTTGCTCGACGGGATGGACCAACGGCCGCCGGCTCTCGCCGTCCTTCCACTCGCCTTCGCCGGGCGTGAACCGACTGGGGTTGGTCCCGCTCAGGCGCACCCATTGGCCCTGAGTGAGCTCGTACTTGCAGCAGAAGAACGGCGCCAGCTCGACGGCGTGTACGGGACGCTCGTCCGGCTCGGCGAGGCGATCGTGGTGCGGCTCGGCAGGGTCGTCGGCCTGCGCGCCGAGGAGGACGGCGCCTCCCGGCAGCAGCACCAGCACGGCGCCGGTGTCGTCGGCCATGTGCCAGCCACCGTCCGCTCCGCGCCGCGGGCGCGCACCGGAAGGCACCCACCAGAATTCCTCCAGTCCCGAGGCCGAGTCGCGCCCGAGCGGCACCAGACCGAAGATCGGCGCCGGTGGCGCCGTCACGCCGAAGCGAGCATCGGCGCGCAGGGCATCGAGGGCGACGCGCCACGCCGGCGCCGCGTCTTGCAGGCTGGCCGTAGCCACGGCATCGATGCGCGCCAAGCGCCGGCGCACCTGCTGCAGCGGGCCGTCGCTGGCCGCGAACGAGCGCAATGCCGCCAGCACCGGCGTCGACTCCGCTTCGTCCCCACCCGCGTGCAGGCGGTGACAGTCCTCGACGAACTGCTCGGCCGTGCGCACCCATTCGACCAGCCGAGGCCGCGCCTCCCCGTGCACGGGCCACATGTCGTCGTGCGCGGCCCGGACCAGGCCAGCGAGAGTGGTGAGGCTCAGGCGGCGCGCGTTGGCGTCGGCGCGCGCGCGCGCCACGCGCATCGCCCACAGCGACCAAGTGGTGAGCGCCAGGCCCGCGCACAGGGCCACGAGCAACGCCGCCGGCAACGGGTTGCGTTGCGCCCACCGCCAGGCGCGCAGGAGCCACCCCTGGGCCTCGGCGACGATCGGCTGCCGCTCACGCACCCGCCTGAGGTCGTCGGCGAACTCGTCGGCCGAGGCGTAGCGGCGCTGCGGATCGACATCCATCGCCGCCTGCAACACGACCTGCACCTCGCGTGGCAGGCTCGGCACGAGGCGACACGGATCGGCAACCCGTCCGGCCAGGATGCGACGGTAGAGCGCTTCGCGCGTCGCCGCCGCGAATGGCCGCGTACCGGTGAGCACCTCGTAGGCAGTGACACCGAGGCCGTACACATCCGTGCGCGCATCGACGCGACGGTCGCCCAGAACCTGCTCGGGCGCCATATAGGCCGGCGTCCCGAACTGCGCGCCCGACAAGGTCAGGCCGGCATCGCTGGCGTCGTGCGCGAGGCCGAAGTCGACCAGCACCGGTGCGCCCGCGGCGGTGAGCAGGATGTTGCTCGGCTTGACGTCGCGGTGGACCACGCCGGCGCGGTGCGCGACGGCCAGCGCGCGCGCGGTCTGCTCCAGCAGGAGGAGCGCCCGCCCCAGCCGCTGCCATGGCGTCGCGTCGGCAGGCTCGCCCGGCAAGCGCACGACGCCAGGTCCACTGTCGGCACCCGCGGCGGCAAGGGCGTCGGCCAAGGAGCCGCCATCGACGTAGCGCATGGCGATGAAGGCGCCCAGTTCGCAGCTGCCGGTCTCGAACACAGTCCCCAGGTTGGGGTGATCCAGCCTCGACACCACCGCCGCCTCGCGCCGGAAGCGAGCCAACGTCTCGCCGCCCGCCTCCACCTCGGCGTCGCGCACGACCTTGAGCGCCACCTTGCGCGGCAGCCGCATGTCCTGCGCCAGGTAGACCGTAGCCTGTCCACCCCGGCCGATCGTGGCGAGGATCTCGTAGCCCGCGACCGAGCGCGCGGGCGCCGCGTCGGAGCCGACGCTGCCGGCGATGTGCGCCAGGCGAGCGAGTTCGGCCGCGATGGCCTCCTCGTGTCCGGGGTGCATGGCCTGGTATTCGGCGACGGTGCGCACGCACCCTGTCCCGACGTCGTCGAGGTAGCGGTTGACGAACTCCAGTACGGCGTCGGCCCGCGCCGCGTCGGCCCGCGCCTGATCGCTCATGGCGGCGGCGCGGCGTCGCCATCGACCTGCAACCACGCCGGAGCAACCGCACGCAAGCGCCCCCGCAGACGCTCCCAGCGCTTGGCGATCGCCGCCGGTTGCATGCCCAGGCGTGCGGCGACGTCCTTCTGCGGCTGCTCTTCCAGGAAGTGCTGCGTGAACACCTGACGGTCGACGTCGTCGAGACCATCGGCCCAGGCGAACAGCCGCGCCATCGCCTCGTTGCGCGCCGCGCGGCTGGTGATGGTCGTCACCAGCTCGGGGACCTGCTCGCGCAGGTTCGCCACCGACGAACGACCGTCCTCGTGCTTCATGCG
Organism: Planctomycetota bacterium; assembly: GCA_041398565.1. Taxonomy (GTDB): domain Bacteria; phylum Planctomycetota; class UBA1135; order UBA1135; family UBA2386; genus DATGPD01. The sequence goes on along the minus strand of JAWKUN010000002.1, from coordinate 2,072,957 downwards.
CTGCAGGTAGAACGCGCGGCGGGTGGCCTCGGCGAGCACGAACTTGGCGACGGTCAGGATCCACGCGCGGAACGAGACGACCGCCGGATCGAAGGTGGCGAACTTCTCGACGGCGCGGCACCAAACGTCCTGCGCCAAGTCGTCGGGTGCGAGGAGCCCCCGCTGGTCGGGTCGGATGCGCATGCGAGCCCAGGCGACCAGGCGCTCGGCCTCGGCGCGGTAGAGCTCTTCGAGCCCCGGAGCGGGCTTCGACGTGGGCGAGGTCATACGCAGATGGGTGGAGCCGGGATGTTATTCGATCGCGGGCCCGCCGCCCGGCATCGTCCCCTTCCCGGCGCTCCAACGCCCGCGCCAGGCATGTCGGCCGGCCCGTTGGCAGCCGGGCCGTGGCCACCGGGCTGGCAGCACGACGACTGGCAGGGAAACGCGCCGCCGACCTGCGTCAGCGCCGACCGCGCAGTACAACCTCGGCATGACCGAGCGCGCGACCCGGCCGTGGTTCGACGTGGCGTTCACGGCATCGCCGGTCGCCATGCTGTTGGTCGACGCGAGCGCCGAGATCCGCACCGTCAACGCCGCCGTGGGTCGGATGTTCGGCTGGCACGAGCACGAGCTCATCGGCTGCCCGGTCGACGTCCTGGTCGCGGCGAGCGCCCGCCGCAAGTTCGACAAGCTGCGCGAGCGCTTGGCGCGACCCGGACGACCACGGCCTCGGCGCACCGAGATCGAACTCCGCGGCCAGCACCGCGACGGACGCGAGTTCCCGATCGCCGTCACCATCGTGCTGTCGCAGGAAGGCGACGCCACCGCGCTGGTGTCGGTGCACGACCTGTCGCGGCGCAAGGGCATCGAAGCTCGGGTCCGCCGGCAGAACGCGGCGCTGCGCCACGCGGTCAGCGACCGCACGGCCGAACTGGAGGCGACCAATGCGCGCCTGCAGGCCGAGATCGAGGAGCGCCGCCGCACCGAGCGCAAGCTGCGCCAAGCGCAGCAGCGCCTGCAGGAGATGAACGAGGAGCTGCGCCGGCTGGCGATGGTCGACGGCCTCACCGGGCTGCCCAACCGCCGCCATTTCGATGCCCGCTTCGAAGTCGAGTTCCAGCGCGCGGCGCGCGCGCGCGCGCCGCTGGCGGTGGTGATGCTCGACCTCGACGACTTCAAGGCGTTCAACGACCACGCCGGGCATCAGGCTGGCGACGACTGCCTGCGCCGCGTCGCGGACGCCGTGGCGAACTGCCTGCGGCGACCCGCCGACCTGGCGGCGCGCTGGGGCGGCGAGGAGATCGTCGCCCTGCTGCCCGACACGCCGCGCGAGGGTGCGGTCCAGATCGCCCGCGCCATGCGCCAGGCGGTGCGTGCGCTCGGCATCCCCCACCCGACGGCGTCGACGGGCGTGGTCACCCTCAGTGCCGGGGTCGCCTGCCTCGGACGCACCCCTTTCGCGAGCGCGCGCCACCTGCTCGAGGCTGCGGACCGCGCACTCTACTCGGCGAAGGCACGCGGCCGCGACCGCGTGTGCATCGCCGAGGCCAGCCCGGACAGGCCGATGCCCCAATCGATGCCCAAACCGATGCCACAGTCGATGGCAACGCACGACGGCAACGACCGCCCCGAACCGGCGCACGAGTGAGACGCCGGCCCCCGCGCGTCCCGCCCAGACCCCACGACCGAGGGTTCACCCAGCGTTCAGCGGTGGAGCCTGGCTCCATCCGCTGCAAGGCTGGTGCGATGGCCGACGACTTCTGTCGTCCGGCTATCTCCAGTTCGGCTCCAGGTGCTCGCGCCACGCCACCAAGGTGTCCTCGAGCGGCGCCGAGCCGACGAGACGCACCAAGGCCTGGCGCGCGCTCTGGCGCACCTCGGAGTCGTCGTCGGCCAGCAGGTGCCACAGCGGCAGCGTGTCGCGCACGCCCATCGAAGCGCCCGCCAACGCCAGCGCCGCCGCGCGCCGGTCCTGAGGTTCGCGTGCGGCATCGAACTCGTCGAGGAACCGACGCAGCTCCGGCGGGCAGTCGACGAAGCGCGGCGTGCCGACCCGTCGGCCGGGCTCCGCCGTGCACTCGGCGTCGCGCGGCACGTACACCTCGCGCCCGTCGTCGGTGAACGCCACCTTGCCGAGCGTGACGCGCACGTGTGCGCGCTGGCTGCTCGGGTCGACGTCGAGCACGTACTTGCAGCCCAGGTCGACGCACGTGGTCGCCGTGGTCTCGACGCGGAAGAAGCGCGGGCGCACGCTCGGCAACACGAACGCCTCCAAGCGACCCTGCTCCAGCCAAAGGTGCCCCTGCTCGCGGTCGAGCCGGCGGACCCGCAGGCGCCCGCCGGGCGCCAGGGTCAGCCAGCCGACGTCCGGCATCGTCAAGTGTTCCGCCTCGCCGCGGGCCTCGATCCAGACGTCGCGTGCGACCCGGGCACCGTCGCTGCGCATCAGGTCGACGGACTCGTCCGCCCGGGTCGCCCACCAGCCGAGAGTCACGAGCGCAACCGCCGCCGCCAGCAGGAGCGGCACAGCGAGAGGCAGCCGGCGCCGCGCGCTCGGCGCCGGCCGGTCGGCGTCGTGGCGAAAGCGGCCCAGCAGGTGCTCGAGCCGGGCCACCTCCGGATCGCGCGGGCCGCTCTTGTCGAAGAGGTAGTCGTGCTCGTTCATCGCCATCCCTCGCTCTCGAGGAGCGGCCGCAGGAGGCCCATGCCACGGTGCAGGTTGACGCGCACCGAACCGTGCGTCATGCCGGTGCGCGCCGCGATCTCCGGGCCGGTGAGGCCCTCGACCAAGCGCAGCACCAGGGTGTCGCGATAGGCCTCGGGCAGCGTGCGCACCAGCGCCAGGACCCGATCGGCCAGGGCGACGTCCGGGGGCTCCGCCGCGGCCACCTCGGTGTCCAGCGAAGTGGCGACCCGCCGGCGCCGGCGACGCAGCCAATCGCGCGCCGCGTTGCGCGCGATGCCACAGACCCACGCCCCGAGCGCGGTCGGATCGCGGAGCTCGTCGATGCGGCGGAAGACCTTCAAGAACACTTCGTGGGTGACGTCCTCGGCCTCGCCGTAACCCACCGACGCCACGGCGATGCCGTGCACCACCGGAGCGTACGTCCGGTACAGCTCGGCCCGGGCGCCGGCCCCGCCGACCTTGACGGCGCGCAGGTCGACGGACTCGGCCGGTGGTCCCAGCGGTTCGGCTGTCACATCGTCGCGAAGGAAGCGAGCTCGGCGAGCCCGACGGAGGCCAGACGCCAGCCCGCGGCGCGATGTTAGCAGGGGAGGGTGCCGACGTGCTCGGGCCCTTCCGCCAGGTCGCGGGTCGCGGTACACCGCAGCGGTGCGGCTCCTCGTCGGTACCAGCGGCTTCAGCTACGAACCTTGGCGCGGCACGTTCTATCCCGAGGACCTGGGCACCGACGAGATGCTCGCCCACTACGCCAGCAAGCTCGACGCGGTGGAGATCAACAACACCTTCTACCGCATGCCCTCGCGCGACGTGGTCGCACGCTGGCGGCAACAGGTCCCGGCGCACTTCCGTTTCGCGGTGAAGGCCAGCCGCCGCATCACGCACCAGCACAAGCTCGCGGGCACCGGCGAGCTGCTGACCTTCCTGCAAGGGTCGTTGCGCGAGATGGGCGAGACCCTGGCTTGCGTGCTGTTCCAGGTGCCCAAGTGGGTGCGCAAGGACCTCGACCTGCTGCGCCAGTTCCTCGCCGAACTCCCCGCCGAACTGCACCCGGTGTTCGAGTTCAAGCACCCGTCCTGGACCGACGCAGACGCGGTGAGCGTCCTGACCGAGCACCGTGCCAGCCTGTGCGCCAACGACGAAGAGTGCGAGGACCTACCGCCGCTGACGGTCACCAGCGACCTCGGCTACCTGCGCCTGCGGCGCGAAGCGTACGACGACGCCACCCTGCGCGAGCTCTGTGTCAGGCTGCGCGAGTCGGGATGGCCGCAAGCGCTCGTGTTCTTCAAGCACGAGGACGCCGGCGCCGGACCGCGCCTCGCCGCTCGCCTGCGCCAGCTGTTCGCCGAAACCACGTGAGCCGCCGGCCGCGGCTTGCGAAGATCGCCACCCATGACCGGTCGCGTGCTCGCCATTGCCGTGCTTTCGACCGCCGCGCTCCTCGCAGCGTGCGGTGGCGCGCGTGAGCCGCAGCGGCCGGCGGCCGCTCCGCCGCCGTCGACCTTCGACGAAGCCCTCGGCCTGGCCCGCCGGCGGCAGACGCAGGTGGTCGTGCACTTCCGCCTGCCGGGACGGCCGGTGTCCGACGCCATGGACACGGCCCTCCCTCCCGCCGTCTTGGCCACGCTCGCAGCCGATGTGGTCCACCTCCGTCTCGACGCGCGCGGCGCCGTCGACCTCTGCCAACGCCTGTGCGGCACCAGCCAGCGCAGCGGTCCCGGCTTGGCGACCTGCATCGTCGACCCGGCTGCTCCCGACGACGCGCTGGCCGTGCACCGCGGCTACCTCGACCAAGCCGGACTGCGCCGTCTGCTCGCCGAGGCCGCGGCCTTGCGCGAGGAACTCGCCCGATGCGACACCGACGCAGCTCAGCACGCCTTGGTGCTCGCCGACCACCTGGCTCGCTGCGGGCACCGGGTACGCGCGCGCACTCTCCTCGCCAAGGCACTCGTCGCGGCCGACGAAGCCCACCGAAGCGACGAAGCCGAGGGGACAACGCGGTCGACCTGCGCAGCACGGCTCGCCCGGCTCGCCATCGAAGACGGCGATCTGGTGGCGACCCGCGCCTGGCTTCGGAGTGCCGGTGCCGGCGCACACGCCACGCTCACCCGAGCCATGCTGCACCTCGCCGCGCGCGAGGCGCGTCAGGCGCTGCCGCTGCTGTCTGCCCTCGAGCAGACCGGCAACGCGCTCGCCCCCGGCGAGCGCGGCCGTGTCCTCTTGCACCTCGCCCGAGCCTGGCACGAATGCGGCCAGGACAGCGAGGCCCTCGGGACGCTCGCGCGCCTGACTCGGCAATGCCCGAACACCGACGCGGCCGCCCGGGCCGAGCAGGAAGCCGCGCACATCCGCGCCAACGACCACGGCCACAGCCACACCACTCCGCCTTGACGAGAGCCGATCGCCGCCGGCCGCCGCCGGCGGGCACGCGGCGCATGACCTCTTTCTTCTCCTTCGCACCGACATGATCCGTATCGCCCTGGCCTGTTCGTTCCTCACCGCCCTGGTCGCCCAGGAGCCCGAAACCATCGTCGAGAGCACCCAGCCCGAGGCCATCGAGATGGGTGCCGGCAGCCATCGCTTCGCTTGGGTGGCGGGCTGGGGCACCACGGCCGACGGCAAGGACATCGGCAACACCCACGGTTGCGTCGTCGTCGACGCCGCCGGCCACGTCTACGCCAACACCGACACCGAGGACGCGGTGCGCATCTACGATCGCGACGGCCACCTGCTGCGCACGTGGGGCAAGGACTGGAAGGGTGGCTTGCACGGCATGACGTTGGTGCGCGAAGGGGAGAAGGAGTTCCTCTACCTGGCCCACACGGCTCGCCACGAGGTGGCGAAGGCGACCCTCGCGGGTGAGGTGCTGTGGACCCTGGGAGCGCCCGCCGAAGCCGGTGTCTACGACGACGCGGCCAAGTTCAAGCCGACCAGCGTCGCGGTGGCCGACAACGGCGACATCTACGTCGCCGATGGCTACGGCCAGTCCTGGATCCACCAGTTCGACAAGGACCGCGCCTACGTCCGCTCCTTCGGCGGCCGCGGCAAGGAGCCGGGCAAGCTGCAGACGCCGCACGGCATCTGGATCGACCGCCGCGTCGAGCCGCACGTGCTCGTGGTGTGCGACCGCGAGAACCATCGCCTGCAGCTGTTCGACCTCGACGGCAAGCATCTGCGCGTGCTCGACACCGAGGTGCGCCGGCCGTGCAACGTGTGCGCGTACGGCGACGACGTCGCCGTTGCCGACCTCTGCGGCCGCGTCTCCCTCTTCGACAAGGAGTGGAAGGTCATCACCCACCTCGGCGACAACCCCGACCAGAAGCAATGGGCCAACAACGGCGTGCCCAGGGCAAAGTGGCGCGACGGGGTCTTCATCGCCCCGCACGGGGCGGCCTTCGACGCCGACGGCAACCTCTACGTGCTGGACTGGGTCGCAGCAGGCCGCATCAGCAAGCTGGCACGCCGCTGACCGCGGCGCGAGATCACCAGGCCTCGGCCTGCATCTCGACCCCGAGATCCCAGCCGGGATGCTCGTGGGCTCCACCGGTCGGCACGTGGACCTCGTCGGTGTAGCTGTTGCCCGGCGTGAAGCGATAGTCGAGCGGCATGACGAAGTCCACGTCCTGCCGACCGTGGATGCGCCCGAGGCCGTCGCGCACCACGAAGTGCAGCCGGATCCGGTCGTAGGTCTGGGTCGACTCGTTCACGTAGGTCACGCGCAGGCGCAGGAACTCCCGGTCGATGCCACCCATCAGCTCGGCGCGCGCCACGATCACGGTGCCTTGCGGGAAGCGCTCGACCCGCGGAAACGGCGCCCGGCGGGCGAAGTCGGCGCGCGCCGCCGCCAACCTCTGTTGGCGTGCAGCCAAGAAGACGTCGACCTGCTCGTCGACCGCGGCTCCCCCATCGGCGCCCCGGCCCGCAGCGCAAGCAGCCAGCATTGCCGCCCCCACCAGAGTCGCCGCCACCAGGGTCGCGGCGCGCAACCCCGTCCCAAGCCGGGTCGGAGCGAGGGCGGCGAAGTTCGAGAAGCGGGGAGCCACGGGCAAGCTGAGGTGGCGCATCGCGCGCGCGGCTGCAAGCCGCATGCCCGTCCACAGCCGTCGTGATGCCGGCCCCTCACAGCCATCGACCACGCCGCCGTGCACCGGGTTGTCCTCGCATCAGGACACAGCTCGACGCGTGCACGGCGATCCGCACACGAGGCACCACAGGGCCGGGCCGCGATCTCGCGCCAGCCGGCTTCCGCTCTCACCCGCCCGTCGGCTTGCTCAGCTGCCTGAGTTCGGCCTTGGCAGCTTCGATCGAACGTGCCAGCTCCGCGCGAGCCTCGGCGTCGAGCCCGCGCTCGGCCTCGCGTCGCAGCCCGCCGACGAACGAGTCGTCGCCGGCGCGCTCCGCGTGCGCGATCAGGCGCGCCGCCGTCTGCGGCTCCGGCGCGAACTGCCGCGCCGCGGTGACCAGCGCGCGCGCCCCGGCGAGGTCGTCGAGCGCGACGCGCGCTTCGACGTCGAGGCAAACGTCCGCGAGGACCCGCTGCGCGAAGCGAGGGTCCGGCCGAAGGTCGTGACCCACCAGCCGCTTGCTTGCCTCGCGGAGGGCCACCGCGGCGGTTTGCAGCCGCTCTTCGGGGTGCGGCCGCCCCTCGATCAACGACCGGTAGCGCCGCTGCCGCCACATCTCGACGCGCACGCCCTCGTAGAAGAACGCGGTGTCAGCGGGCGCACGACGACGCGACACCTCGTCGAACGCGCGCAGCGAGGCCGAGGCATCGCCGAGCACCTCGTTCAACGCCAGCAGCTCGGCGACGTCGTCGTTGCCGAGGGCTCCCGCGCGCACCGCTCGATCGCGCGCATCGCGGCGCGCTTCCAGGGCCGCACGCGCCGGAGGGTGCACCTTGGCGAGCGATCCCCACGCGTCGAGGACCTCGCCCAGGCGGGTCGCGCAGAAGGCGCGCTCGCCGCGGCAGCGATCGAAACACCATGCAAGCTCGGCGAGGGCCTCGTCCTTGGCATCGCGCTCGAGCAGGTCGCGAGCTCGCGCCAGACGCCGTTGCCCCTCGACGGCAGGGTCGACCGCTGCGGCCCGGCCGCCCGCGACCGGATCCGCCGGCCGTGGCGGCACCTGGCCGCCGACGTAGTTCACGACCAGGCAGGTCATGGCGCCGACCAGGTGGACGTGCGGAAGACACAAGGGAGCTGAGGACACGGGACAATCCTACCCGGCGACACCGGCGCCGCGGCGCGCGTCAGACCATCGCAGCCGGGCTCTTGCGGCACAATGCTCCCGTGCTCGACGCCACCAAACCGCCGCATCAAGGGCCGCACGTCCCGCCGCAGACTCCGACCCACACGACCTCGCGCCGCGCCTGGCTGGGAGCTCTGGGGGCCAGCCTCACCGCGGGACCGGCGGCGACGCCGCGCGAGCGCGCGCCACGCGAAGACCTCGCCGACGCGAAGGCCGCGCAGCGCCTCGCCGGTCTGACGTTCTCGGAGGCGGACCTCGAACGCGCCGCGCCGCGGTTGCGTGCCCAGCGCGCTGCCTACGACGATCTGCGGGCCTACCGGCTCGACCGCTTCACGGACCCCGCCTTCCAGTTCGATCCGTGGCCCGCCGGAGCGGTGCGTCCTCCCCTCGAAGCCCCCGCGCCGTTCGCGCCGCCGGCGGTCGCCAACGCCGACCCCGTCGACGCCGACCTGGCCTTCGCTTCCATCGCCGAGCTGCAAGCACTCCTGCGGGCCGGTCGCCTGACGTCACGCCGGCTGACCGAACTGGCGTTGGCTCGCCTTCTCGATCTCGACCAGCAGCTGCACTGCGTGGTGACCCTCCTGCGCGAGCATGCCCTCGGCGCGGCCGACCGAGCCGACGCCGAGCTGCGCGCCGGCCGCGTACGCGGTCCGCTGCACGGAATCCCGTTCGGCGCCAAGGACCTCTTCGCGCACCCCGCCGGACCGACGACGTTCGGCGCGGCCCCGTTCCGCACGCAGCATCTGCCGATGCGCGCCACCGTGCTGGCCCGCCTGGAGGACGCCGGCGCGGTGCTCGTCGCCAAGCTGTCGCTGGGCGCACTGGCGATGGGCGACCGATGGTTCGGTGGCACGACGCGCAACCCGTGGAATCCGGAACAGGGCTCGAGCGGATCGTCCGCGGGTTCCGCCGCCGCCACCGCGGCAGGCCTCGTTCCCTTCGCCCTCGGCACCGAGACCCTCGGCTCGATCGTGTCGCCCGCGGTGCGCTGCAGCGTCACAGGCCTGCGTCCAACCTTCGGCGCGATCCCGCGCACGGGAGCGATGGCCCTGTCGTGGACCATGGACAAGGTCGGCGTGCTGGCCCGCAGCGCGCTCGACTGCGCGCTGGTGTTCGACGTCCTCCGCGGCCCTGACGACGTCGACCTCTCGACTCGCCGCGCCGGCTTCGGCTTCACCGCGTCGGGAGATCTGCGCGGCATGCGTGTGGGCGTGCTCGCCGGACAACGGCAGCCGCCGGACGCCGGCTTCGTCGCCTTCCTGCGCGACCATGGTGTCGAGCTCGGCGACGTCGCCTGGCCGGACTTGCCCTATGCGGCGATGCGCACGATCCTCGAAGTCGAAGCCGCCACGGCCTTCGACGAGTTGACCCGAGAAGGTGGCGTCGACCAGCTGGCCGACCAGAGCGCCCGCGCTTGGCCGAGTCTCTTCCGCGCCGCGCGCTTCGTGCCGGCCGTCGAATACGTGCGGGCCCAGCGCGTTCGACGGGATCTGGTCCAGGCGATGGCCGCGACCATGGCAGGCTTCGATGCGGTGCTGGCACCCACCCATACCGGCGCCACCCTGCTGTGCTCCAATCTCAGCGGCCACCCGACGGTGGTCTTTCCGGTCGCCGACGGGCCGCGCCAACCGAGCTCGGCCTCGCTCATCGGTGGACTGTTCGGGGAAGCCTCCCTGCTACGCATCGTGCACGCGTGGCAACGCGAGAGCGAATTCCATCGGCGACGTCCACCGCGAACCCGCTGACGTCGAGAACGGAACCACGTGATCGCCGAGACCGGTGTTCCGTGCTGGCGTGCACGACCGTCGTTCGTGTGCGATTCGACTTGGTGTTTGCAGGGACCGGTCAGGTTGCAGGATTCCGAAGAATCTCGTCCGGCAAGCGGATCGCGCCCCGCGAAGCTCCCGAGAACACGCCGCCAGACGCTCCTGGAGAGCCGGCTTCGCTGGCTCTCTGCTCGGGCGTTGCTGGGTCGCCACTCCCGGTGCGACGCCTCGGGCTTCGAGCCGAGTGGTCACACGCGAAGTGGCGCGGCTCCGCGCAGGTCGCACGAGCGACGACGCGCGAACGGAGTGCGCACCGCGCAACCTTGCACTCGACGCGAGTCTCGCTAAGGGAAAGGGGTGTCGTCGCCGCCGCCTGACATCCCGGGCCTGACACTGGCCAGACCCATCGGTCGCGGCGGCCAGGGCAGCGTGTACGAGGCATGCGACGCGGACGGCGAACGCTATGCCGTCAAGTACCTCCCGTTTGGCGGGTCAGACACGCAGGCCGCCCGCGATCGTTTCGAACGCGAAGCGCGCCTCCTCCGCGACCTGCACCATCCGAACCTGGTGGCGGTCCGCGCGTACGGATTCACGCCTGGGGGTTGCTATCTGGTCATGGAACTCCTCGAGGGACAGTCCCTGAGCGAGCACCTGACCGATGCGCCGTCGAATGCGAGCGGCAGGCCCGACGACCCGACGATCCTGCTCGACCGCGATCGACCCGATAGCCCGCTCCCGCGCAGTCGTCCGGCGGCGCCGGCGCGCTTGCGCCAGGCCGATCACTGGCGCTGGATCGCTCGTGTCGGCATCGATCTCTGCGCAGGCATCGCTCGATTGCACGCAGCCGGCGTCATGCACCGCGACATCAAGCCGGCGAACGTGGTGATCGAGGACGGCGGGCGGGTGGTCCTGGTGGATCTCAGCCTGGTCGCCGCCGCGGACCTCCCCCCGGATCCGAGCGGCGCGGGCGGCGGCACGCACGGCTACATGAGCCCCGAGCAACGCCGCGGCCGCCCGGTGACGCCGCGTTCCGACATCTACTCGCTGGGCTGCACGCTCTACGCGTGCCTGGTCGGCTGTCCACCGAACACCGACGGCATGTCCGGGTCCGAGCACCGGGCCATCCTGCGCGAGGCGAACCCCGCACCGTCCGACGCCCTGGTCGCCGCCATCGGACGTTGCCTCGAGCCGGAGCCTCTCGACCGCTACCCGTCGGTCGACCATCTGCGCGCCGAGCTCGAAGCGGTGGTCGGCCGGCGCCACCGCCCACGCGCACGAGTCCTGTGGTACGCCGCGCTGTTGGCGCTCGTCGCGGTGGCCGGGCTGGCGATGTGGCAACGCCCGTCGGAGATGCGAGAAGCGCGCGCGCTGGTGGACCAAGGTGACGCAGGAGCTCTGCGGCGATGGCTGGACGAACACCAGGCGGCCGGTCGCGACGTGCTGGAGAAGATCCTCGCAGCGTGCAGTCCGCCCGACCACCGCGCGCTCACCACGATCGCCACGGCGCTCGGCTGGGGTGTGCTGCACATCGCCGCCTCGCCGCACTGGCGTGCCCACGTCTGCGCCCACCCGGATCCCGAGCCGGATCCTCGGTCCCCGGAAACGAGGCCGCCAGCAGCGTCCGAATACGCATCGCTCGGCGACGGCGCGACCTTCGTGGCGCGGCCGGGGTTCGCCACGATCCGCCTGCTGAGCACGCGCACGGACATGTGTTGGCGGGACCACCCGCTCGTGTTCCGGCTGCTGCGCCGCGTCGACGCATACCACAGCACAGTCGAGGTCGACCCCGAGATGCTCCCCGGGTTGGGCGACATCCAACCCGCGACGTTGGTCCAGTGGTACGACCTGCCACCCGGCGCGCACGGCTACGAGGTCGTCGAGGGCGTCGTGGCGATCAAGGGCACCTTCGATCTACCGAAGGGTCTCGCCATCGCGACCACCGAGGCCGGACAGAGCTGTGTGCGCATGTATCAGGAATTCGTGCGCAAGAACCCCGAACGCAGGGCGGTCTTCGCCCATCCGCTCGAGCCGAAGGGAAGCGTCGACGCGGAGCTGGACACGATCGCATTCGGCGACCGCGACGCGCCCGCGGTGGTCTCCTACTGGATGGCATTCCGGGTGGCGACCTTCCTCGCGGCGCGCTTGCCTACGGCGCGGGAATGGAGCGCCGTCGCGCGCCACTGCTACGCGGACGCCGAACCCTCGCTCGACGCATGGCTCGAGGCGCAGGCGCGCGACAACGGCCGCCTCGTCGACGTCGGCGCGCCGGACGCCTTTCCCGGCCTCGGCGTCCGCCACCTCCTCGACAATGCGCGCGAGTGGGTCGGCACACTCGCCGTGAAGGACGGGGGAGCCCGTTCGGGGTGGGCTCCTTGTGGCACCCTCGTTACGGGCCGCGGCTTGTTCCGCACGGGTCCGGTCACCGCCGTAACCCTCAGCGATCAACAATCATTGAGCCAGCAGCGAGCGCTGTCAGCCGGCTTCCGCCTGGTGCGCGACCTGCCGGTACCCTGATTGCGTTCGGCAGCCTCCTCGACGGCTTGCCGCCGCAAGAGGACACAGCGGCAACCCGACGCTTCGCCGAACTCCGAGCACACAGCCACCGGCGTCGCTAGACTCCGTCCCCCTGCGCACATTGCGCAACGCCCCCAACGGAAGAACAGGAGAAGACACGATGGCTACCAAAGCAGTGGTCCGAATCGAGCGGGGCTTGGCCCAGGACCCCGACCAATCGACCGAGCTGATGCGCAAGATCGCCGCCTTGCTGGCGAGCGGTGCCAGTGGCGCGGCCCGGCCCGCCGACGGGGCCAATCCCTGCGACGACGATCCGAACTGTGACTACCTCGGCGAGGTCAAGCTCGGCAACATGACCTACCTCGCCTATGACTGCGACGGCGACGTCGCCCTCTACCCGGTGTAGGGACGGCGCGCGAAACAAGCGAATCAGTCGTCGACGAGCACCCGCACCACCTGCCCGGAGCTTCCTGGCACGACCTGGCGATGTGCGGTTCCCTCGCACGGTGGCCGCGGCGACTCGCCTCCCTCATACAGGTCGGCATCGCCGCCCCGATCCTCGAACACGGCCAGCGCCATCGCCTTCTCGGCGTCACCTGACCACAGGACCGGCTGTGTCGTGACTCTGTAGCGGTCGCCGCCGGCGAGTTCGAAGAAGGCTCCGAGCGCGCCGGCATCGGCCCAGCCCGGCCAGGCCCCGCGCAGGTCGTACAGGTCGCGCCCCGAGCGCTCCTCGGCCCAGCCCACGCCGAAGGCAAAGGCGCAGCCCAGGCTCGGCCCGCTCGCGTGGTACTCGTCGTCACCGGCGGCGTCGACGAACACGCCCAGGCCGTGGTCGCGGCCACCGCCGAGCGCCAGCTGCCCGACCTGGTAGTGGTCCTTGCCGGCCGCTTCGAGGAAGACGCCCGCGCCGCCTTCGACCCCGGCTCCGCAGACCAGATCGCCACCCTCGTAGCGATCCTCGCCCCCCACGTCGACGAAGACCCCCAGGCCACCGCCGAGCCAGCGGTTCACCCCGACTCCCGCTCCGCAGCACAGGGTGGCCGGCACGTCGCTCGCCATCATGACGCGCGCGTCGTTGCCACCGTCGTCGACGAACATGCCGAGTCCGCCCGGCAGACCGACCCCGAGCGATCGCCCGGTGACACGCGTGACGTCCTTGCCAGAACCCACGTCGAGGACGAGACCGATCCCGGCGAGTCCGACTCCACCGCTGTCGCGCTCGAGGGTCATCTCGTCGTCGCCGCCGAGGTCGAACAGCGCGCCCACGCCCGCGGCGCCGAACCCAGCGCAGCGCGTCGAGCCGAAGTAGTGGTCGTCACCGGCGAAGTCGATGAGGATGCCGACTCCGAACGCCGCCGACCCGAGCGCATCGTTCTGGCCGCGGTACGTGTCGTCGCCGTCGACGTCGACCACCAAGCTGAGTCGCCGCGACATGCCCGCGGCCGCCACCTGTCCGCGGTACTCGTCGTCGCCGCCGAGGTCGACGATCACCGCGATCTCCCCGCACTCGTACTGGTTGCGCCCGCTGCCCCCGATCACGAAGCGACCGAACGACGTCGACCGATCCAGCACGACGCCACCGACGACGCCGCGCTCGCCGGGCTTGGTCGGCGCACGACGCAGCTCCGCCGCGCCACCGTCGACCAGCGCGCGCGCCGCCTGCACCAGAACGATCGCTTGCGCCACCAGCGCGGCGCGGTCGACCTTGCCGGCCCGAGCCAGCGCGGTGCGCAGGGCGCCGCGCTCCTCCTCGGCCATGCCATCGAGCGCCCCCGGCTGCAGATGGCGTGCGGTGGCGACCTGCAGCGCCGGCGCCATCAGAGCGACGTCACGCCCCGAACCGAGCGCCCGGACCACCTCGCGATGCGCGTGCTCGAGCACCGCTTCGAAGCGTCGCGCGTCCATGCCCGCCACGGGGTTCGGCTCCGGCTCTCGCCGCTCGCCCAGTGCCACGAGGGCCGCCGCGAGCACGGGTGCCGGCTGGATCTCGCTCAGCGCGGCGCGCACGAACTCCTCGGCGCGCGCCGCCGCCTCGGTCGGGTGATCGAGCATGCGGCGCGCCAAGAGCGGGGCCGCGGCCTCCGGCAAGCGCGCCGTCGGCCGGTGCCGCGCCGAGGTCGTCGCTTGCAGGTCGGCCTCCACGCCGAGGCGAACGAACGGGTCTTCCCGCGGCGGCGCGGGGTTCTGTGCGATGGCCACCGACAGCACGCACGCGAGCACGGACATGGACGAAGGAGCGTAGGGGACCGAGACACGGCGCGCGAGGCGCGCCCCGCGGCAAGCGCGGCGAGGTCAAGCGACGCACACGAAGTCGCGTCCCTCGGCGAAGCCCAGAGCGTGGAGCGCGGCGCGGATCTCGGATCGCGGCGTACTTCCCGCCACCGAGACCAGTAGCGGCGTCCCCCGCAGGCGCGGTAGATCGTGCGGGGCGACGACGGGAGCACCGAGGATGCGGTTGCCGATCCGCCCGGGGTGCAGGTCGACGATGGCACGGGGCGAACGCCCCAGTCCCAGCAGGGCTCGCGCCAGGCTGCGGCCCGTGGCTCCGTAGCCCCACAACGTGTAGCGCCCATGGTTCGCCAGCCAGCCGAGGCAGAGGAAGTGGGCCTTGGCTGCCACGAACCGGTCGAGGCCGTAGCGCGGCTCGCAGCGCGACGACCGGCGCGGGTGGTCGCGCCACGAGAGAAGCCGTCGCGGCACCACTCCGAAGCGGTGGCCGGCGAGGGCCAGACGCAAGAGCACGTCGTAGTCCTCGGCCCACGGCACGTCGCGGTAGCCGCATCCAGCCAGCACGGCACGCCGCACCGCCCACGTCGGGTGCGCGAGCGGGCATTCGACGAACATCTCGCGATGCACGTCGTCGGCGCCGCGCAATCCGTTGAGCCAGGCTTCGTACTCCAGACGGCCCGACCGCAGGTGGCGCCGCGGGAAGATGCGCACGTGCGAGCCGACTCCCGCGAGGCCAATGTCGGCGCGCAGCGCCGCGATCTGCGCTGCCAGTCGTTCGCGGTGCA
Organism: Planctomycetota bacterium; assembly: GCA_041398565.1. Taxonomy (GTDB): domain Bacteria; phylum Planctomycetota; class UBA1135; order UBA1135; family UBA2386; genus DATGPD01. The sequence goes on along the minus strand of JAWKUN010000002.1, from coordinate 2,057,748 downwards.
TGATGTCGTCGGCGTCCATGCGCACCACGACCTCGCCCCGGCACGCGTCGAGACCGTGGGTGAGCGCGTGCACGAGGCCGCGGCGCGGCGTAGCCAAGCACCTGATCCGGGCATCGCGCTCCGCCCACGCCCGAGCGATGGCCGGCCCGCCGTCCTGCGAGCCGTCGTCCACCAGGACGACCTCGAAGTCGGCCCAGGTCTGCCGCGCCACGCTGCGCAGGCAAGCCGCGAGGGTGCGGTCGGCGTCGCGCACGGGCAGAAGCACCGACACGGCGGGCGGGGAGTTCGAGGACAAGGGATGCGACCGGACCGGCGAAGGGCGAGTCATAGCGCACGCGACCGCGCGCGGCAGCGGCGAGCGTCGCGCACGACGAGATGCCTGCCGGCGGCCACGCCGTCTCGTTCCGGGACGACCCTCCAGTCTTCACCGGTCCAGCGTTCAGCGGTGGAGCCTGGCTCCATCCGCTGCAAGGCTGGAGCGATGGGACGACATCGGTCGACCGCCCATCCAGCGTTCACCGGTGGAACCTGCTCCATCCGCTGCAACGCTGCCGCGATGGCCGACGCCCCCCGTCGTCCGGCCATCGCGGCCTTCGACAGCCGGGCGCTGTACGCTCGCATCGGGACGAGCCGGGCGTCGGCTCACGTGGTCGCGGGCTGCACGCCACCCTGCTTCGGCAAGGCCGGACAAACATCCCACAACCTCGGGGGTGCCGCGTTCCGAAATAGGATCCGTGGCGATGTCAACTCTCCTCGCGCTCGCGCTGTTCGCTCCGCAGGACGCCCCACCGCCCGCCGTCCCACTGCCGGACGCGCCATCGCTCGCCGTGCCCCTGCCGAGCGGCGTCTGGCGAGCCTGGCTCGACTCCCCCGGCGGTGACCTCGCCTTCCGGCTGGAAATCGAGAACGAAGGCAACGGTCTCAGGGCGTGGTTGCACACCGGCGACGAGCGCACACCAGCGTCGGTGGTGACCGCCGAGGGTGCCCGCGCCACGTTCGTGTGGGGAGACTACGACAGCGTGTTGCGCGCCGAGATCTGCACGGGCGGAACGTCGCTCGAGGGCACCTGGGACAAGCAAGCATCCGCCACCGAACGCGTGTGTCTGGGGTTCCATGCCCGCTACGGCGAGGACGCGCGGTCGGTGCCGCCGATGCCGTTGCTCGGCCCGGGCCACGCGCTGCAGGGGGTCAGCGGCGGGACACCGGTTCAGGGGCGCTACCGCGTGCAGTTCGACGGCGACGACACACCGGCGGTCGGTCTGCTGCGCGAAACGGCGACCGGCGAAGTCCAGGGCACGATCCTCACGACGCTGGGCGACTACCGCTTCCTCGCCGGCCACCGCCGTGGTAGCGATCTCACGCTGTCGTGCTTCGATGGCGGCCACGCGTTCTTGCTGCGCGCCCGGATCGACGGCGACGGGCGCCTGCAAGGTCGGTTCTGGTCAGGCGCCGGTCCCGGCCAGACGTGGTCCGCCGAACTCGACGACGAGGTGGCGTTGCCCGACCCGTACGAGCTGACGCACCCCAAGCTGCACCGCTTGCCCGGTCTCACCTTCCCCGACCTGCTCGGTGACTCGCACCGCATCGACGACCCGAACTTGCTGGGCGAAGCCTGCATCCTGCTGGTGTTCGGGTCGTGGTGCCCCAACTGCCACGACGCCACCGATGCCCTCGTCGATCTGTCGCAGCGCTACCGAACGCGAGGACTGCGGGTGGTGGGGCTCGCGTGCGAGCTCACCGACGACCTCGAGCGCAACCGTCAGGTCCTGCAGACCTACTCGCGGCGCCACGGGGTGGAATGGCCCATCCTGTTGGTCGGTTCCGCCGACAAGACGCAGGCGGCGGCGGCCCTGCCGTTCCTCGACCGCATCGTCGCCTATCCGACGGTCGTGTTCGTCGACAAGCGCGGCAACATCCGCGACGTCTATACGGGCTTCACCGGACCCGCGGCCCGGCGGGAGCACCAGGCCCTGGTCCTCGACTGGCGCACGCGCGTCGAAGAACTCCTGCGCGACTGAGGACGGCCGAGAACGGGTCGTCAGGCGCCTCGGGGGACCGGACGGTGGGATGCCGGCCCCGGATCGGGGCACAATGTAGAGGCATGCACGTCCCCCTCGTTCTCCCCCTCCTTCTCCTGGCGACGCTGTCGGCGCAGCCCGACTACCCGCTCCTGCGCACGAGCCCCGGCGTCATCGGCCAGACCTTCACGCTCGACTACAGCAACGCCAGCGGCGGCGCGTTCGTGCTGCTGATCGCGTCGGCGACCAACGGTCCCACCCCGCTGGCCCTGCTCAGTCCTGCCGACCCGCGCGTCCTCGAAGTGGGGCTCGACCTCCCCGCTTTGTGGCTGGCGCAGCCGACCGGCAGCGGCTCGGGTACGTTCGCCTACGCGACACCCAACGCGCCCAACCTGCACGGTCTGACCTTGCAGTTCCAGTCGTGCACGCTGCCCGGCAGCACCTTCTTCGTGGGCGCCATCAGCAGCGTCGCCGCGGTGCAGCTGGGCGTGGGCGGAACTGCGGCGCCGCTGGCGGCGAGCTTCGCGGGCGCGCGCACCCTCGCCACGGTCACCGATGTCGACGCTGCCACGCACGAGGTGCTGGTGGCCGGCGGCGGCGTCGGATCGCTCCTGGGCGCGGTCGGCCTGGACACGACCGAGATCGTCGACACGCAGCGTCTGACCGCGCGCCCAGGCCCACGCCTGACCACGGCGCGAGCCCTGGCAGCGGCAGTGACGCTCGCCGACGGCAAGACGCTGATCTGCGGCGGCGTCGACGCCGCCGGCAGCGTGCTGGCGTCGGCCGAGGTCTACGACCCGGCCACGCACACCACGACCGCCGTGGCCAACATGGCCACCGCGCGCGCCCTGCACGCCGCGGCGCGCCTGTCCGACGGTCGCGTGCTCGTGGTCGGCGGCACCACCAGCCTGGCCGACCCGATCTCGGCGCTGAGCAACGCGCAGAACACGGCCGAGATCTTCGATCCGACCACGCGCACCTGGGCCAGCGCGCGCGCCATGGGACGCCGGCTACTGGCACCGGGTCTGCACGCCGTCGGCGCACGCACGCTGGTGTCGGGCGGCTTCGAGGTGACGATCGTGTTCGGGATCCCGATCCCGATCGGCGCGGTCCCCAACTGCCAGACGTACGACAGTGCGGCCAACACCTGGTCGAACGCAGCGTCGATGCGCGTCGCGCGCGCTGCCCACCACACGAGCGCCGCCTACCTGGCCAACGGCGACCTGGTGTTCGCCGGCGGCGCGACATCGGGTCCGGACCTGACACAGGCGTCCGCCATCGCCAACGCCGAGGCCTACACGCCCGCGACCAATACCTGGACTGCCCTGCCCAATCTGGCGCAGGCGCGAGTCGGACACTCCGCCGCGCTGCTCGGCGGGCGCATCGTGGTCGCGGGCGGCACCCAAGGCACCCTGACCGCGCCGACGCCGATCACCAGCGTCGAGGCCTTCGTCCCCAACAGCCTCGCGTGGACGACCCTGCCGCCGCTCGGCGCGGCGCGCGGCGGCCACGCCGCAGCGCTCACCGCCGACGGCCTGTGGCTGCTCTGCGGCGGCCAGGGCGCCGCCTCGACCCTGGGGTCCATCGAGACGCTCCGCTGAGGATCGCCGGGGCGGGCCCGGCTGCGCCCGAATGGGCCGCATTTCCGGAATCCCGCCCTCGGCGTGGACGCCGCCGCGTGCCGACAATAGAAATGCCGCCGGGTGGAGCCATCTGGGCGGCGCTCCCCCTCCCCCAATCAGCGTGCACGCGAAGTTGACCATCGAACCCTGGGTCGTCTCCCCTTCCGGCATCGCACCTGAGTTCCTCGACGAAGACGCCGTACGCACGGTGCAGCGCCTGGAGGCGCGAGGCCACGAGGCCTACTTCGTCGGTGGCTGCGTGCGTGACATCCTGCTAGGCAGGCAGCCGAAGGACTTCGACATCGCCACGGCCGCGCGACCGCAGCAGGTCAAGCGCACCTTTCCACGCAACTGCCGCATCATCGGCCGCCGCTTCAAGCTGGCGCACCTGCACTTCGACGGCAGCCGCAAGATCCTCGAGGTCTCGACCTTCCGGCGTACGCCGGAGATGTCGACCAGCAGCGAAGACACCGAGGAAGACCTGCTGATCACGCACGACAACGAGTTCGGCTCGGCGGAAGAAGATGCGCTGCGCCGCGACTTCACCGTCAACGCGCTGTTCTTCGATCCGCTCAACGACCGCATCATCGACTACGTCGGCGGCATGCGCGACATCGAGGAGCGCGTGATCCGCACCATCGGCGAGCCCGAGATCCGCTTCCGCGAGGATCCGGTGCGCATCCTGCGCGCAGCCAAGTTCGCCGGACGCCTGGGCTTCCACCTCTCCCCGTCGACCCTCGAGGCGATGGCGCGCGTCGCTCCCGACCTCCGACGCTCGGCGCCGCCGCGCGTGCTCGAAGAGATCCTGCGCCTGCTGCGCGGCGGGCACGCGCTCGACTCGTTCCAACTGTTGCGCGACGTCGGCGCCATCGGCGTGATCCTGCCGCTGGTCGGTGAGTACCTCTCCACGGCCACAGCCGACGAGCGCATGGTGTTCTGGCGCATGCTCGAAGCGCTGGACGGCCGAGTGCACGCCGGCGACGTGCCGAGCGCACCGGTGTTGCTCGGTGCCGTGTTCGCCCGGCCCGTGCAGGTGGCGATCGCCGCGCGACCGCAGGACAGCCCGAGCACGGTGGCCGAGGAGTTGCTCGGCGACCTGCCACAGACCCTGCGCCTGCCGCGACGCGACGTGGGCTGCTTGAAACGAATCTGCGGTGTGCAGCCGCGCTTCGAAGGCCGGGAGAAGCGCTTCCGTCCCGGCGCCTTCGCGCGCGATCCCTTCTTCAAGGCGGCGCTCGAGCTGTACGAGCTGGCCTGCCTGGCGACGGGCACCGACCTCGACCACGTCGCCGACTGGACCGAGTCGGCTCGCGCCGCCGAGGCGCTGGCACCCTCGACAACCGACGAAGCCCTGGAAGAGGGGACCGCCGAGGCGATGGTCGCCGACGAGGGCGGCGAAGCACGGGGTAAACGCCGCCGGCGCCGGCGGCGCCGCAACGGCCGCGAGCGGTCCGGCACCCAGCAGGCACCAGGCCACGACCTGCCCCGCGACCGTCAGGAAGAAGGCTCCCGAGCGCACTCGCCGCGCGCCGATCGCCGCGGGCCGGATCGCGGCCGAGAGCGCGGCCCGGATCGCGAGTCCGAACAACGTCCGACCTCGACGCCCGCCGCGCGAAGCACCGCGGCGCCAGGCGCTCCGGCGACGAGCCAAACGTCGAGCCACCAGACATCGAGCCAAAGGGAGGGTGGAGCCGACGACGCCAGGCGCAAACGCCGGCGCGGGCGCCGTGGCGGCGCCGGTGATCCACGACGTGGTACCGCCGACGAACGTGGCGGTGCGGCGCCGCCCAGCGAAGAGGCCGCAGAGTTCGACCGCTCGATCTTCGCCCAGCCTCTCGATCCCAAGGACGTCCCGACCTTCGGCGCGCTCGTCGAGGGTGGCAAAGGCCAGAAGCGTCGGCGACCCCCGAAGATCACCGTCGAGCAGGAGTTCGGCGATCCCTACCGGCCGCCGCCGGCGCGCTCGGACAGCGACGGTCCGCCACCACCGCCACCACCACCGCCCGCCGACCACGACACCTTCGGCGATTGGTGACGCATGGCGCGGGTCAAGGTCACGACCGCCAGCCTGCGCGCGATGAAGGCCAACGGCGAGCGCATCGCGGCGCTCACCGCCTACGACTTCACGATGGCCAAACTGCTCGATGCGGCCGGGATCGACCTCCTCTTGGTGGGCGACTCGGTCGGCACCGTCGTGCAGGGCCATGACACCACCGTGCCGGTGACCATGGACCAGATGGTCTACCACTGCGGCTTGGTGAGCCGCGCGACCGAGCGCGCCCTGGTGGTGGGAGACATGCCGTTCCTCTCGTACCAGGTCAGCACCGAGGACGCGCTGCGCAACGCCGGCCGCCTGCTCAAGGAGGGCGGAGTCGAGGCCGTGAAGCTGGAGGGCGGGCGGCCGATGTGCGACACCGTGCGTCGCCTGGCAGATGCGGGCATCGCCGTGATGGGCCACCTGGGCCTGACGCCGCAGAGCATCCACCAGTTCGGCTCCTACAAGGTGCGCGGCGACGACGACGCCCAGGCCCGGCAGATCCTCGACGACGCCAAGGCGTTGGCGGACGCAGGAGCCTTCAGCCTGGTGCTCGAGAAGGTGCCTGCCAGCCTCGCCGACGAGATCACCCGCGCCGTCCCGATCCCCACCATCGGCATCGGCGCCGGTCCCGCCTGCGACGGACAGATCCTCGTGGCGCACGACATGCTCGGCCTGTTCACGGCGTTCCGGCCGCGCTTCGTCCGCCGCTACGCCGAGCTCGCCGGCGCGATCGACGCCAGCGTGCGCCGCTACGGCGAGGACGTGCGCAGCGGTTCGTTTCCGGGGCCCGCCGAATCCTACGAGCGCTCCCGCTAGCGCCCGCGGCGACCAAGGAGCACGATCCCGGCATGCAGGGCCTCCATCTCGACCGCGGCGCGCTGCGGTGGCGAACCGACCTGCCCGTGCCCGACCCCGGCCCGGGCGAGGTGTGCGTGCAGGTGCTGCGCGCCGGGATCTGCGCCACCGACCTGGCCTTGCAGCGCGGCTACATGGGCTTCGCCGGCGTCCCCGGCCACGAGTTCGTGGGCCGCGCGCTCGGCGGCCGCCACGCCGGACGACGCGTCGTCGGCGAGATCAACGCCGGCTGCGGCACCTGCGAGGATTGCGTGGCCGGCGACCCGCGGCACTGCGCGACGCGCAGCGTCCTGGGGATCGCCGGACGCGGCGGCGCCTTCGCCGAGCGCTTGGTGCTGCCGGAGGCCAACCTGCTGCCGGTGCCCGACTCGGTGGGCACGGATGCCGCCACGTTCACCGAGCCGCTGGCCGCCGCCATGCAGATCCAGGCCCAGCTGGCGCTGCCACGTGGAACCCCGACGCTCGTGGTCGGCGACGGCAAGCTCGGGATCCTGTGCGCCCACGCGCTGGACGCTGCCGGCCTGCAGGTCACTTTGTGCGGCCGACACCCCGAACGGCAGGCGTTGGTGCCGGCGGCGCGCTTCGTCGAGGGTTGGGTCGAGGACGCCGGTCCCCCACGCGCGCGATTCCCGCTCGTGGTCGAGGCGAGCGGCAACGCCGCGGCGCTGCCAGGCGCGCTCGCCCACGTCGCACCACGAGGCACGCTCCTCCTCAAGACGACCACCGAATCGAGCGTCGTCCTCGACGCGGCGCGGATCGTCGTCGACGAGATCCGGGTCCAGGGCTCGCGCTGCGGGCGCTTCGCCCCGGCGCTGGCGGCTCTCGCCGCCGGCGCCTTCGACGTGACCGGGCTGATCGCCGCGCGCTATCCCCTGGCACGAGGCGAGGCGGCGTTCGCACACGCAGCTTCCCGCGGCACGCTCAAGGTGCTGCTCGACGTCGCATCGGAATGACCTGCCACGACCACGCCCGCGTGCGCGAGAGACCGCCACACCGAAGTCGGCCGTCAGACAGACAGACCGGCTAGGCGACCGGTGGCAAACGCCGCCTGGAAGTTGAATCCGCCGATCGGCCCGTCGACGTCGAGGAGTTCGCCGCACACGTAGAGGCCGGCGGCCAGCTTGGAAGCCATGGTGCGGGCGTCGATCTCGTCGAGGGCGACCCCTCCCCGTGTCACCTCGGCGTGGGCAAAGCCCAGCGAGCGGTCGACGCGCAGGTACAGACGCTTGCAGGCCTCGACGAGGCGCCGGCGGCCTGCGCGCGGCAAGCTCGCCAGCGGCCCGTCGGCGGCCGCCTCTGTCACCAGCGCCCGGCGCAGGCGCTCGGGCAGCGCCGCCGGCAGGGCGGTCCAGGGCAGCGCGCTGCCGGCGCGCCCTGCTGCCTGCTGCAAGCCCACGTCGATCTCCTCTGGCGCGAGTTCGGGGACGAGGTCGAGTTCGAGCACGCAGCCGCCGCCGGCCTCCTCGACGGCGCCCGACACGTCCATCGGCGCCGGTCCCGACAAGCCCCGGTGCGTGAACAGGACCGGCCGCTGCCGCTCGACCAGCGTCTGGCCGCCGCCGTCGCGCAAGCGAACGACCGGCGCCGGCAGCACGATCCCGGCCAAGGCGCGCACCCAGGCCGCGTCGACCACCAGCGGAGCGAGAGCCGGCACGGTAGGCACGATGGTGTGGCCGAGGCGAGCACAGGCGCGGTAGCCGTCGCCGGTGGCCCCGGTCTTGGGGTAGCTCAGGCCACCGGTCGCCAGAACCACCCGCTGCGCGCGCACCGGCCCGGCGGTCGTGTCGAGCGAGAAGCCCGCGTCGAGTCGGCTGAGACCGGTCAGCGCCGCCTGGCAACGCAGCTCGACTCCGGCGTCGAGCGCCATGCGCAGGGCAGCATCGGCGACGTCAGCGGCTCGCTGCGAGTCGGGGAACACCTTCTCGAGGTCCTCGGTGTGCAGACCGACGCCGGCATCGGTGAACGACCGACACAGCGCCGACGGCGGAAACGCGCGCAAGGCGTGTCGGAGGAAGCGACCGCGGCGCGCGCCGTACTGCGCCTCGAGGTCTGCACCCTCGCGGGTGGTCGTCAGGTTGCAGCGGCCCCCGCCCGAGATGAGGATCTTCAGACCGCAGCGCGTGTTCTTCTCCAGCAGCACCACGCGCCGGCCGCGCGCAGCGGCGAAGCGCGCCGCGAACAGACCGGCGGGTCCGGCACCGACGACAGCGACGTCGTACGTGGCGCTGGCTCCTCGTCGTGCGTTGGCGGCGGCGCGCGTCGCGAGACGCGCGGGTGGTCAGCTCTGGGACGCGCCCGACTCGGCGGCCGCGCTGCCTTCCTCGGTCTTCTTGCGCGGGATGCGCACCAGGTAGTGGGGCTTGTGGATGGTGCTGAAGCCCTTGTTCATCTTCTTGCGCTTGTACTGCCCGCGCGCACCAGCACCCGACTTGCGACGTGACTTGGCCATGACCTCTCGCTCCTACTTCTTGCCAGCCTTGGCCGGCGCAGCCACGACCTTGGGCGGCGCCTTGACCGTCTTGCGCACGATCACGTAGCCGTTGCGGTGGCCAGGCACCGCGCCTCGGACGAAGAGCAGGTTGCGCCCCTCGTCCAACCTGACGATCTCGAGATTCTGCTGCGTGCGCACCTCGACGCCGAACTGGCCCGCGCGGCGCCGGCCCTTGGGCACGCCCTTGCTGATCGAGTAGTTGCGGCCGTTGCTGCCCGGCCGACGGTGCGCGCGGCTGTTGCCGTGGCCCTGCGCCTGGCGGTGGAATCCGTAGCGCTTGATGGTGCCGGCGAAGCCGCGCCCCTTGCTGATGCCGGTGACATCGACGCGCTTGAGTTCCTTCAGCACCTGGACGTCGAGTTCGTCGCCCGCCTTGTAGGGCGGCGGCGACTGCCAGCGGATCTCGCGGGTGAAGTAGCACGGCGCGGCGCCGGCCTTGGCGACGTGCCCCTTCACCGCCTTCGACTCGGTGCGCTCGGGCCGCTCGTCGAACGCGAGCTGCACGGCGTAGTAGCCGTCGGAGCGCCGCGGGCGCGCGATCTTGCCGCGCCGCTTGCCGAGGTTGGTGCTGGCCGACCGGTGCTCCTCGGGCAGCTCGGAGACGGCCTTCACCTTGACCTGCGTCACCTTGCAGGGGCCTGCCTGGATGATGGTGACCGGAACCTGGGTGCCGTCCTCTTGGAAGAGGGACGTCATGCCGAGCTTCTTGCCGAGGATGCCGATGGTCATCGTCGAGTCTCCGCCCGAAAGGGCGTCGGAAAGGGCGCGAGAGTCTAGGAATGCGCGCGGCGATTGCAAGGATCTCGCCCGGAACCTCCGGCACCTGGTGTCGCCGGCTGGCCAGCGAGGCCCCCGGCCTCACGCGGCACGGGTCAGCCAGGCCCGCCCGAGCAGGCAGACCAAGGCAACCAGCGCGAACCACCCGGTGAGATCGTGCGCCGGCGCCCCGAACGCCGGCAGCGGCCGGTCCTGCCCCGCGCCCGTCCAGTTCCGCAGGTCGGACTCCGCCGGCGCCAGCAGGTTGTCGGGGTGGGAGCGAACGGCCGCGACCTCGGCGTGGGCGGCGGCGTAGGCCCGGCGCAGCAGCTGCGGAAAGGCCGGCAGCAGCCAGAGGTTGGCGTCGGTGAGACGAAACGCGCACTGCACCACCCGGCGGCCGGCGCGGACGGAGATCAGCGGCCGCCCGCCCATCGACACCAGGGTCTCGCCCCCGATCGGCGATGGCGCCCGCTGCAGGCGCAGCTCGGAGAAGTCGAGCCCGGCGGTCAGGGGGTCGTCCCGCCGCCACTCGACGGCGCCATCGGTGCGCGTCGTGTCGGGTTCGGGCGGCTCCTCGCCGGCGAGCGTGGTGCCGAAGAGCAGGCCGCGCAGGTCGCGCCAGTCCTCGGCGCGCTGCGTGCCGCCCTCGACCAGCACGAAGCCGGCGCGAGCGCCAGCGCCGCGCGCGTCGATGACGTCACCCATGGTCTCGGCGGCCAGCGCTTCTGCCGCCTTGCGCAGGATCGGCGCATCGCTGTCGGACAGGACAGCGATGCGCGGCACTGGCGGCGGCGGCAGGGTGCACTCGACCCGGTCGTCGAGAGCGAGAGCGTCGGAAACCGTGCAGGCGATCTGCAGGGAGCCGCCGCCCCGCCGGCGGCCGGCGAAGCGCACGACCTCGCGCGCGCCGGGCGCCAGTTCCAAGGGAGCGAGGGTCGGTATCTCGGCCAGCGCATCCGGAGTCCCGCCGATGTGCAGCGTCACGCTGCGTGCGGCCTGGCTGAAGTTGGCCACCTCGACCTCGACCTCGATGTCGGGCAGCGGCCAGCGATCGTCGACGCGCAACGCACACAGCGCGACGTTGTCCAATGGCGCCCCGACGACGGTGAGCGCACCGACGTCGGGGAGACCGTCGCGGCCGTCGGTGAGCGTCCAGACGGCAGTGTCGGCGTCGCCAGCCTGTGCGGCCACCGGTGCCAGGTGCACGCCGAGCGCGCACGGCGCCGGTTCGCCGATCCGGCCGGAGTCGTCGAAGAAGGAGACCTCGCGCGCACAGCGCACGAAGCGCGTCTGCGCGCGCACGTGCGGCGGCAGCCGCTGCAGACCGGCGCGCAGGCTGGCGAGCAGTTCGTCATGGGCCCGAAGGCCGCCCGCGGTCCGGGCAGCCAGGCTCGCCGAGGCGTCGACCACGACGGTGAGGCGCGTCGGCCCCGGCTTCGCCGGCCGACGGGGGCGGCACCACGCCAGAACGGCGCCGGTGAAGGCCAGGAGCAGGAGCACGGTACGCAGCCAAGGAAAGCGCAACGGAACGCGCCGGCAGCGGCGCAGCGCCGCGAACCACTGCGGCAGGTGCGCGGTGAGAAGCTCGCGCCCGGGCCGGGGCGGCACCGCCAGCAGGAACAAGAGGACGCCGGCGAGCAGCCACCAGGCACGCGCCGGCTGCGCCAGTTCGATCACGATGTCACCGCCCGCGCGCGGAGGTCGCGCAGCCACGGCCGGGCCCAGGTCGACAACGTCAGGTCGCCCGCCGGCGGCACCGGCACGCGCACCAAGGCGAAGCCGCGCTCGGCGAACACCGCGTCCTGCGCCCGCCGCAGCGCTCCCAGTTCCTCGGCCATCGCCTGACGCAGCGCCGCGTCGACGCGCACCACGCGGCGCTCACCCGACTCCGGGTCGCGCAGGGCGACGACCCCACGCGCGTCCGGAGCGCGGTCGTCGGCCATCTCCGGCAAGACGCCCACACAGCGTCGGCCATGGCGCCGCAGCAACCCCAGCGCCGGCGCCACGGCCGAAGGCGGCGCGAAGTCGGACAGCCACACGAACAGGCCCGTGTGACCGTCGTCGAGCGGACGCTGCACCATCTGCAACGGCGCGTGCGCGCGCGGCGCCCGCTCGAGTTCGGCCAGGAGCGCGTCGAGCGAGGCGGCGCCGCGCAGCGTCGTGCACTGGCCGTTGCCGGTGACCAGATACAGCGCATCGAGCCGCGCCAGGGCCAGCGCCCCCTCGATCGCCGCGAAGCGCAGGAGCGCCACGCGCCGCGGCGGCAATCCGGCGTCCAAGCTGGCCGAGAGGTCGACCAGCAGGGTCAGAGTGCGCCGCTCCTCTTCTTGCAGCACCTTCGCGAACAGCGCGCCGGTGCGCGCGTACGCATGCCAGTCGATGTCGCGGACATCGTCGCCGCCGGCGTAGCGACGATGCCCGGCGAAGGTGCCCGAGCGCGAGAACAGCCGCCGTCGCGCCGGACCGCTGTCGTCGACGCGACTCGGCCGCCGCGGTGCGCGCCGCACCAGCTCGAGCAGCACGCGCCGGAACTGGGGCGAGAACGGCAGCTCCGCAGCGGGTGCCTTCGAGGAGCGCCGGCCGAAGAGCCGCATCACCGGCGCTCCGCCAGCGCCTCGAAGTAGCGCTGGACGATCGGCCGCTCGGCGGGCGGCACATGGCGCGCGGCGGCTGCACGCTCGGCGGCGTGGGCGAAGTCCGCCTCAGGCAGGGGCGGTGTCTGGCCGCCCCGCCCAGACCCGGCCGCCGGCGGCAGCGGCGCCACCGGCGCCACCTCTTGCTCGGCTTGGCGGGCCTTGCCGGGCAGGCTCGGCCCGTCGCCCACGAAGCTCGGCACCACGAACTCCTCGCGCACTGGCAACGCGAGCGCACGCGCGCTGGCACCGGCCGTCGCATCGCGGTCTTGCTCGGCCGACGGCGAATCCGGAACCGGCGGCGAGGATGGCGGCGGCGCCGACGCGTTGGGCTGCGGCTGCCCGCCGGCGGGCGCGCCGTCCGGCCCCTCGCCGCCGCCTGAACCGCCTTGCTGCTCACCAGGTGCGCCCTCGACGCCACGGCGCGCGCCCGATCCCAGCCCGGCTGGCAACAGCCACAGCAACAACAACAAGAGAAGCAGGAACGGCAGCAGCGGCAGCAGGCAGCGCAGCGTGCGTCGCACTGCCCGGGACGCGGCAAGCGGCGGCGGCGACGCCGCCAGGCGCGCCGCCAGACTCGTTTCCAGCCATCCCGCCATGCCGGCGGCATTGTCGCCGCCCCGTCGCGGCCAGTACGTGGTGAGCGCGTCGCCGAGCTGCACCTCGGCATCGAGCGCCGCGACGCTGATGCGCGCGCGCGCAGCCAGGGCGATGACCCAGACGATTCCCAAGACGCTGCCAACGCGCAGGATGACCGCGGCGGCGGCCACATCGAAGCGTGCGACCAGCGCCCACAACCCCGCGACGAGGAGAGCGACCGCGGCCAGCGACACCAGGCCCCCGCCGAGCGCGCCGCGCCAGCGCGCGCGTCGCACGTAGCCAGTGATCACGCGCTGTGGCCGCATCGCGCCGAGTCTACGCCAGCTCGGGGGTCGGCGCGGTCCGGCGGCCCGCCGAAAAAGCGGGCCGCGCGGCGCCGAAGCCCCACGCGGCCCTTCTCAGAAGGAGGAGATGCACGGTTGTTCGAGACACGCGCGCGCCGAACTTGATGGCCGGCATCGCGGCGAACGCCTCGCCACGCTGCCAACGCCGCAAGGTCCACCCAGCGCACGGGTAGATCGGCGCCCGCCGACACCCCGACGCCAGTGCCGCTGCAATCCGGCGAGTTCAGCGCCTTGGCAGCGGAACGACACCGCCGAACTCACGCGGGCGCGTAGGCCCGCGACGCAGGGGCGGCGAGGCCGCGCTACTTGTTGCCCTTGTCGTCCTTGCCGTCGTCGCGGAGCTTCTCGGCCGGCGGATCGAGGAGCTTGCCCTTGATGTCGACCTCGAGCGCTGCCTCGAAGTGGTCGGGCACCGTGAACAAGAACGGCGACTTGTTGCTGCGCGCGTAGAACTCGGCCTTGTCCTCGAGCTTCTTGCCGATGTCGACTCGAATCGACTCGCCGTCGTCGAGGGTGAAGGTGAAGCTGCACTGCGGCGGCTCCAGGCCGACCACGGTCGGGTCGAGGCCCTTGGCTCGCAGCTTGTCCGGCTGCATGAGCGCGAGGAACCGCTCCGCGTACAGGATGGACACCTGTTGCGCCAACGGGCTCAGTTCGCCCTGCCGCGGCGCGCCGGTGCCCTCGGGTCCCTTCGCCACCTTCCACTCCACCTCGCTGGCCTTGTCCTTCTTGAACTCGACCGGCTCCTTCACGGTGGCGTTGAACAGCGTGAAGCCCACCGCGTGGCTCAGGTCGACCTGGTAGATGCGCTTGTCGAGCCACTCGCTCGCGGTCACCGACGGCGAGAAGAAGTCGGTCTCGTACACCAACACGCTCTCGTTGGCCTTGGCGCGCACGTAGCGCCCGTGCACGCGGCTCGCCTCCCACTGCCCGCCGCTGATGTCCTTGCCGACCACCAGATCTGCCATCACCCGCTGGTTGCTATCGAAGGCGGTGACGACGAAGCCCTGGTCCTTGTCGAGGCCGAACTGGGCGAGCTCCTCGGGCGTCGCCTTGGCGCGGTGCACGGCCTTCTCGTCGCGGCGGATGCGGCCCAGGTGTTCGAGCAGCTCGTCGGTGACCTTCTGGTTGAGTACCGGTGCGCCGGCCAGCTCGGTGTTCGCCAGCACCCACTTGTCGGGCCCCTGACGCTGGAAGATCAGCTCGTCGATCTGCTTCTGCTCCTTCTGCGCCTTGGGGTCGGCGACCGCCTCGTTCCAACCCTTGGCCACGCGCAGCACGGCGACCGTGGCCGGGTTGAAGCCGTCGAACAAGAGGGGGATGTCCTTGATCTCGGTGAACGAAGCGCGCTCGGCGCGCACCGTGAGCCATGTCGGCACCGCCAGGGCGATCGCCAGCACCAGGAGGAAGAGGTTGGTCTTCATCGTTTGCTCCGCGTCAGCTCCCCACGCGCCCGAGGAAGGCGGCCTTGCGCTGGGCGCGCACCAGACTCACCAGGAGCCACGCCACCAGGAGCGCCGCCGCCGGAATGCCGACATTGGCCCACAGCAGGTAGCTCTCCTTGCGCGAAATGCGCTGGGTGAAGCCCTCGAGAGACTCGCCATTGAGCACCTCCTGCTGCCCGAGCCGGATGGTGCGGTCGGTGCCGACCTTGGTGCGCAGCGCCACCAGGTCGGCGTCCTGGATCAACCAGTCGAGCAGGGCAGCGAAGAAGAATGCCGCCCGCTGGTCGCTGGTCGGCCCGACCACCCTCGCCCGCCCCATCTGGCCGTACATCCCGCTGAGGAAGTCGTCGCGCAGGAAGTCGGAGTCGCCGACCACCACCAGCTGCGCGCCGGGACCGGCCTTGTCGAGGAAAGGCGGATCGGCGTCCTTGTCGCCCTCCTGGCCTTCTTCGCCCGCGATCGGCGGCCCGATCGGCTCGGGGTCTTGGGACTCGTCGGTCTTGCCTTCCTCGCCCTTCGGCGCGTCGGCCTTGGGGGCCTCGTCCTCGCCCTCCTTGCCGACCTTCTCGCTCAGCGGATCGACATCCTTCTTCACCGGCGGCTTGCGCGGCGGCAACGGTCTGCCGGCGAAGGCCGAGGGGAACGCACCCTGCAGCGCCACGATCAACCCGACCTGAGTGCGCGGCTCCGCCATCAGGCGCGCTTGCACGGTGTTCTGGAACTGCGCCAGCGCCACGCCCACCGTCGCCGGGTCGCCACTGTTGACGCCGAACGGGTTGACCTCGCGCGGCGGCTTGGCGACCACCGTGAGGGGACTCGAGCGGGCGATCACGTGACCGGTGACGCCGCTCGGCAGCCCGTCGACCAGGTCGACCGGACACGGCCAGAACATGCCGGGGCCCAAGACCTGCCCCAGGGCGAGCGGATGCTTGCTGTCGAGGCCGGGCTTGAAGGCCGCTTGGTACTGCGCGACCCGCGCCGGGTCGATCTCGCGGCCCTGGCTCTCGTGCTGGACGAGCTGGCGTGCGACGTCCTCGGTGCCCCAGTCCACCGCGAGCGCGTGCAGGATGTAGGGGTAGAAGACCGGCACCCCCTGCGCGCCTTGCAGGGTCTGCTTGACCCACATCATCAGCTCCTGCGCGCCGGTCTGGACGTTGCCGACCGGACTGATGAAGCAGTCCGCCACCATGCGCTCGTCGACCTTCGCGCCGTAGTTGGCCAGCTGGTCGAGGAACTTCAGCTCGCTGCCGGTCGCGTCGTACTCGACCTTGGTGCAGTAGAAGGCACGGTTCTCCTGGGTGCCGACCTCGACGTCATCGGTGTCGGCGAACACCACCAGCTTGCCGCCGCGCATGAGGAACTGGTCGAGCGCGTACTTGTCGCGGTCGCGCAGCTCGCGCGGCCGCATGAGCAGCACGATCGGCACGTCGTCGGGCACCAGCTTGCCGTCCCTCAGGTCGAGGTCGCTGAAGTCGAAGCGCTGCAGCAAGCTGCGCAGGTGCTGGAAGCCCTTGGGGTTGGCGCGGCTGCCGCTCGGCGAAACGCCGGCGAGGATCTTGACCTTGGGCTTGTCCTTGGTGGCCAGGTCCTTGATGAGCGGCGTCAGCTGCGCTTCGTACTGGAAGGTGCTCGGCACGAAGGCGAGGGTGGGGATGACCTGCTGCCGGTCGCCACCGTAGCGCAGGCGCATGCCCTGCCAGATCTGCTGCTGGCGAAGCTCGCCCACCTCCACGCTCTCCACCGCCTCGGGCTTGATCTGCAGGCGCTCGGCCTTCTCGCGCAAGAGCTGATCAGACTGCGGATCGAAGTACTGCAGCGCCACCTTGCCGTCGCTGCGGCGCACGTACTCGTCGAGCACGCTCTTGAGCTCGCGCCGGTAGCCCTGCAGCGACTGCGGCAGCTTGTCGTCGCGGGTGAAGTAGCACTCGATGAGGAGACGGTCCGCGAGTCCCGACAGGACCTTCCGCGTCGACGCACTGAGCGAGTAGAGCTTGTCCTGCGTGAGGTCGCGCCGCACCTTGTAGCGGTTGCCCAGGAACACGAGTTGGGCCAGGACCGCGAGCAGCAGGACGACGCGAAACAGGATGGTCAGTCCGTAGCCGCGCTGGCTGTTGGCGTGGGTCATGGCGCGTCAGCCCTTCAGACGCCGGCCGTGCAGGACCAGCGCGTTGAGGTGGAGGAAGAACAGGGTGAAGCAGACGTAGTAGACCAGGTCGCCGGTGTCGAGCACGCCGCGCGCGATGCTGCCGAAGTAGGGCACCGGACTCAGCGCAGCGACACCCTCGGCTGCCCACCGCGGCAGGAACGACGTCATCTTCTCGACCACGGGTGGCAGCCCGAGCACCAGCAGGAGCAGGAGCGTGACCAGGGTCAGCAGCAAAGCGATGATCTGGTCGCGGGTGAGACTCGAGTAGAACATGCCCACCGCCACGAAGGCGCCGGCCATGAGCATGCTCGCCAGGTAGGCCGACAACACCGGACCCCAGTCGAGGTTGCCGTACCACGACATCGTCAGCGGCAGGCCCAGGGTCAGGAGCAGCACGAGTGCCAGGTAGGCGACCACCGCCAGGAACTTGCCGGCGATCAGCTCGCCGACTCGAACCGGAAAGGTCATCAGGAGCTCGAGGGTGCCCAGCTTGCGCTCCTCGGCCCACAGCCGCATGGTCAGCGCCGACACGAACACCATGAACGACCAGGGCAGGAACATCTGGAAGAACACCTGCATGCTGGCGATGGCGCCGTGCTTCCAGGTGACCAGCATGGTGAAGCCGATCTGCGCGGCGAGGAACAGCGCGCCGAACACGTAGGCGATCGGCGAGGCGAAGTAGCTCTTCAGCTCGCGCCGCATCACGACCAGAGCGCGGGTCACGCGGCACCTCCGTCGCTGGTGGTGAGCGAGCGGAACACGTCTTCGAGCGTCACCTGCTCGCGCGCGAGTTCGGCCAGGGCCCAGCCGTTCTTGATCATGAGGTCGGCCAGTGCCTCCGGCACGGTGCGGTCGCGCACGTCGGTGGTCACGTGCACGCGCAGGTCGTGGTAGTCGCCCTCGCTCCAGGTGACGTCGACGCGTCGCCCCGGCATCAGCTCGCCGATCTGCGACAGGATGTTGTGCTTGGGCCCGCGCACCCGGGCGCGGATGGCCTGCGCCGAGGCGCGCGCCAGCAGGTCGTCACGAGTGTCGTCGGCGACGATCTCACCGCGGTTGACGATGATGACGCGCGTCGCCACGGCGTCGACCTCTTGCAGGTAGTGCGTCGACAAGATGACGGTGTGCTGCTCGGCCAGCTCCTTGATGAGCTTGCGGACCTCGATGATCTGGTTGGGATCGAGGCCGGAGGTCGGCTCGTCGAGGATCAGCACGTCGGGCTCGTGCACCATCGCCTGCGCCAGACCGACGCGCTGCTTGTAGCCCTTCGACAGCTCGACGATGTTCTTGCCGACGACGCGCTCGAGGCCGCACAGCCCGACGACGCGGTCGACGGCGTCGCGCAGGCGCCGCCCCGGGACGCCCCGGATCTCGGCGGCGAAGCGCAGGTAGTCGAACACCAGCATCTCGCTGTAGAGCGGCGTCGACTCCGGCAGGTAGCCGATCTTGCGCCGCACCTCGAGCGACTTGTCGACGACGTCGAGGCCGTCGACGCTGGCCGCCCCCGAGGTCGGCAGCAGGTAGCCCGTGAGGATCTTCATCGTCGTCGACTTGCCGGCACCGTTGGGTCCGAGGAAGCCGACGACGTCGCCCTTGGCCACGTTGAAGGACACGCCTTTCAACGCCTGGGTGGGCCCGTACGTCTTGCGGAGGTTGTCGACGATGATCATCGGTTCACGAAGCAAAGCGGGCGCGGTGGGTGCAGCGCGCGGGCCACGGGACGCCTGACAGCCGAGCGCCCCGCGCCGGCCAGCCGACACCGCGCGGTCGGCGCGGCCACACCGGTCACTCGTCGACCCGGAACGAGTTGAGGAAGTCGGCGTTGCTCTTCGTCTTGGACAGGCGGTCGATGAGGAGCGGCATCGCATCGAGCGACGGCATCCGTGCCAGCACACGGCGCAGGGTGTAGAGGCGCTGCACGACGCCTGGTGGCAGCAACAACTCCTCCTTGCGCGTCCCGGACAGTCCGATGTCGATCGCCGGGAAGATGCGCCGCTCGGCGAGCTGGCGGTTCAACACCAGCTCCATGTTGCCGGTGCCCTTGAACTCTTCGAAGATCACCTGGTCCATGCGCGAGCCGGTGTCGACGAGAGTCGTGGCCAGGATGGTGAGCGAGCCACCCTCCTCGCACTTGCGCGCCGAGCCGAAGAACTTCTTCGGCACTTCGAGCACCTTGGCGCCGATGCCACCGGACATCGTGTGTCCACCACGGCCACCGAGGTGCGAGTTGTAGGCTCGGGTCAGGCGGGTGATGGAGTCCAGGAGGATGACGACATCCTTGCCTGTCTCCACCAGCCGCTGCGCCCGCAGCAGCGCCATTTCGGACACGCGGATGTGGTGCTTGGGTCCCTCGTCGAGAGTCGACACCAGCACTTCGCGGCGCTCGCCCGACACCGCGCGCTTCCACGCCGTCGCCTCTTCCGGGCGCTCGTCGATCAGGAGGACGATGACGTAGACCTCCGGGTAGCGGTCGGCAACGGCGTGGCAGACCTTCTGCAGCAGCACCGTCTTGCCGGAGCGGGGTGGCGCGACCACCAGCCCGCGCTGGCCTTTGCCGATGGGGCACAGCAGGTCGATGATGCGCAGACTGATGTCGCCGTCGGTCGGCTCGAGCACGAACTGCGGCGACGGGTCGACCACCGTCAAGTTCTTGAACGCGGTGCGATCCTTGGACTGCTCGGGCGCCATACCGTCGATGCGTTCGATGCTGGCGAGCACCGCGCGGTTCGAGCCCGGACGTGGAAGACCGGCCTGCCCCGAAATCTCGCTGCCCTCGAGGATGCGGTTCTGCCGCACCACCGAGGAAGGCACGTAGACGTCGCCGTTGGGGTTGTCGTCGGGCAGGTAGTCGTTGTCCTGCCGCCGCAGCCACCCCGACCCGTCCTTGTTGATCTCCAGCACGCCGACCACCGGCTCGGTCGGCCCATCGAACTCGGCGGTGAACTCCATCGCGCCGCCCCCACCGGCACCACCGCCGCCACCGCCACCGCCGCCGCCGCCGCCGCCGCCGCCGCCGCGACCCCCGCGCCGCCGCCGCCGCCGGCCGCGCCACCGGCGCTGGCCGTTGCCGTTGTCACTGTTGAACGACGGCTCTTGATCGTGCTCTTCCCGGTGCGGGATGCCGCTGTTCGCGTTCATCGGTCTTCCTTGAGGCTCGATTGCGGCGGCGTCGCACACCCTACGCGCGAACGCCGGATCGGAGGTTGGCCCGGGGTCGCGTCCCAAGAGGCGACGACCAGGCAAGCTGCATCAGCTGAGAGACAGCGCGCGGATGCACCCCCTCGCCAAGGATCCACGACCGAGCCCGTGCCCGGATTCGTCGAACCACCTGGTGCCACCGTGGCGACCCTGAGTCGAGAGCACGGTGACGGAGCCGACGTGCGATCGCCGGCCGGCTGGCCCGTGCGCGCAACGCGCGCCGAAGCCAGAGGGAGTCGCAGATCCCCGCGACTGCCGGAAGACGCTACCGAACCGGTGGCGTCCCCGCAAGGTCACTGCCACAATTCTTTGCGGCGGTCCGTGGGCTGGTCCGTGGCCGGCCCGCCGCCCCCGGTGCGGACAGGCCGGCCGCACGCTGCGTGCCCCTCGCCATGGCTGGATCCGCGTTCGGGACACCCCGCCTCGCGCTTGCACCGGGACGCCGAGAGGTCTAATCCCGCCCGCGGAGCGCGCGATCCGCGAGCACCTCAACCCGATGCCGCCGCCCACCCGAAAACGACGCTGGAGCGCCGGCGCGCGCCCCGGAGCAACCGACATGAGCAACTCCCATCCCGCCCGTCCGCAACCCACCTGGCTCGACGACGACGACGACGAGCCGACCCCGGCGAACGGCAAGCCGGGCGGTGAAGGCGGCTTCTTCGAGCGCCGCCTGGCCGAGGCCCGCATCCTGCAGGTGGTCGGCCCCATCACCGACAAGCTGGCGCGGTACTGCGCGACGCGGCTCCTGGTCATGGAGCAGATGAACCCGGAGAAGCCGATCACGGTGATGATCAACTCGCCGGGCGGCAGCGCCGACTCGGGTTTCGCCATCTACGACATGCTGCGCTTCGTCAGGCCGCCGGTGTCGACCGTGGTGAACGGGCTGTGCGCATCGGCAGCGATCCTGGTGCTGTTGGCGACGGACAAGAAGCGCCGCTTCAGCTTGCCGGAGAGTCGTTTCCTGCTGCACCAGCCGTCGACGATGGGGCGCGGCACGGCGTCCGACCTCGACATCACCGCGCGCGAGATCATCAAGCTGCGCGAGCGCTACAACCGGATCGTCGCCGAGACCTGCAACCAGAACATCGACAAGATCACCGAGGACACCCGCCGCGACTTCTGGCTGAACGCTGCCGAGTCCAAGGAGTACGGCCTGGTCGCCAAGGTGATCACCCGCAGCACCGAGCTGCCGGAGTAGCGCGCGGCGTCGCGACGACCCGCACCAGTGCAACCGGCCGGTGGTGACACCGGCCAGTGTCGGGTCGCCAGCGACCGGAGGCGAGCGCCGACGCGGCGGCACCGAAATCGGGCCGCCCGCAGCGACGCCCCTTCCCACACGTCGCGGCCGATCGTCGTGTCGAGGCCGTTGGGGTAGACGAGCTCGCACGCCGACGGAGCGCCCGGGTCGAGACCACGACCTGGGCTGCGAGTGACGCGAATCCTCGCGCCACGGCGCGATTTCGGCGACGTCGTTCCGTGCCACACCGAGCGGAGGCACGCCTCGGGGTCGAGCCCCCTTCCCGGGGGTTCCCAGCTCCGCCACGATGGATGCGGTGCACCATCTCCCACCCGGAGTGAGCATTTGCCACCACCGCCCATCGCAGCCTGCGGCCGCACCAAAGGCGCGAGTCGGCGCTGCGCGCCGACCAGAGAGAGCCGCAGGCCGCTCCATTGCCGGGGGCTTCCAGCGCCGCTCAGACATGGCGATTTCGGCGCCGTGGCAAACTGCACGCCGTGCGGATCTCGCGCGCACCGCGAGGATTCGCAGCACTTGCAGCCCAGAGGAAACGGCACGCGTGGCGTCTGGCAGAGTGGCATGAAGCCGCACCCCGACGACCTGCAACGGCTGCTGGCCGAGGCGCCCTTCGTGCGTGCCCTGGCGCAGAGTCTGGTCGCCGGCGATGCCGATGACCTCGTGCAACAGGCGTGGCTGAGAGCGCTGCGGTCCAAGTCGGCGACGCTGCAGCAGCCACGGCGTTGGCTGGCTCGCATCCTGCGCAACCTCGCACACGACCGGCGTCGCCGTGACCGGCGCGAGCACACGCGACAGCGCGCCGCGGCGCGCAGCGAGCTGGTGCTGTCATCGGCGGAGCTGCTGGCCGCCGAGGAACACCGGCGGGCGCTGGTGCTCGCCGTCGATGCCCTTCCCGAGCACCTGCGCACCGTCGTACTGCTCCGCTACTACGAGGACCTTCCCCCACGCCGCATCGCCGCACACCTCGGCGTACCGGTGTCCACGGTGTGGAACCGCTTGCACGCCGCGCTGCAGGCACTGCGGCAACGCCTCGACGCGCGCCACGGCGGCGACCGACGCGCCTGGCTAGTGCCGTTGGTGCCGTTCGCAGCCGCGCCGCGGCACCTGCCGTGGCGCGAGACTCTCGCCCCCGCCGCCGAACTCGGAGTGATGACGATGACGACGAAGACGAAGTGGTTGGCGACGGCGACGATGCTCGCGATCGCCGTCCTGTGGGTCGCCTGGCCGGAGGCACACGTGGAGACGGCTGTGTCGGCGGCTGCCGAGACGGTCACGGTCCTGAGGGTCGCGCCATCGACCGGTGGCGACGCCGCGGCAGACGCGCCAGCACCACGTCGCGAACAGGTCGCCACGCTAGCGCCGGCGTCGCCCTCCACCGGCGCACTGGTGGTGCACGTGCGCCACGGCAATGCGACGCACGTCGAGGCAGGCATGCTCGTGCTCCTCCGTAGCGGCGTCGACCTGCGTGTCGCCCCGCGTCGCGGGCGCACGGACGCGGCCGGCGACGTCCGCTTCGAAGGTCTTCCGCCGGGGCCCGTGCGAGCCCGAGTCGCGTTCGACCTGAACTGCGGAGCCGCCGCGACCGTCGTGGCAGGGGAGGCCGGGGAATGCACGGTGACGCTGCGAGAAGGCATGACTCTCCGCGGCTTGGTCGTCGACCCTGACGGCCTGCCGGTCGCCGGTGCCACGGTCGAGGGTGGCCTCGTCAGCATCTCCGGCGAGGATGCGCAGGCAGTGGCAACGACGGACGCGGACGGGACCTTCGTCCTGCGAGGCTGCGCGCCGACGTTCCTCGTGGGCGCGCGCGCCGAAGGCCTGGTCGCCTCGCCGCTGCAACTCGTGCGTGGCCGATCGGGCGCGGACGAGTCGGTGCGCATCGAGCTCGGTGCGGGTGGCGCTGTCGTCGCTGGTCAGGTGGTCGACGCCGACGGGCCGGTCGCGGGCGCCACCGTGCGCGTCGGCGCGGGACGCACCGAGGGTATCAACCCGTCGCTGCAGGGGGCACCACCGCTGCCGGCGCAGGTGCAGACCGACACCGAAGGTCGCTTCACCGCGATCGGCATCCCAGCGGGGCAGCACCAGCTGCTGGTGCGGGACCCTCTGCACGCGCCGTGGCGAGGTACCTGCGAAGTGGACGCGCACGGCCGGACGGAGGTGCGCGTCACGCTCACGCCGGGCGTCACGTGCCGAGGCTGCGTGCGCGACGAGGCCGGCGATCCGGTGGCGGCCGTTGTGATGGTCGGCCGGATCGGCGACTTCGACCTCGTGCGCGGGCACAGCTCCCGCGACGGTTCGTTCGTGCTGACCGGCCTGCCCGTCGACGATCTGTTGGTGCAGTCCGCGCGCCACCCGCACGGCAAGGGCTCGGCTCGCGTGCACGGCGTGGCGGGGACGACGGTCGTTTGCGAGCTGACGTTGTCCAACGGGTTGGCGCTGCGGGGCCGCGTCGTCGACGCCGACGGCGCGCCGGTCGGCTCGGCGCAGATCTCGGCGGAGCCGATGGTCAGTCCGACAGGGCGTTTGCGTTCGACCTTCAGCCACGGCGACGGCGGCTTCCTCTTCGCCGATTGCAAACCGGGCCGCATGACCTTGCGGGCAGCCGCGCCGGGCTACACCGCCGCGACCCTGAGGGACGTCGAACCGGGTGCCAGAGAGGTCGAGCTTCGGTTGCAGAAGGACACCGCGCCGCGCGCCACGATCCGCGGGCGGTTGCTGCGACCCGATGGCAGCGGCGCCGTCGGCGAGAGCGTCGAAGTGCTGTGCGCCCAGCCACAACAGTTCACCAGCGCGCCGGTGGAGGCCGCCGACGGTGCGTTCGCGGTCGAGGTCGCGGCCGGCAGATGGTGGCTGCGTGTCCTGTCCGCGTCCCACCCCGAACTGGAGATCCCCGGCCGCGAGCTGTTGGCCGGCGAGGTGTGGGACCTCGGCGAGATGAGGCTCACCCGTGGCGGCACGCTGCGCGTGCACCCGGAGCGCGCAGGCATCGACCTGCAGATCCTCGACGCCGAAGGCGGCGCCGCCGGCCGCCCGACGCCGCCGCGCCCCACCCTGCTCGCGCCCGGCACCTACACGCTGCTCGCGCGCGCGGACGGCATGGCAGCGATGGCACTGCCGTTCGCGATCGAACCGGATCGCGAGACCGGACTGGACGTGCGGTTGATGCCGGGAGTACGGCAACTGCTCGTGTTCGCACCCGAGCCCGGCGTCGCGATGCCGACGCGGGTGGATTTCGAGGTGAGCCGCGACGGGCAAGTCGTGCTCCGAGCTTCGGCCCGCGGCGGCGACGGCGCGCCGCCCGAGTCGGCGATCTGGCTCGCCCCGGGCGACTACGAGCTCTCGACGCGCATCCGCAGCGAGCGCACGAGCGTACGGTTCACGGTTGGCGACGCGGAAGGGACCGTGCGTCTCGCGCTGCGCTAGGGTCCTGCCCGCGCAGGCCGGTCGTCGTCGGCCAGCCGCTCGAACAGGGTGCCAGGTCGAGGACCAAGTGCGTCGATCCATCGCTCCGCCGAGCCTCGGTCCCGCCCTGGCCGGACGGCGACGATCGCGCTACGGTGTCTCGGACCACTGCCCTGCCCCAACCACCGCGCGAGGCTCACCATGCTCCCCTTCCGCATGCTCCCGACGGCGCCGGCGCTGCTTGCAGGCGCGCCCCTCGCCGCGCAGGTTGCCATCGCTCCCGTGGTCACGGTCACCGACACCGACCGCGACGGCATCGACGACCCTGGCGACTCGTGCCCGGTCCTGAGCTACACGCCGGCCTTCCAGTGGACGGCTTGCGCGCCCATGGACCTGGACCCCGACAACGATCCCCAGCCGGCGTGCAAGGCGCGCGAGCGGGTGGCGCGCCTGATGCTACAGAACGGCCGGTTCACCACACACATGGCGTTCGCGGTGGTCAAGAGCGGCGTCCTGCACTTCGCCGACGCCTTCGAGTACGTCGGCGGTGGTCAGTGGGTGCACGACCCGGCCGGCATCTACCACCTGTACCGCATCGGCTCGACGTCCAAGTCCGTGACCGCTGTGGCGGCCAAGATCCTGGAAGAGAACCGCATGCTGTCGCTCGGCGACTACGTGAGCGCCGACGATGCCTCGCGCCTGTCGGTCAACGGTCAGGTCACCTTGCGTCAGCTCTTGAGTCATCAGGGCGCGTTCAAGGTCGACTCGGGCGCCATCCACCTCTTCTGCTACCGCGGCGACCTGCGTGCGTTCTGGCGCGAGCCCGACGACCTCGTTTCGCCACACTACGACAGCCCGCCCTACGGCAACCTCGGCGGCGGCTACCAGTACTCGGCGTTCAACTACTCGCTTGCGGGCGCCTACCTCACCACGCAGACCGGGCGGCCGTTCGCTCAGCTCGTCCAGACGTTGGTGTTCGACCGCGCCGGGATGTGCACCGCCACCTTCGACAGCACCCGCGCCACTCGCTCGCCGATCGGCGCCGGCTTCGGTGTGTCACAGGCGGCGGTGATGCACGTGGGGCCGTACATCAACCTGGTGACGCCGACCGACCCGCGCTGCGTCGACAACTTCTACAGCAGTCCCGACGTCTACGGCCAGAGCTCGTACACCTGGCAGGCCTACCATCTGGACGAAGCCGGCGCCGAGCCCCGCGACCCCCCCGGCGGCGTGATCGCGTCGGCGGTCGACCTGGCGCACTTCGCCGAGGCACTGCTCGCCAGCTACCACGCACCGGGCGGCATCGTGTCGCAGGCGGGGATCCGCGAGCTGTGGCAGGCGCACGTCGATCTCGGGTGCGGCACCGGCTGCCCCTACGAGAGCTACTACGGGCTCGGCTTCTTCACCGACAGCTTGCCCGGCCGCCCGGTGAACCAGGTGGGGCACGGCGGCAGTCGGCCTGGCTACGCCAGCGCCTTCGTGTTGCGGCCCGAGCGCAACTCCGCGGTCGTGATCCTGGCCAACGCCGACGTGAGCACGGTGTCGATGTCGAACGTCGCCAAGGAGATCCTCGACGACTTCCGATAGCCGTCGCCCGGCCGAGCGGCCGGGCCATGCCGACGCGCAGCCTCGCCGCAGTGGTGCGGGGCGTCGCGGGTTCGTCCAGGATGCAGGCGTCGACGACATCGCGGTTCTGTGCCGCTGCTTGCCCAACACGACGGCGCCGCCGTCCACGCGCGTGCGATCACGGGAAGCCACCTGCGATCGGGAAGCCGACCGCGGACTACCTGATCGTCACCGAAACGGTGTTGGAGACCAGTGCGACTCCGGTGGGTGCGTGTTCGTCGACCACCACGAACGCGTGGAGGAACGTCAGACCGCGGAACACGGACAGCCAAGGGATCGCCAAGGTGGCCGTGGCGCGACCGCCGGCGTCGAGCAAGCCCTGGAAGTTGCCGAACACCGAGGGCGCCAGGCCCGCGGCCGCGACCGACGTGACGCTGTCGAAGGCGATCCGCAGCATGCGGTCGTCGACGGGCGTCAGACCTTCTGTGGCAGAAGCCAGCACGACATAGCCGAGGCCTGGGTGGGTCTCGGCGCGTACGTCCAGGCGCACGACGTCGCCCAGGCTGACCGCCAGCGGCACGGTCGAGCCGTCGGCGAGGAGAACCGAGCGCTGCCATTCGAGTGGATCGCCGGCCGCAAGTGCGCGACCGCGCAGGGCGGGGTGCTCCGGCGGGTACACGGGCGCGCGGAACATCATGTTGGCGGTCGGTGCGGCGCCCTGCGCAGTGGCACCGCTCAGCCCGATGGGGTTGACGTAGCTGCACAGGATCTGGCCCGACGGCGTGACCTCGAACACCTCGCCGTTCCAGCCGGCACAGATCATGGTGTTGCCGTTGGGCAGACGCTGCGAGCCGGAGACGAACTGGGAGTCGAAGCTGCTCGGCGGATTGCCGACGTAGCGCCACACCAGGTCCGGCTCCCACCGGTCGCCCGTGCGCAGGTAGTTGCCGCCGATGTCGACCGGCGGTAGCGCGTACTCGTCGACGGTCGAGTGCGGGCCGCCCGGCCGGTCACGTCCGCCGTTGTTGAAGACCAACAGATGGCCGGCGCCGGGCAGGTGGGGCGGAATCCAGTGGGGGTCGTGTTGCCAATACAGCGTGCGGTCGGCCTCGGTGCCCGCGCGGTGTGCTTGCGGATTGCCAAAGCGGAAGAGCAGATCGCCGCCGCGGCCGCTACGCCCGCCGCTCCGGCCCGCGGCCTGTTCCGTGGTGGTGCTGTGGTCGAGGATCCAGATCTCGCTGAATGCACGCGATGAGACGACGACCTGGTCGAGCTGCTGGTTGTATGCGACGGAGTTGAAGTGCAGCCAGTCGACCCCACCGGCGTTCGTCGTGTAGTTCACGTCGATCCGCTCCGGATGGTCGGCGACCACGCCGTGGTTGGCCTTGGTCGGGTCGACGTCCTGGATGAGGTGGTCGAACACACGCCACTGCCACACGATGTTGCCGCCGGACGCACCGGTCGGCTCGATCTCGACGATCTTCTCCGACCACAGCTCGCCCGCGGGCACGAGACTGGGGTCGCGGCCCGCAGCGATGGCATCCGCCGCCGAGATCTTCTCCCACACGATCATCAGGATGTTGCCGTCGGGCAGCCGTTCGACGTCGTGGTGCAGCACCTCCGTGGCGGTCGAGTGGGTGAACGACCACACCCTCTGTCCGTCCCAGTCCAGTTCCTCGACGAGCCCGCCATCACCACCCGCACCCGCGAACGCGGGGTTGCCGACCTGGCCCGAGCGCAAGAGGTGGCCGTTCCCCTCCAGGTAGACGCAGGCTCCCGGCGGGCTGGACGAGTGCCAAGACTTGACGAGCCGCCCGCGCGCGTCGACGAGGTAGGTCGCGTTGGACTGCAGGGGGCTGAACAGCGTGTAGCCCTGGAACGAGCCAGGCTCCTGTCGCCGCAGTCCGACCGTGCGCAGCGCCGTCGGCCCGGCGAACTCCACCACGAAGCCGGCCAGCAGCCGGCTGCCGTTGACGTCCGCCCACGTCCCCGCCCGAAATGGCCCGCCACCCAGACACATCCGGTCGGCGACCGCGTCGTCGTCCGGTTGCCCCAGTGCCCAGGCGGTGTAGGCGAACTCCTCGAGCTCGCCCCACTTCCAGCCGCCGCCTGGTTCCGACGCCCCCTCGACCTGCAGCCCGCCGATCCATGGGCCGAGCCAAGTAGTGCCGTCCTGGATCCACAGCGCCGGGTCGTCGGCGGCACGGAACACCGCGCTCGTCTCGGCCGCGGTCGTCGCCGTGGCGAGGTAGCCACCCATCGCGGCGGCCCGCACGACCGCGTCGGCGTGCGTGATCCCACCGACGACTTCGACCGCCTGGTAGGAGTGGGGCTGTCCTTCCGGGTCGACGTACGAGGACGAGCGAATCTGGGCCGAGAGGCCCGTGGCAAGAAGGACTACGAACGTCACACTCGCGACGCCCGGCAGGGTTTCTGGCTTCATGCTTCCGTGTGCGAGTGCGGCAGCGTCCTGAACCCCTGCAGGCAGAGGGACCGAGACAAGTGAACGGGGTAACGGAGTTCCGTCACCGATGGCCCACCACTAGGTCGGTGGCCGAGCGAAGTTTCGCTGCATGCGCAGCGTTGGCCGGGACCCGCACGCGAGTCGTTCGGTTTCGCGAAAGGCTCCATGCGACCCTCGAGCTCGACGACGAACGTGTCGCACATGCGCGACAGTGGAAAGCGGAGGAGCGGCAATCGATCGATCCGCGGTGCGCGTGCTGATTGACTCCGGTCGAGCACGGGCACCGTCGGCGACAGCAGGCTGCCGAGGCAAGAGACCACCGCCTGGTCGCCGAGTCGAGCACGCGCAGCAACCGAGCGGCCCGGGTCGCGGCGTCAGCGCGGCGCCGCCGGCGGACGCAACTGCAGCGCCAGCCGATCCTGGCCTGCGCGCACGCCATCCGCCGTCACCTCTCCCCACGCGGCGCTGCCGCACACCAGCTCGTAGGGATGGTCGACGCGCAGGCCGCGCAGGCAGAACTCGCCGTCGGCACCCGTGTGGGTGCGATGCTCGGGCCAGCCGAAGCTCAGAGCCTCGTCGCCGTCACCGCCGTGCAGTTCGACCATGAGCCCGGCGATCGGTTCGCCGTCGGCGTCCACGACGAGGCCGCGCACCGCGCCGCCCGCCGTCAACTCCACGGGCAACGTGACGTCGCCGCCGACGACCGAGGTCCGGCCGTGCGCCGAGCGGCCGTCCGGCGCCATGACGATCCACTCGTACTCGCCGCCGGCCAGGCGCACCGGCAGCGTCCCGTCCCCGCTCCGGTCGGTCACCAGCTCCAGGCCAGGAAAGCCATGCCAGGGCTCGCGCGGCCGGCTCGAGTGCGGACGCACACGCACAACCGCTCCGGCCACCGGTTCACGGTCGTCGCCGCGCACAGTGACGGTCAGATGGCCGCCGTCCCCCGCGCCCTCGCCGAGGACGCACCAACCGTCAGCATTGCGGGCCAAGAGGAGCGCGTCGGCCGGCAGCCAACCCGGAACGACGAAGGCTTCCCCATCGCGCCCCAGGGCCTCGGCGACGGTGAACACCAGCGAGTCGTCGCCGACGTCGACCTCGACGTTCCCGACCGCCACGACCGCGTCGCGGCCGGATGCGCCCAGGCGACGCGGCGTGGCGCAAGGGGCACGCATCACTTCCGTCCCGCGCGCCACGAACGGCTGTCCTCCCCGCAGCTGGCCACGCCAAAGGAGATCGCCGGCGACAGGCAAGCGCGTGGTTCCACGCCACACGGCGACGGGCAGCTCGAGCGGGGCCGCCCAGGCCAGGTCCAGCGCCGCGCAACCTGCCTCGTGGGTGCGCACGCGCCGCCGGTCGGCACCCGAGGCACCGAACCACGGCATCCGGCCGCCCCGTGTCAACCGACCCTGCGGAAGCAACACCACCGCACCGATGCCCGGCCAACTCGGCACCGAAAGCCGGCCCCCCCCGGCGCTCACGCGAGCCGGCGCCAGCGGTGTCACCGCCTCGAACACCACGTCCAGCGTCGCGTCGCCCGCGCCATCGAGTTCGAACGTCCGCGCTGCCGCGCGCGCCAGGCACACGCGCACGCGGTCGCCCCCCACCACCCCGAGGGCCGCCCCGCGGAGCTGATCGCGCCAGGCCACGCAGGTGCCGGCGACCTGCGCCGGCACACACAGGACGAAGTTCCCGTCGTTGTCGCTGCGGCCCTTCACCACCTCCACCTGCTCGACGGCGGAGCGCAGCCACGGCACGCCGGCCGACGACCGGTAGTGGAACGCCACCTCCACCGCGCCCGCAGGCGCGCCGTCGGCCACCACCACCTGCCCGCAGAGGGTCACCTCCTCGGAAGCGCGGGTCTGTGCCCGCGGCGCGACCGCGATCGCGCTCGAAAGGGTCAACGCGCGCCAGGCGCTGGCGAACCACCGCCCCTTCCCCTCGTTCCCGTAGGCCAGTCTCATGCTCCCCATGGATCGGCATTGGCACCCTCGCGCCGTGACTTGGCCCGGTGTGGCGTCCGTCTCGGCCTGGCTCTGGGCGCTCGCGCCCGGTGCTGGGCTGCGGGCCCAGGCCGAGCGACCGGCGGCCTTCGCGCGGGATGGCGGAGCCGTCTCGAGGCAGGACAACTCAGAGCCTGCCCTGCTCGGCCTCGTCCTCCGCGCCGACGGTTCTGCCCTTGCCGGAGCCGAGGTCGTCGCCTGGCGGTCGCCGCGCGGGCACGACGTCGCCGGACTCGAGGACGCGCTCCCGTCGCCCGAACGGCACACCGCGACGACGGACGCCCGCGGCAACTTCCACCTGCCGCTCGCCTCGACGGCGTGGATCGAAGTGCGCGGCGATGGTGTCGGCGTCGCGCCGGTCTTCGCCTCGCCCGGCGCACCGCTCCGGCTCTGCGCCACCCCGCTCGGCGAGGTGACCCTGCCCCCACGTGCGCTCGGCGCATACGTCCATTGCGAGGCCGGACCGTCACTCGGCTTCTTCGCAGGCGACCGCCTGCACCTGCCCGCCGGCGCCTACCGCACCCTCGTTCGCTTCGCCGATGGCTTCGACGAACACCGCGTCGAGCTGCTCTCGGGAGCGAGCGTGGCTCTGTTCCGCGGCAGCGCTGCCCCGTTCCTCGTACACGTGACCGGCGACGACGTCGGCGAGGTCGTCGTGGACTGCTGGCACGAGGCAGCGCTCACGCCGGACGCCCGCGGACGGGTGACCGTCTGGGCTCCGGCGCGCGGCGAACGTGCCCATCGCCTGACAGTGCGCACGCGCGGGCCCGACCGCGCCGACGCTTTGCACGCGAGCGTGTGCACCGCTACCACGAGCCGCGTCGACGTGCCGCCCGTGACGTGGGTGTGCCGGACCGTGGCCGCGCCGGTACGTGGACAAGTCGCGACCCTGATCGACGACGGCGCCACGGTGCGCTGCCTCGCGCTGTCCCCGACCGTCGTCACCGATGCGGGCGTGTGCACGGTGCAGGTGCCCGCGGTGGACGTGCCAACGCAACTGGTGCTCCTCGCCGAGGGCCACGCCATCGGCGCGTTGGTGCCGGCCGGCGGCGACCTCCAGATTGCTGCAGCAGCTGCGGCGCTCACTGTGCGCGTCGTCGACGCCCGAGGGGCGATTGCCGACGCGATCGTTTCGATCCGCGGCGCGGCGCCGCACGTGCTGCGCTCGGCTATCACCGACGCACGGGGCCTGGCGACCTTCCACGACCTGCCTCGCGCACCGTGCACTCTCGAGCTGCTCGCAAGGGAGCACATCGCCCCGCCGCTCGACATCGACCTCGACCGCCGCCACGGCACGGTCACCGTGCAGGCCGAGATCGGAGCTCGGCTCAGCGGCCGGGTCACCCTGGACGGGGCGCCGCTACCACTCGGTCTGACCGTCGAGCTGAGCCTGCGCGACCCGACCGCTGTGCTGCGCCAGCCGCCGCGGGGCGGCCACGTCGCCGCCGACGGTGCGTTCGCCTTCGGCGGTCTCGAACCCGGTGGCCGCTACACGCTCTTTGCCACGGCGCAGGTCGACGGCATCACGTACTCGGCCAAGCTGCACGGCGTGCTGGCCGGCTCGACGGCGGAGCTGGCGCTACGCAGCGAGGACGTACCGCCGCCAACGGGGCGGCGCTGAGCTGCAAGTGCCGCGAATCCTCGCGCCACGCGCGAATTCGGCGATGTCGTTCCGCTGCCAAGGCGCTGAACTCGCCCACTTCCAGCGGCACTGGAAGCCCCGGCAACAAAGGGGCCGGGGCCCCTCTCTGGTCGGCGCGAAGCGCCGGCCGCAACCCAAAGGGTTGATGTCGGCGCAGCGCCGACCAGAGGGGGCCGCCGGCGCTGTTGTTGCTTGGAGCTTCCAGGGCTGCTCGGGCGTGGCCTGGTCAGCTCTGTGGCAACGGAACAACACCGCCGAATTCGCGCCCGCCGCGACGATTCGCAGCCCTTGCAGCTCAGCGCTGCCGGCGGCCGCAACCCAAAGGGTTGATGTCGGCGCAGCGCCGACCAGAGGGCTGCCGGCGCTGTTGTTGCTTGGAGCTTCCAGGGCTGCTCGGGCGTGGCCTGGTCAGCTCTGTGGCAACGCAACAACACCGCCGAATTCGCGCCCGCCGCGACGATTCGCAGCCCTTGCAGTTCAGCGCTGCCGGCGGCCGCAACCCAAAGGGTTGATGTCGGCGCAGCGCCGACCAGAGGGGGCCGCCGGCGCTGTTGTTGCTTGGAGCTTCCAGGGCTGCTCGGGCGTGGCCTGGTCAGCTCTGTGGCAACGGAACAACACCGCCGAATTCGCGCCCGCCGCGACGATTCGCAGCCCTTGCAGCTCTGATTGCCCCCGGTGGCCGCATCCGCGGCCACGCAGAGAGTGAGAAACCGATTGTTTCTCACTCGCTGAGGCGGACCATATCCGCCGAAGCGACCGACGCCATTGCACGGCGCGCTCGCAGCCGAGCCCGACCTCGGCGGTGTTGCTGCGCTTCGGCCGCTGACACCCTGACGAGGCCGGCGTGTGGCAACCGCGCATCGACGCACGGATGCGCGTCGATGTGTTGCCCGACGCGCACCGGACCTCGCCGGGGCGAGGATCTACAGCGCGCCGAGCAGCGGGAAGGTCCCGCCGAGGATCGGCACGTGGTTGACGCCGAAGACGCGCTCCAGCACCGTCGCATACAGGCTGCGGAAGTCGGTCGAGAGCGTGTTGAACGGGATGTAGTAGTTGTTGTAGGGCGTCGTCGCCGCGCTCAGGTCGGGGTAGTTGCCGTAGGCGCCACCGTTGACCGGCGCGCCGGCCAGGAAGGCGACGCCGCCGTGGCCGTGGTCGGTGCCGAGCGAGCCGTTCTGGCCCAGACGGCGCGAGAACTCGGAGAACACCATCACCACCACATCGTTGCCGTGCCCCTGCGCGGCGACATCGTCGAGGAACGCCTTGAGCGCACCCGCGAACGCCGCCAGGTTGTTGGCGAGCGTGCCCGTGTGCGGGGCTGCCGCGACCACCTCGTTGGCGTGCGTGTCGTAGCCGCCGGTCGAGGTGTAATAGGCCTCGGTCGGCAGGTCGTAGATGATGTAACGCGCCGCCAGCTGCAGGGCGTTGGCCAGCGAGTTGTTGGGGTAGGTCACCGCCGGCGTGTAGCCGGCCCCGACCGACTGCAACAACGCCGACGAGTCGACGGCGTCGACGATGCCGGACGCCACGTGCTGCAGGTCAGGGTTGGCTGGGTCGCGCAGGAGCAGCGCGTTCGAGCGCAGCAACGCCGCTTCCAGCGTGTTGTCGGCCGACGTCGCCGCGTCGTACTGGAACGCGTACTGCGCGATGTTGGTGAGCACCGGCACCCGCGCACCCGAGAACGCCGCGCTCAACCCACCCTCGATGTCGATCGCCGGGATGGGGAACGTACCGGTGTAGCCCTGCTGGATGTAGCGGGCCAGCCAGCCGTTCTGCAGCACCGAGACCGTCGGATCGCCGGCGTACCACTTCTTCTCGGACTCGAAGTGCGAGAGGTTCGGATTCGGGTAGCCGATGTTGTTGACGATCGCGAGGTCGCCGCGGTCGTACAGGTCCTTGAGCGGAGCCAGCGCCGGGTGCCAGTAGTAATCGAGGCCCGCCTCGATCTGCAGAGTGCTGGTGCGCGGGATACCGATGTTGGGTCGCGCCGCCTGGTAGACCGGGTGGTCGGCCTGGATCAGGAAGTTGAGGTAGTCCCATCCCCCGCGGATCTGGATGACCACCAGCTTCTTCAGGGAGGCGCTGTCGGCCGACAGCCAGCTCGGCGCCAGGCGCACTCCGGCGAACGGAGCCGCAGCCCCGGCCAGAGCACCACTCATCAGGAAATCACGTCGTGAGGTCGTCATGGCTGGGTCTCCGATCAGGCCATCTGGTACTCGGGGAGGGACAGGATGAGGTGCGCGAGGCCGCGCACCTTCTCGCGCACCTTCGCCTCGGTGAAGGTGAAGGGCACCACCCCGGCGTCGGTCCGATTCATGAAGTCGATGAGTGCCGTGCGGACCGCCGCAGGCACGTCGCCGTCGACGAGCAGCGCCAGGTAGTGGTCGACCACCGCTGTGGCGGACGTCAGCCCGTACTCGTTGATCTCGCGCCAGTGGTCGAACGTCGACCAGATCAGACTGCCGCCGGACGAGTTGACGCGCGTGATCTCGTTGGCGAGGTTGCCGCGGGCGATCATGGTCGACGAGTCGATCCAGGCGACACCCTCCTCGAGCCCGGCCGGGTTGCTGTAGGCGAGGAGCGGCAGCCCCATCGCCTGCACGCGTGCCGCGAGGACCGCGTAGCGTCCCAGCGGCGCCCGCAGGTTGCGGACGGCGCCGACGGCGAAGTCCACCGGACTCTTCACCAGGCGTCGGTAGGCGGTGACGCCGTGGAAGTAGTTGCTGCGCAGGATGAGGCTCATCAGGCTGCGCACGTCGTAGTCGAGCGCGTGCCAACGGTTGGCCAGCTCGGTGAGGAGCGCCGGGTACGGAGCCGGTGCGACGAAGTACTCCCAGATCTTCTTGACGACGAACTCGGCCGCCACGTGCCGGCCGCCGTTCTGGTAGCCGAGGATCACTTCGATCAGATCGAAGACGTCCTTCATGCCGAGCGTGCCGGTGTTCGGGTTGCTGATCGTCCGGCCGAGCACGGTCTTGGCGCCGGCCATGTGCGTCGCCGGGTTGAACACGAACTGCTCGAGGCCGCTCAGCGTCCAGCCGGTGAGGCAGCGCGAGGCCTCGACCACGTCTTGCTGGGTGTAGCCCCCGGTGACCCCGAGCGAATACAGCTCGAGTAGCTCGCGGCCGTAGTTCTCGTTGATCTGGCCACGGTTGCCGTTCAGGTAGTTGTCCAGCCAGTAGAGCATGGCTGGGTCGCGCGTGACCTCGACCAGGATCTCGCGGAAGTTGCCCAGCCCGAAGCGGCGGAAGATGTTGATGTGCTTGGTCAGCGTCGCCGCCGACTGCGCGTTCTCGAAGCCCACCGAGAAGTGGTCGTGCCAGAAGTAGGCCAGCTTCTCGCGCAGCGGGTAGAACCCGTTGGCCGATTCCCACAGCCAATGCGCTCGGCGCGCGTTGAGGTTGTAGGTGAGGTTGAGGATCTCACCGTTGGGGAGCACGATCGTCCCGTACTCGCGCAGACCCTGCATCGCCGGCGACAGCAAGATGTCGACCATGCGGTCCATGCCCAGCGTGACGACCGCATCGACCTCGGCGAGGCTGCCACCGAAGCCAGCACGCCGCAGCAGGTGCGCCGCCTTCTTGCGGTCCCACGGGTCGCCAGTCGACGCCTTCCACGGGGCGAGGTCGGTATTGGGGTCCATCTGGATGCTGCCGCCGCCAGTGCCGGATCCCGGCCGGGGTGGAGTGGGGGAAGCGCCTTGCTGCGCCAGCGTCTTCTGCTGCGCCATGGAAGCCTGCTGAGCCATGGAAGCCTCGAGTCGAGTTGAGGAGTCGGATCGCGGTCGGTGGAGGCCGCCGCC
Organism: Planctomycetota bacterium; assembly: GCA_041398565.1. Taxonomy (GTDB): domain Bacteria; phylum Planctomycetota; class UBA1135; order UBA1135; family UBA2386; genus DATGPD01. Next base: position 2,021,471 of record JAWKUN010000002.1, on the reverse strand, counting down.
GATCCGGTGGCGGGGAGTCTATGCGGTTGTTGCCCGGACGGCCGGGTCCGCTGGTCCCACGCCTGCATTAGTTGTGTAACGACCGGGGAGGCAGCGAACGGCCGGTGACACCGAACGTCGACGCCTGGCCTACCGCCGCGGCAAGCCGCGGGACCCGACCGCCCGGCCGGCGCGCCACCCGTACCCAAACGACTCTCCCCCCCCCGACGAGAGCCAGGCGAAGCCGCTGAACTCCACCCCGCCGGGCGCCGGGCGCGGCCCCCGCCTCACCCGTTCCCCAGGAGTCCGCGTCACGTGATTCATCCGCGGCGGAGCCGCGCCTGTTCGCCCAGCTTGGCACGTCCGAATCTCCACAGGTCGCCAAACCTGCTGGGCGATTCGGCCGCACCAACCTGAGCGAACATTTCACGCCTCGGCCGCGGCGCCTCCCGTGACGCGGACTCCTAGTAGAGAAGGGTCGTCAAGCGCCGCCGGTACTCGTCGCTGACGTCGTGATCTTCCCCCAGCACGGCGAACACGAGGAGCATGGCCTTGCGCGCCAGACCGTCGGCGAAACCCCGGTCGAGGGTGACGGATTCCAGCAGGCTGTCCAAGGCCTCTCTGGCGCGACCGGCGAGGAACTGCTCGCGGGCCGACGCGAGATGCGCCGCGGCCGGACTGTCGGCGGCACCGAGCTCGGCGCCGAACCAGGCGAGACCGTCGCGCACGCGGTCGGCGGTCGCGGCCAACTCGTCCTCCACGGGGAAACCGTCGAGGGCCGACTCTGCCGCGGCGACGTCGCCGACGCGCGCCGCGGCGACCGCGCGGGCCAGGCGAGCAGCCGGAGCGTCGGGATCCTCCGGGGCCGCATCCTCTTGGCGGACGACGGGCTGGATGCCGTTGCGCTGCAGGAAGCGGCGAACCTCGGACTCGGGAAGCGCGCCGTTGAACGCATCCACCGGCCGCCCCTGGTCCATCAGCACGACGAACGGGATGCCGCGCACCTGGAACGCGGCCGCGAGGTCTTGCTCGGCGTCGGCGTCGATCTTGCCGAGCACGAACGCACCACCGTACTCGTCGGCGAGCTTCTCGAGGACCGGCGCCAGGGTGCGGCACGGGCCACACCACGACGCCCAGAAGTCGAGCAGGACCGGGACCTGCATGGACTGCTGCAGGACATCGAGCTGGAACGTGTCGGCGGTGACTTGGATCGTGTGCTCACCCGGCATGGCATCAAGCTGAAGCCGCGGGCATCCGGAATCAACAGCCCGGACCCGCCTCTCGTTACGGCGCCGAAACGTCGCGCACGCCCGGGTGTGCCGGCAGGCCCGCGGGACGGTCGGCACGGATGTTGATCACAGCGGCGCGGGTCGGGCCCGTATCGAAAGATCCAAGGGATGGATCGTTCGAGAGAGGCGACCGGAATCGGGCCCGACCCACCTTTTCCGCCTCCAGCGCCGCTCGGCCGAGGAGTCCGCGTCACCGGATTCATCCGCGCCGGAGCCGCGCCTGTTCGCCCGGCTTGGCACGTCCGGACCTCCCCGAGTCGCCCGACCTGCTGGGCATTCGTCCGCACCGACCGGAACGATGATTCACGGCGCGGCAGCGGCGACTCACAAGGACACGGACTCCTAACGGATGCGCGTCGTCTCGGTGTTGGTGAGACGCGCGGGCACCAGTGGCGACTGCACGACGCCCTGCACCGCCAGCGGGATACCGACGAAGTCCGGCACATCGGGCACGGTGAGCTCGACCGGCACTTCACCGCCCGGACCGGGCAAGTAGGCGAGTGGGAACTGAACGAGGCTCGTGGGATCGAGCCCGAGACGGCCGAACGGTGGCAGGTCGATCGCCGCCGTGCCAAGAGCGAGCAGCGGGATCACCACCTGGAAGGTGGTGGCGTAGCCCGGCTGCGCCTCGACCACGAACGAAAACCGCTGACCGATCTGCGGCTCGGTCGCGATGCGGACTCCGCGGTGGCGATTGATCCACAGTCGGAGGCGGCTCAGACCGGGCCCGGGCATCACGGCGTCGAGATCGCCATCACTGTCGACGTCGCCCAGGGCCATGTTCGCCACCGCCCCGAGATCGATGGCCCGCTGCGGCGCCCCCAGCCACTGGCCGCTGCCGTCGTTCACGAACAACGTCGAGTCGCCCAGCAGGTCGAGGTCACCGTCGTCGTCGACGTCGACCGCGCGCAACAGGCCCGGCAACGAAGGGACAACGCCAAAGCCGCCCTGGCCGTCTCCCCGCCACATCGAAGTCGCGATCGCGTCGGCGACCACCAGATCCAAGTGACCGTCGCCGTCGAGATCGGCGAGTTGCGGCAGCGGCGCGCTCCACCCCTGCTGCCGCAGGACCTCCGCGAACCCCGAGGGTCCGTCGTTGCGGTAGACGACGACCGTGTCCGCGTAGTTCGCGCTGAAGAACCCGCCCCCGGCCAGGTCGAGGTCTCCGTCGCCATCGATGTCTCCGGCGCTGAGCTCGGACCAGCTGGCCACGGTCGAGGGCAAGCGGCCGGGGGCGACGACGAAACGCCCGGTCCCATCGTTCAGCCAGAGCGAGAGAGCGCCACCCTCTTGCCCCAGGACCAGATCGAGGTCTCCGTCGCCATCGAAGTCACCGGCCACCGCAGCGTCGACGGACGGCATGGTGAACGTGGTGCGAGCATCGACGGCGAATCGTCCCTGCCCGTCATTGCGCAGGATCACCGAGGACGCAGCCTGAGCGCGGAACAGGAGGTCGACGGCGCCGTCACCGTCGAAGTCGCCCGCCACGAACCCCAAGCCGGCTTGTTGGGGGAGCATCGCCAAACGCTCGCTGGCGTCCGTGAAATGGCCCCAGCCATCGCCGAGCGCCAGACGCTGCGGGCCGATGGCCGTGGCGGCGAGGACGTCGAGGTCGCCATCGCGATCGACATCGGCGAGCGTCACTCGCCCCAACAAGACGATGTCGGGCGCCGCCGCACGCCGAAACTGCTGCGCAGCGAGGCTCGGCATCAGCGGGCCGAGCCACAGAGCCGCAAGGCATGCCACGGAACGGCTGATCGGCAGCACGGAGACAGCCGAGGTCGAGAGGGTCGGGTTGCTCATTTGTTTCACCGCCATCCTCCGTCTCCGGCTGAGCCCTTGCAGTCCATGGGGACCTGGCATCGCGTTCCGGAGTTGGCGTTCGAGTGACAGAAACATCAAAAGATCTCGCGGGGGCCAATCCCCCGCGTGTCGCCCTCAGAGCGCGATCTCGTGCGCTTTGATACGATGCGCGCAATTGTTTTGCTGGCCGCTGCGCGCCTCAATACGCGCGTCGATAGATGCCGAGCAAACAACGCTCCGGGTAGCGGCAGCCGACCTTGCGCAAGAGCGAACGTCCGGCCAGCTCGCACCACTGCAGGGACTTGAAGCGACCGAAGGTGCGACAGTCGTCGAGCCACGCGAACGCCACCTCACGCATACCGGCGGCACCGAGCAACGCCGCCAGACGTCGCCGCGAGTTCATCCTGAACGCCGTGGGGAACGTGTCCTTCTTCTCGGTGCGCCACAGCCAACGCTTCACGACGTGGCGCACGCCCATGGGCGCGAGCCGCGTGAGCAGAGGCATCGGCGACCAGGCGTCGACGGTGTAGACGACCGCGTGGCCGCCGGGGGCGAGCGCACGCGCCATCGCCCGCACCACGCGCTCGGGCTCGGTGACGTGTTCCGCGACCATGCGCAGCGTCACCAGGTCGAAGGAGCCGCCGCCGTCGTATTCCTCGAACGCCACCTGCACGCGTTCGTGCACGAACGGGTTCTCCTGCAGCGTGGCGTCGGGATCGACCCCGACGAGGTGCCGGCACCGCTGCGCCAAGTCCGCGGCCAGCACCCGATTGCTGGGGAAGAGCTCGCGCCCGCAGCCGACGTCGAGCCACCGAGTCTCGGCGCCGACCAGATCGCACACCGCCGCCTCGTAGTGGTCGTCGGGGTTGTAGTAGGCGAAGCGTTGGCGCATGGCCGGCCCCCAGCCGAGGTCGGGCGCTCGGCCGTACTTCTGGGCAAAGACCATCGCCAAGGTCTCGGGCCGAGGTGGGAGCGACACCACGGTGGAGCTCACGCCGGAAACGCTTGCTCGAGGTCGGCCACCAGATCCGCAGGCAAGGTCAAGTCGGCGGCACCAACGTTGTCGCGCAGCTGCGCCTCGTTGGTGGCACCGACGATGACACTGGCCACCTCCGGCCGGCGCAGGCACCACGCCAGCGCCACCGGCGCCGGTCGCAGACCATGACGCTGCGCGAGCTCCACCAGGCGCTGTGCCTGCGCCAGCCTTTCCGGCGTCAGGTAGCGCCCGATGAACTGGTTGACCTTCGCGTTGCCGGCGCGGCTCGACGGATCGGGAGTCCGGTCGCTCGCGTATTTGCCGGTCAGCGCACCCTGCGCCAGCGGCGAGAAGACGATCTGTCCGAGTCCGCACTGGGCGGCCACCGGCATGATCTCGGCCTCGAGGCCACGGTCGAACAGGTTGTAGAGCGGCTGATTGGAGATCGGCGGCGGCAGTGCGTGGGCGCGGCAGAATGCCGTCGCCTGGACGATGGCGAACGCCGGCCACTGGCTCACGCCCCAATAGAGCACCTTGCCCTGCCGGATCAGGTCGGTCATCGCCAACGCGGTCTCCTCGATCGGCGTCTCCGGGTCGAGGCGGTGGCACTGGTAGAGGTCGAGATAGTCGACGCCCAGCCGGCGCAGCGACGCGTGCACGGACTCGAACACGTGCTTGCGCGACAGACCACGGTCGTTGATGTCGTCGCTCATCGGGAAGTGGCACTTGCTCGCCAGCACGAGGTGCTCGCGGCGCAGGCCGGCGATGGCGCGCCCCAGCGCCGCTTCCCCCTCCCCGCGCGCATACACGTCGGCGGTGTCCAGCAGATTGATTCCGAGCTCTCGGGCTGCGGCCACCAGGCGCTGCGTGGTCGCCTGGTCGACGGTGTTGCCCAGGGTCAGCCACGAGCCGAGGCTCACGGCGCTGACCTTCAGTCCCGAGTGTCCGAGCCGGCGGTACTGCATTGGCCCGCGGTCTTACCAGGATCCCTGGCGAGTTTCGACGAGCCGGGGCCTCAGCGGCAGCGCTGCCGCACCCTCTCGGCGTGGGCCTCGAGACGCGCGCGCAGCTTGGCGCCGTCACCGAGCGCCGGTAGCAACGCCGGCCCACCCGCCGCGCCATGCATGTCGGCGCGCAGAGCCGCGAGGAACGAGGCGCGCCACTCGCGATCGCCCCCCTCCAGAAGGCAGCTCGCGACCAGGGCCGCACAGCCGTAGTCGCCGGCGTCGACGAACTGTCCGTTGCACACGCGCCGCACGCGTGCCAGCGGATCGAAGTCGGTGCTGGCGCAGTCGAGCCCGCGGCTCAGGTCGTCGTCGCAGCGGGTGCCGAGCACCTGGGCGGCGGCATCGATGGTCTCGCAATAGAGGCAGATCGACTCCTCGACCCACGAGAAGGGGATGTCCTCCGCCGCCACCAACGCTCGCCCGCGGACGCGCAGGTGGAACAGCTGGTGCACCGCTTCGTGGCAAGCGTTCTCGACCAAGGCGCGTCGCGCGGCCGCCGTGTCGTCGCCGAGGAACGTGCAGGCGACGCGCGAGCGCAGCGAGTAGACCCCTACCGTGTCGACCTCGCGCGCACACGCCGCGCGCAAGGTGCGGTCGTCGATCAGCGCGTCGAACGTCGCGCGCGCGTCGTAGAGCCGCACCTCGAGCGGCGCCACCGGCTCGTGCAGCTCGAGCCCGGCCTCGTTGGCCAGCGCTTCCCACACCGGGTAGACGGCTTCGAGGTGCCGCGCCACTTCGAGCACCAGCGGCAGGTCGAGGTTGGCCACCACCCGGTAGTGACGCGTGCGCACGCCGAAGGCATCCGACCACGCAGCACGGGTGTGCGCGGCCTCGAGTGCCGAGAGGAAGTCGCCGCCGAGCCGCCGCAGCTCGGCGCGGGCCGCCTCCAAGTCGGCACGCGGAACCGCTCCATAGCCGCCCAGCATCTCGAGGCCGCACCGACGCAACGGCTCGGCCAGGCCCGGCATGTCGGGTGCCAGCGTCGCCAGCGCGCTCAGGATGGCGGCCCGATCCGGCGCCGACGCGTCGCCGGCCCGAGGTGGCAGCAAGCGCTTCAGCTCGGTGCGCAGCTCGGCGTTGGCCCGCGCGAACTCGGCGGCGTGCTGCCGTCGCAGACGCTCGTCGAGCTCCTCGTCGACGTCGGCCAGGTGGTCGGCAAAGCGACGCAGCAGGCCAGCGCTCGCGTGCCCCGGCTGCACGCGCTGCACGCGTCGCACCAGCGCGCCCGCTTCGAGCACGAAGCCGCTCTGTCCGGCCCACTCGGCGAGCACCGCGGCGCGAGCGACGACGGCGTCGAAGTCCGCGCCAGCCGCACCATCGTCGTCCGGCACCTGCGCGAGCGCGCCCGCCGCCGAGATCGCGCCGAGCACGCCGCCCAGCCAGACAGACGCGACCCGTTCGGGCGCACGAGCGAAGACCGAGGACACGCAGCTATCATAGCGACATGGCCGAGCCCCTGGATCGCACCGAGCAGCGCATCGTCGGCGTCCTCATCGAGAAGGAGCTGGCGGTCCCCGAGACCTACCCGATGACGCTCAACTCCCTGGTGCTCGGCTGCAACCAGAAGAGCAACCGTGACCCGATCTCGGACCTGGAGGAGTTCCAGGTCGAGGGAGCCCTCACCAGCCTGTGCCTCAAGGACTGGTGCGGCCGGCGCGAGGGCAGCCGCGCCATCAAGTACGTCCACCGCACCGACGAGCGCCTGGGGGTCGGTCGCACCGAGAAGGCGATCCTCGCCGAACTCCTGCTGCGGGGGCCCCAGACGCCGACGGAGCTGCGCACGCGGGTGGCGCGCATGGGCGTCCACCTGGAAGGCGCGGCGATCGCCGACGCCCTCGACGCCATGAGCCAGCGTGCCGACGGCGGCCTGGTCGAGCTCTTGCCCCGGCGGCCGCGCGAGCGCGACGCGCGCTGGCGCCACCTGCTGGGGCCGATGCTCGCCGAGCACGAGGGCGCGAGCGACGGCGCCGACGAATCGCGCCACGCCCCCACGACCCGTGAGCGCAACGCGGACGTCGATGTGCACGCCCGTCTCGAAGCCCTCGAACGACGGCTCGACGAGGTGGAGCGACGGCTCGGCGAGATCACGGGCTGACCCACGCCACGCCTGGCACACGACTGGTCGCACACGGCGAATCGCTCGGCGACGCGAGACTACGTCGAAGGCGGATTCGCCGTCCGGAGCCTCGAAGTCAGGCTACGTCGACGTCCTCGAGGCGGCGAAAAGACGAGGGGGCGAGCCCTGCGCGAAGCCTGACACGATCTTGCTCGAACGCTCATACCCGCCCCTATGAGCTTCGCCTCAAGCGGCCGGAGCGATCGCTCGCAGTGCCGCCTCGGCATCCCGCCGACCTCTTTTCCGTTCCACGCACCTGCCATGGTCGCACGCACCCATCTCTCCACCACGCTGATCATCTCCCTGGCGGCCGCGACAGCCGCTGCGCAGAACATCGGCCCCAGCACCGCGGTCGTCCCCTACCTGCTGCCCAGCCGCACCGGAGTCTCGACCACCTCGATCTTCACCGTCAACGATCCCGTCTCCACCGTCGGCGGCTACCGCATGGTGGGCATCCCCGACGGTCTCGGCGCCTTCGCCGGACCGACCAGCGGCTCCCTGACCCTGGTGATGAACCACGAGCTCGGCAACACCGCGGGCATCGTGCGCGGTACCGGCTTCGCCGGCTCGTTCGTGTCGCGCTGGGAGATCCAGAACGACCTCACCGTCACCAATGGCCGCGACTTCACCAACGCGCCGGCCGACGTGCATTGGTCGTCGCAGCCAGCGCGCGCGCTCAGCCGCTTCTGCTCCGCCGACCTCGCCTTGCCCTCCGCCTTCCGGTTCGGCACCCTCGGCACGGATGCCCGCATCTTCTTGAAGGGCGAGGAGAGCGGCACCGAAGGCACCGCCTGGGCCCACATCGCCACCGGCCCGGCCATGGACCAGATGTGGGAGCTGCCCGCGCTCGGCCGCTTCAGCTGGGAGAACTGCGTCGCCTGTCCCTACCAGCAGCTCAAGACGATCGTGATCGGCCAGGACGACACCACCCCCGGCCAGGTCTACGTCTACGTGGGCACCAAGCTGAGCACGGGCACCGACATCGAGCTCGCCGGGCTGACCAACGGCGTCCTCTACGGCGTGCGCGTCCCCGGCGTGCCCACCGAGAGCCGCGCCACGCCGATCCACTCGACCTTCGAGATGGCAGCCCTCGGCAGCCAGATCGGCGTCACCGGCGCCACCCTGGACGCCAACAGCATCGCCGCCAACGTGACGCGCTTCCTGCGCCCCGAGGACGGCGCCTGGGATCCGCGTCCCGGCCGCCAAGACACCTACTACTTCGCCACGACCGACACGGTCACGGCGAGCGGCGGCCGCAGCCGCCTGTACCGGTTGGTATTCACCGACATCACCCAGCCCGAACTGGGTGGCACCGTCGACGCCCTTCTCGAGGGCACCGAGGGGCAGGAGATGTTCGACAACCTGTGCGTCGACACTCTGGGCCGCATCGTTCTCCAGGAGGACGTGGGCAACAACGTGCGGCTCGGCAAGATGTGGCTCTACGACACCGCGTCGGAGAGCTTCGGCGAGATCGGCGCCGCCAACCCGACCTTCTTCGACCCGACCTCGAGCTCGTTCGTGACCCAGGACGAGGAGGCTTCGGGCGTCATCGACGCGGCCAGTACGCTCGGCGCCGGCTGGTTCATCTTCGTCGAGCAGTCGCACAGCAGCCTCGGCGGTGAGCTCGTCGAGAACGGTCAGCTGCTGGCGCTGAACCTGCCGACGAACCTCACGATGCCTCAGGGCGTCGACAACGCCGGCGGTTCGCCGGCCGGTTGCGACGGTTCGGTCCTGGTGTCGGTGCGCCAGGTCCCGAGTGTCGGCAACGCCAACTTCGCGCTCGGCTGCGTCCACGCCCCCGCGTCGGCGCCGGGCGCGGTGGCCCTGGCGGCCTCCGCCCTGCCGTCGCCGATCCCGGTGCTCGGCTTCAACTTCTGGCTCGATCCGACGACCGTGTTCCTCACCGTCGGCCTCTCGAGCGATGTCGGCGGCCGCGCCAGCCTGCCGCTGCCCATCCCGAGCTCGGCGACGCCCGGCTTCGTCCTGGCCGCGCAGTTCGTGTTCGTCGGCCCGTCGTCGCCGCCGCCGTGCCCGCCCACCGGCGCGGTCGCGTCGAACGCGGTCATCGTGACGATCCAGTGAGCCTGGCCGCGCCGGGGCACGCACCCCGGCGCCGCTGCGCGCGCGCCGCGGACGCCGCGAGAAGGTCTAAAGGAAGCAGTCGCCGCGGTCGGTCGACAACGGGATCGCCGCCGGATCCTCGCTCGCCTCGATGAGGCGCTCGAGCCACCAGTTGGTCCCGTTGTAGAGGCAGGTCACCTCCGCGCAGTTCTTGCTGGCGTCGAACGTCTGCAGCAGGTGCGAAGTGCGAGCCGCCGTGTCGGCGCCGTTGGCGGCGTCCTTGTAGCCGGCCTTGTCGGCGATGCGGGCATGGTCGACGCCACGGTAGGCCGGGCAGTTGTAGAGGCCGAGCGGCGTGAGCACCTGCCGCAGCGCCTGCATGTGGCAGGTCTTGGGCTGACTGGTGAAGTCTCGCCAGTTGCCTTGCACGAGCATGCGCAGGTTGGTGCTCTCCATCACCCGGAAGCCCGGCCGCTCGAGGCGCTTGGCCGCATCCACGGCGCCGACGATGCGCCGCACGACGCCCAGGAGGTGCTCCTCTGTCTTGAGCGGATCCATCACCTCGGAGCCCTGCTCGGACCGCTCGAGGAACGGCTTGAACGAGATGTAGTCGAAGCCGGCGTCGCGGGCGCGCCGCGCTGCCATCTCGATCTCGCCGATGTTCTCCACCACCCGCACGTCGTCGCGGGTGCCGCCCTTCCAGGTGATGACGAACGAGAAGCCCAGCTCGACTTCGGGGCTGACCGCCTTGATCTTGGCGATCCAGCCGCAGATCTCGTCGAGGGTCAACGACGCCTTCGACGGATGGTGCATGCGTTGGAACGTGGCGTTGCTGCCGGAGTCGAGCGACAGGCGCACCCAGTCGCCGGCGGTGAACCACGGCGCCGCCTGCAGGATGCGGTCGTTGCGGCTGCCGTTGGAGACCACCGCCACCTGCAGGCCCAGCTCCTTCAAGAACTGCACGAAGCTCGGGAACGTCGGGAACAGCGTCGGCTCACCGCCGCCGATCAAGATGACGCTCTTGAGGCCGCGCTCGGCCATGCGCGCCAACGAGTCGCGCAGCTCCTGCTCCTCGTGCTTGATCGGCTGGTTGAGGATGTCCCAGTCGATGCAGTGATCGCACTTGTAGTTGCACGCCGTGGTCAGGTCGAGGTTGATCGAGAGCGGCACGAGGTCGGGAAGCGGTGGCAGCCGTTCGCCGGCGCGCTGCGCCGCACGCAGCGCCCGCTGCCACTGCACGTAGTCGAGCACGAAGGGCCAAAGCGCCGGCTGCCGCAGCTTGCCGGTGAAGTCGTGGATGGCCTCGGCCCGGCGCTCGCTGCCTCCGGCGGCCGCCCTATCGGTCGTGGGCGCCGACGATGTCGGTGAAGAGTTCGGCTCGAGCGGTGACGGCTGCGGCGTGGCGTCGGACAAGGTCTGGACTCGGGTGCGTCAGGATCTCGACGAAACTGTAAGCGAGCTCCGCCTGCGGGTCACCGATTCCGTGCTCGCTTTGACCGTCGGCGAACGACCAATGGTAGGCCGGCAGCGCCAGACGTCGCTCGAGACGCCGGCCGTCGAACTCGAGCCACGCCGGCCGGGGCTGCTGCGGACAGTGCACCAGCTCGAGACGCGCGCTGACGGCCCGGGCACGCCGGCTCGCATCCGAGTCCGCGGCGCGAAGGCCCAGTTCGAGGACCATGGCGCCCGCAGCGGGGTCGCGCGACGAGAACTCGATGCGTTCGAGCTGCGCGCTCTCCGCCAGCACGTCGAGCCCCTGCAGCACGCTCAGGAAGTGCGACAGCGAGTCCACCAACATGCTGCGGCCGCGTCCTGCCGGCGACAGCCGCATGGCGAAGTCGCTCGGCGCCACGCTCGGCACGACCCCGCCGCGCCGCAACGCCGCCACCGCCAACGGCCACTGGCAGTTCTCGAGCAGGGGCACGCCGGCGCTGGCGAAGGTCGCGACCAGGCGCCGGGCCTCGGCGAGCTGGCGAGGGTCGACCAGAGGCTTCTCGCACAGCGTCGGCAGGCGGGCCGCCGCGGCAGCCGCCAGAGCTTCGAGGTGCGCCTCGATCGGCGCCGCGATGACCAGCCCGTGCAGGCCGTCGTGCCGCACCAGTTCGTCGACGCCGCCGTGCGCGGCGACGGGGTGGCCGAGGTCGCGGGCGAGTTCTTCCGCCGCCGCCGCCGTGCGCGCCCGCGTCCGGCCGGACACCGCCACGATGCGCGCGCCGGCACGCTCGAGATGCCGCGCCAGGAACGGTCCGAGACCGTTGCGGGTCCGGCCGGGTCCGACGAGCCCGAGTCGGAGCGCACCGTCCGACCGCTGCGTGTGCATCGGCACCATCGACGTCTTTATTGCCGCTGCGGCGGCACGAGTCCACCAGGTCCTGCTCGGCCTGCCAGCTCCGCTCGGCGCGGCGGCCCCGCCCCCCTTGCCAGCGAATCACCTCTGGCCGCGACGGCGCCGACCTGCTAAGAGGCGCGGCCCCCATGGCGAAGTCGCGCTCACCGAAACGTCGTTCCGCCCTCACCGCGAGGACCGCGGACAAGTTCGTCCTGTACAGCAAGGCCGTGCAGGCGCCGGACACCGACACCGCCTTCATGGCCAGCTACTACCGGAAGCTCACCGGCAAGGCCGCGCACGCCTTCCGCGAGGACTTCTGTGGCACCGCGGCCCTGTCGTGCCACTGGGTGCAGCGCCACCCGCGCAACACGGCGCTGGGCGTCGACCTCGACGGCCCGACCCTGGCCTGGGGCAAGGAACACCACGTCGCCGCTCTGCTCGACGACGACCAACGCCAGCGTCTCACCCTCCTGCAGGCCAACGTGCTCGACGTCCAGCGACCGGCGGTCGACATCCTGTGCGCGCTCAACTTCAGCTACTTCATCTTCAAGACGCGCGACGAGATGCGGCGCTACTTCGTCAACTGCCGGCGCTCGCTGAAGAAGGACGGCATGCTGTTCCTCGACCTGTGGGGCGGCAGCGAGACGCAGAACGAGCAGACCGACCGCCGTCGCTGCGGTGGTTTCACCTACCTGTGGGACCAGCACGAGTTCGATCCGCTCACCTACCACAGCACCTGCCGCATCCACTTCGAGTTCAAGGACGGCAGCAAGATGCGCAACGCGTTCGTGTACGAGTGGCGCCTGTGGACGCCGCCGGAACTCACCGAGCTGCTCGGTGAAGCGGGCTTCTCAGACTGGCACTTCCTGTGGGAGGGCACCAACCATCGCACCGGCTCCGGCAACGGGGTCTACCGCAAGGTCGAGCGCGGCAGCGCCGACCGCGCGTGGATCGCCTATCTGGTGGCGAGACCGTAGGTGCAGCCGAAGGTCGGCCCCGCGAGGTGCGGCCCTCCCGCATGGCTCTGATCTGTGCGTCTTGATTCGTGCGGCCCTGACCTGTGCGGCGCCGAAGAGGCCGCCGCGGTTCTGTCGCACTCGCGGGTCCGGCCACGGATGGTCCGGGCCGAGCGGTCGGCTCGGTCGCACCGGAACACTGCCCTTCATCCCCGCGGCGTGAAATACCGATGCCCAACCGGGCTTGCAGCCGTTCGGGACGCGTTTCGGTGCGGTGGCCGCTGGCGGCGTCGCATACAGTTCCGACCGCATTGCGAGCTCGCGACCAGCAGCCACACCCCCCATGAAGCAGATCGTCGTACTCGGCGCCGGCAAGATCGGACGCATGGTCGCCCACTTCCTCGGCCGCTGCGGCGACTACGAACTGCGCGTCGGTGACGCCGCGGCCGACGCCGTCGAGCGGGTCGTCGCCGGCCTGCCGCACGCGTCGGGCCGCGCCGTCGATTTCAGCAGCGGCGCCGACCTCGATTCGATCATGCAGGGCGCGCAGGCCGTCGTCTCGTGCGCACCGTTCCACTGCAACCCGCTGATCGCCACGCGCGCCAAGGCCAACGGGCTGCACTACCTGGACCTCACCGAAGACGTCGAGGTGACCAAAGAGGTGATGGAGCTGGCCAAGGACGCCAAGACGGCTTTCGTGCCCCAGTGCGGGTTGGCGCCGGGTTTCATCACCATCACCGCCGTGCACCTGGTCAAGGACATGGTCGACGTCACCGACCTGCGCTTGCGGGTCGGAGCCCTGCCGCGCTACCCGTCGAACAGGCTGAAGTACAACCTCACGTGGAGCACGGAGGGGCTGATCAACGAGTACTGCCAGCCCTGCGAGGTGATCGAGAACGGCGAGCTGCGCAGCGTGCCGCCGCTCGAAGGGCACGAGACCATCACCATCGACGGCGTCGAGTACGAGGCCTTCAACACTTCGGGGGGACTCGGCACCCTGGCCCAAACGCTGGCTGGCAAGGTGCGCAACGTCGACTACAAGTCGCTGCGCTACCCCGGCCACAACTACCTGGTGAAGTTCCTGCTGCACGACCTGCAGATGCGCGACCACCAGGAGCAACTGGCGCGCATCTTCGAGCGCTGCCTGCCGACGACCTTCCAGGACCAGATCGTGATCTTCGTCAGCGCCACCGGCACCTACCGCGGCCGCCTGACCGAGCGCACCTACGCTCGCACCGTCCTGCACCAGAGGATCGACGACCAGAACTGGAGCGGCATCCAGATCACCACGGCCGCCGGCGTGTGCACCGTGCTCGATCTCCTGATGACGGGCAAGCTGCCGAACCAGGGCTTCGTCCGGCAAGAGCAGGTCGACTACGTCGACTTCGTCGAGAACCGCTTCGGACGCTACTACGCGTAATCGGCGCTCCGGCGGGACGTCGCCCCCCGGCACGTGCCCGCGCGTCTCGATCCGAGCCCGCCGGCTCAAGCAGACCCGGCCGGGCGCCGACATCTGGATCACCGGCGTCGCCCGACGCGAGCCGGTCGCACAACACACGGACAGGGGGAACACTTTGCAACCGACCGCCAGGACGCTGGCTCTCGTCGCCAGCGCGCTGCTGCTGCCCGCGTGCGGCATGTTCTCGGGCCAAGACAAGAGCTTGGCACAGGTCGACGACCTGGTGAGCTGTATCGAGCGCGTACACGTCGACTCGGAGCTGGCCAAGCAGGCGGCAACCCTGGCGATGAGCCGCTTGCAGGCGATGGTCGCGCCCGACTTCCAGAGCGACGCCGTGCTCGCGCACGCCGAGCTGGTACGAGCCATCGAGGATGCCGAGAAGCAGGCCAAGGACCTGCGCTACAGCGTCGACCGCATGAAGCGCGCCGCCGACCCGGTGTTCTCGCGCTGGACGCGCGACATCCAGGCGATGCAGAGCCCGGAGATCAAGCAGCGCAGCCAGACGCGCTTCGACGAGACCAAGGCGCGCTACGACGCCATCGTCGAGGCCGTCGACCCGACGCTGCGGGCGTACGACACGTTCAACCGCGGCATCAAGGACCACGCCCTGTTCCTCGGACACGACTTCAACCCGAGCGCCGTGGCGACCATCGAGGCCGAGGTGCGCAAGCTGGCCGGCTCGAGCCAAGAGTTGGGCTCCGGCTTCGACCGCTGCATGCAGTCGGCGCGCGCCTACGTCGACAGCGCCGCTCTGCCGATGCGGGTCGAAGCGGCCCGGCCCGCGCCGCGCTGACGCGCGCGCGCCCCGCGAGCGACGCGCAGCCAGGTAGAGGCGACGGGCGACGTTCTTCGGCCGCCTGGCTCCCGATTCCGCGTGCTCGAGATCACCCCCCAAGCCGCGCCGATCCGTTGCGATGGCGCCAGACGCTACCGGCGAGCCTGGCGACGTGTGCCGCCGCCTCAGCCCACGACGTCGCGAGGCCGGATGCGACGAGCATCACGCCGTGGCGAGTGACGCGCCACTCGGTCGCCCGCCGCGACTGGCGCGTCGGCCGGTAGCTCCCCATACTCGGGCAGAGTCCAAGGATGGCCGAGATCGCGACAGGTGTCTTCGTCTGCTACCGGCGCGCCTCCGCGTGGTTGGCGCGCACGGTGGCACAAGATCTCGAGTCGTACGGCTTCGACGTGTTCCTCGACATCGATCGCCTGGACAGCGGCTTCTTCGACGAAACCCTGCTGCTCGAGATCGGACAACGGCCGCACTTCGTCGTCATCCTGACACCGGGCAGCCTGGTCCGATGCGTCTCGCCCGAGGATTGGCTGCGCCGAGAGATCGAGCATGCCCTTCAGTCCCGACGAAACGTCGTGCCCATCTTCGCCGACGGCTTTCGCTTCGAGATGTCCAACGTCGTGCTGCCGAGCACTCTGGCAGAACTCCCGCGCTTCAATGGGCTCACGCTCAGCAACGAGACCTTTCGGCCGACGATGGATCTCCTGCGACAGCGCTTCTTGCGCCGGCGTCAACCAATAGCGGCCGACGCACATGAGCAGCGACTGGACGAGCTCTGGCGGCGGTTGTCGACTTCGGCCGGCGAGCACTTCACCGCCCTTTGGCAGCGCCTACTACCACGAGGCCCCACGCTCGATGACGTACAACAAGTACTGCGTCGGTCGTTGACCTTGGCCGACCCCGACCCGTACCCACTGGTCGAGGGCTTGCTGCTGGCATTCGAGCGCAACGTCACCGAACTGGTCGATCTCACCTCTCGCTTCAACGGACTCTGGGCCTCACTCGAAGGCTACCTTGCGTGGCTCCTGAACGCCGTCGACGGCAAGTCACGCGGACAGGGGCCGCACAGCGGACTCGCGGAGATCCTGCAACGCCTGGGGCTTGGACGCGACGCAGAACGTCTTCCTGGCCTCGACGGCGAAGTCATGCGCCGAGCGATCCAGGACGTGCGGGCCTTCCGCAACCACTACTTGCACGGTGGCGCGCGTCCCGATGGCGTGCACGTCGCGCAGGGTTGCCGGGCCGCTCTGCTGACGCTCTGGCTCGCGGTCGCGACGCGGCATGCGGCACTCGAAGCCGCCTTGCGCGCCGCCCTGACCAGTTCGCCCACGGCAGACTTCGCCGGAGCGGCCGCGGTCGTGGTGCCCGAGGTCGCCAATTCCACGAGCGCGCTGACCCCGGAACACTCTCGCGATCCGCCCCCCGTCATCGGCGCTGAGCAGTCGGTGGCCGGCGGACCGCCGCCAGTCGAGGTGCCCGCACGTAGCAGCGCGAAGACACCCGTGCCTTCATCGCCCGACGCAACGCCTGCGCCGGCGTCGACGCCCCTCGAACTCGAGGAAGCCCGTGCCTCTCTGGCGCAACCGCGCTTCGCACAACGCCCCCTGCAAGAACGCGGCCGCGTCTTCTCCAGCCTCGTCGTGCACCTGGGCTACGCGCGCGCGGTTCCCGAGTTGATCGGCTTGGGCTTCGCGCGCAAGACCATCGTGCGCGGGCTCGTCGCCGCTGGTCACGACGCGGCCGCAAAGCGGGTTCAGCGCGTCGCCGAAACAGACATCGCCGCCGCCGCTGGTGCGACGGCAACCGAGAGCGTTCCCGCGGGGCAAACACCCGCGGGACCCGCGATCGACGCGGCGAAGGATCCGGAGATCCAGGCCGATGCGCGGCACGACGGCCATTCACTTCTCGAGCTCATCACTCAGGTCGGGTACCAGCGCGCCGTCGAGTTCTTCGATGCTGCTGGCTTGACCGAGAGCGACGTGGACGAGGCGTTGCAAGCGATCCAGAGTGCCGACGCTGCCAAACGATGCGCGAAGGAGCGTGCCCGTCTCGAGGCCCGGCGCTCGGACCCGACGCGGATCGATCCGACGCCGGGGACGCCCGGGAGCCCGACGGCGACCATACCGGCCGCACTCGCGACGAACGCCGCCGAGACGCTCCATCGACTGGACAGAGTGGAACAACGAGGCGAGCTGTTGCGGATCGTCATCGCCAGAGTGGGTCACCAGCGTGCCGCCGAGTTCTTCGATCGAGCCGAGCTGCCGGCGAACTCGGTGTGCGAAGCCCTCGAGTCGGTCGGACAGAGCGGAATGGCGAAGCGTTCGTCGAAGGAGCGCGCGAAGTTCCTCGCGGCACGCACAACCCCGCCGAAGACGGCCTCGACCCCGGATGGAGTGGCAGCTCTGCGCCGGATTGCCGCGATTGTGGCGAACCAGCAAGTCCACCACGGCGATGCCGCCACACGGGGCGCAGCCTACCGAAAGGTGATCCAGAGTCTCGGCCACGCCCGGGCGGCCGAGCTGTTCGCGCAGGCGCAGATCGCTCCCGCCGAAGTGCACGATGCTTTGATGGCGGCCAAGGAACCGACGATGGCGCGCCGATCGCTGCAGCAGCGCGGCGACACGGCTGCGTCGGCACCGGCGGGTCCGGCGGCCGCCCACGCGCCGGAGCCTACTCCAGTGGCAGACGCCGCACCCACCCCGGCCGCGGCGCGCCGTGTGGCTGCCCGCCGCGGCATCGCAGCGCGCGATGCGCCCGCTCTACCCGAACCGGCGACGCCGACGGCACCGGCGGCCTCGGCCCCAGCACCGCCTGCCAGGCCAGGCCTGCTCCGACGGCTGTTGGGCTTCGGCTCGTAGAACACCAGCGTCGCCGGCCCCACCCTGCCGCCGCGAGTCCGATCTCCGTTGGCAGTGGCGGTTGCCCAACCAGTCCGCCTCAAGGTGAAACCGCGCCGCTGCCGATCGGCGAGGTGTCGCGGCGCGCGACACCCCCCCGATGTCGTGGACCGTCCTCATCGCCCTGGTGCTCGGTTCCGTGGCGGCGCTCCTGGTAGCGCTGGCCCGCCGTCACGAGCTTGCCCGCATGGCCGGGACGCTCGCCGAGCGCGAGCGAGCCGAGCGCGAAGGGGCGTCGAAGGCGCAGCTGCAGCATCCGGAGATCGATCTGTCGCGCTGCGTCGGCTGTGGTGCCTGCGTCGATGCCTGCCCCGAAGACGGTGTCCTGGCGATGCTGCACGGGCAGGCGGCGGTGGTGAACTGGGCACGCTGTGTCGGCGTCGCCGAGTGCGAGCGCGTCTGCCCCACGGCAGCCATCGTCGTGACGCTCGGCAACCTGACCGAGCGCGACGACGTGCCGGCGGTGAGCGCCGAGCTGGAGGCCGTCGGGCAGCCCGGCTTGTTCCTGGCCGGCGAGGTCACGGCACACGCCCTCGTCAAGACCGCCATCGAGCACGGCACCCGGGTGGCCCGCGCGGTGGCGGCGCGCTGCTCGCCGGTGCCGGCGGCGGCACGCGCCCTGGAAGCGGCGCCTCGAGGCGTCGCGACGCCGACGGGCCACGCACGCTGCGACACCGGCGACTCGCTCGACCCCGTGCCCGACCCCGTGCTCGATCTGGTGATCGTCGGCGCCGGACCCGCGGGCCTGGCCTGCGCGCTCGAAGCCAGCCGCCTCGGCCTGCGCTTCGTCGTCCTCGACCAGGCGTCCGGCCCCGGGGGCACGGTGGCGAAGTACCCGCGCCGCAAGCTCGTGCTGACGCAGCCGGTCGACCTACCCCGCTTCGGACGCCTCGACCGCCCGAGCTACACCAAGGAGGAGCTGCTCGAGCTGTGGGAGGACATCACCGCCACCCACCGCCTGCCCATCCTCGGCGGGCGCGAAGTCGACGCGGTAGCGCGCGGCGAAGACGGGGCCTTCGCGGTACGCACGCAGCACGAGGTGCACCGCGCGCATCACGTCTGCCTGGCGCTCGGCCGGCGCGGCACACCGCGCCAGCTCGGCGTGCCCGGCGAAGAGCGGACCAAGGTCGCCTACGGCTTGATCGACGCGCAGGCCTACCAGGGCCGTCGCGTGCTCGTGGTCGGCGGCGGCGACAGCGCCGTCGAAGCAGCCCTGGCGCTCGCCGACCAGCCCGGCAACGCGGTGACGCTGTCCTACCGCAAGCACGCCTTCTTCCGCATCCGCAGCAAGAACGAGGCGCGCCTGCAGGAGGCGGTCGCCGCCGGCCACATCGACGTGCGTTTCGGCAGCGAGGTGCAGCGCATCGAGGACGACGCCGTGACCCTGGCCGTGCGCTCGACCGACGGCAGCACGCACCACGAACGCTTGGCCAACGACGACGTGTTCGTGCTCGTCGGCGGCAACCCGCCGCTGCCACTGCTGCGCGCGGCTGGCGTGTCGTTCGATCCCGCCCACCATCCGCCGCCGCGCCAGCCCCGCGCGACCGGCTCCGGCTGGCCGCTGGCCTCCCTGTGCGGCCTCCTCCTCGCCGTCGTCACGCTCGCCTTCGTGCTGTGGCACGCCGACTACTACGCGCTACCGATGGCGGCGCGGCCCACCCACGACAAACACGCCTGGCTGCGGCCGGGCCGCAACCTCGGCCTGACCCTCGGCATCGCCTCGTTGCTGCTCGTGGTCGTCAACCTGCTGTATCTGCTCCGCCGCGCCGGCCGCGCCGGGTTCCGTTTCGGATCGCTGCGCGCCTGGATGACCAGCCACGTGCTCACCGGCACGTTGGCCTTGTCGTGCGCGCTGCTGCACGCCGCGATGGCGCCACGCGACACCCCCGGCGGTCACGCCTTCTGGGCCCTGGCGGTGCTCGTGGTCACCGGCGTCGTCGGCCGCTACTTCTACGCCTACGTGCCGCGTGCGGCCAACGGGCGCGAACTCGAACTCGCCGAGGTGCGGCGCGAGTTCGAGGGGGCGCAGGCGGCGTGGCAGACCGGCGCGAGCGGTGCCGAGGCAGCCTTCGCGGCGCAGGCGCGCCGAGAAGTCGAGGCACTCCTCGAACGCCGACACTGGCGCGGCTCACTGCCGGGCCGCATCGCCGGGCTGCTGTTCGGTCAGCGCGACCTCGCTCGCCTCCTCGCCCGCCTCCGAGTCGCGGCCGAAGCCCAGGACATCCCGACGGGTCACGTGCAGCAGATCGCCGCGTTGGCGCGGCGGGGCCACCGCGCCGCGCTCGCAGCCGGACACTTCGAGGATCTCCGTGCGCTCCTGGCGACCTGGCGCTTCGCCCACCGCTGGGTGGCAGCGCTGCTGGTGCTCCTCATCCTCGTGCACCTGGTCAACGCCTTGGTCTACGGCCAGATGTGGGACGGAGGCGGCACGTGACTTGGCGCAATCCCCGCGTGTGGATCGCCGTTCTCGCCGGCCTGGGCGTCGTGGTCATGGCGGTCGCCGACCTGCGCCGCAGCGCGCCGGGGCCGGTCGCCGCCGTGCACGCCAGGGTCGACAAGCTCGCCGGCGGCGAGAGCTGCCGCAAGTGCCACGGCGGCTTCCTGTCGAACATGACCTCGTCGTGCCTGGCCTGCCACGCACCGATCGCCACGCAGCTCGGCGACGGGCGCGGCGTGCACGGCCGGCTCGGCAAGGAGCGCGGCAGCCAATGCGCACTGTGCCACTCCGAACACCACGGCACCGACTTCGCGCTGGTGAACAGCGTGTCGTTCGCACAGGCCGGCATCGGCGACATGCGAGCCTTCGACCACACGATGGTCGGCTACGAAATGCAGGGCCGTCACCTCGACGCCGAGTGCGGCGCCTGCCATCTGCTGGCCGACGTCGACGTCCTGCGCGAGGGTGAGCACCGCTTCCTCGGCTTGACCCGGGAGTGCACCGCCTGCCATCTCGACGCGCACGGCGGGCGCATGCAGCTCGCCTGCACCGAGTGCCACGGCGAAGAAGACTTCCATGCGCTCGAAGCGCGCGGGCACGCGAGTCGACTCCCCCTGGTCGGCGGCCATGCGGCCGTCGCCTGCTCCGAGTGCCACGCCGAGGACGCCGCCCACTCGTTGGCGGCGATCGGCGAGGGGCGCGCCGCGCCGAGCCGCACCTGCGCCGATTGCCACGCCTCGCCACACACCGCCGCCTTCGTCAGCGGCGCCGGCTCGCAGACGACGAGTCCGACGACCGCGAACGAACGGGCTGCGCCACGGTGCGCCGACAACTGCGCCACCTGCCACCAGCCCGAGCAGGCCGACTTTGCCGTCGCCGCCGACACGCTGACGCCGTCGCAGCACGCATACACCGGCTTCCGCCTCGACGCGCCGCACGACCAGGCCGCGTGCGCGCAGTGTCACGGTGAGACGCCGATGCGCGGCGCGCCCTTCCTCGCGCGCCACCCCGGCCGCGGCGCGAACGACTGCGGCGCCTGCCACGAGGATCCGCACGCCGACCAGTTCGCAACCAGTCCGCTCAGCGCCGGGGCATGTGTCGCCTGCCATGCAGCCACACACTTCGACCCACCCACCTTCGACGTCGCACGGCACGCCGACACCGCGCTGCCCTTGTCCGGAGTGCACGCCGACACCGCCTGCGATCGCTGCCACCGGGTTGCTGGAGCCGGCCGAGCCCGCGTCTTCGCCGGCACCACGGCGCAGTGCGACGGCTGCCACGCCGACGCCCACGACGGCTTCTTCGCGCCCGCGCTGGCCGAGCGGACTGCGCCTCCGCACGGTGCCTGTGAACACTGCCACCAGCCCACCGGCTTCGCCGGCGTCGCGCCGGGATTCGACCACGGAGCCTGGACCGGCTTCGCCCTGGCAGGCAGCCACGCCGAAGCCGGGTGCGACAGCTGCCACCGACCGCGCGCCGAAGCCGACGCCCGCGGGCGCCGGTTCGGCCGCGTCGCCGAGACCTTCGCCGAAGGCGATGGCTGCCAGCGCTGCCACCGCGATCCGCACGCCGGCCGCTTCGACGCGACTCCGCCCAAGGCCGCGCCCACGGGTGAGGGCTGCGCGCGCTGCCACGACGAAGTCTCGTTCCGCTCGCTGTCGCACGGCTTCGACCACGCGCTGTGGACCGGCTTCGCGCTCGATGGCGCGCACGGGAAACTCGGTTGCGCCGCATGCCACCCGCCGCTCGCCACCGGGGACACGGACGGCCGCACCTGGGCGCACGCCCGCGGCAGCGACTGTGCCGCCTGCCACGACGACCCGCACGGCGGCCAGTTCGTCCAGCAGGGCAGGAACGACTGCGCCCGCTGTCACCGGCCGACGCACTTCCGTGCGTTGACCTTCAATCACAATCTGGACGCGCGCTTCCCGCTGGGTGACGCCCACGCCGAAGTCAAGTGCTCGGCCTGCCACAAGCCGGAGCGCATCGACGACCACGTCGTGGCGCGCTACCGGCCGTTGCCGAAGACGTGCGTCGAGTGTCACGGGGTGCAAGAAGAGACGCTGCGCCGCCGCAAACGGAGGGGGACATGAAGAGCCCGCATCGGGCATGGTTCGGTCTGTGCCTGCTGGCGACCCTGCCGGCACAGACCTCGCAAGACGAGCGCGTCGAACTGCGCGTGCTCAGCAGCAGCGGAGTCGGCACCGTCGCCGTCGACCGTGGCCAGGCCGACGGCCTCGCCGTGGGCGACGCTGTGGTGCTACGGCCGCGCGCCGGCGGCGAGTACCGCGGCACCATCATCCGCGTCGACGAACGCACGGCCACGGTCGAGCTGCTCGATCGCGATGTCGAGCCGCCGGCGGGCACGCGCGGGGAGGCGCTGGTTCCGGCCGGTCGCCGGCCGCGAGCCACACGGCCGGCGGCCGAACCGGTCGCGCCGCCTCCTGACCGACCGACGACCACGCCAGAGCGGCAACCGCCGCAGTGGCAGAACCGCGACGAGGCGTGGTCGGCCGACAAGCCGCTCCTGGCACAGGTGCGCCCGGTCCACCCCAGGGACCGCCGCGCGCAGTACGGTGGCCGCTTCTTCGCCTACGCCGACCTCAACCACTCCAACGTCGAGGACCTGGACAACACCATCCTGCGCACCGGCAGCGAGGCCTGGCTCGACAACCCTTTCGGCCGCGGCGGCAGCCTGCGCTTCGACGGGGACTTCAACTACAAGACCGAGACCGACGGCGCGACCGGCCTCGACCTGACGGTGCGCGAGCTGTCGTACCACGAGGGCGGCACGCGGTTCGAGCCCACCCGCTGGCAGGTCGGCCGCTTCCTGCAGGCCGACGTGCCACAGCTCGGCCTGCTCGACGGCGTCGCCTGGAGCCATCGCCGCGAGAACGGCCACCGCTTCGGTGCCAGCCTCGGCTTCTTGCCGGAGCTCGACGATGACATGCAGACCGGCGAGGACCTGCAGCTCGCCGCCTTCTACCGCTGGGTGAACGACGAGAGCGAGACGCTCTCGGTCACGGCGGCGGCACAGAAGACTTTCCACCGCGGCCGCTCCGACCGCGACCTCGTCCTGCTCGACGTGCGCCGCTTGCCGGTCGACGGCTGGGACCTGCGCGGCTCGCTGTGGATCGACTTGTACAGCGGCCGCGACCGCGACGCTGGCAAGGGGCCGGGGCCCGAGATCACGCACGCCTTCGCCTCGGCTGGCCGGCGCTTCGCGGGCGGCGGCGGCCTCGACCTCAGCTACCGACGCCTGCGCTTCCCGGCGCAGCTGCGCAACGCGCACGCTCCGGTGACGGCGGCCGAGATCGGCCGCGACGTGTACGACCGCCTGGCGCTCACCGGCTGGACCTGGCCGACCGAGCACCAGCGCGCGCACGGCGTCTTGTCGGGCTTCGTCGACGAGGACACCGACGGCGCCGCGCTCGAGCTCGGCCTCGACACCATGGAAGTGCTGCTCGAGCGCGGCCACCTCGACGTCACCGTGTGGGGCAACGCCGGCCGCTTCGGCAGCAGCCTCGGCGGTCGGGTGACCCTGGGGCGCACGACCGACGACGGCAGCTGGGACGTGATGTACGAACTGGCCAACCACCACTTCGACGGCTTCAGCGCCAACCGCGACGACTTGCTGCAGCACCGTCTGTACGCGACCCGCACTTTCGAGCTCGGCTCGGGGTGGCACGCCACCGCGCACGCGGGCGCGCACTTCTGGGACAGCGACCGTGCCTGGTCGCTCGGCGCCTACTTGCAGAGGAGCTTCTGACATGGCGACTCGCCACCGTTCCCGCCGCAGCCTGCCGGCCGCCCTCTTCACGCTGGTGTTCCTCTTGTTCGCCTGCGTCGCGCCGCAGACCGGCACGGCCGAGCTGCACCGCTGGTGGGCCGGGCTGGGACCCGTGCTGCCGCACGAGACGTTCCCGGCCGACTGCAACCTCTGCCACCTCGGCAGCGACTGGCAGTCGTTGCGGCAGAGCTTCACCTTCGACCACGGCAAGGAGACCGGTGTCGCCCTGCACGGCGCCCACGGGCAGGCGCGCTGCCTGCGCTGCCACAACGACCGCGGCCCGGTGTCGGTGTTCCAGGCGCGCGGCTGCGTCGGCTGCCACGAGGACACCCACTTCGGCAAGCTGGGCACCGACTGCTCGCTGTGCCACGGCGAGAACACCTGGCAAGCAGCACCGGCGCGCGAGCGTCACGCACGCACGCGCTTCCCGCTCACCGGAGCCCACGCCAACGTCGCCTGCCACCGCTGCCACCCGGGCGCGCTCGCAGGCGAGTTCCAGCCCACCGACACCGAGTGCGTCACCTGCCACCAGCAAGACCTCGCGAACACCACGAACCCGCCACACGTCCCGCTCGGGTGGGTCTCGAATTGTGACCGCTGTCACATGACCGTGCGGTGGCCGCAAGCCCAGTTGCGCTGAGAGCCATGGACACAGCCGTGCCTCGAACCGAGACCCGCGACCACAGTCGGCGTGCGCCACTGTCGAAGGATGCGCCAGCGGCTGCGGCCGCGCTCACGAAGGAAGGGAAGACCATGCTGATCCGCGTTCGCCCGCCGCTCCTGGCTCTGCCGCTGATCCTGGCCTCCGCCTGCGTCGACCAGGCCGGGCGCGAGGTCACCTCGGCGGCCCAGTCGTGCATGACCTGCCACAACGGCTCGCACCAAGACGACTATGCCGGGCCGGGCTTGGAGAACCCGCACCCCTTCGGTGACGCCGGCAACCTGCAGTGCACCGTGTGCCACGGCGGCAACCCAGCCGGCACGGACAAGGCCACCAGCCACGTGCCGCCGCCGCCGGAGATCGGCGACCGCGAGTTCCAGACACAGAACGCGCGGGCGTACTTCAACAAGCTGACGCTCGCCGGCATCGACAAGGTGGCGGACTACAGCGTCGACGGCGTCGGCTACACCGGCATCGACTTCCTGCAGTTCGTCAATCCGGGCGACCTGCGCGTCACGGTGCAGGGCCGGGCCTGCGGCCAGTGCCACCAGGCACACGCCGACTGTGTGTTCAAGAGCCCGCTGGCCACCTCGGCGGGACTGATGTCCGGCGCCACGTTCTCGATCGGCGTCGCCAACGCGGTACCGGAGAACCAGGGCCTGTACGAAGACACCGCCGCCGACATCGGCTTTCGCGCCGTGGTCGACGACCGCTACGCGTTCGACCTCACCAAGATCGGCGCCGTCGCCAAGCTGAACGAGTTCCCCGTCTACTCGAAGCACGGGGCGACCGGGCCGCGCGCCATCTTCCGCAACCCGGCCTACGACGCGCCCAACATCGCCCAGTACTGGAACACCAACCGCACTGCCCAGACCGACTCGCCGCTCGCCGACCTGTTCCACGAACAGGTGTCGTTCACCTGCGGCGACTGCCACCTGGGCAGCGCCGGCGCCAACAACCGCTACGGCGACTTCCGCTCGTCGGGCTGCACGGCCTGCCACATGCCGTACTCGCTCGACGGCAAGAGCCGCAGCCGCGATCCCAACGTGCCGAAGACCGAGCCGCTCGACCCTGACGACATCGACGAGCCCGAGCGCGCGCACGTGCGCAGCCACCAGATCCACAGCGTCGCCAAGACCCTGCCCAGCGGCCACAGCATCCCGGGCATCGACGACCACACGTGCGCCGGCTGCCACCAGGGCAGCAACCGCACCGTGCTGCAGTATTGGGGCATCCGCTTGGATCAGAACCAGGACCTGCGCAACCGCGTGCAGTACCCGGCGAACCCGGTGAGCTTCGTCAACACGGCGCGGGACACGCGGTTGTTCGACCCCGAGGTGCGCAACCGCACCTTCAACGGCCGCAACGCCAACCAGTACATCCTCGACGAGGACTACGACGGCGATGGGCGCGACGACACGCCAGCCGACGTGCACCACGAGGCCGGGATGGGCTGCATCGACTGCCACGGCAGCCACGACCTGCACGGCGGCGACGTCAACAACCCGACCACCGGCCGCACGTGGAGCCGCATGGAGCAGGCCGTGTCGATCCAGTGCGAGAACTGCCACGGCACCGTCGACACCTACGCCGCGACCACCGCCGGTACCACCTACGCCGGGCAGCCGGCCGACGTCGCCGTCGATACCAAGGGGTTGCCGCTGCGCCACGTGGTGCGCGAGGCGGACGGCAGCTACTGGCTGACCAGCCGTCTCGACGGCCGCCGTCACTTCGTGCCGCAGACCAAGGACACCGTGGTCGACGCCGGCAAGGTGCACCCGGATCGCAACCAGCCGATCTACAACGCCAAAGCCTCGTACGCGATGGGACGCGACGACGGCAACGCGGCCACTGGCATCGGCCCGCGCCAAGCCGGCCTGTCACCCAACGGCTTCTGCCACACCGACTCGATGAGCTGCGCGTCGTGCCACGCGGCGTGGACCAACACCTGCGTCGGCTGCCACTTGATCGGCGAATACAACACCGGCAACAACTTCAGCAACATCACCGGCGAACGCATCGTCTACCGCCAGCGCAACGCCGACTTCGTCTACCAGACGCCACTCTTCTTCCAGCTCGGCGTCGGCGCCGACAACAAGATCACGCAGATCAGCGCCAACACCAAGGTGTTCTACCGCTGGCGCGACCGCAACGGCGAGTTCACCAGGGTGTTCACGTTCAGCGACCGCAAGGGCATCGGCAACAGCTCGCCGTTCGCGTCGTTGGGCCACAACGTGATCATGGCCCACTCGATCCGCGGCCGCGTCACCGCCGACAAGGAGGGGCCGCGCTACTGCGTCGCCTGCCACCTGACCTCGCAGGGCCTCGCCAACTACGGCACCCAGTACGACACGTTCCGCACGGCGATGGCCAACGACGACTACGCGGCCCTCGACTTCAATCTGTTGCAGACGCACTTCGGCCGCAATCCGGGCAACCAGCTCGACTCGCCGCTGTTCGTGCACATGGTCGCCGGCCTCGGCAGCGGTGTGTTCCTTTTCGACGAGAACGGCTGCCCGGTGAACCCGCTCGACACCAACGATCTGCGCTTCGGCTGCGAGGGTGTGTCGCCAGCCGACCGCTTCGCCATTCCCAACGTGGCGCTCAACCTCGACAAGATCGTGCAACCGAACGGGCTGTCGACGGCATCGAACGCTCACGCTCTGTTCTACCCGCGGCAAGGCCCGGATCGCCGCGACGGCGCCACCGATCCGACCATGTGCGGGCCGCTCGGAGCCACCCTGATCCGACGCCTGACCGACCCGGCCACCGGCATCGTGCTGGACTCGTGGCTCGACGCCGACGGCCGTCCGAACGGGCAAGCGGGCTCGTTCGTCGGCCAGTGACGCCCGTGCCGGCGCTACAGTCCCGCGCCGTGTCGCTCCGCCACACCCTGGTTCTGCTCGTGGTCGCGTGCGCGGGTCGCGCGCAAGACTTCGCGTTCTTTCCCGACACCGCGCACGATCCCGCGATCCCCACTTACGAGCAGGTCGTCGGCCGGCCGCTCGGTCGCGAGCCCGGCACACACGGCGAGACCGAGCGCTACCTCCTGGCGCTGGCGGCCGCCTCCGACCGCATCGCCGTACAACGGGCCGGGGAAAGCTGGGAGGGCAGGACGCTCTACAACATCGTGGTCGCCTCGCCCGCGAACCAGGCGCGTCTGAACGAGGTGCGGGCCGGAATGCAGAGCCTCGCCGATCCTCGCGGGCTCGAAAACGCCAGTGTCGACGCGCTGCTGCGCACGCTGCCCGCGGTCGCCTGGTTGATCTGCAACGTGCACGGGGACGAGCCCTCGGGCACCGACGCGGCGCTGGCACTCGCCTACCACTTGTGCGCGGCCCGCGACGACGCGCTGACCGACGCCATCCTGCGCGAGTGCGTGGTGTTGATCGACCCGGTGCAGAACCCCGACGGGCGCGACCGCTTCGTGCACGGCTTCCGCGGCATGCGCGGCCGCGTCGCCGACCCTGACCCGGACGCCGCCGAACACAGCCAGCCTTGGCCGGGCGGCCGCAGCAACCACTACTGGTTCGACATGAACCGCGACTGGTTCGCCCAGACCCAGCCCGAGACGCGGGCGCGGGTGCGGCTCTTCCACGAGTGGTGGCCGCTGGTGGTGGCCGACCTGCACGAGATGGGTGGCAACTCCAGCTACTACTTCGCGCCGCCGGCCGAGCCCGTGAACCCCGAGGTGACCCTGCCGCAGCGGCAGTGGCTCGAGCGCTTCGGCCGCAACAATGCATCGTGGTTCGATCGCTTGGGCTTCGCCTACTTCACCCGCGAGAACTACGACTGCTTCTACCCCGGCTACGGCGAGGGCTGGCCGCTGTTCCAGGGCAGCATCGGCATGACCTTCGAGCAGGGCTCCGTGCGCGGCCAGCGCTACCGCCGCGACGACGACCGCGAAGTGACCTACCACGATTGCGTCCTGCATCACTTCGTCGCCTGCCTCGGCACGCTGGAGACGCTGGCGCGCAACCGAGCCGAGGTCCTGGCCGGCTTCCTCGACTACCGTCGCAGCGCCGTGCGCGAAGGCGAGACCGGGCCGGTGCGCGAGTTCATCCTGCCGCCCGGAGCCGATCCGGGCCGCACCTCGGCCCTGATCCGCCTGCTCGTCGACCAAGGCATCGAGGTACGGCGCGCGCTCGGCGAACTGCGCAACGAGCGCACGCGCGACTATCACGGCGGCGTCGAGGCGGCGCGTACCTTCCCCGCGGGGACCTTCGTCGTGCCGCTGGCACAGCCGCAAAAGCGCCTCGCCAACGTGCTCCTTGTGCAGCACCAGGACATGGGGAGCGAGTTCCTCGAGGAGCAGAAGCGGCGCTACCAGCGGCGCGAAGGTACCGACTTCTACGACCTGAGTGCGTGGTCGCTACCGCTGCTCTACGACGTCGAGTGCTATGCGGCGGCCGACCGCTCGCAGGGTGACGTCGCGCGCCTCGCGCCCAGCGACGTCGATCGGTCGCCGCCGGCGCCGGGCCCGGCCGCCGTCGCCTACCTGCTGCCGTGGGGACCGCACGCCGCCGCCGCCGCCGCGGTGGCGCTGCTCGAGGCCGATGTCCGTCTACGGGTGGCGAGCAAGCGCTTCGCACAGGGTGGCCGCACCTACCCGGCCGGCACGCTCGTGGTGCGCGTCGCCGAGCAAGCGGATCGCGACTCTCTGCATTCCGTGGTGAGTCGCGTCGCCCGCACCACCCGGGCGGCCATCGTCGCAACCGACACGGGCTGGGTCGACAACGGCATCGCGCTCGGCAGCAACGACGTCAAGCCGGTGAAGAAGCCGCACGTCGCCCTGGTGTGCGACCGGCCGACCGACGCCTACTCGGCCGGCTGGGCACGCTACCTGCTCGAGCAGGTCTACGCCGTGCCGGTGACCCTGGTGCGGGCCCGCCAACTCGGGCGCGCGCACCTCGAGCGCTTCACGACAGTGGTCCTGCCCGATGGCTCGGGCTACGGCGAGGCCATCGGCAAGGCCGGCACCGAGCGGTTGAAGGCGTGGATCGACCAGGGTGGCACTCTGGTCACCTTCGCCGACGCCACGCAGTGGCTCACGGAGAAGGACGTCGCCCTGCTGGCGAGCGAGCGCGAGTCGCGCAACACCGGCCAGGCCCGCGGCGACCGCCGGCGGCCGGCGACGGCTCCGGGTGGCGAGGATGTCCGTCGCACCGGCGACGGCACGACGACGACGCCGGCCGCCAGCGACGACGACACCAAGGCCCCGTTCCGCTACGAGACGGCGATCGTGCCGGACAAGGAGCTGCCCGGCAGCACGCCCGGCGCCATCCTGCGCGTGCGCCTCGACGGCGAACACTGGCTGGCAGCCGGCTACGACGGCGGCACCAACGTCGTCGTCGGCAGCCGCAACGTGTTCACGCCGGTCAAGCTGGACCGCGGCGTGAACGTCGGCGTGTACGAGACGCGTGACCGCCTGCTGCTGTCCGGGTTCAACTGGGACGACAAGCTCGACCAGCTGGCACAGAAGGCCTACCTCGTGCACCAGCCGCACGGCCGCGGCCACGTCGTGGCGTTCGCCGAGGATCCCAATGTGCGCGGGCTCACGCGCGGTCTCGAACTCCTGGTGCTGAACGCGGTGCTGTTCGGCCCGTCGTTCTGAGCCTCGAGGGGCGCGCCGCGACAACGTGACCGGCCGCCAGTTCCAGGTGCTCGACGACTGGGCCGAGTGAGGCGCGGGAGAACCCTGTGCCGGCGAGATCGAGGACGCAGCACGCCCCACCCGCCTACTGGCGTCCCCGATCTGGCTCGGAAGGCCCCGTGGCGCCGAGAGTTTGGGACTGGGACAAGGTTGTTACCCACCTCGCCCCCGCCGCGCCGCCCCAGGCCCCCCGGGTCGACCTACCATCCGCGGCACTCTCCGCGGCATGGGGCTGCGGAGTTCTCCCACCGCGTCTCTCAAATGCGCACAGTCGTCACCCTCGTCTCCACGTTGCTCTGCGGCCTTGCAAGCGCCCAGTACGTGAGCCCCGCCCACCACGCCCGCGCGGAAGGCCTGTCCAACAACGTCTTCCCGTTCGGCAACACCACCGTCCCGTTCCGCTTCTCGCAGCTGCACGACGACATCCCCGCGATGACCGTCACCAGCATGACGTTCCGCCACAACCTGGCGACGGTGACCTACGCCTCGCACTCGGTCACCTGCGATGGCTGGATGTCGACGGCGCTGACCGCTTCGGGCTCGGCGTCGACCACGTTCGACAACAACCACGGCACCGACAAGCTGCAGGTCATCGTCAACCGGACGTACAACCATCCGGCCTCCGACCCGCGCTGCGCGCCCGGCGACTGGCTGCTGAGCTACCCGCTCGACGTGCCGTTCACCTTCGCGGGCAGCCCCGGCACCTTGTGCTGGGAGGTGCAGGTCACCGCCAAGACGCAGACCTCGAGCGTCACCCACGACGCCTTCAGCACCAGCACCAACCCGTCCCTGCAGGTCGGCCGCGGCGGCGTCGGCTGCATCGCGACGGGCCGCACCACCGCCATGTCGGCGACCGGCACCTCGACCATGACCTGGGCATCGGGCACCGGGACCCTGACCTTCAACGGCACCAACGGCCCGGCCAACGCCGCCGCGTTCCACGTACTCGGCACGGACAAGAACTCGTGGTTCGGCCTGCCGCTGCCCTTCGAGCTGCCCGGCACCAACAGCGCGCCGTCCGGCAGCTGCTACATCTACACCGACGTGCTGACCTCGTTCCCGGTGGTCGCATCGGCGACCGGGGCCCTGACCAACGCGGTGCCGGTGCCGGCGACCCAGAACCTCCACGGCCTCGCCACCCTGTCGCAGTACTGGTGCCTCGACTCGGCCGCCAACTCGTGGGGCATCGTCACGTCGCCGGTCGTCCCGCACGCGTGGGTCGCGCCGCCGCCCGCGGCGGTCGCGTGCCGCGTCTACCTGTCGGGCAGCCTCGGCCTGACCGGCACGTTCAGCACGTCGTCCTGGCTGATCACCCAGTTCAACTGATCGTCGCTCGATCGCCCGGGATGCCGCGGCGGCAAAGGCCGCGGCGCTCGTGGGCGATCGGCGCGAAGGCACTCCCCGGGCGGCGTCCGACGCCGGCAGCCGGGTTGAGTGGCGGCTCCGGCGGCGCGGCCCCTTAGACTGCCGCGCCCCATGACCGAGCTGCCCAAGACCTACGAGCCACAGGCCATCGAGGCCGCGACCATGCGTCGCTGGCTGGAGACCAAGGCGTTCGCGGCGGCGCCGGACGCGCGGCGCCAACGCTACGTGATCATGATGCCGTTGCCCAACGTCACCGGGGCGCTGCACATGGGCCACGCCATGGACAACGTCATGCAGGACCTGCTGACGCGGTGGCACCGCATGCAGGGTGACAACACGTTGTGGATGGCCGGCACCGACCACGCTGGCATCGCCACGCAGGCGGTGGTCGAGAAGCGGCTCAAGGAGCTCGAGGGCAAGACGCGCCACGACCTCGGCCGCGACGGTCTGATCCGTCGCATCTGGGAGTGGAAGGACCAGTACCAGCAGCGCATCGTGCGGCAGCAGCAGGCGATGGGCTGCTCGTGCGATTGGGACCGCGCGCGCTTCACCATGGACCCGGTGTGCGCCCGCGCGGTGCGGCACGCCTTCTTCCGCCTTTTCCGCGACGGCCTCATCTTCCAGGGCAGCCGGCTGGTCAACTGGGACTGCGACCTGCAGACCGCGGTGGCCGACGACGAGCTGTACCGGGCCACCGTGCAGGGTCACTTCTACTACCTGCGCTACCCGGTGATCGATCCGCAGCCGGGCGAGCCGACGCACGTCACCGTGGCGACGACGCGCCCCGAGACCATGCTGGGCGACACCGCGGTGGCCGTGCACCCCGACCCACGCGGCGTGCTGAGCGAGGCGATCGCGGCCACCAAGCGCGCGCTCGACGAGGATCCGAACTGCCAGGGTGCCGGCCGCGCCGACGCCGAAGCGGAGCTCGACCGCCTGCTGCGCCGCGAGTTCGAGGTGCTGCCGACGCTGGAGAAGCTGGCGACGATGGCCCGCGCCGGCCGCAAGGTCCGCCTGCCACTGGCCGACCGCGCCATCCCGCTGATCGTCGACGAGTGGGCCAAGCCCGACATGGGCAGTGGCTGCGTGAAGATCACGCCGGCCCACGACCCCAACGACTACGCCGTGTGGCAGCGGCATCGCGCCGAGTTCGGTGCGATCCGCATCCTCGAGGCGAACGGCACCCTCAACAACGAGGTGCCGCCGCCGTTTCGCGGGCTCGATCGCTTCGCGGCGCGCACGGCCGTGGTCGATGCGCTGCGCGGGCAGGGCTTGCTCGAGCGCATCGAAGACCGCGAGATCGAGGTCGATCACAGCGACCGCAGCAAGTCGATCATCGAGCCGTTGCTGAGCAAGCAGTGGTTCGTGCACATGGCCGACGTCGACGGCGGCGTCGTGCTCGGCCGCGGCACGCGGAACGAGCACCGTGCTCCGGGTCTGGCACAGGCCGCGATCGATGCCGCCAGCCCGACCTACCGCTCCCCCACCGACCGCCGAGTCTCCTTCCACCCCGACGGCGACCGCTACTCCAAGGTCTATCTCAGCTGGCTCTCGGAGAAGCGGGACTGGTGCATCAGCCGCCAGCTCTGGTGGGGCCATCGCATCCCGGTGTGGCGCGGCAGCGTGCCCCGACAGAACCTGCTGAACCTCGAGAGCCTGCTGCAGGCGCAGGAAGAGCGCGACGACATCTGCGCGTTCGTCGTGCTGCCCGACGGCACTCGCCTCGCTCCGCTCGACGCGATCGCCCGCCTCAAGGCCGACTCGGGTATCACCGAGGCCGACGTGCTCGTGTGCCTGCGCGACGAAGCGTCGGAGTCGACGCTCGGCCCGGCGCTCGCCGCCTTCGGCCTGCAGCAGGATCCCGACGTGCTCGACACGTGGTTCTCCAGCGCGCTGTGGCCGCACAGCACGCTGGGCTGGCCCGACCCCGAAACGGCCCGTCTCGACGGCGGCCAGAGCCCGCTCGGCGCGAGCGACGGCAACGACAGCGCGCTCGCCTACTACTACCCGGGGTCGTGCCTGGTGACCGGCCGCGACATCCTCACCTTGTGGGTGGCGCGCATGGTGGTGATGGGCCTGTACAACCTCGGCGACGTGCCTTTCACCGACGTGTTCCTGCACGCCAACATCCAGGACGGCAAGGGCGAGCGCATGTCGAAGAGCAAGGGCAACGGCATCGACCCTGTCGACATCATCGACAAGTACGGCGCCGATGCGATGCGCTACGTGCTCTGCGAGATGCAGACGGGCACGCAGGACATCCGCCTGCCCGTGCAGGCGATCTCGCCGTACACCGGCAACCTCGTCGACCTCGCCACCGCCAAACACGGCCGGACGATCTTCACCTACCTCGACCCCGAGGCTGGCAAGGAGTTCGACGTGCTCGGCACGATGCCGGACGTGCCGGCGGCGAAGCTGGTGTCCGAGCGGTTCGAGGTCGGACGCGCACTCTGCAACAAACTGTGGAACGCGGCGCGCTTCGCTCTCATGAACCTGGAAGGTGCCGACGCGGCCGCGAGCCACGAACCGCTCGATCTCGCTCGTCTGGACCTCGAGGACCGCTGGATCCTGTCGCGCCTGCGCGCCGCCGTCGCCGCCGTGCAAGACGGACTCGCCGCCTACAACCCGAGCGTGGCCGTGGGCGCCGCTCGCGACTTCTTCTGGAACGAACTGTGCGACTGGTACCTCGAGATGGTCAAGCCGCGGATGCGCGATCCAGCGCGTGCCGCCGTCGCCAAGCAGGTCCTCGCCGCCACGCTCGACCAGGTGCTGCGCCTGCTGCACCCCTTCGTGCCGTTCATCACCGAAGCACTGTGGCAGCGGCTCGGCGAGCTCGTGCCGGTGCGCGGCATCGACCGGCCGTTCGCCGAAGCCGAGCTGCTGGTGCATGCCCCTTGGCCGAAGGTGCGCCGCGAGTGGCATGCAGCCGAAGTGGAGGCCCAGGTGTCCCTGGCGCAGCAGGTGGTGGCGGCTCTGCGTGAGGTTCGCGCGCGCTACGCCACCCCGCCGAGCCAGCGCGTGCCGGTGCGCCTACGCGCAGGAGAGACGACGCGAGCCGCCCTGGCGCCCTGCCTCGATCTGGTGGCCCACATGGCCGGCGCCGCGTCGGTGGAGTACGTCGACGCCGACGCCGCCAGGCCCAAGGACGCCGCCACGACACACGTGGGCGACGTGGAGGCCTGGGTGGTCGGCGTGGTCGACGTCGACAAGGAGCGCGCCAAGCTCGGCAAGGAGCTCGACAAGCTGCGCGGCCAGATCAAGGGACTCGAGAGCAAGCTCGGCAACGACGGCTTCGTCGCCAAGGCGCCGGCCGAGGTGGTCGCGCGCGAGCGAACGAACCTCGATCGCGCGCGTGCGCAGCTGACGGCGATCGAGACGAGCCTGCGAGCGCTGTGACGCGACGCGGCCCGAATCAGCGGTCGACGGTGGCCCCGTTGACGGTGGCCCCGTCGACGGCGGCCACGTCGGGCGCGGCCACCGGCGGCGCCGCGACGTCGTCGACGTCCGCTCCGGTCGTCTGACTCACGGCGGCGGTCGCCGAATCGGCGGTGAAGTGCGCGATGAGGCGGTTGATGTCCTCGGCGGCCGACATCATGAAGTCGCCCTCGCGCAGGTGCACGCGTTGGTCGTGCTCGCCGGCGAGCACGCGGTCGACGACCCGGCGCATGTTGACCTGAGGACCGGCGATGCGGTTGCTGATCTTCAGCGCCTGCAGAACGACCGCGCCGCCGGAAGCGAACACGAACAGTGCGAATGCGGTGAACAAGGGCACGAGGCTGGCCAGCTCGACGTCGGCCGCGGCGGCTTCGTTGTTCACGCGCTGGCACAGGGCGGCGACGATCATCGTCGTGATCCCCATGGCGACGGTCGGCACGAACGACACGTCCACCACGAACGCCCGTTGCAGAGGTCCGTTGACGACCAGAGTGCGCCGGCGCTGAGACCCTTCTCGGTTGCCACTCATCTCGTCTCCTGCTTCGTCACTCCCGCCGCCCGAAGTTGAGAGAGGACCGCCCGGGAAGTGTCCGGGGTTGCGACAACCGGCGCACGCGCACTGCCGCCCGGCGGCGGAAGCGCCCGTCGCGCCGGCATCTGGACGGACGCCCCGTCCGAGCGCGCGCCTATCATCGGGACATGCCCGAGCTCCCGGAAGTCGAGACCGTCCGTCGCGGTCTCGAGCACGCCTTGGTCGGTACCCGGGTCCGAGCCGTCGAGGTGTTCCGCACCGACCTGCGCTGGCCGATCCCGACCGAGCGCGTGCACGCGCTGGTCGGTCGCCGGTTCGCGGGTGCTGCGCGGCGGTCCAAGTACCTCCTCCTCGAGTTCTCGGGCACACCGGCATTGAGCGCCCTGGTGCACCTGGGGATGAGCGGCCGCCTCTTCGTCGCCACGTGGGACGTGCGCCGCCCCCTGCCGCGACTCCCACACGAACACTGGCGCATCCGCCTCGGAAGCCGGGTCCTGCGCTACGTGGATCCGCGCCGCTTCGGCGCCCTCGACGTCGTCGACACCGGCGACGTGGCGCAGCATCGTCTGCTCCGCGACCTCGGCCCCGAACCGCTCGGCTCCTCCTTCGACGGAGCCTTCCTGCACGGCGCCAC
Organism: Planctomycetota bacterium; assembly: GCA_041398565.1. Taxonomy (GTDB): domain Bacteria; phylum Planctomycetota; class UBA1135; order UBA1135; family UBA2386; genus DATGPD01. The sequence goes on along the minus strand of JAWKUN010000002.1, from coordinate 1,985,302 downwards.
GCGCAAGCGCTCGGCACCGATCAAGACGTTCCTGATGGACGCGCGCAACGTCGTGGGCGTGGGCAACATCTACGCCGCCGAGGCCCTGTTCCGCGCCCGCGTGCGACCGACCCGCCCCGCCGGTCGTCTCGGCCGGGCCGCGTGCGACGCCCTGGCCACGGCGGTGCGCAGCACCCTGGGCGACGCCGTCGCCGCTGGGGGCACGACCATCCGCGACTACATCGGCGTCGACCGTCGTTCCGGACGCTTCCAGCAGCAGCTCGCCGTCTACGGCCGAGCAGGCGAGCCATGCCCTGAGTGCCAGGCGCTGATCCGCCGCCTGGTCCTCGGCGGGCGCTCGACGTTCTTCTGCCCGCGTTGCCAGCGCTGAACTTGTCCGCGACCACCGGCGCGGCCCGGGTATGGTCTGCGCGCGCCGTCCGCTGCGGCCGCTTCGCGCCATGCTGCGTCCCCTCCTCGCCCCCCTCCTGGCCCTCGCAGCGCTTGCACCGGCGGTGTGGGACGCGACCAAGCGCGCGCGGGCCACGCCGCTGGTCGCGCTGCCCGGCGTGGACTACCCGGCGCGCTTCGTCAGCTTCCGTCCGCACCTGGTGGGCGTGCGCGCGGTCAGCTACGTGATCGACCCGAGCGACTTCACCTCCGCGGCGCACGCGAACAGCGACGCGATGGCCGCTGCGCGCGCGCGGCGCGCCGCGTTCGAGATGTACCTCGCACAGCGCGCGTTGGCTCCCACCTACGTGCGCCCTGATCCCGACGCCGCGTGGATCGTGGTCAACTACCGCGACCGCACGAGCGTGCCCGCGGACTGGCGTGAGCGCGGCCTGGACCTGATCGAAGACCCCGGCAACGGCGCCATCCTGTTCCACCTCAAGGGAAAGTGAAGCCGGCGCGTGGACCTCCTCTCCGCCTGGATCTTCCCTGTCCTCCTCGGGCACGCGGCGCTGCGGGTGCTGGTCGCGCCGGGGGCGCGCAGGCGAGCCGGCCCGCTCGTGGTGTGGGCTTCGGCCGTCCCCCTCGGGCTCGGCCTCACGAGCGTGCTCACGTTCGCCACGATCTGCACGCTCGGCCCGAGCTTCACGGCGACGCTGGCCGTGGAAGGCCTGACGCTCCTCGGCTCGTGGGCCTTGGCCTGGCGTGCGCCGCACCACGCTTCGCCCGACGCCGACCCCGACGCCGCACGCTCCCCTGGATGGCTGCGCGCCCTCGTCGCCGCCGGCCTGCTCGCCAACCTCGTCTCCTTCGCAATCCAGGCTCGCGACATGCCGTTCGGGGACGCGGACGGCATCGGCATCTGGGGCAACCGGGCCGTCTTTCTGAACCGGGCATGCGGCGCGTGGGACGTGGTCTTCGCCGACGACCTCGTCCACACCGACTACCCGCTCCTGCTGCCGTTGCTGTCGATGCGCGCCTGGCGCTTCACCGGCGACGAGACCCACCTCGCCGGGCTCGCCGTCGCCCTCGTGTTCACGGCCTGCGGCTTCGCGCTCCTCGGCGGCGGCGTCGCCCGCCTGCGCGGAGGCCGCCTCGGCAGCCTGGCGACCCTGGCGCTGTGCGCGACGCCCTTCTTCGTCGTGCAGGGTGCGGCGCAGACAGGCGACGTGCCGCTGTCGTGCTTCGCGCTCGCGTGCGCCGTGTGGATGCGTCTCGGCGGCGCGCAGGCTCTGCCAGCCGCGGGCGCGTTCGCCGGCCTGGCGGCATGGACCAAGAACGAAGGCCTGTTGGTCGCCGGCGCCCTCGTCGCGTTCTACGTCGCCGGCTGGGTGCTTCGCGACGGTTGGCGCGTCGCTGCGCGCGCCATCGCTCGAACGGCGCTCGGAGCCGTTCCTGCGCTCTTCGCGTGGGCGGCCTTCAAGTTGTGGCTGGCCCCCCGCAATGACCTGCTGGTGAACAGCGACTCGGGCAAGGCGCTCTCGATGCTGACCAGCGGCGAGCGCTGGCGTGCCGTCGCCCGCGCCTACGGCAGCCTGTGTCTGTCCCTGCGCGGCGCCGGGGCGGCCGCCGGCCTCGGACCGGTGACGCTCGCTGCGGCCGCCATCTTGCTCGGGCGTCAGCGCGGTGCGCGCTTCTTCGGAGCCGAGGTCGGCGCCGCGCTCAGCGTGGTCGCGGTGGAGTTCGGCATCTTCCTGCTGACGCCGTACGACCTGTCATGGCACCTCGGAACCGCCCTCGATCGGCTCTTCCTGCAGGTGTGGCCGCTCGCGCTCTTCGGCGCGTTCCTTTGGCTGCGGGATCCGGTCACTTCGGACCGATGCGTGGGCGGAACAACTCCGGACGCCCAGCTCGGCGCGTGAGAAGTCGCGTGCGCCGTTCTCGGGTTGCGGCACATGTGCCGCGGCGGTCGTGCGGCTCAGGCTAGAAGTTGCGGACGATCGTGAACGCCAGGAACAGGCTCAGAGCGGCCGCACCCGTCATGACCAGACCCCAAAACACGCCCGTCAGGAGGCCGCCGTGCGGCGTCGAGTGGATTTCGCAGGTACGCATCGGCAGTCGCTACGCCACGCTTCGCAGACGCGGCTCGACATCGGTGAAATTCTTCGACGGAAACCACACGACTTTCCGACATCCACGGCCAGGTCGGACGGTGTAGCGGACACCTCGGGCGCACGACTCTCCAATCGCCTAGGGGATAACCCGTTATCTCAGGCTCCGGATCCAGCTCCAGATGGCACCGAACTGCCGCTCTGCGTCTCCCCCGAGCACGTCGGTGAACGCGGTCTTGCCACGGGCGTCGGCGTAGCTCGGCATCTTCGAGCCGGGGTCCACCCGCTGCGGGCTGCGCATCCAACGCAGGAAGTACTCGGGCCTGAGGCGCCGACCGACTAGCGCGAAGTTGACCCCCTGGACCTCGAACACCTGCACGGGAGGCTCGGGACCGACGCCGTGGCAGGTGACGCACGCGAACATCTTGGTCGTCACCAACGTGGCCCCCAGGGCGACGTCCTCGTCCGACGTCGCCGGAGCATCGACGCCCTCGAGCATCCCATGCCCGCACGACAGTCCGGCCCCGATCGGCGCGGCGTGCGCGGCGAAGCCAGGCATCCGCGCATGGAGCCAGGGGCGCGCGCGCGGCTCGACCGTCCCAGCCACGACGTCTTGCAGAGCTTCGGCCCTCAGCTTCTCGCCCGCCCAGGTGAGGCTCGGCCGCGTCTGCGCCACTTCGGGGTGAGCCGGGTCGGCGGGAGCCGCCGGCAGCAAGTCGCTCACCTCGCCGCTGTGCTGGGTCCACTGGTCGACCACGCCGTCGCGCTCGTGACAGGCCGTGCACCGCAATCGCCGCAGCGACTCCTCGGCCGCTTGGGCCAGCGGCAGCGCGACCGGAACCAACCCTGACAGCAGGGCACCGTCGACGCCAGGCGGGTAGGCCGGCGGACCGCCGCAGAGGTCGTGGTCGCCGACGCGGGCGGCGACCGCCGACCATGGCGGCGCCGACGGCTTCCGCGCCTGCGGCAGCGCATGACAAGCGGCACAGCCCAGCGCATCGACGAGATCGCGGCCACGCGCCGGGTCGCCAGGCGGCGGCGTGGTCGGATCAGCAGCGCCCTCACGCAGGAACGCCGCCAGCGCCGCGGCCTCGGGCGCGGTCAGACGAAAGTCGGGCATCGACGCCCCGGGGTCGTGCGCCTGCGGCGCGCGCAGGTAGGACACCAGCGCGGTCGCGAACCACTTGCTCGCGACGTGGTCGAGGCCGGTGCGGTCGACCACCCGATCACCTGGCCGGTGATGGCAGCCGATGCAGCCGAGCTGCGCGAAGAGGGCTCCACCCTGGCGCGCCTCGGAGGGCGCCACGGAGTCGCCGCCGTCGCCCTCGCGCAAGGTGGCGAGGTGAGCCGCAACGTCCGCCGCTGCCCGTCGCCCCTCGCTGTCGTCGGCGAAGAAGTGAGGCATCTGCCGCGGCGCGAAGCCTGCCCGCACCGGACGCATCAGCCACTCGTACACCCAGCCCGGCTGCAAGCGGGCGCCGACTCCGGCCAGGTCGGGTGCCGTCGCCGGCGGAACGCGGTCGTCGGCATGACACGCCGTGCACTGGAGCCGAAGCAGCTCCGCGTGCCCGCGCCGCGCCCCCGCGTCCTCGGCCGACAAGGGCTCGTGCGACAACACGGACGGCCCGATGGGCTCGGGCCGAAACTCCGAGGTCGACCAGAGCAGCCGCACGCGCGCGTCGCCCGAGTCGGGACTCGCGTAGCGCAGGAGCAGCTGGTTGGCGCCCTTCTTCAGCCGCAGCGGTTCGCTGCGCCCCGGTGCAGACTCGGCGAGGGCGCCCTGCCAAGCCGTCTTGCCGTTCACCTCGAGGACGGCCTCGCCGCTGCCCTCGACGACGAAGGTGTAGCGCTCGCGCACGTCGACGTTCACCTCGCCGCGAAACTCGGCGCGGAAGCGGCCGGGCGGGAAGCGCGAGGAGAACGGAGTGCCGGCGGGCACCGCGAGCGCGACGAGACGAGAACGTCGCGTCTCGGCTCGCGCAGCTGGCTCCGACCCGAACGGCTGGAGGCGGACCAGCACACCGGTGGCCGGCTCGGGCTCCGCGGGTGAGGTCGCCGGTGTCGTCAGGATCGGTGGCGCGGCGCCCACCTCCGCGACGCCTGTGACCTTCGGCGCCGCCGTTCCGGCTTCTGGTTCGGACCGTACCAGTCCTCGGCCCTCGCGCCGAACCGGCGACGCGGACTCGGATGCGACGCGGACAGGATCGGGCGCCACGGTGGCCGAGACCGCCCAGACCACGAGGAGCACAGGTACACAGCCGAGCAGCACGCTCCACGCCACCAACCAGGCAGCGTCGCCTCGCAATCGGGAGGCGGAGAAGCGCGGAGAGGAGGTCGTATCAGGCATTTTTTCGCGAACTGGACAGGACACAAAGGTTCGCGCGGCGCATCCGCATCGCGCGACACTCGTCCTCGCGGCATCCTAGCGAACGCGCATGTTCCACCTGACCCTATTCAGCAGCGCCGAGACCAGCCTCGCCTCGCGGGGGCACACGACGCTGACCGTGTTCGGCAGCAGCGTCTTGCACGCACCGACCCTGGCGCAGCGCGTGCTGCGCCTGGCGCGCCCGGCTCGCCCCCCTTCCACGTGGGACATGATCCTGGGCCGCCACCGCTCGATGATGGTGACCGTGTTCGGGAGCACCGAGGTGGCGCTGCCTTCGCTCCTGGACGAGTGGACCGCCATGCGGCAGCTCGCCAGCGGCCACGAGATCCCACGCGAGCAGCTGCGGGCACTCTGCGAGCAGCTCGCGACCCGCGACCCACAAGGCCTGGACCTGGCCACCCTGACGCTGTTCGGCACTTGCCGCGTGGCGCGCCCGGCGCCCAAACGCGAGCAGGCGGCGTTCGAGCGAGCCGAGAAGGGCGGCGTCATCGATCGCCCGATCCGCGCCGTGCTCGAGAGCCTGGTGGGGCGCGGCGAGCCGGCCGTGATCGGCGGGCTGACGCAGGCGGCGCTGACCTAGGCCGGACGGGGCCGAGGCCGCGCCGCCCGGCTCACTTGCCGCTCGCGCTCGACGGCTGACGCTTCAGCCGCAGGTCGAACAGCTTGGCCTCGACCTTCTCGACCTCGGCGCGCTCCTTGCGAAGGCGCTCGATCTTGCGGTGCAAGGCCCGCACCTTGTCGGACCCGTCGCCACGCTTCTCGAGTTCGAGGGCGAGCTGGTTGTTGAGTTCCTGCTCCATGCTGTCGAGGTGGTCGTACTTGGACAGGAGCTTGAGGATGTCCTTGGCGGTGCGCTCGGCGTCGCCCTCGTACTCGAGGGACAACATCTGGGTCATCGCTTGCCACAACTCCCGCTGCCCTGGACGACCACCCAACGGCACCAGGTTCTCGCCGTCGTGACTGCACACGAACATGTGCGGCGCCACCTGGCCCTCGAACAGCTTGGCGAAGGTGTGGTCGGCGCGCAGCACCGCCGTCGGCAGACGCACACAGTGGAACCAGCGCGCATACGTGGCCGTGAGCTCGTTGGTGACACGATCGGAGAGGAGCGCGTCGTCGGAGCCCTTGCACTGCTCGCAGTCGCGTAGGACGAGCAGCGGCCGGAGGTCGCCATTGGCGACGTTGGCCAGCGCTTCCTCGCGCGACAAGGCGCGCATGCGCGGACGCGTCGTGGTACTGCCGTCGTCCTTGTCGTCGCCGTCGCCGACGACCTTCAGGATCTCCGGATAGTCCCACTTGATCGCGAGCCGCTCCTTGCTGGTCTTCTGGCGAGTGAAGAACACCTGCGCCCCGCGCGGTCCGGCCATCGCCGGTGCCGAGGGTGCAGCCGCACCACCACCCGCTCCTGGCCGCGCACCGACGCCGCCGCCGGAGCCGCCACCGAAACCAGCACCACCGCCGGCATCACCCGGCGCCCATCGCGGAGCCGAACCGGCTCCACCACCACCGCTTCATCACTGCGGGGCCGCACCCGCGGGCGCACCCATCACGAAGAAGGCGGCGAGGAACGCGCCGCTGAGAGTCCAGTTGGCCACGAGAAGTCGTCCTTTCTGGGATTGCAGGGGCTGGGCAGACCCAGGCAGTAGAGCCGGACGCCGGCCTACCGTCAACCGACGGGCCGGACTGGCGCCCGCCTGCGTCCGACCGACGCTCCCCGCCGTTCGCCGACAGCGACGCCGGCGCGCGGCCTACTTCCGCGAGTACGTCTCACGCACGAAGGCCAGCCACGCTGCGTCGAAGCCGGCTTCGTCGAAGCCGAGCTCGTCACGCAGCGCCTGCGCTTGGCGCTGCACGATCTCGGCCACCGTCGGTTGCCGCGCCTCGTTGGTCATCGGTGCCTTCATGCGCGCCACGAAGCGGCCGAACTTCTCCGCGTGGCCGCGCATCAGGAAGTCGACGCGCGACCACACCATCATGTGCGACGAGAAGTCGAGCTCGGCGGCGCTCATCACCTGGCACAAGTCCGCCGCCTTCGGCCACACGTCATTGTCGACCCGCATGCGCACGCGCCGCTCCCACTCGTGTCCGCGCAACGTGGTGGCACCGGCGTCGTCGGTGCCCGAGAAGTTGAGGAACTCCTCGCGGATCGGCCGGCTGAACCACAGCGAGATCCCCTCGCTCAGCCACGCAGGCACCGACTGCCAGTAGTACTTGAAGCCGTCGACGAGGTTGTGCGTCACCGAGTACGCCAGGTGGCAGTGCAGGTTGCGGTCGTCGCGCAACGCCTTCTCGGCGAACTCGGCGGCGATCACCGTCGCCAGGCTGCCTTCCTTGTCGTGGTTGAAGCGGGTCGTGTCGCGCGCGGCGCTGCCCTGGAAGGCACGCGTGTAGGTGCCCGCGCTCAACGCCTTGTGGGCGAGCACCACGAGGTACTTGCCCGGCTGGCCGAGGTACGGCCCCTCGCCCATGTAGTCGGCGGTGCGCTTGCCGCCGCGGTCCTCGGGAAACGTCCCCGGGGCGATGCCGAGCTTGCCGCAGAAGTCGGCGTAGAGCGCCTCCAGACGCTGGGCGTACAGATGCGCGCGCAGCCAAGGATCGAGCGACCTCGACTTTGTCTTGAAACCCGGGCAGCGCTCCGCCAGCGCCTCGACCTCGGCACGCAAGGCCGCGCGCCACTCCTTGTCCTTCGGCCAAGGGAACGAGCGCAGCGTGGAGGCCAGCTTGAAGTGCTCGGTCTCGATGAAGATGGCGATGTCGTCGCCCAGGATCTGCTGCACCTGCGCCGTGGTGACGTCGCCGAGCCAGAGGAACTGGCCGATCGCGACGTAGCCCAGCGCCTTCAGCTGCTCCGCGTCGCCCTTGGTGTAGGGGTCCTGGAACGCGTCGACCTTCTCGGGCTTGGGTTCTCGCTGCCCGGGCAACGACGCCATGGGCAGACAGGCAGCCCACAGCGCGAGGCACGCCCACCGCATGCCGCAGGGACGTCTGCCACGATGAGATGCGATCCCGATCGTCACGGCCAGAAACTCTGATCTTCGAGCCAGCGAACTCACGTCCCGCGGAAGCGAGTTCGCAAGACACCGCCGCCCCGTTCTTGGCACGCTTTCGCGTTCCACCATGTCCAGATGGGGGGACGGCCTTGGGAACGGACCGTAAGCCCACAGACTCTCGGGCGCCAGCGGGGAGAGCCGTGCCGTCGCCACCCCGTGCCTGGACACGCTCGGCGGCGGCGGCCCTGTAGTTCGGCTTTCTGTCACCGCGCCTGCAGGCTCCGACGCTGCGAGGGCGTCCCCGTGCGAACTCCGTGTCCGATACCCGAAGCACCGCCGGCAACCGGCAAGGTCTTGGCGGGGCGGCGCCAGTCGCGACAATCCGCGCCTGTCTTGTCGCCAACCGACCGAAGCCGCGCCCTGTTCGCATCGTGGGAGGCTGATGTGGACCTGGTCCACGCCTACCTGGAAGGGTCCGCGGCGGGCGAGGCGGCCATGATCGACCGCCTGCGCGTGCTGGCGCGCATCCTGCATGCGCTCAACCGCCGTCTCGGCTTCCCGCTCGACACCCACGACGTCGAGGATCTGACCGGCGAGACGACCCTCCTCGTGCTGGAGAAGCTGCGCGAATACGAGGGACGCGGCGCTTTCGACGGCTGGCTGTCGCGGATCTGCCGCTACCAGCTGCTGAACTTCATGCGCAAGAAGCTGCGGCGGCCGCAGGCCACCGACGATCTCGACGCGCTGCCCAATCGAGCCGCGGGTTCGGACGCCGAGGCCGAACTGGTCGCGCAGGAGAACGCCGACCGCGCCCTCGAGCGCCTCGGCGGTTCCGAAGCCGAGGTCTTGCGCTTGCGTTGCTTCGAGGGTCTGGACTTCGACGCGATCGCCGAACGCTTAGGCCTCAGCTACGTCAACGCCAAGGCTCGCTACTACCGTGGCCTGCGCAAGCTGGAGCGGCTCACCCCCGGCCTGCTGGACGAGTCGCAGCGCCCGAAGGAGGAGCAGGAGGAACGCGATGAGCGCATCTGACGCCGGCCCGGCGTGCACGCGCGATTCGCACTCTGTGTCAGCACCCCACTGGCCCGCGCACGGCTGGTCCATGAAAATGCACGCCGCGATGAGCAGGGACGAGATCCTAGAACGCCTGTGGTCGGGCGAGGTCGACCTCGAGGCGCCGGAGGTGAAGGCCGCCGCCGCCAAGGACCCGGAGGTGCGCGACGCGGTTGCGCGCCTGCGCGCAACCGCAGCCCATCTGCGGACACTCGGCAAGGAGCGCGCCGCGGTCCTGGCGGAGGCAGCGACACTGCGCGGGGTGTCAGGTGAGCGAACGGTCACCGATGTCGCTCGCCGGCGCCGACGCCAAACGCGGGTCCGGACCCTCGGGCTGTGGCTCGCCGCAGCCGCGGTGCTCGGCATCGCCCTGACCTGGCGCACGTGGTCGACGCCTTCGGCCACCGGCGATGGCGAGCTCGGCCCCGGCGCTCGAGTTGCTGCCGACGCCGCGGCCCCGCAGGGTGTCGTCGACCGCTACGGCGAGTTCACCTGGCGGTTCGGCAGCCCCGGTTGCGAGTACGTGGTGACGGTGTTCGACGGCCAGGGCAGGAAGATCGGCGACTCCGGTAGGATCCACACGCAGACATGGACGCCGACCTTCGACCTCCCAACCGAGATCGAGTGGCAGGTGGACGTGAAGACGCCCGATCCGCAGAACGATCCGGAGCCGTACGAGATGCGGGCGCGTCTACGGTAGGTTGGCGCCCGGCGGGGGGCGCCGTGACCACCGCCATGGGCCTCGTCGCCTGCGCGCTGGCAGCAGTGGTACTGACGTGGTCCCGGTGGCGGCAGCCGGCGCCCGCGATCGAGGCACAAGCGATCCCGGTCGCCGAGGCCAAGCCGCCGGACGCCGGCACGGCGGAGCCGACTCCGGTCAGGGCACCTCGCGGAACGTCGGCACCACTCACAGAGCTGATCGCGATGGCCGAGACCGGAGCGCTGTCCGCTCACGAGAGTGCCGAGTTCGCCGATCGGGTCGCCGCCTTGGCCGGACGCGGCGAACCTGCAGGCTCGCGGTCGTTGTGCGACCTCACCGCTCTGGCCCTGCGTGCGGTGCGCCGCACGAGCGACGCCGTCGACGACCGCGTCAAGTTGGTCTACGCGCAGGCACTCGCCGCCACGCATGACGCGCTCGTGCCTGATGGCTTCCTCGCCGGCGCCGTGGACGAGTTGCTCGCCCTTGCGCGCGGCCCCATGGACGAGCGCCACCTGGCCGAGTGCGCGCGCGTCCTGATGCACGTCTGCTGCGATCGCCAAGACTGGCCACTCGCCGACCTCCTCTTGCACGCCTTCGACGACCGCGAGCTGGAAGGCGCCGATCTGGCCGTCGAGAACTTGGCGCGTACCGAGCGCTGGCGCCGCCTGGGACTGCCCGACCAGGCCGCGACGACTCTGCAAGCAGCGCGCACCGCGGCCGGCGAGGAGAGCGACGCGCGCGTGCAGGCCTACCTCGATGCCGAAGAACTGGCGCAGCTCCTGGCAACCGATCGGTTCGACGACGTCGTGGCCCGCGTCGCGCAAATGCGGGCACGCGATGGCCAGACAGTGGACGACATGGCGACGGCCGACCGCAGCCAAATGTCGGCCACCGCGCTGCTCGCCCTCGACCGCCCCGACGACGCCCTGACCGAGCTGTCAGGCCAGCCTTCGACCTGGGAGCCTCCGACGCCGCGCGCCACCTGGTTGCGCGGCCAAGTGCTGCGCATCGAAGCCCTCTTGCAGAGCGGGCGTTCGGCAGAAGCGACCGCCGATCTACAGGCCACGGTCGGCGTCGTGCGCGCAGACGACCTCGACCTGCGCGCCAGCCTGGCCAGCTTGCTCAGCCGCCTCACCCTGGCGCAAGGGGATCCGACTCGCCTGCAAACGACACGGCGCGAGGTCCTCGACGTCCTCGCCGCTTTGCGCCGCCGGGTGCAGCACTCGACGGTGCGACCCGGCGGCGTCGGTTTCCTTCACTTCGAGGCGTGGGCGCAGCTGGTCGGCGACGCCATCGACTTGACACTGGCACTCGACCCACTCGCTGTCGGCGAAGCGCTCGACGTCGTGCTCTGGGTACAGTCGGTCGGCAGCTTGCAGCGGCGCCTGCAGCAGCAGCTGGGCGACTCATCGGCCGCCGACGCGACCGCGGCGGAAGACGGGTTGCCGGGCAACCAGCGCACGTGGCTCGGCCAGACCTCCCTGTGCGGGCCAGACCTCGGCATCGTCCTCTACTGGCCGTCCCGCTACGGCGGCCACCTGTTCACGATCGCGCCCGATGGTGACCTCGCCCACGAAACGACGGGCGCGCGCACCGAGCTGGAGGGCATCTGCGCCGAGTTCATGCGCGAGCTGTTGCGGCTCCGACCGGACGAAGCGCACCTGCAAGACCTGGCACGCACCACATGCGCCCTCGTCATGCCGGCGGCCGTGCGCCAACGCATCGCGACGTGGCGCGGGTTCACGTTCTGCGGCAACAACTTCCTGAAGAACTTGGCGATCGAAGCGCTGCTGCCGCCGGACAGCGATCGGTTGCTCGGCCAGTCGCACGCGGTCGCCACCCTGGCGGCACTGCCGGTCGTCGAGGCACTCGAAGCGCGGCGCCTCGACCAACGCCGACCGCAGCGCCAGCTGGCCCTGTTCGCCAACATCGCGCCATCGCCCCTGCCGCGGGGCGCAGAGCCTCTGGCCCTTTCCAACGCCGAGATCGCCGCCTTGACCAGCACCGCCACCGCGGCGCTCGTCCGCAGCGATGACGACCTCTCGCCGCAAGACCTGGCGCAGTCAGACCTCGCCTCGTTCGCCATCGTGCATCTGATGGCGCACGCCAGCGAGGCCGATTTCGGCCGCGAGACGCTACGGGGCCTGGCGCTCACCGCGGACCAGCAGCACGCGGACGGTGTGTTGCGCGAGGACGACGTGCTGCGCTTGCACGCACCGGGCGTCGTCGTGCTCTCGGCCTGCAGCATCGGTCTCGGACCGCGGCGGCTGGGTGACGACCAACTCGCCAACCTCGGCAACGCCTTCATCGCCGCCGGTGCGCACACCCTGGTGCAGTCGCGGGCCCCCCTGCGCAAGAGTCGCGTCGCCGCACTGTGGGGCATCGCCACCCCGGCGCTGCTGTCCGGCCACTCGACGGCGGAGGCGCTGCGTCAGGCACGCGAGGCACTCGCGGCCGACGCCGACGGTGTCGGGCGCTTCCACGACGCGACGATCGAGACGTGGGGCTTGGCGCACATCGTGCCGTGGGGCCGGGCTCAGGCGGCGGCGCCAGGCCGCGAACCAGCCAGCGCCGTGGGAACGCCCGCGCCGGCAGCCGGCGCCGCGTCGAACCCAGACGCGACAGCGACGGGACCCCACGTCGCTGCTTGGGTCGCTGTCGCTGTCGCGCTGGTTGGAACAGCGCTGTGGTTGGGTCGGCGACGGGCCCCGACGCCCTGACCGAGGCGGGCGGCTTCAGTTCTGCTGCACGCTGCCGAGCGCCTGCGTCGACTTCGGGGGCGAAACCTTGTTCGGCGGCTTGGCGCCCTTGCCGGGTGGCAGGTTCGGCGGGAAGGTGGTCGCACCGCCGAATTGCCGGCCCGACGGGTGCGGATGGACCGGCCCGGCGCTGCCGTTCTGCGCGTAGTGCCTGATCAGCCCCTGCATCGCCCCACCCTGCTGCTGCAGGTGCGGGAAGTCCGTCGGATCGACCTCGTCATCCTCGTTCTCGGGACTCTCGAAGTCCGCGACGCGCAGGCCGAAGCGCGAGGTCGGCCCGACCTGAATTCCTTGCGCGTCCAAGAAGCGCACTTCGCCCCACAGGTGGTTGTCCGCCTCCCAGTACCGCTCGCCGAGCAACGACTCGGCAGGCACGGGATCGACAACCACGCGGGCGTAGCGCTGGGTCGGGTCGGAGGGATTGAGATAGTCGAAGAACTGCCAATGGATGGTCTCGGGCTCCATGCCCTCGTTCTCCGCGTCTTCCCACCACACCGCGACCTCGACCTGGTTCACGGAAGTACCGAGCGACCCCAACACGATGTCCAGCACCGGCCCATCGTTCGCGTCGGGACAGTAGCGCAACCAATCGATGGACGGGACGACCACCGAAGCGCCCGGATACAGCTCCTCGCGCAGACCGCCGAAGAGGACGGTCCGGTCCACGAACGCACCGTTCTCGTCGGCAGCGAGCACGTCGGCGTCCCCGTCGTTGTCGAGATCGTAGAAGGCGGGCACTGCGCTCAGTTCCGGCTGCGCGGTCGCCGGGTTCGCCGACAGGCTGAGGGCGGCTTGGATGCCGAGATCCAAGGAACCCTCGACGTAGCGACGGTCGACAAGGATCACCTCACGCGTCGTGCGCTGGGACACGACGATGTCGGCGTAGCCGTCGGCCGTGGTGAGTCCGCCGGCGATGCCGCAGAGGTCGTACTGGTTGGTGGCACCGATGCCGGCGAGGGTGAGGGTCAGCGGCACTGTCTGCGTCTGCGCCTGCGCGGCAACGACGAGATCCCAGCCGCTGCCAGCCGGCTCGTGCCGAGCCCAGGCGACACTCTCGGCAGTCGGCGACGACGTGTCGTGCAAGACGGTGAGGTCACCACCCACCGTCGTGCCGGTGACGAGTGCGAGTTGGACCGTGTTCTGGTTGAGGATGCGCAGATGCGCCCCGACCAGGGCGGCGATGCGCAGGCTGGTGGGACTCTCCCAGAACAACAGGTCGATGTCCTGGACCTCGGCGCTGGCGTAGACCTTGGTCGCGCCTTGGCTGAACACGCCACCCGAGATGGTGCCGACCATGAGCGTGTGCCTGTCGGCACTCAGGCCCGCGACGACGACGGTGGTCGCGTCCTGACGGCGTGCCACCACGCGGCTCGCCCCCAGCCAGCCGTCGCTGATGGAGTGGGTGACGAGAGAGAGATACGGGTCGTTGGGCGGCAGCGGAGTCTCGTAGGTGGCCTCCACCAGGCCCCAGCTGCCGACGCCGAGAAGGGTCGCCTTGCCGGTCGCCGCCACCGGTTCCAGGGTCGCCACGTCGTTCAAGACGCACGAACCGGGCAAGGGCATGGCCCGCACGAACTCGTGCACCGCCGGCGCGTAGTCGAACCATACTTGCCCGTCCGCCAGCAGCATGACGCTGCGATCCTGGTCGCCGACGAAGTTGCCGACCACGACGCGGTCGAAGTCGCTCGGCGGAGCCGCCGATGGCCAATCGTGCGTCACCACGTAGGAAGGTAGGGTCTGGGCCGACGCAGAGGTCGCCGCCAGCAAGAGGATGGAGAGCGTCTTGGGCACGCGCATGAGAGAGGGGATTTCTGTGACGGAGAAGGGGGGGACTCCCAGTTGCCGCGGAGCATCCTCCGAGAGTGACAGAAAAGCGCGGCACGAAGGAATCGGAGCCGGGCACGCGCCACCCTGGGCGACGGCTCGTGGGACCGAAGCCGCACCGGGCCCAAGTGTGGCGCTTCCGCGCGCACGTGGTGGCCCGTCCTCCCCGGGGCCGGATCCGCCGCGCCCGACCGCACCGCAAGCCCGCCATAAGCCAGCCATCAAGTCGCCGGCGGCCCATTCGGTCGGGGGCCAAGCGCCCCGCCGCACTGTTCCGGTACGACCGCGGGCTGCGGTGGGTCGCCTACAAGTCGGCCTTCGCGGAGTCGTTGGCCGTCGTGATCTGGCCCCCCACCACGTTGAGAAACGCGGTGATCTTGTCGCCGGCAACGGCGTTGTACGGCACCGTCACGTCGACGAAGCGCGGCTGCAGGTCGAGGGGGGCAGGGATGGAGGCGACCGCGACCGCCGCCGACACCGGGTCACCGGACTTCTGCACCGTGACACGGATGCTGCCTGTCGCGGCCGCACCCACGTTGTGCACGCGCACGATGACACTGCCATTCGCACCGAGACTGATGTCACGAGGGCCGACCGCCGGGTCGGGCAGGAGCGACAGCGAGCGCTCGGTCTGCAGCCTGAACTCGACCACGTAGATCTGGCCCGGGCCGACGAGTGCGCTGATCAACGGCTCCCCCGGATGCGACAGGTCGAAGGAGATGGGCGTCGAGCCGAGGTCGATGAGGTCGTCGAAGTCGGCATCCCGACCCATGTGCACGTCGTAGTCACCGAGCGGCAACTGCCAGGGCCGAATCCCGACTCGTCGCGCAGTCGGCCCTTGGTTGCACAGGAGCAGACGCGCGGCGAGGCCGCCGTTCTCGGCGGCGTCCAGATCGAGGTCGTTCACCAGGACGGTGAAGTCGAGCTCGTCGGCCTGACCGTTGCCGACCGAGAGCGGATCGTAGTAGGTGAAGGCCTGGCTCGGTCCGAAGCGGAACGGTGCGCCGGAGCGGGTGAAGTGCAGGAGCGCTTGCCCGGAGATCTCGGCCCCGTCGTACGAGCCGGTCGCGACTCGGTCGGTGTAGGTGACCGCCGTCGTGGCGAACGGCCAGAAGTAGCGCAACCACTCCGAATACAGGCTCAGCGGATACATGACGTCGTCCTTGCTCGGAGTGCCGGCGGGACACACGAATCGATGCCGATTGAGGTATCGGGAGTAGGCATCGCCGTGGTCGCACACGAGTTGATTGGCAGCGCCTTGACCCGTCGTCGACAGGAACGGCAGCGCATCCAGCGCGATCTTGCCGATCACGCCGTTCAGCTTGCTCTGCGTCCAGCCGTCGCTCCCGGGACTGCTGTTGGTGTAGGTGCCGGCCATGAAGGCCATCAGCTGTTCCAAGGCCTGGATCAGCTCGATGTCGCCGGTGCGGCGGTGCAACTCGACCATGGTGGCATAGATGTCGGGGAAGTTGAGGCCGACGGCGCCGCCCGCGGGTGGCTGGCCACCGTTCACCTCGCCGACCTGGGGCACCCAGTACCAGAATCCGCTGTCGCCGGGGTCACCGGTGACGAAGTCGCGGGTCGGCGGCAGCACGCCGGCCGGCTTGAGGGGGAGGTTGCTGCCGGCCGCGTGCGCGGCCGCGTGCGCCCAGGCGTGGGCATACTCGCGCCAGATCTGCTCGACGCGCGTGTTGCCGCTGTAGGCCAGCACGCTGAGTCCCGGAATCACGGCCTTGATGTTCTCGACGAAGTCGACGTCGAAGTTGCCGTTCCCCGACGTCTCGATGGCGTTGGCACCGAAGCGCATGGCCTTGAAGTGACGCAGCCCGACCGGCGCGGACGCCGGAGTGAAAGGAGCGATTCCGGTCCACGGGTGCGCGTCCACCTGTTCGTCCATGTTGCGGAAGCAGCGCATGGCGAACTCGAGGTAGAACGGGTCCCCGAAGTTTGTCGAAGTCAGGACGCGCAGGGGATAGGTCGTGAACTCGCCGCCGTGCTCCGCATCGATGATCCCGCCCGGGCCGTCCCAGTAGCCCTGATCGACGTTGACCTCGGACGAGAGAAGCGAGCCCTCGAGCACGGCCGCCACGCCCTTCTCCACCGCGTTGTCGCTGCCCTCCTGCATGATGATCAGGCACGAACCCAGCACGCCTGCCACCTCGGCATCGTCACCGGCACCGCCACCCCACTCCTGGCCGCCGACGCCCTTGCTCCGCTTCTCGATCCACCAGCGTGCCAGCTGGCGCAACATCCGCCCATACGCCCACTGATGCGTCGCCCACCCCGGCAGCCCACTGGCCCCGGTGAAGTTGACG
The DNA here is from genome assembly GCA_041398565.1 of Planctomycetota bacterium. GTDB lineage: Bacteria > Planctomycetota > UBA1135 > UBA1135 > UBA2386 > DATGPD01. The sequence goes on along the minus strand of JAWKUN010000002.1, from coordinate 1,968,795 downwards.
CGCGGTGCCCACCAAGCCTGGTCGAACTCGCTCTGCGAGAAGGGGGGAAGCACGCCGTTCCACTCCTGCATGGCGCGGCCGGGGTAAACCGTATCCAAATCGTCGTCCACGTAGGTACGCATGCGCCAAGCCTGGACCGCAGGGTCGATGGCCTTGGGGTAGATGCGCGCAGACGAGTTCGACGGCGTCGGATCGAGGCGCGTCCAGAGAGCGTCGTACTGGTCGAGGAAGTACCGATCCCAGTCCCTCAAGTTCTGAAGGCCGCCCTCGTCCACCGAGGTCGCCACGTGCGTGTTGCGGCCGTACATGTTGCGCGCGAGGAGCAACCGCGCTTTGGCGAAGTACGGACTCTGCGTCTGCGCCGGGTCGGCCTGCAGCTTCAGGATGTCGGAGTCCATCTGCTCGAGGAGCTGCACGCCGGCGCCCGAGTTCGCCTTGATGTCGCCGACCCCGAGCGTGGGGAGGAGGATCGAGCGCGGGTTCTCGGGGAACGCCGCGGGCGAGTAGGCACGGGTGGCCAGGAACAGTTCGCCCCAGGCGAAGTCGCGGGTCTCGGCGAGCAGGAGAGCGACCGAGGCGTCGTTCTGGTCGAGGGTCGTGAGGAGAGACTCGATGATGCCCGGCCCCCCCGGCATGAGGGGGTCGCGCAGCAGGACCGGATCGACGTCCGCCTCGGCGCCGGTCAGCCAACCCACCCACCAGGCGTAACCCCACGCCAGCGCCAGGCGTGCGTCCACCGACAAGTTCGCGAGGTCGGCCCACGCAGCATCGAGTTCGGCGCGAGCGTCGTCGTACTCGTGCGTGTTCATCTTGCCGACGGCGGCGACGATGCGGGCGTCGGTGCTCGAGGTCACCAGACCCTGCGCGGTGTGATCGAATCGCACCGGCGGCTGGACGTGAGGGTAGACCTGCACACCGATCACCGGGACCTGGGCACCAGCCGACCCGAACGTGATGTCGATCTGACCGTTGCCATCCGCGGCAGTGACGAAGGCGACGCGCCGATAGCCACCGAGCGACGCGTGGAAGCCCGCCTTGGCAGTGGTCGTCCGCGCGGCCAGCCCGGATGCCACGGTCACGTTCTGAGCAACGATCGACATGCCCTGGACGGCGCCGGCGTTGCGCACGTCGCCCAGGTAGACGACGCAATCGTGGAGCGCATTCGGCGCCAGTCCGCCGACGCGGAACGTCGAACCGGTGGGCGCATAGTTGCCGTCGCGGATCAGGCTCGGATGCAGGTTGTGCACGATCCTCGCGTCGATCGCGGAGACGTCGAAGCCGCCGGACACGGCACTGAGCCAGCCGAAGCCGAGCGTCGAGTTGTAGACAGAGGTCGCGTACACGCGGCTGTAGCCGGGCACGGTCGGACTTCCCGGTTGCCCCATGTCGAAGCGAACGATGGTCTGTGCGGCAAGAGCAGGTGAGAGGGCCGCGAGGGCGGCGGTGAGCGCGATGTGGCGCTGAATGTGCATGTCATCTCCCTGGCTCCACGAGATGGAGCCTGGTGCGGGTCGAGTGCGAGAGTCGGCACCGTTGCAGTGCCGAGCGGCAGCGCGAACATCGCGCCGCCGATGCAACTGCGTTGGCACTCGCACGACACGCGACACAAACCCGTGCGTCGGCCAGACCTTCGGGTGTCACGCCCTTTCGCCATCACAACAGCGCAACGCGCGGCGGAAGGCGGCATGCTCGCAACCCGCCGCGCACCCGAACGACCGTCACCGCCGTCTGGCAGCGAACGCCAGCACACGCCGGACGCGAGCGATCAGACGCGCCCCGATCCAGCCGAGCAGCGCGAACGAGGTCGCCGTCATGACGTAGGTGGCCGACGGCTGGCGCCAGGCGGTGGCGTGCCACTCCGCGTGGAAGACCAGCGCCAGGTAGGCCAGCGTGCAGGCGGCGGTCGCCAGCAGCACGACGTCGCGCCGCAGCCACAGCGCCGACGCGGCGATCAACACCGGGAACGCGCGCACTACGGCCGAACCAGGGCCATCGCCCCACGCTGCCACCGCCGCGAGCGCAACCGCGTCGGCGCCCACCCACACGGCGACCGGCCAGGCGCCGCGCGCACCGCCCTGAAGCCGATCGCAGAGCAAGCTCACGGCCACCGATGCTGCCGCGATGCCGCTGATCCGGGCGAAGAACTCGGCGTCCGTGACACGCCACACGACGTGGTCGAGCAACGCCACTCCCCACAGCAAGGGAATGGCGAGCAAGTGGATCGCCAGCGCCAAATGCGTGCGCCGCCAGTTGTGGAAGCGCGCCCAGGGACCCGGCAGGCGCAGCGTGAGCCCTTCGGCGCGCTGGTAGCGTTCGAGCTCCTCGGCCAGCTCGGCAGCGGTGGCGAAGCGCTCGGCCGGATCGAGGGCAAGACAGCGCCGCACGACGGCATCGAGCTCGGGCGGCGCCTTCGGCAGCACGCTACGCAGGGTCCGAGCCGGCCGGTCGGCCGCCGCCAGCAGGAGCTCGATCGGGGTGGCCGCGAGGTGCGGCGGTTCGGACGTGAGGAGCCGGAACAAGAGAGATCCCATCGCCCACACGTCGCTGCGCGGTCCGACCTCGCCCACCCGCGCGTCGATCTGCTCGGGTGCCATGCAGCCAGGTGTCCCCACCACACCGTCTTCCTGGCCGAGGCCCGCGCCTGCCAGCAGGGCCAGGCCGAAGTCGGTGACCCGCGCCCGCCCGGCGGCGTCGATCAGGACGTTGGCCGGCTTGAGGTCGCGGTGCACGACGCCGCCTTCGTGCAACGCGTGCACCGCGCGTGCCACCTCGGCGACCACCCGTGCTGCCTCGAGCGGCGCCAACACGCCGTCTTCGCGCAGGCGCTCGGCGAGCGAGCGCCCCGCCACCAGCTCCATCGCCAGGTAGGGTTGGTCCTCGTGCACCCCGCCGTCGAAGACCTCGACCAAGCCGGGGTGCCGCACTCGTGCCGCTGCGCGGACTTCCTGTGCGAACGCCGCCACCCGGTTCGGGTCCAGGGCGTGCGTCGCCGGCAGCAGCTTGAGCGCCACTCGGCGTGCCAGATCCAGCTGGGTCGCCTCGAACACCACCCCCATGGCGCCACGCGCGATCTCGCGCAGCAGTTCGAAGCGCCCGAACCGGCGCGGCCACGGGGGCGGAGGCAGCGTGGACACGCCCGGGCTATAAGGCTTGCGACCGTTGCGGCGCGCGCGAAATTCACGGGCAGCGGGATTCTCGCCGCGGCCAGTGCGCGCGGCGAGTTCCGAGGGAAAGCTCCCACCGAGAACGGAACGCGGGGCAAAGTGGAGTCGAGCCGTCGCTCACGACGAGCGCCCAGCGGCTCGCGTCTCCGACCATCGCCATGCGCATCCTCGCTCCCCTGTTCGTCCTGACGTCCGTGGCCGCCGGCCAGGCGCGCTGGAACCAGCTGTCGCCCACGACTTCCCCCACGCCCCGCGCCGGCATGATCGCCGTGACCGACGGCAGCTATGCCTACTTCTTCGGCGGCCTGCAGGGGGCCAGCACCTACGCCAACGACCTCTGGCGCTTCGACGGCAGCAACTGGACCGACGTCACGCCGGGCACCGGCCAGCTGCCGCCAGCCCGCGACTGGTACGTCACGGCCTACGACACCACCCGCAGCCGGCTGGTGGTGTTCGGCGGCCGCGATGCCGCCGGCAGCGACCTCGGCGACCTCTGGGAGTGGAACGGCTCCACCTGGCAGAGCATCGGCGCGACGCCGGCTCCCTCGCCGCGCCGCTGGGCGTCGATGACTTTCGACCCGACCATCAACGCCTGCATCCTGTTCGGCGGCCGCGACAACCTCAGCGGCGTGTACCTCAACGACACCTGGGCCTGGGACGGCACGTCGTGGGCGCAGCTGAGTCCGGGCACGTCGCCCACGCCGCGCGGCCGGCAGGTGTCGGTGTACGACAGCCGGCGCGGGCGGATCGTCATGTTCGGCGGCCGCGACTCCGCCGCGCTCGGCGAGACCTGGGAGTTCCGCGCCGGCAACTGGACGCAGATCCCCACCGCCACCGTGCCCGGCGGCACCGGCATCTACGCCTTCGGCCTCACCTACGATCCGGTGCGCGACCGCGTCGTGCTGTTCGGCGGCACCACCACCGGCGGCACGCTCGCCAACGTGTGGGAGTTCGACGGCACCGACTGGACCAACCGCGGCGCCAGCGGCCCGGTGTCGCGCACCGGCTGCGCGCTGACCTTCGTGCCGGCACTCGGCAAGAGCTACCTCTTCGGCGGCTTCCAGACGACGCAACTCGGCGACACCTGGGACTACCAGACCGACGACGTCGCTCAGTACACGCTCACCGGAGCCGGTTGCGCCGGGTCGAACGGCGTGCCCATGCTGGTCAGCGACGAGCTGCCCTGGACGCAGGGCACGTTCCCCCTGCAGCTCCAGTCGCTCCCGACCAACGCCCCGGCGCTCCTGATCCTCGGCTCGACGCAGACGCAGATCCCGCTGGCCGCGTTCGGCGCGCCCGGCTGCAGCCTGCTGGCCAGCCTCGACGTGCAGCTGCCGATGGCGACCAGCGGCAACACGGCCACGCTGGGCTTGCCCATCCCCAACGTCAACGCCCTCGGCGGCGCGGCGATCTACCTCCAGGGCGTCGTGGTCGATCCGCCTGCCAACGCGCTCGACCTCGTGTTCTCGGCGCGCGGCGTCGCCACGATCGGCGTGCGGTAGAACCGAGGTCGCGCACCCACGGCGGGCACGGGTCTCGGAACCTCGGTTGCGGCTCCGCCACCACCAGCGGTGCCCGCGCTTGCACCGGGTCCGCCGCCGTGGTCTCCTGCCGGCGGATGGTGGTGGTGGCCCGCAACGACTTCGACGCCGCGTACTACGCGCGCTTCTACGGCGACGCCAAGACCCGGGTCGGCGACCGCAAGTCGGTGCGCCGGCTCGCCGACTTCGTCTGCGCCTACCTGCGCTTCCTCGAGGTGCCGGTGCGCGAAGTCGTCGACCTCGGCTGCGGCCTCGGCCACTGGCAGCCGGCGATCGCGGCGCACTTCCCGCGCGCCCGCTACACCGGGGTCGAGGTGAGCGACTACCTGTGCCGCCGCAAGGGATGGACCCAGGGCTCGGCCGTCGACTACCACCACCCCCGGCCTGCAGACCTCGTGCTGTGCCAGGGCGTTCTGCAATATCTCAGCGACCGTGACGCCAAGCGGGCCATCGACAACTTCGCGCGCCTGACCAGGGGAGCCCTCTACCTCGAGGCCCTGACCGCCGAGGACTGGCAGCACAACTGCGACCGCACCGCCACGGACGGCAACGTGCACCTTCGGCCGGCGAACTTCTACCGGCGCGCCCTGCGCCGGAAGTTCACGGCTTGCGGCGGCGGCGTCTACGTGCGCAACGACGCCGGCGTCGCCCTGTTCGAACTCGAGCGAGGCGCGTGACATGGACTTCTTCGGAGCCCAGGAACGCGCCAAACGCAAGACCGGCTGGCTGGTGGTCCTGTTCGTACTGGCGGTGGTCGGCATCATCGCCGCCGTCTATTTCGCGGTGGCCTTCGCGCTGTCGATCGGCGGCTCCGAGCGCATCTGGCACGAGGATGCGTTCCTCATCATCGCCGGGGGCACCCTGCTCGTGGTCGGGGTGAGCAGTCTGTTCCGCAGCGTCCAACTGCGCGGTGGCGGCGGCGCCGTCGCCCAAATGCTGGGTGGCACCCGCGTGCACCCCAACGCCGACGACCTCGCGGCACAGACCCTCTACAACGTGGTCGAAGAGATGGCGATCGCGTCCGGGGTACCGATGCCCGAGGTGTACGTGCTCGCCGACGAAGCGGGCATCAACGCCTTCGCCGCCGGCCACAGTCCGGGCGACGCGGCGGTGGCGGTGACGCGCGGCACGCTGGAGGCGCTGTCGCGCGACGAGCTGCAGGGCGTGGTGGCGCACGAGTTCAGCCACATCCTCAACACCGACATGCGCCTCAACATCCGCTTGATGTCGGTGCTGTTCGGCATCACTTGCATCGCCACGGGCGGCTACTTGCTGATGCGCGTGGCCGGGCGCTCGACCGGCAGCTCGAACCGCAAGGGCGGCGGCGCCGCGCAGCTGTTCTTCGTCGGCATCGCGCTCTACGCCGTGGGCTCGCTGGGCAAGCTGTTCGCGACGCTCATCAAGGCAGCCGTCTCGCGCCAGCGCGAGTTCCTCGCCGACGCCGCCTCGGTGCAGTTCACCCGCAACCCGCGCGGCATCGCCGGCGCCCTCAGCAAGATCCGCAGCGCCAGCGCCGGCGGGGTCGTGCGCAGTCCACAGGCGTCCGAAGCCAGCCACATGTTCTTCGCCGACGCCCTCGTGCACCGCGTGACCAACCTGTTCGCCACGCACCCACCGCTCGACGACCGCATCGCCGCGATCGAGCCACTGTTCCTCCGCTACGACGCCGAGGCCGAAGCGGTGCGCGAGCGCGTGCGTGCCGCCACCCCTGCGGCCAAGCCGACGCCGAAGAGCCCGCTGCCGCAGATCCCCGGCATCCCGAGCCTGCCCGGCGGCATCGGGCCGCTGGGAGGCGTGCTGGCCCTGTCGCCCGAACAGATCGTGGGTGCCATCGGCAACGCCGGCCCCGAGCAGCTCGCCGCTTCGCGGGATTGGCTGGAGCAGCTGTCGCCAGCGCTGCGGCAAGCGACCGGCGACGCCTGCGGCGCCAGCGCGCTGGTGCTGGCGCTCCTGCTCGACGCGCGCGAAGACGTCCGCAAGGTGCAGTTCGAGTGCCTGGCGCAGACCTGCGACGCCTCGGTCTACGCCGAGGCGCTCAACCTGGCTCGGCTCACGCGCGACCTGCCGGTGCAGGCACGCCTGCCTCTGGTCGATCTGTCGCTGCCGGCTCTGCGCGCCATGGCCAAAGCCCAGTACGAGCGGTTCAAGCGCGCCGTCGAGCAGCTCATCGCCGCCGACGAGCGCGTCGACCTGTTCGAGTTCGCCCTCGGCCACCTGCTGCGCCGGCACCTGGCACGCGCCTACGAGGACGTGCGGCCAGCCCGAGTCGAGTTCAACACCCTGCTGCCTCTGCGCCACGAGGTGGCGCTGGTGCTGTCGGCCCTCGCCCACAGCGGCGGCGACGGCGATGCCGCGACCGTCGCGTTCGGCGCGGGCGCGACTCAGATCCCCGTCGCTCCGGGCTCGCCTCCACTGCCGTTCCAAGCCACCGAGGCGTGCCATACCAAGGCGCTCGAGGCCGCGCTCGAACGCCTCGTGCGCGTCGCACCGCGCGGCAAGCAACAGCTGATGCGCGCTGCCGCCCGCGTCGTCGCCGCCGATGGCCGCGCGCAAGTTGCCGAACTCGAGCTGCTCCGGGCGATCGCCGACGCCATCGAGGTGCCGGTGCCGCCGCTGGGCCTCGCGGCCTGAGCGGGCGCGGACGCGAACGCCGGACCGCGCCGATGCGCTGGCACGCGCCGAGCCCGGCCCTATCCTCGCCGCTCCACCGTGCACCTCACCGTCGAGCAGCTCGCGCCGATCCAGGCCCTCTACGACCGCGGCCTCTTCGTGAGCGCGCATCGGGCCGTGGCGGAGCACGGCCTGCCACCCGTGACCGCGTGGCGCGGCCCGACCGCGCGGGTCTTGGCCGGCCGGCTGACAGCACGGATCGGCGCCCATCGCCTCGCCAACGCGATCTTCGACCGCGCCCGCCGCGAAGCGCCCGACGACGCCCGGGTCGCGATCTACCACCTCTACGGCGTAGCAAACCGACGTGGGACGTGGGCGGCGTGGACGCGCTTGCGCGCGACGCGCGCAAGGGTGAACCTCGACGCCGACGCCGACCCCGAAACCGCGTCCGACTTCGCCTGCCTGCGCGCCGTGCTACTGGCCACGCTGCGCGACTTCGACGGTGCGCGCGCGGCCCTGGCCGAAGCCAGCGCCATCGCCCCCGCGCACGAGTGGGTCGCCGTGCAGCGGTCGCTCGTGCTCGAACAGGAAGATCGTTGCGACGAGGCGCTGGCCGCCAGCGAGAGCGTACGCTCGGCCCGGCCCGCCTACGTGCCAGCGGCGACGCAGTCGGCGCACCTGCTGCAGGTGCTTGGTCGCGACCGCGAAGCTCTCCGTCTTCTGCAAGACACCGACGCCTTGGTCGAGGCCTTCCACCTGGCCGCGGCCGTCGCCGCGCTGCAGGAGGAACTCGGCGACGACCAGGCAGCGCTGGCGGCGGTCGAACGCGCCCTCGCTCTGGCGCCGATGGCCGACAAGTCGGTGCGCCAGTGGGGCCTGGCCCGCCGCTGCGACCTCGACCTGCGCCTCGGGCGGCCACAGGCGGCGCGCCTGCACGCCGAGGCCGTCGGTGGCCCCTTCTACGGGCGGCTGGCCGAACGCCTCGCCGCCGACGGCGGCGACCACGAGAGGATCGCGCTCGACGTGCCGTTCGTACGTCAGCACCACATGACCTGCGGGCCCGCCACACTGGTGGCGTTGGCCCAGACCTTCGGTCGCCGGCCCGACCACCTGCAGGTCGCCGATGAGATCTGCTACGGCGGCACTTCGGCCGCCAACGCCCGGCGCTGGGCGCTGCGCAACGACTTCGTGCCTCGCGAGTTCACCCTGGGGCCGGAAGAGGCGCGGACCCTGCTGCGTCTGGGGCTGCCGTTCGCCGTCGCCACCACCGAGGTGACCAGCGGCCACTTGCAAGCCGTGCTCGGCTTCGACGCCCTGCGCGACACCTGGTTGGTACGCGACCCGGCCACGCGCCACACCCGCGAGTGGATGACGCGCGAGTTCCTCGAGCGCTACCGCGCCAGTGGCCCGCGGGCGCTCGTGTTGATGCCGAAGGACCACCCCGGCACCCACCTGCCGCCCTTGCGCGACGAAGCGCTGTACGGCGACGACTTCGCCATCCAGGAGGCCCTGGTGGCGCACGACCACGCCCGCGCGCTGGCGCTCTACCACGACATGCTGGAACGGGAGCCGGAGCACCCGCTCACCATCCAGGCGCGCTGGGCCTTGTCGGCGTACGAGCGCGATCCGGTGGGCACACTCGCGTGCATCGAGCGCTTGCTGGTTCTCGAGCCCGACGACCAACGCCTGCTGTTGCGCAAGGTCTCGTGCCTGCTCGAGCTCGACCACACCGCCGACGCCGTGGCGACGCTGGAGCAGCTGGTGGGCAGGCGCACCTGCGACCCGACGTTCCTGGTGAGCCTCGCCGACGAGCTGCGCCGGCGGGCCGGCGGGGCCGACCGCGCCCGCGCCCTGCTACGAAGCGCGCTGCTGCGTCAACCGGCATCGGCGCGCGCGCACTTCACGTCGGGCCTGCTCGCCTGGCATGGCGAGGACGAGAGCGAAGCCGGCGACAGCCTGCGCTTCTCGGCCTGCCTCGACGAGACCAACGACTACTACGCGCTGACCTACTGCGAGTGGTGCCGCACGCACGCTGCCAGCGACACGGGGTTGGCGTTCCTTCGCCACCGGCACGAACGGTGGCTGCGCCGGGCCGGTGGCCCGAGCGTAGCGCTCTACCGCGCCCTGCTGCGCGCCCATCGACCGGAGGAGGCGATCGCCGCCCTGGCCGAAGCGCGCGCGGAGCGTCCCGACGACGGCGAGCTGTTGTTGGCGACGGCCGAGGAGGCCCTGCGCACCGGCGATCTGGCCGGCGCCGAGGCGGCGCTGGGTGCCGCCGACGGCAGGGCGATCGAGACGCACCGCGTCGCCGCGCTGGCCGACGTGGCCGAGCGGGCCGGCGACCGCGCGCGCGCCCTGCGCTGCTGGCGCTCGATCCTGGCGCGCGAGCCCCTCAACCACCGCGCCCGTGTCGGAGTGTTCCAGCTCCTCGAGGTCGAGCAGGGTCGGGCCGAAGCGCTCCGTGACCTCGAAGCGGCGGCGAGCGAGCTGCCGTTCGCGCGGCCGTTGCAGCGCTTCTACGCCCACCAACTCGGCCGCGACGACGCGCTGGCCGCCGAGCGCGCACTGCTGCAGATCGTCGAGGAAGACCCGGGCGACGCCTGGGCGCACCGCGAGCTGGCGCTGCAGCTGGCGGCGCAGGGCCGCCTCGAAGAGGCGCTGGCGCGCACCGAGACCGCCTGCGAACTCGACGCGGAGGCAGCCGCCGGCCACGCCATCGCCGGGCGCGTGCTGGCGCGGATGGGCCGCCACGCCGACGCCGTAGCCGCACTCCGGCGCGCCGTCGCCCGGGATGTGGACGAAGTGGCGGCCCTCGCCGACTGGTGGGACATGGCAGCCGACGCCACCTCGCGGCGAGCGCTGTGCGAGCACCTGGTCGCGGCGTTCTCGCTGTCGGCCGGTGGCGGCCGAGGCCTCGACTTCTTCGCCCGCGCGGCTGCCAGCAGCCAGCCGGCGGCGGACGTGCGCGCCTGGCTGGAAGCGATCGCGGCGGCCCAGCCGCGCGCACGTGCCGCGAGTTCGGCGCTGGTGGCGCACATGATCCGGATCGACGACATCGACGCGGCGCAGCGCGTGGCCGAGCAGGCGTGCCTGACGTTCGCTCTCGACCCTCGAGTCTGGCTCGACCGCGCAGCGGTCGCGCAGCGGCGGCGGCGCGGCACCGAGGAGTGCGCCGCCTTGGAACGCGCCGCGGTGCTGGCGCCGGACTCGACCGAGGTCGCCTGGCACTTGGCATCGGCGTACGCGCGCCACGACCGGCGGGTCGAGGCGCGCCTGGTGCTCGAGACCGCCAGCACGCGCGGACGCGACCCCAACATCGAGACGCTCCTGGCTGACCTGTTGGTCGAAGAGGGCTCGCACGATGCCGCGCTGGCGCGCGTGCGCCTGGCCCTCCGCACCGACCCCGAACACCACGAGGCGTGGCGTGTGCTGCAGCGACTCGGGGAGCGGCTCGCCGATCCCGACCTCTCCACCCGCGAGGCGCGGACGCTGGCGCGGGCACGACCGCACGACGCGACCGCGCACCTGATGTTGGCCGCGGCGCTCTCGACACCCGACCAGCAGGCCGAACGTCGAGCCACGCTCGAGCGAGCCATCGCCCTCGACCCGAGCAACCCGGACGCCTACGACCTCCTCGCCGAGTTGGCGGCGGAGCGGGGCGACTTCGCCGCCGCACGGGCGGCGATCGCCGCCTGGCCGGGTCCGCTACCGTGCAGTCTGCGCGGTCGCTTGGCCTGGCTGACCCAACGCGAAGGTCGCACCGCCGCAGCGATCGACGAGATGCGCGAGCTGCTCGGCGAGCACCCCTTCTACACCTTCGGCTGGCGCGAGATGCTCGAGTGGCTGCACGACCTCGAGCGCGACGACGAGCTGGCGGCAGCGGCCGACGCCTACGCGGCTCATCGGCCCGACGACCACGTGGCGTACGGCTGGGTCGGCGAAGCCAGCCTGCGCCGCGGCGAGCGCGCGGCCGCCAAGGCTGCCCTGCAGCGCGCCCTGCGCCTCGACCCGGAGTACGCGTTCGCTGCCAGTCGGTTGTTCCAGCTCCACCTCGAGGACGGCGAGCTCGACCACGCCGAGGCGAACCTGGCGTTGCTGAGTCGGGCCGAGCAGAGTGCACGCGCCGCCCTGTGCGCGGTGCAACTGGCCTGCCGCCGCGGCGAAGCCGCGCGCATCCAGACGTGTGTGCGCGAGCTGTGCCATCGCCATGGCGAAGACGACGGGGCCTTGCGCGTCGCTGCCGAGGTCGTGGTGGCCGCCGGGCACGCGACAGCTGGACGCGAGGCTCTGCGCGCGGCGCTCGGCGACGCCGAGGGCTCCGGGGCCGGCGTGTTCACCGTGCGCACGCTCACCGCCGCGGGCCGATGGCGCGCGGCGCGCGCCTGCGTCCGCGATCCCCGCCTGTCCGACGCGGCGTTCGTCGGTGCGGCGTCGACCCTGGTCGACGATCTGGCCGAGTCGCACCGGCCCGGCCGCGTGCGCAGCCTGCTCGGCGGCCCGACCGGTGCGCGCCTGCGCGCCGCCGACGTCACCTGGGCCAAGGCCGGCTACTGCTTGAACGCCGCTGGCTGCGTCAAAGCGACGGTGCGCTGGATGGCCGACTGGCGCCAGCGCGAAGGCCGGCAGCCGTGGATGCTGGTCAATCTGGCGCACGCGCTGCGCAGCCTCGGACGCCATGACGAAGCTCACGCCGTGGCATGCGACGCCGTCGAACGACCTTCGGAGTGGCGTCGCGCGCACGCCTTCCACCGCCACTGGTTGGCGCTCGATGCGTACTGTGCCGGCGACGCCGATGCCGCACGCGCGCACCTGGCGCACGCAGAGTCGACCGCCGACGATCGGCAGACCGCGCTCGCCACCCTGGTGTCCGAGCTGCTCGCCGCCCTGAGCGAGCCGCGGCCGTCCGCGCGCGAGCGCACCGCACGCGCCCTGTCCGTGGCCTTCGCCCTCGGCCGCAAGCTCCATGATGCGGCGCTGCAGCAGGCGGTGCGGCGGGTGGTTCCGGTGACGCGGCGAAGCCTGCGGGTGCCGAGCTTGCTCTGGAGCTTCCTGCGCGGGTGAGCCGCAGCCGCGCGGCAGCGCCCCGAACGACCTGCGTCGCGCTCGCCTCGCCGAAGAGTCCGGTCACGGAGCACATTCCGCCGGGCCGTCCCTGTCCTCCGACTCCTGCGAGCCGGAAACGGGTCGCCGCACGACCGTGCAGCACGGCGGCGCACCCGTGGACGCGGCCGCTAGGCTGCCCGGTCGATCGAGGTGCAGCGCGACTCGCCTCGCACCCGGGCTCCGCTCCATGCTCCGCACCCTGACCCTGCTGCTCCTCTTGGCCGGCGCCCTCGCCACACTGTGGCAAGCCGAACCCACGGATGCGGCCGACGCCTCCCAAGCCGTCGCAAGCGCGAGCCACGCGCACGAGGACGCTTCCGGTCGTGCGCCGGCAGGTCACCGGACCGCCGTCGGCGACGCCGCACGCACGGCGGCCCCATCGACGCACCGCGAGACGTCGACGGTGTGGACGGTCACCGTGTACGACGCCGACGCCGCCCCCGTCGCCGACGCTCGCGTGAGACTGCTCGCTGGCGGCACCGTCCGCCCGATGTCGCGCGGCGACGCTGAGCTGGCCGCCGGCTCGACCGATCTCGATGGGCGCTGCCGCCTGACGCCGGTCGCGGGCGCGGCTCTCGTGGTCGCCGACAAGCCCGGAGTCGGGCGCTCGTTGTCGGTTCCGATCGACGATCGGCACCGCGACGTGAACGTCGAGCTCAGGCCGGAAGCCCTGGTGCGCGGACGCGTGCTGGATGGCGACGGAAGGCCGGCGGCCCACGTCGGTGTGCGCGCCACCCTGCAGGGCATGCGTCTGTCGGCAGGTCTGCCACCGACGTCGTACGACGCCGATTCCGACCGCGACGGTCGGTTCGCCATGAGGGTCGCGCCGGAGGTGGACCTCCGGCTCGTCGCCGCGGACGGGGCGCGTCGGTCACTCCCGGTGCGCGTCGCCACCACCGCCGGCAGCGAGACCGAGGTCGAGCTGCACTTCCCTGGCGCCTGGTCGGTGTCCGGCAGCTTGGTCGACGCAGACGGCCATCCCTCGCTCGGATACGTGCGCCTGGAGCGCCTCGCCCCGCCAACCGCCGTGCACGACGACGACGCGCACGACGACGCCGAGCCTGCGCACGCCGAGATCGACGCCGACGGACGGTTCCGCCTCGACCTCGACGGCCCGGGCCGCTTCGTCGTGCAGGCCTTCCACGACGGGGCCTGGACCGGGCCGCATCCCCTGGAGCTGGACGAGACCCGTCCGCACGCCGACGTGCAACTGCGCCTGCCGCCGACGATGCCGATCGCCGGACGGGTTCGCCTCGCCGACGGCACGCCCGTCGCCGGTGCCCGCGTGCGCCTGGTCCCCACCGAGGGGCCGGACTCTCGGCCCGCGCTGCCGGGTGACGAACTCGTGCACCACGCACCCGTCGGTCGAACCGACCCCGCCGGGGGCTTCGCCTTCGATGCCGTCGGCGCCGGCTGCACGTACGACTTGGTGGTCGCGCCCGACCGCCGCCGCGTCCTGGTCGCCGTGCGCCGGCACGGTGTGCGCGCCGGCGACCGCGCCGTCGACGTCGTCGTGTCCGAGCGCGAAGCGCGTGGCGCCGTCCTGACCCTCGAGCTGGCGACCGCCGGCGGCGTGCGGATCGACGCCGTCGACGCCTCGGTGGTCACGCTGCGCGACGACGGGCGCCGGCACGTGACCCAGTTGGTCTCGCTTCCGGAAGGCGGTCGCCTACGCCTGCCGCCGATGCCGCTGGCGCGGCCCTTCGCCGTGCTCGTGCGCGCCAAGGCAGGTCTGCACGCAGGGCTGGCGCCGGCCTACCTCGACGGCATCGAGCTCCAACAGGACGAGACGCGGCGCGTGCTGCTGCCGCGTGCCGCCGAGCTTTCGGTGCGCGTGCTCGGGCGCGACGGACGCGGGCGATCGGGCCTGCGCGTGCAGTTGGTTCCGACGGTCGCCACTCCGCTCCAGCGCGGCGCTGCGGCGCGCACCGACGACAGCGGCTGCGCCAAGCTCGCCGGCCTGGCGCCAGGTGAAGGCACGTTGCGCGTGGGCAGCGACAGCCGGTGGCTGCACGAGGAGACGCTGTGCCTCCGACCCGGCGACGACCGAGCGGTGTCGGTGGCGCTGCGCTGACCGCGGCGCCTCGCGTCACGGGCGCCGAGCACCTCTGCGGGGCCTGTGCGAGGACGCGTGACACTCGACCCGCGAGAACGAGTGGCCTCGCCGACGAGGGAAGGTCGCCCGGCCGACGCCGGGGCGCCGCCGCTTCGGTTAGCGTGGAGCCGACCGGTACCCGATGCCTCGACTTCCGACGTTCGTCCGCGCGCGCTGGTCGCGCCTGTTGTGCCTGCTCGCCGTCCCTTGCCTGGCACCGGCCGTCGGCGACGGGTCGCCGTTCCTGCGCAAGTACCGCACGCTCGCCACCGAGCTGGCCGCCGCCGACAAGATCGACGAAGCCCTGGTCGCCATCGGACGCGCCCTGGAGCGGGATCCCAACGACCAGGAGTCGCTGCGCCTGCAAGCGTCTCTGGCGCTGCGCCGTGGCGACAAGGATCTCGCTGTCTTCGCGCTGCACCGTGCCTGGCGGCTCGGCCGCAAGACCAAGCCGCCCTTGCCCGCGAAGGACCTGGCCCGTCTGGAGAAGGACCTGCTCGCGCTCGACCCCGACGCCAAGACCTGGAGCGCACTCGTCGCCGGCTACGTGCGCGAACTGATGACCCTGGGCAAGGACTACGAGAAGCGCAAGGACTTCGTCGCCGCGCTCGGCGTCTACCAGCACGTGCAGCAGGTCGACCCCGACCACGCCGCGGCACGCCAGGCGATCGCCAACGTGCGCCGGACCGGCGGCGCCGACGTGGCGGTCGAAGATGTCTTCGCCGGCGGAGGCGATCCGACCGCGGGCTTGTCGGAGGAGAAGCTCGCGGCCGAGGACGCCAAGCACGCCGCTTGGGACGACGCGTGGACCAAGACCACCGACAACTACGACTACCGCACCGACGCGGGCTTCCTGGTGCTCGGGACTGCGGCCATCGCCATGGAGCAGATGAACCGCTTCTACCGCAAGTTCTTCCGCTTCAAGGAGGACGGCGGCAAGACCCCGCGCATCGAGATCCGCATCTTCAAGAACCGGGACGAGTACCTGTCGCTGGGTCAGAACCCGGCGACCTGGTCGGGCGGTCACTTCACCGGCAACGCGGTGGAGACCTACATCGGCGGCGCGTCGGGCAAGGAGACCATCAAGGACATGTACCGGACGCTGTTCCACGAGGCGGCGCACCAGTTCGTGTCGCTGGCGATCCCGTTCGTGCCCGGCTGGCTCAACGAGGCCTACGCGTCGTTCTTCGAGGGCTGCTCGATCCTGTCCAACGGCAGCGTCGACTGGAACAAACCGGCGATGCACCGACTGTTCCCGCTCGCCGCGCGACTCGACCGCGGCTTCATGACGAGCGCCGACGACGGCGTGCGCGATGCCTCCGGCGAGTGGGCCGAACCGGAGAACGCCCCGACCGTGCGCATCCTCGTCACCGGCGCCTACGCCTGGGGGCCGCCCTGGTACGCGCCGACTTGGGGCATCGTCTACTTCCTCTACAACTACCGCGACCCCAAGGGCCGCCTCGTGTTCCGCCAAGCGCTGCACGACTACGCCTTGTCGTTCCGCCGCGGCCGCCCGACCGATCCGGTGGTCCATTTCGAGGAGATCGTGCTCGCGGTCAAGGGCTCGCCCGCGAAGACCGTCGACGAGCTGGACCCGATCTGGCGGGCATGGATCCTCGAGCTGCGCGACCGCGCCACCGGCAAGTCCGCCGCCGGCGACGAGCTGCTGCGCTTCGCCGAGGCAGCGCTCGAGCGCAAGGAGCGCGAGTCGGCCCTCGAGTTCCTCGAGGAGGCCCTGACCGGTCGCCCCGGTGACGTCGACCTGCTGCAACGCGTCGCTGCCCTACGCGACGAGCTCGGCCTGGAGAGCCGCGCCGCCGCCGGCTACCGCCAGCTCAAACGCGCCCTCGAGCTGCTCGGCGAGACGGACTCGAAGCGCTACAAGGACGCGCACTTCCGTCTGCAGTCGCTCGATCCGGTGCTGCGCAGCTACACGAAGATCAAGAGCCGACTCGCCGAGCAGGGCTTGACCCTGGCCAAGCGCTACGAGGGCGAGGGCCTGCCGACCATGGCGCTGCTCGTCGCCCACAGGATGAGCGGCGAGTTCTCCGTGCCGGAAGCGCTCGCCTACTACGCCGACTTGGCGCAACGGACCGGCAAGACGCTGGCGCGCTGGCGCGTGGCGTACGACGAGCACAGCCTGTCGGGGTGGTCGGGCGGCGCAGGCTACGAAGCGTACGGCGAGACGATCCGCACCGACATCGCCCCGGACGACGCGCCGGGACAAGGGCAGTTCCTCACCCGTCAGCTCCTGTGCGACACGCCCTTCGAGGGCGACTTCTCGCTCGAGGCCGAGATGCGCACCGAAACCGACGGTCAAGGCGGCTACCGCAGCACCTTCATGGGGTTGTGCTTCGGGGTGAAGGACGGATCCAACTTCCACGCTGTCATCCTGCACCCCAAGGGCTTCGTCGACATCTCCACCAACCGCGGCGGGGTGTGGCAATTCCACGAGCACCGCGCGCACCCGGTGGGCGAGCAGTGGTGCCGCTTGCGCATCGACGTCGCCGGCCCCGATCTCGACGTCTACTGCGACGGACTCTACCTGCGCTCGCTGCACCTGCCCAACGTCGAGAGCGCCCGCGGCGGCTTCGGCCTGATCTCGGGCGTCGGCCGCGCCCTGTACCGGAACGTGCGCGTCCTCGCCCGCGACCGCAACGACCCCTCGGCGCGGATCGAGCGGGAGCTGGCCATGGCCAAGGTGGCCACCGACGCCACGCAGCGGGTCGCCGGCAGCTTCACCGGCCTCGTGCCGCCCGAACTCCGGGCCCGCACCTTCGTGCAGGGCGAGGCGGTCGAGTTGGCGAAGCTGGTGGGCAAGCCGGTGCTGCTCGCGTTCTGGTCGATCGATCAGGATCGCGCCATCCCTTGCACGCGCTTCTACAGCCACCTCGCCGAACTCGGCCGCGCCAAGGGTCTGGTCACCATCGTCATGTGCGAGGGCGCCAGCAAGGAGGACGAGGTGCGGGCCTATCTCGCCGAGCACCCGCTCACCGACGCGCACGTGGCGATCGACGCCATCAACGCGACCGTGTCCGCCTACTCGGTGTCGGGGATGCCGTTGGTCTTCCTGATCGACCGCGACGGCAAGGTGACCTACCAGGGCTCACCGGGCCTGGCGAAGGGCAAGGCCTGGGACGGCGAACCGACCTACCTCGACGAGGCGTTCGCGGCGCTGCTCGACGGCTGAGGTTGTCGACGCACGGCGTGGACGCCAGGCCGGACATGCCGAGGCTTGACCATCCTCGATGCCTGCGCGCGCGCCGCGCTCCCTTCGATTGGGCGTGGCCCTGCCGACAGGGCTCGCCTAAGTTGACGCTTCGATGGCAACGATCCAGTTCCTCGGCGCGGCGCGGCACGTGACCGGAAGCAAGTACCTCTTGTCGACCGGCGACAAACGCGTGCTGTTCGAGTGCGGTTTGGTGCAAGGCCCCCGCGCGATCGCCAACCGCAAGAACCGCGAGCTCGGCGTCGACGCCCGCCAAGTCGACGGGGTCGTCTTGAGCCACGCCCACATCGACCACTCGGGGGCGCTGCCGCGGCTGGTCAAGCTCGGCTACCAGGGCCCCATCCACTGCACCAAGGCCACGGCCGAACTGGTCGAGGTGCTGCTCTACGACTCGGCGCACCTGCAGCGACAGGACGCCGAGCACCTGCGCCGCCGTGGCCAGGAGTACGAGCCGCCCTACGACAGCGACGACGTGGCGCAGACCGTCCGCCAGCTGCGCGGGCACGACTACCACACGCCGTTCGAGGTGGTGCCGGGCGTCGGGGTCGAGTTCTACGACGCCGGCCACATCTTCGGCTCGGCGATGGAGGTGATCACCGTGCACGAGGGCGATCGCACCGTGCGGATCGGCTTCACCGGCGACCACGGGCGCAAGCAGACCTCGATCCTGCGCGATCCCGAGCGCCTGCCGCCGGTCGACGCGTTGATCACCGAGTCCACCTACGGCGACCGCGAGCACGAGAGCTCGCCGGCCATCGACGACAAGCTCGGCGCCATCGTGCGCGAGGAGATGCGCGACGGCGGCCGCATCCTGGTGCCGGCCTTCGCCGTCGGGCGCACCCAGAACCTCCTGGTGAGCCTGAACCACCTCATCACGCGCCGCCAGATCCCGCCGCAGAACATCTGGATCGACTCACCGATGGCGGCCAGGGCCACCAAGATCATGCGCCAGCACCCCGAGCTCTTCGACGAGGAGACCAAGCGGCTGCTGGCATCCGGGCGCGACCCGTTCTTCTTCGACGGCGTGCGCTTCGTAGCCGACGTCGACGAGAGCAAGTCGCTCAACTCCGTGCGCCAAGGCATCGTCATCTCCTCGTCGGGGATGTGCGAAGGCGGCCGGATCCTGCACCATCTCAAGCAGTCGATCTCCCGCCCCGAGGACTGCATCCTGACCGTCGGCTACATGGCGGAGGGCACGCTCGGGCGCCGCCTGGTCGACGGCAACGACTACGTCAACATCTTCGGCGAACGCTACCGCGTGCGCTGCAAGGTTCGCAGCCTGCTCGGCCTGTCGGCACACGCCGACTACAAGGAGCTGCTCGCCAGCCTCGGCCACCTCGCCCAGCACCCGTGCAAGGTGTTCGTCGTGCACGGCGAAGAAGGGCCGGCCACGCGCTTCGCCGATCGCCTGCGCGACGCCGGCTTCGGCACCGTGCACGTGCCCGTGCACGGCGAGATCTGTCAGGTTTGAGCCGACGCCTCCGATCCCATGATCCCGCTGCGCGACAACATCCCGTCCCGGACGACGCCGGTGGTGAACTACGCCATCATCGGCGCGTGCACGGCCGCTTTCCTGCTGCAGCTCGCCCATCCCGACCTCACCGAGCGCCTGGCGATGATCCCGGCAAGGGTGACGCATGGCATCGATCAGGTGCTCGTGCACGACATCGTCGAGATCCCCACGCGACGCGGCATCGTCGAGCGCGCGACGCTGCGCCAAGCGCAGCCCGCTCTGGTGCCCGAGTGGCTCACGCTGCTCACCTGTACGTTCCTCCACGGCGGCTGGCTGCACTTCCTCGGCAACATGTGGTTCCTGTGGATCTTCGGCGACAACGTCGAAGATCGCCTCGGCCACGCCGGCTACGCCGGCTTCTACCTCGCGTGGGGCGTCCTCGCTTCGGGGACGCACCTGGCGTTGTCGACGGGCTCCAATCTGCCCACCGTCGGCGCCAGCGGCGCGATCGCCGGCGTGATGGGCGCCTACCTGCTGCTCTACCCGCACGCGTTGGTGCAGACCCTGGTGCCGCTCTACTTCATCCTGCAGGTGCTCGTACTACCGGCGTGGCTCTTCCTCGGCATCTGGTTCGCGATCCAGCTCCTGCAGGGATCGTTCGCCATCGGCAACCTCGAGGCCGGTGGCGTCGCCTGGTGGGCGCACATCGGTGGCTTCGTCGCCGGAGCGGTCACGGTGCTGGCCCTGCGCAACCACGGCCTGCGCCCGCCGGTCGGCGACCGGCGTCTACGAGTCGACCGCATGGGATCGTACCGACTGCGCGGCCGTCACCCGTTCGACTGACGACCAGCGCAACGGGTGCACCGCACTCGGCTCCACGCGAATCTCGCACCGAACCGACCCGCGACCCGACTCAGCGTCCGACGCTGCGCTCGACCTGCTCGACGTACTTCAGCACGTCCTCGCGTGGCCGCAGCGTGTGCGAACGCTTGAGGAGGGGCAACGCCTGCGCGTACTGACCCTGCCGGGCCAGCAGCTCGCCGTGCCGCAGCTTGGCCTCCGCCTCGAACGCCTCCATCCCCTCGGCGCGCTCGAACCAGAACACCGCCTTCTCCACGTCTCCCTTGCGACCGCAGTATCGGCCCAACAGGATGAGGGCGTCGCCGTCGAGAGGGTCGAGTTCGACGATCTCGGTGAGGATCTGCGCCTCCTCCTCCGACGCTCCGTCGGCGGCGGCGAGACGCGCGCGGATGCGCAGGATCTCCTTGCGCTGGTCGGGCAGAAGGTTGCCACCACGGCGCGACTCGATGCCGTCGACCAAGCGGCGCGCGTCGACGAGTGCGCCGCTGCCGGCCAGGTAGCGCGCCGTGCGCAGGATCGGGTCGAGGTTTCCGTCCGGCTTCTTGTCGACGGCCGCGAGGTAGGAGTCGACCGCCAGATCGAAGATGCCCTGCTTGGCGTAGATCAGGCCGAGGTTCTCGTACAGTTCGCCGGTCGCTGCGCCGAGCCGCGCGACCATCTCGAAGTTCTCGGCCGCCCGCGTCGGCTGGTCGCTCATGGCGAAGGCCTCGCCCTGCAACCGCCAGAGATCGGCTCGGTCGGGATACTCCGCGATCATTGCCTGCAGCAGCGCCGCCGCGTCGGCGTAGCGGGCTTGCCGGAACAGGGACTCGGCCAGGCCCAGCTTCCACTCCACCGCGCGCGGATCCATCATCATCGCCGTGCGGAAGGCGCTCTCGGCGGCGACGTAGTTCTCGCTCTTCGCTTCGCACACACCGAGCAGGCCGAGCGTGATGGCGTCGGCGCCTCCCATCTCGACCACCTTGGTGAGTGCCGGGACGGCGAGCTCGAACTCGCCGCGCCGATACTGGACCTGCGCCAGGTTGGCCCACGCCCGCTTGAACTTCGGATGCTTGTCGACCGCGGCCCGGTAGGCCGCAGCCGCCGCCTCCAGCTCGTCCTTCTGGTAGTGGATCTGCCCGCGCGCGAAGTCGAACGCCGCGCTCGCCGACGGACCCCGCTGCTCGTCGAGCAAGGCAGCGGCTTCGTCGACCTTCTCCTCGGCGACCAGGGTCATCGCCTTCTGCATGGCCTGCACCTCGGTCGGTCCCAGTTTCGGCTCGGTGTCGGTGTCGGCGATGTAGCTGTTGAGGAAGCGCTCGCGGAAGGCGGGGTCGCTCCACCGCAGCAGGTCCGACCGCACGATCGAGCTTGTCTCTTGCTGGACGCCGTCCGCCGCCGACATCGCAGCGGCCAGGGGACGCGCTTCGCCGGGCCGCGCCACGGCGTCGGTCGCCGCGGACGAGGCGGTCGGCGGCACGTCGGCCTCGACCGCGGGTGCTTGCGACGATGTGCCGTCGGCGACGCAGCCGCCGAGACAGCCGGCGACGAGAGCCATCAGGCAAGACGTGGCGAGGGAGGGATTCATGACCTTCACTTGTTCGGGAACGTGAACGGGAGACGCATGCGGAACCGGACGGCCTTGCCGTTGCGCTTGCCGGGCTCGAACCGCCATTTCTTGATCGAGGCCAACGCCAGCGATTCGAAGCGCGGATCGACGGGGTTCTTGGACTTCTGCACCCGCGGATCGTCGACGCGACCGTTCTGATCGACGACGAACACCAGGTAGACCGTGGCCGGCGTCTTGCGCTTGAGCGCCGGATCGACCGTCGGATTGGAGTAGTAGACGACGCGCGGCTCTTGGTCGAGGTCGGCCAACGCGAACAGCGCTTCGACCTCCTTCTTGCCGCCGCCTGCACCCCGATCGAGCTTCATCGCCATGTCGCTCGACATCCACCCGCCGCCCGTGCTCGGGTTGAGCGACAGCTCCATCTGTGACAGATCGAGCTGCTGCGGGGTCGAGTCTTCGAGCTTCGGCGGTTCCTCCGGCTTGTCCTCCGGATCCGGCTCCGGTTCCGGCGGCGCCTCCGGCGGCGGCAACCTGCCCGTGTCGACGCTGCGCACCATCGTATCGGGTGCGTGCCCACCGGTGATCGCCTGCAAGAAGGGCAGCACCAGGAAGAACAACGCCGTCAGCGAGGCGGCGCCGATCAGCACGCGGGTCGAGTGCTGCAGACGCCCGAACCACGAACGGCCACCGCGGCGGGCTGCGAAGGAGACGGGACGCACCATGGCTTGTCGGGATGGCTTGTCGGGGTGGTTTCTCGGTCGTGCGGAGAGCGTTCGAGCTCAGGACTTCTTGGCGCTGGTGGCGATGCTCACACGCTTGGCGCCCGCCAGCTTGGCTTCGTCGATGACGCGCACCACCAGGCCGGAGTGCGCCACCGCGTCGGCCTGGATGATGACCGGGATGTCCTCCTTCTGCGCCTGCAGCATGCGCTTGACGGTGGGCTGCACACCACCGATGCCGATGTCCTGACCGCCGTACACGATCTGGTTCTTGCTGGTGACGGCGATGAGGATGCTGGTCTTCTCCAGACGCGACGCCGACGCTGCCTGCGGCTTGTCGACGTCGACGCCCGTCTCCTCGACGAAGGTCGTGGTGACGATGAAGAAGATCAGGAGGATGAACACGCAGTCGATGAGGGGCGACATGTCGATGCCGGCATCGTTGTCGTCCTCGCTGGCGGCTTCACGAAATCGTCCCATACTGCACCTCCGAACGGGAATCCTGGTTGGGCGCGCCGAACTTGGGTGCTCCTGCCGCACCCTTCTGTTCCGGCCCGCTCGCGCGTCGACGCCCGGGCTTGGCGACACCGCCTCTGGCGCGCACTGCCGCCGCGATCCGCGCCACCGCTTGGCGCCGGATGCCGGCGACGAGACGCTGCCGCTCGAGCCGGTGCATCGACTGTGTGCAAACGGTCTCGACGTGCGCGAGGAACGCGCGGTACTGCTCGAACAGCCGGGCCAGATAGGACTGCAGGAACAGCCCGGGGATGGCGATGACCAAGCCGGTCTCGGTGGTGATGAGCGCCTCGGAGATCCCGCTCGCGATCATCGACATGGTCTTGGAGCCACCCGAGCCCGACGACAGCGCGTCGAAGGTGGTGAGCATGCCCATGACCGTGCCGAGCAGGCCGACCAGCGGCGCAGCGCTGACGCACACCTTCATCACGCGCAGGTCGCGCTCGAACGGAACCAGCTCGCTGGCACGCACGTGCGCGAACGCCAAAGCGATGTCGTGGTCGGACTTCCCGCCGCCGTCGGTGACGAAACGAATGAGCTCGCCGATCGGCCCATGCCGTTCGTCGGGATGATCGATCCATCGCCGCCAGACCCGCTCCGGCACCGTCAGGAAGCCGCGGCCGCGCAGCTCGAGCAGCACGTGCAGCCCCAGGGCGAACATGACCAGAGCGACCAGAGCGATGCCCCACATCGCCCAGCCACCGGCGACCCAGATGTCGACCGCCTCCACCCACAGCGCACTCAAGCGGGCGGCGAAGCCCTGGACCCCTGCCGGCAGTTCGTCGAGCGGCACCGCGCCGACGTCGGAGAGTGTGGCTACCATGGTTCAGGACCTCGAGCTGGAGGACGCGGCCAGCCCCTCGGCGTCGCCGTTCTGCAGGAGCGGGCCCATGATCTCGGTGAGGATCGAGTGCACGTGCTCGCGCACGAGGTCGGGATCCGGAGCCGCCCCGGACGCAGCTTGCCGCACGACGGCCACCCGCTTGGCCTCGGCCTTGGTGGCCTCGTTGACGAAGGCGACCGCCGAGCGCTCCATGCCCCCCACCACACCGCGTGCCTTGCGCGACAGGAACGAGTGCAGGAGCAGCGAAGGGATGGCGACGATGAGGCCGAACTCGGTGGTGATGAGCGCCTCGGAGATGCCGGACGACAGGTTCTTGACGTCGCCCGAGCCGAACAGGGTGATCTGCTTGAAGGTGTCGATGATGCCGGTCACGGTGCCCAGCAGGCCGAGCAGCGGCGCCGACGCGGCGCAGATCGCCAGGAAAGGCAGCCACCGGTTGGTGTGCAACTTGGTGGTGAGCACCTGCTCGTACATCACCTCCTCGAGCAGGTCCTTGGATTCGCCGAGGTGCTCGGTGCCGGTGCGCAACATGCGCCCGGTCGGGCCGCGCATGGCCTTGGCCTTGGCCCTGGCCGCCTCGTTGTCGCGCTGAGCGACGCTGTCCAGCAGCGATGCCATCTGGCGGCGCGACGGCCGGGCGACGAGGGCGAGGCTCACCCACTTGAAGATGGCCACCAGCAGGGCCAGGCCACCCATCAGAAAGATGGGGTACATGACGACGCCGCCCTTCTTCACGTGCTCGAGGAAGGTCTCGTGCGTCGACTCGATCTTGTGCGCGTTGCCCAGGGTGGGGTCGAGCGGGAAGGTGCCGGCGCCGTTCTGCACCAACGCGCCGGCCAGGCTCGTCGTCTCCGGCTGCTCGAACGAGAGCAGCGTCGGTTCCATCGAGTTGAGCGGCTGCTCCACCGTGCCGACGTGCTGCCCGTCGCCCGAGCGGAACAGGGCGGTGGGGCCCACCAGCACGAAGGTGCCCTCGCGGACCGTGCCGCTCGTGTCCACCGCCTCGCCGGCGAAGGTCGTGCCACCGAGCGCGTCTTCGGCGCGGTCCAACGAGGCCTCGACCGCTCCGACCTGCGCGGCGAACACCGCCTGCCGATCCAGGGTGGTGTTCTCGACGGCCAGCTGCGCGTTGTCCAGCGGCGTCGCGTAGCGCTTGAGCTCGGCGACGTGCAAGCGTGCCTTGAAGTTGTTGAGGTAGTCGGTCAGGAGGTTGCCGACGTAGTTCGCCTCCTCCTGGTGCGCCTTGATCGACGTGCGCAACTTGTCGAGTTCGAGCGTGCCCTGGTCGACCTCCCGCGTCTTGCGCTGCAGTTCGGCGCGCAGCTCGGACAGTTGGCTCTCGAGCTCGCTGAGCTGCCGCCCCAGTGGCACCTTCTCGTCGGCGATGCCGGTGCGCACCTTGTCCAGTTCGGCCAAGCTGTCGGTGAGCCGCTGCTCGACCGCCCCCAGCGCGCCGTCGAAGCCGGCAGCCTGCTGCGTGGCCGCGCCAGCGTTCGCCGGTTCTTGCGGATCGTGCTCCTGCCCGCCGGGAGCCTGCTTGCCGGGGACCTGCCCACCGGGGAGCTGGCCCTCGTTCCCCTGCGCGGTCAGCGACGCTGCGGTCACGACGGCACCGAGAAGGACGCGGACGAACTTGCCGCTCGCGGAGTAGCTACGTTGGTTGTTCATGGCGCGCCTCCTCACTGGATCTTCAGGGGAACGCCGACGAAGGCCGCCGGCTGCTCGTTCTGGTGAACCGCGATCGCCTTGGCGATGTCCGCGGCATGCTCCTCGGTGGGCGTCCACACCCAACCCTCGGTTCCGACCGTGCCGACACCTGCGACCTTGCCGTCCTGGGTGGCGAAGTAAGCCTGGCCGATGCCGACGTACATCACGCGCGCCAGCGCGTTGGTGCCGTTGGGCAGGGCGCGCACCTCGCTGGTGACGGTCACCTCGCGGTTCCACTTGTTGACCTCGTTCAGCACGCTGGCGACGTTGGCGAAGCGGTCGGACAGTTGCGACTTCTCCGCCTCGGCGACGTCGGTCTGGATGCGCTGGCTGTAGTTCTTGACCTTCTCCTGCAGCGGCGCAGGCAGGCGTGGAAGCAGGAGGAGCGTCCGCTCCTCCAGGGTGCGCACCGTGTTGCGCAGGACGGTCGCAGCCTGGTCCAACGCCGCCTTCTGCTGGCTCAGCTCCCCCTTGGACTTGTCGCTGACGACGAGGCTCTTGTCGGCATCGGCGATCTTGCCGCGCGCGATCTCGATCTCGCGTTTGACCATCTCGATGCGCTCGGTCAGCACCGAGCGCCCCACGGTCCAATCAGCTCGCTCCTTCGAGATGAGCTTGCGCGTCTCCACCCACTTCTCGAGGTTGGCGCGGGCCAATTCGAGCTTGCTCGAGCTGGACGCCTCCGTCGCTTGTGGCGGGGCCGAGCCGGTGGCCGACTCCTGCGCGACCGCCCTGCCGACCGTGAACGGGCCCGCCGACGCGGCGAGCAGACACGACAGGACCCGCAACCGCAGGCCCACCGATGTCACGAGATTCGAATCCATGTCTTGCATCCGATGAGAGTGACCGAGCGACCGTGGTCGCATCAGAAGCGCACCTCGCCGCCGAGGCTGAGCGAGTACTCGATACCGTTCGAGTAAGAGGTCTTGAGGACGTCGTCGCCGATGTAGGAAGAGCGGTAGACGGTGTCGATACGGGGGTTCGTGAGGTTCTTGGCACGGAACTGCAGCCACGTCCACCTCCCGAGGCTCTGCGTCAAGCTGAAGTTCAACGTGTCGAACTCCTTCGCGTACACGTTGGGAACGAAGTTGCCCACCGCCTCGCCGGCACCGGCAATGAGGGTGTCTCCCTGCACGGTGTAGAACAGTGCCAACTTGGTCCGGGTGACGTCGAGATCGTAGGTGACGAAGGCGTTGTAGAGGTGCTCGGGCGCATTGGTCATGTGGCGCGTCGGCATCGGCGCCTGGATCCCCGGCTTCTCGAAGCCGGCCGCCTCGTCCGCGGGCAGCGTCACCCGCGAGTGGATGAGAGTGGCGTTCGCGCCCACCGACAGCCCGGCGAGCACGTCCGCCGCCTTGCCCAGGTCCTGCCGCGCCTCGAACTCCCAGCCCGTGAGGCGGCCTTCCGGGTAGTTCGTCGCGGTGGTGTAGTCGAACGACACGGTGATGCGCTGCACGTACTCGATGGCGTCCTCGACGTCCTTCTTGAACCAGGACGCCGACAGGAGCGTGCCCTCGGCAGGCACGAAGTCCGCGCGCAGGTCGTAGTTCTTCAGCGAGCTCATCTGCAGCGACGGATTGCCGATGAACAGCGGCGCGCCGAGATACTCCTGCTGCAGGATGGGGGTGATCTCCTTGAAGGTCTGCCGCGCCAGGGTCTCGGTGTAGGACGCTCGCAAGGTCAACGCATCGACGGGAACGAACACCAGGCCAACCGACGGCAGCTTGTCCGTCTGCCTGAACGTCACGTCGGCGTCGCCGGGATTCAGTCGCGTCTCCGCGACGGATCCAGGCGGAAACCACGTCGCATCTTCCTCGGGATCGTTGACGATCCCGAGTTCGGTTCCCTCGAAGCGCATGCCGCCGATCAGGTTCAGCCCTGAGAACAACGGCAGATCGGCCATCACGTACCAGGCGTCCAGGTTCTGGCGCCCGCGGTAGTCGACATCCCGTTTCGACTCGGCGATCGGGTGGTTCTCGTACGGGAAGGCGCGGCTCCAATAGACCTCCCACTCTCCTGCGTACGAGCTGTTGTCGCTGAGGTTGCTGTACGTGTTCTGGTCGAACGTGCGCTTGACGCGGTCGCGAAACGCGCCGACCTTGAGATAGCCCCTGCTCTGGCTCCCCTCCGACGTCGCGAAGGGCAGCTTGAGGCTCGCGGTGTACTGCTCGCTCTCCTCCTCGATGTCCTTCCAGATGCGCTGCAGGTTGCCGAACGTGAAGTTGGCGCCCGGCTTGTAGGTGTAGTGCGTGGGCGGGATGACGACCGTCCCAACCCGGCGGCCCGGCTGCCACAGCGAGCCGAACTGCCGCTTGTCCGGCTGCGTGAGGTCGGCCGAACTCAGCGCCGCCGTCCAGTCGACCTCGGGTCGGCCGAACACCCCGAGCCTCTCGAACGGCAGCTTGTGCCGGCCGTTGAGTTGGAACGTGTCGGTGGTGCGCTCGGAGTACTCCAGGGTCTCGAGGCGCAGATACGGCGCGCCCGCGAGGTAGTCGTGGCCGGGCGAGTCCGGATTGTCCGGGTCGAAGCCCGGGTAGTAGTACTCCTTGCCGCGGGTGTCCTCGCCCAGCGACACGGAGTCCTCGGCGGTGCGGGTGTACAGGTAGAACAGGTTGATCGAGTTGTTCTTGCCCTCGATGCCGGCGGTGCCCAGCGTGCCCCACTGCACGGTCTCGCTGCTGCGCTGGAGGTCGAAGAGCGCCGTCTTGAAGTCGTTCTCGAGCACCGTCCCCTGCGACGTCCGCGGAGTCATGCCGGCCCCAGGCGACACCACCCAGTAGGTGTCGTCGCGGCCGTCGCGGGCGAACGAGCTGCCGTGCTCGTGGAAGAAGCTGAACAGACCGCCGATCTTGGTGCCGTCGCCGAAGTCGTGCTTGCCACCCATCGACCCCGATGACTTGAACGCGAGCGGTGACGCGATGCGGGTCACGCCGACGGCGCCCTGCCAGTTGTCGTCCAACCGGTCGGTCTGCGCGCGCCGGCCACCGCCGTCCTTGCCCCAGAAGTGCACCCCGCCGCCTTCGTACGACAGGAAGTCGCGTCGCCCGGCAACCTGCGAGTTGTTGTTGACCTGCCCTTGCACCTTGATGAAGAACGGCTCGTCGGGCACACCCTTGAGGCGCACGTTCACCGCGCCGCCCGAGGCATCACCCTGCTGGTCCGGGGTGAAGGTCTTGCTGACCTGGATGCTCTCGATCACCGCCGCCGGGAACTGGTCGAGCTCGACCGCGCGCTTGTCCTCGTCGGCCGACGGCAGGCGCATACCGTTCATCTGCGAGCTGACGTAGCGGTCGGGCAGACCGCGGATGACCGCCGACTTGCCGTTCTGCACCGACGCTCCAGCGACGAGCCGCAGCGCGCCCGCGGCATCGCTCGCGCCGGCTCGCCCGATGAGGTCGGCGCTCACCGAGTCGAGCAGCGCCGGGCTGTCGAAGCGCAGCTGCAACAGCGCGGATTCGGTGCCGGAGCTGGTCTGCAGCAGGTCCTGCACGACGAACTCCTCCATGTCGTGGAAGTCGCCGGCCAACCAGACGTTGACCTCGGCGAACTGCCCGGCCGGGACCACGACCTCGGCGACGTGACGCACGTAGCCTTCCTTGGCGACGACGAGCGTGTACCTGCCGGCCGGGACCTGACCGATGACGAAGTTGCCCTGGTCGTTGGTCGCGACCTCGCGCTCCACCTCGAGGATGGAGACCTTCGCCTCGGGGACCGGCGCATCGAAGTCCTTGTCGAAGACGACGCCACGAACCAGACCCGGCTCCTGCGCGGCGATGCCGGCAGCCAGCCAGAGCAGTGCGCCACACTCGACGACGAGGCGCCGGCTCACCACGGATCGCGCAGCCCTTCGAGGATCTCGCGGATGCGCGCGAACGTGGCTTCGTCGGGCTCGACCCCGCGGACAGCCATCGACACGCAGGTAGCCGTCAGGTCGGTGGCGCGCGGACGGGCGTTGGGGTTCTCGGCACCGTCATCGAGCGCCCGGCGGTACGCGGCGAGCGCGCCGGCCTTGTCGCCCGCCGTCTGCAGCGCTTCGGCGACCGGGCGCAGCACCCCGGCGCGCTCGAACGACTCGATCCCCCGCCGCTCCTCGCCATACATCGCCAGCGCGGCGGCGATGTCCTTGCGCGCGCGTTCGTGATCACCTGCCAAGTAGCGCAGCTCGGCGGCCGAGGCCGACAAGCGCACCTGATCCTCGGGTCGCCAACGACCCTTGCCGATCAGACCGTACACGTCCTCGACCAGGGCCAGCGCCGCCTGGGCGCCGTCGTGTTCCACGCTCGTCCGCGCCAGCTTCGACACGACGGCGATGCGCACGGTCAACGGCAGCTTGGGGTAGGCCTCGAGCACGCGCTGCCGCATGGCGCCGCGACGCTCCTCGTCGCCGTAGAAGCGCGCGTACAGCTCGGCGCACGCCGCCAGCGCGTTCTGCACCTGGTCGAAGTCGCCGCTCGCCACCATGGCGTCGAGAGCCTCGACCTGAGCCGCGTAGTCGTCGGCTTCGATGAGCCTAGCCTTGGTGGCCTCGACCTTGCCGGCCTCGACCGGCACCGCGGCATCCATGAACTTGGCCGCCTGTTCGGAGTCACCCAGAGCCAGGTAGGCGCCGGCAATCTTGACTCGCACGCGATCGCGTCGCCACTCCTGGGCGTTGGTGGAGACGGCAGCGGTCCCGTCGGCCAAGTTCGCGGCCTCACGCAAGCGCTCGCGCGCCATGGCGCCGGCACCGTGATGCGCCAGGTAGCTGGCAAGGTCGGCGACACAGGCGGCGCGCCGCCAGTTGGCGATGGACTTGGCCAGGCGCCCGGCGCGCTCAGGCTGATCGAGCGTCAGGCAAGCCGACACCACCGACTCCTGCGCCAGCGAGCGCGTCTTGATGTGCGGGTCGAGCGGGAGCGCGCTGGCCGCACCGAACGCAAGATCGAGCAGGTGCGAAGTCGCATCCGGCAACGGCCGGTCGGCCATCCGAGCCTCCGCCGCGGCAGAGCGCGGCTGCGCTGGCGACGCGGGAGGCGGCGCTTCCTGTGCAGCACACAGGCCCGCCAGCAGGAACGAGAACAACCGAGACCGAGACGAGCGAGACATGAGGCTCAAGGGCCGGAGGCCGACTGTGTTCCAAGAATGCAGGCAGGCCGACCGTGTGAAGGCGCGAGCGCATTCACACGGGCCGGCCGGTTTTCCTGTGCCGTTCGTGGCCTGAGCAACTCGGCCGGCACTTGCGCACCGACCCCCGCGCCCTCGGCCGCAACCGTCAGGGCTTGGTGGCGCAGACCGCGTTCGAGAACTGCAGGTTCGTGGGGGTGACACCGGGATCGAAGGTGACCGCCTGGAAGTAGAGGCTCGTGCCGCTGGGCACACCTCGCGGGAACGGAAAGCTGAGCGCCAGGCTGCCGGTGGGGTCGGTGTTGATCTGGACCAACACGCCACCGATCAGGCTCGGCACCAGCGTGCCGCCGAACAGCGGCAGGTCGCCGCGAGCCAAGCCGATGACCAGCACGGTGGGCGAGTTGGCGAACGCGTTGGACAGCGCCAGGGTCGTGGTGCTGCCGGAGCCCAAGAGGCCGAAGCCGGCGAGCACGGAGTCACCGTTGGTGCCGGCGCGCGCGAAGCCCAGGTCGCACCACGGGCTCGCGGGAGTGAAGCCGAAGGCCGTCGAGGCCGTCCAGCCGCACAGCCAGTTGTTGTTCGGCGAGAAGGCGCCACGGTACTTGGCCGACGAGTAGAAGCCGTCGTACGGAGCGAACCGGACGCTGGTCACGGCGTCGTTGGCCGGCATCGGGTTGAGCAGGATGACGGGCTCCATCACCTTGCCACCGCGCACCACGGCCGGGCCGCGGTTGATGGTGACGATCGGCGACGCGGTGGCCGTCACGTTGTTGTTGGCGGTGTTGAAGACGCCGCGCGCCGTCGCCTGGGTGTAGGCGTTGGCGTTGAGGTTGCTGAAGAACACGCTGTCGGTGATCTCGCACCAGTTGCCCGAGGTCTGCGCCGTGTAGAACAGCGCGGGGTTGGCCGGCGCGTTCACGGTGGAGAAGGTGGTGTGGGGCGTCGTCCAGTGCGTGGGCCAGTCGACGGTGCTCTCGAAGCCGTAGCCGTGGGCACCGTCGCCGTCGACGTTGTCGAAGCCGACGAGCTCCTCGCCGCCGTTCATGAAGATGCAGTTGTGGTACTGCACGCTGGCGTTGTCGCGCCAAGCGGTGAGGCGGTCGCCGTCTTGCGGCTGGCCGATGACGGTGAAGTTGTAGATCGAGGTGGTGGTGACCGGCTGCCAGCTGGAGTCCTCGGCGCCGTCCGTCTCGAAGCAGTTGTCGCCGACGCCGCTGCCTTGGCTGGCGTCGACGCTGTAGCCCTGGACGATCAGGCCGAACTGGGCCTTGCCGCGCCAGCCCTGGTCGATGTCGAAGCTGTCGTCGCCGATGTTCCAGATGCTGAAGTACTTGAGGTTGACGGTGCCGCCCCAGATCTCGACACCGTCGTCGACGTTGTTCATGATCTCGACGTGGTGGATGTCGGTCTCGCGACCGATGCCACCCAGCGACAAGCCGTTCAGCTCGTTGTTGAGGCCGATGACGCGGCCACCGTAGCGCAGCGACAGGTAGGAGATCGTACCGCTGTCGTCGTCGTCGTTGCCGCCGCCGTAGAGCACGTTGGGGTCGTTCGGGCCGCTACCGATCAGGCCTTCCATGGCCGCGACGTTCGACGCGTTGGGCGTCGGCACGTTGCCGGACGTGGCGTCCTCGGAGATGTAGCCGTTGCCCATGATCGTGAGGTTGCCCCACTCGTTGCAGGCCTCACGCCAGGTGCCGGTCTTGGGGTTGCCGCCCGCCCAGGTGAGGACGTCGGCCTTCGAGGTCATGATGACCGGGTTCTTCTCCGTGCCCTTGACGAAGATCTTGCTGCCGCGCGACACGGCCAAGCTGCCTCCGAGGTTGGTGGTGCTGGCCAGGATGGTGCCCGCCTCGATGGTGAGGGTGGCGCCGTTGCGCACGTAGATCTGCTGCTGCAGGTTGTAGGTGTTGGCGGGCGTCCACGTCGTCGACGTGGTGATGTCCGCGGTCACCAAGACTTCGGTCTGGGCGCGGGCGACCGCGGTCGAGGCAGCCAGCGCCAAGCCGAGGCCGAGCTTCTGGAAGTGAGAGTTGGTCACGTGTGTACCGTCTTCTGAGAGAGGTCGAGAGCGAGGGGTTCGTTGCCTTGCGAGGTGGCAGCCGCCGCCACCCAACGGCGCGGAAACCTACGAAGAACCATGAAGACCCGAGGAAGACCGGCATGAAGTAGGAGCCAAGATCGAGGCGGGTTCTGGACGGCTGGGACGCGGAGGGGCCGAGGCGGACATGTGGACGCAAGACACTTTTCAACAGCAATTAACAACTGGCCCCACGCGTGCTCCCCTGGCGGCACTCGGCCCTGATGCCGAGCGCTCCGAGTCATCCGGCGCAGGCGAGTCCGAGGCCCCCCGATGACGCGACGTTCCACGGCTTGATACCCGCCGATCGCCCACCGAAGCTCGTGCCATGTCCCCGCGCTGGCACGATCTCGGTCCCGTCGAAGACCTGCGCGGGACGCCGCTGCGCCAACTGCGCGTGGGACGGACCGCGATCGCGCTATCGTGCATCGGCGACGAGTTCGGCGCCATCTCGGGCGTGTGCAACCACGTGGCGGGGCCACTCGGCGACGGCTCACTCGACGGCGACTACGTGGTCTGTCCATGGCATCACTGGAAGTTCCACCGCCGCACGGGGGAAGGCGAGCCCGGCTTCGAGGCCGATCGCGTACCGCGCCATGCCGTCGAAGTGCGCGATGGCCGCGTGCGGGTCGATCTCGAGCCGGCGACGTCGCGCAACAAGCTGCCGCACGCCAAGCACCCGCTGGACCGCGAACCGACACGCGAGCCCGGGCCTCTGCGCGTGCTCGGCATCTCCACCACGGCCATGGACGCGAAGCATCCGCGCTACTCGACCTCCGACGCTCTTCTGCAGACCGCGCTGTCGCACGCCCAGAGCGAGCTCGGCGCGCAGACGCGCCACATCGCCCTGCACGAGCTGTCGTTCCGCGCGTGCGAGGGCTACTACAGCAAGGCGGCGCGTGCGTGCACCTGGCCGTGCTCCATCACCCAGATGGACCAAACCGACCAGATGGATCGCGTGTACGAGGGAGTGGTGTTCTGGGCCGATCTGATCCTGGTGGCGACCCCGATCCGCTGGGGCGGAGCGAGCTCGCTCTACTACAAGATGGCCGAGCGCATGAACTGCATCCAGAACCAGATCACCACCAGGAACCGGGTGCTGCTCCGCAACAAGGTGGCCGCCTTCGTGGTGACTGGCGGCCAGGACAACGTGCAGGCCGTGGCCGGCGCAATGCTCGGCTTCTTCGGCGAACTGGGCTGCCACTTCCCGCCGTTCCCCTTCGTCGCCCACAGCCGCGGCTGGTCGGCCGAAGACATGGAGCACAACGTCGCCCACGTGCAGCACAGCGCCGAGCTGCACGAAGGCGCGCGCGCGCTGGTCGTCCGCGCCGCCGAACTCGCGCGCACTCTCCTACAGCAGCAACGGACCGCGGCACCCGTGCCGCGCGGCGGACGCAAGGCGTGCCGCAGCCATCTACCTGCCGAGGAAGCCGACGGCTCGAGCCCGGGATCGGAGTCGTCGTGAGCTGCTGGCTACCACTCGACTTGGAGGCGCGTTCGCTCGGTGACGAACGGCTCCAGCTGCACGCCGGCGCGCTGGCCCTGGCGTCGGTGGCGCACGCGCTGCTGCCGCACGCCGAGGACGATGCGCACACGAACTTCGCCGTCGACGCTCGCGGTGATACGGAGGTTCTGGCCCTTCGCACCTGGCCGCTGCGCCAGCATCCCGAGCAGCACGCCTCCCTGGCCGTCGCCGATCTGGAGCTGCGTTGGCACCGCGGCGCCGAGATCGCCGCCCGCTTGCCCCTGCCCGGCCGCACCCTGGCCGAAGCCCATGCCTGGGCCGACAGCACGGCACGCCGTCTGTGCGGCGCGGCCGTGCAGCCGCGCCGCTACGAAGACCTGCCTCCACATCCACTGTTCGACGGCGGCGCGTTCACCGGCGACCGCACCGCGGCCCGCGCCGAACTCGGCTGCTGGTTCGCCAACGCCGCCGCGCTCTTCGGCGAGCTCGCCACGCGCGAGCCGGCGCTGTCGCCGGCCCGCGTCTGGCCACACCACTTCGACCTCGGCGTCCTGTTGCCCGTGACCGGCACCGCCGCCGCGGCGACGATCGGTCTGGGTTTCTCGCCCGGAGACTCGCACTACGCCGAGCCCTACTTCTACTGCTCGCCCTACGGCGAGAACGCTGCCGCCCTGCCGCCGCTCTCCGGCCCCGGTGAGTGGCACACCACCGACTTCACCTCGGTTATCGTCACCGGCACCGAGCTGCTCGCCGGTGGCCACCCGCAGCGACAAGCGCGAGCCTGGCTCGCCTCCGCACTCTCCGCCTGCCGCCGCGTCGTCGGCACCGGGTGACCCGGAGGCGGCCGATCGACAGACGGCCTCGAAGTCGCGCGCGCGAGGGTGGCCGTCACGAGCCAGTCCGGATCCTTCGCTGCCGCCGATTCGCCCTACCTGGCCGATTCGCGGAGCTGGATTCGCTCCGATCAGCGTCGCCTCAGCGACGCTGATCGCGCAGACGACAGCACGGCTCGACGTTCCTCGCGCCGCAGGCGCGAGGAATGGTGGGCCGTGCTGGATTCGAACCAGGCAGCCAGTCCCGGGCGACGATGTCGGCCGCGCCATCGCGCGTGCGATCGCTCGTGCGCAAGACCTTGGCCAGGAGGTCGGCAGCGCGCTCGGGACGCAGCCACCGATGCGCCCGCTCTGGAGTTGCGCGCCGGACGACCCGAACCGAATCACGGTGCAGGTCGCGAGTGCCGTTGGCGAGCACAAGGACCTCCGCGAGGTGTTTCTGTTCGCGGGGCGGTACCCCGGGGTGTGAGCGCCGCCGGCGAGCGCCAAAGACCGCGCTTGGCGCCGCGATCTTGCCGGACACGCAGGCCGCCGGGTAGAACACGGGTGCGATGCTCACCGATCAGGAGGATGTCGGCCTGCGGCTCGCCGCTTTCCGACACCTCAACGAGCTCAAGCGGCGCCACGGGCCGTCGCTGCGGCGGGGCGTGCTGGAGGAGGGCTTCGAGTTTGACGGCCGACGTGTACGCCTCGTGGGTCCGCAAGGGATCTTCACCCCAGTCGGCGTGCAGCTACCCCTGTCGATCACGACTGCGCCGTTGAAGCGTGGCAAAGAGCGACCGTACGACGACCGGTTCGGCGCCGACGGCTTCCTCCACTACCGATACAGGGGAACCGATCCCCAACATCGGGACAAGGTGGGGCTGCGGCGCGCCATGAGCGAACGTCGCCCCTTGATCTACTTCCACGGAACCGTGTCCCCGCGGTACGTGCTCGTCTTTCCGGTCTTCGTCGTCGGCGACGACCCAGCGGCGCTCGCGTTCACGTTGCAGGTCGATGTGCGCGACTTGGGCTCGATCGCCGCCCACATGGTGGCAGAGACCATCGCCCCGGACTTGGCGCTGTTGCGCCGTTATCGAACTGTGGAGGCCCAACAACCCCTGCACCAGGAGCTGTTCCGCGACCAGGTCCTCGACGCCTATCGGGTCAGATGCTCGGTGTGTCAGCTGCGGCCAGGGGAAGAACACACACGCCGAGTGCAAGTCGGCGAGCTCTTTCCTCCAACAACACGGTTGGTGAGGAAACGTGGCCAATAGCGTGAGCAGGAAATGAGGAAATTTGCGATCAAGGTCGCGTGGGCGCTATACGCAATAGCCCCAATAGCAACTGCGTCCCTTATTGCGATGCCGACCGGTATGCTCCGTGACGCGTCTGTGCCAATGAGCACTCGAGTCGACGCCGTAGTGTCTGGAGCTGCCGTTGGCATAATGGCCAATGTCCCGTGGGTTGTGAGCCTTCTGAGGTGGCCGCGATACCGATGGCTCCAATTAGCAAACAGTGCAATCTTGATGTTATTGGGGGTGAGCGCATTGCGGATCGGGGCAACCGTGGCCCAAGATGGAGTGGAGTTCCCAAGGCTCGAGCGAGACGCGGGAGCGCCCACATTAAGCATATCGTGGTTAGTATTGGGAGCAATGTCCCTTGTCCAAGGGCCTCGGAGTCTACAGTGGTGGGTGCTACAGAAGGGAGTACCGAAGGGATGCGGGGATAGACCAAGTAGGCGGTACGGGAAGCGTGCGTGTGACAGCCAAGAAACGTAAAGGCCTACCGTTGCTACCACCAGCCGCCGACCGGCTGGATGGGAACTGCCCACATGCAGGGCTTGTTGGCCTCTTGGTTCCAGTGGGGCGGGTCGGTCTGGCGTTCGATGCGAGACTCCATGCGGAGCTCAGTTGCTGTGAGCCAGAGCATGCCGGTGGGATGAGCCAGAGGACTGGCGACTCGCCCTTCGTCCGAGACCCCTCGTCGCGCGAAGGAAGTCGAACCAGTCGTGGTGCGTGTTGGCGACATAGCCCTGCATGCAGCAATGCGCCTGTCGGCGACCCAAAGGCGACTCGTCCGAGCACCCTGAAGTCGACAGCAGTCTCGATCGGCCCTGACGCGCGGTTTCGTTGTGGTGCGACCTCACCGCCCAAAGGGTCCGGCGGACGCGCCTGGTCCCGGTCCGCTGAACCACGGGTTGGACCCGCGACGGTCACAGAACGGCCGGTCGCGCAGGCAGTCGGACCTCCGGACCTGAAACGGGCGTGTGCCTGGCGCCGAGACCAGCGCGTGCTCCGGTGGCATGTCGCGAAGCACCTCGGGCGCGACGCCGAAGACGTCGCCGAGGTTCTTCGCCATCTCCCAGGTCGACGCGCCGAGGGTCTCGACCACGGCGCAGTTGTTGAGCAGCGTGCGCCAGTCGTCGTAGAGCGTCTGCATCCGCGCGAGGTCCTGCCACAGGGTGATCGTGGTCATGCCATAGCCGCGCAGCAGCGTCATCGCCCGGCGCAGGATCGGCAGGGTGCCGCACTGCGCGGCTTCGAGGCGGCCTGATCGAGCGTTCCGCCGTCGCACAGCTCGTTGCCGGTTGGGCTCGGCAGTGCGCGGGCGTTGCTCCAGGTCGAGGGCAGGCTGGCGGACCTCCTGTCGCAGGCCTCGCCCGGCCGGGCGCCGGTGTGCCACTGGTATAGGATCAGGCCGCGCACGGGCTCCGTGGCGTGCTTCAGCGTGGCGTCGACGGTCTCCCACTCGACCGGCTGCACGATTCGGCTCTCTCGCGTGCCCTGTCCGCGGCGGAGGGACTTCACGGCCGCGAGGCGGAACGGCACGCCCTCGGGCACCCTGCCGATCGTGGCTCCCCACGCGAACAGGTCGCGGATCATCCGCAGCTTCACGTTGACCATGCCACGGGTCAGGCCCTGGCCCAGCAGCTCGGTGCGCAGCGCCACCTTGATGCGCTGCCGAACGGACGGCGGCCGGGTCGGTAGCTCGTTGTCCCGGTAGAGGGTGATCACCTCGTCGATGGTCGCGCCGACGGGATCGGGCTTCTCGAACAGCGGCATCCGGCCATCGTTCGCCACCCACTGGGCGATGAGTTCGCCGTAGCGGACCTTGGCCTCCTTGCTCCCCCACCTGCCGAGGTAGTGGTCGCGGCCGTCGAGGCGCACGCGGGCGCCACGGCGATTCCTCACCATCTTGGGGGGCCGACGCGGCAACTTGCCGCCGTCGACGTCGTCACGGGGCCGCTCGTCGGCCCGCTTCTCGGTCGGTTGCATCGGTCGTTTCCATGCCTGCTAGGGTGCAGCACCCTCTTCCGAGTCCGTCTCGGCGCGGCACGGTCTGACGACCGGTGGACGCAACACGCGTCTTTCGCTGGGCTTGTGTGGTGGGCCGTGCTGGATTCGAACCAGCGACTTCGACCTTGTGACGATCGCACTCTACCAACTGAGTTAACGGCCCGCCGGTGAGTGGCGGGAAGGTAGCGTGCGGACCGGCGACGTGCAACGGGCGGACGCCGAAGCTTTTCACGTCCGCGGGGCAACGGCGAGGGGCTGGCTCAGCCGTGCGTCGGGGCCGTCGACACGGCGGGGTGCTCGCCCGAGCTCGCTTCGCCGCTTTCGGCCAGCGTCTCCGCCAACGGCAGCACGAAGTTCAGGCAGGCGCCGCCGAGCTCGGACGCGCTGCACCAGATCTTGCCGCCGGTGCGGTCGACGATGCGGCGGGCGATGGCCAAGCCGAGGCCGGCGCCGGCCGGCTTGTCGGTGAGGGTGTCGCCGAGCTGGGTGAACTTCTCGAAGATGGTCTCGCGGCTCTCGGGCGCAACGCCGATGCCGCTGTCGCTGACCGACACCTGCACGAAACCCGAGACGGCGCGCACGTCGACGCGGATGGTGCCGCCACCGGGTGTGAACTTGACGGCGTTGTCGAGCAGCTTGTCCAGGACCTTGCCGAGCTGGACGCGGTCACCGCGCACCCGCAGGTCGCCGCGCAGGTCGCCCGCCTCGAGCTGGAGGAACGCGTTGGCAGCCCGCGGCTTGGCCCGTCGCAGCGCCTGTCGCACGACATCGACGACGTCGACATCGACGTCGTCCCAAGCCGCGGTGCCGTTCTCCAGCGCGTTGTAGTCGAGCACGTCGTCGACCAGCTCGCTCAGCCGTTTGCCTTCCGTCTCGATGATCCCGGCGAACTCGCCGCAGTCCTCGGCCGTCCCCTCGTGCAGCTGCTGCACCAGGAGTTCGGCGAACGAACAGATGTTGGTGAGCGGCGTGCGCAGCTCATGGCTCACCGACGAAAGGAACCTGTCCTTGAGCCGCGCCATCTCGTGCGTCGCCGTGACGTCCACCAGCACGAGCACCGTGCCGAAGTCCTGGTCGCTGCGGTTCGACTTGACGCGCACGATCGACACGTCGAGCACGCGCCCACCGTGCTCGATGCCGGTGAGCAGGATGCGACCATCCGGCGCCTTGGGCAGCGTCTCCAGCGCCAGCGCCACCCGCTCGCGCAGGTCGTCTCCCAGGAGATCGACCACCGGTCGACCCTCGATCATGCGCGGTTCGCCCCGCATGCGCGCGCGCGCCGCCGGGTTGGCGATCACCACTTCGCGCATGCCGTCGATGACGATCACCCCCTCGCTCAGCGAATTGAGCACCGAGTGGATGCGATCGAAGGCGACCTCCAGCGACAACAGGTTGGCCTGGCTCTGGCGCTTGCGTTCCTCGGCCGCCATGGTCGCCATGTTGACCTTGCGCATCAGCGCCTGCATGTCGGGTGGGCCGACCAGCGGCACCTTCGCCACGGAGCCCTCGCGCACCGCGTCGAGAGCGCGGATCGTCTGCTCGATCGACACTTCGTAGCCGTCACGAAGGCGGCCCGCGACGATCCAAGCGGCGCCCCCCACCGACAGCGCGAGCCAGCCGGCGCCCAACGCCGCTTGTACGGCCGGGGTCCAGCTCCGCCCCAGGAGGCAGAGGACCACACCTCCCCCCAGGGCCAGCAGCGCGGCAGCGATTGGCAGAATGCGTCGGAGCATGCGCTCGGATGGTGCGCCCGCCACATGGCGAGGCCCCACGGTCTATCGGCCAGAGCGCGCCACGAAATGCGGTCGATTCCTCGACACCGGTGTCTCCGATCGGACCCGTGAGGGTGAAGAGGAAGACGCTCGTCACCCGATAACCGGTCAAGACCCGTTCGCGCGGCCTGTCGACGACGCCATGACGCCATTCCATTCGCTCCCGAGTCTCCTCCTCGCGGCCGTGATGCCGCAGGCACCGACCGCCCCCGACGGCGAGGCCAAGCCGATCGCGCTGCCGGCCGAAGTGGTCGCACACGCGCGCGCGTTTCCCGAGTCGACGCTCGCCTGCCTGTCGCTGGCGGCGTCGACCGCGCAGATGGACGCCTTGGCGGAGACACCGCTGGTCACGGCGCTGGTGGCCGAGCTCGGTGAGCGTGGCGTCACCGCCGCCAGCCTCGACCGCGTGCTGACGGACACCACCGGCGTCGCCTTGGCGCAGTGGCTGACCCTGCCGCACAACGGCCTCACCGTCGGTCTCACCGGCCTCGACGGCGACGGCACGCCGCACTGGCTCGTGGTCGCCGACGCCCAGGACCACGCCACCGTGTTCGCGCAGCTCCTCGATCGCCTGCGCCAGGCGCCGAACGTCAGCGCGATGGCGGCC
Source organism: Planctomycetota bacterium (assembly GCA_041398565.1). Lineage (GTDB taxonomy): Bacteria > Planctomycetota > UBA1135 > UBA1135 > UBA2386 > DATGPD01. Next base: position 1,928,263 of record JAWKUN010000002.1, on the reverse strand, counting down.
GAGGACGGCAATGCGCGCACTTGGACGCTGACGACATCGACCGGGCGTGCCGCCGTCACCATCGCCGACAACAAGATCCTCGCGGGCGACTCGTCGGCGACGATCGGCGAAGCGCTCGCCCGCCTGCGCGCTGCCGAGGAGCCGCGTTCGCTGGCCACCACGCCCGGGTTCGCCAACTTCGAACTGGTCGCGTCGTCGCAGAGCGACCGCTTGTTGACGCTTTGGCTGCGGCCCAGCCTGATCGCCGAGGTCGTGGTCGACAGCATGAAGGACGATGCCGCCGGCGCCGACAAGCTGCAGGGGATCCTGCGTGCCCTCGACCTCACGCGCATCACCGGCGTCGGCTTCAGCCTCGCTCGCGAAGACTCGCAGTTCGTCGAGGACGTGCACATCGCCTGGCCGGGGCCGCGAAACGGTCCCTTCGCCGAGCTGCTGGCCCCGAAGGCGACCCTGCGCAGCGAAGTCGCCGCACTCATGCCGGCGGACGTCGACTCGTTCAGCGCCAGCGCGGTCGACCTGCAGCGCCTGTTCCACACCTCGATGCGGCTGCTGTCCGAGGTGGCCCCCGGCGTCGGGCGCATGCTCGAGGCACGTCTTGCGGCCGCCGGTGACGCGGTCGGGGTCAACCTGCAAGACGAGTTGCTCGGCAAGGTGGGCAATCAGGTGGTCAGCCTGCAATGGACCTCGCAAGACTCGCCGGGGACGGCGCTGATCGTGCAGCTCGCCGACGCGCCGATGTTCGAGCGGTCGCTGCGCCGCGTCACCAGTGGCATGCGAGATCTGCACGAGCAGAGCGTCAACGGCTACCGCACGCTGGTCCTGCCGGTAGCCGGCGCCGAGTATGCCCTCGCCGTGACCGAGGACAGCCTGGTGCTCGCGTCGTCGACCGCGTGCATGCAGCGCACCCTCGACCAGATGTCGGCCCCGCCGGGCACCGAGCCGAGGATCAAGGTCGACAGCGGACTCTCCGCCTTCGCCACCACCAAGGTGCGGTCGTTGCTGGCGCAGATCGAGAGCGCCCTGGGGCGCGCCGAGGGTATGGCCCTGGACCTGCCCACCGACGCGATGTTCGCCGCCGGCCTCGCCGCCCTACGCCAGGCAGTCTCGGACGACACAGCGATGACGTCCTCGGCCGCGCGCGACGAACACGACGTCAGCATGCACGTGGAGTCGCCGATCGGCGGCTTCGTGACCATGGCGATGGTGATCGGCGCCGGCATCGCTTGTCCGACCCTCGTCGCCCTGGGCGCCGATACGGTCGCCAAGGCCCGGCCGGAGATCACCATGCCGGCGCTCCTCGGGCGTCTGGTCGCCGCCGAGCGCGACTACCGCTCCAGCCACGAGGGCAAGGGCAGCGTCAGCCTGGGGGCGCTGATCGAGGACGGTCGCCTGCCCGCCAGTGACCTGGGTCAGCCAGTCGACGCCCACACCTACGAACGCGACGGCTACCGCCTGACCATCCTCCACGGCGATGCTGCCCACGCGGCCGACTTCGTCGCCGTGGCCTGGCCAGCGTCGCAGCGTACCGGTCCCGTCTTCGCAGCGACAAGCGAGCACCCCAACCTGGTCAACGACGTGATGGCTCGTGTCGCCGGCCTGGCCGCCGTCGACGTCGCCGACGTCTACACCAACGGCTTCGGCTCGTCGATGTGCAGCGGTTGGCGCGTGGCCGATGCTGCTCCCGCCGAGTCGATGACGGCGAAGGCGGCCACCACGTCTGCTGCCGCAGCCGGCGCCCTCGCCGGCGCCGTGGCGACGCTCACCGCAGGCGAAGGAGACGTGCAGGCGGCCAGGGCCGAACTGCACGCCGCACTGAGCGGCACCGATCCCACCGCGCTCGCCTACGCCGCGCACGCGGCCGGACGCCTGAAGCTGGCCGACGAGGTGCCCAGTCTGGTCACTCTCGTCGCCAAGAACCCCGACCTCACGGTGCGCACGCACGCCATGTGGGCGCTGCTGCAGATCAACGACCCGCGCAGCACGCAGACGACCATCGAAGCGCTCACCAGCGAGGCGCCGGAGCTGCGCGCCCTCGCTGCCGCCAACCTCGGCAAGCTGCGCGCCGCCGAAGCCGGTGCCGCGCTGCTCGGCATCCTGCCCAAGGACGCCGGGGCCGAACGCGACCAGCGCGACCGTGCCCTGGCGTTGCTGGCCCTCGCCGACATCGGCGACCCGTCGCCCATCCTGCAGGCGGCCGCCGCCGTACAGGATGGCGACGCGCGGACCGTGCAGGCGCTGACCTACGCCTTCCAGGTGCTCTCGCCCAAGCTACCAGCGAAGGAAGAAGCCACCACCCTGGTGGCGGTCCTCGACCACCCGCAGCCGATGCTGCGCCGCTACGCCATCCAACGCCTCGGGGAGCTGCGCGACCCGGTCACGGTGCGCGCCCTCGAGGGCCGCTTGGCCCAGGAGTCGCGCGAGCTCCTGCCCTTGGTCGAAGTGTCGCTGCAGGCGGTGCGCCGCCAGGGCACCGGCGACGACTCGACCTCGAGGTCGTTCTCCGCGACCGTGCAGCGACTGGTGACCCGCGCCCAGCAGACCTGGAGCGAACTCAACCCCAATCACCGTCTGGCCGTGCTCGGCGTCGCGATTGCACTCGTCTGCGCCCTGCTCCTGGCCGGCCTCCTGCGTCGCCGCGCCCGCGTGCGTGCCCAGGGCCAAGCTTGGGCAGCGATGGCTGCTTCGAGCCAGTCGGGGCAGTTCCGTCCACAAGACGAGGTCGACCTGACCGTCGGCGAGAGCGGGGTGTACTCGGCCGACGACGAGGAGGCCGACAGTGCCCTGGAGCCGACGAGCGAGGACTTCGTCGCACCCCACCGGTGAGACTCCCGAGCGTCATCGCCTGTGCGCTCGCGGTCTCGACCCAGGCGCAGGCGAGACTCGAGGTGCACCTGACCGCGGATGCGGCTCGCAGCGGGCCGCCGGGCCTGGTGTTCGCGCGCGGCCAGTTGTCGCGCTTCGGGTTCGACGACATCGACACGTTCGGCCCACTGGCGGTCTCGATCGACGAGGCGGGCTTGCACCTCGGGGTCGACGCGGCGACGACGATCGACACCGACTATCTTCGCGGCCGCATCGTGCTGCCGGGCGGCGTCGTCGCCGTGCGCTGCGACGCCGGCGGCCACGAGACCTGGAGCGGTCGGACTGCCACGCTGGCGCTCGAACCTCTGCAAACGTTCGTCGCGTGCGTCGACGCGACCCGCTCCCCGGGCAAGGCGAGCTGGCTCGACGTCGGGTCGTTGGTGGGCGTGTTGGCGACGGGCATCGAGACCGAGAGTCCGCTCGGCCTGATGCTCTCGCTCGGCGCCAGCGAGTGCGGCGAGTTGGTCGTGCGCTGCACGACCAGCGGCGAGGCCTTCGAGTTCGAGGGTCGCAGCGGCGGCGGCCTCACCCTGCCGGCATTGCTGGCCACCCTGGCACGGCGGCACGTCACCAAGCCGATGAGCGAGGAGGAGCGGTGGACGACGCTGGCCTTCGCCGCGCGCGACGGCCGCCGCGAAGAGGCCGCGCTGCAGCTGGCGCGCTTCGACTCGGAGCGCAGCGCTCGTTGCCTGTTGGCCTTGCTGCAAGCCCCGGACTTCGTACGCGAGTGTGCGCTCTCGACCCTGGCGCGCCGTCGCGAGGAGCAGCTGCTGCCGGAGATGGCCGCGACCACGGCCTTCGTCGACCGCGACCCGGTCGCCACGGCCACCCTCGCGACCCTGTGGCCCGAATGCTCGCCGCTGCTACGCCGGCGCACACGCACCGAGCTGGCTGGCAACCTGGGACTGCTCGCCGCACTCGATCACCTCGAACTGGCGGCCGAACCGAGCCATCCTGGCACGCGCAGCGCCTCGGCCGGACACCCGCGTCCGCGCGATCCCTGGCATCTCGTTCTGGTCCTGTTGCTGGCGGTGCCCGCCGTCGTCCTCGCCCGCCGCGTGCTGAGCGGACCGAGCCGGCGCCCGCGTCAACGAATCTCGTAGCGCAGCCACCGGCAGTCGAGCGGGCCGTTGCGCACGGGCAGCTTGCGGCTCGTGCGCAGGCGCAAGAGCCGGGTCAGGTCGGCGTTCCCCGACAAGACCCACGCCACCGAGCCGGAGCACTCCTCGTGCAGGAAGCGGGCGAGCTGCCGCCAGCTGTCGTAGAGCTGCGTCTCGTCCTCGCCGAGCCGTTCACCGTACGGCGGATTGACCACGACCATGCCCGGCGGCCGCGGCAGGTGCGCGTCGACCGCCGCACGCTGCTCGAAACGCACGAATGCGCCGACGCCTGCGGCTTCGGCGCTGGCCTTGGCGATGGCGATGGCGCCAGGATGCCGATCGAAGCCGACCAGCTCGACCCCGGGTTCACTGCGCATGCGACGGCGCGCCTCGGCGCGCAGCTCGCTCCAAGCGGTGGCGTCGAAGTCGGGCCAGCGCTCGAACGGAAAGCGCCGCGTCAGCCCCGGCGGCCGCCCCATCGCGATGTGCGCCGCCTCGATGAGGAAGGTACCGGAGCCGCACATGGGGTCGACCAAACTCGACGTCCGATCCCACTCGGACGCCAGCAGCAACCCGGCCGCCGTCGCCTCGTTGAGCGGACTCTTCACCTGCACGCGGCGCCAGCCTCGTTTGTGCAAGCTGGCGCCCGACAGGTTGCGGTAGAGGATCACGTCGTTCTCGCGCAGCACCAACTTGAGCGGCACGTCGGGGAGCTCGCGGTCGACGTCGGGTCGCACGCCATGGCGCTCGCGCAGTTGGTCGACGATGGCGTCCTTCACCACCTGTGCGGCGTAGTTGCCGTGGGTCATCCACGACGACATGACGCTGGCGTCGATCGCCAGGGTGTGTGCCGGGGACAGCAGCTCGGACCAGTCGACCTCGCGCACGCAGCGGTAGAGTTCCGGCGGCGAGCCGGCGGACCCGCGCAGAACGAGATCCTGCACCCGGATGGCGGCACGCAGCCACAGATTCATCGCGTAGCCCAACCGGCGGCCGCCGACGCACGAGATACCGCCGCGGCCGACGCGCAGATCCTGTGCGCCGAGCTCCTCGAGCTCGTGTGCGACCACGGCCTCGAGGCCGAGCGTGCAGACGACGAAGTACTCGCGGGCGTCGCTCACGCCGAATGGCCCCGCCCGGCGCGTGGACGACGGCGCCATGTGCACGGTGCGGTGGATCGAGGAGGTGGCATGGCGCGGAACGCTGCGGGTCGCCGAGTATGCGAGGCCCGGGTGGGACAGGTCCAGCAGGCGGTCACGTCCGTGCCGGCGATCACAGGCCAGCGCCGCCGCGGGCCGCGCAGCGGCAGCCGGGCTCGGAGGCCTCGACGAGGCTGCGGCGGCGTGCGGGGGCCGCCCTGTTCTCGTCTTCTCGCGACTCGACTCTCGCGCCGAGCGACATCCTGTCCGCCCCCGTTCCGGGAATCCGGGCCCAGGCATAGGCTGTCGCCGTGACGTCACCCCCTCTCCCACACGGTCGGGACCCCCGCCGGGTCATCCGGATCGCACTCGGGGTCACCACCGTCACGCACGCGCTTCTCTGCGTGGGCTGGACCGTCGTGTGGTTGCAGCTCGCGGCGCGCGGTGGAGGCATCGGGCAGCTGCTGGCGAACGGCCCGGCACTCGCCTTCGCCGGGCTGTGCCTCCTGCCCAGCACCGTCGCCGCGGCCGCCGCGTGGCGCCGGCCTCGCGCAACCGGCAGGATCCTGATCGCCTGCGCCCTGGCCTCGGGGTTCCTGGTCTGGCGCTACCCCGTGCCGGCGTTCGGCGGCGAAGACGCCCTCCGCTTCATGCCGTTGGTGATGATCTCGCTCGGTTCGGGTTGGCTGGCTCTGTCGGCGCCGCGTCTGCCACCCTCTCGAGTCCGCCCGACCCGAGGCCCCGCTCGGCGGCGCCCTACCGGACCACGAAGTTCACCAGCTTCTTCGGCACGACGATCTCCTTGACGATCGCCTTGCCGGCGAGCTGTTCGGTGACCGCCGCACGCGCCGCGGCGAGCACGGCGTTCTCGTCGGCATCGGCGGCGACCTGCACCACCGCTCGCTTCTTGCCGAGCACCTGCACGACGATCTCGATCTCGTCGTCGACCAGGTAGCGCGGGTCTACCGCCGGCCACGATGCGTATGCCAACAGCTCCTGCTGGCCCAACCGCGCCCACAGATCCTCAGCGAGGTGCGGAGCGAACGGCTGCAGGCACTGGACGAAGCGCAGCATCTGGCCGCGGGCCAGCCGGTCCTTGGCCTTGGTGGCTTCGTTGACGAAGATCATCATCGCGGCAATGGCGGTGTTGAACGCCAACCGCTCGATGTCGCCGCTCACCTTGTGGATGGTGCGCTGCAAGGCGCGCTCGAGCGTCTCGTCGGCAGGGCGATCGTCTTGCAAGCTGGCCACCACCGCACCTTCGGGCGTGTCCTCGTCGACAGCCAGGCGCCAAACGCGGTGCAAGAAGCGGTGCACGCCGGGAACATCCTTGGGATTCCACGGCTTGCTGTCGGCGAGCGGCCCCATGTACATCTCGTACAGTCGCAGCGTGTCGGCGCCGTACTCGCGCACGACATCGTCGGGATTGACGACGTTGCCGTAGCGCTTGCTCATCTTGGTGACGATGCGATCGAGCGGCTCCTTCGTCTCCTTGTGCACGAAGCGCTCGCCGTCTTCGTCCACGAGGCTCGCCGGCACCGTGGCGCCGCGCGGATCCTGGTAGGCGAAGCTGAGGATCATGCCCTGGTTGTAGAGCTTCTTGAACGGCTCGTTGACCTCGACCAAGCCGAGGTCGTGCAGCACCTTGTTCCAGAAGCGAGCGTACAGGAGGTGTCCCACCGCGTGCTCGGTGCCGCCGATGTAGAGGTCGACGGGCATCCAGTAGTCGCTCGCCGCCTTGGAGCAGAACTCGCGGTCGTTGTGCGGATCGCAGAACCGTAGGAAGTACCAACTCGAGCCGGCGGCACCAGGCATGGTGTCGATCTCGCGCCGCGCCGGACGACCCTTGCTGTCTTCGGTCCGCACCCACGACTCGGCGCGTGAGAGCGGTGACTCCGGCGTGCCGCCCGGCTTGAAGTCGTCCATCGCCGGCAGCTCGACCGGGAGCGCCGCGTCGGGGACGAGTTCGATGCCGTCTTGCGTGTGCAGCGCCGGGAACGGCTCGCCCCAGTAGCGCTGGCGCGAGAACAGCCAGTCGCGCAGCTTGTACTGCACCCGCGCCTGGCCGCGGCCGCGCTGCTCGAGCCAGGCGACGACGGCGCGCTTGGCCGCGGCTACGGACAGGCCTTCGAGATCGAGTCCGTCGGTGCGCGAGTTGACGAATGGCGCCTCGTCGGACCAGCACTCCTCACCCGCGCGCACCCGGGCGTCGCGCTCGGCGTCGCCGGTGGCAGGGGCGAAAATGGGCGGTATCGACAGACCGAAGGTCCGCGCGAACTCGAAGTCGCGCTCGTCGCCCGCCGGCACCGCCATGATGGCGCCCGTCCCGTAGGTGACGATCACGTAGTCGGCGATCCAGATCGGCAGGCGGGCGCGCGGGTCTTCGGGCGCGAACAGAGGGTTGAGGGCGAAAGCGCCGGTCGGCACGCCGGTCTTGGTCTTGGCCAGCTCGGTGCGCTCGAGTTCGCTCTTGGAAGCAGCCTGCGACACGTAGGCCTGCACCGCGTCGTGCTGGGCCGGGGTCGTGATCCGAGCCACCAGCGGGTGCTCGGGAGCAAGCACCATGAACGAGGCGCCGAACAGGGTGTCGGGGCGCGTGGTGAACACGCGGATGCGCGCGGCGTGGCCTTCGACATCGAAGTCGATCTCGGCGCCCTCGCTGCGTCCGATCCACTCACGCTGGTGCACCTTCAGGGACTCGCTCCAGTCCACTTGGTCGAGGTCGCCGAGCAGACGCTCGGCGTAGGCGGTGATCTTCAGCATCCACTGCTCGAGTGGGACCTTCTGGCACGGGTGGTCGCCCCGCTCGCTGCGCCCGTTGACGACCTCGTCGTTGGACAGCACGGTGCCGAGGGCCTCGCACCACCACACCGGCGCCGCCGCCTTGTAGGCCAGCCCCTGCTGGTAGAGGCGTTTCCAGATCCACTGCGTCCACCGGAAGAAGGCGGGGTCGGCCGTGCTGACCTCGCGCGACCAGTCGTAGCTGAAGCCGAGTGCCTTCAGCTGGCGGCGGAAGGTATCGACGTTCTTGCGCGTCGCCTCGCGCGGGTGCGTGTTCGTCTGGATCGCGTACTGCTCGGCAGGCAGCCCGAACGCGTCCCAGCCCATCGGATGCAGGACGTTGTGCCCCTTGGCGCGGTAGTAGCGGCTGACGATGTCGGTCGCCGTGTAGCCCTCGGGATGGCCGACGTGCAGGCCAGCCCCCGAGGGATAGGGGAACATGTCGAGGATGTACTTCTTCGGCTTGCTGGCGTCGAAGTCGGGGTCGCCGGGATTCGGCGTCCTGAAGACCTGCCGCTCCTCCCAGAACTTCTGGACCCTCGGCTCGATGATCTGCGGCTCGTACGTGCCCATGTCTGTCGCGCCGCGCATCCTACGTCCCGACTGCTACGTTCCCGTAACGATGCCCACACTTTCGTGTCAGACTCCACCCTGTTACTTGGCGAGCCAGGCGACGAGGCTGCGGTAGAAGCGGGCGTGGAGTTCGGGGGATGACGACCGCACGCGCCAGAGATCGTCGGTGCCGACCAGGAGGACGTGGCCGCGCCCCCATGCACCGGCGACGAGAGCGAGACGTTCGGGGACGGTAGCGGAACGCAGCAGGATCTCGGCGCCGGGGCGGGCGACAGCGGTAAGCGCGCGGGAGATCGTGAGACGGCGCCAGGGTTCCGGATCGCAGGCGCCGGACTCGCCGAGACGTAGCACAGGGTGGCGCGCTCCTGCCGCGGTCATGTCGAGGTGTAGCCCTGCCGCGCCCGCCGGCGCCGCGAAGTCGCCCACGTCGGCGACGGGCAAGACCTCGACCAGCGGGGAGCCGCGCCACAGCACAGGCATGCTCTCGCCTGCGAGTACGGCGAGGCCACCGCCGCGCGCGACGAACTCGGCCAAGGCCGAAGCGAACGCGACAGGCGACACTCCCGCTCGCTCGATCGCCGACGGTGTGACGTCGCCGAGCACGATCACGCGGTAGCGCCCGAGTTCGGTCGGCGCGGGGAGCGCGCCCAGACCCGGCGCGCCGCGACTGTGCTCCTGTGCGCCGCTCGAACCGTCGAGAAGGAAGACTTGCAGGCGAGTCCCGCCGTCGCGCAAGAGCGCGTTCTTTGCGTAGCGAAACTCCCAGCGCGTCCGTTCCTCGACGAACAGCACGTCGATCGGCCGGCGATCCCTTGCTCTGTCCACGGGTTCCGCGCCGCCGCCGCGCGCCGAGCCCGACCACGTCGCCAGCGCCACACCCAACACGCCGAGCACGAGCACCAGCACCCCCACCCGAGACCCAACCGGCGCGAGCGTCAGACCGCCGCTGACGCCGAGGTCCTCGAGCGTCATCTCCAACCACGCTCCGTCGGCATCCATCGGACCGTGCCCACCGTGATCACTCCGCATGTCCCATCCTCCGTTCCACGCACGCGCGCAAGCGAGCCTTGACGCGCCGCCACATGGCCTTGACCCCCTCGACCGACAGGCCGAGCCGTACCGCGATCGTCGCGCGCCCCGCTTCGTCGCCGTAGCGAAGCGCCAAGAGGTCACGCTCGCGCGCCGTCAGCGTCTCGAGGCACGCACGCAACGCCGCCGTCCGCGCCGCCCCGTCGTCGTCGCCCTCGAGTCGCAGCCAGGCAGCATCGAGCGCGTCCTCGTCACCGAGGTCGAGACCCGGACGCGGCGACCGACGCGCCGCGAGGAACAGGTTGCGAGCTGTGGCCCGCAGCCACGCTCCCAGCGCCGCCTCGCCCAGATCGCGCGGCGGCCGGCGCAGGAGCACGAGGAACGTCTCCTGCGTCAAATCGTCGGCCACTGGCGGCGGCGCCCCGAGGAAGCGGAGGTGCCGCCGCACCGCGCCCCCGTGCCGCTGCACGAGCGCATCGGTGAGCTGGACCGCGTCTGCCGGTCGGGAATCGTGGACCTGCACATCGTCAAGATGCCAGGCCTCGGCCGGCGGGGCCGCGAAATCCGCGCCCGCCGCCGGCTCGCAATCAGTTGAAGATGATCTCGTGCGCGTCGGTGGCGACCAGGGTCGCCTGCGGCGAGATCGCCAGGCCCTGGGCGCTGACGCTGAAAGTGTTCAAGCCGAACGGCACGCGCAGGGTCGTGGTGCTGCCACCGGGCGGCAGCAGGAACTGGAAGCCGCCGGAGAACCCGCCCGCCAGCGAGAAGAACGGCACGAACGGATTGATCCACAGCGGCGGCAGGAACGGCTGCGGCGGCGCGCTGGTCGGGAACACCTGGGCCAAGATGGCGAAGGGCGCCAGGTCGAGGCCGCTGTTGGGCGAGACGAGGGTGAACGACAGCGCATCGAAGGCACGCGCGGTCTTGACGAACTCGCCGGGGCCCGTCGACGTCGGGTGGTTCACGCCGGTGCGCAGCTCGAGGTCAGCGCCGGTGCCGGCGTAGGGACGCGTGTCGAACGACCACAGCGCGTCGTTGCCGCTGTTCGGGTGCTGCACGCAGCAGATGAAGCGGTACGGGTCGTTCGGGTCGGCGTAGAGGCCGGTCGGCTCGGCGCCGCCCACGCCCTCACTGAGGAACAGGCCCATCGCCTCGGCGACGCCGTCCTTGTCGGCATCGATCGCCTTCCAGATGTCACCGGGCTCGTTGTCCTCGATGATGTAGATGCTGCCGAAGTGGTCGACACAGATGTTGTCGGGGTTCTGGAACACAGTGCCGCTGCCCGGCGACGTGTAGGGGTCGTTCTGCAGCGGGTTGACGTCCGTCCCGGTGAAGAGGTTGATCGTGTCGAAGTTGACGAACTGGCGCACCATCGCCGTGGTGTCGCCGAGCAGCTCGATCGACAGCACGCGGTTCTCGCTTGTGACCGACACGTAGACGCACTCGTGGCCGTTGGCCAGGACGTTGATGTCGAGGTCCTCGGGGCGGCCGTACGGCGTACCCTTGAGCTCGTCGGCGGCAGTGCGTCCGCCGGTGGTGGTCACGTAGGCGAACGGGTCGGCGGTGGTCAGCGCATTGCCCTGCGCGTCGGTCATCGGCACCCAGGTCGCCGGGCCGAAGCGCTGCAGATCGAAGGGACGGTTGGTCGTCGAGTTCCAGGTCTGCGAGGCCACGGCGCTCGGGTTGGCGGCGAAGGCGTCAGCGCTCAGGACGAAGGTCTGGCCGACGCTGAGGTCGCCCGGCGTCGCCGGCACGAACTTGTAGATCGAGCCCGAGTTGTCCTCGTCGATGAAGTACAGCGTGCCGTGCGAGTCGAAGCGGATGCCCTCGTGCGCCACGGCAGGGATCTTCGAGCGCCAGACCGTGGTGTAGGGCCCCGAGGCGGCCAGCGGGTTGGTCACCTCGAAGAAGCGCCCGCCGGTGGTCTCCTCGCCGGTGACGATGGTGTTCCACGGCGTCAGCGTGCAAGGGTCGATGCGCGCATAGTCGGTGGCCGCGGAGTTGAAGTTGGCCGGATTGGACTCGCGGATGCCGGTGTTGTTGCCGACGAACAGCGTCGTGAACACGCCGGTCTGGGTGTCGTAGCGGAAGATGCCGGCGCCAGCGCCCACCTCGGCCGGAACGAAGACGTAGCGGCTGGTGGCGTCGAACGTCACCATGTCCCAGTTGCCGAACGTGGCCGGCAGACCGATGAGCGACAGGGTGTTGCGGTCGGTGATCCGGCGCTGGACCATGCGGGTGGGCGCGAGGAACGGCGCGGTGCCTTCGACCGCAGTGCGATCGGTCGTGGTTGCCGGGAGCGGGAACGTCTGGGCGAACACGGAGTTCGCCGCGACGACGGCGCAGACGAGCGCGAGACTACGCATAGCGTGAGGAATCGAGTTGCGAGTAGGAGTGAGTCACGTGCGACGCACCGCGACTTGGATGCGCCAACGCGAAGACTCCTAGCGGTGCGTGTCAGCGCCCGAGGAAGACTCGATGAGGGCACGACCAATGTGAAAGCGGCGCACCCGCACGCTTTCCACTGACCATCGACGCCAAGAGTCCCATCGCAGCCTGCCGCAGCACTTGCAGCCCGGATCGTCGCGGCGCGGTTGCGGCGCCGCGACCGCTCACGAGGTCGACGACACTGGCGGCGAGGACGTCCGTCGCCGCGCATCGAGCCACAAGGCCGCCAGCACGATCGCCACCGCGATCGCCAGCTTGAGCAGAACGCGCCACAGCGGGACCCTGGCGCTGACGCTGACGATCAGTGCGTCGAGCCCGTAGCCCGCGGCGCGGTGTTGGCTCGGGTCGAAGTCGCCGTACCGCATTCCCGGCGCGAACTGCAACCCGTCGAGCACGCCCTGCACGGCCAAGCGCAGCGCGTCGAGATTGTGCAGGTCGGCGACCGCCTGCAGGGACAGGATGCCGGCCGCACCCAGCATGCGCGCCTCGTAGTTCACGGTCTCGTGCGCCAGGCCCTCGACCGCGAGCACCTTGCCCCACCGCAGCTTCTTGCCGACGGCGTCGTAGGCCGGTGGATCGGCCCAACCGGTCATACGCGCCTCCGGCTGCGCCATGCGCTTGCGCACCGGGTTGGCGGCGAGGACCTCGTCGCGCAGTTCGGCCAGGAGCACGTCGGCGTCGAGTCCGGCGTCGTCGTCCACGTGACCACACGCCTGGTAAGAGACGATGACCCCCCACTCGTTGCCGTTCGGCGGCAACACCAGTCCCAGCGTGCTCGGCCGCGGCGGATTGCGCCACACGTTCTCGACCATGAAGCGCGCGTCCGCTTGCTCGAGATAGCGGAAGCCTTCGGGCAGGTCGAGACGGGCCAGGCCACCACCCACCACGACACGACCGGTGAGGAAACTCAACGGACGGGTCACAGTCGCTGGCGACTGTGAGGAGGGCGCCTGGCCAGAAGGTGACTGGCCAGAAGGCGAGCGCGAACCGTTCGCCTGTTGCACCGCCGGGCCGCCGAGCGAGGCGCACACCAGCCCCAGGGTCCAGCACGGCAGGACTCGTCCGGACCGGAATGTTCTCACGCGTGGCATGTCGGGTCGCAAACGGGGCAATTGGGAAGTTAGCCAGGAGAGGGGGCGGGTCCAACCAAGTGCGGCCGAAGTCTCCCGGCACCAGTCACGGGGGCCCCGCCGTCGTCGCCGAGGTTTTTTCCGGCAGTGGCTGCCCTCGGCCGGTTTCCGCCAGATCATGCGCGCGATGCGAAGACTGTGGCCCGCTCTCATCGCGATCGGCGTCCTCGCCCGCCTGTGGCTCTGGTGGACGACGATCGGCAGCAACGACGTCATCGGTTGGGCGAACCACGCCGACCACGTCGGGCGCTTGGGCCTGGCCGAGACCTACCGCACGGAGCGCCTCTACAACCATCCGCCCCTCGCCGGCCTGTACTCGGTGTGGGCGCTGGCGACGGCGAACCACGATGTCCTGGCCTTCGCGCGCCTGCTGAAGCTACCGGCACTGCTCGGCGAGGTCCTGGCGATGGTGCTGCTCGCCCGGCACGGCGGTGCCCGCCTAGCGGCGCTCTACGCGCTCTTGCCGGCGCCGATCCTGGTCGCGGCCTACCACGGCAACACGGACACCTTGTACGCGGCGCTGACGCTGTTGGCCGCGCTGCTGTGGGACCGCGGCCGGCACGGGCTGGCCGGACTCGCCATGGCCGCCGCGCTCAACGTCAAGCTGATCCCGCTCGTGCTGGTGCCGCTGTTCGTCTTGTCGGCGCCATCGTGGGGCGCCCTCGCTCGCTTGTCGCTGGGGCTCGCGCTGGCGATCGTGCCCTACGTGCCGCCGCTCCTCTCCGCCGGCGAGGCGATGTACCGCAACATGGTGGCCTACAACTCGAGCGCGGACGAGTGGGGCTTCCTGGCGCTGCTCAACGACGCCGAGCGCTCGCCGTCGACGCGCGCGCTGGCGACGCCGCTGCGCGAGGCCGTGCTCTTCCTCGGGCGCTATCTCATCATGGGCGGCGCGGTGGTGATCGCACTCGCCTCACGCCTGCGCTTGCGCCTGTCGATGCTGGAGCAGACCGCGCTCGCCAGCAGCCTGTTCCTGTTCTTCGCCCCTGGCTTCGGCATCCAGTACGTCGCCTTCCCGGCGCCGCTGCTGCTGGCGGTGAGCACGGGCGTCGGCGTGTTCTGGGGCGTGGCGTCGGGCGTGTTCGCCGGCGCGCTCTACGGCAGCTACCTCGTCGACGGCGACGCAGGGGACCCGTGGTACTCGTCCTTCCGCGCCCCTTTTCCCGGCTACTGCCCCGAGCTCGGCGTCATCGCCTGGGCGGGGCTCGGCGCCTGGATCTACTTGCACCTCCGCGCCGCGTCCCGTGGTACGCCAGCCAACTCCGCTGCCGGCCCTACCGACCATGACAACCCTGCCGACCCTGGCCACCGTGCCGACCCTGGCCAACAGCTCGGCGAGCCCGAGCCGGCCGGCTGACGTCCGGGCGCGCCGTCGCCACCACGCGAAGATTCGCACTCCCCTGCCATGGCAGCCTGGCCCTCCGCGCCCCCGCCCCGCACACTTCGGCGCGACCCACGCCTGCCCCGGCTGACGTCCCACGGACCGCGCGCATGAACGTCTCGATCCCATCGCAGCCTGCGGCCGCACCAAAGGTGCGAGTCGGCGCTGCGCGCCGACCAGAGAGGGCCGCAGGCCGCTCTATTGCCTGGGGCTACCAGTGCTGCTCGGGCGTGGCGAACCCGGCACCGTCACGAATTGCACGCCCTGCGGATTCCGCGCGCGCCGCGAGGATTCGCAGCACTTGCAGCCCATCGCAGCCTGCGGCCGCACCAAAGGTGCGAGTCGGCGCTACGCGCCGACCAGAGAGGGCCGCAGGCCGCTCTATTGCCTGGGGCTTCCAGTGCTGCTCGGGCGTGCCGAATCCGGCACCGTCACGAATCGCACGCCCTGCGGATTCCGCGCGCGCCGCGAGGATTCGCAGCACTTGCAGCCCATCGCAGCCTGCGGCCGCACCAAAGGTGCGAGTCGGCGCTGCGCGCCGACCAGAGGGGGCCGCAGGCCGCTCTATTGCCTGGGGCTTCCAGTGCTGCTCGGGCGTGGCGAATCCGGCACCGTCACGAATTGCACGTCCTGCAGATTCCGCGCGCGCCGCGAGGATTCGCAGCACTTGCAGCCCATCGCAGCCTGCGGCCGCACCGAAGGTGCGAGTCGTCGCTGCGCGCCGACCAGAGAGGGCCGCAGGCCGCTCTATTGCCTGGGGCTTCCAGTGCTGCTCGGGCGTGGCGAACCCGGCACTGTCACGAATCGCACGCCCTGCGGATTCCGCGCGCGCCGCGACGATTCGCAGCACCTGCAGCCCAACCCACCTGCCGGAGCCCCTGACGGAGCCCGACGGTCCCTCGTGGGCGCCCGACCGCGACGCAATCCCGAGGTGAACGGTCCGCCCATGCTTGCCGACGCCAGCGCAGGCGACCCGCGCGCGGCCGGGCTCGGAGTCGCGCGCCGACACCGGGTCGGCGTGTTCTGCACGGCGCGCGGCGAGCCGGAAGCAGCACTGGAGCCGCTGCGCCGGATCGACGCCGAGTTGCGCTCCGCTCTGGTCTCCGTGTGCATCCTGCTCGACGCCGAGGCGCTGTCGGCCGTGCCGGCGACCGCCGACCTCGACGTCATCGCGCTGGCCGGCGATCCCGGCTACGGCGCCCTGCAGAAGGCAGCGTTCGCGCACGCGCAGCGCATCGGCCTCGACCTGGTCGTCGTGCTGCCGCTCGGAGTCGCCGACGCGGCCGCGCAGCTGCCGGCGCTCCTGGCGCCCTTCGCCGACGCCAGCGTCGCGGCGGTCTTCGGCACGCGCTTCGCCGCGCCGCGACGCGGCGCGATGTCCGGGCTCCGCCGAGCCGGCAACCGCATCGTCTCCGCGGTTCAGGCGCGCCTGCTGCGCAGCGCGTTGACCGACCTGCATTCCGGCTACCGGGCGTACCGCACCGCGACGCTCGACCGTCTGCCCTACCGCCACAACGGCGAGGGTCTGCAGTTCGACACGGAGGTGGCGATCCAGTTGCAGTGGAAGGGCGCACGCATCGTCGAGGTGCCGGTCCCGGCGCACTCCGGCGGACGCCTGCGCGGGCTCCACGCCGTGCGCTACGGCCTGCAGTCGATCGCGACCGTGCTGCGCGCCAAGGCCAACCGGGTCTACCTGGTCTACCACCCCAAGTTCGACGTCGACGAGCACTCCGAGTACGTGTTCAAGGAAGCGCCGACGACGGTGCACCAGGCGGTGCTGCGGCGCACCTTCGTCGACGGCACCTCGGTGCTCGAGATGGGCGCCGGCCACGGCGGTGTGGCCCGCGCGCTGCACGCGCGTGGCCTGCCTGTCGTCGCCGTCGACCACCACCGGCCGGACGAAGCGTTCCCGTTCCCCTACCTCGAGCACGACCTCGACCACCCATTCGCCGAGGCGGTGACGCGGGCGCTCGGCCGGCAGGTCGACTGCGTCGTGGCGCTCGACGTGATCGAGCACTTGAAGCGACCCGAAGACGGCCTGCAGGAGATCCGCGCGGTGCTGGTGCCGGGCGGGCGCTTGATCGCCAGCACCGGCAACATCGCGTTCTGGGCGGTTCGCTTCATGCTGCTGTTCGGCCAATTCAACTACGGCAAACGCGGCATCCTCGACCGGACGCACACCCGCCTGTTCTCCGTGCGTTCGTTCTGCCGCACCATCGAAGGCGAAGGCTTCCGCGTGCGCACGGTGCGCGGCTTCGGCCCGCCGATCGAGGACATGGTCGGCCGAGCCTGGCCGTTGCGTCTGCTCGATCGGATCGCCGCGGGGCTCGCCAAGCTGTGGCCCTCGATGTTCGCCTACCAGTTCCTGGTGGAAGCGGACGTCGGCCCGCGCGTGGTGGTGCAGCCCGGAACGGCCGCCCCACGCAAGACTTGAGTGACTCGGCGGCACCCGCAGACGAGGGGGAGGGTGCCACTCCCAGTCGGAGTCGTCCCTAAGGCCGCCGCGCACCGTTTCCTTTTCCCGGCCACATCTGCCGCCTCCTCCTGTTCCTCCGACGTTTCCCTTTCGGTCCCCACGCGAGGGTCCCGGCCGGCAAAAGGGCGCGCAACAGTTCCGAGAGCGCTCGAAACCGCGGGGCCACCGCTCTCTCGACAACTCAGGAGGCAACGCCCGTGTCCGTTCGCATCGTTCTTCGCACCTCTCTCTGTACTTCGCTCGCGCTGAGCGCCGCGCTCGCGCAGTCCCCGCAGCGCGTCGCCGTGCCCGACGGCACGCCCGTGGCTCCGGACGCCGCCAACACACCGCAGCCCAACACGCAAGCGGTGGCGATCGCCGGCCTTACCGACACACAGATCGACGACCTGCCCGACTTCACGCCCACGCGCCTGGCCGGCGCCGCCGACGCCACCGTGCGTCAGGATGTCCAGTGCGACCCGTACGTCCTCGCCTTCCTCGGTGGCAGCTACAAGCCGCAGCGGGGGATCGACCCACGCCTGATCGCCGCGATGGCCGCGACCGCCGCCGACGCAACCTACGGCTACATCATGATCGAGGGCCGGCTCAACCACCCGGCCAAGATCGCCCAGCTGCGCGCCCTCGGCGTCGAGATCTACGCGCCGCACACGTGGCAGAGCTTCGCGGCGAAGATCCCATTCACCGCCCTCGCCGGCCTGCAATCGTTGCCGTACGTGCGCTGGGTGGGCTACGCGCAGCCGGCGCAGAAGGTCGATCCGCTGCTGGCGCGCCAGCTCCTGGGCGCCAAGCCCGACGAGGGCTTCGCCGTGCACGTGACCACCTTCGCCAGCGACGTCAACCCGGCGAGCGAGTGGCGCCTGGTCGGCGGACAGCAACCGACGAGCCAAGACCCCAACGCGGTCGAGGTGCCGGTGCAGAACCTGGTGCCCAACGGCCCGTTCCACAAGGCGCTCACCGCGCTGGGCTTCGAGTTCCACAACTACACCGACACCACGAACGTGCACGTGTTCGACGGCGTCGTCACCGCGGCCCAGCTCGAGCGCATCGTGGCCCTGGACTTCGTGACCTACGTCGAGCCGCCGCAGCGGCACGAGCTGTCGCACGACCAGTCGCAGGCGATGATCGGCACCGACCGCGTGCGCGGCACCTACCACGGCCAGCCCATCACCGTCGGCATCATCGACTCGGGCATCGACTTCTCGCCGCTGCACAACGATCTCGGCGGCAAGGCGATGGTCGGCTGGCGCACCGGCGGCACCACCGCCTTCGACGACGGCTGCACGCACGGCACGCACGTCGCCGGCACCATCTTCGGCCGCGGCGTCGCCAACGCCCGCTACCGTGGAGCCGCGCCCAACTGCGGCAACGGCGGCGCCGGCCAGCGCGTGTTCGTCGGCCGCTACTTCTTCGACGCCTGCGACGCCCAGGGCACCGTGAGCACCCTGTACTCGGCGCTCGGCAGCGACTACGTCGAGGGTTCGACCACCAACCCCAAACCGCGCTGCATCAACAACTCCTGGGGCGCGCCGCCGTCGACGACGTGGTCGGGCACCGAGAGCGGTGCGCGCACCCTCGACGACGTGGTGCAGAACAACCTGCAGAACTACATCTTCGCCGCCGGCAACTCCGGGGGTGGTACCAACTCGCCGGGCTCGGCCAAGAACGCTCTGACCGTCGGCTCGCTCGACGACTTCGGTAGCAACGTCGGCCATCTGTCGTCGTTCTCGCGCTCGGCGGTGAGCGACGGCCGGCAGAAGCCCGAGGTGTGCGCGCCCGGCAACGTCGTGACCTCGGTCGCCGCCGGCACCACCACCGGCTACAGCAACAAGTCCGGGACGTCGATGGCGACGCCGCACGTCACCGGCGCCCTCACCGGCCTCATCCAGCACTACGGCTTCCTCGACTACTCGCCCCCGGCGCAGCAGGTCGTGGCCATCGCCTCCTCCGAAGTTCAGGGCGTGCCCACACGCACCACCGGCGACGGCTGGGGCTGCATCAACGCCTACAAGATGCACTGGACGTCGCGGACCGGCTGGAGTGTGGTGACCAACCACACCCACATCGACACCACCGGCGAGTGGTTCTACGCCGACATCGCGGTGCCGGCGAACATCGACTCGCTCGACGTCGTGTGGGGCTGGACCGAGCCGGCGGCGGCTTCCGGCGCCACCGTCGCCCGACGCAGCAGCATCCGCGTGTCGGTCGACGCGCCACCCTACAGCTCGACCGGCAACACCGGCGAGTACACCGCCTTCCTCGGCTCCAACAACAAGTGGAAGGTCACCGGCCTGAGCGTGGCGACGTTCGCCGGTCAGACGGTGCGCCTCAAGCTGTACGGTGACAGCGTCAGCGGCCTTTGCCGGGTGAGCGGCCTGCTCTTCTGGCACATCCGCGACACTCAGACGCCGGAGCCGACCCTGTCGGTCAGCAAGTCGGCCAACTGCGTGCAGCCCAGCAGCACGTTCACCATGACCGGTGCCTGGGCCGCGGCGTCGACCGGCGACGAGTTCGACAACTCGCGCATGTGGCCGGTGGTGCCCTCGTTCACGATCACGCAGCTGCAGCGCACCACCGCCGACAGCATCGTGCAGACCTACACCGGGACCAGCCACCCGTCGTACCCGTGGCCCGCGCTGAACAGCAACGGCATGACCACGGGCCAGGGGACCAGCCGCAGCGCGGTGTGGACCCTGCGCGCACCCGCCACCAGCAACACCTACACCCTGCGCGTGGACGGCTCGGCCGACTACCGCTCGAGTGCGACGGCCAGCGCTTCGACCACGATCTGCGTCGACGGGCTCAACCCCAACGCGCCGACGTCGTTGCGGAGCTCGACGCACACCACCACCGTGTGGTCCAACAACCCCAACATCACGTTCCTGTGGACCCCCGGCACCGACAACGGCTGCGCCGGCGTCGCCGACCAGCAGTATGCGCGCGGCAACGGATCGTGCCCCACGCCCAGCACCGTGACTTCGGCGGGCACCACTTCGCGCACCGAGTCCGGCCTGGCGTCGGTGACCTCGGCCAACGGCTACTACTTCGCGGTGCGCAGCCGCGACAACTGCGGCAACGTCGGCAACGCCGGCTGCGTCGGGCCGTTCCTCATCGACACGGTCGTGCCGACCGTCAACACGGTGTCCATCAACTCCGGGGCCACCTACACCACGAGCCTCAACGTCAGCGTCGCCGTCACGGCCGCCGACAGCCACAGCGGCGTGGCGCAGGTGCGTCTGAGCTCCGACAACGCGACCTGGTCGGCCTGGCAGGCCTTCACCTCGCCGGTCGCCTACAACCTGTCGTCGAACGGCGGCAACGCCAACGAAGGCAACAAGACGGTGTACGTGCAGGTGCGCGACCAGGCTGGCAACGTCAGCTCGAGCCGCAACGACTCCATCCAGTACCTGCGCCTGCCGGCCATCACCTCGTCGACCCCGACCGACCTGCCGAACGTGACCGAAGGCTTCTTCCGCCTCGCCGGCTCGGACTTCGTCGGCGTCACCGAGGTGCAGTTCGACGGCGCGGCCATCACCAGCACCAACCCGGACAACTGGGACACCGGCTACTTCCGGATCGTCAACGACTCGACGCTCGACGTCTACCCGCCGCAAGCGCGGCCGACCGGCGGCCACACGCTGCGGTTGCGCAACGCTGCCGGCCTGAGCAACGTGCAGAACGTCTCGCTGTCGTTCCCGACCTCGCTGACGCTGCGCACGCACTCGTCGCTGACGGCCGGGGCCAACCAGACGATCTTCACCTCGAGCGGCCCGAGCGGCGGCGCGTTCGCGTCCTACCTGGCGCTGAGCCCGTCCAACCTACCGTCGACCCTGCCGGGCGTCGTCAGCTTCCAGATCGGCAACAGCTTCTCCAGCCTGACGCTCCTGTCGGTGGCGTTCCCCCACAACGCGGCGACGCGAGCCGCCACCATCGGGCCGCTCCCGACGAACCCGTCGATGCTCGGCGCCATCCTCTACTACCAGGCGCTGACCTTCGCGGTGCCGTCGCTGCCGCTGCCGACGACGAACTCGTGGCAGACCATCTACCACTGATCCGCTAGCGCACGCGGGTCGTCCCGACGACTCGCGCGCGCAGTAGCCGTCCGACAGGCCGGCCGGTTCCCCGCGCACCTGCGCGGGGGCCGGCCGCTGGGCTCGGTTCTTCCTCAGCGCGGCCGGCGGCCGCAACCCAAAGGGTTGATG
Organism: Planctomycetota bacterium; assembly: GCA_041398565.1. Lineage (GTDB taxonomy): Bacteria > Planctomycetota > UBA1135 > UBA1135 > UBA2386 > DATGPD01. The sequence goes on along the minus strand of JAWKUN010000002.1, from coordinate 1,907,145 downwards.
TCGGCGCAGCGCCGACCAGAGGGGGCCGCCGGCGCTGTTGTTGCTTGGAGCTTCCAGGGCTGCTCGGACGTGGCCTGGTCAGCTCTGTGGCAACGGAACAACACGGCCGAATTCGCGCCCGCCGCGACGATTCGCAGCCCTTGCAGCTCAGCGCGGCCGGCGGCCGCAACCCAAAGGGTTGATGTCGGCGCAGCGCCGACCAGAGGGGGCCGCCGGCGCTGTTGTTGCTTGGAGCTTCCAGGGCTGCTCGGGCGTGGCCTGGTCAGCTCTGTGGCAACGGAACAACACGGCCGAATTCGCGCCCGCCGCGACGATTCGCAGCCCTTGCAGCTCAGCGCGGCCGGCGGCCGCAACCCAAAGGGTTGATGTCGGCGCAGCGCCGACCAGAGGGGGCCGCCGGCGCTGTTGTTGCTTGGAGCTTCCAGGGCTGCTCGGGCGTGGCCTGGTCAGCTCTGTGGCAACGGAACAACACGGCCGAATTCGCGCCCGCCGCGACGATTCGCAGCCCTTGCAGCTCAGCGCGTCGCCGGCCCGGGGACGTTGCGCCCCTGCAGCCCCAGCTCGACCTTGGCTTCGGCCAGGAACTGCGCGGCGTCGAGTTCGAGCAGGCCGAAGCCCTTCTTGCCGACCGCGCCGACCACCAGGCCCGACTTCTTGCCACGTTTGGCGCGCTCCTGATCGACGGCTGCCAGCGCTTGCATGGTCGTGCCGGTGAAGCCGGCGAAGACCATCGGCAGGCGGCGCTGCGCGCCGACGTGCAGCTCCGGCAGCACGCGGTCGGCCTTGGTGAGGAAGTCGAAGATGTGGCTGCCAGTACCGAGTTCGGCCCCCTGCATGCCGAACGACCACGCCGAGTGCACCAGGACGTCGCGCTGCCCCCAACGGAACACCCGCATGTCTTCCACCACGCGGCTGGCGGCCCGCTCTTCGGTCCACAGCGGGCACAGCGTGTGGGAGCTGTCGATGCTCATCACCAGCAGCCCCGGCGACGACTTCAGCCGGTCGAGCAGGACGCGCGCCTCGTCGAAGTCGGCGCGCGCCAGAACCTGCTCGTCGCCCAGGGTGCTCACCCGCTTGCCGCCGGCCAGCGTGTCGAACACCTGGACGCGCCCGACGCCGAGCAGCACCAGGGCGACCAGCGTCACGGCGCGCGCCCAGGCACGGCCGAGCAGACCGAGGGCGACCACCCAAGCGATCGGCACGAGCAGGAACGGCGCCAGGTACACCGAGTGGCGCGCTGGCCCGAACGGGTACTTGTGCGCCAGCGACGCCGTCGCCGCCAGCAGGAAGGCCGACAGGGTCGGCAGCCAGACGATGGCCGTGCCGCGCGCCACCGCGACGCCGACCGCCACGATCAGCGCGACGATGCCGACGCCCGACCACGAGTACCCCAGCACGTAGCCGGCGACGCCCATCGCCTGCCGCCACACCTGCGGCAGATCCTGGGCGATGAAGGGCCGCAACCAGGTCTGGAACGCGCTGGCCTGCAGAGCCTTGCCCTCGAGCTGCGGCCGCACGTGCGCCAGGTAGATCCAAGCGACCGCCAACAACGGCAGCGCCGAGGCCACGGCGAGCGCCACGACGTCACGTCGCCCGAGCTGCCGGCGCAGCGCCAGGACCGCCAGCGGTACGAGCGCCGCCGCCAACACGAACACGCTGCTGTAGTGCGTGAGCAGGGCCACGGTCGTGCACAGCGAGAACGTGAGCAAGGCCGCCGTCCCGCGCCGGTGGTGCCAGCGCAGCAGCGCCCACAGCGCGAAGACCAGCAACGCCACCTGCAAGGTGTAGGGGCGCACCAGCTGGGACAACGTGATCGCCGACGGCGACAGAGCGAGCGCCAGCGCGGCCAGCAGCCCGCCCACGATGCCACGCGCACCGGTCGCCACCTCGCGGCCGAGAAGATAGAGGCCGGCGACCCCGACGGTGCCGGCCGCCGCCGCGGGCACGCGCAGCCAGGCGATGTCCATCGACACGCGGCTCCACAGCCACAGGAAGTGGTAGTAGAAGGGCGGGTGCGCGTTGGCGGCGATCTCCGCCTGGCGACGCGCGAGGTCGGGCCACGAGATGACCGAGTAGTAGATGCCCTCGTCCGGGTTCAGCCAGTAGTCGCCGAGACCGACGAAGCGCAGTGCGGCGGCGACGACCACCACCACCGCAGCCGCGATCCAACCCAGCCGGTCGACGTCGAGGGAGCGCGTGGCAGCGGCAGGAAGTGTGGTCACGGAGCTGGCGATCGTTGTGGGCGGGACGGCCGCGACGCACGACGCGCAGAGACGACGAGCCTCGCGCGGCGCCGCAACGGTCGCGGCCGGCATGATGCGGAGTCCCACGCCGCGACGCAAGGCGTCCACCCTCCCTCGCCGCGACGCCGGCGCGACTTCACTCCACCACTTCGAAGATGCGGTAGATGGGCTCGGGGCCCGGGCTGCCGGCGAGCTGGATCTGCGGCCCATCGTGCACCAGGCGGAAGCCCGCCACTTTGCCGTAGCGCAGCTGCCAGAACATGGTGCGCGTCGCCGCCGGCAGGATCTCGCGGTCGGTGCGCAGCGGCGACAGGCCGATGGTCTCGGCCCCCGACTTGAGGAACAGGCGATCGAACCACGCCACCACGTAGCGCACGCGGCGGCGGCGGAGGATGTCCATGGCGGCGGTGCGCTGGTCGACGTCGGTCAACCAGAAGCGGAAGCCGTCGGCGATGCCGGCGAAGTTGCGGTGGTAGCCCGTGGCGACGGCGCCCAGGCCGGCGTCATAGAGCAGCGGCGCCCCCATCGACCACGGCGCCAGGACGCCGAAGTCGCCCTCGCCGCCCTGCGTCCGCAGCACCTGGCAGATCTCGTGGACGATGGCATCGTTCTGCCGGAGCATCTGGGCGCGGCGCTCCGGCAACTGGACGAACACCGCCACCACCGCCACCGCCGCAGCCACCACATCGCACCAGAGTCGCGGCGTGCCGGCGAGGGCTGACCACCCGATGCGCCAGCCGGCGACGAGTACGAGTGGACCGGTCAGCGCCAGCAGGTGGCCGAGCTTCACTTCCCAGACGTAGAGCGCGAACGTGATGATCGACAGGACGACCAGCACGAGCGAGCCGGCGGCACCGAAGTCGGGGCGCACGCCAGACAGCGCGCTTGCGCCATCCGTGGCCGGCAGCGGCCGCGGGCGACAAGCGGACCACGCCAGTGCGACCAGCGCCGCCAGCCAAGCGAGGATCAACCAGCCGTCGCGCTGCAGGAGCGTCTCCACGATCGTCACCAGACCTGCCCACGCGCCGCCGCCGTCGGCACCGTCGAAGGCCAAGCTGCGGAACTCCGCCACCTCGGCGTGCAGCCAGTGGTTCACCGCACCGGCACCGCGCAGCTGCGCCGCCACCGCTTCTCGGGCCGTGGCGAACGCGAGAGGAAGGCAACCCGAGACGACGGCGGCGACTCCGGCAGCGACCACCGATCCGGGGCCGCGCGTGCCGAACCAGCGCACGCGTAGCAAGGTCGCGAACAGAGCGAAGACAGCCGCCTGCCACACCTGGAACCAGGACACGACGTCCCAGTGCAGGGCAGCGACGTCGCCACGGTGCTCGACGAGGTGGCCGCAGAGCATCATGGCCAGGGCCGACATCGAGAACGGTAGCAGCACGCCTCGGCACCGCATCGCCACCGCGGCGTCGCGCCATGGCCACACCGCCGCCAAGGTGAGCGCCGCCACGAAGGCGTAGTCGAGCAGCATCATCTCGGTCGACACCCACACCGCGACGCCGACCGCGGCGCCGGAGCCCGCCGCCCAGCGTCCGGCGTGGAACCCTCCGGCCAGCGCGCGCAAGATGCCCAAGAGGGCCACGGCTGCCGCCACCTGCTGCAGGGTCTGGTGGTCGCCGTTGCCGAGCAGCGACGTGTTCACGAAGGTGTACCACCACCCGTACAGCAACGCGGCGACGAGGGCCGCACCCACGCCCAACAGAGGCATGGCCAGCCAGGCGTAGAGGCAGGTCGCCAGCGCCGCCAAGAGGGGCCCCGCCAGCACCGCGCCGCCCTCGTAACCGCGCTCGCCGGGGATCAGCCAGCCGACCAGAGGATCGAGGGTGCGGATCACCCAGTCCATCGGCAGGGTCCAGTGCAGGGTGGTTCCGTCGGGCCAACCGTCGCGCACCTCGACGATGGGGTACGAGGCCGCGGCGTCGAGGGCCTCGAGCCGCGCCAGCCGGCGCTGTGTGTCGAGATCGCTCAGCAGCACGCGGTCGGGGAGCACCACGTCGTGGCGCGGACCGAGCCGAACCGCCACCACGCACAGCGCCAGCCCCAGCAGCAGCAGGACGCGCACCAGCGGCTTGTCGAGCGTCGACATGGCGGCGAGAGCGTACGCGGGAGGTCTCGGCACACCAGCGTTCAGCGGTGGAGTCCAGGCGTCGAAGGTGGGACGGCGAACCTGCCCTATGGCAGCGGTTGGGTGACGAACATGCAGAAGTCGTCGCCGAGCCGCCCGGCCGCCATCAACGCGTCCTCCTCGGCAAAGAGACGCGACAGGACCAGGTTGTGCTGCCAGTTGCGCGGGTCGAAGGTGTGGATCTGCTTGTTGAGCACCGGCTGCAGGAGCGCACCACCAGCCGAGGCGTAGCCGGCCAGTTCGAACCCGGCCTCGCGCAGCGTGGGCAACAGCTCGATCGAGCGCACCGCCTCGGACGGGTCGTAGCTCACGATCTCCTCCACCGGGGTGCGAACGACGCGCGCGTGGACCACCTTGTGCTCGGCGGGAACGATGTCGCGCAGCACCCGATCGCCCTCCTCCACCTGCGCGTCGGTCCACTGGAAGCGATTCGGTCCGATGTACTCCTGGCCCATGACGACGCCGCCGGGCTGCAGCGCCCGCCGGGTCTCGGCCCAGAACTGCTCCAGGTTCTCGATGTGGTGCAGGGCACCCATGCCGACGATCGCCGCCAGGGACCGCGGCTCGAGGTGGATGTCGTTGAAGTCCTGGACCACGAACTCGATGTTGCGCAGCCCTTCGCGCGCCGCGTGCTCGCGCCCTTGTTGCAGCGCCGCTTCGGCGATGTCGCCGGCGACGACGAAGCGGTCGGGCAGTGCGCGCGCCAGGGCCGCCTCCTTGCGCCCGCTGCCGCACCCCGGCGACAGGATGCGCGCCCCCGGCGGCGTGCGCGCGCGGATCTCGGCGATGACCACATCGAGGTGCGGGACGATGGTGCCCGACGCGCGCAAGGACGTGTAGGCGGCGACCAAGGGGTGGTTCAGGTAGTTCTCGCGATCGCCGCCATCGGCAGCGTGCATCACGTCCCAGAAGCCGGCCGTTCGTTCGTTGGAGGAGGACACTGGGCAGGAGTGTAGCAGCCAGGTGCGGCACCTCCCTCACGACGAACCCAGGCCGACCGCCCCCGCGCGAGCCGCGCACGGACGGTACACGACGTGCCGACACCACCGCCTCCGAGCTAGGATGGCCGCATGCCGACCATGCGCCTCGTCTGCACCTTCGTCACCGTCGCCTGCGTCCACCGCGCGGTGCCATGCCAGCCGGCGGCCACGGCCGAAGCGACGAGGAGCGGACCGGTCGCAGCGGCGATTCTCGAAGCCGCGTTCGCACCCACCGAGGCCGAGACCTACGGCCACGTGCGCTTCCTGGCCAGCGCCCCGCTCGGCGGCCGCTCGGCGGGCTCGCCGGAAGGCGCGGTCGCCGCCGCCTACGTGTCCGCCGAGTTCGCCAAGCTGGGCCTGCAGCCCGCCGGCCCCGACGGCACCTTCGAGCAGCCGTTCGAGCGCATGACCCTGGTGGCGAAGGCGGGCTCCGACCGCGAGTACGAGAAGCGCAAGGTGACGTGCCGCAATCTCATGGCCTGGCTGCCCGGCAGCGAGACGGAGCGCACCGGCGAGTTCATCCTGGTCGGCGCCCACTACGACCACATGGGGCGCCGGGGTGAGACCATCTACTTCGGCGCCGACGACAACGCTTCGGGGGTGGCCGGCATGTTGAGCGTGGCGCGCGCGCTCGTGGAGGGCTCGATCAAGCCGCGGCGGTCGGTGCTGTTCGCGGCCTTCGACGCCGAGGAACGCGGCCTGGTCGGATCGGAGACCATGGCACGCAAGCCCCCGCGCACGTTGCACGACCTGGTGGCGATGATCAACCTCGACATGATCGGGCGCGGTCGCCTGCTGGACCGCAAGGAGATGGCGCTGCCCAAGAAGTTGATCGGCATCCCCGACGGCCCCGCCGTGGGCGTGCTCGGCACCAAGCAATCGCCCCCGCTCGCCGCGATCGCCCGCGCCGTGTTCGCCGCCGCCGACCTGCCCCTGTACGCGCCCGAAGACTTCGGCATGCTCGGCTCGGTCATCGAGAAGCAGGCCGAAGGCCGCAGCGACCACGCGCCGTTCGAGCGGCGCAAGATTCCCTTCCTGTTCTTCTCCACCAGCGAGCACGACGATTACCACCAGCCGACCGACACCATGGACAAGGTGGACCCGGCGACCCTACATCGCATCGCCGTGTGCGTGTACCGCACCGTGCTCGCCATCGACGCCCTCGACGAACGTCCGGTGTTCGTGGGCCCGGACGCGGCAGGCGAGCCCGCCGTCGACGGAGCGGACGCGAAACAGGACGACAAGAACAAGAAGTAGGTGCGGCGTCGGCCCGGACCTCAGCGGGCCCGCTCGATCACGCCCCGGGCCTGCTCGCGCAGGGCAGGCGGCGCGTTCTCGTCGGCCGCCACCGCAGCGGCGGCCTGTCGCGCCGCCTCCCGCTCGCCGATCGCCAACGCGGACGTCGCGACGACCATCTGCATCTCGGCGCGCTCCGGCGGACCCAGCCCGGGCGACGGACCCGCCGCAGCGCCTTCGCCCAATGCCTGTCGCGCCCAGGCCAGCGCCGCGCGCGGTTGGTCGGCGGCACTGGCCCACCACGCGCGCTCGTAGGGCCACACCCGGGCGGTCGGCGCCGCGCGCTGCAGGCGCTGCAGGAAGTCGTCGAACCAACCGTACTGGACCTTGCCAGCGAAGAGCTGGCGCAGCTCCGGCACCCGGGACGAAGCGACCCGCGCGTCGGTCTGCAGCGCCAGCTCGAGTGCGCGCACCACGCCGTCGCCATCCCCGGCCAGCAGGCAGGCGCGCGCCAGGTTCACGGCCGCGGCCACGCGCACGTCCGGCGTGAAGTCGAGCGCAGCGACGCCGCGCTCGAAGCAGCGGCGCGCCTCGGCGGCGCGGCCCGCGCGAGCGTGCACGGTCCCCAGGTGGTTCCACGCGGCGGCGCTCTCCGGCAGCAGGTCCAGCGCCGCCTCGAGGTGCGGCCGCGCCGCCTCGGGCTGGCCGGCCCGCTCGAGCTGGCTCGCCCACTGCAAGCGCATGCGGATCGAGCGCGGCTGGTGCACGACCTCGTGACGGTGCAGGCTGTCGTTGTCGCGCCACACGGGGTTGCGCTGCAGCACCAGCCACCCGTTCCAGGCCACCCAAGCACAAACGAGGCTCGCCCACGCCATGCTCGCCCGGCGCGGCCACGACCGCCATCGCATCGCGACCCACGCCGCCGCCACCGCCACGCCCAAGCTCGGCGCGTAGTAGAGGCGCTCGGCGTAGTCGGTGCCGATGCGGAAGGGCACGTTCGAGGTGAGGAAGCCGTGTCCGAACCAAGCCGCCGCCGCCAGCAACAGCAGCGGCCGCCGCCGCCAACCCAGGAGTGCCGCGGCCAGCACGGCCCCGAGCACGAGGATCGACGCCAGCGCCGACGGTGACCGGACGCTGGCCACGGGCGAGAACACGAGCGGTCCCCAGTCTGCGGACAGATGGACCGGCAGCAAGCACGCTCCGAGCGCGTACGTCCATTGCACCAGCGCATTGGCGCGCGGCGAGCCCGGCGTCGCGCGCTCCAGGGCCTCACCCCAGGTCTGGGCGTCGGCACCGAGGCCGGCGATCGTCGCCGCGCGCAGGGAGAAGAACGCGACCAGCGGCAGGGCCGCGACGAGCGCGAGCGACACGAGCACGCGCGCCAACGTCGGACCCAGGCGCAGGTCGGGAGCGGCGCGCAGGTGGCGCACCACGACGAACAGGGGCAGGAAGGGCACCCACGCGACGGCGCTCTCCTTCGCCGTCATCGCCAGGAACAGAGCGACGGCCACTCCGAGGCCGCGCCCGAGGCGAGCCGCCATGCCACCACGCTCCAGGCGCACGAAGCCCAGCGTGGCCGCGGCGCCCGCGCCGAACGCCAGCAGCTCGGCGCGCCCCACCACGCCGGCCACGACCTCGCTGTGGATGGCGTGCACCGCGAACACCAGGGCCGCGAGCAGCGACGGCGAGCGTGGGACGCGCGCCGCGCGCACCAGGCGGTAGACCAGCCACACCGCCACAAGGTGGAGCAGCAAGTTGAGCGCGTGCTGCGGCAGCGCTTCGCCCGCCTCACCGCCGAGATGGCGCCCGAGCCCGGCGTACACCAGCGCGTAGCTCAGCGTCGTGGTCGGCCGGTAGAGGATGTCGCGGTCGAGGAAGCCCTGCCAGTAGTTGGTCGTGAAGTAGCGCCCGAGCGGCTGCAGTTCGGCGACCATCCGGTTGGGCGTGCCGTCGTCACGAACCGCCATCGCCACCAGGCGATCGTCCAAGGCAAAGCGGTTGGCCAGCGAGGGGGCATACAGCGCGCACGCCAGCACCAGGATCAGGCACAGGCGCAGGCGGGCGGCGGAGCGGGACATCGATACGGAGCCCGGACCGACGCCGGGCGGGGTATTGCACCCCCGCCATCGGACCGATGCCAGCCCGGGTTGCAGGGGCCGCCGGCTGGCCGGTTTCCGGGGTCGGGAACGTCATCCGCCGACTGCCCCCTGGCGAGGGTGTCGGCCGTCGACGAACATGCCGATTCCCGATGCAAACCCACAAGCCCGTTCTGCTCGCGACGCTCGCGCTCTCGGCGTCGCTGCTGGCCCAGCAGAAGTCCCAGGAAGAGCTGATCAAGCTGCGTGACGAGAAGCTCGCGAAGGCGGTGTTCACGCTCGCCGACTGGCACACGGACTACGACGCGGTCCGCGCCGAGGCCAAGAAGACCGGCAAGCTGATCTTCGCCTACTTCACGCGCAGCTACGCGCATTGAGGCCCGTGTGAGTCTCTGGAGAGCGGTGCGCTCTCCGACCCGTCGTTCCCCGAGTTCGCCAAGTCCGTCGTCCTCTTCCTGCACAACACGTCGCGGGTGGAAGACGAGAAGTACGGCGACCTGCTGCGCCAGAAGGGCTTCCGTGGCTTCCCCACGCTCGCCTTCATGGACGCCGAGGGCGAGGTCCTCACCTCGAAGGTTTCACGAGCCGTGCCCGCGTTCCGACGGACCGCAGCGGTTCTGGCGACCGTCGCCGAGCTGAGCAAGGCCGACAAGGAAGGCAAGCTCGAGGGCGACGCTGCGGCCAAGCTGCTGCTGGCGCGCATCGATCTCGGCGAGATGGACCTGGCGCGGGCAACCGAGCGCCGCAACGCGATCAAGGGGCCGCTGAGCGAAGCCTCGAAGCAGAGCTTGAGCGAGCGCATCACCGACCTCGAGGTCGCGGCGATCGTCGACAGGCACCAGCAGGAGGCCATGCCCAAGCGCAACGAGCTGATGCAGGCGCTGCGCACCAAGCCAGGCGGCGAACAGCCGACCGCCGAGCAACGCCGCGAAGTGAGCAGCAAGCTGGCGGCGATCAGCAGCGAGATGACGCAGGCGGTCGCCACCGACCTTCAGGCCATCGTCGACTCCGGCCGCAAGCCCTCGGACGACGGCGCCCTGAGCTTCTGGAGCTACCTGCTGCGCGACGGCACGATGCGCAAGGACGCCAAGGCCATCGAAGATGCCAAGGCGGCACTGACGGCGCTGGCCGAGCGCAGACCCGACCTGAAGCACAACATCGAGCGGATGCTCAACCCGCAGGCCGCGGTGCCCGGGAGGGTCATCCCGGCGACGCCCCTGCGCGCCCCCGCGGCCGAGCCGAAGAAGACCGGCAGCGGCAAGAAGGACGGCGGCGAGTAGGCCTTCGCCGCCGGCGCTCCGCGCCTCCTCGACGCGCCACCTCGACGGTGTCGCAGCTCGGTGTGGAACGAGACCGCGACGCGCTTAGGATCGCGCCGATGCGCACATCGTCCACCCGGGCCGCCGCCCCGCGGGCGCGGCCGCCGGCATGACGACGCTGGCGCGATGGCTCCTGCGCCACCGCCGAGCGCTCTGGGTCGCCAGCGCACTGTTGCTCGCCGCAGCGCTCGCCAGCCTGCGCCACCTGCGCCTCGACTTCTCCATCGACCCGCTGCTCGCCGGCAGCGCCGCCGAAGAGGCCGACCTCGACGCCTTCGACGACGCCCTGCCGCCGCGGGTCTACGACGTCGCGTGTGTTCTCACCTTCCCCCGGCCTCTGACCCCAGCCGACCTCGACGCGCTGGCAGAACTGGCCGGCTCCCTCGCCGAGCAACCCGACGTCGCCGGCGTGACCTCCCTGGCGACGGTCGCCGTCGTGCCGCCTGGCGCGGCGCTGCCGCTGCCGCAGGCCTTCCCGCGCACGCTGCGCGCCGGTGAGTCGGTGGCCGACGCCGTGCGCCGGCATCCGCTGCTGCAGCGCCGCTTGCTCTCGACCGACGCGCAGGCCACGCCCGTCCTGGTGAGCCTGCGCGACCGCACGCAAGAGTCCATGGGGACGCGCTCGCGCGCGGTGCACGAGTTCGTCGCTGCGCACGCTCCGCCCGGGGTCGAGGTGCGCAGCACCGGTGGTGCGCTGGTCATGGACTTCCTCGGCGACACCATGCGGCGCGACATGGCACGCACGCTGCTGTTGGAGGGCATCGCCTGCAGCGCGGTCCTCGCCTTCATGTTCAAGAGCGCGCGCGCCACGCTCCTGGCCCTCGGCTCGGTGCTCGGTGCGTTGGTCTTCAGCCTCGGCCTCCTGGCGTCGCTCGACCAACCGATCTCGGTGATCGACGTCACGATCCCGGGCCTCATCACGGTGATCGGCACCTGCGACGCGATCCCCCTGCTGCACCACTTCGAGGTCGCGCTGGCACGGCACCGGGATCGCGAGACGGCGATCGTCGCCATGCTGGGCAAGGTCGGCGCAGCGTGCCTCTACACGTCCGTCACCACCGGCTTCGGCTTCCTCTCCTTGCTGGTGTCCGACCACCCGACGGTGCGCGCACTCGGCTGGAAGGCGTGCGTTGCAGTGATGGTGACGTTCGCGAGCGTGACCGTCCTCTTGCCGCTGCTGCTGGCTGCCTGGCCGCCCAAGGCACGCGAGTTCGGTCTCGGCAGCGCGCCGAGCCACTTGCGCCTGGCGCCGGCTTGGCTCGTCCTCGCCGCCACCGCCGCGGTCGTCGCCGTGGCGTCGATCGGCGCCGCCCGCGCCGAGGTCGACTCGTACTGGCTGGAGGAGCTGCCGCCGGACGCCGCCGTGTGCCAGGACCTCCGCGCCTTCGAGGCCCGCTTCCACGGCTGGCTGCGCCTGCAGGTGCAGCTGCACGGCGACCTGACGCAACCCGACGCCCTGCGCGCCCTCGAGAGCCTGCAGACGGCGGTGCACGCCGAGGCCGGGGTCGAGGGATACGAGTCGGTGACGCTGTGGCTGCGCGAGGTGCTCGGCAATCCGCCCGAAGTCGACGATGCGGCTTGGCGGCGCGCTGCCGGCGTCCTGCGCCTGGCAGGCGACGCGTTCCCGCGCCACGTGGTGACCCCCGACTTCTCGACCGGCCGCATCGTCTTCTTCCTCACCGACGTGGGGTCGCGCCGCGTGAGCGAACTGCAGGCGAGGATCGCCACGTTGGCGCGGTCCTTGCCGCCGGGCATCGAGGCACGCGTCGCCGGTCGCCTCACCATGGCCATCGAGAGCGTGACCCTCGTGGTCTCGACCATGCTCGAGTCGTTCTTCCTGTCGCTGGCAGCGATCGCCACCTTCCTCGTCTTGGTGTTCCGCTCGCTGCGCCTCGGCCTGGCCTCGCTGCTGCCGAACGTGCTGCCCATCCTGGTCGCGTTCGGGCTCAACGGATGGCTGGGCATCCCCCTGCGCATCGGCATCGTCATGATCTACGCGGTCGGACTCGGGCTGGCCGTCGACGATTCGATCCACCTGCTCACCAGCTACGTACAGGAACGGCGCGCCCACCCACGGGCGAGCGTGCGCACCTGCGTCACCGGCGCCCTGCGCGCCACCGCCCGCGCGCTGGTGGTGTCGTCGGCGATCCTGGCGGCTGGCTGCCTCTGCTACCTGCCGGCCGACTTCCGCTCCATCCGCGACGTCGGCATCCTGCTGACGTCGATCGTCGTCACCGCCTTGCTGGCCGATCTCTTCCTGCTGCCTCACCTCATCGTGTGGTGCGCGCGCCCGACCGCGAGCCCGGACGACTCGTGAACGCCGCGTCGGTCCCAGCGGGAACTCGGCCCGCAGACCGACGGGACCTCGACGTCGTCCGAATCGGCGGCCGGCGGCAAGCCAGGCCGGCTCTCACACCGGCGCCGCGGCGGCGAAGCGGTAGCCGAGGCGTTCCACCACCGTCGCCAGGCGGGCGTCGCGGCTCACCGAGTCCGGCGCGCCGAGGTTGATCACCCCGTAGCGGTGGCTGTGACCGTCCTCGAACGTCACGAAGTCGCGCAACTCGTCGCCGGCCGCCACCTCGTTCCAGACGAGCGTGTCGGGAAACAGGGCCATCGCCGCCGCGAGATCGGCGTCGCTCGGTGCGCGCGCCACCGCCACCGGCGCGAACACCCGCAGGGGCACGCTGGCAGCACAGGCGTGCGCGCCAGACCGCGAGCGACGCGGCGGCTCGCGCCCACACGCCAGGTCGAAGGCGACGCGGTGGCCGTGCACGCCGTCGACCTTGGCGTACAGGTCGGCGAACTGGCCGCACATGCGCGGGTTGATCTCGATCAGGTGCAGGCCGCCGTCGGCCTCGTTCCACATCCACTCGACGTTGAACATGGTCCAGCGCAGGCCGAGGCCCAGCGCCAAACGGCACGACAGCTCGGCCATGCGCGCCTGCACCGCCGCCGGCAGCGACGACGGGTACTCGAAGGCGACGAAGCTGCCGGTGAACGGATGCTGCACCGAGTCCACGACCCCGAGCGCACGCGCTTCGCCGTCGGTGACGTACCCCTCGAGCGTGGCCATGCGCCCGTACACCTGCGCCTCGGCGACGAAGGCGGTGGGATCGACCCCATCACCCAGGTAGCGCCGCACCAGCGCCTGGTACGGCCGCAAGAAGCCGTGCCGGTAGTCGTGCACGGTGGTGCTGCCCAGGAATGCGCGCATGTCGTCGGCATCGGCGACCCGGCGCGCCAACACCGAGAAGCACCCCTTCGCCGGCTTGACGAAGCAGGGGAAGTCGAGCGCGAAGGTCGTCTGGGCCCACGCATCCGGATCGAACTCGACGAAGGCCGGCGTCGCCTCCGGCACGATCCGCGCCTGCAGCCGGCGTGACACGCCCTTGTGCGCCGCGCGCAGGATCGCTGCCGGGGAGCTGGAGGCCAAGCCGAGGCGAGTGCCGACCGCCGCGGCCACCGTGGCGCCCGGGTAGTCGGAGCAGCTGAACACGCCGTCCGCTCCCCGGCGGCCTGCCGCCACCAGCGCGTCGACGTGGCCGAGCACGTCGAAGTCGGCACCGCACTGCTCGTCGTCGGGCGCCGAGAACTCGTACTCGTACTCGGCGACGACGTCGGGCGGGCGGACCGCCAGTTGTTTGCGGTCCCAGGCGGTGGGAAAGACGACGCGCACGAGGGGCACCGCCGCATCGTCGCAGGAGGTGCGGGTGCAGGCGAGCCCGGCAACCGCCACTTTGCCAGCACGGACGCTCGCCCGCGCGGCCACGGCCTTACGATGTGACCTCCGTGAAACCGACGCGCTCGTTCTCGACGTTCCTGCTCGCCACCCTGGTGGCGGCTTGCTCACCCGAACAATCGCCGACCACTGCGCCGGCGCCCGGCGATCCGAAGACCACGCCCGCCCAGGGCGAGCCGGCCGCCGCGCCGCAGCCGGGCCAGCCGGCCGAGGCCGCGGCCAAGGACCCGCTGGCGGTCATGCAGGCGTTCATCGCCGAGCAGGCGATCGACAAGACCGGCAACTGGAAGATCCACTTGCCGAAGCCGCCGCTCCTCACCTTCGACGAGCGCACCTACTACTGGACGTTGCGCACCAACAAGGGCGTGGTGAAGATCCAGCTGAAGCCCAAGGTGGCGCCGATGCACGTGTCGAGCACGATCTACCTGACGCAGCTCGGCTTCTACGACGGCATCCCCTTCCACCGCGTCATCCCCGAGTTCATGGCACAGGGCGGCGACCCGCTCGGCAACGGCTCCGGATCGCCGGGCTACGCCTACGACGGCGAGTTCGACCCGGACGTGCGCCACAACCGTGGCGGCTTGCTCAGCATGGCGAACCGCGGCCCCGGCACCGATGGCTCGCAGTTCTTCCTCACCTTCCAGCCCACCCCGTGGCTGGATGACAAGCACACGATCTTCGGCGAGGTGGTCGACGGCATGGACACGCTGCGGGCGCTCGAAGCCTGCGGCACCAAGCCCAAAGGTGTCACCACCGAACCGCTGTCGATCGAAGCGGCGGTGATCACGGCCGAGTGACAGCCGAGCGACACAGCCGAGCGACACGGGCGAGTGACACGGCCGCGTGACACGGCCGCGTGACGCCGCCCGAGAGAACGGGCTGACGGACACGACGTCCGACGCCCCCTGTCTTCCGGGAACCCCCCGGTCGGGTGGCACGGTATGAGATCGACCGCATCGGGCCCACAGCGCGTGCCGTCGCGGCGGACCGTCGAAGAGTCCCGCGGCGAGACGTCGTGATCCAGGCACGGCCAACCTCGTTCGATAGCGCCTGCGTGTGGGGCTTGAACGAGCGACCGAAGGACCGCGCCGCGCCGCAGCGCGAAGCGCGCAGCCACCGTGGCAGAGCCCGTGCTCACGCCGCCATCGACGCCGGCGGCCAACGCGGCTCGATGCTGCTCGAGTTGATGTTCGCCGCCGTCATCGCCTTGGTGGTCGTCGGTGCCGCGGTCTCGGCCCTGGCGCGTCAGGGATCGCACCAGCGCGTCAATCTGGAGACGACCCTGGTCACCAACGCCATCGCCGACGTCTTCGCGCGGCTGCGCACCGTGCCGATCGGCTCGCTGCACACCTTCGACGGCATCGGGTTTCCCGTGGCCGACCACCTCGGCCGGCCCAACGGCCTGGCGGCGGTGCCCGGCGACCTCGACGGTCTGCCCGGACACATCGCCGTGAGCACGGCGCTGAGCTCGGGCAGCGCGGTGCTGTACAGGGTCGAGGTCTCGGTGGACTGGCTGTGCGCCGGCACCCGCCGGCACGAGTCGATCGTCGGCGAAATGGGGGAACGCAAATGAAGCACCGGTCCGACGATGCGACCGCACCCGAGCGCGGCTTCTCGCTGGTCGAGGCGCTGTTCGCCATGACCTTCCTGCTGCCGATGCTGGGCGGCATCATCAGCCTGACTGCCGGCCTGACGCGCGCGGTCGACACGCGGAGCACCTCGACCCAAGTGCAGGCCCTCGCCCAGCGCGCCTTCCAGGTGATGGCCACCTTCGTGCAAGCGGCCAAGATGTCGACCCTGCGCACGCAGGCCGTGGCCACCGACGTCGGCAGCGGCGCTGCGACCTACGTCGGCGAATGGATCGGGCCCACCGACCTGGTGTGGCGGCCGGGCATCGAGTTCCTGTCGGCATCGGGGCTGCTGTCGATGAACGCGCGGCTCACGACCTCGACCCGACGCGTGGTCTTCACCCGTGAGATCACCGAACTCGCCAACGGCAACGACGACGACGGCGACGGCCTGATCGACGAGGGCAACATCACGCTGCTGCACGAGTCGACCGAGGTCGCCGTCGTGCGCAACGTCGAGCAGTGCGACTTCGAGCTCGAAGGGCGAACTCTGCGCATGCGCATGACCGTCGCCCGGCGCGCGGGCGACGGGCGCATCGAGCGCGCCCACCTGGAGCGGTCGATCTACCTACGCAACAACTGATGGAGGTGTCCATGGGACTGCCCAGCCGAAGCAGCATGCACAGCGATGGGTCTGCCACCACGGCGCAGCGCGCCGAGTCCGGGTTCGCCCTCCTCCTGGTGCTGACCACCCTGATCCCCGCCGTCCTGTTGGTCGGCCTGTTCAGCTCGGTCCTGGTGTCGCGCAGCGACGAGCTGCAGCGCGAGCGCGGGCTCGAGCGAGCGCTGATGGCTGCCGAGTCCGGCGTCGACTACGCCATCTTCTGCGGCCGCCGGGGCATGTTGAACGACGGCGCCACCTACGACCGTCAGCTCGGCCCCGACACCTCCTACCACGTCGAGGCCACGCACCTGCTCCACGACGGTCTCGACAACGACAACGACGGCAGGCTCGACACCGCCGACGACGACGAGGACGTGTTCCAGGTCGTCGTCACCGGCCGCTACCGCGGCGTGCAACGCCGCCTGGCCGCCTACTTGGGACCGGTGCCGCTGTTCCCCAACGTGACCACCGCTCTCGGCGTCGCCAACCCGGCTGTCGACCTGCGGATCGGCGGGTCGTCGCACCTGTCGGGTTTCGACGCCGGCGGCGCCGGCGACGTCCCGGCGCTGTCGATCTTCACTCCCGGCACCACCGCCAATCTGCTGGCCTCGCTGACCGCGGCGGAGCAGGCGCGCATCGACGGCCCGGGCGGCCCTCCGAGCCTCGGCACCATGACGCCGCTCGACCTCGACGACCTCGTCAGCATCGTGCAGAACGTCGCCGACCTCGTCCTGACCAGCGCGCTGTATCCCGGCCTGTCGTTCGGCGACATGGCGAGCAACGACCCGCGCATCACCTACCGCAACGGCAACCTCAAGCTCACCGGCACCAGCCACGGCGGCGGCGTGCTGGTGGTGACCGGCGACCTCGAGGTGATGGGCAACTTCAGCTTCGACGGACTCATCATCGTGCTGGGCAACATCAGCAACGGGTCGGGCTCGGCGCTCATCCGCGGCGCCATGCTGCAAGGCCCTTCGGCAGCCACCGTCGACCTGCGGGGCAACTTCGACCTGCAGTTCTCGAGCACGGCGCTCGACTTCGCCAGCGCCACCACCGGCCTCTACGTCGCCTTCAACGGCTGGCAGGAGCTGCGCCGGCAATGAGACGCGCCGTGCAGCAGCAGCGGCAACGGCCGCCACAGCCGGCGCCCGAGCCACCCAAGCCCCGCAGCAACCAGATCTTCTGGACCCGCCTCGGCCTGGTCGTGTGCATGGGCGGCGCGCTGGTGTTCTCGATCGGCGCCCTGCTGTCGCAGCCGCACATCGTGCGCCTGCGGTCGTTCGACCCGATCGTGATCGGCAAGGCCAAGGTAAAGGCGGCAGCAGATGCCTTGGCCGCGGCCTGGTGCCCGGCCGACAAGGCCGCCCTGGCGACCCGCCTGAGCACCAACGAGGACATGGCGCGCTTCCGCCTGGCGTTGCGCGAGTCGCTGCGCGACTCCGTAAGGCAGAAGGACGCGACGGCGCAGGCGCGCCTGATCGCGTGCGCCGAGGTCGTCGGCGGCGACGAGGTGCGGGCCCAGGTGGCCAACATCGCCACCGGCGGTGGCGGCGGTGGCGGTGGCGGCGCGCAGGTTGCTGCCATCGGTGTCGCCCACCGACTCGCACCCTGGAGCCGCGCCGAGCTGGGCGACTTCCTGGGCAACGACGACGCCCGCGTGCGCATCGGCACGCTGGACACCGTGGCGCGCAGCGGCGGCGAGCTGCCACCGCAAGCACTGGTCGCCTGCCTGGTGAGCGAAGACCGGCTCGAACGCGAAGCCGCGCTGCGCGCCGTACCGCACATCCCGTCGGTCGAGCTGCGCGACGAGCTCGAACGGATGCTGATCCACGGCGATGGCCGCGCCACCAGCATGGCCATCCTGGCTCTCGCGCGCTGCTCCTGCAACGAGGAGTACGAGGAGCAGGTGCTGCACTGCCTCGGCACCCGCACCGATGACGTCAAGCGCGCCGCGCTGACCTTCCTGGGCCAGCTCGGCCGCGCACCGGCACGAACAGATCGCGTCTGGTCGGTGGTGGTCGACACCATGCAGAGTCCGGACGTGCGCGAACTCGCCATGCTGTGCCTCGAGCAGACGAACAGCGTCGACATCGAGGCGCTGCGCGCCCACGCGCCGATGATGACCCCGGCCGAGCGCCTGCTGGCGGCACGCTGCCTGATTCGGGCGCGCGACCCGATGGCGCTGACCGTGCTCACCGGCCTGCTCGAACGGCCGAGTGCGCCCGAGGTCAAAGAGTCGTGCCGCCGGCACCTCGCGTGGTTGACCGGGGCGCCGGCCACCGCGACCGTCGAGCAGTTTCAGGAGGCGTTCGAACGCAATGGCCGCCGCGTGCGCGCGAGCCACCTGCCGCCGCTCGGCTTCGAGGTCGGCGCCGCCGGTCAGACCTGAGACGGCTGGCGATGGCCGGCGACGTCGCGCTACCCTCACGGCATGGCGCGCCGATCCTCTCCGCCCCCACGACCCCCGCGCAGCCCCAACTGCCGACTCGACGCAAGCCGCGCACACCGACGGCCCGGTCTCGGCGACACCGAGCAAGGAAGCCGGCTGCCTTGGCAGCTCCACCTCGCCTGGCTGGCGCTCGCCGGCGCCCCGGCGTGGGCGCAGCCCGACGTCGCGCGCCCCCCGAACGTCGTCATCCTCTATGCCGACGACATGGGCTACGGCGACCTCGCCGCGCAGAACCCGGACAGCAAGATCCCGACGCCCAACCTCGATCGCCTGGTGCGTGAGGGCATGCGTTTCACCGACGCGCACAGCTCGTCGGGCATCTGCACGCCGAGCCGCTACGCCCTCTTGACCGGCCAGCACCACTGGCGGCGCTTCCACGAGATCGTCGGCAGCTTCGGTGCCTCGGTCATTCCGCGCCAGCGCCTGACGATGCCGGCCATGTTCGCACGTCACGGCTACCACACCGCCTGCATCGGCAAGTGGCACCTCGGTTGGGACTGGCGCGCCATCATGCGCGAGGGCGCGCACGAGACCGTGGTCGACGGCAAGAAGCGCGGCTACCCGGCCGACGCGTTCGATTGGTCCAAGCCGATCCCCGACGGCCCGCTCGCCCACGGCTTCGACCACTACTTCGGCGACGACGTGCCGAACTTCCCCCCCTACGCATGGATCGAGGACGACCGTGTCCTGACGGCACCGACGCTGCCGTTCAGGGCCGACCCGACCCCGGGCGAGGGAGTCGCCGAGTGCCGGCCGGGTCCGATGGTCGAGGGCTGGAAGCTCGACGACGTCATGCCGCGGCTCACCGACGCGGCGGTGGAGTGGCTGCGCGGCCGCAAGGACAGCGCCTCCCCGTTCTTCCTCTACTTCCCGTGGACATCACCGCACGCGCCGATCGTGCCGAGCGCCGCGTTCGCCGGCAAGTCGAAGGCCGGGCCGTACGGCGACTACGTCGTCGAGAGCGATACCTGCGCCGGGCGCATCCTCGACGCGCTCGACGAGCTCGACCTCGCCGGCGACACCATCGTCGTGTTCACCGCCGACAACGGCCCCGAGCACTACGCGCACGAGCGCGTGCGTCGCTTCGAGCACCGCAGCATGGGACCGCTGCGCGGCCTCAAACGCGACGTCTGGGAAGGCGGCCACCGCGTGCCGTTCGTGGTACGCTGGCCCGGCAAGGTGCACGCCGGCAGCGTGTGCGACGCTCTCGTCGGCCAGGTCGATCTCATGGCGACCTTCGCCGCCGTCCTCGGCCACGCCCTGCCCGACGACGCTGCCGAGGACAGCTTCGATTGCCTGGCGCTATGGCGGGGCGAGGTGGCACAGGTGCGCGAGTTCCTGGTGCACAACACCTACGCCGACCGCTGGGCCATTCGCCGCGGGCGTTGGGTCCTGCTCGAGCCCGCCGACGGCACGCACACGCGCGTCCCGCCGTGGTTCGCCGACGCCGAGGGCTACGAGCCGCTGGCGGGCAAGACGGCGCTGTTCGACCTGACCGAGGACCTCGGGCAACGCCGCGACGTGGTCGCCGAGCACGCCGAAGTCGCCCGCGATCTGCACGAGCTGCTGCAGCGCGTGCGCCAGCAAGGGCACAGCGCTCCGCGGCTCGCCAAGTGAACGGCGGCGCGGTTTTCCGCCCACGCCCGGCTACGCTTCTTCCAGCATGGTCATGCGCAGGCGCATCCTGGTCCACCAGATCAAGGAGTGGGGCGAGATCCTGGTCGGTTTCGAGTCGCGGAACCGCTACGAGTTGAAGGACGAGGCCGGCAACCTCATCGGTTACGCCGCCGAGGAAGGCGGCGGCCTCGGGCGGGCGCTCGGCCGTCAGGTCTTCGGGTCCGGCCGCAAAGCGGTCCTGCACGTGCTCGACGCCGACGGCAAGGAGGTGGCACGCGGTGACAAGCCGTTCACCTGGTTCTTCCACCGGGTCGAGGTCTTCGCCGACGGCCGCAAGCTGGGCGCCATCCAGCGCCGCTTCTCGTGGGTGCACCGGCGCTTCACCGTCGAGAACAAGGACGGCGCCGAGCTGTTCAGCCTGGACAGCCCGTGGCTGCGCATGTGGACGTTCACGCTGCGGTTCCGCGGCCAGGAGGTCGGGGTCATCAAGAAGCAGTGGGGCGGCCTGCTGAAGGAGATGTTCACCGACGCCGACGTGTTCGGGCTCGAGTACGATCCGACGCCCGAGCTGGAGGCGGTCCGGCCGCTGTTGATCTTCGCGACACTGCTCGTCGACCTGGTCTGTTTCGAGAACAATCAAGGCGGCGGCGGCGGGCTGCTGCTGGGTGGCGAGTAGCCGCCGGCGGCGCCGTCTCATGCGCTCCCCTCCGGTAGGCCGATGCTAGGGACGCCCATGTCGTCACGGTGAGCAACGAGTCGCACCAATTCGCGGTCCCTGCCAGCTCGGCCAACCTCGGCCCGGGCTTCCGCGTGCTCGGCTTGGCGCTCGACCTGACGATGCGCGTGCGCATCGAGACGAAGAAGAGAGGTACCACCACCATCGAGCGTCATGCCGGCGTCGTCGAGCAGTTCGATGACCCGCGACACGACCCGATCCTGCGTGGGCTGCACGCTGCGGCCACCCGCTTCGCGATCAAGCTGCCGCCGATGCACATCGTCGTCGACAGCGACATCCCGGCGGCGTGCGGCCTCGGCACCACTTCGGCGAGCTACGCCTGCGGCCTGGCCGCCGCCAGCCGCTTCGCCCGCGACGAGCTGCCCTTCGAGCGCTTGGTGACCGAACTGGTCGACCTCGGGGGCGATCCTGCGCACGGCTCGGCGTCGCTGGTCGGGGGTCTGGTGACCTGCAGCGAACTGCGCGACGAGTACGGACGCACGCGCTACCGCGTCTTCCCCCACGCCCTGCTGGACACCTGGCACTTCGTGGTCGTGTGTCCGGCGCTGCAACTCGGGGTCGCCGAACTGGCGCGCCTGCTGCCGGCTTCGTTGCCACACGCGACCTCGGCGCGCACGTCGGGACGCGTGCTCGGTGTGCTGCGCGCCCTGGCGCTGGGCGACGAAGAGCTGCTCGGCGACTGCATCGAAGACGAAGTGCACGTCCCCTACCGCAAACACGCGGCGCCCGGCATGGGCCAGGCGATGGCCGCCGCCCGCGCCGCCGGCGCCGCCGCGGCCACGATCTCCGGCGCCGGTCCCGCCCTGGTGGCGATGACCACCCATCAGGAGCGTTGCGACGACATCGGCGCCGCCATGGCGGAGGCCTACGCCAGGCACGGAGTGGCGTCGCGCACGCTGGTGCTGCGCGCACGCGACGACGGCGCCCTGCGCGCCTGAGGCCGGGCGCCGCACGGCGCTCGCAGGCCGGAATCGTGGAGCCCTCGCGACGGGATCGGCGGCCGTTGCGGCACAATCGCCCCCATGCATCGGTGGCGGTGGCTGGTCGGAGTCGTGCCCGGGCTGGCGCTGGCGGCAGCGGGCTACGCGGTGGCCTTGCACGTCGACAGCGCGCGCTTGCTCACGCACACCGTGGGAGTGTTCGCGACCCTGGCGGAGCTCCTGCGACACGGCGTCCTCTACCCGCCCGAGCCGAGCGTCGACTTGGTCTACTCGGTCTTCTACCACCCGCTCGGCTTCGCTCCGTACGCCCTGCTGCCCGGCACGGGCCTCGACCTGGTGCCCGGGATGCGCGTGCTGGTCGGTGCCGAGGTCGTGGCCTGCCTGCTGGTCGTGGCGGTCCTGGCGCGCCCCCTCGGCGTGCTGCGCCTCCACCCGGCGGCCTGGGCGCTGTGCACCCTCCCCGTGTGTTTCTCGCTGGTCGGCATGCGCGACGATCCCCGCGCCGCCCTGCTCGGTCTCCTGGCCCTTTGGTCGTTCGGCGGCGAGCATGAACGTCCCCCACGCGTGTGGGCGGCCGCGGCCTGCCTGACCCTCGCCTTCTTCGTGAAAGCCACCGCGCCGCTGGCGCCCGGCCTGGCCTTACTGCTGGCGGCGTGGCGAGCGCCAGGCCACCAGCGGACGGCGCTGCGCTTGCTGGCCGCGTGTGTCGGCCTGACCGCCGCCGGTGTCGTCTTCTTGCAGTGGGGTCTCGGCTGCGACTTCCTCGGCAACGGTTTGCGCTACCTGTTGGTGCAGCCCGCGCGCGCACCCCGCGCCTGGGGCGAGACCTTCTCGGCGCTCGCCGCCGACCTGGGCGGCATGCTTCCGGGAAGCCCGCAACCTTGGGACCTGGCGCTGCCGGCGATCGCACTCGTGTCGGCCACCGCGGTGCTCGCGCGCCTGGCGCAGCGGCGCGCCGACCGCTACGACGTTCTCGTCGCCGCCGTGTGGCTCAAGACCGTGGTCGTCTACCGGAGCTGGGGCACCGACCTCAACCACCTGTTCGATCTGGCGCTGTTCGCCAGCTTGCACGCCGGCCGCAGCCTCGCCGGCTGGCTGACCCCGGTCCGCAGCCTGTGCGTGCTCGCCATCCTGTTGGGTCTGGGGCAACCCTGGCGGCGGCTGCTGCCGGAACCGGGAACTCCGAGCCTGGCCAAGAGCCCGCTGGCGGCCGCTGCGGCCGCCTTGCGCCAGCAGGAGCCGGTGCCGACCCTGTGCGAGGAGCCGTTCCTCGGCTGGCTCACCGGCAGCCGGCCGCTGGTGACCGACCCCTTCCTCACCTTCGCCGCTCTGGCCGATCACCCCGAGATCCGGGAGCGCTGGTTCGGGCCGACCAGCGACCCCGTCGCGGTGCGGCGCCTCGTTCTCATGCACGACCCCTTCGCCGACAGTCCGTACATCGAACACTGGTACCGGCACCTGCACTTCGACGAGGAGTTCCTGCGCCTGGTGCGCACGCAGTGGCGGAGCGTGATCGTCACCGACACCGCCACCGTCCTGATCCGACGCTGAGCGACGTTGGACCGCGCCCCGGCGTTGTCCTACCGTTCCGCGCCGTGGCGTTCCTCCTGTTGAGCCTGCTCCCTCTGGCGCTGGGGCCTTTCCTGGTGGCCTGGGCCAAGCGCGCCCGCTGGACGGCGGTCTGGCTCGACGCGTTCGTCATCGTCACCGTCGGCGGCATGGTCCTGCTGCACGTGCTGCCCGACAGCCTCGACCGGGGCGGCCTGCTGGCGCTCGCCGCCTTCGTGGTCGGCCTGGTGGCGCCGGTGCTCGCCGAGCAAGGTCTGACTCCCGCCGGCCGGGGCACGCGCAACGTGGCGCTGGTGGTGGCCTTGCTGGCCCTGCTGTTCCACTCGATGCTCGACGGCGTCTGGCTCCACCCCGGACACGCCGAGCACGACCACGCGCAAGGCTACGGCGAGATCCTGGTGTGGGCCGTGCTCCTGCACCGCCTGCTCGAGGGCATCGGCATCTGGTGGGTCGTGCCGCGAACTCTCGGGGTGCGGGTCGCCATCGCCACCAGCTTGGTGCTGGTCGTGGGCACGCTGCTGGGCTTCAGCGTCGGCGACGCCATGCTGGCCCACGCACCCGCGAAGGCGATCGCGACGTTCGAGGCGCTCCTGTGCGGATCGCTCGCACACATCGTCGTGCACGCACACATCCCGCCCCCGCGCCCGGCCGAGGGCAGCGGTTTGCACGTGGCGTCGGTGCTGGGTGGGCTCGCCGGCGGCGCCGTGATGTGGGCGCTGACCCTCGGACACAGCCACGGCCACGTCGATGCCGGCGACCACGTGCACGGCACCGGAGCCGTGTTCCTGACCCTGGCGCTGCAGAGCGCGCCGGCGCTCGTGTTCGGCTACCTGGCCGTGGGGCTGTCCCAGACCTTCCTGCCGTCGGACTGGGCCGGTCGCATCATGGGCGGCCGGCCGCTGACCCAGGCGCTGCGCGGCGTGGCGGTGGGCCTGCCGCTGCCGGTGTGCTCGTGCGGGGTGTTGCCCATCTACCGCGACCTCGTGCGGAAGGGCGCCTCGCTGGCCGGAGGGCTGGCGTTCCTGGTGGCGACGCCTGAACTCGAGATCGCCGCCATCCTCCTGTCGTTCCGTCTACTCGGTCCCGACGTGGCGATCGCACGCGTCGTCAGCGCCGGCGCGCTGGCTCTGGCCGTGGCGCTGATCACCCACCGGCTGGGGCGGCCGAGCGCGGCGCCGGAAGGGCTCGCCGACCCGCAGGCGCCGGCCGCGGCGCCGAAACGCAGCTTCGCCGAGGCAGTGCGCTACGGCTTCGTCGACGCCGTCGACGACACTGGCTCGTGGCTTCTGGCCGGGCTCGGCCTCGCCGCCATCATCACCCCCTACCTCGACCCGAGCGTGCTGCGCGCGTTGCCGGTCGGCGTCGACGTGCCGGTCGCCGCCTTGCTCGGCCTGCCGCTCTACGTCTGCGCCTCCGGTTCCACCCCGCTCGCGGCCGTGCTGGTGGCGCAAGGGATCTCGCCTGGCGCGGCCATCGCCTTCCTGCTGACCGGGCCGGCCAGCAACGTCACCACCTACGGTGTGCTGGCGCGCTTGCACGGCCACCGTCTGGCTCTGGGGTTCGCTGGCAGCATGCTGGTTCTGGCCGTGGCGCTCGGCTACGGCGTGAACGGCCTCCTGGGTCGACCGGGGCCCTTCCTCGCCACCGATCCCCACACCCACCACGGCACCGTCCTCGAGTACGCGTGCCTGACCGTCCTCGCCGGCGCCTTCGCACTCTTCGCGCTGCGCGTCGGCGTCCGCGGCATGCTCGCCCGCCTCTTCATGGCACAGGGAGACGACCATGGCCACGGCGAACACGGTGCCGTACAAGCAGCGGCCAGCAGCTCGTGCTGCCACCACTGATTCAGGGTCAACCCCTGGCAAACGCACACTTCGGTGTCAGGCTCCGGTGCGTTACTTCACATGGTTGAGTTCCAGGACTACTACGCGGTGCTCGGCGTGGCGCGCGACGCCGGTGCCGACGACATCAAGCGCGCCTACCGCAAGCTGGCGCTGCAGTGGCACCCCGACCGCCACAAGGAAGACGAGAAGGCGGAGGCCGAGGCCAAGTTCAAGCGCATCAGCGAGGCGTACGAGGTGCTTTCCGATGAGCACAAGCGCAAGCGCTACGACCAGCTGGGTGCACGATGGCGCGACGGTCAGGAGTTCGACGCCGGCGGTGGGCCGCAGGTGGATCCCGAAGAGTTCGCGCGACAGTTCGGCGGCGGCGGCTTCTCCGACTTCTTCGCCCGCTTCTTCGGCGAACAGATGGGGCGCGACGTCGGCCGCCAGCCCCGACGACATCCGCGCTATCGCCACCGCGGTGCCGATGTGCGCGCCACACTACAGCTGTCGGTCGAAGACGCCCTCGCCGGCGGGAGCCGCGACTTCGAACTCGGCGTCACTGCCCCGTGCGCGCGCTGCGGCGGCGTCGGCTTCCTCGGCGAGCACGTCTGCCCCGCCTGCGGTGGCGTCGGTAGCGTCCGCCAACGACGCACGGTCTCGCTGCGCATCCCGCCCGACGTGCGCGACGGCTTGACCGTGCGCCTGCGTGGGCTGGGCGAACCCGGCGAAGACGGCGCCAGCGCCGGCGACCTGTTGCTGACGATCGAGCTGGCCTCCACCGACACGTTCCGCCTGCACGGCAACGACCTCGAAGCCGACGTCCCCATCGCGCCGTGGGAGGCGCTCGCCGACACCCAGGTCGGCGTGCGCACGGCGCGCGGGCGAGTCGAGGCGCGCATCCCCGCGGGCACCCAGGCCGGTGCCAAACTGCGCCTGCGCGGCCAGGGCTTCGCCGACGGCCAGGGCGGCCACGGCGACTTCTACATCGTCGTGCGCCACGCGCTGCCGGCGAGCATGAGCGACCGGCAGCGCGACCTGCTGCGGCAGGCCGCGGCCGCGGGTCCGTCCCAGGTCGGCGGCGGCGCGCGCTTGCCGGGAGGCGAAGGATGAGCGCCTCCCCACCACCCCAGTGGCTCTCCATCGAGGTCGTGGCCCGCACCTACGGCGTCGAGGTCGAGTGGATCCTGCGCGTGCAGTCGCTCGGAGTCCTGCGCCGCGCCGAAGCGGACGCCGGTCGCCTACGCATCGCCGTCAGCGAACTCGACCGCCTCGCCCAACTGATTCGCTGGTACCGCCTCGGGGTCGATCTCGAGCTCGCCGTGGCCCTCCTCGCCGACGACCCGCGCGCCGACGATCCCCTCGCCGACGATTGACGCCGGCCGCGCGCGGCCGCACGCTGCCGCCATGGCGCAGCCCCGGATGGAAGAGTGCGCTCACTGCGGGCACCTGTTTCGCGCCGGCCGTCCCGCGTGCCCCGAGTGCGGCAGCGACGCGAGCACCGGCTGGAAGAGCTCGGACGACATCGACTACCTCTCGGTCGAGCTTCCCGACGACGCGCCGCTCGCCCCTTCTGCCAACGCGACCCACCTGTGGTGGTGGCTGGCGATGGTCGCCGCTGTCGTCGCGGCCCTCGTCTTCGCGCTCTGACGGCAAGGTGCGCACGCGGATCGCGTCTCGGTCCTCCTCGGTCGGATGAGCGAACGGAGCCGACGACCGCCCACACCGACGGCCACGGACCGAACACCGCACGGCCGGCGTGCACGTGGCACCGACGTCTTCGAGCCGCGAGGACTGCAGCGATTGGTTGAAGCTCGGGTGCTCTGCCTGCCGACCACCCGGACAGGTACGAGACGGGAGGGTCGAGGGTGCGAAGGACTCCGCAGTCAGCGGTGGGATCGACGACGGCCAGCGGCGCCGATGCGAACGTGCCGCGGTTGCGCGTCACCTACCTGTTGGAGCGCGCCGACCAGCTGTGGGGTGGCGTCAAGGTGGTGCTCGACGACGCCAACTGGCTCGTCGACCGCGGCCACGACGTGACGGTCGTGGCCCGTTCGCCGGGACCCGATTGGATGCAGCTGCGCTGCCGCTTCGTGCAGGTCCCGACCTTCGCCGACGCCCGTCTACCGCCGAGCGACGTGTGTGTCGGCACCCTGTGGAGCACGGTGCCGTGGGCGGCCTTGTCCGGCGCTCCCACGGTCCACTTCTGCCAGGGCTACGAAGGCGATCTGGTCGACTACGCGGCGATGCGGCCGCAGATCGAGGCCGTGTACGCGCTCCCCGGCATCCACCACGTCACCGTCTCCCAGCACCTGGCGCTCGGCCTGCAGGCGCGCTTCGGCATCGACGCGACTGTCGTCGTGCAGGCAATCGATCACGACGTCCACTTCCCCGGTCCGGTCCGGCCGCCGGCGGCGCGGATCCGGGTCGGCATGGTCGGGCCCTACCAGCTCGCCGGCAAGGGCATCGCCGACGGGTTCGCCGCCTGCGCTCTGGCGGCACGTGCCGGACTCGAGCTCGAGGTAGTGCGCATCAGCAACACGGAGCCTGACCCGCGCGAGCGAGCCCAGCCATTCCCTCTGGAGTTCCACTCCCGCGTCGCCCCCCGCGCCATGGGCGACGTCTACCGCTCGCTCGACGTCTTCCTCGGCACCGGCCGCGACCGTGGCGAAGGCTTCTACCTTCCCGCGATCGAAGCGATGGCGTGCGGTGTCCCCTGCGTGCTCACCGACCTGCCGTGCACGCGCGAGCACGGTGAGACGCGCTACGCCTTGTTCGTGCCGCCCGGCGATCCCGTGGCCATGGCGAAGGGTCTGGCCGCCGCCGCCCGCCTCGAAGGACAGCGCGCCAGCCTGCGGGCTGCAGGCCTCGCCGCAGCCTCGCGCTACACCCGTCGCGCCCACGGAGTGCAGCTCGAGCGCGCCTTGGCCGCAGCCGCGGCACCGGCGCCGGTGCCTGCGGGCGCCGAAGTCGCTTGAGCCTCAGCGCCGCCGCGGATCGGCGAAGCGCGCTCCGACCGCCAGCGCGTCCACCCGCGAGTGCGCCACCACGAAGTGCGGCCGGCGCCTTGCATCGAGCCCGCGGTAGACCAGCGTCGCCGCGGCGCGAGGATCGACGAAGGCGCGCACCGCCGCGATCAGAGGATCGCCAGCGCCGACGGACGCGTCGCCGTCGTCGGTCTGCAGCACCAGCAGCACCTGTCTGTCCTGCAGCAGATCGGCATGGCTCTCGAGCTTGGCGAGAACACGGGCGGCGTGCTCCTCGCCGGTGCCGGCGTCGATGCCGACCATCAGCAGCGGAGCCGCGGCATCGTCCCGGCGCCCCAGCAGCGTCACGTATTCGGGGACCACCTCGGGGAAGAGCTGCTTGCTGCGCCCGCGGCCGTCGTCGAGCAGCACACGCTGAGGTCCCGCGGCCACGACACCCTGCACGAGTTCGGCCAGCGCGCCTGTGGGCGGCGCCTTCGCACCCGGCCACACGATCTGCACGGTGCGCGCGCCGAGTCCACCCGCATCGCGCAGGATCGCCGGCAATTCGCGCGCGAGCTGGACCGACGCCTCGGCCTGGTCGCCCGGAGTCGCCCGCAGGACCAGACGATCTTCGGTGCCCTCCGCCATCAACAGCGGCGGATGCACCTGCAGCGGCGGCTCGCCGTCGAGAAGCACGCGCGCAGCGCCGCGGGCCACCGCCGCCGCCACCAGCGCCTCCTGCAGCGCCGACGGCTGCACGGTCCATGTGGTCTTGTCGCCGGCGGCCACCGGCTCGAGCTCGCGCTGCAGGGCAAGCTCGACCTGCGCGGGGGTGCGGCCCGCGGCTTCGGCAGCCACGCGCACGGCGTGGGCACCCGCCTTGCTCACGGTCAGTAACGGCGGCAGCAGCATGTCGACGACGCCGTGGTCCTCGACCTCGAGGCGCGCCACGCCCGCGTGCGCGCAGCCTTCGCTCAGGGCCCGCAGCACGCCGCGCGACGCCGAGCCCGCACCCTTGATCTCGACGCGCAGGGTCTTGCCACGCAGCCCCTCGCCAGCGGCAGCGACGCGGCGTTCGATCGCACGCACCAGTTCGCCCGGCTTGCCGGCGTCGGTGTCGAGCGTCGCCACCTGGCCACCGTTGGCCGCGCGGAACGACAGCGGCAGCGGTAGGAACGGCTCGCGGTGGTCGCCGCCGAAGGTGCAGGCGACCGCGCCCGCCCCCGCCAGCGCGTCGACGATGCACGCCTTCTCCAGCGCCGGGTCGAGCTCGAAATCGGCCGGCCACGCCACCGTGACGCGCTTGCCGCGCAGCGAACCGGCCACCGCCGCCACCTCGCGCGCGAACGACACCGCCAGACCACCCTTGCTGCGACCGACGTCGACGACCCGCACCAGCGCCTCGTCGCCGCCCGCTTCGACCTCCACCAGGGGCGGCCAGATCTGGTCCGGCTCGCCCGACGGTGCCGCGATCTCCAGGCGTGCGGGCTGCGCCGCCCGGCTGATCTCGACCAGGCGCAAGAGCTCCTGCTCGCGCGCGCTCCGGCCCAGGAATTCGACGAACACCTTGCGGCCGGCGAGCTGGTGCGCATTCGGCGCAAGCACCAGGTCGAACGCAGCCAGAGTCGTCGCCTCGTCGTCGGCCGGGGTCACCTGGATCGCGGCCGAGCCGGCGCTGCTGGCCAGATTGATGCGCGACTCCAGCTCGCGGTCGAAGAGCACCTGCTCACCGATCCGGGCGCGGTCCGCCCCCGCGGCCAGAAGCTCGGCGCGCAGCAGCGAACGGGCTTCGGCGTCCGGAGCCGCCCCGCGGAAGGCAATCTCGTAGGTCTTGCCTTTGGCGCTGGCGGTGACCTTGGCCATCTCGGCCTGCAGCGCCACGGCCAGATCCGAAACATCGAGCTGGGAGTTGTCGACGTCCACGTGCACAACGTCGCCCTCGACGCGCACCTCGGTGGCCACCCTCGGCAGCTCGCCCTCGTGCACGAGCTCGTCGCCGTAGCCGCGGCGCACCACGACCCTGACCGCCTTGACGTCGCGCAGGACCTCGCCGACCTTGTCCTTCGCCGCGGTGCTGATCAGAGTCTCGCCGGCGAAGCGCACCACCACGCTGCGATAGCGCAACGCCGCCGCGTTCCGGCCGGCCGCCCAGCGCAGCGGTGCGTCGATCGCGCCGGCCACGGCGGCCTTGTCCATGTCCGGCAGGTCGAGGACGACCTCGGTGTCGAAGGCCGGTTCGTCGGCCGGACCGATGTCGACGGCGACAGGCGAGTCCGGCGCCAGCTCCTCCAGCTCGTCGGCCGGCTCGAGCGTGGGGAGCTCGGCTTCTGCCTGAGGCTCCAGCTCGGAGAGGTCGTCGGCCAGCTGTCGGCGACTGCTCTTGGTACGTCGTTCGGAGGTCTTGTGTCGTCGGGAAGGACTCATCGGTCGGTCGCAGGTCTGGCTAGGGAGCCGGTCAGTCGTCGCGCAACGAGGGCGGCTGCGCACATTCGAACGCGTCGGGCGAGCGCAAGGTCGCGAGCATCATGGCACGCCTCAGAGAGTGAGAAACAATCGGTTTCTCACTCTCTGCGTGGCCGCGGATGCGGCCACCGGGGGCAATCTGAGAGCCCGTATCATGATTTCTTCTCGGGGTCTCAGCGGCGGGCGAGCTTGTCCGCGGCGGCGCGCAGCTCGGACTCCACCATCTTGCCGAGTTCGTCGGTCGCGTGGTGCCCGGCCTGGAGGCTGGCGATCTTGCCGGAGCGCAGCAAGCGGGCCACCGCCTGCTCGACGGCGTGCGACGCCTCGACCTCGCCGACGTGGTCCAGGAGCATCGACACCGCCATGATCGTGGCCAGCGGATTGGCCTTGTTCTGGCCGCGGTACTTCGGCGCCGAGCCGTGGATCGGCTCGAACATCGAGACGCGCCCGGGATGGATGTTGCCCGACGCAGCGATGCCCATGCCACCCTGCACCATGGCGCCGAGGTCGGTGATGATGTCGCCGAACAGGTTGGGGGTGACCGCGACGTCGAACCACTCGGGGTTCTTCACCATCCACATGCAGGCGGCGTCGATGTAGGCGTGGTCGGTCTTGACGTCGGGATACTCGCTGGCGACCTCGGCGAAGGTGCGCGTCCACAGGTCCTGCGCGCGCACCGCATTGGCCTTGTCGATGAGCGTCACCTGCGCCTTGTCGGCCCCGGGCTTCGGCCCGCGCTTGCGTGCCAGCTCGAACGCGTAGCGGATGATGCGCTCGGTGCCGCGCCGGGTGTAGATCATCGTCTGGTTGGCGACCTCGTCCGGCGTGCCCTTCTTCAAGAAGCCGTAGATGCCGGCGTAGGCGTCCTCGGTGTTCTCGCGGCAGATCACCATGTCGATGTCTTCGGGCTTCTTGTCCCGAAGTGGACACAGCGCCTCGTTGAACAAGCGGATCGGCCGCAGATTGACGAAGAGGTCCAGCTTGAAGCGCAGGCCGGCGATGATCGCGAACTCGAGCTTGCCCACCTCGATACGGGGGTCGCCGATCGCGCCCAGCAGCACCGCGTGCATCTGCCGGATGCGATCGAAGGCGACGTCCGGCATCGTCTCCCCGGTCGCGAGGAAGTGGTCGGCGCCGTAGGGCAGGTGCTCCCGCTTCGTCTTGAAGCCGAACACCTCCTCGGCAGCCGAGAGAACGCGCAGACCCTCGCACACCACTTCTTCGCCGATGCCGTCGCCGGGAAGGACGGCGATGTCGTAGACCTTGCTCATGTTGCTGACCGCAGTGGGAAAGCCGGCCAGCGTACTCGCCAGGGAGGAGGCGACTCAAGAGCGCGGCCCGCACGACCCGCGGAAGTCTGCGGGCGCGCTCAGCACCCCCCTGCCATCGGCGCATCGGGCCGCGCACCGGCAGACCGCGTCATGCGTGCGTCACCAGGCGGCGTAGACGCGATCGTCGGCGGTTCCGGCCCTGCGGTCGGGTCCTCGCGAGCGCACCCCGTAACCCGGGGCCGGTTCGAGGCGCCAGGCGCGCGCGAAACCGTCGGTGCGCGCTTCGGCCGGCAGACCGAGCGCGGCCACGGCGGCATCGATGCCGGCGCTGCCGGCCAGCGGGTGCTGCAGGCCCGAGTCGCCATCCTGTGCCTCCAGCAGCGCCGCCACGAGGCGCGCGTGCAGGCCGGCGAGACGGTCGCTGGCGCGGCTGCGCCAGGCGGCCACGGCCAGCACACCGCTCCGGTGCGCCCGCTGCACGTCGTCGATCTGCAGCAGGCCGGCGCGCAGCGAGCGCGCGGCCGCCCGGGGCAGGCCGAGGCCGCGCACGTCCGCCGCAGTGAGCGCTCCGCGCGCCACGACCGCTCCCTGCAGCGTCGCTGCCACGCCGTCGGCGTCGGCCGCGACCGCCGCCGACGCCTGGTCGAGCGCCGCGGTGCCGCGCCCGGACGCGGCGGACGCCGCCGGCAGTGTGCGCGCTGCCGCGGCGAGGTGCTCGACCAGACGGCGCGGCCAGTCGGCAGCGGTGGCGTTGGACTCCAGCCACGTGCGCTCGCTCGCCAGAATGGCGTAGCGCGCCGCGTTGCCGGCGTCCAGATCGCTCGCACTCCGACTGGATCCGACGCGGCTCGCCACCGCGCGCGCGAATTGCCGGCCGAGGTCGTGGGTGAGCTGCGTGCCGAGCAACACTCCGGTGACGCTGCACGAAACGTCGTCCCCCGCACCGCGCTCGTCCACGTGGTTACCGCCACGGCTCCAGACGGTGAGCGTGCCGCGCACCTGGCGACGGCGCAGACGCAGGCTCGCGGTGGGCACGAACGGATCGAACGTGTCGTCGGGGTCGAGGTAGCCGCCACCGACCAGGGCGCCCAGCGTCGCCGGCAACGACAGGTTGGCGCGGTAGTAGGAAGCGGTGGCGTCGACCACCGCCGCGACGCGCCGCTCCACCGCCTGCAGGCGTTCGCCGCGGCGCCGCAGCGCCACGGCTGCGGTCTCGGCCGCCGCCACCACGGCCGCCGTCGCCACCGCGACCAGCAGCAGGACGACGTGCACGGACCCACGGTCGCGCCGGCAACAGACCTCCATTCTCCCTCTCCTCCCGGCAGGGTTTTCGACCGGCGGGCGCACCGACTTGACCGACCCTGGTCCCCGACCCGCGTTCCCGTCGACGCCGGAGCTGCGGTGGCAGCGCCGGCGTGGCAGGATGGCAACCTGCGCACCTGATGCCCAAGCGAACTTCGCCCCACCCTCTGCTGCCCTGGAACGACTCCGCTGCACCGCACTCGGCGCCGGCGGATCGTTTGGCCACGGCTGCGGTCGACGACACGCCGGCGGAGGAGTCGTCGGTGGACTCGGCGGCGCCCCCGGCTGGGGACTCGGCTGGGGACTCGGCGGCGGCGATCGCCTTCGTGCTCTCGGCGCGAGCCGGGCGCCACGTCGACGTGCGTTTCGGCCGCTCGCGCACCCTACCGGTGCAGCTGAGCCGCACCGGCAACGTCTACCGTGTACGCCTGCACGCGTTCTTCGCCGAGGCCCCGCAACCCGTGGTGCGGGCGCTGGCGACCTGGGTGGCGTGCGGCCGGCGCGACCGCGACGCCGTAGCCCTGCTCGACGCTTGGATCGACGCGGCACTCGACCGCCTGCCAGCGCGGCCCAAGCAGGCGCCACGGCCGCAGCCGGTCGGTGCGGTACACGACCTGGTGGCGCTGAGCCGCGAGGTGCGCGCCGGCGGTTGGCTCGACGATCTCGCCCGCGAGCCGGGCCTCGGTTGGGGGCGGCCGCACGGGCGCGCTCGCCACTCGCTCCAACTCGGACTCTACGACCCCGACGTCGACCACGTGCGCATCCACCCGGTCCTCGACCACGGCACGGTGCCGGCGTGGTTCGTGCGTAGCGTTCTGTTCCACGAACTGCTGCACGCGGCGCTGCCGCCGCGGCGCGACGCCAGGGGTCGCTGGGTGAAGCACGGGCCCGAGTTTCGCCGCCGGGAGCGCGCCCACCCCGATCATGCGCGCGCCGAGGCCTGGCTGGCCGCGAACATCAGCCGCCTCATCGCCGCCGCCAGGCAGTTGCGGGCGAGTTCGTGACGGCGCAGGTCGAGCACGACTCGGCACCATCGCCGCTGCGGCCGCTGCCGCGCGCGTTCTTCGCGCGCAGCGCCCTGGTGGTGGCGCGCGAGCTTCTCGGTGCCATCCTGGTGCACCGCCGAGGCGAGTCTCTCCGCTGCGGCGTCGTCGTCGAGACCGAGGCGTACCTCGGCGAGCGCGACCTGGCCTCGCACGCCTCCAAGGGGCGGACTGCGCGCACCGACGTGATGTTCGGTCCGCCCGGCCACGCCTACGTCTACCTGATCTACGGCATGCACCACTGCATGAACGTCGTGTGCGAGCGCGAAGGCACGGCCTCGGCGGTGTTGCTGCGCGGTCTGGCACCTCTGAGAGGCATCCCGCCGGACATCCGCACCGACGGTCCGGGCCGCCTCGCACGCGCGCTGGGCATCACCCTGGCCCACAACCGGCTCGACCTCTGTGCCGGACAGCTCACCCTGGCGGCCGGAAACCGCGTGGCGCCGAGGCGGGTGGCACGCGGACCACGCATCGGGGTCGACTACGCCGGCGCGTGGGCCGCCAAGCCCTACCGCTTCTTCGTCCGCGGTGACCCCGGGGTGAGCGCGCCGCGCGGCTGACGCGACCCTCCGACAGTGCAGGGAAGGTCGCGCGCGGCGGTCGCCTCCGGGTCGCACACCAGGTCGCGGCGGTTCCTGGCCGATGAATCGGGCGGGAATGATGAGCGTCCGCAAGCCTTGGCAGGTCGCATGCGCAGCGACCGCGATCGTCGTGTTCGGTCTGCTGACCGCCTGTGCTCTCAGCAGCGTGGGCCAAGCCCCCTCCATCACCACGACCGGACCGCTGGCGGCCGGCACCTTGGGGCAGGCGTACAGCTTCACCTTCGGCGCCACTGGCGCGCAGCCGATGGCCTGGACCGTCGTCGACGGGGCGCCCCCGCAGGGCCTGGTCCTCGACGCGACCAACGGCGAGCTCGGCGGCACGCCGACGGCCGAGGAGACGGCCGCGTTCACCGTGCGGGCGACCAACGCCTTCGGCCACGCCGACGCCGAGTTCTCGCTGCGCATCGGCGTGGCGCCGGCGATCACGACGACGGCCCTGCCCGACGGCACCATCGGCGCCGACTACGCACAGACGCTGGCGGCGACCGGCACCGCGCCGCTCACCTGGGCGCTGGCGTCTGGCACCCTGCCCGATGGCATCGGCCTCGACCCTGCGACCGGCGCGCTCGGCGGCACCCCGACGACGGCGGGTAGCTCGACGTTCACCGTCTCCGTCAGCAACGCGCACGGCACCGACACCCATGAGCTGACTCTGGTGGTGCTCAGCAACCTGACGCCACCGACGATCACCGGTCCGTCGTCGCCGCTGCCGGGCGCCACCCTGCAGTCGGTCTACCTGATGCCGTTCCTCGCTTCGGGGACGACCCCCATCACGTGGTCGGTGAGCGCGGGCTCCCTGCCGGCGGGGATCCAGCTCGATGCCTCGGCCGGCGTCATCGCCGGGACGCCGACCGTCGTCGGCATGGCATCGTTCTCGATCACCGCCACCAATGCTGCCGGCACCGACACGCGCCCCTACCAGCTCACCGTCTCTGCCGGCCCGAACCTGTCCAGCATCGCTCCGAGCTCCGCGCCGCAGGGAGCGACGGTCGTCCTCAGCGGCACCGCCTTCCAGCCGATCACCTTCGCCAACACGGTGATGTTCGGTGCGACTGCCGCAACGGTGCTGGCGGCCTCCACCACGCAGTTGACCGTGGAGGTGCCGCACGGCATCAACGGCACCGTCAACGTCACGGTGAGCACCGGCAGCCTGGGCACCAACGCGCTGCCCTTCAACGTCGATGCGACGGTGGTGCGCTTCGTCGATACGAATGCCTCCGGCCTGCAGAACGGCACGTCTTGGGCCAACGCCTACACCGACCTCGGCGACGCGCTGGCGGCGGCGCAGAGCGGTGACGAGGTGTGGGTGGCGGCCGGGCGCTACGTGCCGGGCACCCAGCGCACGGACACCTTCACGCTGGCGGCGAACGCGCCGGTGTACGGCGGTTTCGCCGGCAGCGAGGGCCAGCGCAGCCAGCGCAACTGGGTCGCCCACCAGACCATCCTCAGCGGCGACATCGCCGGCGACGACAGCGGTCTCACCAACAACGGCGAGAACGCCTACCACGTGGTGACCGCCGGCAGCAACACCACCCTCGACGGCTGCATCGTGCGCGGCGGCAATGCCGACGGCAGCGGTGGCGATGCCTACGGCGCCGGCATCCTGGCGAGCGGCACCGTCACCCTGGCCCACTTGCAGCTCGACTGGAACAGCGCGGCGCAAGACGGCGGCGCCGTCTACCTGAGCAGCGGCACGATCCAGTGCGACGACAGCCTCTTCGCAGACAACCGCGCGACCAACTCCGGCGGCAGCGTCCACATCGAAGCCGGCACCGCCAGTGGCTTCGCGCGCTGCGTGTTCACTCGCAACTTCGCGTCGCTGGCGGCGGCGATCACCAGCAACGTCGTGCTCACCTGCCGCGACTGCGTCTTCGCCGCCAACTCAGCCTGGAACGTCGGCGTGCTGTGGGTGAACGACGATTCGCTGGTGCGCGGCTGCACCTTCTACAACAACGCCGCGACCGGCACGCGCGCCATCACCACCAATGGCGACTGTCAGATCCTCGACTGCATCTTCCGCGGCGGCAACAGTTCGCTCGCCTGGGTGCTGTCGGGCCCCGGCGCGTCGGCGACGATGACCACCAGCAACATGCAAGGCGGCTTGTCCGGCGTCAGCGACGGCGGCGGCAACAGCCACGGCGACCCGGCGTTCGACGACACCAACGACCTGGACGGCGCCGACGACCGCTTCGGCACGCGCGACGACGGCCTCATGCTCGGGAGCGGCAGCCCGTGCGTCGACACCGGCACCGCCTCCGGCGCCTCGGCGACCGACGTCACCGGCACGAGCCGACCCCAGGGCAGCGGCGTCGACATGGGCGCCTACGAGCGGTAGGCGCGCTCCGCGGAGACGATCGCCCCGTCCGGACGACGTCCGAATCTCGGTTGCCGGAGGGTGGAGCCGTGCGACTGCGGCAAGCGAAGTCGTCGGCAGTGACAAGAATCCGGCGGGCGCAAACAACTCTTCGGAGTCGGTGGCTCATGACGTCGACGATCGTCGCGTGGACGGATCGTGACAGAAATGCAGCGCTGGACCTGGCAAACAGTGCCGAGGTTCCAATGGTCGGCATCCCCTCCAGGGCCAGTGGACAATGTATGATGGCGGCCGGTTCCATCGCCCGCCCTATTTGATCGGAGTCCGAAGCATGCTCAGAACCGCCGTAGCCATCTCTCTGGCGCCTACCCTCTGCGCTCAGACCTACATCGTCGACGCCAGCAATGGCCCAGGTACGCATTTCACCGACTTGCCAGCTGCCGTGTCCAGCGTCCCGGACGGAGCGTCCTTGCGGGTCCGGCCCGGCCAGTACTCACAGTTCGTCATCACGGCCAAGTCGCTCAGCATCCTCGGCGACAGTGAAGCCTCCGTGCGGATCAACGCTCAATCCGGATCGTTGATCACGGTGCGCGCGCTGGCACCCGCGCAACAGGTCGTCATTCGCGACGTCGGCTCGGTCCAAACGTATGGCCCAGGGGCACAAATCGTCGTCGAGGACTGCGCTGGGGCCGTCACGTTCGACACTTGCACGATCGCTCATTCCGTCTCCTTCTTCGGCTACACCGCACAGCCTGCGTTGCAGGTACGACGCTCGACGAACGTGCATCTGCGACGCATCCACGGCGCTTCCGGACATCCTGACGCATCGGTTGCGGACGCCTGCGTCGAGTTCGACTCCTGCCAGTTCGCCGGCCGCGACCAGACCGTCGCCGGCGCCGAGGGATACGCCGGCCTCGCCGTCAGCCACTGCCGCGTCTCCCTGCGCAACTGCACGATCCGAGGCGGAGCAGGGGGTAGCGACCTGTACACCTCGTTCGGGCCCGGCGGACCGGGCCTCGACGCGGTCGATTCCACGCTCGACCTGGCACCCGGCAACAGCCTCACCGGTGGGAGCGGCGGTATCGACCCGGCAGGATTCGGCTGCTACACGATCATGGCTTCAGGCGGCCCCGGGCTGCGCATGCGCGGTTCGCAGGCTCGGCACGCGAACGCGACCATTCGAGGCGGCGATGGCCCGTGTGCAGTGTGCTTGACGGAGTGCACCGTGCAGGGCCCTGCGTTGAACCTCACCGCCTCGTCGCTCGCCGCCGTGCCGAGCGCACCCGACCTCCAGTACCTCGGTGACGTGCGGCAGGGCGGCTACGTGGACTTGCAGCTCACGGCGGCACCCAATGAACTGGCGCTGCTGGTGCTCGGCTTCCGTCCGGTGTGCGTGTCGCTGCCGACGATCGTCGACTTCGGCGGCATCCTCGTGTCGCCCGAGTTGCCGTTCGGACCCTTCGTCACCGACGTCCACGGCGCCGTCAGCTACCGCCTGGCGTTGCCGCCGGACTTGGTGCTCGATCGCGCCGTGTTCGCCCAGTACGTCACCTTCCCCGGCGCAGTGCTGCCCGGCCAGGGCTCGAACTCGGTGATGTTCGAAGCGCGCTCGTAGCTCGACGCAGCCCAAACCGCAAGTTGGTGTCAGACTCCACCCTGTTGGTTGGGCCGGGTTCGGCAACCAACAGGGTGGAGCCTGACACCGATCTGTTCATTCGATCAGGTCGAACTCGCCGGCGAGGACGCGATCGAGGCGGCCCGTGCGCCAGCCGCGCACGCGGTCGCGCGCCTCCGCTGAGGGCTCGCGGCGGTAGCGCCGCACGACGACGGGGAGCGGCCCCTGCGCAGCTCGCAGCGTGCTTAGCGCCAGAGCCAGCTCGCCATCCTCGCCCGGATCCGGCGGCTGCGCCGCCACCACGACACGCACGTGCACGGGACGGGCGGCACCATCGCCGTGTCCGCCGTCGAGTTCGATGCGATTCGACGGCCGATGGAGTGGTCGGTCGTCGAGCACGTGGAGGCCGGTCTCCGGCGCCAAGATCGACCACGCGCCGAACCCACTCACCGCGGCGGTCACGACTCCGCCGCGGTCGTCGAGCACTCGCCACTGCATGCGTCGGAGCCGCGCCCAGCCCTCGTACATCGCGACGACCTCACGCGCGAACGCCGCCGCCACCGCGTCGCCGCCGTAGGCGTCGTGGATCGGCGACACGGACACGTAGGCGTCCTGCGCCTCGCCACGCTCGACCGCCGCGACGGCGATCCGCAGCAGCAGGGTGCGCGCCGCCAGGGTGCGCAGGTCGTTGCGGGTGCAGCCGGCGGCGGCCGCCCCAGCCCGTTCCTGCGCGCGCTTCACCGCCGTCTCGACGCGGCTCAACAGCTCGACGAGACCGAGCACGCGATGGCGGTCGGGGCGCGACCAGAAGTCGGCCTCGTTCATCGCCGCGTAGGCGTCGGCCTTGCGTCGCGTCCAGGTCTCTTCGGTGAGCTGTGCCGACAGGTCCGTCAGTTCGCGCGTCACCACGGCGAGTTCGCCCGGCGATCCGCTGCCCTCGCGCGCGAGAGCCCGCAGGCTCGCCACTACCTCCTGCCCGCTCTCGCGACGAGGCGCCGGCGCCGGCGCATCGGGGTCGACGAACTCGACCTGCACGCCTTGACCGTCACTGCGCACGAACAAGAAGTGGTCGCCCTCGGGCACCCGGTCGGAGACGATCGCGGCGGCCAGCGGTGCCAGGACGTGGCGCTCGATGGCCCGGCGCAGCGGCCTGGCGCCGAGCTCGGGCGAGTAGCCTTGCTCGAGCAGGAACTGCAGCGCCGTCTCGTCCCACTCGACCGCCCAACGGCGATGACGCAGCCCGCGTCGCTGCAGGACGAGGTCGAGCTCCTTGTGCAGCACCGCGCGCAGGGTGGTGCGATCGAGCGACCGGAACACCACCACCCGGTCGATCCGGTTGAGGAACTCGCGGCGGAACGCGCCCTCGAGCGCGCGTTGCGGGGTGGGCGCGCCCGCCACGAAGCCGAGATTGGCACCCTCGAACTCGCGCACGCCGAGGTTGCTGGTCATGACCACCAGAGCATGGCGGAAGTCGGCGAGCCGACCCTTGCGGTCGGTCAGCCGCCCCTCGTCGAAGACCTGCAAGAAGAGGTCGAACACCATCGGGTGCGCCTTCTCGATCTCGTCGAGCAGCACCACCGCGAACGGCTGCTCGCGGATACGGTGCACGAGAGCCTGGCGCCCGTGCACGTCGTCGGCGTCGCCGACGAGGCGCGCGATCGCTTCGGCGTGCTGGAACTCGCTCATGTCGAGACGCAGCATGCGCTCGCCGCTGCCGAACAAGTACTCGGCGAGAACGCGACACAGCTCGGTCTTGCCGGTGCCGGTCGGGCCGGTGAACAAGAACACCCCGATCGGCCGGCGGGTATCGCACAGCCCCGCCTTCAGCATGGCGACGCGCTCGACCAGGCAATCGACGGCCTCCTGCTGGCCGAGCACGCGCTGGCCGAACGAACGGCGCAGGGACTCGAGATCGAGGCCGGCACGGTCGTCGAGCACGCTGGCCGGCAAGCCGGTCAGACGGCTGAGCAAGGTGATGGCGTCGTCGATCGACGCCGCCCGCCGCGGCGCGCCGGTCGGCACGACCTGGGCTCGCAGGGACGTGAGCAGGCTCAGCAGGCACCCCGGACGCGCCGTCTGCGTCAAGTACTGCTGCGCGCGCTGGTGCAGCTCGCGCAACAGATCGTCGTCGCACAGCGGCGCACCGCCGGCCGCGTCGTTGGCGAGCCAGGCTCGCCCCAGTGCCAGCGTCTCCTCGGCGCCCGCTTCCGGCAGGCGCACGGCGACCGAGCCCGCACGCAGCGCCGGCACCTGACGCAGCAGCTGCTCGTGTGCCGCGGGGGTCATCGGCGCCAGCAGGCGCAGGCTGCCGCTGGTGAAGTACGGCAGCAGCAGGTCGAGCAAGCCGGTCGGCGAGAACTGGTGCCGCCCAGCGCTGACGAACTCGATGAGGCCGGGCGCCACCCACAGTGTCTTCGGCCGACCACTGGCCGCGCGCACCAGCTCGAGCACCCGCCCCTCGAGCTGTCCGATGTAGCTCTGGCCGGCCAACAGCTGGGTCGCGCCGGCCTCGAACACGGTCCAGCCTTCGCCGTTCAGACGTGCGACCACCTGGGCGGTGAGGGTGGCCTTGCCGACGCCCGGCTCGCCCACCAGCAGGACCGGCCGGGCCGGGTCGGCACGTACCGAGGCCGCGAGTTCCTGCAGCACAGACGCCTGCGTCGTCGACGGCAGCAGAGCGCCCGGTTCCCTGGCATCCAGCAGCCGCGCGAAGCGCCGCAGCGTCTCGACGCTGGCGTGGCGGCTGCTGCCGGGCGCCAGCGCATCGCGCAGGGCCTGCGCCGACGGCGAGTCGATGCCGCTCAGGACCTCGTCGACGAGATTGGCGAGACCCTCGTTGGCGGCCAGCAGACGCGCGAGCCGATCCGCGGCCTGCACGTGCCCGGGCTCGAGGCGCCGACGCAGGAAGCCGCGCAGCAAGTCGACGCCCAGTGGGCAGTGCCACCCCGGTGTGATGGCGCCGAGGACGTCGATGACGATGTCGGGATCCGTCACGCGCTCGAGGGCACGGAGCAAGAAGGACCCGGCGTAGATCGAGCGGCCAGCGAAGTAGCGCAGTAGCTCGCGCTCGCGCCCCTCCGACTCGGCGCGCAACCACACCGCGTGGGCCGCCACGGTGGCCAGCAGCGAGCTGCCGCCGCTGAGGTAGCCGAGCACGTCGTCGTAGGTGAAGTCGGACCCGGCGAGTTCCTGCACGCAACGGTTCCATTCCGCCGACGCCGTCAGGTCGTCGGGGTGGGCCGACAAGTCATAGAACTCGCCGAGCTCGTCCGCCCGGCGCAGCAGGCGCAACCGCGCCGGCTCCTCGGGCGGTTCCTGGGTGCCGACCGGAGGTTCGGTGGGCGGAGCTTCCGTGGGCAGACCGGCCGCGGACTCCGCGCGCACCCGACGCCGCCTGACCCCAGCCCAGTATCCGACGCCGAGACCCCCGGCGAGCGCTGCCAGCCACCAATCCATACGGGACTAGCGTAGGTGTCCGCCCCACGGGATTCACCCGCAGCGAAGCCGCGCGTCGTCGCCAGCCTGCTGCGTTCTCGCGAGTGGCCGGGCCAAGCCGGACGCATCGGTCGCACAAACCAACAAGGTGGAGTCTGACACCAACTTGCGGTTTCAGAACAGCTGCACGCGCACGCCGTTGCTGAACGTGACCAAGCCCGAAGGCGCGCCAGGGTCGACGACCGCGCCCTGGAAGAAGAGAGGGACAGGTCGCAGCCCCGCCGGTAGCGGAACCGAACGCCGCGCTGTGCCGGCACCGTCGAGAACGAACGCCGGCCCGAACTGGACGAAGGGCGCTGCCAAGGCAAGCGAGCAGCCGAGCACCGGTGTGTTGCCCGGAGCCGCAGCCACCAGCAGTGCCGCCGCGCCGCCGGCCGGGCCGCTGAGCAGCAAGTCGAACGTGCCGCCCACCGCCGGGTAGCCCTGGCCGAGCAAGCCCGGCACCATGCCGAGGCTGCCGCCGCAGCCGCGCCCGTAGGGCTGATGGAAGCGCGGGTCGAGGCGCAGCGAGGTCGACTCGCCGGGATCGAAGCGGTGGTCGCCGCCGCCGGCGATCTGACCGCGGTCGTTGATCCCGTACACGTGCAGGGTCCGCCACAGGAACGCGTCTTCCGGCGACAGCTCCTCGTCGAGACGCAGTTGCGTCACGCCGTCGTCGACGAAACCGATGTGCTCGGCGCGCACGATGGCGTTGCCCACCACGTGCCCGAACGAGTTGATGCCGCGCGGCTGGTGGTAGGCGAAGCCCGGCAGGCCGGGCAGGCGGCGCATGCCGCTTCCCGGGACGTACAGGAAGGGGTCGCCCTCGAAGAAGTTGCCGGTCACTGAGATGCCGGTGACCCAACCGGCATCGTTGATGGCGAAGGCCACGCTGTGGGTGTGGCCCGGGAGCACGCCGAGGTCGGTGAGGCCGGCCCCGTTGGCGTAGGTGAAGGCGTGCATCCCCGCCGGCAGCTGCGCCTGGCCGGCGACGACGCCGGCGCGGTTGATGGCGCGAGCGGTTCCCTGGCCGGTCGTGCT
Source organism: Planctomycetota bacterium (assembly GCA_041398565.1). Lineage (GTDB taxonomy): Bacteria > Planctomycetota > UBA1135 > UBA1135 > UBA2386 > DATGPD01. The sequence goes on along the minus strand of JAWKUN010000002.1, from coordinate 1,863,940 downwards.
CGCGGGGGTCAGGTCCAGCAGGCCGACGCCAAACGTGTAGCGGAAGGGGTGCCACGGCATCGGGACGGCGACCGTCAGGTCGCCGGTGCCCGCGACCTGACCCCGGTCGTTGATGGCGAGCGCTGCGCTGTACGAGCCCGAGGGCAGGAAGCCGAGCGTGCGCTGCGCGGTGGAGTGCACGAAGGCCTCGCCGGAGGTCGTCTCGCCGCAAACGTGATCCAGATCGTTGATGCCATTCGCGATCCCGGGGCCGAGCGTCCGGTAGCCGCCGACGTCGGTGTAGATCCCGTAGTAGCCGCGCGGCGCACCGGTGATCGCCAGCGAACCGTGTTCGTTGATGGCCGGCGCCAACGTCGGTTGGGCGATGGTGCCGAGCGGCGGGACCAGGACCGGCACGACGCGGTACGGGCTTCCCGGCCACACCTTGACGTCGAGGGTCAAGGGGGCGCCGCCGGCCGTCGCGGTCACCGTGGCGAAGACCTTGCCGGTGACACGGGCAGCCGTCAGCGGCACCGTCACGGTGGCGGAGCCGGCCGGCACGGTCACCGTGGCCGGCACCTGGAGAACCCCAGGGTGGCTCGATTGCAGCTGCACCACGACCCCGCTCGGACCGGCGGCGCCGTCGAGGCTGATGACCGCGTCGCGCGTCGTGCTGCCGTCGAGGCGGCGGCCGTCCAGAGTGAAAGCCAGCATCCCGGTTGCGGGGCTACTGACTCTGGCGAGGAAACCGTCGGAACGCCCACCGTGGGTCGGCTGCACGGCGCCGGCCGTGGTGAAGCCGTTCTCGGGGTCGGTCTCGCCGGCGACCATCACCTCGCCGGGAGCGAGCAGCAGGATGCTCCCGCCGCCGGAATCGCGTCCGACCGGCTCCATGGTGTAGACGAGCGCCGAGCCAGCCGCGTTCATCTGGAGCAGCAACGCGGCTCCCGAGGGCGTGTTGATGTGTTCCCGAGTGGTGCCGACCACGTATGCCTGGCCGAAGTGGTCGGCGACGACGTCGACGAGGTACTCGTTGTCACGGGGCGTGCCATAGTAGGTCGCGTACTCGATCACACTGGCACTCGGGTCGAGCCGCGTCAGCCAGCCTTGCACGATGTGGCCGTCGAAGCTGCCGCCGTGCTCGACCTGATGAGCGCCCATCGTGACCGGCATGTCGGTGCGCGTGGTGTCGCCGCACAGATAGACCGCGTCGCGAGCATCGAGTCCGATTCCCTGCGGCGACTCGGGGTAGCGGGTCGACCAGACCACGCTCTGCGTGGCAGGATCGAGCTTCGTCACGTAGCCGCCCAGGCTGGTAGCGTCGTAGGCGTTGGCCGAGACCGGGAAGTCGGGCGAGATTGTGAAGCCGGCGAAGACCAGCAGGCCGTTCGAGTCCAGCTCGAGATCGCGCAGGTTCTCCGCTTCCGAGCCACCGAAGAACGTCGACCACTGCACGCCGCCCTGGGCGTCGAAGCGCGTCAGAAAGATCTCCTCGTTCGCGAAGGTGGCGCGCGACGGGTTGCGCAGTGGGAAGTCGGCCGACGCGGTCCAACCGCCGACGACGACGTCGCCGTTCGGCAACAGGCGCAGGCCGCCGGCCCGGAGGTCGAAGCTGACGTCGTTGTCGACGTCGTTGCCGCTGCCGCCGAGGTACGTCGACCACGCGAGCGACGCACCGTTGGCGGCGAGTTGGAACACCACCGCGTCGACACCGCCCTGCGGCGCGCCGCGAAACGCGTTGACCGTCGGGAAGTCGGGACACTCGGTGCGGCCCAGCACCGTGACTCTGCCCTGGCCGTCGACGTCGAGCGCGATCGCCCACTCGTCGACGCCGAAGCCGCCAACGCTGCCGCCGACGTAGGTCGAGTACACCAGCTGGCTGCCGGTGGGATCGATCTTGGTGACGAACATGTCGTAGGTGCCGCCGAGGCCGTTGCGCACGCCGCCGACGATCGGGAAGTCCAGCGAACTGGTGATGCCCGCCAAGTAGGTGTTGCCCTGCGCGTCGCGGGCGATGCGCGCGACGCTCTCGACACCCGCGCCGCCCAGGAACGTGCCGTAGCTCACCAGGGGGTCGACGACCAGGGGCTGGGTCCGATCGTAGGCGCCGACCTCGATGCCGAGCCGCCGGCCGTCGTACCGGTAGCTCGCCGGCACAGCGCGACGCTCGCCGTCGATCGTCTGGTAGGCGACGGGCGCGTGCTGGATCAGCTCGCCGCCGGCGCAGGCGAGGTGCAGCGCACCGGCAGCGTCGATCTGCACGCGCTGCGCGCCCTCGTAGCTCCACCCGATCGCGGCCGGCGTCGCCCCGGGCGCCACCACGAAGTCGAACTCGAGCCGCTGCCCTTGCCCGTAGCACACCACGTCGATCCCGTCCCACACTCCGGCGCAGCGCACCGAATCGAAGTGGGGTACGCCGTGCCGCCAGGCGGCCGAGTCGCGGCCGATGAAGTAGTGGCTCTGGCCCGCGAGACGGCCCTCGCCGCGCAGCTCATGGCGAGCACGCGCGGCGTCCCAGTGCAGCACCAGGTGCGTCGCGCCGAACGCGAAGGTGAACCCGGCGGACGCCAACCGCACGCCGTAGCCGGCGGAACGCGCCACGAACCCGGCCGCGTCCGGCTCGAACTCCAGCCGGCGGCCCCCGCCTGCGTCGAGCGGGGCGGCCGCCGCAGGCGCTGGCACGCCCTGGCTGAGCAGGGTCGGGGCGAGACAAAGACAAGGGAAGAGCGCCAGCCAGCGGGATGTCATGCTCGTGATCTCCGGACCGATACGGACCTCGGTGCCGAGAGCTGGCTCAACTCTCGTGCCCTCCCGGTGAAGGACCGGATCCGTTCAGGATCCGCACACTGGCCCAGTCGACGGCCCAGTCGACGGCCCAGTCGACGGGCAACACGTCACGAACGGCCGGGGATCGGGCGGAGGCACGGTGGCGGGTCGCTGGCTGTGCACGCTGGTCGCCACCGCCGCTGAACGGGTCTGCCACGAATCGATCGACACACCGCGACCAAGAACCGCCGGAGAGCACATCCGGCGCGCGCCATTCTCCCCTCGCCGTTCATCCGCCCACACCGCGCGCGTACGCTGGCGCCATGCCCCGCCTCTACCTCATCGACGGCACTGCGCTGGCGTATCGCTCGTTCTTCGCGTTCGCCTCCAGTCCGCGTGGCGGGCTCAGCACCAAGGAGGGCCGCCCCACCGGCGCCGTATACGGCTTCGTGCAGACGCTGCGCGCCCTGCTCGACCGCGAGCACCCCGACCACGTGGTGGTGTCCTTCGACGGCGCCCGCGAGGGGCTGGCGCGCACCAAGCTCTACGCCGAATACAAGTCCACGCGCGCCAAGATGCCGGACGAGTTGGTGCCGCAGCTCGGGCTGATCGAGCAGGTGGTCGATGCGTTCGGCATCCCGGTGGTCAAGAGCGACGTGCACGAGGCCGACGACGTCATCGGCACGCTGGCGGTGCAGGCGCGCGCCGCCGGCATGGAGGTCTTCATCGTCACCGGCGACAAGGACTTCATGCAGATCGTCGACGACAAGGTGAAGCTGTGGAACCTGCGCACCAGCACACGGGCGCCGGAGATCATCGGCACCAAGGAGGTGAAGGCGAAGTTCGGGGTGGAGCCGCGCCAGATCGTCGACCTGCTGGCGCTCATGGGCGACTCGTCCGACAACGTGCCGGGGGTGCCCAAGGTCGGCGAGAAGACCGCTACCGAGCTGCTGCATCAGTTCGGCAGCCTCGAGGCGATCCTGACCCACACCGACGAGGTGAAGAAGCCGGCGATCCGCGCCAGCCTCGAGGCGCACGTCGACGACGCCCGCCTGTCGCAGAAGCTGGTGACCCTGCACACCGACGTCGAGCTGCCCTGCCGCGTCACCGAGCTGCCGGCGATCCGACCCAAGCGCGCGGAGCTGGAGGCGATCTTCCGCGAGCTCGAGTTCGACTCGTTGCTGGCGAGCCTGCCGGTGGACGCCACCGCCGCCGAGGCCATCGCGGTGGACTACCGCGTCGTGCAGACGGAAGCCGAGCTGCACGACCTGGTCGCCGAGCTGCGGCGGCTCGACGGCGTGGCCATCGCGGCCGAGGCGAGCGCGCCCGAGCCGCGACGAGCCGAGTTGCTCGGCCTCGCCTTCGCCCTGGCGCCGGGCGTGGCGCGCTTCGTGCCGTGCGCGGCGCAAGCGACGCTGCAATCGCTGTCGCGCAGCGCCGTGCTGGCGGCACTACGGCCCTTGCTCGAGGACGCCGACGTGCCGAAGTTCTGCGCCGACGCCAAGCACGACATGGCCGTACTGCGGCGCGCCGGGATCACGCTGCGCGGCGTGCGCGGCGACACCATGCTGGCGTCCTACTGCCTCACGCCGGGGCAGGGCTCGCACCAGCTCGAGGCGCTGGCGCTGCGCATCCTCGGGCTGAAGAAGATGGACGCCGCCGGCAGTGGTACCGGCAAGCGCCAGCGTACGTTCGCCGACATCGACGTCGACCAGGCGGGCAAGGCGCACGCCGAGGCTGCCGACTTCGTGCTGCGCCTCATCCCGCGCCTGCACGCGGAGCTCGACAGCGCCGGTGTGACCGACCTGTACCGCGACCTCGAGCTGCCGCTGGTGCCGGTCCTGCTCGACATGGAGTGGGACGGCATCGCCATCGACCGCGACCACCTGGGCAAGCTGTCGCGCGCTTGGCAGCAGCGCATCGAGCGCATCGAGCGGCGCATCTACGAGCGCGCCGGCGTCGAGTTCAACCTCAATGCTCCGGCCCAGATCGGCGAGGTCCTGTTCGACAAGCTCGAAGTGCACCGCGCCGCCGGCATCGGCCGGCCGCGCCGCACGCCGACCGGCAAGTACAAGACCGACCACACCATCCTCGAGCAGCTGGCGCCGCACCACGAGGTGCCGGAGCTGATCCTCGAGTACCGCCAGCTGTCCAAGCTGAAGAGCACGTGGGTCGACGCGCTGCCTGACCTGGTCGACCCGGACACCGGCCGAGTGCACACCACCTTCAACCAGGCCGTCGCCGCCACCGGCCGCCTGTCGTCGGACAACCCCAACCTGCAGAACATCCCGATCCGCACCGAGGAAGGCCGCGAGGTGCGCCGCGCCTTCGTGCCGCGCGCCAAGGACTGGGTGCTGCTGTCGGCCGACTACAGCCAGATCGAGCTGCGCATCCTCGCCCACATGGCGGACGAGCCGGCGCTGATCGACTCGTTCCGCAAGGAGGAGGACATCCATGCGCGCACCGCCGCCCTGGTGCACGGCCTGCTGCCCAACATGGTCACCCCCGAGCTGCGCAACCAGGCCAAGATCATCAACTACGGCCTGATCTACGGCATGGGCGCGTCGCGGCTGGCGCAGGAGACCGGGCTGCGACCGCCGGAGGCCAAGAAGTTCATCGACGCCTACTTCAAGGCACTGCCGCGGGTGAAGAGCTACCTCGACGACACCCTGCACGCGGCCCGCGAGCAGCTCTTCGTGACGACCCTGTTCGGACGCAAGCGGCCGCTGCCCGAGATCCAGTCGAGCAACGCCATGCAGCGCATCGCCGCCGAGAACATGGCGGTGAACACGCCGATCCAGGGCACCGCCGCCGACATCGTCAAGCGCGCGATGCTGCGCCTGCACGCGGCGCTCGCCAAGAGCAAGGTGAGCGCGCGCCTGCTGCTGCAGGTGCACGACGAACTGGTGCTCGATGTGCCTCGCGACGAGGCCGACGTGGTCAAGGGTTTGGTGCGTGACGCCATGGAGGGAGCCGCCGACCTCCGCGTGCCGCTGCAGGTGTCGCTGAGCACCGGAGCCAACTGGCTCGAAGCGCACTGAACGCGCTGCTTGCCGATCGCCGGCCTTGCCGCTGCGGCCCATGCCACCGCTGGCTTGGCGAACCGACCGGCACGTCGCAGGCGCCAGGGGTAAGCTTGGCTTGCTGCGGCCACTTCCCCCGGGCTGCGGCCAGACCCCCACTGCGTGCTGATCCCGATGCGTAGCCCCCTTCCCATCCTGTTGGCGCTGGTCGCCTCGGCTCCGGCGTTGCGAGCCGACCGCTTCTATTTCGGATCCGAGGTCGAGGACAAGAAGTTCGTCGGCGAGGAGGGCACGGACGTGCGCTCAGGCTTGCCCGGCGTTCTCTTGCGCGAGCAAGACGGCATGTACGTCATCCGCGTCGAGGGTGGCGAGGTGTGGGTCGAGCGGTCGCGCGTCTACCACGTCGAGAAGGACGACCTCACCGTCGCGCAGATCGAAGAGCGCGAACGCAAGGCGCAGGACCTGCTGGCAGCAGCGCGCGGTCGTCACCTGGCGCAGGTCGCCGAGGCTGCGGCCAAGCGCAGCGAACAGTCCGCGACCGCGGCGAGCAAGGCCGAGGGCTCCGAGACCAAGGCACTGACCCTGGAGATCGACTTCGAGGGCTTGCTGCCCGGCTACAAGTTCTTGCCCGACTCCGACGTGCTGCGCCGGGTCGACCTGGTGGGCCTGTCGCGCGAGATCGAGGATTGGCTGCGCGCCAACGGCGTGGAGCCGGCGCGCGACGCGAAGCGGGACTTCACCGTACACGTCGACTTCAAGGGTCTGCTGCCGGCCTACGGCTTCAAGATCTACGACCCGGTGGTCCACCGCGTCGACCTGCGCGGCCTGGCCCGCCAGGTGGAGGACTACCTGCGCGCCGAGGTCGAGGCTGCCGCCAACCGCACCAAGCGCAAGATCAGCGTGCACTGACCTCGCGCATGCGGCCGCGCGCTATCCTGCGCGCGTGCACACCACCGTTCGCCTGGCTGCCCTCGCCCTGTCGGTCCACGCCGCCGTCGCGCAAGCCGCCGCGGTGCAGGCCCCCTCCGACCTTCTCGCCGGTGCAGCGTGGCGGATCCGCGAGGTGGCGGTCGGCGTCGAGTGGCGACAGGCTCGTCTGACCCTGTTCGGCAGTCCGCAGCAGCTGACCGTCCTGACCGTGCGCAACCGCGACCCCGACGTGCGCGTGCGCGTGGCGGCGCCGCCGCGCGGACGCAGCCTCACGTCGGAGCTGGCCGCAGCGACACGGGCAGCGGCAGCGGTGAACGGTGGCTTCTTCGCCGAAGACGGCTCGCCCGTCGGCCTGGTGGCGAGCGGCGGGCGCCTCCTGCACGGCCCCGACGAGCGACGCCGCGCCACGGTGGCGGTGCGGGGCGACGACGTGGTGCTCCTCGACGCAGGCGACGTGGAGCGTGCCTTGAGCGCCACGCAGACAACGCCGGACGGTGCGGAGACGAGCGAGGCAGCTGCGAGCATCGACGACGCCCTGGCGGCGGGACCGTGGCTGCTGCGCGCGGGCGCGTCGGTGGCACCACAGACGTCGCCGCGGCACCCGCGAACCGCAATCGGCAGCAACGGGCGCGCGACGATCTGCGTGACCCTGGACGGTCGCAACGAAGCGGCTGGCGGCGTGACGCTGGACGAGCTGGCGCAAGTGATGGCGGCACTCGGCTGCTCCGAGGCGCTCAACCTGGACGGCGGTGGCTCGACGACCATGTGGGTGCAGAGCCTCGGTGGCGTCGTGAACTGCCCGTGCGACAACAAGACGTTCGACGCGGAAGGCGAGCGCAAGGTCGGCAACGCGCTCGTCGTGCTGGCGCAGCCGATCTGGACGCGCGACGAGGAGAGCGCGGTGCTGACTCCGGCCGATGGCGCCACGCCGCTGCGCGACGCTGGCTGCGTCGACGGTGACGCCCTGCTGGTCGCCGCCGGCGGCAGTGCGCGCTTCGAACTCGGCGACGTTCCGCTGCTGCGCGCCACGGTCGAGGTGTTCACCCGCGCGGGCGACAAGCTGAGCTGGGAGCTGGGCGCGCGCAGCGGCACCTTCACCGCTCAGCGCACCGCCTGGTACGCGCTCGACGAATTCGAGTGGGCGCCCGCCGAGGCGCGCTTCCTGACGCTGCGTGCGGTGGCGCCGCTGCGGCTCGACGCCGTGCGCGTCGTCGCCGCTGCCGACTGACCGCCGACCGAGATCGCCCGCGATGGACGCGGGCGCTGGAGCCACGGAGCGCCTACCCGCCCCCGAGCACGACCTCGAGGCCCGTGGTGAAGTCGACAGACGCGAAGACGCCGGGACGATAGTAGGCGTACTGTCCGAAGAGCCGCGCTCCCACCAACCATGTCTCGTTGGGCAAGCGAAGGTAGGTCTTCGCATCACCCGAGCCGTTCGTCGCGTTCCCCCCGACCCACAGCGGTCCGACCCCAGGCAGCGAGGGGTAGATGGTGCAGGTGCCGAACGGAAACGGAGTGCGCTCCGTGCCGAGCAGCAATCCGGCGTGCGAATCGGGTCGCGCACCGGTCAAGGTCCACTTCAAGGTGCTACCGAGCAGAGGGACGCTGGACCCGATCACGTCGTCGATCGTGATGCAATTGAGCCCGGTCTCGGAACTCCCGCCCGGATCCGGACAGCACACACAGAGCCGGCTCTCGTCGTGGACGGCCCAAGCGCCGCTGCTCGACTGGAACGACCGCAGGGTTCGAACGCGCAGATCGTCGCCCGATTGCCAAGGAAGCACGAGATCGTCTCGACCGTCGGCATCGACGTCCCCGACCAGTGGATCGGCCAAGACGCCGGTACCCCACGTGGTGGAGTAGCCGGTCATCGCCCACCTGCCTGTGCTCGGATCGAAGTCGCGCAGGGCTCGCACCTCGACGATCCCGCCGTTGGCGAAGGGAAAGAGCAAGTCGTCCTTGCCGTCGCCATCGATGTCCCCGACTCGCTCGTGGACCATCACGCCGGATCCCCAGTTCGACGAGAACCCTTGCCTCACCCATGCGCCGGTGCCCGGATCGAAGCCCCGCAACGTGCGGACCTCCGTCAGACCGCCGGCGCCGTACGTGAAGATCATGTCGGTCCTGCCGTCGCCGTCGATGTCGCCCACGTGCACGTTGGCCAGAGTCCCGGCGCCCCACTGCGTCGAGTACCCCTGCATGGCGCGCCATGCGCCCGTGGCGGGATCGAAGTCACGCAGCACTCTCACCTCCAGCAGGCCGCCGTTCTCGAAGGGAAACAGCAGATCCTCGCGGCCGTCGCCGTCCAGATCACCGATCCGGACGTGCCCCAGGACGCCAGCGCCCCACACCGAAGCGGAACCCTGCATGACCCACGCGTTGGTGGCCGCGTCGTAGGCGCGCAAGACCCGCACTTCCAAGCCACCACCGTTGTCGAACGGGAACACCAGGTCGTCCTTGCCATCGCCGTCGATGTCGCCGATCTGCGGCTCCTGCAACACGCCGGAACCCCATCCTGGGTAGAAGACCTTCTCGAGGCGCGCCTCGGGCAACACTCGCATGTTCCCCAAGTACGGCGCCACGAACACCACGGTGTCCGAGCCATCGCCGCCGATGTCGCCGATCAGGGGACGGACCTTGTCGCCGAACAGCCACTGCTCCTGGTACCACGGAGCCCAGTAGACGAATCCGCCGGCACCGTCGGACTCGAGAGACCGGAGCGCGACTCGGTACCGGCCCGTGAGGGTCGACTCGTCCCAGTCCATCAACTCGACGTCCTTCCTCCCGTCGCCGTTGAAGTCACCGCTTACGGCTTCGAGCAGGCAAGTGGTCTGGGCCGAACCGACCGTGCCCAACGCAACGGCCAAGCCCAGGAGACACATCGACCGACGACGGACGCAGTTCACGGCAAGCTCCCTTCGCGGCTGCCTCGGTTGGTTGCAGCCGCCGCGCTCGGAACTGCCTCCCCTGCATCCTTGTTTCCGAATACGCCTTCGCATGCCGCGTGCTACGCCGTCTGACGCCGCGCCCCTGCGCACATGGGCCTGCATCGTGCAGCGTCGACCTCGCCGACACCTTCGACTCCTGTCGCGGCGTCGCGGCGTCCAGGGGCGAAGGCGCCGCTCCGGTAGCGCGGCGTCACCGGCCGCGAACCGCTCGAACCACCTCCCACCGCGGTTTCGCTGTGCACTGGACGGTCGGCCTTGTAGAGATGCCGCCATGTCGTCACGGCTCTCGCTTCCCCTCCTGATGCTCTGTGCCGTCGCGCTGGTGGCGCGCACGGCGGCGGCCGCTGCTGAGGCTGCGTCCACTCTGCAGGCCAAGAACCCTTCCCCCGCGTCCGACGCAAGCCCCAGCCCCGCACCGAGCCACACCGTGCCGAGCCAAGACGTCTTTCCGTTCCCCTTCCACATCGACGACCTCGACAACGGCTTGCGGGTCGTCACCGTGCAGACCGACTTCGGCGACCTGGTGTCGTTGCACATCGTCGTGGCCACCGGGTCGCGCAACGAGGTGGAAGACGGACGCTCGGGCTTCGCTCACTTCTTCGAGCACATGATGTTCCGCGGCTCGAAGAACTACTCCGCGGACCGGCGCAACCAGGTGATGCAGCAGCTCGGAGTCGACGGCAACGCCTACACGACCAACGACTACACCAACTACCACGAGACCTTCGGACGCGACCAGCTCGACCGAGTGCTCGAGGTCGAGGCCGACCGTTTCCTGCACCTGAAGTACGAGCGCCCGGCGTTCCGCACCGAGGCCATGGCCGTGTTCGGCGAGTACAACAAGAACAGCAGTTCGCCGATCAACAAGCTGTACGAGGTGTTGCAGGACACCGCCTTCGACCGGCACACGTACAAGCACACGACGATGGGCTTCCTGCGCGACATCGTGAAGATGCCGCAGATGTACGACTACAGCCTGGAGTTCTTCGACCGCTGGTACCGGCCGGAGTACACCACCATCATGGTGGTCGGCGACGTGCAGCCGCAGCAGGTCGGCGCCATGGTGCGCCGGCACTTCGGAGCCTGGCAGCGCGGCAGCCACAAGGCCGCCATCCCGGCCGAGCCGCCGCAGGCGGCGCCGCGGCACGCGCACGTGCCTTGGTCGTCGCCGACGCAGCCATGGGTCGCCATCGCCTTCAAGGGACCGGCGTTCTCGGCGGCCAACCGCGACCAGGCCGCCCTCGACCTCGTCGCCGAACTGGCGTTCGGCCCCGACAGCCCGCTCTATCGCCAGCTCGTGGTGAACGAGCGCAAGGCCACGGCGCTGCTCGCCGACTTCGGCGACAGCACCGATCCCTTCCTCGACGTGATCTTCGTGCGGGTGCAAGACCCGGCGGATGCGACCTACGTGCGCGATGCCGTCTTGCGCACCTGCGAGGCATTGAAGACGACGCCGTTCGACGCCGCCCAGCTCGACCGTGTCAAGCGCCACCTGCGCTACCGCTTCGCCGCCTCGCTCGACAGCGCCGACGCCGTGGCGCGCGCGGTGGTGAGCTACTTGGCGCGCACCCGCACGCCGGCCACCGTGAACGACCTCTACGCGCGCTACGCCGAGGTGGACTCCACCGACATCATGCGGGTGGCGAGGACCTACTTCGATACCAAGGGCCGCACCATCGGCACCGTCGCACACGGCGATGCACCGCTGTTCGCGCCGGCGCCGGACGACACCGCCACGCCCTGCGACGCCGTCCTGCTGCCGACGAAGTCGCCGCTGGTGACCTTCCGCCTCGTGTTCCTGTGCGGCGCGGCCGACGACCCGTCCGGCAAGCAGGGTTTGGCCCAGATGACGGCGCAGATGCTGGCGCAAGGCGGCACCGAGTCGATGACCTTCGAAGAGGTGACCGAAGCGCTGTTCCCGATGGCTGCCTCCTTCGACGCACAGGTCGACAAGCAGATGACGACGCTGTCCGCCACCGTGCACCAGGACAATCTCGAGCCGTTCTGGACGATCCTGCGCGAGGCGCTCACCCGACCCGGCTTCCGTGAGGACGACCTGGCCCGGCTCAAGTTGCTCACGAAGAGCTACCTCGAGGTCGAGCTGCGCGGCAACAACGACGAGGAGTTGGGCAAGGAAGTGCTCTACGGCGAGATCTACCGCGGGCATCCGTTCGCCCACCACAACGCCGGCAACCTCGCCGACGTCGAGGCGCTGACCTTGGACGACGTGCGCGCCTTCTACCGGGACCACCTGCGCGCCGATCGGCTGGTGGTCGGCTTGGCCGGTGGCTACCCCGACGACTTCGCCGACCGCGTGCGGCGGGAGCTGTCGGCGCGGCTCGGTGGCGACCCGGGCAAGCCCGCCGAACCCGCGGCGCCGCCGGTGCCGAAGGAGCTCGCCCGCAGCGCCATGACCATCGTGCAGAAGAAGACGCTGGCCACCGGCATCCACCTCGGCTTCCCCATCGAGGTGACGCGCCGGCATCCGGACTTCGTCGCACTGTGGTTGGTCCGCTCCTTCCTCGGCGAGCACCGCAACAGTGCCGGCCAGCTCTACCAGCGCCTGCGTGAAGTGCGTGGCCTCAACTACGGCGACTACGCCTACATCGAGTACTTCCCGCGCGGCATGTTCCAGTTCAAGCCGGACCCGAACCTGGCGCGCACGCAGCAGATCTTCCAGCTGTGGATCCGGCCGGTGCCGCCGCAGAACGCGGCCTTCGCCTGCCGCGCCGCCCTCTACTACCTGCACCGTCTGGTCGAACAGGGACTGACCGAAGCCGAGTTCGAGACGACGCGCCAGTTCTTGCGCCAGTTCGTCGCCACCTTCGTGGCGACACAGGACGCGCGCTTGGGATACGCCCTCGACAGCAGCTTCTACGGCAGCGGTGACTTCGTCGAGCAGATCCGCAGCGGCTTGGCATCGCTGACCGTCGCCGACGTCAACCGCGCCATCAAGCAGCACCTGCACACCGACCGCGTACAGTTCGTGGTGGTGACCGAGGACGCCGACGCTTTCGTGACCGCGGTGCTCGGCGAGCGTTCCCCCATCACCTACCAGGCGCAGCCGGCCGCCGAGGTGCTCGAAGAGGACAAGACCATCGAGCGCTTCCCGCTCGGCGTGCGGCGCGAAGACGTGCGCGTGGTGCCGGTGGCCGAGGTGTTCGCGAAGTGACGAGCGCGGTGTGACCATCGCGTCGCTGACGTGCGAGACGCGACGGGGTCGCCCTGGCTTCCGATCGGAGCGACCGCCGACCTCTCGGGCACCGCGGTCGCTGCGTCGGTGACCTTTGGCTGGAGAGGATGCAGCCGGGGCCGACATCGGGCCGCGACACGAGCGGCTCGCGCCCAGCAGACCGAGTTCACTCGCGGGTGCCCCGCGTCGGCAGCACCAACGGCGACAGGTCGACACGGGCGTAGCCCAGCAATGTGCCGGTGGCGAACGCCAAGTCGACCTGTGCCACCTGGTAGTCGACGATGGCGCTGATCTCGGCGCGTTGCGCATCGCCGAGGTCCGTCAGCGCTTCGAACACCTCGCGCATGGTCCGCATGCCCTGCTCGAACTGACGGAATTCGGCGTCGTAGTTCGCACCCGCCACGATCACACTCTGCCGCGCGGCGAGGATGCGTTGCCAGTTCTGGCCGAGCAGGTCGACGCTGTCGTACACCTCCTGTCGCACTGCCAGGGCGCGCGCGTCCTTGGTGGCGAACCGGCGGGCGCGCTGCAAGAGGAGCGCGTCGCGCTCAGCGCGTCGGCGCTGGTTGGTGAACGGCACTTCGAAGGTCAAGCCGATCCCGTACTCTTGATGGTCGAAGTCCCACTTGCCGGCGATGGCGCTGGCCATACCCTGATCGCGGTCGATCGTCCCGTACCGGAACTCGAGGTTCGCCAACGGCAACGTCAGACTCTGGCGCCAGTCGAGTTCGAACGAATCGCGTAGCAAGGTGAGCTCGAGTTCGATCAGGTCGAGGCGCTCGCGCAGAGCGCGCTGCGCGAGTTCTTCCGCATCGAGGTCGTAGCCGACGAGGCGCGGTTCGCTGGTGGTCTCGATCATGGGCGCTCCGCGCAACGGAAAGCGCTCGCTGGCGAGAAGCGCCTTGAGTTGGCGCTGGCGCAAGCGCCACATCGTCTCCGCAACGATCAGCGCCTCCATCTGCCGCACAGACCCCATCTGAGCACGAGTGACCTCGACGCCGGGCGTGATGCCCTGTTCGACGCGGCGCCGGACCAGGTTCAGGTTGGCATTGGCCAACCGCGCTTGCTCGACCCGCACATCGAGCAGGCGCCGCGCCCCATAGAGCTGCCAGTAGGCCTTCTCGGCGCGCGCCAGCATCTGCAATGCGGCCAGCTTCGTGCGCACCGTCGCGACCCGCTCGTCGACCCGGGCCATCCGGATCGAAGCCTCGTTTGCGGCCGTGCCGGCCCCACGCAACAGCGGCTGGCTGATCGAGAAGCGCGTCGCCGACACGTATTGCTCGAAGCGTTGCGGATCGGTGAGGTTCTGCTGCGCCACCAGGCCTTCGAGCCGGAGACTCCCGCCGGTCGGCAACGGCACGGTGACGCCGAGACCGAGATCGACCAGCTCCTTCTCTTGTTCGACCTCAGTGAGTTTGACGCACCGGCCGTCGAGCGCCGGGTCCTCCGACTTCAGCGACACGAGCGGCCCGTCCAGCGGCGGCAGATCCTTGTGCGCGTAGCGCGCATGCGCACCGATGGCCGCGTCGAACTTGCCCTCCTCGATGCCGACCCGGGCTCGGGCAATCGCCGGATCGTAGAGCGCGACGTCGAGGGAGAGGTTGCCGCGCAGCAGCAGCAGCCGCATGGCCTCGATCGACAGGGACTCGGCGCCGGCCGCGGGCAGCGCCGGCCGCTGTGCCTCGAGCTCGGTCGGCCGGTTGCGCAGAGCTTCCAGCCCCTCGTCGAGACTCTGCGGCGCTGCACGCGCGTCGCTCTCGAGAAGGCGCGGCAGCAGGTGCGGTTGTGCCTGCTCGGCGAACGGCAGGTCGACCTGACCCGGCTGCGCGGGCCAGAGGTTGCATGCCGCCGGCACACACATGGCGACGACACCGGCCAACGACGCAATCCGGCGTTTCACTTGCCACCTCGCTCGGTCGTAGCGGCCCCGGAGTCCGGCTCGGCGAGCGCGACCACCGGCGGAAAGCCGTTGAGCTGACGCCACAGCTCGTACCAGATCGGCACTTCGTCGAGCAGTACCCAGCCCTTGGCCCGCACGCCCTGCCGCAGCCATCGTTCGCTCGGCCAGGGTCGGTCTGCGGTATCCGGCACCACCAGCAACCGGAAGCGGCCCTGACCGCTATCGGTCGGGTCGACCAACGCCACCTCGCCGCCGAACGTGCCCACGGCCACTGCCGGCCAGCCGACGAACTGCACGGCCGGCCAACCCTCGAACTGCAGACGCACTCGCCGACCGGGCTCGACCAGCGGAGCATCGACGCCACGCACCCACAGCTCGACCGCCGGGCGCGCCGTGACCGGCACGATCTGCAGCAGCAGGTCGCCCTCCTTGACGATCGATCCGTCGGTGGTGACGGCGAGACGGAACACGCGGCCCGGACGCGGCGCGCGCACGTCCTGCGCCCGCTGCTGTCGCAGATCGCCCTCGATGTCCGCGAGCTTGGCCTGCAGATCATGCGCCTTGGCGTCGGCCGCCTGCTGCCGCGCGCGGGCCTCGACGACCCGGGCGTTGGCGTCCTCCTCGATGCGACTCCTGTCGGCGAGCGCTGCCTGCTGAGCCGCTCGCTCGAGTTCGACGTCGGCGGCACCGGCGGTGACTCCGGCGCTCGCCTTCTCGAGTTCGGCCTGCGCCTTCAACAAGCGGAGTTCCTCGACGAACTCCGGCACCAGGGGTCGCAGACGGCCGACCTCCTGCTCGGCGTAGCTCTGCGCCGCGCGCAGGGCAATCAGCTTCTGCTCGGCCGAGCGCAGCTTTTCGCGTGCCAGATCGACACGCGCCCGGGCACCGGAGATGGCGAAGTCGCGCGCGCTCTCGAGGATGCCGATCTGGTTGCGCAACGTCTCGACCTGCGCGTGGGTCGCCTGCAGTTCGCCACGCGTCGCCTCCAGCTTCTGCTGCAGGCGCGACAGCTTCTCCGGATCGATGTCGACGAGCTCCAAGAGCAGCTCGTCCTTGGCGACCAGCTGCCCCTCCGTGACGTGTACCGCGTGCACGCGCCCCTTCACCGGCGCCTGCACGCTCTGCGGCCGGTCGAGCGGCGTGAACGCGGCGACCTGGCCGGCACCGGCGACGTTCTGCGTCCAGGGCGCCAAGAGAGCCGACAGCAGCCCGACCACCAACAGGACGAGCAACACCCAGGCGCTACGCCGAATCCACGGCGAGAAGCGCACCTCGAGCAGCAACTCCGCCGACTCCGGCCGCCGGCCACCGACCACGTTCACACCCCACCCCCAGTTGCCGCCACCGTGCTCGGCGTCAACGTCAAGACCGTCGGCAGTTGCCGCGCCACCTCCGGTCGCGCGGTCAGCACCACCAGGGTGGTGTCCGGCAGGCTCTCGCGCAGTGCGGCGAGCGAACTCTCGGCAAGATCTGGCGCCAGTTCGTCGAGCAAGGAATCGATCACCACGACACGGGCACCACCCACCACCGAGCGCGCCAGCATGAGCATGCGCACGGTGTTGGTCGACAGCGGCGCGCCGGTGACCGCGATCTGCGTGCGCAGCCCGTCGGGCAGCGCCATCAGGTCGTCGAGGATGCCAAAGCGCCGCAAGACACGATGCACGTCGTCGATCGTCACGTCGGAGCGCCCGAGCCGCACGTTGTCGACGATGTCGCCGGGCACGACTTCGAACCCCTTCGCCAGCTTGATCTGTGCGTGCAGCGACGCCGGCGCTATCCCGCGCAGATCCAGTCCGTCGAACAGCACGAGGCCGGAATCCGGCCGCCGCAGACCGCACATGAGCTCCGCCACCGTGCTCTTGGCCGCGGCACGCGGGGCCAGGACGGCGACCTGCGCGCCGGCCTCGATCCGCATCGACAGGTCGGTCACGACCGGCGAGCACCCCGGGTAGGCGTAGGAGACGGCGCGCAGCTCGACGCGGGCGCCGGCGGCCGCCGCGACGTGCGGTTCGCCCGCGCTGTCCTCGAGCGGCAGGTCGTAGAGCGCGCCGAGTTTGTCGACGCCGGCCAGCATGTCGTAGGAGACCTCGAGCTGCTTGCCGAACTTCACGAAGGACGACAGCGCGACCGACACGATCAGTTCCGCGGCAATCAGCTGGCCGAGCGTGAGCTGTCCCTCGATCACGAGCAGTCCGCCGAGAGTGAGCAGCGCAGTGCTGGCGCCCGCGTACAACGCCACCGCCCCGATCTGTTGCCACAAGACCAATCGGTAGTGCTTGCTGCGGGCGCCAACGTAGGACCCGGCGAGGTCGACCAGGCGTGCACGCGCCAGTTCAGGGGCTCCGAACAGCTTGTAGGTGAGTGGCGCGCGGGCGAGGTCCTCGAGGGCACCTGCGACCTCGTACTTGACCTTCGACTCCTTGATCGCCGTGGTCACCGCGCCCCGGCCGATGCCGAGCACGATCAGCAAGATCATCGCGATCAGCAGCACGTCGAACAGGAGCAGGAAGGGATGGTAGAAGCCGAGCAGCAGCAGGCCGATCCCGGCCTGCAACACCATGTCGAGGCCGTCGATCAGCAACGTCGCCACTGCCTTTTGGACGATGACCACGTCGAAGAAGCGGTTGATGAGCTCGGGGCCGTAACCCCGGTCGTAGGCATCCAACCGCACGCGTGGCAGGCGCAACGCCATGTCCGACACCACGCGCACGAACACGCGGCGCTGCAGGATCTCGACCACGTACGACTTGAACACACGGACCGCGCCGGACAACGACAGGAAGCCCAAGACCAGCGCGCCGAGGACGAACACCGGCTGCAGCAGGCTGCCGAACGACACGAAGTTGACCAGCGCTTGCACCGCCACCGGGATCGCGAGCCCGAGGATGCCGACTGCCGCAGCGAGGCCCACGACGAGACAGATCGCGCTCCTGTCGTCGCGCAAGATCGACCACAGGCGACGAAGCGGTCGCCCCTGGTGCAGGGAATGCGCTCCGTCGGACGAAGCCACGCCTCCCCCCATGCTGCGCACCTGGAACGCCGCGAACAGAGCCTCGGCGTCGATGTCCAAAGCCTCGGCGAAGCCGGCGACCGTCGGCCGGCGTGCTTCGACACGTCCTCCCCGCAGACACGCAGCCTCGAGCAACGGGCCCTCGCCGGTCCGCACGAGCACCAGTTCGTGGCCATGGGCGCGCTCGACGATCAGGAGCACGACCCGGCCGTCCTGGGCCAGGCGCGCCGCTTGATCGACTCGCCGTGGCAATTCGTCGAACAGCAGGCCGAGGCGACGACCGAGGCCGAGCAGTTCGCCGCGCAGCTCGGGCGACACCGGTGCGGCCGAATCGAGGGCTCGGAGCGACGGCGCGAGCAGCGGTGCCATCGCATCTGCCGGGACCTCCCGCCCGACGGCGTTGGTCAACTGGCGGAAGAAGGTCGTCAGCGCACGCGGCATGGATCGAGGCGAGGCGATGGCACGGACCAGCGAGTT
This sequence comes from Planctomycetota bacterium, assembly GCA_041398565.1. GTDB lineage: Bacteria > Planctomycetota > UBA1135 > UBA1135 > UBA2386 > DATGPD01. The sequence continues at coordinate 1,845,714 of JAWKUN010000002.1, read as the reverse complement.
GGCGCGAGGCCTAGGACAGGCCGCGAAGCCGAAAAAGGGCAATCGGTCGCGGACGCAGGCACCTGCCTGCGCGACGTGCGACCCGAGCGCGCCGCAGAGTCGCCACGCGGTCCGACACGATCTGATCGTTCGCGAGCGCGGCGCCGTCACCGCAAGCACGCAGACAAGAGTGGCGGACGACCGAGCACGCCGGGCAACACAGCTCCCGGGGCGCCGACGGCCCGCGCTACCGGCGCCGTTGCCTACGACCGCTCAGTCCGGCACGTCGATCTGGTACTTCTCGAGCTTGCGCTGCAAGGCGAAGCGCGACAGGCCCAGCATCTGGGCGGTGCGACTCTTGTTGCCGGCCGACTTCTCGAGCGCGCGCAGGATCTCGCGCACCTCCAGCTCCTTGACCATGTCGGGCAGGGTGGTGCCGCGCTCGGCGGGGACCGGCGCGTCGGCGTCGCCCGGCTCGGGCATCGGCGCCCGGATCTTCTCGCTCAGGTGCGCCTCCAGGATGACGCCGTCGCTCAGAAGCGCGGCGCGCCGCACCTCGTTGTGCAGTTCGCGCACGTTGCCCGGCCAACGGTGACGCACCAGCGCGTCCATCGCGTCGGGGCTGACCCGCACGCGCTTGCCGCCAGGCTCGCGCGCCAGGTCCAAGAGGAAGCGCTGCACCAGGCGCGGGATGTCGTCGCGGCGCTCGCGCAGGGGCGGCAGGTGCACCGGCAGGACGTTGAGCCGGTAGTAGAGGTCCTCGCGGAAGTCGCCCTCACGCACCATCTCGTCGAGGTTGCGGTTGGTGGCGGCGATCAGGCGCACGTCGATCTTCACCACCTCGCTGCTGCCGAGCGGGCGCACCTCGCTCTCCTCGAGCACGCGCAGGAGCTTCTTCTGCAAGTCGAGCGGCATGTCGCCGACCTCGTCGAGGAAGAGCACGCCGCCCGAGGCCAGCTCGAGCAGGCCCTTCTTGTTCTGGGTGGCGCCGGTGAAGGCGCCGCGCCGGTAGCCGAACAGCTCGCTCTCCAGCAAGTTCTCCGGCAGTGCTGCGCAGTTCTCGGACACGAACGGCCCCTTGCCGCGCGGACTCAAGCGGTGCACGGCGCGCGCCACCAGCTCCTTGCCGGTGCCGGACTCGCCGAGGACCAGCACCGGGTCGTCGGTGGGGATGTACTTGTCGAGCAGCTGGAACAGCTCGAGCATCGGCCGGCTCTCACCGATCAGCTCCTTGTAGTCGAAGCGGAAGCGGTCGGTGCGCTGGCCGGCGCTCAGCTCGGCGCGGATCTCGGTGAGCTCGGCGGTCTGCTCGGCGAGCTGGCCGCGCAGCGCCGCGTTCAGCATCGCCTCGCGGTCGTGCGCCGCGCCCAGGTCGGCCGCCTGTCGCGCCAGCTGCTCGAGGCTCTTGGCGTTGCGGATGGCGATGCCGGCGTGGTCGGCGAACGACATCAGCAGCTCCTTCTCGCGCGCCTGGAACACCTGATTCTGCAGCCGGTTGTCGACGTAGAGCACGCCGCGGGTCGGGTCGCCCTCGGCGCGGATGTGGATCGGGATGCACAGCACCGAGCGCAGGCGCAGGTCGGTCACCGAGTGCAGATCGCGGAAGCGATCGTCCTCCTGGGCGTTCGTGGTCAGCTCGGGCACGCCGGTGTCGGCGACGCGGCGGGCGATGGTGCGGCTGATCTTGAACTCCGGCGACAGGATCTCCTCCTGCGCGAAGTTGCGCGCCACCTCGATCGAGGTCTCGTCGCCGCTGCCCAGGATGAGGAAGCCGCGCTCGGCGCCGGTCAACTGGATCGCCGAGTCGACGATCAGGGTCAGCAGCCGCGCCAGGTCGCGCTGCTCGTTGAGGGCGCGGGCGATGTCGATGAAGGCGCGCAGCGACTGTGCGTCGCGGCCGGGGTCGCCGGTATAGGTCTCGTCGAGCGACGGCACCTCGCGCAGAGGCACGCTGAGCTGCACCTCGAAGCCCCCCACCACGAAGGTGTCGCCGGTCTGCAGCGCCACCGGCTCGCCCGAAAGTGGCTTGCCGCGCAGCTTGGTCGGGTTCTGTGCCCCCTCGTCCACCAGCCAGAACGTGCCGTCGTGGGCCTCGACGCGGCAGTGGCGGCGCGACACCAGGCGGTCGTCGAGGCGGAGGTCGACGTCTTTCGAGCGGCCGAGCACGACGGTGCCCTGCCGGAAGGTGTGCGCCTCGGTGTGGTCGCCACGCCGGACGGTGAGGACGAACGAGGGGTCGGTCATGCGACGTTCGAGCGGTGCCGCGGCTCGCCGGACGCTGGGCGACCGTCGGTGGGGCCTTTCCCGGGAACGCGCGGCCGCCTCCCCGGGACGCGCCGACGACACGGCGGACCGTGCGCCGACGCGCCGCGATTTCAGCACGGCGGCGCCGCGCTGGCGAGCCCCGATCCCGGCCGAGCCTGCCGGACTCGACCGGCCGGTCGCGACGGCCACCGGGATGGCGCCCACCGCGGCGTCGGCCTACCCTCGGCACCATGGTCGACGCGCGCGACGCAGGCGATGCCCCACAGCATCCACGGCTGCGCCCCTTGGAGGTCCGTCGCCACGTCGAAGCCGGATGCCCGGGCGTCGTGGTCACCGACCCGCTCGGACTGGCACCAGGCACGTGCTTCATCCCCGAGACCCTGCTGCCGATCGTCGGTCGCTTCGACGGCGAGCGCAGCGTCGCCGACGTCGAGCGCGAAGTGCGCGCGCGCGGGCACGCGGTGCCCGACGGTTTCGTCGGCGATCTCGTGCGCCAGCTCGACGAAGCGCTGTTGCTGGCCTCGCCGCGCGCCGCCGCCGCCGAGCGCGCCGCCTGCGACGCCTTCCTCGCCGGGCACGACGGCGCCCGGCCGGCGCGGCACGCCGGGTCCGCCGGCTACCCGAGCGATGCCGCGGCGCTGCGCGCCCGCCTCGCGACGATGGTGCCGCCGCCCACGGCGCGCGACCTGCCCGCACCGCGCGGCCTGGTCGCGCCGCACATCGACCTGCAGCGTGGCGCCGCGGGCTACCGCGCCGCCTACGGTCACCTGGGCCGCTCCGAGCCTGCCGACCTCTACGTGATCTTCGGCACCGGCCACAAGGGCCCGGCGGCGCCGGTGACCGGCCTCGCCCTCGACTGGCACACGCCGCTCGGGCGCGCGCGCACCGACCGCGCGTTCGTGGCCGCCGTCGAGGCGCGGCTGGGGCCCGCACATCCGCGCGACGCGCTCCTGCACCGCGACGAGCACAGCCTCGAGTTCCAGGTGCTGCTGCTGCAGCACACCCTGGCCGGTCATGACCTCACGGTAGCCGGCTTCTTGTGCGGCGAGCTGCCGGCAGAAGACGGCGACCCGAGCCAAGAGGATTACGTGATCGAGCTGATCGACGCCTTCGACGCGGCGGCCGACGGCCGCCGCGTGTGCTACGTCGCCGGCGCCGACCTCGCTCACCGCGGTCCGTTCTTCGGGGCGGACCCTGCGGTCGACCACGACGCGCTGCGCCGGCTGGCCCACGACGACCGCGCCCGCTTGCAGCACCTGACCCAGGGCGATGCGGGCGCCTTCCACCGCAGCGTCGTCGCCGACGGAAACAGCGACCGCGTCTGCGGCGCGACCCCGATGTTCTTGTGCGCGGCGCTCGCCAAGGGTCCAGGCGAACTGCTGCACTACGGGCAAGCCGCGGCGCCCGACGGCACGCAGGTGGTCAGCTTCTGCAGCATGGTGTTCGCAAGCTGAGCCGTCGCCGGCTCGCGCGCGTCACGCCTCGCCCGGATCGGCACTCGACTCGACCGCGCGCAGCAGACAAGCGAGCACCTCGGCAGCCGTCTCCTGCGGAGCGCGCAGGGTCGTCTCGTGCACGACACGAGGAGCCTCTGCGGCCACGGGCGGCTCGAACGTGGTGCGGCACGCCTCGTAGATCGAGACGTCGGCATCCGACGCGCTGTCGCCGCGCGCGCTCCGCTCCTGTAGACGGCTGCGCACGACCTCGGCCGGCGGATCGAGGTGGAGCACGACCACCGGCGCCCGCCGCGCGTGCGCCAGCGCCAGGAAAGGCGCCCGCTGGGCGCGTTGGCGGAAGCCAGCGTCGACCACCACGCTGCGGCCGCGGGCCAGCCCGTCCTCGGCGGCGGCCAGGAGCGCGTCGTAGGTCTGCGCCGACCGTTCCTGGCTGTAGAGACCGGCGCCGAACGCCGCCGGGCGGTGGACGGACGGTGCCACTCCCACCAGGCCCTTGCGCACGTGGTCGCTGTTCACCGACACGCAGTCGAGCGCCGCGGCGATGTGGCTGGCGACGTGGGTCTTGCCCGTGCCCGGCAGGCCGCACAGGATCACCAGGCTGGGGGGCACGGCGTAGCCCGCGCCCAGGTTGAACAGGGACAGGGCCTCGAGACGCGCCGCCTCGCGCGCTTCGCCCTCGCTCTGCTTCGCACGCAAGGCCGCGACCTTGCCGCGCACCCAAGCGCGGTAGCACTTGTAGAAGTCGATCACTTCGAGCAAACCGTGGTCGCTGGTGCGGGCCATGGCTTCGCGCGCCAGGAAGTCGGAGAAGCCGCGGAAGCCGCGGTGGTCGAGGTCCATCAGCAGGAAGGCGAGGTCCTCGGCGACGTCGCCGCAACGGAAGGCCGGGCTGAACTCGATGCGGTCGTAGATGACGAGGCCTCCCTCGTCGGGCGTGCCGAAGCAGATGTTGCCCGCGTGCAAGTCGCCGTGCCCCTCGCGCACGTGACCGTCGCGCGCACGCTGGGCGAACAGCTCGGCGTGCTCGCGCAGGAAGTGCAGGGCCCAGGCCTCCACCAGGTCGTGCACGTCGGCCGACAGCGCGTGCACGGTGCGGCTGCGCACGAAGCGGTCGGTCTCCTGGAAGTTCGCCTCGACCTTGTCCTGCACCGCCGCCGGCGTGCCGAAGCGCACCACGTCGTCGCCGCGCGCCGCGTTCGCGTGGAAGCGAGCCAGCGTGGCTGCCAGTCGACGCAGCATGTCGTTGTCGATGCTGCCGCGGTCGAGCAGTGCATCGAGCATGCGGGCCGACGGCAGCCGCCGCATCGACACCGCCCAATCGACCAACTCGCCGCGGTCGGCCGCCTCACCGTCGTGTCCCACCACCAGATGCCCGTCCGAGCGCAACACCGGCACGACGCCGAGGTACACCCCCGGTGCCAACGCGGCGTTGAGCCGCACCTCTTCGTGGCAGAAGTGCTCGCGCGCCGTCAGGGTGGAGAAGTCGAGGAAAGGCAGCGCCACCGGCTTCTTGACCTTGTAGGCGCGCTCGCCCGCCAGGAAGACGGCCGAGATGTGCGTCTCGACCACCTCCACCGACGCCGGGGGCTCCGGGTACGCCTCGGGCCGCGCCAGGCCGTGCAGGATCGAGGTGAAGTGCTTGCTCACGGGAACCTCCGAGCACGGAAGACACCGCGGGCCGCGGGGATGCGGCCGCGCGCCGCCAAGCTACAACACCCAACGCGGCTCCGCTCTTTCGCCGGGGCCACGCGCGAGCCGGTCGTGGCGCGACATCGCGGCGCTGTATCCAGGCGCCGAAACACCGCAGGATGTCGCGGCCGACCGCCCATCGTGGACGTGGCGCGGGCGGTCTCGCGAGCCAGCGAGCTGGCTACGGCGCCCCGGGAGCGCGTGCCAGCAACTCGTCGCCCGCCGCGACCACCTCGTCGACACCGAGGCCCTGCATGCACTCGTGGTGTCCGAGCGGGCACACCTTGCGGTGACAGGGCGAGCACTCGAGCTCCTTGCGGACCAGGATGGTCTCGTCGAGGCAGTAGTTCGTGTAGCGCGGGTCGGTGGGCCCCATCACGCACACCACCGGCACCTGGAAGGCGACGGCGATGTGTCGCGGCCCGGTGTCGGTGGTCACGAGCAGGCGGCCCCGGCGCACGAGCGCCTTCAGGTAGGAGAGCGGCAGGACGGGATCGGTGGTGTCGAGCGCTTCGGCATCCCGTGCCATTCCGCGCACCAGGTCGACCTCCGCCGGCCCGGCCAGGAAGACCGGCACCATGCCGTGGTGGTCGCGGAAGTAGCGAGCCACGGCGGCGAAGCGATCGCCGAGCCAGAGCTTGCTGGCTCCGAACGACGCGCCGGGGTTCAGCAGCAGCAGCGGCGACTCGGCGGGCACACACCGCTCGCGCATCCACCGGTCGACGTACTCGTCCTCGGCCGCGCTGACGTGCAGCTGCGGCCGATCGGCCACCGCCGGAATGTCCAGCAGATCCAGCAGATCGGCGTAGTAGTGCGGCATCGGCTTGGGCACACGGCGTGGGCCGTGCCGGCCGAGCAAGCCCCGGTTGCGTTCGGCGCGCAGTCCGTGCGTCATCGTGAAAGGGCGCCCCTGCAGGTAGCCGAGGCGGCGCGGGATGCCGGCCAGGCGAACGACGAGGCCGGTCTGCAGCGAGTTCGGCAGGACGACGGCGAGGTCGAAGCGACGCTCGCGCAGCTGGCGTGCCTGGTCGCGCACCTCGGCCAGACGCTTGGCCCGCGGCTGTTCGAGCAGCTCGTCGAAGAACGGCGAACCGGACAGGAGCGGCTTCAGATAGGGCCGCACACCGACCGTGATGTGGGCCTCGGCGAATCCGGCACGCAGGCGCGCCAACGCGGGGGTGGCCATCACCAGGTCGCCGACCCAGTTGGGGCCGCGCACGAAGATCCGCCGCGGCGGCGGCCCTCCGAGGGTCGTGCTCATCGACTCCCTCCGGCCCAGAGCGACGTCGTCGCCGCGCGGTGCCGACGGGCCGCACCCAGCGGCACGCCAGCCGCCGGCGTCTCGGGCAGCGCCGTGGTCCGCACCATGGTCCGCGACCTGGTCCGCGATGCGGTTCGCGACGCCGGCGCCAGGCACCGCGCGCCCGACCGCGGACCGGTGCCGGCCCGCGCCAGTTCTTCTTGGACAACCATTGCCGGGGGCAGGATAACTTGGTGCCCGGGTCGACGCGGCAGCACATTCGCCCCAACCCAACCTCGCGACGCACCACCCCACGCAGTCCACGATGGCATCGCAATCGATCCTGGCCCGGCTCCAGGCCGAGTTCGACAGTCCCGCCGAGCACATCGCGGCGGTGGTCGCGCACCTCGAACAAGGCGCCCCGCCACAGTTCGTCACGCGCTTCCGCCGCGACGAGACCGGCGACCTCGGCGAAGAGCGGGTGATCGCCATCGCCGAACGCCTGCAGTCGCTGCGCGAGCTCGAGGAGCGCAAGGCCGCGATCCTCGAGCAGGCCGAACAGCAAGGCAAGCTGACCGACGAGCTGCGCGACAACCTGACGCGCAGTTCCGACCAAGACTACGTCGACGACGTCTATCAGTCGTTCCGACCGCGCCGGCGTACCGTCGCCGTGCAGGCCGAAGAGAAGGGAGTCGGCCCGCTGGCGCTGGCCGTGCACCACCGCCAGCTCGGCGACGCGTCGCCGCTGCAGGCGGCGGAACCCTACGTCGACGCCGGCAAGGACATGCCGACGCCGGAGAGCGTGCTGGAGCAGGTCGTGCTCATCCTCGCCGAGCGCTACGGCTCGGACCCGGAGATCCGCGCGCGCGTGCGCTCCGAGCTGGCGCGCGGCATCCTGCGCGCCGAGGTCCTGGCGCCGAGCAAGAAGGGAGCGCAGCGCTACCAGAATCTGTTCGACCTCAACGAGCCCGTGCGCCGCATTCCACCGGCCCGCATGCTGGCGCTGCGCCGCGCCGAGTGGGAAGGCATCCTGCGCCTGCGCCTGCACCTGCCCGAGGGCCGCGCGCGCGCCATGCTGCGCGAGCGCTTCGCCGCGGACGTCGACGCGAGCACGCCGCTCGGCGAGTTCCTCGACCTGGTGTTCGACCACACTTACCAGAACCACCTCTGGCCGGCCTGCGAGGCCGACGTGCGCCGGCGTTTGAAGGAACGCGCCGACCGCGAAACCGTGCGCACCCTGGCGCGCGGCTACCGTTCGCAGCTCCTCGCCCCGCCGCTCGGCGCCAAGAAAGCCATCGGCGTGCGCGCGTCGGGCAAAGCGCTGTGGATCGTCGCCCTCAACGAAGACGGCTCGATCGCCGGCAACATCACGGTGCAGGCCGACGACGAGGCGCACGTGGCCGAGGCGATCGACGTGCTGGCCAAGAACATCGCCGAGCACGGCACCGCGGCCGTGGCCATCCCGCACGGACGCCGCCAGGAGCGCACCCAGCGCCTGGTGGAGCAGGCGGTGGGCAAGGTGGAACCGGGCAAGCGGCCGATGCTTGTGCCAGTCGACGAAGGCGCCTCGGCGATCTGGGCGACCAGCGCCGTCGGGCGCAAGGCCATGCCGGACGCCGATGTCGGCGTGCGCACGGCGACCAGCCTGGCGCGCCGCATGCAGGATCCGATGGCCGAGCTGCTCGGCATGGACCTGCGCACGCTGGGCTTCGGCCAGAGCTTCGACGACGTGCATCAGCGGTTGCTGCACAAGGCCATGGACAACGTCGTCGCGTCGGCCGTGGCGAGAGTCGGCGTCGACGTCAACGTCGCCGACAGCCATCAGCTGGCGCGCGTGCCGGGGATCGGCCGCGACTTGGCCGACAAGATCGTCGCCTACCGCAAGGAGCACGGGCCGTTCCGGACACGAGCCGCGTTGGCCGAGGTGCCCGGGATCGACGCGACGCGCTACGCGCACCTGGCCGGCTTCGTGCGTGTCTTCGGCGGCGACAACCCGCTCGACGCCACCGAGCTGCACCCGGAGCAGTACGAACTCGCCGAGAAGATCGCCGCCAAGGAGAACAAGCCGGTCGGCGAGCTGCTCGGACGCGATCTCAGCTGGCTGCCGATCCGCGAGTGGCTGGAGTCCGGAATCCAGAAGCGCACGCTGCGCGAGGTGATCGACGCCATGGCGAGCGTCGGCAAGGACCCGCGCGGCGAGCTGAGCGCGAGTGCGACCTCGCGCGTGCACACCATGGCGGACCTGACGGTCGGCATGGAACTCGAGGGGCGCATCACCAACCTCACCGAGTTCGGTGCCTTCGTCGACATCGGCGTGGGTCAGGACGGGCTCATCCACATCTCGCAGATTCCGCGCGAGCGCCTGCAGGACGCTGACAACATGCTGTGCGTGGGTGAGGTGCTGCGGTGCTTCGTCGCCCGGCTCGACCCCGAGCGCCACCGGATCAGCCTGTCGCTGCACAAGCCCTCTCCGGAGTCCGAGCAGCGCGACGGTCCGCCGCGGCGCGACCGCCGGCCGCACCGACGCGACGAGGGTCGCGGCCCAGGTCGAGACGACCGGCGCGGCCCACGGCCACCGCGTGGCCCGCGCGAGCGTGGCGACCGCGACGACCGACAGCGCCGCGAAGGCGTGCGCCGCCCGTTCGGACCACCTCGCGTCATCACCATCGAGAGCGAGAAGCAGCGCGAGGAAGCGCTCGGTCACAAGGGCGAACTACGCTCGCTCGCGGGCTTGCGCTCGCTGCTGAGCCCGAAGCCGGACACTCCGCCGACGGACGCTCCCGCGTCTTGAACTGGGCGGGGCTCCGGTAGGTTTGCGGTGCAGGAGAAACACTGCGCCTTCACACGGACTTGCCGACAGGGTCTGTGCGGATAGAGTCCGGTAGTGCGCGACGTGCCACGAGGCAGACCGAATCGCGCCACAACCCTGCTTCCCTTTCCCTGTTTCCGAGGACCAGTCAGTCCATGCGCAACGCAATCTCCCTGTTCGCCCTCTGCGGCTTCGTCGCCGCCCAAGAGCCGGTGCAGCTCACCACCAACCCGCCGGTGCAGACGACGCAATTCGGCGCCACCGCGCTCGGTGCCGGCACGACCGAAGTCGCCCAGATCCAGCTGACGTTCGACCCCAGCGTGTCCACCCCCACGTGGTACCTGTCGGCGACGGTGCACCAACCGTCGAGCACGTTCTGGCAGCCCTACAGCGGCACCGTCACCGGCACGCCGGGCGCCTACGTCGTCACCTCGAACACCGACTACTCCCTGGTGCCCCCTCCCACCACCGATTACTTCGCAGCCAACGTCTCGTCGGACCTGCAGGTGATGGTCACGGACACCGGCGCGGCCACGCCCCCCGGCGTCTTCGTGCGCACGGGCACGACCGGCAACTTCGTGCCGTTCGGCTCGATCCCGGCGCCGGTGCCCGCCACCTACAACGACTCGCAGATGGGTGACACGATCACCCCGTGGAACGGCACGACCGGCACCTACGAGTACATCTTCATCTCCGGCACGAACATCGCCAAGACGACGATCACCCTGACGGCGCCCTCGACGGTCACCGTCGGCTCGACGGTCACGATCGTCACGTCGGCCGTGCAGAAGCACTCGCCCTGCCCGATCCGCCAGTGGAGCGGCCTGCCCTCCGACTGGGGCGTCAGCCGCGCGCTGATCTACTCGCAGAACGACAGCTCGGCCGACTCGTACTTCAAGTCGGCCCTGTTCGACGATGCCTCGATCCCGATCACCGGCACCCTGACCTACGACGACGCCAACTGGAAGGCGAACCCCGGCAACATCGGCGGCGCCACCTACTGGGCCTACGCCATGACCGGCTACGTCGATCCTCTGCAGGAGGACATCTGCTGCATGAGCTCGGCGCACGTCGCTCCGACCGGCGGCCCGGTCACCATCTGCGCCTGGAACGCCCCGAGCACGAGCCCCAAGGTCGGCTTCGTCATGCTGGGCACCCTGCAGAGCCCCGGCCTCAACCTCGGCCTGCCGTTCATCACCGGCAAGCTCGGCATCAACCCGGTCGGCCTGGTGTTCCTGAGCGCGCAGCCGTTCGACGCCAACAACGGCGAGATCTCCTACAGCTTCGTCACCGGCCGTCTGCCGATCGGCCGCATCGACATGCAGGTCGGCTGCTTCGACCTGGTGGCGAACCAGATCTTCCTGGGCAACACCGCCCAGCTGACGATCCTGTGATCTAGCGACGAGCTTTCGTCCAGAGCCACCGCCGAGGTGACCATCCGGTCCCTCGGCGGTCGCATGTACGCTGCCCTCGTTTTTGGTCGACGGAGCCGGCAAGCTGGCGGCGTGGAGTCGATCCTCGTCCTCCCCCGCGCGCACCTGTTCTCCGGCGCCTGGCCCCAAGGCTTCGTGGCCGCAGACCAGCCGGCGGCCGCCGCCGCGCTGCGAGCTGCCGGCGACGGCTTCTTGCGCCCCCGCGAAGTCGCCGAGCGCACCCCGGCGTGGAAGCAGCCGATTCCCTACTGCATGCTCGTCAGGCGGGGAGAGGTGTTCTGCGTCGAGCGCCTGCCCCGGCAGGGCGAGGCGCGCCTGCACGGCAAGCTGTCGGTGGGTCTCGGCGGGCACGTCGAGGCGGCCGACCTCGACCCGGAGGAAGGCCCGATCCTCACCGCGTTGCGGCGCGAACTCGCCGAGGAGGTTCGCCTGCCGCCGGCGCCGCTGCCAGCCCCCCGCTTCGTCGGCCTAGTCAACGACGATTCCGACGCCGTCGGAGAGGTCCACTTCGGCCTGGTGTTCTGCCAGCACCTGCCGGATGGAGGATCCGTAGAGATTCTTGAAAGTTCGAAGATGCGCGGTGCTTTCCGGCACCTTGCCGGCCTGAGCGGGCTATGGCAAGATTCGGTCCGCTTCGAGAGTTGGTCTCGCATGCTCATCGAAGCCGGCGCAGTGGAGGCCCTCGCAAACCACGCTCCCGCTGCACCCGAAGAGTCCTGTGGCAAAACGCAAGAGGAACCCTAGCAATGGCTGAGCGCACGATCACCAAGCCGCGGCGCGAGCAGATGTACGACCTGCTCATGAACGCCCGGCAGGCCGCGTGGGTGGAGCTGACTCTCGAGAACGGTCAAACCCTCGAGGGAGCAATCATCTTCAACGAGTTCAAGGGCACCGGTCGGCTGATCAACGTCGACAAGGAGATCAGCTACGACTTCCGGGTCGAGCAGGTCGCCAACGTGCGCATCTGCGCGCTCTACTCGAACGTGCCCCTCGAAGACTGAGGAAGGCAGACTGAGACCGACTCGCGACCGCGCACGCGGTCGCGAGCTCCGCGACGGGCCCGCACCCGGGCGTTCCGCGGAGCGGGCAGGCCGGTGCCATCGCCGACAGCGAGCCCCGAGCACTTCGCGGCGCGGCGAACGGCGATGGTGCCCTCCGGCGACACCCACCACTGGCGAATCCGACCCGTCTGGTCGGGCTTCGCGTGGGGCCGGGGTCGTGCGGGCCGAGCCTCTCGCTACGGGTTTTGCGCGTACCGCGCGCCGGTTCGGCCTCCCGCCAGCTAGGCTCACCCCCTCTCCAATCCCATGTCCAGCTCAAGCTCCAGACTCGTCTACCTTCTCGGCATCGCACTCGCACCCCTCGCCGGCTGCGGGGGCGGAGGGGGTGGAGGCGGCGGCAGCTCCTCCGCCCGACTCGAAGGAACGCTGACGGTCCCCAGCCTCTCTGCGGGCCCGGGCCGCCTGCTCGAAGACATCGCCATGGACGATGTCGCCCACCAGGCCCACGACGCCGGCACGATCGCCACGGGCGACCTGCTCGCGCTGCACGGCCACGTCGGCGGCGACGACCACCGCGACGTCTATCGCCTACACCTCGGCGCGACGCAGACCTTGCAGGTTCGACCGTCGGCCGGCTTGCGGGTCGAGGCATTCGAGACCGCGACGGCAACCTGTGTCGGCGCCGCCGTCGACGGACAGCCGCTCACCCTCGCCAGCACCGCGGCGACCGCGGTCGACGTCGTGGTGGCTTCGGCGTCCGAGCTGGACGTGGAGTACCGCGTCGAGGTGGCCGCGCTCGAGGGTGGCCCCGCCACCGCCTGGCTGCCGCTCACCAACCTGGCGGCCGCGCCGGCCAGCGCGCTGCAGGTCGGCTACGTCGGTGCGGACCACGAGATGATCGCCGGCGAGGTGATCGTGACCCTCGACGAGGAGCAGGTCGGGATCGCCGCCGACGCCGTCACCGCCCTCGGCCTGCGCGCCACGCGACCGGTGCCCGGCCCGATCCAGCGCTTCACCGTCGCGGCGCCGATGCCGCCCGCCGCGGCGGGTGCGCCCCTGACGCAGAGCTTGGAGCTGCAGACCTGCCTGCTGGCGCACCGCGCCGCACGCCTGCAGGGCGTCGTCGCCGCCAGCCCGAACTACGTCTACCGCGCCCAGCAGGTGACACCGAACGACTCTCTGTATCCCCGGCAGTGGCACTACCCGGCGATCAACGCCCCGCAGGCGTGGGCCCTCTTCGATCGGGCGCCGTTCAACGGCACGCCGGGCTCGGCCAGCGTCATCGTCGCCATCGTCGACACCGGCATGGTGTTGGCGCACCCCGACTTCGCCGGCCGCCTCATCTCCGGCTACGACATGATCTCGGATCCGACGCGCGGCCTCGATGGCGACGGCATCGACCCCAATCCGGACGACCCGGGCGACAACGCCGGCACCGGCCTGCCGAGTTCGTTCCACGGCACCCACGTCGGGGGCACCGTCGGTGCCACCAGCAACAACAGCGTCGGCGTCGCCGGCATGGACTGGGCGTGCAAGCTCATGCCCATCCGCGTCCTCGGCCGCGGTGGCAGCGGCTCGCTCGAGGACATCGCCCAGGGCATCCGCTTCGCCGCCGGCCTGTCGAACGCCAGCGGCACGGTGCCCGCGCAGCGCTGCGACGTGATGAACATGAGCCTCGGTGGGCCGGGCAGCGCATCGGTCCTGCAGAGCGCCTGCGAAGCCGCCACCAGTGCCGGGGTGCTGCTGGTCGTCGCCGCCGGCAACGACGGCACCTCGACGCCGAACTTCCCGGCGTCCTACGACGTCTGCCTGTCGGTGGGCTCGATCCGCGTCGACTACGCGCGCGCCCCCTACTCGAACTTCGCCTCCACCGTCGACGTTGTGGCACCGGGCGGCGACACCAGCGTCGACCAGAACCAGGATGGCGATCCGGACGGTGTCCTGTCGTGCTTGGCCGCCGATGGCAGCCCCATCCGCCTCGGCTTCGGCTTCCTGCAGGGCACGTCGATGGCGTGCCCACACGTCGCCGGTCTGGCGGCCTTGGTGAAGGGCGCCGCGGGCTCGACGGCCACGGCAGCACAAGTGCGCGCCTTCATCGAGGGGCACACCTTCAGCCGCGGCGGGAGCACTCGGATCGTCGACGCCTTCGCCGCCGTGCAGGCAGCCTTCGGAGGCGCCCAGAACCCGGTGCTGTCGATCGACCCGGGCAACCTCGGCCTGCAGAACGGGACCACCACTGCGACGGTCGCGCTCAGCAACGTCGGCGACCAGTCGCTGCTGACGCTCGGTACTCCGACCATCAGCTATCAGACCGGCACGAACTGGATCACCGCCGCGGCCTACGAGGGCACCGGCTCGACCGCGATCAGCAACCCGACGCTGCGCATCACCATCGACCGCACCGGCCTCGCTGACGGCCAGTACGACGCGATCGTGACTCTGCCCTACTCATGGACGCTGCCGACGCCCGGCGCGGCCTCCGGCCAGCTGCCGGTGACGATGTTCGTGGGCACGACCCAGCAGCCGAACGACGAGATCTTCGTGCTCGTCGTGCACGAGACGAACTTCAGCAACCTCGGCCAGACGCAGACCAACGCGGCGGCGAGCTTCCAGTATTCGATGCCCGACGTGCCGACCGGCCGCTACTACCTGGTGGCGGGGACCGACCGCGACAACGACGACTTCATCGGCGACGAGGGCGAGTGGTTCGGCATCTGGCCGAGCAACGACAGCCCGCTGGTGCTGGAGATCAGCGGCAGCAGTCCGGTGATCAGCGGCCTCAACTTCACGCTGCAGCAGCAGAACGTGCAGCTGTCGGTCGGCGGCAAGCGCGCCGGCCTGCCACCGCTGCGCCTGCGGCGCTAGCCGAAGGCTAGCGATCGCGAAGGCGATCGCCGACAACATGGCTCGGAGCCTGTACGCTTGATTCTCTCTCACTCTCTGAGCCGAGGACGCGCCAGCGCGGCGCGGACGGGCCGAGGGCGCAGGGCGGTGACGCCGATGGGTCGGGATTCCTGGCCTTCGGCGCGCTACCCTCCCCCCATGAGCACGATCGTCGACATCCACGCCCGCGAGGTCCTCGACTCGCGCGGCAACCCGACCGTCGAGGTCGAAGTCGCCCTCGAGTCCGGTGCGCGCGGCAGCGTCATCGTGCCCTCGGGCGCGTCGACAGGAGCGCACGAGGCCGTGGAGCTGCGCGACGGTGACGAGCGCTACGGCGGCAGGGGCGTGCGCAAGGCGGTGGAGAACGTCAACACCGAGATCCAAGAGGAACTGCTCGGGCGCGACTCGGAGGAGCAGGTCGAGATCGACGGCCAGCTGTGCGCGCTCGACGGCACGCCGAACAAGGCGCGCCTGGGGGCCAACGCCATCCTCGGCACCAGCCTGGCCGTGGCGCGCGCGACCGCGGTGGAGAACGGCATGCCGCTGTTCCGCTACGTCGGCGGCGTCAGCGCACGCCGGCTGCCGGTGCCGATGATGAACATCCTCAACGGCGGCGCCCACGCCGACACCAACGTGGACTTCCAGGAGTTCATGGTGATGCCGATCGGCGCTCCGACCTTCGCCGAGGGGCTGCGTTGGGGTTCGGAGATCTTCCAGAGCCTCAAGCGCGTGCTCAAGGAGCAGGGCCTCGCCACCGGCGTCGGCGACGAGGGCGGCTTCGCCCCGAACCTGAGCAGCAACATCTCGGCCTTCGACGCCATCATGACGGCGATCGAGAAGGCCGGCTTCAAGGCCGGCGACGACGTGATGCTGGCGCTCGACGCCGCCAGCACCGAGCTCTACCACGACGGCGTCTACCGACTGCGCGGCGAGGGCGTGACCCTCGACGCCGACGGCATGGTTTCGCTGTTCCGCGACTGGACCAACAGCTACCCGATCTTCTCCATCGAAGACGGGCTCGCCGAGGACGACTGGACCGGCTGGCAGCACCTGACCAAGGAGATCGGCGACAAGGTGCAGCTCGTCGGCGACGACCTCTTCGTCACCAACACCACGCGCCTGCAGCGCGGCATCGACGAAGGCGCCGGCAACGCCATCCTGATCAAGGTGAATCAGATCGGCACCCTCACCGAGACCCTCGAGGCGATCGAACTGGCGCGCGGCAACGGCATGCGCGCGGTGATGTCGCACCGCAGCGGCGAGAGCGAGGACACCACGATCGCCGACCTCGCAGTGGCGACCCAAGTCGGTCAGATCAAGACCGGCGCGCCATGCCGCAGCGACCGGGTCGCCAAGTACAACCAGCTCCTGCGCATCGAAGAGATGCTCGGCGGCGCCGCCCTCTTCGGCGTCGTGTGACGTTCGGCGGCGCGCCGCCGAGATGTCTCACCCTGCCGGCGCCGGCCGCGGCTCGGAGGGGAACGCCTCGGCGGCTCGCGCCCGCAGGAACGCGACGATGTCGGCGGGCCACGCCGCGACCAAGGCCAGGTAGGTCTCGCGCTCGGCGGCGAACAAGGCCCGCGCCGCGTCCTCGTAGCCCGGTCGATCGCCGGCCATCGCCGTGGCGAATCGATGCATCGCTTCGCGCGCCCGGCGCGCCTGCTGCTCAGCCGGGTCGCGCTTGCGCGCCTCCTCCACCAGCCGCCGCAGGGCCGCCGACGCACCGTTGGGCTGCTCCTCCAACCACTCCCAGTGACGGGGCAACAGGGTGACCTCGCGCGCCACAACCCCAAGGCGCGGTCGGCCCGGCCCCCTCGATGCCGGCGCCGGACCGTGCCGGGCGACGACGTCCTCGAGGCTCCCCCGGAGGTCGAAGTCGACCTGACGACCTGACTCTTCCTCGAAGAAGAGCACGTTGTCCCGGCCACCGCCGTCGAGGTAGTCCTTGGCCCCGGCGACCGCCGCCGCCAGCAGACCGTGACCGACCCGGCGGTCGCCCGCGAAGACCCAGAAGGTAGGACCGTTCATGCTGCGCATGGTCCGGCCTCGAGGGCGTGGGGCCCACATATTATCCGGGTTTTAATCGGACAGCCTGTTCGGCAGTCGGCGAACTCGGGCGCGGCAAGGACCGCTCACGCCCTTTCCTAGCGCGGCCGGCGGCCGCAACCCAAAGGGTTGCAGTCGGCGCTTCGCGCCGACCAGAAGGGGCCCCGGCCACTTTGTTGCTCGGAGCTTCCAGTGCCGCTGGAAACAAGCGAGTTGGGCGCGATGGCTAGCGGAACGGCATCGCCGAATTCGCGCGTGGCGCGAGG
The DNA here is from genome assembly GCA_041398565.1 of Planctomycetota bacterium. Taxonomy (GTDB): domain Bacteria; phylum Planctomycetota; class UBA1135; order UBA1135; family UBA2386; genus DATGPD01. Next base: position 1,828,646 of record JAWKUN010000002.1, on the reverse strand, counting down.
ATCCGCGGCACTTGCAGCCCGTCGCGGCCGGGGCCGCAACCAAAGGCTTGGTTGCAGTCGGCGCTTCGCGCCGACCAGAAGGGGCCCCGGCCACTTTGTTGCTGGGGCTTCCAGTGCCGCTGGAAACAAGCGAGTTGGGCGCGATGGCAAGCGGAACGGCATCGCCGAATTCGCGCGTGGCCCGAGGATCCGCGGCACTTGCAGCCCGTCGCGGCCGGGGCCGCAACCAAAGGCTTGGTTGCAGTCGGCGCTTCGCGCCGACCAGAAGGGGCCCCGGCCACTTTGTTGCTCGGAGCTTCCACTGCCGCTGGAAACAAGCGAGTTGGGCGCGATGGCAAGCGGAACGGCATCGCCGAATTCGCGCGTGGCGCGAGGATCCGCGGCACTTGCAGCTCAGGGCCACAGCGCCCAGACCACCAGGGCCAGGACCCCGAGCTTGGCGGCCACGTACACCGGCGCCGGGCCGGCCCGCAGCCAGGCGATGGCGGCACGCAAGGGCCGCATGGCCAAGAACACCCGGTTGCCGACACCGATCGGGTCCCCAGGCACGTTCGCCACCTGGGTCAGCGGTACCACGTGACGCACGACGAAGCCGTTGATGGCGCGCGACAGCGGACCGCGCATCGGCCGATGCACGTCACAGAACAGGACCAGCCGCGGATGGTCGGTCTTGTTGTGGGCGCTGTGCACGTAGCTGCTGTCGAACAGCAGGTCGTCGCCGTCGCGCCAGACGTAGCTGCGGTCGTCGAGCCGCAGCCAACACTGCGGCGAGTTCGGTGTCGACAAGCCGAGGTGGTAGCGCAGGGTGCCGGCGAACGGGTCGCGGTGCTTGCCGAGCCGGCTCTGCGGCAGCAGCACCGTGAACATCGCGCCTCGCACGCAGGGCACGCGCGCCAAGAGTTCCACCGTGCGCGGGCAGAGCCGCCGCGCCGACGGAACGAAGTCTCGGTACCACTTGAGGTAGAAGCGCTTCCAGCCGCGCTTCATGAACGCGTAGAAGACGAGGTCGTCGTGACGCTCGGCTCGGCAGACCGCGCCGGCGTCGAGGAGCGCCACCGCCTCGTCGCGGATCACGTGCCAGTTGTCGCGCAGCAGCTTCAGTTCGGGAAAGGTCTCCTTGTCGTGGATGGGCCGGCTGCCCCCGGCCGTGCACAACGACACGAAGGCGTTGTAGGGCGCCAGTAGGGTCGAGTAGTCGGTCAACTGCCGCACCAGCTTGAAGCGCAGGCGTCCACGCACGTGGAAGTACAGGCTGCTGCCCAAGAACAGGCCGAGGACCGACGGGAGAAGGGCAGGGTGCATGCCTGGAGAGTCTCTGACGCGCGCCGGCCCGGCGGCGCGACCGACAGCCGAGCCCGGCGAGCAAGATGGCGCCATGGCATCGGTGGCCGTGGCCGGTAGGATAGCGCGGCGATGCACTCTGGTCAGCGCGGGCGTGCGGATGCGTTCTCGGCCGCCGTGGCCGTCTTCTGCACGGCGCTCGGTGCCGTCCTGTTCTTCACCAACATGACGCCTGCCGCGCGCGAGCGCGCCCAGCTACAAGCCGTCGAAGACGCGCACGCACACATGCGCGCAGAACTCGGCCGGCGCCTGACCGACCTGCGGAGCCGGACCGAGTCGCTCGGCTGGGACCCGCAGACCCTCCTCCTCGCCATCGACGACGCCGGCCTCACGCCCGCGGAATTGCTCGGCGAGGCACCACCGGGAATGCCTCCGGTCGCGGCGTGGACCCTCGACGCCCGATGAACGCGGCCGGCCGTGAGCCCGCCGGCGCGGACTGCGACGAGAGCCCCGTCCACGAGAGCCCCGCCGACCGCGGGAGGCTCGCGCCGGGTCGGGACGTCGAAGCGCTCGCCGACTTCCCGGCGCCGCACCAGCGATGGGCGGTCGACCGAGGTCGTCGCCCATCGGGCATTCGTCCCGCTCGGCGATGCCGAAACCCGCACCATCAACTAGGCTAGGACCGGCATCCCGCCGGCGACTTTCGTAACGCACCCGCATGACCGAGCCCACGCAACCGTCCTCGCAAGATCTCCAGCAGGTGGAGAAGCTCAAGACCGCCTACGCCTCGATGAAGACCGAGATGCGCAAGGTCATCGTCGGTCAGGACCACGTGGTCGACGAGCTGTTCATGGCCTTGTTCTGTCGCGGCCACTGCCTGCTGATCGGCGTCCCGGGCCTGGCCAAGACGCTGATGATCTCGACGCTGTCGAAGGTCCTCTCCCTGTCCTTCAACCGCATCCAGTTCACGCCGGACCTCATGCCGTCGGACATCACCGGCACCGAGGTCATCCAGGAGAACAAGGCCACCGGCACCCGCGAGTTCAAGTTCCTGCGTGGGCCCGTGTTCGCCAACGTGATCCTCGCCGACGAGATCAACCGCACGCCGCCGAAGACGCAGGCGGCGCTGCTGGAGGCGATGCAGGAGTACCACGTGACCGTCGGCGGCACGCGCCACGACCTCGAGCCGCCGTTCTTCGTCCTCGCCACGCAGAATCCGATCGAGCAGGAGGGCACCTATCCGCTGCCGGAAGCACAGCTCGACCGCTTCATGTTCATGGTGCGGGTCGACTATCCGAAGATGGACGAAGAGCGCGAGATCCTGCGGCGCACCACGGAGACGCGCGACGCCAAGGTCGAAGCGGTGCTCGGCCACCAGGAGATCATGGAGCTGCAGCAGATCGTGCGGCGCGTGCCGATCAGCGACCACGTACTCGACTACGCTCTGCGTCTCACCCGCGCCACGCGCCTCACCACCGACGAGGCGCCGGCTTGGGTACGCGACTGGCTGTCCTGGGGCGCGGGCCCGCGCGCCAGCCAGTACCTGACGCTGGGCGCCAAGGCGCACGCGCTGCTGAACGGCCGCTTCTACGTCGCCGCCGACGACGTGCGCTCGGTGGCGCATCCGGTGATGCGGCACCGCCTGATCACCAGCTTCTCGGCCGAGGCCGAGGGGATCAACGCCGACCGCGTCATCGATCGCCTGCTGGAAGAGATCAAGCCGAACGACTCGGCGGCGGTGGCCGCCGGCAACTTGCCGAAGGTGATCCGCCAGTGAGCATGCGCCACACCGGCGCGTATCGGAACGGAGTCAAGTGACGGCGGAGGACGGCATGGAGACCCCCACCAAGCATCTCGACCCCAAGGTCCTGGCCAAGATCGACAAGCTCGAGCTGCGCGCGCGGCTCGTGGTCGAAGGTTTCGTCTCGGGGATGCACAAGTCGCCGTACCGCGGCTTCTCGGTCGAGTTCGCCCAGCACCGCGAATACGTACCGGGCGACGACATCCGCTACATCGACTGGAAGATCTTCGCCAAGTCCGACCGCATCTACATCAAGGAGTTCGAGGAAGAGACCAACCTGCGCGCGCATCTCTTCCTCGACCAGAGCGAGTCGATGGCCTACGGCTTCGACGGCGGCATGTCGAAGTTCGACTACGCGGCCACAGCGCTGGCGTCGCTCGCCTACCTGATCCAACAGCAGTCCGACGCCGTCGGCTTGACGCTGTTCGACGAGAAGGTCGCGCGGCAGGTCCCGGCGAGCAACACCCGCGCCAACCTCGCCAACATCTACTCCAGCCTGGCCGAGGCCAAGCCCGCCGCGCAGACCCGGATCGGCACCGTCCTGCCCGAGCTGGCGAGCGAGCTACGTCGCCGTGGCATGGTCGTGGTCTTCTCCGACCTGTTCGACGATCCGGCCCAGGTGCTGCTCGGCTTGCGCGCTCTGGCGCAGCGCGGGCACGAGGTCGTGGTGTTCCACGTCCTCGACCGCGACGAGGTGGAGTTCCCGTTCGAACGCATGACGATGTTCGAAGGGCTCGAGGCGATGCCGGAACTGCTCGTCGACCCCAAGGCGCTGCGCGACGCCTACCTGCAGGAGATCAACGGCTTCCAGGAGAAGGTCCGGCGAGGCTGTCTGGCGCAACGCATCGACTACGTGCGCGTCCTGACCAACCAATCCCTCGACGTCGTGCTGTCGTCGTATCTCGCCCTGCGCGCCTCGCGCGCCAAGCGACGCAAGTAGCGAGACACCGTGCTCACGTTCACCCACGCGGCCCTGGCGTTCGGAACGCTGGCGTTCCTCGTTCCCCTCGTCATCCATCTGCTCAACAGGCAGCGCTTCCGGCGGCGCAAGTGGGCAGCCATGGAGTTCCTCCTGGCGGCCTACAAGAAGCACCGCCGCCGCGTGCGCGCCGAGAACCTGCTGCTGCTGCTGCTGCGGTGCCTGATTCCCATCCTGCTGGCGCTGGCGCTGGCGCGGCCGCTGCTGAAGAGCGCGCAGGCCCTGGTCGGTCTCGGCAGCACCGCGCACCACATCCTGGTGCTCGACGCCAGCTACAGCATGGGCGTCGAGCCGGCCGGTGCCGCGAGCCCCTTCGCACAGGCGAAGACGCTGGCCAGCCACCTGCTGGATCGGGTGGCCGGCAAGAGCGGTCACAAGGTGTCGATCGTGGTCGGCGGGGTGCGTGTGACGACGCCGGTGGTCGACGACCTGAACATCGCCCGCGCCAAGACCCAGCTCTCGGCGCTGGCGCAGCCGCACGACGCGAACGGCGATCTGCTGCCGGCCCTGCGCGCAGCTGCCGAGCTGGTCGAGACCGGCACCGACCCCGAATACCGTCTGTACGTGTTCACCGACATGCAGGCGCGCGCACTCGGGGTCGGCACCTCGCGTCAAGCACCACCCGGCGCCGAGCCCCCGGTGGAGGCTCCCGAAGCGTCGCCTCCTGAAGGGACACCGCCCGGAGCCGCGGCGTTCGCCGACACCACCCGCGACGTGCTCGACCACATCAAGCAGCGCGCCGAGGTCACCTTCTTCGACGTCGGTCCCACCGGCGACGGCGGGCGCATCGACAACCTGCAGGTCACCGACTTGGCATTGCGCGACCCCTTGGTCGTCGCCAAGGTGCCCGTGCCGGTGTCCGTCGGCCTGCAGAACCGCAGCGAGGCCAGCCACATCGTACAAGTGACCCTCGAGATCGACGGCAGCGCGCCGGTGCGCCAGCAGATCGAGGTCGAGGCCGGCGGCGAGAAGGCCGCCGAGTTCCCGGTGACCTTCCGCGAGGTCGGCTTGCGCACCCTCAAAGCCTCGATCGAAGCCGACGGCCTCGAGGCCGACGACGCGCGTTGGCTCGTGGTGCCGGCGCGTGACCGGGTACGCGTCCTGCTCGTCGAAGGTTCCGACGAGCGGGACGAGGCCTTGCAAGAGGCCTCGCACCTGCGCATGACCCTCGATCCCACCGGCGGCGAGGGCCCGCCCGAGCTGACCCCGTTCCAAATCCGCACCATCGACACCTTGCAGTTCTGGTCGGGCAACGAGCCGCTCGAGGCCTACGACCTCGTCGCCCTGTGCAACGTCGAGAGCGTGCCGCCGGAAGTGGCCGAGAAGCTGAAGGCGGCGATGCAAGCGGGCACCTCGCTGCTGATCCTGTTGGGCAGCCACGTCAAGCCGGACGCCTACAATGCCCAGCTCTACGCCGGCGGCAGCGGCCCGCTGCCGCTGCAGCTCGGTGCGGCCCGCGGCTTCGCGCCGCTCAGCCGCGAGGCCTACAACGCCGAGCTGGTCGAAGTCGACCATCCGGTGCTCACCGACTTCTCCAAGGAGCTGCGCGAGGTGGCGCAGCAGATTCCCGTGTGGCGCTTCGTCGCGTCGGAACCCGACAGCCTCACCAAGGACGCGCGCGTGCTCGCTCGCCTGCGCGACCCCCAGCAGTCGCCGCTGCTGGTGGTCAGCGCATTCGGACAAGGCAAGGTCGCCGTCCTCACGACGAGTCTCAGCCGGCGGCCCGACCGCTGGAACGATCTGCACTACCCGTTGATCTCCTTTCCGCTGCTGCACCCCTTGGCGCGCTGGCTGACGGTCCCGTCGACCAACCCCTACAACGTCGACGTCGGCGGCGTGTTGACCGCCCCGCTCGAGCACAAGCCCCGCGACGTGGCCTACCTGACCAGCGAGCGTGCGGGTGCGATGCGCGTGCCCATCGGTGACGATCCGGTGCCGCTCCCCGGCGGCCGCTACGGCCTGCCGCCGTGCCGGGACACGGCCTACGCCGGGGTCTACATCGCCGACATGCAGGTGGAGCGCGACGGCGTGCTGACCCCCCGACAGATCCCCTTCGCGGTGAACGTCGACCCGACCGAAGGCGTGCTCGAGTACGTCGCGCCCGCGGTGGTGCGCGAGAAGCTCGGCGTCGAGCGGGTCCTGCGCGAGCTTCCCGCCGACGGCAGCGCCGCGATCGAGTCCGGCCGTAGCGAGCTCGGTCCTTCGCTTCTCCTCATGACTCTGATCTTCCTGGTGGGCGAGGCGGCGCTGGCGCGCTTCGTGAGCACACGCCGCGGGTGAACGCATGATCGCCGTCCTCGCGTCGCTGCAAGACCCCGCACCAGCCGCCGGCGGTGCCGCCCCGAGCGGGGTGTACACGGAGGAGACCTTCCGCTTCTTGGCGCTGCCCGAGCTGTGGATCGTCGGCCTCGTCCTGCTGCCGGCGGTCGTCGCCTTCGCCTGGTGGTGCTACGGTGGGCTCGCCCGCCTCGAACGCCCGTACCGCATCGCCCTCTCGCTCCTGCGCGGGCTCGCCGTCGCGGCCTGCCTCCTGGCGCTGTTCCAGCCAGCCTACGAGCAAGTGCGCTACAGCACGGTGCGCACCCAGATCCACGTGCTCGTCGACGACAGCGCCAGCATGTCCCGGCGCGACACCTATCCCGACCAGGCGCAGCACGCGGCGATGGCCAAGGCCGCCGGCGAGACCGACATCGGCGCCCGCACCCGCGCCGAGCTGGTCGGCAAGGTCCTGGCCAAACCGGGCGGCCTCATCGAGCAGCTCGAGAAGAACCACGACGTGCGGCTGTTCCGCTTCGTGCGCAAGCCGCACCCGATCGGCAGCTTCGACGAGCTGTCGGCCCGGGGCGCGCGCTCCCCCATCGGCGACGCTCTCGACCTCCACCTCGGCGCGTCCGGTGCCACCAACCTCGACGCCGTGATCCTGGTGTCCGACGGACGCAACAACACGGGACTGTCGCCGGTCGAGGTCGCGGCCAAGTACCGGAGCAACGACCTGCCCATCTACGCGGTCGGCGTCGGCGACCCCTCGCCGCCACGCAACATCCGTCTCACCGGGCCGCCTGGCCCACGCGAGGCGCTGCGCCTGGAAGAGGTCGCCTTCGACGTGACGGTCGCCGCCGAGGGTCTCGACGGCCGAGCGGTGACCGTGACCATGTTCGGCGAGCGCGCGGGCGGAGCCAAGCAGCCGCTGGAGACCGCCGCCACCACGCTGCTGGGCGACGGCGAACCGCAGAAGGTGCGGCTCTACCACGCCTTCGACGAGGCCGGTGACTGGACGCTGCGCTTCGAGGTGACCGCTCTGCCCGAGGAGACGACGGCGGACGACAACGTCGACACACGCTTCCTACGCGTCTCCGACGAGCGTGTCCGCGTGCTCTACGTCGACAGCAAGCCGCGCTGGGAGTACCGCTACCTGAAGAACGCTCTGTTGCGGGTCGACGAGAGCATCGAGGCTCAGGTGTACCTGTGCGACGCCAGCCGCGACTTCGTGCAGGAGCACAGCCCGCAGCTGGAGCCGCTGCGCGAGATCCCGCGCACCAAGGAAGAGCTGTTCGCGTACCACGTGATCCTGCTGGGCGACATCCTGCCCGAGCAACTGGCGCCGACCGAGGACCGCCGACAGCAGTGGCTGGAGTTGCTCACCCGTTTCGTCGAGCACGGCGGCGGGCTCGGCGTGCTGTGGGGCGAGCAGGCGATGCCGGATCGCTACCGCGGTACGCCGCTGGAAGACTTGCTGCCGGTGGTCCTCGAGGAGCCGGACCGCGTCAGCGAAGCGGAGTGGACGGACTTCGTTCCCGAACTCGAGAACCCGGCCGTGCCGCACGACATCGTCCTGCTGATGCGCGAGCCCGAGCGCAACGAGCAGCTGTGGCGCACCGGCTTGCCGCCGCTGGTCTCGTACTATCCGGTGCAGCAGGCCAAGGCGGGCTCGACGGTGTTGCTGCGCCACCCGCGCGACCAGAACCGCTTCGGCAAGCGTCCGATCCTCACCCTCGGCGAAGTGCCGCGCGGGCGCACCATGTTCCTGGCTACCGACGAGACGTGGCGCTGGCGCTACATCTACGGCGAGAAGTACCAGGACGTGTTCTGGCGCAACGTGGTGCGCCACCTCGCCGGCGGCCGCTTGCGACGGCGCGACGACCGCGTCGAGCTGCGCCTCGACAAGGTCATCGTCGACACCGGCGACCAGGTGCGCGTGCAGCTACGCCTCCTCGACGCCGAGCTGGCACCTCGGCGCGCCAACGAACAGGCGGTGTTCTTCCGGCGCGCCGACGGCCAACCGGAGCGACGCACGCTGCAGGCCACGGCACCGGGTGAGAACGGCGAGTTCGAGGGTCGCTTCACCCTGCAAGATCCAGGCGTGGTCAGCGTGCTCGTGTTCGAGAACGACAACCCCGACGGCCAGATGCTGGCGCGCGAAGACGTGCTGGTCAAGATTCCCGACGTCGAGCTGGCCCGCAGCAGCCAAGACCGCGACACCCTCGAACAGGTCGCAGCCGCCAGCAAGGACGGCTTCTACACCTTCCTCGGCGACACCCAGCGTCTGATCGACGCGTTCAAGGATCGCCGGCCCTACGAGACCGAGGTCGACCGAACCACCAGACCGCTCTGGGACACGTGGTGGACGTTCGTCATCGTGCTGCTCCTGTTGACCGCGGAGTGGATCCTGCGCAAGCGCGTCCGGCTGGTGTGAGGATGGCGATGGGCGGAGATTCGCTTGCCCAACGCGGCAAAAGGGTCGATGCCGGGACCATCGAGTGGGACCGACGGTTCGGCCGCCCTCCGGTCCGGCCCCGGCCGCGCCGCCTTCGGTATGTTGGAGTGAACATGACGACAGCGACAGCATCGTGGTGCCGGCGCATGTGGCGCACCTTGGCAGCGACCGTGCTCGCAGCCGCGGTAGGCGCCCAGGACGACTCGTTCCAGACCACGGGCCTGTTCAGCTTGCCGCGCTCGCAGGACGACATCTTCGAGTGGCGCAAGGCGCGCGACGAGATCCAGCAGGGCAAGTACTCCGAGGCAGTCGAGCGCTTGCACGCCCTCCTCGTCGGCCGGCGCCAAGGGGTGATCCCCGTGCTCGACGGGGTCGATCGCTACCTCGGCGAGCGCGCCGCGGTCATCCAGACCCTGCGCGACCTACCGCCGGACGGCTTGGCCGCCTACGAACGCCTGGCGGCGCGCGAGGCGGGCGGACTGGTGCACTCGGCTTTCGCCGGCAACAAGCCGAACGAGCTCGAGGCCCTGGCCGACGCCTTCCCCACCTCGACTGCCGGCCGCAAGGCGCGCCTGCGCCTGGCGGCTCTGGCGCTCGAGCGAGGCGACGCGGCTTCCGTCGTGCGGCACGCGCTGGCCGCCCGCGATGCCACCAACGCTTCCGACCCGAGCTACGCGCGCATCCTCGCCTACCTGCAGCTCGGCCGCGGGCTCACCGAGGGGCAGCGTCTCGCGCTCGACCTCCCGGAACCGATCCGGGCGCTCGTCGCCGCTGCCGAGGTCAGCCTGCCCGACGCAGCCGCCACGCAGCACTGGAACGACCACTACGGGTTCGCGCGGCGCCCCTTCTCGCCGCCCAAGGGCCGCATCCGTCTGCGCAACCAGCTCGCCATTGAGCCCTACGGCTTCGACGCCAACGAGTACGCGATCCACGTAGTCGGGGGGGCGTACGGGCTGTACGTCTCGGATGGCGAGCGCGTGGTCGCGCTCGATCCCTTCTCGCGCGTGCCCTTGTGGGAGGCCGAGAGCGCCTTCCTTCGCGAAGCCGAGAATCGCGGCGAGTACGGCGGCCAGCTCAACCCCAACACCGTGCTGGCTCCGGCGGTCAGCGACGACGTCGTCGTCGCCTCGCTCCTGGTGCCGAGCGAGGGCGAGAACGCCCGCGTGCGGGCCTTCGACGTGATGCTGAAGATCCCGGTCCGACGGCTGGCGGCCTTCGATCGCCTGACGGGCAAGCAGCTCTGGTCGCACTACGACACCAAGGGCGGGCCGATCACCCGACGCTTCGACCGCCATCTCGCCTGCGGCCCGCCCTTGATCGACGGCGACACGGTGTACGTGTCGTCGCACGACCAGGCTGGTTCGATCGCCTTCTACCTCGCCGCCTACGACCTCAAGACCGGCGAGCCGCGGTGGCATCGTCTCATCTGCAGCAGCCAGCTCGAGGTCAACATGTTCGGCAACGCCCGCCTCGAGTTCGCAGCGTCGCCGCTCGCCATCGAAGGCGGAGTGATCTACGGCACCACCAACCTCGGCGTCTGCTTCGCCGCCAACCAGGCCGACGGCAGCCTGCGCTGGGTGTCGGCGTACGAGGTGACGCGCATGCCGCCCACGCGCCTCACCCACCAAGAGGAGCGCGCGGTGTACTTCGCCAACAACCCGGTGCTGCTGGCGGACGGCGTCGTGGCCTGCACACCTCTCGACTCCGAGTACATCCTGGGACTCGACGCTGACACCGGCCGCGTGCTCTGGCGCCAGCACTACCTGGCGCGCTTCGGCGACGAGAACAATCACCTACAGTGGCTGCTCGGGGCCATCGACGACGAGTTCATCGTCAGCGGTGTCGGTGTCCTGGCCATCAAGGCCCACTCGAGCCGCGCGTCGCTGCAGCCGACCGTGCGGCTCGTGCGCTCGCGCGAGAGTCTGGGCATCGATCCCATCCTCGACCGACCGCCGCGCGGCGCTGTCGTCGACGGCAAGATCTGGTATTCGCGTGGCGCCGGAGTCACTGTCTTCGACAGCCGTGGAACCACCGACCCGACTGCATCGTCGTTGCTGCGTTCGGAACTCACCGGCAACCTGGTGGTCACCGACGGCATGGTGATCTCGGCGCACCGCCGCGGAGTCGACGTCTTCTACGACCTCGAGCTCCTGGTGCAGCAGGCCGAGCGCGACTACCGCGAGCGACCCGACGATCCGTTGGCGGCGCTCGAGTTCGCACACTTGCTGCGCGCCCAGGCCGGCGACAACGTCGAGGGGCCGACGGCCGAACGGTCCGCCGAGGCCCTGCGCCGCGGCCTGGCCGCGTGTGCCAAGCTGGGTATCGGCAGCGGCAGCGCGGTGTACTCGCAGCTCGCCAACCAGCTCTTCGACCTGTCGCTGCTGCGTGCCGACAGCATCGCCAAGCGCGACGGTGAGCGGGCGCTGGCCCAGCTGCGCCAGGCGCGCGACGGCGCCCCCAACGACGAGCGCTGGCTCGAAGCACAGCGACGTATCCTGGCGCTGGTGCGCGGGTCGGCCGCGCAGATCGCCGAGTTGGCCAAGGTCGAGGATCGCCTCGGCGATCGCGTCGCGCGCTTCGACGGGGGTCGCGAGCTGCCGGCAGCAGCCTACGTGCGCTGGCAGATCGCCGAGCGCGAGACGACGGCAGAGCGGTCGCTGGCGGCCTGGCAGACCCTGCTCGAGCGCTGGCCCGACGTGGCCATCGACGGCGGGGCCGCGCGCGAGGTGGCCGTCGCACGCATCGATCGCCTGCTCGCCCGGCACGGACGCGGCGTGTACGCGGCGATCGAGGAGCGCGCGGCCCTGGCGTTGGCCTCGGCCAGCGGCGACGCGCGGGCGCTCGCCGACATCATCGAGCGCTTTCCGCACAGCGACGCCGCCAACGGCGCCGTGCGCAGCCTGATGGACTTGGCGCTGGCGCAGGGCGACCTCGAAGCGGCGGTGCGGTGCTTCCGCTACGGAAGCGCGCGCGCCAGCATCGCCGCCAGCCTGCACCGCCGCTTGCTGGAAGCAGCGCGCGGCCGCGGCAACCCGCCGCTCGCGGCCGCTCTGCGCGACCGCCTGGCGGCCAGCTTCGGCGACGTGCCCTCCGATCTGCCGAAGGACGGTGGCGCCGCCTACCGCGACCTCCCACCCGTGACGTTGGTGCCGCCGACGCCACCTCCACCGCTCGCGGCCCCGCCGACCCACCGGCTGGCGATGCTGCAAGCACTGGTGCCGGGCAACCGCCTGCAGTGGGTCGGCGCCGAGGTGGTACCGGGTTTCTCGCCACCGCCGTTCGTGCCCTTCTTCGTCTGGGAAGGGGGCACGGTGCTGCGCGCGCACGCGCTGCAGGGCGAAGCCGCGGAGATCGAGGCGCCCCTGTTCACCGTCGACTGTCCGCGCCTCAACCCGGGGACCCCTTTGCTGGTGTGCGGCGACCGCGTGGTCGTCGTCGAGCAGGATCGGGTGCGCGCCTTGCGCCTGCGCGACGGCGTCCAAGAGTGGAGCCGCCCTGCCGGCGACGACCGTGCGTTCGAGAGCCTGGGCGTGCACGCGGGGCTGGTGCAGCTGTTCAGCGAGCACGCCGGAGCCAGCGACGGGGGCCGCGTCGTCGGCCTCGAGCCGACGACCGGCGCGGTGATGTTCGAGCGCGTGTTCGACAGTCGCGAGGCGAGCCTGTCGCCCACCGCCGCCGGCGGTCGGCTCTGGTCGCTCCGGCCAGAGCCCGACGACCCCAAGCGGGTCTGGCTCGAGGAGATGGACCCCCTCACCGGCCAGGCGTTGAACCGCTGCCTGCTGTCCGACCGCGTCCGCGCTCTGTTGCAGCTGCCGGACGGCTTCACCGTCCAGGGCGCACTGATGCGCATCCTCAGCCATCTGTTCGTGGTCGACGACCTCGTCGTGCTCGCCGCCGACGGCGTCTCGGAGAGTCCCGACCGCCCGCCGACCCTGGTGGCCCTGCAGCGCGACGGCGGCGTGGGCTGGCACTGGCGTGGCACCCCGCGCCGCGCGCTGGGCTACCTCTGGCACCACGACGACACCATCGCCGTGTACGAAGCCGGCGCCCACAGCGGCGGCCAGGTCGCCCTGCTCGACGGCAAGACCGGGCGTCCGGTGGGAAACCTGGGTGGCCTCGGCGGCTCCTTGGTCGCGCTCGCGACCCCGCGACCGCTGCACCGGGACATGGAAGCGCCGCCACTGCTGGTGCTCGCCAACTTCAACGGCTCCGATTGGTCGGTCCTCTGTCGCGCCTTCGGCGCCGAGCGCAAGCCGAGCTTCCGGGCGAGCCTCGCGGCCGACGGCGACATCGCCAACCCGGTCGGCGAGCCGATCCTCGGGCGCGACTTCCTGCTCGTCGCGGTCGGGGTGATCGGCCAGAACGAGAGCTACCTGCACACCTTCGACCTGCAACGCGGCACCGAGGCCCAGCGCCGCCGCCTGGCCGGTGTCCAGGTGAACCGCATGACCAGCCAAGACGGGGTCGTCGCCCTGGAGACCGGCGACGGCATTACCATTCTCGGCCAACGAGGAACTCCGTTGCGATGAGACCGACGAACGCCCTTCGCCCCGCGACTGCCGCCGCGCTGCTCTGTCTGGCGCTCGCCCCCACCGCCGCTGCCCAGGAGTCGCGCATCGACCGGCGTGACGGGCATTGGCGTGAGGCGATCACTCCCGAGCTGAAGCGAGCCGTCGAGGACGGACACCGCTGGCTCGCCGAGAACCAGCAGGCCGACGGATCGTGGCACCAGCACGTCGGCTACAAGCTGAACTCCAACTACGAGATCACCGACTACAACGCCCCGCACGTGGGCGTCACCGCCCTGGCGCTCATCAGCTTCATGGCCGGCGGCCACCTGCCGGGCCGTGGACGCTACGGCGACAACATCCAGCGGGGACTCGACTACGTGCTCGGCTGCGTCACCGAGACCGGCTACATCTCCGACAACAACACGCGCATGTACAGCCATGCGTTCGCGACGTTGTTCCTGGCCGAGATCTACGGCATGTCGCGGCGCAACGACGTGAAGGCCGCGCTGCAAAAGGCCGTGAACTTGATCTGCGACTCGCAGAACGCGCAGGGTGGCTGGCGCTATCGCCCCTTCGCGCGCGAGTCCGACATGTCCATCACGGTCTGCCAGGTCGTGGCGCTGCGCGCCGCGCGCAACGTCGGCATCACGGTGCCGGTGCGCCACATCGACGACGCCGAGCGGTACGTGCGGGCCAGCGCGGTCGACGGCGGCGCGCCGACCCGCAACCGCTTCGGCAGCCGCATCAGCAACATGATCGCCAACGACGGCGGCGCCTTCCGCTACCAGATCGGAATGCACAGCCGTGCGACCTTTCCGCTGACCGCAGCCGGCGTGACCACCCTGTTCGCGGCCGGACGCTACAGCACCGACGAGGACCTCATCCAGCGCGCGCTCGACTACCTCGACGGTCAGCTGGTGATCTTCAATCGCAGCTTCCAGGGCCACTACTTCTTCTACTACGGCCACTACTACGCCGTGCAGGCCTACTACATCGCCGGCGGCGAGCGCTGGCGGCACTACTTCCGCGAGATGCGCGAGCTGCTGCTGAGCATGCAGCGTCGCGACGGCTCGTGGCCATGCGACCCGGGTCCCGGCGACGCGTTCTCGACTGCAGTCGCCACGCTGATCCTGTCGATTCCCCTCCAGTACCTCCCCATCTTCCAGCGCTGAGAGCGTGAGCCACGACGCCCGCGACCTGCCGTCGTTCGCCGAGATCCAGGCCCTTCTGCGCCGCCAACGCCAGCGCATCGTCACGCGCCTTCTGTGGCACGGGGCCGGTGTATGCCTCGCGGCCCTGCTGTTCGGCCTGGTGGTCTACTACCTGGTCGACCGCGGCCTGGTCCTGCCCGTCGGCGTGCGTCTCCTGGTCACCGCCGTCGGTGTGGCCGGCCTGGGTTGGCTGGTCTTCCGGCACCTGGTGCGCACGCGGCGCCTCGACCTGAGCCAGCCCGACGTCGCCATCGCCCTCGAGGCGCGCTTCCCGACGCTGCGCGAGAAGCTGATCTCGGCGGTGCAGCTCGGTCAGATCGTCCAGCAGGGCGAGACCGACCTGCGCAACCAGTCGCCGGCGATGATCGCCAAGGTGGTCGAGGAGGCCACCGGGCAGGTCCGCTCGATCCCCACCGAGCAGCTCCTCACCTGGCGGCACGCCGGGCGGGTGTGGGCTGGGGTGGGCCTGGCGGCGCTGATCGTCGTCCCGGGCGCACTCACCCGCCCCGATGCGACGCGAGTGTTCCTGCGCCGCGCGCTCGGCGCCGACGAAGCGTATCCGCGCCTCACCACGCTGCACGTGGAGCTCCCGCCTGCCGATCAGGACTACCAGATCACCATGGAGGCCGACCGCGCGACGGTGACCATGGCGGCGGGGGGCGATCTGCCGATCCTCGTGCGTGCCGAGGGTACGACTCCACGCGAGGTGTTCCTGGCGATCGAAGGCGGACGCGGCATGCCGGCGCAGGTGGCGACCGCGGCGCGCGGGGGCGGGCGCTTCCGCCACGTGTTCCGCCGCGTTGCCGACACCTTCGAATTCCATGCTCGGGGCGGCGACGACGACCGCGGCGACCTGCTGGTCACCGTCGTCACCGTCCGCCCACCGCGAGTCGGGACCATCCGTGCGGCGCTGACCTACCCCGAGTACACCGGCAAGCCTCCGGCCGTGCAGGAGGGAGGGAGCATCGAGGCACTCGAGGGGACCGCGGTCCAGCTCGAGGTCGCTCCCCTCGGGGACGTGGCATCGGGCCGGCTGGTGTTTCAGGAGTCGGGTGCCCAGATCGACCTGATCGGCCAGGAGGTCGAGGACGACGGCGGCCGGCGCAGCGTCTTCCGTGGCGCCTTCACGGCGTCGAAGTCCGACCGCTACCGGGTCGACCTGGTGAGCCGCGAAGGCCTGCGCACGCCGCAAGCCGCGTCCTACCCGGTGATCGTGCTGCCTGACGCCCCTCCCGGTGGCCAGGTGCTGCTGCCCCAGGACGACGGACTCAACGTCTTGCTGCCGAACGCGATCCTGCCAGTGCGCGTGCTCGCCAAGGACGACTTCGACGTCAAGACCATGGTCGCCGAGCTGACCATCGGCGACCGACCGGAACCGGTGCTGCGCGACCTGGCGGCGGCGAGCCGCGGTGGCCGCACCCAACTGGTCGCCACCGAGCTCGTGCCCCTGACCGGCCTGCTCGGCCCCGACGTGACGGTCAAGGAGGGTGAGACGATCACCCTGGTCGTGGTGGTGACCGACAACCGCGCGCCCGAGCCGCACGCCACCAAGCTGCCCAACCGCTCGTTGCACGTGGTCGGTCTCGGCGACCTCGAGCGCCGCATCGCCGGCCACTTCCGCCGCGTGCGCACCGATGTCGAGAAGGCGCTCGAGCAGCAACGCGAACGGCACGACGCGCTCGGCATCCTGCAGGGACAGCTCGGCTCGATCGGCAGCGCCGACCTGGCCGCCTCGTTGACCGGCTTGCAGGTCGCCCAGGGGCGGCTGCAGTCGATGGCCGGTCGCATCCTCGGCGAGCTGATGCGGTCGTTCAACCTGCACCTCTTCAACCCGATGGACGAGGGCGCGCAGGTGGGACCGGCGCTGGCCTTGTTCTCCGAGACCCACGCTGCCGCCGACGACCCGCGCGCGCTGGTGCCTGAGTTCTACCGGACGCTCGCCGCGCAGCGTGCGAGCGGCCGCATGCCGCCGTTGGGCAAGTTCCTCGACCGCATCCTGGCGATGACCGCCACCGCCGACCGCATCGCCGAACGTCTGGCACCCGAGTGCGTGCAGCACTTGGCCGGTGCGCGCGGCGAGACCACCGAGCTGGGGGAGCGGCTGCGCCTGGTCGGCGACGTGCAGAACCAGATCGTCGCCGAACTCGAGCAGTTGCTGGCTCGGCTCGACGAGTGGACCGACTTCCAAGACGTCATCGCCACGACACGCGCGCTGCAAGACAACCAGCGCGACGTGCAGGCCCGAACCAAGTCAGTGAGCAAGTGACCATGCGAGTCCGCGCCATCTTCGCCGCTCTCGTCCTGCTGCCGCACCTGGTCATCGCCCCTGCCGCCCAGCGGCAGGACCAGGAGATCGAGCGCCTGCGGCGCGACCAGGCGGAGATCCTGCGCAAAGCCGAGCGCCTGCGCGATGTGATGGGCCGCCTGCTGGTGCAGTACGACAAGGACGGGCGTGTCGAGCAGGCCAAGCTGCTGCGCGCCGGCATGGAGCATCTCGAGTCCTCGAACGTACTCGAGGACGTCGCCGGCATCCGCAACGACCTCGACGCCGAAGCCTTCGCCCGCGCCATCGACAAGCAGGCGGAAGTGGTCGAGGACTTGCGCCGCCTCCTCGACATCCTGCTCGACCGCCGCTCGCTCGAGAACCTCGACAAGGAGATCGCCACCGCCGAGCGCCTCGCCGCCGATGCCGACCAGCTGCTGCAGCGACAGCAAGACCTGCGCGCCCAGAGCCAAGAAGTCGCCCGCGCCGGCGGCAACAACGCCGAAGACCAACTCGCGGAACAGCTGCGCGAGCTGGCGAACAAGGAGCGCAACGAGGCTCAGAACAACCAGCGCCAGGCCGGCAGCCGCCTCCCCTACCTGGAAGACGCCCTGGCACGGGTGCGGCGCTTGCTCGAGCGGCAGGGTCAGTTGGAGAAGGCGGCAGACCGGCAGACGAGCGGGGCCGACGACGCCCGCCGCGAGCAGTCGTTCCGGCTCGGCGATCTCGGCGAGCGCGGCCGCGAGCTGATCGACAGCGAGCGACGGCAGCAAGAGTGGGAGCGCGCCGGCGAGCTGGCGGCGGAGCTCGAACGCGTGGCAGCAGGCGACGACGCACAGGCCCGCGAGCGGGCGATGCAGCGCTTACACGACGTGCTGGAGCGGCTGGCACGTTCGCCCCGCGGCGAGGACGGCCAGGCCACCCGTGACGCTGCCGACCAGGTGGCCAAGGCCGCCGCCAACGACGCCAAGAAGCAGGCCCTGGCCGAGGCGGCCAAGCAGGCCGGCGACCTGGCCAAGGCCCGCGCGGACGAGCACCGCACCGCCACGCAGCAACAGAGT
The DNA here is from genome assembly GCA_041398565.1 of Planctomycetota bacterium. Taxonomy (GTDB): domain Bacteria; phylum Planctomycetota; class UBA1135; order UBA1135; family UBA2386; genus DATGPD01. Next base: position 1,810,825 of record JAWKUN010000002.1, on the reverse strand, counting down.
CGAGACCTGCAGAAGGCGCTCGAGCAAGCCGCGAACGACCTCACGCCGGAGAATGGCAAGAAGCCGGCGTCGGCCGGCAGCCTGGACGAAGCGCGCAAGCAGCTCGGGGAAGCCGAGAAGGCGGAGGCGGAGGGCCGCACCGAGGCCGCGCAGAGCGCGCTCGCCCGCGCCGCACGCGCGATGAGCGAGGCACGGCAGAAGTTCGAGGCGGCCAACCCCGACGCCGCCAAGGTCGCCGACGAGATGGCCGCCGAGTCGGCGCAGGCCGCGCGCTCGCTGCGCGGCTCGCCGCAAGGCGATCGCGCCGAAGAAAACGCCGCCCAGCGCCTCGACGCAGCCGAGCGTGCACAGCGCGCCGCGGCCGACGGCCTCGAGCAGCGGCAAGACGCCGCGCCCGAGGTAGCCAAGTCGCGAGAGGCCCTCGAGCAGGCCAAGGCCGACCTCGAGCAGGCGATCGCCAGCGAGGCAGATCGGCCGGAAGTGGCGCAGGCCGCGGCCGAGCGGCAGGCTGCCCTGCAGGCCCAGGCCAAGGCGACGCAGCAAGGCCTCGAGCAGGCGGCGCAGAGCGGGGACGTGTCGCCGCAGCAAGCCAAGGCGACGGGCGAACGCATGCAGCGCGCCACCCAGGCGATGGAGCGCGCGCAGAAGTCGCTGCAGCGCGGCGAGCAAGCCACGGCAGCCGAGCAGCAGCGCCAGGCGGCCGAGGAACTGCAGCAGGCCGAGCAGGCTCTACGCCGCTCGCGTGGCCTGAACGAGCAGCAGAAGGAGCAGATGGACAAGCTGGCCGACGAGCAGAAACAGCTCGAGGACGACATCATGCGGTTGGCGCGCGAGGTCGAGAAGCGGCGCAACCGCGCCGCCAGCCAGGCTCTGCAGCAGGCCAACGAGTCCAGCCGCAAGGCCAAGGAGGCGATGGAGCGCGCCGAGCCCGAGGAGACCGACCAGCAGCAGCAGCAGACCGAGGAGGCGTTGCAGCGAGCCAAGGACGCGCTCGAAGAAGAACGCGACCGCTACATGGACCTCCGGCAGGAAGAGCTGCTCTTCAAGATCCGCGAGGAACTCGAGCAGTTCCTGGCCAAGCAGGTCGCCATCTCGCAGCGGACCGCCGAGGCCGCGGCCGAGCTGGCCCAGGGCGCGCGGATGACCCGTCCGATGCGGCGCCGCCTGAACGAGCTGGGCGATCGCGAGCAAGAGCTGGTAGCCCGCGCCTCGTTCATGAGCGAGGCGCTGCAGAAGGAAGAAGAGGTCGTGTACTCGCAGGTGCTCGGCGCCATCGGTGACGACCTGACCGACGTCGCGCGACGCCTGGGAGGCGCCCAGCCGAACCCCGGCGAGTACACGCAAGCCGTGCAGGACGATGTCAGGGACCGGCTCGTGGACCTCATCGAGGCGCTCAAGCGCGAGCAGCAGCGGCGGCAGGAGGAACGCCAGAACCAACAGCAGCAGCAGCAACAGCAGGGTCGGAACCAGCAGGCACGCAAGCCGCTGGTGCCGTTCCGCGCCGAACTCGAGATGCTCAAGCGGCTCGAGCAAGACGTGCTGCGCCGCCTCGAGAGCCTGCAGCAGCTGGTCAAGGCCGCCGGCGCGGACGGAGTCAGCGAGACCGAGTTCGCACTCATCGAGCGCCTGGGACACCGTCACACCGCGATCACCCGCACCTTCCTGCAGCTGAAGGACAAGATCGAGGCCGCCATGCAGGCACAAGACCAGCAGCAAGGCGCCGACAAGGAAGAGGGCAATCCCGGGCGCGGACGCTGAGCCGCAACTGGCGCCGCCACCGGCGCCTGGCCGCCGGCACCTCGGGCGCTATGGTGGGCGCATCCCGTGTCTCGCCGCGCGCTCTTCGTTCCTCTGCTGACCGCCCTGGGCCCCCTGACGCCGGGTCGCGGGCAGGTGCCGCTCGGCCACGCCGTCGTGGCCGGCGCTGCGTCGGCGAGCGCGCCGGCACTGTGGGAATACGAGCCCCTGCGCTCCACCCTCGTGCCTCTCGACACGCGGGCGATGCCCACGCCGTTCCAGGTGTCGGCCCTGCACGTCCTGCGCGGCGGTGCGCGCGTGCTGCTGGCCGGCGCGCCCCCGGGGAACACCGACGACTCCGTTCTGGCGGCGGCGGTGAGCAGTCAGGCGATCGGCACCCCGCAGGTGTTCGCCCAGGGCTTCCGCGGCCGCATGTTGGCGCTGTTCACAGTCGCCGCGTTGACCGAGGTGGTGTACGTGACCGAGCACGGGATCTTCGCGACGGCTGCGAGCGGCGGCACGGCGCGGTCGCTGACTTCTTCGACCACGAGTCTCGGCGCCACCGACGCGATCCTCGTCGCGCCGGCGACGGTCGTCGTGGGCGCGGTCGACACTCTCGGACAGGCGATCCTGTGGCAGCTCGATCTGAACTCGATGCAGCTCGGCAGCCGACCCCTGCGCCTGGCTGGGCGGGTCAGCCTGGCCACCGGGCCACTGCTCGGCACGGCCTTGCTCGCCGAGACGAGCGGTCAGATCTGGCTCCTCGACCTACAGACGCTGGTACGAACTCCGTGGCTGAACGTCGGTCGGTCCCCGCTCCGCGACTTGTGGTCCTACGGTGACCAGCACGCGTGGTTCGCCGCGGTGGGTACCGACGTCGTGCGCATCTCGGCCCAGGGAGTCGGCCAGCCGGTTCCGCTGCCGCCGGCCGGTGCACAGGACCTGGACTACCGCGCCTACGAATCCGAGGTGGTGGCCTATGGATCGGCGTGCCGTGGCTCCGCGCTGCGCTTGGCCGACGTCGGCTGGCAAGGGCGGCCGGTACCCGGGAACGACACCTTCGCCCTCACTGTCGGCAACGCGCGCGCCAACACTCCGGTGGCGATGATGGTCGGTGCCGCGGCGACCAGCATTCCACTCGATGTCTTCGGCATGCCGACCTGCGTGGCCTGGACCCAGCCGCTGGTGTCGATCGCCGCCGCCACCACCGCGATCGGGGCGGCTCAGGTCCCCTTCGCCATCCCCGCCGATCCCGCTCTCGCCGGCGCCGCCCTGTTCGTGCAGTGGCTGATCGTCGATCCGGGCGCCAACGTCGTGTCGCTGGTGGTGTCGAACGGCGCTGCGGTGCGCATCTGACGCAACCGGCGGAGGCCGCTCGCCCCGAGCAGCTCGCCCAGCGCGCCGACCGACTCAGCCGAGAAGGCCGTAGACGCACAGAAGCGCGACGAGCACCAGCCAGAGCGCCGGTACCCGCAGATGGGTCCGGGGCCGCGCCGCGGCTTGGCGAGCCTCGGCGGCTTGACGGGCGCGGGACGCGTGGGGTGAAGGCTTCATGCGCCCTTGGACGGCGACCCACCCCGCTTCCTTCCGCCTCCTTTGTGGCTTCCGCGCGAGCCGGCTGGCTCTGGCCGGCCGAATCAGACGAAACCGTCGGCGGCAAGGACAGGTTCGCGCCGAGCGCTTACGTTGGCCACGAGCGCCACGGCCAACAACGCCGCCAGGGTGGAGCTGCCGCCCTGGCTGAGGAACGGCATGGGAAGACCGGTGGCGGGCACCACCCAAGCGCACACCGCCACGTGCATGAGGCTCTGCGCCGCCAGATACACCGCGACGCCGACCGCCAGGAGGCGACCGAAGCGCTCGCGCGACCGCGCCGCCACCGTCAGGATGCGCACCGCGAGCGCCAGTTCGAGGCCGATCACCAGCAACCCACCTACGAACCCGGTCTCCTCGGCGACCACGGCGAAGATGTAGTCGCTCTCCCGATAGGGCAGGAAGCCGTGCACGTTCTGTGGTCCGTTGCCGACGCCGAAGCCCGACATGCCACCGCTACCGATGGCGATGAGGGCCTGCCACGGCTGGTAGGCACTCGAGCGCAGCAGGGTCTGCATCCGGTCGTACGCCTCACGCTCGTCCCGGTAGACGGCGAGCGCCGCCGCGTGAGCCTCCTTCGCAGCCGCGGCCTCGACCGCCGGCTCCTCGGGCTGGATCGGCACGACCTCCGGCTGCCAATCGAAGTGCTCGAGCCAGACCTGGATGCGCGTGCGCTGGTAGTCGTGCATGAACAGGTAGCCGACACCGAGCGCCAACGCGCCGACGCCGAGCAGTCCGAGCACGGCGCGCAGCGGCGTGCCCGCGACGAAGCACATGGCCAGCAGGACCGGCCACAGCACCATGGAGCTGCCGAGGTCGGGCTGCTTGAGGATGAGCGCCGCGGGCACGAGGGTGATGAGGACCGGAACGAACAGCCCCTCCCAGGTGGTCGCCTTGTGGCGGAAGCGCAGGTAGGAGGCGAGGACCACGATCAACGCCAGCTTGGCGAACTCGGCCGGCTGCAACGCGAAGCCGCCCGGCAGACGGTACCACCGGCGCGCACCGTTGATGACCATCCCGAACCACGGCAGTAGCAGCAGGCTGACGATCGACAGCCCGTACAGCAGCCACGCAGCGCGCATGAAGCGGGCGTAGTGCACCACCACCACGCCGACGGCGACCACGGCGCCCGCCGCCAGCACCAGCGCGTGCTTGCCGGCGGCCGAGGTCTCCGTGTCGACATCGGCCGTGGCCGAGTCGACGAACAAGAGGCCCATCAGCGCCAGCGCTCCGGCCAGCAGCACCAGGTACCAGTCGAGGTCGCGCAGGAGGCGCCGCGGGCTCACCGGTCCTCCTCCCCCTGCAGCCAGCGGCGGCGCAACGCTTCCCCGCTCGGCAACGCGGCCAGGCCGTGCAGGAAGTCGGCGATCATCCGCGCGGACTCCTTGCCGTGGTCCTCGACCGTGTAGGCGACCGCCGCGAACGCCAGAGTCGGGCGGCCGGAGGGAGCCAGCAGGTAGCCGGCGAACCAAGCGTTGTTCTCGTCCTTGCTGTTGACCTCGGCGGTGCCGGTCTTGCCGTGCACCCCGAGCTCCGCGAGGCCAGACACCGACGCGGCGGTGCCCTCCGTGACGCACCGGCGGAGCCCCTCCTGCACCAGGGCGAGGTCGTCGGCCGGTACCGCCAGGTCGATGGCGGGCGACCGCTCCGCGTCGACCACCAGCCCGAGCGTCGGCAGGCGCCCGGTGGCGAGGGCGGCGTAGGCACGCGCCACCGACAGAGCCGACGCCTTCACGCCGTAGCCGATGCCGACGTGCTGCAGCATGTGCCCCTGCGGGTCCACGCGCGGCCGGCTGAGGCCCGAGACTCCCGGCACGCGAACCTGCACCATCGCCCGCTCGTCGGCCGCCAGGTCGAACCAACCGGCTCGCGCGAAGGCGCGGCGCAAGCCTTCCATCCCAAGGCCCTCGGCGACCTGGAAGAAGAACACGTTGCAGGACTCGGCCACGGCGAGCGCCGGGTCGCGGCCATCTTCGCCGTGAAAGTCGTCGCACTCGAGCCAGCGCGGGGTTCCCGGGATCTCCTTGTAGCGCTTCTCGCACGGGATGAACGACGCGCGGTCCGAGTGCGGTAGCCCGGCGCGCTCGGCCGCGAGTTGCTCCAGTAGCACGAACGGCTTGGCCAGCGAGCCGACGTAGCCGGCGTTGCGCCAGGTGACCGCCGGGGAGATCGTGCGCTCCAGCAGCTTCCCGCCCTGCTCGATCGTCAACGGCCGTCCACCGATCGCCAGGATGTCGCCCGATCGGGCGTCGATGACCGCCATGGCGGTGTCGAGGCCGCGCGCGTGCGTGTCGAGTACCCGCTCGAGCACACCCTGCAGCGCGACGTCGAGCGTCACGCGCACGTCGTGCCCAGGATTGACGTCGAGGCTGCGGTACAGGAGCCGCTCGCGCGCGTGCGCATCCCGCTCGACGAAGCGGAGGCCGAGCTGCCCGGCGAGCATGCTCTCCATGGCCGACTCGACGCCGGAACGGCCGTAGCGGCCGGCGAGCATCACGCGGTTGCGCAGGAACGAGCTGGCGCGTGCCTGCAGGCGCGCCACCGCGTCCTCGGACAGGTCCAGATCGTCGGGCAGCGCGTCTTGCACCTGCGCCTTCTCGACCAGATCGTCGACCATGCCCTTCAGCCGGTCACCGTCGTTGCGGTGCGTGCCGAGCGGCGTGACCACGCCGAGCAGGCTGCTGACCGAAGGCAACTGCGCCGCCAGGTCGGACGTCCCGCGATCCACCGCCGGCCGCAGGCGGAAGCCGCGCCACTCCTCCAATGCGCACGCCAGGTCGGCCGCGACTTCGAACGGCAGGCTGCGAGCCAGCGTGCGTACCGGCAGCAATCGGCCGCGGTCGGCGATCCGTTCGTCCCACTGCTTCTCGAGGAGTGCGCCCAAGTCGGCCTCGCCGCCGTTGGCGCGCAAGATGGCTGCGAGCTGGCGCAGGCTCTCGCTGCGGCGACGGGCGGTGCGTGCAACCTGGTCGCGCGAGAGCCCGAGCACGTCGAGCACCGCGAGTTCGCTGCGATCGGCGACCGCAGCCAGGAGCAGGCGCACGCATTCCGCGCGCGGCTTGGCTGACAGACCGTCTGCGACCGAGCTCACGTAGAAGCGCAGGTCGCGCGCCAGTTCCTTGGACGATGCCTCGGCGTGCAGTGCCTTGGCCGGGAGCTGCAGCAGGCGCAACGCCGCCGTCTCGGCGGCATCGAAGTGGGCGTGGTCGAAGGCATCCGGCCACAGCAGCCGCGCACCGGCGACCGCCGCGCCGAGCGGATTGCGCCGGCGGAACGTGTCGTAGTCCAGCTCCAGCGCAAAGCGCGGCTGGTCGCGCACCAGCGGTACGCCGTGCCGGTCGCAGATCGACCCGCGCCGGGTCGGCACGTCGCGGAAGGCCCAGCGATTGCGGTAGCTGCGCTCGAGCCAGAGAGCGTGATCGTGCAGCATCGAGCGCGCCAGGGCGCCGAGGACCACCACCGCACCCAGCACCAGCAGGATGCCGACCGCGAGGATGCGCCGGGCCGAGCCGCTCACCGCCGATGCTCCCGGAAGAACCACAGCGGCGGCAAGCGCCCGAGCAAGGCCGCCGCCAGCGGCGTGGCAACCATGCCGCACAGCAGCGCCGGCAACGACGGCAGGGCCGCGTGCGGCAGCGGGTCGCCTCCGGCCGGGAGCAACCACGACAGCACCGGCAGGAGGACTGCGAGGAGCCCGGCGGCGGCGAGGTGGAGGAACGCCGGCGGCAGTGCCAGCCGGCGCAGCGGGAACAGCAACGCGACCGGTGCGCCGAGCTGCAGGACGTGCAGGGCCGGCGCACCGCCGAACACCAGCGCGCGCCCCAACCCGGCGCAGGAGACGAGCCACGGCAGCGCCCCCGGCCGAGCCGCGAAGACTGCGAACAGGCAGAAGGCGACACCGAGGTCGGGGCGGTAGATCCCCGCGGCCGCCGCCAGCCAACCGTCGGCCAGGAACCACCACGCGGCCACGAAGAACCACAACACCAAAGGCAGCACCCAGCTCACCGCGCGGCCTCCGGTGGCGCACACACGTAGACGAAGGCGAGGTCGATGTGCGGACGCTCGACGCGCAGCAGGGTGCCGCCGGCAGCGACGTCGGCGATCCGGCCGACGCGCAGACCGGGTGGACAGGCCATGCCGTTGCCCCCGGTGAGCACGCTCCCTGTGACCGACGCGATCGCCGACGTCAGCTCCAGGTCGATCCGCGCGCCAGCGGCGCTGCGCACGCGACCGTGGCACTCGACCGGGGCGCCGCCGTCGTCGCGCACGAGGAGCAGGGTCCAGGCACGACCCGGAGTGCGGAACGAGGCAGCGACGCCGTCGCCCGGCCCGCTCTCGACCACCACCCCATAGAAGTTGCCATCGCGACCGAGCACCGCCGCCCCCTTGCGCAGGCCGGCACCGGTGCGCGTCAGGTAGAGTCGCTCGCCGGACGGAGGCAGCGCCAGCGCGCGGGCAGCGAACGTGCGCAACGGCGCTGAAGCAGCGACGCGGGCCGGCGCGGCGGTGCGCCGGCGCCACACAACCACCGTCGAGAGCGCGCGCACGTCGCAGGCCGGCGACACGAAGTAGCCCACCGGCAACACCGTGCCCTCGGAGTCGGCGTACCCCCAGACCCGCAGCGACCCGAGCAGGAGCCCATCCGGAACCACCAAGCCCTCCGTGATCCGGGGGCAGGTGAACACGGGTTCTCCCGCCGTGTCCAGGCGCGCAGCGAGGTAGGGATCCTCGAGCAACGGCACGCGCAGCGGCCAGGGGTCGATGCGACTCGCCGGCTCGACCACCAAGCGCATGCCTTCGCCGCGGACGGACGTTCGGGCCAGGAGGCGCACCGGAGCGGCTCCGCGCGGCGCCGCGTGCAGGCAGCGCACGATCGCCTGACCGCCGAGCGTCTTGTCCTCCAGATCGGTCGGCTCGCCGACGACGCCGATCAGGCAGTCGTCGCGCGTGACGATGCCGGCGTTCCCAGCGATCTCGTCCCACGTGCGGTCGAGCACCAGCAACGACGGAAGGCCCGCGGCTCCCGGTAGCCGGCGCTCGAGCACCCGGCACAGGAGCGGCACGGAATCGTCGGCGACCACCGTGCGGCCACCCGAGAGCGCGGCGTGATCCAGACGCGCGAGCGCCGCCTCGTCGACCATCGGCAGCGATGTGCCAGCTCCGGCGAGGGCCGGCGCCGGCAGCGCACGCAGGGGCAGACACATCAGCCAGCGAGCCGGGCCGAGGATCGCTTCGGCCCAGCGCGGCAGCAGGATCAGGGCCGCGGCGGCGAGGAGCAGCGCAAAGAGCGCACGCGGCAGGATCTGCTGATCGTCACGGCGGGCACCCGCCTCGCTCGCCCGGTACGCGGCCACGCCTCTATTGAAGCCGCCAGCGCAGCCTGCGGCCGCCCCAAAGGTGCTCGGAGGCTCCCGCGGCCGCGCCGCAGCTTCGCCCGAGACACGAGCACCTCACGCCAGGTCGTCGCCGCCCTCGAGAAAGGCGGAGTACAGCTCGAGGTTCTCCAGGAAGATGCCAGTGCCTCGCGCCACGGCCTCGAGCGGGTTCTCGGCGAGACGTGTCGGCAACTCCGTCTCGCGCTCGATGATCTCGGGCAGGCCGCGCAGGAGCGCGCCGCCACCGCACAGAGTGACACCGCTGTTGACCAGGTCGGACGACAGCTCCGGCGGCGTGCGCTCGAGCACGGTCTTGATGGCGCCGATGATGCGGCGCACCGGCTCCTGTAGCGCGGCCCGCACGTCTTCCGACGTGACGATGCAGCGCCGCGGCAGACCGGTGAGCGAATCGCGTCCACACACCTCGACCTCGAGCTCCGGCTCGAGGGGAAGGCACGAGCCGGCCGCGATCTTCAGCTTCTCCGACGTGATGTCGCCGAGCAGCAGGTTGTACTTGTTGCGGATGTACTGCGCGATCGACTCGTTGAAGTCGTCACCGGCGACACGCAGGCACTCCGCCTCGACGACGTTGGCCAGCGACAACACCGCGACCTCGGAGGTTCCGCCACCGATGTCGACGACCATGCAGCCGTGCGCCTTGTGCACCGGCAAGCGGGCACCGATGCCGGCGGCCGTCGGCTCGTCCACCAAGAACACCCGGCGCGCGCCGGCCCGCTCGGCAGAACCGATCACCGCCCGCTTCTCCACCATGGTGATCCCCCAGGGCACTGCGATCACCACCTGCGGCTTCACCATCCGACGCCCGCCTTGCACCTTGCGGATGAAGTAGCGCAGCATCTTCTCGGTGATCTCGAAGTCGGCGATGACGCCGCTGCGCATCGGCCGGATGGCCTGGAAGTGCGGCGGCGTACGCCCCAGGTACTCGATCGCGGAGTTGCCCACGGCCATGCCGTCGAGCAGCACCTCGTTGGTCCCCTTGCGCACCGCCACCACCGACGGCTCGTTGAGCACGATGCCACGATCCTTGAGGCAGACCAGCGTGTTGGCCGTACCGAGGTCGACACCCATGTCCAACGAGAAGGGGCGCGTGACCCAATCCATGACCCGCACCATGCCTCAGCGCACCCCCGCCGATGCGGCGGCGGCCCGCTGGCCAGTGCGGCCCGTGCGCTGTCTGCCCTCACGGACGGACGCGACGCCATGCGCGTGCCGACCGCACCGCCGACCTGACCTGTTCATGTGCACCCCTCCGGAGTCATCGCGAGCTGCGTTGCGCTCATTCCGTGGCGCGGACGATGCTCGGAGCCGCCGCCAGCAGACGCTTGCACAACGCGGTCAAGGCTAGCCGGGAGCGCACCCAAAGGAAGCGCAAACGTCCCGCCAGAGACCATCTGCGGGGGCGTCGCCGTGCCGTCCGGCGTAAGAGCCGCTATCACGCCGCGAGGCGCCTGTCCCCGCTGGGAACAGGCGCCTCGCGAGCCGCCATCCTCGAACGCACCGGCGTTGGCCGGTGCGGGGTGGTCAGGAGCCGTAGAACGACGAGTACTGCAGCCAGGCGAGCACCAGTGCGATGAGCAGCACCAGCGTCGTGCTCAGCACGATACCGTCCTCGAACGACATGCCCTTCTTGTCGGCGACCTCTTCAGGGACCGCCACGGGAGTGCGCTTGGTCTTGGCCATGTTTGGGTCTCCTTGCGATCAGCGGCCGGGCTGCGAGTCGACCTTGTCGCCGGCGCCGACGACGGCACCGTCGACCGAACGGATCAGACGGCCGAACAAGTAGTCGCCCTCGACGGTGTCGACGACGAACTCGCCCTTGTAGTGACCGTTGGCGTGGATCGCCAGGTTGTGCCCGGGCTTGGGCTCGCCGGCCTTGCTGTCCAGCTTCGCGGTCAGCAGGCGGCCGTCGCGACCGACGGTGACGATCGAGCCGCTCATCGCCGGCACGGGGTTCGGCAGCAGGCCGCCGTTGTTGACCCGGACGTAGGCGAGCAGCGTCTCCTTCTCACCGACCTCCTCCTGCAGGCGCGCGACGCGCGCGTTGGTCTCGGCCAGCGTGTTCTCCAGCTCGGCGATCTTGGCGGTCGCCGTGCGCAGGTCGTCCTCGGCCTTGACGCGCGCATTGAGCGCTTCGTTGCGCTCGTCGCTCGCCTTGACCGACATCTTGTAGGCGTCGTCGGCGCGCGTGGTCGCGGACTCGAGCGCGTCCTTGATCGACTTGAGGCTGCTCTCGGAGGCCTTGATCGAACCCTCGAACGAACCGATCTGCGCGGTGAGACGCTCGTTCTCGGCCTTCGCCTCTTCGAAGCGGGTCTCGGTGCCCTTGAGGTTCGTGGTGTAGGCCGTCAGGTTGTTCTTGGCACCCTCGAGCTCGGAGCGGACGGCGTCCATCTCGGCCGCCATCTTCTTGGAGGCGGTGTCGGCGTCCGCGGTCGCAGTGTCGTACTTCTGCTTCCAGTTGGTCGAGTTCTTGAGGTAGGTGCCGGCGATGGCGACGAAGCCAAACGCGAGACCCAGGTTCAGGACAATGAAGATGCGGCCAATCGGGCTCATCGTTGCTCCAGGAAGAGGATGACGGGGTCAGGGATAGCGCGGGGCGTGCGAGAGAACCGCTGCGGGCGGCCACCACGGCCGGGGAGGGCACACCGTTGCTCACATGATGGAGCCGCCACGCGGCGCGGCATGCTAACTCCCTGGTAGTGCTGGTCAAGCACCGACAGCGGGCATGTTGGTTCAGCCGCCTCCGGGGGAGCGATCCCCGGCAAACGGCTGGCGAAGTCTAACCCACGCCGCGAGGGCGTGCGCGATGCCGAACACGAGCGAAAGCGCGCAGACCAGGGCGACGACCGGTGCCGCCGGTGCCACTGGCCCTGTGCCCCCAGGCACGTCGACCGAAAGCCGCAGCACGCCGGGGACAGTGCGGGCGAGGCGCGGTCCGATGCGACCGTCCGGACCGACGAGCACGGTCTCTCCGTCGATCGTGCAGCGCAGCACCGGGACGCCGGTCTCCAGGGCGCGGAACACGCTCATGGCCACCATCTGTTCGAGCTCGGCGCCACCTTGGTACCACATCTCGTTGCTGAGCACGACCAGGAGGTTGGCTCCGGCCTCGACGTAGCCTCGCGCGACGTCGGCGTAGGCGTTGTCGTAGCAGAGGAGGGCGCCGACGGTGACCCTCTCGTCGAGGACGAGCGGCGGCCGCGGGGGCGCCGGCTCGAGGTGCGGGGCGGCCCCGATCGCTTGCGCCAGCCCGCGTTGCAGCGCCGTCGACCAGCTGTCGGGCAGCCAACCGAGGAACGGCTGGCGCTCCCCGCCCGGGACCAGCCGCACCTTCTGCTGGTAGCCCAGCAAGCTGCCCGAGCCGTCCAGCAGGATCGCCGCTGCCACGCCGTGGTGCGGGCCGCCGACGAGGCGCCCGCCGAGCAGCAGACGGGTGGCGCGCGCGAGGGGCAGCGGCGCGCGCACCCGCCACTCGTCGGCGAGCACGGCGCGCGCGGGGCCGCCCCCAGTCCCCGGCTCGACGTCGACGAAGCTCGCGCTCTCGGGCCACAGCACCAGGGGCGGCGGCGCGTCGTCCCGTCCGAGCGCCCGCGTGGGTTCGAGCAGGCGCTGCTCCTGCCACGCGGCGAAGTCGGCCAGCGACGTCCAGGGGATGGGCCCGGGCTGCACGGCGGCGACCTCCACCTGGCCCCCAGGGCGGCTCGCGCGTGCCGCCGGACCGACGGACGACCAGGCCGCGATCGCCGCGCAGGCAGCCCACGCCAAGCCGACCGCGAGCAGACCGCGCAGTCCTCTTCCGCGCGCGCGCGACGCTTCGTAGACGGCGGCCGCGAATGTCGCCAGCAACAGGTTGGCGAGCGGTTCGCCACCGAGCCCGACCGGCCCCGACAGCAACCGAGGCCACAGGTACAGAGCGTGCGACGGCTGCGCGTGCGGGTAGGAGATCTCGGGCATGAACGCGCGGAGCCACGAAGCCCCGGCCACTGCCAGCCCGAAGGCCAGCGGGCGGGGCAAGCGCCACCCGGCCAGCCCGCGCACCCACAGCGGCAGGACCGCGAAGTAGCCGCCACCCACGAGGGCGATGCCGAGCCAGGCCGCGAACAGCAGGTGGCGGAGCGACCACGAGAACACCCCCATGTGCACGGCCCCCGCGAGGTAGCACCACCACCACGCGCGCCGGCCCTCGAGCAGACGGTAGAGCGCCGCCAGGCCCGGGAGCACCAGCAGGCCGCTGACCGCAGCGAGGTCAGTGGGCACAACTCCCGGTGCGGCGAGGCTGAGGCCGAGGGCCGCGAGGGCGGCGACCCGCCAGGGACGCCCGACGGGACCCGGTTCTGGACTTGGATCAGGACTTGGCGTGGGCGGCATACGGCACGAAGGGAACGAGCCGTTGGTTGCCAGGCTCGCTGCCTGCAGCAAGGAGCGCGTAGCCGTCGCCAGCCAACAGGGCGAACGGGTCGCCGCTGGGACGCACCACGTCGAGCGCCGCGCACGCGTGCCCCTCGGCGTCGGTCTCCCATCGAGCCGGCACGGCCTGCTCGCGCGCGTTCTGCTTCGGCGCCGACCCGGCGCGCACCGCCGTGAACGGCGCCTCCGCGCCACCGACCAGGGCCCGCAGCAGCGGCCGCACCAGCAGGTCGAACACCGTGAAGCAGGACGCTGGGTTGCCCGGCAAACCGAACACGTAGCGTCGCCGAGCCTCGCTCTCGAGGGTGCCGAAGAAGGTCGGCTTGCCCGGCTTGAGGCGGATGCCGTGGAAGATCGGACGCACGCCGAGCTCGGCGAGCGTGCCGTGCACCAGGTCGTGCGTACCCTTGGAGACGCCGCCGATGGTCAACAGCACGTCTGCGGCGCCGAGCCCCCGCGCCAGACGCTCGCGCAGGTCTTCGACGTCGTCGCGCGCGATCCCGAGGTCGAGGACCGCGCCGCCGCTCTCTTGCACCTGGGCCGCCAGAGCGTGGGCGTTGCTGTTGCGCACCTGATGCGGCAACGGCTCGACGCCGATGTCGACCACCTCGTCGCCGGTGGCGAGGACGGCGACACGCGGCGCGACGAACACATCGACCTCGGCACGTCCCAGGACCGCCAGCACGCCGACTTCGGCTGCGCGCAGCCGCGTGCCGCGGGCGACCAGAAGGTCCCCCGCCGCCACCTCGGAGCCGAGCGTGCGCACGTGCTGCCCGCGACGCACCGCCGCGCCGAGGGTCACCGTTTCGCCCCCGAATCCGTCGGTCTCCTCGACGGGCACGACGGCGTCGGCTCCGACCGGCACCACCGCCCCGGTCATGATCCGGATCGCCTGTCCTGCGGCGAGCTCGCGATCGAGCGGATGCCCGGCCAAGGCGCGCCCCACCACGGGAAGGCGGGTGCCGGCAGCGAGCCCCGCGGCTCCCGCCTGCACGGCAAAGCCGTCCATGGCCGACCGGTCGGTGGCCGGCCACGGCCCCGGTGCGCGCAGATCGGCGTGGAGGGTGCGGCCCAGCGCCGCCGCGAGCGGAACGATCTCTCCGGGCAGGAGCCCGGAGAGCGCGTCGAGCACCGCCTGCCTCGCTGCCGCCAGGGAGAGGATCTGGTCCATCGCGCGGTCATCTTGGCGCGCGCCCGCCCGATCGCCACGCCAATCCGATCCGGCTTGGCCGTGCTGCCGACCGTGGCGTCCACGCGCGACGCCGCGCCAAGGCAAGCCCGGATCAGGGGCTCGGCCTCGTTCCCTGGCGCGGTCAGGCACCCACGATGGCGTAGAGTGCGCAGCCGTCAACTTTCGCTCGGCCGACGCAGCGGATTCTCGATGCTTGCCGGCGACATTCGTAGACACCGCGCGTGCACCCATGGAAGGCTGCACGACCGAACCACTGGCATGCCCCGCCCCCTCGCCCCCTGTCTCGCTCTCCTCGCCCTCGCCGCGGCCTGCAACCGCAGCGGCGCCACGCCCGCCGAGGCTGCCGCCAAGGTCAAGGCCAAGGACGATCGGCCGCCGCTCGTGCGGGTTCGTCCGGTCGAGGTCCGCAAGGTGCGGCAGGAGATCCGCGACACCGCCTACCTCGAGGCCGAGCGCCGGGTGACCATCCAGGCCAAGGTCGCCGGCCGCGTCGACGAGGTGCGGGTCGACGAGGGCCAGATCGTGCAGCAAGGCCAGCTCCTGGCACGCCTCGACGACCGTCAGGCCAAGACCACGCTGGCTCAGGTCGAGGTGCAGCTGGCCGAGGCACGCCTGCGCCGCGACCTGTCCGAACTCGAGGCGGAAGCGTCGGGAGGACGCCTCGAACAGGCGCGCATCGAGCGCGAGATGGCGGCCGCCGAGTGGAAGCGCAACAGCGCCATCGACCCGCAGATCATCTCGCCGAAGACACTCGACGACTCCAAGTTCCTGTTCGAGAAGGCCGAAGAGGCGCTGCGCGTCGCCGACTACGGCAAGCGCAAGGCCGACATCGAGGTGAAGACCGCGGCCAACAAGATCGACGAGCTGGAGAGCAAGCTCAACGAGACCAAGCTGCAGCTGGCGGAGCACGAGATCGTGGCGCCGTTCGATGGCGTCGTCGTGCAGCGCGACGTCACCGGTGGCGAGACGATCAGCTCGGCCACCTCGTTGTTCGTGCTGGCCGACCCGCACCGTCTGATCGCCTACGTCAGCAGACCGCAGCGCGAGTTGCCGCTGGTGCGCACGGCCAAAGAGGTGCGCTTCACCACCGACGCCGATCCCAAGCACGAGTTCGTCGCCGACGTCGACATGGTCAGCCCCGTGGTCGACGAAGCCACCGGCACCATCAAGCTGCGCATGCGGGTGCGCGAAGCCGACGTCAAGGTCCTGGTGCCTGGCATGTTCCTGCGCGTGCGGGTGATGACGGAGGACGAGCGCGACGCGCTCATGGTGCCGAAGGCGGCGGTGCTGGCCGAAGGCGATCGCTCCATCGTCTTCGCCGTGCGCGACGGCCGCGCCACCAAGGTCTTGCTCGATCCGGGGCTCGAGGAGCGTGACTTCATCGAGTGCAAGAGCCGCGCCGACGACGGCCTCTCTCCGCAGGACACGGTCATCGTCAGCGGCCATGAAGACCTCAAGGACCAGACCCCGGTCGAAGTGAGCCCCGATTGAGCGCCTCGCCCGAACCGAGCCTGCCGCGCCCCCACTCGTCGCTGTTCGAGCTCACCGCGTCGCGGCCGGTGGCGATCACCATGATGGCGCTCGCCGCCGTGGTGTTCGGCGTGGTCGGCCTGTTGCGCCTGCCGGTCAACCTGCTGCCCGACATCTCCTACCCGTCGCTGACCATCCGCACGCGCTACCCGGGCGCGGCACCGCAGGACGTCGAGGAGCGCGTCAGCGAGCGCGTGCAGGAGGCGGTCGCGGTCATCCAGGGAGTGCGGCGCGTCTACTCGGTCAGCCGACCGGAGGTGAGCGACGTCATCCTCGAGTTCAACTGGGGCACGCGCATGGTGTTCGCGGTCGAGGACGTGCGCGAACGCCTCGACCGCATCCAGTTGCCGCAGGAAGCCGAGGACCCGCTGGTCCTGCGCTACGACCCGAGCCTCGACCCGGTGCTGACGCTGGGGCTGTCGGGACCCGGCTCGCAGATCGAGCTGCGGCGGATCGCCGAGGAGGAGATCGAGCGCGAGCTGGCCGAGGTCGACGGTGTCGCAGCGGTGAAGCTGCGCGGCGGCGACGAGGAGGAGATCCGCATCTCGGTCGACGAGGCGGCGCTGACCGCCTACCGCCTGGACGCGAGCACGATCTCCGGTCGCCTGCGCACCGAGAACCTCAACGCCGCCGCCGGCTCGATCGACGAAGGCAACACCGAGTACCTGGTGCGGGCGCTCAACGAGTTCCGCACGCTCGAGGAGATCGAGGACCTGATCCTGGTGCGGCGCGGCGACGTCAGCCTGCGCCTCAAGGACGTGGCGAAGGTGCGGCGCGTGCCGCAGGACAAGGAGGTGATCAGCCGCGTCGACGGACAACCGTGCGTGCTCGTCGACATCTACAAGGAGGCCGACGCCAACGTCGTCGAGCTGTGCCGCAAGGTCAAGGAGCGGGTGTTCGGCACGCAGAAGCAACAGAGCTACGTCGCCGAGAAGAAGCACGAGGCGCCGCTGCCCGACCCGGAGCCGGCGGCCAAGCCCGGAGCCGGCGGTCCACCGCGCGGCGGCTTCGGCGGTGGCGAGCGCATGCGCAAGCTGCGCGAGCGCCAGGAGATGACCAACTACCTGGCGTTCCAAGTGGCACCACTCGGCGTGCAGATGACCGCGCTGCAGGACCAGTCGCATTTCATCGAGACCGCGGTGGACGACGTCGTGTCGGCCGCTGTCCAGGGCGGCCTCATCGCCATCGTCATCATCTACCTGTTCCTGCGCCGCTTCGCCCCCACCGCGATCATCGCGGCGTCGATCCCGATCAGCCTGGTCGTGACCTTCGCGCCGATGTTCCTGTCGAGGATCACGCTCAACGTCATGTCGCTCGGCGGGCTGGCCCTCGGGGTGGGCATGCTGGTCGACAACTCCATCGTGGTGCTGGAGTCGATCAGTTGGTGTCGCGAGAAGGGCATGAGCCGGCGCGAGGCGGCGGTACAAGGCGTGCGCCGCGTCGCCGGTGCGGTCGCCGCCAGCACGCTCACCACGGTGGCCGTGTTCTTCCCCATCGTCTTCGTCGAGGGCATGGCCGGGCAGTTGTTCAAGGACCAATCGCTGGCGGTGGTCTACTCGCTCCTGGTATCGCTGGTGGTGGCGCTGTTCCTGATCCCGATGTTGGCGACGCGGGAGCCGCCGGCGCCGCCGGCCACCGAGCCCCCGCCGCCGGCGCGCGGCTGGATCCGCCGCCCGCTGAGCTGGATCGGCGCCTCGATCACCTTCGTGTGCGCCTCCGCTCTGCGCCTGGTGCTCGCCGCGGCGGCGCTGGCCGGCTGGGTCCTGCGCCTGGCTCTGACGCCGCTGGTCTGGGCCTTCCAAGCGGTGTACGTGCCGCTCGACCGCGCCTACCGCCCCCTCCTGCGCGGCGCCCTGGCGGCGCGCCCGATCGTCGTCCTCTTGGCGATCGGCCTGTTCGCGCTGGCGCTGAGCCGGCTCCCCCACCTGGGCACCGAGATGCTGCCGGAGGTGCACCAAGGCGAGGTGTTCCTCGACGCCTTCCTGCGAAGGGATGCCACGGTCGAGCGGACCGACGAGGTGATGGCGCCGATCGAGGCCGCGATCGCCAAGCTGCCGGACGTCGAGTCCACCTTCTTGGCGAGCGGAGTCGACAAGGACGAGCTGAACGACAGCGACCAGGGCGAGCATTCGGCTCGCATCCTGGTGCGCATGAAGGCGAACGAGGACCGCGTCGCGCAGGAAGAGCGCGTGCGCAGCGCCATCCGCGACCTGGTGCGCGACGAACCGCGCGTGCAGAGCTACCGCTTCACCCACCCGAGCGTCTTGTCGTTCGAGGCGCCCTTGGTCGTCGAGGTCCTCGGACGCGATCTGGTGCAGCTCCGGCAAGTGTGCGAGGAGGTGGTCGAAGCGGTGAAGCAGGTGCCCGGCCTGCGCGACGTGCGCTCCACCCTGCAGCGCGGCAACCCCGAGGTGTCGCTGCGTCTCGACCGCGACAAGCTCGCGGCGCTACAGCTCGACCTGGGCGGCGTCATCAAGACCCTGCAGAACAAGATCCTGGGCGACGTGCCAACGCGCTTCCCCGAGCTCGAGCGCAAGATCGACATGCGCGTGCGGCTCGACCGCGACGATCTCGAGACGGTGTCGAAGCTGCTGCAGATCAACGTCAACCCGGCCGGCACCCCCCCGGTGCCGCTCGGCAGCATCGCCGCCGTCCACCGGCAAGAGGGCCCCAGCGAGATCCGGCGCCTCGGCAACATGCGCGGCGCCGAGGTGCAGGCGTCGCTCGCCGGCTTCGATCTCGGCCGCACGCAGGAACGGGTCGAGGACGCGCTCGGCAGCCTGCGCCTGCCGCGCGACGTGGCCGTGCGCCTCGGCGGCCAGAAGGAGGACATGGCGCAGTCGATCGACAGCCTGCGCACCGCGCTGCTGCTGGCGGTGTTCCTGGTCTACATCGTCATGGCAGCGCAGTTCGAGAGCATCGTGCAGCCGTTCGTCATCCTGCTGACGGTGCCGCTCGCCGTCGTCGGCGTGGTGCTGGCGCTCGACCTGCTGTCGATCCCGGTCAGCGTCATCGTGATGCTCGGCGGCATCGTCCTGGCGGGCGTCGTCGTCAACAACGCCATCATCCTGATCGACCAGATCAACCAGCTCCGTGCCGCCGGCATGGCCAAGTTCGAGGCCATCGTCGAGGGGGCTCACTCGCGCCTGCGACCGGTGCTGATGACCACCCTGACGACGGTGGTCGGCCTGCTGCCGCTCACCGGCTGGCTCGCCGGCGTACCGTTCCTCGGCGGCAGCGGCGAGGGCCTGGAATTGCGCGCGCCGATGGCCATCACCATCGTCACCGGCCTGTCCACGGCCACGCTGCTGACGCTGCTCGTCATCCCCGTCGTCTACTCCCTGTCGGACCGCAAGGCATGACCGACGCGGACGCCTCACCGATGCACACTGCGGATCCCGGCGGCCGCCGCGGCGGCCTGTTCGCCCTCTTCGTCGACCGGCCGGTCCTGACCTTGATGGTGGCGATGACGCTGTTCGCGCTCGGCACCATCTCGTTCCTGCGCCTGCCGCTGCGCTTCGTGCCGGAGGGCCTCACCGAGAACCGCATCCGCATCTTCGTGCCGATCCGGCAGGACATGGCGCCGAAGGAGGTCCAGGACAAGGTGCTCGAGCCGCTCGAGGAGCTCCTGCGCACCATCCCGGGCGTGAAGGAGCTGCGCAGCGACGCTGGCTCGGGCCGTGCCTTCGTCAGCGTCACCCTCGACGAGGGCATGGACCCGACCCTGGCGGCCGCCGAGGTACGCGACCGAGCGCAGCGCGCCA
Source organism: Planctomycetota bacterium (assembly GCA_041398565.1). GTDB lineage: Bacteria > Planctomycetota > UBA1135 > UBA1135 > UBA2386 > DATGPD01. The sequence goes on along the minus strand of JAWKUN010000002.1, from coordinate 1,791,206 downwards.
AGCAGCAGTGGCCAGCCGAGGTCGACCGCTACTTCACCTGGAAGGAAGACGCCAGCAACATCCCGCTGTGCTTCTTCCAGGTGCTGACTCCCGAGCGCAACCCGGAGTGGGACCACCTCATCGAGGACGTGGTGCGCCCGCGCCTCGAGGCGGTGGAGGGCGTTGGCCGCGTCGACATGTGGGGCTCGCTGTCCGAGACGCTGCGGATCTGGTTCGACAAGAACAAGCTCGCCGCGCACAACGTCCGCTTCCGCGAGCTGGTGCAGCGCCTGCGCGCCGACAACTTCACCGAGCCGCTCGGCGAGATCGACAACGGCAGCGAGCGCCTGCTGGTGCGCGTCGACGGCAAGTTCAACACCATCAGCGACGTCGAGAACTTCCCGGTGCAGACCGGCCTGCGCCTCGGCGACATCGCCCGCATCGAGATGGTGCCGTCGGTGCGCGACCGCCTCGCGCGCTACAACCAGAAGTACACCTACTCGGGCATGGTGAACACCGCCGCCGGCATCAGCCCGGTGGACGCCAGCGCCAATCTGCACGCCGAGCTGGCGCGCCTCGAAGAGGACAAGCGCCTGGCCGACGTCGAGTTCCGCTTCCTGTTCGATCAGGGCGCCACGATCCGCGACAGCCTGCGGACGCTGGTCAGCACGGCGTTGCAGGGCGGAGCCTTGGCCATCGTGGTGCTGTGGTTCTTCCTGCGCAACCTGCGCTTCACCCTCGCCATCGCCCTGGCCATCCCGCTGGCGCTGCTCATCGTCGGTGCGCAGATGTTCTTCGCCGGCGACAGCCTGAACGTCCTGTCGATGGCGGGCATGACCCTGGCGATCGGCATGGTGGTCGACAATTCGGTGGTGGTGCTGGAGAACATCCGCCGCCATCGCGAGCTGGGCCAAGGCCTGCGCGAGGCGTGCATCAGCGGGGTGCGCGAGGTCGCCCTGGCCGTGCTGTTGGCGACCCTCACCACCGTGGTGGTGTTCGCGCCGATGATCTTCATGACCGCCAACCCGCAGGCGCGCGTGATCTTCGGCAGCGTCGGCATCCCATTGTCGATCGCGCTGCTCGGCAGCCTCGCCGTGGCCCTGCTGCTGCTGCCGTCGGGCGCCTACCACCTGGGGCGCCTGGGTGGCGGGCTCGGCCGCGAGGTGCGCGGCGGCAAGATCTCGGCGGCGCTCAGCCGGCTGAACGGCGCCGTCTTGCACTGGGCGCTGAGCCACCGCGTGCTGACCACCATCCTCGGCGTCGTCTTCTTGTCGCTGATGGTGGTCCCGCAGAAGAGGCTCGACTTCGACGGCGGCGGCGGCGGCATGTTCCGCAGCGGCGACGTCACCGTCAACCTGGAGCTGCCGCGCGGCCTGACCCTCGGCGCCGTGGTCAAGGAGATCGAGGCGTACGAGAACTTCTTGCTCGCGCGCAAGGCGGAGTGGCACATCGACTCGATCGCCACCAGCTTCGACCGCCGCTCCGCCCGCGTCGACATCAAGCTCGACGAGCAGGTGCGCAAGAAGGAGTTCACCCAGTACCGCGACGCCATCGAGAAGGCATGGCCACGCCGACCGGGGGTCGAGGTCAAACTCGCCAACCGCGGCGGTAGCCAGGACGGCGGCGGTGGCAGCGAGGAGAGCAGCGAGCGCAACTTCGTGCTGCGCCTGTTCGGCCGCGACAGCACCTACCTGGTCGATCTGGCGACCGCGGTGCGCGACGAGCTGGCGCAGCTACCGACCGTGGCCTCGGTCGAGATCCCGGCGATGAAGGACAGCGAGGAGGTGCAGGTGCGCATCCAGCGCGACCGCCTGGCCGAGCTGCAGGTGCAGCCGGAAGTGCTGTTCGGCACCATCTCGTCCGGCCTGCAGGGACAGCTCATCACCAACTTCGAGGACGACGGACGCGAGATCCGCGTCATCGCCGAGTTCGACAACGACGACCGCAACCCGACGCTGCTCGACCTCAAGGAGACCGAGGTGTTCGCCAACACGGGCACCTTCCAGCGCCTGGCCGACCTCGGCGAGATCCGCTTCGAGCGTTCCATGGCGGAGATCGAGCGCACCGACGGCAAGACCAGCATCACCATCGTCGGCAAACGACAGGACGGGGTCGGTCCCAAGGCGTTCAGCGAGGATCTGGCTCGGGTCATGCGCCACTTTCCGCTGCCGCGCGGCTACTCGTGGAGCGAAGACAGCGTGTTCCGCAAGCAGGAAGAGGAGATGCAAGAGCTGCTGAGCGCCGGCGCGCTGTCGGTGACCCTGGTCTTCCTGCTGATGGGCATCCTGTTCGAGTCGGTGATCCTGCCCGGCGCCATCCTGGTGACCATCCCCTTCGCGGTGCTCGGCGCGCTCTGGTCGCTGCTGCTCTTCCACGGCAGCTACGACCCCATGGCGGTGATCGGCATCATCCTGCTGGCGGGAGTCGTGGTGAACAACGGCATCGTGCTGCTCGATTGCATCGAGCGCATGCGCCGAGAGGGCCGCTCGCGTCACGACGCCATCGTCGAGGGCGTGCGCGTGCGCACCCGCCCCATCATGATGACGGCAGCGACCACGATCGTCGGCCTGCTGCCGATGGCGGTCTTCGGCGAGTCGACCGGCCAGGGCATCAGCTACGTGTCGATGTCGATCGCCGTCGCCGGCGGCCTGGCGCTGTCGACGCTGTTCACGGCGTGGGCGGTGCCGGTCGCCTACACCTTCCTCGACGACTTCGCATGCTGGCTGCGGCGCGTGTGGCAGAAGGCCGTCGGGCGGTCGACCGCGCTGGTCGAGACCGGCGCTCCGGTGGCCGCGGAGTAGGCGCGGCTCCGACGCTGTCAGCCCGAGGACGCGACCACGGAGCGGCCGCGCGACCTCAGCGCGACCGGAACTCGACCGACTTGCCGGGCACGTTGCCCTGGCGCTGGGCGTACGACGAACTCGCCACGGCGCGCTGTGCGAACTGCGCGCCGCCGGCACCGAGAAGCTCGACCGCATCGATCTCGTTCCAACCCGAGGTGCGGTCGGTGTCCAGCACGACGCGAATCGCTTGCGTCGGGAAGTCCGTGGCCGGGAAGGTCAGGGTCAGCGGCCGGGTGCCAGCCGGGGGCGTGCCGCTCCACAGCGTGTGCCAGGTGCCGCCGGCGTCGCGCGCCTGCACCTGGCTCACCGCGCCGGGCGAGTTGACCTCGTAGATGCGCACGCCGGTGGCGCGCTCGGCGCGGCCGTAGAGCAACTCCAGCCATTGCCTACCCATCTGCGGGTCGCGCGGCGCCCACGCCTTGGGGTCGTCGCGCCCGGGGTCGGCGTCGGGCGGCCCCACGGCTTGCAAGGCCGACCAATCGGCACCGGCGGCCTGACGCTTCTTGGCGCCGCCCAGGGCCTGGAGCACCTGCGGATCGCGCTCGAAGCCCAGCCACGTATCGACGTAGGCGCCGAACCGCTCCTCGGTGAACTCGCCGATGCGCTGCGCGGCCACCAGCCGCACCGCGGCGTCGCTGGCGTGCGACGCGCGCTCGAACACGGCCAGCGCCGCGGCCAGGTCGCCGCCATCGAGTGCGTGCAGCACCTGCGCCGCCGCCGGTGCGTCGGGCGCGGAGGCGAACAGGCGCAGGAGCACCGCGTTGGCGCCATCGCCGGCCAGGCCGACCAGCACCCGCATGGCGGCCTCGCGCACGCGGCCGACGTGGATGTCCCAGATCACCGCCTCGAGTCGCCCGAGCGCGTCGGCGACGCCGACCTTGCCCCAGGCGCGAACGCACGCATCGGCGAGCGCCACGTCGCCGTCCTGCCGCAAGACCGAGCACAGGGCCATGAGCACGCGCGAGTCGCCGCGCAGCGCCGTGCGCGCGAGCATGCGCGCGATCGCCAGGCGCATGGCCAGCGGCCGCACCGGCTCGACCAGCAGCGGCGTGAGCGCGTCGACGAGTTCGAGCACGTGCGCGTCGACCAGGAGTCGGTAGTACTCGGCGCCCTCCTCGTCGTTGTCGAAGGAGCGAACCCACTGCTCGAGGTACCAGCGGACGTCGCGGTCGCCGTGCCCGCCTGGCGGCGTCGCCTGCCCCACTTGCCCCACCGGCCCCGACGGCCCCACCGGCGCCGCCAACTCGGTGCGGGCGGGGGCATGGACCGAGAGGGTCGCAGGCGCCGAGGCCGTCGGCACCGCGCCCTCGATGGCCTCGACCCTGCGCGCCAGTTCCTCGACGTTCTGCGCGAGAGCTTCGAGGCGTGCCGCGAGGTCGGCGTCGGTGGCCGCTGCGCGCGCGCGCAGCCACGAGAACGCGACCATGGCTCCCAGGACGGCGACGACGAGGATGATCGACAGCAGGCGGCGCATGTTCGGCGCGGTCGGCGTGACGCGACGTTGCGCATGGTAGCGCGCCGCGCCGCGGCGGTCGCGTCACCGGGTCAACAGCCCGAACCCGATCAGCTTGTAGAGGAGCCTGGCGCCGACGTTGGCATCCCACGAATCGCCGTCCGGACCCGGAGCGACCTCGTCCAGATCGAAGCCGACGATGCGCCGGCCGCTCTCCACCAGCCGCGCCAGCAGCAGGCAAGCCGCCGAGAACGACAGGCCGCCAGGAACCGGCGTCCCCGTGCTGCGGCAAAGCGACGGGTCGAGGCCGTCGATGTCGAAGCTGATCCACACATCCTCGGGCAAGGGAGCCAGCGCGAAGTCGATGAGCTCCACCAGACGCTCTCCTTCCGCCAGACGTCGCTGCCAGTGCAGGTCGAAGTGCGTGACCACCCGCCCGGCGTTGGCCTCGATGGCGCGCAGCTCCTGTTCGCCGAAGTCGCGCACGCCGATCTGCACGAGCTTGGTGACGGCCGGCACCTCGCGCAGGACGTTGTCCATGATCGAGGCGTGGCTGTAGCGGAACCCCTCGAAAGCGACGCGCAGGTCGGCGTGCGCGTCGACGTGCAGCACGCCGAGGGACGGGTAGCGCGCGCCGGCAGCGGCGATGGCTCCGAGCGGCACCGAGTGGTCGCCCCCGACGACTCCCGGCAGCTTGCCCTCGTCGAGGATCCCGGCCACCGTCGACTGGATCCGCTGGTTCATGTCCTTCATCGCCGACTCGATGGCCGCCAGCGCCGCGGCGTCGCCAGCGTCGGCCCCGCCCTTGGCGATGATCGGCGCCGCCAGTGCCGCACAGCGGTCGTTGCCCGCCGCGATCGCCGAATCGGACTCCAGCATGTGGATGCCGCGCGCGTAGGGCCGACCCGTCTGCAAGTCGAAGAGGTCGACCTGACGGCTCGCTTCGAGGATCGCCGCTGGCCCGGCCGCGGTGCCGCGGCGGTAGGACGTCGTGGCGTCGAAGGGAACCGGCACCAGGACCGCCGTGGCCTCGCCCCGCGCGTGCGTCAAGCCGAAGATGCCGGAGCCCGGAGCGGCTGCGGCGTCGGGATCGAAGGACGACATTCGGCGCAGCGTCGGGGCCGGCGCGTCGAAGTCAAGCAGCCGCGACTCCGCTGAGCGACCTGCGCGTCCGTTGGCCCACCGGTGAACAGCTCCGGCTGGACAGTTCCGCCGGACGCTTCCGCCCTGGTAAGTGCCACCTGGTCGTTTCCGCCTGGCGAGGCGCCCTGGACGGCCGTGGCGAGAGAAAACGGCTCCCTGGCTGGGGCGAACTCTCAGTCGGAAGGATCGTCAGGAGGAAGCTCGAGAGTTCTGAAGGATGGCTGCCCCAGCCAGGGAACCCACCTCGTCTCGTTGCCGCAGGCCCATGCAACCTACGACGGCCTCTCTAGACGCCGGTCCGCGTGAAGTTACGCAGGGGACCAAGAAACCGGGACGCGCCCCGAGCGACGAGGCCCCTTCGGCATCCGCCTTGCGCGAGGCGCAAGCTCGACTTGCGTTCACCCCTTCGATCTGCTCAATTCCCGGCCTCTCCGGCGGCGGGATAGCTCAGCTGGTTAGAGCGAAGGCTTCATAAGCCTTAGGTCCCCGGTTCAAGTCCGGGTCCCGCTACCACGCCCTCTCCCGGAATGCGCTGGGCCGCGCGATCAGCGCGAGATCGACGCGCCACGGATCGTGGAGGAGGACGCCCGATGCAGTCGCAGGGCGCTGGTCGCCGTGCTCGAGTCCGACCTCCGCCAGGACGGGCCCGGCCTGCGAACGCGTCGACCTCCCACACCAGGCCCAACGACCACCCACGACCCCGCGGTCCGCATCAACCGGGTCGGGCGAGGGCAGCCGGCACATCACGTGGACTCGGCGCTCGCCACACACCACGGCGACTCGGATCAAGGCAGCGTCAGCAAGAAGCCGCGCAGGCCGCTGCGACCGCGGCGTGTGCCGAGACCTACCACCTGCCCCCGGTCGTTGATGTCGACTGCGGTCGTCAGCGTCCAGTCGGCACGGTCGGCCGCCGACAGCGAGGCGTTCAGGTCTTCCACCGTCTGACCGAGCCAACGGCAGGCGCGGCGACCTTCGGCAGCATCGCTGTAGCCGACGATCTCGCCACGGGCGTCGATGCCGCGCGCATCGGAGGAGGCGAAGGTCAGGTTGAGCAACTGCGGCAGCCAGCGCGCGCGGCCGGCAGCACGGTCGAACACCAATGCGTGCCGGCGGCCGCTGGCATCGACGTCGTAGCCCGCGGCTACCCCGCTGTCGTTGATCGCCGCCAGCAAGCCTCCGTCGATCGAGATCCCCACGATCTCCGGACCCCAACGCCGACACCAGACGGCGGAGAAGTGCTGCCAGCGACCGCCGAGGTCCCTGATGGCCGCGCCGGCCACCTGTCGCGAAGTGTTGATGCGCGTGCCCTGGAAGCCGTCCGGCGCCAGGGGACCGAAGCTGCCGCCGATCGTGTGGGTCGGCGTGACGGTCGCACCCTGGCGTGCCCACTGCGTCGACCACACCAGGCCCTCCGTGGCAGCGAAGCCCGACGCCCAGTGGCCGTTGGCGATGCCGCGGCCGGCCGATGGGGAGTGCCGCGGCGGTTCGACCAACCAAATCGTGCCAGCGCTGGAACGCGCGGCGGCCGGGGAGGGCCCACCGGCGAAGTCGCCGACGTAGCGGCCGTCGTCGTTCACGTCCCACGCCACGTCGTAGGTGCCGCCGACACTGGTGGTCTGGCCGCCCTCGTACACGAACGCCGCCTGCGGGTTGCCCAGTCCGGGGAGCCCCCTGCCCACCACCGTGCCCCGGTTGTTGATGGCGGTCGGCTCGAACGAGAGCTCGGTCAGCGCGTAGGCGCGCGCCGGTCGCATCACGAACGCGACCAGGGCTCCGGCGCGGCGCGCGGTGCCGACGATCTCACCGGCGTTGTTGATCGCCACCGGCTCGATCTGCTCGAAGCCGCTGCCGGCGGGCAGGAGTTCGTCGAAGCCCACGGTACGGTCGGTCTTGCTGTCGTGCAGGAAGCCGAGCGGGGTCGTGGAGTCGCGCCACCAGACGCCGACCACCTCGCCGAGGTCGTTGATCCCGCGCGCCTCGCTCGCCTTCGTGCCACGGCGATGCAGGCCTCGCAACGTCCAGGTCCAGGTCCGCCGGAACACGTCGTAGGTCGGCAACCACACCGCCGCCCCGCCCACGGTCGGGCTGCTGCCGCAGACCGCACGGTAGGCGTTGACGCCCAGGGCGCGAGCCTTGCTGCCGCCGGGCAGCAGCGCGTAGGTGGTGGTCTTCTCGTTGCTGGTGACGTAGGCCCAGGGCCCCGAGCCGGTCTCGATCTCGCCGACGACGTCCCCGTCGTCGTTCACGGCGTGCGCCACGGCGCCGGCCAGCACCGCCGGCGACCCGCTGGCACCGCGCGTGCTCTTCCACGACAGGACGGCCACGCCCTGCGGCCTCTCCTGCACCAGCTCTTCGTCGTGGTCGATGGCCACCAAGCGTCCCCCGACTTGCCTCGTCGCGATGTAGCCGATGCTGCCCGACTTCCACAGAACGCCCTCGACCACGGGCGGGAACGACAGCGGCGCCACGAAGCCCACCACTTCGCCACGATCGTTCACGTCGAGCGCCTCGCTCGAGTCGCTCGGCCCGACGCTGCCGCCGAGCCAGGTCGCCGCGAGATGGCCGCCGCTGCCGTCGGGCGGCCACACGAAGGCCTGGCGCAGGTTGCCGCGCAGGGTCGGCACGACCGCCGAGCCGACCACGTGCCCGGCGTGGCTGAGCCCGCACACGCGCACGTCGGTGCCGGCTCCCGGCGCCGGCAACGGTGCGATCGTGTAGCCCTGCGGTGTGGGGGCGGCGCATCCTGGCGACGCGCTCAGGATCCGCGTCGTCGCGGCAGCGATGAATGCCAAGGACGAGAAGGGGGTTCGGTATCGCATGTGGGTGCTCGCAAGAGTCACCCCTGCAATCGTGTTCCCGACGCCCGCCCACCGCTCTCAGTGGCGATTCACCGCTGCAATCGTCCTTCGACCCGAGCCTCACCCGGCGTCCGGGTCGACGGGTGCCAGCAACGGCGGCGCGTGGCGGCGCGCGCGCAGCCAATTCAGCAAGCGCAGGATCGGCCCCTTGCGCACCAGCCAGCGCTCGAGCCGGAACTTGCCGGGAAACTCCACGAGCGTGAGGCCGACGACGATGGCGAGCATGCCCTGGCCCGGCAGTAGGAGCATGATGATCCCCGCCAGCACCAACACCCAGCCCAGCAGGTTGCGCAGCAGCCACAGCGTGACGGCCACCGCGGGGTGCCGGTAGCGCACTCGGTGCCGGCTCGGGGTGACGAAGTAGTCGACCGGCAGCAGCTCGACGGCGAACGGCAGCAGGAGGATCGCGATGGGAATCGTGGCGAACGACGCCACGGTCAGCCACCAGAACCACGCCTGATGCGCTGCCAGCCACTCGCCCATGTCAGCGCCGGCGATCGAAGAAGGCGAAGGGCACCAGGCCGAGCGCGCACAGACCGGCGCCGAGCGCAGACGGAAGGGGCTGCGTCACGATCGCGCCGAGCATCACCAGGGCGGCGAACAGGGTGAACAGCACGGCCACTGCCGGCGAGATGCGCCACACCAGCCGCGCATCCGGACGCCGCGCCAGAGCGACGAGCGTCAGGCCGCACAGCGCGTAGAACAGCCAGTCGACGAACACCACGCCGGTCAGGAGGAAGCCGAGGGTGTCCTGCGTCGACCGCCCGAAGCCGAAGTACGTCACGACGAGCATCGCCATCGCCCAGGTGCCCTGCGCGACCACACCTACGATCGGGCTGCCGAAGCGCGGGTGCACGTGGCCGCAGGCGCGCAGGAACAAGCCGCGCTGCGCCATCGCATGCAGCACCCAAGGCGGGGCCAGCAGGATGGTGTTCATGATGCCGAGCGCCGAGACGGTGATCGCCGCCGCCATCACCCGCGCGCCGAGGTCGCCGGCGCCCAGCGGCGCCAGCGCCGCGCGGCAGGCATCGGCGGCGATGGTGGGCGTCTGGCCGGCCGCGTCGAAGCCCAGCAGGTTCAGGTAGGTGAGGTTGATCGACACGTAGGCCAGCACGACGACGAGCACGCCGGCGGCGATGCCGAGCGGCACGTCGCGCAGCGGCCGCCGCGCGGCGCCGGCGACGAACGCTCCCTGCTGCCAGCCGCCGTAGGAGAACAAGACGAGCAGCATCGCTTGACCCAGCGCCGCGACCCAGCCGTGCGGCTCGTGCGACGACCTGGTCGCTCCCGGATGGCTCTCGCCGACGAACAGACCGAGCGCCACGAGACCGAAGATCGCCGCCATCTTCAGCACCGAGAAGGCGTTCTGCACGCGCTTGCCGACGTGCAGACCGAGCGCATTGACGACGGTGAAGGCGCCGATGGTGGCCAGGGTGATCGTCACCGCGCGGCCCGGGTCCGCCTTGGCCTCCCCATAGAGCGCCACGTCGAGATGGTCGACCATGACCAACCCGACCACGGCCAGGGCGCCGGCTTGGATGATCAGCCAGTTGGCCCAGCCGTAGAGGAACGCGGGCAGAGGTCCGAACGCCCGCTCGATGTACACGAACGTGCCGCCGTAGCCCGGCACCAGCCGACTCAACTCGGCGAACACCAGCGCCCCGCACAGCGCGATCACGCCGCCGATCCCCCACGCCGTCACCATCTGCAGCGGACCGTCCACCGCCGCTGCCACGCGCTGCGGAGTGAAGAAGATGCCGACGCCGACGATGCCGCTCACCACGACGCAGCCGATGTCGAAGGCGGTCAGCTTGGGCGCGGTCGGCGCGGTCATCGCGCGCAAGCTTGACGAGGGGTGCGGTTCTTGCCTACCGAAAAGCCGCGGGGAAGGCCGGTCCCCGGCCACCGGTGACCGATCGGCGACGCACGCCGCCGACGGCTGCCGTCATTCCTCCATGCGCCCGAGGACCTCCTGCAGATCGACCACCACGCCCTCGTACGTCAGGTCCGGACTCAGGCGCTGCACCCGCTCGCCATGGCGGTCGAGCACGTACACACGCCCGGCGGCGTCGGTGGCCAGCGCCGAGGGTTCGACGAACGTGCCCTCGGGCAGGTCGGGCAGCGGCTGCCGCACCCCCGACAGCGACACGCGCGCCAGCCCACCGCGGTCGCCGGCGTCGACCACCAGCACGTCCCCGCCGGGCAGGCGCAGCACGGCGATCGGTCGGCTCGCGATGTCGGCGTCGCGGCGCAGCGGGATCTCGCCCACGTAGCGGCCGTCGTGCACGAAGCGCTGGATCACTCCGTGCAGGGTGTCGGCGACGAGCACGCCGGTGGCGTCCACGAAGAGCCCGCGCGGTGCACCGAAGCGCCGGTCGACCTCGCCGAACGCGCGCAGGAACCCGATCGCTTCGCCGGTCTGCAGGTCGAACGCCTGCACGCCGCGCACCAGCTTGCGCTCGCCGCTCGCCACCCACAGCACGTTCCTGTGGACGGCCAGCGCGCGCGGTCGGTCGAGGACACCCACCCGGTCGCGCTCGACCGTGCCCGGCCCGCGCTCGACACGCGTACCGTAGCGAGCGACCTGGCGCCCGAACGCCGTGTAGCGCCGGACCACGTCGTTGCGGGTGTCGGCGACGTAGACGCTGCAGCTGCCGTCCACCGCCACCGCCTCGGCGTCGGTGAACTGGTGCTCCTGATCGTGCACGACGATGCGCGAGATCACCCGCCGCTCGTCGAGATCGACCAGGAACACCTGGCCGTGGGCCTCGCCGTGCGCCACGCACAGCAGGTTGCGCAGGATCGCGATGCCGCCGAACACGTGGCGCGCACGATAGCGACGCCCGCGGTCGAGTCCTCGAACCGTCCGCAGGAGTCCGCGTCACGGGAGGCGCCGCGGCCGAGTCGTGGATGTTCGTTCAGGTCGGTGCGGCCGGAATCGCCCGCCAGGTTGGGCGACCTGTGGAGACTCGGACGCGCCAAGCTGGGCGAACAGGCGCGGCTCCGACGCGGCTGAATCCCGTGACGCGGACTCCAGGTCTGCCGGAAGGCGAGACTTGCCCGGGCGCGCCTGCCTGTCCTCTGGTATGACTTCGGCCGTCCTCCTGCTCCCTGCGACGATGCCCTCGGACCTTCGCAAGCTGCTCCAGAACGCAGCGCTGTGCGCGACCGCCGGCTGCTCGGTCTTCCCCGCCGCCAGCAAGCCGCCGTCCGTGGTCGAGTCGGTGCACGCCGAATACGACTTCGCCGCCGGTGCGCCGCGCGCCATCGAAGTGCCGGCCTCCGGTGAGGACCTCACGGTGCTGGAACTGGTGGTCGAACCGCCGCCACGCGGCGAGCGCTTCGAACGCGGCCGCCGCATCCTCTTGCTGCCCTCGGACTGCGAGCGCGCCGACCTGCGCTGCCGCATGCAGCGGTGGGCGCACGGCGACGAAGCCGACCTGACCGTGCCCGCGGGAACCGACCTGTTCCCTGGAGCGCGCAGTGTGCGCTTCGTCGACCAGTCGCAGCCCTGACCCGCGTGACGACGACGCCGCGCCAGCCCGTCCCGACGACGCAGGTCGATCCTTTCACCGGCAGGCCGGTGCTGGTGGCGCCCGGGCGCCGGCTGCGCCCGATGCAGACCCTCGACGACAACGGCGGCGGCCCCTGTCCGTTCTGCCCGGGCAACGAGGCCATGACCCCGCCTGAGGTCGACTCCGTGCGCCACGGCGACGCGCTCCCGCCGGGCCCGGGCTGGGTGGTGCGCGCCTTCGGCAACCTCTACCCTGCGGCGGCGGCGCACGAGGTGATCGCCGAGGGGGACACGCACGCCACGCGGCCGGCAGCCCTCGACGTCGGCTTGTGGCGCGATGCGCTCGCGCTCTACCGCCGGCGCATCGCCGCCATGGAGGCGCGCGTCGCATGCGCGTTCTTGTTCAAGAACGTCGGCTACCGCGCCGGTGCGTCGATCGCCCACAACCACACCCAGCTCCTCGGCCTCGACGCCCCGACACCACGCCTGGCTCAGGCACTCGCCCGCCTCAGCGGCCGCCGGCCCTGCCCCCTCGCCGAGGACGTGGCCCGTGCCGAAGCCGAGGGACGCGTCGTGTTCCACAACGCCCGGTACGTGGTGCACTGCCCGCGGGTACCCAAGCTGCCGTTCGAGACCTGGCTGTCGCCGCGCGATCCGGGTGACGACTTCCTGGCGCCGGTCGACGACCTGGCGCTGGCAGAGGCTCTGCACGCTGCCTTCGTCGCACTCGATGCCGGCCTCGACGCGCCGCCGTTCAACGCCTACCTGCTGCGCGACCGGGACCGGCGTCTGCCGTGGCACTTCGAACTGCAGCCGCGCACCGGCAACCTCGCCGGGCTCGAGCTGGGCGGCGACATGTACATCAACTCGGTCCCGCCCGCCGAGGCTGCCGCCCGGCTGCGCCGCCTCGGCCCCGATTGACGCGACCCGTACCCCGGATTCGGGGCGTGACGCTGCGCTTCACCGGGCGCGCTGCGCGCCGCGCCGCACCGAGTTCGCCGCGACACGAAGACCGGCGCCGAGGATCGGGTCGTCGCCGTGCGCATAGACCAGACGGTCGACCTGCTCGACGTCGGGAGCGACGCCGATCCCCTCGATCGCCGTGGTGAACTCGCCGAGGGTGAAGGTCGGGAACATCAGCACGTCCGCGGCACCGACGCGGCGGAACGTCGCCGGGATCACCGCCCGCGCCGTGTGCTCGCCGACCAGCGTCGCCAACCCCTCTCGTTGCAGTCGATAGGCGATGACCTCCTTGGCGCTGCGCGTCCCGGCGTCGACCAGCGCCACGATCGGCCGGCCCGCCGCCCGCACCGCCGCCAGCAGCGGCGCCACGGCGGCGGCATCGCCCCCGCGCCCGCGCAGATCGAGCACGCAGGCGTCACAGTCCGCGAACGCACCGCGCAGCAGCTCCCGGAAGTGACCGTGCACCCCACCGAGATGCACGAACCAGTAGTGGACGTAGCCGACCCGCCGGCCGTCGACCTCGCACGTGGCGACGCTGGCCTGCGCCGCCCGCCAGGCCGAGTACTCCTGGCAGCGGACCGTCACCGTCCGCGGCGTGGCGTCGGGCGCGTCCTGCAGCGTCAGCTCGACCGTGTCGTCGACCTCACCCAGCAGACCATGGCGCGGCGGGTCGGGCAGGTGCGCGTCGTCGGAACGACGATCGAGACGGGGACTGGCGCCGGCCACCACGCCATCGATGGCGAGCACGCGATCGCCGCGGCGCACGCCCGCACGCTCGGCCGGCCCCCCCTCGAGCACCCCGGTGGCGAAGAACCGCCCCGCCCGCTGCTCCAACTCGAGGCCGAACGTCGGTGCGTCCCGGGCGCTCAACTCCGCGAGCAGATGGTCGTAGGTCGGCTTCGAATACAGCGCCACGTGGCTGTTCGGAATCGAGCCGAGCAGCGCGTCGACCACGGCGCGCTCTTCGTCGCGCGAGTTCGCCGTGCGGGCGGCCTCGGCGTAGCGCGATGCCAGCTCCGGCCACGTCTGCTGCCTGAAGTCACGGTCGTGGTACGACGTGCCGATCGCCTGGACGACCGCTTCGAACAGCTCCCCGGCAGTCCAATCAGCCTCACTGACCGCATGCCTGCCAGGCAAGGGAGCCTGGGCGGCGACATCGCTGTTCGACGCGACGACGAAGCAGAGGAACCCGGCGGACAGCCGGCACCAGTTCTGGGATCGCTCGAGCATGTGTGGGCGAGGACGCGCATGCATCGTGCGCCACTCCCGCCGAGGTGGGAACCCCCGGAGGCTCACATCCCCAGGAGCCAGTCGAGCACCTGCCGCGCGCGCTCGGCGGTGGCGTCGGCATCGCGTGCCCGGTGCTGCAACTCGGTGAGCGTCGGCCCCCACAGCTCGAGCGACTCCGTACTGCGGCGCTTGCCCGCAGCCTGCAAGATCCCACGCACCAGCTCGGTCTGCGCGACATCGCCGTCGCCGGCCACGTACAGGCGCGCTGCGGCAGGCACCGCGCGTGGGTCGTCGAGCGCACGCAGCGCCTTCAACAGGGCCGTCCGCGCTTCGCCGCGCACGCGCTCGACGTGGCGCAGGTGGAAGGTCAACAGCTCGGGGTCGACGAGGCGGGCCAACTCGCCGGCGGCGCTGGCGAGCGGCGGCACTGCCGTGGCTGCGGCCAGCAGCTCCTGCGCGTGGCGCTCCAAGTGCGCCTGGTGCAACAAAGCCTCCAGCCGCCGCTGTTGGTCGCGACGGTCGGTGTTGCTCTGCAGGCGTTCGAGGCCCGAGATGGCCGCGGCCGGATCGTCGGCGGCCAGCGCATCCTGGGCGGCGCGGACCTGCAGTTCGACCAGGCGTGCCACGAGACGCTCGGCGGTGCGGCCGGTCCCGGTCCAGGCGAAGCCCGAACGGACGTTCTCCAAGCCGACGACCGCCGCTGCCGGCACGCCGCGCGCAACCTCGTCGAGGTTGCTCTCGAAGGTGGCGATCACCGCACGCGCCGCCAAGAACTCGGTGATCCCGGCGGTGGCCAGCACGCCACTGCAACACGCCGCCGCCGCCAGCGACAGGAGGCGGCGGCGCCGCCGACGCGCACGCGCGGCGTAACCGGTCTCGAGCTGGACGATCCGGCGGGCGAGCGCATGGTCGCCCGGCTGCAGGCGGGCCGCGCGCCGCAGCATCTGCAGCGCGCCGGGAACGTCGTCGCGACCGAGGTCGGCAGCGCCACGCCACAGCTCTGCTGCACGCTGCGTGTGTCCGAGCTGTTCCTCGGTCTCCGCCAGGCGCCCGAGCAGGGTCAGGTCGGCGCGCAGCTCGGGCCGGCCACAGGCACGGGTCAGCACGGCGGCCGCGCGCTCGGCGAGCCCCGCCGCCAACAAGCGGTCGGCAAGCGCCTGCGCCGCCACGCCGTGGTCCTCGGGCTCGCCGTGCGCTTCGAGTGCCTCGACGTAGCGTTCGGCGAGGGTGACGTCGTCGGGCGCCAGCTCGCTGGCACGCGCGTAGTAGTCGACGGCGTCAACCGGGTCGTCGCCCTTGCTGGCGGCGTAGCCGAGCAGCGCCAGCTCGTTCGCCGCTTCGACGTTGCGCCCCAAACGCAACAGCACTTCCACCAAGCGCTGCCGCAGACTCTGGTTGTTGCGCTCGCGATCGAGGGCACGCCCCAGCAACACCACCGCGCCCTCGTCGTCACCGTCGGCCAGCGCGCGCGCCGCCATCGCCTCGATCTCGACGCCGCCGCACGGTCGCACCAGCCCGTCGCTCACCAGCTGGGCGAGCGCCTTGAGCACGTCGAAGCGCAGATAGGGCACGCGCCGCACCAGCGTGCCGACATCGCTGCGCCCGTCGATCTCGTCGAGGACGGCCGCGGCGACCTCGTCGAGATCGTCGGTCGCCTCGACGTCCAGGCGCACGAAGACGTCGCAGTCGGAGCCGATCACGTTGCCGATGCGTTGCAGCTCGTCGATGCGCCGCGCGCTCTCCATCAGCACCGGGCCGATCTCCAGCCGCATCTCCGCACTGCGCTGCTCGCTGTCGAACACGCGCGCCGGCGCCGGCCCGTCGGTGAAGGCGAACGTCGCCTCGCTCCAGCCGAGCAGGTCGCACAGCTGCTCGCACATGACTTCGCGCAGAGCGAGTCTGAAGCCGTCTTCGTCGAGCACGCCGCCCTGGGCCAGCACCACCCGCAGCGGCTTGCGGCTGCCACGGCGCTTGTCCAACGCCGCCTTCAGCTGGTCGCGCGTGACGAAGCGACGGTGCACGAGGTGCTCGTTGAGCGGCAAGCCCTTGTTGGGCCCCAGCGAGAAACCCGTGATGGCCCCCTGGGTGATCTCCACGTAACGTGCGCCAGGACGCCCCTCGACACGCAGCGTGCCCGTCAGGCGGTTGGCCTGCAGGTTCTGCAGCACGTCGGGGAGTCCGATGCCCTTGAGATCGCCAGAGAAGCTCATGCGCCGTCGAGGTCGCGGCCAGCCGGAACCGGCCGCCAGCGGAAGATCGACCGCGTGTCCACGTTCGCTACACTGGCCGACCCACCCGGCGGTACCACCGGGCCGTCGCCGACCTGCTCCCGTGTTCCGCTCACCGCGCGTCCTCGCCGTCTCCTTGCTCTGGCTCGTCGCCCTGTGGCCGTTGGCGTTGCTGGCGCTGGGAGCGGCACAGCCGACGGCGGGCGTGTCCGCGGCGCAGTGGGTGACGCGCGGCTCGGGCTGGCTGGCGTGGGGCGTGCTGGTGGCGGGTGCCGTCGCGGTCCTTCTGTACCCGCCGTTCGTGCCCAGCTTGCGGCTGCGCGTGCGCCGCGCCTGGATGCGCATGGCCACCTCCGACAAGCCGGTCCGCGACGCGTACGCGCGCCTCGCTCAGCTCGAGACCGTGAACGACCACTTCGCGGTCGGTCGCTTCCTGCGCGAGCGCGGCCAAGCCGCAGCCGCCGTCAAGCACCTGGAACAGGCGGTGCATCTGGATGGCTCGCATACCGGCGCGCGCTACCAGCTGGCGCTGGCGCGGCGCGACGCCGGCGACCTGCAGGGTGCGGTCGACGGACTGCAGCGGGTGCTGGCGGCCGACACCCAGCTCGCGTCGGGGCAGCCGTTCCTCGACCTGGCGGCCATCCTCGAGCAGGCGCGCCTGCACCACGAGGCCGACTTCGTGCTGCGCCGGTTCCGTAGCCTGCACGGCGACCCGCGCGTCGCGCTCGTGCTGCACGCGCGCGCGCTCGCCGGCCTGGGCCAGCGCGACGAGAGTCGGATGCTGCTGGCGGAAGCCGCGGCACCACCCACCGACGGTCGCCAGTTGTCCTTGGAGGAGCAGAACGCCCGCGCGCGCGCCCGCGTCGCGCTGTGGTTGGGAGGCTACCGATGAGCGCTGCCGGCACGCGGCGGAGCCAGCCGCAGGACACGCCGCTCACCTACGTGGTGCTCCTCGCCTACGCGGTGTTCATGTATCCCGGACGTCGGCCCGGCTCCGAGCTGTCACTGGGCGATTGGGCCCGCACGACCTTGAGCGCGATCGGCGACGAGATCCAAGACGGCGAATCGTGGCGCCTGCTCACCTACGCATTCGTGCACGGCAACCTCCTGCACGTGCTGGTGAACGCCGCATCGCTGCTGGCGCTCGGCCCCACCCTCGAGCGCTGGCTCGGTAGCGCCCGCTTCGCTGTCCTCTATCTGGTCGGCGCCCTCGGCGGCAGCGTCGCCGGCGTGTTCTGGCACTCGGCGCAGACGCCCCTGGTCGGCGGCTCGGGTGCCCTGTTCGCGATGATGGGCGCCATCCTCGCCCTGAACATGCGCGGCGGCCGCCACCTGCTCGACTTCCTCGACCACTCCGGCGCGCGGTCCTTCCTCGGCACCATCGTCGCCAACCTGGTACTGGGCTGGATCATCCCCTACGTGAGCAACGCCGCCCACCTCGGCGGCATGCTCGCCGGCTTCGTGCTGACGTTCTGCTTCCTGGAGCGGGGCCGCATGCAAGACCGGGTCTCGGCGTGGGCCCGCGCCGGGTGGGCGACCCTGCTGGCGACCAGCACGCTGTACACGTGCTTCCCGACGGCCCGCGCCGACTACCTGGTGCGCAAGTTCCTCAGCGCCCCCGACGCCGACGCACGCCTTCCGTACGTGCGGGCCCTGATGCTGGTGCCGGAGACCGAGCGCGTGCGCGACGTCGCGCCGGCGCAGTGGCAGCGCGTCGTCCGGCGCTGATTGCGGGCGGGCAGCCCGACGCCGGCCGCGCCGGGAACCGATGCGGCTGCCGAGGATGACAGCTTCGCCGGCTTCCTTGCTCGATGTCGCTGCTAGCTCGATGTCGCTGGCGATCGCAGGCGCGATCGCCAGCCGCACGGCTCAGTTGCGCGCGGCGCCGAGGTCGAAGCGGTCGAGGTTCATGACCTTCGTCCACGCTGCGACGAAGTCGTCGACGAACTTCTGCTTGGCGTCGTCGCAGGCGTAGACCTCTGCCAGCGCCCGCAGCTGCGAGTTCGATCCGAACACGAGGTCGACCGCGGTGCCAGTCCATACGACCTTGCCGCTGGCGCGGTCGACGCCCTCGTAGACGCCTTCCGTGCTGCCCTTGCGCCACGACGTGCCCGCGCTCAGCAGGTTGACGAAGAAGTCGTTGGTCAGCTGGCCGGGATGTGTCGTGAACACGCCGTGCTTGCTGCCGTCGAAGTTGGCGCCGAGCACGCGCAGGCCGCCCACCAGCACCGTCATCTCGGGCGCCGACAGGGTCAGTAGATCGGCCTTGTCCACCAGCATCTCCGGCGGCGTGCGCTTGTTGCCGGCCGCGAAGTAGTTGCGGAAGCCGTCCGCCTTCGGCTCGAGGACGGCGAAGGCGTCGACGTCGGTCATCTCCTGCGTCGCATCGGTGCGACCCGGCGCGAACGGCACGTCGACCGTCAAGCCCGCGTCACGCGCCGCCTTCTCGATGGCTGCGCAGCCGCCGAGGACGATCAGGTCGGCGAGCGACACCTTCTTCGCACCGCCGGCATTGAACTCCTGCTGGATCTTCTCGAGCGCGGCGATCACCTTGGCGGTCCGCGCCGGGTTGTTGGCAGCCCAGCCCTTCTGCGGCGCCAGACGCAGGCGCGCGCCGTTGGCGCCGCCACGCATGTCGGTGTCGCGGTAGCTGGCGGCCGCGGCCCACGCCGTCGCGACCAGGTCGGCGACGGACAGGCCCGAGGCGAGGATCTTGCCCTCGAGCGCCGACTCGTCGTCAGCGCCGATCATCTCCCCTTCCTGCTCGGGGACCGGATCCTGCCACGGCTGCGGCGGCGGCACCTCGGGTCCGAGCAGGCGCGAGTGGGGCCCCATGTCGCGGTGCGTCAGCTTGAACCACGCCTTGGCGAAAGCCGCCTCGAACGCCTTCGGGTCGTCACGGAAGCGCTCCGAGATCTTGCGGTAGGCTGGGTCGAACTTCAGCGACAGGTCGGTGGTCAGCATGACGACCGGGTGGCCCTTGCCGGCGATGTGCGCGTCCGGCGTCGTGCGTGTCGTCTGGCCCGCCTTCGGGATCCACTGTTTGGCGCCGGCCGGACTCTTGGTCAGCTCCCACTCGTAGTCGAGCAGGTTCTCGAAGTAGTCGTGCGACCACTTCACCGGCGTGTAGGTCCATGCACCTTCGAGGCCACTGGTGATCGTGTCGGCGCCCTTGCCGGTGCCGAAGGCGTTCTTCCAGCCCAGGCCCTGTTCCTCGAGCGGCGCCGCTTCGGGCTCGCGACCCACGTACTTGGTGGGATCCGCCGCGCCGTGCGTCTTGCCCAGCGTGTGACCGCCGGCGATGAGTGCGACGGTCTCCTCGTCATTCATCGCCATGCGGCCGAACGTGATCCGGATGTCCTTCGCCGCCAGCGCCGGGTCGGGGTTGCCGTTGGGTCCCTCGGGATTGACGTAGATCAAGCCCATCTGCGATGCGGCCAGCGGGTTCTGCAGCTGGCGGTCTTCGGTGAAACGCTTGTCGTCGAGCCAGACGCTCTCCGGGCCCCAGTAGGTGCGGTCGGGCTCCCAGACGTCGCGGCGGCCGCCGGCGAAGCCGAGCGTCTTGAAGCCCATCGACTCGAGCGCGACGTTGCCTGACAGCACGATCAGGTCGGCCCACGAGACGCTGTGGCCGTACTTCTGCTTGATCGGCCACAGCAGGCGGCGCGCCTTGTCGAGGTTGGCGTTGTCGGGCCAGCTGTTGAGTGGCGCGAAACGGATCGCGCCGTCCTCGGAGCCGCCGCGACCGTCGGTGACGCGGTAGGTGCCCGCGCTGTGCCACGCCAGCCGGATCATCAGGCCGCCGTAGTTTCCGTAGTCCGCCGGCCACCAGTCCTGCGACGTCGTCAGCGCCTTCTCGATGTCCTTCTTCAGGGCAGCCAGGTCGAGCTTGGCGAACTCCGCGGCGTAGTCGAAGCCGGCGCCCATCGGGTCGCCCTCGGCCGGGTTGCGGTGCAGGACGGTCAGGTCCAGTTTGTTCGGCCACCAGTCGTCGTTGGTGCGGCCGGTCGCATGGGCCGGCGGGAGTGCGGTCGCGCCGGTCACCGGACAACCGGCGATCGCGTCGGCGGCGTTGGCTTGGCTCCCGGCCATGGGGTCGGCGGCTCGGCTCTTCTCGCCAGGCGCGGCGCACGCGCTGATCAGCGCCGACAGGCCGACGGTGACGGCGGCGACGTGCGAGCGCCGCCGTTGGATGGATGCTGTCTCGTTCATGATTCGTCTCCTGCGATGGAACTCGTTGGTCCGGTCTGCGCGCGCGAGCGGCGCGGGCGCGACGTGCCGCCCCCACCGCCAGCCCCGCGCAGACAGTCGGGGCACGTGCCCCAGTGGATGATCTCCGCCTCCTCCACGCGGTAGTCGGTGTCGGGGGCGTCGAGGCAAGGAACTCGGCCGACGACGCAGTCCACGTCGCTGGCGGCACCGCACGCGCGGCAAACCACGTGATGGTGGTTGTCGCCGACGCGCGGGTCGTAGATCGCTGGCTGGCCGCCCGGCTGGATCCGCCGGATCAGACCGCCCTCGGTCAGCCTGGCGAGCGTGTCGTAGACCG
Organism: Planctomycetota bacterium; assembly: GCA_041398565.1. Taxonomy (GTDB): domain Bacteria; phylum Planctomycetota; class UBA1135; order UBA1135; family UBA2386; genus DATGPD01. Next base: position 1,770,446 of record JAWKUN010000002.1, on the reverse strand, counting down.
CCTGCCGCGAGACCGTCCCGATGCAGGCTCGGACGTCTGCCAGCACCGCCTCCGCCGTGCTGTGTGGACACGAGGTCACGGCACGCAGCACGGCGAGACGCGGGGCAGTGACGCGCATGCCGCGCGCGCGCAGTTGTTCGGCCGGGTCCACCATCGATCTGTTCGAATCTGAATTCAGACTAGATCCAGATACTTTCCAAAAGTGCAGAAGATCTGGATGGGAGCGATCCGGCGGCAACGGACGAGGTCGAGTGGGGACCGTCGCAACACGTGGCGCGTGGCCGGAAGGCGCAGGTGCGGCCGGCCGCGACGCAGCCGGCGCCGCAATGCGGTCCGACCGGAGCGACGTGGGCCGCCGCGCTCGGCGAGTCCGCGCAACGGCGCGCGACTCGCCAGCGCAGCGAGATGACACCTACCGGCGCTGCGGTCTCTGGAAGGGCTTGGCGTACTCGTTCAGCTCACCCTCCACCGTCGCCACGTCCTCGTCGCTCATGTGCTGCTTCGTGCGTCGCAGCATCTGTATGAAATGCGCGATCTCTTCGGGCTGCACCGGTCCGCCGATGTTGCCGCCGCCGTCCTCCTTGTTCGAGGTGATCAGCTCCTTGCCGTCGGCATCGAGCACGATCATCCAGGGCAGGCCACCCTGCCGCTTGCCCTTGAGGCGATCCATGATCGCCTGCCCGTGCGTCATGCGCTCGGTGTCGATCATGACGTCGACCCAGTCCTTGGCCAGCAGCGGTGCCACCTTCGGTCGCTCGAGGAACTCCTCGAGCACTTTGCACCACCCTCACCAGGGCGCGTCGAAGCGCACGAACACGCGCAAGTCGAGCTTCTTGGCTCGAGCCAGGCCCGCCGCCAGCACGGCGTCGCCGTCGAGCGGCTCGGCCTTCAGCTCGCCCAGCTTCTCGGTGAGGGCCTTGGCGGCGACCGCGTCGCCCTCGAACAGGTCGGCGTGACCGAGCCGAGCGAGCACGCGCCGCTCGGCGTCGAGCACAGCGGCCGCAGGCGGCTCGAGGACCAAGCGTTCGCAGCCGAGCTGCTTGGCGAGGGCCGCGCCATCGATTGCGGACACGGTCGCCACCGCGTACTCGTACTGCAGCAGGTGCGACAGCGCGCGCGCCTTCATCGCCTTGGCCAGGGCCTCGCCGGCGGCACCGCCGTCGGTCCACACGACCAACACGCGCTTGGCGTGCGTGCGCGCTTTGGCCAAGGCCGTATCGAGGGCGGCGCCGACGCTGTCGATGCGCGCGGTCTCGTCCTTCTCTCTCGTCTGTCCCTCCTGCGCGGACAGGCCGACGCACACGAGCAAGAGCGCCGGCAGGGGTCGAATCACGGTCATGGAAGCCTCCTGAACCTGAACTGACTGGTCAGGCGCCATCGAGGCGCCGTCGCAACATCCTAATCGCCTTGGCGCGGCCAGGGTCGGATGGCATGGCCTCGAGTCGGCGGATCTCCTGCTCGAGGTCATGCCGTGATCGAACCCGCTCCTGGCTCGCCGCCCGCGCGCCGCACGCCGACTGCGACACCGGCCGGAAAGGTCAGCTGCCCACCAGGAACTGGGCCGCCTGGGTCAGGGCCACGGCGCTGCTCGTCTCGACCAGCAAGAACTGCTCGAACAAGGCGAGCCCGAGGACGTTGGCGGCGGCCGGCAAGCCGAGCGTCGAGCTGGCGACGCCGCCGGTGATCCCGACGTCGAGCACGATGTCGAGACTCACCGACAACCGACAGTCGGCCCGGCCCAGGAAGGCGAGGGGCAGCGGCAGCGGCAGCGCGCCCCATTCGTTGCGCGAGAAGCCGATGAGGAACAGACCGACCGCACTGGTCGCCGGCAGGCCGGTGACCGTCGCCCGCGCCTGGCCGCCGACCCGCGCCACCCCCTGCGGCGCCAGCGTTGCCAGACCGCTGCTGTGCGGGCAACCTGCCCCGAAGGTGCTGACCCGCGGCAGGACGCCGGTCGCCAGCTCGGCGGTGAGCACCGCGGCGAACTCCGGGCGGTCGACGCGCGTCGCCATGTTGCCCGCCGGACGCGACCAACCGGCGTCCCACGGCTGGAACGCCACGTTGTCGAGGTGCAGGCGGGCGCTGCCCGGGCACAGCGACGGGTCGAAGGTGAGATCGACGAGCGTGGTGAGCACATTGGCCAGCGACGTCGAGGTCGTCCACGCCGAGGGCACCAGCGGGATCCGATAGCGGCGCCAACCACCGCCGAGGTCGTCGCCGCCGGTTTGCGTCACCTGCGCCTCGGCAGCGTCGCTGCTCGCGTTCAGCTTCACCTGCAGGATGTCGCTGGCGCCGAAGCCCTCGAACCTGGCGTCGAACACCAGGTCGTGGCCGAGCCACGCCGCCATGTTGCCGAACGGGTGGTTGATGTAGATCGGGCAGGCCATCGACACGTGGCCATCGGGAGCGCCGCCCGTCGCCTCCCACTGCACGAGCCCGGCCGGTCCCCACCCTTCCACGCCGCGCGTGAAGGCGAACGCCATCAGCTCCGGCGCGGTGGGGTCGCAGAAGCCGTTCGTGTGCACGGCCACGACCCGGCCCGAACGGTCGAGCACGACCGGGCTGCCCGAGTTGCCGCCGCTGGTGTCGACCGCCGTGAACAGGACGGTCGGGTCGGGCGGCTGCATCAGGTTCTGCATCACCGCCCCGGCGTGGCGCTTCTGAACCGAGTTCCAGCGCGGGTCGACCGGTGGCGCCACCTCGCCGTATCCGGTGATCGAGACCGCATCGAAGGGCTGCACCAGGGACGGCGAGCCGAGTTGGAACCAGGTGAAGCCGCGGTCGTGGTTGGGCAGCTTGCCGGTCTCGCTGTTGATGCCGATGCGGAACACCGCCCAGTCGTTGGAGCTACCGCTGCCGGCGTAGCGCGACGCCACCCATTGGATGGGATACTGGTCGCGCGGCGCGGCTTGGCGCGGAGTGCCGTTGGGGTCGGACAGCGGCACGTTCCACTCGATGACGTCGTTGGCGTTCACGCAGTGGCCGGCGGTGACACCGAGATCCGGCAGGATCAAGAAGCCGGTGCAGCGCGTCGGCCAGGTGCGGCCGACCCGGGGATCCGAGCTCAGCACGCGATCATCGCTGCCGCACAGCGTCTGCGGCGCCAGCTCCAGACCGTGTTCGACGGCGACGACCACCACCCGGTTGCCGACGGTCCGCGGCCCCGCCACCAGGTCGAGGCGCAGATCGCCACCGTCGAAGAAGCACGAGCGCGAGCCGTAGGCACGCAGACTGTTCGCGTCGAGGTGTTGCACGGCGGAGCGATCCGCCAGTCCCACCACGAGCATGCTCCCCGGCGGCAGCGCGCAGGCTCCGAGCTCGACGCGCTGCCAGCTGTCCCCCTTCCCGGCGAGCGTCATCGACCAGACGACGCGCGAGCGCGAGTCGGGGTTGTCGAGCAACCCGCTGTCGGCCGGCGTCGCCCGGCGATCGCTGACACGCTGGGCGATCGCGACACCGCTCAGCAGCACGAGACTGGCCAGGGAGAGAGGTACGCGCGACCGAGGCATGCCGACACGCGTACCCCCTGGCATCGCGCCAGGCAACCGGCGACAAGTCACATCCGGGGCGCGCCTACCGACGCGTCGGCTGCGGCAACGGCTTGCGGTGCGTCAGCTGCGGGCAGACGTGGCGTGGCGCCGCAGCCGACGCACGCACGCCTCCTTGCCCAGCAAGAAGACCACGTCGAACAGGCCCGGCCCCTTGTCGGTGCCGGTGAGCGCCGCGCGGACCGGCTGCACCAGGTGTCCGAACTTGATACCGCGCTCCTCGGCGAAGGCGCGCATCTGCGCCTCGATGTGCGGGGGGGCAAAGAAGCCGAGCTGGTCTGCGGCCGGGAAGACCGCATCCTTCGGCACCGGCAGCGCGACCGCGCGGTCGCATCGCTCGCGGTCGGCCGGGAACGACGGCGGCAGCGGCGTCGCCTCCAGTAGATCGGCGTAGGCACGCAACCACTGCGGCGCGTCGGCGTGCTTGGCGAGTCCCTTCTTGGCGCCGTCGTCGAGTTCGGGATCGACCAGGACCCAGCCGAGCTTGCCCGGCAGGTCGCCGTAGCGGTCGATGCGCTCCTGGTAGCAGGCCACCGCGTTCTCGATGAGGCCGGGATGCGAGGCGAACGCCGCCTCGGGGACCGCGCCATCGCGCACCAGCCACGGGCGCACGGCGGCGACGAGGTCGGCCCGCCCCATCTGGCGGATGTAGTGGCCGCACATCGCCAGCAGCTTCTCCTCGTCGAACTTGGCGCCGGCCGCGTGGATGTCCTCCATCCTGAAGCGCGCCAGCATCTCCTCCCTGGAGAACACGTCGCGGTCGCCGGAGAACGACCACCCGAGCAGCGCGATGTAGTTGAACACCGCGTCCGGCGGATAGCCCTTGTCGCGGTAGTCGAGAATGTTCGTCGACACGTCGCGCTTGCTGAGCTTCTTGCCGTCCTTGCCGAGGATGAGCGGCACGTGCGCGTAGCGCGGCAGCTCCAGATCGAGTGCCTCGAACATGATCGCCTGCTTGAAGGCGTTCATCAGGTGCTCCTCGCCGCGCACCACGTGCGTGATCTTCATCTCGCTGTCGTCGACCACGCACGCGAAGTTGTAGGTCGGCATGCCGTCGGGACGCACCATCACCCAATCGTCGAGTTCGGCCACGTCGACCTCGACCGTGCCGCGGATCGCGTCCTGCAGCACGAACTTGCCCTCGAGCGGCATGCGGTAGCGCAGCGAAGGGGCCCGCCCCTCGGCCTCGTGGCGCGCGCGCTGCTCCGCCGTGAGGTCGCGGTCGCGGCGGTCGTACATGCCCTTCTTGCCCTCGGCCAGCAGCCGGGCGCGCCCGGCCTCGACCTCCTCGGGCGTGGCGTAGCACTTGTAGGCGTGGCCGGCCGCGAGCAGGACTTCGGCGTAGCGCGCGTACAGCGCGAGACGCTCGCTCTGGAAGTAGGGCCCGTGCGTCCCCCCCACCTCGGGTCCCTCGTCCCAGTCGACGCCGATCCAGCGCAGCCCCTCGAGGATGATGCGCAGCGCGTCCTCGGTGTTGCGCGCCGTGTCGGTGTCCTCGATGCGCAGGAGGAAGCGACCACCGAGCGCGCGGGCGACGGCCCAGTTGTAGATGGCGGTGCGCGCACCGCCGAGGTGCAGCGGGCCCGTGGGCGAAGGCGCGAAGCGCAGGCGCGGAGTGTCCATCGTGTCGATCGGAGGGTCGTCGCGAAGCGGCGGATCGCAGGGAGCGAGCGGCAGCGGATCGAGCATCTTCGCGACGCGCCGGCGCCTGCAAAGCCCGCACTGGCGATCGGCGGCGAAATCCGTCGGGCTCAGCCGCGCGGCTTGGGGTAGGCGCCGAGATACAGGCGGTAGGTGCGAGCGCCGGCGTCGTTTCCGGCGTGGTACTTCTGCACGAGAGTCGCCACGGAGTCGGCCAGCTCCTCGGCGAAGGCACTGCGCTCGCCGGGCGTGGCGAACGCCACTTCGACCGACAAGGACAGGGTGGGGAGAGCCTGGCCGGCGGCAGCGGCGCCGGCCTGCAGCGCGCCGAGCTCCTCCACCGCGCGCGACGCCAACGCCATCTGGTAGTCGCTGGAGAAGCGATCGGCGACGGCGTCCGGTCGGGCGCTCAAGGCGCCGAGCGCCGCGCCCGACACCACGTAGCGCTGGCCGCTGCGCCGGTACACGCGCTCGACGACGCTGCCGCGGGCACGCTCGGCGACGCACTCGACCAGGCGCTCGCGCTCGAGCTCGCGCAGATGGTAGTTCACCCGTTGCCGCGGCAAGTCGAGGGCGCGGCCGAGCGCCGCCGCCGAGCGCGGCTCGTCGAGCGCCCGCAACAGCTCGAGTCGCGTGCGGTCGAAGAGCACGACGGCGCGCTCGGCGTCGGCGACCACGTCGATGGTGGCTGTCATCGCGCGACGCCGCCTGTCGCAGGGAACAAGTCGGCGAGGAAGCGGCGCAGGCGTCCTTCGCGCGCGCGCGTCAGCGCCGGATCTTCGCCGTAGGTCGCGAGCCAGAACCACAGCACGCTGGCACCGGTGAACGTCTCCACCGACACGCGCAGCCAAGCACCGTGGAGGTTGTCGACCACGCCGGTGAACTCGCGCGCGCTGCACACGAGCGCGGTGCCGCGGAACTCGTCGCCGTCGGGCGTGCGCAGGGCGAACGGCGCCCCCGGACGCAGCACCTCGATGCCGGCAGCTCCGGCCAGACCCTGCGGCCCGACCAGACGCGCCCACGAGGCGTCGGGTGCCAGGTGCGTCGGCTGGGTGAACCAGGTGGCGACGCGGTTTTGGCCGCGGTGACGTTCGAGGTAGAGCTTCAAGCTGTGCAGCTCCACCGGCCAACCGCGCGAGATGCCGTCGTACTCCTGGCGGAAGTCGGCCTCCGGTCCGAAGCCCGCGTGCACGAGGCGCAGGGTCGTGATGCTGCCGCGTGCCGCCAACACGAAGTCCATCATGAGCGGCTTCTTGCTGCCGGCGCCGTCGTCGACGGCGGAGTCGTAGCGCAGGCGCAGGTGCTCGCCCGGCTGCCAGGTTTCGATGGTGCACACCCAGGTGTGCAAGTCGCGCCAACGCCACGTCAGACGCCCGCCCAGGCGCGGCTCGACGGTGGCATCGGGTGCGAACCAGCGCTCGATCTCGCGCGGGTCGACCAAGGCGCGCCACACCGCGTCGCGGGGGGCGTCGATGTCGAGGTCGAAGGCGAACTGGCGCGGGGTCGGACCAGGGGCCGACAGCGACGGAGCAGAGGGAGCCGCTACGGTGCGATCGGGTTGCGGCGAGCGCGATGTCGGGGACGGGGACGGGGAAGGAGATTCGGACATGATCTTGGGCTCGGTGTTGACCGACAACAAATACTGTCGGAACGCGTCCGGAGCGTCAAGAGACCGACAACAATTTGTGTCGGACTGCTTCAAACCCCATTGCTGCCCGCCCTCGAGAGCACGAGTCCGCCGGCCACAGCCAAGTCGGCATACTCCGCCGGGCCGCGTCGCAGCCTCGGGCCGGGCCGATGCCACACCACCCGGCGCACCGGTCAACGTGGTCGCGGGTCTGCGTTCTCGTCGCCGCGCTCGTTCCACCTGACGACGCGCGCGTCCGGCACGTCGAGGGTCGACAGACTGGCCAAGTGCGTCGGCTGGTCGCCCGCGCCGGGCACCAGCGCGTTGGCGATCTGTCGGATCACACCGCGATGCACCACGACCAACAGGTCGCCGGCCAGCTCGGTCTGGACTCGTTCGAACGCGGCACCGACGCGCGCCGAGAAAGCAGCCAGGGTGTCGCCGCCCGGGAAGCCTACGTGCTCTCCGCGTTCCCAGGTCGCGAACCAAGCCGGGTCTCGCGCCGCGATCTCGTCGCGAGTGAGCCCCTCGAAGTCACCGAAATCGACCTCGCCGAAGCCGGGTTCGACGCGGACGGCGGCCTGCCCGAGCTGCCAGTGCTCGATCAGGATCTGCGCCGACTCGACCGCACGCCGCAGCGGGGAGTGCACGACCACGTCGACGCGCGGCGCCGGCAAGGCGGCGGCGAGTCCACGCACCTGCGCCCGTCCGACCTCGGACAGTGCCAGATCGGTTCGCCCCCAGTAGCGCACGGCCGACTCGCCGACGGTCTCACCGTGGCGAACCAGGTGCACGAGGCCGAGACGCGAAGCACGGATCATGGCTGCGGGCCACTCATCCTCGCCGTACCGAGAACGCCCGGCTCGCGGACCGCACCGGTCCGCGCACGCGGCGCACCTCTTGGCTCGACCGCGACGTCGCCACAGAAGCGAACAGGCTCTGGCTCGACGCGCCCCGGCGCGCCCTCACCGGAACAGGAGAAGGCCGGCCGCCGCCAGGATCGCCACGAAGATGAGCACCAGCACGACCAACGTGTTGCGGTTGCCGCGCTGCCCGTCCTCGACGATGCGCTGCAAGCGCGTGGCCTGATCCTCGTGCGCCAGACGCAGTGCCTTGCTCGAGTCCTCGTGGCTGCGCTGCAGCCCCTTCACTGCGTCGCGCAACTCGCCGCCGTCGCGGTTGACACCCTGCACGGCCGACGTGATCGCCGCGTCGACGGAGCGGGCCAGCCGATCGGCCTGCCCCTGCTGGCCGCTGGCCAGCTGCTCGACCGAACTCGCCAGGCGCTCGGTGCGGTCCTGTTGGCCGCGCACCACCTGCTGCAGCGACTCGACGACACGTTCGGCGCGGGCGTCCTGAGCGCGCAGCGCACTGTCGCTGCGTTCACCCTGCGCGCGCGCGTGCTCGACCGTCTCGCGCATCGCCGAGTGGATGCTGTCCATCGCCGTGCGGAACTCCGAGAGCGTGCTCGCAGTGCGCTCGTCCGTCGCGACGACGCGGTCGAGCGTTGCGCGCAGACCGGTCAGCGCGGCGGGCAGGTCGGCCACCGACTGCACGAGCCTCTCGTTGGTCAACCCCTGCTGCTCGAGCTGCGCCGCCACCGCGCGCAGGGCCTCGAGCTGCGCCTGACCGAGCGCCGGCAGCAGCTTGATGTCCTCGGCCAAGGCCCCGACTTGGGCACCCTCGGCATCGAGTCGCACCTGCACGCCACGCATCAGGCTGGCGAGTTCCTTGAGCCCGCCGTCCATCGTCAGGAGCGCCTCTTCCTTGACGCTGAGTTTGCGCCCGCTGGCTCGGTCGAGCATGGGTTGCGCCAACACTTCCGCCACTTCCGGCTCGACCGGACGAGCCTGGGCCTTGGGCTGCGCCGGCAGCCCCGTCTGGGCCTTCGATGAGGGCTGCTGCCCCGAGATCCGGCTGGTGGTCGAACTCGACCCTGAAGTCGCGCGCGACCCCTCGTGCACCTCGACCCCCGCTGACGTGCGCCAGCGCCCAACCAACTTGTCCAACAGCGAAGTCTTCTTGACCACGGTTGCCTCCGCCCGAGCACGAGGACTCGGACCGCCTTGAAATCTGTTCAGAAGTTTCCGCTCGCGCGGAGCACACCGCTGACCACGATGCGCGGGGGAGAAAGTAGCGCCGAGGCTCTGGCCACGCCAGATGGGTCGACGGTGAACCGACGCGAAAAATGCGCCTAGCCGTGCTTGCACCCGCGCCCGTTCTCGCTAGCGTCGGCCGCCCCTGTGGCGCTCCGATCCAGCGCCCGGCTCCCGGTGGGGAGTTAGCTCAGTTGGTAGAGCGCGACAATGGCATTGTCGAGGTCAGGGGTTCGACTCCCCTACTCTCCACCACCTCTCGCTGCGCGAGAGGTGGTGTCGAGGAGAGGGTCTGGCGAGCCGTGCACGGCTCCGCCGCGATCCGCTCGGGGCGACTCCCCTTCGTGTCTGCACTGCGGGCGTGATTTTGGATCAGGAGGCCGATGGGCGCTCAACCCGCACGTTTGGCCGCAGGGACCGCGCCTGCCACTCCGCACCCTGGGACGGAACACCGAGAGCGTCGGTCGAGGCAATCGGACGTCCGGCAATGGCTGCCTACACCGTCTGGGATCTGCGTGGCATCCTCGAGGAGGTCGAACGCGACGTCGACGCTGCTCCGCATCCGAAGCCTGCGTGACGAGCGGCAGCGCTGGCAGATGGATCTGGGCGAGAGCGAGGCGAAGGAACGCCTGGAACTGGATTCGGCACCCCAGCGGCGCCGTGCTACCAAGGATCGCACGCGTGATCGTCAGTGGTAGAGTTGTGATCGCTGTTGCCAAAGAGTCAGCCGTGACGAAGCGTTCCCAGCCACTCCCCGACCCGCGCGACCTGCCGAACTACACGCTGGCCGAGTCAGCGCGCTGGCTCGGGCTCGTGCCCAACACGCTGCGCGTCTGGTTACGGGGCCAGAACTACCGGACCCAATCCGGTCCCCGCCGTGCGTCACCGGTAGTGCATCCCGCGAGCATCGATCCGTTCGGGTTGTCCTTCTGGAATCTGGTCGAGTGCAGCGTCCTCGCAACTATCCGCAAGCGACACGACATCTCGCTGCAGAAGGTCCGTCGCGCACTCGACTACGTGGCGAAGGAGCTAGGCAAGGAGCGCCCGCTGATCGAGCAGGAATTCAGCACCGATGGGGTCGGACTGTTCGTCGAGCGCTACGGCAAGCTCGTCGATGTGTCTCGCCACGGCCAGCTCGCCATGCGCGAAATCATGGAAGCTGGTCTTACTCGGATCGAGCGCGACGCCGCGGGAGTCGCTGCCCGCATGTTTCCATGGCGGCGCGATCCGCACGAACCACGACTCGTGTCGATCGATCCGCAGATCGCGTTCGGTCAGCCGGTACTCGCGTCCACCCGAGTACCCGTCGACGTGATCCTCGATCGCTACCGGGCCGGAGACTTGATGCGACACCTCGCCACCGACTACCGCGTCGACCGCGACACGATCGAGGACCTGGTGAGGAAGTGGTTTGGCCCGGCCGCTGCCTGAGCCAGTCCTGTTCCTCGACGCGTGTCTCGGCTCGACGAGCGTCCCGGCAGCACTTCGAGCTCACAAGGTCCGAGTCGAACTCCTCCAAGACCACTTCGACGCCTCGACGCCGGACCACGAGTGGCTCAGTGAGGTCGGACGGCGAGGCTGGGTCGTCCTCACGAAGGACCAGCGCATCCGGCGGCGGCGGGTAGAATTCGACGCGTTGCTGGCGGCCAGGGTAGCGGCCTTCGTACTCACGAGTGGCAATCTCAGCGGCGCAGCCACGGCCGAGGCCTTCGCGCGCGCCTACCCGCGCATTCGCAAGAAGCTGCGCGACTACGCGATCCCGTTCGTCGCGGGTGTCGATGCCAAGGGCAGGGTCACGATGCTTACCTCGGCCGAACGGCACGCAACGAAGAAAAAGGCCCCTGAAGAATGACCATCTCGTCAGATCGCTCCTGCCGACGCCGTGTCTGCCGACGGACAACTCGTTGGGATCGATCGCTTCGGACGTCGAGGTGCCATGCAGCTCCAAGTCGCCGACTCGTTCTCCGTGTAGGCAGCCGCGCTCTGCTGGGCCGAAGGAGTTGTCGATGGCCACACTGGTCCGGTCCGAAGCCCGGCTGAGCGACCGGAGCAATCCGACGACGCGGTGACCTGGATCTGGTTCTCCGATCGTGCCGGAGGCGTAGATCTGGTTCCTCGGACTCGCGGCGCGACAGCGTGGCGCGGAAGCGCGGCGCTGCGTACGAAAGTCGACCCCCGGAGTATCGAGCTCGCGGGGGTGGGATACGGCGCTGACTCTTTGAGGGGAATGCGCCGCAGCGGGTTACGCGGCGCAGAAGCTACTCCCGTTTCCTGGCGGACTCAACGCGTACCGCTTGTGCTCCGGAATCGAGTCAGCTTGGCAAGTTCACGTGGCGGTTTCCAACTGGCCGTGCCGCGAGCGGTGGGCTGCGAACAGCGCGACGGACTTGGCGCTGACACGCTGCCGGGGCGCCTCGGGCAGGAAGCCGCACGTAGCGATCCGACGTCCGGCCGCCAGACACCTGACGGCCCCGACGACCACTGGAGACAGCGCTCAGCGGTCGCCGATCACCGCGCGTGCTGCGTTGGTGAGAGTGGCGCCGAACCGATTGGCCGAGGGATCCAGCACCAGCGCCTGCTGGTAGAAGAACGCCCCGCGCAAGGCGACGGTGGCCGGGATCGCGACCTGCCACTGTGCGGTGCCGCCGGCGTTCGCGAGCTGGACGCTGACCTCGACCGAGGTGTAGAGCGTGCAACCGGTGGCGCCGAACACTCCCATGTCGAAGGGCAACGGCACGCCGAGCCACGTCTGCGTGGAGCTGCCGAGCAGGCCGAACGGCACCGAGAGTGGCGAAGTCGGCAGGTTGGTCAGGGTGCACGTGAGCGTCTCGCCGAGCCACGGCAGACTGCCAGCGCTGGCAGCCAGGGTCGGCAGGCCGCCGGACCCAGCGCATGCCGTGCCGAACGGGACGTGCGTTGCCTGACGGGGAACGAAATACTCCCACGTCTCGAGCGGGCCGCCGACCCCGACGAAGACCATGCGGCCACGCAGCGCGTCGTGCGCCATGCGGCCGTTCTGCGCCGCCGGCGGCGCTGCCAGGTTGATCTGCCAGTTGCTGCCGTCCCACTCCCACGTGAACGGGTTGCCGACGTTGCCACCCTGCAGCACGCAGCGGCCACGCGTGGGATCGAACGCCATGGCCGTGCTCACACGGGCGGGAGGACTGTTGGCCGGCTGCTGGCGCGTCCAGCTGACGCCGTCGAACTCCCACGTGTCCGCGACCGTCGAGGTGCCGCTGAACAGCACGATCCGGTCGCGACGCGTGTCGTAGGCGGTGTTGCCCGCTCCGGCCGTCGGGGCACCGGTCGTCGACCGCAGCTGCCAGGACGACGGCGAATAGTGGTACACGGCGACCGGCGCCGACGTCGAAGCCTGCCCGACGAGGATGCTCACCGCCCCGGCGCGCGAGTAGTGCAAGCTCATGCGATCCACGCCCAACGATGGGGCGCCGGTCGGGAACGTGCGCGTCCACGTGTCCGTCCCGGCGAGCTCCCACGTTTCGATCGTGGCGCCCGTGAAGCGGACCATGACGAGCACCGCCCTGCGGCTGTCGAAGCACGCGGTCACCGACGAGGACCCCGAGGTCGGACCGCCCTGGGTGGCTCGCACGTTCCAAGTGGTCCCACTCCACGTCCAGACGCGGATCCGGTTCGACGTGTCGTAGTCGATGCCGAGCGTGCGCTGCCCGACATCGTCGTAGGACATCGCGAGGAGGCCACCCGGTGTCGACGGCGGGAACTTCTGTTGCCACACGGGCAGCTGAGCGACCCCGAACGGGGCGGAGGCAAGGATGGCGAAGACGAGATCTCTCGTTCGCATGGGTTCTCCAACTCCACGGCCGCCGTCACTGATCGGCGGGCCAGTCGCATGGTGCGCGGAACCCCGTCGGCAAGCCACGGTTTTCGGCGAGGAACAGGGGCGACGCGCCAACACATGTTCGCGTTGCGCCGCGGCCGGGCCGGCCCAGCTCGAAGAGCTGCCGCCGAACAAGTCCTGTCGCTCGACGCGTTCCGCGAGAGGCGGTGCCCACCGGTTCCGTCGGCACCGATGGCCGGAGTGGCGGTGCCAGGGATGACAAACCGCCGTGCACGGCGCAAACGCAACGTGCCGCCCGTCGAGTCGAGACCATCGGAGAACAAGAGGCAACACGGCCATCGCGACCCGCGGTGCGGCCTGAAACTCTCAGGCCGTCGACGGGGTTCGGCGAGGACACGATGGGCGCGCGCGCGACGACGTCCCCGCACTCCAGGACCGCTTGGGGCTGGTATGCGCGCGTCACCTTCTTCGTCCTGTGCGCACTCGTCTGGCCCTGCATCGTCCTGGCGCCTCGCGCCCGCTGGGCCCACTGCGTGGCGCGCGCCGGCGCGCGCTTGTGGATCGGGATGACCGGCCTCCGCCTGGAGGTTCGCGACCGCGACCACCTGCACCGTTTGCGCCTGCCCTGCGTCTTCGTCGCCAACCACACCAGCAAGCTCGACGCGATCGTGTTGCTGGCAGCGCTGCCTCTCCGGTTCGCCTTCGTCGCCAAGAGCGAGCTGGCGCGGTCGGCCTTCCTGCGCTGGCCGCTGCACCGGCTCGGCACACTCTTCGTCGACCGCCACCCGCGCCATTCGAACGGGTCGGCCACCGCACAGGCCATCGCGCGCCTGCGCCAGGGAGACAGCCTGTTCTTCTTCCCCGAGGGCACCTTCGGCGACGTTCCCGGCCTGCTCGCCTTCCACCGCGGCGCGTTCGTCGCGGCAGCGAACGCCGGCGCTGACGTGGTACCCATCGCCTTGCGCGGCACGCGTGACGTGCTGCCAGACTTGCGCCGCTTGCCGCGGCGCGGCTCGCTCGAGGTCGCCGTCGGTGCGCCGATCGACCCGACGGAGCCCGAGGCCAGCCCTCGGTCGCCGGAGCAGATGGCGGCCGCGTCGCTGCGGCAGGCGCGCGCCTTCATCGCCCGCGGCTGTGGTGAGCCCGATCTCGCGCGACCGGAGACCGAGCCAAGGAGCGGCACCAGCTGAGCAACGCTTCGGCGCCCCCAGCCGGCAGCGGATGCCGGCCGCAGCGGCACCGGGTCGCACGCCCGTCCGGCCGCCGACCCCGGACAAATCCGGAGGTCGATTGTCCCGGGGCCGACACAGTCGACCCCGCCGCCGCGCCGATACCGGACGAGAGAGTGCTATGGCAAAGATCGACGCCTTCTTCCGGTTGATGAACGCGCAGGGCGCGTCCGACCTGCACATGTCGGCCGGCTCGCAGCCGTGCCTGCGCATCAACGGCGACCTCGAGCCGATCAAGTACCGCGAACTGCATCACGAGGAGCTCCTCGCCCTGCTGGGCGAGATCGCGCCCGAAGCGAAGATGAAGCAGTTCGACGAGACCGGCGACATCGACTTCGCCTACGAGATCGAAGGGATCGGCCGCTACCGCGCCAACTACTTCCGCCAGGCGTCGGGGGCCGGGGCCGTGTTCCGCCAGATCCCGAGCAAGATCATGACGATCGAGCAGCTCGGGCTGCCGCCGATCGCCCGGCAGTTCGCAATGCTCGACAAGGGCCTGGTGCTGGTCACCGGCGCCACCGGCTCGGGCAAGTCGACGACGCTGGCCGCCATCGTCGACTACGCCAACAAGAACCGCCGCGACCACATCCTCACCATCGAGGACCCGATCGAGTTCCGTCACTCGCGGGTCAACTGCCTGATCAACCACCGCGAGGTCGGGCAGCACACGCAATCGTTCGCGGCGGCCTTGCGCGGCGCCCTGCGTGAGGACCCGGACATCATCCTGGTCGGCGAGCTGCGCGACCTCGAGACCATCCAGCTGGCCCTCGAGGCGGCGGCTACCGGCCACCTCGTGCTCGCCACCCTGCACACGCCGAGCGCCATGAAGACCGTCGATCGCATCATCGACGTGTTCCCCACCGACGCACAGGAGCAGGTGCGCACGACGCTGTCCGAGTCGCTCAAGGGCGTCATCTCGCAGACCCTCTTCCGCCGCGCCGACGGCCGTGGCCGCGTGGCGGCGCTCGAGGTCATGGTGAACACGCCGGCCGTCGCCAACCTGGTGCGCGAGGGCAAGACCCATCAGCTCATCAACGCCCTGCAGACCGGCAAGCGTCTCGGCATGCAGACCATGGACGACGCCATCGCCGAGCTGCTGGACGCGCGCAAGATCTCGCCGGAGGAAGCCTTCGACCGTTGCGTCGACAAGCGCCGCTTCATCGAGCGCCTTCCGACCGTGCCCGAGGAGTACCGGGACATGCTCGAAGAGGTGCGCGCCCGCTCCGGCAACGCGCAGTCGAGCTCCGAGCGCCGCATGACCGACCGCCGCCTCTCCGGCGCGCCGGGGGGCACGCGATGACCGTCGCCGCCGCCGAGCCCGATGTCGTCCAGAGCCTACTGCGAGAGGTGCTGTCGGCACGCGGCCGCGTCTCCGACATCAACCTGACGGTCGGTCGCGCGCCGCAGATGGAGGCCGACGGCCGCTTGGTCGCGGTGCCGGGCCGCGCGCCGCTCACCGGCGAGGACACCACGCGCCTGGTGACGACCCTGCTGGGCGAAGAGAAGCGGCTGTGGGACGACCTCCACGCCAACGGGTCGTGCGACTGCGCCTACGCACTCGCCGGCGGCCCGCGCTTCCGCGTCAACGTGTTCAAGACGTGCGGTCACTTCGGCGTCGTGCTGCGGGTGCTGCCGAGCGAAGTGCCCACCCTCGAGTCGCTCAAGCTGCCACCGATCCTCGACGAGATCGCCGGCCTCGCCAACGGGCTGGTGCTGGTCACCGGCGCCACCGGCTCGGGCAAGTCGACGACGCTGGCAGCGGTGATCGACCGCATCAACCGCACCAAGGCCGTGCACGTGCTCACGCTCGAGGACCCGATCGAGTTCCGGCACCCGCACAAGACCGCCACGGTCAACCAGCGCGAGCTGGGCAGCGACTTCACCAGCTTCGCGGCCGGCCTGCGCGCTGCCCTGCGGCAAGCGCCCAAGGTGATCCTCGTCGGCGAAATCCGTGACCGCGACACGGTGGAGATCGCCCTGAAGGCCGCCGAAACCGGCCACCTGGTGCTCAGCACGATGCACACGATCGACGCCGGCCAGACCGTCAACCGCATCGTCGGCATGTTCGAGGCCGACGAGCAGCGGGTCATCCGCGGGCGCCTCGCCGACACGCTGCGCATGGTGGTGTCGCAACGCCTGCTACCACGCGAGTCGGGCGGACGCGTCGCCGCGCTCGAGGTGATGGGCAACAACCTGCCGGTGCGTGAGATGATCAAGCTCGGCGAGAAGCCCGACCGCACCTTCTACGACCTCATCGGCGACGGCGCCCGCGTCGGCTGGCAGACCTTCGACCAGCACATCACCCGGCTGCTGGCCGAGGGCGCGATCTCGGAGGAGACCGCCTTCACCTACTGCACCGACAAGTCCGTCGTTCGGCGTGCCGTCGACCAGTTGAAGAACAAGCGAGGCGAGAGCACCTCCGACCTCGGAGACCTGCAGATGGACCGCCCGATCCGGAGGAAGTGACATGGCGCTGTTCCGCCGCCCGAACACGAGCTTCGACGACCTCGTCGCCAAGCTGAAGAACCCGGCCACCATCTCCTTCGACCTCTTCGACGAGGTCTTGGTGCAGGTGACGACGCACCCCGACGCCACGCCCAAGAAGCTGGCGTTCATGCTGTCGGCCGACAACCCCAAGATCCGCGACGCCGGCTTCGCCTACCTCTCGCAGGTGGCGGGTCGCGACTGCGGCGATCTCATGGTCGAGGCGATCGGCGCCTCGCCGCTGCAGCGCCGGCGCGAAATGGCGCAGATGCTGTGGAAGCTCGACCGGCAAGCCGTCGTCGACGCGCTGCGCCGCGCCTTCACCGGCACGACGCCGACGCGCGACCTGCGGCCGGTGGTGCTCGAGATCATCGGCTACAGCGCCTCGGTCACCGACTTCCTCGGCCCGCTCAAGACGGCGCTGCGTCCGGAGAGCAGCCCACAGCTGCGCCGCGTGGCGGTGCGCCAGCTGCGCCGGTCCGCCACCGATCCGACGGTGCACCTGTTGCTCAAGGACCTGGCGCACGATGACGACGAGACGGTGCGTGGCGAGGCGCTCGTCGCCTTGTGCGAGCGCCCGTCGCCCGACCTGGTGGAGATGCTGTTCGCTCGCCTGCCGCAAGAGAAGAAGGACGTGCAGCGCGTCATCGGCGACGCACTGGCCCAGCTCACCCGGACCTGCGCCCAGCAGATGGAGGAGCCGCTGTTCACGGTGCTGGCCGACGAGGATCCCGAAGCCCGCACCACCGCCGCCCGCCTGATCGCCGATCTGCCCGACGCCGACGGCGTGCTGCGCCGCTTCCTCGAGTTCAACCGCGGATTGGCGCAGTGGCTGCGCGAACGCGCTCTCGATGCGTTGGTCTCCATCTCCGAGAAGCTGACCCAACCGCTCGGGCGCCTCATGCTCGACGCCGATCCCGACCTGCGCATGGCGTCGATGCTGCTCGCCGCGCGCTGGAACCACCCATCGATCGTGCCGCACGTCACCCAGATCTGGCAGCGCGACAAGGACTGGTGGAGCTGCTCGGTGGCCGCCGACATCCTGGCCCGCTTCCCGTCGCCGGAGACCTTCGCCACGCTGATGCGTCGCGCCGACGACCCCGACCTGCGTCTCAGCGTCGTGCACGCCATGCGAGGCTTCGAGACGGAGGCAGCGACCGAGGTCCTGCTGCGCCACATCGGCGATCCGGAACGCTCGGTGCGCTGCACCGCCCTCGAGGGCCTGCGCGGCCGCGGCGGCGACGCCGTAGCGCGCGGCGTGTTCGCGCTCGCGCAGCACGATCCGGAGCTGCAAGTCCGGCAGATCGCCCTCGAAGTGCTGCGCACGCTCGGCGCCGCGGCGCAACCCATGGTGGCGCAGGTGGAGCAGCGCAACGCCACGCCCGAGCGCGTCGACCTCGGCACGATCGAGCTGGAGATGGAGAACGGGGAGCTGACCGCGCGCCGGGACGCCTGATCGCCGTCCGCTTCACCTGTTCGCTCGCAGCACCCGTCCGGCCGTAGCATGCGGGCATGGTGCGCCTCGCCGCCCTCGTCCTGCTGGCTGCCTGCGCCACCGAGTTCGACCGCCCGGGGTCGGCGCCGAGCCGATTGCTGGCGGTCGACCTGCGCACCGAAGACCAGGTCGACCCGGTCGGCCTCGACGCGCGCGCGCCACGCCTGTCGTGGCGCCTGCAAGCGAGCGATGGAGGCGGCGGCACCCGGTGCAGACAGACGGCCTACCGCCTGGTGGCGGCCCGTAGCGCCGCGGCGCTACCTTCCGGGCCCCCCACCGACCTGGGCCACGCCCCCGGCGGCGACGCCGCCGTGCTTCGTGGCCCCGGGCTGGACAGCGGGGTCGTCACCGCGGCCTGGACGCCGCACGTCGTATGCGCGGGGTTGGTCGCAGCCGTCGGGGAACGCGTCTCCTGGTGCGTGCGCGTGCGCGACGGTGACGGCAAGTGGTCGTCTTGGAGCACCGCGGCGTCGTTCGTGCAAGGACCGCGCGACGCCAGCGACTGGCCTGGGCCGTGGCTCGGAACACCTCCGAGGGACGAACTCGCGCCCACCTGGGTCTGGCACGACGAGGATCCCCACCAGGATCCCCATCGCAGCCAAGGGCCGCCGCCGGGTACACGCTACTTCCGCGCCAGCTTCGACGTCACCGCGCCACCACCGGCAGCCACCCTCTACGTCCACGCCGACGACCGGGCGAGGGTGTGGCTCAACGGCCGCGCGGTGGCACGCGGCGGCCGTTGGGACCGCGCCCTGGCGGTCGAGCTCGGCGACCTCCAGCCCGGACGCAACGCCTTCGCTGTCGCCGCCGAGAACGACGGTCCACGTGCCAACCCGGCCGGCCTCGCCCTCGTGCTCGTGGGGCGGTGGCCCGACGGTGACCGCACGCTCGGTCCGCAGGCAGACGACTGGCGCTCCGCTGCCGACGCTGCCGATGGGTGGCAGGAAGTCGACTTCGACGACCGCGCCTGGCGGGCGTCTCGCGTAGTCGAGCCGCAACACGAATGGCGCGACGCGATGGCCTCACGGATGCGCGCACCCGACCCGCGCCTGCGCCGCCGCCTGGAACTCACCGCGGTCCCGGTGCAGGCGATCCTGCACGTCGCTTCGGTGGGCTACCACACCGTGTGGGTGAACGGAGTGCCTGCCGGCCAAGGCGTGCTCGCCCCGCACGTGAGCGATCTACGCACGCGAGCTCGCTTCACCAGCTACGACATCACCGGCCACCTGCGCGCCGGTGGCAACACGTTGGGCCTGGAGCTGGGGCGTGGCTGGGCGCAGTACGCGCCCTACGGCCACGGCGGCCGGTGTTGGGCACGCGTGCGCCTGGACGTGTTCTCGGCCGATGGCACGCACACCGTCTTCGGGACCGAAGCGGGATGGCAGTGGCAGCCCGGCGCACGCACCCTGCTCGGCGCGTGGCGCTTCCGCGACTTCGGTGGTGAGCGCGTCGAGGCGATGCGCGAGCAGCAGGCATGGTGCAGTCCCGACGCGACATCCGAGGACGAAGCGGCATGGCTCCCGGCCGCGACCGCCGATCTGCGGCTGGAGATCGCTGCCGACGGCTGCGCGCGCAACCGCGCGCAGCCCCCACTTGCGCCGAGCTCGATCGCACTGGACCGCGATGGTAGCCAGCGCATCGACTTCGGCCGCAGCGCCACGGGGCTGCTCGCATTGCGCCTGCGCGGGGCGCCAGGTGCGTGCGTCGAGCTGTCGATGTCGGAGCGCGAAGGCGACGACGTCACCTACGGTCAGCGCAGCGAGTTGGTGCTGGATCGAGACGGCCGAGGCGTGTTCCAGCACCGCCACAACTACGTGGCCGGCCGCTGGCTCACGGTGGCCGGCGCAACCACGCTGCGTGCCGAAGACGTGCGCTTCTCGCCGGTGACGAGCGACGTGACGGCGTCGACCGAGTTCTCCTGTTCCCACGACCTGCTGAACCAGGTGTGGCAGACTGCGATCTGGACGCTGCGCAACCTGGCACTCGGGGGCTACGTGGTCGACTGCCCGCACCGTGAGCGGCTCGGCTACGGCGGTGACGCGCACGCGACGATGGCGACGATGCTCGCCGCCTGCTCGGCGACGGCCTTCTACCGCAAGTGGCTGCAGGACTGGCGTGACGTGCAGCTCACCGACGGCGACCTGCCGCCCACGGCGCCGACGCTGTCGGGCGGCGGTGGGCCGGCGTGGAGCGGCATCGTCGTGATGCTGCCCTGGGCGTTGTTCGTCGAGACCGGCGACCTCGACGTCCTGCGCGCCAACGTGACCCCGATGCGGCGCTGGATCGAGTTCTTGCAGGGTCACGTGCAAGACGGGCTGCTGACGCCCTACGGCGACCCCACGTGGGCGTTCGCAGGCGACTGGGTGCCTCCCGGGCACGGCCAGGAACCGGGCACGCGCGTCCCCGACGAGTGGACCCTGTTCTTCAACAACTGCTACTGGATCGACACCCTGGCCACCATGGCGCGCGTGGTGCAGGCGCTCGGACACGACGACGAAGCGAGGGCCTATGGCGAGCGTGCCGCGCACGCGCGGCTGGCGGTGCGCGACCGCTTCTTCGACGCCCGCCGGGGCTGGGTGACCGAAGCCCAACCGTACCTGGCGATGGTCCTGCGCGCGGGCCTCTGCCCGCCGCCGGCGCGGGCGGGCACCGTGGCCCGCCTGGCCGCGGCGATCGCCGCGACGGGACACCACATCGACGCCGGCATCCACGGCACCGCCTACCTGCTGGAACAGCTCAGCACCGAGGACCGCGACGACCTGGCGTTCGCGATGATCGCGCAGACAGACTACCCGGGGTGGGGCCACATGCTCGCCCAGGGCGCGACCACGTTGTGGGAGCAATGGGACGGGGAGCACTCGCGCCTGCACAGCTCGTTCGTTTCGGTGGGAGCCTGGTTCGTGCGCGGGCTCGCCGGGATCCGCGCCGACCCAGAGCACCCGGGCTACGCCCAGTTCACCCTGGCGCCGGCGCCCGTGACCGGCGTGTCCTGGGTGCGCTGTCGACACACGACTGTGCGCGGCGTGGTGGAGAGCCACTGGCGGATCGACGGAGGGCACGTCGTCTACGACCTGTTGGTGCCGCCCGGTACACGCGCGCGCATGCTCGTACCCGGACCCGGCCCAGGCGTCGAGGTCGACGGAGCCCTGTGCTCTGGCACGCGCGCGGGGAGTCGCACCGAGGTGTGGCTCGAAGCCGGACGTCACCGCGTGCGCGCCCCACGTCCTAGGGTCGAGTCGCCACGTTGATCGTCGTTGCCCGAAGACCCTGGCGAAACGCGAGAGCCGGCGCGATTCGCGGACTCGGTTGCTCGCCAACTCGGCTCCCCACGGTCACGGTTCCGTTTCCGCGTCATGGAAGGCCGCGGCGCCAGCCGAGCAACTCGTCGAGCTGCCGCCGACCGATCGCAACGCATCGCAGGTGGAGCGACTCGTGGAGATCCGTGGCGGCCGGAAGGAGGGCGTGGTCTCGCTGCGGATGAATCCCACCACGTGGGCTCCTACAATCCGGGGATGCACCGAGCGCTCCTCGCTCTCCTCTTGCCCTTGACGGCCGTGACGGCGGGTGCCTGCGGTGACCTCCGCGATGCCTACGGCAAGGAATACGTGCTGTACGACTCGCACGGCTCGCCGGCAGCGGGTGCCGCAGCCCAAGCCGGCCCGACCCAAGCTGACCCGACCCCCGCTGCCCCGACATCGGAAACCGGGAAGCGAACAGCCGCCCCCACCGACGCGGCGTCGACGTTCGCCCGCATCCTTCTGCTCGAGCAGGTGCGCGGCGAGTTGGAGCAGGCGATCCTGGCTGGGCTCGACAGCGATGGCGCGCTGGCGCGCAAGCGACGCGAGGTCGAAGAGGAGCTGCAAGGGCGCATCCAGGTCGCCGGAACCCAGCTCGACGGTTGGCGCGCGCAGCGCGCCCGCGAGCTCGCGCAGTTCGTGATCGTGCGCTGACGCCGGCCGGCGCCCGGATCGGTGCGGCCGCGCGAGTCCCTCAGGACACCGGGATCACGAGAACCCGAGGATCACGCGACCGCGGGCGCTCTCACTTGCCGTCGTCCGCGGTGCCGTCCTCGTACGGCTTCAGCAAGGACGTGGAGAGGAACACGTCGTAGTCCCACATGCCGCCCTCGACGCACCGGCCCAGAGCCTTGGCCAGATCGATCTGCTTGGTCACCTCAGGATCGGCCTTGCGTCGCAGCTTGGCCAGCTGGTTGAGCAGGCGCGCGTACTCGACGCGGTCCAGCGGGCTGATGGGGTCCATCGCCAGCACCTTCTCGTACTGCGTCTTGGCCTCTTCGAGATTCTTCTCGTGCTCTTCGCGGTTCTTGGCCGGCACGCGAGTGAGCGCGCGCGCGTAGTACGAGAACACCTGAGGCGACTCGTAGCCCTTCTCCAACGCGATCTCGAACATGCGCTTGGCCTTGATCGGCATGCCGTTGCCGAGCGCGGTGCGACCGAAGGTGAAGTAGCCACGGCCACTCGACGGCTTCAGGTTCTTGATGTAGCCGTGCCACTCCTTGTCGAGGGCGGTCAGGTCGCTGACGCGCAGGTTGCGCTTGAGAGAGTTCTGCACCTGATCCGGGGGTGCGAACTCCATCGACCACTCGCCGAAGCTCTCACGCGTCGTCTTCAGCGAGCCATCCTTCGGCAGGCCGATCACGAACTTGCGGAAGGCCTCCTTGTACTTCGAGTTCAGCATGAAGTGCACGAAGGTCCAGGCCCAGCCGTAGTACTCGCCGCCGATCGGATGCGGCTGCGTGGTGAGCTCCTGCAGCGTCACCCACTTGTCCTCGATGATGTCCTGCTGCACCTGCGCTACGCGGCCCTCGAGCAGGCCGCCGACGTCGAGCTTCTTGCTCTTCTCGTTCCAGACGCTCGCGCCGTAATACTCGGCCAGCCCCTCGTTGAGCCACGGCGGGTAGCGAAAGTGCGGGTCCACCAACCACAGCAAGTAGTGGTTCGCCTCGTGGAACATGACGTTCATGGTCCAGTCGGTGTCGAGGCGGTCGAAGTAGAACTGCAGTTCGAGCGGCGGCACGAAGCGGAAGAAGCCACCGACGCCCTCGGGCATCCCGGTGAGCTCGTAGAACTTCTCCGGGTTGTGGTGGAACATCACGTGCAGCTTGCCGAAGGTCGGCGACTGCCGCACGCGCCAGAAGCTCATGAAGTTGCTGGCGTAGCCGTCCATGAGGTCGGCCCAGTACTTCATGATCTCGGGGTCGATCGTGTACTCGAACTTGAAGTACTTGCTCTCGGTCTGGTAGGCGTTCCGCCACTCGCTGTGCGCCATGGCCTCGGCGATGCGGCCCTGCATGAGGCCGTTGCGCTTGGCGAGCAGCGCGTCGCGAGCGTCGGGGCGGATCCACTTGCCCTCGAACTCGACGAGTCCCTTCTCCTTGTTCTTGATCGCCTCGGGCGTGTCGGCCTCCTCGGCGCCCGCGTCGGTAGCACTGACCGACGCGACCTTGACCATCGACTTCGGCACGACGACGTCGCCGGAGTCGAGGTGGATGGTGACGCCGTCGGCCTTGCGCGTCATCTTCGGGCCGGAGACAAAGCGGCCGTCGGTCAACTGCAGACAGTCCTGGGCGGCAGCGCCGACCGCGCCACCGGCCCAAGCGACCGGGAGAAACAACAACACGAGGCGGTGAGTTCGCATGAGGGACACTTCTTCGATACGGTCAGGCGAGGATTACAACGCAGGGCACGGGCGAGGACAACGCCCCCGCGGGCACCTTCGCCGGCACCATCCGACGCCGGGAAGGCCCGCGCCTTGCGCGGATGGGGCCGAGGCGCGGATTCGTCCGGTGGCGCGATGACGGTGCCTGGACCGTGCGTGCGCACTTCGTACAGGAGTTCCCGACCACGATCGCGCCTCGACGCCTACCCGCCGTCGTCGACGCGGCTCTGCTCGGTCACGTCGACGGCCTCGATCCGCCAGGCACGTCCGTCGTGGGCGATGGTGTAGCGCGCGCGGTACTGGTTCAAGCGCCGGTGCTCGTGCCCCCAGTGCGAGACCAGACCGTGTACGCGCCACGCACAGACGACCGCGAACGCGGGACGGCCGTCCACCCGCGGCGGTGACGGCTGCATCTCTTGCTCGAGGATCTCGATCTTCTCGATCGTGCACACCGCCCCACCCTGCCCGCGCAGCACCAGGCTCTCGTACACGTCGGCGTAGGTCCGGTCGAGCAAGCTGGGCGCCACGCTGACCGCCAGGAGGTCGTAGATGTGCTCGGCGGTGTCGGCCTCGAACGCGCGGTACACGTTGGCGTGCAGACGCTGGAAGATCGACAACGCCGACTCGGTGTCCGGCACGGCGATGCCCGTGCCAGGCACACGCACGCGCCCGTACGGCCACGCCCCGGCGGCAGCCGCGAGCACGCAGGCGCCCAAGACCACGCGCGCCCCGACCGGCCAACGACGGCGACCCGAAACGAAGGCCAGCCCCGCCCCGCACATCAGCACCAACACGGCCGGCAGCGACACGCGCCAGCCGATCGCCGGCGCCGACGTCACCGCGTCGACCTGCGGCGGCCGGCGCAACACCGTGCGCGTGTGCCAGAGGTACTCGGGCTCGGCGGGCGTCATCACGCCCTGCTCGACGTCGCCGCGGTAGCGCACCATGACCGGCACGGCCTTGCGCTCGAACAGGTCGGTCGCCTCGAACTCCTGCCACAAGATCCCCAGCGTGCGCGGCTCGTCGTCGTAGGGCAGGCGCAGGCGCACCCGCACGTTGGGGATGTTGCGCCCGGGCACGAAGTCGGTCGGCGGGATCACCTCCGCGACTCGGACCGCCTGCCGGGTGCCGTCGAAGGCGAACCTGTTCTGCTCGTCGAAGAACGTGCCAGCGCCGGCCTTGATCCGCGCGAGGTCCTCGTCGGAGAGGAGGTACTCGCCGGAGACGTCGAGCTTCAGCCAGGCGTTCCACACCTGCAGTTCGCCGACGACGTCGACCTGCACGGCTCCCGGCAGGATGTCGACCTCCAGGTACACCGTCGGAGGCGGATGGCCGCGACGGGCCATGTCGACACGGGCCGCACCCCGATCCGCCTCACGATCGACTGATCGCTCGTCGGTCAGGCCGGCTGGCGCGGCGGCCAACACGCCCGCCAGCGCGAGGCACCACCAGAGCAGAACGATCACGCCGCCTCGGACTCGCCGACTGGCCGCCAGCGAGCCGGCGTGCTCACCTCGTCAACCACTTCTTCCAGGTGGCCTCGATCTGCTGCCACTCCTTCTGCGAGAAGTTGGCCACCTCCTTGTTCACCGTGTTGAGGATGAACTGGGCGCGCTCGCGCCGCTGTTTCGAGCGGTCCTTGGCCCGCGCCTCTTCCTCTTCTTCGGACTTGGCCTGGCTCTGCCCAGGGTGGTCCTTGGCCCACTGCTCGCCGGCCTTGATCACCGCTTGCGTGTAGCGGGGAATGAACTTGTCGAGGCACTTCAAGCGCGACGCCTCGCGACTCTCGAGGAAGCGCACGATGGTGGCGACCTGGAACACGTAGCCCCGGTAGGCATCGCGCTCCTTCGGCCAGTCTTCGGATGGGGTGGAGATGATCTCGCTGAAGGTGCGCAGCGCGCCCGCTCGCTCGGCCTCGCGGATGTACATGCGCTCGGTGTTGTCCGACTTGAACACGAGCTTGCGCCCGGAGACCTCGCCGCTGGCCAGGTAGTAGCTCATCGACACCAGGGCCCAGTCGGGTGCGTAGGCGCCCGCGTACCAGTCCTTGTCGTACAGGTAGGCCTGCAGCAAGCCGCGCATCAGGGAGCGCTGGCCACCACCCGACGAGCCGGCGTCGCGGTCCTTGTAGTCGACGATCTCGCGGTCGTCGTCGCTGTACGAGTCGCCGGTGGCCGACTTGCGTGTGTAGGCGGACGCTTCGTCGGCGTCCTTGCAGATGCGGATCGTGCCGACCATCACGTACTCGTCGCTGAGGTCGCCGAACCGCTTGTCCAACCAGTCCCAGGTAGCGTCGGCCGTGTCGAGCACCAGCGAGGTGTACTTCTTGTCGGCGTGGGTGAGCGCCGTGAAACGCTTGCTGCGCGATTCCTGCGTCGTCCAGCCGTCGGGGATGTTGGCCAGCACCTTGTTGCGGCGCTTCACGTCCATCGACTGCCGGATCTTCCAGCGCTCGGTCTTGGGCATCGCGCGCCACTTGGAGCGGTCGCGCGTCCACATCGGGTTCTCCAGTTCGTCGTCGCCTGCCGACGACGCGTTGACGGTCGGCTCGAAGAAGCGCATCGAGCGCAGGCTCTTCTCGAAGTCGTCCTCGACGTTCTTGAAGTAGTCCTCGAGCTGCACGAAGTCCACGGCCACCGTCGACCCGTCGGGTCGCGCGTAGATCCAGCACAGGTAGCGCATGGCGCCGTTGGCGCCTTGGTCGGTGAGGATGCTGATCTTGGTCACCGCCACGTCGCCGAGCTTGTCCTCCTTCTCGGAGTCGATGTGGAACCCGGCGCTCCCCTTGATGTCCTCCTTGAACCACTCCTTGTAGTTACGGAAGGTCTTGGAGGTCGTGGAGTAGGTCGTGTCGCCGTGCGTCTCGACCCGCTCCTTCACCTCGGCCTTCTCCGGAGTGAAGTGGATGATGCGCATCTCCGGCTTGAGCCCGACGTAGGCCGTCTTGGCGACGTAGTCGCGGTTGCACAGGTACTTGGCGACGATCCACTTCTCGTCGATGTCGATGGGGACCATCGTCCACTTGTCGGGCACCTTGATCTTGATCCCGATGCGCGGGTCCTCGTGCACGCCACCTTGGAAAGTGGGCTGCTGCCCCGCCGCGAGGCCAACAAGAAGGAGCGGGGCTACCGCCAACCACGGATTCGTTCGAGACATTGGTACTCCTGCTCCGGGATTATTGGCAGGGCCGCGACGGCCCGCAACCGGCGGCGTGTGGAAGGATGCGCGACGCATCCCACTCCTTTTCGGGAAGAAAGCCCTCACGCTCCCGCCGACGCTTCCCGCACGCCATCAAGCGTCGACCCACATCCGGTCGGCGACGATACCCAGCGGCCCCGGCTCGGCACCGTGGAACCTGCGGTCGATCAGCAGCGTGAGCCGCGGGTGCACCAGCAGACTGACCGGCTCGAGGTCGCGCAGCCTGTGCGCGAGGCGCCGGTAGCACACCGCGCGGGCAGCAGCGTCGAACTCCACGCGTCCGCGCTCGAGCAACGCATCGACCTCGACGTCGCGCAGCCCGCTGTAGTTCTTGCCCGGCGGGTCCGCCTGCGTGCTGTGAAAGTTCGCGTAAGGGTCGATCCAAGGCTCGTGGTTCCAGTTCATCAGCACGGCGTCGAAGTCGCGACTCTCGTAGCGCGACACGACCTCCGCCCACTCGCGCTGCTCGATCGCCAGTCGGAGCCCGGCGACGGCGAACGCGGGCACCGCCTCCTCGAGGATGCGGCGGTGCAGCGCCATCTGGTTGGCGACCAGGATCGAGATCGTGCACGGCGCGTCGTCGCTGGTCACCGCGGCGGCCTCCAGCAGGGCCCGCGCCGCGCCAGGATCGAAAGGGACCGGCGGCAAGTCGTCCGGATACTCGGGATCGTCAGGCCGAAACCAAGCAGCCGCCGGCGTGCCGTGCCCACGCATGAGCTTGGCCGCGATCGCTGCACGGTCGAACAGCATCGACAGCGCCTGCCGCACGCGTACGTCGGAGAACGGCGGGCGGCGCGTGTTCCACACCACCATCTGGTGTCCCAGGCGGGGCGACACGTACTCGAGCAGTCGCATCCGCTCCTGCAGCTGCGGGTCCGCGGCCAGCACCGCCTCGGCGTCCTCGTCGGCGTACCAATCGAGACGGCCGGCGCGCAACTCCGCCAGCCGGGCGGCCGGATCGGGAAGGAAGCGCAGGCGCATCCCCATCAGGTTCCATCGGCGAGGCTGCGCGGCCCGGCGCCAGCTGGCGGCGTTCTGGACCAACACCAGGTCGGTGCCCCGCCGCCAGGCGATCTCGCCGCTGGTGCGATCGTGCGCCAGGGCATAGGCGCCGGTTCCGGGACCAGGCAGCCGCACGCGCCCCAAGAGCGTCGCGAACGCCGCGCTGCCGACTGCGGGCACGTCCACTCGGGCCTCGGCCGCCTGCGCCGCCACCGCCGCGCGCCAGAACCTGGCCTGCAACACCGGGTAGGTGGTGCCGATGGTGTCGCGCGCCTTGAAATGCGGCACCGCGAGCGACAAACGGAAGGAGCGCTCGCCCGTGCGGGTGAAGTCGCGCAGTAGGCCGAATGCCTCGGCCACCGCGCCCAACTGCATGCCCGGCGCCTGCGCGGCGCGGAAGACGAACTCGAGATCGTCGACGGCGAGGGGGCTGCCGTCGGAGAAGGTCGCGCCCGGACGCAGGCGCACCGAGAGCTCGGTTCCCGCTTCGTTCGCCTCGACCAGCTCGGCGATCGCGGGCACGACATCGCCGGTGACCGGATCGCGCTCGAGGAGCGTGTCGTGCGTGTAGCGCAGCACCAGGCTGCGGGCGACGGCGTCGGTCGTGGTGAACGGGTTGAGGTGCGGTGGCTCGGAACAGCCGCCGACCCAGAAGCCTCCCTGCGGCAGCGGCCGCGTGGAGTCGAGCGGCGGCAGCAGGACGTCGCCGGTCGGCTGACCGCGCACGACCCACAGCGACAGAGCCGCCACCACGAGGGTGACCAGCACCAGGCCAGCGATCGCGCGCGCGCGCACGGGGAGGAGGATAGCGAACAAGGCGCGTCGCCGAGCGACGAAAGAACGCGAGCGCGGACGCCAGCCTTGCAGCGGATGGGCCAGCCCCGCCGCCGAACGCTGGCCGCGGTCAGACCAGCTGACGGCCGACCCCGGCGCCGAGGAGGAACGCGAGCACGCCCAGACCGTTGTGCGCGAGCACCCAGACTCCGGCCGCCACGAGCTGGCCATCGCGTGCCAGGGCCACGACGTCGGCGACGTAGGTCGAGAAGGTGGTGAAGGCCCCCAGGAAGCCGACGAGCAGCGCCAGCTTGGTCTGCGGGGCGATGATGCCGGTGTTCGCGAGCTGCATCACGAGGCCGAAGGCGGCGCAGCCCAGGACGTTGGCGGCGAAAGCGCCTTGCGGCGCCCCCATGCCGAAGACGGCTTGCAGACCGAGGGCCAGGGCCCAGCGGGCGAGAGCACCGAACGCGCCGGCGAGGGCGATCCACAACGCGAGCATGCGCGCATCGTGCCGCAGCCGCTCGGCGCAAGGAATCGCCGATCGCACCAGGCGGCCGGGCAAGCCCCCGCGCCTCGTGCCGGGCACACGGAGCTGGTACGCCCAGCAGGACTCGAACCTGCGACCGCCGGATTAAAAGTCCGATGCTCTACCAACTGAGCTATAGGCGCGCGGCGGCACGGTAGCCGAAGGCGTCGCGTCCACACAAGCGCCCGAGCGCCGAAGGGCGGCTCGCGTCGGGTGCTTCGGGTGCGCTCGTCACAGGATGTCGAGCACGCCGCCGAGGCCATCGGTCAGCGAAGGCAGGGTGGAGACGAAGTTCACCCCCGTCGCCAAGCTGGCGTTCCACGGCAGCGGACTGGCGTCGAGGATGCCGCCGACCGCGGCCGCGGCAAACGCCCGCGCCAGGTCCGGGACGCCGTCGTCGCGCAGGATGACGAGCAACGAAGCCAACGCGCCGCCGTCTCCGATCTGACCGAGAGCACCCGCGACGGCACCGAGCGTGGCGACGCTGAGGTCGTTGCCGCGCATGAGGTCGAGGAGCTGCTGGGCGGCCCCGCGGTCGCCGAGCATCCCCGATGCGGTGGCAACCTGGCGCAGCAGCTGCGGGCGGCGGAGCGAGCGCTTGGCGAGGTCGCGCAGCCGTGGCACGCTCTCGGCGTCCTCGAGCAAGGCGAGGCTCAGCGCCAGGTAGCCAGCGAGTTCGTCCTGCCGATCGTTGTCGTCGAGGAGGGCGCGCAGGTCCGGAGCCGCATCGGTGGCGTGGGCCAACCCGAGTGCCAGAGCGAACGCGCCGCGCGCCTCCGCCGCCTTGACGTCTTTCAACGCGGCCCGCAGGGCACGCTCGACCGTCGTGTCGACGCTGCCCTGCGAGCCAGAACGCGTGCGCTCCTCGAAGCGCATCAAGCCGAGCGCCAGGCCAGCCCACGGCTTCACCGTCACCTTGTGCCCCTCCGCCAGCGTCTTCAGCAGGAAGCCGCGGTTGGCCTCGCCGCCGATGCGACCCAGCGCGATCAACGCGAACGAACGCGCGTGCCGGTCGGTGCCCTTGCGCGCGAGCTGGCGCAGCGCCGCGCACACGGCCTCGTCTTCCGGACGAGCCATGTAGCCGAGGCCGATCGCCGCCGACTGCGCCTTCGCGGCGCTGCTGCCGCTCGGCTCGCGCAGTTCGGCGACGAGCGGGTCGAGGAACTTGGCGGCGACTCCGCTGTCGTCCTCGGCGAGAATGCGTGCGACGCTCTGCAGCGCGTGGGCCTGCACCACCTGCTCGGTGA
The DNA here is from genome assembly GCA_041398565.1 of Planctomycetota bacterium. GTDB lineage: Bacteria > Planctomycetota > UBA1135 > UBA1135 > UBA2386 > DATGPD01. The sequence goes on along the minus strand of JAWKUN010000002.1, from coordinate 1,740,080 downwards.
CCCGGGCCCGCCGACGAGCGTACGTCCAGAGGGCGTCGACCACCCTTTGGCGCAGCGTCCAGCTCGCCAGCGACCGGTTGCTCGCCGGCGGGCAGGCCAGACGCAGGCCGTACACCTCCGACAACGTCAGATCGAGGTCCTGCGGGCGAGCACGCCCGAGCTGCTTGACCAGCAGGTCGATCACGCGTGCGCGCAAGTCGAGGTCATCGCTGTGCTCAGCCAGCAAGCCCAGGCCGTACACGGCGAACGCGCGCGTGCGCTCGTCCACGCGCGAGCGGTCGACGATCCGACGGCCCGGCCCGGCGTCGGCGGCGAGGGCCAGGAGTTCCTCGAGGGCCCACGCCTGGCGCGTGATGCCCAGGGCGAGGGCGGCGGTCTCACGCGTCTCCTGCACGCCGTCGTGGAGCGCCTTGCGAAAAGCGGCCCGCACCTCGGCTGCGTCGCCGGAAGGCCCGACCTTGCCGAGCGCAACCAGGCAAGCCGACAAGAGGTCGGGCTGTCGATCCCGAACCAACGACTTGCAGAGCAGCGGAACCACTTCGCGGTCGATCTGCGCCACCGTGGGCTGCGAAGTCGGATCACGCGTGGCGATGACCCGCGCCTTCACTTGCAGGAAGGAGTCCTTCTCGAGCTCCCACCACACCTGCCAGCGCGAGGTGTCGCGGCTGCCAGCCACCAAAGTGGACGCCGCCCCCGGCGCCACCGGCCCGGCCGGGGCAGGAGTCGCGGGCCCCAGAGCGGCGGGGGGCAACGGCCCCACGCCGCCGCCGACGTAGCGACCGCCGTGCGCTGCTGCCGGCGCGACGAAAGAGACCAGGATCCCGACGAGTCCGAGCGCGCGGACGGAGATCGAGCGGCCAGCCGCTGCGCACCGTCCCGGGACCGCGGGGAAGAGGTGAGAGTCACGCGCTGTGTGCGTCGCCATGAGCCAATCGACATCCGAATCCGTGCGCGAACCTGGCCGCGCGGCGCCAAGCTACGGGCCGCGCCGGCGGCACTCCACAGTGGACGCCGCCCCGGCGGACGCGCAGGCGCTCGGGAGCGCGAAGCCGGCCGGCAGGTCACGGGTCGGGGCTGTTTTCCGCGCTCCGGCCACACTCGCGGCGGCACGCGACCAGGGGACCAGTTCGTGACCCCTGCCCGAATGAAGCCGCAGCCTGGCGGCCGCGCCTGCCCCTACTTCTTCTTTTCCTCGGCGGTGCCGGATCCGGCTCCCGGTGCAGCGGGGCCGCCGGGGCCGCTGCGCGGCGGGATACCACCCTCGGGTTCCATCGGCAGCGGCGGGACTGGGTTGGCGATCTGGCCGAGACCGTCGTGGCGGCCGAGATCGGACCGATACACCATCTCGGTGGTCGACTTCGTCCCGTCGGCATGCACCCACCACTCCTTGCCGTCGGACGCACGCTCGACGCCGATGATCGGCGAGAACGGCCGGTCGGACGGCCAAGTGATCCTGGCATCGACGGCGCCGTTGAGCGCTTTGACCCACTCTCCGGTCGGCAGCTTCACCATGTGCTTCTGCTCGGTCGGGGACGGATGCTGGACGGCGGCGGGAGCCGTCCAGCGGGCGCTCAGCGCGGGCGCCTCCTGTGGTTCAGGCGTCGTCGAAGAGGACGCCGCCGGCGCCGGAGCGGGTTGAGTGGCTGCGGCGTCGGTCGGCCAGAACCACAGGACGGCACCGGCGACGGCACAGACGACGAGTCCGAAGGGAAGCAGGCTGGAGTTCATGCGTGTTCGCCTGGAGTGTAAGGGGAGCGCGAGAGGCACGCCTGGATCGAGCCGCATCTTCGCGCAACGAGACGCGGACACGCATAGGACGGAGCGAGGCTCCCGAAAGGATCCCGGACTCCTCCCACGAGGCCTGTACCTGCGGTGCATCGTAAGGAGACGTCGCGCGAGGGAGGAACGAAGGGTGACGCTCCGATCGAAGAGCAGGGGTCGGCGACGCGCTTCGCCTGCGCCCGTCCGCTGCCATGGCGGCAAGCTCGAGCCCCGACGCCGGGTATGGTCGCAGGGGCCAACCCTAACCGCCTGACCGCAAGGGCGTTCTGCTGTCGCCGTGGGCGCGCGTGGCTTGACAACCGCCAGGAAAAGCTCTCACTTACGGATCCTGGCTCTGTGTCCCGTCCGTCTGATGCCGGGCGAGTACACTGAGCCAGACTCGTCCGACGATGGGCCTGTCCCCCGCCTCGTTCGAGGCGTCCATGGGCGTCGTCGCCCCTGTCACTCACTCTCTTCAGGAGTCCCCACAAGGATGCGTTCCCTCTTCCTCGCTTCGGTTTCCCTCGCGCTCGCCGCCACGGCGACCGCCCAGTCCCCGAACTACTTCGGCGTCTACTCCGGCTGCACGAACTACACGTCGCGCGGCACCCTCGGCACCAACGCCGGCGACAACATGATGCAAGTGCCGTCGACGCACTACGCCGGCATCGGCCATGACGCCACGGGCGCCGGCACGGTGCTGACGGGCTTCCGTCACGTGCTGCAGGACCAGAACTCGCTGGTCACCGAGCCCTACAGCTTCATCATCCGCGCTGACAACGCCGGCCAGCCCGACGCCAGCGCCGGCGGCATCCTGCTGCAGACCGCGCCCTTGCAGAGCCCCTCGGGCACGGGCATCAACGCCTGGATCATCACGGCGACGCTGACCACCCCGTCGACCGCCCTGCCGCTGTGCAACACCTACTACCAGGGCCTCAACCTGGCCGCCAACGCCGGCTGGACCACCGACGGCCTGTCGTCGCACATCTGCACCTACTACCTGCTCGGCACGACGCAGGCTGACAACCCCGCCCCGAACGCGCCGAACCTGGCGTGGAACATCGATGGCGCGACCATGGCCATCACCCAGCCCTCGGCCCGCTGCATCCGCTACGAGCTGATGTTGGACGCCGCCGTGCTGAACATGGGCGGCACCGACCCGACACAGATCGGCAACACGTCGAACTGCGTGTCCACCCTGCTCAACGCGGCCGGCAATCCGCGCACGTTCGGTGCGGGTGGCATGTGGCCCGAGAACGGTGGCGGCCGCGTCGACGGCATCGACTACCGCGTCGGCGACTTCCCGAACCAGAGCGGCCTCTTCGCCGTGTTCCTCGGCGTCAACATCGGCTGCCCGGGCATCCCGCTCGGCTCGATCGCCAGCGGCGCGCTCTACCTGAACCCAGGTGGCGCGTTCGTTCAGGTCGCCGGTGGTTCCCTCGACACCACTGGCGCCGCCAACGGCACCGTGCTGCCCCCGGGCGCTGCCCCGGCCATCCTGGTCAACCGTTACCTGGACTTCCAGGCCTTCACGGTCGGCCCGACCTTCGCGCTGCCTGGCAAGCTGACCAACCGCGCCAGCGTCCAGTACCTGCCGTGATCTGAGTCGCTCGCGGACCGAGGTTCGTGAGTGGAGTCGGGCTGCACGACGCAAGTCGTGCAGCCCGACTTGCGTTTTGGGGCAACACGTCGACGCACAGGAGTGCGCGACACAGGGGTGTGCGAACACCGGGGTCGCTCGACAAGGAGTCGCTTCGCGCGCCGCGGGCGCCAAAGCGCCCGCGGCGCTGCGCCACACGCTTGCCGGGCTTGCCGGCGCGGCGCTCCGCGCCGCGCTGGCACGCCCGGCAGGAGTCGAACCTGCGACCCACGGCTTAGAAGGCCGTTGCTCTATCCAACTGAGCTACGGGCGCCCGTTGGGGCAGCAAGATACCACCGGCACCCCCGAGTGCACGCGCGCCGGACTCGGCGTGAGTCAGCTACGGCGCGAAGGATCGCGCGGGCTCTGGCCATGCAGGCGCGACCACTCGAGGCGGGCCAGCGGCAGGGTGAGCATGCCGAGGCTGACACACGACAGGAGCGCGCCCAGGAAGAACCCGACGCGCGACAGCATGAGGCCCAGCCCCACGAAGAGCGTGAGCCAAGCGACGTCGAAGCGGCCGCCTTGCCGCAGCGTGTGCGACAACCAGACGAGCACACCGCAGAGGACGAGGAGTTCCGCGAAACGCATGGCGCGGGCTACGGGACCCGGCTGCGACTATTCAGATCCCACGGCCTGCGGCCCGTACACCAACGGTGCAGATCGTCGCGGCGCGGCGCTGCCGCCCTCAGCCCTTCGTCGCAGCTTGCGCCGCCAACTCGTCACGGTGACGGCCACGCAGGGCCTTCACCAGCGGGAAGGTCTCGACCTTGTCGCCGCGGCGCAGCGTCACCTTGCCGGACTTGATGACCTTGGTCGACACCTTCAGGCGGAGGATACGTCCCTCCCGGGTCAGCACCCGCACCGTCTGGATGTTCGGCTTGAACTTGCGCTTGGCGCGGCCCGTGACCCGGCGACCGACACCACCCTTCTTCTTGGCAAGACCTCGACGAGCGACGGTATTGCCGACACGGGTGCGGCGGCCAGTGACTTGGCAGACTCGGGACATGGATGTGGCTCGGGAAAGCGGGCCGAGGAGACTACCGGCGGCGCCGCCGCAGGCAAGAGGAAAGGTCGTTCCGGCCCTTCGGTCGGTCGAGCTCCCGAATCGGGGCGCCGAACCACCCCCGCGCGACATTCCTTCGTCGTCTCCGGCGGGGCCCGCGGGGCCGCCGCTCGGCGCGGATCCCCATGGCACCGGCACGACCCCCGCAGCGCGAGGCCGCGCGCCTGAGGAGGCGTGCCCGCCGCGGCTGGATTCCCGCCCGAAGGCCGCAACACGCCCGCTCGTTCGAACTAGCATCGCGTCACTGCTCCAGCGTCTCTCTGGTCCACAACCCCGAATGCGTTTCCTCCTCCTCGCGGCCCTGGCCGCGGCCAGCGTTCCCCTCCACGCCCAAACCCCGAACATCTTCGAGATCTACTCGGGCTGCACCAACTTCACCTCGCGTGGCTCGATCGGCTCGAACGCGGGCGAGTACCTGCTGCAGGTGCCGGCGACTCACTTCTCCGGCCTCGGCCACGACCCGACCGGTGGCAGCACGATCCTGGCCGGCTTCCGCTACACCACGCAGGACCAGAACGGCGTGACGCCGGAGACCTACTCCATGGTGATGCGCGGCGACACCGCCGGCACCCCCGACTGCTCAGCCGCCGGCCTCCTGCTCACCACGGGCAACCTGACCACGCCGCCAAACACCACCGTCGGCGCCATCGCCTGGGTGATCACGCTCACGTTCACCACACCGTCGACGGCCATGCCGCTGTGCGCCACCTTCTACCAGGGCGGGCAGTTTCCGGCGGCGCCTGGCTGGACCCCTGGGACCGACGGCCAGTCCCTACACATCGTCGACTACGCTCTGGGCGACACGGCCGCGCCGACCGCCCCCAGCCTCAGCTGGAACTGTCTCGGCGGCGCCCCGGTGCAGCCCAACTTCCAGGAGACGGTGCGCGTCGATGCCCTGGTCCAGTCAGCCGTGCTCAACATGGGAAGCGTCGATCCGACGACCATCGTGACCTGCCTGCAGGGTCTCAACAACCGCAGCTTCGGCGCCGGCGGACTCTGGCCCTACTGCACCGGCAGCGCCGGCCCGCGCAACGACGGCATCGACTGTCGCGTGCGCGACGCGACGAGCGCAGGCGGCGTGTTCGCCCTCTTCCTCGGCTCGAACGTGGGATGCCCCGGCGTCCCGCTGGGCGGCATCGCCAACGGCGCCCTGTACCTCAACCCGAGTGGAGGCTTCGTGCAGGTCGTGTCGGGAACACTGAGCACGACCGGCGAAGGCATCGCCACCGTGGTGCCTCCGAACACCCCGTGCGCGCGCTTCGTCAACCGCTACCTCGACTTCCAGGCCTTCACGGTCGGCGCGAGTTTCGCGCTGCCCGGCAACCTCACCAACCGGGCCAGCGTCAGCTTCCGCTGAGCTACCACTTCCGCATCTCTTCGCGTTGCACGCGAACTTGCGGCACCGCGCGGAAGTTGGAGCGCCCGAGGGGACAACCCGCGCCGGCGGCCCCTTGCTGGTCGACGCGACAGCGACCACATCAACCCTTGGGTCGCGGTCGACGGCTGCGCTGAGCCACGACTTCGGCCCTACGGCGCGAAGCTCAGCGGCTGCCCGTCGGCGCCACCCGTCGGGGCGCCATCGCGGTAGACGACGCGGCCGCGCAAGACGGTGAGGCGCGGCCAGCCAGCCAGCTCGATGCCCACGTACGGGCTGTACCCCGCGCGCGAGTGCAACCAGGCCTGCGGCAGCGGCACCCGCACGTCCGGGTCGACGACCACCAGGTCGCCGTCGAAACCGGGCGCGACCTGACCCTTGCGGCGCAGACCGTACACCGCCGCCGGCGCGGCACAGCAAACGCGCGCCACGTCGGGAAGCCCCAGCCAGCCGTCGTGCACGGCAGTGAGCAAGAGGCCGAGGATCGTCTGCACGCCGGGAATGCCGGAAGGACTCTCCGGGTACGGCTTGGCCTTCTCGGCCAGCGTGTGGGGAGCGTGGTCGCTGCCGATGCAGTGGATGGTGCCGTCGGCGAGCGCCTCGCGCAGCGCGTCACGGTGCCGCCGATCGCGCACGGGCGGGTTCATCTGCGCCAGCGTGCCGAGCCGGTCATAGCAGTCGGGCGCCTCCAGGAAGAGGTGGTTCGGGGTGACCTCGCAGGTCACGAGGTCGCCGAGCTTGCGCGCGCGCAGGAGCGAGACCTCCTCGGCAGTGGAGAGGTGCAGGACGTGCACCCGGCGCTGATGGCGCTCGGCCAGGTCCAGCAGACGCGTCGTCGCCCGCAACGCACATTCGACGTCGCGCACGTGGGGATGCTCGCGCACGTGCGACCCGGCGGCGACGGCGGCGTAGCGCTGGCGGAGACGCGGCTCGTCCTCGGCGTGCACGGCCACGCGCCGCGTGCCGGAGCGCAGCACCCGACCGAGGGTCTCGTCGTCGGGTACCAGCAGGTCGCCGGTCGACGACCCCATGAACACCTTGACGCCGCAGCAACCCGGGAGCGTCTCCCACTCGCCGAGGCGATCCGCGTTCTCGGCCGTGGCGCCGAGGAAGAACGCGTGGTCGGCGTGTGCCCGGCCACGCGCGCGCTGCAGCTTGTCGGCCAGGAGCTCGGGGGTCGTGGTAGCAGGCTTGGTGTTCGGCATCTCCAGGAAGCTGGTGACGCCGCCGGCGATCGCGGCCAGCGACCCCGACGCCAGGTCCTCCTTGGCCGGAAACCCGGGCTCCCGGAAGTGCACCTGCGGGTCGATCAGGCCGGCGAACACCAGGTGCCCGTGCGCGTCCACCACCGGCGTGTCGACCGGAGCCTCGAGCCGTGGCCCGATGGCGGTGATGGTCCCGTCGCGCACGAGGACGTCGAGCGCCTCGACGCCCGTCGTCGAGACGACACGCCCGCCACGCAGGAGGAGGTCACGCACCTGGAGACACCTCGACGCTACGTCGCGCGTGCCAGCGCAGCGCGATGATGAGACCGCCGGCCAGAATCATCGCCGCGCACAGCACTTGCCCCATCGAGAAGCCGAACGCCACGGTGCCGAGTTCGCCCGGGTGCTTCTCGAACTGCCGGTCCGGCTGCCGAAACCACTCGAGCACGAAGCGCACGCAGCCGTAGCCGAGCAGGAAGATCCCGCCGTACACGCCACTGCCGAGCGGCCGCCTGCGCGTGAGGCGCCAAACGACGAACAGGAGCAGGCCCATGACGAGGCCTTCACCCAAGAGCTCGTAGAGCTGTGACGGATGGCGCAACGGCACTTGTGACTTCACGGCGTCCCACGCCGGCACTGCCTCCAACTCCTTGGGCATGCCTTCCCACGGTCCGTGCACGGCCTTGCGGATCGCCAGCTCTTGCAGGCGCTTGTTGCCCCACCCGGCGATACCCAGCAGCTCGAGAGCCTTGTCGTCGGTGGGAAAACGCATCGCCCACGGCGGGCCATCCCCAGAGACAACGCGGCCGTACAGCTCGCCGTTGACGAAGTTGGCGAAGCGCACGAAGGCGATGCCAGGCGGCACGGCCATGGCGCAACCGTCGCCCAGACGCCATGGGTCGACGCGGTACCGCCGCGCGAAGAGAAGGAACGCGACGCACACGCCGACGAGACCGCCGTGGAAAGCGAGGCCGCCCCGCCACAGCTTGAACAGCTCGAGCGGGTCGCGCCAGAGGTCGGGCGAGTAGAAGAGCGAGTAACCGAGCCGCCCACCGGCCAGCACCCCCACCACCAGCCAGACGATCAGGTCGTAGACCTTGTCCTCCTCGATCGGCAAGAGCCGGGCGCGCGCCAGCCGCTTCAAGATCCACTGCCCGACCATGAAGGCGAGCAGGAACATGAAGCCGTACCAGCGCAGATGGATCGGATCCCAGAGAGGGATCATCACCGGGTCCCAGGCCGGGAACCGCCACTCGTTCATCGGCTGGAGGGTAGCGCCCCCGCCGCGGCGAAGCCACGGAGCGGGCGCACGAACGAAGGTGATGGCGCTGGCTTCGGGTAGGCTCGCCGCCATGCTCGATTCGATTCCGGAGCTCTGCCTCGATGTCGCTCCCGCCGACCGCGCCTGGCTCGAGGAGGGTGCGGCTCGGGCCGCGCGCGAGGGCAGCGTCGCCATCGCGTCGCTGCTGCCCGCGCTGCCGCGGCGCATCGGACGCCGAGCCCTCGGCAGCGACGTCGCCGCGGTGGGGTCGGCGCGCGTCGATCTGCGCGCATGGCGCGCCTGCGACGGCGCCGCGCGCCTCCTGCTGCGCGACGCCGACGACGCTGCCATCCTCGATCTGTTCAAGCACGGCGACATGGAAGAGCGCACGATGCTGCTGCGCGCCGCCAGCACGCGGCCGCTGTCGCCGGCGACGGTCAGCCTCCTGGGGGAAGTCCAGCGCAGCAACGTGCAGCCGCACTACGAGGCGTTGGTCTGCGACAACGATCTGCTGGCGCGCGCCAGCGGTGCGGTCGCCGGCTTCGGTCAAGCCGAGGCCAGTCGGCTCGTCCTCAAGGCGGCGTTCCTCGGCCTGCCGATGCACCGCATGCTCGGCGTCGAGCGTCTCGCCAACCCGGAGCTGTCACGCATGCTGCAAGACCTCGCCACCGAACGCGAGGCCGCCGGGCGCCAGGTCTGGCCGGACACCCTGGCGATGATGGCGCGCGCCCCCGTCCCCGGCACCGCCGCGCGAGCGCTCGGCGACCTCGAGCACGGCGCCGACGACCGCCGCGCCGCCGCCATCGCCGCCCTCGCCCTCCTGAACCGCGAGGACCTCATGCCCTTCCTGCGCGAGCGCCTACCCCGCGAGCCCAAGCCCCAACTCCGCGCCGCCCTCAAACAACAAACTGGAGTCTGACTCCACTCTGTTAGTTCGCTACGTATTCTCCCGAGTGTCGATGCGCATCTTCGAGCCCCACGTCCACATGTTCAGTCGGGTGACCGACGACTACGAGCGCATGGCCGAGGCCGGCGTGCGCGCCGTGCTCGAGCCGGCGTTCTGGCTGGGCCAGGCGCGGACCACGGTCGGCACCTTCGTCGACTACTTCGACACGCTGCTCGGCTGGGAGCGCCACCGCTCGGAGCAGTTCGGCGTCTGGCACTTCTGCACGATGGGGTTGAACCCCCGGGAGGCCAACGACCCACGGGTGAACGACGCGGTGATGGAAGTGCTGCCGCGCTACCTGGAGAAGGACAGCGTGCTCGGCGTCGGCGAGATCGGTCTCGACGATCAGACCAAGACCGAAGAGAAGTACTACGCCGCGCAGGTCGAGTTGGCGCGCAAGCACGACTTACCGATCCTCGTGCACACACCGCACCGCGACAAGAAGCGCGGCTTCGAGCGCTGCATCGACATCCTCAAGGACCTCGCCTTCCCGATGGCGCGCGTCCTGCTCGACCACGGCAACGAGGAGACGATCAAGATCACGCGCGACCTCGGCTGCGTGTCCGGCTTCTCCATCTACCCGCACACCAAGATGGACTGCGAGCGCATGGTGAAGATCGTGCTCGAGCACGGCGTCGAGAACATGGTCATCAACAGCGCGGCGGACTGGGGGGTCAGCGATCCGCTGCGGGTGCCCAAGACCGTGGCGCTGCTGCGCCGCGCCAACGTCGCCGAGACGACGATCGAGAAGCTGGTCTGGCACAACCCGATCGACTTCTTCGCGCAGAGCGGCCGCCTCAAGAAGAGCGACCTCGAGCACGCGCCGGGCAAGAGCGTGCTCGAGACCTTCGAGGGCAACTCGGTGCTGCGCGGCCAGGACCCCGCCCGCTTCGAGACCGCGCGCGAGTAGGCCCGAACGACGGGCGCAGCGGCGGGACCGCGCCAGGGGCGGCTTGTTGCTACGGCTCGGTAGCACACCGCATGCCGGCCAAGGACCGTTCGGCCTGGGTTCGATCGCAGAGCGCCGGTCGCCCGGCCAACGGCTTCACGTGGTCGGGGACGCCTGCTGGCACTCGACTTGCAACCGCGCCCTCGCCTGCGCCCGCCCCCAGTCCGCCTGGATTCCATCCACAATGAAGTTCCTCTTGAGTTCGCTGGCCACCGTCTCGACGGTGTTCGCGCAGGGCCAACTCGTCCTCGACCTCAACCAGCAGCCCGGCCTCGCTTCCTCGTCGTCGCCCGCTTCCTTCGCGGCCCACGCGAACGGCGTCTTCTTCGCAGCGACCGCGCCGTTCGTCGGACGCGAGCTATGGTTCGTCGACCATCAGGGCCGCGCTTCGCTCGCCTGGGACGGCGTGGCCGGCCAGCAGAGTTCCAACCCGCAACACGTCACCGCGTTCGGCGCGAAGATCGCGTTCTCCGCCCAAGACTGGCAAGGCACGCGGCGGCTGCACGTGTTCGATCCGGCCCTCGGCCGCATCCAGGTCCTGTCGGGGGCGAACCCCAGCGACCTCGTCGCGGTCGGCGACAAACTGTTCTTCTTCGCTGACTCGAACGGCTTCGGCCGCGAGCTGTGGGTCGCCGACGTCTCTTCGAATCGGACGGAGCGCCTCTCCGACATGGCGCCCGGTGCAGGCTCGCCTGTCCTCGCCAAGATCACTCCCTTCGGCAACGGCGTGGCCATGGCCGTCGACGACACCATCCACGGCTACGAGATCTGGGTGAGTGATGGCACGAGCGCCGGCACACGCTTGGTGCGCGACCTCAGGCCTGGCGAGGCGTCGGGCACGTCCGGGCAGCGCATCGTCGCCGCCGGCGGCGAGCTCTTCTTCGCCGGCGACGACGGCACCACGGGGGCAGAACTCTACGCCACCGACGGACAGAACGTGCGCCTGGTGGCCGACATCCAATCCGGCGCGGCGAACTCCTACCCCGGCGAGCTGGTCGCGTTCGACAACGGCGTGGCGTTCTCGGCGACCGTTGGCTTCGCCCGCAGGCTGTTCTACAGCGACGGCACCGCCGGCGGCACCGTCGAGTTGGCCTCGGGCCCCGACGCAGGCGGCGAGATCGTCGCACTGGCCGATGGCCGCCTGGCCATGGTGGTGAATGCGGGTCGGGTCGACCTGGCGTTCGTCGCCCCGGGGACCCATGCCTTCACGCTCGCCGGCTTCGACCTCGGTCGCGCCACCAGCTACCACCTGACCGCGGCCGGCAGCACCGCATACGTCGTCGACGCCCGTGGGGACATGTTCGTCAGCGATGGCACCTCGGCCCGGACACGCGCCCTGCCTGCACAGGTCATCGGCAACTTCGTCGGCCTCGCCGACGGCTCGGCCTACTTCGGCGGCTTCTCCAGCCTGCACGGCATCGAGCTGTGGCACACCGACGGAACCGTGGCCAATACCGCCCTGGCCGCGGACATCGACCCTCGACGCGCTACGGCCGACGCCTCGCCGTCGGCCATCGCCGCGATCGGCGGCCGCGCCCTCGTGGTCGCCGAGTCGGGACAGGGTCTGCGCCTCTACGCCTCCGACGGCTCGGTCGCCGGTACCCGCGCGCTCGCGCCGATGTCGAGAGCGGCCCGGTTGGTCGCGGAACTCAACGACGCCGTGCTCATCGACGACGGCACTGGTTCGCTGTGGCGTAGCGACGGCACCACGGCCGGAACTGGGGCGATCGCTCAGCTCCAGCTCGACACCTCGTACTACTCGCTGCTCTTCCCGTACCGCGACTGGCGCGGCGAGCTCAACGGTGGCCGCGCCGTGTTCGTGGCCAGCAACGACGGTTTGCAGACCTCGCAGCTCTACGTCAGCGACGGCACCGCCGCCGGCACCAGACTCCTGGTCGACCTGGAGCCGGGCCAACGCATCCCCAGCGCCGGATTCGCACGCGTCCGTGGGGGCGTCTGCTTCGTCACCCACGCGGTCCCCGCCGGCTCAGCACAGACGACGCTCTGGTTCAGCGACGGCAGCGCCTCCGGCACCGTCGCTTTGCGCACCTTCCCGGTACCCAACATCCTCTCCGGCGTCATCGGAACCGCCGGCGACCGCGCGATCTTCCTGGCCGACGACGGCGTCCACGGCTTCGAAATGTGGACGACGGACGGCTCGATCGCCGGCACCCAGCTGCTCGAGGACCGCACCGCCGGCAGCGGCTCGACGGTCTTCACCAACCTGCGCACCGCGTCCATCGGCGAGCGCCTCGTGCTCAGCATCGGCAGCGAGACCGTGAGCACCGATGGCACCCCCACCAGCGTCGTCTCCCTGCCCGCGGCCTCGCGTCCGGTCGCGGTGTTCGCCATGGGTGACCTGGCGATCGTCGCACGCGACACCGGTGCGGCCCTCGACCTCGTGCGCACCGACGGCACCGCGGCCGGCACGCAGCCGCTGGCGCTCACCCTGCCGAGGGGCATCGTCCGCGGCACCCTGGTGTCCGACCGACTCTTGGCCCTGAACATCCTCCTGGCCGGGCCGCCGCAGCAGGAGTTCCTCTTCGTGACCGACGGAACCGCCGCCGGCACACGGCTCCTGGGCACGGGCGACGTGCAGGCTCCCTTGCTCGGCGTCGACGGCCACCTGCTGTACTCGGCGAGCGACTCCGAGCACGGCATCGAACTGTGGCGCGTCGCCGTCGGGGCGACTGCGCAATCCCAGGGCTTCGGCTGCGGCGACGGCCTGCGGCTACGAGTCGACGCGCCGCGTCTCGGCGCCCAGATCGAAGCGCGGGTCGAACGCGGCCACGCGGCGCACGTCCTGTTCCTCGGGCACAACCGCGTCGTCCCCCTGCGCCTGCCGCTGCTCGACCTCAGCTGCGCCTCGTTCGTCGACTCGTCGGCGTTCGTCTGGCTGGCCATGCCCGGCAACGGTGTCCTCCCGATCTCCGTGCCTCCCGGCCTCGAACTCGCCGGCGCCCGCCTGGCCGCCCAGGCGGTGTCCGGCCCCGGCACGGCGCTGCCGTTCGACTGGTCGAACGGCGTGCGCCTGACCTTGGGCTTGTGATCGCGCCGAAGCGCACCGTGCGGTAGAGGTCGCCTCGAAGCCGCAGGTGCGCGGCCTCGATCTGCCGCGCACCTCGGCTATCATCCGCCGCCCTTTTCGATGGCCGACCTCGCCGCTGAAATCGCCCGGCGCCGCACCTTTGCGATCATCTCGCACCCCGACGCCGGCAAGACCACCCTCACCGAGAAGCTCCTGCTGTACGGCGGCGCCATCCACGAGGCCGGCGCGGTCAAGGCCCGGCGCGGCCAGCATCAGACGACCTCCGACTGGATGGAGCTCGAGCGCCAGCGCGGCATCTCGATCACCAGCTCGGCCCTGCAGTTCGACTACCAGGGCTACCGCATCAACCTGCTCGACACACCCGGCCACCAGGACTTCTCCGAAGACACCTACCGCACCCTGGTGGCGGCCGACTGCGCCATGATGTTGATCGACGGCGCCAAGGGCGTCGAGACGCAGACGATCAAGCTGTTCAAGGTGTGCAAGGCGCGGGGCCTGCCGATCGTCACGATCGTCAACAAGATGGACCGTCCGACCCGCAGCCCCTACGACCTGATGGACGAGGTCGAGAAGGTGCTGGGCATCACCTGCGTGCCGATCACCTGGCCGATCAAGGTCGACAACGAGCTGAAAGGCGTGTACGAGGTCGACAAGCGCCGCGTGCTCCTGTTCGAGCGCACCGCGCACAACGCGCAGCGGGCCCCGGTGAAGGTGTCGGGCCCCGGCGATCCGCTCCTGGTCGAACAAGTCGGCGAGGACGCGCACGCCAAGCTGATGGAGGACCTGCAGACCGTCGAGACCTGCATCGATCCGTTCGACCAGGAACGCTTCCTGCGCGGCGAGATCAGTCCGGTGTTCTTCGTGAGCGCGCTGGTCAACTTCGGCGTCGAGAACATCCTGCAGCGCTTTCTCGAGATGAGCCCGCCGCCCGGCCCCTTGCCGACCCTGGACGGCGAGGTGCCGCCGGACTCGAAGCACTTCACTGCCTTCGTGTTCAAGGTGGCGGCCAACATGGACAAGCAGCATCGCGACCGCGTCGCGTTCGCGCGCATCACGTCGGGGCGCTTCGAGCGAGGGATGTCCGCGCGGCACGTGCGCATGGACCGCGAAGTGCGCCTGTCGCACCCCTACCGGTTCTTCGGCCAAGACCGCATCGTCATCGACGAAGCGTTCCCGGGCGACGTCGTCGGCCTCATCAACCCCGGCCTGTTCCGAGTCGGCGACGTGCTCACCTCGGGGCCGCGGTTCGAAGCACACAATTTCCCGCGCTTCGCCCCGGAGATCTTCGCGCAAGTGCGCGCCAGCGACCCGTCGATGAGCAAGGGCTTCGGCAAGGGTCTGGAGCAACTCGGCGAAGAGGGCGTCGTCCAGGTCTTCTGGCCGCGCCTCGGCGCGCGCGAGCCGATCCTGGGCGCGGTCGGCGAACTGCAGCTCCAGGTGTTCCAGCACCGCCTCGAGAACGAATACAACGTGGCGATCAAGATGCAGCGCTTGCCCTACACGCGCGCGCGCTGGATGGTGACGACGACGCCCGACCTGCTCGACCTGCTGCCGATGGTGGTGCGCGACGAGACCGGGCGGCCAGTGGCGCTCTTCAACAGCGAGTTCGAGATCAACTACGCCCGCGACCGCTACAAGGACCTGCAGCTGCTCGACAAGCCGCCGGCCGAAGAGGACAAGGCGTAGTCAGCGAACTGCCGCAGCCCCGACTTCTGCCGCCGCCGGTCGACGACGCGCCAACGCCGCGACCAACCGCCACGACGCGACGGTGGCCAGCACGAACAACGCCGGGCGCAGCGGCATGACGTAGCGAGGCCACGGCGCGAACACCACGCCGACCACCGTCATCCACCCGATGCACACTACGAACGCCAGCAGCGTGGTCGGCGTGCGCACGCGATCGCGGCGCCACCGCAGAGCCGAGGCCGCTCCCAGCACACCGAGCAGCACCAGCGGCCAGTGCAGGAGGCGCATGAGCGACAGCGTCATGCCGGCGGCAGCGTGCTTGTCGTACAGGGTTTGCGAAGCCGGATAGGTGTAGATCTCGCGGTCGGCTTGCAGGCCGTCGAAGCCCCAGAGGTGCACCGGCTTCTCCAACAGATACCAGCTCGCGTAGCGCCAGGGTCGCTCGGCGACGCGGCTGGTGAACACTCGCCAGAAGTGCCCCGGGTCCTCGCCGTAGCGCGGCTGCTCCGGATCGTCGCGGTAGGGCATGTAGCGGAAGCGTGGATCCCTGTACACGAAGTCCGGGTAGGTCCCGTGACTGATCGTCTGCAGCGCCCGGCTCGCGCCGCGCGGAGCATCGCCGGCCACCGACACGGCGTTGCGCAGCGCCCAGCCGCCCTGCGCCACGGCGCAGACGGCGAGCATCGCCAGACACTGGGTGCGCAGAGCCGGGCAGCGTGGCTTGTCGGCGCGCAGGTAGACCAGTGCGGCCAGCAGCCACGGCACCGGCGCCAGCGCCTCGTTGGTGAGAACCGCCAGGGAGAAGGCGGCGCCGGTGGCGAGGGCCCGCGCCACGCCGCTGCGTCCGCCGCCGAATCCCGCCAGGCCGACGAGGGCGGCCGTGAGCGTCGCCGTCGTCTGGGTCTCGGTGAGCAGGTAGCCGGTATTGGCCACCAGGTGCGGACTGAGCGCGGTGAGCGCCGCCGCCACGAGCGCGCCGGCGAAGGGCAGCACACGCCGCGCCAGCCAGAACGCGAACAGCACAGTCAGTGTGTCGAGGACTGCCTGCGACAGGCGCGCCGACACGTAGAGACGGTCCGCGCCGAACACGGCTCGATGCAACCACAGGAACACGGGATAGCCCGGCGAGCGGAAGGAGTCCGGTCGCACGTCGTCGCCCGCACCGAGGCCGAAGACGCCGCGCTCGTGCAGATTGCTCGCGTACTGCACGTAGTGCGCGGCGTCGGCGCGGATGGGATTGGCGACGTGCGTCTCGAGCACGAAGCCGACCCGCAGGACGAGCGCGACCGCGAGAATCACGGCGACCAGCACGCTCCGCTCGGCTGGGGACAGGGGTCGGGACACGCCCCTGCTATCGGCGCGAACTCGGCACGCGCTCCAGCCCGAGTCGCCGCCGAGCTCCGCCCGCCTCGCTCAGCGCCCGCGGTCCGGCCCCGGGTCCTTGCCGGCCGCCGCTCCCTCCTTCTTGCGCTTGGCCTGGTCGAGTACGGCCTGGATCTGCAGCGCCGCCGGCGGGTGCTCCATCACGTCGATGACCTTGCGGCCGCGGTCGTCGATCTTGAACGAGGCCTCCGTCATGGGCTCGTCCAGCACGACCGAGTCGATCTCGACCGTCATGACCTCCACGCCCTGCGAGAACTGGGACATCTTGACGACGGCGAGCGGCCCATCCGCGCTGGCCCGCACCAGCAGTTCGACCCGGTCGGGGCGCGGCAGCCCGTCGTCCTCGCCCGCGGACAGCGCGTCCGCGCGCAGATCGCCGCGCACGACCCAGTGGTCGATGCCGTCACGCACCAGCTTGTTGGCCACCTCGAGCTGGAACCGCTTGGCCAGGCTGGCCAGCATGGCGCTCCCCAGCGGCGCCTCGCTCTGGCCGGGAACGGCCCCCGCCGGCACGTCGTCGCCGAGCACCTTCGCCGCATCTTCCAGCGCCGCCATGGTCTCCTTGCTCATCTTGGTGATGACTTCGCCCTGCATCGGGTCGACCTCGCGGGTCCAGGTGCCACCGGGAGTCCGGACGACCTCCTGCTCGCCCTCCATGCCCTCCCCGATCTTCATCCGCATCGAGACATGGAAGTGTGTCGTGCCGAGGACACGCAGCGTCCCCGTCGTCTCGAAGGAGGGCCCGTCGGGCACCGCCGACCGGCTGCGCATCGACAGGCTGACGGTCTTGGCCGCTCTCTCCCGCTGCTGGAGCTGGGAGACGAGTTCGGCCACCGTCGGCTTGTGCGGCGCGTCGGGATCCTGCGCCGCCAAGGGGGCCAGCGGGACCAGGAGAAAAACCGCCCACGTGGAACGTCTCGAAGTCATCGTCATTGCGCTCTCTCCCAGGCGCCGCCGAGGCAGCGGCGGCACGCGAGGTATCCGGGTAGGATAGCCAGAGCGTTCAAGAGTCGTACCGGCCGCCCAACCCTCACGAACCATGACGCGGAGCACCCTGCTGGCCGTCGCCAGCCTGTTCGCCCTTTCCACCACGGCCCGCGCCGACGAGGTCGTCCTCCAGGACGGCCGCAAGCTCTACGGCCCCGTCGAGGAGCGCGCCCAACTCCTCATCGTCGCCACCCGCGACGGCGACGTCGCGGTGCCGCGCTCCGAAGTGGTCCGGATCCGCGGCAACAAGGAGTTGCGCGCCGACCTGCTGGGGCTCGCCTCCCGATGTGGCCACCTGTCGGCGTTTTCCTGCCTGCACCTGGCCTTCACGGCGCGCGACTGGAACCTCCCGGACGAGATGTGGAGCTACCTCGACCGAGCTCTCGCACACCAGGACATGCCAGCGGACGTGCGCCAACGTCTCGACGAGTTCCTCGGCACCCTCGAGCCGGAAGTGCTGCCCTCACGGTGGCGCAAGAGCGTCGGCCCGATCAAGGCCCGCGAGATCGTGCACGCGATGCCAGCGAAGTGTTCGCCCGCGCGCCGCGCCGCGTCGGCGCACGTGCTCGCCCGCCTCGACGGCATCGACAAGGATCTACGCACCACCGCCCGGGCCGCGCAGGACACCGACCATCGGCTGGTCGCCAACGAGGCGATCTGGCTGCAGTGGCAGGGCGACGGCAACGACAAGGGGCGCGACTTCGTGCTGCGCTCGGCGGTGTTCGACAACGCGCCCGAGGTCCGGAGCCGGGTCGTCGAACTGGCCACCGCGGCCGAGATCACCCGCGTCGCGGCCGACTACGTCGGCAAGTGGCTCGTGCACAAGCACCCGAAGATGAACATCCGCGCTGCCGAGGCACTCGGTGCCCTCGGCGAGCCGTCGGCCGTGGACGCACTCGTCAGCGCTGGGCCGTACGCCGCGAGCGGCAACGAGATCGGCGAGCGCGCGCACGTCGCGTTCATCACCCAGCAGTCCTACATCAGGGACTTCGACGTCGAGGTGGCGCAGTCCTCGTTCATCGCCGACCCCAAGGTCGACGCCCTCAGCTACGGCTCGGTCCTCGACGTCCGCGTCGGCGCCGTGGTGACCCAGCGGATCGAGATCGTCAAGGCCTACCGCGCCGCGATCGGCAAGCTCGAGGGCACCGATCCGGGCGCCGACCCGGCCAAGTGGGCCACGTGGCTGGCGGCACGCCGGTCGCCTCAACGCTGAGCGCAGGGCCACGAGGCGAGGCGACAGGACCGCTCCGCCGGGGATGGGCGACGACCCTGTCCCCGAGATGGACGCCGCCGGCAACTTCACGTTCGTGCGCTCGCCGCGGCCCGCTGTGCCGAATCCTGACAATCGAGGCGAAACCGTCTCAAGGCGAGCCGATCGGAACGCCGATGCTCCGTTGTCATCGGATCCCCTGAACCAGCTATGCGCCTCCCACGCTTCGCCCCGTTCCTGCTCTGCGCGCTGACGCTCGGCTGCGGCCAATCGTCCGACAACGCCCAGGCAGAGTTCTCGCTCCTGCTCACCGACGCGGCCAGCGACGAACTGGCCGTGTTCGAGGTCGACGTCACCGGTGCGGTCCTGCACCGCGCCGGCGGTGCCGACGTGAGCGCGCTGACATCGCCGGTCCGTGTCGACTTCGTCGAGCTCGAGCAGCTCTCCGACCTCATCGTCGGCGGCACTCTTCCGGCAGGCTTCTACCGAGGGCTGACCCTGACCCTCGACTTCACCAACGCCATCGTCTGTCTGCACGATCAGTCCTCGCACGCCACCGTGGTGGACTCGTCAGGCAACCCCATCACCGGCGCCATCGACGTCGAGGTGACCTTCGGTAGTGCCTCGCGCCCGCAGCTCATCGCGAGGCGCAACCACCTTTGGACCCTGGACCTCGACCTCGACCAGTCGCTGGCCATCGACAGCGCCAACAACCGCGTGACGTTCACGCCGGTGCTCGCGGCCACCGTCGACTTCACCAACGCCAAGCCAGCGCGCATCCAGGGCGCACTCGGCACGGTGGACACGGGGGGTCGCACCTTCCTGGTGCAGAAGCTCTCGACCAGCAACACCGTGATCGCTCCCTACACGGTGCGAACCAGCACCACCACTCTGTTCCAGATCGACGGCGTGGTCAGCATCGGTGACGCCGGCCTCGGCGCCCTGGCGTCGCGCGCCAACCTCGGCCCGCGTGTCTTCGTGCAAGGCACCATCAACTCCACCGACCGCGTGCTCGAGGCCACCGCCGTCGAGACCGGCTACGGCGTGCCGGGGAACGGACAGGACTGGATCGTCGGGCACGTCACGGCGCGCACGGGCGCGGCCGGCGGGGATGCCACCCTGACCGTGCTCGGCCAGTCGCTCGACGTCGGCACGACCACGCGGCGCTTCAACACCAGCCACACGGTCAACGTGGTGCGCGGTCAGACGCTCGTGCTCAAGCGTGGGCTCGAGTCGCCGTTCGGCACCGACGACCTCAACGTCGGCCAGATCGTCATGGTCTTCGGCGACATGACCGGCACGACCATGGACGCCGGCAGTGCCGCCAACGGCGTCGCGCGCATGTTGCCGACGTCGGTGTTCGGCATCGCCAACGGCAGCGTCAGCAACAACACCCTGACCCTCGACGTCACCCGCTTCGACTTGCGCGACGCATCGGTGTTCGACTTCACCGTGGCCGCCACCAGCGAGGCCGACCCCGACGCCTACACCATCGACACCACCGGGCTGGTGACGACCGGAATCACCCTCAACTCGCGCGTGCGCGCCATCGGGTTCGTCAACGCGGTGGGCGTGCCGGCCGACGCCAACTTCACCGCCGTCTCGCTCGTCGACCGCACCGCGGCCGCTCGCGTGCTTCTGTGCCAATGGGCGCCGGCTCAGGCCGTCACGCCGACGACGACGAGTTCGTCGGTGTCGTTCGACGTGTCGCAGGCGCTGATCAAGGCCGTGGGTGACGGCTTCGCACCCGTCGTGCTGCAGAACTCGCCCGAGCCGGCGATCGAGCCCGCGGCTGCCCGCGGCCTCTTCGCCATCACCCAAGCACGCGCCACCGAGCTGCACCTGACCTTCTCCAGCTTCGTCACCGCGCTCAACGGCAAGCTCACCAGCGGCCTCAAGGTGGTGCGGATCAGCGCCGTCGGCACCTTCGACAACACCACCCAGGTGACGACCGCCGGCATCGCCAACTTCGTCGTGCAGTAGGCGGCCGGCGCGAACGCCGTAGCCGCCCGGGGCCGCGACCGGGCCGAAAGCCGGCCGAGGCGCGAAATCCACCGTTCCCCTCCGCGTTGGGCCGACGATGCACGGACTCCTGGTCATCGCCGGCGTGGTGCAGCTCGGGATCGTCCTGGCCAGCATGCTGGTGCCGGCCGTGCTCGGCTGGCGCGAGGAGACCCGCCGGCTCGAGCCCCTGACCCGGGTCGTCTTCTGGACCTATGCCGGCTACATCGTCGCCACCAACCTGGCGCTGGCGATAGCGTCGTTGTTGCTGCCCGACAGCCTCCTTGCATCCGGCCCCCTACCGCGCGCGGTGTCGGGCTACGGCGCCCTCTACTGGGGCGCGCGTGTGACCTTGCAGTTCGTTGCCTACCGGAGGTATGCGCCGCAGGGGCCGTTCTACCGGCTGGCCGACATCGCGTTCTCGGCGGCGTTCGCCTTCGTGGCCCTGGTGTTCGCGGCCGCGGCCGCGGGCCTGGGGTGAGCGCACTCGCCTACGCGGCGGTGGGGCTGCCGCTCGCCGGCACCTGCGGCTACGCGCTACAGCGGGCGCGCGGGCGGCTGCCCACGGTCGCCGTGGCCTGGACCCTCGCCGGCGCCACCATCGCCGGCGCCGCGCTCGCGGCCCACGGCGCACCGTTCATGCCCCGCATGCTGCTGCTCGTCGCCAGCACACTGGTGGGAATGAAGTGCGTCGTCGCCGCCCACGCCACCGACCGGCTCGCCGCCAGCGCCTGGGCGTGGTTCTGCGTCTGGCCCGGGATGGACCCACGCAGCTTGGCGCAGCGCGGCGCCGCGCGACCGGCGGCGCGACTCTTCCGGGCCGGCGCACTCGGCCTGCTCTCGGGGCTCGCCTGCGTGGCCGTCGCCGTGCGCGCCCCGCTGCCACGCCTCGCCTCGCTCGTGCTCGTCTTCGCCGGTAGCTCGCTGGCCGTGCACTTCGGCCTGTTCACCTGGGCGACCGCCCTGCTACGCCGGCTCGGCTTCGCCGCCGAGCGCCTCTTCCGGGCGCCATGGAGGGCGACGAACCTCGCCGAGTTCTGGGGACGCCGCTGGAACCTGGGCTTCGCCGAGCTCACCGCCTTGGTGGTCCACCGGCCACTGCGACGCCGGTTGGGCCGCGGGCCGGCCACCTGGGCCGCGTTCCTCTTCTCAGGGGTCCTGCACGAACTCGCCATCACGCTGCCGGCGCGCGGCGGCTACGGACAGCCGACGCTGTACTTCGCGGTGCAAGCGCTGGCGTTCCGGGTCGAGCAGGACCACGCGCTGCGTGGCCGCGTGTGGACGTGGACGTGCCTGCTGCTGCCGGTCCCGCTCGCCTTCCCCGCCGCCTTTCGCGACCAGGTCCTCGCCTGGTTCGCGCAGAGTCTCGGCGCGTGACGGCACGGTCGCGGCCACAGTGCAGACGCGACGCGAACCGAATCCACCGCTACCCTGCCGCCGTGCGCTCCTGGTTCGGCCTCGCCTGCATCGCCCTCGCGGTCGGCCTCGGCGTCTGGCTGCGTGTACACACGGCGTTCGCGAGTGGCCTGTTCGACGGTCCCGCCGAAGGCGTGGTCCGCGCCGACCCCGGCACCCTGTGGTACTTGTTGCAGCGCTTCATCGCCGGCGGCGGATGGCCCGACGCCAGCTTTGCCGCCGACGTGCACGTCGAACACCCTGCCGTCGTCGACTGCTGGAGCACGTTCACCGTCGGACACGAGCTGCTGCTGGCGCAGCTGCACTTTGTCTTCCCCGGCGTGCCGCTGCACCGCCTGTGCACGGTCGCGCTGGCGTCGAGCATGAGCTTGTGTGCGCTCGGCGTGTTCGCCCTGGCCCGCGCCATGTCCCGCCGCACCGAGGTGGCCGCGTTGGCCGCGCTCCTCTTCGCGCTCACGCCCGCCGCCTACCGCACCATCGGCTTCGTGCTCATGAACGAAGACACGAGCTTGCCGTGGCTGGCCGCACACCTCGGTGCCGGCGCGTGGGCGATGAACCGCTGCACACCGGCGCGCGCGGTGCTCGCCGCCCTCCTGGCCGTGCTTGCCGCCGCCACCTGGCACGCCACGACGCTCTTGCTGGGCCTCGAGCTCGGCTGCGTCCTCTTGTGGAGCGCCTGGTCGGGCCGGCCGCCCCTGCGGCGCCGAGCCGCCCTCGCCTTCGTCTTGACCCTCAGCGTCACCTCGCTGCTGGTGCCGGCGCTGCGAGCCAAGGGCTTCGCGTTCGGCCTGCCGGTGCAACTGGTGTCGGCGATCATGGTCGCCCACGCCGGTGCGCGATGGCCGCGCGCGGTACGCGTCGCGGTGGCCCTCGGGGCCGCCGCTCTGCTGGCGCTCGGTGGCAGCCTGCTGGGCAACGCGCTGGGCTCCGGCCACGGCGACTTCCGGCACGTGTTCGAGCTGCTCCTGGCCAAGCTCGTCCACCTCGGCCGTTTTCCCGACGACCCCGCCACGCTCTCGTTCGATGCGCGCATCATGTGGCAGGGTCCCTTCGCCTCGATGGGCCCGCTCGAGGCGCTGCGCGCGGTCGGCCCGGCCGTCATGCCCGCCGTCGCCTGGGCCGCGGTGCGCACCCGTCGGGCGCCGAGGCACGAAGGCGCCGCCGCCGGCGCCCTGCCGCTGCTGCTCGGTACGTGCCTGGTCGCCACCCTGCTGGTCAACCGCATGCAGGTGCTGGCCGGACTGCTGGTGCCGGTGGCCGCGGCCGCGAGCACGACGCTTCTCGCAGCACGCCTGCGCCTGCCGGCGGCGGTCGGCCTGATCGCAGTCCAGGCCATCGGCGCCGGCCACTTCTTCGCGACCCTCGAGCTGTCGTGGCACGCCCGCGTCCGCCGCCTCGAGACCATGGCCGCGCTCGACGCCGTACGCGACCTCACTCCACCCGACGCCGCGATCGCCGCCGACCCGGTGCTCGGCGGCGCCGTGCTCGCGCACACCGGCCGCCGCATCGCAGTGCCCGCCAAGTGGGAGGACGCCGAGAGCCGCGCCCGCATGCACAGCCTCCTCGAGCCCTTCTTGCGCGGTTCGGTCGCCGACATGCACCGCACGCTGCGCGACGAACTGCGCTGCGGCTACTTCCTGGTCGACCGCCAGACCCTCTGGGGCGACTGCCGGCAGATGGGTGGCATCTCGCGCCAGCAGCCCTTCCCCCTCCCTGGCACGGCCGCTGAAGCCTTCTGCACCGACGACCTGCTCGCGCTGCAGACCATCCCCGGCTTCCGGCTGCTCTACCGCAGCCCCACCTCGATCCGCTACGACGACGGCGCTCCGGCCGAGAACGTGCGTCTGTTTCGCGTGCTGCCGTAGGCGTCCGCGTCGACGTCGCGGCCCTGGGTCAATCCACGCGAGACGACCGTTCCGGCCCTCGCAACAGTCCGATGCGCTCGCGCCGCACGTTCACGAAATACCCGGCTGGGCCGTCTTGACGGCCCCTTGCACCAGCGCGCACAGGCAGAGCACGAGTCCACACAGACACAACGAGCGCGACAGCCGGCGCGCGCCGTCATCGACCAGCGGCCGGAACACGGCCTCCAGCGGCCCCGGCCACAGGCGGGCCAGCACGCCGAGCACCAGTAGCCAACTGCCGACGGGAGCGATGAGGAAATGGCCCGTGCGCAGCGCCGCCCGCACGGTCGTCGCGGGATCGAACGACGTCAGGCGCAGCGCGGCGATGCGTTCCGCCACCGCGAGCACCTCGACCGGCAAGCGCTCGGCGAGCGCCGCATGGTTGGTCACCGCGTCCGCTCCCAGCCGCACCGCCACCGCCGGCCACAGCAGCAGCGCCGAGATCAGCGGCAAGTAGATCGCCAACAACGCCGGGCACACGAGCCAGCGCTGCGCTCGGCTGCGGTCGTGCCGGTCGGCCGCAGCGCTCAACGAAGCGCGCGCCGCCAGGAAGGCGGCGAACAGACCGACCCACAGGAACAACGGCAGCGCCAACGCCAGAACCACCAACGCCAGCGACAGGTAGGCCAGCCGCCAGTCTTCGCGCTCGTCCGCGGCAGGAGCCGCACGGGCATCGTTCCGAGCCGAGTCGACCCACTGCGACGGATGACCCAGACGGTGCAGCACGCGCGCCAGGGCACGGCGTGACACCGGCTCACGCTCGCCGTCGAGTTCGAGTTCGATGTGGGCGCGGATGTCGCGCTCGACCTCACGGTGGTCGACACCGGCGTTGCCGATGAGCGACATGCGCAATCCGCACAAGTACCGCTCCAGCAGCTCCCGGGCCTTCGCCTGCAGGTGTTTCATGTCGTCTGCCTCATCAAGGTTGCGATGTTGTCGGTGAGTGACTTCCAGTAGGCGTTCATGGCCGACAGGCGCGAGCGCCCGCTCGTGGTGAGTGCGTAGTACTTGCGGGGCGGCCCGGCGTCGGACTCCTCGATGGTCGAGCGCAGGAATCCCTCGCGCCGCAAGCGGCTCAGGATCGGGTAGATGGTGCCTTCACCCACCACCAGCGCGTCGACCGGCCGCAGGCTCTTGACGATGTCGTAGCCGTACTTCGCACCGGCGCGGAGCGCGTTGAGCACGCAGAGTTCCAGCACCCCCTTGCGAACCTGGGTGATCCAGTTGTCGGGCGCGGCTGCCATGCGCCGCACTCTACTTCAATACACAGTAGTGTGTCAAGCGGTGTAGAGACGCCGAGTCAGCAAGCCGGCGCCCGCCGGGTCGGCTCACCGGCGCCGGGCAGCGTCGAGACGCCGGCGCACCTCCGCGACCCCTTGGGCATCCCTTGCCGCCTGCGCCACCGCGAGCGCGCGCTCCAGCGCACGGATCGCGTCCTCGTGGCGTCCGCTCGCACCCAGCGCATCGGCCAGGGCGGTGCGCGCGAACAGATTGCCGGGCTGGAGGCCGACGACCTCCTCGAGCACGGGTACGGCCGGCGCGAAGCGGTCGCGGCTCAGCAGGTGGAGCGCGTAGGGCAGCAAGGCCTCCTCGCGCAGGCCACCGGCCAGCGCATCGAGGTAGGCGCGCTCGGCTTCGTCGCGCTGACCGAGACGGTCGAGGGTCTGGGCGATCTTCACCGCCATGCCCCCATTGGACCGTTCGACGTCCCGATACAGCTGCAGAGACTCGGCGTAGCGGCCGAGCTTGGTCAGCACGAGCGCCTGGTTGGCGCGGATCTGGTCGGCAGCCTTCGGGCTGTCGGTCAGCGGCAGCGCCGCCTCGAGCCGGCGTAGGGCTTCGGCGTGATCGCCGCGCTTCGACGCCGCCTTCGCCAGGTTGTTCTGGGCCATCCAAGCGCCGGGGTTGCGCTCGAGAGTGACCTTCCACAGCGTCTCCTGATCGGCGTACATGCCGCACTGTCGCCAGGTGAGGATCGCGAACAGACCCAGCACGAACACGACGGCCACGCGCAGCACGCTGCGATGCCAACTCAGGCTCGCCGCGGCACCGACCAAGAGCGCGAGCGGGCCGAGGCTGGCGAGGTACTGGAAGTGATCGGCGACGAACGAGTACCGCATGGGGTAGACGTCGAAGAAGCCGAGCGCAGGGAACAGCGTGCCAGCGAAGAACGCCAGCGCCAGCGCCGGCCCGCGACGGCCGCGAGCGAAGGCGACGATCGCGGCGATGGCGACCAGGAGCAAGCCGAGCAGCGGCGCGAACGACCGCACGCTCGACGCGTCGAGCTGCCAGCGCGGGTAGACGAAGATCAAGGGCCACGGCAGCACGAGCTTCTGCGCGTAGAAGGGCAGCGCCTTGCTGGCGATCAGCAGCCGCTCGGCCCAGCTCAAGTCGAAGTCCACACCTTCGGCACCGACGTTGACGCGCTCGAGGTGTGCGGTGTGCAGCGCCAGCACCAGGCCGACCACGAAGAACGGAGCGAGCGGCAGCAGCCGGCGCAGCGTCAGCGCCTTGCGCTGCCAGAGCATGACCAGGACCAGCGCCGCCGGCAGCGAGCAGGTGACCGTCTTCGCCAACAGGGCCGCCACGAACAAGAGCATGGCGACGGCGTAGGTCCACCATGGCCGCCTGGGGCCGTCGGCCGCGTCGTCGAAGCGCAGGTACGTCAGCGCGGCCAGCAAGTAGAAGAGACCCGACAGCACGTTCTTGCGCTCGGTGATCCACGCCACCGACTCGACGTGCACCGGATGCAGCGCGAACACCGCGCCCACGAACCACGCGCCGGGGATCCGCAGCATCGTGCACAGACGCCAGACCAGCAGCGCGTTGGCGGCGTGCAGCAGGATGTTGACCACGTGGTAGCCGGCCGGATGCAGCCCCCACAGCGCGTGCTCGAACCAGAACATGGTGAACACGGCCGGGTAGTACTGCGGCGTGGCGCCGGGAACCCACATACGCAGGAGACCACCGAAGGTCCGCACGAGCGGGTTCTCGGTGAGGTAGGAGTCGTCGTCCCAGATGTAGCCCGCGCCCATCGCCGGCACGTAGGCGACCAGCACACCGGCCGCGATCAGCAGGGCCAGCGTCCGCGGGCTCGGACGGGCGGGACGCGAGGGCGCGGGCGCAGTCACGCGCGCAGGATGGCACGCGCGGCGCTGTCGACCAAGACGCGCCTCGCCCCGGCCCGGCGGAACCCGGGGGGCGGCGCGTTTCTTCACAATCGCGCCGACTCGCTCCCGATCGCCCGCCGGCGTGGGTTCACTTCGCCTGCGCGCACTCGATCAAGAACCGGTCGAACGCCTTGCCGTCGGAGGCCCGGCCGTTGGACGGCCGGTTGGAGGTCGCGCCGACCCCGGTGGTCGTGGCCGCGGCACGTATCACTTGCCGATGCCGATCAGCTCCACGAAGAACACCAGCGTCGAGTTCGCCGGGATGTCTCCCACCGCGCGGTCGCCGTACGCCAGGTTCGGCGGGATCGTCAGCCTGTAGGTCGCGCCGGGTTGCATGAGCCGCAACCCCTCCGCGAAGCCCTTGACCACGCCGTGCACGGGGAACCGCGTCGGTTGGCCGCGGTGGTAGCTCGAATCGAACAGCGTGCCGTCCGTCAGCCAGCCCGCGTAGCTCACGATGACCTCATCGGCGACCTCGGGGGCGGAGCCGGTGCCGGCCTTCAGCACTTCGTACTGCAGGCCCGACGCGGTCGTCACGACCTTGTCCTTCGGCGACATGGCGAACTCCGGCGTGCCGGGATGCACACGCTCATCGATGGCGGCCGTGAGCTTCGTGCTGAGGCGGAACGTGCCCCAGGCCAACGCCAGTGTGACCTCGCGCTTCTGCTTCTTGTCCGCGGCGAGGGTGACAGCCAACCGTTCGACCATGGGCTCGTCGGCCTCGAGCCGCATCGGTAGGCGCACCTCGGCCTTGGCCAGGAACGCGCCGACGTACGCTCCGCTCGCGTCGACCGCATCGGCGGGCGTCATCGTCAGCGTCCACGTCGCGTCGGCGTGCCGCTCCAGCCCGAGATACCAGCGACCGCGCGCGATCTCGACCTCGCCCGCAGCGAGATCGACGCTACTCAGGAGAGTCGTCCACGCGCCCGCGCCGAGAGAGTACTGCGCTTGCGTCGTCGCCTTCGCCATCGCCGCGTACTCGGGCCGCCACGCCGGCTGGTCGTAGACGATCGCCAGCCGTTGCTCACCCGACATGCCGATCCACGTGACGCGCGTCATGCGGCAGTCGAACGACTCGTGACGCGTGAAGTACTGCGCGGGCACGGAGCCCGCTGCGAGGAGGAGGCCACAGGCGAGACGGCACTTCATGGCCGGGCAGAATGGACGCTCCGGCGTCACCTCGAGGTCACGGTCTCGTCACGACGACGAGCGATGCCGACGGACGGAGGCCCCACCGAGGGAAAACGCGTAGCGAACCCTCCAGTTGGTGTCTGACTCCACTCTGTTACTTCGGCGGCGCCCCGCCGGACCCTCAGAACGTGCCGCCCCTCGCACCATCCATGACATGGTGCGCAGCCTGCGCGCGCGTTCGCAGGCCGCACCTCGCTCAGCGCACCTGCATGCGCGCGCCCAGGGTGGCCCCCAGATTGGCACGGTTGAGGCCGGGCTGCGCGAACGCCCACTGCGTGTAGAGGTCGCCGAGGAACGGCGGGTCGTCGGGCAGCGGCAAGCGCACGCGCGCGGCGTTGCCAGCGACCGCGGTCGGAAGGGAGACGACCAGGCGGTTCGGATCGACGTTCAGGACGCACGCGGTCATGCCGAGGCCATCGAGCGGCAGCGCTGCCTGGCCGGTCGACAGCAACAGCACGCAGGCCGTGCCGGCGGGGAGACCACCGAGGACGACCTCGTAGAACTCGTTGCCGGCCAGGGGGTGCGGCGTGCCGTTCACGCCGAGCCCGCAGCCGGTGCCGTAGACGATGCTCAGCGCATCCGCCGGATACAGGTAGCGTTGGCCGAACAAGCCCAGGACCACGGTGAGCGCCGTGTTCGAGGCGGTGGTCAGGAACTGCAGGGGGTACGCGCGGTGGACCGGGTCGAAGGCGATCCCTGCCGGCTCGATCTGGTAGATCGCGCCGCTGGGCGGGAACGCATTCGTCTCGACGACCCCACCGCTGTGGCCCAGACGGACGACCTGGCCCAGCGGACCGCTCGCCGTCCGCACGCTGTAGGCGACGACCCAGTGCGAGCGGGTGTCACCGTCGAAGGCGACCGACGGGTTCGACATCGCGAAGCCGTTCCAACTCGCCAGGACACGCGAAGCTCCCGGCGTCGGCGCCACCGCACTCTCCGGCCAATCGAAGCGCTGCACCCACAAGCGGTCGGTGCCGCTCGTACTCGAAAGACTCTCGAGGATGCTCACCAGATAGCGACCGCCGCGCCCGGCGAGCCGCGCGGCGAGGAAGCGCTGCGCCGATCCGACGGCGGGACCGAGCTGCGCGGTGCCCGCGACCGTGCCGTTGGCCGTCACCCGCGCCGCCAGGAGGTCGTAGTCGTCTCCGGTGACAGCGTTGTCCTTCTGGGCATAGGTCACGATCCACGAGGCGCTGCCGCCGTCGCTCTCCGAGTTCACCGCGGCCCACTCCGAATCCAGGTTGCCGCCGGTCGCGCTGATCGCGAAGGGGGCACCCGCGGTCCGGGCGCGGGCGTTCACCAACAGCCCGAGGATCGCGTCGTTGTTGACGTTGGTGCCCTGGCGCGACTGGAACGTGACCAGCGCGTTGTCGCCGCCGGACCCACCGGCCGTGCCGCCCACGTCGGCGGCGAAGAACGCCTGGCCGACACCGGGCGTGACCGACAGGCGCGTGCCGCTGTCCGGGACGACGTTGCCCTTGTCGTGCAGGTACACGACGAGGCCGGGATTGCTCTCGTAGGCCAGCACCCAGCGGTCGGCGCCGGCGACGAAGCCGACGTTCGGACGCTGTGCCCGCGCCAGCGAGAGGTCGCTGTAGACGACCCGTGGGTTGGTGAAGTCGTGGTCGTAGAGCACGGCGAAGACGTCCGAGTCGAAGCCGCTCGACGGCCAACTGAACACGCACATGAGGTTGGCGGTGCTGGACTCCTGGTCGCAGCCCACGTCGGCGGCGATCAGCGAGTTGCCGAGATCGACGATGCCGCCCGTCAGACCGATGCGGCTGGTGAGCGGATCGACGGTGACGGGGAACGTCGCCGTCGCCAGCCAGGCAGCAGGCACGGTCAGCGCGATCTCGTCCTCGCGGCGCGTCGTCGCGACCGCGGTGCGCCGTCCGTTGGCGTCGACGGCGAAGGCCGCCGAGTAGCGCACCAGGCCTTCGCCGGCATCGTCGTCGAACACGACATCCTGCTGCGCTGCCGCGCCAGAGCTGCCCGCGTGCGCGACCAACGACGTGGCGACACGGCCGGTCACCACGAGGTCGCCCGCCGCCAATGGCCGCGCCGCCACCACGAACGTCTGCTCGACGCCGTCCTTGCGCACGTCGTACGCCTCGGTGATCCCGGGCCAGCGGTATTCGTAGCGCCAGGCGGCGCGGTGATGGCTCGGCGCGCGCGTCGGATCGACGATCGGCAAGCCACCGCAAGTGATCGACATCGTCGTCCAGCGCAGTGGCGTGTGCGGCGCCTGCGCACGACGCTGGCGCGGGTAGAAGACGAAGCCGTCGTGGAAGGAGGCCTTGTAGCCCGGGCCACCTGCCCACCAGCCGTACGGCTCGGCGCCGGCCTGCAAGTCGTGGGTGTGGATCGGTATCGGCAGGTCGAGCAACACCGAGCCGTCGGGCCCGGCGAGCGGCGTCGGGCTCGGTGTCGGCGTCATTGCAGGCGCCGGCACCAGCGGGTCTTGCGTCAGGAGAAGGACACAGAGCGAAGTCAGGATCATGGTTCCGTCGCAGCGGTCGTCGGCGCGCGACGAGCTCGAAGGGCTCGTCGCGCCCGGTGACAGCGGCACGACCGCGGCGACCGCACAGCATTCCGCCACCCCGACTCGCTGACCGCTGCACCGACCGAGCGCCGTCGCGGGCGGCGTCGGCTACGGGTCGAGTGTCAGCGCCAGCGGATGGCTCGCGTAGTCCGGCACCAACGCCGGCGACAGAAGCACGTAGGCGTGGGTCGCGAGGAGCGGCCCGTTGCCGGGCAACGCCGGCAGGACGAAGGTCGTGTCGGCGCGGCCGTTGCCGTCGAGCACGCCGACCGAGGGTACGATCAGGGCGTTGGGCACCTGCAGGAAGAACGACGTGTAGAGGTCGAAGTTGAGCGGCACGCGCAGACTCGGCGTGATCAGAGTGCCGGGCACGCTGCCGCTGAGCGAGCCGAGCACGATGTAGGTCGCGCCAGCATGCGCCGCGCTGGCGTCCAGATGCATAGGCACGCTGCCACCCGTGGTCAGCGACACGCGGTCGGCGTCCTGCCAGAAGTCGGCGACGCGGCCTCGCCACACCAATGCTTCGACGCGGCCGGTCGTACTGTTGTTGCCCTCGCCGACCACGATGATCGTCCCGTCGGCGGCGACGTCGATGCCGTAGGCGTCCGACGACGTGAAGTCAGGTGCCAGGTAGGCATGCAGGTCGACCACGGTCGCGGCGTCGCCCCGCCACAGTGCAGCGTGGCGAAGGGGGGCACCCACCGATCCGACCTGGTAGCCGGCGCGTGCGGCGCGCGCGATCGAGCTGGCGGCTCCGGTCGGGTGCAGCGACACGGCGCTGGCGTTGCTGCCGGTCCACAGGGTCGCCTGGGTGACGCCGCCGTTGGCGATGGAGCCCACCTGCTGGCCATCGCGGGCGCCGAGCACGTAGCTGGTCGTCGCACCGGCCGGGTGCAGGTCGAAGTTGGTGCCGACGCTGCGGTGCCACATCTGCGCCCGTTGACCCGAGTTGCCGAACTGGCGGTCACCGTCCATGGCGGTGGCGTTACCGGCGGCGGATGTGAGCGGCGTGGGGAAGCGGGTCACGGTCGGCCAGTAGTAGGCGACCGAGTAGAACGAGGTCTCGTCCTGGAGCAGCGTGCCGGTGTGGTGCTGCCCGTCCGTGGCGTTGATCCAACCGATGTCCCAACCCTGGAGCTGGATGTTGGCGTGGCCGGCGATGCCACCGTTCCAGATGCAGGCCTGCTTGTAGTAGGCGGTGCCCTGGGAGGTGGTGAACGGCCACCAGTACCAACCCGCGAGCACCGGTCCGGCGACCGCGAGCACGGCGCCGCCGACGCTGTTCGGCGGGGTCAGGTCCTCGGCAGGCCCGCCGACGGTAGGCCAACGCAGGGGGCGCGAGATCTGGTTGTAGACGGCGTGCGGGAAGATGCCGTAGCCGCCGATGTCGGTCCCGTCGATCGCGCGCGCGTACGAGGACAGCGCCCCCTGGGGGTGACGCGATTCTGCCACGAACGGTCCGGTGGGCCGTGGTACGGCGCGCAGGCCGAGAGCGACGGCAGCGCTGGAGGTCGGGCCGCAACCGTTGCTGACGACGCAGTCGTAGCTGCCCAGGTCGCCGGTGCCGACGCGCGTGACGCCGAGCTGCTCGGTGTGGGCTCCGGACACGGTGCTGCCGCTGCCGGTCGGACCGTCGGCCAAGGGTACTCCGTTCCTGCGCCACTGGTAGACGAGCGGGGGCGCGCCGACCGCGCGGACGACGAACCCGGCACTCGTGTCCGGGAAGGCGGCGAGCGCAGTCGGCTGCACGACGATCTCCGGGCACACGGGCGTGAACAGGCGCTCGGCGCTGCTGGTGCCGCCGCCGTCGTCTTCGCCACCGAACACCCAGATGTAGTCGTCGCTCACCAGGAGCGCCCCGAAGTGCTGGCGCGCGTGGGCCATCACCGGTCCGGTCGCCCAGCCAGTGTGGGCGGCGTCGAGGACGAACGAGGTGGCCTGCGTAGCCGTGCCGTCGTGGCCGCCGATGGCGTAGACCCTCTGGTCGGCGCCGAGCACCAACGCGAGTCCGGTGAGCGGGACGGGAAGCGGCGGAACGGAACTGTCCGACCAGGTGTCGGTCGCCTCGTCGTACTGCAGGACCTGAGTGGTCGGCACACCGACGGCGTCGAAGCCTCCAGCCACGAGCACGTGCCCTTGGCCGTCGTAGCAGGCGCCGGCGTCGGCCCGACCGCTCGGCATCGGCGCCCGCACCGTCCAAGCGTTGCCGACGCCGTCGTAGCGCTCGACCCGCGCGCTGTTGGGCTGCGCGGTCGACGCCGCAGCACCCGGTCCACCGCCGAGCGAGTAGACGAGGTTCGCGTCGTTGGTCGCCACCGAGAAACGCGCGTCGGGAGCTTGGCTGCTGCGGCCGGCGATGCCGCCGTTGTTGCCGTCCGTCACCGTCCACTCGTAGTCGTCGCCGGTGACGTTGCCGGCGCCCTGGCCGCCGAACACGATGATCCGGTTGCGGTTGTCGACAGCGATGCCGACCCACAACAGGGCCTCCTCCAGAGGGAACTGCGGGGTACCGAAGCCACCGTTGCTCGGATACAGCACGTGCACCGCGCCCTCGCTGGCGGAGGGGAACGGCGTGCCGCCGAGGATGTACACCGCGGCTCCGACCTGCACGGCGCGGCAGTGCGTGCGCGCGGCACCGCCGGTGGGAAGCGAGCCGGCCGCTTGCCAGCTCTGTGCTTGGATCGGAGGGACGCCGGCGAGCGCGGCGGTGAGCGCGAGGGGCAGGAATCTGGACATGGGGGAGCGGGGCAGGAACCCGACAGGTCGGGGCGAGCATAGCCGCGAAACGGCCCCGGACCCGGCCGACCAGACGCTGCGGCGGAAGCCAGCGTCGTTCACGGCGCCGGCGTCGTTCTCATCGTCCGCCTTTCCCAGCGTTCAGCGGTGGAGTCTGCTCCATCCGCTGCAAGGCTGGTGCGATGGGCGGCGACCTCCGGTCGCCCGCCCATCCATCACTTCGCCCGGTACACCTCCACGCCCTTCTGCTGCTTCTGCAGCACCTCGTTCCGCAGCCACTGCACCTGCTGCGCGCGGTTGCTGTCGTTGAAGCGCATGTTGTTGCTGAAGGCATCGAACGACTTGTAGTCGGCGGCCTTGTTCGGCACGGGGCGGCCCGGCCGGCGCTGCGGTTGCGGCGCCGGCACGCGCGACGGCTGGTGGACACCGCTGCCGCGGTAGAAGGCGTACTCGTCGCCCTTCTTCACCAGCACCGTCGCCTGCCCGACCACGGCATCCGCCACGAACACGCCGCGCAGGTCGGTGTCGCCGCTGCGCAGCTGCTGGTCGGCCGACCCCACCACCTTGACGTGCGCGTCGGCGACGACGGCGTCCTCGGCCTTGACGTAGACGCGCACGCGGCCGACGTCGAACGCTTCCTGCGCTTCGATGCGCAGGTCGGAGCGCAGCAGCATGCCGGTCGCCAACAGGTCGTCGCCGCGCAGCACGATCAGGTAGGCGCCGGGCTCGTCGAGGCTCAGCTCGAGTGGCTTGCTCTCCAGCTTGTAGTCGCGCCCGCTGCCCAGCTCGACGGTCAGCTCGGCGTGGGGCCGGATGCCGTGCAGCTTGACGCCACGGATGTCGTTGAGCGACTTCTCCAGGAGGTAGAGGCGCATCAGGTCGACGCGGTAGACCGTCACCGCCGCACGCGCCACGTTGCGGAACGACACCTCCACCTTCGCCGGCTCGCTCGTGGCCA
Source organism: Planctomycetota bacterium (assembly GCA_041398565.1). Classification (GTDB taxonomy): domain Bacteria; phylum Planctomycetota; class UBA1135; order UBA1135; family UBA2386; genus DATGPD01. Next base: position 1,705,645 of record JAWKUN010000002.1, on the reverse strand, counting down.
CGGTCGTCACCTCCGGCAACGACAGGCGCTTGCGCAGGAAGTAGTCGGTCGCCTCGGCGGCGTCGGAGAACTTGTCCTTCACCTTCTCGTACGCCGCAAGCGCCGGCTCGGGCTGCCCCAGCGCGTGATGGATCTGCCCCTGCAGGTAGATGGCGTGGTCCTTGTTCTCGCTCGGCCCCTTGCCGCCGTTGCGCTGCGGGAAGTCCTCTTCGGCGACCCGCTTCAGGATGGCGAACGCCGCCTCCGGCTTGCCGAGCGCGAAGTCGGCGTAGCCGGCCGTGTAGAGGAACTCGTCGGTCATCACCGAGCCCGGGTAGGTCTCGAGCGCGCGCTCCGACACCGCCAGCGCCGCGGCCAGGTCCTTGGCCTCGACGTGCGTCGTCGCCAGCGCGAACGCCACCTCCTCCGCCAGCGGGTCGTCGGGGTAGAGCACCAGGAACTCGCGCAGGCCGGCGAGCGCCGCGGCGCGCAGGTCCTGGGCCGAACCGACGCGCGGGTCGACCGCGGCGCCGGGCTGCAGCTTGGCCGCCGCATCCGCCTGGCGCTGCGCCACGCTGTAGAGGCCGGTGCGGATCAGGTTGAGGTCCGGGTAGACGCCCAGCAAGCGGGTGAGGAAGCGCACCGACGCGGCCACCTCGCCGAGGCCGTCGAGCGTGTTGGCCACCGCCGCATCCTTGAGGAACGACGCCTCCGCCGTCGCCCGGAACACCATGAGCGCGCGTTCGAACTCGCCGAGGTCGACGTAGGCCTGCCCCACCGCCACGATCTTGTCGAACGGGATGACCAGGTCGGCATACGTGTCCTTCAGCTCCTCGAAGAAGCGCACCGTGCCCTGGGCGTCGTGGCTGGCGATCGACACGAACAGCAGCATGCGGGTGACGTCCTTCCTGACGTCGTCGCGCAGGTGCACCTGGTCGGTCTGCCACTCGCGCACCAGCGCGTGCAGGCGTTCGCCGGCGGCGGCGAAGTCGCCGTTCTCCGACATGGCATTGTCGAACAGCGCCTTGCCGATGTGGTACAGCTCGTCGGGCGTCTCACGGTACGGCTCGGGCTGCCCCTGGCCGCGGGCGTCGACGGTGAACCGGCCCGGCTTGCCGTAGGCGCCGATGTGCGGCGCCAGGGCGCCGTAGACCTGGGTCGGCAGCGCGCGGAACGTGCCGGGGAAGCGCGCCTGCAGCTCGTAGGTCACCGTGTCCGACACGTTGCCCTCGCGGTAGTAGAAGGTCAGCCGGGTCGGCTCGATCACCACGTGGTCGAAGCTGCCGCGCACCGTGCCTGGCGTGACGCTGCAGCCCGCCGGGATCGGCTCCTCCACCACCAGCGGCGAGATCGCCGAGCGCGTGGCCGCCTGCGGCACCCAGAAGCGCAAGCGCCCGCGCGCCGTCTGTCCGGCCTCGACGCGGCTGACGGTGTTGTCGAAGGTCTTGTAGGTGCCCTGCACGACGCCGAAGCCCGGTGCCACCACCTTGCCGTCGAAGCGACGCTCGGCGGCCAGGTAGGTGCGCTCGATACGCACCACCTCGCGAGCGCGCGGCTCGGCGGGGAAGCCAGCGGCGAAGCCCACCAACGTCGCCTGGAAGTGCACGTCGGCGCGCCCGGCGACACGGATCTCCACTTCGTTGTCTCCGTCCTTCAGCCACTCACTTGGCGCGGTGAACGACGAGCGGTCGGTGCGCGCGGTCGCCGGCACCTTGGCCAGCTCGCGTCCGTTGACCGAGATCGTCACCTCGCCCTCGCTGGCCGCCGCGCCGTTGCGGCCACCGGCGGCGGTCTCCGCCCACAGCACGGCGGTCGTCGCCTCGGGCGTGCCGTAGCTGTCACCGATGCGCGCCTGGCGCAGCGTCGCCAGCGCGCGCAAAGCAGCCGGATCGCGCGCGTCGCCGCGCAGGAGCGCGGCCACTGCCAGCGCTTGCGCCTCGACCGCGGCGGCGTCGCCAGGGGTGCCGGCGCCGGCCAGCTTGCCACGCATCCCCTCGCTCAGTTCCGCCGCGAGGGTGGGCCGCTCGGCGGCGTGCCAGGCCAGGGCCAGGCGCGCCAGAGCGTCGAGGTCGAGGCCGGCGCGCTCGCGGTGCAGGGCGTTCAGGTCCTCGAAGCGCGCGCGCCCGGCCAGCGCCAGCGCCAGCAGCGCCCGCGGCCGTTCGCGCGTCGATCTGAGCTGGCGCAACAGCCACTCGCTGGCCTTGTCGGCGAGTTCGGTGGCGCCGACCAGGCCGAGCCGCCGCGCCCACGTGGCGAACGCCAGGACCTGGCTGGTCGTGCGCACGTCGCCCTCGCACTGCTTCACCCAGCCGTAGCCGCCGTCAGGCCGCTGCAGCGCCGCCAGGCTCGCCAGGTGCGCGGCAGCCAGCGCACGCAGACGGGTCACGTCGCTCGGCGTAGTGCCGCCCGAGCGCTGCAGCCAGTCGAGCACCAGCAGCGCCGACAGGCCACGGCTCGCCAACGCCAGGTTGGTCGCCGCGATGCGCCGGCAGTTCCAGGGCTGGTAGCCGAGCCCGAGGGCCGCGGCCACCAGGTCGCGGCCGAGGTCGGGACCGACCGCCACCGACAGCACGCGGCGCAGGTACTCCTCGCCCTGGGGCAACGCCAGGGTGAAGTGCTCCGCCTCGCGGGTGCTGCCGGTGCGCCCGGCGCGCAGTTCGCGCCCGAACGCCTCCACGACGAGCGGCCGCTCCAGCGCATCGATGTCGCTGCCGGCCTGCACCTGCGCCCGCAGCGTCAGGTTGCCGGCGCGGTCGGCCGAGTAGGACACGCTCGCTTCACCCTCGCCGTGCGCTTCCAGACGCAGGGAGCGCTCGACCGGGTCGGCATCGGCCGGCACCCGCAGCTCGACGCGAGCGTCGCGCGCGTCGTCGGTCAGGTTGTGCGCGCGCACGCGGAGCTCGAGCTGGTCGCCCTGCACCAACGCCATCGGCGCCACCAGGTCGGCCTGCACGCGCTTGCTGGTCTGCACGCTGCCATTGCTCTCGCCGACGTCGCTGGCCGCGGTGACGCCGCGCGCCACCAGCCGCCAGGTGGTCGTGCTGTCGGGCAACGTGACCTCTGCCGTCGCCTTGCCGTCGGGCCCCGTGGTGATCGCCGACAGCCAGGCCCCGGTCTCCGAAAACGACGTGCGCGGGCGATCGGGACGCTCGCCGCCGTCGCTCGGCGCTGCGAAGAACATCACGCGGCCGAGCTCAGCCAGGCGCGCGTCCTGGTCCCACGGCGCGTTCGCCGACAGGAGCTGCAGCGACGACGGACCTTCCGACTGGTCGAGGTAACCGGCGATGGTCCGTACCGCGCGCTGACGCCCACCGGCGTAGCGGCCGCCAGCGCCACCGCCGAGCCCCACCGCCGTGTTCCACCCCAAGGACTGGAACGCCTGCTCGGTCTCCAAGACGTCGACGTCCTGCGCCACGCTGGTGTCGGCGCGCAGGTTCGCCAGGTCCCGCTGCGACGCCGGCCCGGGCGTGGACGGCCCGGCGGGCCCCGGAGCGCCACCGACAGCTGGCGGCGGTGCTTCGCGGCGCCGTTCCTCGGCAGCGAGGTCCTGGCTCACCGGGCTGGCTGCGCCCCGGTAGCTCCAGTCGCACGACGACACCGTGCGGAACGACGTCTCCCGGCGCTTGCCCCAGAACACGTCGGCCATCCTCGGCGTCGCATCCGCCTTCAGGGCCAGCAGGGCCTCGTCCACGACGGCCAGCGCCACCTCGGCCACCGCGGGCCGCCCCTCGGCATCGGACACCTGGATCTGCACCGGCAGCTTGCTGCCCGGTGTTACCTTCGCGGGGCTGGTGACCACCACCTCGAGGTCGCGCGCCACGCGGAACTCGCGCTCGGCGGTGAACAGCTCGGTGCCGGCGATCATGCTGAGCCCGAGCGCGAAGTTGGGAGCGTGTGCCGCGGCCAGGTCGAGCCCCAGGGTCGACTCGCCCGCCGGCAGAACGAAGGCGCGGTAGGCGAGGATGCCATCGCCCTGCACCGTCTGCAGCACCAGGTGGGCCCCGGCGCGGTTCATGACCTTGACCGCGACCTTCTCGCCGACCTTGTAGCTCTCGCGGTCGCTGAGCAGGCGCAGCTTGACCTGATCCTCGTCGCCCGAGACCAGCACGGGCATCTGCGCCGTCACCAGCACCCCGAAGCGATCCCGGGCCTCGACCCGCAGCACATGGTCGCCCCCCTTGGCTGCCGTGAACGCGACCCTCGCCTTGCCGTCGGCGGCCGTGGTGGTGAACGACTGACGCGCCACCTCGACCTCGGCGATCCCGCTGTAGCGCTTCTCGCGCCGCAACAGCACCGCTTCGCCGGTGCGCGCCAACGGCTTGCCGGCGCGGTCCTTCAGCTCGACGTCGAGATCGAAGCGCTCGCCTGCGAGATAGACGTCGCGCACGGTCGACAGCACCGGCGCGAACTCGGTGGTAGCGATGGGCACGACGCAGATCGCCTGCACGCCCTCCTCCACCACGTCTGCCTGCACCACGGCGAGCGCCTCTTCGGCGAAGTCCTGCGAGTCGAAGGCGAACGTCACCTCGCCGAGCGCGTTGGTGACGCCGTCGCCCTCGACGCGGGCGCCGTCCGGCATCTGCAGGAAGTAGTGCACACGCTTGCCGGCCGCCGGCTCGCCGAAGAAGTAGCGCACGGTGAACGTGCCCTCGATGCGCTCGCCGCGGTAGACCACCGGCGTCTTGGCCACGCCGTCCATGGTCAGCTTCGGCCGCTCGTAGTGCGCCACCGTGAACGACGCGGTGAACGTCTCGCCCTCACCGCGATCGAGTCCGACGCGGTAGTCGCCCAACTCGGCCTCGGCCGGCAGCGGCACGTCGACGGCGAAGGTGCCGAACGGCGAGAACGCGACCTCGCGCTGCAGTAGCAGCCGGCCGCCGGCGCTCCACGCCTGCACGCGGTACTTGCCGCCGGCCGGCAGCGCGTACAGCCCGTCCTTCACCTCGCGCACGATGCCCTTGACGTGCGCCACCTGTCCCGGCTCGTACAGCGGCCGGTCGGTGAACAGGAAGCCCACCGGCTGCAGGCCGGTCGAGTAACCGAGCCCACTCAGGTCGAGGACCCCGGCGCCGGAGCCCGCGGCGCTCACCGCGAACACGCGCAGCTGCGTGCAGTCCTTGAGCTCCGCGCCTCGGAAGCGGTACACGCCGTCGGTACCGGTCTGCCCCTCGGCCACCACCTTGGCGCCGTCGGAGACCACCACCTTGACACCGCCCTCGACGCGTTCCTCCTTCAGGTTCTGCGTGAACACGAACAGCTCGTGTCGCGACGTCTTGGCGATGACCCCGATGTCGGTGACCAGGACCACCGTGGTGGCCTGCAGCTCGCCGTCGTCGACCTTGACCACGTAGGCTCCGGCCCCGTCCATGCCGATGTCGATGTCGCAGCTCGTCTGCCGATAGCGCTTGTACTCCGGCGTGGCGTGCTCGAAGGTCTTGTCCGCTTCGATCACCTCGATGTCGAGCGCCTCGAAGTTCGAGACCCCGTGCATGGCGCGGAAGTAGGTCTCCATGTCCAGGCGGAACACGCGCACGCGCAGCTTCTCGACGTTGCGGGACAGCACCGCGAACCTCGCCTTCTCGCCGGTGCGGAAGGTGCGCTCGGTCTTCAGCTCGAGGTGCTTGCGCTCGAGCCGGGCGATGCGCGCCTTGGCCTTGCCCACGAACGAACTCCAGGTGACCTTGCGGTAGGCCTCGAGGGCCGCGTGGTAGTCGAACAGCTCGGTCTCGTAGATCTCGCCGATCTGGAACTGCGCGTGCCCGGACGCCTCCTTGCCCGGGTACTTCTTGACGCCGCGCTCGAAAGCCGTGACCGCCTCGGTGAACTTCTTCTCGCGCAGCAGCATGTCGCCGAACAGACGCAGCGCTTCCGGATTGCGCTCGTCGAGCGGGTAGGCCCGGGCGAAGGCATCGAGACGCTGGCGCGCGTCGGCGAAGTCCTTCGCCTCGTAGCCGCGCTCGAACGCGGCGGTCGCCATCCCCCACTCGGTGTCGACGATCGCGCGCTGTACGCGCTCCCATTCCTGGTGCGCGGGGTGCGCTGCCAGGTAGGCCTGCCACGCCTCGACCGCCTCGGAGAGCTTGCCCTGCGCCGCCAGCACGTCGCCGATGGTGGCGCGGGCCGCGGCCACCTCGGGCAGATCTTCACGGCCGTGGGTGGCGACGAAGGCGCGGTACTGCGCCAGCGCCGCGTCGCTGCGCCCCACGTGGCGCAAGCACTCGGCAACGAGGAACTGCGCCACCTTGGCCTTGGGGTGGCCAGGATAGGTCTGAGCGAAGGCGGCGAGCGCCGCGACCGCCCGGTCGACGTCGCGCGCCTCCGGCGCCGGCACACCGAACGCCAACGTGGTCAGGTAGGCAGCCTCGGCCGCCTCTTCGCTGTCCCGAGCCAAGGCGATCAGGTCGGCGAAGGTCGCGCGCGCGCCGGCGCGGTCGTTGGCGGCACGCTTGGCCTGCCCGAGCAGAAGCATCGCCTTGAGCTTGCCGTGCGCCAGATCGAGTTCGCGCACCAACGGCTGCAGGCGCGCGATCGCGTCCTGAGCGTTGCCCTCCGACAAGCGCGCATCGGCAGCGCGCAGACGCGTCGCGCGCGCCTTGTCGGGCGACAGGCCCAGGTCGAGCGCGAGGTCGAAGAACGTCACCGCCCGCGCGAAGTCTGGCTTGGTCGCCTGCAGTGCCTTCTCGGCCAGCCCGAGGTAGGTCTCCGCCACCTCTTCCTTGCGCTGTTCGCTGATCAAGCGCTCCACCTCCTCGCGGTAGATCACCGACGCATCGCGCTGCGCCCCGGATGCCGCCAGCGTGTCGGCCAGCCGGAAGCGGGCCTTGGCGCGCAGGTAGCCGGTGGGCGCCTCCTCGACCAGGCGCCGGTAGGTCGTCGTGGCACCGGCACCGTCACCCGCCAGATGCTGGGCACTGCCGAGGAGGAGCAGGACGCGCTCGCGATCCTGAGGGGTCGCCTCGGCCAAGGCCTGCTGCAAGGCGACCACGGCATCACCGTAGCGGCGGCGAATGAGGGCCTCCTCGCCGCGGTGTAGCGCATCGCCCAGTGCGGCGGCCGTCAAGGCGAGGAACAGGAAGACGACGAACGAGAACGGCTTCAGCGAACGTGGCATGAGCGCGAGGGACCTCGAAGATGCGGATCGTGACGACCGGAGCCTTGGCCGACAGGTCCGGAGCACAACGGTCGGACGCCGACGACGGTTCCAAACCGTGCACAGAAGTGGGTCACGGCTGGGTCACGGCTGGGTCACGAGAGCCAGGTTCGGGACTCGCAGTCGCATCGGGACGCGGGCCCAGCACCAGAGCAAGGTCGACCCAGCGGCGTCGCTGCGTGGGCCAGCGGTCCCCGGCGGCGACGACGACCAAGTACGAACTTGCATGCCGACATCTCCACTTCACGCCACCAAAGCCGAGCATCCGCCGGCGGTCCAGCACAGGGTCTCGTCGCGTCCGGGGCCGCAACCAAAGGCTTGGTTGCAGTCGGCGCTTCGCGCCGACCAGAAGGGGCCCCGGCCACTTTGTTGCTGGGGCTTCCAGTGCCGCTGGAAACAAGCGAGTTGGGCGCGATGGCAAGCGGAACGGCATCGCCGAATTCGCGCGTGGCGCGAGGATCCGCGGCACTTGCAGCCCGTCGCGTCCGGGGCCGCAACCAAAGGCTTGGTTGCAGTCGGCGCTTCGCGCCGACCAGAAGGGGCCCCGGCCACTTTGTTGCTGGGGCTTCCAGTGCCGCTGGAAACAAGCGAGTTGGGCGCGATGGCAAGCGGAACGGCATCGCCGAATTCGCGCGTGGCGCGAGGATCCGCGGCACTTGCAGCCCGTCGCGTCCGGGGCCGCAACCAAAGGCTTGGTTGCAGTCGGCGCTTCGCGCCGACCAGAAGGGGCCCCGGCCACTTTGTTGCTCGGAGCTTCCAGTGCCGCTGGAAACAAGCGAGTTCGGCGCGATGGCAAGCGGAACGGCATCGCCGAATTCGCGCGTGGCGCGAGGATCCGCGGCACTTGCAGCTCAGTGGCCGGAAGTCGATGGTCAGAAGTGGGCTTCCGTGGCCGGCTCCGACCAGACGAGGCGCAACCCCACGGTGGCGACCGCCTGCCAGCGGAACGGCGAAGCGCGCAACACCGGGTTGTTGGGCACCGCATAGGAGAAGGAGAACTGGCCCTGCCCGTCGAAGCCGGCGGTGAGAAGCACCACGAAGCCGCGCACGCGGCCGGCGCCGTCGATGCCCGGCAGCGTGAACGAGGGGCCCGGCAGGCCGAGCAGCAGGCCGAACACGCCGTTCGGCTCGCCACGACCGGTGAACGTCGCACTGCTGCCGATGCTGCTGCGCGTCACCGCGACCGTCGGCAAGCGGAGCGCACTGCCCGTCACTCCCGCCCCGATCGGCGCGCCGTTGAAGAGCGGCACGAAGGTCGTGCGGTCGTCGTAGACCAACGAGCCGTTTCCCGACACCGCATCGACGTCCTGTGTCCAGACGCCGCTACCGGCCACCAACGAAGTCGTACCGGCGGCGCGCGCGCTGGATGCGGCGAGTTCGAGCGCCGGCCGCGAAGGATCGCCCAACGGACTGACGGTCTGGGTGCCACCCCACAACGTGCAGTCGCAGATGCCGACGTCGGAGTTGCGGAGGTCGAGAGCGGGGCCAGTGGTGACGGTCAGGTGCGGAACCGGTTCGAGGCCGCGCACGGTCGAGCCGTGCAACAACAGCGTCGAGCTCTCGACCAACAGGCCACCGGTGAGCTGCGAATCCTCGACGGCGACGTCGCCACAGCGCCTCACGACAGTCCCACCGCTGATCTGCAGAGTGCAGCCAGCGAGCACGACTGGCCCCGCACAGTCTTGCACGGTCAGACGACCTCCCCGGGAATCCAGGCCCTGCAGGACGAGCGTCGTGCCAGCGGGGATGCCGCTGATGGCCGTGTCGACCGCGAAGAACACGATTCCCGCATCGATGTGGATGGCCAGCGGCTTGTCGATGCGAAGCGCGCTGAAGCCGAGGCTGCCGGACTGCACGCGCAGCACGTCGCCGGGCGCCGCAGCGTCGATCGCGGCCTGCAGCCCGCTCGCATCGACCAGGAAGGTGTTCTGGGCTGCGAGCCCGCCGCCGCAGAGGGACAGCGCCATCGCCGACCACAAACGACGGCGAGCCGTACTCGGCCGGAAAGACGAACCGGGACGGAAAGGCGAGTGCGTCATGCTTCTGCAACATACCGGAGTCAGGCTCCACTGCGTGCAGGTCGTTACGCTGGCGTAGCGAAGCCAACACATCGGAGCCTGACTCCGATCTGTTACTGCAGGCGGACTTCCACGGGCGGCGCCACGCCGATCTCGCGCACCCCGCTGGTCGCGGTCGTGCCCGAGGCCCACACCCGGCCGACGCGCTCCCAACCGCACACGGTCACCTTGCCCGGCTGGCTGGTGACGATGCCGAGCGCGTTGAGGCTCGGGTCGAAATCGATGCCCTGGAATCGGATCGTCTGGCCCAACAGATCGGGGCGCGCTGGCAACGCGAAGGGAAAGGTGGCGGTGCCGGCGGGATCGGCGACGGTGTAGGCGCTCAGCAGGGTGTCGATCGACAGATGGCAGCCAGAAGCGCCGATCGGTGTCAGGTCGAGCGGCAGCGTGATGCCACCCCACGAGCCCTGCTCGAGGCTGCCGAGGAACACGCCGGCGACGCTGCCCGGTCGCGCCGACGACACGAGCAGGTGGAACGGCTGACCCCACATGACCTGCGTCGTCGCCGCGTCGACCAGCAACGGAGCGCCGCCCTGGGGGCCGCACCCCGGCGGGCCGTAGCGCACCACCGGGCTGTCGCACACGTAGGTGAGGTCGAGGCCGAAGTCGCCGGGCGGCTGCGCGAACACCGTGGCGTCGAGCAGCAGCACGCCGAGGCGCGGGTCGTAGGCGAAGGGCGCATCGAACGGCACCTGCGCGTGGAACGGGTTCGGAGTCTGCCCTGACGTCAGAGGTGGCAGCGACAACAACCGCCGCGCCACTACCTCGCGGTCGTCGCTGCCGACGTTGAGCGCGAAGGTCACCTGCAGGGTGAGCACGTTCCTCGGACCGGTCGACGCGTGCAGCGACATGTCGACCTGCTTGCCGGCCGTCGTCTGCCCGCCGTCCAGACGCCAGGCAACGCGATCGACCGTGCCGGCGCGCGGCACCAGCACGCCGTCGTAGCCCATCTGACAGCGCACGGGCGTGCTGCGCCCGAACGGCACGTTGGTGGCCGAAGTCGCCTCGCGCGCAGCATGGGACGGCGGCAGCACGACGAGCGTCTGGGCCAGACCGGTGGAGACGAAGAGGGCAACCGCGACCTGGATCCTGTGCATGCCAAGGGGGAGATCGGCGCACCGGGCCGACCGGCTTGACCGGACGCGGCCTTGGCGAGGCGGCCTCGGGCCTCCAGCCCACCGGAGCTCGGCTGGCGCCGATGCGATGGTTCCGTGCCGGCTCACCTCGACGCGCGGGCGCCGCCGGTCCGATGCTCGAGCGTGGAGAAACCGAGCGAACGCGCCCGAGCCGGGAGAGGCGGGTGAACGCACCGCGCCCCCGACCCGAGGTCCTGGCGCTCGGCGACCACCGCGGCACGCTGGCCACACTGCTGCGGGCCGTCCGAGCGGCCGGCGCGCGCGCGTTCTCGGTGGCGAGCGTCGATGGCGCGCGCACCCACTACCTGGTGCGCGGCCACCTGGACCTACTCGTGATCGCCCCCGACACATCCCCGCCGATTGCGGCCGAGGTCGCCGACGCCATCTGGGCGATCAACCCCGAGGTCGAAGTCGTCGTGTTCGGCCGCACGCTCCTGCGCGGCTCGTCGCTGGCACGCCTGCACCGCATCCCCGACCTGCACGCAACGTCGCGCGCCGGGCTCGGTGCCTTGCGCCGTCACCTCACCACGCGCTGCACGCCCGAGCTCGGCACCTGACCGCCCGGCCGGATCCGATTTCGGTGGCGACGCCCGTCACCGCGGGACACTTCGCGCCACTGGGAAGGCGTGATCGAGCCGGGCGGAGCGCCTCGCTGCGAGGGACGCGTGGCATGTGCACCAGGCGCTCCGCTCGGCCGGTCTTTTCCGACCGCGACCAGCCGCATGAGCGAACCCCCCGTCTGCGTCGGCTCCGGCACCCTGCTCGGTGTCGACGCCGTCCCCGTGACCATCGAGGTCAAGCTGCGCGGCGAAGCCGGCACACCCCGCCTGCTGGGTCTGGTAGGGCCCGCGATCCGCGAGGCCTACCACCGCGTGCTCGACGCGTTCGCCGCCGAGGACCTGCCGGCCCCGCGCGGGGTGCCGGTGGTCAACTTCGTGCCGGCGGGTCTGCCGAAGGACGGCACCGGCTTCGACCTGCCCCTGGCTCTCGCGCTCGCCGGCGCGGCGGGGATGTTCCCGCCCGAACGCTGCCACGGCCTCGCCGCATACGGTGAGGTCTCGCTGCGAGGACGCGTGATCGCGGCGCCGGGGTCGGTGTCGATGGCGCTCGCCGCGCGCGCGGCCCGCTGGCAGACCCTGCTGCTGCATCCCCGCGACGCCGCCCTCGCGGCGCTGGTGCCGGGCATCGACGTCCTCGGCGTGCGCAGCCTGCGCGAGGCGGTGCTGTGGCTGCGGGGCGAACACCACGTCGCGGATACACCGGCCCGCCTGCCCGAGGACCGCGGCGCCGTGCCCGACCTCGGCGAGATCAGCGGCCACGAGACCCCCAAGCGCGCCCTGGCCGTCGCCGCCGCCGGCCGCCACAACGTCCTCTTCGTCGGGCCGCCGGGTTCGGGCAAGAGCGCCCTGGTGCGCCGGCTGCCCGGGCTGCTGCCACCGCTGGCGGCGGGAGAGGCCCTGGAGGTCTTGAAGATCCACAGCGTGAACGGCGCCATCGACTCCGCCGCCGTTCGCCCGGTGCGGGCGCCCCACCACAGCAGTAGCACCGCCAGCCTTCTGGGCGGCGGCAAGAGCGTGCGCCCGGGCGAGGTCACGCTCGCGCACCTGGGCGTGCTCTTTCTCGACGAGTTGCCCGAGTTCCGACGCGAAGCGCTCGAGGGGCTGCGCCAGCCGCTCGAGGACCGCTTCATCACCATCGGCCGAGCCGAGCGCATCGTCACCATGCCCGCCGACTGCGTGCTGGTGGCAGCGATGAACCCGTGCCCATGCGGCTACCACGGCCACCCGACGCGGGCGTGCACCTGCTCGCTGGTGGTGCAGCGCCGCTACCTCGGCCGCGTGTCCGGCCCTCTCCTCGATCGCATCGACGTGCAGGTGCCGGTGCCGAGCCTGCCGGCCAGCGCCCTGCGCGTGGCACCCCCGCCGAGTTGGTCGACGGCACCGTTGCGCGAGCGGGTGCTGGTGGCGCTCGAACGCCAGCGCCGGCGCAACGGCGGCGACGCCGGCGGCTTCGTCGCCAACGGTCGCCTGCCGGCACGCCGCCTGCGCGAGGTGGTCGGCGCCACGTCCGCCGTCCTCGACGCAGTGGACGCCGTGATCACCACCTACCGCATGTCCGGCCGCGGCCGCGTCCGCCTGCTGCGCCTGGCGCGCACGCTGGCCGACCTCGACGACCGCGACGAGGTGAGCGAGGACGACGTGCTCGAGGCGGCCAGCCTGCGGCGCGCCGAGACCTTGCTGCACTGACTCCGCTCGGGTCGACGGCGTCCGGGTCACTCCACCGGCAGGAACAACTGCGTGCGCCACTTCTGCGGGTCGGGCACCATGCCGGGATCGGTCCAGTAGATCTCCCACGGGCCGCCGCTCCCCCGCAGGCCGCGCTCGCGCGCGAACTTGGCCAACGCCTCGTGCGCGCCTCCGAGCTTGTCGTAGGGGCCGATGTGCCACGCCGTCGCCACCTTGCCGCCGGGCAGCTCGCTGTTCTTGACGCGCCCCTTCTCGGTGATGGGCTTGGCCACGGGCACGCCGACCTCCATGTCGACCTTGTCGGCGGCGAAGGTGTGGTAGCGCGCGAAGGGCGGACCCGCGATCCTGCCGCCGCTGGCGGTGACCTGCGCCATCACCTCCGGCAGCGCGACCGCCATGGTCTTGCTGATCTCGTCCGACGTGCATTCGAGCCGGATGCTGGCCACGGCCTGCGCCTGCCGCTGCACCACTTCCGCCTTGGCATCGTCACCGTCGATCGGCTCGGTCGCCGGCTTGGGTCGCAGTTCGGTCACCGCCGCCGGCGGCTGCAGCCGGGTAGCCGCAATCTCGACGTCGCGCTCGATCTTGGCGCAGGTCGACACGACGGTGGCCGGTCCCATCTCCAGCCGCCGCCGGTGCGCGTAGACACAACCGCCGACGTTGCGCCAGTCGCCGAACCACAGTTTGCTGGCGATCGTCTCCCCCATTTCGACACTCGCAGCGGCCGAGTCGGGCGACGGCAAGGCCATGTCGATGCGGGACGGCAGATGCGTGGCCGCGTCGACGTACCAAGTGTCGGCCGCGCCGGCGGCGGGCTTCATCCGCAACACGTGGTGCGCTCGTCCCTCGAGATCCTGGCTCCCCTCGGCGCTGACCTCCGCATACATCACGTCGATGCGAGCGCCGCGCAACAGAGCGAAGTAGCGTCGCACCGTGGCGCCAGCGACGCCGTCGTAGCGCTTGGCGCCGAACGACGGCTCCACTTCCCAGCAGAGGGCGGGGGTGACGCCGCGTTCCATCTTGCCGAACGCACCCATCTCCGAGGTGTGCCGCGCCTGGTCGTCGCCGACGAACACTTCGCTGAAGTCGCCGGCGGCCACCGGCTTGTCCGCCGGCATGCCCGCCATGAACACCTGGTAGGTACCGCCGATCGACAGCGTGGCGGGTAGGTGCGAGACGCCGCGTGCGGCGTCGATCTCGGCGATCCGCGCGCGGGTCGCCGCGTCGGCCTTGGCTTGTGCCAGCGCCGGAGTGCCAGCGAGAACGAAGAAGAAGGTCACGAGCGCGAGGAACACGCGCAGGCAGAAGAGAGACATCATGGGGTCGTTGCCATCGGGGTACGGGAAAGGGAACGCTCGCGCACTGCCGCCGCCTGCCCGGCGGGAACGACCGGGCAGGAACCCGAGCCGGCCCGCGTCCGGCTCGCCGGGCCGTCGGCCGCTATCATGCGCGTTGGCATCCGGCGGTACGAAGCGCCGCCCCCTACTCGTCGATCGTTCCGAAAAAACTCGCATGGACACGGGCACACCCCCGCGCCGTTCGACTTTCCCCTCGACGCGTTGGTCGCGCATCGTCGGCGGCACCGGCGGACGCGACCTCGAAGCGTTGGCTCGGTCGTACTGGCGGCCCATACGTGCCTGGCTGGCGGCGCGGTTGCGCCTGCGCGACGAGGCCGCCGACGACCTGACCCAGGAGGCCTTCACCTGGATGCTGGCGAGCCACTTCTTCGAGCGCGCAGATCCGGCGCGCGGGCGCTTCCGCGCCTTCCTCAAGACCGCCCTGCGCCACTTCGTGGTCCAGCATTGGCGCCACGCCAACGCCTTGCGACGCGGCGGCGCGCAGGCACACACCTCCCTCCGCCTCGACGACGACCTGTCCGACGGCGACGCGCTGCAACCCGACGAGATCCTCGATGCGGAGTGGCGGCGCGACCTGCTGCAGCGCGCGCGCGACCGCCTCGCCGGCGAACTCGAGGGCTCGGGACGGGCGGTCTACTTCGCCCTGTTTCGCGACTACTACCTGGCCGACGACGACGTCGATCACCGCACGCTCGCCGAGCGCCACGGGGTGAGCCGCGGCGACGTCTCCAACTGGCTCGACTACGCCAAGCGCCGCTACCGCGCCATCCTGCGCGCTCTGGTGCGCGACACCGTCGACGACGAAGAGGCACTGCAAGTGGAGTGGTCGTGGCTCTTCGCCACGACCGAGCGCGGCGAGGGTCGGTGAGCGACGACCTGCCCGAACACGCGCTACGCCGCTTGCTGGCGGTGGCCGCCGAGGACGACTGCGGCAGCGACGCGCCGGAGCTGCCGGCGCGCTACCACGTGTTGCGCGAACTCGGGCGCGGCGGCATGGGCGTCGTCTACGAGGCACACGACCGCCAACTCGACCGAGTATGCGCGGTGAAGGTGCTGGCCGGCCGGCACGCCGACGACGAGCACCTGCGCCAACGCCTGGTGCGCGAGGCGCTGGCTGCGGCGCGCCTGCGCCACCCCCACATCGCCGCGGTCTACGACGCGACGCCGGACTACATCAGCATGCAGCGCATCGACGGCGTGCCGCTCGATGCACTCGCTTCTTGCTCGCCGCGAGACTTCGTCGCGCTCGTGCGCGACGCGGCGCGCGCCGTCCACGACGCGCACCAGCACGGGGTCGTGCACCGCGACCTCAAGCCGTCGAACCTGCTGGTCGAAGGCAGCCACGTGTACGTGGTCGACTTCGGCCTTGCCAAGGCGATCGCGACGGACAGCACCGTTTCGCTGCCTGGCGTCGTGCTCGGCACGCCGGTCTTCATGCCGCCGGAGCAAGCGCGGGGCGACAACCTCGCGGTCGGCGTACGCAGCGACGTGTACGCGCTCGGCGCCACACTGTTCCATTGCCTGCGCGGCGCGCCCCCCTTCGCCGCCGCCAACCTGCCCGAGCTCTTGCGCGCCGTGGCCGAGCGCGAGGCTCCCCCCCTGGGCATCGAGCGCGACCTCGACCTGGTGGTGGCCACCTGCCTGCGCAAGGAGCCGGAGCAGCGCTACGCGACCGCCGCCGCCCTGGCCGACGACCTCGACCGATGGCTGCGGCACGAACCGGTGGCGGCCCGCCCACCGTCGCTCGGCTACCGGGCGCGCAAGCTGCTGCAGCGCCGCGGGTCCCTGGCACGTGCAGCCGCCGTCGCCGCCGTGCTCGCCGTCGCCGTGACCGCCACCGTGCTGGTGCCGATCGCCCTGCGCGCCAGCGCCGGCCGTGCCGCCGCCACCAGCGCGGTGGCCCTGTCGGCGCACGCTGCCGCCGTGCTCCACGATGCGACCATGCTGTCGCATCTCGGCGACGTGGCCACCGCGCAGCGCGCGCTCGACGGCGCCATCGGCCGCGCGCGCGCCTTCCTCGCGCAGAACGACGTGCCGCGGGTCCACCACCTGCTGAGCCGCCTGCTGCGTGCGCGTGGCCAGCCCGACGCGGCGTTCGTCGAGCTGACCGCCGCCATCGCCGGCGACCCCGACCTCGCCGAAGCGCGATTCGAGCGCGGTCTGGCCCTCGCTTCGCGCAACGACCTCGACGACGCAGAGCTGGCGCAGGCCGTGGCCGACCTGTCGCTGCCGCTCGCCTCGGACGCCGCCCTCACCCAGCTCGATCGGTTGCTGGGGCGCGCCGAGCGCGCGCGCCTCACCGGCGACCTGGTGACGGCGAGCGAGATCCTGCGCGAGGTCTTGGTGTACGACCCCGGCCACGTGCGGGCGCGCCTGTCGCTGGCGCGCATCGCGCTGCAGCACGGCGACGACACCATGGCCGCGTACTGGTCGTCGAGTGCGGTCGACTTGCAGCTCGGCTACGGACCGACCCACTTCGCCCGCGAGCAAGGGCGATTGGCGATCTCGGTGCACGGCCTGGAGGGTGCCCTCGTCGACTTCGCCGGCGAAGCGTCGCTGGGCACCGACCACTCGGTGGCGCTGGCCCAGCGCGCGCTGGTTCACCTGCGCCGAACCCTGCGCCTCGAGCGCGACGGCGAAACAGCCGAAGCCCTGGGCGCCCTGCGGGCGGCGGTCGACGACCACGATGCCCTGCTGGCCATGCACCCCGACGTCGCCGGCGCCCTCAACAACCGCGCCGTGTGCCTGATCGAGCTGCAGCGGCTGTGCGCGGCGGCGGGCGACGGGGCAGCCGCCGGCAACGCGCACCTCGCCGCCGCGCGCGACCTGCGGCGCGCACACGCGCTGGCCCCGGCGCAGCCGGAGGTCTGGTTCAACAGCGGCCTCCTGGCGGCGCGCAACGCGCGCATCCAGAGTGCGATCGGTTGGGCCGCAGGTGCGCGCGCCCGCCACCGCGACGCCGCAGCCGCGTTGCGCCGCGCCCTGACGCTGGCGCCTCCCGACTGGCCGCATCGCCAGGCCGGTGCCGTGCTTCTGAGCGAAGTGACGGCGGGCGACAATGGCGACCGCTGAGCGACGCCGCGGCGCACAGCTCGGGCACGGCGCCTGCAGCGATCGGTCGCCCGACTCGCTGTGTCTACTTCGGCGTCGGCGGCGCGACTCCGACCACGGCGCGCGCTTCCGCCGCCACCTGCGCCGGGTCCAACTCGAGCGTCTCGACCATGCGGTCGAAGTCGGGTCGCAAGACATCGACCTCGGCGGCGGGGGCAGCGAAGCACAAGGCCAGGAAGGCGTCGTCGGGAGCGCGCAGCACCAGCACCGTCACCTCACAGCGCACGCTGCGGCCGCGGTCGACGCGCGCGTAGGTGCCCTGCACGAGCATGCCGTTCTGGCGGCGGACCTCGGTCGTCTCGCGGGTCCGCACCTTGAAGTCGCGGCACACCACGCGCAGGAGGCGCTCGACGGTGTCGGCAGCCATGCCGAGGTGCGCACCCGGCGAGAGCTGGTCGAGCACCATCGCGCTCACGCTGGCGTCGTAGAGCGGTGCCTGTGCGGTGACCTGTCCCGCCGTCTGCTCTTCGTCGAAACGCCACACCGGGTTCGGCAGCCACAGCGAGAAGCGCGCCTGCGCTTCGCGGAGGACCGCGGCGGGAAACGACCTGGCATGACTGGCGACGAGCGCGGTGGCGACGTCCTTCTTGCTGGCGACCCCCACCAGGGCCGCGCCGTTCACCTCGAACCGCACCTCGCGACCGGCTCCATCGATCCAGGTGACGTTGCCACGCGCGCCGTCGCCGATGCGCACCTCGCGCACCTCCACCGCCTGCCCGTCGAGCTCGACGCGCCGCCGCTCGCCCGACGCGAAGCTCACCTGGCGCAGCTCGTCTCGGCTGGCATCGTAGACCACGCGGGTGCCACTGAAACCCAAGCGGGCCGGGTGCTGGCGCAGCTGCTCGCGCAGGAGCAGCGGGAACGCCAGACCCTTGCCCACTCGGTAGTCGGTGCGCTCGCTGCCGCGCACCGAAGTGCGCACGAGCTGCAGGGTGGCGCCGTCGTACTCGCCTCGCACCAGGCGCTCGTCACGCGGCTCGCGCTCGCCGAGATGCAGCGTGCGTTCGTGGTAGAAGCACGCGGTCGGCGTGCCGTCACACCGCAGCGTCTCGAACTCGGTGATCTGGGTGCGCCGGTTGTCGGCGACGAACTCCCACTCCCGCGCCAGGCGCAGCCCGCCTTCCTCGCCGGGGCGCAGGACGCTGTGCACGGTGCCGACGCAGCGCCCCTCGCCGTCGTGCAGCACGAACCAGTCGTCGCGTGAGGCGAGCGTGTCGGGCGCGACCTCGGGTTCGGGCGCCGAGGGT
This sequence comes from Planctomycetota bacterium, assembly GCA_041398565.1. Taxonomy (GTDB): domain Bacteria; phylum Planctomycetota; class UBA1135; order UBA1135; family UBA2386; genus DATGPD01. The sequence goes on along the minus strand of JAWKUN010000002.1, from coordinate 1,687,340 downwards.
GCCGGCCCTGCCGGCACCGGTGCCACGCCGCGGCGCACCTCGCGCACGTCGCTGCGCGGCACACCGACGATGGTGTCGCTGCCGACCCGGATCTCGAGGTAGGTCGACGTGTCGACGAGCACCGTGCCCGCCAGTTCTTCACCGGACTGCAGGACGACGACGTCACCCGGGGCCGACGAAGGCGGCGGTGGTGAAGCCGGCTGGGGATCCTGGCACGCCGGCCAGAGGGTGAGAAGCGCGAGGATGAGGGTGCTCATGGTGGGGGGCCCAGGGCCTGAGGCGCGCGGGAGCGGAACCGCGGGCGACCTACGATCCACCGGTGATATCGGCAGCCTGGCGACCGGAGTGGAGTGGCGCACCCCCCTTCCGGCCCCCGAGCCGGCGCCATGCGAGCGCCGCCGCCAGGGCGGCGCCGAGCGCCAGGACCGCCGCCGGCCACCGCGGCCAGCCGAACAGGCCGGCGCCGTATCTCCACCACCAGTGCCGGAACCCGCGGTCCTCCACCTGGCTCGGGCGCAATGGCTTGGCGCCGTCGTCGACGCGCACCCCGAACAGCGGCTCGGTGGTGTTGGCCGAGCCCCCCACCTCGAGACGGCCGGTGAGACTGAGCCAAGCGTAGATCCAGTGGCTCTTGATCGGGCTGAAGCGCGGCTCGAAGTCCCAGATCATCGGCAGCTCGCCCTCGCTGCGGTCGGGGTAGGCGGCGCGGGTGGCGTGGTAGGCGAGGTTGCGGTCGCCGCGGTAGGGCGTCAGCACGCCGCCGAGCGAGACGAGCGCCCCCAACGCGCACGCCGCTGCGAACAACCGGGGCCGGCGTCGCCACGGACGTCCGACCGCCAGCAACACCGTGACCAGCAGCACCACGCCAGGCGTCACGTAGCGCACCGACCAGCACTGGCCGGCAGCCCAGCCAGCGGTATGGGCGCTGATGGCGATGGGCACGCCGGCACAACCGAGCGCCACCAGCACCGGCCAGGCGCAGCGCCACGTCGCGCGGCGCAGCAGTTGCGCCAGCGCCGGCCACAGGACCGGCGAGAACCACAGGATGCCCTTGCCCGGAGCCGCGAGGATGAGGGCGCCGCCCAACCACGGCGGGTAGCTGAACCACTCCTTGGTGGCGCCGGCGCTGTAGCCCGTCTCGGTGAGCGAGGCGAAGCGCAGCCAGTTGGCCGCCAGCAACGCCACGGCGAACGGCAACCCGGCTACGGCGAAGGCGAGTAGCTCGCGCCAGCGCCCGGCTCGCCACGCGACCCACGCGGCACCGGCGGTGAGCACCATCACCGACGCCGCGTGCGGGTAGCGCACCAGAACGGCGGCGCCGGCGGAGGCCCCACCGAGCAGCATGGGCACGACCGCACCCTCGCCACGCCCGGCGGCGGCGTGGAAGACGAACACTGCGACCACCGCTCCCAACAGGAAGAACGTGCCGGGCGTGTCCGACATCGTCTCGCTACTCCCCGGCCAGAACGCGGTGCACAGGGTCGCCGCCAGCGTCACGCGCAGCGCCTCGCGCGACGACAGACCGAGGCTGCGCGCCAGCAGGAACACCAGGACGACGGTGCCGGCAGCGAACGGGATCGGCAGGAGGCTGCACAAGAACCGCGACCAGAACAGCTCGCCGAACGCCTCGCCCTTCAGCCTGCGCAACTCGGCCTCGGGCGCGGGAAAGGCGCGCGCCAGAGACTCGCCGGCCGCCACACAGGGGACCATCAGCGCCTGGTGGCCGATGGGGAACCAGACGTAGGCGCGTCCATTGGTGCCGACCATGCCGAAGTCGGGCGGCCCCGGTGTGTGGATCCAGCCGGCGATGGTGCGCTCGGCGAGTGTGGTGGTGGGCCCTTCCTGCTGGAGGCCCGGATCACCGGTGCGCCACCACGCCCGCGCCGCGTGCATGGTCATCTCGGCGTCGCCGTTCTCGACGTAGCCGTGCGCGAACAGACCGAAGAAGCACATGGCGGCGAGCAGCAGCCACGCCAGGCCGCGTCGCTCCGATCGCCTCACTTCCACCACGCCGGCACCTCCCGCAGCGAGATCCCGAGCACCGGGAAGGCCCAGACGACACAGAACACGACCAGCACCACACAGCAGGCCAGATCGACGACGACGCCGGCCCGGAGCATGTCGCGCAGCTGGATCTTGCCGGTGGCGAACACCACCGCGTTGGGGGGCGTGGCGATCGGCAGCGCGAAGCCGAACGACGCCGCCACGGTCGCAGGTACCATCAGCGCCCGCGGATCGACGTGCGCCACCCGGGCGGTGGCCAAGAGGACCGGCATCATCAGCGATGCGATGGCGACGTTGGTGGCGACCTCGCTCAACAGGGTCATCGCCACCACGATCACGGCGAGCGACGCCACCATCGGCAGGGTCTGCACGCTCGGGCCCAGCGAGGACGCCAAAGCTCGGCTGAGTCCGGTGGCATCCGGCGTCTGCGCCAGCGCGAAGCCACCCGCGAGCAGGAAGTACATGTCCCACGGGATCTGGACCGCGGTCGGCCAGTCCATCAGCGTCGGGCGCTCGCGCTCGCCGGACGGCACCACGAACGCGACGCAGGCCATCAGCACCGCGACGGCGCCGTCCTGCACGAAGCCCTTGGGCAAACCGAGGAGACTCGCCCACCCCGGCCACGGTCCGAGTGGGCCGCGCAGCACCCACAGAGCGACGGTCGCCGAGAACAGCATCAGCACCCGCCGCTCGGCTGGGCGCATGCGCCCGAGCCCACGCAGCTCGACGCGCAGTTGATCGCCCACGTGCGGATCGGCGACGCCCGGGACCCGCAGGAGGACCCGGTTCAAGAGCCACGCCACGACCAGACCGAGGACCAACGTCATCGGCGCGAACGCCAGCATCCAACGGGCGAAGGAAACGTCGGGCGCGCCCATGCGCTGCAAGGCACCGAAGTTGTCCCGGGCGAAGAACACCAGGTTGGTGGGCGTGCCGATCGGCGACCCCAGGCCTCCCACCGAACAGCCGTAGGCGATGCCGAGCAGGACGGCCACGCCGAACCGGCGGGCGTCGACCTCGCCCAGCACGCCCTGCCGTTCGATCTTGTCGACCAACGCCACGCCGATCGGCATGAGCATCAGCGCCGTCGCGGTGTTGCTGATCCACATCGAGATCAGCAGCGCTGCGAACAGGAACCCGAGGACGATGCGGCGGGGCTTGAGCCCCACACCGACCAACACGTGCAGAGCCAGGCGGCGGTGCAGGCCGAAGCGCTCGATGGCACGCGCCAGCACGAAGCCACCGAGGAACATCCACAGGATCGGATCGGAGTAGCTGCGCGCGACGCTCGCCATCGGCTGCACGCCGAGCAAGGGGAAGAGCGCCAGCGGCAGGAGCGAAGCCGCACCGATCGGCAAGGCAGCGTTGAGCCAGCAGGTGGCGACGAACACGGTGACCGCGAGGCCGCGACGTGCCGCGCCGACGTCGACCCCGGCCTCGAAGACGAGGCGGCCGGCCGCGAAGTGGGCGACCACCGCCAACCCCAGAGCGACGAGGAGACCGCGCGCGCGCGGCTTGGCGGCGTCGCTGCCGGCCGGATGAGCGGTCATGGTCCGCTCGCGCATGACTCGAGCACCCAGCGCAGGTAAGGCGGATGGCCCCCGGCCACCGGCAGCTCGAGGATCTCGGGGACTTCGTACGGGTGCAGATCCAGGATGCGCTGGCGCAGAACTTCGACCCGCACGACGGCGGCCTTCAGCACCAGCAACGTCTCGCGCGCCTCCTCGACGGCCCCCTCCCAGACGTAGCGCGAGACTACCGGCCCGACGAAGTTGGCGCAGGCGATCAGGCGCTCGTGCAGCAGGGCGTCGACCAACGGTCGCGCCCGATCCTCGGGCACCGTGCACAGCACGACGCAGACGTCGGTCACGGTCAGCGTCCCCGCGCCAGGCGTTCGGCGAGCGCCGGGTGCAGGCGCGCCGCGATGATCTTCGCCTGCGTGGGGCGGTAGTCGTACGCGACCCGATGGATCTCCACAGTATCGTCGTCGACTACCGCGAACGAAGCGCGAGGGTCGGAGTCGCGCGGCTGCCCGACGCTGCCGACGTTGAAGATCGCCGGCTCGCCGCCGATCTTGAACACCCGCTGCTCGTCGGTGGCCTGCGTGAACCGGAAGTCGGAGCGATGGACGCCCGGCCAGTGCGTGTGACCGACGAAGCAGGGACGGTCGACGAGCGCGAAGATCGCCACCATCTTCTCCGGCTCGAGGAAACCGTCGCTCTTCAACACGTACTCCATGATCGGGTTGCGCGGCGACCCGTGCACGAACAGGAATCCCTGCTCCTCCATCCGCTCGGGCAGGTTGGACAGGAAGTCCCACATCGCCTTGCGGCGCGGATGCCAGAGGCTGGGCTTCAACCGTCTGCGGGTGTAGTGCAGCGCCTCCCGCGCCCAGGGGTTGAACTCCTCCAGGCTGTTGAACAACCCCCAGTCGTGGTTGCCCATGATCGTCCAGCGGCAACGATCCATGATGAGACGCAGGCATGGCTCGGGGTCGGCGCCGTAGCCCACCACGTCGCCCAGGCACATGACGTCCTCGACGCCGAGGTCGTCGATGCGCCGGAAGACCGCCTCCAGCGCCTCGATGTTGCTGTGGATGTCCGAGATGAGGGCGAACGACCTCACGTTGCGCGTGCTGCCGCCCTCGCGATGGCTTGTTCGACCTTGGTGCGCACGGTCAGCACCGCCTCGGCCATCGGCATGCGCAACTGCGCACCGGCCGCCTTCTTGTGCCCGCCGCCGCCGAATTCCTTGGCGATGGCCTGGACGTCGACGTCTCGCACGGCGCGCAGCGACAGCTTGACCAGATTCGGACCGAGTTCCTTGAACAGCGCGACCACCTCCGTGCCGGCGACCGAGCGCAGCGGCTCCATGACCGCGTCGGTGTCGAAGCCGACCCGTCGGCTGTGGTCCATGGACGCACGGTCCAGCACCGCGAACGCGTAGCGGCCGTCGACGACCCGTTCGGTCCGGCCGAGCCCGTGGGCCAGCAGAGCCACCGTGTCAGGGTGGTTGCGCCGGAACATCTCGTCGTAGACGAGCGAGGCGTCGACCCCGACCTCGAGCATCGCGGCCGCCGTGCGCAGCACCTCCGGCGTGGTGTTCGAGTAGCGAAACCAGCCGGTGTCGGCCACCAGCGACAGGAAGATCCCCTCCGCCGCAGGCGCGCTGACCGGCTGGCTCAGGGCTTGGTAGAGACGGTGCACGAGCGAGCCAGTCGACGGGGCCGCCGCATCGACGTAGCAAACGTCGCCGTCGCCGGCCTCGCTGCCGACGTGGTGGTCGAGGACCGCGACGACGGCCGGCCGATGCTCTCGAACCTCGCGGCCGAGCGCCCCGAGCCGTTCGATCCACGCGCAGTCGAGCAGCACCAGGACCTCCGCCGCCGGAAGCTCGCCCGAGCCGCCGTACGCGGCAAACGGCGTGTCGTGCGTCACGAAGTCGAGGCTGGGCTGCGGCGGATCGGGATTGAGGATCGTCACGTCCTTGCCGAGCTGTCGCAGCAAATGGAACAACGCGACTTGGGCGCCGATGCAGTCGCCATCGGGGTTCTCATGCCCGCTCAGCCAGAACGACTGGCGGGTCCGCAGGAGGTCGAGGAAGGCGTCCATCGGAGATGCGGCGTGGCCGCAACTCGTGATGGTAGGCCATGTCGCGAACACGCGCACGTCCACGTTCAGGACTGTTCACACACGAAGACACGCTGCCCGCGAAGCCAGGTGCCCACCACCGGCAGCCGGCCGCGCGTGGCCGCGTCGACCACCTCGGCCGAGGAGTGCGACGCGGCGCCGGCCCGGTCGAGGCTGTTCAGGTCGAACGCGCACAGGTCGGCGCGACCACCGACCACGATGCGACCGAGGCTCGGACGGCCGATCGCCAGGCCCCCCGCCCGGGTGGCCAGGTCGAGGACGCAGGCGGGAGGCAGCGACGGCCACATGCGCCGCGCCGAGGCCATCGCCCGCACCATCGAAAGCGGCCCGCGGCTGCTGGCACGCGAGTCGGTGCCGAGGGCGACCACGATGCCCGCACGCCGCCATGCTGGCACGTCGGGAGGCTGGCGGCCGAAGTAATCGATCGTGGGCGGACAGACCACGACCGGCGCACGCCGGCGAGCCACCAGCTCGATGTCATCGGCGCCGGCCTCTTGCAGGTGGATCAGAAGCGTACGGCGATCGAGTGCACCGCACGCATCGAGCCACGCCACCGGCGAGCATCCCGGCGGCCGCGCCCGCGGCCGCCAGCGCCCCAACCGCTGCAGGAGGGCGCGCAACGGCCCCGTCCCCGCGCGCAGCAGACGCACCTCCTCTTCGGCCTCGGCGACGTGCACCGCGATGTGCGAGGCGCTGCGCCGCGCCGCGCGGACGAGCGCCATCGAGCACGAGTAGGGAGCGTGCGGCGACAGACCGGAGCTCAGGTCCTTCGAGGCACGACGACGACGCGCACGCACCAGCTCGGCCGCGTCCTCGGCGTCGAGGTCGAAGCCGAGAACTTCCTGGTAGACGCGACCGGCCATACCGGCCGCGCCGAGCAACGCCGGGCTGGTCCCGAGCGAGTCGATCTCGCCCACCGCCGTGCAACCCGAACGCTGCAGTTCGAGGAGCGCCGCGGCCGTGCTCTTGGCAGCCACCGCGTGCGGATCCTCGACGCGACGGCTGTCGATGACGCGCTGCAACCAGGGCACGAAGGCGCGCGGCGCGCCCGGCAACGCCGGCAGCTGCAGGTGCACGTGCGCGTCGACCAGGCCCGGCGCCAGGAGCCAAGGCGCGACCGGTCCTCGCCGAGCCGGGCGGACGGCCGCAACGCGGCCGACGGAGTCGAGCACGATCTCCCCCGGTGACAACACCCGTGCCGGCGACAGCCAGACGTGCGCCGCGCGCAGCACGCGGCCAGCGCGCCCAGGCTGCCCCGGCGCCAGGATGGGACGCTGGCGCCCAAGGGGGATCGGGTCGCCAGGCGGGCAGGCCGTGCCGCTCAGAGCCGGAAGATCACGCTGACCTTGCGGATCTCGACCCCGGCTCGCCGGTTGAACACCAGCGTGAAACGGAATCCGTCGATGGACTCGCCGGCGATGCCTGGCTGCCCCTGGTGCGCACCGACCGTGCTGCGCCACTCGGTGGGGATGCCGACCAACGAACCATCGCGCGGGTCGACGTCCGCCCCCTGGAACATCACTTCGATGGCCGTGCCCGCGCCGATCGGCGCCCAAACCCCGTGCGCCGGGTCGTCGCTGAAGGTGACGGGATTGCCATCCACCACCGCTTCGACCTCGTAGCGCTGGAACGTCGGCGGAAAGATCTGCCGGGTCGCATACCAGCGCGTGACGAAGCCCGAGCGGTCGTCGTTGTCGAGGAGCGGCCCGACCATGCTCGGGTCGGCGGCCGGCCGCACGTTCTGCAACAGACCGATCGTCGGGTTGCCCGGCACCTCGGCGCGCACGAAGCCCGGAGCCCCGTCGCCGCCCCGCGTCTCGACGCGCAGCGCCTGCGACGCGCCGGGCCGGATCCACACGCCCAGGCCACCGGAGATGTCGATCACGCCCTGGGCGATCATCGACTTGGCGGACTGCAGCAGAACGGTGCCACCCGAGCCGCCGCCCGCCGGGCCGGGCGGACCCTGCGTCTGGTGCTGGTAGTTGCCGAACGGGTCGCCACCGCGGGCCCTGATCGCCACCGCGGGCTGCGCGGTGGTGATCACCATGGTGCCGCCGCAGCGGATGGCCAGGGCGCCGCCGCCCCCGGTGCCGCCGGTCCCGACCTTCCACATGATGGGCGTGCCATCGCGGTGGCCGTAGATGTGGCCGCCGCCGCCGCCGCCGCCCGAGCCGCCGACCAGGAAGTGGTCGAGGGACGACACGCCGCCGATCAACGGGAACAGCTGGAAGGCGGTACCGCCGACGACGTCGGGCCCGAGCTCGGGCGGCGTGTTCGGCGCCTGCAGCGCGTGTCCCGCGCCGCCCGCCGTCCAGTAGCCGCCGCCGCCGGCGCCGGGTGGCACCTGCACGCATTGCGTGAGGTAGTTGTGGGTGACCCCGTTGTTGTCGGCAGGGAACTGCGGCGCGCCAGGGCCGCCGGTCCCGGCCGCGCGCCCCGCGTAGGCGTGCGTCGCCGACACGACGACGTCAGCGCCGTCGGCGCCATCGAAGCCGCTGGATCCGTTCGACTGGTCGGCACCGTTGCCGCCGCGTCCGCCGCCCGGACCGCCGGGGCCGCCGGCCTGGCCGTTGGGAAGGAGCGCCGTGGCGAGCTGCCCTTGCGCCAGGCCCGACACGTCGATCGTGCCCTCGATCAACACTTCCCCGCGCACGCGGATGCGCGGCGCCTTGGTGCCGACGAAGCGAACCGTCGTGCCCGCCGGCACGTGGAACTTCGTGAACTCGAAGGCGCCGTCGGTCACACGCTCCTCGCGACCCGACAGCGTTCGATCGGCAGGGAACACGATGCCGCCCGCGACGTCGAGGTCCCACTGGTAGAGCCCGCTGCCCAGGTTGGTGCCGTAGGCCGGATCGAACTCACCGTGCAGACCGGACCCGCCGAGGCGCCCGGGAACGGCGACCCCGTTCGCCCACGTCGTCGACGACGACTCGGCGTCCAGACGGGAATCACCATCGAACTCTTCGATCACTGCGACGTCCTCGGGCGGCGCCGTCTCGGTGACGAAGCGGTAGAGCACCGGGTCCGCCGCGCGTCCCGACAGATCGCGCACGCGGTCCGTCACCCGCACCTCGACGCACGTGTCGCCAGGCATCTGCAGGCTCGGACGGAACGAAACCGTGGTCTTGTTGCGGACCGGGTCGAGGACGACCCGCGGCACACCGGGAAGCGGCACGCGCGGGGCCAGGTCGTCGCACACCACGCTGCCACCCGACGGCACGGCTCGGCTCACCGAGAACTCGATGGGCGAACCCTCGCCCGTGCCGGCGAACGGCGCCGCGTCGATGAGCTCGCTGAACTCCACGACGATGGTCGTGCCGCGGCTGACCCCGGTGGTCTCGGTCGGCGACAGCAGGGTCGGCACCGGCGGGCGGTCATCGAGATCGATGATGCCGCGGCTGACCACCAGCTGGCACGTGACGCGAGCGCCGAGAGCCTCACCGGACACCGACTGCAGCGAGGCGCCACCCGTGCCGGCCGGCAGGGTCAGCACGTAGGTCTCGTTGGCGCGGAAGCCGAAGAAGGTGACCCCACCCTGGATCTCGATCTTGGGCTGGAAAGTGATCGTGTTGCCGTTCAGCAGCAGGTCGCCGATGGGCGGCTCCCCGCTCTGCGTGCGCAGCAGCACCGTGCCGGAGTTCACCGAATTCGGATCGACCGGTTGACTGAAGGTCAACGTGATCGGCTGATTCTGGGCGATCTGCGACACGCTGCACTCCGTGTTCGAGCAACCGAGGTTGCACGACACCAAGCAGAACTTGGTGGCGGTGGTTGCCGCACAACGCGCCGGGCTGAGGTTCGCGGCCCCCGAGCTTCCGCCCGAGCAACCCGAGAGCATGGCCAGCAGCGCGAGGGCAGACGACGCCGCGAGGCGATCAGGTCGAATCTGCATGAGTATGTGGAGACGGAGGGCTGGTTGGAGAGGGGTGCTCAGTTCTCGTAGTGGAACGTCAGCTTGCGAACGACGATCGTCGAGGCGCGCCGGTAGTCGAGAACCAACTGGAAACGGATCGAGACGGCACCGTCCTCGGTGACGCTGCCGGCGGTGCCGCCGAACGCGCCGACGAACTGGCGCCACGGCCCGGCGGGCACGATGGTGCCGGCGTCGTCCTTGCCGGCCTGTGCCACCAGGCCGACGGCGGTCTGGAACGGCACGGCGCGCTGGCCGCCACCCAGGGACGGGTTGTCGCTGTAGACGACCGGCACGTTGTCGACGTCGGCCTCGAGTTCGTAGCCCGTCCAGTTGGGCGGGAACACGTCGGACAGATTGAGGAACACCGACTGCAACGCCACCACCTGGTCGCGGTCGGTGAGCGTCCCGACGTTGGCAGCGGTCGCCGGCGGATCGAGGTCGCCGACGTTGCCGAGCGAGGGCGCGGTCGGCGCCTCGACGCGGATGTAGCCGTCGGAGCCGTCGCCGCCATCGAGCGTGATGTGGTCGAAGTTGCCACCCAGCGCGAAGTCGAGCGAGCCGCCAGCGCCACCGAGCGCGCGCACGCGGCCCTCGAGGGAGTAGTCGGTGCCCGCCTGCATGAGCACCGACCCGCCGCTGCCGCCGCCGCCCGGCGTGGCCGGGCCGAGGCGCAGCGGGGTGCTCGTGGTGACGTCGGCGCCGGCGCCGCCGCTGACGTCGATGACGGCCGCCGGGCCGGTCACCATCTCGCGTCCGACGCGCAGAAGGAGCGCGCCGCCGCCACCACCGCCGGCTCCCCCCGCGCACCAAAGCAAGCTCTCGCCGAGGGCGCGGAAGTAGGTGTGGGCGCCGCCGCCGCCGCCGCCGGCGCCGCCGAGCAGGAAGTGCTGGAGCGAGGTGCGACCCAGCGGATCGAGGGCGGTGACATCTAGAGCGCCACCGCCGGCGGAGTCGGCCTGCCGAACGACGATCGGCTCGCTGCTGTTGACGCCGGCGCCGCCGGCCCGCAGGAAGCCACCACCGCCGCCGGGCGAGGGCGCCATCAAGGAAACGACGCCGAGGTAGGTGAACTGGATCGAGGAGTTGAGGCCGCTGGTCGGCCACTGCCGCGAGCCGCCACCACCTCGAGCCATCGCTTGCGCGAGGTAGCCGTGCTGTGCATCGACCCAACCCGCCGCACCAGGCTGGCCATCGAAGAGCGCCTTGTTGGGGTTGGCCGGCGTTCCCATGTCGTGCTCGAGGGAGCCGCCCGAACCACCGTCGCCACCACCGGGGCCGCCGACCGAGGCCGCCTGACCGGGGAGGTCGACGGCGACGTCCGGACGCGCCGGGAAGTTCGGGGTCGCCGACGCGCCGCGCAAGTCGAGGGTGCCCTGGATCTCGCAACGACCGCGCACGAACAGGCGCAAGGGCGAGCTGCCCACCACCTGCACCGTGGTGTTGGCGGGCACGACCAGTCGCGAGAAGTGGAACTCGCCGTCGGCCACGAATTCGTCCTCGCCCGTCAGGGTCCGGGCGGCGGGCACCAGGAAGCCACGGTTGCCGTTGAGTTCGTCGCGATCCAGATCCCAGAGGTAGCTGCCACCGCCGAGGCTCTCGAGCAGGCTCAGGTCGAACTCGCCGTGCCGCCCGGAGCCGCCCACCTGCGCCGGGCTGACGACGCCACCCGACCACTCCCCGGCCGACCGGTCGGAGTCGAGGTTCTGCTGCGAAAGGAACTCTTCGACCAAGGTCCGGGCCACGGGCGGCGTGTGCTCGACCAGGAAGCGGAACACCTGCGGGCGCGCCGAGGTGCCGGCGACGTCGCGCACGGCGGTGGTCACCTGGATCTCGATGCACGCGTCGGACGGCAGACGGTCGCCAGGCACCAGGGTCAGGATCGAGATCTGCCGAGCGGTGTCCTGGTCGAGGCGCACCGAGCCGCGCAACGCCACCTTGTCGCTGAGATCGCACTCGCGCGTGGAGCCGTTGAGCACCGTGCGGCGCACGTCGAACTTGACCGGCAGATCGGCGAGGCTGCCGCGGAACGGCGCCCGGTCGAGGATCTCGCTGAACTCGAGCACGATGCGCGTGTCGCGCGAAACGTCCGAAGCCTGCGTCGGCGTGACGAGCGTCGCGCGCGGCGGCGCACCGTCGAGGTCGACGATGCCGCGCGACACGCGCAGGTTGCACAGCACGTCGCGGCTCGGCGGCTGCCCCGAGTCCGAGCGCACGGTGGGCACGCCGGCCCCGCCCTTACGGATGAGCAGCGAGTAGGTCGCGCCGTTCTTGAAGCCGAAGAAGCTGCTGTTGCCGACGACCTGCACTTCGGGCGCGAAGGTCACCTTGTCGCCGTTCACCAGGAAGGACCCGACCGGCTCCTCGCCGGTCTCGGTCTTGATCTGGATGCTCGCGAAGCTGACCGAGCTCGGATCGACCGGGCGGTTGAACACGAAGGTGATCGGCTGGTTCTGGGCGATCTCCGTGATCGAGCAACCCACGGCCCCACATCCCAGGTTGCAGGCGACGACGCAGAACGCTTGGGACCCGGCGTTGGTGCCGGAGCCGTCGTCGCACGACGGAGCGGTCGCCGAAGCGGCGCCACCCCCGCTCGAGCAGCTCGCCAGGGCGAGGAGCGCGGTCGCGAGGGCGGGGAGGGCAAAGGTACGGGCCTGCATCTTGGGTCTTGGAGGAAGGGCGTACTAGTGAGCCGCAACAGCGTCGACGACGCCGCGGCCGACACCGCAGAAAAAAGATACTCGCTGTGTCGGCCGGCGCGGCGAAGCACTGCCGAGGATGGGGGGCCGGGAGCATAACCCAACATTCATGCCGTGGAATGCTCCAGCGGCCGATCCCGCTCCGACGTCGGAAGTTGCGTCGGCGTCGAGGACTTGGGGGCCGTCGCGACGCTCGGGCGGTGGCGACGAAGCGAGGCGAAGCCGCGTCGGCCCTTGCGAACGAGCGGAAAGTCTCAGAAGAAGTGTTCGGGATCGCACTGTTCTGCGCTCCGGCTCGCCCCGGACCGCTGCCCGCTGCCAGCCCAGTTTCTTCCACCTGCCATGCCGGAGACTCGACCGAACCGCTTTCTGCTCACTCTCCTGGTCCTGCTGAGCCTGGCGGCGACCGTCGCTGCTTGGTTCGACCTGCGCCAGCGCAACGACGTCCTGGTCGCGCGCCTGGAGGCCTCGAACGCCGCGCAGGAACGCCTCGAGCGCGCCGTCCAGCTGTTCCGCTTCGAGCGCGGCAGCAAGGGGCTGGGCGTCGCGGCCCTGATCGAGCAGCTGCGCCACTGGGCCCCGCTCCTCGACCTGTCCACCACGCCGCAGCACGAGATCCCGCGGATCAAACAGCGCGTCGAGGACATCCTGTCGGCCTTCGCCGATCTCGGCGCCGACGCCTTCGACGCGCTGAACGCCGCCTGGCGGTCGAGCATCCCCGGCAAGGACGACGAGCTGACCCGCTGGATCCTCGAGGCGATGGCGCGCGTCGACCAGCCGCGCACTGTCGACGTCTTGGTGACGTGCCTGCGCGGCCTCGAGGTGCCGGTGTCCAATCGCATCCGGATCCAGGCCGGCAACCAGCTGCTCGCCCTCGACAAAGCGCGGGCGGCCAAGGAGCTGAGCGGGATCGTCGAATACGAGACGGCCGCCGGCATCGACGTCGGCCGCCTGCCGCCCGACATCAAGCAGCAGCTTGCGGCGAGCAAGGTCGCGCCGCAGCCGCTGCGCATGTTCTTCAACCTCGTCGACCTCCTGGTCGCCGCGCAGCCCGAGGGCCTCGACGACAAGTTGATCATGATCGCGACGCGGCCGGATCAGGACCGCATGACGGTCCAGGCCTGCGTCAGACACCTCGGCGAACTCAAGTCGAAGCGCGCGGTCAAGGCGATCAAGCGGCTGTACGAGAAGCCACCGGAGATGACCCTGAATCCCATCTTCCAGAACCACTGCCTGGACGCCATCGCCCAGATCGAGGGCGCCGACGCTTGCGACTACTTCCGCGACCAGTTGCGCAAGCAGCCCGACGAGTCCGTGGCGACCAAGCTGCAGAGCCTCATCAAGACCCATTGTCCGTAGACCGCGCGCGTCAGCCGCCGGGCGGCGCGGCGACCTGCAAGCGGCTGCCGTAGTAGGCGAGGACCGCCGGGTCGAACGGGAACTCGTTGAGAGCGCTGCGCAGATCGGTGTCGGCTTCGGCCGCTCGCCCCAGCCGGCGGAGGTAATGGGCACGGTCGAGAAGCACGGGCGCGTTGCGCAGGCCGGCAGCGATCGACGCGTCGATCAGTGCCAGCGCCCGCGTGAAGTCGCCCTGCCGCGCCCGCGCCGACGCCGCGGTGCGGTAGACCAGCGACTTCGGCGGCGCGATGGCCAAGCAGTGCAGGGCCTCGCGCTCGGCAGCGTCGTAGAACGCCGCGCAGCCGGTGTGCTCGGCAGCGAGCGCCAGCGCCCGGCTGTGCAACAGGCAGTCGAAGGGATCGTCGGGACCGAGAGCGCGCGCCGCTTCGGCCGACACCAGCGCCACCATGGCGTTGCCGGGCGACGGCGCGGTCTTCAGATTGAGCTCGGCCAGGTTGCGCAAGGCCGTGGCATGGGTCGGCCACAGCGCCACGGCGCGCTGCACCAACGGCAACGCGACCTCCGGCTCACCGGCCTCCATGAGGCACACGGCCAGACCGCACAGCCCACGCACCGACGCCGGCTGCCGGGACACTTCGCCGCGCCAGAGGGCGATCGGGTCGCGGAATTCGAGGCTGCGCCACGCAGCCGCCCCCGCGTAGGCCACGATCACCAGGCCGAGCGCGGTACGGGCCGGCGCCGACCTCGGCGAACGGGCCGCCCGCGCCGTCGCGGCCGCGGCCAACGCTGCCGCCAGACCGAGCATCGGCACGTACATGCGATGCTCGAGATAGGGCAGGTTGAGCGGCAGCACGATCCAAGGGAGCGCGGCCGCCCACGCCCACGCGACGCCGAAGCGGCGCAGCCGTGCCGAAGGGCCTGGGCGCAGGCCCAGCCAGGTCAAGGTCGCGACGAACAGCGCGCCGGCCACGACCGGCGCGGAGAGCGCGCGCAGGTAGCGCACGGGAGGGTCGAGCGTCAGCCCCAAGGGGAGCACGCACTGTGCCAGCGCGCGCGGCAGCAGCGTGGCGACGGTGCACAACTGGGTCAACAGATCGCGGCCGTGCCCCGACATCGGCGCGCTGCCCCCGGCCAGCGCCGGCAGCGTCGCCGTTGCGTGCCCGAAGATGCTCCGACGCAGCAACAAGTAGCCGAGGACGACCAGCGCCACCGGAACGTGGCGTGCGAGCCAGCGAGGCCAGTCGCGCCCCGGCCGCCACTGCGGTGGATCGATGAGCAGCAGCAAGGGTGGCACGATGACGCCGATCTCCTTGCTGCCGCAGGCCATCGCCGTGGCGCACGCGGTGACCACGATCCAGCGCCGGTCGCTGCGCGCGCGCAGGTGCGCGAGCACGGCGGCCGACACGCCCAGCGCGACCAGGAGCTCGCTGCGGCCGGAGATCGTGTTCACGGCCTCGGACGCCAACGGGTGTGCGGCGAACAACGCCGCAGCCAGCGTCGCGGCACCCTCCGTCGCGCCCAGCGCCCGGAGCAGTCGCCGCAGAACCAGCGCCACCGCCGCGTGCAGCAGCAAGTTCGTCAGCTTGAACGGCAGCGGCGAGCCGCCACCGAGCGCCCAGTCGACTGCGTAGGTCGTGAGCACCACCGGTCGGTACATCCGGCAGTCGATCGAGCTGAACATGTCGACGTCGACGAAGAAGCGCGGGATGTTGGCCAGCGTGCGGATGGCCTCGTTGTCGCGCGCGGTGTGGACGTCGTCGTAGACGAAGGTGCCCAGCAACACCGCCGCGTACGCCGCCAGGGCGCACAGCACCACGACGATCTCGCCGCGCCGACGAATCCAGAGGTCACGCATGCACGGAGGCTCGTCGGTCCGGTGCATGGTGCGCGCCGAGGAGCGGGGCGAGGAGGGCGCGGCACTGGTCCGCCAGCGCCTCGGGCGAGAAGCGACGTTCGTAGGCGGCCCGCGCGGCGCGAGCGATCGCCGGCAGGGTGTCCGCCTCCCGCACCAGACCCTGCAGCGTGTCGGCCAGTGCCGCCGCGTCGTCGGTCGGCGCGACCAGCACGTCGTGCCCTGGCTGCATCCACTCGCGCACGGCGGGCGTGTCGCCGGTCAGCACCGGCCGCCCGGCCGCCAGGGCGTGCATCACCTTGAAGGGGATCACGCGCGCGGTCTTGCCCGAGCGTCCGAACACGCCGCAGACGACGTGCGCCGCCGCGATGGCTCGCTGCAGGGGCACCCGGTCGACGAAGGCCGGTCCCAGGGTCACGCAAGAACTCGGACGCGCCGCGATCGCGCGGCGTTCGGCGGGCGAGCCTCCGATGACGTCGAGATGGACGCTGCCACCGCACCGTTCGACGGCTTCGACCAGCACCGGCAAGCCGTGCAACGGCACGCCGGTACCGAAGAAGAGCAGGCGCAGAGGCGCGGCAAGCTCCGGGTAGGGTTCGGCCGCCGCCGCCGCGTCGGGGTCCCCCACCGGCAACCAGCCGACGCGGCCGGCTGGCAAGCCGCAGGTCGTGGCGACACGCTGGGCGTGAGTCGGAGTGTCGAGGAGCACGAGGTCGGCCGCTTCGCAGGCGCGGCGGTCGATGCCGGCGAGCGCCCGCGCCACCAGCGAGCGCGGACCGAAGTAGCCGCGGTCTTCGACCGCGGTGTCGTGGGCCGACAAGAACAGGTCGAGCACGATCGGACCGCGGAACACCGAGCGCACCATGGGCGCCATGAAGTGGCCCGGGTACGGGACCACCACCACGTCGGGGGTGACAGCTGCCCGTGCCGCGGCGAACGACGTCCGGGCGCGCCGCCCGGCAGCGAAGACGCGGGCCGCGGCCGCCGGCCACCGCCACGGCCGCCGGACCACGTCGATCCGCCGCTGGCCAGCGAACGTCGACGGCAGTCGCCATGCGACGACCTCGTGGCCGGTGTCGTTCAACGCCCGCAGCAAGGAGCGCGGCCGCGGGTAGCCGACGCCATCGTCCCACGCTCCGAACACCAGGACGCGGACCATCAGTCGGAGTCGCGCACCGGCGCGCGCTCGAAACGCATCGCCGCGATCTGTTCGGAGACGAGGCCGAGCGCGAACAGCATGGTCGCTTGCGCCACCAGCAGCAGCGCCATGTTGGTGAAGCGGCCAGAGCTGATGAACGTGTAGCCGTACCAACCGACGCCGAGCGCGAACATCGCGGCAGCGAGCGGTCCGAACACCCGCAACGGCGCGAAGAAGGTGGCGATGCGCAGGATGATCACCAGGAAGCGGCTGCCGTCGCGGAGCAGGCGGATGTGGCTCTTGCCGCCGCGCTGGCGCACTTCGATCGGCTGGAAGGCCACCGAGTACCCCGCGCGCAACATCGCCAGGGTGATCGTGGTCGGGTAGCTGAACGTGTTGGGCAGGAGGTACACGAAGCTCTTGAGCACGTCGGCCCGCACCAGACGGAAGCCGCTGGTGAGGTCGTCGATGCGGCGGCTGGTCACGTAGGACGCCAGTCGGTTGTAGATGCGGTTGGCGATGTTGCGGTGCGCGCTGCCGCCGCGGCCGCCACGCGAGCCGACCACCATGTCGAAGCGTTCGGCGAGGTCGAGCATCGCCGGAATCGACGCCGGCGGATGCTGGCCGTCGCCGTCCAGCAGCAGGATCCACGAGCAGTGGGCATGGCGGATGCCGCGCTTGACGGCGGCTCCGTTGCCGAGCGACACCGCGTGCTGCACCACCTCCGCGCCGCCGGCGGCAGCCAGCGACGCCGTGGCGTCGCTCGAGCCGTCGTCGACGACCAGCACCTGGAACACCATCCCCGCGGCCCGCAGCGGCGCGAGCACCGTCGACACCTCGGCCAGCAACCGAGCCAGGTTCGCGCTCTCGTTGCGCGCCGGAATGACGATGGTGACGTCGCGAACCCGGCGCGCCGGGGTGGCCCGCACCGGCGGCAACGTCGCCGAGGGCGTGGCGGCAGCGGGCGGCGCCGCTTCGGGGCCTGCCATCAGCGTGATCAGGCCGTCCGCGACCGGCGCGCGCTGGTCGATCGCGAGCGGGGAGTCCTCGGCCGTGCGCATGCCCCTCCATCGGCATGCAGGCTGTCTCAGGTTGAGCCGACCCGCCGCTCGTCGGCCGGCCTCGGCGAGGGTCCGGCCAAAAAGCAAGAAGGGCGCAGGTTGCCCTGCGCCCTTCTCGTGACTTGCCTCAGGCAGCGATCAGGCGATCACTGCACCGGGATCCAGCGCTCGCCGTTCGAGGCGGTGGCGTTGGTCGCCAGGGTCGACGCCATGGTGGCGCCGATGAACGCAGCGTTCGGGTGCGGGCCGCGGCCAATGCCGGTGTACTGCGCGGTGGTGGCCACGTTGCTCGAGGCCAGCACGTCACCCGACTGGTTCACGAAGAAGCAGCGCTTGCCGCTGTTGCCGCGCGAGACCGGCCAGGCGTAGCACGCCCACAGCACCTCGGAGTTGGCCGGGTTCGGGTTGTAGGTCGTCGAGCCGCCACCGGTCGTGTTCTCGGGCATGAAGCCGGAGGTCGCCGTGGGCAGGAACATCGCGAAGTAGTAGCCGGAGCGCAGCACCGCGCCGCCCGTGCTGGGCGTGCCGGCGGCGAAGGTGACCGAGGTCATCTGGCCGAACGCGCCGGACAGGACCGGCGGCGAGATGCGCACCGTCGTCGAGGGCGCACCCGTCGACGTGCGGACGCCGATGGCGCCCGACAGCTCGGCGAAGTAGCCGTACTCGCCGGCGCCGTTGAGGTTGACGTCGATCACGCCGGACGCCTGGCACTGGGCCTGCGACGACGAGATGTTCTTGAGGGTCGCGACCGCCGCCGATTCATTGGCGTTCAAGCGCGCGCTCAAGAGGTTGGGAATCGCGATGGACGCGATGATGGCGATGATCGCCACGACGATCATCAGCTCGATGAGTGTGAAGCCTGATTGCTTCTTCATGTGTCTCTCCTGATCAGCCAGAAACGAACGGATCCCCCCGGTTCGGAAATCGGCTTCCCCTCTGCCAGCAGTCAGCTCAACGGCCCGGACGGGCCGCTTCCATCTCCGGGAACAGACTCTGGAACCGTTGGTCGCCGGCGCAGGCCTGCCAGGCGTCTCGGTCGCGATTGAGCAGCGACCGCACCGCCTTGCCGGCACCGGACAACGCGCATTCCAGCATCTTCACTGCGTTATCGACGTCGCCCCCCCGGGCCTTGAGACGGGCAACGAAGTAGTTCGCAAGGGGATACGACGGCATGGCCCGCTCGTACGCGGTGGCTGCCATGTCATCGTCGCCTCGGCTCTCGAACCACTCGCCGACCCCTACCAGGTCTTCTCCCGCCGCGGTGACGTCGTCGAGCACTGCCTGCGCCGCACGGGCGGCGTCCTCACCGCGTCCCTGGCGAGCCAGGATGCGCATCCTCTCGACGTTGGCGCCGGAGGCCAGGTGCGATGGCAGCGTCGGCATGCGCGCGTCGAGCTCGGCCAACGCGCGACCGTCCTCGCCGGCGAGTGCCAGCATGCGCGCCGCCGACAGGGCCAGCTGCCCCTTGGCCTCGGCGTCACTGGCCAAGGTCTCGGCGCGGCTGTACCCGGCAGCAGCGGCGCGGGCGTCGCCTTGCAGGTAGTCCACGAAGGCGCGGTACTCGACGGTCATCGCGGTGGGCGCCGCCAGCCGCTCGGCCTCGTCGATGTAGCGGACGGCGTCGGCGATCAGCTCTTCGCGCTCCGCCACTCTCGAGCCGTCGCCCCTTTGCGGCGGCATGCGCGACGCGAAGCGCAGCTTGATCTCCGCCTGCAGGAGCGCGTGCTGTGGGTCGTCCGGGACTTCGCGGAAGAAGCCGACGTAGATCAGGCCGGCGGCGATGGGGGTCGCCAGACCGTAGCCGAGGATGCGACGGAGCAAGGGGCTCATGACAAGTCCGCTTTCGATTGCGATGTCGCTGGCAGGCCTAGCCGCCGCCCGACAGCTTCTCCTGCAGCTTGAAGATCGGCAGGAACACGGCCAGCACGATGCCACCCACCACCACGCCCATGATCGCGATCATGATCGGCTCGATGAGCGAAGTGAGGCTCTTCACCTCGGCCTCCACCTGCTGGTCGTAGAACTCGGAGATCTTCTCCAACAGTGCGTCGAGAGCGCCGGAACGCTCGCCGATGCCGATCATCTTGGTGACCATCGGCGGGAACACCGGGCTCTCGGACAGGGGGTCGGACAGGGTCTCGCCCGCCTTGACGTTCTCGGTCGCCTTGTCGACGACGCGCGAGATGACGTGGTTGCCGGCGGTCTCCGACACGATCTCCATCGCGCCGAGGATCGGCACACCGCTCTTGATCAGAGTGGAGAACGTGCGCGAGAAGCGCGACAGCGCCACCTTCTTGAACAGCGAGCCGAACACCGGCAGCTTGAGCATCATGGCGTCCCACGCGTAGGCGCCCTTCGGCGTCCCCTTCCACGCCTTGATGGCGAAGACGATGGCTGGCACGGATCCGATCAGGATCCACCAGTAGTCCTTCATCCACTCCGCCGCGCTCATGATGGCGACCGTCAGACCCGGCAGCTCGACCTCGAGCGACTCGAACACCGGCTTGAACGACGGCACGATGCCGATCATGAGGAAGCCGGCGATGCCGATGACCAGGACCAACGAGATGACCGGGTAGGTCATCGCCGACTTGATCTCCGCGCGCAGGTGCGCCGCGGCCTCGAGGTACTCGGCCAGGCGCGTGAGGATCACGTCGAGCTGGCCGGAGACTTCGCCGGCCCGGATCATGCTGACGTAGATCTGCGAGAAGACCTTCTGGTGCGGCTCGAGCGCCTTCGACAGGTCGGCGCCGGTGCGGATGTCCTCCACCACCTTGTTCAGGCAGTACTTGAAGCCGCCGCTCTCGGCCTGATCGGCCAGGATCTCCAGGCCCTCGAGCATGGGGATACCGGCAGACAGCATGGTGGACAGCTGTCGCGTGAAGACCTCGAGCTCGCCCTTCTTGACCGAGGCTTTCTTGACCCCCGGCTTCTTGCCGGTCTTGGATCCGAACAAGGCCGAGCCGCCGGCCTTCCGGATGTCGATCGGGGTCAGTCGCCGCCGGCGCAAATCGGCGACGACTTCACTCTGTGAGCCGGCCTGCACGGTGCCGCTCACGGTCTTTCCGGAACTGTCCTTCGCTTGGAACTTGAACGTCGTCGTCATTGTTTCCTCGCCGCCGCTCAGTCGGCCATCGTCGACCGCTCGACCTCTTCGATACTTGTGATCCCCCGCATGGCATTGAGCAGCCCGCACCTTCGCAGTGTGAGCATGCCTTCCTTCAATGCCTCATCCTTGATGTCGGACGCCGGGCGACGCTCCACGACCATGCGCTTGACGGTCTCCGACATGCGCAACGTCTCGAGCAGGGCGAACCGCCCCTTGTAGCCGCCGCTACAACGACCACAGCCGACCGGCTTGAAGTTCTGGAACTCCGCACTGTCGAGGTCGGCGTCCGTGTAGCCCACGCGCATGTACACCGAGCGGTCGAACTTCTCCTCGGCCTTGCACGCCGGACAGAGCTTGCGAGCCAAGCGCTGGGCGCAGATGAGGATGGTCGAGCTGGCGATGTTGAATGGGTCCATCCCCATGTCGATCATGCGCGTGACGGTGCCGACCGCGTCGTTGGTGTGCAGCGTGCTGAGCACCAAATGGCCGGTGAGCGCCGCTTTGACCGCGATCTCCAAGGTCTCCTGGTCGCGGATCTCGCCCAGCAGGACCACGTCGGGATCCTGGCGCAGGATCGAGCGAAGGGCCCCGGCGAAGGTGAGACCACGCTTGGGATTGACCGGGACCTGATTGATCCCCTCCATCGTGTACTCGACCGGGTCCTCGACCGTCACCAGGTTGATGTCCGGCTGGGCGATCGCCCGCACTGCCGAGTAGAGCGTCGTCGACTTGCCCGAGCCGGTAGGCCCGGTCACCAGGATCATTCCGTACGGGCGCTCGATGGCCCACACGTAGTCGTCCATGCTCCTCTGCTCGAAGCCGAGCGCCTTGATGTCGAGCGCCAGGTTCGATGAGTCGAGAATGCGGAACACGGTCTTCTCGCCCCAGACAACCGGCAGGATCGACACACGGAAGTCGATCGCCTTGTTGCCCAGCTTCATCTGGAACTTGCCGTCCTGCGGGCGCTGCTTCTCGGCAATGTCCAGCTTGGACATGATCTTGATGCGCGAAGTCACATTGTTCTGCATGCGCTTCGGCAGCGTCATCGCCTCGACCAAGCAGCCGTCGCGGCGGTAGCGCACGATCATCTTCTTCTCGAACGGCTCGAAGTGGATGTCGCTGGCGCCCTGCGTCACGGCGTCGACGATGATCTTGTTGACCATCTTGACCACCGGCGACGACTCGTCGCTGATGGCCGTGAGGTCCATCCCCTCGTCGTCACCACTGTCCTCCCTCAGCTCGAGTTCGCTGTCGTCGAACGTGCCGAGGATGTCGCCGACGCTCTCCTCGTCGGCACGGTAGGCCACCGGGATCAGCTGCTCGATCGCCTCCTCGGTGCTGATCACCATGCGCAACTGACAACCGGTGATGATGCGGATGTCGTCGAGCTTGAGGACGTCGAACGGGTTGGCGACCGCGACGGTCAGGATGTTGCCGATCCGGTCGATCGGGAACACCTTGTACTCCCGCGCCACGTCGACCGGCACGGTCTGCAGGACGTCCTTGTTGACCTTCAGCTTGGCCAGGTTGATCGGCGGGATGTTGGCAGCGCGACCGACGAGCGCGAGCATCTCGCCGTAGTCGATCACCCCGGCTTTGACGGCGACCTCGGTGATCGGCCGCTTCTGCTGGTGCGCATCGTTCACCAGGGCCTCACCCTGCTCGGATGTGACCTTGCCCGCCTTCTCGAGGATGGCGCGGAACTTCTTGGCGAACTGGATCATCGCCGACGCGAACCCGCGGACGCCATCGACGACGACCCGCCCGACGTCGGGCGTTGTGCCAGTCGCTCCAGCTCACCCGTGTCGGGGGAGTTGTCGATCGCGTCTTCCCAAGTGATCAGGCTGTTGCGGTACAGGTCGAAAATCGCCTGGTTCATCGTCCGCATGCCGAACTGACCACCGGTCTGCACGATCGAATGGATCTGGTGCGCCTTGTTGTCTCGGATCAGGGCCCGCACGGCTGGCGTGCACATGAGGATCTCGGCAGCCAGGACGCGGCCCTTGCCCTGCGCGCGCGGAATGAGCTGCTGGCAGATCACCGCTTGCAGCGTGAACGACAGCATGGTGCGGATCTGCTGCTGCTGATGCGCCGGGAACACGTCGACGATGCGGTTCACGGTCTGCACCACGTCGGACGTGTGCAGGGTCGCGAACGTCAGATGCCCGGTCTCGGCCAGGGTCAACGCCGCCTCGATCGTCTCGAGGTCGCGCATCTCGCCCACCAGCACGATGTCCGGGTCCTGGCGCAGCACCGAACGCAGCGCGTCGGTGAAGCCATGTGTGTCGCCGCCCACCTCGCGCTGGTTGACGAGGCAGCCCTTGTTCATGTGCAGGAACTCGATCGGATCTTCGATCGTGATGATGTGTCCCTGCCGACTCTGATTGAGATGGTCGACCAGAGTCGCCAGCGTCGTCGACTTGCCGGAGCCTGTCGCGCCCGTGCACAGCACCAAGCCCTTGTGCATGGCGCAGACGTCTTCCGCGACCTTGCGCGGCATGCCGATCTGCTCGAACGTGAAGACCTCGTAGGGAATGATGCGGAGCACCGCCGCAACCGTGCCACGCTGCAGGAACGCGTTGGTGCGGAACCGTCCGAGGTTGGTGACCCCGAAGGAGAAGTCCAACTCCCAGGTCTTCTCGAACTTGGCGATCTGGTCGGCGCTCAGGACCGAGTAGACCAGCTTCTTCGAGACTTCCGGGGTCAGCACCTCGTAGTCGGTGTCGACGAGACGACCGTCCACGCGCACCTTCGGCGGTGCGCCGACCGACAGGTGCAGGTCTGATCCGCCTTGCTGAACCATGAGGTTCAGCAGCTCTTCCATCGAAACCATGCGCGTTCTCCGGGCGACAGCCGGCCATGGCGACCACTGTGGTCGACCGAGGCTCGGCCGCTCGGAGCTATCGGCGTCTCGGCGGCTCCGAGTTGAGGCAGACCCGGTTCTGCACCAGCGGATGGGCGAATGCCGACATCGGCGACGAACCAGCGGCGCAGCGCCGGCCGCAGCGGCCGGATGACGGCCCGCCGGGGCGCTCGAACCTCGCACGCGCGGCCGCGTCGCCGCCGGAGTCGGGGCTCAGTGCGAGGCGGCCTCGGCGTGATCGCGTTCGTAGGCCGCGACGATTTCCTGCTGCACGTTCGGCGGCACCATCTCGTAGTGAGACGCACGCATCGAGAAGCTGCCCTCGCCCGCCGTGATGGAGCGCAGGTGCGTGGCGTAGTCCTGCATCTCCTTGAGCGGCACCTGCGCCTTGATCACCTGGTCGCCCTCGTGCATCTCCATGCCCGACATGCGGCCACGGCTGCTCGACAGGTTGCCCGCGACGTCACCGGTGAAGCGCTCGGGCACGTGGATCTCGACGTCCATGTACGGCTCGAGCAGGATCGGCCGCGCCTTGGCGAAGGCGTCGGCAACCGCTCGCTCGCCGGCCAGCTGGAACGAGATCTGGTCGGAGTCCACCTCGTGGAACTTGCCGTCGTAGATCTCGACCTGCACGTCTTCGACCACGCAGCCGGCGAGCGGGCCCTTGGCGAGGAACTTCCGCACCCCCTTCTCGATTTCGGGGATGAACTGCTTGGGAATGGAGCCACCGACCACGCTGTTGACGAACTCGAACCCTTTGCCGCGCTCGACGGGGGCGACGCGCAAGTAGACCTCGGCGAACTGGCCGCGGCCGCCCGACTGCTTCTTGTGCCGGTGATGGCCGTCGGCCTTGGCCGTGATGGTCTCCTTGTAGGGGACACGCGGCGCGTGGGTCACCGTTCCGATGCCGTACCGCCGCTTGAGGCGCGACAGATGCACGTCGATGTGCAGAGGGCTCATGCCCGCCACCACCATCTCGCCGGTGTTCTCGTCGCGGCGTAAACGCAACGTCGGATCCTCGATGTGCAGCTTCTCGAGGCCTTGACCGATCTTCTGCTCGTCGCCGCGCGAAGCCGGTTGCACCGCCAGGGAGAACACCGGCTCGGGGAAGTCGATCGGCGCGAAGTAGCACGGCGCACCGTCGGCAGTCACCGCGTCGCCATGGTTGAGCGACTCGATCTTGCCGACGCAGAAGACGTCGCCGGTCTCCACCAGGGTGATCGGCTTGGTCTCGTGTCCTTTGAGACCGAGCAGGCTGCCGATCTTCTCGTGCTTGCCGGTGCGCACGTTCAGGAAGCCCTCTTCGAGCTTGATGTGCCCGCGGAAGCAGCGCAAGTAGGCCAGGCGCCCGACGTACGGGTCGACCACCACCTTGAACACGCGCGCCGCGAACGGTCCGTCAAGATCGGGCGGCAGGAGCTGGTCGTAGGCGCCGTCGGCCTTGGCCGCCACCGCGCGCGGACCGTACGACTCCGGCGAGGGTAGGACACGCGGCACCAGACGCAGGAGCGCGTCGACGCCCAGCATCTTCGGTCCCGACACGACGAACAACGGCACCAGCTTGCCGCGCGCGACTGCGGCCTGCAGGTTGTCGGCGAGCGCCTGCGGATCCAGGGTGCCCGACTCCAGGTAGGTCTCCAGCAGCTTGTCGTCGGCCTCCGCCACCCGTTCCTCGAGCTTCTCACGGTAGGCCTGCGCCTCGGGCCCCTCGCCGTCGAGCACGGAGTGCACCGTGTCGAATCCGGGGCCCGATGCATTCGGGTAGGTGAGCGGCACGACGATGTCGCCGAAGAACTTCTGCAACTCCTCCAAGGTGTTGCCGAAGTCCGTGTTCTCGGCCTCGACGTGCGTCACCACCACCGCCCGCCCGAGGTTGGCCTTGCCGGCCTCCTTCCACAGCCGCCGCGCGTGGAAGGTGACGTGGCTCGTCGCACTGGCGCACAGCACGCCGGTCTCCACCACGTACATCGACGAGATCGTGTCGCCCAGGAAGTCCTGGTGGCCAGGGGTGTCGATGACATTGAGCTGCATGCCACCGTCGAGTGGAAAGGCGAAGAGGTGCGACGAGAGGGTCTGCTTGCGCTCCTTCTCCTCCGGCTCGGCGTTGCTCACGCTGGTGCCGGCGGCGACGTCACCGTGCCGACTCGAGGCCTTCGTGCCGAAGGCCAGCGCGTCGATGATCGCGGTCTTTCCGGAACTGGAGTGGCCGAAGAGAACGACGTTGCGAATCGCATCCGAACGGGTGGCCATGGAGCCTCTTGATGGAGTCTTCTCGAAAAGCTGGGGACGCGAAGCCTAGCAGCGCCCTGGCTGCGCGACTACCACCGCGCCAGATGCTCGGTGGCAACGACGCGGCATCCGCGCATTCGCGCCGCCCTCGAGAAGCAGGGGCCCAGGGGAAACGGAACCCAAGACGGGCGCGAGGCGGGCCTGCGACCGGCATCCCCTCGAACCACCGGGGCAGGGCCTTCCACCGCCAGGGCACGCGACCGGCCCACCTCACCAGCGGTCGCCCGTCGAATTCGGACGTCGAACAGCGACGTCGAACTCGGAGCGAGCTCCGGGGGAGCCGAGATCCGAGCGCTACTTGGGTTCGCCGACCACGATCTCGACGCGCCGATTCTTGGCCTTGCTGGCGCCGGAGCCGCCGTCGATCTTGGGATCGTAGGGACCGAAGCCGACGACCACGACGTGGTCGGCCGGCAACCCGCACTTGTCCACCAGGTAGGCGGCAACGACGTCGGCGCGTTCGGCGGACAGATGGCGGTTGCTGCGGAACTTGCCTTTCGTTTTGTTGATCGGATCCGAATCGGTGTGTCCCTCGACGTAGATCAAGCGGTCGGGAAAGCGTCGCTTCAGCACCGTCGCGACACGTTCGAGGACGGACCCGGCACCCGATTTGAGGTCGATGCTGCCCGACGAGAAGGTCACCTCGTTCTCGATGCCGATCGACACGTGGCCACGGCGGTAGCCCACGTCCAGATCCTGGAGCTCGTGCTGCACTTCCTGCAGCACCGTGTTCTTCTGGGCCGTCGCCTCTGCCGGCGAGGTCGGGGCGCTGGCCAGCTTGTCGCGCAACGCCTGCGACTCGTCGCGCGCGCCCTTCTCGCGTCGCTCCAACTCACGGTTGGCGGCGCGCAACTGGGCGTTCGCGTTCTCGAGCTGCGTGATCTTCAGATCGCGCTCGTGCAGCATCTGCTGGTAGGTGGTGGTGCAACTGGTCATCGCGAGCAGCGGCGCGACCAGGAGTAGAACGATACGCAGGGTCATGGGTCCTCCCTATGGATCAAGCGGCTGCGCATTGCGGCCGCGTCGGATGATGAAGAACAGTGCGATCAGGGCCACGGCCGAAGCGGAGAGCGTCAGCACCGGCGCCATCGGGTTCGACTCCTGCCAGCGCGGCCAGGTCTCGAGCAAGAACACGGTGACCTGACCGCCGAAGAACAGCGCCGTCAGCGCGCCCGCCGCCAGGAACGGGCCGAAACAGATGTAGGCATGGCCGGTGATGGCACGGTGCAGCAGGCCGCCGAACGCACCGAACACGCAGCCGAGGAAGAACGTCAGCAGTACGCTCTGCCAGCCGAGGAAGGCACCTATGGCGCCCATGAACTTGACGTCGCCACGCCCCATGGCCTCCTTGCGGAACAGCGCGGTGGCGAACCAGCGCACCGCCCACGTCGACCCGAAGCCCGCGAGCAGGCCCACGACGCTGAACAGCAGGTGACGATTGGCTGGCGACACCGACGGCACCGCGAGCACGCCGTACGCCGCAGGCACCAGCAACGCCCCGGCGACGCCGACGACCATGCCCGGCTTCGTCAAACGATCCGGCAGGATCTGGTGGTCGATGTCGATGAACGTGCAAGCCACGAGGATCGAGACGAAGAAGGCGTGCAGCACGAAGGCACCGGTGCCGTCCCAATTCGGCGGCCAGGCCGACAGATGCGAAGGCGGCCAACGGACCAGCGCCCAGAACAACACCGCGGTGAGCGCCTCGACCAACAGGTAGCGGACGGCGATGGTCCGACCACAGCATGCGGCGCGGCCACGCTGCAGCAGCCAGGTCAGGATGGGCAGGTTGCGATACCAAGGGATCGGTGCCCGGCAGTGCGGGCAGATCGATCGCTTTCCATCGGTGAGGAAGGCGCCGCGCGGCAGACGCCAGATGACGACGTTGAGGAACGAGCCGACGCAGGCGCCGAGCGCTGCACCCGTGATCTGCCCAACGATGTCCGTCATGCCGCCCTGTCACTCGAACGCGCCGCGATCCCACGACCGACGGCGATGCAGGCGCGACGGGCAGGACGCGAACACCGGCGGACTGACCCACCACCGGCGCGCCACACCCCCCGCGCTCGAAGGCGAACGTTAGCGCCAGCGCAGCGTGTGTCTAGCGCGCCTCGCGCGATCTGCCGTCGCCGACCGACCGACGTGTTCGGTGCGCCGCACGTAGACCCGAAGAGAACAGTCCGCGGCAGCCGTCCGTTCAGCGCGCTGACAGCGTGACGCCACGCAGACCGGGCAAGCGGCGCACGCCCGGCTCCACACGCGCGCGCAGGAGGAAGCGCACGTACTGCCCGCCGACGCCGACGAGATCCTCGCCCACCGGGCGCGGCTGCGACCACAAGTCCGTGCGGCGGTCGGCACGGTCGGCATCGATCGAGTCGGCGGGCGCAGTCTGCCAGAGGACCTCGATCCCCGGGTCGGCCGCCTCGGGCCTGGCGACGATGGCGCCCTGTGCCCACGCCGGCACCCGCACCCACGGCGTGTGCGCCTCGGCCGTCACCGGGATCAGGCCGGAATAGCCAGGCCGCATGCGGATCACGCCGATCCGCGCGGACAAGTGGTCACCGACCATCTCGCCCTCGCACGCGCAGACCGTGCCCGGAGGCACGCGACCCTGCAGCATCAGCCGGCCGCCCGCGACGAGCGCCAGCGGCGACCCCATCGGCTCGTGTTCGTTCACGTGCGTCACGCGTCCGGTCACCTCGACGTCGCCTGCGGCGAGAATCACGCAGCCGGCCACGCCGGTCAACGAGTGGTCGTCGCGCAAGAGCAGCACGTCGGGCTGCGGTCCGTCGTTCTCGGCGACCGGGCCACGCACGGTCTCGAGGACGACCTCGCCGGCGATGCGCACCGAGCCGGTGACCAGGATCCGGACCGGGCCCGGGAAGCCGCCGATCGTCAACCGCACTCCGGCCGGCACCTCGAGTCCCGAGAGTTCGAGGGTCGCGTCCGCCCAAACGACTCGCCCACCCGCCAACTGGATCGCCTCCGACTGTCCCAGCCGCACCGACTCGCGCGGCGCGAAAACGCCGTGCACGCCGCTCCCCGCCGCGATCCGCACCCGCGGCACCAACCGGCCGTCGCGCACTTCGAAGCCCGGGGTGGCGATGTCGACGCGCGACAGCTCCGGCGCATCGCCGGCGGTGACGTGGGCCACCTCGACTTGCGAGCCGGCGCGCACATGCAGATGGCGGACTCGGCCTCCGGTCTCCTGCAGCAGTGCGAGCGGGTGACCGGCGTAGTCGACGAGACCGCGGTCGCCGCCCACCAGCGAAAGCCAGAGCTGATCAGTCAGAGCCAGCGGCGGGCTCGCTCGCAGCAGCAGCTCGACGCTACACCCTGGAAAGGGATCGGTCGGGTCGCGCAGGACGCTCGCGGACGCGATCTCGATCTCGTGCAGCGTGTCGGCCAGGCGGTGCACCAGGAAGGCCCCCGGCCGCACCGACGGGGGGAAGGGCGGCGCCGTGAAGTGCAGCCGCAGGACACCGGAGTCAGCCTGCACTTCGAGCCGTCGCGTCGGATCGAGAGTGAAGGGCTCGCCGAGCGGCAACAGCGGCCGCGGGCACTCCGCGGTGCCCGCCGCCGACACGACCCGAAACGGGATTCGGATACCCCGCTCGAGGACACGGCCGGAACGAGCCCGCACGGCGTTCACCCGCGGGTAGCCCGCGACGTCGAGAACATACGTGCGACCGGCGACGAAGCTGCCGTCGTCGAGGGTGGAAGTCAGCGGGGCACGCGGGTGCAGGTAGACCACCTGCGAACCCACCTCGAGCCGCTCCATCGCCACCGGGTGCCCCTCCCGGTCGACCACCCGCACGGTGTCGGGCGTCACCGACAGGGGGTCCACCTGCTCGCTGAAGTAGACGGCGAGCCGCTGGTTCATGAAAACCGCTGTGCCGTCGGGGAGGTGGCGTTGGACGACGAACTCCTCGCCGCCACGACTCGGGCGACGCTCGCCGCAGGCGCCGGTGATCACCAGCGCTGCCAGGGCGCAGAGTCGTCGGGTGTAGCTGCCAGGGGCCACGAGGGGACTGTATCCGGTCGAGCGCGTCTTTCCTCCGAAGCGGTCGGAAGGGCCCGACGTCCCGGGCACGGCGGAACTCCTCCCCAAGACGCTCCCCGCCGCGCTTCTCCCCGCTGGCAGCGCTCCGAACCGGCTGTGCCGGCTCGGAGCCCGAAGGGGCGAACTCAGTCCGGCGTCTTCACGCGGTAGACGATCGCCAGGCTGCGCAAGGACGGCCGCTTCGGCGCCGACGTGCTGATGTCGTTCTCGAACACCAGCCGGAAGTTCATGTAGCGCGGCAGCAGCCGCGAAATCGGGCTGCGCACCGTGTCGATGTGGTCGAGGTCGACGTAGGGCGTCATGCCCTCGGCCTCGACGCGCTTGCCATTGCCCGAGCCCGGGTTCTCCATGGCGTACCGGAACGCTTCGCAGGCGTACTCGGGGTTCAGCAGGTTGTTGCGGTCGGTGGATCGGTTCTCGCTGATGCGGTTCCAGATCCCGTTGCTGCGCTCGAAGGTCTCGACGCCGCGCACCTCGAGCAGCACCGACGTGCCGGTCGGCTGGGACTCCAGCGGCGGGTCCATCACCGACACCACGTCGACGACTCGGCGGTCGGTGACGTTCGCCAGATCGGGCAGGCCCTCGAGCGCGCTGAGACCTTCCCACGGCACGCTCAGCTCGGCGAGAGCGAGGTCGTGACGGTTGGGGCGCAGGGTGTCGAAGAACCCGAACGTGCACATCGACACGCGACGGACGAAGTTGGCTTGCGTCCAGTACAGGTGGTCGTTGAAGGCCGGCACCGCTTGCAGGCCGGTGACCAGGTCGGTCGCGCCAGCGTCCAGGATGATGGTGCCGCGCGCGACGCGCTCGTTCGCCGGATCGATGAACGTCTCCGCACCGACGCGGTCCACGGAACCTCCGCTCATCACGGTGAAGGAGGGGTACTGCAGACCACCGCAATTGGGCAGCGGCGACACTTCCTGGTTGTTCCAGTGCGGCACCGGCGAGGCCGGCGGCCGCGGCACGACGCCGAGGTTGAAGTAGCCCCAATACTGCGACTGGTGCGTGTCGTTGAGGCCGACGAAGGCGATGTGCATACGGTTCACGCCGCGGGCGGAGCCGTTGGCGCGGTCGTCGGGCCACAGGTTGAACTCGCAGAGCAGCGGCAAGGCGATCGGGTCGTGGTCGCGCTGGCGGTCACCGATGAAGTCGCCGGGGTCGTTGACCATGTAACCCGACGCCGTCGGGATGATGTCGCGCGGCCATGGGATGGTCTCGCCACGGACGACGCCCTCGGGGAACACGTCGGTCTCCCACGGCGAGGACACGCTCGTGGTGGTGTCCTTCGGCGGAATCGTCGCCTGGGACGGGTCGACGGCACCACCGAGGCCGGTCGCCTGCTGCCGCGCCATGTCCCACGACGCCAGGCGCGAGTCGCGCCACGTGAACGTCTTGGTGAAGTGCGGGAACGGCGTGTAGACGTTCTCGGTGTAGGCGGTGAACGACTCTGCCGGATCGATGGTGTAGGCCTCGTCCTTGACGACGTCGACCATGATGCCGTTCAGCGGGTTGTCGTCGAACGTCGTCGACAAGCCCGAGAACAGGCTGGCGCAGTCCACGCCGCAGAAGCTGGAGTTCGGGGTCGACACCCAATTGGCGCGCAGGTCGGGACGCTTGTGCGCGTGCCCCATGCGCAGCGTGTAGCGGTCGAACTCGTCGAACAGCACCGGCTTGTTGGTCCAAGGACACCAGAACAGCTGCTCGACGTCGATCAGCATGGTGTCCGCATCGTGGTAGCCGAGGCCGAAATCGTCCTCGCGGTAGGTCACCTGCTCGCGCACGCCGCGTGGGTTGTGCATGCCGCCGATGCCACCGTAGGTGTACGGGGTCGGTGGCGGCTGGAACGGGTTCGGCGGAGGTCCAGGGGTGACCTGGATCATCGACGGCGTCGTGTAGAGCGGCCCCCACGTGATGTGGGACCCGAGTCGCGGCGTCACCGCAGGCGGCCCGTTCGAACCGGGATCACCTTCGTCGAAGCACTCGCCGTTCGGACCGCGGACCACTCCAGGAACCGTGCGCGCGTCGGCAACCTTGCTGAAGCGGGTCACCGGCGCCGCACGCAGCTCGCCGTCCACCAGCTCGAACTGCCCGAAGAAGTCCGGCGAGCCCGGCTTGGTGCCATCTTCGTCGACGCTCTCGAAGCGGTAGACACGCTGGCCGACCAGGTTCGACGGCGCCTCGGCATCCATGCTGTAGGTCACCGAGAACGCGCGGCGCTGGTCCGAGCCGACACGACGGTCGAACACGTCGAGGACGTTGCCGGAGAGGTCGGCGAGGCCGCTGTCGTCGGCGATGACGTGCAGCCAGTAGGTCTCGGGCTGCGACGCCGCCGTGTCGTGCATGTGGCCCATCGGCAGATTGAGGCGCACCACGGTGCCGTCTTGCTGGAAGTCCTCGGGCTTGGTCGCGAGCATCGACAGCGCAGCGGCCTTCGGCTCGGCCAGGAGGCTGACGATGTCGTACACCGACCCGGACGACGTCGTGCGGTCGGGCAAGAACCTGTTGGCCAGGAACATGTTGCCCGTCCGATCCAGGCGCGCGAAGTCGACCGGCTCACTGAAGCGTACGGACACCGAAGCCAGCGGATCGATCCGCGTGCCGAGAGGGATCGGCAGGCGGGTGATCGGATCGATGCGTGGCGTCGCCGGATCGAAGGTGACGAACTCGGCACGCCGGACCCCGTCGGACACGGCATAGCTGCCGCTCGAGTAGGGCACGTTCTCGTAGAAGTGCACGGTCACGGCGCAGTCGGCGCCGAGCGGCGACGCATTGGCCGCGAACGACACCGGCGAGCCATCGGAAGCCGTCGCGGTCAGGGTCGACACGCGCACGCGCACCGTCTCGGCGTCGCCGCCATCGCTGCCATCGCTGGCGCGTCCCAGGTTCGGGTTGCTGGTGAGCGGCCCGGTGTTGGACACGTCGAGGTTCAGGAGGACCTCGGCACGCACCCGCACCGGCCCCGACGGCGTGGCGATGACCTGCGACACGAAGTCGCCCGCGCGCAGCGGCGAGACCGTCGGCACTTCCGACGGACCCATCGGCAGCGGGAAGCCCGTGACCGCCAGCGGACCGACCACGAAGGGCACCTGGCCGCGGACGGCGACGCGAGCGCCGCGCTTGTTCAGCTTGAGGACCCGATTGACGGTGTCGATCTCGGTGATGCCCATGGGCACGTCGGCCACGATCGTGGGACTCTCGACGTCGACCAGGGTGCCGACGCGGCCGTCACGGGAGTTGCCCGTGCGGAAGTCGCGGATCACCGACGGCAGACCCACGCGGTCGGTGCCGTTGAGCTGCGCGACGCTGTCGGCCTTCACGCCCAGGCCACCGCCGACGGTCTGGGTCGGGATGGCGATGCGGATGTTGGCGGTGGTGTTGTCGCGACTGACGGGAAGACCCGAGGAGGTCTTGCCGCCCGCCGCCACCTCGCCGCCGATCAGACTCGGGTCGAGGAGGATCGCATCGTCGCTGACCACCACTCGGTAGGGCAGTGCGCGGAAGGCGCGCTGCGGCTGCACCGAGGTCGGATCGTCGACGATCTCGAGCACCTGCAGCGCCGCCGGGTTGGCCGCGAAGAAGCTGCGGTCCACCCCGACGGTGCGCGTGAACTTCATCCTGAGGGTGGCGTTGCGCGGCACCACCGGAATCGGCTGCACGGTGGTGTTCTGCCCGCTGTAGGCCGCCGCCACCGGCACCAACCCGGTCTGCGCCCGCTGCAACGCCGCGGAGAAGCGCGCTTGCTCGTCGGGGTTCGTGTCGTCCCAGAGGATGAGCAGCTCTTCGTGCCCCGTCTCCACGTCGAACGAACGGAACTGGTAGTCCGCGTTGGGGTCTTCCTCACCGACCGGATCGAACAGCGGCTGCGTCTCGATCCCAGGGTCGACCACCACGTCGCGCTGAACCAGCACGGGCACGCGGTTGGTGATGTCTCGGCGCTGGCCGTTCGACACGTCCACGCGACGGTAGGCGTAGATGTCGACCAGGCGCCCGTAGTCGATGCTCGACAGGCGCAGTTCCGAGGTGCTGCCACCGCCGCCCTTGCCCTTGGTGCCACCGCCGCACGCACCGAGCAGCACTCCGACTGCCACGCATGTCGTCAGCGTTCGCAGAGACCTACGCATTGCTTGACCCTCTGAAGTTTTCATGTGCTTGTGTCCGTGCCGCGATCAGAACTGGAAGGGCAGCACCAACTCCTTGACCACGGGGCGAGGCAAGGAGGGGCGCAGCTTCCGCGTCGTGTCGATGTTGTTGACCGCGGTCGGCGAGAACAGGGTGTTGAAGACGATGTCGTACTGCACGTACCGATACTGCTCGGCGCGCAGCGCGCGCACGAGATCGGAGTTGGCGACGTTGAGGCCGTACTCGAACCCGCTCGTGGGAAATCGAGTCGCTGGATCGGTCGCGTCCTTGTAGAAGGCGAAGCCGATGCGCACGTTGGCTTGCGGCACGCCGCTGACGGCCGGACCGAGTCCACGCGCACCGTTGGTCTCCACGGCGACGAAGCTCGCAACGAGCTGCACGGTGGTCACCGCCGTGCTCGGCAAGGCGTCGCCGGACGGGTCGAGATGGATGGTCGTACCGTCGTGTCCCAGCACCCGCAGCTCGGCGACGATACCGCCACCCGCGCCCAGGAGCTGCGCCAGATAGCCGGTGTAGCGCCCAGGAATCTGGGCCAGCACGGCATTGCTCGTCGCCAGCTCGACGCGATACGCGGGTCGCGAGTTGTACTCCGCGTCCGCGACCACGCGCGCCACGGCGCTGGCGCTGCCGGCGACGACCGGCGCCGTCTGGGCACCGTTGGCGTCGTAGGCCAGGTAGCCCTGGTAGGAGCTGGTCTCCGGCCACGAGGTCCCATCGAAGGCGTAGGTCGGACCAGCGAGCAAGTTGGTGAACGGGTCACCGCTCGACGTGCCACGCTCGATGATGGCGCGGACGCCCTGAGCGACATTGGTCGGCAGCCGGTCGACCCGCCCGAGGTCGAGCGGTTCGGAGACCGCGCGCGACAGGGGACCGAAGGGCACCGGCAGGAGGACCGGCGACGGCTTGATGTCGCCGATCCCGAACCCGTTCTCCGAGATCGTGATCGTCGCGCCGAGGTCGTCGATGCGCGTCTGGTTGTTCGGACTGGCGCGGTAGCCGCGCCAACCGAGCAGCGTCTTCTTGGTGGCGGCCGGTAGCGGCGTCGACGCCTCGAGATCGGCGTCGGTCGCGTAGAACTCGATGCTGTCGTCGAAGAACGACCCGGTGCCGTCGACGTCGCCCAGCGACGGCGTCATCAGCTGCACGACGCCGTTGCCGCCGAATCCACCGACCGGCCGATCGCCGATGTCGTTGTGCCAGCTACCGGCGAGGTGGGGCGTCTCGTTGGAGAGGAACGCGTCCGGGTACTTGCCGCGGATCGCCATGAAGCCAGCCGCCGGATTGCGCTGGCCGACGCCACCGTCGGCCATGATCGCGAAGTCGTAGGGGCCGTCGGCACGATTGGTCGTGGTGGCATTGCCGTAGGCGGCTGCCGCTGCGGTGCCGTGGCGCACGAGGTCGAGCGCCGAGCACATCACCACCACCATGCCGCCCGAGCCGCCACCACCGCCAGCGCCGGCCGCCGTGTTGGAGCCGGCGGCCGAGGTGCCGTTCGGATAGCCGCCGCCGCCAAAGCCGCCGTTGGCGGTGATCTTGCCGCCGCTGAGGACCTTGACTCGGCCGAGGCACTTGATGATCAACACGCCGGCGCCGCCACCGCCGCCACCGCCCTTGGCATCGGTGCGCCAGTTGGAGACGTTGTTGCAGTCGGTCGCACCGTCACCGCCCCCACCACCGCCGGAGCCGCCGCGGGCGCTGGCGAGTTCGCCAGCCAGACGCGAAGAAGGCTCGCCGTCCGTGAACCGCACGGCCACCCCGAGGAAGTTGTTGTTCTCATCGGCATCCAGGAAGCCGACCTGGCCGGCAGAGCCAGGACCGACACCTTGGTTCGACGAGCTCTTGTTCTGGCAACCGACGCGGCCGTCGCCGGACTGGGAGTCGAACAGACCCGTCCCGGTACCGCGGAAGATGGGGAAGCGAGTGTAGAAGTCGGGGTCGCCCTTGGAGGCGAACGAGCCGCCCCCGCCGCCGCTGCCGATGCGGCAGTTGTTCAACGAACTGGCC
Source organism: Planctomycetota bacterium (assembly GCA_041398565.1). Lineage (GTDB taxonomy): Bacteria > Planctomycetota > UBA1135 > UBA1135 > UBA2386 > DATGPD01. The sequence goes on along the minus strand of JAWKUN010000002.1, from coordinate 1,651,199 downwards.
TCGCACGAGTGCTGGCCGCCCTCGCCGCCACCCGCGGGCTCGTTGTCGGGACCGAAGCCACTCTCGGCGCGCTTGGTGCGTTCGCTGGTCAAGACGCTGCCGCGGCCGCCGCGCCCACCGCCGCACTGCCCAGAGCCGCCGGCGGAGGGCAAGTCCGCAGATGTGCTGGACACACGCTCCCCGTCGTTGCCGTTGACCGTGAGCGTCCCGGCGATGGTCATGTCGCCGGTGACCAGCCAGACCATCGGCTTGCTTCCCTCGCCGGTGACGGTGTAGCCGGCCGGAATCGTGACGTTGCGGAACTGGAACACGCCACCCGACACGTTGAGGCTGCGCCCCGCACGCAGGCTGACCCGCGTGAAGTCGGTGTTCAGGATCGTCGTCGGCGTGGATGGCTCGTAGTCGAGCGTCGAGTCCTCACCCTCGAAGGCCAGGCTGGCGCGCAGCCCCTCGTCGGTCAGTTCGGCCACGGGCTCGAGGAACGGAGTGCTCAGGTCGACGCCGTTCGCGCCCTCGAACCGCTCGACCAGCGCGTCGAACTGCGGCTCGTGGCGCGGCTCGACGACGAACTGACCGAACAGGGAGACGTAGGCTGCGTCGGCGACGTTGGACTCGCCGGCCACGTCCTCGAAGGTGTTGAGCACGCGCACGTCGACGACGGCGTTGTTCGGCAGGGCACCGATCGGACGCAACACCACGACCGCACCCTCGAGGTCGTTGCGCTCGAGCTCGACCTGAGCCGGAATCCAGCGGTTCTCGCCACCGACCGACGGATCGTCGTACTCGAGGAACACGCGGCCGCGCAGGGAATCGTCGCGCAGGCGGGCATCCAGATCGATCGCCGCCGGCACGTTGACCTTCTGCGGGTTCACCGGTTGGTCGAACGTCAAGCGCACCTCCAGCGGCTCGACGGCGTTGAAGCTCGGGTCCACCACGCGCGTGCCGCTCGAGTTCAGCGTCGAGGGCAAGACCTCGAAGCCGGCCCGGCGCGGACCATTCTGCCGCGTGTTGCGGAACAGCTCGTTGGCCGTCGAACCGTCGACGGTGGTGAACGAGAACGAGATCGGCGTCGACAGCTCGCGTCCGCGCACATCGCGCAGGACGACGCCGTTCCGCCGGTCACCGCCCACGAGTTGCACGACGTAACGGCGGCCGGGCTTGAACCCGCCGTTGGAGTACAGGTCGTCGGTCGGGAGCAAGGGCACGAACTCGAGCCGCCGGCCAGGGGCTGAGTCGCCAGGAGATGTACCGAGGCGGAAGTAGCCGCGCGGCTGCTCGCCGAGGGCGGTACCGGTGAGGTCGAAGACGTTGAACGAGACGCTGTTCAGGTCGGCGGTCGTCAGGTCGACCTGAGTCGTGAAGTCGATCTGGATCGCGTCGTTCAGAAACAGCGTGGCGTTGTCCGTAGGCGTCACGCGCAGGTACGAGAAGCTGCCGCCACCTGTGTTGAGGCTGGATCCGCTGCCGCCGCCGCCTCCGCAGCCAGCAAGCAACAGGCCGAGCGAAATCACCGCCGAACCGATCCGAGTCGTCTTCAGGTTCATCGTCGTCGTGAGTGCAGGGGACTCGGTCGACGGCTCCTGCGCCGCGTGGCTCGTCCCGGAGCGCACCGGCGGAGGTCAGGCCCGAGAGGCCATCGTCCGAGGATGGAAGTCTGTATGGGGTCGCGAGATAGCCCCCTCGAGTACGTCTTTTCGTCGCACGTGGACCGGGAGCTTGCCAAGAAGTCTACCGCTCGGTCGACTTCGTTCACCTTGAAGTTGGATCGGGCGCGGACCCACGGTCCGCGGACGCCGGAGAGGCCGACGCCTCGGGGACTTCAAACAACTTGCGTGCCGCCGGCGGAGCATCCCCAAGGCCTTCCTCAGTATCGAGTTACGCCACATCGGCAGCGGTTCCGCGGTCCGCCGAACGGTCCGGACGCGCGAAAGCGCACACGCAACCGCACGCGGCCCGGGCACCAACACATCGTCGGCCGGCGGGGCTCAGGTGCCCACCGGCCGGTAGGCCGCCGTCGTGGCTTGCTCCTCGGACACGAAGTAGACGCGCGCGTCGACGCGGATCCGCGCCGCGGCCGGGGACCCGGCGGCCACATACTCCTTGGTCTGGGTGTTGCCGACGAACGGCGCCCGCACTTCCTTGTCGCAGTAGGCGCAGGTCAGCAGCGCGGTCGTCTCCTCGACCAAACGGAAGTCGCGCACGAGGTGCCCGCCGCCGTAGCCATTGGTGACGCAGCGGTCGTTGCGACAACGCAGCCCGCCGTGCGCGTGGAAACACAGGCCCGCTTGCACCGCGAGGTGCTCGGGTGGCGAGGCGTCCAGGCGAATCTGCCCCAAGAGGAAGGCCATCAGCGCCATGCGGATCGGCACTCCGAGTTCCGCCTGGCGGAAGTACACCGCGCGCGGATCGTCGTCCAACTCGTGGCTGATCTCGTCGAGGCGAGGCAGCGGATGCATGACGCGCACGTCCTTGAACAGGGCGCTGCGCAGCGACTCGCCCGACAAGCGCGGGTAGTCGTCGCGCAGCACCTCTTCGGCCGCGTGGCGCTCGCGCTGCGCGCGCGTCATGTAGATCGCGTCGATGTGCTGGACCTGCTCGGTGGTCGGCTGCGTGAACAGCGCGAGCTGATGCGGCCGGCTCGCCGTCAGGTACGCCACCGAGTTCTCCTTGCCCGCCAGACTCGACAGCTCGCCCACCGAAGCCGCGGAGGCGTGCACGCCGAAGTCGCGCCGCAGCCGATCGAGCACGTGCTGCGGCATCTCGAAACCCGGGTAGGGAATGGTGACGAGGTTGGCGCGAAAGCGTGCCAGCGCGTACGCGAACGAGTGCACCGTGCGCGAGTGCCGCAGGTCGCCGCACAGCACCACGTCGAGCCCCTCGAGGTGCCCCTTCTCCTTCCACAACGTGTAGAGGTCGCACAGGGTCTGCGTCGGATGTTCGTGCGCGCCGTCGCCGCCGTTGATGACCGGCACGCGCGCGTAGCGCGCCGCCACCCGCGCGGCGCCGTCATCGGGGTGGCGGATCACGACGATGTCGGCGTAGGGCCCGCCGACCACGCGCACGGTGTCGGCCAGGGACTCGCCCTTGGCTTGACTGCTCGACGTGGCGTCGGCGACCGTGATCACGCCTCCCCCCAGCCGCTGCATCGCCGACTCGAAACTCAAGCGGGTGCGCGTGCTCGGTTCGAGGAACAGCGTGGCCATGATCGACCCACGGCACAGGTGGGTCCACGCCGTGATGTCGGCACCGAACTCCTCGGCGTGGCGGAACAACTCGAGGATCTCGCCGGTCGACAGGTCCTCGATCGATACCAGACTGCGCGGAGTCGCCTGCATCGATGCGCGAGCATAGGAGTCCGCGTCCCGGGATTCATCCGCGGCGGAGCCGCGCCTGTTCGCCCGCCTTGGCAGGTCCGAGTCTCCACAGGTGGCGCAGCTGGGCGATTCGGCCGCACCAACCTGAGCGAACATCCAAGGCTCGGCCGCGGCGCCTCCGCGTGACGCGAACTCCTTGGCGCTCGGCGACGCCAGCACGAATGCGCGCGCACGGAACCCTCCGCGGACGACCCCGTGCTACCCGTCCGCGCGGTCCAGTGCCGCGCGCAGCACGGCTCGCTCTTCCTCGTCGACGGCCACGACGAAGCCGGCGGGCCCGGCCGGTGGCAATCGTCGCCAGCGGCGCAGACCGACCGCCACGTCGGCACGGACGCCGGCGGCACCGGCGACGTCCAGGCAGCTCACGTCGACGTGCGGCGGCGCCAGGTCGGGCGGCCAGACCGCCGGGCGCAGATCCGTCTTGGTGCGGACGACGAAAGCGTCGGGGTGTCGGCGCAGCAGGGTGCGCTCGACCGCCTGGACCCCGGCAGCCGCGTCGACGACCACGGCCACGGCGGCATGCCGGACCTCGGCGCGGGCGCGCTCGATCGCGGCTTCGTCGAGCGCGTCGAGAGCATCACCCTCACCGGCGGTGTCGACCAACTCGTACGGATAGCCGTCGAGCTCGGTCGTGTCGCGCACCGGGTCGCGGGTCAGCCCGGGCGTCGGCCCGGCGAGCACGCGCTCGCGCAGCAGGAGGCGGTTCATCAAGGTCGACTTGCCGGCGTTCCTGCGCCCGCGCAGCACGAGACGCAGCGGTTGCATCAAATCGTGCAACCGTGCCAGGCCGTCGTCGGCGCGGCGCAGCACCTGCGGGTCGCCGGCATGCGCCGCCACCCACCGAGCGAAGTCGCCGCCGTAGGGCGCCAGCAGACTCTGCTGCTCGAGTGCGAAGTCCAGCTGCGGAACGCTGGCGCAGGCCGCCAGCAGCGCTGCGCGAGCCGGCAGCCGCGCCGAGGACAGTCCGCCGAGCGCTTGTCCGAGGGCGCGCAGCACGGCCGGCGAACCGTGCACGTGCAGCTCGATGCTGGCCTCGTCGTCGCGGGCCAAGACCAGCGCTTCGTCGAGGCGCACGCCGTCCACCGTCAACCAACGGCGTCGCGGGATGGCGTCCGGACGCCAAGTCCCCAGCAGGCGCGCGGCCAGGACGAAACGCTCGGGTCCGCGCAACCGCACCACGGCGATGCCGCCGGCACCGCGTGCGGTCAGGAGCTCGACCCGGTGGTCGCCGCCAGGCATCGCAAGCCTCGGTGCAGGAGGTCCGGCGCGTGCTGCAGGCGCGCACGCCCGTGCTGTCGATAGAGCTCGGCGTCGCCGCCGGTCAACAGGCGGGCCGCCGCCGCCGGCAGCGCGGCGCCGACGTCGCGGGCCAGGCGCTCGACCGCGCCGCAGAAGGCGAGCACGATGCCCGCCTCCACGCACGCCGGCGACGTCACTCCCGGCACGGTCGCGGCACGCAGCACCGCCGGCCGCGGCAATGCCGGAGCAGCGCCCGCCAGCCCGGCCGCCATCGCCCGCAGACCGGGCGCGATGGCGCCGCCGAGGAACCGACCACCCACGTCCACGGCGTCGACGGTGATCGCGGTGCCGCACTGCACGACCAGCGCCGCGCCGTGCGCGCGGTGCGCCGCCAGGGCGCACAGCCAACGGTCGGTGCCGAGCGTGCCTGGGTCGGGGTAGGCGAGCGGGAGAGGGCACGGCAAGTCCACACCGGCGAGTTCCACGCGCACCCCGTGTGCCGCGAGCAAGGTCGCGACCTCGTCCAGCCCTCCCACCACCACCGTCGAGCCCACCGCACGCGTGACCGAGGGCGCCAGCGCGGCCAACGCGGCGAGCGCCGGCGCGGGCGCACCGGCCGGGGCGCGCAGCCGCTGCGCCTCGGGCGCGTGCAGCATCATGTCGAGCGACGTGTTGCCGCGATCGAGGGTGAGGAGCACGCGCGAGGGCCGCGGCGCGGCGTCACTTCTGGGGTACGGTCACCGTGCGCGTCTCCACGCCGGTACCGCGGCCACTGAGGATCTCGACCAAGAAGCGGCGGGTGCCGCCGTCGTACTGGCGGCGACCGATCGAGTAGGCGTTCGCCTTGTTCTTCACCTTCTCGCCGTTGATGCTCAAGATCACGTCCCCGGGCTGGATGCCGAAGTTCTGCAGCCGAGGCGACAGGCGGTCCACGAGCAGGCCCTCGTAGTTGCCGACGCGAGCCTTCCAGGTGCGCACCGCGACCTCGTCGTTGAACACCTTGTCCGAGTTGTCGCGAATGTAGTCGTAGTCGCGCCGGCTGACGTGCACCTGGCCGGGTTTGATCTCGCGCGTCTCGGACGGATCCTGCCAGTCGCCGATGTCGGGACCGCTGGGCGGCGGCTCGACGTCAGTCGCGTCACCCGCCTTCTCCGTCCCCTTTTGGCCGCGCGCCTCGCGCAGCGCGCGCACGACCTCGGTCGGCAGCTCGAGCTCGTTCTTCTCCAGCGGCTCCTCCTTCCACTCGCTCCGGTCCTTCGCGGGATCCTCGCGGGTGAAGTAGGCGACCTGGCCGTCTTCGCTGATGCGGGTCAGGCGCAAGGTGTTGTGCGGCGGCCACAGGGTCTCGTCGATGTGCACGAACTGCCGCAGCTCGACCTGGCCACCGGCCAGCGGGATCGGTGGGGTCGGCGCCCCGCTCGGGCGCGTGGAGTCGCCCGGCCCCCCCCACGCCGGCTGACCCGCTGCGGGTGCCACGACGTCGGCCGGCGGATGCACCTCGACGCCTGGCTTGTAGCGCACGACGACGTGTGAGGTGGACTCCGGCTCGGCGCCACCTGCGCCGGTGCCGGTTGCCGACGGACCGCCGACCGCCGGCACCTTCGACACCTCCAGCAGGAGGGACTCGAGCACCACCAGCGAGTCGATGGGGACGCCGGCGTCCTTCACCGGCTCCTTCTTCTCCTCGACGACAGGGGCTTCCGGCTCCGGCGGCAGGGCACCGATGAGGTTGACCTTGCCGAACTTGGTCCACCAATTGTCACGCGCCTCGACGTCGTAGCGCCAATTCTGCCGTTCCGGCTGCGCCTTGCGACCGACCTCGAGATGCGAGTCCACCCTGTCGGCGACGCGCTTCTGGAACGCTTCGGTGCGCGACTCCTCGCGCTTCAGCCAGGTCGCGTAGAACGTCCACCCGATCCCGCCGATCAGTCCGGCCGAGGCGGCGTAGAGCGAGTAGAGGATGAGGTTGACCGGCAGCTTGGCCATGTTGGATCGCGGAGTCTAGCGCCTGGGAGGCATTCACGGACAGCGACGGCCGCCTTGGACGCGAGAAACACACCTGTATTCCGCACTCGTCTCCCAGCCAGCGGGGCTCGGCGACGACAGCGGCGCCCGGACCTACAGCGGCCGCACCTGCAGACGGCCGGACCTGCAGCGGCCGGACATCGGCGGCCGGACATCGGCGGCCGGAGCTGGCTACCGCACCTCGGCCCAAGACGCCTCGGGGAGCCTTGCGCGCCGGAGCTTGCCTGGCGACTGACCGCGGCGAGCGGTCAGGCCCGCGCCGGGGTCGGACGTTCGGCCGCGGTGCCGCCCTTGGTGATGCCGCGCATCTGCAACTTCAGCTCGTCCGGGTTGTCGGAGGCCTCGATCGCCTCGTCGTAGCTGATGTTGCCGGCGTTGTAGAGCCGGATCAGCGACTGGTTGAAGGTCATCGTGCCGTAGTAGGCGCCCTCCGCCAGCGCCTTCGGCAGCGCGCGGGTCTCGCCGCGCTCGAGGTGGTCGCGGACCGACGGGTTGTTGATGAGCAACTCCACCGCGGGCATCTGGCTGCGCCCCTCCTTGGTCTTGATGAGGCGCATGGAGATCACACCCTGCAGGTTGAGTGCCAGCTGCAGGCGGATGAGTTCGTGCTGGTGCGGCGGGAAGAACGAGATCACGCGCTCGACCGTCTGCACCGCGTTGACCGTGTGCAGCGTCGAGAACACCAGGTGTCCCGTCTCGGCCGCGTTGATCGCCGCTTCCATCGTCTCCTTGTCGCGCATCTCGCCGATCAGGATCACGTCCGGGGACTGACGCACGGCGTGCCGCAGGGCCTCGGCGAACGAGGGCGAGTCAGTGCCGATCTCGCGCTGGTTGACGACGCTGCGCTTGTCCTCGAACACGAACTCGATCGGATCCTCGATCGTGATGATGTGCTTGGCGTGGTTGCGGTTGACGAAGTCGACCATCGACGCCAGCGTCGTCGACTTGCCCGACCCGGCGACGCCGGTGGCCAGCACCAGCCCGCGTGGCAGGCTCGCCAGCTTCTTCAACTGCTCGATCGGCAGGTTGAGATCCTTGAACGACGGCACCGCGTCCTTGATGGCGCGGAACACGAAGCCCGGGTGACCGCCGACGATGAACGCGTTGCACCGGAACCGGCCGACGCCGGGCTTGTCGATGGCAATGTCGGCGGCGCCGTGCCGCAGGAAGGCCTGCCGTTCGTTGTCGGGCACGACCTCGCCGAGGAACGCCTTGAGCTGGATCAGCTCGAGTGGTGTGTCGCCCAGGAAGCGGATCTGTCCCGACACGCGCATGGCCGGACAACCACCCGTCTTCAGGATCAGGTCGGAGGCGCGCTCCTTGACCATGATGCGAAGGAGATCGTCGAGGCTGGGCTGGGTCATCGTCATGTCCTGCGCGTCCTATCGACGCGCTTGCCGGCCCGAGTGAAGCCCTACGACGTTGGCGGACGTCTCGCTTTGCGACATGGCGCAGGCAGCGTCGGGGAGTCTGGGCCGCTGCACGGACGCCCGTCGTGGTGGGTAGCCGAGGCCGCAACCGAGGGCTTGGTTGCAGTCGGTGCTTCGCGCCGACCAGGTCGGGGCTACCTGCAGCCCGAGTCGGTCAGGACGCCGGCCAGAGACGAGCGGCGACCGCCGCCAGCAGATCGGCCAGGCCGGCCCGCGTCGCGGCTGACACGGCGAGGACGTCCTCGCCCAGGGCCGCGGCCAGTTCCGCCGCGGCGGCGCGCGCCGCGTCGTCCTCCACCTTGGTCGCCACCAGCACGTGCGGGCGCGCGGCCAACGCGTGCGAGTAGCCGGCCAGCTCCGCACGAATGACACGCACCGCCTCCTCCGGCGGCAGCGACGCGTCGCTCGAGCAGTCGACGAGGTGCAGCAGCAGCCGCGTGCGCTCGACGTGCTTGAGGAACTTGTCTCCGAGCCCGCGGCCGCGGTGAGCTCCCTCGATGAGGCCGGGGATGTCGGCCATCACGAAGGTGCGTTCGCCATGCGCCGTGACGATCCCGAGGTGCGGCTCGAGGGTCGTGAACGGGTAGTCGGCGATCTTCGGCCGAGCCCGCGACAGGGTGGCGAGCAAGGTCGACTTGCCGGCGTTGGGCAAACCGATCAGACCGACGTCGGCGATCAGCTTGAGACTCAAGCGCACCGGACGCTCCTCGCCCGGGCGACCGTGCTCGAACTGCCGCGGCGATCGATTGGTGGCGGTGGCGAACCGGGCGTTGCCGCGACCGCCACGGCCGCCGGCCGCGACGACGAAGCGCTCGCCCGGCACACTGAGGTCGCGCAGCACGTTGCCGCGCGCCGCGTCGAGGACGACCGTGCCCAGCGGGACCTTCAGCACGAGGTCGCCACCCTTGCGACCGAAGCAGTCGGCACTGCGTCCCGGCTGGCCGTTTCCCGCCTCGTAGCTGGTGCGCCCGGCCAGGTGGTAGAGCGTGTTCTCGTGCGTGGTGGGCTCGAACACGACGTCGCCGCCGTCACCGCCATCGCCCCCGTCGGGGCCACCCCGGTCAGCGAACTTCTCTCGGCGGAACGACATGCAGCCGTCGCCACCGCGACCTCCGCGCACCACGAACGTGATCTCGTCCAGGAACATGGGACGCGAGTCGACCGCGCGTGGCGCGCGCTCTCTGGATCAGCCGTTCGCCGCCGCAGGCACCGGGTCGACGTGGACACGGCGCTTGTTCTGGAAGCGAACCGTCCCGTGCACCAGCGCGAACAACGTGTCGTCGCAAGCGCGCTTGACGTTGTGCCCCGGCATCCAACGCGTCCCACACTGCCGGATGATGATCGTGCCGGCAGTCACCACCTCGCCCCCGAAGCGCTTCACGCCGCGGTGCTTGGCGTTGCTGTCGCGGCCGTTCTTGGTGGAACCCTGACCCTTCTTGTGTGCCATGACGTGCCTCCGACCTCAGTCTGCGTGGCGATCTGCCGAGTGACTCAACTCTCAACCCTGAACGAACTGGCCCTACGATCTGACCCTGGATGCTGACCCTGGATGGACTGATCTAGCCCTGGATGGACTCGATCCGGACTTCCGTGTACTTGGCGCGGAAGCCAGTACGACGCCGACTGTTCTTGCGCCGGCGGAACTTCTGGACGACGAGCTTCGGCCCGGCAACCTCGCCGACGACCTTGGCCGTGACGCTGGCACCGGCGACGTAGGGCGCTCCGATGCGCGGCGCCTCGCCGCCCACGGCGCAGACGTCGTCGAACGTGACCGACGCCTGCGGCTGCCATTGGGGGTTGTATGCCAGACGAACTCGCTCGCCGGGGCTGACCCGGTACTGTTGCGTGCGATCGACGAAGATGGCGTAGGTAGCGGCCATGGCCAGGGGGGATGCTGAGGGGGCGGAGAGGTTAGCGACCGGCGCCGAAGATTCAAGCGACGCCCGAGCCGTCCGGCATCTGCCGCGGACGCGGCCCACTCGTGCCGGCGGAACGCCGATGGGCCGCCCGGCTGGGGCGCGCCGGGTTGGGGTCGGCCGGGACCGGCCGGGCTAGACCCGGACGCCCAGCCCGGCGGGCACCGCGACCTTCGCCTCCTGCCGGTCGGCGGTCAGGAAGCGGTAGTGCACGGCGTCCACGGGGTAGCTGGGCTCGGCGCGGAACACCACCTTCTTGCCGACCGCCTCCTCGAGGTCGAGGATCGGCCGTCGCTTGTAGTTGACGAGGTAGTCGTTCACCGCGGACGCGACGTAGACGTGCAGGATGGAGAAGCCCTTGAGCGAGACCAGCGCGCGCACGTCGCGCAAGACGGCGAGCGCCTTGCTCTGGACGGTGCGAACCAGCCCGGTCGCGTTGCAGTGGCCGCAGTGCGTGAACACGGTGCGCTTGAGGCCGGGCCCCACGCGCTGCCGCGTCAGCTCCATGAGGCCGAAGCGCGAGATGCGTCCGACCTTGATGCGCGCGCGATCGCCCTTGAGCCCGTCGACCAGCTTGCGTTCGATGCCACGGCGGTGCTTCTCGCTGTTCATGTCGATGAAGTCGATGATGATCAGCCCACCGAGGTCGCGCAGGCGGAGCTGGCGCACGATCTCGGGGATCGCCTGCAGATTGGTCCGGTACGCGGTCTCTTCGAGGTCGGTGCCGGGCTTGAACTTGCCCGAGTTGACGTCGATCGAGACCAGCGCCTCGGTCTGCTCGACGATGATGTAGGCACCGTTGCCGATCTCGACGCGCGGCTGGTAGAGCTTCTCCACCTCGGGCTCGATGCCGAAGGAGTGGAACAACGGGGTGTGCCCTTCGTGCAGGCGGATCCGCCCCGACATGTGCGGCATCAGCTTGTCGGCGAACTCCTTGATGCGCATGTGCACGTCCTTGGAGTCCACCACGACTTCGTCGATGTCCGGCGTGAACAGGTCGCGCATCGCCTTGAGGACGAGGTCGGACTCCTGGTAGAGCACCGCCGGAGCACGAGTGACCCTGGCGCGCTGGCCGACGAACTCCCAGATGCGCGCCAAGTAGTCACGGTCGCGCTCGAGGTCTTCCTTGCTCTTGCCAGTGCCGGCCGTGCGCACGATGAAGCCGATCCCCCCGTTGCCGGTCGTGTCGAGCTCGCGCACGATGCGCTTGAGGCGGCGGCGCTCCTTGTGGCCCTCGATCTTGCGCGAGACCCCGCACTTCGGCAGGCTGGGCATCAGAACGAGGCAGCGCCCGGGGAGCGACACGTAGGTGGTGAGGGTCGGCCCCTTGTTGCCGATGCCCTCCTTGGTGATCTGTACGATCACCTCCTGGCCCTTCCGCAGCAGGCGGTCGATCGGTAGGCGCGGGCGCCTCTCGCGCTTCTCCGCCGCGCCGCCGCGCCGCCCGCGTCCGCGCGAACGCCCCGCGGCGACCGCCGTCGCCGCCGGCGCGGCCTGCGTCTCGGGAGCCTCGCCGGCGTCCTCCGGCCCGGAGTCGGCGTCGCCGCCAGCCTCGGCCGGCGGCGCATCGATCGGCTCGCCGTCGTCCTCCCCTGCCTCGGCGTGGTCGTCGTCTTCCTCGGCGAGTTCACCGTGCACTTCCAGGACATGGTCATCCTGCTCGTCCAGGCGCCCACCGCCCTCGTCTTCGTCGTCCTCTTCGCCGAGGTCCCCGTCGGAGAGATCCTCGTCGCCGAGGTCGTCGTCGAGGTCCTCGTCGCCGTGTGCCCGGCTCTCGCCGCGGCGCCGGTCCGCGGTCGAACCTTCTCCTTCGGCTTCTTCGGCGGCGTCGCCGACGCGCGCACCCTCGCCCGCCGTAGCCTTGCCGGACTTGCTCCTCTTGCCACGGCCGTCGTCCTCGTCCTCCTCGTCGGCATCCTCGAGGACGGCGCGCACCACGTCCGGTCCGTCGTCGCCGGTAGCGCGGGCACGCCCCTCGAGCACGTCGGTCAACGCGAAGTCGTCGCGGGAGTAGTCGGGCAATACGTCGGAGGCGTGCAGGAACCCGTTGGTCGTGCCGCCGAAGCTCACGAAGGCGGCGCCGATGCTGGGCTCGATGTTGGCGACGCGCCCCTTATAGATGTTGCCGAGATAGGCTTCCCGGCTGGCGATCTCGACGTGCAGCTCTTGGAGCACGCCGTCCTTGACCGTCGCGATCCGGCTCTCCTCCGGATCGACGGCGTTGATGAGCATGCGCTTCAACGATGGTGTCCTTTCTGTGCAGGAGGGGCGCGCGACGCGCGCGACCGGCCTGCGGGCCGATCGAATCGAGTAGCGGCCCGACCGGCAGACCGGGCACGGGCAGAGATGCCCGAGCCTCGGACCGACGATCGGGAGCCCGCCTCGGCGTCGCGCCGCCAGCCCCACGTAGCCACCGGGGCGGAACGGCGGCGCGCACGGACGGACAACGGCTAGACCGTGGCATCGTCGATGCGCCCATGAACCTCGCCCGCGGCAGCGGAATCTTCGGAATCCGATCCGCCCTCCACAATGGTTCGCGGATCGAGCAGCAGACAATAGGAGCGTGCCTACGAGGGCTCAAGCAGGCACTGCTCTTTGCAGCGGCGACCGGCCGGCGGGCCACGGTGGCGGAGGCACCCGGCGATAGGCACCAGCCGTCCACGTGGGGCCGCCGGATCGCGGCGGCCCGCGCTCAGTTGCCGCCGTCGAGACCGCGACCGAAGATCGCGTTCTGGATCGACTGCAGACGGCTGCGCTTCTCCTCGAGCACCTGGCGGATGCGAGCATCCGTGTCCTCGGGACTGCGCACGATGGTCGGCGTCACGAACACGATCAGGCTGTTGCGCGACTTGTTGGTGCTGCGGTTCTTGAACAACCAGCCGAGCATCGGGATGTCGCCCAGGAGCGGCAGCGCGGTCTCCGTCTCGGCATTCGACTCGGTGGTGAGCCCACCCAGCACGGCGGTCTGCTGCGAACGCAGCAGCACCTTGGTGCCGATCGTGCTCGAGGCCACCCGCGGCAAGGCGATGGAGCCCTGGCCGGCACCCGAGCCGACGGTGAACACGTCGAAGCCGGCGGGCGCCAGGTTGGAGCTGCCGGTGCCGGTCAGCGAGGTCGACTGCGGGATGATGTCCATGATGACCTTGTCGCTGCCCGGGACGATGTGCGGGATGACCATCAGCTGGAAGCCGGTCTGCACCGGAGAATTCGGCGCCTCTTCGACGACCAGCTGCAGACCGCCGGCCTGCCCCTGCTCGGCGCGAGCCTGCGCGTAGCGGATGGTCTCGCCGACGAAGATCGTCGCCTCCTGGTGGTCGAGGACGATCAGCTGCGGCGCCTGCACGATCTCCGAGTTCACGTCCTTGCGCAGCAGCTTGAGAGCTGCCTGCACCTGGGTGAAGTTGAGTGCGCCGAAGATCACGTCGGGCACGCGCGTGTTGCCGGTCGGATTGAGGTTCGAGTCGGCGAACGGGCCGGTGCCGGTGTCGTTGGCGATGACCGAGTCGTCCCAGCCGCCGGCGCCGAGGTCGAACGGCAGGCGCGTCGGGATCTGCCCCAGACTGATGCTCGGCGCCCAACCCTCGCCACCGATGTCGACGCCGTAGTTCAAGATGTCCTGATTGCCGGTCGTCACGAACTTGACGTCCACGTAGATCTGGCCGGGCTCGACGTCGATCTTGTTGATGATCCGTTCGACCTCGTCGACCACCGGCTTGGTGTCCTTGACGATGATCACGTTGTTGCCGTCGAAGTACTGGATCTGGCCGATCTCCGGCGTGAGCACGCGCTCGAGCGCGGTCAGCAGGGTGAACGAGCCGGCTTCCGTGCCCTGGGCCTGGGTCTGCTGGTTGTACTTCACGTACGGCGTGTTGATGAACGGCACGTACGACGAGCGCGGGCGGACGTAGCGGAGCTGGAACTCGCGCGAGACGAGGTCCGCCTTCATGTTGCTGGGCGGAACGACGCGCAAGATGCCGCGATCCTCCTCGACGACGACGTAGCCCAGCGTCTTCACCGCCGCATCGAGGGCATCGCGCCAGGGGATGTTCTTGAGGCGCAGGGTGATCGGTCCCTGTACCTCGGGCGACATCACGATGTTCGCGCCCGAGATCTTGGCGATGGTGTCCACCACCTTCTGGATGTCCGCGTTCTCGAAGGCGAAGTACACCCGCGGCGGCTTCTCGACGCGCAGCACGTTGCCGGTCACCTCCACCACCACGCAGCCTGCGGCCTCGGCGACGAGGTCGAGAGCGCGCCGCCACTCGACGTTGTCGAGGTCGATGGTCACCGTGTCGGTGTCCTGGATCGCCGCGTCGACGAGGATGTTGACGCCCGCACGCCGGCGGATGTTCTGCACCACGTCGCGCAGCAAGCGGTCCTTGAGCTTGAGGGTCAGTCGCGCCGTGCTGTCACCGGCATCGCCGTGCGCCGTCGACTGCGGTTGGGACACGGGTTCGTCCTGGGCGGACAGGCCGCCGACCATCCCGCAAAACACCGCCAGCACGCTGAACGGTCTCCAGATCTTTGCCTGCATGTGCTTCTCTTCTTGTGATCGCCGACTTCGGTGCCGCCACCGCACCCCTGACGGGACGCGCTCGGCACGGCTTGAGCCGAGGGATCTGTCGGCCATGCAGCGGTGGAACTTGACTCGATGTGGTCCTGGTCTCGCGCGGCGTCGCCGCCCCGTCCCCGAACCCGACACGGACAGCCGCGAAGACCGAACTCGGCACACCGCCGAGCGAGGGCGCGGCGGGCCACGACGGGCCCGCGGGCCTTCGCCCGGCGGGCCGTGAACCCGGCTCTCCGTGACCCGGCTCTCTGAGAACCGGCTCTCTGAGAACCGGCTCTCTGGGAACCGGCTCGCTGGGAACCCGGCTCGCTGGGAACCCGGCTCTGTGGGAACCCGGCCCTGTGGGCCAGCCCACCTGAAAACGACGGCGGCCGGCCCCCCTGGGCCGGCCGGCTCGACCTCGCCACGGCGACCGCGCGCTAGCTAGCGCGTCTTCACCAGGGTGAAGCCCTTGTAGACGAACTCGATGTGCTCGCGGCCCACTGCCTTGACCAGCAGCTCGTCGTTCACGTAGTCACCCTCTTGATACACCGCGCCGTTGAGGATGAGGCCCGAGCGCCCCTCGTCGTTGACCACCACGCCACTGATGTCGAGGCGCTGGGTGCCGAACTCCAGCGCCACGCCAGCGCGCAGGTAGAGGTCGCGCAGCTTGTCGACCATCGGCGCGCGATCGTCCTCGGGCGGCACGTGCAACCGGTCCTGGACCGCGTCGAAACGGTCGCGAGCGGCCTGCAACTCACCGGTCTCGAGGTCGGTCGACATCGCCGCAAGCAAGCCTTCGACTTCCTTGCGTGGCAAGAAGCGATCGTCCTGCGGACGCCCGTCGCTCACCAGGTTGCGCTCGAGCATCTCGATGGGCTGGCCGATGCGCTTCACCCACTGGTACTTGAACGGCTGGTACGAGATCGCGCGCTGCGCGTCGATCTTCTCGATCTTCTCCTTCAACGACTCCAGCCCGGCCTTCAGCTCGCGCTCCAGGTTGTAGCGCTCGAAGATGGTGATGCCGTCCTCGCGTGTGCGCTTCTGCAGCGTCTCCAGCCGGCTGACCTCGTCGGCGAAGTCGTCGAGGATCTTCTTCTGCTGCTGCAACGGCACGCCGCCACCGTCGCGCGCACCGTAGCTGAACTCGCGCGGATCGACGAAGATGTCGCGCCGGCCGCGGGCGTCGCGGAACTCGTACCGGTCGATGCGGATATCGGTCAGGTTGCGCAGGATGTCCTCGGCCAACGCCTGCTGCTTGGCGGCGTAGTTCGGGATGTTGGCGTCGGTGCCCTTGGCGTTGCCGGTGTAGACGTAGGTCTCCACCATCATGTTGACCTTGTGCTGGACGTCGCCCTCCTCGTACTCGCCGTCAGCACGAGCTTCACCGCCGCCCGAGGTCAGCTGGAAGTTCTTGACCTTGACGAACCGCTCGTAGTTCTCGAAGAAGTTGGCGAACTTGAGGAACTGCCAGAGCGTGGCGTTGAACTCGAAGGTGTACGTCCACTCTTCGAACTCGGCGTCCTTGCGCCCGGCGACACGACCGGGTGTGAACCGCTGCATGTCGATGCCGGACTGACCAGCGAACTGGTTGACCGCGCGCAAGAAAGGGCCCAGCTCCTGCTTCTCGGGCAGGATCTTGACGTACTCCTTGAGGTTCTCGCGCAGGATGATCACCTGCCGCTCGAGGTCGGGAATGCGCTTGATCTTGGCCTCGGACACAGCGATCTGCTGCTCGGTCTGCGCCATCTGCTCGCGCACGGCCTCGGCCTCGGACTTCGCCCAGTAGACGCCACCCCCCGCCGCGCCGGACAGCACCACGGTGATGCCAGCGATCAGGAGCAGCCGTTGATTCTCAGTCATCCGCTTCACAGCTTTTCCTCCTTCACTTGGCGGGCTTGGCGGCCTCGGCCTTGTTCTTGGCCCACTCCTGCGCCGGCTTCATCGTCAGCTGCAGGTTGAACGCGTAGCTCTCGGGCGGGTTGCGTTTGGGACTGTTCTTGCGCTCGCCGGACGGTGCGCTCTTGTTGAGCAGGTCCTTGGCGAACGGTGCGTTCTCGATGTCGTCGTGGAAGTCGGCGACCTTCTTCACCAGGTTGCCCTGCACCTGACCGGGCAAGGTGATGACCGGGCCTTGACGTTCGCTGCCCTCGGCGACCTGGATGCTCTGGAACCAAGCCAGGTGGCGCTGGGTGTTGCCTTCGTTGTTGACCACATCGATCAGCTGGTCCATGAACTCGGTCCACAGCATGCGCGAGCTACCGATCTGGCGGATGGTCGCCTCGCGCATCTCGTAGGCCTGCTTGTCGGCGACGAGTGCGTCGGAGTACTTGGCCATCTCGTTCTTGGCCGTCATCGTCTCGATGAGGTTGCGCTGCTTGATCTCGAGCTCGCCGAGCTCGCCGAAGTAGCACAGGCCGAACCAGCCGCCGGCACAACAGACGAGAATCAGCGCCGCCAAGGACGCCGCGAACACCTTCGGCGACGTGCGGTCTGCGCGCCGGAATTCCTCGGGCAGGAGGTTGATACGAATCATCTCAGTTCACCTCACACGGTCGCTGCGAGACCCACGGCCACCGCCAACTGCGGTGACGCGCTGTTGAGACCATCGATGTCCACGTTGTCGGACTTGACCTTCAGGCCGTCGATCGGGTTCCACACCCGCGTCTTCTTCTCGAACACCTTCTCGAGGGTTTCCTCCAGGAACGGCAGGAACACCGAGCCGCCGGACAGGAACACCTCGTGCACCTCGCCGTCGAACTGGTTCTCGAAGAAGTCGAAGGACAGGTTGATCTCGTTGCCCAGGTCGTCCAACACCTGCGTCACGGCGTCCTCGACGTCGCGCACCTGGTCCTGCGGGTCCCGCTTCAAGGCTTCGGCCTCGAACGGCTCGAGCCCGAACCGGCGCATGATGGCGTTGGTGAGATCTTGGCCGCCGACCGGCACTTCACGCGCGAAGTACGTGACGTTGTCGCGCAGGATGTTGATGCTGGTCTTGGCTGCGCCCATGTCCACCAGGGCCACCGTGCGGCCAGCCTCGTGCAGACCCGGGTTGACGATGTCGTTGAGTTCGAAGGCGTTGCCGATGGCAAAGCTGTCGACGCCGACCGAGGCCGGTTGCAGGCCGAGGCCCAACAGCATCTGCGCCTGGTCCTGCACGATCGCCTTCTTGGCCGCCACCAGCAGGACCTTGATCTCGTCCTGCTTGCCCTCGACCGGCGGCTTGTCCATCAGCCGTTGCGTGTCGATCTGGACGTCGTCGACCTCGAACGGGATGTACTTGTCGGCCTCGAACCGAATGGCGTTGTTCAGCTGGTCGTCCGTCATCTTCGCCATGTCGATGTAACGGAAGACCACCGACTTGCCGCTGATCGCCGTCGCCACTCGCTTGGTGCGGAAGCCGCCGGCGCGGAACAGGTCGGAGATCGCGTCCTCGCGGGCCGCCTCGTTGGGCACGTCCACCTTCGCGAACGCGGTGATGATGAAGTCGTACTTGTCCTGCGTGATCTCGACGGCCTTGATCGAATGCGTGCCGAGATCGAGACCGACGACGCTCTTGCGTTGTTTCAGCATGACGTCCCTTGGCTGGCGGCGAGCCCGCGTGCCGAGTCGAAGATCCAGGCAGATGGCCGCGCGTCTGGTTCGAGTCGAATCGGCATGGAGAACTCCGGTTTCGGCGGCCGCGTCAGGGGACCCCACGCCCCTGCGATGACCTACGGGTCGCGACCGCCGAATCTCCTGCGTTATCGGCGCGGCGAGGACGCGGGGTTTAGGCGGGCCCGCCGGCCGCTCGATCAGCCGTCCTCGCCGAACTTCGACTCGATCAACGCGCGCACGGCTCGGATCTGGTCTTCGCAGTCCGGCCCTTCGGACTCCAGGTCGAGGACCGCGCCCGATTCTGCCGCCAGCATCATCACCGCCATGATCGACTTGCCGTCGACGACCATGCCGTCGCGTCCCACTTTGAGACTGGCCGCGTAGGCGTTCGCCGTCTGCACCAGCAGGTAGGCCGGCCGCGCGTGCAAGCCGTTCTTGTTGCCGAGCGTCACCGTCGCCCGACAGATCGAGTCTCCGTTCATGCCGGCCCGCTCATCTCGAGCAGCAGATCGCGGATCGCAGGAGCCGACTCGGCCGCCAGGAAGAAGCGCCGGAAGTCGGTGTCGCGGGCCAGGCCTGAGATCCACTTGAGGGCCGCCAAGTGCTCCTGCCCCTTGTCGGTCGGTGCCAGCAGCAGGAACAGCGTATGCACGGGGCGACCATCGATGGCCTCGTAGTCGATGCCCGGCAACGAGCGAGCGACCACCAAGCCGACCCGACCGATCTCGTCACCCTTGACGTGGGGGATGGCGACGCCGTTGCCGATGCCTGTGCTGCCCAACTTCTCGCGCGCGTGCAACCGATCGAGGAGCGCCGCCTTGTCCTTCTTGGCGACCAGCTTGGCCTGAACGGCAGCGCCCAGGATCTCCTCCAGCGCGGACGCCTTGTCGGTTGCTTGGATTGCCTCGAGGACGGCGGCACCTGCGACGAGATCGGGATTCATGAGCTGCGCCCGCAAGCTAGCACCTCGAAGGCGCCGTGCAAGGACGCGCGGCTCTCGCCCCTGGAACGGCGGCCCCCCCGACGGCGCCCCGCCGCCGCGGCACGGCCGGACTCGGGCCCGCAGCCAGCCGTCCGCAGCGCGGACCTACTCCAGCTTGCGACGCATGACGTCGTCGTACGTCTCCTCGCTGTCCGCGGACGGCGTCGGCTCCGACGGGATCACGCCCTTGCCACCCTCGATCTTGTGGTCCTTCATCCGCTCCTTGTCCTTCTTGAGCTGACGCTCGAGCTTCTCCACCAGCAGGTCCACTGCCTCGTGGAAGGCACCTGCGCGCTCGCGCGCCACGAGCGTGCCCCCGGCCTCGATGTGCGCGATCATCTCGACCTCGCGCTCGCCCTTGGGATCGTCGAGCAGGACCTGGATGCGCGTGATGCGGTCGTGGAAGCGCGTCAGCTTCTCTGCCTTCTTGAGCGCGTAGTCGCGCATGCCATCGGACACGTGGCCGTGACGCGCGGTGATGTCGATCTGAGTCTCGCGGGGTTGCTTCTTGGTCATGTGGACTCCAACCATTCTGCCGAGCGCGGCCCGGCAGTCTACTCGTCGTAACACTCATCGGCGCCCGAGCCCGGCGATTCAACTCCGCCGACCAGGGCCTCGCTCGGATAGAGCACGCGCGTGAGGAACAGCCCCTGCGGCCCCAGGGTCGCGCTCGCGGCACGGCGATCGCGAGCGGCCAAGATCGCCGCCAAGTCCGCCGCCGGCCGCCGCCCGAGCCCCACATCGCGCAGGCAGCCCGCGATCGTGCGCACCATGTTGTAGAGGAATCCGTTGCCCTGGACCGCGACGTCGACGCCACGACGGTGCCGGACGACGTGCAGGTGGTCGATCCGTCGCACCGTCCCGTGCTTGCGCGGGTAGCCCGGATTGGTCGCGAACGACGCGAAGTCGTGCTCGCCGACCAGGTGTGCGGCCCCGGCACGCATGGCAGCGACGTCGAGCGGGCGCCAGCTCCAGGCAAAGAAGCCGCGCAGATGGACCGGTCGCTCGGGACCGGTGAGGAAGCGGTAGACGTAGCGCTTGCCGGCCGCGGAGAAGCGCGCGTGGAACGAGGCGGGCACGGGACGCGCCGCGCGCACGGCCACCGCCGCGGGCAGGTGGGCGTTCACGGCGCGCACCAGGTCCTGCATCCGCCACGGGCGGGGCAGGTCGACGTGGGCGCACTGGCGCAACGCGTGGACCCCGGCATCGGTCCGGCCGGCGCCCTCGACGCACACTCGCCCGCCGCAAAGTGTGGCGAACGCGTTCTCCAGATGTTCCTGCACGGTGTCCTGGCCGACCTGGCGCTGCCACCCCGCGAGCGACGTGCCGTCGTAGGCCACGGTCAGGAGCACGCGCACGCAAGGACGTATAGCAGGCTGCGGCAGCGACCGGAAACCTCAGCCGATCTCGACGCGGTCGCGCAGCAGGATGCGGCAGAAGATGGCGCCGACCAAGCCCAGCACCCAGCAGACGATGGCGATCGGCAGGCTGCGCGTCGTCTCCAGGAGCACCTGCCCGGTCGCCACGCCCATGGCGACGATCAGCAGCGGGAAGAAAACGCCGGACGGTCGCCAGCGGCGGCGCACGGCCGGGATCTCCACCGCGCGCGACGGCTCGGGCTCCGGCGGCGGTGGCGGCGCCGGCGGCGGCGGCATGCGGTTGAAGACACTCGAGCCCGGTCGCTTGGCCGGCGGCGCCGGCGGCTCGTCGTCGCCGAACGACGACCGGAGTCGTCCGGCCACGGGTGGCTTGTTGTCGGGTTCGTTCGTGCTCATGAGCGTGGACGCGTCAGAGAGAACACGAGCGCCGCTGCCATTGCGAGCGGATGCCCAGCTCACTTCGGTACTTTGCAATCGTGCGACGGGCGATGGCAATGCCTTCACTGCGCAGCAGGGCCGCGACCTGGTCGTCCGACAACGGCCGTGTCGGATTCTCGGCCGCGATCAGTTCCCGCACGCGCTCCTGCACGCCGCGCTGGCCGTGGCCGGCGCCACCGTCCGCGATACGGTCATCCGACGGCGCGGCGCCGAGGTGCGCGCCGTCGAAGAAGCCGCGCAGCGCGAAGACGCCGTGGTCGGTCGAGACCCACTTGCCGGCGAGAGCGCGGCTCACCGTCGAAGTGTGGCAACCGAGTTCCTCGGCGATCTCGACCATACGCAGCGGCTGCAGTTGGCGAACTCCGTGCTGGAGGAACCCGATCTGCCGGCGCAGCACCGCGCCCGCCACCCGCAGGAGCGTGCGCTGGCGGAGGTCGACGGCGCGGATGAAGCCCCGAGCCGCCGCCAACTTGGCGCGCAGGTAGCGGCGCAGGGACGCGTCGCCGGCGCGGGCCAGCTTCTGGTAGCGCGGGTGCAAGCGCAGCTCGGGCAAGTCGCCGCCGCGCAAGCGCACGACGACCTCGCCGTCCTGCAGGCGAGCCTCGAGTTCGACGCGCACGGGCGTCCGCGGCTCGACCGTGAGGTCTGCCGCTGGGCGTGGGTTGAGGCTGCGGATGCGCTCGACCAGCTGCGCCACGCCTTCGACGCTGAGGCCGAGGGCGTGCGCCACCTGCGCCGTGCGGTGTCGCGCCAGCTGGTCCAGGTGCTCGGTGAGCAACGCCGCGATGTCCTCGCGGTCGGGGTCGTCGCCGTCGATCTGCAACAGCATGCCCTCGACCGCGGTGCGTGCGCCGAGGCCGCGCGGCTCGAGGGTCTGCAGCACGCCGAGCGGCTCGTACCAGTCCTCCGTGCCGAGCGCCGCCGACAGCTCGGCGTCCGCTTGCGGCAGCAAGCCGCGCTCATCGAGCAGGTCGGCCAACCGCAAGACTCGGTCGGCGAGTTGCGGCGGGCACTCGCGCCAGGCCAGTTGGATCTGCAACCAGCGGTGCAAGTCCATCGGCGGCGCCTCGGCCACGGCCAGCGCGTTGCTGTCGCCGGCGATGCTGCCGGCCCCACGCCCGCGCCGGCTCGCCAGCAGGGTCTCGTTGCTCGCGACCTCGCGCTCGATGAGCGCACACAGATCGTCGGCCGCCAGCTGGAGGATCTCCACCGAGCGCAGCATCTCGGGCATCAGGGCAAACTGCTGGCTGGCGCGTTGTTCGAGGCGTGCTTGCATGCGGCTGGGAGGTTCGCGGGATATCGGCAACGAGGGCAGGCCCGTTGCGAACTTCGACGGTCGCGTCTCATGACGGGACGCGCACGCCGGCCCGAGATCCCTGCCACCGTCGACGAACCACGCCGCCGCTGCGCGAGACCAGCTACGGGCTGCGCTGCAGCGGGTCCTCCGGCCACGCGTGCCGTGGATAGCGCCGGCGCAGTTCGTTGCGCACCTTGGGGTAGATGTTGGTCCAGAAGCTCGCCAAGTCGCGCGTCACCTGCACCGGCCGCTGGTTGGGCGCCAGCAACTGCAGGCACAGCGGCACCCGGCCATTGGCGATGCGCGGCGTGTCGCGCAGGCCGAAGAAGTCCTGCAGGCGCGACGCGACCGTCGGCCCCTGCTCCTTGTCGTAGTGCACCGCGGCGTGACGGCCGGACGGCAGCTTGATGCGCGCCGGCGCCAGCTCGCCGAGCCGTCCGCGCACGGCGGGCGGCAGGCGCGCCTCGAGCAGCGGCTGTAGGGACGCGTCGCGCAGGTCTCGCAACGAACGCGCCCCGAGGCACAGCGGCGCCGCCACCTCGGCGACCTCGGCGTCGGTGAACTCGGGCACGCCGAGGTCGGGGGCGGCCTCGCGCAACCACCGCAGGCGCGCCACGAACGCGCGCAGCTCCTTGTGCTCGCCGAACACCGCCCACGGGTCACGCGCCAGCTCGGCGCCGAGCAGCGCCGCCGCCTGTTCCGGGTCGGCGTCGACGCGTACTTCGCTCAGCGGCAGGTCGAGGTAACGCACGCGCCGCGTGGCGACGACGCGCCCCTGGGCGTCGAGATGCAGCTCGTCTTCTTCGGTCACGCCGAGTTCGTGCAGCCAGGTGACATCGACGCTGCTGATCGCCGACACCTGCGAACGGCTGCCCCGGGTCTCGAGCACGCGCAGAGCCAGGAAGAACAGCGTCGACTCGGCCTGCACCGAGGCCGGCAGCGTGAGGCCACGGCCGCCCACCAGGACCGCTTCGAGGCTCCGGGCGTCGGCGCGGCTCGCGACGCGGTCAGGAAAGCCGGCGAGCAGCGCGCGGCGGACGTGCTCGTCTGCGCTCCCGTCTGACGATCGGTCGCCGCGCGCGTCGTCACGCGTGGCTGCGCGCCGGCGGCTGAACTGCGCGCGCGCGCGCTCGATCGCCCGCGCCGCGTCGGCGTCTATCGCGAGCGCCCGGCACAACCCGGCGGCAAAGCCCTTCGCCTTGGCCTCGCGCCACAGCTCGCGCTGCGCCAACACGTCGCAAGGCAGCTCGGCGCTCTCGTCGCGGCCGCGTCGCCCGAGCTCGCGCTCCGCCAGGAGCGCCACGACGTCGACGGCGGTGTCCTCGCAGCCCAGCGCGCGGGCTTCCACCAGCGTGCGCGCCAGGCGGGGGTGCAGGGGCAGCGCCAGCATCGCTCGGCCGGTCGCGGTGACGCGGCCCTGCGTGTCGACGGCGCGCAGGCGCAGCAACAGCTCGTCCGCGCGCTGCAAGGCGGCCGCGTCCGGTGACTCCAGCCAATCGAACTCGGCTGGGTCCCGGCCGGCGAAGGCGCGCACCTCGAGGGCGGGCCCGGCCAGGTCGATCCGTCGGATCTCGGGCGCGGTGAAGGGCGCCATCGTCACTTCCTCGCCCTTTCCCCACAGGCGGTAGCAGCGACCGGGACCGGTGCGCCCGGCGCGCCCCTTGCGCTGCTCGGCGGAGGCGCGGCTGATGCGCTCGACACGCAGCGCGTCGAGGCCGCGGCCAGGGTCGTGACGCAGCACGCGCGCGAAGCCGGAGTCGACCACGGCGGAGACTCCCTCGATGGTGAGCGACGTCTCCGCGACGTTGGTGGCGAGCACGACCTTGCGGCGTGATGACGGGCGCAGGGCGCGGTCCTGTCGGTCGCCCTCGAGCTGGCCGTGCAGCGGTAGAACTTCGCAGCCGCGGGCGACGCCCGCCTCGATCGAATCGGCGGCCGCGCCGATCTCGCCGGCGCCGGGCAAGAACACGAGAACGTCGCCCGCGGTCTCGGCGAGCGCCAGGCGCACACCGTCGCGCACGCGCTCGGCCAGGTCGCGCGCGCCGGCGAAGCCGCCGCCGCCGAGCCACGCGGTCTCGACCGGGAACACGCGGGCCTCGACGTGGTGCTCGGCGCAGGGCTGCAGGTAGGCGCGCAGCGGGCCGACCTCGAGCGTCGCCGACATGACGAGGAGCGCCAGGTCGGGGCGCACGGTGGCACGCACTTCCTTCAGCATCGCCAGCGCCAGATCGCCCTCGACGTGGCGCTCGTGGAATTCGTCCAGCACCACGCACGCCACACCATCGAGCGTGGGGTCTTCGACCAGCTGCCGAACCAGGATGCCCTCGGTGACGAAGCGGATGCGCGTCGCCGCGGAGGTGCGCCGGTCGTGACGCACCTGGTAGCCGACTTCTCCGCCCACTTCGCCGCCGCGCAGGAAGGCGACCCGGCGCGCCGCCTCGCGCGCGGCCAAGCGGCGTGGTTCGAGGACGACGATCTCGCCTGCGTCACCACCGACGCCGCCGTCGCGCAGCGCGCCCGGCACCAGCGTGGTCTTGCCGGTGCCGGGAGGCGCCGCCAGCAGCAGCACGCCGGCGCGCCGGACGGCGTCGACGATGGACGGCAAGTGCGGAGCGATCGGCAGGCTCGCAGACGAACTCGGCTGGTGGGACGGCACGCGCGAGTCAGAGCTGGCGGCGACCTTCGACCGCGTCCATGAGCACGCTCTTGGCCACGTGCTGGATGGTGGCGCCTGCCGGCAGTCCGCGCGCGAGCCGGGTGACCGTGATCCCCAGCGCCTGCAGGTCGGTGGCGAGCAGGCGGGCCGTGGCCTCGCCCTCGAGGTCCGGGTTGGTGGCCAGACACACCTCCTTCGGTGGGCGCGCACGCACGCGCGAGAGCAGCGCCGGCACTGTCAAGTCGTCGACGCCGACGCCTTCGAGACTCGACACGCGTCCCTGCAACACGTGGTAGACGCCGCGATACTCGGCCTCTTCGAAGGCGGCGACGTCGCGCGGATCCTCGACCACCATGATCGTGCCCTGGTCGCGCGCCGGATCGGCACAGATCGAGCACGGATTGCGCTCATCGAGGTTGAAGCACTGCGCGCACACCTGCGTCGCGGCCCGCGCCGCTTCGATCGCCTTGGCCAACCCCATCGCCTCCCCATCGCTGGTGCGCAACAAGTAGTACGCGAGCCGCTCCGACGTCTTGGGTCCAACCCCCGGCAACTTGCCGAGACACTGCATCAAGTGCTCGACGACGCGTGGACGCGACACAGGGAGACCCCGTAGCGAAAGCGAAGTTTGGTGTCAGACTCCACCCTGTGGGTTCAGAACCCCAAGCCGGGCAGGCTGAGACCCTGGGTGATCTTGCCCATCTCCGTCTCCTTGAGTTGCTTGGCGGCGAGCAGGGCTTGGCGGATGGCGCCTTCGACGAGCGCCTCCAGGCCCTCGACGTCGTCGGGGTCGACCGCCTCCTTGGCGATCTTGACGCCCTTCACCTCGAGCGCACCGCTGACGAAGACCTTCACGACGCCGCCGGCCGAGCCCTCGACGACACGATCACCGAGCGCCCGCTCGGCATCCTGCATCTTCTTCTGCATCATCTGCGCCTGCTTCAGCAGGCTGCCCATGTCACCGAACTGACCACCGCCTGGCATCGTCGTTGCTCCTCGTGTTCGCTTTCGAAGTCACACGCGCTTCGCTTCATCACTCGGGGGCGCGTTCCTCCGAGCGGACGATACGGCCGTCGAAGCGTTTCGCCACTCGTTGTACCGCCTCCCCAGGCTCCGGGGCCCCCTCGACCGGCCCCGAGGGGGCGGTCGGACCGGTGGCGGGAGCGGCTCCGGCGACCGCGACACCGACCGGCTTGCCCAGGACGTCCGCCAACGCCTGCTTGAGCAGCTGCTTGCCACCGTCGCTCTGCAGGCGGTCGCGGTGCATCTTGCGCTCGGATTCCAGGGCGAAGGTCACGACACCGCTTTCGTCCGGCCCGCTGATCCGGCAGGCCTCGATCGTGCTGACCAGCATCGGCTTGTTCTTCTCCGCCCACTGCCGCAGCCGGCCCGCCAAGTCGTCCGGCGCGACCACCGCCCTCGCCGGCGCCCCTTTCGCAAGCGCCGCGCTCCCCGGTCCTGATCTCACCGGTCCTGACTTCGCCGGCCCTGCCGCCACCGGCGCCGCCGTCAGGTGCCCTGCACTCACCGCCGCTGCCAGGTCGGCCAGCAGAGGCAAGGCTCCGGCCCGCGCCATGCGCACGAAGGTCAGCTCCAGCACCAGACGCCGATCCTCGAGCATGCGAATCCGCTCGCGCCCGACGAGCCCGGCCTGGAGCATCGCGTCGAGCCTTTCGACCCCGGCGCGCTGCGCCAGTTGGAACAGGTCCTCGCGATCACCGAGCGCCACCAGCGGCGTTTCCTTGCCGTCGACGACCAGGAGGAGCAGCGCGCGCAGTACGTCGAGCACCTCGCCCAACGCCTCGCGCTCGTCGCCACCGCTGTCGACCAGACCCTGCACGAAGCGCAGCGCCGGCCCGGCCTCGCCGTCGACCAACCCTTGCACCACCGCGCGCGCCTCGTCGAAGCCGATTCGGTGGAACAGGCGCCGGTAGGCGTCGAGCGTGAACGTCGCGCCCTCGGCCTTGGCCACAGCCAGCACGCGCTCGAGCGTCGTCTCGGCGTCACGCAACCCACCGCTGGCCGAGCGCGCGATCTCCTCGAGCACCCCGTCGCCGAGCTGCACGCCCTCGCTGCCGCAGATGTGCTGAAGGCGCCGCACGATGTCGGCCGGCGCCACCTGCCGGAACTGCAGCACCTGGCAGCGCGAGCGGATGGTGTCGGGCACCTTCTGCAGCTCGGTGGTCGCCATGATGAAGACCACGCGCGGCGGCGGCTCCTCGAGAGTCTTCAAGAACGCGTTGAACGCGCTCTTGCTCATCATGTGCGCCTCGTCGAGCAGGTACACCTTGTAGCGCGACCCCATCGACGCGAAGCCGACGCGCTCGCGTAGCTCGCGCACGTCCTCGACGCTGTTGTGCGACGCCGCGTCGATTTCGACGAAGTCGACGTTGCGCTCCTCGAGGATGCTGCGGCACGGCTCGCAGGTGCCGCACGGCTGCGACGTCGGCCCCTTCTCGCAGTTCAAGCAGCGGGCGAAGATGCGCGCCGTCGTCGTCTTGCCCACGCCGCGGCTGCCGGCGAACAGGAACGCGTGCGGTATGCGCCCCGAGTCGAGGGCGTGTGCCAGGCTGTGCAGCACCTCGTCCTGCCCCACCACCTCGGCAAAGGCGCGCGGCCGGAAGCGGCGGGCGACGACTTGGTAGGCGGTGCTCTGCTCGTTCGTGGCCATCTTCGAGTCACCGAGATCCTACTCGGCCGAGGACGGCACCCAAGCCGAGAACACGCCGGCGCCCATCATGCGTCTGGCGCCGCCTCCGACGCCGTGACGACCTCGAACCCGCATTTCGAGGGTCCGGTCGGCCGGCTTCAATACACGCGCCGCTTGCCCTCGTGCAGCTTGCCGATCGCCGCGGCCAAGCGCTTGCCGCGGGTCGCCTCCTGCTTGGCGGCGGCGATCCACGCCAGCATGTCGCGCTGCATCGCCGTCGTGCACGCGGCCCAGGTGGCCGCCGCCGCCCGGTCCTTGCGCAGGGCGGTCGCGAAGTCGGGCGGCACCTCGAAGGCGGTGCTGCGTTCGACGCGCTTCGCCCCGGCCGCGTAGGCGGAGGCAAACCAGCTGCGCAGTTCTCGGTCGATGTCGTCGGCGTGCTCGACCACCACGGCACGCGTCAGACGTTCGTCGCCGCCGCGCTTGCTGCTGGCTCGCAGGCGGGTGCCGGCGGGCACGTCGCCGAGCGCCAGGTGCACCTCGACCCCGGCCCGCGCCGGCCGCAGCTCGGCGAACACGAACTTGCGGTACACGGGGACCATCGTCTTGCAGGCGGTCACCAGGACGTCGTCGCCCAAGCCGAGGAATTCGTCGACCAGCGCCTCGTGCAGCGGACGCAGCGGCGCGCGGCCCTTGGAGTAGAGCGCGTCGACCAGGATCTCGGGGTCGTCGTAGGCAGCGCTGCTGCCAGCCAAAGCGGTCTGCGCCACCCACCACGCGTTGCGCGAACCCAATCCGTGCGTGTCGACCACCCAGCGCTGCAGGTCGGTGACCTTGTCGAGGCCGGTCCGGCCGGCCAGCTTCACCCACTGGGCGAAGCTCTTGCCGGTGTCGGCCTCGAGCTTGGCCATCGCCTTGGCCTCCATGCGGAGACCCGGATGCGGCTGGTACCGCGGTTTGGGAGTCGAATTCCGGCGTGCGGCCATGGCCCGCGCCACGATGCCGCACGCGGCGGGCGGACGCAACGAGGCGCCACGCCCGCCCACGATCTCACTGCAGCTGCATCACCAAGCCGCCGCCGATGAACTGGGTGGCGACTCCGGTCGTGCTGGGAGTGGAGTACCAGCCGTACGAGCAGCGGTGCGCGGGAACCGGGGTGCTCGGAATCGTCAGCTGGCGGCCGTTCGACACGACCACCGGGATTCCGGACTGGCCGGCGTCGGGCGCTGCGAGCTGGCTGTACAGCGACGCGCCGAGCAGCGCCGCCACGTACGGGAACTGCAGGTTGACGTCCGGCACGGTGGTGCCGACCGTCTGCATCGGGATGAGGATGTTCGGCGCCGGGTACAAGGTGTCGCACAGCAGACCCGACAGGTTGAGGTTGGTCGGGTCGAGCATGGCGAACACACCGCCCGTGGAAGGGGCGTTGGCACCGCCGAGGCGCAGGCGCAGCCCGTAGGCCGTGGTCACCGAGTTGTCCTGGTTGCCGGTGTAGCCGGCGTGCGAGAAGGCGGCCGTGTTGCCGCTGGCGACGCAGCCGCCGGCGAGCAGGGCGCCGGGCGTCGGCGTGGTCTGGCCGGTGAACTCGCGGTCGGTGCTGAAGTTCGCGGTCGACGAGTTGTTGGCGTAGGAAAAGTCGATCACCAGCGAGTCGAACCCGTTGTAGGTGAACGCGGTCGGCAGACTGATCTGGAAGTCGAAGGGAGCCGGACCGGGGAGGGCCGTGTTCCAGTCGGGGAACGACACGGCGGTCTGGTTGAAGACCGTGGTGCGGGTCCCGGGCAGGTAGTTGTCGTCGAGGATGTGGCTGATGAGCCCGAAGTCGGCGTGGCCCATGTCGACCGTGAAGTCGAAGGTGCGTGGGCCGGCGGTGGAGGAGCTGCCGCCGTTGCGGCGCCAAGCGATCGAGGAGATCGCCATCGGCGCGCCGGCCTGGGTGTAGTCGATCTGCTGGAAGCGGCGGCTACCGCCCCAGTGGACGAAGGACGCGTTGCCCTCGATGGTGTCGAAACCGCGAGGCGAGGTCACCTGCGCGGTGGCGAAGGACGCCGTGAGGAGGAGAGAGGAAGCGAGGGAGATCTTGGACACGGGGGTGGAGGAGTTTGGATCCGGGGCAGGAAGGCCCAGGAGATTACCGCACGGGGCGTAGGCGGAATGGGGTGCGCCGCCACCTTCCCACGGCAAACGGGACCCGCCGGCCGCACACCTCTGCTGCGTCCCCGCGTCGGGTCCGCCGGCGTTTCCTTGCACCGCATCGCGCCTCCCATGGGCTGCAAGTGCCGCGAATGCTCGCGGCGCGCGCGGAATCTGCAGGGCGTGCGCTTCGTGACGCTGCCGGATTCGCTACGCCCGAGCAGCACTGGAAGCCCCGGGCAATAGAGCGGCCTGCGGCTCTCTCTGGTCGGCGCGCAGCGCCGACTCGCACCTTTGGTGCGGCCGCAGGCTGCGATGAACACAGGCAAAAGGCTCCGCCTTCGGGCGCGAGCACTTCCGATGGCACGGACCGGGTGCACGAGGCGCACGGAACGCGAGAGACCGCCGCTGGAGCACTGGCGACAACGGAGCGCCACGAGATCCCGACTGCAGCCCACCGCGTCGCGAAAGAACTCGCGCGCGGCGGCAGAAGGTGAGAACCGACAGGCTCCCCGCGCACAAGGAGCCGCACGCTTATGGCTGCTCCGTTCCCGGCCTGACCAGGTTCGCATCGCCCCTTTGCGCGGGACCCGCCGGCCCCCACCTTCCGCCGTCGCGGCGATGACTGGCGGAGAGGGGGGGATTCGAACCCCCGGTGGGCTTTGGACCCACACTCGCTTTCCAAGCGAGCTCCTTAAGCCACTCGGGCACCTCTCCGTACGCACGCGGTCAAAGAACGACCCGGCTGGCAACCTCGACGAGATGGCGGAGAGGGGGGGATTCGAACCCCCGATCGACTTGCGCCGATACTGGTTTTCGAAACCAGCCCATTCAGCCGCTCTGGCACCTCTCCGCGGAGGTTGGGTCGGGGAGGCGGGATCATGCAAGGCGGGCCAGGGATGTCAACACGCCGCCGGGGACAACCGGGATTTCCCACCCGGCCCCGCCGGCCAACGCCCACCCACCCCCGCAGACCGACGGAGGTCGATCCGGTCGGCGCACAACCACGAAGTCGCACCCAGCGTTCAGCGGTGGAGCCTGACTCCATCCGCTGCCAGGGCTGGGGCGATGGGCGGCGACCTGCGGTCGTCCGCCCATCCTGCCTTCGGCCGCAGGCTGCGACACCAGAGCAAGCGAGTCGCGCCGCCGACCCGTCATGGGACGCGGTCTTCGTCCGCGCCCGCGCGCAGCCGACGAAAGAACCCGCGCAGCAGGTCGGCGCTCGCCTCGGCCATCAGCCCCTCCTCCACCTGGCAGCGGTGGTTCAGACGGACGTCGGCGGGCAGCAGGTAGAGCGAGCCGCAGGCACCGAACTTCGGGTCACGAGTGGCAAACACGATGCGCGCAACGCGGGCGTGCAGGGCCGCGCCCGTGCACATCAGGCACGGCTCCAGGCTGCAGTACAGCGTGGCACCGGGGATGCGGCCGACCCGGACCTGCGCGAACGCCGCGTGCAACGCTTGCATCTCGGCGTGTGCCAACGGCGACACCAACTCCTCGCAGCGGTTGTCGCCGCGACCGAGCACCACGCCATCGAGCACGACGAGCGCCCCGACCGGCACTTCGCCACGCTCGCCGGCCGCCGCGGCGAGATCCAGGCACGCGCGCATGAAGCGCTCATCCTGTTGCGTTTTGTCGTCCATCGCGATTTCCTTTGCCGTGGCGGCAGTGCGTCGGGCAGATCTTGGCAGCGCGCGGGCATGCGTGCCAGCCAAGGGCGCCGGCGGCGACGAGCTTCCGTACAACTGGTGAACCGGCCGATGAGCAAGCGAGACTTCCTATCCACTCAGACGCTCTCTTCGCGCGAACTGGAGGACTTGCTCGATCTCGCCGACCGCATGAAGCGGCGCGGACCGGGCCAGGTGCTCAGCGGCAAGACGCTCGGTCTGCTCTTCTTCGATCGCAGCCTGCGCACGCGGGTGTCCTTCCAAGTCGCCATGGTGCAGCTCGGCGGACACTGCCTCAACATGTTCGCCGACCGCGACATCTACGACCTCGAGGCGCAAGACCGGGCGGTCATGGACGGCACCGCGCAGGAGCACGTCCAGGACGCGGCGCGCACCCTTTCGCGCTACGTCAGCGGGCTCGGCATCCGCCACCTGCCTCGCGCTGACAGCTGGGCCGAGGCGCGCGAGGAAGCCCTCGTGCGCGCGTACGCCAAGTACGCGTCCGTGCCGGTCATCAACCTGGAGACCGAGTTCGAACACCCGTGCCAGGCGGTGGCCGACCTGCTCACCATGCGCGAGCGTCTGGTCACCCTGCGCGGCCGCAAACTCACCCTGGCTTGGAGCTACGACCCGCAGCCCAAGAGTCTGGGGGTGAGCCACTCGGTGCTGGCGTGCGCGGCAGCCATGGGCCTGCACGTGACCCTGGCCCATCCGCTCGGGTTCGAGCTCGACCAGAGTGTGATGGAAGCCGCGCGCGGCAAGGCAGCCGAGAGCGGCGGCAGCGTGCGCGTCGTCAACGACCTGGTCGAGGGCGTGCGCGACGCCCACGTCCTCTACGCGCGCTCGTGGCGCTCCATCAAGCACTACGGCGACCCCGAGCGCGAGAGCATGATGAAGCGCTCGCTCGAGTCGTGGCGCATCGACGCCGAAGCTCTGCGCGCCACCGACAATGCCATCTTCATGCATCCGTTGCCCGTACGCCGCAACGTGGTCGCCACCGACGACGTGCTCGACGGGCCGCAGTCGGTGATCTACGACCAGGCCGAGAACCGCCTGCACGCTGGCAAGGCGCTGCTGGTGCACCTGCTCGGCGGCTGACCCGCGAAGTCGGTCCGCACCCGGTCGTCGTAGCACCTGACGGCGTCAGATGCGCCCGAGGGCGGAGGCGGCCGAGGCCAGACCGTCGCGCAAAGGGATGCGCGCAGCAAAGCCCAAGGTGCGTCGGGCAGGCTCGGGGTCGCCGACCCAGCCCGGGGCGACGATCTCCCGCGCCTTGTCGCTGCTGAAGTAGCTGGCCCGTCGACGCAAGCGTGCCAGGCCGCCAGTCAGTCCGCCGGCCGCGGCGATGACGGTGTCGGGCACAGGCAGGAGGCGCGCACGCCGGCCGCAGCTCGCAGCCAGGGCGCGCATGAGCCCGTGCGTGTCGGTCGCCTCGCCGACCAAGGGCAGGAAGGCGCCGTGGACCTCGGGCCGCGCAACCGCCGCTTCGATGGCAGCACACACGTCGCGCACGTCGATCGTCGACAGCGGCCGTGGGCGCCGCGGGACCGGACAAACCAGCCCGCACGCCTGGCGGAAGAGCAGGGCGGTGGCGCCATCGCCGGCGCCGTACACCAGACACGGGCGCAGCACCAGCCAGCGCCTGCCGCGGCGCGCGGCGTCGGCCAACAGCTCTTGTTCGCCGTGTCGCTTCGAGTCGCCGTAGTGCGAACAGGGTCGACACACGTCTGGAGGCGCGTCGGTACCGGCGCCGTCCACCGAGGGGCCGACCGCAGCCAAGGACGACACGAGGAGCACCCGCGCCGTCGCCGGCACAGCGGCGAGCAGGTTGCGCACGGCGACGACATTGGCGAACTCCATGTCCTGGTGCTGCCACGCCCGCACCGCCCCGGCCAGGTGGACCACGAGATCCACGGCGTCCGCCGCTGCGCGCAGACCGTCGACGTCGGCGAAGGTCGTCTCGGTCAGGCGGTCGGCAGGCAGGCCGAGACGCTCGGCGCGGCGACGATCGCGCACCGGCAACCGTAGGTCGACCGAGCCGCCGTCTGCCTGCAAGCGGGCCACCAGCGTCCGCCCGATGAAACCCGTGGCACCCGTGATCAGGATCTTGGTCGGGCTCGAGCGCACTCGAATCTCGTCGAACCGACGCTCGCGATGCGCGCCCGCCGTTAGGCCATCTTGGCCCCGGACGGTACCCGCGCGCAACGCCCTCGGTCCGTTCCTTGCCGACAGGATGGCAGCCGGAGAGCGCCGGCCGAGCCGCCTTGCTCACCCCGAAGCTTGTCCTGCCCGAACCTTCATCTAGAATCCGCCGCCGATCGCGTGAGCCAGCGTCCGGAATCCAACCCTCGCCCGTCGGAACGTTCGCACGACCTGTTCCAGAAGTGTCGTGGGTTCACGCGAGCGCGCGAGATCGAGGCACAGGGGGTGTACCCCTACTTCCTGCCCATCTCCGCCAACCACGGCACCGAGGTCGAGGTGCACGGGCGGCGCCTGGTCATGGCCGGGAGCAACAACTACCTCGGCCTCACCCACCACCCTGCGGTCCTGGCGGCGGCGCACGCTGCACTCGACCGCTACGGCTCGTCGTGCAGCGGCTCCCGCTTCTTGAACGGCACGCTGGAGCTGCACGTCGAACTCGAACGCCGGCTCGCCAGGTTCCTCGACCGCGAGGCGGCGCTCTGCTTCTCCACCGGGTTCCAGACCAATCTCGGCGTGATCTCGTGCCTGGGTGGCCGGGACGACGTCATCCTCACCGACCGCGACAACCACGCCTCGATCCTCGACGGTTGCCGCCTGAGCTTCGCCGCGATCAAGAAGTTCAAGCACAACGACCTCGCCGATCTCGACAAGCACCTGCAGGCCGCGACCAAGGAAGGCCACCGCGGCAAGCTCGTGGTGGTCGACGGTGTGTATTCGATGATGGGCGATCTGGCCGATCTGCCCGGAATCTGCGCCCTCGCCCGCCGCCACGGCGCCCGCGTGTTGGTCGACGAGGCGCACGCGGTCGGCGTCCTCGGCGAGAACGGTCGCGGCACGGCCGAACGGCTCGGCGTCGAGGCCCACGTCGATCTCGTCGTCGGCACGTTCAGCAAGAGCTTTGCCAGCCTCGGTGGCTTCGTCGCCGGCGACGAAGACGTCGTCCACTTCATCAAGCACCACGCGCGCGCCCTGATGTTCTCGGCGGCGATCCACCCTGCGGCAACGGCCGCGGCGCTGGCGGCGCTCGATGTCATCGAGAACGAGCCCGAGCTGCGCGTGCGCGTGCAGGACAACGCCGACTACGTGCGGCGCAACCTGAGGGTCATGGGGTTCGAGACCGTCGACGCGCAGACCCCGATCGTGCCCGTCATCATCGGCGACCAGGACGGCATGCTCCGCTTCTGGAAGGCGCTGGTCGAGGAAGGCGTGTTCACCAACCCGGTGACAGGTCCCGCCGTGCCGCCCGGAATGGACCTGATCCGCACGTCCTACATCGCCACCCACACGCGCGCCCACCTGGACACCGTGCTGCGCGCATTCCGCACTGCCGGCCTGCGCGAGGGCGTGACGCCGTCGGCGAACGGCGACGGCGGGCGCGCCGGCGAAGCCAGCGCCTGATCCCGATCACCGCCGCGCCATCCTCGGCGATCGCGCCGGAAGCAGCGACCGTCACCGGGCCAGCAGGCGGACGGCGTCGACGACCACGTAGCCGTCCGTGCCCTCGTTGCCGATCTCGACGACGGCGTCGCGATCCGCGGCGAAACGGTAGATCCCCAGCTCCAACCACAGGCCCTCCACCGGCGGTCGCTGGCGCTGGTCGATCTCGAGCCGATCGCGGCCGGCAGCCGCGTGCACCTCGACGGGCACGTTGCCGGCACGGTTCGGCGCGGCGGAGTAGGCAACCTGTACGCGGTAGTCGCCGGCGGCGGGCACCTTGATGGCGAAGCGCACGCGACACCGCCCCTTGGCGGTGTTGCCGTCGTGCAGGTAACGCTCCCCCACGAAGGGCTGCAGCGCCACGCTTGCCTGCCAGGAGCCGACAAGTTCGGCTCCGACGTCGTCGACCACCGTTCCCCGAAGGCTCGCCAGCGGCTGGCCGCGGCGCGCCGTCCCCTCGACCTCGAGCACCTGTCCCCAGCGCAGGAGGCACGCCCGCAGCTCGGGGTAGGGCACCGCTTGCACGTCGAGATCCTGCTCGAGCGCGAGCAGCGCCACCGCTGCCGCCGACTGTCCGAGCACCATGAACACGGGTTCCATGCGGATCGAGCCGAACGCGATGTGCGAGGCCGATACGCACACCGGCACCACCAGGTTGGTGCACTCCGTCTCCTTGGGCAGCAGCGCGCGCAACGAGATGCCGTACGGAGCAACCCGCACCTGCACGTCGCCTTCGTTGCGCACGTGCCCGTGCGCGTCGACGTGGCGCTGCACGTTGTGCGAGTCCATGTTGTAGGCCCCCATACCCACCGGGTCGTCGACGACGACGACGCCGCGACAGTGCAGCTCGGTCATCACCACGATGCCCACCATGCGACGCGCCTCACGGACGTAGAACGTGTAGGGCCAGTTGTCGTGGTCGACGAACTCGTCCTTGGCGAGTCCGAAGCGCTGGAAGTGTGCGCGCACGGCGGCCGGCACGCGCGGATGATGCGCCAAGGTCCACAACAGACCCTGCGTGTAGAGCAGGTGCTCGGCGACGATACGTGCGCGCTCCTCGTCGTCGGCCTCGGGGTAGCGCCAGTTGAGACCGATGCAGTCGGTCGAGACCGCCTTGTCGTTGTTCGCGTCGGTCTTGCGGTTGGGCATCCACACCGGGTGCCAGGGGACCTCGTCGTTGCCGGCGTCGAAGTGGCGGAGCAGCAGCTCGTAGGCGCGCTCGTCGTAGCCGACGGGTTCGGGCCACGGCCGCCGGTTCGTCGCGACGTCGGTGGCACAGATGCGGAAGCAGTACGCCTGCACGCCGGCGTCGGACTCGCCCTCGCCTCCCGGCGCCGGCCGCACGCCCGGCAGCAGGCCCGAAGCGGGATCGCCGCGCACCACGAACGGGTCGACCGGATGCGTGAACTGGTGCTTCGTGGCGTTGGCGGTCTGCACGCCGTTGAGCGTCTCGCCGTAGGTCGCGTTGGCCTCCCGCCCGACGGTGTAGCCGACGCCAGCCGCCGCCATCAGATCGCCCTCGTAGGAGGCGTCGAGAAACAGGCGCGCGGTGAGCACGCGGCCGCTGCGCAAGCGCAACATCCGGATGCGACCTCGCTCCTTGTCGACGCCACCCGGCCGACGCAGCGCCTCGCCACGCAGCAGCGTGATCCCGGGCGTCCGCACCCAGGCCTCGAAGACCGCCTCGGCGACGTGCGGCTCGAAGGTCCAGGCCGCGTCGGTGTCCGAGCCGTGGCCGCGCCCGGCGAAGGCGGCACGCTTCTCGACCGTCCACGCCGACGGCTGGGCGTAGTGCGCCTTGATCGCCCTGTAGAACGCGCGCGCCATGCCGCCGATCACCTGCTCGCTGCCGACGTCGGTCGCGCCGAGACCACACACCGACATGCCGCCGACGTGCAGCGACGGCTCGACCAGCGCCACGGTCTTCCCGGCGCTGGCGAGCTGTACGGCGGCGACCACGCCGGCGGACGTACCTCCGTACACCACGACGTCGAAGTCCGTGTCGATCGCGGCGGCCTGCGCCGCCGCCGACGCCGTCAGACAGGCTACGAGGACCCGCGCGCGTTGCATCGGAGCAGGTTGGCTGGCAACGCCGGCTCGTGCAAGTCTCGACGGCGCTCGACAGCGAACGCTCGACTGCGAGATCGAGGTCCGCGGCGGCGAGCCTTCTTCACAGGCCTCCGGGATCGGCGCCCGCTCTGCTACGATGCTGGCCACGCTAGCCGCAGGATGACCGCCGACGCACACGCCACGGACTTCGTCCATCTCCGTCTGCACTCGCAGTACAGCCTGCTGACCGCTCCGCTCACCATCGAGGATGCGGTCGCCGCCGCCAAGGCCGACGGTCAGACAGCGCTCGCGCTCACCGACGATGGCAACCTGTTCGGTGCCATCGAGTTCTACCAGGCGTGCCAGGGCGCCGGCATGAAGCCGATCCTCGGCATGAACGCGTACGTCGCCGGCCGCAGCCACAAGGAGCCCACGTCCGCCGACAACCAGACCTTTCCCCTCACCCTCCTGGCCGAGAACAACACCGGCTGGGCCAACCTGCGTCGCCTGTCGTCCATCGCCTACCTCGAGGGCTTCCACTACCGGCCGCGCTTGGACAAGGATCTCCTGCAGCAGCACGGCGAGGGGATCATCGCCCTCTCGGGCACGGTCTCCAGCGAGACGGCGCAACACCTGCTGGCTGGCCGCAACGCCGAGGCGCTGCAGACCGCCGGCGCTCTGCGCGACATCTTCGGACCCGACCGGTTCTTCCTCGAGCTCATGGAGACCGGGCACGAGCCGCAACAGCGTGTCAACCAGGGGCTGCTCGAGCTGCACCAACGCCTGCGGGCGCCCATCGTCGCCACCCACGACGTCCACTACCTGACGCGCGAAGACTGGATCGTGCAGGACATCGTCCTGTGCATCCGCAACGGCAACGTGGTGTCCAACCCCGAGCGCTTCCGCATGGGATCGCGGGAGCTCTACTTGAAGTCGCGCGCGGAGATGGTGCAGGCCTTCGCCGCGCTGCCGGAGGCCATCGCCAACACCGTCGCCATCGCCGAACGCTGCAACGTCAAGATCGACTTCAACGTCTACCACTTGCCGGTGTTCGACACCGGTGCGGGCGAGACCCCGGACGCGACCTTCCGCCGCTTGTGCGACGAGGGCGCGCGCGCCCGCTACGGCGAGTCGACGGCCGCCGTGCGGGACCGCCTGAGCTACGAGATCGGCATCATCGAGAAGCTCGGCTTCGTCAGCTACTTCCTGGTGGTACAGGATTTCATCCGCCACGCGCGCTCGCTCGGCATCCCCGTCGGCCCTGGGCGCGGCTCGGCTGCCGGTTCGATCGTCGCCTACGTGCTGGGCATCACCAACCTTGATCCCCTGCGCTACAACCTGCTGTTCGAGCGCTTCCTCAATGCTGCGCGCGTCAGCATGCCGGACATCGACATCGACTTCTGCGGCGACCGCCGCGACGAGGTCATCGGCTACGTGCGTGACAAGTACGGCAAGGACAACGTGTCGCAGATCGTCACGTTCGGCACCATGGCCAGCCGCGGCGTCCTGCGCGACGTCGGACGCGTGCTCGAGGTGCCGCTCGGCGACATCGACCAGATCGCCAAGAAGGTGCCGCAAGGCCCCGGCGCCTCGCTCCGGGCCGCGCTCGACAGCGACAAGGAGCTGGCCGAGATACGCAACGCCAGCGAGACCAACCGCCGCTTGTTCGACCTCGGGCTCAAGCTCGAGGGCATGGTTCGACACACGTCGATCCACGCCGCCGGAGTGGTGGTCGCCGACCGACCTCTGATCGACTACGTGCCACTGGCACGCAACGGCGAGGACATCACGACCCAGTGGCAGATGGAAGAGCTCGAGCAGGTCGGCCTGCTCAAGATGGACTTCCTCGGGCTCAAGACTCTGACCATCCTGCACGAGGCGGTGCGCCTGATCGCCCAGACACGGGGACAGCACATCGACCTCGACCATCTGCCGCTGGAAGACGCGCCCACCTACCGCCTGATGACCGACGGCGACACGCTCGGCGTGTTCCAGCTGGAGTCTCAGGGCATGCGCGATCTGTTGGCGCGGCTCAAGCCGGACACCTTCGAGGACGTGATCGCGGTCCTGGCGCTGTACCGTCCCGGCCCCCTGCAATCCGGGATGGTCGACATGTTCGTGCGACGGAAGCACGGCGAGGAAGCCACCGCGTACCCGCACCCGAGCCTGCAGCCGATCCTGGAAGAGACCTACGGAGTCATCGTCTACCAGGAGCAGGTCATGCGCATCGCCAACGTGCTGGCCGGCTTCTCGCTCAACGACGCCGACAACCTGCGCAAGGCGATGGGCAAGAAGCGCCCGGAGGTGATGGCCAAGTTCAAGCAGCAGTTCGTCGACGGCGCCGCGCACGGCGGCCACGACCGCACGTTCGCCAAGGAACTGTTCGAGACGATCGAGTACTTCGCCGGCTACGGCTTCAACAAGTCGCACTCGGCCGCCTACGCGCTCCTCACCTATCAGACGGCCTACCTCAAGGCCCACCATCCGGTCGAGTTCTACGCCGCCAACCTGACCGTCGAGTCGGGCACCTCGGACAAGGTCAAGGAGTTCATCGATGCTGCGCGGCGCGGAGACACCGTCGTGCTGCCGCCCGATGTCAACCACAGCTCACGGCGCTTCGGCGTCGAGAAAGCCTCCGTGCGATTCGGACTGGGTGCAGTCAAGGGTGTCGGAACGCGTACGGCCGAGGCCATCGGCGAGGAACGTGAGAGCGGTGGTGCCTACCGTTCGTTCGACGACTTCTGCGAGCGCCACGACTCCTCCGTCCTCAACAAGACGTCGCTGGAGGCTCTGGTACGCGCTGGCGCGTTCGATGGGTTCGGCGAGACGCGCGCCGTCTTGTTCGAGAGCGTCGACACCGCTCTGCGCTCGTCGGCGCGCGCGCGCGACGACCGGCGCAAGGGGCAGAAGATGCTGTTCGCGACGCCCGGCACCGAGCGACCGACCGCCGCCAGCGAAGCCAAGCCGAAGCGACGCGAGTGGACCGAGCACGAACGTCTGGCGCACGAGAAGGAAGCGCTCGGCTTCTACTTCTCCGGCCATCCGTTCGAGAAGCGCGGACGTTTCCTACAGCGGCTGGCCGGCTTGAACTCGTCGCGCCTGGCCGAGTTGCGCTCGACGCTGACCGACCGCAGCGTGCGTCTGGCGGGCATGGTGTCTGGCGTGCGCATCCTGCAGATCAAGTCCGGCCGCAACGCCGGACAGAAGATGGCGCGGTTCTTCCTCGAGGATCTGGAGGGGCGCGTCCCGGTGACCTGCTTCGCCAAGGCCTACCAGGAGTGCAAGGACGCGATCGTCGAGGACGCGATCTCCATCATGACGGCGCGTCTCGACGCACAGAGCGAGGAACTGGCGCTGTTGCTCGAGTCGATCGAACCCGCGCAGCAGGTCGTCGACGCGGAGGTCGAGGCGATCGTGCTGCGTCTGAGCGACAGTTGGCAGACCGCGGAGCGTTGTCTCGAGCGCATCGCCGACGCGATCGCCCGACATCCGGGCCCGCAGCGGGTGGAACTCGAGGTGGTCGACGGCGACCACGTGTTCCAGGTACGCGCCGACCGCCATTTCTCGGTCCGCGTCACCGACGACCTGCTCGATCACTTGGCAGAGATCGTCGGCCCGACCAGCCTGTCCTTCACCAAGCATTGAGCGCTGAGGGAGCCGCGGCCGGCATCGCCCCGCCAGCGGACGGTCGGGAGTGGACGACGTCCCCCTCGTGCCCCCACGGGTCCCGGAACGAGACCTCCGGGCCGATGACGTCAGGGACGGCGATGCGTGACGACGACAGCTGGTGTGCCCGCCGGGTTTGGTCCGGCGCTTCGAACTTCGAGGACGCACCATGCATCGTTGTCCTAGCCACTCCCGACTCGCTCCCGATGGTGTCTGCGCGCAGGCACCGCAGCTCGCACCCACTTCCCCTCCTCGTGCCTCGACTCGCCATGGCGCCCGTGGGTCGCGCCGGTTGCGGGGCGTGGCGACGGCGATGCTGCTCGCGCTGTCGGCGTGCGGCGCCGGAACCGAAACCGCTGGCGGCTACGGCGGCGGCGGTGGAGGAGGTGGTGGTGGCGGAGGTGGCGGCGGCGGCGGGGGTGGTGGCGGAGGTGGCGGTGGCGGTGGCGGTGGCGGTGGATACGGTCACAACGATTCCAACGCCACGAGCGCCGTCGGCATCAACCTCGCCGCACT
The DNA here is from genome assembly GCA_041398565.1 of Planctomycetota bacterium. Classification (GTDB taxonomy): domain Bacteria; phylum Planctomycetota; class UBA1135; order UBA1135; family UBA2386; genus DATGPD01. The sequence continues at coordinate 1,609,997 of JAWKUN010000002.1, read as the reverse complement.
CGAAGTCTGGGGGCACGAACTGCCGTTCGTCGACATGTTCAAGCAAGGTGGCGGGTGGCTGGCGCAGCGCGTCCCCCACGACGAGTGGGACACCGGCGAACCGCTCGACCTCGATGCCGACGGCTGGGTGCGCTCGCTGCGCTCGGGTCAAGCCGCCGGCGTCATGATCGCACGCCAGCTGGGGACCCACTATCCCGCCGGCGACTACGTCTGCCTCTACGACGGTGACGGCGACTTCGAATTCCGCTTCGACGCCGAGATCGTGTCGCAGACCGCCGGTCGAATCATCGTGCGCGTCACTCCTGGACGCAGCGACGGGATCTGGCTGCGCCTCGTCCGCACCGACCCGCGCGACCCGGTGCGCAACATCAGGTTGATCATGCCTGGATTCGAGAACACGTACCAGGACGAGCCATTCCATCCCGACTTCCTGGCGCGCTGGTCGCGCTTCAAGGTGTTCCGATTCATGGACTGGGGCCGCACGAACGGCTCCGAGGTGGCTCATTGGCAGGATCGGGCCTCGGCGCGCGCGCCGTTCCAGACGGGTCCTGCCGGCGTGCCCTACGAGACCATGATCTCCCTGTGCAACCGGCTGGCTGCCGATCCGTGGATCTGCGTGCCTCACCTGGCCGACGACGACTTCGTGCGCAACCTCGCCGAACAGGTGCGCACCTCGCTCGCTCCTGACCGCAAGGTCTACGTCGAACACAGCAACGAGGTCTGGAACAGCTCGTTCCGCCAGCACCACTACGCCCAGACTCAGGGGGTGCAGCGCAACCTGCACGCCAACCCCTTCGATGCCGCCCTCCTCTACCACGGCCTGCGTACGGTGGAGATCGGTGCCATCTTCGAGTCGGTCCTCGGGGCGGAGCGCGTCATCCGAGTACTCGGCGCCCAGTCGGCCGTGCCGTGGTGGGTCGGCAATCTCCTCGACTACAACGACATCGGCAACAACGTCGACGCCGTCGCCGTCGCCCCCTACTTCGGCAACGAGCTGGGAAACCCCGGCACCCAGACGGCGGTGGCCCGCATGTCGCACGAGGAGGTCCTGGACTACATGCGCCAGGATGTGCAGTCGGTGCTCGGTCACGTGCGCGCGTCGGTCGCGCACTGCCAACGCTACGGCATCTCGCTGATCGCCTACGAGGGCGGCCAGCATCTGTGCGGCTACGGCGGCGCCCAGGACAACCAGGCGCTCACCGACCTCTTCACCGCGGTCAACGCCCTACCGGAGATGGAGGGCATCTACCGCGACTACCTCGAGGGGTGGAAGGCAGCCGGTGGTGAGATGTTCGTCCCCTTCAACTCCCTCGAAGGCTGGACGAAGTGGGGATCCTGGGGCCTCGCCCGCTACCACGACTCGGATCTGAGCCGTGAGTACAAGTACAAGGCCGTCGCGGACTTCATCGTCGCCAACCCACAGTGGTGGTAGGCGGCGGCGGGCGACGCGCGACGCGCGTCGCCCCGGCGATCAAGGCAGGTTCCAGTTGCGGACGGTGAAGTCCATCACGCCCAAGTACTTGGGCGCATTGCTGATCGCCTGCAAGCTGCCCTCGAACATGCCCCAGCTGCCGTAGAGGCCGTACTTGCTGGTGGTGTTGAAGAGACAGGTCATGCCGCCGCCGATCCGGCGCCACTCCGTGAGGAACGCGTCGTACATCTGGCGCACGGCCGGCAGCCGGTTGGCGGCATTCAGCTTGTCGGCAAGCAGGTAGTTGCCGGCGGCGCTGCCGAAGCCAACCATGTGCTGGCCGGCCTCGAAGGCGACGAGCGCCATGTTGCGCGTCTGCGCCAGCGCCTTGTGCTGGGCGCTGAACGCCATGGCGGGCACGATGTCCTGGGCGCACTCGGCGAGGATCGCCTGCGGCGTCATGTTCTGCACGCGCACCTGGTTGACCGGGTCGCCGAGGGCGTGGCCGAAGTAGGCGTTCACGGCCCAGGCGTCGGCGTTCTGGTTGGCGTTGCGCCAGTCCATGATGACCTGGGCGCCCCAGGTGTTGACGTTCTGGCCCGCCAGCGTGCGCACGATGCGCGACAGGCCGAGCTCCTGCTGCCAGATGGCGAAGATCTCGACCGAGCGCTGCGAGTAGTAGCGCAGCTGCGCCTCGTACTCGTCGGTGGACAGTTGCAGATTGACGCCCATCTCACGGCAGTAGCGCGCCTGGACGAAGCTGCCGTTCCAGCACTCGTTGCTGTACTCGACGTAGGCCTTGAGGCCGGGCTTCAGGCGGTTCCTCACCACGCGCGCGAACTGCCGCGCGTAATCGTCGGTGCAGAGGTGCGGCATGCAGAACCAACCGTCGGCGTCGAGCGCGTTGCAGACGTCGATCATCAGCTCCGGCGACATGCCCTTGGACTCGCACTGCGTGTAGTAGTCGGCTGGGCAGCGGTCGGCCCACGCCGACGCGTAGGTGCTGTTGGTCTTCTGCCAGTCCATGAAGCGCAGCGTCTTGGCGACGCGCCAGCGCTCGAGGAAGGTGCGCTGCAGGGGTTGCAGACGGTAGGTACCCTCTTCGCTCTTGCTGACGAAGCGGATGTTGCGCACGGGGTCCGCGGGGTTGGTGCGGACGATGCGCAGCAGGATGCCCTGCGAGGGGCGCACGAAGCACTCGATCCGGTTGCTCGTGGTGCGGTTCACGTTCGCGTCCCAGCGGACCTCGAGATCACCGTCGCCGTCCCAGAGCACGACGTATGGTCCACCCGGATAGTTGTCGACGCCGCTCATCAGGAGGGTCGCGACCGCTTGCCCCTGCGCCAGCGATGCCGGGTAGCCGTCCGGGCGCTGTGAGATAGGAGCACCGGTGTTCCACGGGCCACCCGTGACCAGCTGCGGAATCCACTCGGCCGATCCCTTGAACAGGTCGGCGAAGACGACCTCCGGGGTGTAGTAGGTGAACTCGGCCAGATTGACACCGAACTTGGAGCCCTTGTTCGCGGGCTCTTCGACCGACTTCGGCGGCGTCGGTTGGATCTGACTCGACAGCGAGGAAACGCCGAGCGCGAAGACTGCGGCGAGGAGCGGTGTGTTCGAAAGGCGCATGGGGGGATACAGAGAAGAGAGCCGCCGATTTGGCGCTACGGGATTTCCCGAATCGACGTGGAGACGATTGTCAGCACGTGCCGCGACGGAAGCAAGTGCGCCTACGATGAGATCGACCTCGGCGGCCCGTCGCGTCGATATGCATTGCAACCTTTTGCGCCCGTGCCGACCGGTGGCCCGGACGTCGCAGGCGGCCATTTCGCGCGCAATTTTGTTGGGCGTAAGGGCCTTGCCCTCGACCTCCGCGGCTCCCCACCTCGACCTTCCCAACGATGATTCCGCTGACCGTCCTCAGTGCCTGCCTCGCCCTGATCGCGGCCGCTGGGACCGGCTACCTCCTCGTTCTCACGCTCTTGTCGTTCGCGCGTCGCGGGCCGTCGAAGGGAGGACGCAACACTCGCTTCGCCATCGTCATCCCGGCGCACGACGAGGAGGCGTCGGTGGCGGAGACCGTCCACAGCATCCTGTCTACCGACTACCCTGCTACCGGCCGCGAGGTCGTGGTCGTCGCCGACAACTGCTCCGACGCCACCGCCGCCCGAGCTCGAGAGGCCGGTGCCCGGGTGCTCGAACGCAGCGACCCGGAGCGGCGCGGCAAGGGCTATGCCCTCGAGCTGGCATTCGACACTCTGCTGCGCGAGGCAACCGTCGATGCGCTCGTGGTGATCGACGCTGACTCCACCGTCTCCCGCAACGCTCTCGACGCCCTCGATGCACGCGTGGCCGCCGGCGCCGCTGCCCTCCAAATGCGCTACGGCGTGCGCAACATCGACGCCGGCTGGCGCACCCGCCTCATGGCCATCGCGCTGGGCATGTTCCACGACCTCCGCTCGCTCGGGCGCGAACAGCTGCGTGTCTCTTGCGGTCTGCGCGGCAACGGCATGTGCTTCACGGCAGACCTGCTGCGCGCGCACCCGCACCGCGCCTTCGGCCTCGTCGAAGACGTGGAGTACGGCATTGCCCTGGGTCTGGCCGGCGTGCGCGTCGAGTATGTCCACGACGCCGAGGTGCTGGGCGAGATGGTGACGTCAGGACGGGCCGCCGCCAGCCAGCGGCAGCGCTGGGAGGGTGGACGCGCGGCTGTGCGCAAGCAGCACTTGGCGCCCTTGCTGGGCGCGGCGAGGCGCAGCCGAATCGCCCTCGACCTCGCGGTCGACATCCTGCTTCCTCCGCTCAGCCGCATCGCCGCCCTGGTCTTGGCGGGCCTCGTGGGCGAAGGTGCGCTCTGGGCCTTCGGGCTCGGACCAACGGTGGCTGTGTGGCTCTGGCTCGCCAGCGCGGTGGCGCTCGCCGCCTACGTTCTGCGCGGCCTGGCCCTGAGCGGCCTCGGGATGCGTGGGCTCGTCGTCCTGGCGGCAGCCCCCGCCTACATGCTTTGGAAGGTGCTCGCAGTCCAGCGAGGTCCGGCAACCACCTGGGTGCGCACCACCCGTCAGACTTCCGACCAGTAGCGGTCGCAGCGGCGGAAACGCAGCCGTCAGCTCGCCGGCGCGCCGGCTTCCGATTCGACTTCGTTCTCCACCTCGGCTGCGCGCGCCTTCTGCCGCTCCAGCACGTCGTTGTCCACCAGTTCGAGGATGGCCCGGGTGCCGCCGTCGCCGATCCGGTAGCCCGGCAGCCGGACGACGCGCGTGTAGCCGCCACGCCGCGCGGCGTAGCGCGGCCCGAGGATGTCGAACAGCTTGCGCACGGCATCGCGGTCCTGCAGCGCCGACAGCGCCCGGCGGAATCGCGCCAGGTTACGCGTCTTGCCCAAGGTGATCATGCGGTCGACGTTGCGGCGCATGGCCTTGGCACGCGTCAACGTCGTGACGACGCGCTCATGCCTGATCACCGACACGATCATGTTGCGCTCCATGGCCAACCGATGCGTGGTGGTTCGGCCCAGCTTCTTGCCTGCAATGCGGTGTCTCATGGCACGAGCTCTCTGGTTCTTTCAGTCGCGAATCAGTATCCGGTCACGTCGAGCCCGAGGGTGAGTCCGAGCGCGGTCAGCTTGGTCTTGACTTCCTTGAGCGACGTCTTGCCGAAGTTGCGCACCTTGAGCAGGTCCGATTCGGTCATCGCTACCAGCTCGCGGATCGTCTGGATGTTCTCGGAGTCGAGGCAGTTCTTGGCACGCACCGAGAGATCGAGCATGTCCACGGACTTGGAGAGCAGGTCGGCCAATTCCTTGCGCTTGGCCGACTCGTCGCCCTCGGGCGCCAGGACGGCCGAATCGGCGACCATGTCCTGCTTGAACTCGAAGTACTGGACGAACGGGTTGAGGTGCTTGCGGTAGATCTTCGAAGCCTCGACCAGCGCCATCTCGGGCGTGACCGTGCCGTCGGTCCAGACTTCGAGCACCAGGCGGTCGTAGTTGGTGAACTTGCCGACGCGAGTGCTCTCGATGCCGTACTTCACTCGGTAGACCGGGCTGAAGATCGAGTCGACCGGGATGGTGCCGACCTCCATGTCCTCGGTGGCATTCTCTTCCGCCATCACGTAGCCGCGGCCACGACGCGCCATGATCTCGCAGTAGAAGCGCACGTTCTCGGTCAGCGTGCAGATGTGCAGGTCCGGATTGACGACCTCGACGTTGTGGTCGGCCTGGATGTCGGCCGCCGTCACCACGCCGCTGCGCTGGACGTCGATGCGCATCGTCACCGGCGCATCGGTGTGCATCTTCACCCGCAGCTTCTTGATGTTGAGGATGATGATCGTGACGTCCTCGACCACGCCAGGGATGGTCGAGAACTCGTGCACCACACCGTCGATCTTCACGGCGTAGACCGCCGCCCCCTCGATCGAGGACAGGAGCACCCGGCGCAGGCCGTTGCCGATCGTCGTGCCGAAGCCACGCTCGAAGGGTTCGACCATGAACTTGCCGTACGACGGCGTGGCCGTCACCGGATCGAGCGTGACCTGCGACGGCAGCTCGAAGTTGCGCCAGCGAATTCTCATGCTCATGTGGTTGCTCCGGGATGGCTCTCGATAGTGGTTGTTCGTTCGATGCAGCGGCCCGCCGCGGCGAGCCCATCAGGCGCCCGGATCGACGTGCGACCGGACCACCCGAACGGAATCAGACGCGGCGCCGTTTCGGTGGGCGGCAACCGTTGTGAGGCAGGGGCGTGGCGTCCTCGATCGACTTGACCTCGATGCCGGAGGAAGCCAACGCTCGGATGGCCGACTCGCGCCCGGATCCGGGCCCGCGCACGCGAACCTCGAGTTCGCTCACGCCCATCTTGCGAATCTTGTCGGCGACCTTCTCGGCCGCACGCAGCGCCGCGAACGGAGTGCTCTTGCGACTGCCCTTGTAGCCGATCGTGCCCGCAGAGTCCCAGGCGATCACCTGGCCACCCAGATCGGTGACCGTGACGATGGTGTTGTTGAAGCTGGCCTTCACGTAGGCGATCGCTTTGCCGACGTTGCGGCGCTGCCGCTTCTTCCTGCCAGTGGATTGGGTGTTCTCGGCCATGGGTCGACTGCGGCTCCGGACTACTTGCGCTGGATCTTCTTGTTGGCGACCGTCTTCACCGGACCCTTGCGGGTGCGCGCGTTGCAGCGCGTACGCTGGCCGCGAACAGGCAGCCCACGCCGATGGCGGAGACCGCGATAGCAGCTGATCTCCTTGAGACGGTTGATGTTCTGGATGATCTGGCGCCGGAGCGAACCCTCGACGCCGTAGTTCTTCTCGATGTGCGCGGCGAGGCGCGCGATGTCGTCGTCGGACAGGTCCTTGGCTCGCGTATCCGGTCGGATCCCGAGCTCGTCGAGGATCCGGCTCGAGAGCGCCGGGCCGACTCCGTACAGGTAGGTCAGCGAGACCTCGATCTTCTTCTCGTTGGGGATGTCAACACCGATGATGCGGGGCATCGCGAACTCCTAGCGACCTTGCCGTTGCTTGTGCCGCGGGTTGCTCTTGCAGATCACGCGAACCACGCCACGGCGCCGGACGATCCGGCAGCCGTCGCACATCTTGCGCACGCTGGCACGAACTTTCATGACTTGTTTCCTCGATCGATCGACTCGGCTCCGCCGGACACGACGGCCACCAGGTCGGCGAACACTTGTTCTGGGGTGCGGTCGGCATCCAGCTCGACCAGCACCTGACGCTGGCGATAGTAGGCGAGCAGCGGCTCCGTCTGCAGGGCGAAGACCTCGAGACGCTTGCCGACGGCCTGCGGACGGTCGTCCTCGCGCTGGACGAGGGGGCCACCGCACTTGTCGCAGGCAGACGGGTCGCGGGTCGGCTTGAAGTCGACGTGCCAGATGGCTCCGCACTGGCCACAGGTGCGGCGGCCGCTGAGCCGCGCCACCAGCACGTCCCGGGGGACGGCGAACCACACCGCGTGGGACACGCCGCGCGCCCCCAGCTGGCGGTCCAGGGCCTCGGCCTGCGGCAGGGTGCGCGGGAAGCCGTCGAGAATCCACGACGGGCCCGCGCTCGCGGCATCCGAGCGAGCGATGCGCTCCTCGACCATGCCGATGATGACGTCGTCGGGCACGAGCTTCCCGGACGCCATGAAGGTGTTGGCCTTCTTGCCGAACTCGGTGCCCGCCTTGACGTGCTCGCGCAGCATGTCGCCGGTCGAGATGTGCAGAACGCCACACTCGGCCGCCAGACGCTGAGCCTGCGTGCCCTTGCCGGCGCCGGGCGCTCCCAGGAACACCGCGCGGAGATCGGGGGTCGCGACCACCTTAGCGCGCCTGCCTCCCCCACCCGGCCGACGGACCAGTGGCCCCTTCCTTCATGAAGCCGTCGTAGTTGCGCATGATCAGCATCGAGTTGACCTTCTCGACCGTGTCGAGCGCGACGCCGACCACGATGAGGATCGACGTCCCTGACATGAAGAAGATCAGGGTCGGACTCAGGCCCTTGAACTGACCGCCCACGAGGGTCGGGAAGATGGCAACGATCGCGAGGAACGCCGCCCCTGCCAGGGTGATGCGCACCATCGTCTGCTCCAGGAACTCGGCGGTGTCCTTGCCCGGACGCAGACCGGGGACGAACGCACCGTGCTCCTTGAGATTGTTGGCGATCTCCGCCGGCTGCAGCATCAGCGACGCCCAGAAGAAGGAGAAGAAGAAGATCAACGCGACGTAGCTGGCCACGAACCAGAAACCGCGTTGGTACTGGAAGGCGTCGCGCAACCAGTTCCAGCCGACGAACCCGCCGATCAGCGACGGCACGACCAGCAGCGCCGAAGCGAAGATGATCGGCATCACGCCGGCGAAGTTGACCTTGATCGGCAGGAAGTGGCGCTGGCCGCCGTACACCCGCCGCCCGCGCGTCTGCTTGTTCTGCTGGATCGGAATCCGCCGCTGCGCCTTGGTGATGAAGACCACCGCCACCACGGCGACGATCCACGCACCGACGAACAGCAGCAACGTCTGGTAGGTCTGCGTTCCGGTCCCGGCCTGGCTGCTCGAAACCAGCGTCGGTCGGAGCGCAGCGGGCAGATCGGAGACGATGCCCGCCATGATGATCAGCGAGATGCCGTTGCCGATGCCGTGCTCTTGGATCTGCTCACCGAGCCACATGATGAACAGGGTGCCGGCGGTCAGCGCCACCATCACCACGAGCACGTAGAGCCCGAACCACTGTTGCACACCCGGATAGAGCAGCTGCTGCCCTTGTTCGGATCGCAACACGCCGAAGATGACGAAGAACGACTGCAGGAGGCAGATCGGGATCGTCGCCAGTCGCGTGTAGTGATTGATCTTGCGTTGACCAGCCGCGCCTTCCTTGGCCAGCCGCTCCAGCGAGGGCACCATCTTCGTCAGCAGCGAGAAGATGATGCTCGCCGAGATGTACGGCATCACCCCGAGCGAGAAGAGCGTCGCCTTGGTCAGCTGGGCGCCGGTCAGCATGCTCATCAAGTTGAAGATGCCACCGAAGTCCCCGCCCACCTCCTGCTGACGCGTGAACTCTTGGATGTTGACGCCCGGCAGCGGCACGATGAAGCCGACCCGGTAGCAGAACAACATGCCCAGCGTCACCAGCATGCGGTGACGGATCTCCTTGTCGCGCAGGACAGTGATCATCGTGGAGCTCATCGTTTGCCTCGCCGCCTGACGGGTTCAGTGTGGACGACTCAGACCTTGTCCGGCGTACGTGCGCCGGGCTTGCGCGGCGCGCTGGCGCCGCGGGCGGTGAACTTGGGCCGGTACTGCACGCCGGGGATGATCTCGACGGCACCGCCTGCACCCTCGATCTTGGCTCGCGCCGACTCGGTGACGGCGTGAGCGCGCACGGTGAACTTCTTGGTCAACGCGCCGTTGCCCAGCACCTTGAACAGGTCGGAGTGCTTCTCCTGCGAGGTCAAACCCTTGGCGATCACCGCGCCCAGGTCGACGGTCGCTCCGGCCTCGAACGAGGCCTCCAGGTCACCGACGTTGATGATGGTGTAGACCTTGCGGAAGTTCTTGTTGTTGAAACCGCGCTTGGGCAAGCGGCGGAACAACGGCATCTGGCCGCCTTCCCAGCCGATGCGCATCGACCAACCCGAGCGCGCCTTGGCCCCCTTGTGGCCGCGCGCCGAGGTCTTGCCGTGGCCGCTGCCGGAGCCGCGGCCGACACGCTTGCGGGTCTTGTAACGCAGACCCAGCGCCTTGGCTTCGTGCAGGTTCATTGGATGCTCACTCCGCGCAGCGCCTCGATGGTCTTCCTGTCGCGCAACATGGCCAACGCCGCCATCGTCGCCTTGACGACGTTCATCGGGTTGGTGGAACCGTAGGTCTTGGTCAACACGTCGCGGATGCCGGCGAGTTCGACGACCTTGCGCACCGAGCGACCGGCGATGACGCCCGTTCCGGGTGCCGCCGGGACCAGCCGCACGCGCGTGGCGCAGAAGCGTCCCTCGACCATGTGCGGAATGGTGCCACCGTCGCGGACGACGCGCATCAGGCGCTTCTTGCCTTCCTTGACCGACTTCTCGACCGCGTTCGGCACCTCCTTGGCCTTGGCGTAGCCCAGGCCAACGAGACCGTCGCGGTTGCCGACGACACTGAGCGCGTTGAAGGAGAATCGGCGGCCGCCCTTCACCACGGCCGCGGTACGGCTGATGGCGATGACGTCGTCGTCGCAATCGACGACGAGCGATTCCTCGATCGGAACGGGAGGATACTTGGGCTTCACCATTTCAGAACTCCAGCCCGCCCTTGCGAGCACCGTCGGCAAGGGCCTTCACGCGGCCGTGGTAGACGTAGGGGCCGCGGTCGAAGCGCACCTGCGAGACTCCGGCCTGCTTCGCGCGCACGGCGATGAGGTCGCCGACCTTGGCGGCCACGTCGGTCTTCTTCAGACCAGCGAGCTGCGTGCGCAGATCCTTGTCGAGCGAAGAAGCCGCCGCCAGAGTGCGGCCGGACACGTCGTCGATGATCTGGCAGTAGATGTTCGTGTTGCTGCGGAACACGGACATGCGCGGCCGCGTGGCGTCGCCACGAAGGCGCTTGCGCACGCGCCACGCCTTGCGCCTGCGGTTGAGTGATCGTTCGAGTGCAACCTCAGCCATGACTGTTCCTCAACGGCTTCACGCCGAACCGAAGGCCTTCCCGGCCTTGCGACGAATGACCTCGTTCTCGTAGCGGAAGCCCTTGCCCTTGTACGGCTCGGGCGGCTTCAGCTTGCGCACCTGCGCCGTGAACAGACCCACCTGCTGCAGATCCGCTCCGCGGACGACCAGGCTGGTCTGGTTGGGCACGTCGACCTGCACCGTCGGCGGCACCGGCACCTTCACCGGATTGGCGTAGCCGAGGGTCAGCACCAGGTTCTTGCCCTCGAGCTTGACCGTGTAGCCGACGCCGGTGATCTCGAGCTTGCGTTCGTAGCCCTGGGCAACGCCGTGGACCATGTTCTGCAGCAACGCCCGCGTCATGCCGTGGTAGGCGCGCGCCGCCTTCTCGTACGGCGACCGGTTGTTGGTCACCTTGATGGCAGCGCCGTCGATCGCGACGTCGACCTCGGGCCGGTGCTTGTACTTCAGCTCGCCCTTGGGGCCCTTGACCGTGACGACACGGTCCTTGGCCGACACGGTCACGCCGGCTGGGATCGGGACAGGTACTCTTCCGACGCGCGACATGGCTACTCCACAAGGCAGAGGACTTCGCCACCGACACGCTTGGCGCGGCACTCGCGATCGGAGAGCACGCCCTGGTTGGTGGACACGACTGCGATGCCGAGGCCACCACGGACCTTCGGCAGATCCTCGACGCCGCGGTAGCGCCGGCAGCCCGGGCTGCTGTAGCGCCGCATCGAGGTGATCACCTGCTCGCCGTCCGGGCCGTAGCGCAGGCTCACATTGATGACGCTACGCGGACCGTCGGCGTGCACTTCGTAGCCGGAGATGTAGCCCTCGCGCTTGAGCACGTCGAGGACACGCACCTTGAGCTTGCTGCCCGGCACGGAGCAGCTGTTCGAACGGTTCGACAGCGCGTTGCGGACCCGAGTCAAGAGGTCAGCGATGGGATCGGTCATCATGGCGCTTACTTCCTGAACGGAACTCCCAGCTTCTCGAGCAGAGCGTAGCCCTGCTCGTCGTTCTTGGCCGTGGTCACGAACGTGATGTTCATGCCCTGCACGAACTCGACCTTGTCGAGGTTGATCTCGGGAAACACGCTCTGCTCCGATAGACCGACGCTGTAGCTGCCGCGTCCGTCGAGCTTGTTCGGCAAGCCGCGGAAGTCGCGGATACGCGGGACCGCGATCGCAACGAAGCGGTCGAAGAACTCCCACATGTGGGCGCCGCGAAGGGTCACGGCGACACCGATCGGCATGCCCTCGCGCAGTTTGAAGCCGGCGACGGCGTGCTTGGACTTGGTGATCACCGGCTTCTGGCCGGTGATCGTTCCCAGCTCCTTGGCGCCGGATTCGATGCGCGCCTTGTTCTCGACCGCCTTGCCGATCCCCATGTTCACCACGATTTTGGCGAGCTTGGGGGTCTGCATCGGGTTCTTGAGCTGGAACTGCTGCCGCAGCGCGGGGACGACCTCGTCGCGGTACTTCAGCAGCAGGCGAGGAACGACCCGTTCCTGCTTGGTGTCCGACTTGTCGGCGCTCTTCTTGTCCTTGCTCACGTTCGGTTACCTCGCCTCAGTCGAACTTGGTGCCACACGTGCCGACGCGCACACGCTTGCCGTCGACGACCTGGGAGCGCGTGCGCACACCCTTCTTTGCCTTCTCGCTCCACAACAAGACGTTGCTCGAAGCGATCGGGAACTCCTTCTGCACGCGCTCACCCTTGGGGTTCTGTTGCGACCGCGCCGTGTTCTTCCAGCGCAGGTTCACGCCCTGGACCACGACGCGGCTCTTCAGGGCGTCTACCTTGAGCACCTCGCGCGGCTCGCTCGAGCGCCAACGACCCGCGATGACGACGACCTTGTCGCCCTTCTTGACGTGCATCTTCTTGCGCGTGGGCGCAGCCTTGTGAATCGCGGGCATCAGACGACCTCCTCCGCCAAGGACACGATCTTCATGAAGTTCCGGTCACGCAGCTCGCGAGCCACGGCGCCGAAGATGCGCGTCCCGCGCGGGTTGTTCTCCTTGTCGATGATGACCAGGGCGTTGCGGTCGAAGCGCACGTAGCTGCCGTCGGCCCGCCGCACATTGCGTCGTGCCCGCACCACCACCGCCCGGACCACGTCACCGGCCTTCACCTCGCCGTGCGGCAACGCCCGCTTGACCGACGCGATGATCACGTCGCCCAAGGAGGCATACCGCCGGCCACTGCCGCCCAGCACCTTGATGCACATGGCCTGCTTCGCGCCAGTGTTGTCGGCCACGTCCAGTATCGTTTGTTCTTGGATCACGACGGCACCTCCTCGCGACTACACGGTCTGCGGCCGATTGATGATGCGGAGCAAGCGCCAACGCTTGAGCTTCGACAGCGGGCGGGTAGCCATCACCTCGACGGTGTCGCCGACCTTCGCCTCGTTGTTGGCGTCGTGCGCGTAGAGCTTCGTGCGCCGCCGCAGGTACTTGTCGTAGCGCGGATGGCGGACGAGGCGCTGCACCTCGACCACGATGGTCTCCTTCATCTTGTCGGAGGTCACCTGCCCGATCTGCGTGCGCCGCTGCGTGCGTTTGGTCTGCTCACTCATACCTTGGCCTCCTGCCGGCGGCGCTCACCGAGTACGGTGAGGATCCGGGCGCGCTCACGCCGGATCTGCCGGAAACGGGCGGTCTTGGCGACGACTTCCGTCGCGCCCTTGAACTTCAACTCGAAGTACTCCTTTTGCAGAGCTTGCAGGTCGAGGTGCAGCTCGCGGGAGTCCTTGCCGCGGATGTCGGCGATAGCCATGTCAGACGTGCCTCCTCTGCACGAGGCGACACTTCACCGGCAGCTTGTGCGCCATGCGGTTGAGCGCCAGCTTGGCGACCGCTTCGGTGACGTTGCCGATCTCGTACAGGACGGTGCCGGGCTTGACCACCGCGCACCAGTAGTCGATGTCGCCCTTGCCGGTGCCCAGGCGAGTCTCGGCCGGAGTCGAGGTCACGCTGTGGTGCGGGAAGATGCGGATCCAGAGACGGCCTTCGGGAGCCGCGCGCGTGCCGGCGATACGGCCGGCCTCGATCGAACGCGCGGGAATCCAGCCCGGCTCCAGCGACTGCAGACCCCATTCACCGAAGGCGACCGTGTTGCCGCTGGTCGCTCGCCCGCGGATGACTCCACGCATCTTCTTGCGGTACTTGACTCGCTTGGGCATCAACATGGCTGGGTCTCCTCAGAATGTCCTCTCCGCCGCGGTGCGCACCGGCAGCAAACCGCCGGTGGTCTCGTCGGGACCGAACTCGCCCTTGAAGATCCACACCTTGACGCCGATCGCGCCATAGGTGGTGCGCGCCGTGCTCGTGCCGAAATCGACCTGAGCGCGCAGAGTGGTGGTGGGAATGCGACCCTTGCGGATCTCGCCCACACGCGCCATCTCGGCGCCGCCCAATCGGCCGGCGACCAGGATCTTGATGCCCTTGGCGCCGGCGGCCATCGAGGCCTCCGCCGCCTTCTTCAGAGCGCGACGATAGTTGATGCGCTTGATGATCTGCTCCGAGATGGCGTCGGCCACGAGCGTCGCCTCGAGCTCGGGGCGGTGGATCTCGATGATCTTCATGCGCACCGGCTTGCCGGTGAGCTTCTCGAGGTCCTCGCGCAGCTTGTCGACCTTGGCGCCCTTCTTGCCGATGAGGATGCCCGGACGCGCCGTGTGCAAGAACACGGTCACCAGGTCCCCGGTGCGCTCGATCTCGACCCGCGGAATCTGGGCGAACGCCCAGTTCTTGGTGACGTACTGCCGGATCTTCTGGTCCTCCAGCAGCAGGCGCGGAAAGTCCTTGGCGGTCGCGTACCAGCGCGAGCGCCAAGGCTCAGTGATGGCGATGCGGAACCCGGTCGGGTGGGTCTTCTGCCCCATGTCAGCTGTTCTCCTTCGCAGCCTCGGCAGCCTCGGCAGCGGCCGCGACCTGTGGGTCGGCAACGTAGATGTGGATGTGGCAGGTGCGCTTGCGGATCGGGAACGCGCGTCCCTGCGGCCCGGAGCGCCAGCGATGACGCCCCATCAACAGCGGGCCACCGCCGACCCACGCCTGTGACACCACCAGACGGTTGGCGCGCACACCGGCATCCTGCAGAGCGTTCGCCACCGCAGACTCCAGCACGCGGCGCACCATCGGCGTGGCCCGGTGCCGGTCGATCGACAGTAGGTCGAGTGCCCGGTTGACCGGCAGACCGCGGATCATGTCGATGATCCGGCGCGCCTTGTACTCCCCCGACCGGGCGTAGCGGTGCACGGCGCGGAACTGGCGCGCCTGCTGCAGAGTCGGCTCGGCCTTGCCGCGGGGATAGTTCTTGGTGATGCGACCCATGGATCACGAATCCTTGCTGCCACCGTGGCCACGGAAGGTGCGGGTGGGCGCGAACTCGCCCAGCCGGTGACCCACCATGTCCTCGGTCACGTAGCACTTCAGGAACACGCGTCCGTTGTGCACCATGAAGGTGTGCCCAACGAAGTCCGGCGTGATGGTGCACGCACGCGCCCACGTCTTGATGGGCTCGCGCTTCTTCGCCGCGTTCATCGCCGCCACCTTCTCTGCCACATTGTGGTCGACGTACGGGCCTTTCTTGACGCTGCGACTCATCGGTCAGTCTCTCCAGTGCTCCGAAGGGGCCTCACGTGTTCTGGTGCTTGCCGCGCTTGCGGCGCCGGATGATGAACTGGTTGGAGCGCGCCTTGCCCTTGCGGGTCTTGCCGCCCTTGGCCAACCTGCCGCGCGGCGAGCACGGGTGTCGACCACCACCGGTTCGACCTTCACCGCCGCCCATCGGGTGGGCGACCGGGTTCATCGCGGTGCCGCGGTTGTGCGGGCGGCGACCGGTATGGCGGATGCGGCCGGCCTTGCCCCAGCGGATGTGCTGGTAGTCGAGGTTGCCGACTTGACCGATCGTCGCGCGGCAGCGCACCAGCACCTTGCGCGTCTCGCCGGACGGCAGGATGAGGATGGCGTAGTCGCCGTCGCGCGCAACCAGTTGACACGACATCCCTGCCGAACGCGCCATCTGCCCGCCACGACCCGGCTGCAGCTCGACGTTGTGCACCGGGAGACCGAGAGGGATCGCGGACAGCGGCATGGCATTGCCGACGTCCGGCTCGACGCGCTCGCCGGACACGACCTTGGCGCCGACGCTCAGGCCGTTGGGAGCCAGGATGTAGCGCTTGTCACCGTCGGCGTAGTGGATGAGCGCGATGTCGGCGTTGCGGTTGGGGTCGTACTCGAGAGCCGCCACCGTGCCCGGCACGCCGTCCTTGGTGCGCAGGAAGTCGATCTTGCGATACAGCTTGCGCGCACCGCCGCCGCGGAAGCGCACCGTCGTGTGGCCGTGTGCGTTGCGACCACCGGTGCGCGCCAGGCGCTCGACCAGACTCTTCTCCGGCCGCTTCTTGGTGAGGTGCGAGAAGTCGAGGACCGACGAGTTGCGTCGCCCTGCGGAAGTCGGCTTGTAGACCTTGATGCCCATCGTTCGCTCCTCGCCGCGCTATGCCAGCTCGATCGTGTCACCTTGCTTGAGGGTGACGACGGCCTTCTTCCACTCCGGGCTGCGGCCCGGCCGCCCCAGCACACGCCGCATCTTGGACGGCATGGTCAGGACGTTGACACCCTCGACCGTCACGCTGAACAGCGTCTCGATCGCCTTCTTGATCTCCGGCTTGGTGGCGCGCGGATCGACGCGGAACGCGTACTTGTTGGCGCGCCCCTGGGCCAGAGTCGTCTTCTCCGTCATCAGCGGCTTGCGGATGACGTGGTAGTACTGATTGGGGTTGGCGGCCACGTCACTTCTCCTTGCGGCGCTTGGCGTCGTTGTGGGCCTTGGCGCGGGCGCTCAGCGCGTCCATCGCCGCCGGGGTGCAAACCACGTAGCGCCGCTTCAAGACATCCAGCGCGTTGAGGTCGCCGACCGGCATCACCTCCACGTTGGGGACGTTGCGCAGCGACAGCCACAGGTTGCGGTCGATGCCCTCGGTCACCACCGTGGCGCTGCCATCCATGGCGAGCGCCTTGAGCACCCCCAGCGCCGCCTTGGTGCTGGGCTTGTCCGCGGGAAAGCCATCGGCCACGCCGATCTCGCCGTCGCGCAGCTTGCCGAAGATCGCGGTGTAGAGCGCGGCGCGGCGCGCCTTCTTCGGCATGTGGTAGCTGTAGTCGCGCGGCTTCGGCGGGAAGGCGATGCCGCCGCCGGTCCACACCGGCGACTTGGTCGTCCCCATGCGCGCGCGGCCGGTGTGCTTCTGCTTCCACAGCTTCTTGTTGCCGCCCCGCACTTCCGAGCGGGTCTTGGCGCTGTGGGTGCCCTGCCGGCGGTTGGCCTCGTACATGACCACCGCCTCCTTGAGCGTGCGCCCGAGCACCCGCCCACCGAACACGTTGGCGTCGACTTCACGCTCGGCGACGGAACCGCCGGCAAACGACTTCACTTTGACCATCGCACTCGACCTCAGTCAGGGATCACCGAAACCGCTTCGTCACCGTCGCGGACTACGTCGTCTTGATGCGGATGTCGACACCCGCCGCCATGTTGAGCTTGCTGAGCGCATCGACCGTCTTCGAAGTCGGCTCCTCGATGTAGACCACGCGCTTGTGCGTGCGGATCTCGAATTGCTCGCGGCTCTTCTTGTCGACGTGCGGCGAGCGCAGCACCGTGTAGCGCTCGATGCGGGTGGGCAGCGGCACCGGCCCGACCACCCTCGCTCCCGTCCGCTTGCTGGTCTCGACGATGTCGAGCGCCGCCTGGTCGAGAGCCTCGTGGTCGTACGCCTCCATGCGAATGCGGATCTTCTCTTGCACGACGACGGCTCCTGTTCCTGCGGCTGGCGGTGGCGAAGGCGGTGGGACACCTCCCTACCTCGGTGGTCTACCTCGGTCGCCGCAAACTCATTTCTGAGCCGCACTTAGGACGATCCGGGCACCGCTCCGGGCGGAAGGAACGAAGATGTTAGCGACCGCCCCAGCGAGAGTCAAGCGAAGATCCCCGGTAGCTTCTGGAGCGGGCGCCCAGCCCCGACTCAGACCTCGCCGCCCTCCGCCGGCGCATATCCGGCCGGTTCCATCCGGAAGCTTCCCAGCCCTCGAGTCAAGGAGCGGAGTCGAGTGGCGTAGCCGAGCATGCGGGCAAGCGGGGCGGTGCCCGCGACACGCGCCACGTCGCCGTCCAGGTCGACGCCGGAGATGTCCACCCCCTTGCCGCGGAGGTCGCCGAGCACCGGCGAAAGCGCGTCGTGGGGACAGACGACCTGGAGACGGACGCGGGGCTCGAGCAACCGGGGGTCGGCGTCGACCAGCGCCCGGCGCAACGCGACATCGGCAGCCTCGACACACAGAGGCATCAGGTCCACCCCGGGATCGGCCTCGACCTCGAGCGACACGATCTCGACTTCGAGGTCGTGCGCCGGCCAACCCGAGCGCAGGCCGATGCTCAGCCGTCCCTGCAGCGAGCTGCACAAGCTCACGGCGCACGCAAGGTCGGCCGAGCCAGGGCCGGCGACGCCGGCCCCCGGGCGAACGCGGGCAGGACCGGACCCAGGGTCCGGCACGATCCGCAAGCCGACCGCCACTCGGGCGCGCAGCTCGGGCACACGCCACTCGCCGGCCCCCATCGCCGACCGAAGCACCGTCTCCCGGCGCGCCACCTCAGGCCTTCCGACCCGGAAGCAGTCGCCCACGGCCGCCCGCAGACGCTCGCCGGCAACCTCGAGGTGCAGCTCGCCCATGCCGGTGAGCACGAGGACATCGCGCTCGGGGTCGTGCCGCACCTCCAGCGCCGGATCGGCACGCACGAGGCGGCGGACCGCGGCCTCGAGACGCTCGCGGTCGGCGAGATGGCGCGGTTCGAGCACGACGCTGAGGACCGGGGTGGGCAACCGGGTGGGAGCCAAGGCGATCGGATGCCCCGGCGCGAACAAGGTGGTTCCCGGCGGCAACACCCCGATCTCACCGCCGAGCGCCAGGATGTCGCCGGGGCCGGCCCGCGCCACCGCCTCGCGGTCTTCGGCGTGCAGGCGCCACATCGCCAGAACCCGTAGCGGCTCGGCCCTGGCACTCGCCTGCAGCAACGCTCCGGGCACCAAGGCACCGGAGTAGATCCGCGCCACCGCGAGTTCCTCCTGCCCGTCCGGCACGGAACCGAAGACGAAGGCGCACAACGGTTCGTGCTCGGACGGCGCGCGGACCTCGCCGCCGAGCCCGCTCACCGCGGGCGCATCGAGGGGCGAGGGCAGGAAGGCCACGATCCCGTCGAGCAACTCGGCGACTCCGCGGTTGCGCAGCGCCGAGCCCGCGAAGACCAGCACGGCCTGGCCGGCGGCGACCTTCGCGCGCAGCGCTGCCCGCAGACGCAAGGCGTCGACCTCGCGCTCGTGCACGAAGTCTTCCAAGATGCTCGCGTCCACGTCGGCCGCGGCCTCGACGAGCGCCGCCCGCGCCTGGCGCGGATCGGCCGCCACCTCCCCACCCTCGATCCACTGCGTTCTGGTGCCGCTGACGACGTCGATCAGACCGGTGATCCCTTCGGGACCGAGCAGCGGCACGACGGCCGGTAGCACCTCGACCTGCATGCGGGCGCGCATCGACTGCAACACCCGCGTCCAATCGGCAACGGCGCGGTCGAGCTTGTTGACGAAGGCCAGCACGGGCACGCGGTGCGTGCGTGCCTGGTGCCACACGGCCTCGGTCTGCGACTCGACGCCGCGCACGCCGTCGAGCACGAGGACCGCGCCGTCGAGCACGCGCAGCGTCCGCTCCACCTCGGCGCCGAAGTCGATGTGGCCCGGCGTGTCCACGAGATTGAGCACGCAGTCGCGCCAGCGCAGCGTCGTGCACGCGGCGCGGATCGAGATCCCGCGGCGCTGCTCCTCAGGCAAGTAGTCCATGGCCGCCGTGCCGTGGTCGACCTCGCCCATGAAGCGCACACGCCCCGTGACGAACAGCATGCGCTCGCTCAGCGTCGTCTTGCCGGCGTTGATGTGCGCGACGATGCCGAGGTTGCGGATTCTCTGGACAGCACTCACGTGCGCGGGTCGGAACGAGGACGCTCCCGCGGGCTGCCGGCGCGCGGGATCCGGATCGCGCCATGCTACGCGGATCGAACGCGATTCCGTCGACGTCAGTTCACCGCGGCGCCGGGCGCAGCGGCATGCGCGGGCGCAGTGGCGCGCGGGGGGTCACCAGGCGAAGCGTCGCCGGCGAAGGGTCACCAGGCGAAGTGGCTGTAGGCGCTGTTCGCCTCGGCCATCTTGTGCACGTTCTCTTTCTTGGTGACCGCGGCGCCCTGGTTGTTGTAGGCGTCGAAGAGCTCGTCGGCGAGGCGCTTGGCCATCGGCTTGCCGCGCTTGGCGCGGGCCGCATCGACCAGCCAGCGGATGGCCAGGCTCTGCTGGCGCCGCTTGTTGACCTCCATCGGCACCTGGTAGGTGGCGCCGCCGACACGCTTGCTGCGCACTTCGAGGTGCGGCTTCACGTTGTCGATGGCCTTGGTGAAGATGTCGACGGGGTCGACCTCGACCTTCTTCGAGACCATGTCGACGGCATCGTAGAAGATGCGCTGCGCCGTCGACTTCTTGCCACCCCACATGAGCTTGTTGACGATCTTCGTCGCCAGCTTGGACTGGTAGCGCGCGTCCGGCTTGAGGTAGATCTCGGTCGACTGGAACGACTTGGAAGCCCCTTCCGGCTTCTCCTTCTTGATGATGCGGCGTCGCATGGCTCTACCTCATCCTCACTTCTTGGGCCGCTTGGTGCCGTACTTCGACCGCCCGCGCCGCCGATCCTCCACGCCCGAGGCATCGAGGCAGCCGCGCAGCACGTGGTAGCGCACGCCCGGCAGGTCGCGCACGCGGCCGCCACGGATGAGCACGATCGAGTGCTCCTGCAGGTTGTGGCCCTCGCCGGGGATGTAGACGGTGACTTCCTTGCTGTTCGACAGACGCACGCGCGCGATCTTGCGCAGAGCCGAGTTCGGCTTCTTGGGCGTCATGGTCTTGACCTGGAGGCACACGCCGCGTTTCTGCGGGCAGGCATCCAGGACGGGCGACTTGCTCTGGTAGCGAAGCCTCTTGCGGCCCTTGCGGACGAGCTGGTTGATCGTTGGCATGCGCGGAAGGCGGCCGGTCGACCCCGGCCGAAGAAGGGCGGGGAAGCGTAGGGACCGGGCGCGCGCTGTCAAGGAAGCTGTGCCGGAAGTCGCTGGCAGTCACCCCAGAACAGCGTCGGAGGTCGCGCGTGGGGCCACGGGTTCGGGTCGGACGCCGGCTCGCCGGGGACCTTTTGGCGGTTACGTGGCGCGCGCCCTCGGGCACCCGCCGGCATGAACGGCACCCTGTCGACGCCCCTCCTGACTCTGCTGGCCACCGCCGCCGCACTGTCGGCGCAGCGCACCTGGATCGTCGACGCGGCAGGCGGACCAGGGGTCGACTTCACCGACCTGCCGCCGGCCGTCGCCGCGGCGGTGGACGGCGATGCCATCGAGGTTCGGCGCCGCGGTGCGACCGCCTACCAGACGGCCCACGTCAGCAAGGCGCTGCGCATCGTCGGGGTCGGCTCGGCCGTTCCGCTGCAGGGGGCCCCGCTGACCATGCACGACGTCGGCGTCGGCAAGACCTGCGTGGTCGCGGGGTTCGACGGACCGGCCGGCCAGGTCCTCATCACCGCCCGCAACTGCGCCGGCACCGTCGTCTTGCGGTGGCTGGGCGGACTCGCCTCGGGCGTGAGCTTGCAGATCTTCGACTGCGCCCAGGTGGCGATCGAAGAGAGTCGACTCGAAGGCGCACGCAGCGAGGCGCTGTTCATCGCGCGAAGCACGATCGTTTGCACCGGATGCAGCGTGGTGGGGCTGGACACGTTGACGCCGACCGCCAGCGCCGCGCTGGGCATCCAGGCCGTCGACACCTATCTCACCCTCAACCAGACCGTGGTCGCCGGTGGGCGCAACCTGGCGACGCCGTCCCTGTCGGCCGCGGCGCTGCGCGCGTTCGCCGGCCTCAGCGTCGCCACCGGCCGTTCGTGGCTGGCCGGCGGCGGCCCGTTGGCGTGCGAAGTGCTGCCGAACTACGTCTCGCTCCTGGTCCAGGACCCGGCGACCTTGCTGACCGGGAGCCTCGGACCGGGGCTCACGATGGTGAGCGCACAGGTACCATCCCTCACGGTGACGAACAACCCGCCACGGACGGCGGCGCAGTACCGCGGTTCGGCCCAGGACACGGTCGCCGTCGTGGCCGGCTTGCCGCACGCGCCGACGCCCACCCCGTTCGGTTCCGTCTGGTTCGATCCGGCCGGCGCCGTGCTGCTGGGCGTGGTCGTCGCCAACACCATTGGCGACGCGACCTTGCCCCTGCCGTTCGCGACGCCGCCAACGAGCCGCCCCATCGTCATGCAAGCGCTCGTGTTCCGCGCCGGAACCGCGCTCGTGTCGACCCCTTCGGTGGCACTGCTGTAGGTCGGGCTGCGGCCCGCGTGCTCGCCACCGGGGGAAGCAACCGGTAGCCTCGGCGGTCGCGCCCCCGCATCGGGCGCCGGCCGCGAGTCGGCCTCCGACCGGGCTGCAACGCCCCGCGACCCACCATGGATCTGCTCGCCTCCATCCGCACCGAGTACGCGCGCCACCGCCGCATGGCCGAACTCGCCGTCGCGCAAGTCTCCGACGCCGCGTTCGACCAATGCCTCGACCCGCACGGCAACTCGATCGCCGTGGTCATGGCTCATCTCGCCGGCAACCTGCGCTCGCGCTTCACCGACTTCCTGACCACCGACGGCGAGAAGCCGTGGCGCGACCGCGACCGCGAGTTCGAGGCTCCAGGCGTCACGCGCGCCGAGCTGATGGCGCGCTGGCGGGAGGCATGGACCGTGCTGGATCGGGCGCTCGCTGACGTCGCCGCCGCCGGCCCCGACGCCCTGGGCCGCACCGTGACCATCCGCGACCAGCCGCTCACGGTCGGCGACGCGCTGCTGCGCTCGGTCGCCCACTTGGCCTACCACGTCGGCCAGATCGCGCTCATGGCGCGGGCGTTCGCCGGCGACCGCTGGCAGACGCTGTCGATCCCGCGCGGCGGCTCCGCCGCGTACGCCGCGAACCCGACGCGTGAGAAGAGCCCCGACGGGCGGTGAGGTTGGCGGCGCCTGCCCCTGGCTCGGGGTCCACCGGCGTGGTCAGATGACGGGCGGAGGAGTGCCTTGGAGACCAACCCGTCCGCCTGCAACACGCACCTGCTGCTCGCTCGCTGCCGGACCGGCGACCCAGCCGCGCTGAACTCGCTGATCGAGCGCTACCTCGAGCGCGTCGCGCGCCTCGTGCGGGTTCGCCTCGGTCCGGCCCTGGCCGCGCGCGAGTCGGTCGACGACGTGGTGCAGGGCGTGCTGCTGCGCCTGGTGCAGTCGGTCGCGCGGTACGAGGAGCGCACCGACGCCGGCTTCATCTGCTACGTGGCGTCGCAGGTCGAGAACGAGATCCGCAACCTGGCGCGACGCGACCGCACCCAGAAACGCGGTGGCCACCTGCCGCGTGCGAGCGCGCCGCCGGAGGCGTCGAGCATCCTGGGCGCGATCCCGGCCAACTCGAGCGACGCCTGCGCCAAGGCGTCGCGGGCGGAGCAGGCCCGAGTCCTCGACGCGTGCCTCGCCGAGCTCTCGGAGGCCCACCGCGAGGTGATCCTGCTGCGCGACTTCGCCGGCCACGACTGGAAGACGGTGGCCGAGCTGATGGGGCGATCGAGCCCGGAGGCGTGCCAGGAGCTGCGCCGGCGCGCGCTGCGCGAACTCGACGAGCGGATGGGCGGGCGCCTGGGGTAGACGGAACGGCTCTTGCGCTTGGCCTGGAGCGGTTATCGCGAGGTGCCATCCGTCGTGCACGCCCCCTGGTCAGTCACCGCATCACGGGCCGCGCCACGCGCAATCCGACATTGCTTACACGATCACTCCTCATCGCGATGTCGTCCCACTGATGATTGCCTGCGCTGGCGCTCCACGGACCTCCGAAGGCGCCGAACGTGTTCAGCCAGCCGTGCCAGAGCCGCTTGCCGTCACCAGTTCGCAGCGGATACCCTGGAGTCGGCCCATCGAGACACCGTTCCTTCGCATTCGTCAACATGCCGTGAATGCCGCGTTCATTGGCCTGGGTCACGACGACAGAGCACAGAGGCACACCCGGCATGCGAAGGTCAGCGGCACTCGGCACGATGCCCCATCCGACCGGGCTCCTCGTGCCCCAGCAGGCGTAGGCCCACTGCGCCTGGGTCGGCAACGTCAGCCAACCGGCAGCTCTACCCAAAGCAGCGAGACAGTCGTCATGGCTGACGCTCGCCACGGGCAGACTCATTCGTGCACCCAGGTCTTCGTGCCACGACCCCGCCAGGGCTCGCCACTGAGCCCGGGTCACCTCGTACTTCCCGATGAAGAACGCTCCGATGTCCACCCTCGCCATCGGCTCCCAGTCCTGACCGTCTCGAACCCACGCCTCGCAGGCGGGCAGCAGCACGAACACGATCCCTGAGTCCTCCGCGAGCCGGAGAAACCCATCGCCACCGCGCGTGACTCGCTCCCCCGAGCCGGTGTGCGCGAACTCCCAGAGACCGGAGTTCGGATCGGGCCCGAGCGGCACCAGGTCCACCTGCCGCGAGAGCCTCAGCCCGCGGTAGTCAGCCAGCGCCGCTATGGCAGCGATCGCGTCTTCCCAAGTCGGCGCGCGAACCTCCGCGCCGAGCGTCCGCTCGTTGGAACCGAGCCGCGACGCCAGAGCGTCCATGACCGACACGATCTCGGCGAGTTGCTCGTACCAGAGCACATGCGCCATGTCGCGGTCGCGCACGGCCTGCCAGACCGCGGCCTCCTCCCCGAGCGTCACAACTTCCGCCGCGAGGCGCGTGCGCTCCCGGGCCGCGGCACCGTTATGCCAGCGCGTGATCTCGGCGTCCAGATCCGCAACCAGCGTCAAATCAGCTGCGGCCAACGCCAGCCGCTCCTGCAGCCGGGCCTCGTCGAAGCGCCGTGTACGGTAGAGTGCCCACGCATACGTGTCCCGACACTTCCGCAGATAGCTCATTGCGTCATAGGGGGCGTAGCGATCCACAGAGAAGGGCCGCCCCGTCGCGCCCGGCTCCATCGGCACCGCGAAATCCTCAGGGCGCTCCACCAGGAGCGGACGCCGGGGCCTCACCGGGCCGAGCAACCGATTCACCGCCGCCTGCGCCAGCCCCAGACCCGTGCTCTCGAAGCCGCACTGCGGTGCCCGTGGGTCGACGTAGAACCATGCCAACTCGTTGAGACGCTTGGCGCCGCGTGCATCCTCGGCAATCGAACGATGCGCCGCCGGCAGCACCGGCTCAGGAAACTCATCGTCGCCGAGCATGCGCGCGTACCAGGTCAGGCGGACGCGCTTCGTTTCGAGTTCCTCCTGCCGCGGAAACGGAGCGCCTTCGCCGTTCGCCTTGGTCGTCGCCGCCGACGGCTCGCGCCGCAGCGCCCCGAGCGCCGCCCGGAACTCACGCAGGCCGGCGCGCCGGCCGTTCGGCCGGTTCGAGTCGGGCAAGCCATCGATCAACTCGTGCACGCGGGCGCACCACCACGCGAACGTGGTCTCGCCCGGCGGCGGCTCGAAGTCCGGGTCCTGCGTCTGCTGGCGCAGACTGTCGACCGCCGCGCGTGCCGCGAGCACATCGGCGCGCAGACTCTCGCTGGCCTGCATGCGGGCGGCACGCTGCCAGAACAGACTCACCGCGGCGACGGCCGCCAGCAGGACCAGCACCGAGGCCCCCAGCGACGCCGCCAGACCACGGTTGCGCCGCACCCACATGCGCGTCTCGGCCCACGTGCCGGTGCGGTAGGCCGACACCACCCGGCTCTCGAGGTAGGCACGCAAGTCCGCCGCCAAGGCCTGCATCGAGGGGTAGCGCTGGTCGAGGTCGCGCGCCATCGCCCGCTCGCAGATCGCCACCAACTCGGCGGGCGCGTGCTCGCCCCGGCTGGCCAGCGCCCGCGGCGGGCCGGCGACCACCCGTTCGCGCACGACCTGCGCCGCCACCCGTTCGCCCTTGCCGACGTAGGGCGCCTCGCCGGCGATCGCCTGGTACAGCATCGCGCCCACCGCATACACGTCGGCCGGCGGCCCCAACCGATGCACATCTCCCCGCGCCTGCTCCGGCGGCATGTAGGCCGGCGTGCCGAGCGCGTCGCCGTCCACGGTGAGAAGAGGGAGATCGGTCGAAGCGTCGGATCCTGGCGCGCTCAGCTCGCTCGCCGACGCTGCTTGTAGGCGCAGGTCATGCGGATCGGGGCGATGCTGGCCGCGGGCCAGACCCCAGTCCATGACGTACACCTCGCCGAAGCGACCGACCATCACGTTGGCCGGCTTGAGGTCGCGGTGGAGGTAGCCCTGCGCGTGCGCGTAGCTCATCGCCTCGCACACCTTCAGGATCACGTCGACGACGCGCGGCTGGCTCCAGCCGTCGACGCCGTCCCGCGCCCGATCGAGGACGACGCCCAGCGTCTCGCCCTGCACCCGCCGCATGGTGAAGTACGGGCGGCCGTCGTCGCCGACGCCGATGTCGTGCACCGGCACGATGCCGGGGTGGTCGAGCTGACTGGTGATCCGCGCCTCCTCGAGAAAGCGCCGGACGGTCCGGGGGTCCGCCATCGGACTGGCCGCCTCCGGACCCTCGGTGCGCGGACGGACGACCTTCATGGCGAGCTCGCGCTGCAGCTCGGTGTCGCGCACGGCGAAGACGATGCCCATGCCACCGCGCGCGATCTCGGCCAGCGTGCGGTAGCGCCCAGAGCCCGAGACCCGAGCCTGCAGGCGCGCCAGGAACTCATTGGTGTCGCGCGACTCCGCGTTGGCCGGTGCGCTGACCTCCGGGGCAAGTTCGAGTGGACCGGGCAGCAGCCACTGCGTGCGCCGGCGGGCGGCCTCGTAGGCACGCAGCGCCGCCGCCAGGTCGGGGTGGGCCGCGCACAGGTCCTCGATGTCGACGACCTCGCCGCAATCGCGACGCCGGACGACCTCGTCGAACAGGGCTTCCGCGGATGCGAACTCTCGGTCGGAGCGATCGGGCATGGCTCGCCGGTCCATTCTCGTGCCGAGCACAAGTCGGCGCAGCAATCGTGAGCACGATTGGCGCCGATACCCCACGCGAGAACGATGCTCCGAACAAAGCGCGTGGGCTTTCGGAACGGACGGTGCTGATGGCGGCAGACGCGGCTCACGAAGACGTCGAGCCGCCTACGACGAGTTTCTCAGGACCCAGACATGACATTCCGCTCCACCTGTCTCTCGCTCGCCTCAGCCGTATTGCTCGCGTCCGCCGCGCGTGCCCAAACCACGTGCTTCGTCGACGATTTCGAAGCGACCACGCTCGACCCGTTCTGGACCACGAGCGCCGTCTCGGGGTCGATCACGTTCCCGTCGTCGCACGGTCACACCGGGAACCAAGCCGTTCGGTTCGACTCGGTGGTCTCGGCCGCCAACAAGTCGATCACCCTGCGGCACAACTTCCCTCAACCGATCTATGGACGCGTGTCCGTGTGGATGGACGACACCGGCGCGACGGCGGGATCTTCGAACTACATGGGCATCAACACCAACGACTTCGCGATCTACGTCTTCGACTACAACCTCAGCCTGAGCAACGGGGGCGCGTACGTCTACAACGTCGGCGGCCTGGCACACCACTCCGCCATCCCGCGAACCCAGACCTGGCACCTGTTCGCGATCGACTCCACGCCAGCCGGACTGACCCTCTGGGTCGACGGCATCCCGATCCACACCGGTCCCGCCGTCGCGCTGAGCCACGTCGAGCTGTTCATGTCAGGCCCCAACTGGCGCCCGGCGTGGACAACGTCGTTCGACGACTTCACCTTCATCCCCTACTTGCCGTCTTCGTACGCGCTCTTCGGCAGCGGCTGCCCCGGCTCGGTCGGCACGCCGACCATCCAGGCCCCGGCGGTCGGTCCCAGCCTGGGCACCTCCTTCGATGTGACCGTCACCTCGCTGCCGTTCACCTCGGCGGCGGTCGGCATCCTCGGCGCCAGCAACACGCGGCTCGCCAACGGCATGCCGCTGCCGGTGTCGCTCGACTTCCTCGGCATGCGCGGCTGCCAGCTGAACGTCAGCACCGAGCTGTTCGTGTTCCTCGGTCAGCGCCCTACCCCCGACACGGCGATCTGGTCGCTGCCGATCCCACAGGTCTGCGATCTGTTCGGCGCCACCTTCTACCAGCAGGTCATGGTCACCGATCCGCCGGCCAACGCCTTGGGCATCATCATGAGCAACGCCGGACAGGCGACGATCGGGAGCTGAAACGGGCTACGGCGCAGCCACCTCAGATCGTCGGCAAGTGGCGCGGACGCCGCCCCAGCGGGAAGGCGCGCTCGATGTCGTCGAGGTCGCGCGCGTCGAGTGCCAGCGCGAGCGACCGCAGGTTGGCCTGGAGGTGCTCGACGCGGCTGGTCTTGGGGATCGCCAGGACGTTCGGCAGGCGCAGCATGAAGGCCAGCGCCACGGCGTGCGGGTCGGCCCCGTGCCGGTCCGCCACCCGCTGCAGCGCGTCGCCGCCCGCCGTTCCCGGTCCTGGCAAGGGCCGCGAACCGAACGGCGAGTAGGCCACCAGCGCCACGTCGTTCTGCGTGCACCACGGCAGCACCGCGTGCTCGACGGCGCGCTCGCCGAGGTGGTAGAGCACCTGGTTGCAGGCGATGCGGCCGGGGCCGGCGAGCGCCAACGCCTCGCCGAGAAGCCGCTCGTCGAAGTTGCTCACGCCCCAGGCCGCGATCTTGCCGGCGGCGACCAGTTCCTCGAACGCGGCGATGGTGTCGGCCAGCGGATGCCGACCAGGCCAGTGCAGCAGATAGGCGTCGAGGCGGTCGGTGCGCAATCGACGCAGCGAGCGCTCGCACGCATCGACGGTGCCGCGGCGACTGGCGTTGCCAGGCAGCACCTTGCTCACCAGGAACACCTCGTCGCGGCGGCCGGCGATCGCCTCGCCCACGATCTCTTCGACCCTGCCGTCGCCGTACATCTCGGCGGTGTCGATGTGCGTGGCGCCGAGGTCGAAGCCGGCGCGCAGGCAGGCGACCGCGGCGGCGCGGTCGCGCTCCATGTTCCAAGTGCCCTGACCGAGTACGGCGACCTCGACGCGACCGAACCGACGCTTGGGCATGCGTGGGCTCACCGGGCGACCTCGCGAACCTACGCCTTCAGGCGCCGCCGCCGGGCAGACGGCGGACCCAGATGTTGCGGAAGCGCACCGGGTTGCCGTGGTCTTGCAGCTTGATCGGCCCCTGCGGCGGGTGCGGGCGGTACTTCGCGAGGTTGCGGTGCGCGGTGTCGCCGAGGATCTCCTGCGCGTGGTGCACCAACACGCCGTTGTGGAACACGGTGACGCGCGCGACCTTGACCACCCGGTCGCCTTCGAAACGCGGTGCCTCGAACACGATGTCGTAGGTCTGCCACTCTCCCGGTTTGCGGCAGGCGTTGACCGCCGGCGGCTTCTGGCCGTAGACGGCGGCGGCCTGCCCATCGGCGTAGGTGACGTTGTCGTAGCTGTCCAACACCTGCACCTCGTAGCGCCCCATCAAGAACACGCCGCTGTTGCCGCGCTCTTGCGAGTGACCCTTCACGTCCGCGGGGGCGCTCCACTCGATGTGCAGCTGGCAGTCGCCGAACTCCTCCTTGGTCTGCACGTCGCCGGTGCCGTTCACGACCATCGCTCCGTCCTCGATCTTCCACTTGGCCTCGCCCTCGCGCCCCTTCCAGGCGCTCAGGTCCTTGCCGTCGAAGAGGACCACGGCGTCCGCCGGCGGCTTGCCAGGGACCTCCTGGGTGCTGGCCGTACCCGGCTCGACCACCGGTGGTTGCGGCCGCTCGGCGTCGTGCACGCGCCACTTCGAGCCTGGCAGCAGAGGCGTGTCGGTGTAGCCGACCTTGGGCCTGTTGGGCTTGTCGGCCTTGTCGGGCTCGCCCTGCGCCAGCGCGGGCACGGCGAGCGAAACAGCGAGGAGAAACGGCCAGGAACGCGTCATCCCGGCAGCTTAGCGCGCGCCGGCGTGGTTACTCCCAGACCTTCACTTCCGGTGTGAGCGTCTCCCCGAACCGGTCCTGCACGCGTCGCTGCACCTCGCCCATCAGCGCCAAGAAGTCGGCGCAGGTGCCGCCGCCCTCGTTCACGAAGTAGTTGGCGTGCTTGGCCGAGACCACGATCCGGCCGGCACGCATCAGCTTGCAGCCGGCGTCCTCGATGAGTTTGGCGGCAGCGCCGCACTGCGGGTTTTGGAACACACATCCCGCGCTCTTGTCGGTCACCGGCTGCGTGGCGTTGCGGCGGCGCAGGTGTGCCTCGAGGCGGGCGAGGATCGCGCTGGGGTCGTCGCGCTGCAGCTCGAACGTGGCGTGCACGACGATGGCGCCCGCGAGCCCGCCGTCGCGGTAGCGCGGCCGCATGCGCGCCTCGTCCCACACCTCGATCTCGCCGGCCGGGTTGACCACGGTCAGCGAGACCAGGTGGTCGAAGGTCTGCCCCTCGTGCGTCCCCGCGTTCATGGCCACCGCGCCGCCGACGGCGGCGGGAATGCCGGTGAGCGACTCCAGGCCGGCGAGCCCGACATCCTTCGTCTGGCGCAGGAGCGACGGAAGCGACACGCCGGCACCGGCAGCGACGCGGCTGCCGTCGCGCACGGAGCGGTTGAGGGCGGCGAGGGACATGACCACCGCCTCGACCCCGGCGTCTCCGACCAACACGTTGCTGCCCCCACCGAGCACGCGCAGCGGATAGGACAGCTCGAGACACGTGCGCACGACGCGCGCGGCGTCGTGCTCGGTGAACGGCTCGACGAACAGACGCGCCGGACCGCCGATGCGCACGTGGGTGAACGGCGCCAGGTCGACGTTGTCGCGGACGACGCCGCCGAACGCGCCGAGCGTGCCGCGGAAGGTACGCGGACACAGGCGAACCGCGTCGCGCCGTGGCGAACCCGGCGGGCGCTCGCCCCGGCCGTGGTCCAGCGGCCCGTGCTCCGGAGGCCGGTGATGCGGCGGCTCAGAGGAATGCGACGACATCGTCGAGCACCTGGTCGATGTCGCCGGCTCCGAGCAGCAACACGACGTCTCCGGGGTGGTAGCAGGACTGCAGCCGCCTCGGCAAGTCCTTCACGTCGCCGGTGGCCTCGGCGCTGGCACCATGGCTCAGGATCGCCGCCACCAGGTCGCTGGCGCTGACGCGCGAGCGCATCTCCAGGGTCTCGCGGGCGCCGTAGATGTCGGCCACCAGACAGTGGTCGGCGGGAGCCAGCGACTCGGCGAACTTGGGCAGCAGCTGCCAGGTGCGCTGGTGCTGGTGCGGCTGGAACGCCGCCAGGAGGCGCCGTCCCGGAAACCGGTGCCGCGCCGTGCGCAGGACCGCGCTGATCTCGGCCGGATGGTGCGCGTAGTCGTTCACCAGCACGCCGCCCTGGCTGCCGCTGTGCATCTCGAAACGGCGGCGTACGCCGCCGAACTGCGCCAGCCCGCGGCACGCCCCCTCGGGATCGGCCCCCACCAGAACCGCCATCCCGAGCGCGAACAAGCCGTTGGCGACGTTGTGGCGTCCCGAGACCGACAGCTGCACGCGCGGCAAGCGCTGCCCCTGGACGATCGGCGTGAACGCACATCGACCGGTCTCGTCGACGACCTCGATCGCGCGCAGGTCGGCGAAGAGGCCGGTGCCGACGCTGAGCACGGCGACGCCTTCGCGCGCTCCTCGTCGCACCGCGTCGGGCACGTCCTCGTGCACGAACACCGTGCCTCCCGGGTGCACTCGCGACAGGAAGGCCGCGAACGCGCTCTCCAGGTCTTCCTTGGTGGGGAAGCAGTCGAAGTGGTCGTGATCGAAGTTGAGGATCGCGGCGCCGAAGGGCCGGTAGTGCAAGAACGAACGGTTGAACTCGCAGGCCTCGATCACGAACAGCTCGGTGCCACCGCCGTGGCCGTTGCCTCCGAGTTCGGGGATCTCGCCGCCGATGAGGAACGACGGGTCGTAGCCGGCTCCACGCAGCGCCGCGACGGCCATCGCCGTCGTCGTGGTCTTGCCGTGGCAACCGGCCAGCGCCAGGGTGCGCTTGCCCTCGCCGAGGCGCGCCACCGCCTCGGCGTAGAGCAGCGGCCTGAACCCCCGACGCTCGCATTCGACCAGCTCGGGATCGGTGCGCGGCACCGCCGCCGACATGACGACGTAGCCGTTCTCACCGTGTAGGCGCTCGGGACGGCTACCGGTCCACACGTTGAGCCCCTCGGCGACGAGGGCCTGCATGATCTTGCTGAGGCCCGAGTCGCTGCCGCTGACGTCGGCACCGACGCCGTGCAGCAGCCGCGCCAGGCCCGACATCCCGGCGCCACCGACGCCGACCAGGTGCACTCGCCGACTGGAGAACTTCATCCGTCGACCTCCAGGTCGGCGACGGCACCGACCGGCTCTGCCGCCGGTGGCGCCAGCGTCGCCAGATCCTCGAGGATCAGGCGGCTCGCGTCGCGCGGCACCAGACCACGCGCGCAAGCCCCCATGTGCCGCAAACGCTCGGGTTCGGCCAGGAGCAACTCGAGCATGACCGCCAGGGCCGGGGGATCGAAGCGGCCCTGTTCGACCACGAGGCCGGCACCCGACCGCTCCAGGACCTTCCCGTTGTGCCACTGCTGGCGGTCGTGGTGGTGCGGGTACGGCACGATGATCGCCGGCCTGCCGACCGCGATCAGTTCGGCCAGCGTCGTCCCGCCGCCGCGACAGACGACGAGGTCGGCAGCCGCGTACAGCGTTGCCATGTCCTTGGCGATCGGGCGCACCAGCGCCCGGATGGAAGGGGCCAGCGCCGCGTAGGCCGCACGCACCGGCTCGCTGCGGTCGATCCCGGTGAGGTGCACCACCTGCAGCGGCCGCTGCAAGCGGGCCAACGCCGCCGGCACAACTTCGTTGAGGACGGCCGCGCCCTGGCTACCGCCGAACACGAGCAACACCGGCGCCGTCCCATCGAGTCCGAGGTCCACACGTGCACGAGTCGGATCGAGTCGCCCCATGTCGTCGCGCATCGGCGTGCCGGTCACCACGCCGCGCTGGAGCACCCGCACCGGCGGTAGGCCCAGCCACAGCCGGCGGGCGAGCGGCGCCAACAGACGATTGGCCCGGCCGAGCACCGCGTTCTGCTCGAGGAGGCACACGGGGATGCGCAGCGAGCGCGCCGCCAGCGCCGCCGGTACGCAGGCGCGGCCACCGGTGCCGACGAGCACGTCGACTCGTTCGCGCTGCAACAGGTGCCGGCACGACACGGTCGCGCGCGCCAACCGCAGCGGCAGACGCAGACCGCCACCGACGCGCAGCTCGCGCGACGGCAAACCCGAGCCCTGCAGCAACGCGCGCTCCGCCGGCCGTCCCTCGGTGAGGATGACGGCGTGGTGCCCGGCACCGCGCAGGGCACGTGCCAACGCCAAGGCCGGCATCAGGTGCCCGCCGGTACCGCTGCTCACCAAGCAGACGCGACGCACCATGGCCGGGAGGTCAACGCTTGGCGGGGATCTTGATGCGCGCGCCGGGGCGCAACGCGTTCGGCTTCAAGCCTGGGTTGATCGCCTCGATCTCACGCCACAGCGTGCGCTTGCCGAGCTTGGCCTGGGCGATGCTCTCGAGATTGTCGCCCGGCTTGATCACATACTCGTCGGCTGCCGCCGCAGTCGTCGAGCCCTCGCCTGCCTCCGCGGCGCCGCGCGACGGCAGCTTGATGGTGGCGCCGACCCTCAGGTTGGTGGGACGTAGACCGGGATTGGCGTCGAGGATCTGCTTCCAGGCCGACTTCTTGCCGAAGTGAGCCTGCGCGATTTCCTCGAGGGTGTCGCCCTTCTTGATCGAGTACTCCACCGTCCGGCCGTCGGCCACCGCCGGGGTCGAGGCCGCTGGCGTCGTCACGACGTTGCCGAGGCCCGCGAGGGTCTCGAGCGGGGCCGAGCGGTCGTCGGCCGGCGCCGGCAGCACGTCGGACGCGCTGCTGCCGACGAACTGCTCGCGCAGGCGGGCCACGGCGTCGTCGCGTTCGGCGACCGGAGGAGTCGCCGGCAGGTTGGCCGTCAGCGCCGAGGTCGGCGCGTCCTCGTTGGCCGGGACATCGAGACCACGCGCAACCGCCGGCGGGTTCGCTCGAGCGCCAGCGACAGCGGGATCACCTCCCCACAGGGCCACGCCCAGGATGAGGAAGATGACCACACAGAGGATGTAGAGACCGTAGCGTTCGAGTTGACCCATTGGACTAGCCCCTCCTGGTTGCCGCCGCCGGCGCGCTGGAGGCACGCGCCGCGTTGCCGATGAGACCGACCGCCGACACGCAGAACAGGAGGTTGGTTCCTCCCGAGCTGACGAACGGCAGGTCGATGCCTTTGGGGGGTATGACCCCCGTGACCACGCACAGGTTCATCGCCGCCTGGAAGCAGATGGCGAACACGAACCCGAAGATCAGATAGCGAGCGAACGGGTCGGTCGCGCGCGCCATCAGCCGCCAACCGGCGAAGCCGATGACCACGTAGCTGGCGACCACCAGCAGACCGCCGCACAGGCCGAGCTCTTCGCCGACGATGGCGAACACGAAGTCGTTGTTCGCCTCCGGCACGTGCCCGAGCTTCATGACCCCGGCGCCGAGGCCGACCCCGAAGATGCCACCCGTGCCGAGAGCCAGCAGAGACTGCTGCACCTGGAACGATGGCGTGCCACCGAAGAAGCCGTCGAGGCGGCTGCGCACGTAGCCGAGCTGCAGGGCGACGAGCGCCAGGCCGGCGAGAGCCGGAACTCCGAGCAACATGAACCACCGCAGGCGTACGCCCGCCACCACCGCCACCGCGGCCGACACCAGGATCGCCAGGAAGGCGTTGCCCATGTCGGGCTGCAGAGCGAGGGCCGCGGCCAGCGCGACGCCGCCGCCGAGCAGCGGCAGCATGCCTCGCCGGAAGGTGGCGATCGCGGGCCCGAACCGTCCCACGCAGGCCGCGCAGTACACGATCAGGGCGAAGCGTGCGAATTCGACGGGCTGCCCGCCCACCGGCAGCCAGCGCCGCGCGTGGTGACTCTCGGGTCCGAACAGAGCCGCTACCAGACACAGACCGACGCCGAGCACCAGCCCGGCCATGGCGTGCCGGCGCAGCAGCGACAGGGGCACGATGGCGAACAGCAGGAAGCCCAGGAGGGCGACCGCGAGCTTGGCACCCTGCCCCTTCACCGCCAGCAAGACGCCCTGCTCCGGCCCCTGGATCGACACGGCCATCACCAGTCCGAGCCCGCACAGGAGCGCCACCGCCCCCAGCAGCGCATCGAGGGCGCGCGGGTGGCGGCTCGCGACCGAGGGCGCCGGCAGCGCCGAAGTGAGTTCGTGGGTCGCCATCACCGCACCTTGAAGAGCGCGAGACTCGACATCGCCAGCAGACTGGCCACGATCCACGCCCGGACCACGAAGCGCGATTCGGGCATGCCGCCGAACTGGTAGTGGTGGTGGAGCGGGGCGCAGCGGAAGACGCGGCGACCTCGCATCTTGAACGACACGACCTGGATGACCACCGACAGCGCCTCGACGACGAACACGCCGCCGACCACCAGCAACACGAACTCGGTGCGACTGACGATGGCCGCGTAGCCCAACGCGCCTCCGAGCGCCAGGCTGCCGACGTCACCCATGAACACCATCGCCGGCGAGGCGTTGAACCACAGGAAGGCGAGCGACGCGCCCAGCATGGCGCCGAGCATCACCGTCAGCTCTCCGGCACCGGCGACGTGCGCGACGCGCAGGTAGGTGGCCAGCTCGCTGTGGCCGACGAAGTAGGTGATGCCGGCAAAGGCGACGGCGGCGATCGCAACGCAGCCCGCGGCCAGCCCGTCGAGGCCGTCGGTGAGGTTGACCGCGTTGGCCGATCCGGTGAGCACCAAGACGACCACCAGCACGAACGGGACACCCCACCATACGTACAGAGGCACAGCGGTGCCGGCGGAGAACGGCACGTAGAGGTGCGGGCCACCGAGCTCCGCCTGCAGGCTGGCCGGCCCCAGCAACCCCACGCCGACCAAGAGTGCTCCCGCAGTCAGCAGGATCTGCTTGGTACGGGCCGACAACCCCTTGCGCGTCGTGCGCAGCTTGATCCAGTCGTCCAGCAGTCCCACGCCGGCGAACCAGGCGACGACGACCAGCCCCCACGACGAGAAGCGGTTGACGCCGTCGAACCGCATGCACAGCGCGCAGGCCACGAACATGGCGCCGACGACGAAGACGCCGCCCATCGTCGGCGTACGGTCGCGGTCCTTGTGCAGCTCCTTGAGTCGTTCCGAATCGGTCTTCGCCGTGTCCTCGCGCGCCCCCACCCGGCCCAGCCAGGCGATGGCGCGCGGGCCGAGCGCGATGCCCAGACAGAAGGCGATGCCCGCCGCCAACACGGCGCGGAAGCTGATGTAGTTGAACAGCCCGGCTCCGGGCTGCCGACCGATCAGGTGATGGAAGAGCTCGTAGAGCAACGCAGGGTCACGAGTGGGCGACGGCTTGGGCGTCGACCGCAGTGCGCGCCGGCGTTGCCGAGCGCGCTTTGAGAGAAGCGAGGAGAGAGTCGACGAGACGATCGAAGCCGATGCTGTGCGACGCCTTGCACAGCAGCCGGTCCCTCGGCTGCAGGATGGCGAGCAGGCGCTCGATCGCTTCGCCCTGATCGCGCACGCGGATCACCCGGTCGCGCCCCAGTCCGGCCGCCTCGGCGCCGTCCGCGATGGCGCTGGCCCGGTCGCCGACGGTCACCAGAACGTCGATACCGCGACACGCGACCTCCCCACCCAGTTCGGCGTGCAGGTCGTGCGACCGCGGCCCCAGCTCGCGCATCTCGCCGAACACCACGACGCGCCGCCCGACGTTCGGCAGGCCCGACATGGCCAGGAGCGCTGCCCGCGCCGACGTCGGGTTCATGTTGTAGGTGTCGTCGAAGACCTGCACGTCGGCGGCCTCGCGGCACTGCAGGCGCCGCTCGGTGACCGGCATCTCGGCCAGCGCGCGCAAGACCTCTTCGAGATCGACGCCGATCGCGGTCGCTGCCGCGACGGTGAAGAGGGCGTTGGCTACGTTGTGCGAGCCGAGCAGCGGGATGGTCACCGGCCGTTTGCCCTGCAACAGGAACGACGTCCCGAGGCCGTGGAAGCGGACATCGGTGGCGAACCAGTCCGCCTCCTGGCCGACGCGCACCAGGAGCCGTCGTGCCCGGGTCACGCCCTCGAAGTAGCGGGCGGTGCTGACGTCGTCGCCGTTGAGGATGGCCAAGCCCTCGGGCGGTAGCGAGCGCAACAGCGCCGCCTTCTCGCGCGCGACGCCTTCCAGCGACCCCAACCCTTCGAGGTGCGATTCGGCAACGCAGGTGACGATGCCGATGTCCGGTTGGGCGACGGCGGCCAGGGCTTCGATCTCGCCGGGCGCATTGGTGCCGATCTCGACCACCGCGGCGCGCGTGTCCTCGGCGATCTGGAACAAGGAGAGCGGCACGCCGATGGCATTGTTGAACGACGCCGGCGAACGAACGGCCGGCATCGCGGCTGCCAACACGCGACCGAGCATGTTCTTGGTGCTGGTCTTGCCGCACGATCCGGTGATGCCGACGACACGCGCGCGCGGGTGCGCGCGCCGCCAGCAGGCAGCCATGGCGAGCAGCGCACGGCCGGTGTCGTCGACCTCGACCACGAAGCGCCCGCGCGGCACCACCAGGGGCACCGGCAGTTGCGCCACCACCGCGCCGGTCGCACCGTTGGCGAGCGCCTCGGCGACGAAAGCGTGACCGTCGGCCTTGCCGCCGCGCAGCGCCACGAAACAGTCGCCGGGTCGGACTTCACGGCTGTCGGTCACCACGCGCCGCGCCGGCACGCAAGGTCCCTTGCGCAACACGCGGCCGCCCGTCGCCAGGGCAATCGCGTCCGCGGTGAGCCGGAAAGCCAGGTCCCGTCGCATCATCGAGTGTCTCCTCGCAAACAGAGTGCTTCGGCTGCGACCTGGGCGTCGTCGAACGGCACCACCGAGTCGCGCATGAGCTGATAGGTCTCGTGCCCCTTGCCGGCGACGAGCACCGTGTCGCCCGGCCGCGCATCGCGGACCGCCTGCTGGATGGCGCGGGCGCGGTCGGCGATCCGGTAGTAGGCACAGGCGACGTCGCCGACCCCACGCTCGACCTCGTCGAGGATCTTCTCGGGATCCTCCGACCGCGGGTTGTCGCTCGTCATGTAGGCGACGTCGGCATAGCGGCTGACGGCCCGCGCCATCAGCGGCCGCTTGGAGGGATCGCGGTCACCACCGCAACCGAAGACCACCAGCAGCCGCCCCTGGCCGAGGCCCGACAGCGTGGCGCACACCTTCTCCAGCGCGTCGGGGGTGTGGGCGTAGTCGACGAAGACGCGCACGGCGTGGTTGCGGCCGCCGACGCGCTGCAAGCGGCCGCGCACGGGCGTGGCATCCTCGAGCGCTTGCGCGACGGTGAGGTCGGAGAGTCCCAGCGCCACGGACGACGCCGCGGCGGCGAGCGCGTTCTGCACGTTGTGCAAACCGGGCAGCGGCAAGTGCAACTCGACCCGACCGTGCGGCAGCGTGATCTCGAAGCTCGTGCCCTGCAGGGTCGGACGCACGCGCTCGGCGCGAATCATGGCGTCGCGGTCGTGGCCGAAGGTGATCAGTTCGACCCCGGGCGCCAGCGCCTCGCGCATCGTGCGTCCGGCTCGATCGTCCATGTTGATGCACGCCGACGCACCGCGCGGCAGCATCTCGAACAGCTTGGCCTTGGCGCGGCAGTAGGAGCGCATGTCCCCGTGGTAGTCGAGGTGGTCCTGGCTCAGATTGAGGAACACACCGGCGCGGAACTGCACGTCACGAACGCGCTGCTGCTCGAGCGCGTGGCTGCTCACTTCGAGCACGCAAGCGTCCAGGCTTCGGTCGACCATCTCCCGCAGGTAGCCCTGCAGACGAGCGGCATCCGGCGTGGTGTTCGACGCCGGCAGCCGACGCCCGTCGAACTCGTAGGCGATGGTCCCGAGCAGACCGACCTTCCAGCGTGCCCCCTCCATGCAGCTGCGGATCAGATGCGTCGTCGAGGTCTTGCCGTTGGTGCCGGTGACTCCGATCACGGGCAGGGCCCGCGACGGACGGCGGTAGTAGAGCGCCGACACCTCGGAGACCGCCGCGCGCACGTCGGGCACGACGAAGACCGGTACCGGCACGTCGAGAGGTTGCGCCGCCACGACGGCGACGGCGCCGCGAGCCACCGCGTGCGCCGCGAAAGCCGAGCCGTCGTTGCGCGTCCCCGGAACCGCGAAGAACAGGTTGCCTGGCCGCACTTCGGCGCTGTGCGTCGCCAGGCCGTCGACGATCAACTCCTGATAGCGCTGCACCTGCAAGGTGCGGAGCGATTGCCTGATGGCGCGGAGTCCGAGTAGACCCTGGCTGGCCGTCAGCCCCGACGGAAAAGCTAGCTCTGTCATTACCGCCCTGTCGATGATTCGGCGGGGGTGACCAACCCCCGCGCTGGTGCCACAGCACTGACCTGCTGCGCCCGGGCCGCGAGTTCGACACTTGCCGTCTTGGGGTCGAGGACCCCGAGAGCGTGCAAGAGCAAGCGCGCGGCTGCCGGCGCAGCATACCGACCCCCGTAGAATCCTTCAGCTCGGTCTTTCTGAAGGACGCAGAAAGCGACGAAGCGCGGCGCGATCACCGGCGCGAAGCCGGCGAACGACGCCGTGCGGATACGGCTCTGGCGGTTGACCGACGTCCCGGTCTTGCCGCCGACGACACCCGGTGCCACGCCGAGCCGTCGGAGCATCTGCGCCACGTGACGTCCGGTGGCGTGCTCGTCCTCGCTGACGACGGCCGCCATCGCCCCCTTGAGCAGATCGAGCTGGTCGGCCGAGAGGATCGACTCGCCGCCGGTCGCCGGCGCCGGGAAGTCGACCCGCGTCCCGTCGACCTCTGCCCCCGCCAGCAGCCGCAAGTCCCGGGGCGTGCGCGCCAGCAACGACAGGTAGGCGCGCAAGAGCTGCGCCGGCGTGACCATCATCTCGTAGCCGAAGCAGTACGAGGGGGCGGTGTAGTACCAGAACTCCCTCTTCGGCAGCGCGGCGAGGTCGGCCTTGCACGAGCCGGTCGACTCGCCCAAGAGCCCGAGTCCGCTCGGCTTTCCGAAGCGGTACAGGCGCACGTAGTCCTCGAGCCCGCCGACGCCCAAGCGCAAGCCGATGCGGACGGCACCGACGTTGCTGCTGCGCATGAGGATCTCGTGCGGCGTGAGCACCCCACAGGCGTGGTCGTCGACGATGGGCCGGGTGCCGCGCGGCACGTCGGCCACCGGGGGCTGCACGCGCCAGCCACGCCCTGGCGCTCCCTCGGAACAGTCCACGTGCTCGCCGTACCAGGCGACGCACCCGCGGGCCAAGGCCAGGGCGAACACCAGCGGCTTGACCACCGAGCCCGGTTCGAAGCGGTACTGGATCGGGGTGAAGGCCGCGGCGCGCGGGTGGGTACCGGCCACCCACGAGGCCATCGCCAGGACGTTGCCGGTGTCCACCTCGGCGAGCAGCAGCGCCCCCCAAGACGGCTCGGAGCCGCGGTCGGCCTTGGCATCGGCCACCGCCCCTTCCAGTTCGGCCTGCGCCGCGCACTGCAGGTCGAGATCGAGGGTGGTGATGACCGACGCCGGCACCTGCGCTTGGGCAGAGCGACCGGTCCAGAAGCGCTGCTTGCCCGTCCCCACCCGGATGGCGCGCGACGCCGGCACGCCGCCCCGCAAGCCGTCGAGTGCCTCCAGGCGCGTGCGCAGTTCCTTCGCGCCGTCGCGCTCGGCGACGAACCCTACCGGGCCCACGCACGCGTCGCCGCCGGGGTAGACCCGTTCGTACCGCGTCGTGAGGTGCAGGTGCAAGTTCCGCCAGCGGCGACTGCGCTCGAGGTCGGAGAGAGCGTCGACCACTGCAGCCGAACGCATGCCCTCTCCGATCAGGAAGTCGATGCGCTGGCGCGCGGCGCCCGCCTGGCCCTTGCGGGCGGCGCGCTCGCGTGCACTGGCGATCGCGTCGGCGATCCGGCCGATCAGCAGGCGACGCAAACGCACGCGGCGCGAGGTGTCCGCTGGCCGATCGACCAGCAGGCAGCCGGCGAGGTCGTCGGCGAGGTCACTCGCCTCGGCAGCGATCGCCGCCTCTCCGTCGCCGCGAAGGTAGACCTCGGCGCGCGCCTCGAACACGGGCAGGTCCTCGGCGAGTACGCGGCCCGAGCGGTCGAGGATGCGTCCGCGCGGCGCCGCCTCCTCGAGGCGGCGCTCGGTGCGACGGGTCACGACGGCAGCCCGCTCCGCGCCTTCCTTCACCTGCAACCGCACCAACCGACACATCGCGGCCACCAACAGCCCGAGGATGGTCAGCAGCAGGAGCGCGGCGCGCGCCACCTCACCGCGGGTCGCCAAACGAACCGGCGCGGCCCCCATCACGCCCCCTCTCCGGCGCCGAGCGCCGACAGCACCACCCGCAGCCGCTGGCGAAGCTGGTCCCGGGTGGTGGCCCGCGCCAGCTCGCGCTGGCGGTGAGCGAACTCGTAGCGCTGGGCCTTCACCGCCAAGGCCAGACGTTCGATGCGGGCCCGAGCCCGCAGGCTGGAGGTCTTCAGGCTCACCGTGGCCACCGCCAGGGTGAGGAGGCCCGCAAACGACACGGCGGCGAACA
This sequence comes from Planctomycetota bacterium, assembly GCA_041398565.1. Classification (GTDB taxonomy): domain Bacteria; phylum Planctomycetota; class UBA1135; order UBA1135; family UBA2386; genus DATGPD01. Next base: position 1,568,740 of record JAWKUN010000002.1, on the reverse strand, counting down.
GGCGCAGGATCATGCGTCACCCCGCCGGACCCCGACGCGCAGCTTGGCGCTGCGAGCGCGTGGGTTGGCCTGCACTTCCGCCTGCGTCGCGCCGATCGGCTTCTTGTGCACGCGCTCGAAGCCCTGCCGCAGGAAGTGCTTGACCATGCGGTCTTCCAGGCTGTGGAAGGTGATGACCACCAGACGGCCGCCGGGGCCGAGGACGCGCGCAGCTGCCTCCAGACCCCGCTGCAGTTCGTCGAGCTCGCCGTTGACCTGGATGCGGATCGCCTGGAAGGTCCGCGTCGCAGGGTGGATGCCGCCCGGCCGCCGCGGCATCTGCCGCACGACGATGTCGCGGAGCTGGAACGTGCGCGACACCGGCGCCACCCGTCGTGCGGCGACGAGAGCACGGGCGATCCGCCGCGCATGACGTTCCTCGCCGTATTCCCACAGCACTCGAGCGATCTCGGGCTCGCTCGCCCGCGCCAGCCACTGTGCCGCCGTGGGTCGCGACGCGTCGTCGGCATCCATGCGCATGTCGAGGGGAGCGTCCTGCGAGAAAGAGAATCCCCGCGCGGCCGTGTCGAGCTGGAGCGAGCTGACCCCCAGATCCAGCAAGACACGGTCGCAACGGCTGAGACCCTCCTGATGCAAGACCTCCGGCATGTGCGAGAACGAAGTGTGGAAGAGCCGAAACACCACCCCGCCGCCGACCTTGGAAGCAACGGCCTCCAACGACCGGCGAGCGTGAGCGAGCACGGCGGCGTCGCGATCGATGCCGATCAGCGTTCCCCCGGGAGCGAGCGCGGCGAGGACGTGCCCTGAGTGCCCACCCGCCCCCACCGTGCCATCCACCACGACCTGACCGGGTCGCAGATCGAGCGCGGCGAGGGCTTCGGCGACCAGCACCGGCCGGTGAACACTGACCTGTTCACCGCCGGTGCTGTCACCAGGCAACCTGGACTCGTTCGTCATCGCCGACGCTCCAGCACCGCCCGGAGTGGAGACGTCGGCGAAGCAGGACGCGGCTGACCGACCGCGCCTGCGCGTTCAGCTGGCCGCGGGGGTTTCCGCGGACCGACCGATCGGTGTGTCAAAGAACTCATGGAGCTGGCGCGCTTGCGTGAGCGCCCCGCCCCATTGCTGTGGATGCCAGATCTCGATGCTCTTGCCGGCACCGACGAGAACGACCTCCGCATTCGGCTGCAGCCCCGCAAACGCGCGCAGGGACTCGTTGATCAGGACGCGGTTGTTGCGGTCGGGCTCGACCACGTCGGCATGCCCGAGGAATACGCGGCGCACGGCTCGAGTGGCGCTGTCGACGAACACGTCGCGACTGAACTGCGCCACGGCCTCCTCCCACGACGCCTGGTCCAGAAGGAGGAGACAACCGTCGAGGCTCGCCGTGATCGTGAACTTGGCGTCCTTCGGCGGGATCTCGTCCATGAAACGCTTCGGGACGATCAGCCGGCCCTTTTCGTCCAGCGTGTGCGTCGATGTCCCGAGGAAGCTGATCATGGAGGCCGGCCATTGCGGCGGGAGGGCAAGAAGAGGCCCTCCACATAACCACCCTTTACCTCCACGTCCAGCGTCTCAGAGCCCTTCTTGTGGGCCATGAGAACCACCTAGCTTCCACCAACCTCCATCTAGGGCCTCGCACTCCGGACGAACACTAGATCCTGCGCCCGGCATGACCATGGTATTACGCCCGGATCACGACAGGCCCGGGCGCGCCTTCCCCGGAGCCAAGCCGGATCCTTCGCGGGCAGTGCGTTCCGGGCGGCGTGCACCCGACCGCGCACGAACTACGCCGCGGCTGTGCCGAAGTGTGCCGAAGTGTGCCGAAGGCGTCGCTTTCCGATCCCTCCCGAAACGCGAACCGCCGCGTCCCCTGACGGGGCCGCGGCGGTGCCGTGTTCCGACGCGAAGCGCAGCGCGTGCGTCAGTTGCTCTCCAGGCGATAGATCATCGCGAAGGACTCGATCGACGGCGAGACTGCCGGCGTGGCGTCCACGTTGTTCTTCATGACGAGCCGCCAGTTGAAGTAGCGCACGTCGTTCGGCTGGAAGGAGTCGAACGGACCCGCGTACTGCGACAGGAAGGTGGCATTCGTCAACCGGTTGGGGTCGTCGACGTAGTCGGTGACGTGCAAGTTGTAGGGATACGTCCAGAAGTTGCGCTGCCGCGGCGGCGACTCCATGGTCGAGTCCTCGTACTTGCGATTCTGCGCGTCACCCGCCTTGAGCGGATCGAGCGGGAAGTTGATGTAGTCCGGCGGCTCTTGGCTGCGCGTCGACCAGTAGGTCAGCGGCGTGCAGGCGGCCGAGACCCAAGGCTTGGGGTGCACGATGCTGGCGGCCCTGTACTGCGGGATCACTTCGGTGCCGCCCGGAATCTCCGACAGCGGCGGCTCGAACAGCGGCGCGAACTGCGGCTTGACGCCCAACGGCAGAACCGCGCTCGCTCCGAACTCGTCGAAATACGGCCCGAGGCGAGGATCGTGGAACGGGTACGGAGCCGGCGGGTTCTGCCCACCGAAGTCCGGATCGACGCGGTGCGGGTTGATCACGTCGACGAAGCCGAACGTGACCACCGACTGGCGCTTCAGGAAGTCCCACTGCGCCCAGTAGAAGGTGTTGTCACCCGCGGTGGTGCTGTTGCCGTTGATCGGGTTGAGACCACCCGAAGCGCGGTTCCACTGGGTGGAGCCCGGGTTCACGTAGCGAGGCCGTCCCTGGTAGATGCTGCCGCCGGAGTAGACGCGGAAGTTCGGCACGCTCGACGATTGGATGGCCAGCGACACCTGCCAACCGTTGGCGCCCGAGGCAACGTAGCCACGCCCGTCGGGCAGGTTCACGTCGTCCGGATACATCTGGAAGTCCCCCAGCAGCGGCAAGGCGATCGCGCCGACGAGACCGTCGGTCACGCGATCCACCTGGTTGCGGTTGGCGGTGCTGATGTTGTAGTTCTCGCCGTTGATCCAGCGGCCCGGATTGAACACCAAGGTTGGTGTCGTTCCGGTCTTCGTGGCGTAGCGGCCGCCACCCATGAGGAAGGGCGAGATGATGTAGGGCTCGAAGCCGCTCGTACGGCGCGAGTTGTTGACGTCCGAGCTCAAGCCGGCGCGACCGCCCTGGGCGAGGACCGTCTCGTCACGCCAGACGAAGTACGGCTTCTCGAGCGGCGGCAACGGCATGTAGCGGTTGACGTTGTTCGGCTCGGTGAACGCCATCGCCGCGTCGATCACCACGTAGTGCTGCTCGTAGCCGACGTGCGGCGCCGGGTTGCGCGGACCGTTGGGCTCGCGTGCACCGCGCAGGTCGACGTCGTGGACGTAGTTGTCCTGGAACGTCAACGACAGGCCGGAGTTGAGGACCGCGTCCGGCAGCGAGCTGGTGGCGCCGACGCAGTTCTCGGCGCGGAACTCGGAGTGGCCCAGGTAGAGGCTCATCCGGTCGAACTCGTCGAACGTGATCACCGAGGTCGAGTGCGGGGCCCAGTGCACCTCTTCGACGTCGAGGTTGAAGTCGAACGGATCGACGCGCGACAGACTGAGATCGATCTCGCGCCACACGGTCTGCAAGCGGCAGCCGTATGGATTGAGCGGGTTCTGGATCGGCGCACCGAAGCGCACCGCCGCGGAGTTGGAAGCGACCTGCCCCTCCCCCGACATGCGCTCGGGGCACCAACGCAGATCCGAATCCTGCGACGGCGGCGGCTGCTGGTTCAGGTCGTCGGCGACCTTGGAGATACGGCCGCTGGCTCGCGCGTAGAGGCGACCGTCGATGTAGTTGACCGCGCCGAACAAGTCCGGCAGCGGGTACGCCTTCTCGTTCAACGTCTGCGAGTTGGCGCGCGTGATGATCTCTTCCTCGCGGTGGTAGGAAGGCTGCTCGTCCTCGTCGAGGCTGCGGAAGCGACGCGAGATGCTGACCACCCGGTTGTCCGGGAACAGCGGCGCGCCGTTCGATTCTCGCACGTCGAGAGTGAAGTCGATCACGATCGCGTCGAGCAGACGACCCACGTCGGGCTGGAAGTCGAGCTGGTTGCCCGCCAAGTCCTTGATGCCCTCGCGACCGCCGATGAGGTGCAGCCAGTAGGTGTAGAACCGCTCGTTCACCTGCGAGTTCATCTTCGTGTGGTCGAAGTAGAACCCGTAGGGCGGCTGTAGGCGCACCGTGGTCTGCGACCCGTCCTCGTCGAAGCGCGCCGAGGGCACCAGGTGCGGAGTCGCGAACTTGTTCGCTTCGAACGACGAGGGCTCCATGTCGGACCCCTCCAGATAGGAGCGGACGTAGTCCTCCGCCTGCGCGCCCGCCAGCGGGATCGTGGCGAAGTAGAAGGTGTCCATGGCCCGCACCGTGCTCAGGTTGACCGGCTTGCTGAAGCGCACGATGGCGGCCGCGAACGGCGAGATGTTGCGCGTCGGCACCGAGTTGCCGTTTGCATCCGGGATCGGGCCCGGCGAGAAGCGCACGAAGTACTGGGGATCGTCGCCGGTGCTGACGCCATCGCCGTCCTGGTACTCGGCCACGAGGACCGAGCGGGGAGCGTTGAGGATCAACCACGGCTCACGCAGGTTGCGGTCGGACGGGTAGCCCGGCAGCTTCGACGGATCGGCGGCCGACAGGGCCTCCTCGCGGCGCACCAGCACGACGACGTGCGTGGAGTCGGCGCGGTCGTTCGGCTCGCCGATGATCTCGGTCGTCGCGATCACGGTTCCCGACGAGTCGGGAGCGACGATGCGCAGCGCGTCGCCGGCGTCGATCCGATGCCGGACGTCGCTCTTGTAGATGGTGAGCAGCTGCGAGAAGGCGTCCACCTCCTCGACTCGCTCCAGGTACATCAGCATCTCGCCGACCAAGCGCGGCGGCACGGGATCGCGGCGGAAGCCGCGCGAGATCTCGGCCGACTCGTCGTTCTCGTTGCCCGACCGGAAGTCGCGGACGATGCTCTTGGCGCGGTTGTTGTTGAGCCCGATTTCGCTGGCCTCGAGGTCGCGCTTGATCGCCGGGATGGCCAGCGGCCCCTCGATGGCGATGGCCAGGCGGATGTTGGCACCGACCTGGTCGGGCGAGCCGGGAAGGCCGCCGGCCGAATTCGAGGCCTGCAGGCGCGTGCCTTCGCTACCGAGCAGGACCGGGTCGATGATGATCTGCGACCCGCGCGCGACGAGGCGCGACGGAACGACCTCGAAGTCGCCGACCGGATCGGCGTCGTTCGGATCGCCGACGATGCGGAGCAGCTGCACCGCCTCGGGATTCTTGACGCCGGCGATCTGGCCGTTCTCGAGCACGTAGAAGAACGAGTCGTCGACGCCGAGGTCGCGCGAGAAGTTCATGCGCAAGGCGCCGTTGCGCGGCACCACCGTGAACGGCGTGGTGTTCGTGTTCTGCCCGAACCGACCCGGCGTGACGCGACGCACGTGGTTGTCGAGGGCGTCGTAGGCCCGGTTGAACTCGTCGGAGCCGATCTCGCGCGTGATCAGCAGCCGAGGCTGCAGGTTGTCCGGATTCGCCGACAAGAAGTCGTAGAGGATCTCGTTGTCCTTCTTGGTGCGGGTGGCCCCATCGCGCTCGTCGACGATGTCGGAGCCGATGAGAACGTCACGCTGGAACAGAGAGGCGGTGAAGGACCCGCCGGTCGTTCGCCGCAGGCCGTACACGTCGACCAGCGCTCCCGACTCCACCGAGACCAAGGCGGCGCTACCCCCGCCACCGACTCCGGACGCCCCGCCCCCGCTACCCGAGCAACCCGCCAAGGTGAACGTTGCGAGAGCGACGCCGAGCCACGCGCCGCGAGCGCGCGCCGCAGACGCAAATCGAGAGTGAACTCTGCCCATGACTGTCGAGGCGCCCCTCGGGCACCGCTGAGAAGGGTAACTCGTTGTTGGAATGGACGTTCGGACGTGGGGGGGGCGACGTGCCACGCCGCACCTCGAGATGCCCGCGAAAGCCCGGGCCTGCGAGGACCACCTGTCCTTGGATGTTACTACAGATCAGGCGTCACGGCGCCAAGTACGCGGCAGGCGAACCAGGGCCGGACGTCGACGATCCATAGCTCGTCGACCTGGGGTGCGTAACACGATGCCGCCGGTCGACTGGGTGCGCCGGCACGTCGGCGCTCGACCCCGTCGTCCGGTGTCACCGAGTACTCTGCCCACCAGCGCCGCAACGGGACCTCGAAGGGAGACGGAGCAAACGAGCCGCGCCTCACCCCATCGTCGAACCGCCGCACAGAGAGATCGCCTGGCCGGTCATGCCGGACGCCGCCGGGCTCGCGAGGTAGACCACCAGCGCCCCGACCTCGGCCGGCGTGATGATGCGGCCAAGCGGAACCTGAGCCAGGGCCTGCCGCCGTGCCGTGTCGTAGTCGACGCCCGTAGCCTGGGCGAGCAGCTCCATTCCCTGCCGCGCCATCTCGGTCTCGACCCAACCCGGGCAGATCGCGTTGACCGTGATCGTTCTGGGCGCCAGCTCCAGGGCCAGCGCCTTGGTGAATCCGATGACACCGTGCTTGCTGGCACAATAGCCGGTGTAGCCCGGGACCCCGAACTTGCCGAGCACCGAGGACACGTTCACGACCCGGCTGCCGTCGGCGAGGAAGGGTACGGCGGCGCGCGTCACGAAGAACACGCCGTCGAGGTTGGTGCGGACGATGAGGTCCCACCGGTCGGGACCGGCCTGGGCACAGGCATTGGGTCCGCCGACGCCAGCGTTGTTGACCAGCAGGTCGAGCTGGCCGCCGACCTGGGCCACCGCCTGGGGCACCACCGCCGCGACACTCTCACGGTCGGCGACGTCGAGCACCTGCGCAACGACCCGGCCCGGAAGCCCGGCGGCGAGGGCAGCGGTCTCCTCGAGGGCGGCGACACGGCGACCGGCCACCACGACCTGCGCGCCGTCGGCGGCGAGGGCGAGCGCGATGCCGCGGCCGATCCCGCTCCCCCCGCCCGTCACCAGGCAACGTGGCCCATGGCGCGCGTCAGCCACGGCAGCGCCTCAAGACCGCACCGGACCCGGCCGGCCGCCATGAAAGAAGAGAAGACGGAGGCGCGGGAGCTCGAGGCATGGTCGACCGCTCGTTGTAGCACCGGCGAACGCGACGCGGATCGGCGATCTTGACGTCGCCAACCCGGCGCCGCACAACCTGGTCATGCTCGTCCGGGGCCTCCATGCCACCGCGGCCCTCTGGCTGCTGGCCAGCTGCTCGGCCGGCAGTCTGCACTGGCCGGAGGCCGAGCCGCAGGACCCTGCCCCCTCCGGCCCGGGCTACCTCCGCACCTACAAGGAGTCGCACTTCCGCGCGCTGGGCGACGGCTTCCGCGGCACGACGACCTTGGACGGATTCTGCGCGAGGGTCGCGCGAGTCCGCGTCCTCTTCCTCGGCGACCACCACGGCGATCCCGCTCTGCACGAGCGCTTCCTCGCCCTGCTCATGGAGCTGGACCGACGCGGGACGCGCTACGAGCTCGGTCTCGAGTGCATCGGCGTGCAGGACGAAGTCGCCGTCGACGCCTACCTGCGCGGCAGCCTGGATCTGGCCGGCGTCGTGCGCACGACGCGGGCGCGGCAGACGGAGTCCTGGCTGGAGAGCGACGACGTGGACAGCGCCTTCTACCGCGCACTGCTCACCCGGGCCCGCACCCGCGGGGTGCCGGTGTTCGGGCTCGAGCCGACCCCACGGCCGCCGCTGTACGAGCGCGACCAGGGCATCGCCCGGCGCGTCCGAGCCCGGGCCCGAGCGAAGCCGAACACGCTCCTGGTCGTCGTGGTCGGTGAGACCCATCTCCTCGGCCAGGGGCAGCTGCTGCGTCGGGTCGATCTCCCCCACGTCGCCGTCGCGGCACGCCTGTCCGTCGCTCTACGCGAGCGCGCACAGGAACTGCACTTCGACCCCGACGCCGCCTTCGTCGAGTCGATGTCCGGCCTGCACTTCTTTCTGCCGCTCGCCGACGTCGACGACTGACGACCGATCCGCCGCGAGCTGACCGCCGCGGTCAGACAGGCGCCGAGTGCGCAGCGTCCACGAGGCGCTCGGCCGCCACGCGGTAGGCCTCGGCCAAGGTCGGAAAGTTGAAGACGTTGTCGACGAAGACGTCGACGTTCTGACCGCCAGCCATCGCCAACTGCGCCAAGTGGATCAGCTCGGTCGCCCCCTCACCGAGGATGTGCGCGCCGAGAATGCCGCCGCCGCCGTCGACGACGAGCTTGAGCAAGCCGTCGGTGCCGGCCGAGATGTGTCCGCGCGCCACCTCCGCGAACGAGGCGCGCCCGACGCGGACATCCGCGTGCGTCTCGCGCGCCTGCGCCTCGGTCAAGCCGATCGCCGCCATCTCGGGGACGGTGTAGATGCCGGTCGGGATCGCTCCCTCGTCGCTGCGCTGGGCCAGCGACAGCGCATGGCACACGGCGCGCCGTCCCTGCGCCAGGGCCGAGGACGCCAGCGCCGGCGGACCGACCACGTCGCCGACCGCGTAGATGTGCGGCACGCTGGTGCGTCCGTACGGATCGACTTCGAGGAAGCCACGCGCATTCGCCCGCAGGCCGGCCGCCGCGACGTCGAGCGCCTCCAGGTTGGGGACGCGGCCGAGCGCGCACAGCACCTTCTCGCTCACCACCTCGGTACCCCCGGCGAGTCGCGTCGCCACCCGACCGATCCCTTCCCAGCTCACCCCTTCGATCTGTTGGCCGCCGAGGTAGCGACACCCCGGGTAGTTGTCGAAGCGCTGCACGAACGCCTCGCTCAGCTCGTGGTCGAGAAACGCCAGCGGCCGCGGCGCCTTGTCGACGATGGTCGTAGCGACGCCCAGGCAAGCGAAGATCGACGCATACTCGCTGGCGATCACCCCGCCGCCGAGCACTGTCAGGGAGCGCGGCAGGTAGACCATCGCCAGCACCGAATCGCTGTCGAGGACGTGCTCGTGGTCGACGGGAATCCCTTCCGGTGCGCGCGGGCGGGATCCGGCGGCGACGACGATGACGTCGGCGGTCCACTGCTCGACCTTGCCGCGCACCTGGGTGACCTCGACCGCATGCGGTGACACGAAGCGGGCACGGCCGCGGCACACCTGCACGCCGGCGCGCGCCATCGTCGCCGCGATCGAGTCGGTGTGGCTGGCGACGACGTGGTCGAGTCGGCTCATCAGGCTCTCGAGCCGCGTGCGTTCGTCGAGCGCCGCCTCGACGTTGCCGGCCGTGCGCTTGGGCAGACCTGCCAGATAGACCGCGGTCTCGCGCAGGGTCTTGCTGGGGATGGTGCCCCGGTGGACGCAGGCACCCCCCACCGTGCTGTCCTTCTCCACCACCACGACCGAGCGGCCTGCCCGGCGCGCCTGCAGCGCCGCTTGCTGGCCTGAGGGGCCGCTACCGATCACCAAGACGTCGACGTGCACGCTACTCCTCCACCTCCGCTACCCATGCCGCGATGCGCTCGCGCAGACCGAAGAGCTGTGCCACCTCGTCCGGGTAGATGTTGAGGTCCTCGATCACCTGCGCGGCCGCGATCGTCGCCTCGGTCTCCGGCGGGCGCGGATAGCCATCGTGCAGGCCCATCCACGCCGCCATCTTGTCGGCCAGGTGGGTGAGCAGGACCGATTCGCTCGGACGCTCGAGCGCGCTGTAGTCGTGGTGGTAGAGGATGGCGTCGGACACCGCCGGCGGCATGTTCCAGCCGGCCACCAGGGTTCCGCCGAACACGCCGTGGAAGTGCAGGATGGCGTACTCGATGACCGGCCGGGCGTAGAGGACGCTGCGTCGGCACTGCACGTCGAGGATCGCCTGCAAGACGACGGGGCTGCCGACGTCGTGCAGCAGACCACAGAGAAAGGCCGCCTCGACGTTGCTGCGGCGCGCGCGAGCGATCTCGCGCGCCCAGTAGGCAGTCGCCAGCGCGTGCCGCCACATCGGCGCCACGACGTCGTTGCAGCCCGGCACGTGGAAGACCTTGCCGCGCACCGCGACCGCCACCACCATGTCGCGCAGGGCGGTCAGGCCGAGGCGGCTGATCGCCTGCGGCAAGGACACGATCGGCACGCGGGCGGCGTACGACGCCGAGTTGGCCAGGCGCATCACGTGGCCGGCCAGCGCCTGGTCGCGCTGCAAGACCTCGGCCAGGCGCGCGGCATCGGCGTCGGCGCGGCGCGCCAGCTCGAGCACCTCGGTCGCCACCGACGGCAGGAGCGGCAGATCCAGGTCGCCGGCGCGCAACCGGGCGATGAGGGCCTCGCTGAGCTCTTCGGGAACGAGCCCCTCCGGCGCTGGCGCAATCGAACCGACCTCCGACGACATCACTGTGCTTCTTCGGCCTTGCGCGGCCCCCGTGTTGAGCGCGCGGGCCTGGCGGCGACCGGATCGCCCCCCCGCGAGGCCGCGCCCTGACCGGCAAGGCGTCGGCGCCGGGGTGACCCAGCCCGCCCACCCAGCGTTCAGCGGTGGAGCCTGGCTCCATCCGCTGCAGCGCTGGGGCGAGGGGCGGCGACCCCGTCGTCCGCCCCTCGCACAGTTGTCTGACACCAGCGCCGCCGGTCACTCGGGCGGACGACGGCCGCTCTTGGTGTCCGAGCGCCGCTTCTTCTCGCGCAGGCGACGCTCGACGCTGCCGCGGGTCGGACGCGTCGGCCGGCGCACCCGCGGCCGCGCCAGGGCGCCGCGCAGGAGGCTCTGCAAGCGCGCCAGGCCCGCCTCCAGATTCTGGGCCTGCGACCGACCCTCGCCGCTGACGACCTGCAACCGACCCTCGCCGTCGAGGCGCGTCGCCAACTTCACGCGCACGCGCGCGACATCGTCCTCGCCCCAGAGCTCGACCAAGCCATCGAGATCGACACGCAGGTCCACCTTGGTCTCGACCTTGTTCACGTGCTGTCCGCCGGGTCCGCCGCCGCGTGAGAAGCGCAACGACATGAGGCGAGCGGGAACGAGACGCGTGCGCGTCACCTCGAGATCACGAAGTGCCATGGTCGGCCATCCAGCGGCTGAGAGGAGGGAGCGCGCGCACGTGAGCGCGCGCCAGCTCGGCGGCGCCTCGCGCCGGCGACCGGGAGCAGACTTCGAGGACCGCACCGACGCCGGCGCGCTGCAGCGCCTCGCTCAGCAAGCGACGGACGCCCTCGTCGTGCGTCAGCAGGCCGCCGCCGACCTCGACCCGCAGCGTCGAGGTCGGCAAGCCGGCACGCCGCCCGGCGCCCATCGCCAGCTGCGCCAGCGCTTCGGCGCCGGCGGCTTGCAGGGCGCGCGCCACCTCGTCGCCGGCCTCGGCCGTCCGCCGCACGGCTGGGTACAGGGCAGCGACGACGCGCGGACCGGCGGTCTGCAGGTAGGGGCCCAGGTCGAACGCCGACGCCAAGCCGGTCTCTTCGAGGAGGGCCGCGGTCAGCTGGGTGGGCGGCGCCAGACCGTCGGCCGCGGCCACCACGGCTGCCGCCGCCCGCCGCGCCAGGTCGTGCGCGCTGCCAGCGTCGCCGAGCAGCCAGCCGCGTCCGCCGACGCGATGCAGGCCGTCGTCGACGCCGCGAGCGACGGCGAACGAACCGGTGCCCGACCACAGGGCGACCCCTGGCTCGCGGCCGAGCGCCGCCGCCGCCGCCACCTGCACGTCGCCGGTGACGTGCAGCGGCTCGCCGACGCCGATTCCGACAAGGGCGCGACGCAGGTCTTCGCGCACGGACGCGCGCCCCGCGCCCGCCAACCCGGCGACGACCGCGGCCAGGCGCCGCCCCGTCTGGGTGCGCGCCAGGTGCACGAGCTGGGCCAGCGCGTCCGCGACCGCCGCCACGCCCTGGGACGCCACCTGCATGGCATCGACACGGCCCTCGGCGACCACGCCATCGTCGTCGAGCACGAGCCACGCGGTCTTCGTGCCGCCGGCGTCGATCCCGAGGTAGGCGCACGAGCCAGAGGCCATCGCCCCATTGTGCCGGAAGCTCGCCGGAAAGCCCGTGCTCGCCGCGGCGCATCCGCCCTCGTGCGGTGGCGGCGGCGAGCGCCGAAGTTCGGTCGGGCGAGAAGGCGCGAACTGCAACCGCGGAGCCCAGGCAGCTATCCTTCGGGCTCAGGCCACGGCGGTCGCCACGTGAAACGCATTCCGCCGCGCCGACGCTTCACGGTTCATGCGGAAGTCCATTCGCCTCAGTCTGGCAGCCCTGGCGGCCTTGGGCGCCTGTGCCGCCAATCCGCACCAGCCTCCGCCCGACCGGCTGACGCGCACCTTCGCCGTTCCGATCGTCGCCGGCCAGCACACCCTCGAACTGCACGTCGGCAACGGCCAGGTGACCGTGGCCCACGGCGAGGCCCCACACTGCGACGTGTCGGCATGCGTCCGCGCGGCGTCGCCGGCCGAGGCCAGCCGCCTGGCGTCCGAGATCGTCCTCCTCCCCGACCCGAGCGACGATGGCGTGCAGGTCGTGGCCCTGCGCATGCCGCGCCCGGGCAGCGTCGAGGCGGTCAACCTCTTTGTGACCGTGCTGGCGCCGCCCGACCTGGCAGTGCGCGTGCTGACGCAGCGTGCTGCTGTCGTGGCGCAGGGCTACCGAGGCAACCTCACCGTCGACACCGACAGCGGCGACGTGCGCGCTCGCCTCGACGGGGGCTCTACCGACATCCGCAGTCGTTCCGGTGGGGTGCGCGTGTGCGGCACCTTCGCGCGCGCGGCAGTGAACTCCGACTCCGGGCCCGTGGCCGTGGTCTTGGCCGGCGGGACGCCGCCCTCGGCGGTCGATGTCCGCACGCAGGGCGGCGACGTGACGGTCGAGGTGCCGCAGGCCAGCCGTGTCGCGTTCTCGGCGCGCGTGCGCAACGGGCGCAACGTCCCGTGCGAGCTCGCGGCGGCGTGGCACGAGTACGGCACCGACGCCGGCGATCGCTGGCGGGCGTTCCGCGGCGACCTCGGTGCGGCGACCGTGGCCGATGAGCACCCCAGCAAGGTGAGCATCGAGTCCGAATCGGGACGGGTCGCCGTGCGCTGCCTCCCCGGCACGTGATCCACCGACGAGGCGTCGCGACGAGACGTCGCGACGCGCCGGGCAGCCCGCTCAGCGCGCCAGCAGATCGACCAGGGCGCCGGCCAGCCGTTCGACATCGGCGGACTCGTCGGAACGCATGACGGCGTGCACCACGGGCACGTCCTCGGCCCGCGCCGCCGCTTCGACGGCCGCCAGGTGAGGCGCGGGCAGCTCCTGGTGCGTCGCCAGCAGCACCGGCAGCGCCCGCCCCTTGCAGAAGCGCACGAACTCGACCACGGTGGAGCGCAGCTCGTCCGGAGTCGCCACCAGCGCGTCGCCACGGCAGCCGACCAACGCCCGCCAAGCAAACGACGCCGGCGGCGTCCCGGCTCCGGCGCGCAGACGCGCACGCGCACTCTCGCAACCCTCGTGCTGCGCGTCCCAGCGGTCGACACCCAGCACCACCGCCGCCGCCGGATAGGCGTCGGCGTAGAAGCGCACGAAGCACGCGGTCTGCTGCAGGGTGTGCGGGAACGCAGTGGGAAACACCGCCGGCAGGCAGCGCTTGCCGAGGGTCTGCGCCACGGCCGCGGTCGCCTGCACTGCCAGGTGCTGCGCGCGGTCGAGATTGGCCTCCATCATGGGCGCACCGCCCAGATAGACGACGCGCAGCGCCGTCACCGAACCGCCGAGCGCCCGCCCGAGCGCCGGATCGGCGGTGTGCACCTCGTTCTTGCCGTGCAACAGCTTGGCCAGCGCGTCGAACGGCGCCGCGCGCGAGTCGACACCGAAGTAGAGGTCGAGCCGCGGGTCTTGCAGCCCCGACAGGGACGCCTTCTCGATCCGGCAGAAGACCTCCGAGGCGGCCGCAGCGACGACGAGGACGGCGGCGAGTCGAGCCGTGCGGCGACGCCACGAACCCCGCCTTGCCCAGGCCAACGTCAGCAGCCCCAGCACAGCCAACACGAGGGCCAGTGCCGGCGCATCGAGACGCGCTCCCACCACGGTGCGGGCAGCGAGTCCGGCGTGCACGCCGGCGGCAGCGAGCGGCAACGTCGCTGCGGCGACGACGGCGCGCCACAATGGCGCGCCGTGGCTGCCGACCAGGAGAGCGACGGCCAGGCCACAGAGCGCACCCAGCAGCCACGGCGGCGACAGCGAGCGCGCGCGCGGCAACGGGGAGACCTGCAGGTGCGACACCTCCGCCTCGCCGCCGCGGACGACGAAGGCGAAGCTGCCGCGGTCGTCGGCGGCGCGGAACGGCGGCAACCAGCGGCCGGCGACGTTGGCCCGCACCTGCCGCCCGCGCCACTCGACGCGCAGCGACGCCGGCAAGCCGGGCGTCAGCCGCACGCCACCGGTCGGACCGTCGGCGAACAACGCCTCGTCGCGTGTGCGCCACGGCCAGGCCTCCGCCGTGGACGACAGCCGCAGCAGCACGAAGCGGCCGTGCCCACCGTCGAGGTCGAGGCGACGCATCACCAAGTCGAGCTCGCCACCCGCAGGCACCGCCACGGTCGCCAGCAGGTCGCAGTCGCCGTAGCAGTACGGGAGCAGCAGCGGGCGGCCGACCGTGACCGCCAGAGGATCGCGTTCCCGCTCCGCGAGACGGAACGTCTGCTCGTGCTCCGGTGGCAAGGTGACGCGCGCGGGCCGACCGAGCATCGCGCCGGCCCACCCCCCGCACGCCAAGGTGAACAGCGTCAGGCACAGCCGGCGCATCCATGCGTGGGGTCGCCCGGTGGCTCGAGCGCTTGGCGGCTCCGTGAGCGCACCCGGGGATCCTCGGTTCTCAACCATGTGGGCCGGCTTGTCGTGCGAGGCCGCGGCCTGGTCGCCGCCACCGCCAACCAATCGGCGCGAACGACCGTGCGACCTCGATTCCGCGGGAAGCGCCGGTGGCACCGCCCGCTGCCCGCCGCGACTGGCCGCGGCCGCGAGCCTACACGGCGTGGGCCACCGCGCCGCGCCAAATCGGCACGCACCGCGCCCGGACCAGGCGGACGGGGTCTCCGCTGCGGACCGATCGCGAACCTGGCGACGCGGGGCACAGGCGCAGTTCATGCGGACGAACCACAGCGCAGCCGGCGGCCGCAACCCAAAGGGTTGATGTCGGCGCAGCGCCGACCAGAGGGGGCCGCCGACGCTGTTGTTGCTTGGAGCTTCCAGGGCTGCTCGGGCGCGGCCTGGTCAGCTCTGTGGCAACGGAACAACACGGCCGAATTCGCGCCCGCCGCGACGATTCGCAGCCCTTGCAGCACAGGAAGCGGACTCCCGGACACCATGGTCGGGCTGGTCCGCTTCTCGGCTTCCCACGGTGAGGGCCGATCGCGTGGACCAGCCCAACCATGGTGTCTAGGCTGTCTCCCTCCCGTGGTCCCCACCGTCCTGCACTGCCGCGGCGCGGTCTTGCCCGACGCCGTCGTTCCTCCCTCGCCGCGCGGCGCCGCGCGGATCACCTGCGCCGACGGACGCATCATCGGCATCGACGCGGACGCCTCGGCGACGATCGGCATCGACGCGATGGCGCTGCCGGGCTTCATCGACCTGCAGGTCAACGGCGGCGGTGGCCGTGACGTCGCCGAGACGAGCGACGAGGCTCTGGACGCCGTCGCCACGGCAAGCTGGCAGGGTGGCGCGGTGGCGTTCCTGCCGACGCTGATCACAGCTCCGTTCGCCGACCTGCTGCAACAGTTGGCGCGCGTGGCCGACTGGATCGACCGCTGGCGCGGACAGGGTGCCGAGCCGCTCGGCATCCACCTCGAAGGACCGTTCCTCGAAGTCGCCGGCGCGCACGACGAGAGCGCCTTCGTCGACCCGACTCCCGACCGGGTCGCGGCGTTGCTCGAGGCCGCGCGCGGCCGACTGGCGATGTTGACCCTGGCGCCGAGCCGACCGGGGGCTCCACAGGCCGTGGCGCAGCTGCGCGCTGCCGGGGTCTGCGTGGCGCTCGGACACGCGCGGTCGTCGGCGCAGATGGCCGCATGCGTCGACGCAGGCGCGAACCTCGTCACCCACCTGTTCAACGCCATGGGGCCGCTGCACCACCGCGAACCCGGCGTCGCCGGCTTCGCGCTCGACGAACCCCGTCTCACCTGCAGCCTGATCTGCGACGGCCTGCACGTGCACCCGACGATGGTGCGCAACGCGTTCGCGATCCTCGGTCCCGACCGCACGCTCCTGGTGACGGACGCGGCGGCACCGGCCGGACGACCCGACGGGGTCTACCGGCTCGGCCGCGAGGAGGTCGTGGCCCGCGGCGGCGAAGTGCGGCGCGCCGACGGCGCGCTGGCCGGATCGGCGCTGACGATGGACACCGCCGCACAGCGCTTCGCCACATACCTCGGCCCGCGCTGCGGACCATGGACGCTGGCGCGCGTGGGCAGCACCAACGCCGCACGCCTGCTGGGACGCGACGACTTCGGGCAGCTGATCCCGGGCAGACGCGCCTGCCTCACCCTCCTGCGTCCGGATGGCACCCTCGCGGCCTGGCGCGCCTGAGCCGAACCTCGGAAGACCAGCCCGCCCCACGACGCGGAACCGAACGCGTCAGGCGCCGATCGCCTCGGAACGGCCGGCGATCCACTGCGCCATCACCGGCGCGTCGGCGTCGAGGGCGAACGTCGCTTCGAGGTGGACGCGCTGGGCGTGGGCAACGCGTCCGTGGCCATGCGTCGAGTGGTAGTCGAGCTGGGCGCGAACCGTGCCGGCGCCCGGCGGACCGGTGGTGACACCGCGCACGACGGCGAAACTGCCTTCCACCGCGGCCTCGTACGAGAGGTCGATGGCCAAGGGCTGCCCCGACACCGTGCGCAGGGTGATCCGGACCGCGATGTCGGGATGGACGCTGGCCCCCGCCGGCAACGGTAGCTGCACCTTGAGGACGCATTCGGCCTGTGCGCGCAAGTGCACGCGCGCCGGACGGACCGGCGGCGCCGGCACCAGGATCGGCAGGTCGGCCGCAGTCTCCTCGATGAGGTCGACCACCACGATGCGGTTGCGCGCGCTGTCGGCGACGAAGGCTCGGTCTTCGCGCACGACCACCGCGGTCGGGCGTTGCAGGTGCTCGCCGAGGTCGAGCGTGCGGATGTGGCGCCAGTCTCGGTCGACGCGCTTCAGCTTGCCGTTGCCGGTGTCGGCGAGCAGCAAGTCCTCGCCGTGGAAGGCCAGGCCGGACGGGGCACACAGGCGCGCCTGCGCCAGCTCGCCGTCGACGTCGCCGGGCTCGCCGCCGATCAACGTGCGCACGGCGTCCGCAGCACGATCCCAGAGCCGCAGCGCGTGGCTGCCCGTGTCGGCGATGGCGACCAGCTCGCCGCGCACCGCCACCGCATGCGGCTCGGACAGGCGTGCGTGCGCGGCTACGCCGTCGGTCGAGCCCGCGAAGCCCGTGCCGACGCGCGCCGTGGCGATGCCGTCGTCGACGGCCATCGTCCACGCCTGATGCAGGCCGGACATCGCCACGACCAGATCGCCGGGCGACGCTGCGACCCCCCAGGGCGACGCCAGGCCCTGGCCGACTCCACTGGCGCCACCGTAGCGGTCGTAGGCACGCGCGCCGGTGCCGAGGATGGTCGTCACCCCCGCGTTCGCGTCCACCGCGCGCAGCAGGTGGTTGCCGGTGTCTGCCACGACGAGGCGATCGCGTTCGACGTCGAAACACAGCCCGCGCGGCACGTGCAGGCTGGCGTCGGCGACGCCGCCGTCCCCCGCGCCGGGCATGCCGCCGATCACGTGGCACACCGCGCCCGTGTCGCACGCGACCGCCAGCAGACGGTGGTGGCCGGTGTCGGCGATCCACAGCAGGTCGCGCGCAGCATCGACGGCGACCCCACTGGGCTGCGCCAGGGACTGCGGCGACAGCGACGCGTCGACGCGCACCGCACCGGGCGCCATGCTGCCGTAGCCGGCGTACTCGACCTCGGCCAGAAGAGTCTTCGTGGCGTCGATCACGGCGCGCGCATCGGGCTCGCCGCCGCCGTGGAAGCGGACGCGGCCGGTGCCGTCGACCAGGACCAGCGTCGGCCACGCACCACAGCCGTAGGCGTCGAACACGCTGCGCTCCGCGTCGACTGCGATCGGGAAGCGCACTCCGAGGGCGTGCACGACGTCGTCGAGCCATGCGTCCGCCGGGAAGCGCGGCGTGGCCACGCCGATCACCGCCAGCGGACGCGTCTGGAAGCGAGCGTCCAACCAAGCCATCGACGCCAGCGCGTGCTGCGAGTGCACGCAACCGGGCGCGAAGAAGAGCAACAGCACCACCCTGCCTGCCAGGTCGTGGCGCAGATCGACCGGGCGGTCGACGTTGTGCCATGCTGTGGCACCGAGCAGGTCAGGAGCGTGTTCGAGCGGAGACATCGTCGATCTGCGCGAGGCCTCCGGTCATCGCTGCGACCTCGGCGGCAAAGTCTGCGCGCTCGGCGGCGAGGTCGACCGGGGGAAGGGAAGTGGGGCGGAAGCGCGAGAACAGGTCGAGCGCCGCGTCGATGGCGGCGGGTTCGCGCAGCGGACCGTCGATCTGGAACAATCGGCGCAGCATCAGATCGGCGAAGCCCACCGCGCCCTGCCGCCGCATCGCCCAGGCGACCTCCGCGCCGATCAGGTCGCTTCCCGGAGCGATCGGCTGCAACAGCCCGCGCTCGCCACCCGCCTCGGCGCGCACTGCGCTCGCCAGCGAGCCGTGTCGCCACCACAGGGGATCCATGGGCTCGTGCGCTCCGCCGCCACCCGGCAGCGGCGCCTCCCGCGAAGGTGACGGATCGCGCACGTCGAGCATTCTCTGCACCGTGCGCTCGGCGAAGGCGCGGTGCGTCGTGAGCTTGCCGCCGACCACCGAGTGCACGGGCCCGCACGGCGATTGCTCCGGCACCACGAACGCCTCGCGGTTGAGTGCGCCGGCCGGCCCGCGCGTCGCTGGCAACGCACGCCAGCCGGCGTAGGCGAAGCGCACGTCGTCGCGCCGCGGCGGATGCTCGAGTAGCTGGGCCAACGCCGCCAGAAGATAGCGCACGTCGTCCTCGGGAACACTCGGCGCGTCGCCCTGCGCTGCCTCCTCGACTTCGGTCGTGCCGCACAACAGCCCGCGCGGGTGCGGGACCACGAACTGGATGCGCCCGTCGGACAAGAACGCGGCCAGCGCCGTCTCGACGTCGGCGGCCGGAGGCAGCACCAGATGGCTGCCTCGGCTGGTCCGCACGAGGGCGTCGCCGTCGATGCCGAGCGCCGCGCGCACGCGATCGACGTGCGGCCCGGCGGCGTTGACGACGGCGCCGGGCCGCAGGCTCACCTCCGCGTCGCCCACGCGGTCGTGTAGGCGCACGCCGGTCGCGTCGGCGCCTACCACCTCCGCATGATTGCACAGAACCGCCCCGGCCGCATGGGCAGCGCTCAGCACTGCGAGAGTCAGGCGGCAGTCCTCGGTGGCAGCATCGTAGTAGAGCGCCCCGCCACGGAGCCCGGAACGCCGCAGCCCCGGGAACCGGCGCAGGCACTCGTCGACACCGAGCGTGCGCGGGCGCGGCAACGAGCTACGCCCGGCGAGCCAACCGTAGAGACGGAGGCCCAGCTTCAGCAGCGTCGGCGACTTGCCGCCACCGGCGAAGAACGGCATCAGCATCGGCAGAGGTCGCACCAAGTGCGGCGCCGCGCGCAGCAAGCGCTCGCGCTCGTGCAGCGCTTCGTACACGAGTTTGATGTGCAGCTGCTCGAGGTAGCGCACGCCGCCGTGCACGAGGCGCGAGCTGCGCGTGCTGGTGCCCGACGCGAAGTCGTTCTTCTCGACGAGCACGACCCTACGCCCGCGCAACGCCAGCTCACGGGCGATGGCAGCGCCCTGGATACCGCCGCCGACGACGAGCACGTCTGGGTTGCTGGAGTCGAGCGAGCGGAGGTCGGTGCGCACGGGTCGGTCGTCGTCGCCGCGTGGCCGTCGGAGACGCGGTCGCTCTCGTTGTAGATCGGCCGCCGGTCCAGCGCACCGCAGAACGTGCTTGGAGTGCACCATGGGGCCGGGTAGACGGGAACGCGTGGACTCGTCGACGTCCCCGATCCCGGATTGGCTGGTCGATGCTCTGCGCGAAGCGGCGCCGGCGCGCCGGCAACGGGTGCTGGTGCTCGACTCGGTGCCCGCCACGGTGCTCGGCCACTTCGTGCACGCGGTCGGCGGCGAAGGCGAGGTCGAGAGCCTGGCCACCCCCGACGCGGCGGCGTCGTTCTTCCGGGCCGCGCGGCGCTTCGACCTGGTGTTCGCCGCGCCGGCGGTCCCCTCACCGGCGGGACCGGAGCCTTGCCTCGCCGCCGCGCATGCCGCGCTGCGTCCGGGCGGGCGGATGTTGCTCGACCTGCCGGCCGCGTCGTGGAGCGACGACCTCTGGCGCCTGCTGCCGCTCCTGTCGGAACTCGGCGTCGCCCTGCCGCCAGGTGTCGAGGAAGATCCCGTACGCCACGCGGCCGAGGGCCTGCACCTGCGCGACCTCCAGGTCACCGCCCGCACCTGCCTGCACCAGCTCGCCGATGCCGACGAGCTCGTCGACCTCGCCATGAGGGCAACGCGGGCGATGCCGGACGCCGAGCGCACGGATGCCGACGGTCTGCGCATCGCGGTGCACGAGCTCTTGGCCCGACGTCCGCCACCACTGCAGACGGTGCTCCGGCGAGTCCGCCTGCACGCGCGCCGTTGATCCGCCTGGGCCCGACCGGGGCGCGCCGATCCGGGGCGCGCGGATCCGGGCCGGAACGGGCCCACCCGCGGGGAGCGCCGAAGTGCGAGTTTTCCGTGAAACGGTCACAACAATCGCGCCGCGCCTTTCACTGCCTGTGGAGCGCGGCCGCCGCGGCCGCCACCGATCCACCCGCACGACAACTCCGAGACGCATGGGACGACAGGGAGCTGAACGGGAAACAGGGAAGGGTGGGTCGGTGTCCGGAACGTGTGCGCACGGCCGGGTCGCGGCGGTCGCAATCCTCTCGCCATGGACCGATCCGACGACCTCGACATCCGAGGAACACATCCGAGGAACACGGTCGAGGAGAGTGACGTCCAACGTCCGTCGTCGCACGGATCGCCTTTGCACCCTCGCGCGCGCAACGGCATGGTTACAGAGGGATCTGTCGGCACTAGGAAGCTCGCCGACAGACATCGTCGGTGACCCCGGCCTTGGCCTCTCCGCGACACGCACTACAGAAGTCCCGGCGTCATGGAATCCTTCTCCCTCAACCAGGCCCTCGACATCCTGCCGCTGGTGAAGGCGGTCGCGGCGGAGTTGGTGGAACGGCGCACCGAACGACTACGCGCCCTCAAGGTCAAGGAGGAGCTCGAACGTTCGACGTCGCCGGAGGGGTTGGGGCAAGCGATCGCCGATCTCGAGATGGAAGTCCGTGGGCATGACGATGCGCTGGCGCGGGGGCGTCAAGAACTCGAACGCCTCGGCCTGACGGTGCTGCGCATGCACCCCCTCACCATCCACTTCCCCGGCCGCGCCACCCCCAAGTCGGTGGTGTTCTGCTGGATGGAGGGCGAGAACGGGATCGACCACGGCCACCTCGCCGGCGAGGAGTTGGGTACCCGCCGCCCTCTCCTGGTGCGCCGGCAGAACGACGCGGTCTGACC
The DNA here is from genome assembly GCA_041398565.1 of Planctomycetota bacterium. Classification (GTDB taxonomy): domain Bacteria; phylum Planctomycetota; class UBA1135; order UBA1135; family UBA2386; genus DATGPD01. The sequence continues at coordinate 1,547,213 of JAWKUN010000002.1, read as the reverse complement.
GGGCTCGGCGAAGGCCGCAGAGACGCGCCTTTACCGTCCGCCGAGGATCAGGCAAGCTCCCCAGCGCGATGTTCCACCACGTGGTGCTGTTCCGTCTGCGGCCCGGGGTCACGCTCGAGCGCGTGCGCCGGGCGCGCGAGCAGCTCAGCCGCCTGGCCGAAACATTGCCAGGGGTCGTGCACTTCGCAGTCACGCACAACGTCGCGGCGGAGAGTTCCGGCTACACCCTCGCGCTGTTCTCGGCCTTCGAGAGCGAACGCGCCTACGAGATCTTCGTGCGCCACCCCGAGCACCAGCGCGTCCTCGCCGAGGACCTGAGTCAAGTCGTCGAGAGCCGCCTGGTCGCTCAAGGGCACGAGCCCTGAGCCCGGCGCGCGGCCGCAAGAGCGACCGCGAGCACCAGCGAGCAGCACGCCTGCATGCTCGAGACCCGCTGCCCGCCCCCCTCGGTCGACGGGAGGAACTGGCGCTGCACGAGACTCGAATGCGTCCACAGATGATTCGGAGGCCACGACGGGCCACGCCGAAGGCCCGATGCTCACCACGACGCCTTCGGAGTGCGGTTTCGCAAGTCCGCATGCCTGGCGGTCCGACACGTTGTCCGCGGAGGCTGCCGCATGTCCGTGCAACAAGTGGTCGGTCGCACCGCTGGTCGCTCACGCCCACCGCCCGAGGCTCCCGATACCCGGAAACGGAGAGCGGTCCGATGGGCAATCATCCCAGCCAGCATGGTCGATCGGCGGCGGTGGCACACGCCTGTACCGTCGTCTTCGTCGCGTGGGCTGCCCTGGCAGGCCAGCCGTTCCTGGCGGTCGCCCTGCTCGTGTGGCGGATCGGCGAACGCGCTCGATCGTGGCGCCGGGTCACGCCGCCGCGCGTCGAGACCGACGCGACCCGCATGCCGAGCAGTGAGCCCGCGGGCGGCGTCCACGACAGGATGGCGGCGTGGTCCGGCACCAGCGCCGGTGTGCTGCTCGTCGACGCGGACGGTCGCGTGCAGTGGGCGAACGCGGCGGCAGCGGGCGTGCTCGGGCGAGAACGCCTCGAAGGAACCGCGATCCACGACCTGATCCCGACCCTCGCCCACGAGGACCGTGCGCGTGCTACGGCGCGCGAGCACGTGGCAGTAGCGGCCGACGGCTCCTTCCGGCCGGTGGCCGTACACATCGACCCGCACGATCCACACCACACCGACGCCCGCCAACTGCTGCTGGTGGTCGACACCACGGCCCTGCGCGCCAGCGAGCGCGAACTCCTGCTGCAGAACAACCTGCTGCAGAGTGCCAGCATGGCCTTGTTCGACGCCAAGGTGAGCGCCGAGGAACAGAACCGGCGCAAGACGCAGTTCTTGGCCTACGCCAGCCACGAGATCCGGACGCCGTTGCAGGCGATCCTCGGCTTCGCCGAGCAGCTGGAGGACGGAGCACTGCCCGAAGACGAGAAGGCAGAGGCCGTCCGTGTCATCCGCCGCAACGGCGAGCACTTGCTGACCGTCCTCAGCGACGTACTCGATCTGGCCCGCATCGAGTCCGACCATCTCGAGCTACGCCTGGCTCCGTGCAACCTGCGCGATGAGATCGCCGACGTCGTGCGGCTGTTCGCGATGACGGCGCGCGAGCGCGGCGTCGTCATCGAGATCGACGAAGAGACGCCGCTCCCGGCCACCATCGGCACCGACAAGACGCGCTTGCGGCAGGTGCTGATCAACTTGTTGGGGAACGCGGTGCGCTGCACCCGGTCCCTGACGAAGGGAATGCCCGCGCGGGTGCGGTTGGCGTTGTCGGCGCAGGCCTCGCCGCCCGTCATCCGGATCGTCGTACAGGACGACGGGCCGGGGCTGCCGGACAGCGAGCTGCAACGCATGTTCGAGCCGTTCGACCAGGCCGCAGCGACCGCCGATCATCGCCTCGGCACCGGGCTCGGCCTGGCGATCAGTCGCCGCCTGGCCCAGCTCCTCGGCGGCAGCTTGTCGGCAACGAGCGCAGTGGGCACCGGCACCAGCGCGGTGTTCACGATCGACCCCGGCCCGCTCGAGCCGAGCGAGCAGTGGCGTCGCCAGGAGCGGCGAGGAGCCGAGACACCGCGCGAATCGCCGGAGAAGCTGCGGGCGCACGTTCTGCTGGCCGAGGACGGACGCGACAACCGGTTGCTGATCGGCACGATTCTCAAGCGCGCTGGGGTCGAGGTCACCGCGGTGGAGGACGGAGCCGGCGCCCTCGCCGCGGTCGCCGCCGCGCAACGCGCCGGCAACGACTTCGACGCCATCGTCATGGACATGCAGATGCCGATCATGGACGGCTACGAAGCGACGAGCCGCCTGCGCGCGGACGGTTGTCGCCTGCCGATCCTCGCCTTGACGGCCGACGGCCTAGCCGACGCTCGCCAACGCTGCCTCGACGCCGGGTGCGACGACTACGCAAGCAAGCCCATCGACCGGCGCGGACTCGTGCGCACGCTCGAGCGTTTGCTCGAGCGTGACCATCGCGACCGCGAACCATCACGCCCCGGTGAACACGAATCGTCGCTGCGACTGGAGACCGCGGTCGCTACAGTTCGACGGACATGAAGCAGCCCAAACGCGTCGCAGTCACCGGCGCCGCCGGCCAGATCGGCTACAGCTTGCTGCCGCGCATCGCCGCTGGCGACATCTTCGGTCCGGACACGCCCGTCGTCCTGCAGCTCTTGGAAGTCACTCCCGTCCTGCAGGCCCTCGAAGGAGTGAAGATGGAACTCGAAGACTGCGCCTTCCCTCTGCTGCGCGGCGTGGTCACCACCGACAAGGCCGAGGTCGCCTTCCAGGACGCCGACCTGTGTCTCCTGGTGGGCAGCAAGCCGCGTGGCAAGGGCATGGAGCGCAAGGACCTGATCCTCGACAACGGTCCGATCTTCACCGGTCAGGGCCGCGCGATCGCCGAGCGCGCCGGCCCGGACGTGCGCGTCGTCGTGGTCGGCAACCCCTGCAACACGAACTGCCTCATCGCCATGCGCAACGCCAAGGGGGTCCCGGCCGAGCGCTTCACGGCGATGACGCGGCTGGACGAGAACCGCGCCAAGGCGCAGCTCGCCCTCAAGACGGGGACATCGTGGGCCGAGGTCGCGAACGTGGTGATCTGGGGCAACCACAGCAACACCCAGTTCCCGGATTGGCACCACGCGACGATCAAGGGCACGCCCGCGGCCAAGGCTGTCAGCGACGACGCGTGGCTCCGTGGCCCGTTCATCAGCACGGTGCAGGAACGCGGCAAGGCCATCATCGACGCGCGCGGCAAGTCGTCGGCGGCGTCCGCGGCGAGCGCGTGCATCGACCACAGCCACGCGCTCTACCACGCCACCCCGGCAGGCACGTGGACTTCGCTGTGCGTGGTCTCCAAGGGTGAGTACGGTCTGCCCGACGGCATCATCACCTCCTTCCCCTGCCGCACCGACGGCAAGGGCGGCTGGACCATCGTCCCGAATCTCGAGGTGAACGAATTCTCGCGCGGCAAGATCGACCGCACGGTTGCCGAGCTGGTCGAGGAGCGTTCGATCGTCGAGCACCTGCTCGGTTGACCGAGCAGGCCCACGCGTCCGGCGTGGGCCAACCGCGCGCCAGCGGCACGCGCACCCGCCCCTTCTTGCCACGCACATGACCGCCACCGAGGTGTTCTGGCTGGTGCTCGCCGGCGTCGGCATGGGCGCGATCAACAACCTGGCCGGCGCCGCAGGCGTGTTGGGCCTCTTCGCCCTCGACCTGGCGTCGGGCCTGACCACCACGGTCGCCAACGGCAGCCTGCGCCTGGCAGCGATCGCCATCGGTCTCTTCGGCTGGGTCGGCTTCCGCACGCGCGGCATCCGCATCCCCGCGCGCGCCTGGCGGCTGGCGGCGTGCACCGGACCGGGCGCCCTGCTCGGCGTGACCATGGCGCTGCGCCTCCCCGAGGCGATCTACCACGCGTATCTCTTGACGGTCATGGTGGCCGTGCTGGTGCAGCAGCTGCGTCACCGCACACCGACAGCCGTCGCCGCGCCAACTCGCACGCGAGCCGGGGCCTTCTTGGCGCTCTCGTTGGTCGGCCTGCACATGGGTTTCGTGCAGGTCGGTGTCGGGCTGGTGGCGATCTTGGCCCTCAGCCGCTTCCACAGCCGCAACCTGATCGAGATCAACACCACCAAGATGGCGCTGGTGCTGGTGGCCGCGACGGTCAGCCTGCTCGAGTTCACCCGCAACTCGGCGATCGCATGGGGACCCGCCGCGGTGCTGGCGATCGCAGCCGGCGGCGGTAGCTACTGGGCGAGCCGCTGGAGCGTGTCGAAGGGACACGCGGCAGTGCGCACCGTCGTGGTCGTCATCACCGTCCTGGTGATCGCCAAGACTCTGTGGCAGGTGCTGCGCGCCGGCGCCTGACCGAATCGGCAACACGCCACCGATCCAGGTGCGGCAAGGCCGCCTGCTCGGGGGCTGTTGACGGCGCCTTCCTCGACGATGCTCGACGGTGCTCGATCGTGGTGAGACCGCCTCGGTGCCGCCCGGCGGCCTTCTGCCGAGACTCGTTTTCGACGCGCTCGCGGCGCACATCGGTGAACGGTCGGGGCTAAAAGGGGGTCATGCAACCTCATGCCGTCATCACCGGCGCCAGCGCCGGCATCGGTGCTGCCGTCGCCCGTGTCCTCGCTCGCCAGGGCTGGCGCCTGTCGCTCGGCGCGCGCCGCGCCGAGCGTCTGGATGGCCTCGCCGACGGAGCCTTCACCGGCTCGCTCGACGTGACCGACGAGGCCTCGGTCGAGCGCTTCCTGGCAGCGGCACGCGCGGCACACGGTCCCGTCGATGTGCTCGTCAACAACGCCGGCAAGGCCAAAGGCCTCGCGCCCCTGGCCACCGCCGACCCCGCGCATTGGCGCGAGATGATCGAGACCAACGTCATGGGCGTTCTACACGTAACGCGGCGCGTGCTGCCGGAAATGCTCGAACGGCAGACCGGCCACATCGTCATGATCGGGTCGATCGCAGGTCACCAAGCCTACGAGAACGGCAGCGTCTACTGCGGCAGCAAGCGCGCCCTGCAGTCGATCTGCGACGCGATCCGACTCGAGACCCTGGGCCAAGGCGTGCGGGTCACGAGCGTCGACCCTGGCCTCGTCGAGACGGAGTTCAGCATCGTCCGCTTCGACGGCGACCGCGAGCGCGCCGAGCGCGTGTACGAGCGCACGCGCCCACTGACCGCCGAAGATGTCGCCGAATGCGTTTGGTTCGCACTCAGCCGTCCGGCCCATGTCGACATCGACACGATCCTGGTCAAGCCGACCGACCAGGCCGCGGCGACGCGGGTGCACCGCCGAGCACCCTGAGCCGCTACTTACTCGCCCGAGGTGGGCGTCCTGCCACCTCGGTTGCCGCGCTCGCGGCGCCGACGTAACGTGCCTTCGATGCACGGCCAGGCCACGAAGAGACGACCACGTAGCAGGGCCACGTTGTTCTTGGCCCTCGCCAGCCTAGCCTCGCTGGCGGTCCTCTTGGTCGGCATCGCCTGGCCTGCGTTGAGCCCGCACCCCCGCATGATCTGGCGAGTCGGCAGCGACCTGCACGAAGCACGCCAGGAGACCGAGGTGACGAGTGGCACGCCGGTGGCACTGGAGGTCGACCTGCCCTTCCCGGCCCACGTCTACGTGGCCAGTTGGTCGACCGCGATGGGAACGATCGCCCTGTTCCCCAGCGAGCACCTCGCGACCGCGCGCGCGAATCCACTGCCGGCGGGCAAGCACCACCTGCCCGGACTGCACGAAGACACGCCCACCACGTGGCCGACGCCGAACGTGGTCGGCCCCGTGTACTACCTCGCCCTCGTCAGCTGCGAGCCGCGCCCGCAGATCGAGGCCGCGCTGCGTCGCGTGCGCCAGATGGGCCACCTCGGCCAACCTGGCACCGGCATCGAGGACCGTGGCATGTATGTGTTCGTTCCGGAGGCCGGCCTGGACGAGGCCGTGCCCCCAGATGTGCCCGTCGCCCCCGAGTTCGACGCCGCCCGCACCGTCTTGGGCGAGCTCGCTGGCCAGGAGGGCAGTGGAGCGGCGCGCGAGCTACCGGGCGAGGCAGGCGTCTACGCCCGCCCGTTCGTCGTCATCGGTCACTGACCAGCGGACGAGCGCCGGCATCGATCAACGCGCAGCCGCGTCCTCGACCGCCGCACACAGCAAGTGGACGCACAAGAGGTGGCTCTCCTGGATGCGCGCCGTGTTCGACGACGGCACGCGCACACAGACATCTACCAGCGCCGAGAGCTGACTCGCGTTCTCGCCGGTGAGGGCCGCCGTCGGCATGCCGATGCGCTTGGCCACCTCGGCCGCCGCCACCACGTTGCGACTGTTGCCCGAGGTGGAGAAGCCGACCAGCAGGTCGGCCGGCTTGCCGAGGGCCTGAAGCTGGCGGGCGAAGACGTGCTCGAAGCCGGCGTCGTTGCTGATCGCCGTCAGCGAGGGCACCTCGTGGCCCAGAGCCACCGCCGCGTAGGGAGGCCGCTGCTTGCGCTCGAACCAGCCAATCAGCTCGCCGGCCGCGTGCGCCGCATCGCAGGACGACCCGCCATTGCCGCAGAAGTAGACGGTGCCACCACGGAGGATGCAGTCGACCGCGGCGCTGCACAGTCTTTCGACGTCGAGCATGCAGTTGGCGAGCAGCCGCTGCTTCGTGGCGATGCTCTCTTCGACGGTGGCGCGCAGCGCGGAGAGGTCCATGGGTGCGATGCTACGCCGCCGCCGCGCGATTTCGCAGGCTAGCCGTGCCCAGGTGCTGGGACGGCTCCGCCGACCGCTGCCTCGACGGCCACTGCCGGCGGCGGCTGGCGGGTGCCAGCCACGAGGCCCAACACGAACATGCCCGCCTGCGACACGTAGAACCAGTTCAGAGCGGTGAGGATGCCCTCGGTGAAACCGTAGGCGTGCAGACCGACGCCGAGCTGATTGACGTGCCACCACGAGAACGCGACGACGACGCCCAGACCGAGCGAGGCCAGTGCCATGCCGTAGTGGCGCAACCAGCCGGCCATGCGCCCGTGCAGGATGGCGATCTCCGCCAGGCAGATCAGGAGCGCGCCGTTCTCCTTCGGATCCCAGCCCCAGAAGCGCCCCCACGAGTAGTTGGCCCAAATGCCGCCGAGGATCGTACCCACGACCGAGAACACGAGGCCGAAGCACACCGTGCCGTAGATCATGCGCCCGACGCTGCGCAGGAAGTCGGCGCTGCCACCGAGCAGGCGGCCGAGGATGTAGACGTGCGCCAGCATGGCCGCCAGCAGGCCGGCGGAGTAGCCCATCGTCACCGTCGTCACGTGCGTGCTCAGCCAGAAGTTGGTGTCGAGAACCGCCTGCAGTTGCCGCAGGGTGTCGCTGCCCTCGAGTTCCTCGAAGCGACGAGCCAGGAACAGCCCGGTCATGCCCAAGAACGTCGCCAGCGAGATCGCGACTCGGCGCCTGCTGAGCCACTCCATCGCGTAGGCGAAGGTCACCCCGACGGCGGTGATGAACAGGATCGTGTCGTACAGGTTCAGAACCGGCGGCCGACCGAGGATGATGCAGCGCATGGTGATGCCGATGACCAGCAGCACCAGGCCGGTGATCGTCGCCGCGTGCACCCCGAAGCCCAGCAAGCGTGCGGCCGGCCGCAGCCAGGACAGCGCGACCAGGACGAATGCGGCGCCAAAGGCCAGGAGGGAGCGATAGAAGTAGTCACCGCGGTAGAGATTGACCTCGGTGGCGATGGTGCCGTACTCGCCACGGGCGGTGGCGGTCTGCGCGGCTTGCGTTGCCGTCTCCTCCATCAGCGATGCCACGGCGGCCGGATCGTCTCGCTTGGCGACCATGGCCTCGAAACGCTCGATCATGGCCACGTGCTCGGGAGCCGGCTTGGCGCCGGAGAAGGCATCGCCGACCAGGTCGAACAGCGTCTTCCACGTCTTCTCCTGAGCGTCGAGAGGCGCGAACCAAGCGAGCCCGCCTGCGCCCGCGGTGGCCCGCTGGAGGTCGTCGAGGATGCCGCGCAGCGCCGTTCGCTCCTGGTCGCGCTTGGTGTCGTCCAGGTGAACGTCGTCGCTTCCCACCATCTGCACCATGGTCGCCAGGCTGCTCGCGTTCTGCAGCACGAAGGACACCGGCCGTTGCGCGCTGCCGGCGAACGCCGCCCGCAGTCCATCGGTTCGCTGGATCTCCACGGGATGGCGAGCGAACTCCAGGGCCGCCAACATGCCGTCGAGGACCTGCATGCCCTCGGCGAGAGTGACGATCTGCCCCTCCACGGGCGAGCGCATCTTGGCCTCGATGCGCGAGTACTTGCGCGCCAGCGACATCAGCTTGTCGGCGGCGGGCACGATCTCGGCGTAGCTGTACCGATCGAGACGCTTGCGGTCGTCGAAGCGGAGCCCCAGCGCGGCGATGACCTCGTCGTTGTCGACGCGCAGGCAGCGGTAGTGCTTGGCCTGCTCGGGGAAGAAGAAGCAGTCCAGCAGCCACTCCGCCGCCGACAGGCTCTCCTTGCGCTCGTCCGACCATGCCACGCGCAGTTCGCGGTTGCCGTTCATCGACAGCAGCGCGAACTGCGCCACGGTCGACAGCGGCTTGACGCGACCGGCGTCCTGTACGGGGATGCGGCTGAAGGCAGCCACGACCGCGGGGTCCCACGACTGCGTGCGCACCCGGTGGGCCGGATCCAGGTTGCCCGAACAAGCCGCGGCGACCAGCGCCGAAAGCACCAGCAGGAAGGATCGGATCATGCGGCACTCGCTTCGCGCACGATGTAGCGCTTGAGCATCATCAGGAAGTGGATGAGAAGCCCCACCGCGATCACGATGCACGACCAGAGGGGCCACTGGTCGGACGGATTCCGAACGACCGAGAACTGCGAGAAGTAGCGGGAGAACGTGCCTGGGCCTGACGGCCCGAAGCTCGACTGGAAGATGATGTAGCCCTGGTCGCGCAGCGGCTTGTTCATCTCGATCTTGAGGCGCCGCTCGTCGCGATCGACGCGTTGGGTGACGTCGCTCTCGTACAGCTTCGGCATCGTCGTGCCGGGATGCTCCTCCTTGCGGAAGTCGTCCACGCGCAGAGCGAAGGGCAGAGGGTAGCGCCGCCTGCGCAGGTCGATCGTCCACGTCTCGTCGGCGATCGGCAGCGTGCGAGCGCGCGGAATCAACATCGACGAGCCGAAGAGGACCATGCGCCGCTCGGGCCCACCCTTCGGGCGCAGAGTCACGTAGGCGCCGGGCGTGTCGTGCTCGCGCTCGACGCTCGGCGGCAGCGCGAGCAAGCTGTAGCCCTCGACCACGTCGGCCGTGCCCATGCTGCGCTCGGCGGGCTGCGGATCGGCGTTGGCTGTATAGGCGTCGACGATCAGGTCGAACGGGAGATCCGGATGCCGCAAAGCCACACGACTGCCGTGCGCCTGCTGCAGCACCCCCTCGTCGACGACGAACTCCTTGCTCGTGTCCTTGCCGCTGGTGACGGCCAGCTCCCAGTGGTAGTGGCTCTCGAAGAAGTTGGCACTGTCGCCCTCCCACAGCGCCATGTAGCCGTCGTCGGAGAACTCGAGCTTGACGAAGCCAGCGAGCAGCAGCAGGGCGATGCCGAAGTGCACGATGTAGACACCGGCCAGGCGTCGGGTACGCCGCATGCGGATGAAGCCGCCGACCATCAGGTTGACGAAGAACAACGCCATCACCGTCTGACCGCCGGGGAGCGGAACCTTGATGTCGCGCACCGGGTGCAGCACCAGCCACGAATCGAAGTAGAGCTTCTGCGACTGGAACAGGCCGTTCTGGATCTGCGCCAGCGTGCCGAGGAAGGTCAGCAGGCCCAGAGTCAGCAACAGCAGGACGGTCAGCTTCAGGCTGCCGAGCGCGACGAAGAGCTTGCGCAACATCCTCATTGCTCCTTGATCGAACGGCAGAACTCCAAGAACCGCTCGCGCTCCGCCTGCACCTGCTCCTTCGGCCCGGTCATCTTGACGAACACGGTGCTGTCGCCGAACACGGCGATGGTGCCGAGCAAGCCATGGTCTTGCTTGCCCTCGGTCCCCATGCCGGTGAACGTTCCGCTGAGAGCGACGATGGGCGCCTCGCGCCCGAGGACCTGCACCGTCGGTAGCGCGTCGACCTGCGCCTGTGTCTGCGGCGCCAGCGAGAACTGACCACGCCAGCGGTTGACGTTGTCGAGCACGCCGCCGGCCGCGCCCGGCAGCACGGTGACGTAGCACTCGACACCCTGAGCGCCCTTCGGCATCAGGGTAACGAGGCGCATCGGGCGGTCGGCGCCGACGCTCCATCCCTCGGGCGGAGCCCAACGCAAGCCGCTCCCGGCATCGGCAGGCGGCGGCTCGACGCTGGCCTGCGGCCGCGACGCGCCGTCGCGCGGCTTGCCCATGCCCGGCATGCGAACGCTGGCCAAGAGCTTGTCGAAGGCGGCGCGCTCCTTCTCCACGACGTCCTTCGGCCCCACCATCTTGAGGAAGAGAGTGACGGCCGGCAGCGCCGCCACGGCCCCCACCATGCGCGCGTTCTCGAGCGCGGCCCCGCCCATCCCGGTGAAGGTCCCGTCGACTTCGGCGACGACCGCGTCGCGACCGAGCAACTTGGCTCGGGGCAGCTTGGCCAAGGCCGCGTCGTCGATCGGCCCCACGCCCATCTGCTTGCGCCAGCGATTGATGTTGTCGAGCACGCCACCGGCGGCCCCGGGCAACGACGCCAGGTAGCACTCGGCACGCGGGTCGCCAGCGACGCGCAGGTTGACGGGGCGCATGTTGGTGGCAGGCTGCTCGGTCCAACCCTTGGGCAGGTCGTACTCGAACCCGCCCGATCCCTGCCCGGCGCCCTGCTGTTCGCCCGCGCCGTGACCGACGGGTTCGCGCGGCTGGAAGCGTTCGGGATCGGGCAGGACCCAGGCCGCCGCCCGCGGCGCCGGCAACTCCTGGTCGAGCACGGGCAAGCGGTCGCGCTCGCCTTCGTGCAGGAGAGCGACGCCCGCCGGGCGCTTTGCCTCCGATTGGCTCGAGGCCCACCAGATCGCCGCGACCACCAGTGCGGCAACGGTGGCGAACCGCAGGCTCAGCGCCACCCGCAGGAGCCAGTCCCACTTCCACAGGGCGATGCCTGCCGCGAACACATAGACGAGCCCGGGCGCGAGCCACTGGCGCGCCACCTGGAACTCGTTTCGGTGCAGGATCACGCCCTGCAGGTCGGACGCCCACAGAAAGGCCACGAGGGCGACCACCAGGCCGAGCGCTTCCATCCATGACACCGGCCTCGTGGCGGAAGGGACGGCATCGGAGGACGAAGCGGGCGGGGCGAAGGTCGTCATGGTCGGAACGAGGACAGGCGCGCGACACGGCCAGGACGGCTGCCGGGCGCTGGAGTCACTTCGCTTACGATCGTAGGCGAAGGATCGGCTCGGGTGGAGGGCGCGAGACGAACGAAGTAGGCATCGACGCCGAGAATCGTGCGTCTTGCGGAAAACCGGCGCCACCCGACACCCTACGGGCCGGCTGACGGTCTCGGTGTCGGTCGACCGAGCCTCTCGGCTGGGCCTCTCGGCTGGGTCACTCAGGCGGGCGAGTGGAGGGCACCGGCCGCGTCGGTCACCCGTCCAACCGTGCGGCCGCGAGCGCATCCGCCGGGTCGCGCTGCAGTTCCTCGCCCAACGCCACCAGAAGGCGCTCGACGTGGGCCGGACGAGCACCGTGGCCCATCAGGCCGACTCGCCAGACGCGCCCGCGAAGCGCCCCCAAGCCGCCGCCGACCTCGATGCGGTGCCGTTGCCGCAGGCGCGCGCGCACCGCAGCATCATCGGTCTCCTCGGGCACGAGCACGGTGGTGAGCATGGGCGCACGCTGCTGGGGCGGCACCAGCAGAACGAGGCCGAGCGCCTCGAGCCCGCGTGCGAGCGCCTGAGCAACTTCCCGATGCCGCGCCCAGCGGGCGGGCAGCCCCTCGGCCGCGACCTCGTCGAGCGCCGCGGCCAACGCGTAGAAGGTCGAGACCGGCGCCGTGTGGTGGTAGAGGCGCTGCGGCCCCCAGTAGGCGGCCAGCAGCGCCGGGTCGAAGTAGAAACTCGACGGATGTCGCGCGCGCGCGGCCAGCTTGCGCTCGGCACGCGGCGATAGCGACACCGGTGACAGCCCGGGAGGCGCCCCGAGGCACTTCTGCGAGCACGAGTAGGCGGCGTCGATTCCCCAAGCGTCGAGTTCGACGGCCACTCCGCCGAGACTGGTGACGCAGTCGAGCACGACGAGAGCACCGACCTCGCGGGCGACGAGGGCGATCGGCAGAGGGTCCTGCAGCACACCCGTGGACGTCTCGGCGTGCACCATCGCCACCACTCGGGTAGGACCGGCCCGCATCGCCGCGATGACGGCGTCGGCCTCGACCGCGCGGCCGGGCTCGGCACGAACTTCGACGACATCGCCGCCGACGCGCGTCGCGATGTCGCGCATGCGCTCGCCGAAGTAGCCGCTCACGGCCACCACGACTCGGTCGCCGGGCTCGATCGTCGTCGACAGGGTCGCTTCCATTCCACCCGTGCCCGTCGCCGGCAGGACCAGGGTGAACGGGTGCGCCGTGGCGAACGCCAATCGAACATCGTCCTGCACCCGGTCCATGAGCGCGGTGAACTGCGGGTCCAGGTGGCCCAGCAACGGCTGCAGCATCGCCTCCCGCACCCGTGTGCTCACGGTCGACGGACCAGGTCCGAGGAGGAGCACGTCGTCGGCGACGAAGGGCTGACGTGGGGACGTCGAAGCGAGAACAGGCTCCTGTCGCGACTCGGTCATGGTGCGTGCATCGTCTGCCACGCAGCCGCACTGTTCCGCTCCACACCGCCGAAAAGATCCCAGGGGTTCGCGGCGCGCGTCTTGCACGACCATGGTCCAATGCCGGCGCATGAAGCGGCCGCTGCCCCAGACCTACGGCTTCCTGATCTGCGACCAAGCGTTCCAGATGCTGCCCACGGGCAAGTGGTGCATCATCGGCACGTTCGACGCGATCCTGGTGGGCGAGCTGCCGAGTCGCTTCCCACCGTTCCAAGTGTTCCTGAGCCTCGGCGAGTTCATGGGCGACGCGCTGGTCGAGGTGGTGATGCGTGACGACCAGGGCGACGTCGTCTACGCGGTGCGCGGACAGGTCCCACCGATCCCAGACAGCAGCCCGCTGAGCAACTTCGAACTGGCGATGCCCTTTCCGAACGTCGAGTTCAAGCGCGAGGGCAGCCACAGCCTGGAGCTGTCGGTCGACGAGCAGGTCATCGCGGTGCGCTCGCTGCGGGTTCACAAGGGTCACGCCCAGGAACCGAGCGGCGAGTGAGCAGGAGTCTGCCGTGGTCGACACAACCCTGGGTCTTGTCTGGCAGCGGCTCGCCACCCGACGCCCGGTCGTGGTGGCGCACCGCGGCGACAGCGGCGCGCAGCCGGAGAACACGCTGACGGCATTCGCCGCCGCCATCGACGCGGGAGCGCAGGTCATCGAGTTCGATGTGCACGCGAGCGCGGACGGCATACCCGTCTGTATCCACGACGAGACGTTGGACCGGACGACGGACGCCGCAACCGTGCTGGGGCGAGCCGGCATCGAGGTCGCTCACGCGGCCCTGGCCGACCTGGCCAAGCTGGACGCGGGCAGATGGATGGGTGTCGAGCATGCCGGCGTCGGACTACCGACCCTGCAAGCGGCCCTCGACCTGATGCTGCCGCGCGTCATCCCGATGATCGAACACAAGGGCGGGGCCGCCGAAGTGCTCGTGGAGCTGCTGCAGCGCCTCGGCGTGGTCGAAGCCGTGCTGGTGCAGTCGTTCGACTGGAACTTCGTCCGTCGCGTCCACTCGCTCGAGCCTCGAATGATGCTCGGCGTGCTCGGTGAGGGCCGGCTCGACGCCGAGAGCCTGGCCCGGATCCCGCTCACCGGCGCTTCGCTGGTGCACTGGCACGTCCACGACCTGCGCGCCGAAGACATCGACGAGCTCCGCCGGCGCGGACTGCTCGTCTGCGTCTACACCGCCAACAGCGACGTCGAGTTGGCCGGAGCTGCCGCGTTGGGTGCCGATGCCATCACCACCAACCACCCGGCGCGCCTGGGAGCGCTGGTCGAGCGCGGCATCGCGCGCCCGGCCTGAACCAGGACGTCCGCGCGAGCTCCCTCGGAGCGGGAGCACGCGCTTCGCCGGACGCCGGCGCCCGGAGACTACTCGACGAAGACCTGCACCTGCGAGCCGCGCACCAGCACGTGGGCCGTCAGCCGCTCCCCCAGCGCGTTGAAGAAGTCGAGGACGAAGCCGACCTCGTTGGCGCGGTGCACCGCCGCCAGCATCGGGGCACTGACGTGCAGCTCGCCGTTCTCGGGCATCATGAGGAACGCGAAGGGCAGCGTGGCCCCACGCACCAAGGCAACCGAGTCCTTCATGTCCGACGGCAGGCGGAATCGGACGCCATTGCGCGCCTGCGCCGTCGCCTGCCACAGCTCGCCAGTGGAGGAAGCTCCCGGACGCGACCCGCCGCGGCCGCCGGGCAAGTTGACGCAGCCGCCGTCCCCGCCGGGTTCGGCCCAGGCGGTGATGGCTGCGAACAAGAACGCAAACAGCGCGACGACGAGCTTGCGCGACATATCAGTGCAACTCCGGAGACGGGATCACTTGCGGCAGCGGAAACCAATCGGGGAAACGCCGCGCCAGGTCGGCGGCGATGTCGGGATGGCTCGCGACGGTGGCGGCGAACTGCGCGCGCGCGCGAAGCTCCCGGCGCATGGGCGCCCGCTTGTGCGGGAACTCTGCGTAGAGCCGCTCCAACCAGCGCACGCAGGCATCGAACTCCTGCAGCAGGCCGTAGGCCAATGCCAGGTTGAAGTAGGTGGTGAAGAAGCGCGGTTCGCGGCGAATCACGCCGGAGTCCAGCAGCTCGAGGAAGTGTGGGATGGCGCGGGCTGGGAAGCCCTCTTCGAGGTCGACGTTGCCGAGATTCTCGAGGGCGAAGGCCCGCATGATCAGGTCGTCGGTGTCGGCCAGCACGATGCGGAATTCGTGGCGCGCGAGATCGCGGTCCTGACGGATGTGGTAGGCGTGCCCGAGGTAGATGCGCGCCTCGTGGTACCGCGGCCGCAGCAGCAGGACCTCGCGCAGGAGGCCGATGCCCTTCTCGAGGCTCTGTGCCGGCGAGCAGCGCTCGTTCGACGCGAACAGCAGGCGCGCGCGCACCCACTCGCGCCCGGCATCCTCGCTCTGCAGCGCCGGCGCCAGGCGACCGACCTCGTCGAGGAGATTGCGCCCGCGCATGCACACGTCGGGGATCGGCACCGGCTCGCGTGCGACCGCGCGGTAGAACTTCGGGCTCGTTCCCATGAGCACGTGCCCGCGGCCGAGCTCGTACAGGATGCGCGCCAGCGCCAGCCGGCTCTCGCCCAGCTTGTGCCGCAGCTCCGCCGCCATGGTGCTGGGACGCGCGCCGTTGCCCGGGTCGTCCAGGTTGATCTCGGCCAGAGGGTCGATCTCAGCCAGCGGTCGGCCCTCGAAGATGTCGTGCAGATCGACGTTGGCACGCGCCTGCGTTCGGATGCCCTGCAAGAACTGGCTGCACGACGGACAGACGTCGGCGTGGACCAGGACCCGGCGCACGGATGGTGGATCGAGCTCCCCGTCGAGCATCGCCGACAGATCCACCTGGATCTGCAGACACGGGTCAGTCGCCGGCTCAGGCGGCAGCGTCTGGGGCGTGAGGTTCATCAGGATAGGGATGGAAACGTTGGAGGCAGACAGGGAGAGAGAGGGAGTTCGATCAGTTTGCGCCCGCCAGGCTGAGGCACTCCGCCATGCCCCGCAGGATGCGGCGGCGACCACGGAAGATGACCATCTTCAGGTTCTCGAGTCGGATGCCCAGGGCGGCAGCCGTGTCTCGGTACGAGGCGCCCTCGACCTCCACCATGGTCAGCGCGTACTGCTCCTTGGCGGAGAGACGCTGGAACTGCGCGAGGTAGAGGTTGAGGTAGAGGATGTAGGTGGCGTCTGCGAGGCGGGCGTTCTCGGCGTCCTCGGCCGAGCGGACCGGCGACCGCACCGAGGTGTCCTCTGCCTGCACCAGACCTTCTTCGAGCGAGAGGTGGCTCGAGGTGCGCCCGGCGCCCTTGAGGAACTTGAGCAGCGTGTTGCGGACGATGCGGTGTCCCCAGTTGCGGAACGAGTCGACGCGCTCGGCCTGGAAGCGGTGCGGGTAGCGGTAGATGTTGAGGAACACCTCCTGCACCACGTCGCCGGCGTCGACCGCGGCGTGCATCCGCCGCAGCCGGCCGTTCACGGCCTGCAGGAAGGCCTGCTGGTTGAGCTCGAAGAGCACGCCGAACACGCGGGGCTCCTCGGTGTGCTTGAAGCACTTCATCAGGCTCGTGCTGACCAGATCGAGGCGTGCCTCGCCCGTCGTCGGCTCCGGCAGACCCGCGGGCGTCTTCCCCTGGCTCAGGCGACGCAGATCGTCGTCGCCGGTCAACTCCCAGAGCTCGCTCAACTGCTCGCTCAACCGAACGCGCGCAGGAACGCTGGCGGTCGCGAAGTCCATGGGACCGTGCAGGGGTAAGGGGGAACGACGTGGGGCAACCGGAGACGCGGCACGCACCGCGTGGTCACCAACTCGTGGCTAGCGCGAGCTGCTGATCTTGTAACGTCGCGGGCGCGGATTTCCGACCCCCCCCACCCCGCCGGCGGCCCGTGGCAAGTCCCGCGCCAGAAGGCGCCACGCGCCCCGGTTCAGGGGGTGGGCCGCGGGAATGCCAGCGACACCGTCGCGCCGTGCACGCCACCTGCCCCCGCGGTCAGCGCCACCCCCATGGACGCCGCCAACTCCCGCACCCGCTCGACGAGGCGCGGCGAGCGCACCGGGTGCCCGGCCCCCATGCCGCTCAACGTCAAGACCGCCGACGAGGTCGTGGCGGTGATGTCCACGCGCACGTTGCCCTCGTGGCGCAGACGCGCCGCGATCAGACGCGCGCATCCGACCAACAGGTCGAGCGCGGCGGCCACGTCCAGCTCGAGCCGCACGGCGCCGGCATCCTCGGACTCGGGCAGAAACCGCACCCCCAGGGTGTCGCCGATCTCTGCCTCCGCCCGGCGCCACAGGTCCGTCAGCTCCACCGGACGCCGGCCCTGCTCGGCCGCACCCACCAAGTGCGACAGGTCGTTCGCCACTTCGCGCGTCCAGGTACCGATCTCTGCCAGGACCCGCGCCCGGTTCTGCAGGCGCGCCCGCGTCCCCTCGCCCACGTCCTCGGCCAGGCCCGCCGCCTCGCGCTCGCTCTCGTCGAGAAGGTGCTGCAGGTCGGCCAACAGGGGCTCGACGTGCCGCGCCCAACCCTTCACCGCGGCGGCCTCGGCCATGGCGACAACCCGGGCGGTCGACGTCAACGGCAGGCTGGGCACGTCCTCGCCCGCTTCTGCCACGGCGTTGTCACCGTCGGCGGCGATGATGAGAATCTGGCTTCGTGCCGTCGCCGTGTCGGCGCGGACCCGGCGGATTGCGGACGGGATGTCCTCCACCTCGCTCTCGCGCAGGATCACCACCTCGCGCGCGGCGCTGGCGGCCGGCGCTCTGGACACGGACACGTTCTCTGCTGGCGAAACCCCTTGCATGCAGCTCCTCGTGCTCAGGACATCGACCGATCCAGCCGCGGGTGTTGAGTTGCGCCACGCCGGTCGCCCGTGATCCCGCCCCGCACGCTGCGCGAGATGGCCCACGAGGCCGGCTTCGACCTGGTCCGGTTCGGACCGGTCGAAGTCGGCGACCACGCCGACCACTTCGCGCGCTGGCTGGATGCCGGCCGGGCCGGCGACATGCACTATCTGCACCGCAACCGGGCGCGCATCGTGGATCCGCACCTCTGGGCACCCGACGCGCGGAGTGTGATGGCCCTGGCGGTCGCGTACGGCCCCGCCGGAACCAGCCTCCCGGGAGGGGGGCGGATCGCGCGCTACGCCGCCGGCCGCGACTACCACCGGGTCCTCGGCAACGCCACGCGGAAGCTGGCGAAGCGCCTGCAAGGAGAAGGGGTCGACCCCGCGCACCTGCGGCTCGGAGTGGACGCGGTGCCCGTGCTCGAACGCGCCTTGGCCGTGCGCGCCGGCATCGGCTTTCTCGCCAAGAGCAGCATGGTGATCTCTCCCGATCTCGGCCCCTACCTGTCGCTCGCCGAACTGACCCTCCCCTTCGTAGTCGACGGCGATGGTCCGGCCCCGGGCAGCTGCGGCACCTGCACGCGCTGCCTCGACGCATGCCCCACCGGCGCCATCGTCGCGCCGTTCCAAGTCGACGCGCGCCGGTGCCTGAGTTACACGACCATCGAGCTGCGTGGCGCGATCCCACACGAGCTGAGAGCGGCACAGGGCGACTGGCTGTTCGGATGCGACGTGTGCCTCGAAGTGTGCCCCTTCACGCGCTTCGCCGGCGGCGGCGGCGCCCTGGGTGACGACCTGCGGCGCACCCACCCGGCGCTCGAGACGTTCACCCTGACCGGCGTCCTGGAGCTCGGTCCGGAAGACTACGAACGCCACTGGGTGGGCACCGCCGTCCGCCGCGCGACCCGGCAAGGGCTGCGGCGCAACGCAGCGATCGTGCTGGGCAACCGCAGGGATCCGAGCGCCACGCCGGCCCTGGCCCGCGCTCTCGCCGACGACGACGCCGTGGTCCGCGGCCACGCCGCCTGGGCGCTCGGGCGGCTCGGCGGCAACGGCGCCCTGCTCGCCGGCTCGCTCGCACGCGAACCCGACGCGTGGGTGCGCGACGAGATCGAGACGGCGCTGGCCGGCGGCGAGCACGGCGCCTGAGGCTTGCCTCGGGTCCGGATCGCGACCGAGGTGGAATCAGGCGAAGGGCGGACGAGGTCGACGGCCACCGCACCACTCGCGGTGGGAGGAGTCAGGCTCCACCTCGGATCGCTGGGTAGACTCACGTGTCGGCGACGAACAGCCGACGCTTGCCGTCGCGGTCACCAGACCCGTCGCGCAGATGCGACCGCGTGCTGCGCCCCGTGGCATGGGTAGTCGCCACCGGCGGGTGTGACGCGTCGTGCGAGTGCGACCTGCTCGGGGCCCCGCCCAGGGGCCGTGCCTGCGCCTCGCTCGAACCGTTGCCGCCATGCCACGGCCGGCTCGGGCGCGAGCCGGCGCCAGATACGGCGATTGGCAAGACGTTTGCTCCTCCCGGAAGTGACGCCGCTCGGGAAGCCCGCCAGCAGCCCCGCGACGGCCAGACGCGAACGGACAAGGAAGAAGACGCATGGACTACTACACCGAGACCAAGTGGTGCGTGAACTGCCGCGGCTACGTCCGCTACATGATGAGCGTGGACGCCTCGTATTGTGCGGAGTGCGGCAGCCCAGTTCGGCTGTTCAACAAGGAGGACCTCGACCGCTTCACGCAGGACATGGAGAAGCGGCGCTGGAAGGCATCCTGATCCAACGGTCGCAGCCTGCGGCGGCACCCCGAGGGCGCAGTCGGCGCTGCGCGGCGACCGGAGGGGCCGAAGGCTTGTCCGCGGTCGGCGTCAACGGCTGGCCTTGCGGCCACCTGCTGCGCCCTGCAGGCGCGCCGACTCGAGGAACACCAAGTCGCTGAGACGCGCGTCGCGGTCGAGCCGCCGCGCGCGACGTAGCAAGGTCCCGGCGCGACGGGTTCTGCCGAGGCGCCGCTGCACCGTTGCCGACGCCAGAGTCGCCTCGACGTCCCAGGGGTCACGGCGGCACAACCGCTGCAGGATCTCCAACGCCCCGGAGTCGTCGCCGCGCAGCTCGGCGACGAGGGCCGCCCGGTACTCCTCGCGACGTCGATCCCGGACCTGCGGCTGCCGACGGTACCAGCGGCCGAAGACGAAGAAAGCGGCCTCGACCAGAGCGTAGGCCTGCATGATCACCAGAGACCAGACCACGAGGTGCTCCGCGCCGTAGGCGAACCGCGCGACGAGCGCGACGTCGGCGAGCACCAACATGCCCAGCATGAGACAGGCTCCGCGCTCGACGCGCCCGGTCGCCAAGTAGCCCCAGGCCACCAGCTGCCCGAGGACGAAGACCAGGAAGTTCGGCCAGAAGGCGTCCGCGAACATCGGCGTGGATGATAGGTTCCGGCGCGGCCATGGCCAGTTCGACGCCGAGCCTATGCCTGCTGTTCACGCCGGACGAGTGCCGTTCCGACCCGTGGCAGACCTTGGCACGCGCGGTCGCCGGCGGCGTCGACTTGGTGCAGTGGCGACGCAAGGGGGACGCGCGGCCGGGCAGCGAGCGCTGCCGCGCCCTGTGTGCCGAACTCGGGGTGCCGATGGTGGTCAACGACGACGTCGACCTGGCGGTGGCGCTCGATGCGGCCGGCGCCCACGTCGGCCAGGACGATCTCGCGCCGGCACAGGCCCGCGCACGCCTCGGCCCGACGCGCTGGCTGGGCGTCAGCACGCACGACCTGGCGCAGCTCGAAGCGGCCCAGACGGCCGGCGCCGACTACGTCGGCTTCGGCCCCTGCTACCCCACCGCCACCAAGGGCTACGCCGTCGGACTCGGGCCAGAGGCTGCCGGCGAAGCGACGCGCATCGCCCGCATCCCGGTGTTCGCGATCGGCGGAATCGACGCGATCCGCGCGCGCGAACTGGCCCGCGCCGGCTGCCGCGCCATCGCCGTCAGCGCCGCGGTCCTCACTGCCGAGGATCCACGGCAGGTGGCGGCGGCGCTGCGCGCGGCGCTCGCGACGACCGCCTGAGCGCGTCGGTCACAGCACCAGCATGGCGTCGCCGAAGGAGTAGAAGCGGTAGCGCTGGGCGATCGCCTCCGCGTACAGCGCGAGCAGCCGTTCGCGTCCGACCATCGCCGCCACCAGCATGAGCAGCGTCGAGCGCGGCAGGTGGAAGTTGGTGATCAGAGCGTCGACGACGTGCAGGGCCCGCCCCGGGTAGAGGAACAAGTCGGTCTCGCCCACGCCCGCCCTCACCACCCGGCCGGGCTCGGCGCAGGTCTCCAGGGCCCGCGCCGACGTCGTCCCCACGGCGACGATCCGGCCGCCCCGCTCTCGCGTCGCCACCACCGCCGCGGCGGTCGCCGCAGACACCTCGTAGTGCTCGCGGTGCATCACGTGCTTCTCCACGTCCTCGACGCGCACCGGCGCGAAGGTACCGAGCCCGACGTGCAGGGTCACCGTCGCGCGTTGCACCCCGCCTTGCGCCAGCCGATCGAGCAGAGCGTCGGTGAAGTGCATGCCCGCGGTGGGTGCCGCGATGGCACCGTCGCGGGCAGCGAACACGGTCTGGTAGCGCGCGCGGTCGGCGGCGACGTCCTCGGACCCATCGCGAGCGATGTAGGGTGGCAGCGGCGCGCGGCCCACCCGCTCGAGCACCGCGGCGACGTCCTCGCCCGCCGGTGTCTCGACGGCGAAGTCGAACTTTCCGTCGCCGTGCGCCACGCGGGGCACGACGTGGACGGCGCCGCCCTCCAGCGCCACCGCTTCGCCGAGACGGAACTTGCGCGCCGGCCTGGCGAAACCACGGAAGCCTCCAGCGCAGCGCTCGACCAGCAGGACGTCGACGCGCCCGCCACTGGGACGTGTCCCTCGCAGGCGCCACGGCACCACCCGCGTGTCGTTGACCACCAAAAGGTCGCCCGGCGCCAGCAGCTCGACCAGATCGGCAAATCGCCGGTGCGCGAGCCGGGCCGACGCGCGCTCGTACACGAGCAGGCGCGCCGCGTCGCGGGGCTCGACCGCCCGCGTGGCGATCAGGTCGGTCGGAAGCTCGAAGTCGTAGTCGTCGACGCGCACGGAGTCGTGGTTCGCAAGGCTCGCGGCCGGCGGCGCGAGCGCCAGACGCAAGATCCCAAAAAAGCGAGCTCCACCTGCAGCCTGCAGTCCTCGGACCTCAGCCCCCCGGTCCGACGAGCCGAACGAGGGCTGCGGGCCGCCGCCGTGTCCGGGCGCTACAGTGCCGGCCCCGTGCCCCCCTGCACCGACATCCTGGCCGCCGCGCAAGCGACGCTGGTCCTGGCGCTCGCGGTCTTCGGCTTGCACCGCGGGTTCCTGGTCTGGCTGCACCTGCGCACCCGGCGCCGCCGAGCCGACGGACCCGCCGCGACCCCGCCCGACGTCGAGCTGCCGCGCGTCACCGTGCAGCTTCCCCTCTACAACGAGCCGGCCGTGGCGGCCCGGCTGCTCCGCGCCGTCGCCGCGCTCGACTACCCGCGCACGCGCTTCGACGTGCAAGTCCTCGACGACAGCTCCGACGAGACCCCTGCCACGGTGGCTTCGGTCCTGGCGCATCTGCCGCCCGACCTCTCGGTGGTGCACATCCGCCGGCGCGACCGCTCGGGGTTCAAGGCGGGCGCTCTGGCTCGTGGCCTCGCCCTCACCGAGGCCGAGCTGGTCGCCGTCTTCGACGCCGATTTCGTGCCGCCACCCGACTTCCTGCGGCGCGCGGTGACTCCCTTCGCCGACGCGCGCATCGGCATGGTGCAAGCGCGCTGGGAGCATCTGAACCCGATGCACAGCCTGCTGACGTCGATGCAGCGCTTGCTGCTCGACGGCCACTTCGTGGTCGAGCACGGCGCGCGCGCCGCCACCGGCCGCTTCTTCAACTTCAACGGGACGGCCGGCGTGTTCCGCCGGGCCTGCATCGAGGACGCCGGCGGTTGGCAGCACGACACGCTGACCGAGGACCTCGACCTCTCCTACCGCGCCCAACTCGCGGGCTGGCGCTTCTCGTACCGGCCGGACATCGCCTGCCCGGCGGAGCTGCCGGTGACCATGAGCGACTTCCTCGGCCAGCAGCATCGCTGGGCCAAGGGCTCGGTGCAGACCGCGCGCAAGATCCTGCCCCGTCTGCTGCGCGCGAGCCTGCCGCTGCGCACCAAGATCGAGGCGGTCTTCCACCTGGCCGGCAACGCGGGCTTCGTCCTCCTCCTGGCACTGATGCTGGTGACGCTGCCGCTGCAGATCATGCGCGCGCTCGACGGTGGCGAGCCGCCGGCCTGGTCGAAACGCATCGAGGGGTTGCCGCTCGCCGCGTCGCTCGCGTGCGTGCTCCTTCACTACGGCGTGGCCCAGGCAACCTTGCGACGCTGCGATCTCGGTACCCTGCTGCGTCTGCCGCTGTTGCTGGCGCTCGGAGCAGGCATGGCGGTCAACGGCACCGCCGCGCTGCTCGGCGGTCTCGGCTCGCACACTGGCGAGTTCTTGCGCACGCCCAAGGTCGGCGCCAGCCCCGGGCGACGGCCGGCGCCGACGCGGCGCGGCGTCCTGCCCTGGCTGGAAATGGGGCTCGGCCTGTGGTGCACGGCGACGGTGCTGGCTTCGTACCGGATCGGGCACTACTGGACCGCGACGTTCCACGGTCTGTTCGCCGCCGGCCTGCTGTGGGTCGGAATCGGCTCGCTACGCGACGGCGCGCGCGCGCCGTGGACGACGCGGATCGACGCCCAACCCCACGTGGAGCCGACATGAGCCGCCGCCGCGACGAGAACCTCCGGGCCGCGGAGCCCGCGCGCGCGGGCGATGCCGGCGGCGAGCGGCGAGGGTCGAGCCACACGGCCGCGCCGAGGCGTGCACGCGCCCGAATCGGCGGCGGCACGGTATCGGCGCCAGGCCGCCTGGCGATGCCAGCAGTGCTCCTGGCACTGTGCGCGGCGACGGCGTGCGTGCGCGGCGGTACCACCGCCCGCAGCGGTCGCCCGATCGATGCCAGCGGCCAGACCCAGGAGCTGGTGCTGTGCCAATCGGTGGTCGGCGACGAGCACGCCCGCACCGACGTCATCGCAACCACCCTCACCGGACTCGAGCCCGTGACTGCCGGCTCGCAACCCGGAATCGAGTCCGGCGTGCGCGGGCACCCGGTCGAGCGCGACGTGATCGTGTTCGCCCGGCAGACGCGGTCCGGCCAGCCGAGCTCGCGAGAACTGTTCGTCTCGTCGCTCGAGCGGCGCTTCGCCGACGTGCGTCTCACGCGCGACGGCAGCTCCGACTGCGACCCCGCCTGGAGCACGGACGGTGGCGGCGTGCTGTTCGCCAGCGACCGCAGCGGCGCCTTCGCCCTGTGGCGCATCGGGCGCGATGGCAGCGGGCTCGCTCCCGTGACTCAACCCGCATCCGGCGTCGCCGACCGCGCGCCCGACGTGCGGGCGGGACGGATCGTGTTCGCGCGCACCACGACCGTCGCCGGTGCGGCGTCGTCGACGATCTGGATCATGAACGAGGATGGCAGTGGCGCCACCGCCTTGACCGACGGGGGCCCGCCCGTGCCGAGCGCCGACGAATTCGTGCCCGGCGACCACGAGCCGGCGCTGGCGCCGGACGCCAGCCAAGTGGTCTTCGCGCGACGTACGGCCGCCGACCGCGCCGCCCTGATGCTCGTCGACCTGGCGACCCGGCGCGTGACCGCCGTCACCGCGACCACCGGCGGCGAGGACCGCCGGCCCCGCTTCACCCCCGAGGGCGACCATCTGCTGGCGGCGCGCGCGGCCACGGCGGCCGGCCTGCTCGGACGCCGTGTCGTGGCCATGCGCCTCGACGGCTCCGACGTGGCGCAGGTGACGCTCGACGAGCGCTTGGCCTGCGAGGGGCTCGACTTCCTGGCCGGTGCCGGCGCGTGGCCGCGAGCGCAGGCGGGCAGTGTCGCCGGCGGCCTGGAGGCCGACGACGCACGCATCGTGCTGGGTCGGCGGACTCTGGGTCGTTTCGCCGACGTGCGCAGCAAGAACGGGTCCGGCCTGCAGCTGGTCACCGAGTCCTTCGCCGGCCTGGAGAAGGCCGGCGTGTACGTGCCCTTCGAACTGCCCCTCGCCGACCCGAGCCGCGTGGCGCGGGTGACGGTGCGGGCCACCTTCGCGCTGACGGTGGCCGATCCGGACGCGCGCGTCCGCATCTCGGTGAAGGACTACACCCGCGACCGCTACGACGTGGCGTGGAACCGCACGGTGCCGAACACCGCCGCTGTCGACGCGAGCTTCACCTTCGCCAGCCTGGCGCACGTCGACCGCGACGGCTGGATCCGTATCGAGCTGGTCGCCGAGCTCCCCGAGGGAGTGCGGGCCGAGCTGGCTCTCGATGCGATGACCGTCGACGCGTTCGAGCGTCTGCCTTGACCCGCCGCAGCGCGGGTCGGGTTCGTCCGCGCCGGCCGCGTGCAGGTCCCGACCCGGCGGGCGCATCGGTTTGCGTTTTGGCCACCGCCGCGCCGCCCCTATGCTCCCGCCCCACCGATGAGTGAGCGCGTGGCGCTGATGGTCGTGATCCCTGCCTTCAACGAGGCAGGCCGCATCGGCAGCGTCGTCCAGGCCGTGCGTCGCGCCGTCCCCGGCGCGCGGGTCGTCGTCGTCGACGACGGCAGCAGCGACCCGACCAGGCAAGAGGCGTTCGCCGCCGGCGCCGAAGTGCTGGCGCTGCCGGTGAATCTCGGCTACGGCAGCGCCCTGCAGACCGGCTATCTCTACGCCCGCGACCAACACGTGCAGCGGTTGGTGCAGATCGACGCCGACGGCCAGCACGAACCGGCTGGCATCCGCGACCTCTTGGCAGCTCTCGACCGCGGCCTCGACGTCGCGCTCGGCTCCCGCTACCTCAGCGAACAGCCTCCCTCGGTCGGTTTCGCGCGCCGCCTCGGCGCCCGCGTGTTCGGCCGGATCGCCACCCTGTGGACCGGGGTGCGCATCACCGACCCGACGTCCGGGTTCCAGGCGTTGTCGGCTCGCGCCATCGCACATCTGGTGCGCGACAGCTTTCCAGAGGACTACCCCGACACCGACGTGCTCATCGACCTGCACCGCGCCGGCCTGCGCATCGGCGAGGTGCCCGTCCGCATGTACCCACGGCGCGGCGGCACCAGCATGCACCGCGGCGGCCGGGTGGCGTTCTACGCCTACAAGATGTTCGTGAACCTCAGCCTCCTGCCCGTGCGACGCACGTCGCCATTCCGCGCTGGGCGCGCGGCGAGTTGACCATGCTCGGGATCGCGCTCGCCATCGACGAGATGCCGGCTGGCCAGCAGACGGTGGCCTACGTGTTGGCGCTCAGCATGCTGGCGGTCGCGGTCGAACTGGTGCGGCGGCGCAAGCTCCGCGACGAGTACGCGCTGGTCTGGCTGGGCACGGGGACGGCCTTGCTCCTACTGGCGTGGCAGCACCAGTGGCTGTCGTGGTTCCAGAATCTGATCGGCGCCAAGAGCCCGGTGTCGGCGCTCTTCTTCGGCGGCTTCGTCTTCCTGATGCTTCTCTGCCTGCAGTTCTCGGTGCGTCTGTCGAAGATGTCGTTTCGCCAGAAGACCCTGGTGCAGAAGATCGCGATTCTCGAGAAGACGCTCGAGGCGCTGCGCCGCAGCGAGCCACCGTCATGACCGACACGACCGAAGGTCTCGTGCGAGAGATCACGCGCGCGTTCGCGAAGCACGTGCAGGACGACGCGATGAAGCGGATCGCCGCCTGCCTCGCGCGTCTGGACGAAGCCCAGGTCTGGAGCCGGCCGAACCCGGCGTGCAACGCCATCGGCAATCTCCTGCTGCACCTCGAAGGCAACGTGCGCCAGTGGATCCTGCTGACCCTGGGTGGCCGCGCCGGCGCGCGCGACCGCCCAGCCGAGTTCGCCGCCCGCGGCGAGCCGGACGCGCCCGACAAGGATGCGCTGGTGGCAGCGCTGGCGAGCACGGTGCGCGACGCCGTCGCGGTGGTGGAGTCCGCCTCGGCCGCGCATCTGCTCGCCATCCATCCGTTCCAGAACGGCAAGTTCCCGGGTTCGGGCGTCGCCGGCGTGCTGCACGTCATGGAGCATTTCTCCGGGCACGCCTACCAGATCTACGACCGCACCAAGCAGCTCACGGGTCAGGATCTTCGCTTCTACGATCTCTGATCGCGTCGCGGAATTCATCGCGCATGATCGCCCCCAGCTCCCGCTCGAGGCGCTCGAGGATCTTGGTGCTGCGCCGGCGCACGACGTCGATCGACACCCCGCGCCGCTGCGCGATGACCGACACCGGCTCTTCGTCGAAGCGCAGGGATCGAATGAGGGCCGCGTCCTCGGCAGGCAGATCGTCGATCGCCGCGCGCAAAGCATCGACGCGCTCCTTCTTGGAGCTCACCCGGCTCGGCGTCGTGGACGAGGGGGTCGGTTGCTCGCTCGGCCGCGCATCGCCGTCGCGGCGCAGGTTGTGGCGGCGGTAGGCCTTGCCCAGATCCTGTACCGAGGACCGGACCGCGCGGCACGTGTAGCGGAAGAACTCGATCTCCTTCTCGAGCAGGCGGTCCGTGACCTTGGGCAGAACCCGCCGGATGACGTCGTTCACCACGTCGTCTGGCTCGACCCCGAGCGCCGGGACCATGTTCAGTCGCCTGCGTGCGAAGGCCCGAATCCGCGGCTGGTGCTTGCCGACGAGTTCGTTGAACCGCTCCTGCCGCGAGGGGACATCGCTCATGGGCTGCGCGATCATAGCCCTCTCCCCCGCGCACGCGTGAGTCGTGGCGGCGGCGCGTCCGCCGGGTCGAGATCGAGTCGAGCCTCGCGTAGTCCCCGTCGTCACGCCATCGCCCATCCCGTCGCCGGTTGCTCCACCCAGCGTTCAGCGGTGGAGCCTGGCTCCACCCGCTGCAAGGCTGGAGCGATGGGCGGCGACCTCCGGTCGCCCGCCCATCGAGACCTTCGGGTCGCGGCCCAGTCGAACTAGACTCAGCGGCCACCATGCCAGGACGAGGAGTCGATGGAGACCCGACCCGGTTTCGATGTCGGAGCCGGGCATGAGTCGCGCGGATCCGCCAGCCCCCGACGCCGACGACGATCTCCTGCGCTTCGGCCGTTTCCGCTTGGTGCAGCCGTTGGGCAAGGGCGGCATGGGCACGGTGTTCCTGGCCGAGGACCTCGAGCTTGGCCGCCGCGTCGCGCTCAAGCTCCTTGCCGCGCATCGCCTGCTGAGCGAGTCCGCGCGCGCGCGCTTCCTGCGCGAGGCCAGACTGATGGCCGGCCTCGACCACCCACACATCGTGCGCGTGCTGGACGCGGGCGAAACCGAACACCAACCGTACCTGGTGATGGAGGCGGTCGACGGCGTGTCGCTGGCGACGCTGCTGCCGGCGCTGCGCGCCCCGCTCGCCACCCTGCGCGGGCGCGACGTCGCCGCTGCGGTCGCGCAACTCCTCGGTGACGGCGACCACGACGGGACGGCGGCAGCACGCAGCGGACACTGGCCGGACGACTACGTGCGTCTGGTCGCGGGCTGGGGTCTGCAGATCGCGCACGCGCTGGCCTGCGCCCACGCTGCCGGGGTGGTGCATCGCGACGTCAAGCCCAGCAACATCATGCTGCGTCGCAACGGGCAGGTCGCGCTCACCGACTTCGGCCTGGCGCGGGCGGCGGACGAGGTCGGCCTGACCCGCACCGGCGACTTCGCCGGCACGGCCCACTACGCCGCCCCCGAGCAGCACACCGGCGCGGGGGCAGCCGATCACCGCGCCGATGTGTTCTCGCTCGGAGCGACGCTGTACGAGCTGCTCACCCACCGTCGCGCCTTCGACGGCGAGTCGGCGCTGGACGTGAAGATCAAGATCGACCGCGTCGATCCGCCACCGGCGCTGGAGCTCAACCGGCGGGTGCCGCGCGACCTGGCGGCAGTCGTGCAGCGCGCCCTGGAGAAGGGGCTGGGCCGCCGCTACCAGACCGCGGCTGCCCTGGCCGATGACCTGCACCGCTGGCTGGACGGGCGTCCCGTCGTCGCGCGCCCGATCTCGAGGCTCGCGCGCATCGTGCGTTCCGCCCGACGCAACCCTCTGGCCACGGCCTTCTTCGCCAGCACGATCACCGCGACCCTGCTGGCGTGGCAGGCCATTCGCAGCCAAGCCGCGCTGGAGCGCGCGATCCGCGAGAGCGCCGCCGGTCGCGTGCAACGGCAGGTGGACAGCCTGCGCCGGCGCGCGCGCGCGCTGCTGCCGATCGGTCCGGCGGTCGTCCCCCCGCTCCAAGGGCTCATCGCCGATGCCGAGGCCTTGTGGGAGCGGAACTCGGAGTTTGCCGAGCAACTCGCCACGCTGCGCCGGCGGGGCAGGTTCGTTGCCGGCGACGATGGCGACGAGGACGCGCGGCTCGACCGCGAACAGCTGCCCTTGCAGCGGGAGATGGAGTGGATCGCGGGTTGCCAGAGGCAGTTGGCGTCGGACTCGCCGGGCACCGCGACGGCCCGCGAAGCCGCCCGCCTCGCCGACCGGAGCGCGCGCCTGAAGGCGCTCATCGAAGGGTACCGACGCTACCGGTTCGACTCCGACTTCGAACGCAGCCTGCACGACAACTTCGAGGACGGAATGCTGACGCTGGCGCTGTTCGCCAGCGACGAGATGGCCGAGCTACGGCATCGCCTCGCCCTGGCGCGCGCCACGGCTCGACCGGCCCCACCGTCCACTCCGAGCTGGCCCGAGGTGCTCGCCGACCTGCGGCAGGACTCCGTGTTCCGGCGCGTCGCACTCGCTGCCGCGCCCGATCTGGTCCCGCTCGGACGCGACCCGGAATCGCACCTGCACGAGTTCGCCCACGTCGGCTCGGGGGAGTTGGCGCGGCGGGCCCCCCAGGGCGGCATCACCATCGGTCCCACGACCGGGCTGGTGTTCGTCCTCCTACCGCCTGGGGCCGTCCCGCGCGCGCACGGCGCGGTCGATGCCTTCTACTGCTCGAAGTACGAAGTCTCGGTCGGCCAGATGCGGCAGCTCGCGCAGGACCTCGACGCCCGCGCCGACGGCGCCCCGCGCTGGTGGCTGCCCCCTCGCCTGGACGGGCGGCTGCCGGCACATCTGATCTCCTGGAACGACGCCGTCGAGGTGGTGCATCGCTGGGATCTGGCCCTGCCCACCGAGCTGCAATGGGAGTATGCCTGCCGCGGCGGGGCGCTGACCGACTGGAACACGGGCGACGACCCGAGCAGACTTCGAGGGGTCGCGAACTTCAAGTGGCCCGGCACCAAGTCGAACTTCTGGTTTGTCGACTACCGGACCCCGAACGGCTACGGCCTGTTCCAGACGCACGGCAACGTCGCGGAGTGGCTGGGGCTGGCAGACGAACCCGCGAGCCCCGTTGGAACTTCGCAGCAGGACGGACTCCGATCCGTCGGCGGCGGCCACCTCAACCAAGAGCCGGACACGACCACGCAGTGTGGACGCTTCCTGCACCTGGCACCGAGCCTCGCCTCGATCGCGATCGGCGTGCGTCCCGTGCGCCACCTGTGAAGCGGTACCGACTCGGGGCAGCGCCGAGCGACGTCCTCACCGCGCGGGCTCAATCGGAGTCCCAAAGCAGATCGCCGGTCCCCAGCTCCGCGGTGGTGGGCTCGTGGTCGAAGATGCGCGCGCACAGCGTGTGCCCGGACGCCAGGGTGTGGTCGCACTCCAGCAGGACGTTGTCGTAGCCGCTCTGCAGCGACGCCGGTTCGAATTCGACCACCTTGACGTTGTCGAGGGACGACGACGACTCGTCGTTCACGGCGATCCACAGCGACGTCGCCTGCGGGCCGGTCGTGTCCACACTGGCGCCGACGGCGAGGGTCAGGTGGTCGGACTCGTACGCGGTGTTCTGCGCCGAGACGACCCAGCCCGCGACGCTGGCCGGCGGCCACACCGTACACAGACCGAAGCCGCCGCGGCCACCGCCACTGCGACCCGCGGCCGAGCCGTTCGAGTCGGCCACCGGCGCCGAGTTCGCCGCGCCGGCCTCCGGCGCCACACCCGTCGCCACCACGGCCGTGACATGGAGAGCGCCGACCACGCGCAAGACTGTGATCGGCACGGACATGCGCGCGACACCGTCGCCGGCAACGCGCACGAGCGGAGCGTCCACCGGCGGGGTGTCGCCCGCCACGGGCACGAAACGAGGCATCAGCAGCGCGCCCGGCGGCAGCGCACGCCAGGTCAGCACCGCGGCGCCGGCGTCGTAGGCGACGCGACTCGGCAGCGCCTCCACCACGACGAACGGTGCCGCGGCGACGGTGCCTTGCTCGACCACAGCCGTGCCCGCCGGTGGCGGATCGACTTGGGCGACGACGAGTGCCAGACAGGCCTGGAGCACCATGACGGCGCGCCCGGCTCGAGACAGACCTTCTCCTGCCCGCCCATTGCGGGCGAACTGTGTGCGGACCTTCATCCCTGACTCCTATCCATGGAGCGACTGCGGATACGCGCGGACAGTCCGACGACCAATCAACAATGATTGGTCATGCCAATCATCGACACTGCCGCGAATCCCGCAGAGCGCAACTGACCCTGCTGTTCACGTGGAGGTCCGCGTCGTCTCGTCGCCGGTGCCACAGTCATGACGACGTCGTGACTGCACCTGCGATCGATGGCGCGTGCTCCAATGCAAGGAACGTCGAAACTCCCTCACGCGTGTCGGGCGAGGACGAAAAATGTGACTCGCGCCACGGCAGCGCGCCGGACGCACGTCGAGGTGACAATCGATCGCCAGCAACCGAGAGCCTCCCGCAGTAGAGAACGCAGTAGAGAACGCGGTGGAGAACCGCGGGCTCGCCGCAACCGGGGACGACCGACCCGACTCGGCGACGGTAGGTGCAAGTGGGGACGTCAAGCGCGACAATCGCCGCCCCCTCCATGCGACACGACCCCGTTCCACTCCCGGCGCTGGCCCGCCTCCGCGCGGTGATCGCTGCGCTCCGCACCAAGGAGACCGGCTGTCCGTGGGACCTGGAGCAGACCCGAGCCTCGATGGCGCCGCACCTGCTCGAGGAGACCTACGAAGCCCTGGAGGCCATCGAGGCCGCGGACGACCACAAGACCCGCGAGGAGCTGGGCGATGTGCTGATGAACGTGTTCCTGATCGCTCGGATCGCCGAGGAGGATGGAGGGTTCGACATCGAGACCGTCGCCGACACCGTCGCCGACAAGCTGGTGCGGCGGCACCCCCACGTGTTCGGCGACGACGCAACGCGCGATCCGGCGCAGGTGCTGCGCAACTGGGAGGCCATCAAGCGCGCCGAAGCAGGCGACGACGGGGCCACCGGCGTGCTGGCGGGCGTACCGCGGGCGCTGCCTGCCCTGCTCATGGCGCTTCGCGTCGGCGAGAAGGCCAGCCGCGTCGGTTTCGACTGGCCCGACCAGCGTGGCCCGCGCGCCAAGGTCGACGAGGAGCTCGCCGAGTTCGACGCTGCTTGCGCGGCCGGCGACCGCGAGGCCATCGCCGCCGAACTCGGCGACCTCTTGTTCAGCCTGGCCAACCTGGCGCGACACCTCGACGTCAACCCCGAGATGGCGCTGCGCGCCTGCGTCGCTCGGTTCCGCGCCCGCTTCACCCGGGTGGAGGAGCAGCTGCGGGACCGGCTTCCCGGCGCGACCCTCGCCGAGATGGAAGCGGCCTGGCAAGCCGCAAAGGCGACGACGCCACCAT
Source organism: Planctomycetota bacterium (assembly GCA_041398565.1). Lineage (GTDB taxonomy): Bacteria > Planctomycetota > UBA1135 > UBA1135 > UBA2386 > DATGPD01. Next base: position 1,514,861 of record JAWKUN010000002.1, on the reverse strand, counting down.
CGCCGACATGAGCCAACCGCCCCCACCGCCCGAAGCGCGGCTGCGCCTGGCGATGGGCGTCGTCCTGCTGGTCCACGCCGCCTGCATGGTCGCCCTGTGCTGGCAGGAGAAGCTGACCCCCGACGAGGCCAACTACGTGCTCGCCGGCTGCATCGTGCGCCACGACCTCCGCTTCGACGCCTACAACACGGTCCTGCACGGGCCGCTGGCGTTCTGGCCCAACCAGCTCGGTGTGCTGTTCGCCGACCCGAGCGACGTCGCGGCGTACGCGCCTTGGGGCCGCCTCGGCTTCGTGCCGTTTCCCGTGCTCGCGGCACTGGGGCTGCGGACCCTGGCGCAGCGCGCCTTCGGGCCGGCGGTGGCGCTGGCGGCGCTGCTGGCGTGGGCGACCAACCCGCTCGTCCTCGCGCACGGGTGCCTGATGACCGCCGACATGGCGCTCACCTGCGGCAGCCTGTGGACCATGGAGCGAACCTGGCGCTGGCTGCAGGCCCCGAGCCTGCCGCGCCTGCTGGCGGTGGGAGCGCTGCTCGGCGCGACCCTCGCCACCAAGTACCTCGGCCTACTGCTGGTCCCGGCTCTGGCGCTGATCCTGGCGGTGGCCTTGGCCCGCGGGTTCGTCCCACGCCTGCTGCTCTCGCGGTCCCGATCGTCGTTCGTGGCGCGCCTCGCCGACGGTGCCCTCGCCGGCCTCTTGGTAGCAGGCAGCGCCTGGGCAGCACTGTTCACCTGCTACCTGTGGCTGCCGCACACGTACCGGGTGAGGGAAGCGCCGGCCGGGGTCGCGGTGGCGCCCGAAGACCCCTCCTACGGCCCCAAGAGCGCTGCTCTACGCGCGGTCGCGGCCAGCCGGCTCGGCCGTGCCGCCCTCGAAGCGCTGCCGGAACCGTTCGTGCGCGGCGTCGACTACCAGAAGCTGGTGTCGGAGGGCCTGCCGACCTCGTTCGGCGACCGGGTCGCGCCCGGCTTCTGGTCGTACTACGTGGTGGCCTTCGCCACCAAGCTGCCCCTCGCGTTCCTCGTGCTCCTGATCCTCGGCAGCGGAGTGCGGACGCCCGCCTGGCCGCACTGGCTCGCCACGGTCGGCATCGCCGCGGTCGGAGTGCCGCTTCTGTTCCTGTCGGGCATCACCCGCCTACAGATCGGCGTGCGCTACGCGTTGACCGCGGTGCCCTGGCTGTGCCTGGTCGCCGGGCGCGGTTGGACCTGGCTGTGGCAGAGCGGGCCGCGCCTGCGCCTGATTGCCGGCGCACTCGCAGGCGTCCTCGTGGTGGGAACGTTCCACGCGTGGCCGGCCTTCCTCACCGACTTCAACCGACTGGCGCCGCGCCCCTACCTCTGGTTCAGCGACAGCACGCTCGATTGGCGCGTCGCCGGGGCCGACGATCCCGAGCTGCGGATCGTGCGCCAGCGGCACCCGCAGGCCCTCGTCGTGGACGGAGCCCGCGGCCCGACCCTTGGCCTCCTGGTCGTGCACGGCGACCAGCTGGCAACTCGCGACCCGCGCGATCCGACGCGCATCCACCACTGGCTGCGGCGCTTCTGGCCGAGCGATCGGCAAGGGGCGTGGTTCGTGTTCGACGTGGACGAAGCAGCGTTCCACGCGGCCGTGGCGACCGCGCCCGACCGCGCCCGCGCCCGAACGGAGTTCGCCGCCGCATTGGTCGCCGCGGGGCACTCCGACGCGGTCGCCGAGCTGCTGCGCGACAACCCCGACGCCGATGCCGCATCGGTCTCGCAAGCAGCAACGGACCTGCGGTCGGGCGATCCGTCACGTGCTGCAGCGGCGGCGTTGCAGCTGGGTCGGCCCGACCTGGTTGCGAGCCTCGGCGACGGCGTCCCCCGCTCCTTGCGCGCTCAGGCGCTGCTCGCCCTGCACGACGCCGAGGCCGTGGTCGCCCTGCTCGAGTCGGCGCCGACCGGCCGTCAGCCGCCGGAGGTCTACCTGCTGGCCACCGCCCTGGCCGAGGCTGGCCGCCCGGAGGAGGCGCTCGCGCGACTCGAGCAGGTCTCCCCCGACCCAGCGGCCGAGCCCACCCACCGCCGCATCGTCGAACGCCTGCGCCAACTCATCGAGGCCACCCGGCACGCGGACCAGCGGCAACTCCGCCGCTGAGAGGCGGCTCGGGGCGGCGGCCACTGGCATTCCGCGGTGGAGCCTGGCTTCGTCCACGGCAAGGCGGCCGCGAGGTGCCGGCGACCTCCCTCGTCTGGCCACCACCGCTGCGGCAGGCCAAGGGGGAACGCCCCCCCGTCGGCCCGACGACGACGGTGCCGACGCTTCGCCGGCGCCTGCGGGCGGGCAGGCGTGGCCAGCCGGCCACTCGGCACCCCTTCGGCGCGCCTAAGTCCATACGCATCCAGATGCTAGGCGCACCGAGCCAGCAGCACACCCAGGACCACGCGCACCTGGCACGGGTTGTGCATCAGCGGCACCAGGTGGAAAGAAACGCAACGGGCACTTGCCCAGGCAGGGACTTCCCCGGGAGCCCGTAAGGGCTTCCGGGGAAGCCTTTTTTTAGTGCCAGGCGCGTAGCCCCTGACAGCCCGGGCCGAACGGTCACCACCCCACACGCAGCTCGCGCACGACACCGTTCGCATCGGGCGGTGCCAAGAACAGCGCCCGCACGCCGCGGCTGGCGAGGCGAGCCACCACGGCCTCGGCGCCACCGGGACGGACCATGAAGGCGGTGGCCAACGCATCCGCCAAGCCGGCGTCGTCCGCGCGCACCGATACCGACGCCCACCCGTGACGCACGTTGTGTCCGGTCTTCGGATCCAGCAGGTGGTGCACGACTTCGTCCCCGACGAGATGGAAGTTGCGGTAGCTGCCACTCGTGGCCAGCCCGCCGACAAGGGCAACCTCGGTGTGCACGCGCGATGGCTCGCCCGGCGGGGCCGGACGCTCGATGCCGATGATCCACGGCCGCCCGCCCGGCTTGCTTCCCCGGCACGCGATCTCACCGCCGACGTCGACCATGCTGTTGGCGACACCGAGGCGTGCCAAGAGCGCACCGAGCTGGTCGGCGGCCCATCCGGGCACGAGCCCGCTCAGGGTGATCTGCACGGCCGGAGCCAGCTTGCGCACGCGACCGTCGTCGAGCACCTCGAGCTGCCGCCACCCGACCTTGGCCAGGGCGCTGGCGAGCTCGGCGTCCGTCGGCGCGCGTCCTTCGTCCCGGCCGAAGCCGAGCAGCTCGACCACGGGTTGGATGGTCGGATCGAACGCGCCATCGGTGAGCGCCGCCACCTCCAGGGCCGAGCGCAGCACGGAGGCGAACATCGCCCGGTGCTCGGCAGGGGCAGCGAACGGTTCGGTGCTGGCATGGGCGTTGAACCGGCTGATGACGCTGTCGGGGGCCCAGGTGCTGAACACGTCGTTGGCGATGCGCAGGAACGACTGCACCTCGCGCTCGACCACCTGTCGCTCGACGTCCGGAGACGCCACCCACTTGACCTCGAAGCCGGCGCCCATGGTCGGGCCGGCATACCGCTCGATCGCCGCTGCCTGATCGCACGCAGACAGCAGAAGAGCGGGCACCAGCCACGCGCCGCGCCCGCACACGCCGACCGCCGCTGCCGCGGGCCGACACGTGCGAGTTCGGCCGACCCGGGTCACGACCCGAAGTCGTCGAAGGCGATCTGGCTGGGCTCCACGCCCAAGTCGCCGAGCATCTTCTGCACCGCCGTCAGCATCATCGGCGGACCGCACAGGTAGAACTCGATCTCGTCGACGTTCTTGTGGTTCTTCAGGTAGTTGTCGAGCACCACCTGATGGATGAAGCCCTTGTAGCCGGTCCAGTTGTCCTCCGGCAAAGGCTCCGACAGCGCGACGTTGTACTTGAAGTTGGGGAACTCGCGCTCGATGGTCTCGAAGTCCTCGGTGTAGAACATCTCGCGCTTGCTGCGGGCGCCGTACCAGTAGCTGACCTTGCGCTTGGTCTTCAGCGTGTGGAACAGGTGGAAGATGTGGCTGCGCAAGGGCGCCATGCCCGCGCCGCCGCCGATGTAGATCATCTCCTTGTCGGTGTCCTTGATGTGGAACTCACCGTACGGACCGGAGATGGTGATCTTGTCGCCCGGCTTGCAGCTGAACACGTAGCTCGAGCACACGCCAGGATTGATGCCGGTCGTGCGCGGCGGTGGCGTGGCGATGCGGATGTTCAACATGATCCGATTGCCCTCCGCCGGGTGGTTGGCCATCGAGTAGGCGCGGAAGCACTCCTCGGGGTTGTTGGCCACGAGGTCGAACAGCTTGAACCTCTCCCAGTCGCCGCGAAACTCGGGCTCGATGTCGAAGTCGCTGAACTTGAGGTTCTTGTAGACCGGCACGTCGATCTGGATGTAGCCGCCCGACTCGAAGTGCAGGATCTCGCCCGGCGGCAGGTTCACCACGAACTCCTTGATGAACGTGGCGACGTTGTGGTTGCTGACGACGGTGCACTCCCACTTGCGGATGGCGAAGATCTCGGCGGGCACCTTGACCTTCATGTCCTCGCGCACCTTGACCTGACAGGCCAGACGCCAGTGATCCTTGACCTCGGCGCGCGTCAGGTGCGTCATCTCCGACGGCAGGGCGTTGCCGCCGCCCTCGAGGATCTGGCACTTGCACATGGCGCACGAGCCCTTGCCGCCACACGCCGACGGCAAGAAGACCTTCTGTTCCGACAGGGCCTTCAGCAGGTTGCTGCCGATGTCCACCATCGGTGACTTGCTCTCGTCGTCGTTGATGAGCACGCGCACCTTGCCGTGGCGGACGAGGCTGCGCTCGCAGAACATCAGGAGCAGGACGAGGAGCGTGATGACGGCGGTCAAAGCCACCACGCCGAGGACCACGGTGCCGAGGAAGCCCATCGCTCAGATTCCGCTGAAGGTCATGAATGCCATCGCCACCAGTCCCGTGGTGAGGAAGGTGATGCCCAGGCCGCGCAGGGGCTTGGGGACGTTGCTCGTGCGGATCTTCCAGCGGATCGCCGCCATGCTGACGATCGCCAGCGCCCACCCCATACCCGACGTGATGGCGTAGACCACCGCGTGCGGGAAGTCGTAGTTGTTCTGCACCATGAACAGCGAGCCGCCGAGGATGGCGCAGTTGACCGCGATCAGCGGCAGGAAGATGCCCAGCGCCGCGTACAGCTTGGGGCTGAACTTGTCGATCGCCATCTCCACCACCTGCACGGTCGCCGCGATGGTGGCAATGAACGACAGGAACTGCAGGTAGCTGAGGTCGGCATCGGGGAAGCCGGCCCAGGCCAAGGCACCCGGCGCCAGCACGTAGTGCTGCAACGCCCAGTTGATCGGCACCGTGATCGCCTGCACGAAGATCACGGCGATGCCGAGCCCGATCGAGCTGTCCACACGCTTGCTGACCGCAAGGTAGGAGCACATCCCCAGGAAGTAGGCGAGGAGGATGTTCTCGACGAAGATCTGACGCAGACCGAACAGCAGGAGGTTGGGACCCTCAGCGAGCAACATGACCTTGTCCTCTCACTTCTCCGAGTAGCCCGAGATGGCGCGTTGCACCCAGACGATGATTCCCAGGAGCACGAACGCCCCCGGTGCCAGCACCATCAGACCGTTGTTGACGTAGCCGGCGTCGTACACGGCCTTCGGCACGACGTGGAAGCCGAGCAGCTTGCCCGACCCCAACACCTCGCGGATGGCGCCCACGCAGGCGAGGATCCACGCGTAGCCGAGGCCATTGCCGATGCCGTCGAGGAACGATCGCCACGGTGGGTTGCTCATGGCGAACGCTTCGAGTCGTCCCATGACGATGCAGTTCGTGATGATCAACCCGACGAACACCGACAGCTGCTTGCTCAGATCGAACATGTAGGCGCGCAGCAGTTGATCGAAGGCGATCACCAGCGTCGACACGACTACCAGCTGCACGACGATGCGGATCTTGCCCGGGATCCAGTTGCGCAGGAACGAGATCACGGTGTTGGCCAGCGCCGTCACCAACGTGACGCCGACGCCCATCACCAGCGCCTTGTCGAGGCGCGTGGTCACCGCCAGCGCCGAGCAGATGCCGAGGACCTGCAGAGCGATCGGGTTGTTCGACCACATCGGGTCGAGGATCGCGCGCTTCTCGGCCTTGCCGAACAGGGGCGCCTTGGGCGCTACCGGGGGAGGAGTGTCAACGGTCGCGGTCATGGTCGTGTCCTCGGCCTACTGGCGGATGCGTTCGAGGAACGGCTGGAACGCCGTCAAGTCCTTCTTGACCAGGGCGGTGACGCCGTTCGAGGTGATCGTGGCGCCGGACAGTCCGTCCACGTAGTGCGCGCGCTCGGCCGCCACGTTGGGATCGACCTTGCCCTTCTTCACCTTGACCGACACGAGGTCGCCCTGATCGTCGTAGATCGTCTTGCCCGGCCACTTGGCCCGCCACTCGGGATTCTCGACCTCGCCTCCCAGGCCCGGCGTCTCGCCGTGCTCGTAGAAGGTGATGCCCTTCACCGTGCGGCCCGAGGCATCGAGGGCGAGGAAGCCATAGAGGATGCTCCACAGACCCTTGCCCGAGACCGGTAACACCCAAGCCGAGGTCTTGCCGGCCTCGTCGACGGCCTCGTACACGTCGCGGTAGCGACCGCGCTCGGCCGCGTCTTTCACCGCCTTCAGGGTGGCGGGCGTGTACTTGTCGTCGACCATGGCTCCGGACTGCAGCTCGACGACGTGCGGCTTGAAGCGCGTCTCGAACACCTTCTCGATCTCGGCCCGCGGCCGCGTGTCGCCGTCCTGCAGCAACCCGGCCGCCAGCATGATGTTCTTCTGCCGGTCGAACTCCTTGGCGGCCTCCTGCGTCGGCTTCAACGCCGCCGAGAGGACGGCCAGCAAGGCGCTGACCGCCGAGGTCACGACCACGGCGAAGCCGAGGACGTAGCTGTTCTTATTGATGTCCATGACGCAGCAGGCGGCGCTTGATACTGCGCCGCAACACGAAGTGATCGAAGGTCGGTGCGAAAGCGTTCATCAGCAGCACCGAGAGCATCGTGCCTTCCGGGTAGGCGGGGTTGATCGTGCGCACGAGGATGGTGACGAAGCCACAGCCGGCACCGTAGATCCACTTGCCCGCGTTGGTCTCCGGGCTCGACACGGGGTCGGTGGCCATGAACACGATCCCGAACAGGAAGCCGCCGACCCAGAGGTGGTCCAGGGGGTTGGCGAAGAAGGCTCCCTGCCAAGTGTCGCCGAGCGCGGCGTGCATGGCGAAGCCCGATACCAGGAGTCCGAGCACGCCCGACAGCATGATGCGCCACGAGCCGACCCCGGTGACGATCAGGACGGCGGCGCCGATCAAGACGCACAGCTTGCTCATCTCACCGGCGCTGCCGGGGATGCAGCCGAGGAACAGGTCGCCGGTGGAGTATGCCTGGTGCAGCGCGTCGCTGGCGTGCCCGACCGGCGCAGCCTTGGCCACGGCCAGCGCGGTCGGCCTCGAGAAGCCGTCGATCAGGTGGTCGGGGTTGTTGCCGGCCACCCAGACCTGGTCGCCCGACATCTGCGCCGGGAAGGCGAAGAACAGGAAGGCGCGCACGATCATCGCCGGGTTGAAGATGTTCATCCCGGTGCCGCCGAAGGCCTCCTTGGCGATGACCACCGAGAAGGCGACGGCCACCGCCAACTGCCACAGCGGAATCGACGCCGGCACGATGAGAGCGATCAGCATGCCCGAGACCAGGAAGCCCTCGCTCACCTCTTCCTTGCGGATGATCGAGAACACCAGCTCGATGTTCAGGCCGACGAAGTAGCTGACGAAGATGATCGGCAGCATGCGCTGCAGACCGAACACCATCTCGTGCCAGAAGCCCGGCTGCGCGCCCGGCGCGTAGGCGGCGCCGAACAGGAGACTCTGCAGCCAACCGGCCACATACGGCTTGCCGCCCCCGTCGCCCGCGAGCGAGGCCACGGCCGAGAAGTGCTGGTGACCGGCATTCCAGATCGCCCACAGCACACACGGCAGCATGGCGACGATCACCAGCGCCATGGTGCGCTTGAGGTCGATGACGTCGCGGATGTGCGGGCCGCGCCTGCCCGCCGTGTGATCCGGGGACAGCAGGAAGGTCTCCATCGCGTCGAACGCCGGCCACAGCTTGTGCAGCGGAGCGTTCGGCTCGTGGTAGAGCTTGCGGGCCTTGGTGATCAGACCGCGCATGTCACACGCCTCCCTCTTCTTCCACCATGTCCAAGCCGCGGCGGATGACCGGGCCGATGTCGATCTTGCACGGGTCCGCGAACGTACACAACGCGAGGTCCTCCTCCGTCACTTCCAACAGCCCCAGGTGCAGCGCCTCTTCGAGGTCGTTGGCCTCGATCGCCCGCATCAGGAAGGTTGGGTGGATGTCGAGCGGCGTCATCGCCTCCCAGGTGCCGATGTTGACGATCGGCCGGTGGCCGCCGTGCAGGCGCGCATCGACCTCGTACTCCTTCTTGGGAGCGAGCCATGACAGCACGGCGCGGGACGCGCTCAGCCGGCTGAACTGTGGCGTGATCCAGCCGAACAGGTCGCGCTTGCCGATGCCTTCGGGGATGCACGTGAGCGTCTGCGTCAGCAGACCGAGGTAGCCGTCGCCCGCGATCTTGGTGCCGGACAGAACAGTGCCGGCAATCAGACGCACGTCGTCCGACAGCGGCTTGCCACCGGTGAGGGTCATGGCCGCCGCCTGCAGACGCACGCGGAAGTACTTGCGCACCGGTGCGGCACTGCCGGCCACCGCCACGATCCGATGCGTCGGGTAGTGGCCGCTGAGGATCCACTGACCGATGAGCACCACGTCGGCGGCCTTGATCGCGTAGGCGATCTCGCCGGATCCCAGCGGGCGGATCGCAGCGATGTGCGTGCCCACGAGTCCGGCCGGGTGCGGCCCGGCGAAGGAGTGCGTCTCCACTCCCTTCGCCTGCAAGAACTCGGAGGGCTGCACCACGGCGTCGCGCACCGCCAGGTAGACCTTGTTGCCCTCGGCAAGACGACGCAAGACCTCGATTCCGGCCTGGAAGGCCTCGCCGCTGCCTCGCACGGCCAACGCGGGGTCGCACGCCAGCGGCTCGGTGTCCATGCCGTTGACGAACACGGCGGCAGGAACGCGATCGCCGCGCACCAGCCGGCCGATCGGGCGCTGGCGAAGCAGCTGCCAGAGCCCGGCGTGCTTGAGCCGCACGATCAGCTCTCGCCGATCGATCTTCAGCAGTTCGTCGGCGCTGACCGTCGCCTCCGGCGCATGCTCGTCGCCGGGTTGCGGCGAGATCTCCACTCGCAGCAGCAGGCGGCGCTCGCCGTACACCAGCTTGGCGACCTTGCCGGTCACCGGCGAGACGAAGCGCAGGTCGGGGTCGTTCTTGTCGCGGAAGATCGCTTGGCCGGTGCGCACCACCTCCCCCTCCTCGACCATGAGCTTCGGCTTGACGTCGGGGAACTCGGCAGGCTCCAACCCGACCATCAGCGGCTCCGACGCGTCCACCACCGTCGGCTCGGGAGCACCTACGAGCTTCAGGTCGAGACCCTTCGTGATGCGGTGTGTCGTTGTCATCGTGTGTCCGAGCAGTTCCGGGGAGACGGCCCGGGCGCCGACTCTCGGCGCGGCGATCAGGGGCAGGGACGACCGTCCGCCTCGTTGCGACGGCGGTCGATCTCCGGCCCGGTCGCGCCGCAGCGTGCGCACTTGCCATCGGGCCCCACGCCGCCACACGACCCAGCCAACCGACGTCCGCCGAAGATCGCGATCGAAGTGATCACGAGGATCGGTGCAACGAGGACAGCGATCGGCAGAAGGAAGTTCACGGCGCGGAACGAACGAGGCAGGGTAGCGAGCAGGGTTCGCCAGTCGACATCCAGGCAGGAAAATCCAGGAGCCAACACGCGCACGCGTCGTGAATTTCCGGCTCCCCGGAGACCTCGCAGCTCGCCGCGCGTCGCGAAGCTGCTCACGAACGCTCGACTTCGGCGCCCGCACGCATCGTCGGCCCCGCCCCGAGAACGCATCCGCTATCCTCGGGCCCACCGAAGCGGACGCCCCTGCATCGAGCCGAGCATGGAGAATCCCGACACCGAGAGGAGCGGTGAGTTCGCCGTCTTCGAGACCGCCGCGACACCGTTGGAGGCCGAGTTGATCGCCGGAATCGTGCGCGAAGCGGGAATCCCGGCGTTCGTCACCGGGAGCATGCTCGCCGACGAGTTCGCCCTGAGCCAGCGGCTGATGCACCTCGGCTCGATCACCATCCAGGTGCCGCGCCACCGCCTGCGCGACGCCGCCGCGGCGATCGAGGAAGCACGCGCCGGTGCAATCGATCTCGAAGACGCCGCGAGCGCGACCGCGGCTCGCGAGCCGGCATCGGCCACGCCCGCCTCGGTCGCCGCACGCACGGGCGACCCCGGACGAAGAGCTGGTCCACAACGCCCAGCCGCCCGCGAGCGTTCGGGCCCCGGCTGGATCCTGACGGGTTCGCTGGCGATCGCGGCGGTCGCCTTCCTCAGCCTCTGGCTCGACACGCGGACCGAGCTGCGCACGCTCCAGAACGGTGTGCCCGAACGCGTCGAGGAGACGTTCGCCGGCGGGACGGTCGTCTTCGTCGACGCCGACCAGGACCGACGTTCGGAGCGCATCGAACAGCGAGACCGGACCGGCAGGGTGGTCCGCGCCTGGACTTGGCACGACGACGCGGGCTTCACCCTGGAGCGCTGACCGACGCGCGCCAGCGCGCCCGTCAGCCAGAACGACGCCGGCGGGTCCGCGGCGACGCCCCGGCACGCCGCGCGCGCTTGGCCGGCGCGGGTGCCGGCGCGAGCGCCAACGGCACGCCGAGCTTCTGCGCCACGAAGTCGGCCATGGCGCTCAAGGTGTTGAAGTTGGCGAGCCCCACGTCCTCGTCGGCGATGCTGATGGCGAACTTCGCCTCCAGGAACTCGACGAGGTGCACCACCCCGGCCGAGTCGACGATGCCCGAGGTGACCAGCCCTGTGCCCTCGCCCAGGCTGTCGCTGCGCCCGTCGCAGAACGAATCGGCAACGAAGTTCCGGATCGTGCTGAGGATGCGCTCGCGGCTCTGGGACATCGGCGCGGAGAAGATGGCGGGAGCGCATGGGAATCGAACCCACCGGGACCACCTCCAGGGCAGCCCCCACTGGTTTTGAAGACCAGGCCAGACACCAGCCCAGATCCGCTCCCGCGAGAACGGTCGCGTCGACGACGCCACCGGGCGGCAGCGTCCCGCGCCGAGCGCTGGCGGTCAAGTGACCACGCAGGTTTGCCGCGCGACCTGCGCGGCGACTCTTCGCGAGGTAGGCCCTCGTCTCTCCCGTGCGGTGGACTATCCCCGCGCCGGCGCTTCCGCCGGCCGGCCAGACAGCGATGCACACTCCCGACGCACCCTCCGACGACGACCGCTTCCCGTCCGGTCCCTGGACCGGCTTCTTCCTCGACCCGCGCCATCCGGGACGCCACCGGATGGACCTCGACCTGACCTTCACGCGCGGCAAGATCGGCGGCGGCGGCGCCGACTCCGTCGGCGCGTTCACCGTGTTCGGTCGCTACTCCGACGACGGCGAGTGTCGCTGGACCAAGGAGTACCCGGCGCACGACGTGGTCTACCGCGGCTTCCGCGAAGGGAAAGGAATCTGGGGCACCTGGGAGCTGCAGGAGCACGGACGCGCCGTGCGCGGCGGCTTCCAGATCTGGCCGAAGGGACACGGCGAAGGGATCGCCGAATCGGTCGAGGCGGAGGCGCCGGCGCCGCTCGCGCTCGCCGGCAGCAAGGCCTGAGCCGGAGGCTCGCGATCGCGAAGGCGATCGCCAGCAACACGGCTCGGGGCGTGTAGGCTCGATTCTCTCTCATCCCATCTGAGCCCAGCCAGGACCTGCGCCAGGGCGCCCGGCACACGGGCACCCGACTCGACGCCAGCGAAACCGCGCACCACGACGATGGCGGCTCCCTGGCGCCAGACGCATGATGGCGGCTCGGCATGCACGTTCTCTTCCTGGCTCCGGACACCCACGTCTACAACCACGGGTTCCTGCACGGCCTGAAGTCGATCGGCGCGCACGTCTCGGCCATCGGCCCGAGTTCCGACCAGGCCCTGTCGGCACCTGCGCGCCGCCTGCTCGACGGCTACCGCGCCTGCCCCCGCCTGCTCGACGTGCCTTCCCTGCTGACCGCCGCGCGCGAGCTCGGGCGGCAGCGAAGCATCGACCGAGTCGAGACGATCGACGAGCCGTTGGTCGAGCCGGCAGCCGCCCTGCGCGAGGCGCTCGGGCTGCCCGGTCTGTCGGTCGAGACCGCGCGTCTGTGCCGCGACAAGGTGGCGATGAAGGACTTCCTGCGTCGACAGGGCGTCCCGTGCGCTCAATCGAGCGCGGCGACCTCGGCGGCCGACGTGCGCGCCTTCGTCGAGCGTTGCGGTTACCCGATCGTGGTCAAACCGATCGCCGGGTTCGGCGCCTTGCAGACCTACCGCGTCGACGACGACCAGGCGTTGAGCGCGCTGCTGCCCAAGCTCAAGCTCGACGCTGGCCACCGCCTCGCCCTCGAGGAGTTCGTCGACGGCCACGAGGGGTTCTACGACACCATCTGCGGCAGCGATGGCATCCGCCACGACTTCGCTGCGCACTACTACCCGAGCTGCCTGGAAGCGGCGCGCGACCGCAGTGCGTCGCCGCAGATCGCAGTGACCAACCGGGTCGAGGGCGATGGCTACCGCGAGCTGCGCGAGGTCGGCCGCCGCGTGATCGACGCGCTCGGCATCCGCAACTCGGGCACGCACATGGAATGGTTCTTCGGCTCGAAGGGCCTGAAGTTCTCCGAGATCGGCGCGCGGCCGGCAGGCGAGAAGATCTGGGACATGTACCGCGTGGCAAACGAGTTCGACGTGTTCCGCGAATGGGCGCTGGCCCTGGTCGACCGCCCGACCGAGCGTGCCCCCAGCCGGCGCTTCGCGGCCGGCTCGGTGCAGGTGCGGCCGAGCCGCGACGGCAAGATCGCCGCACACCGCGGACTCGACGCCGTGATGCCGCGTATCCGCCCATACCTCTACGAGTACGAGGTGCCTGCGCCGGGCACGCCCACCAAGGGCCTCGACAAGGGCTGGCTGGTCAACACCTGGTTCCGCCTGCGGCATCCCGACTACGACGAGCTGCGCGCGCTCATGACCTTCATCGGCCAGACCGTGCAGACCAGCGCGGAGTCGTGAAGCACCCCGAGAGGCAGGGCGGCGCAAGCACTCGCAGCACCTACAGCCCGTCGCTGCCTGCGGCCGCACCAGAGGTGCGAGTCGGCGCGGCGCGCCGTCCAGAGGGGCCGCAGGCCGCTTTGTTGCCTGGAGCTTCCGGTGCTGCTCGGGCGTCGCGAATCACGCACCGAGGCGACGTGAGCGCCCCTGTAAATCTCGCGCACGTCCCAAGCACTCGCAGCACCTACAGCTCATGGCCACCGATCCGTCCACTCCCGTGATCCGCGCCTCGCACACGCGGCGGCCACGTTCGTGGCGACGGCGGCTCGCATTCGTCGCGATCCTCTTGCTGGTGATGTGGGTGATGCTCGAGGTGGCGGCCTTCCTCGGCTACCGGGTGCTGCGCGGCGAGGGGTTCTCGTTCGAGCGCCTGCACGCCGCACAGGCCGCACGCGCCAAGATCCTCGACACGGCGCGCGCGACGCCCGACCTGGCCTTCCAGGACAGCGGCGGCGACACCTGCATCCATCCCTACCTCGGCTTCGTCGCCAACCGCGACACGGACGATCAGATGCTGCTGCCACCGCGCGGCTACGGCGTGACCCGGTACGGCTTCGTCGACTACGAAGATCCCGTGCGCGCCCGCCGGGCGGACGTGGTGCTGGTCGGAATCTTCGGCGGCTCCGTCGCCGAGTTCTTCGGTGAGGAAGGTGCCGACGAGCTGGCGCAGCGCCTGCGTGCCCACCGTCGCTTCGGCGACAAGCGGATCGAGTTCGTGCGGCTCGGACTCGGCGGTTTCAAGCAGCCGCAACAGCTGATGTCTCTGTCCTACCTGCTGGCGCTCGGCGGCGAGCTCGACGTGGCCGTCAATCTCGACGGCTTCAACGAAGCCACGCTCGGCCCGCTGGAGAACGTGCCGCGCGGTGTCGCCGCGGTCTTTCCGCGCAACTGGTCGCTGCTGGCCGAGCACGCTCCCGATCCCCGCGAGCGCCGCCTCATGGGCACGGTCACCGTGTTGCAGGACACACAGCGCCGTTTGGCGGCGGGCATCGCCGGCGGCTTCTGGCGCTGGTCGGTGGTCGCCAACGTGCTGTGGGACAGCATCGACCGCTGGATCGACCGGCAGGTCGGCGCGCGCCTGCTGCAGCTGCAGCAGAGCAAGCGCGACGACCTGCCCTTCCACGTCGTCGGCCCGGGTGTCGAAGCCGGGCAGAGTGCCGACCGCATGGCGGACGAAGCCGTGGCAACCTGGGCGCGCTGTTCGCGCGCCATGCACCGGGTCTGCCAGGCGCACGGCATCGCCTACTTCCACTTCTTGCAGCCCAACCAGTACGACGATGGCAGCAAGACGCTCACCGACGAGGAGCGACGCCAGGCCTTCGACCCGCAGAGCCGCTACCGGCCCGTGGTCTCGAGCACCTACCCCCGCCTGCGTCAGGCGGGTGCCGAGCTGGCGGCGCAAGGCATCGCCTTCACCGATCTGAGTGGGCTGTTCCGCGATGTCGCCGGCACGCTCTACATCGACAACTGCTGCCACGTGAACGCCGAGGGCAACCGTCGCCTGGCGCACGCGATCGCGGCCGCCATCGTCGGCCGCGGCGACGGCACCGAGCCGGCGACGCCGCCCGAAGTGCGAGACCTGCGCGCCGAGCCGGCCGCGCTGCGCTTGACCGCACCCTTCGAGCAGCGGGAAGTGCGTCTGCGCGCCACCACGTCCGGGAACGCCGATGCCGACGTCTCCTACGCGCCGGGGGTCACCTACTCCAGCAGCGACACCCGAGTGGCCGCCGTCGATCCCTACGGCGTGGTCACGGCGCTGGGCGCCGGAACGGCTCGGGTGGTCGCTCGCGTGGGCGACGCGGCCGTCGAAGTCGAGGTCAGTGTCGATCTGCCCCAGGTCGTCGATCTCGACGGCGCCTACGCGCCGCCGCCCCTGCACGCTCCACGCCTGGCAGCGACCGTCGAGAACGGCACGCTGGTGCTGCAGGTGACGCCGCCGGCGGCGGACCTGCCCGGAGCGGTGAGCTTCGCCGCCGAACCGGCCCCGCGTGCGTTCTGCGGCGGCAGGGTCTTCGTGCCTCTGGCGAGTCCGAAGGTGACGCCACTCGTCGCCAGCAGCGGCGAGGTGCGCGTCCCCTTCACGCTGCCCGACCCGCACTGCAAGACGGTGTTCGTCCAGGCGGTGTACCGCGCCGGCGGCGACACCTGCGGCTTCGCGGTGAGCAACGCTCTGGCCATCACGCCCTGACCGGCGGCCAGCGTGCGCTTGTCGGCGACCATCGGCGCGCCGCTCAAGCGCGGCGGTGCCGCGTGCGGCGCACCAGCCCGGGCAGCGCACGCCCGATGGTGTTGAGGGCCACCGCGTCGAGCTTGAGCAGAAGGCGCGCCCACGTCTGCTCGGGCCGGCCCGCGAAGGTGGTCACATGGCGGTAGGTCTCGCCGGTGGCCGAGCGCTCGGCGAAGTAGTAGTTGGACACGCACAGACGCGGCAGGTCGGCCTGCACCGGGCTCACCGAGTGCCAGCTGTGCCGGTCGGTCTGCATCACCACCAGGCGGTTGCCCAGTGCGGGCAACACCAGCGGCTCGCGACGGTCCGGCGACCACAGCTCGAGGCTCCCACCGTACTCCGGTCGCCAGAGCGGCTGCACGTAGAGCAACAGGTTCAGCACGCGGTAGCGCTGCTGATCGCCGTCGTGCGAATTGTCGAGGTGCGGATTGAGGAAGTCGCCGCGTCCCATCACCGAAAGGCCCGAGGCGTAGAGCGACGGGTCCGGCTCGAGCCCTTCGAGACCGGTGATCGCCGCGACAGCGGCGACCACCGCGGGCGCCTGGAAGGCGAGGACGAGGTCGCGCAGGATCGGCGCGTAGCGGTCGACGTCGACGCCGACCCGCTTGCGTTCGCGCAGCGACGTGCGCAGCAGCAAGTCCTGCGGCCGCGGGAACGCGGCGGCCGCCGCTTGCACATGCGTGCCGGGCAACAGGTCGTCGACCACGAAGTGGCGCACCGGCCGCGCCGACGCGAACGCCGCGACCAACGGTTGGCGCATCGCGGCGAGACGCGCCGCGATCAACTCGGCCAGGCGCGCCGCATCGGGCGAAGCCGCGACCACGTCAGTAGTCTTGCCGACCCTTGCCCGCGAGTGCCGCCCCCAAGCTGCCGACGACACCACCGGCCACCGTCGTGAACACGAACGGCCAGAACGTGACCTGCGCCATCGACAGGAACAAGAACTTCTCCATCGTCGTCGACGCGGCCACGCCGGGCCCAAGCTTGTCGTAGTGCGAGCCCCAATCGTTCTGCACCGCGAACCAGGTGATCACCACCACCGGAATGCGCGCCAACAGACCGTAGGCGATCAGGGTCAGCGTCAGACGCGGCCAGGCGGCCAGGGACACCAGAACCACGAGCCCCATCAGACCCAGCATGTAGGGCATGCCGGTCGGCTTGCCCGGAGCCTCGGGCTGGGGAAAGACCACGAACTGGAACTTGGTCAGCGCCCACACGCCGCCGGCGAAGACTCCGCCCGCGACCAGGTACAGCGCCAGAGCGCGTCCGATGCCGACCCGCTCGCCACCGCGTCGCAGACGCCAGCCGAACCAGAAGCCGAACAGCAGCACCAACCAGCTGATGCCGACGAGCGCGCCGCCACCCCCGGCCGCCCTGCTGAACAACGACGGATTCCAATCCTGCATCTCGCCGTAGAGGCGCAAGCCGGTCACCAGCAGGGTGACGAGGGCCGGAACGAGCACGAGAGACCAGAGCCCGGGACGGGAGGTTGGCATCGCAGTGGGATACCCGGGCCCGAGCCGCGCGCAATCGTGTTCTTCCCATCCCCGCGTAGCCGGGCGCGGACGATCCACGAACGTGCAACGCGAGTGCGCCGGCTTTCGTGCCGTGGCCAGACAGACTCCCCCCAGTCCGCATTCGCCTCACAGGGTCAGGGCGTTGACGCACCCCTTGGGCAACGCCGCCAGACACATCTCCTGCAGACGGCGGCGCACGTCCTTGTCGGGCTCGGACGTGAACACGTAGAGCTTCCACAGGCGGGGGTAGCTGTCCTCGAGGTCTTGCAGGCGGGGAAGCTGCCGCGAGAAGGCCGCCAGCGGCAAGATCCGGTCGCCGCTGCCGGGCAGGCGCACCAGCGTGCGCGCTTCCTTGAGCTGCATCGAGCGCTGCGGGCAGTACATGATGACGTCGAGGTCGCGGTCGAAGGTGCGCCGCGCCTCTGCCTCCAGCGCCGCCTCCCAGGCAAAGCGCGCGTCTTGGCGTCCGGGGGCGAAGTAGGTGTCGATGAGCTCCTGCTGCACGCCGGCGTTGAGGTAGGCCGGTAGGACCAGCACCCGTTTGGGCAGCTGCCGCCGGCGGAACCGACCGACGAAGCGCCGCAGCCGCTCGGTGGCGGCCGCATCGCCCAGGTCGAGGCGTCCGAGGTCGGCGATCAGTGTCTCGTCGGTCGACGCCTGCAGCCTCGCCGCATCCATGGCGCCGGCGCGCAGCGCCACTTCCACCATGCGCGCCAGCAACGCCCCGCCGGCGATCTTGGCGTGGTGGTAGTACACGCGCTCCGAGAAGTGGTAGCGCATGTCCAGCAGGCGCATCAGCTCTGACATGATGTCCTCGCGCAGCATGCCGGCCTTCTCGCAGTGCACGAACATGCGCTCGCTGGCTCGGTCGATGCAGAAGTACGTGGCGACGCGCTGGTCGTAGCGGAGCTCGAGACCGGTGTAGTAGGCGTCGCGCTTGAGGTAGTCGAGCAGATCGGCATCGATCGTGTCGGAGAGGACCTGCGCCGCGAACGCCGGCAGCCCCGCGCCCCCTCCCTGCAGGATCGCCAGCACCTCGGCGCGCACGCCGAGCCGGTCGAGCACGCTGCCCAGCTCGGTGTCGCCGAGCACGGCGGCGAACCGCTCGGGTCGATCGTGGCGCGGGAGCAGTCCGGTCTGATCCTCGATGTTGTGCCCGAACGGGATGTGGGTCACGTCGTGGAGCAACGCTGCCAGACGCAGGATGCGGCGCTCGCCGGCATCGACGGCACGGAACGAGTCCGGCGCCCACTGCGCGTGCCGACTCATCGCCGTCATAAGGCGATCGGCCATGTGCAGAGTGCCGATCGAGTGCTCGAAGCGGGTGTGCGTGGCGCCCGGAAACACCAGGTACGAGGTGCCGAGCTGCTTGATCCCACGCAACCGCTGGAACTCCGGCGTGTCGAGCACGGCGATCTCTTCGCGCGACAGCTCGATGTCGCCGTGCACCGGATCGCGAAGGGTGGTGAAGCGCATCGGCGGTGCGATCATGGCGCCAACGGCACCGCCACGGAAGCACCGAGCCCGTCGGACCAAACCGGCGGCGACGCCGAACTGCCGCATCGACCGTCCGGACGTGCGCGACGGACTGCGCTTCGCCGGTCGGGCGACGACGCCGCCCGTATGCTCCGGCGATGTCTCACCGGGCCACCACCATCGGCTGCATCCTCGCCATCCTGTTCGGGCTGGCGCACCTCGCCGGCCACGTCGTGTTCTTCGGCGCCGAGCAAGCGACGCCGCAGCTCGCCGCCGGTCGCGCGGCGATGCTGGCGGCGACCGTCGAGACCGCGGGCATGGGGACGTCGCGCTGGGCCCTGTTCCTCTTCTTCAGCTTGTCGCTCGCCATCGGCTCGCTGGCTTTCGGGATCCTGGGCCTGGCGACGATGCGCGCGTCGCTGCAGGCCCCGGCGGTCGCCCGCGCCGTCGCCTTCGTCGGCATCGGCTTCGCGCTGGCTCTGCTGGCGGCAGGAGCCGCGCACCGTGTGCTGCAGCCGATCGTCGCCGGCTGCGTGCTCACCGTCTGCTTCGTGGCGGGTCTGCGACCGACCCGGCGGATCTGACCGGGCGCGCGACCCCGGTCCACTGGGCTTCGAACCGTCGCCCGAGCGCGACCCCCTACTGGACCTCGAACCAGGTCGGGCTCGGGTCGTCGGGCTCACCACCGTAGTTGATGGTGATCTCCTCGCCGACAGCGATCGGCCGCGCCGCCAAGAACACCAGCGCCGGCGCCTCCACGTCGCGAGCGAAGCGAGCGTTCGCCGGCGCGGCGTGGTTGTAGAGCGAGCCGCACCCGAGGGCCGCAGCGTTGCACGCCTCGTCCCACCAGAACCAGTAGGAGTCCAGCAACGTCCCTTGCAGCGACCGCACGTCGGCGCGCGGGAAGACGATCACCGCGGCGCGCTCGATCACTTCGCCGGCAGCGAAGCCTCGCGTCGCGAACACGCCGCGCCCGCGCCCGGGGCTCCGGCCGACTCGCAGCCCGGCGGGAGCACTGACTTCGGAGCCGATCGTCGTCATGCCCGCAGTCTGTCGCACCAGCCACGAAAAAAGGAGTCGGGCTTCGCGGACGCGTCGCCCGACCCCCCACACACAACATAGAGAACGGGGCCTCGCGGGCAGCGAGGCCGACGAACAGAGAAACCGAAAGCGCGAAACTCAGGTGCGGTCGCGGTAGGTCACGAAGCTGGACATCGCTCGCTGGCTCTTGGTGTCGCGGAGAACACCCTCGATCTTCAGCGATCCGGTCGAGGTCTCGGTGACCGCCAAGTCGACCTTGAACTCCGAACCGTCGACGCGCTCACGTTCGTGCATCGAGCACCCGTGCAAACCGGCGACGGTGGCGAAGGGGTAGGCGGCGAGCGCGGCGACGGTGTCGTCCACCAGGCGTTCGGCGCGAGCGGCGCGGTTCATCGCCACGAGGTCGACGACCCGATCGCCGTGCTGACCGGCCCCCCCTAACAACGCGGTCAGCACGGCGGTCCACAGCAGGGAGCGCAACGCGGCGCGCGAACAGCAGCGCTCGCGCACGATCGGAGCCTCGCGGCCGTAGACCGAGTGGACCACGCCGTGCCCGAGCACGGCAGCCTCGACGGTGCGCTCACGACGCTGTCTTCCCACGCCGTCCCCTCCTCCCGTTGGTTCTCCCCAGGCGCCGCGACGTGCGGAGCCGCGGGCGCAGTGTATCCCGAAGCTACACTCGTGCCGGATCCCGGCGCCGCCGAGCCGCGCCGACGCCGGCAACCGGCGCTGTCACCGCGTCGACGAAGCGTCCCGCGTCGAGACGATCGGCTCGGCCGGCAGAGCCACGTCGACCACGTCGACGATCGGCAGCGAGGGCAACGCACACACATGGCGGCCGTCTCGACCGAGCAACGTCACCTTCACGTCCACCACCGCCGCCGAGCGCAAGGGGATGGGAAACGGCACGGTGCCGGTCCAGCTCGCTGCTGGCCGCGGCTGCTTGCCTTCTTCGACCACGCGAACGCGGTAGCGTCCCGGCGCCGACGCGCACAGGCGCAGCCGCGCGTCCCCCGCCGTGGCATCGAAGTCGCTTCCTGGCAACATCAGGTCCTGTTCGACGTCCGCCAGCGCGCCGCGCAGCGCCACCTCGACGGCCCACGTGCTGGCGACCGTCGCCAAGCGGACGGCGCCGAACCGCGGCGAACGAGCGAAGGTGAACGACCCGTCGTCGGCACTTCGCGTGAAGCTGCCGCGGGCAGCGTAGGCCGGCGCCGGCAACGCGCAGCCTGCCCCGGGCTCCCGTTGCAGGAGTTCGCCGCTGTCTTCGGGCCAAGCCGCCACGAACGCGCCGGGCACCGCGTGCCCGGCGGTGTCGCGAACCTTGCCGCGCACGATGGCGCCGCGTGCGAGGAGCACCGTGACTTCGGTCGGACGCCCACGCGCCTCCGAGGACGGCACCGTGTCGGCCACCATCTCGTCGTGTGCGATCAGGAAGCGGAAGCGACCACCGATCGGAAGGTGCGACAGCGAGGCCAGTCCGCGCGCGGACAGCGGCTCCCCGCCGCGGATGCTCTGCAGGAAGAAGGGGTACTGCGCCTCCGTGCTGGTGCGCGGCTCGCGCGCCGGCAGCACGTAGACCCGAGCCGGCTTGGCTCCGGTGGCGACGGCGCCGACCGCGCGCAGCCGCACGTGCGCTCCCGGCTGCAGCACGACGCGGACGGTGCTGTTGCAGAACGTCTCGAGCACGAGGGTCTGCGCCGCCATGCCGTCGGCCCAGGTCACCAGCGGCACGCCCTCGCCACCGACGACGCTCACCTCGAACTCGCCGTCTGCGTCCGTCTTCGTCTCGACGCCGGCCGCCCACACGACCGCCGCCGCCAGACCTTCGCCCCGCGCATCGACGACGCGACCACGCACCAGCACGTCGGGCCCCAAGCGCAGGTCGACGCCGTCGGCACGCAGGCGCACGAGGCGCATCGTCTCGCGACCCTGGGCACGCACCCGGATGAGCTGCTGGTCCCCCGCTCGGTGCTCGACGAGGGGCAAGGCCGCGGAGCCGGCCAGCCACTCCACCTCGGGTGCGGGCACCTCCTGGTCACAGTTCCACACGCGGCAAGCCGGCCGCGGCGGCAGGGCGATCAGGTCGGAGCGCCAGCCGATGTCGACGCGCACCTCGACTTCGGCCTCGTCGGCGACGATGCCGGGCGCCGGCGGTGGGGTGAGAGCGCCGACCAGAGGGCCGTCTCCGGGCATGGCCACCTCCGGTTCGTGCCCGAAAGCGAGGGCGACACCTTGATACGTCGCCAAGGCCAAGAGAGCACCCGCCAGACCCATGAGGAGGACGTGCGCACGCCCACGCTCGCCGACGGCGAAGCGGGGGGCCGAACTCGGCGCCACCGGACCGCCGTGGACACGGCGGCCCGAGTCACGGCGAGCGCGATGCGACGTGGAGAAGAACATGCGGGGCGGGCCGGAAGCAGCCCAGTCCAGAGGGGCTCGGACGGGTCTCCGGTAGGATAACTCGCGCCGCGACACACGCGCAGCATCGCCCCGCCCGCCGCGCCAAGCCGTCCGACGCGCGCCGACGCGTGCACCGCGGGAGCGCATGTCGGCCGGAGCCGCCAGTATCGCTGGAAGCGGCGAGTTCGGGGCCCTGGCAGGAGAACGGCACCGCCGAACTCGGGAGGGCGTGAAGATTCGCGACGCCCAGCCGCCCACGAGATCCACGGAGGCATCGGACCCCGAGCGAACGGGCCGACGCCACGGTCGCGCGGCAGCATGGACGGAACCGCGACGACCGTCGCACGGCGAGACGATCGCCGGGCGACTCCCCGGGGTCATGCCGCACGGGGAATGTCGAAGGATGCGACGGATCGCCAGCCGACGATCGAATGCGCACGCGCGCCGTGTACCCTTCCGCAGGCCGGCGTGCAGCGACGAACGCTCACTGTGGCGCCGGGAAGCCCAGGCGTCCGTCCCTCGTCGCACGGTTCGTGCTCCGCGTAGCTCTCGACTTCCGACCGGCTCTGCTCACGCCCTCGGGCATCGGCCGGGCCACGCGCGAGCTGGCGCGAGCGCTGGCCGAGCTGCCGCACATCGAGCTCCACCTGTTCGGCCACAGCCTGGCCCGCGCCGTGAATCGCGACGTGCCCACCGCCGCCCACCTGCACCGCTGGCGGGTGCCGGGACGCAGCCTGCGCATGCTGCGTGCTCTCGGTCTCGGCGCCGACCGCCTGGCCGGCAGTCCGGATGTGTTCCATTGGACCGACTACGTGCAGCCGCCGCTGAGCCGCGCCCGCGCGGTTCTCACCGTGCACGACGTCGCCTTCGCCGAGGACCCGATGACCCACGGCGAACGCCAGAGCGCCATCCTGCGGGCGCGAACCGCGGTCGCGCTCGCCGCCGCGGCGCGCGTCGTGGTTCCGACCGAAGCCACGGCGCAGGCGTTGCGAACCCGCTTCGAAGTCGATCCCGACCACGTGCGCGTGATCCCCTTCGGTGCCGATCACGTGCCCAGCGCGGCGACCTTGCGCGCACGGCCGGCGCCACTGGGCGGCGAGGACTACGTGCTGATGGTCGGCACCTTGGAGCCGCGCAAGAATCACCTGCGCCTGCTGCGAGCCTGGCGCGAACTGCCCGCGCCGCGGCCACGCCTGGTTGTGGTCGGACGCGCGGGCTGGCTGTGCGAGGACACGGTGCGGGCGCTGCGGGCCACGGCGCGGGAAGGCGTCCGCTGGATCCCTGGCCTCGACGACGGCGAGCTGTGGCGCTACGTCGCGCACGCGCGGCTGCTGGCCTACCCGTCGTTGCTGGAGGGATTCGGATTCCCGCCGCTCGAAGCCCTGGCGCTCGGCGTTCCGGTGCTGGCCGGCGACACGCCGGCGTTGCGCGAAGTGCTGGGCGACGCCGCCCTGTTCCGTCCTCCGGGCGACATCGACGCGCTGCGCGACGGACTCGAGGTGCTCCTGCACGACGACGGCACGCGCCGACGCCTGCGTGAGCAGGGCCTGCGGCGCGCGCGCGAGTTCACCTGGAGCACCTGCGCCCGCGCCCACGCTGAGGTGTACGCCGAGGCCGCTGGGTGAAGGGCCCGGTGGTGGCCTTCGACGGCAGCGTGCTGGCCGCTGGCCCGCCGACCGGCGTCGCACGCGCGTTCCTGACCACGCTGCACGCCTACGCCGCCGGCGAGGTTCGCTGCGTCCTCCTGCTGCCGCCGGACACGGATGTCGGCGACGAGGTGCCGTCGTCGGTGACGGTCGTTCCGGCCCCGCGTGGCAGCGTGCGCAAGCAGCTGGTCTGGCCGCGGCTGCTGCGCCGTCTGCGCGCCGACCTGCTGCACGTCCCGGTGGCGTTCGCGCCCTTGCGCCTGCCGTGCCCGGTGGTGGTGACCGTGCACGACCTGCCGTGGCGCGTGCGGCCGCGGCTGCCAGCCGGGGATGCGCCGCGCGGGCGCCATCGTCTGGCGCTGCGCCTCGTGGCACGCGCCGCGTTCGCCCACTTGGTGCCGTCGCAGGCCACCGCCGACGACCTGCGGGCCGAGCTACCCCATCTGTCGGCGCGCGTACGCGTGGTGCCGCACGGCGTCGCGCCCGCGCCTGCCGCCGCGGCTCGCGACCTGCAAGGCGACCTCGTCGTGCTCGGTGACGACCGCCCGCGCAAGAACCGAGCGCGCGTGCGGGCGGCGCACGACCGCGCGCGCTCGACCGCCCCCGACCTGCCGGCCTTGCGCTTCGTCGGCCCACCGGATCGTTTCGTCAGCGAGCGCGACAAGGACGCACTCCTGCGGCGCGCGCGCGGGCTGGTCCACCTGTCGCTGCACGAGGGCTTCGGCCTACCGGTGCTCGAGGCCATGGTGCGCGGCGTGCCCGTGCTGTGCAGCACGCGCGGCGGCCTCGCCGAACTCGCCGAGGGCGGAGCCGCCCTCACCGCGGACCCGCTCGACGTCGACGCCATGGCGGCGGCGATGCTACGCCTGTGCCACGACGAGGACCTGCGCGCACACCTGCGTCAGCTCGGCCTGCGGCGCGCGGCCGTCTTCACTCCCGAGCGCAGCGCCGAGGGATGGCGGCGCGTGCACGCCGAGGCGCTCGCGGCATCATGAGGAGCAGCGCATGACCGAGTCCCCGCGCTCTGTCGCCCCTGACGGCACGCGCTACGCCGTCGCTGCCTGGATGCTCGACCTGGGTCCCTCGGGCGCGCGCACCCGACTGCTGGCGCTGCTGCGTGCGCTGCCGCCACTGCTGGCCGACGACGAACACGTCCTCGTGCTGCAACGCGGTCGACCGCCGTTCGCCGAGCACGCGCGCCTGCGCTGGGTGCCCGTCGACGTGCCGGCGCGTCCCACGTGGCGCCGCGCCCTCGCCGAACGGCAGCGTCTGCCGCGCTGGCTGGCGGACTTGCGGGCCGACCTGCTGCACCTGGAGACGCTGCCGGTGCCGCCGGCCCTGCCGTGCCCGGTCGTCCTCACGGTGCACGATCTGCGCGACCTCGGGCCGTACGCGCGCCGTTCGCGCCTGCTGTTCCGCCACGTGCTTCGCCGCAGCGCGGCGCGCGCCCGCGCTCTGGTGGCCCCGAGCACATCGAGCGCGCGCGCGCTGCGCACAGTGGTCGGCGAGCGCGAGATCGCCATCGTGGCCGGCACCATCGACCCGGAACCCGCGGCGCCGGCGGCAGCAGCCAGCTCATGGCCGGGCGCATTCGTGCACGTCGGTCACCTGGAGCCGCGCAAGGACCTCGCCACCCTGCTGACGGCGTACGCCAGGGCGCGCGGCGACGAGCCCGCACTCGCCCCTTTGGTGCTCGCCGGACGCGATGCAGGCAGCCGGCGGCGACTCGAGTTGCAGGCTGGGCAGCTCGGCATCGCCGACCGCGTGCACTTCCTCGGCACGGTCACCGACGACGCGCTGCACGCGCTCTACCGCGACGCTCGTGCGGTGGTGGTGCCGTCGCGCGGCGAGGGCTTCGGCCTGCCCGCGCTCGAGGCGCTCGCGGCCGGTGTGCCGGTCCTGGTGAGCGACGCCGGAGCGCTACCGGAAGTGGTCGCCGACGCCGGGACGGTCGTCGCCGCTGGCGACGTCGGCGCCTGGGCCGCGGCGTTGATTCGGCTCGCGCGCGCCCCTGACGACGCCGCGGCACGCCGCGCCCGCCTGGCGCGCGCAGCATGCTTCGACCCGCGCCGCATCGCCGCCGACCTGCTGGCCGTCTGGCGCAGAGCGATCGGCCGCGCCTGACTTCACGAAGGGGGCAACGACGCGATGCCGTCGACCAGGCTGCAGGCGTGGACCGCCGCACGCGGCGCACTCTCCGGGTGCGCGCGTGGGTAGGCGATGGCGACTGCGCGGCGCAAGTCGTCGACGCTGTCGGCGGCGACGACGGCCCCCGCCGCGCCCTTGTCGCCGCCGCCGAGCATGCGTTCGCCCCAGACACCAGGGACGGTCCGCGCGATGTCGCACATGGTCTCGAGCTCGGCGCCGGAGATGCGGTAGAGGTCGCGCAGGTCACGGCCGTCGGCGCGGAACAAGCTGCCGACGGTGGCGAGGTCACCGGCCCGCCACGCGTCGAGCATGCGCGGTAAGCGCTGCTGCGCCGCGAACACGTAGCGCAGACGCCTGCAGTGCTCGGGGTGGCTCACCGAGAACCGCGCCAGCAGACGCCGCAGCGACGCCTCGTCGCGCACGTCGGCCAGGTTGCGACAGCCGAACTCCGGGCCGGCGAGCGCCACCAGCTCCTCGCACTCCGCGCGGCGCACGCGGTAGGTCGAGTGCTCGAGGCCGGGCCGGTCGGTGCCGGTGTCGAGGCTCACCAACCGGAACGGCGGCGCGTCGCCGATCGGCACGTGCTGCACGCTGCGATCGTGCGGCCGAAAGTGCGTGCCGCAGCCGGCGCGCGCGAAGAAGATCATGGTCTGGTCGAGCACGCCGCAGGGCGAGCCGACGTAGTCGTTCTCCACGGCCTGTGCCAGTTCGATCACCTGCCAGTCGCAGGCGAAGCTCAGGTGGTTGACCTCGGCGAACGCGAGCAGGAGGTTGAGGGTCAAAGAAGCCGAACGTGACATGCCGCCGCCGGGGATGTCGCTGGTGATCACCGCGTCGAAACCGCGGCCGAGGGCGAAGCCGGCTCGCTGCAGCACCCAGGCGACACCGAGCGGGAAGCGCGCCCACCGCCGCGCCAGCTCCGGGCTGCGCGGCGGCGGCAGGGCGTCGAGGGCGAAGTCGACGATGCCCTCGTCAGCGTAGTTGCCCGACAACAGGCGCACGCGGCCGCGGTCGTTGGCGCGGAAGCCGAGCCACAGGAAGCGGTCGGTGCCGACGCCGAACAGCTCGGTGCCGTTGTAGTCGCCGTGTTCGACGCCGAGGCAAAAGCGCGAAGACGTTCGCCGCAGGCCGGCACCTGCCCCACCGACGTCGAGTCCGGCGGACCCCGCCAGCGCGCGCAGCCGCGCGCGCGCCGCCGCATCCTGGGCGGTCACGTCCATGTC
Source organism: Planctomycetota bacterium (assembly GCA_041398565.1). Taxonomy (GTDB): domain Bacteria; phylum Planctomycetota; class UBA1135; order UBA1135; family UBA2386; genus DATGPD01. The sequence continues at coordinate 1,487,961 of JAWKUN010000002.1, read as the reverse complement.
GGGTCAGCGCGCCAGGTGGATGGCCAGGTAGCCCATCGCCCCGGCGACGGCGAGCGCGCCGAGCCACAAGAGCGCTCGCTGCAGGCTGCTCATCTGCTGCATGTCCTCGGCGAGTACGCCGCGACGGTCGGCGACCTTGTGGAACTGCAGCACGCCGCGGTCGCGCCCACCGCTGGCCGCGGGCTTGTGCACGTCGGGCCGGCGTGGAGGCGGAGGCGCCTGGCGAACCTGCACCACCTCGTCGAGGAATTCCAGCGTGTCGCCGGCAGCCGCAGCAGCCGGCGGCGGCGCGGGCGCCGCGACCGGCGGCGGTGCGGGCACCGGGCGGGCGCGGGCGGGCACGGGGGCCGGGGCCGCCTCGTCGTCGAAGACCAGTTCGTCGTCGTCGATCGCCGGCTTCGCCGCCGCGCGCGCGCGGCCCTCGCGGTAGGTGATCGTGCAGGCACCGATCTGGATCGCGTCTCCGTCGCGCAGGGCGCGGCGCTGCACCTTCTTGCCGTTGAGCATCGTGCCGTTGCTGCTGGCGAGGTCCTCGATCTCGGCAACACTGCCGGCGCAGTGCACCACCGCATGCCGGCGCGACGCCTTGCTGTCGTTCACCACCACGTCGGCGCTGGCGAGGCGGCCGAGCACGAGGCCGTCGCGCACCTCGACCTCTCGACCGTCAGGAAGGATCAGGAAGGCAACCATGTTCGCGGCCCCGCACGATAGCATCGCGTCGAGCGCGAGCCTGCCGGCTGCTCGAGAACGCGTGCAACTGACGATCGAAGTCGACGATCTCGCCGTCTGCTACCGCAGCTTCGGCAGCGAACCCGTGACGGCACTCGCCGACTTCTCGCTGCGGGTGCCAGCGGGCGAGATCCTCGGCGTCCTCGGTCCCAACGGTTCGGGCAAGAGCTCGCTGCTCGGCGTCCTCGCCGGCAGTCTGGTCGGAAGCCAGGGGCGCGTGCGGGTGCTCGGCCGCAACCCCACCGACCCGACGCTCCTGCGCGAAGTCGGATTCCAGGCGGAAGGGCCACTGCCGTTCCGCACCTGCACGCCGCAGGCGTTCCTCGTGCGCGTCGCCGCGCTGTGCGGGATCCCCCGCCGGCGCAGTCGAGCGCGGGTGGAAGCACTGCTGGCGCAGGTCGACCTCGGTGCGGTCGCGTCCAAGCGCACCGTGGCCAACCTGTCGACCGGCATGGCGCGCCGTCTCGCCCTGGCGGCGGCCTTGCTGGTCGATCCGCGGGTCCTGCTGCTCGACGAGCCGACCTCGGGGCTCGACCCCGAAGGCTCTCTGCTGGTGATGGATCTGCTCCGCGCGCGCGCCGAAGCCGGCGGCACCGTCGTCATCGCCTCGCACCACCTCCAGGAGATCGAGCAGACCTGCACGCGCGTGGTCATGCTGGCTGGCGGGCGCAAGGCGGCCGAGGGCACCCTCGACCAGCTCCTCGGTACGGAAGAAGACGAACTCGTGGTCGCCGGCCTCGACGACGACCGAATGGCCCGGGTGTGCACCACCATCGCCGACCTCGGCGGACGCGTCGTCCGCACGCAGCGACGACGCGAACATCTCTTCGCTCTCTTCCGCCGCCTGCGGCGAGGTGCCACGTGACCCGCGCGCTGGTCGCCGCTCGACTCGAACCCGCGCGCGCCGCCTTCGCCGCGGTGCTGCGAAGGGGCCTCGTTGCCTGGTTGCTGGCGCTCCCCCTGGCGCTGGTCGCCGCGCGCGCCGGCTCGACCGCCGCCGCGGGCGCGAGCGCCGGCGGGCTGGCCGTGCTCTGGTTGCACCTGCCCGGAGTCCTGCTCGCGCTCGCCGCCATCGTGGCGACCGTCGACGCGTGGCCGCTGTTCGGACGCGACCGCGAAGGCGGCGCGCTGGTGCGCCGGTTGCGCCGAACCTCGCTGGACGGCTGTGGGATGGCGGCGGCCGGCGGCACGGTGGCCGCGGCAGTCTTGCTGACGGCCGCCGGCGCCTCGTTCGCGGTCGCCTGCCGCGCGTTTCTCGACCTCGAGGCTCCACACACCTTCGTGCGCGTGGCCGCCGCCCCGCCGAGCCCGGCCCTGGACGCGCGCCGCGACCGCATGGTCCTGCGCGGCGATGGCACCGTCGCCGACGCCGTTCGCCTCAATCCTCTCGTCGCCTGGGCGCCGGGAACTCTGTTCGTGCCGGTGGAGCTCGATGTGACGGTCGACGGCGTCCGCGTCGGGCGCGGCTGCCGAGTGAGCGGCAACGGCGAGCAGATCGTGCTGCCGCTGCCGACGCCGCGCGCGGTGCACACGCTCGAACTCGCCCGCGTCGGCGCAGCGACCTTGACCCTCCTGTTCCCCGCAGGCAGCGTCGAGTTGCGCGCCGAAGCACCTCGTTCTCTGGCGATGAACATGGCGCTCGCCGCCGCGTGCTACGCCTCGCCCGCGCTGCTGGCCCTGCTCGCGGCGGCGACCCTGCGACGGGTGCTGGGATCACCGGCGCTGCTGACCTTCGCGGTCGCGACCTTCGCCATCCTGGCCCTCGTCGAGTTGGGTCCGGAGAGCCCGGCTCTGACCGCCGGCGCCCGCGGTCGGTGGATCCTCGGCGAGCCACTCGCTTGGCGACCGACCGTTCTCGCGGCGCTGGCGCTCACCGCGGCGGCGGCAGTCGGACCGAAGCTGGCCGTCGTCGGACCGTTCCGCAAGAGAAGGACGACCCGAACGTGAACGCAGCCGCACTCGGCAGCCTGCTCGCGGCGGTGCCCTTGCTCGCGGGCGCGGCCTGGCTACGGCCGCCGGCCGCCGCTGCCGGCGCCGCACGGGTGCGCGCGCTGGCCCGCCCCTTCGTGCTGCCGCTGCTGTGGCGCGGGCTGCGCGAGGCGCGAATCGAGGAGCCGCCCGAAGCCATGGCGGCTCGCGGGCAACAGCTCCTGGCGCTGGTTCCGACGTGGACGGACGGCAACGTCCTCTTCGCCAGCCAGCTGGCGCTGGCGGCGAGCGCGCGCGCGCACGGCGCCGCCGAAGCCGCCGACCGCCTGCTGGCGGGCCTGGCCCTCCTCGAGCAGGCCCGCCGCCAGGACCCGGCCGGCACCGTGGAGTATCTGACCACGGCTGCCAGCTTCGTCGAGATCGCCAGCGCCCGGGACCCAGCTCTCGCCACCGAACTCCGCGACCGGTTGGGCGAGCCCCCCGACCAGATCGCCGACGCCTTCCTGCGCCGAGCGGAAGCCGCGAGTCCGAGCGAAAGTATCGCCGATAGGAGAACGTATCTTCTCGCCACCGCGATCGCTGCGGCGCTGCGCACCGAAGACGACGCCCGCGCCCTGGCCACCATCGAACGCATGCGACAACGTCTCTCTACCGCCGTCGATCGCCAGCTCGCCGAGCAGTGGTCGGCATCCCTGGCCCGACTCGACGGGTTCCTCCGCGGCGACCCGAGCGTCACTCGGGACACGCTGAAGGACGACCCGCTCCTGCGCGACATGGTCGAGGCCCTGAACGCCCGCGGCCCACGCTAGGCGATGTTCGACTGGTTGCTCCAGACGCTGGCGGAGTACCCGTACCTGGGCGCGATGTTCGTGTTCCTGCTGTGCGGCCTGGGCCTACCGCTGCCGGAAGAGATCGTCCTCGTCTCCGCCGGCTACGCCTGCTTCAAGGATTTCGCCCACGTCGGCTGGATGATCGCGGCGTGCGCCTCGGCGATCCTCGCAGGCGACGCCCTCCCGTTCGTGCTCGGGCGGCTGTTCGGCCCCCGCCTGCTGCGCCTGCGTCCCTTGCGCTTGGTGGTGAACCGACGCCGCCTGGCCAAGCTCGACGTCTGGTTCCGGCGACGCGGCGATCTGGCGGTGTTCTTCGCCCGTTTCGTGCCCGGGCTGCGCGTGGTCGCCTACTTCACCGCCGGCACGCTGCGCATGCGCGGACTGCGCTTCTTGGTCCTCGATCTCGCGGGGATCGCGCTGGTGTGCCCACCGCTCATCTGGGTCGGCTACCACTTCGGCGACGTGATCGACGACGCCATCCTGCGGGTGAGGCAGGTCGAGCGCGGCATCTTGTGGACGGTGGTCTTGTCGGTAGTGGTGGTCCTCCTGGTGTGGACCCTGCGCCAGCGACGCCGCCAACGCGATCTGGCGCGCGGGCCTGCGGAGACGTACGTGGCGCCGAGCGTGCCGACCGCTTCGCCCGGCGCGGGCAAGCAGGAAGGCGGGTCGCCCCAGCCAACCGAGACCGAGGAGCCGTCCGCGGCGGAGCGGTCGCCAGCGCCTACGTCAGCAGGTGACGAATCGAGTGGCAGTGCGCCATCTGGAGGATTGTCGGCCGGAGGAGCGCCGGCCGAGGATGCGCCGCCAGAGGAACCCGCCACACGACCGACCGACTCCACCCCGGGTGCAGGCGAGCCAGAGAGGCCTCCGAGCCGGCCTTCACCTCGAGACGACACCTCGAGAGGGTGACGAACCCGCCCCCCGGCGCAGACGCCTGACGCGTCGCCCGCCGACGGTGGGCGCCGCGAGCCCAACTGCGGAAGGCCTAGCGCTCGAGGCGCCGGAACCTCCGGTACTGCCGTAAACACGTCGCCTCCGACTCGAGAGCGACCCCCGAGAACCTGGGCGCGCGGAAAGCGCGGGCCGCGCCCCACGGCAGAGCACCACGAGCCAAAACTTGTCTGGACCCGCCCACCGTGGCTATGGTGCCCCGCCCTTTGGTCCGGCCCCTTCGTGTCGTGCCGACCAGAGTCCCTCGTCCTCGCTCGCACAATGACTCCCTGGACCATCCTCTCTCTGCTGGTCGCCATCGCGGCGATCGCCTACGCCACCATCGCCTACCGCGACATCATGGCGCGCAGCCCGGGCAGCGAGAAGATGCAGGAGATTGCGCGCGCCATCCAGGACGGCGGCCGAGCATTCCTGAACGCCGAGTACCGCTGGCTGGCGGTGTTCGTCGTCGTGGTGTTCATCGCCATCAGCCTGGCGCCGCCTCCGTTGGGCCTGCGCGCCGCCTTCGCGTTCCTGCTGGGCGCGACGCTGTCGGCGAGCGCCGGCTACTTCGGCATGCACACCGCCACCCGGGCCGCCGTGCGCACCACCGAGGCGGCCAAGACCGGGCTGTCCGGCGCCCTCGACGTCGCCTTCCGCTCCGGCAGCGTCATGGGGATGACCGTGGTCGGGCTCGGCATCTTCGGCATCTGCGCCCTGGTGTTCGCGTACGGGCTGCCCGGCGCGACGACCCTGGACGATCGCAACGGCATCGCCGAGCAGATCCTCGGCTTCTCGTTCGGCGCGTCGTCGATCGCGCTCTTCGCCCGCGTGGGCGGTGGCATCTACACCAAGGCCGCCGACGTCGGCGCCGACCTGGTAGGCAAGGTCGAGGCGGGGATCCCCGAGGACAGCCCGCGCAACCCGGCGACCATCGCCGACAACGTCGGCGACAACGTCGGTGACGTGGCCGGCATGGGCGCCGACCTGTTCGAGAGCTACGTCGGCGCCATCCTGGCGACCCTGGTGCTCGGCGCCTCGCTCGCCGGCGACAACAACGACGTCGCCAAGGGTCTCATGACCTACCCGCTGGCAGTCGCGGCGATGGGAGTCGTCGCGTCCTTCCTCGGCTTCCGCTTCGTCAAGACCAACGACGAGTCCAAGCTCGGCGCCGCGCTCTTCTCCGGCCTCACCTGGTCGTCGGTGATCCTGGCGGTGCTGATGGCGGTGGTCACCTTCTTCCTCAAGCCCTCTCCGCCCGGCCCGGCCGGTGCTCCGGTGAGCGAGTGGAACGTGTACTGGTCGGCCGTCATCGGCCTCGTCACCGGGGTGCTGGTCGGCAAGATCACCGAGTACTACACCTCGGAGAAGCGGCGGCCGGCCCAGTCGATCGCCGAGCAGAGCACGACCGGCGCTGCCACCAACATCATCGCCGGGCTGGCCAACGGCATGTCGTCGACGTGGGCACCGGTGCTGTTGATCTCCATCGGCGTCTACTTCTGCAACCACCTGGCCGGCGTGTACGGGATCTGCGTCGCCGCGGTCGGCATGCTGGCGACGCTGGGCATCTCGCTGGCCGTCGACGCCTACGGCCCCGTCGCCGACAACGCCGGCGGCCTGGCCGAGATGGCCGAGCTGCCCAAGGAAGTGCGCCAACGCACCGACTCGCTGGACGCGACCGGAAACACCACCGCCGCCATCGGCAAGGGCTTCGCGATCGGCTCGGCGGCGCTCACCGCGCTGGCGCTCTACAACACCTACCACGACAAGGCGTCGGCGTCGGACCCGGCCTTCTCCATGGACCTGGCGCGCCCGGACGTGGTCATCGGCCTGCTGATCGGCGCCATGCTGCCGTTCTGGTTCTCGTCGATGGCGATGCGCGCGGTCGGTCGCGCCGCCAACGCGATGGTGGAAGAGGTGCGCCGTCAGTTCCGCGAGATCACCGGCCTGCTCGAGGGCAACGCCCGCCCCGACTACGAGCGCTGCGTGCGCATCTCGACCCAGGGCGCCCTGCGCGAGATGGTGATGCCGGGCCTGCTCGCGGTCATATCGCCGCTCGCGTGCGGCCTGATCTTCGGCAAGTCCGCGGTCGGCGGTCTGCTCGCCGGCGCCCTGGGCTCGGGCGTGATGATGGCGCTGTTCATGGCGAACGCCGGCGGCGCCTGGGACAACGCCAAGAAGTACGTCGAGGCCGGCCATCACGGCGGCAAGGGCTCGCCCGTGCACAAGGCGACCGTCATCGGCGACACCGTCGGCGACCCGTTCAAGGACACCGCCGGCCCGTCGATCAACATCCTCATCAAGCTGATGTCGATCGCCGCCGTGCTGGCAGTGCCCCTCTTCAATCGCTGACCGGCCGGCCAAAGCGCTCCGGGATTCGACTCGAACCGAGCCCGCGCCACCTGCCGCCGAGCCGCGTCCGAACCGAGCTTGCCTGCTCGCGCCGCGCGCGTATCACTGACGCCGTGGCGCACGCGCGGTGGCTCCTGCTCTTCCTGACTGTCTTCGCGCTCGGCTGCGGCCTGCGCGGGCAGGTCACCGCCAAGCCGAATGACCCGTGGGCGCCGATCGCCGCGGCACTCGAGCGCCTGCGGTCGGCGGCCACGCAGGCCAGCGACCTCACCGAGGCCGACGCGGCCAAGCTGAAGGAGACGCTCGACGGCGCCGAGCGCCAGATCCAGGAAGGCCGTGCCGCGGTCGTGGCGAGCACGCGCTGGGCCGAGACGACCAAGACCGCGCCGGACCGCCGCGAGAGCCTCCGCAAGCGCCTGGCGACGCCGCTGCCGGAGCCGCGCATCCCGCCCGAGGGAGCGTCTCGCGCGGAGCTGCAGACCGCCCTGGATCAGCTCACCTCACAGAAGGAGATCCAGCAGCGCAAGCTCGACGACGCGCGCCAGGAACTGGCACGCACCGGGGATCGGCGCACCACGCTCACCTCCTCGATCCCCGAAGTGCAGCGCACGCTGCAGACCCTGCCGACCGTCGAATCCGGCGAGGGTGGCTCGCTGCAGGCGCAGGCCGACCGCCTGCTGGCGCGCAGCAAGCGCTTGACCCTCGAAGCGAGCTTGCGCGCGGCGCAGGCCGAGATCGAGGCCTCGCCCCTGTACGAAGAGGTCACCCTCCTCGAACGGGACAACCTCGAGCGCGAGGTGGCGCAGCTCGACGTGGTGCAAAGGGGGCTGCAGAAGCGCCTCGACGAGGCGCGGGCGCGCGAGGCTGCCGACGCCGAACGCAAGGCGCAGGAGGCGGCACGCGAAGCGATGCAAGGTCGCCCGGAGCTGGCCGATCTGGCGGCGCAGACCGCCGAGCTGGGACGCAAGCGCACCAAGGCCGAGGCCGATCTGGCGGCCGCCCGGCAGGCGCGCGTCGAGCTCGAGGCTCACCTGCAGGAGGTCGAGCGGGTCTCGGCCGATCTGACGCAACGTCTGCGCAACGCCGGCCACGACCAGGCAGTCGGCGCGTTCCTGCGCCAACAGAAGGCGCGCCTGCCGAAGCTGCGGTCGGTGGCGACGCGCCTCTCCGCGTGGCGCGAGAGCCGGGCCATCATCGAGCGCCTCGACGTCGAAGACCGGCTGCGCTCGCTGCCGACTCCGGTCGAGGCGCTCGACGCCATCGCCCCCAACGCCAGTGAAGCCGAGCGGCGGTCGTTGGCCGACGGCGTGGGACCGCTGCTGACCCAGCAGCGCGAGCTCCTGGTGTCGCTGCGCAGCACCTACGGCGACCTCGAACGCGAGCTGCTGCGCATCGTGGTCGGTCGCGCCGAGCTGATCAACCACACCGACGAGCTGGCGCTGGCGATCAACGAACGCGTGCTGTGGGTGCGCAGCGCCGAGCCGGCATGGAGTCTCGACCTCGGCGCCGTGCGCGACGCGGCCCGTTGGCTCGCCGACCCTTCGCAGTGGCGGGCGCTGATGGCGGCCGTCGCTGCCGACCTCGCCGCCAACGTCGGCCTGGCCCTGCTGGTGCTGGTGCTGATCGTGCTCGTCGTGCGACAGCGCGGTCTGCGTCAGCGCCTGGAGGAGATCGCCACCGTCGCCAGACGCCGCTCGTGCGTGGCCTTCAAGCCGACGGCCCAAGCCCTGCTCTTCACCGCGCTGGTCGCCCTGCCCCTGCCGGGCCTCCTGCTGCTGGTGGCGTGGCGGCTGGAACTCGGCGGCGACGAATCGGAGCTCGGGCACGCGCTCGGCGCCGGTCTGCGCCGCGTCGGCTTCATCCTCCTGTTCGCCGAGATCCTGCGCCGGGTGGCCCGCGACGGCGGCCTCGGCGAAGCACACTTCGGCTGGCAGGAGCGCACCCGCCGAGCCTTCCGCCGCCTGCTACCGCGCGTGCTCGTCGTGGCTCTGCCCTCCGGGATGCTGTTCTGGACCCTGGACGCGCACGGGGTTTCGACCTGGCGCGACGGCCTCGGCCGGCCCGCGCTGGTGCTGTTCCTGCTGGCGGTGGGCGTCGGCTTGCACTCGCTCCTGCACCCGGACACCGGAGTCCTCGCGCCCGTGGAGGGCACCGACGCCGCGCACTGGACCACGCGCCTGCGTCGGCTCTGGTACCTGCTCGGCGTAGGTGTGCCGCTGAGCCTGCTGGTGCTGGCCGCGTTGGGTTGGGGCTTCACCGCGGCGCAGCTGACCGAGCGACTCATCTTCACCCTCGGCGCCCTGCTCTTGCTGGTGCTCGCCAACGAGGTCACCGTGCGCTGGCTCCTGGTGAGCCGGCGCCGCCTGGCGATGGAGCAAGCACGCGCTCGCCGTGCTGCCCGGCAGGAGGCGGCGAACGACCCCGCGGCCCTGGCGGCCCTCGAGCAGGAGGCGATCGACCTGGCCCGGGTCGACGAGCAGTCGCGCAAGCTGGTGCACGCCGCGGTGGCGCTGGTGACGCTGGTGTCCGCCTACTGGATCTGGGTGGACGTCCTGCCGGCGCTCGGCATCCTGCACCAGGCCAAGCTGTGGCAGGACGGCGACGAGGCGATCACGCTGGGCAACCTGCTGAAGGCGCTCATCATCGTCGTCATGGCAGTGGTCGCGGCGCGCAACCTGCCCGGCGCTCTCACCATGGCCCTGCTGCGCCACTCGTCGGTGAAGCAGGGCGAGCGCTACGCCGTGGCGACCCTCGGCCGGTACGCCATCTTGCTGGTCGGGCTGGGGATGGGCTTCAGCGCCATCGGCATCGGGTGGTCGAAGGTCCAGTGGTTGGCGGCCGCGATCAGCGTCGGCCTCGGTTTCGGTCTGCAAGAGGTGTTCGCCAACTTCGTCTCCGGCATCATCCTGCTGTTCGAGCGGCCGTTGCGCGTCGGCGACATGGTGTCGGTGGGAGACACGATCGGCACGGTGAGTCGCATCCGCATCCGCGCCACCACCATCCTCGACTTCGACCGACGCGAGGTCATCATCCCCAACCGCGAGTTCATCACCGGACGCCTGGTGAACTGGACGCTCACCGACTCGATCACCCGGCTGAAGATCCCGGTCGGCGTCGCCTACGGCACCGATACGGCGCGCGCTCGGGCGCTCCTCTTGCAGGCGGCCCGTGAGTGCCCGACGGTGATGCACGACCCGATGCCGGTGGCCACCTTCCTCGGCTTCGGCGACAGCACTCTCAACCTGGAGCTGTGGGTCCACGTCGAGGACACCTCCAACCGCGTCGCCACGAACACGGCCCTGCACGAACGCATCGCCTCCTTGTTCCGCGAAGCACGTATCGAGATCGCCTTCCCCCAGCGGGACGTGCACCTCTACCTCCAGCCCGGAGTCGAGCCCGACGCGCTGTCGAACGCGGTGCAGGGGAGCGCCGCGAGCTGACCCGGACGATCCCCGCAGCGGCGCGGGTCATCGGCCCGTGTGCGCAGGCTCACAGGCACATCGATCCGCGCGCTATCGTGGGCGCACACCCGTGGAGACGCCGAGCCGCAACCCTCTCGACGATCCGGCGACAGCCCCGCCGCCCACCCTGCCCCCGGACCTGGAGCGGCAGCTGGCGTCGCTGCTCGAGTTGTCGGCAGACCAGCAGTCGTCCGCCCTGGAGCGCCTCCTGCGCGACCATGCTGCCCACGCCGACCAGCTCCGCGCCCTGTTCCTGCTCGGCAGACCCGGGGCGCGCCGTTCCCTGCCGATGCCCGAGCGCATCGGGCCGTACCGCCTGCGGCACAGCCTGGGCGAGGGCGGCATGGGCACGGTCTACCTCGCCGAGCAGGAACAGCCGATCCGGCGCACGGTCGCCCTCAAGCTGCTGCGGCCCGGTTTGGTGAGCGACGAGGCGATGGCGCGCTTCGCGGCCGAGCGGCAGACCTTGGCCCTGCTCGACCATCCCAACATCGCCCGCGTGTTGGACTCGGGTACCACCGCCGACGGCCGCCCGTTCTTCGCCATGGACTACGTGCCGGGGGAGCCGCTCACCGCGTACTCCGACCGGCTGGACCTCGGCTTGCCAGAGCGGCTGCGCCTGTTCGTCGACGTCTGCCGCGGCGTCCACCACGCCCACTTGCGCGGCATCATCCACCGCGACCTGAAGCCGTCCAACGTCCTGGTGCAGGAGCACGATGGACGAGCATCGCCGAAGATCATCGACTTCGGCATCGCCAAGGCCACCGACCACAAGCTGACCGACGCCACCCTGCACACCGAACTCGGCCGCATCGTCGGCACGCCGGAGTACATGAGCCCGGAGCAAGCGGACCCGGGGACTGCGGTGATCGACGTGCGCAGCGACGTCTACTCGCTGGGGATCGTGCTCTACGAGCTGTTGACCGGGACGTTGCCGCTGGCGTCGGCCGAACTGCGGGCCCTGCCCCTGCCGGCGATGGTGCAGCGCATCCGCGAATCCGTGCCGCCTCGACCCAGCGCCCGCGCAACCACCCTGCGGCCGGGGCCGCGGCCGGCCACGGACACCCGCGAGTGGACGCGCCGGATGCGCGGCGACCTGGACTGGGTGACCCTGAAGGCGCTGGAGAAGGACCCCGAGCGACGCTACCAGAGCGCCGCGGCCCTGGCCGACGACCTGATCCGCTACCTGGAGATGCGGCCCGTGGAGGCCGGTCCGCCGAGCGCTCTCTACCGCCTGCGACGCTTCTGCCGACGCCATCGGGTGCCGGTGACCGCCGCCGCCGCAGTGCTGCTGTCGACGATCGGCGGCGCGGCCGGGATGGGCTGGTTCGCCCTGCGCTCCCAGCGCCTGGCTGTCGAAGCGCAACGCCACGCCAACCAAGCGGAGGACCTGGCGTCGTTCATGATGTTCGACCTCCGCGATCGCCTGCGTCCGCTGGGTCGACTCGACCTCCTCGAAGCTGTCGCCGGCAAGGCCAAGGCCTACTACGACGCGCGCACCGAGGCGGAGGCCGCCACGACGCCGGATCGCGGCCGCGCCGCGGCCCTGCGCAACCTGGCCGAGGTGATGCAGGCACAAGGGCGGTGGACCGATGCCCTCGATCTGCAGCAGCGCGCGCGGCAGATCGTCGAAGCCACCGGCGGCGGCTCGCTGGCGCTGTCCACGAGCGACGTCGCGTTGGCTTCCTTGCACCAAGACCGCGGCGAACTCGACCTGGCGGTGGCGTCCGCCGCCCGAGCGGTCGACGCGGCGCGGTCGGCGAAGTCGGACGCCGGGGGCGACTTCGCCGTGGCCGCCGCGTACGAGAGCCGAGCCCGCGCGCTCCGCGCCGCCGGCGATCTGCGGTCGGCGCGTGCCGACTGGCTGGCGTCGATCGCGGCGTACGAACGGGCCGGGTCGGAACACGAAGACCGGCTGATCACCGCGCTCCTGGGTTTGGCCGAGCTGGACGGCGCTCAAGGCAACACCGACGCAGCGCGCGCCGGACACACACGCGCCCGCGCCCTGATCGACGCACGGCTGCAGGAGGACCCCGGCAACGGGCGGCTGCTGTTCCTGGCGGCGCACGTGGCGACGCGGGACGGCGCCGCGCTGGCGGCGGCAGGCGACTCGCACGCCGCCGTGCTGGCTCTCACCGGCGCCGAGCACGCTCTGGCCAACCTGGTCGAGCGGGATCCCGGCAACCAGGACTGGCGCGCCGAGCTGGCCATGGTCCGAGGTCGACTCGGCGAGTCCCTTCTCGACGATGGCGACAGCGAACGCGCCGAGCAGATGTTCCACGCGGCGGTCGGGCTCGGCCGATCGCTGGTGGAGCAACGTCCCGACAACGCCGCGTGGCGGGCGCGACTGGGCGGCTGTCTGTTCCATCTGGCCGTCACGGTGCGGCAGCGCGGCGATGCGAGTGCAGCGCGTGGCTTGATGGGCGAAGCCGAGCACCATGCCAGCGTGTTGGTGACGAAGGACGCGCGCCAGGCCGAGTGGCAGCGGCTGCTCGGGGTCAGCCGCTACGAGCTGGGCCGGCTGGCCGAATCGCCCGGAGAGGCCTTGGCGTTCTACGAGCGCGCCGCAACGGTCCAGGAGGAACTCGCGAACCGTGACCCGACCTCGGTGGTCTGGCATTCCGATCTGGCCAGCTCCCGGCTCGGCGTGGGTTCTGCCGCGAGCCAGTGCGGCGAACTCGGGCGGGCGACCGCAGCGTTCGCCGCCGCGCGCTCGAGCCTGCAACGCCTGAGCGAGCTGCAACCCGACGAGCTGCGGTGGCAGCGCTCGCTGGCCGCGTGCGATCAGCTCGCCGCGCGCGCCGCCTACCGAACCGGTGACGTGCAAGGCGCCCTGTCGCTGTATCGGGCGGCGATCCCGATCCGCCGCGAGGTCGCGGCCCGGGCTCCGACGAACCCCACCCTGCGCAAGGAGCTCGCGGTCGCGCTGCTGACCCTGTCCGACGTGCTGGTCGACGCCGGTTCGACCGCCGAAGCAGTGGCAGCGGCAGACGAGGCTGTCGGAATCCTCGGCGAGAACTGTGCGCGCGACCCCGACAACGCCGCGTGGACCAACCTGCTGGGCCAGGGCTACAGCCGGCTCGGCTGCGCCCACGAGGCGAACGGCGACACGACGGCGATGCTGGCGGCGTTCACCCGCGCCCTGGAAGTGAGCGAGGATCTCCTGGCGCGAGACCCGCACAACACCGATTGGCAGCGGTTGGTGGCCAGCAGCGCCCACAGGATCGCCGACGCGAACCTGGAGGCCGGCCGAGACGAGCCGGCCTTGCGCGGCTACCTGCGCGCCGACGAACTCTTCCGTGCCCGCGCCGCGGCTCGCCCGGACGACCTGGTGGCGGCCTGTGACGTGACGGTCAACGACGGTCGACTGGCCTCGGCTCTCGAACGACTGGGACGGCCGGCGGAGGCGCGCGAGCGCTTCGTACGAGCCGCCGAGAGCGGCGCGCGCTTGGCCGGCTCCGTCCCCGGTGTGGGTCCGGACAACGTCGCGTTCTTCTGCCTGGCGGCGGCGCGCTGCGGTCTGCGCAGCGGACGGGATCGGGCCTGGATCGCCGCACGGGTCGCCGAAGGCGAAGGGTGGTTCGCGAAGCGCGACACGTCCCTCGCCCCCGAACCAGAACTCGACGTTCTGCTGCGCGGGCTCCGCACCTGGCTGTCGGCGGACCCGCCGGAGTCGCCGGCCGACCGCGCCGCGCTCGATGCGCTGCTCCACCACCTCCGCCGACCGCCATCCGTCGCGGACCGCTGATCTACTACTCCGGAACTTTCGCGCGCGGCGAGAGGACTCTCACTCTCCGAGCGAAGGTTGCGGGAGGCGCCTACCTCGCGGCCCGATCCTCAGCGCTGCCGGCGGCCGCAACCCAAAGGGTTGATGTCGGCGCAGCGCCGACCAGAGGGGGCCGCCGGCGCTGTTGTTGCTTGGAGCTTCCAGGGCTGCTCGGGCGTGGCCTGGTCAGCTCTGTGGCAACGGAACAACACGGCCGAATTCGCGCCCGCCGCGACGATTCGCAGCCCTTGCAGCTCAGCGCGGCCGGCGGCCGCAACCCAAAGGGTTGATGTCGGCGCAGCGCCGACCAGAGGGGCCGCCGGCGCTGTTGTTGCTTGGAGCTTCCAGGGCTGCTCGGGCGTGGCCTGGTCAGCTCTGTGGCAACGGAACAACACGGCCGAATTCGCGCCCGCCGCGACGATTCGCAGCCCTTGCAGCTCAGCGCGGCCGGCGGCCGCAACCCAAAGGGTTGATGTCGGCGCAGCGCCGACCAGAGGGCCGCCGGCGCTGTTGTTGCTTGGAGCTTCCAGGGCTGCTCGGGCGTGGCCTGGTCAGCTCTGTGGCAACGGAACAACACGGCCGAATTCGCGCCCGCCGCGACGATTCGCAGCCCTTGCAGCTCAGCGCGGCCGGCGGCCGCAACCCAAAGGGTTGATGTCGGCGCAGCGCCGACCAGAGGGGGCCGCCGGCGCTGTTGTTGCTTGGAGCTTCCAGGGCTGCTCGGGCGTGGCCTGGTCAGCTCTGTGGCAACGGAACAACACGGCCGAATTCGCGCCCGCCGCGACGATTCGCAGCCCTTGCAGCTCAGGCCTCGCCGAGGTCCGACCGCGGGCCGAGCAACCGGCCGAGCTTGGCCACCGCGCGGCGGTGCAGGATCTCCACCGAGTTCTCGGTGCCGCCCATGGTCGCGGCGATGTCGGCGAAGGACATCTCGTCGAAGTGCCGCAGCTCGATGACCCGCTGATAGTTCGCAGGCAACGACTCGAGCGCGGCCAGCAGGTGGTCGACCTGCTCGTCGCCTTCGAGCTCGGCCTCGGGTGCGGTATCGGTCGTGGCGAGACCGAGAGCGGTGGTGAAGTGGACGAAGCGCTCGGCGCGGTGTCGGCGCTGACGGTCGACGAGTTGGTGGCGGGCGACGCGGGTCGCGAGGTTCAAGAAGTGGGTCTCGTCGTGCCAGCGCAAGTGGTCGGCGCTCTCCAAGAGCTTGATGCTCATCCAGGCCAGGAAGTCCGCGGTCTCGGCGGTCTGCCGCGCCCGCTCGCCGAGCATCCACCGGATCCGAGCGAGGAGGCGGCCCTGACATCGCTGCAGCATCTCGTGCAGCTCGGGGTGCGGCGTGGACGACTGGCCCATCGGGTGGATCTCAGGTGACGAAGAGGATGTCAGGAGCTTCGCGACGAACCACGCCGGAAGGCTAGCGCAAGGCGAACGAACCGGAGCGGGCGAGCCGGACCTAGTCGATGCAAAGGGCAGCGAAGCCACGCGTTCGCCGGGCCGTGGTCGGTGCAAGACACGCCGTCTGCCCGGCCGTCGCCTCGGCATCGTCCAGCTCGGCAACCGGGTGCGGATCCGCCACTCGAGGTCCGCCAAGTGCCGATCTCGACGCGGCGAGGCACGCCCGCAGGCTGCACCGGGCAGACCGGGAACGAGTACCGGTCTCCTACCGGTCTCCCCTCGACCTACGAGCCGCGGTCGGACTCCAAATCGGCGAGACGCCGGGACAGCGGCTTCAGTCGCTCTTGCAGCACGTGACGCTCGTCGTCGAGGGCTCGGCGCCGGCGGTCGCTGCTGGCGAGGTCGCGGCGGCACGCAGCGATCCGGTCGACGTAAGGCTGCAGGTCGATCATGCCCTCGCCCGCGCGCATCGGGCGCGTGCGCTCGCGCCGCAGCCAACGCTCGGCATCCAGCTGACGCTTGCGCAGGCGCTCGGCACGGGCACGCTCGGCAGACGCGAGATCGGAGACGCGCTCCAAACGGAGGTCGAGGCGCTTGCAGATCCGCCGCAGAGTGTCGTGGTCGGGCGCGAGCAGCAATGGCTCGCCGTCCTCGAGCTGGTCGAACCACCGCTCCAGGCGCGCACGCAGAGCTTGGGGGTCGGTCTCGTTGGGCGCGCCGGCGCACGCCGCCAGGCGCGCCACCACCGTGACCTCCAGCGGCCTCTCCAACGCACGCAGCACGCGCGCCAGCGCGTGGCGCGCGACGTCGCGCACGAAGCGCGGTCCCAGCGACGCGTGCCCGATCGCCAGGACCAGGTGCCCTGCCGGGTCCTCGGGTGCGAGGCGGCGCAGGCGGTAGCCGCAGGCGACGTAGGCGGCCTGGTCGCCCTTGGTGCGCGCCCGCTGCGCGTGGGCGAGAATCTCGGCAGCCTCCTCTCGCGTCGGTGCCTGCGCCACGATGGGCGCCATCGCCAGCCAGACCGCGGCGGGCGCAGTCGACGAGTATCGCCAGTCCATCTGTCGTCTCCCTTCTTCTTGTCGCGCGGCTGGAGTTGGCCGAAACGTGCCGCCGCGCGCGGCGAGACCGACAGGAACGGATGAAGATACGCACGAATCTCCACACCGACCAGCCCCACGCTGCTCCCACACCGCACCGAGGCCGGCGGAGTGCCCCTCGCACCGCGCCCTTCTGGTATCCTGCGCCGCACGAACCGACACCCCGGAGGCAGACGCCATAGAAGCTCTAGAGTTCGCACGTGATCTCGCCCAGTTCGCCCATCAGAAGCAAGGCCACGACATCGTCATCCTCGATGTCGTCGAGGCGCTGGGCATCGCCGATTACTTCGTCATCGTCAGCGCGCGCAACGCGCGGCACGCCCAGGCGATCGCCGCCGAGCTCGAGTACGAGATGAAGCACCGCGGACGCCCACGCCTGCACGCTGCCGGCACGGGTGGCGAGAACCGGTGGGTCCTGCTGGACTTCGGGGATGTCGTCGTGCACGTCTTCGTCGAAGACGCGCGTGCGTTCTACGCCCTCGAGGACCTGTGGGCCGACGCACCGCGGGTGGAGTTCCTGCCGGCGCCCCTTCCCGACGCAGCGGCCTCGGGGACTCAATAACCCGCCCCCTGGACGCCGACCAATAGGGCAGCCCCCCGCTGGCAGACCGAGGCGCGATGGCAGACATCGAGTGGAACGAATTCGAGCCGAGTCTCCTCGACCGTGCGCGCCGCGCCGGTCGCCCGATCGTGCTCGTACTGACCACGGCCTGGTGCCCCTACTCGCGTGAGCTGCTCGCGACCTCGCTGCGCGACGCCGATGTGGTGCACGTCGTCGAAGGCGAGTTCCTGGCGGCTCGAGTCGACGCCGAACGGCGGCCCGACGTCAACGCCCGCTATGGCAGCGGCGGCTGGCCGACGATCGCCTACCTCACGCCCGACGGCGAACTGATCGCCAACGACCGATTCCTCGGCGCCACCGACCTGGCCAATCGGCTGCGCAAGGTCGCCGAGGTGTTCCGCACGCAGCGCAGCGAGATCCAGAGCGGGTTGCAGAAGCTCCTGTCACAGAAGGTCGACGACGAGGACGCGCTCGAGCACGACGCGCTCGGAATGGCGATGGTCGACGACATCGCCGAGGCGATCTACGAGCGCTTCGACCACCGCTACGGCGGCTTCGGCGAGGGGGCCAAGTTCCCGCACCCCGAAGCGGTCGACTTCGCGCTGGTGCGCGCCATGAAGCTGGGCGACCCGCGCATGGAGACGGTGGCGCGGACGACTCTCGACCGCATGCTGGCGGCGGCCATCCACGACAGCACCGACGGCGGCTTCTTCCGTTTCTCGTCGAGCACCGACTGGCAGACGCCGCACTACGAGAAGGTGCTCGAGGCGAACGCCCTCATCCTGCGCAACTACCTGGAGGCCTACCAGATCTGGGGCAACGCCGCCTACCGGCGCACGGCCGAGGGCATCGTGCAGTGGATGATGGAGACGCTGCTCGACGAGGAGACCGGCGCGCTGTTCGGCAGCCTCGATGCCGACTCCGAGTACTACAACCTCGATCGCGAGCAGCGGCGTGGCCGGCCGCGGCCGCGCCTCGACCGCACGATCTACGCCAACAGCAACGCGGTGGCGGTCAGCGCGCTGCTCAAGGCCGCGGTCACCCTCGAGCGGCCCGACCTGCGCACGCAGGCGATGCGTGCGCTCACCTTCGTGCTGGAGAACATGTTCCAGCGCGACGTGGGCGTGTACCACTACTGGGACGGCACCTACCACCTGCCGGGCATGCTCGCCGACCAGGCGACGGTGATCCGCGCGCTCGTCGACGCCTCGCAGCACACCGGCGACGCCGACTACCTGCTGCCGGCCGAAGCCGTGGCCGAAGTGGCGATCACCCGCCAGCGCGCCCCCGGGGGCGGCTTCTACGACATCCGCCACGACCCGGCCTACACCGGCTCGATGCGGCGCCGCAACCGTAGCATCCTCGACAACGCCATGATGGCGGAGTCGCTGGTGCGCCTGTCGTACCTGTCGCGCCGGCCGGAGTTCCACGACGAGGCGATCCGAGCGCTCGAGTGCTTCGCCCGCGACTACAAGGAGTACGGCTACTACGTGTCCGGGTTCGCCCGCGCCGTCGACCTGGTCTTCTACCAGCCGCTCATGCTCACGATCGTCGGCGACCGCACCAGCGACGCTGCCGCCGCGCTGCGCAGCGCAGCGCTGTCGGCCTACGTCCCGTCGCGCATCGTGCAGATGCTCGACCCCAAGTTCGACCCCATCCTGCTGTCACGCAGCGGCTACGAGGTGGGCGAGCAGCCGACGGTCTACATGTCGATCGGCAAGACGACCAAGGCCGTCGTACGCACCCCCGACGATCTGCTGGCCAAGATCCGCGAGCTCGAGAACGAACGTCGCTAACAGAGTGGAGTCAGACTCCACTGTGTGCGGATCGTTACGCTGGCGTAGCGATGCCAACACATCGGTGCCTGACTCCGGTGTGTGGGTCAGAACCACTCGGGGATGTCGGTCTCTTCGAGGCCCAGCGCCTCCATCACCAGCATCGCGACGTAGCCGGGCTCGATGCTGAACTCCTTCAGGGTCTCGTAGCACGAGCCTGCGCGCACGGACATCATCGCCACCAGGAGGTGCTCAGGAACGACTTCCTTGGCTCCGAGCTTCGCCGCCAGTTCGCGGGCGCGCTCGAACACGGTGTGCACGTGGCGGTTGTAGGGCGAGCCGGACAGGCCCTCGGGCTCGCGCGGCAGGCTGTCGACGTACTGCGCGAACATCTCGGGGTCGACGTTGAGGTCCTGGAAGACGTGGTTGATGACGACGCTGCGGTCGAGCGCCAAGCCGTACACCAGATGACCGGTCGCCACCGACTTGTCACCCAGACGCTGCGCCAGAGCCTCGGCAGCGTGCACGGCGTTGACGGCTTTCGGATGGAAGCCGTGCAAGATCGATTCGGTCTCGTTCGCCACGGTGAAGGAATCTACGGTCAAAGCGCCGAGCAGACGCCTACCAGCGCCGAGGAATTTCCCGCACATCGCCGAAGCTCCGCCGGCATGGCCGCTCCTCGGCCTGCCGCGGGCGTCGAATCGTGCTCAGCCCTTGCGCCGCTCCAGACGCCGGTCGCGCCGGCGCTTGGCCTCGGCGAAACGACGCTTCTCCTCCTCGGTCTCCGGCACGATCGTCGGCACCGGCCGCGGCTGCCCGGTGTCGGGGTCGAGCGACACGAACGTCAGGTAGGCGGAGGCGACGTGGCTGCGCTGGCCCGACGCCCGGTCCTCGTTGTAGACCTTGACGCCGATCTCCATCGACGTGCGTCCGGCGTAATTCACCGACGCGTACAGCACCAGCACCCCACCCACGCGCACCGGCCGGTGGAAATCGATCTGGTCGACGCTGGCGGTCACCACCGGCGTGCGCGCATGGCGGCCGGCCGCCACCGCAGCGCAGATGTCGATCCAGTGCATGACGCGCCCCCCCATCACGTTGCCCAAGGGGTTGGCGTCGTTGGGGAAGACGATCTCGGTCATCTCGACCCGGGATGCCGAGACCGGTCGCTGTTCGGAGACGGGAGTCATGGGTGGCGAAGGCGTGGCGCCGAGGCCTCCCGCGCCGTGGAGTCGCGCGCCTCGGGCAGGATGCTCAGCGGCGGCTGAACGTCGTAGAGAAGCGACAGGCCGCTGTCCATGGTGTAGACGCCCAAGAAGTGCTCGTCGGCGCGGAACGGCTCGTAGCGGAAGAAGCGCCCCTCCGGGTCGGCGTACCCCAGCCACTGGCCGGCGTCGTTCTCGACCAGGTAGAAGCGCACGGCGCCGCGCGGGTCGTCGATCTCGCGGTACACCAGGGTGCCGAGCCGGCGTCCGTCCTTGCGCACCGTGTAGCGTCCGAGCTCGTGCACGGGGCGTGGCGCGGCCGGATCGGGCTCCGGCGCCGCCGACCGGCACCCGGCGACGACGGCCAGCACCGCCACGGCAGTGCGGGAGCCTTCTCTCGCGAAAAGCACGGCGGCATGATGCCCGGCATGTACGGCCACGTCCAGGATCGCCTCAACCGCGAGCTCGCCGAGATCAGGAACGCCGGGCTCTACAAGGAGGAGCGCGTCCTCACCACGCCGCAAGGTGCACGCGTCCGAGCCAAGGGCAAGGAAGTGCTGTGCATGTGTGCCAACAACTACCTCGGCCTGGCCAACGACCCCGAGCTGGTGGCCGCCGCCAAGGAGGCGATGACCACGCACGGACTCGGCCTCGCCAGCGTCCGTTTCATCTGCGGCACGCAAGACCTGCACAAGGAACTCGAGCGCAAGGTCAGCACCTTCCTCGGCACCGAGGACACGATCCTCTACACGTCGTGCTTCGACGCGAACGGCGGCCTGTTCGAGACCCTGCTCGGCGAGGAAGACGCCATCATCAGCGACTCGCTCAACCACGCGTCGATCATCGACGGCGTCCGGCTGTGCAAGGCGCAACGCCTGCGCTACGGCAACGGCGACATGCAGGACCTCGAGCGCTGTCTGGTGGAGGCCAAGGGTGCGCGCACCCGCATGATCGCCACCGACGGCGTCTTCAGCATGGACGGCTTCGTCGCCAAGCTGCCCGAGATCTGCGACCTCGCCGAGAAGCACGACGCGCTGGTGATGGTCGACGACAGCCACGCCAGCGGGTTCTTCGGTCCGACCGGGCGCGGCACGCCCGAGTTCCACGCGGTGCAATCGCGCGTCGACGTGATCACCTCGACCTTCGGCAAGGCGCTGGGAGGCGCGTCGGGCGGCTTCACCTCCGGCCGACGGGAGATCATCGAGCTGCTGCGGCAGCGGTCACGCCCCTACCTGTTCAGCAACACCTTGGCGCCGGCGATCGTCGGCGCCACGGTCGCTTGCATCGACAAGCTCAGCCGCACCACCGAGCTGCGCGACAAGCTGGAGCGCAACACCAAGCACTTCCGCGCGGCGATGACCGAGGCCGGGTTCGCCATCAAGCCCGGCGAGCATCCGATCGTGCCGATCATGCTGGGCGACGCCAAGCTCGCGGTCGACATGGCCAGCCGCATGCTCGACGAGGGTGTCTACGTGATCGGCTTCTCCTTCCCGGTAGTGCCGAGGGGCCAGGCGCGCATCCGCGTGCAGATCAGCGCGGCACACGAGACCGCCGACCTCGACTTCGCCGTGGCCGCATTCACCAGGGTCGGGCGGACGCTCGGCGTGCTCCCCCGTTGACGGACCGGCTGGACCAACGAGCGCCGCTCGAGATCCGCATCGCCGACCCGCGGCGTGCGCGGGACGAGGCGCGCGCGCGCGCGCGTGCGCGGCGGCAACGCTGGCTCAACCTGGCGCTCCTGGGGCTGGTCGTACCGACGGTCGCCGCCGCTTGGTTCCGCCTCGGCCCGCTGGTGAGCGGACCGATCCGGATCCTGATCAAGATGTCGGCGTTCCTGTTGCCGGTCCTGTTCCTGCTGGTCATCCTCGTGCGCATCCGCCGGCGTTGACGGGAGCATCGAGACCCGCCGCCCGTCGGTCCCGCCCCAAGCGCCCAGGTCCCCCGGCAACCGCTGTCCATGCTCGAGTCACACGCCTACCTCGTCCGTCTCCCGCTCCTCCTCCTCGTCGCCGCCGCAGCCCCCGCGCAAGGCGTGCAGGCTCCGCCCGCCCAGCCCGAGCCAGCCAAGGCCGAACCCGCCCAAGAGCAAGTTCCTCCCGAAGAGCGCCCCGAGTTCGCCTATCGGGCCACCACCAACGAGCACCCCTATGTCGAGATCGCCGGGCTCGCGGCACGCGATCCACGGACCGGCGACCTCGGCGCCATCGTGCTGTCGACCTCGCCCGGGGTCGGAGCCTTCTGCCTGCAGGCCAAGGCGGGTGTCGGCGTGGCGGTGGTCAGCGGCAACCCCGATCCGACCTGGCCCGACCGAGCACTCGCGGCCCTCGCCGCCGGCGCGTCGCCGAACGATGCCATCGCCCAGCTGAAGGAACAGACCTCGCAGTCGATCGCAGACCGGCAGCAACTGGCGGTGCTGGCGGCCGACGGCCGCGCGGCCTCCCACATCGGCGAATACGTGTTCGGAGTGGGCAAGACCACGGAGGCCATGCCAGAACAGGACTGGATCGCGTTCACGACCTACCCCGCCACCACGCAGCTGATGGCCAAACTGCGCACGGAGTACCCGGCCACCGCGGACCTGCCGCTGCCCGAGCGCCTCATCATGAGCCTGCAGCGCGCGCTCGATGCCATGCCCGTCGACGCCAAGGGCAAGCGCGCCGACCTGAGCGGCCAACCGGTGTCGGCGGCGTTGCTGGTGGTGCGCAAGGACGGCGGCCGCCTCGGTCTCGACGATCGCATGATCGACATCCGTGTCGATTTCGACCTCGACCCCGTCGCGCGCCTGCGCGGCATCTACAAGGTCTGGTGCCAGGCACACCTGGCACCGGCGCTGCGCCAATCGATCGGTTCGATCATCGACACCCAGAGCGACGCCTACAAGGCCAACCAGGAGTGGCTGCGTCGCCTGCGCTCGCGCACCAAGATCGGCGAGAAGCGCTGACGCCCGAGCGGCGGCGCCCTCGTCGAGAGACGGTGACGGCGCTCACCGCGCGCGGATCAGGGCACGATCGTAAAGACGTAGCCCGCCTCGCTGAGGACGTTGGTCCCCTGGCGCACGACGCCGCGGAACTCGACCGGCTTGTTGAGGAACTCGCTGCCGAGGTTGGCAGGCACCGGGAACGGCAGAACCAGCGGCTGATTGCGGTTGTTGAGGCCGGCGGGCCAGTTGAGCGCCACCGGCGGCACGAAGTAGTAGCCCGTGGCCTGGTTGTCGAAGTAGAGCTCGATCGACACGATGATCGGCTCGGTGTTGGCGCTGTAGCCGGACAAGACCACGTGCGCGAACGCGGCCTGGCCGAGGCGCACCGTCTGCTGCGTACCCATCACCGAGATCGCCACGGGCGGGCGCTCGAGCAGCAGCTGATCGTAGGCGCTCTGCAGGTTGATGCGCCCCCACCCGTAGCTGTTGTCCTCACCAACGGTGCCGAGGTCGTCGGCGGTCCGCATCAGGAGATCCTTGGCGTGCGGCACGGTGAGCTCCGACCACACGTCGCGCAACAGGGCCACGGCGCCGGCAACGTGCGGCGTCGCCATCGACGTGCCGGACAGCGAGCTGTAGCCGCCGCCGGGCACCGAGCTGCGCACGCTGACGCCGCGTGCCGAGACTTCCGGCTTCACGTTGTTCGTGCTCGCACACGTGCTCGGACCGCGGCTGCTGAAGCTCGCGATCGTCGTGCTGCCGACGTCGAGCGCACCCACGGTGAAGGTGTTCGTCGGCGACTCGACGCGGTCGGCAGGCACGCGCGGCCCGGTCGCCCCTTCGTTGCCGGCCGCCCACACGAACACCACCGTGCTCGCCTCGGCCGCATCGAGGGATGCGTTGAACACCGTCGAGCACGGGCCGACCCCGTTGGCCGCGTCGCGCACACCCCAGCTGTTCGAGCACACGTCGGGCACGTCGTCGACGGTGGCGGGATCGCCATCTGGATCGGCCGTCCACTGGATCCCCTGGTTGTACCAGATGTTCTTCTGGGCGCGCGTGCCGCTGGCGTCGATCGGGTTGCTGGCGATCCACAGCGCCCCGGGCGCCATGCCGATCTGGTTGGCGCCACCGTCGTCGCCGCAGATCGTGCCCATCGTGTGCGTCCCGTGACTACCACGCCCGGTCGGCACCGAGGTGCCGTTGATCGGGTCGAACCAGGCGGCGATCGCCGGCACGCCGGACACCCGGCCGCGCCAACGCGCCGACAGCGCCGGATGGCTGCCGTCGACGCCGGTGTCGATGTTGGCCACCACGGCGCTGCGGCCGGTGTAGCCCTGGCTCCAGACGTAGTCGGCGCGGCACTCGAGCAGGCCACTCTCCGGCGCCATCGGTGCCGGCGCGCTGGCCGCCACCACCGTGGCGCCGATCGCGTCCTCGGTCCCCGGCTCGTCCGAACCCGCCCACGCGATGCTGCCGATCTCCGGCATCTCCGCCAGACGCAGGATCGCTGCCTTGGAGCCGCGCACCGCGAAGCCGTTGAAGATCCAGAACGGAACGACCTCCGTCACCTGACCGATCGAACGCAGCTCGGCAATCGCATTGGCGACCGGCCCCTGCGTGCGCGTCGCCAGCTGGCGCAGCGATCGCACCACCAGCTCGTGGCGGAACTGGCGGGTCGCCTGCATGGCGTCGAGGCGCGCCACCAGATCGGCGAGGGGCACCTGCTCCTTCATGTGGACGAACACGGTCGTCTGCTGCTCGAGCAGCATGCGGTCGAGGACGGCGCGCAGGGCCGGCTCGATGTCGCCGGCGCGGGGGGAAGCGAGGAACAGGGTCGCGACGAGGGTCGGCGCGAGGAGCGCACGAGACGGCATGGAGAGTCCTTTTGCGGATCGGGAAGCGGGACAGGACAGGTGGCGCGGATGGTAGCAGACCGGTCGGCCGCCGGGGCGGCAGCTGCCACGCCAGACAAATCGCCCCTGCCGGGGAGGGTTGCCGCGCACCGGCGGTAAGATCCCGCGGCTCCATGTCGCTGCCCGATCTCGAGAAGCTGCGCCAGTCCGGGCGGATCTCGGCCAGGACGCGCGAACACTGCAAACAGATGATCCAGGTCGGCGCCCGCCTCGAGGACATCGCCCGCGCCGCCGAGGCCATGATCGTCGAGCTCGGCGGCAAGCCGGCCTTTCCGGCTCAGCTGTCGCGCAACCACATCGCCGCGCACTACTGCTCGCCGCCCGGCGACGCCACGGTGATCCAAGCCGGGGACATCGTCAAGCTCGACCTCGGCACGCACGTCGACGGTTACGTCACCGACAACGCCGTCACCGTCGACCTCGGCGCCGGCGCCCAGTCGGCGCTGGTGGCCGCGAGCCAGACGGCGCTGGAGAACGCGATCGCGCTCATGGGTCCAGGAGCGTCGCTCACCGAGATCGGCGGCCGCATCGAGGACACCATCAAGGCGTTCGGCTTCAACCCGGTGTTCAACCTCACCGGGCACGGCGTGGCGCGCTACGTCATCCACTGCCAGCCGACGGTGCCGAACTACCGCGACCGCAACGCCAGCCGCCTGCGCCCGCACCAGACCATCGCCTGCGAGCCGTTCGCCAGCGACGGCGCCGGCTACATCGAGTCCAAGGGCAAGGCCGAGGTGTTCGGCCTCAAGCGCCGACTCAAGCCGCGCGACCGTGTCGGCCCCGAGCTGACCGCAGCACTCGAGGCGTGCGAGGGCCTGCCGTTCGCGCGCCGCACTCTCCTCGAGCACCTCGGCGGCGAGCGGGAGGTCGAGAACGGACTGCGCCAGCTGCGACAGATCGGCGTGCTGATCGAGTACCCGCCGTTGGTCGAGAAGGGCGGCGTGCGGGTAGCGCAGACCGAGCACACCATCTACATCCACGAGACCGGCGCCGAGGTCTTGACCCGCGCGCCGGACTAGCGCACCGAGCAACGCCGCGACCGACGATGGGGCCGACTCGAAGCCGACCTGGAGCTGCGCCGTATCCCCTTCCTCCGAGGCGATCCACGACGGGCAGGCAACATGGCGGGTGACCTCGTGGTGGGGTTGGACGCCCGCGAAGCCTTCCGCTTCCAGCCGCGAGGCATCGGGTTGTACGGGCGCCATCTGATCCGCGAGTTCGGGGCGCTCTGTCCCGAGGTTCGCTTCAAGCTCTACCACGAGCACGAGCGCCCGGCCGACCTGCCCGAGCTCCCGGCCAACATGGAGCCGGTGCGCGCGACCATCCGCGGCTACCGCTGGCACCTGTGGGAACGCCTCCTGATGCCGTGGCACATGCAGCGCGACGGGCTGTCCGTGTACCACGGTACCTACAACACGCTGCCGCCACGCTGGCGGGCGCGGCCGCCGATGGTGGTGTCGATCCACGACGTCATCGTCACCTGGTTCGACGACAGTCTCGACGACGACTACGTGCGCTACTGCCGCAAGGTCACCACGCGCGTCGTCCGGCAAGCAGCGCGCATCCTGACGGTGAGCGAGTGGAGCCGGCGAGACATCGTCGAGCGCTTCGGCGCCGACCCCGACAAGGTCGCGGTGTTCTACAACGGCATCCACCCCGACTTCTTGGCCGGTGCGCCGCCCGGCGCCGGCGACGACGCCCGGCAGCGCTTCGCCGGCGGCCAGCCGTACCTGTTCGCGATCGGCGCACCGCTACCGCGCAAGAACACGGCAGGCATGCTGGCGGCGCTGGGTGCCCTGCACGCGCGGCGACCGCTCGAGCACCTGGTGCTGGTGTCGGGCCTTGCCGAAGCGCAGCGCGCCCCCTTCGCGCAGGCAGCCCGCGACGCCGGCATCGCCGAGCGCGTGCGCTTCCTGCCGTACGTCGACCGGCGCGACCTCGTGGCCCTTTACGCCGGCGCCGACCTGTCGATCTACCCGAGCCGCGTCGAAGGCTGGGGCATCCCGGTGATCGAGTCGCTGTCGCAGGGCACGCCGGTGGTCACCGCCCGGACGTCGGGGATGCTCGAGGCCGGCGGCGACGACGCCTCCTACTTCGACCCGAACGACCGCGACAGCATGGTGGAGGGAATCGCTGCGGCGCTGGACGGTCGCCAAGCGTTCACCGCGCGCCGCGAGGCGGCCATCGCGCGGGCCCGCACCTTCACTTGGCGTCGCGCCGCCGAGGTGACCCTCGCCACCTACCGCGCCGTCGCCACGGAGGCCCTGTGAGCTTCGTCGACGACGCATCGACCGCGGCACCGATGCGAAGTCGGTTGCGACGCGCGACCATGTTGGGCCTCACCGCGCAGGTCGTGCTCCTCGTGGTGGCGCTGCGCCACCATCTGGTGTGGGGGGCCGGCCGCAACTTCGCCGGGATCGAGCTGCGCGTCCTGTTGGGAGTCGGTGAGGGCATCGGGCTGCTGGCGTTCACCGTGTTCGGCGCACTGGCATTGCGCGGCGCGCTGGCCGAGACCGAGCGTGTCGACGAGGCGACCGCCGCGACGTGGACGCGGTCGCTGTTGCGCGCCGGCATCCTCCTCGCCACGGTCGCTGCCCTCGTGCCGCCCTTCCTGTCGTCGGACGTCTTCGACTACATCGCCCGCGGTCGGGTCGAGGCCCACTACGGCGCCAATCCCTACGTCACCCCGCCGTCGAGTTTGGCAGCCGACGACGACCCGGTCCTGTCGCTCGCCCAGTGGCCGCAGTTCGTCATGCCCTACGGCCCGCTGTCGGCTCTCGCGCAAGCCCTGTGCGCTTGGCTCGGCGGCGCGGTGCCGTGGCTGGGCGTGCTGTTCTTCAAGATCCTCACCGCGACGGCACACGTGGCGACCGGCTGGCTGCTCGGACGCGCGGCACCCCCGCGCGAGGCCCCGCGTGTGCTCGCGCTGTGGCTGTTCCATCCGTGGATCCTGCTCGAGTCGTGCGGCAGCGCCCACAACGAGGCGTTGGTGTGCCTGGCGCTGGCGTGGATGCTCGAGCGCGCGGCGCGCGACCGCTGGCTGGCAGCGACGCTGGCCTTCGGCCTGGCAGTCCTGACCAAGCACGGCTGCGCGCCGCTCGGCCCCTTGTTGCTGGTGGCAGCGTGGCGGCGTCAACGCCTGGTTCCGTTCGCCGGCGGAGTCGCCGTGACCGCAGGGCTGACCTTGATCCTGGCGTGGCGCTACTTCCTGAAACCGGGCGCCCTCGACTTCTTGGCGACGCAAACCGGCAACCGTGGCACCAGCCTGCAACACTTCGCGGTTCTCGTGACCGACCCGAGCGCGGCGCCGTGGCTGCTGTGGGGCGGCTACGCCGCAACCCTCGCAACGCTCGCCTGGGCCGCCGCGCGCACGCGCGCCCTCGAAGACTTCGCCCGCCGGGGCGTCGACGTGATGGTGGTCTTCGTCGTGCTGGCGATGCCGCTCTTCTCGCCCTGGTACCACTTGTGGTGGGCACCTCTGTGCGCGCGGATCGCGGCACGAGACGGGCCGACGGTGGCCTTGCGTGCTCTCGCCTGGCTCGGCCCCTTGTCGTACGGCGTGTACGCCTGCACGCGTCAGCTCGACCTCGGGCATCAGGTCTGGGCCTGGACCCTCGCCTGCGCGGCGCCCGCGCTCCTCGCGCTCCGCCCGCGTCCTGGCCGTTGAGCACCGCGTCGCCCGAGCCGGGCGGCCGAGCAGGAAGGTCGAGCGGCGCGGCGACCGCGACGCCTACTGCTTCACCGACTTGGCCTGCGAGAGGATGCTGAGCGCCAGGCGGTCCGCGGCCTCGTTGGCAGGGATGCCCTCGCGGTCGCCGATCTGCCACAGCTCCCGCAGAGCCTGGGGAATGCGCTCGATCCGCTTGAGGCTCTCCTTCTCGTCGTAGCCGGCGGGCAGGAACTCGCAGCTCACGTTGATGATGCCGCCGGCATTGATGACGTAGTCGGGAGCGTAGAGGATGCCGCGTTCGCGCAGCATGTGGCCGTGCTCGGGCGCCAGCAGCACGTTGTTCGCGGCACCGGCCACGATCTTGCAGCGCAGCTTGGGCACCGTGTCGCCGTTGAGCACGGCTCCCAGGGCGCACGGAGCGAACACCTCGACGCTCTGGGTCAATACGTCCTTCTCGTCGATCGCGGTGACCGGCAGGCGATCGACCAGGCCCTGCACGCGCGCGTGGTTGCGGTCGGCAACGCGCACCTTGGCGCCGGCATCGACGAGGCGCGCCACCAGGGCCGAGCCGACGGCGCCGACGCCTTGCACCGCCACGTTGACCCCGCGCAGGTCCGTGCCGAGCTTGTGCTTCACTGCCGCCTCGATGCCGAGGAACACACCGTAGGCCGTGTACGGCGAGGGATTGCCGCTGCCGCCGCTCTCGCGCTCGAGGCCGGTCACCCACTTGGTCGCCCGGCGGATGATCTCGAGGTCGGCGATGTCCGTGTTGACGTCCTCGGCGGTGATGTAGCGCCCGCCGAGCTGTTCGATGAAGCGCCCCATCGCCAGGTAGAGCGCCTCCGACTTGATCTTGGCCGGATCGCCCAGGATCACGGCCTTGCCGCCGCCGAGCCCGGTGTGAGCCACCGCGGACTTGAACGACATCCCCTTGGACAGGCGATTGACGTCGAAGAGTGCCTCCTCCTCGGAGGCGTAGTTCCACATGCGCAGACCGCCCAGCGCCGGGCCGAGGGTCGTGTCGTGGACCGAGATGATGGCGTGGAGCCCGGAGGCGGGGTCCTTGGCGCGTACGACGCGCTCATACCCCGCCACGGGGATGTCGGTGATCTGCATGCGGCTTACGGTTGGCGAACAGCCCTGGGCCGACCGGAGCGCGGCCAGGACGGCCTGGCGATCGTACGCCCCCGCCGGGGAAGCCCCGCACAAAAAGCCCCAAGCCTGGGCGGCCGCCACCGCCGACTCGCCCGAGGGGGCGAACTTCGACGAAGCCGTAGGCCGGACCGGGTATGGCCCCGCGGGCTGCGTTGCCCCGACGGCCTCGATGCCGCGGGTGCCGCCGTTCGGTGGTGGAGCCTCGGCTCCATCCACTGCAAGGCTGGCGCGATGGCCGGCGACTCCGGACGTCCGGCCATCGCCAACCCAGGACCTGGACGAACCGAATGAGACGACCATCGCCGCGATCGCGCTTCCTGAGCATCCGCCGGTGTGTTGGCGGTTGTCGCGCCATCACTTTTGGAATCGAGACGGCGCGTCGCTAGATTTTCGCTCCAGCGCTCTGCCTCGAAAACGCGATGCCTCCCGCGGCATCCCCAGGAGTCAACCCCATGTTCAAGTTCGTCACCCGTTGTGCCCTTCCCTTGCTCTCCGGCTCCGTCGCCCTGTTCGGGACGAGCTGCAGCAGCACACCAACCTCGTTCCAAGAGAAGGTCGCCGAAGCCGGCAACTGGATCGACAACCCGGGCGACATCCGCGACACCCTGGCCGCCGTCGGTGCTGCTCGCGTGATGGGCAACATCTCGAGCGCCCGCAACCGCGCCGAGATCGACGCCCGCCAGAAGATGGCGGCGACGGCGCGAGCCAAGGTCCAGTCGCTGCTCAGCAACTGGTTCAAGGAGACCGGCGACATGCTCGACGAGCGCACGATGAGCTCGTACATGAACGACGAGGGGATCATGCGCCAGCTCACCGACACCGAGATCATCGGCGCTCGGGCCGCCAAGTACGAGGTTCGTGACAACACCCAGTACGTCCTCATGGTCATCGACGACCCGGCCAAGTGGACGCAGCAGGTCGGCAGCTCGCTGAAGGACAAAGTCCTGCGGGACGAGACGATGTTCAAGACCGAGGTGATGAAGCGCGACTTCGAAGAGAAGCTCGACAAGCTCATCAACCGCGACGCCGAGGCCGCGACCGAGGCCCAGCAGAAGTTCGAGAAGAACTACGTCAAGTGAGACGCCTGCCGGCTGCAACGTGCGCCGGCCGCGGCCGTGCGCACACGCTGGCGCTGGCGGCGGCGGCCGCGCTCGTCGCGGCCTGCGCCGGCACGCAGGCCGACCCTCCCGACTGGATCTACAATCCACCGATGGAGGACGGCTACCTGCACGGCATCGGCAGCTACGTCGGCGCCCTGCACTCCGAGGACAACCAGGGCTACGCGATGGAGCAGGCGCGCGCCATGCTCAGCCGCAGCCTGCGGTCGCGCGTCGTCAACCTGACCAACGTGCGCGACTCGGAGGCCTCGAGCGACATCCACTCGGAGACCTTGGTGAGCTCCGAGTATGTCCTGCAGAACTCCGAGTTGGTCAACACCTGGATCGACTACGGCGGCCAGACCGGCCGCCCCGGCACCGTCTGGGTGCTGATGCGCATCCCCAGGGACCAGCGCTGACCCGGCGCGGGAGGCCGCTCCGGCGCCCGGCCGATGGGCGACACCGTGCGCCTCGGCTAACGTGTTCGACGCTTCGGGTCGATGGACCCGCCGGGGCGGGGATCTGACCCGCCGCCCTCTTTCCTCGCGCCGAGGCCCGCATCTTCTCGGCTTCCTCGTAACGCCATGCTCCGCATCCCGCTCGCTGTCGGCTTCGTCTCGCTCACGTGCCTGCTCGCCCTCGGCGCCTGCCGTGCCGGCGGCGGCCGCGACCGCGACCAAGTCGCCCCGCCGCCGGCGATCTCCACGCAGGGCACCCCGATCCCCCACCCGGCGTTCATCGCCGCGCCCGACGCCACCAGCGCCGACTTCCCGCAGACGTTGCGCCCCCTGACCGGGACGGTGCGCGGCGCGCGCGACCGCGGCGCCATCCTGATCACCGCCGACCGCTACCGCGAGCTGCCGTCCTACGACCTGCCTCAGCTCGGCGCCGGCGCGCAGCGCGTGCGGCAGGCTCTGGCGGATGCCTGCGCGATCCCCGAGAGCGCCATCGTCGAGAAGGCCGGCGCCCAGGCCATCCCCCAGGAGATCGAGAGCGCCATCCACGCTTTCGCCGAAGAGGCCGGGGGCAAGTCGGCACTGCTGGTGGTGTTCTTCTCCGGCCACGGCCTCATCGACGCCGGCGGCACCCTGCAGCTGTTCACCCACTACACCGACCGCGTCGGCGACGCCTTCCGCAACACGATCGCGCGCGCCGATCTCATCGCCTGGCTCAATGCCGCGCGCAGCCGCGCCCGCGGCCGCGGCGTCGAGCTCGACGTCGTCCTGATCGTCGACGCGTGCCGTGCGCCGACCCTGTCGGCACCGCCTCGAGCCAAGCTGGTGCAGGAAGAGACGTGGGAGGTCTACAGCACGACCGAGGGCGAACTCGCCGACGCCCCGCGGGGGCGCGCCACTCCGTTCGTCACCGCGCTCTGCGACGGTCTCGAAGCCCTGGCGGAACGCGGCGAAGCCGACCTGCGCACCACCTTCGCCGAGCTGGGCCGGCGCCTGCGCGAAGCGAACGGCAAGCAGACGCCGCAGCTGGTCGGTCCGGGTGACGGCGGCGGCCCCAAGCTGGTGATGCCCGGCCGCGCCCGTATCGGCCTGCGCGTCGTCGACGTGCTCGGCGACACATTGGTGTACGTGGCCGACGGCGGCGTCCAGGCCGACGGCAACCCCTTGCCGCGCGAAGGCGAGTTCTTCGTGCTCGAGACCACCGTCGACCACAGCGTGCAGCTACAGGTGAACGCGGCCGGCTACCTGCCGTTCGCGCGCGCCATCGCCATCGGCAAGCCCGACAACGGCAAGGCGTTCGCCGTGCCGCTGCGCCCGGAGTTCACCCGCGTGCGCGGGCGCGTGTCGCCACCGGTGGCGGTCGAGGTGTCGTCGCAGTGCGACGACGAGCGCGTCGTGCCACGCGCCGGCTACCACAAGACCAAGGACTACACCGCGGTCAACGACCCTGAGTTCGAGCTGCTGCTGCCCACGCCGAGCGCCGACGCCAAGACGTTCCTGCTGGTCACGCAGTTCGACAAGGAGCTGGCTCGAGTCGAACTCGACTTCGGCGCGCGCGAGCGCGATCCACAGATCGACGGCGCCCACGTCCTCGACGTCGGCAGCGTCGTGTTGGCCGCAGCCGACACATCGGCCCTGCCCACGGGCCCCGACGTCGACGCCGTGTCGCGCATGGCCGCCGCGGCGTTCGCCCAGGATCAGTTCGGCGGCATCAGGCCACCGCCCCAGTTCGCCGAGCCGAGCCTGCAGCAGCCGAGCTTCGCCGACAACTTCCAGAAGATCCGCTGGGAAGAGGCCCTCTCGGCGTTCCAGGCCGGCGACCTGCCTCTGGCGCGCACCCATCTGCAGAGCCTGCAAAAGAGCCTGCGGGGTGTCGACGAGCCCAACGTGACCAACCTGCTGGGCCACATCGAAGTGCGCCTGGCCAGCGAGGCGAAGGCCGACGCCGAGATCGAAGAGCAGGTCGCGGCGACGTCGCCCGCCGACGGCCCGCTGGCGTTGGGCCTACGCGCCATGCTCGCCGGACGCAAGCTGCGCCGCGCCAGCGAGCTGGCCGGCAAGGGCGAACTCGACGCCATCGCCTTCCTGCGCGAGGCGGCGATGCTCGAGCCGGAAGGCGACTCGCTGTACGCCGGCGAAGTGCGCAAGCGAGTGCGCGAACTGCGCTGGTCGATCGGCGCGACTCTGCTGGAGAAGCTCACGCAGAGCAACCGTCACAACGACATCGTCAAGGCGATGCAGCAGCTGCGCGCCGACGACCCCGAGGCGTGGAACGACCCCGACTGGAGCCAGCTCGAGCAGCGCTGGTCGGTGGCGCCGCTGGCCCAGTTCCTGCGCGAGGGGCTCGACCGCGGCCTCGCCACCGGTGAGTGGCTGTCGGCAGACGAGGCCATCGCCCTGCGGCGCCAGGTGTTCCCGGCCGAGGCGCCGCAGCAGATCGTGGACCTCGAGGCGACCATCGCCCGCGAGCGCGTGCCGTTGTCGGTACGCCAGGGCTTCACCGCCGCCGAACAAGCCGAGGCCGCCGGCAAGTTGGACGAAGCGCTGGCGCTGCTGACGCAGGCGCGCGAAGGCGCCAACCCGCACTGGCGCAGCCTGATCGACCAGCGCGACGAGCAACTGCGCGAGCAGGTTTTCCGCGCCGAGACCCGGCGAGCCGCCGAACGGCGCGCGCAAGGCGACCTGGCCGGCACCCTCGACGCACTGCTGCGCGCTGCCACGGCGATGGGGCGTCAGAGCGCCGAGGTCGTCGACCTCCTGCGCCAACACCCCGAGCTGGCCGCGGCGCCAGAGGTCCAGAGCCGCCTCGCCGAGATCGACGCCGCCCAGTTGACAGCGGCGCGCGCGGCGCGCTCGCGCAGCGCCTGGCAGCGCTACCTCGAGGACCACCCGCAAGGCACCGGCGCCGCCGAAGCGCGTGCCATCCTCGAGCGCCTGGCCGACCCCTGGCTGCAGATGGCCACGAGCACCCCGGTGCCCGGGTTGGCCCGCTACGGCCACGCGATGACGTACGACGAAGCCCACGCCCTCACGCTGATGCACGGAGGCACGCGCGACGGCCAGAGCGCCCTCGACGACACCTGGGCGTGGGACGGCGCCCAGTGGCACCGGCTCGAGCCACCGCGGCGGCCACCGGCGCGCGCCTTCGCCGCCATGGCCTACGACCCGATCCGCAGGCAGGTGCTGCTGTACGGCGGCACCACCGACGACGGCGACACCCTGCTCGACGACACGTGGGTGTGGGACGGCAGC
This sequence comes from Planctomycetota bacterium, assembly GCA_041398565.1. Lineage (GTDB taxonomy): Bacteria > Planctomycetota > UBA1135 > UBA1135 > UBA2386 > DATGPD01. Next base: position 1,453,465 of record JAWKUN010000002.1, on the reverse strand, counting down.
ACCTGGCGCGCGGTCGAGAGCTCGCCACGGCCGCCGGCGCGCTGCAAGCATGCCCTGGCCTTCGACTCCGACCGTGGCCGCATGGTTCTCTACGGCGGTTCCCAGCGCGACACCTGGGAGTGGGACGGCGAGCGCTGGTTCGACGTGTCGCCGCGGCGGACCAACCCGGGCAAGCTCGAGTCGCCCGGCATGGCGTTCGTTCGTGAACAGCACCGGCTGCTCCTCATCGGCGGTGACGGCCGCAGCGGAGTCGCCTGGGCCTGGGATGGCCGCGCCTGGGTCAGCGACAAGCGCACCGGCGTCGAGGGCAGCGAGGGCGGCACCCTGGTGGCCGCGGGTGACCGCATCCTGCGTTTCGGCGGTGAAGGCCGCGCCGTCACGAACGATCTCGTGACCTACCGCGACGGTCGCTTCGAGAACACCCGCATGGGCACGCCGCCGCCCCCACGCAAGTGGCACGGCGCCGCCTACGACAGCAAGCGCCACATGCTCGTGGTGTTCGGCGGCATGGCGCCACCGGCACGGCGCCGCGAGCCGGCCACGGTCTTCGCCGACACGTGGGAGCTGGCGGTCGAGCCGGACTAGCGCGTCCACCCCGGCGCTGGCGCCGCGCCACCCGCCGCTGCAGACTGCCGGAACGGTGCCAAGCCTGACGCCCCCCTCCGACTCCGTCGCCGTTCCCCCCGCCTACGGCTACGTCGAGGCGATGGCCTACGAGGCCGACGCCTTGCGGATCGAAGGCTGGATTCTGGATCTCGCCGGCCCGTTCGACACCCTGACGGCGCGCAACCTCACCGACGGACGGCCGGTGCAGATCGAGCCGCGCGAGCGACCCGACCTCGCGCATGCCGCCACCTTCGTGCCCGACAGCCACCGCGGCGGCTTCGCCCTGCAGGCGCCGGTGGCGATGCCCTGGCCGGGCACGATCGACATCGAAGTCGTCGGCACGCGCGGCGGGCGCCCGGCCGGGGCGATGCGCATCGACGTCCACTGCGCCGTGCAGCCACAGACCTACCCGCCCGACGACGTCATGCGCCGAGCCAGCGGTTCGGCCGCACAGCACTACTGGCGCGCCACCGGCATCAAGGCCGCCAACGACTTCCTGCGCATCCTCGGCAAGCACACGGACCTGGCCCGAGCGCGCACCTTCTTCGAGTGGGGCTGCGGCTCGGGCCGCCTGACCAAGCACCTCATCGACCGCTTGCCGCACGCGCGCGTGTCCGGCGCCGACATCGACGTCGAAGCGGTGCAGTGGGCGGGCGCGAATCTGGGCGGCACGTTCACGCCGTGCAAGACGGAGCCGCCGCTGCCCTACCCCGACAATAGCTTCGACGCGCTGTGCGCCCTGTCAGTGTGCACCCACCTGACCGAACGCCATCAGGATGCTTGGCTGCCGGAGCTGCGGCGCGTGCTGCGACCCGGCGGCCTGTGCGCGCTGACCACGCACGGCGAGTTCGCCGCGCGTTGGATCTTCCACCGGCCGGGCGAGTACGAGCGAGTCATGGCCAGCGGCTTCTTCGACGGCCTCGCCGACCACAACCTGACACACGTCGCGAGCGGCGACTATTACCGGTCGACCTTCCAGACACGCGAGTGGACCACGCGGCGCTGGGGACAGTGGTTCGAAGTGGTCGACTTCGTGCAGGCCGGCATCAACAACTTCCAGGACGTCTTCGTCCTGCGCCGCCAGGCCTGAGCGCGCGAGTCGGGCGGGGGCCTGGGAAGAACTGGCGACGATCTTGCGGTCGGGGGCGCTGGCCGAGGCGCCGAGGCTCGTGCGCATCGATGCGGTGCGCGGCCGGTGGGCGGCGCGGCAGCGTCGCCCGAGGGTGGTGTTCGCGGGTTGCGGAGTCGACGGCGTCGGGTACACCGGCACGCGATGCTCAAGCTCGCCCTGGTCTCGTTCGTGCTGGCGCAGCAGGCGGCGGCGCAATACCTCTACGATTTCAATCGGTTGAGCGGCTCCGACCCGCACCCGTTCACCCTGCTCGACGGCCAGGACAACTGGACCGAGCAGACCTACAACGCGGCCAACCGTTGTGGTGTGACCGCCACCTTGTCGCACGACGGCACGCCTTCGCTGCGCTTCCAGGAGGTCGGCCCCGGCTACGGCTGCGACGCGTCGCGCATCAACGACAGCAACTGGGCGTTCGCGCCGTTCCCCCCGGGCGCGCGCAATGCCTCGTTCCAGGCCGACATGCTCGTGGGGTACTGGGGTGGCTCGTTCGGGCTGGCCTTCGACACCAACAGCAACGGCACCGTGCGCGGGTCGGAAGCGGGCGAGCGCGGCGTGTTCTTCAAGATCGGCACCCAAGCCAACGTGCAGCTGCAGCTGGTCGCCGCCGACGGCACCGCCACGGTCGCGCCGTTGGCGAGCCTGGGGATCACCGGCGGCCACTGGGTACGGCTGCGCGTGGTCATGGACCTGCCCGCCGCAGGTGGCACCGGGCTCGGCTGGGTCGACGTGCGCGACATCACCGCCGGCGCCACCGAGTTCACGCCAGTGCCGGCGCTGCAGGGCGTGCCGCTGGCACTGAATCCTGCCGCCGTCGACGCCAGCAATCCGTCGCTGTGGCACGCGCTGTGGTTGCACTTCGAGGGCGCCACCTACGGGCTCGACAACGTCGAGGTCGGGCGCGCCGGCTTCGGGCGCGCGTACGGCAGCGGTTGCGCCGGGGCCGCCGGCATCGTCGAACTGGCGGCGCACGGCACCTTCGCCCGCGGCCAGACGGTCATGCTCGAGTCGAACAACCACGCTGCCGGCGCGCCGGGAGTGGCGCTGTTCGGCGTCAGCCGCACCACCTACCTGGGCCTGACGCTGCCGTTCGTGCTCGACCCGTTCCTCGGCACCAACGGCTGCTCGTTGCTGGCCAGCGCCGAGGTCTCGGTCGGTCTGACCGCCAGCAACACCACGCCGGCGACCATGTCCTTCCCGCTGACCATCTCGTCAGCCACCTTCGCCGCCAGCATCTTCACCCAGCACGCCTGCATCGAGCCGGTCGCGGGCGGGATCTCGTTCTCGAACGGCCTGTTCGTGCAGCTGCCGTAGCTGGCACCGGCCCCACATCGAGGACGATCGAGACTGTCTGTCGATCGCCGTGCCGGTGACCGTCTGACCGCCACCACTCGCCTGGTGCGATCCCCCCTTGGGACCGGCCGCGCCCAGCGCAGTGGCCTTGCGGCGACTCGGCTACACTATGACGCTCTGCTCGACCATGCCTCACCTCACGAAGCTCACCTGCCTTCTGGCTCTCGCGGTAGCACCGGCGCTCAGCCAAACCACGACCTGGGTCCAACACCCCGAAGTCGCGCCGCGCTCGCAGACACGGGCCACGTTCGATGCGGCGCGCGGATGCGTCGTCTGCATCGGCGGCTTCGTCTACAATGCACCGACCAACGAGACGATCGAGTGGGACGGCACGGCCTGGGTGTCGAGGAGCCCGCGCACGTCTCCGCCGGCGATGACCTCGCACAGCCTGACGTACGACGCCGCGCGCCGGCGGGTCGTCCTGTTCGGCGGCTCCGGCCTCGGCAACGAAGTGTGGCTGTGGGACGGCCGGGACTGGGAGCAACGCGCGCCGGCGATCGCGCCGCCGCGCCGTCTCGATTGTGCGCTCGCCTACGACCCGATCCGTCAGCGGGTCGTCGCGTTCGGCGGCAGTTCGTCCGGCGGACTCCTCGGCGACACCTGGGAATGGGACGGAAGCGCGTGGTCGGCCAACACGAGCACGGTGCGCCCGGCCGCGCGCTATTCGCACGGATTGGCATGGGACCCGATTTCGCAGCGGGTGATCCTGTTCGGCGGCCGAGACCAGAGCGGGGACCGATCCGACACGTGGGCCTTCGATGGGACTGGGTGGGTTCAGCTCTCACCGACCGTGGCGCCAGCAGGGGCGGTCGACGCCATGAGCACCGATCCGACGCGTGGACAAATCGTCTTGCTGGTTCGCACGACCAGCGGCGGCTCCGTCATCATGCAGACCTGGGAGTGGACGGGAACGACGTGGGTACGCGTACCGACGACGGCAAGCCCGTTCCCAGGGCTGCCAGGCTTCGCCGCTGATGGAACAGGCGGCATGCTGGCCGCCTTCAGCGGGGGTGCCGATGCCCCCGACACTTGGCGCTACGACGGCACGGACTGGGCGCGCGTCGACATGCGGTTCGATTCGACTGTCAGCGCTTCTGCGGCCGCGAGCGACGTCGATCGGCGGCGCGTCGTGTCTTTCGGCGGGTCTGCGGGCCGCTCTGTGTTCAACACCTGGGAGTGGGATGGGCATCGGTGGTACGGCTTTGCACCTGCCAACGGCCCGAGCTCGGCTCTGAGCGGCACGCGCTTGGTCTATGACCGGGCCCGCCGACGTACCTTGCTGTTCGGCGGCGGAACCACGAGCGGCGCCTTCACGCCCAACGACAATCTATGGGAATGGGACGGCAACAACTGGCTGCTGCGGACGCCGTCGGTGCGACCGAACCCGCGTTTCGCCTGTGGCCTGGCGTACGACGTCGCGCGCGGCCGCACCGTCATGTTCGGCGGCCGGGGGAGTGGGTCCGTGCCGCTGAACGACACCTGGGAGTGGGACGGCGCATCGTGGGCGCAACGCTTCCCATCCAATCAACCCTCGCCGCAAGCGGTCTCCGCGATGGCATACGACGAGGTGCGCCAGCGGGTCGTGTTGTTCGGTGGCGCGAGCCCGGTCAGCGACACGTGGGAGTGGGACGGCAACAACTGGTCGCAGCTGAACCCGGCGACCTCGCCATCCACTTCTGCCTTCCAGGCGATGGCCTGGGATCCGGCACGTCGCCGCGTCGTGCTGGCGATGTGGAGCCCTACCCTTGCGGGGACCGACCTGTGGGAGTGGGACGGGAACGACTGGACCGCGCTGGCGTCGGCGCAGGCCGTGCATCAGTTCGGTGTGTTCAGCGCCGATCCCCTGCGCCAGCGCTTGCTGCTGGGCAACCAGGTCGGCGACATCTTCGTCGCCGGTCGCTCTCCGGCAGCAATGCTCGAAACCGGCACCGGCTGCGCTGGCAGCGCGGGGATCCCGCTGCTCTACGCGCGCGGCCTGCCCTCGCTCGCCAACGCGGAGTTCAGGCTCGAACTCGCGGGCGGACGCGCGAACGCCGCCGCCGTGGTCCTCCTGTCGCTCGGGCCAGCCAGCATCGGCTTCGGGCCGTGCACGTTGCTGGTCGGATCGCCGGTCGTGTCGCTGCCGGTGAGCACGAGCAGCAACGGCTTCGCCGCCCTGCCTCTCCCGATCCCTCCGCTCCATGGCTTGGTCGGAGGCACGCTCTGGGGCCAAGGGTTCGTGCTCGATCCGCTCGGCGCGTTCGCCGGCGCGTTGGCGGCGACCAACGGAGTCGGCTTGACCGTCGGCGACTGAGCTGCAAGTGCCGCGGCAAGGACTTCGCGCGCAGCAAGACCGCCGTGCTCGCGGCGCGGATCGCGCTCGCCGGTGCCTCCGGGTCGTGAATCGGGTTCGCCCGACCCGCTGAGCCATGCGATCGCGCGGCGTCATCACCGCCCGCGGAGGGTTTCACGCATTTCCTGCGTCCATGCGCGGCCCGCCGGCAACTCGTCCGTCGATGTCCTTCTCCGCATCAGAACCCGCCGCCGGCCTGGCCGGGGACGCGCACGCCCTGCGGCGCCTGGCGCGCAGCCTGCTGTCGCCCGAGGATGCCGAGGACGTCGCCCAGCAGGCCCAGATGGCGTCGCTCGCCACGCGCGGCACGCCGGCGCAGCGCATGCCATGGCTGCGCGGCGTCGTGCGCAAGCTGGCTCTCGCCACGCACCGCGCCAACGCGCGGCGCGCGCACCACACGCGCGCTGCCGCCGCCGCCCCTGCGCCGATCCACGACCCGGCGACGATGGCGATGGAAGCGGAGCTGGTGCGCGACGTCGGCGCCGCCGTGCACGACCTGGACGAACCCTACCGAACGGCGGTGCTCCTGCGCTTCTGGCACGACCTGCCCACCCGCGAGATCGCCCGCGACCTCGGCGTCCCGCACGACACGGTGCGCTCGCGGGTGCAGCGTGGCCTGGCGCAGCTGCGCTCGCGCCTCGACCGCCGCTACGGCACTCGTGCGGTGTGGAGTGGCCCGCTGGCGGCGATCGCCGCACCGGCGCCGGCCGTCGGTGCCGCCGCTTTCTGGATGACGAGCCTACTCATGAACAAGACTCTGGTCCTGGCCGCCGGCCTGTGCGCCGCCGCGGCTCTCGCGCTCGCCTGGTCGAGTTCGTCGTCGCGGACAGCGACGCCCGAGCCCACGACTTCGGGATCTGCTGCACCCGTCGCGGCGGCTACGTCCGCGCGAGCGGCGCCCGACCGACAGCCGCTCGCCGAGGGGTCGTCCGCCACTCCGGCCCTGGCACCGCGGGGCGCACGCGTCGTCGGCCGCTGCCTCGATGCCGCGCTGCACCCGATCGAGGGCGGCACGGCCTACCTCCACCCCCCCGCCGCCGACACGTGCCTGGTCGACGGCGACCGCGCCACGGTGACGACAGGAGTCGACGGCACCTTCGCCCTCGAAGTCGAGCCGCTGGCCATGGACTACCAGTTGCAGCTGCGCGCCCCGACCTGCGCAGCCGTGATCTTCCCGTGCCAGGACCTGACGCCGGGACGGACCCGCGACCTCGGCGACCTGACCTTGCCGGCCGGCGGCTCCGTACTCGGCTGCGTGCGACGCCCCGACGGTGTGCCGCAGCCTGACGCCAACGTCACCGTGGCGCTGGTCGACGCCGCGGCACCGGACGCGGATGTGCTGCAGCCGGTGCGTCTGTTCACGTGCCGCACCGGCCGCGACGGTTCCTTCCGGCTCGCGGGCATGCCGCTGGTGCCGGGCACGTGGGCCGCCATGCTGGACGCCGGACCCGCGGCGACCGACCACTCCGGGCGCGCGACCTTCGAAGTCGTCGCCGGCCGCGTCCGCGACGGCGTCGTGCTGACCTGCCCGACCTTCGACACCGTGCTGGTGGGCGAAGTGCAGGGCCCGCACGGCGAGCCGCTGGCAGACGCGACGGTCCAACGCACCGACGATCTCCTCGCCGCCAGCATCCCGTGCGACGCGGAAGGCCGCTTCGCCCTGCCGCGGCGGCCCGACGATCCCACCGACCGCGTGCGCCTACGGGTGTGGGCGCCCGGCCACGACGCGACGGTCGACGCCTTCGCCTGGCACGAGACGGCGCACGTGACGCTGCAACCGTGCGCCGCGGTGATCGTCGACGTGTGCCGCGACGCCGACGGGCGCGCCGTCGAGGCGTTCGCCTTGCGGCTGACGAGCGTGGCCGCCCCCGGCGCTGGCCTGTCGCGCACGCTCGCCCTGGCGCTGCCCTGCCAAACGCGACCGCGGGGCGAAGTGATCCTGCGCGGCCTGCCGTCGGGCGAGTACCGCGCCTGGGTCGAGCCGGCCGACGACGGCGTCGCCGCCTTCGTCGCCGAGTTCGACGTCGAGTCGGTCGTGACGACGCCGCACCACGTGCACCTGCGCGCCCCGACGGCCGGGGTGCGGGTGGTGCGCGTCGTCGACGACCGCGACGGTCCGATCGCCGGCAGCCGGATCCAGTTGGTGCTGCAGCTCGGCGACGCGCCGCCGGCGCTCTCGAGCCACGCAGTCGAGCCGGGCGCGTGGGACCTGGCCGCGGTGAGTGGCGCGCTGGTGGTGCAGGAAGCCACCACCGACGCCGCGGGTGAAGCGAACCTGCGCGGCGCCGTCGCCGCCGGCCTGAGCCTGCGCGTGCTCGGCCCCGGCCACCGGCCGACTGTCGTTCCCGAGGTGCGTCTCGACCCGAGCCTGCCGCCGCTGGTCGTGCGCGTCGACGTGGGCGCCACGATCGCCGGTCGCCTCGGACCCGCCCACCTGCTGCGGCAGCTCGCCCCCTCGACTGAGGAGGACGCGATGCTGCGCCAGCTCGGTGCGGCGCGCGCCGGCGTCATGGGCGCGTCTCTGCATCCCCGGGTGCTCGTGCGCAGCGTCGGCGACCCGCAGCGAACCCTGCCGGAGCACGCTGACGACGGCGTCGTGGCGCGCGACGGCAGCTTCCACATCGACGGCGTGTCCCCGGGCTCGTGGGAAGTGTGCCTGGACTACCGCTTGCCCGGCCTCGGCCGCGGCACCGGCGGCCGCGCGCTGGCCGTCCTCGCCACGGTGCGCGACCTCCGCCCGATGGAGACACGCACGGTCGAACTCGACGGCTCGGCACTCGCGTCGGTCACCCTGCGGGCGCAGGTCCTGGTCGACGGCGAGCCGTGGCGCGACGCCGATGCCAGCCTCCTGCGCCGCGGACCCGGCCTGCGCTGGGGCACGCTCGACGTCGGCGAGCTGGCCGTGCCGCTGCGCACCGACGCCGGCGGTCGCTTCGCCGTCGACGTCGCCCCGGGCACCTACAGCGTCGAGGTCGCGCTGAGCGGCGACCCACGCCGGCCGGTCCGGCTGCGCACCGACCAGGTCGTCGAGGTCGTCGCCGGCCGCGACGCCGAGTGCGCGTTCGCGCTCCAGCGCAGTTGCCTGCGCGTGCGCGTGCAGCGCGCCGACGGCACCCCCGAGCGCCAGCGCGCCTTCATGGTGATGCAGGCGCGCTACTTTGCGAGCGCCGGCCGCACCGACGACGACGGCTGGATCACCCTCGACCCGGTGCTGCCCGGCGACTTCGATTTGGTGGCCTGGCCCGAAGACCTCGAGGCCCAGGCCGCGCAGACGCGCTACATCAAGGAGCACCCGTACCCGGAGTGGCTGCAGGCCCTGGTGCGTGTGGGTCCCTTGCGCATGCCGCCTGGCGAACGGACCGCCGAGATCGAGGCGCGCCTGCCGCGGTGAAGGCGCGCCACGGTCGCGCCGCCGCGCCACGGCACGCGAGGCCGGCTGCCGAACGCGTCAGCGCTTGCCGCGCGCAGCGTTCGCTTCGAGCCAGCGCAAGCCCTTCTCGATGTTGCCGTAGACGTCGCCGTGCCAGCCGTGGCCGCCCTCGTAGGTGGCGAGCGTGGTCTCGGCGCCGGCCTTGGCCAAGTCCTTGACCGCGCGCTCGGGGAACGACATGGCGATGAAGTCCTGCGGCGAGTGCAACACGTAGAACGCCTTGCCCTTGACGCCGCGCAGCACGACCTCGTCGCGGCGGAACACCGACATCGCCACCATCGCGCCGCGCACCGGCGAGTCCGGCTCGGCAGTCGCGGCATAGCACGCCGGCCCGCCCGACGACCAGCCCAGCAAGAAGATGCGGTCGGCGTCGATGCGGTGCTCTTCGCGCACGGCCTTCACGATCGCGGCGACGAAGTCCTCGGCCGCTGCGCGGCCCACCTCGCGCACCTCGTCGCGCCGCTTGGGCCACACCAGATCCTTGGCGCCGGACCAGCGCGGCGCCACCGCCTGCACCACCACGTAGTCGGCCGGGGCCGCGTTCTCGGCGATCCGTTGCACGAAGGGCGCGAAGTCGGCCGAGCCATCGCCACCCGGCAGCACCACCAACAAGCCGTGGCCGGCGTCGCGCGGTGCGCCGCGCGGCGCGATCAGGGCGTAGGTCCGCAAGGGGTCGCCGTCGAGGGTGCGCATCTGCGGCGCCTCGGCCGCGACCGCGGGCGGCACCGCCGCCGGCAGCTGGCCCCAGGAGTCCGCCGGCTGCGGCGCCAGCCGCGCCGCCTCGGTGACCGCCACCGTCTCGCCGACGAAGGTGGCCAGCAAGCGGTCGAACCACACCTGCCCGGGCCCGTACACCTGCAGACCAAAGCGCAAGGAGGTCGTACGCGGCGGGACTTCGACGACCCCGCTGTACCACTGCCAGTCGTGGTCGGCCGGCGGATCGCTGGCCTTGCGGGCGCCGATGTAGGCCGCCCAGGCGTGCGTCCACTTGCCGTCGGCGCCGAGGAACGCGACGTCGAGGGTGGCCTTGCGCATGCCCTTGGCGCGCACGAGCCCGCCGAAGTGGAGCTTCTGCGCGCTGCCGTCGTGGGCGACGTCCTGCTGCCACGCCGCGATCGGGAAGTAGCGGTCGACGGTCTTGTGCAGGCCGAGGCTCCGCTTGCCCTCGGCAGCCTCCCCCGTCTCCCACAGGTAGCGGACGCCAGGCACGGGGTCGCCCTTCTGCCACGCCTCGGGGCGGCGGTCGCCTTGCTCGGCGCCGGGATTGACGAGCAGGTTGCGGGGAGGAGACGGATCCTGAACGACCGGCGCCAGCGCCAAGGCGAGGCAGAGCAGAGGGAGCATGTGGTGGTCCTTTCGGTGAAGCCTGATCCCGAGGCGACCGCCACGACCTCACGTTCACGCGCTTTTTGCGCGAGAATGCCCGCATCGTGTCGGACACCCGCCTGGACCGCGCCCGCTCCGGAGACCTCGACGCGTTGGCCGACCTGCTGGGACTGCACGGCCCGGTGGTGCGCGCGCGTCTCGAGCGCGACCTGCGAGCAGGCGCCGGTCTCGACGTCGACGACGTCATGCAGGTGAGCTACCTGGAGGCCTTCTTGCGCATCGGCGACCTCGGTGCCCACGACGAAGCCGGGTTCCGCGCCTGGCTCGAGGCCATCGCCCGCCACAATCTGGCCGACGGCCTGCGCGCCCTCGCCAGGACGGCCCGCCCCTCGACACCCGCCGACGACGATGCGCCCGGCGACCTGCTGGCACGGCTGGCTGCCGGCGTGACCTCGCCCAGCCGCGCCGCGGCCCGCGACGAGGCGCGCACCTGGCTGACGGAGGCGCTCGCCGAGCTGCCGTCCGACTACGCGCGCGTGGTCGAGCTGTACGACTTGCAGGGCCAGGACATCGACGACGTCGCGCGCGCGCTGCAGCGTTCGCGCGGCGCGGTGCACATGCTGCGGCAACGCGCGCACGACCGCCTGCGCGCGCGCCTCGGTGCCGGCGACCGCTTCTTGTCGCGCTCGCCGTGAGCGCCGCGAGCGAGGAACCCTCGGCGCAACGGCCGCTGATCGAGGCGGCGCTGGCGCAGGTGCGCGACCTGCGCGCGCGCGCCGCCGAGCCGCTGCCGCAGGTCCCCGGCTACCGCGTACACCGCGAGCTGCACCGGGGTGGCCAGGGGGCGGTGTACTTCGCCGTGCACGAGGCCACGGCGCGCGAGGTGGCGATCAAGGTGTTGCACGACGTCTGGCGGTCGCCGCGGGGGCGCGCGCGCTTCGAGCGCGAGGTCGAGGTGCTGGCGCGCCTGCGCCACCGCAACCTGGTGACGGTGCACGACTGCGGCGTGTGCGACGGCCGGCCGTTCTACGTCATGGACTACGTGCGCGGCCGCGACCTCGACGACGAACTCGCGGCGCGGCCACGCACGCGGCGCCAGCTGGTCGAACTCCTTGCCCAGGTCTGCCAGGCGGTCGGCGCCGCGCACACCCGCGGCGTGCTGCACCGCGACCTCAAGCCGAGCAACGTGCGCATCGACGAGGACGGCGAAGTGCGCCTGCTCGACTTCGGTCTCTCCAAGTGGCTCGCCGACGGCGAGACGGTGACGACGTCGGGCGACTTCGTCGGCTCGGTGCCCTGGGCCAGCCCCGAGCAGGTCGACGGCCAACCGCTCGACGCGCGCTCGGACGTGTACGCCCTCGGGGTCGTACTCTACCAAGCCCTCGCCGGTGCGTTCCCGTACCCGGTCGACGGCCCGCCGGCACGCACGTTCGTCGCCATCCGCAGCGAGCCGCCAAGGCCGCAGCGGCACGAGCTGGGCGCCGAGCTCGACACCATCCTGCGCAAGGCGCTGGCCAAGGAGCCGGAGCGTCGCTACCAGTCGGCGCTCGACCTGGAGCGCGACCTGCGCCTCTGGCTCGAGGGGCGGCCGATCGAGGCGCGCCGGGACAGCGCCACGTACGTGTTGCGCAAGCTGCTGGTGCGCCACTGGCCAGCGGCGCTGGCGGCGCTGCTCGTGGCGCTTGCGCTGCTGACGGCGGCGATCCTGGTGGTGGACAGCCGCGCGCGTTGGCGCGACGCGGCCGAGCGGCTGCAGGCGCGTCGGCATGCCGACCGCCTGCAGAGCGCCGCCGATGCTCTCGCCGACGGCGACGCCGCCGCGGCCGAAGCCTTGCTCGGCGAGGTGCCGGCCGCCGCGAGCGAGACGCCCACACCTCCACCCGAAGGCGGCTGGGTCGACCGCTGCCTGCGTGCCGCCCTGGCGCGGCGCCGCTGGACCTTCGCGCCTGGGGACGACACGGTGCTCGCCGCCGCGTGGGCGCCCGACGGCAAGAGCGTCGCCGCCGGCGGCTGGAACGGCGGCGTCTGGGTCCTCGAGGCCGACGACGGCGCGCTGCGCTGGCGCGACCGCGCCCGGCTCACCGAAGCCCGCGCGGTCGCCTTCTCTCCTGACGGCGCCTGCGTGTGTGCGCTGGCCAACGACGAGGTCGTGTTCTTCGATGCGCGCACGGGCCAGGCGGTGCGCACCCTGCGCAGTCCGCTCCCCGGCCTGGAACTCCTCTCGGTGGCGACGAGCCGCATCCTCGCCGCGACGCCGGCGGGCGACGTGGTGACCCTCGACCCGACCGGCCTGCAGCCGGCCACCGTCCTGCACACCTCGACCCGCGGCGGCGAAGGCGACCGCGACCTGTCGAACGTGGCTTGGACCGCGGTGCACGCCGACACGGCCAGGGCTGCCACCCTCGACTCCGGCAGCCTGCGCCTGTGGGACACCGACACCGGCGAACTCCGTCGAACGTGGCCGCTCGACACGGCCGGAGGTAGCAGTCCGGGCGCGTGCGCCCTCGCCTTCTCGCTCGATGGCCGCGTCCTCGCGCTCGGCCGGCACGGCGGCGCGGCGGCGCCGGCGACGTTGCTGGTGTTCGACACCGTCCACGGCGCGCGCCGCGCCGCCGTCGAGAACCTCGACGCCCCGCCCACCACGATCGCGCCGACCGGCGGCGACGCCTGCTGGACGGCGACGTGGTCCGAGCCCGACGTCGGCCTGGCGCGGCGCATCGAACTCGCCAGCGGTCGCACGCTCGACGTCCTGCCCGGGCGCGGTCGGAGCGCCCACGCCCTGGTGCCGTTCGCCAGCAGCCAACGTCTGCTCGTCGTCACCGGCGGCCTCGATTGCTGGGTCGACACCGAGACGGTCGGTCCGGTGATGGTCGAGCGTCCGCTGGCGCTGGCGCTGACTGCGCGCGGCCCGTGCTTCGCCGCTGCCGACGCGCACGGCGGCGTGGTGCTGCGTGCCGGCAGCGGCGACCCCGGCGTGCGGCTCGCGCAGGCGCCCGCCGACATCGCGCACACCGCCCTCGGCGCCGACGCGCGCGTGGCGGTCGCCGGTCGCGACGGCACGCTGTGGCTCGGCACGCTCGACGGCGACGAACTGTGGCGCCGCCCACTCGACGGCACGGTCGTCGGTCTGGCCTGCGACGGCGCCGACGCGGTGCTGGTCGCCACCGCCGACGGTGCAGTGACCCGAGTGCGCGGCATCGTCGACCCGGAGGTGGTCGCCCATCACGACGTCCGCCCCACCGCGCTGGCGACCGGCAGCGGCTCCGTGTTCACCGGCAGCGACGGCGCCGTCTGTGGTCGCCAGAGCGACGGCACATCGTGGCGCATCGGCCTGCCGCGCGAGACACCGACCGCGCTCGCATTCCTGGCCAGCGAGAACCTGCTCGCCGTCGGCACCCGCGCCGGCCGCGTGTGGTTGATCGACGTGACCCGCGCGCTGCCTCTGTGCGCGCTGCCGGCATCGGCCGCGGTGCGCGCGCTGGCCTGGGACCAGGAGCGCGGCGACCTCCTGGCGCTCGGCGACGACGGGCGCGTGACGCGCCACCGCGGCGGGCGGTAGCAGAGGGTCTCCGAATGAACGCCCGGCTGATTAACAGGCCGCCGATCGCATTAGTTAGTCGGCATATAGCTCCATCTGCGGCGAGGGACCAACTCCCCGGTTGCCCAGATTGAAAAAGGGAAGTAGCTCCCGCAAGTCGCTAACCCTCTGCCTCACCGCAGACCAATGACGCTTGTTGAACCCATCTGTGACGTATGGATTGATACACAGAGTCCTCGCTCCGGAGTTCCCTACCCAAACATCGTTGAGAGAATTGCCGACGAAGAGAGTCTCTAGCGGCGCCACCATCCTTTGCTTGATTAGGTCCGACACATATTGTGCCTTACCTTGAAAATCGTACTGGGTACCCTGAATACCCGCCAGCTCGCCACTTTCAGAGAATATGACGTGATTGGACTTGACGTCACCACAGTACTGCCACAATTCACCAAGGACGATCTTGATCACTTCGTGTATCGATCCGCTTACGATATAGATCCCAACTCCCGCGTCCCTCAAGGCACGCAGCAGCTCCGCCGTTCCCGGTAGCAGACGGATCTTTCTCGCAACATCTCGAAGATGACTTTCGCGCATCCCGGCCTGCCGCCATTTGCGAGAGGTGATGTCACACCATTCCGGGTGAGTTATTCGGCCGTCCAAAAAATCAACCAAGTACCGGCCACACTCCTCAACATCCAGTCCCACCGCCTGCCACAGCATCTCCCACGTCGTGAGGTTCTGGCTACCAGGGTGAGTCAAGGTGCCATCAAAATCGAAGACAGCCAACCTGACAGGGTAAAGAGTAGCCTCGCCGACTGCTGTCCCGACGGGCATTGCAAATCTCACACCATACTTGTTGACCATATAATACTCCAATAGGTGGGAGTGGTTATCATCGGGCCTCCCGCACGTCAGCGCTCCCCGACAGTCCAGAGCCGCCTCGATACGGCCAAGGAACCCGGTCGAGCAAGTGCGGAACGATCTGGTATCGCGCCCCACTTTGTCCCGCGGAACCCTCTCTAGCTGTTTTATGAGGGACTCGGGCACACGGGCCCTGCGCGCCAACTCACGCTTCGAGAGCTTCCTAGCCCCTCGATAGTAGTAGAGCTTGTATGGGTTGATCACGACCTGCTTGGACGACCGTCTCTTCAAATAGGCGCCCCGCAGAAGACTGGCGAACTGCAGCTTCATGAATGACTCAATATCCCCTGGAGTCTCGTACGCTATCAGGGGTGTCTCTGGAGTGTATTTTTCGACTTCACCTATGAGCTCAAACACACGAATCGAATCAACTTGCAAGAAGTCAATGTCGACACGTTTTCCTAGGTTGCGCTTGTATGTTCCAAACTCCACCAACACTTCTTTTTTTATGAACACGTAACAGTGGAGGCCATGGTTCACTGCAGCCTTGTACTCCTCTCTTACATAGCTATTGGGTCGCCTTCCCGAGTCACCAGAATCAGCTGAGGATCCGTACTTGCCTCCGATCACAAGAAGCATCAGGTCGCACTTTCGGACCTCAGCCTTGCAAGACTGTGTCACGGTCTGTCCCGGCGTGTAAAACACACCTCCCCTCTCAAAGGCCGCGACGTCGATCTTCATATCTGACAGAAACCGGAGAAGGCTTTCCCGAAGATCCCTATTATCAAGATAGGTCGAACTGAGGAAGACGCGCAGACCCACCATTTTCAATCGCTTTGTTCAATAGGGCTCGGACAAATCGGTGCCACCAGGCCAATCCGCTACTCATCCGTCGCTGGACCCCGAGTATAGCCGGACGGAACTCCCACCGGCTACGTAGCGTTCTGTACAATCGTGCAGCCCTTTGCAGGGTCGGCGGCGCCCCGCGCCGCGGGCCTGACGGAGACGCGTGACGACAACCGAAGCGATTATGGGGACTACACTTGTACGAGGTACGAGGCACGAGCGACTACTCGCCTCCACGGGAACGCGCCGCGTGCGGCCGTCCAACTACCCCGTTGGCGATCCCGTCCCGGCCGCCGACAATCCGACCCACGGAGTCGCCTCAATGTCGGATGAGATCAAACCTCGCCCGATCCTGCGCGTCGGGATCGTCGGCCACACCACGGTCCAGGACGAAGCGGCGCTGCGCACGGCGGTCGCGGGGTTCCTCGAGGCGCTGTGCACGGCGGCGCGCGCCTGCTTCGCCTCGCCCACCGCGGCGCCGCTCTACCGGGCGAACAGCGCGCCCGAGTTCCGCTTCGTCTCCAACCTGGCGCCCGGTGCCGACCGCATCGCCACCGAGGCGGCGCTCGCCGCCGGCTTCGCGACCACCGGCATCCTGCCCGTCCCGCGGCAGGACTACGAGAGCCAGCTCGGGGCGGCCCAGCTCGCCGAGTTCAAGAGCATCGCCGACCGCCCCGAGATGCAGATCCTGGAGCTGCCGCCGGTCTCGAGCCGCTACGAAGAACAGGTCGCCGACAGCTACGCGCTGGCGGCGCGCATGCTCACCGACCACGTCGACGTGCTGATCGCCGCGTGGGCGGGGCCGGACGGCGAGAACGCGCGGACCACCGGTCCGAGCCTCACCCGCCGGGTGATCGACCTGGCGCGCGAGCGCAACGTGCCGGTGGCCTGGATCCCGATCGGCGTCGCGCGCGCGGCGACCACCGAGCCTGCCCTGCCGCGCCACCTCGCCGACACCCTCGTGGCCGGGCGCCGCTGGGTCGACGACCCCCACTGCCGGCAGGCCCTCGCCGACGACCTGCGCGCGCTCCTCGATCCCTACGCGGACGCCGCACCGGCCAGGCCGCGGCGGCCGTGGCGGCGCGCGCTCGAGCAGCTCTGGCACCACGTGCGCGGCGTCGAACCGGCGCACCTCCTGCACGCGAGCGACCTGGCGGTCGCCAAGCGCGCGTGCCTCGACGCCGCCGAGGAAGCGCTCACGCCGGCCGCGGAGCCGCGCTGGCTGCACGCCTTCCGCGCCTTCATGCAACGGTGGGCGCCGTTCCAGCGAGCCATGGCGAGCGCGGCCGCGGCCCGCGCGACCGTCCTGGCCGCCGGCCGCTCTCCGCCGGGCCCACCGCAGTCGGTCCTGCGCGAAGTGCTGCCGCCGCTCGAGACGCGCACCGGTCAGCTCATGGGTCGCTACCGCGCCAGCTTCAGCTGGATCTTCGCCCTCGGTGCCTGCGCCGTGATGCTGGCGGTCACCGCCTTCCTGCTCAAGCCGGTCGTACCGACCGTCGGCAAGATCCTCGCCGGGATCGAGGTGGCGACCGTCCTCACCATCCTCGTCCTGCACCTGAGCGCACACACCCAGCGCTGGCAGCAGCGCGCGCTCGACCTGCGCCTCGTCATCGAGATCCTGCGGCAGGCGACGTGGATCAGCCGCGCCTGGCTGGTGATCCCCCGCCCGCGCCTCGCCGGACATCTGCACGCCCCGGGCGAGCCGCTGAGCTGGTCGCAGTGGTACGCGCAGGCGTGGCTGCGCGACCACCACCTCGGCCTCGATGCCAAGACGCGCACGCGGCAGGTGACGATGAAGGACCTCCGCCACGTCCGCCACGACGTCCTCGCCGGCCTCGTCGTCGACCAGAAGCGCTGGTACCGAAGCAAGTGGCTCGATCACCGCATCTTCCACGACCGCATGCACAGCCGCGAGGTGCGCCTGTTCCTGTTCGTGCTGGCGGCGTGCTTCGCCGCACTGCTCCTGGTCTTCTTCACCGACAAGGAGCAACAGCACGAAGGCTGGTTCCAGGTCGCCATGGGCCTCTTGGTGACGGTCACCGCCGCGTTCCCGGCCTTCGCCGCCGCGTCGCACGGCATCTCGGCGCAGGCCGAGCTGCACGGCATCGCCCAGGCCTACCGCCGCATGACGGCGACGCTCGCCGCGCGCAAGGCCGCTCTACGTGGCCTCGGCCGCACGTTCACCCTCGCCGAGCTCCAGCGCGAGACGGCGATCGCCTCCAACCTGATGCTGGCGGAGGTCCAGGACTGGCACCATTCCTACGGGGTGCACCCGCCGCCGCTCACGTGACGGAGGCCGAGGCGCACCGCGACGAACCGGAGCGCGCCTCTCCAACTGTCATTCAGCCCAGCACGCGACGCAGTACGTGGGCGATGACGGAGTCGGGACTCTTCGGATTCCAAGCGACGTCCCAGTCCTTCTTCCTGGCGACCTTCGGCACCTTGCTGCTCAGCAGGTTGCGCAGGGCGTTCAAGAGCTTGTCCTTGCCTGTCACGTCGCGCAGGGCCGGATGCAGGGACCACGGCGCGTTCCAGTACGCCTCCACCTCGTCGAGAGCCGTGCCGTCGCGAATCGGATTCTGCGGCGTGCCACCACTGGGGGCGTGGAAGACGAACGTGACCGTGTCCTTGGCCACGGCCGCGCGGTCGTCGAAGCTGTCCCACAGCATGGTCAACTCGTGCATGCACCATTGGGACCGCCAGTAGCGGTCGCTGTGCACGACGACGACGCGGTCGGAGTTCTTGATCTCCAGGTTGTAGCCGACGATGTCGTCACCCTCGTTCAGCACGTAGCGGTCGCGCAGGAGATGGAACGCCTCGCCGCGTTCCTGCAGCGCGGCGCAGATGGCGTCCACCGGCGCCTCGTATCCGGCGACGGCCTGGCTGCCTTCCTTCTCGTCCCGCCGCTCGGGATCCCACGCGTACGAGATGAACACCTTGAGCTTCTGCTCGGGCTCGCCCGCGGCGCCGCCCAGATCCGAGGCGGCGGTGCGTCGCGCCAGCGCGCTCGCGATCTGGTCTTCGATCGCGTCGGCCAAACCGTCGCACGTCGCCGGCGCCTCGGCGCCCCAGACCTCGACGACCATCTTGCCGCCGAACCCGCGCTCGTCTATGTCGACGCGGATCTCGATCACGCTCCCGGCAGCATTGTCGGCGCAGTAGCCGTCGCGCGCGTAGGCAGCGTCGCGCCCGAACTTGCTGCCGAGCTGGCGCAGCATCGCGTCCCAGTGCCCTTGATGGAGGCGGGGGTGCTCGACGACGCGCTGGATGCTCTCGCCGTGCCGCGTGCTGCGCACCCCGGCGGGCGGCCACTCGATCTCGCTGCGCGACGGCAGGTGCTCGAGGCTGACGTAGGTCGTCACCCCGTACGGCGCGTCGCTTCCAGCGATGAGGCGAAAACACAGCCCGATCCGTTCCATGAAGCTGACGAGCAACTCGCGCTCCTCCGGATCGGGAACGGACCGATCCCAACCCCAGCTCACGAGGTCGGCGAGGGTGAACCGGCCGCGGTTGGCCCGCAGACGCTCGTACACCGAGCGCGCACCGGGAAGACCCGCTTCTGCCGGTGGCGACTCACGCTGCAGCAAGGTGTACAGACCGCGCAAGGCCCACTGCTGGCCGACGATGACGCGCCCTTCGAGCAGGTCCTCGCGCCAGTACACCCAGCCGCTGTGGGTGAGGAAGTCCAGCACGCGGGTGAGCTGCCCGTCCTCGAGCGTGCCATCCGCCAGGAAGCGTTGCGCGCGGATCGCCGCCTGCAACTTCGAGTGCGACGGCGAACGATCGATGGCCCCCACGCGCGCCTGGATCGCCTGCGCCAGCGCGGCGCCGAACCGCGCCTTGGTCATCTGCCGGTGCTGCTGTTCGACCCCAGAGTCCGCCTCGCCGGCGCGGATCCACCGCTCCACCATCTCCTGCGCGATCTCCCAGTGCGCCGGCACCATGGTTCCCTGCGCGTCGACGACGCGTGCCACCGCCTGCTCGAGCTCGCGACGCAACCCCTCGAGGTCGCCCTTCCCGTCCAGCGCGTCGACGAACCGCACCCGCAGCCTCGTCAGCCGCTCGGCGCCGACCTCGTCCCGCATGCGCTGCATTGCCTGCTCGTCCGCGGCGGCGCGGTGCGAGCAGACGATCACCACCTCCGACCCAGCGGGGTTGCCGGCCTGCTCGACGTAGTCGAGCCAGTAGCCGAGGGGACGCGGACGATCGACGTAGCCCGACGGCGCCGTCGGATCCACGGGCTCCGGGTCGGGGTTCCACACGATGACGAACACCGTGCCCGTGGCGAGGAACACCCGGTGGGTGTTGCGGTAGATGTCTTGGCCGCCGAAGTCCCAGACGTGCACGTCGGCGTTGTGGCGCCGGCCCTCGACCGTCCCCGACGCCCGCCAATCGTGGAACTGCACGCCGTGCGTGCTGCCGATGCGCTCGCCGGCGGGTTCGTGGTCGGGCCTGGTGCGCGCGGGATTCCCGCCCACCAGCCAGAGCGCCAGACACGTCTTGCCGGCACCACCGTTGCCGAGGAGCAGGACCTTGCACCGCTTGACGCGACCGTGCCCGACGAGGTCGCACTCGTCGAAGTAGGCGCGCGTGCGCGCCGCGACGTTCTCGTCGGCGGCCGCGCCATGCTCCGACGCTGGCGGCGCCAACACCCCCGAACCGTGCAGAAAGAGAGTACGCGCCCCGCGCCAGTTGTCGGGCAGGGCGCGCAGGCTGCGCATGCCCCCGAGATCGAGGTAGTCGATCGTGTCCGGCAGGCCCTGGATGCGTCCGTGTTCGAGGGACGTGCCCCGCACCTCGAGGCGGCGCAGACACGCCGGCCACTCGGGGAGCTCGGTCAGCTCGGAGCAATCGTTCAGCCGCAGGTCGACGATGCCTGCGGGCCAGCACGCCACCGTCTGCAGCGCGCGGACAGTGGAGAGGTCGACGACCTCCAACAGGGGAGCGCCTGCGAGCAACGCGTGCACGCTGGCCTCCGTCAGGGTCGACGTGCCGCGCAGACTCAGCTCCACCAGGTGCGGCAGGCCGCCCGGCGGGCACGCCAGTTCTCGCAGGCGCGGGCACTCCTCGACGATCAGACGCTCGAGCGTGGCGGGCAGGGCGGGCACGTGCGCCAGGTCGCCACACTTGCGCACGTCGAGACACTGGAGGCTGTCAGGCAGGTCAGGCAGCCGGTCGAGCCCATCGAGACTCCACAGGTAGAGGTGGGTCAGCTTCGGGAAGCGCGCGCGCAGGCCACCGCCCGCGTGCAGCGCGGCGGTGACGTTCTCCCACTGCTGTTGCGTGTCGAGTTGGCCCAGGACCATCTTCTCGACGACGCGGGTGTCGAGGGAGTCGAAGTCCGGCAGCTCGCTCTGGGCATCGACGACGCGAGGGTCTGCACTCATCGGTGTTCATCCTCCGAGGTTGTCCGCGATCCGAAGCGGGCAGGCGGGACAGACGGGGTCACGCTCCCGAGCCCGCTGCGCGCGGGCCGCGCTCCGGCTCGCTCCGGCGCGTCGCGCTCCGTCCCGTCGCGCGCTCGCTCTCCGCTCGCCTCCGCGCTGCTGCCTGCCGGGACCACCGGACCGGGGAGCAGACAGACGCGGAAGCCCTGGAAGGGGTTGCGATCGCCGGGCCTCCACCTGATGCGGTAGGCGGAGCGACACCACCCGGCGGAGTCGCCCCACGAGCCGCCGCGGACCACGCGGGCCGCCTGGCTGTCTCCGAGGGCCGCGCGCTCGCGCGCGCGCCGAGGCTCGTAGGCCTCGCCATCGCGTCGCGTGCGGTAGGCGTGGATTTTCCAACGGTCCACGCACCACTCCCACACGTTGCCGTGCATGTCGAACAGGCCCCACGCGTTCGCCGGCAGCTCGCCAACGGCATGAGTTCGGCGACCGCTGTTGTGGTCGTACCAGCCCACCTCCGCCAGCGCCGCCTCACCGTCACCCGACCAGTACTCCGTCGTCGTTCCCGCCCGGCACGCATACTCCCACTCGGTCTCGGTCGGCAGCGTCGCAACCCAGCCCGCCGGCAGGCGCCTCTCTGCACCAAGCCACTCGCAAAACTCGACGGCCTCGGCCCAAGTCACCTGCTCGGCCGGCAACAGGCCCCCGCCCTCGAACCAGTGCCGATGCCGCTTCCCCATGCTGTCCATCCACGCGTCGAACTGCTGCTGCGTCACCGGAAACGTGCCCAGGTAGAAGTCTGCCGCCATCTCGACCCAGTGCGCTGGCTCCTCGTCCTCGTCGAACCCCCGGCTCCCCATGCGAAACCGCCCCTTCGGGACACGCCGGAAGAACATCGCTTCCCCCGCGCCCGGCAGCTCCACGCGCCAATCCGCGTCACGCTCGGCTGCGCGCCATCCCGCAGTCGGCTCCAGCGTCACGCCTTCCCTCCCCCGAACGGTGGTGCCTCACCAGGCACGAGTCCTTGCGAACGCTCCGCGCTCGGCTGCGACCGGCCGTCAGGTTGCGACACGTGCGACCCGCCGCCCCTCCCCATCGCGTCGCGCGCCCGTTCGCCACTCGCCTCCGCGCTGCTCCCTACCGTCACCTCCGCACCCACAAGCAGACAGACGCGGAAGCCCCGGTAGCGGACACGAGCGCCGGGCTCGCCGCCCGCGCGGAACGCGGAGCGAGAACCTGCGGCGGAGTAGACCCACGAGCCGCCGCGAACCGAGCGGTGCGCCTGGCGGTCCGCGAGCGCGGCTTGCTCGCACGCTCGACGGTCGTCGCACGCGTCACCTTCGCGACGGCTGCGGTAGGCGTCCGCTTCCCAGCGGTCCAAGCACCACTCCCACACGTTGCCGTGCACGTCGAACAGACCCCACGCGTTGGCGGCCAGTTCGCCGACGGCATGGGTTCGACGTGCGCTGTTCTCGCCGTACCAGCCGGCCTCCGCCAGCGCCGCCTCGCCGTCGCCCGACCAATACTCCGTCGTCGTCCCCGCCCGGCACGCGTACTCCCACTCGGTCTCGGTCGGCAGATCGAACCCGACCCTGGCGCCGGCGAGCACCGGGCCCGCCGCGTCGCTCCACGCGGCGTGATGCAGCCACGCGCAGAACGCCCGCGCCTCGAACCAGGTGACCTGCTCTGCCGGCGCTCGGGGCTCACCACGGAAGTGGTTGGCGTGGACGTCCTCTTGCGCGGTCTCGCTGCACCACGCTCGATATTCCTCCGACTCGGTCCACAACGCGAACTGGCGCTGCGTCACCTGCGTCTCCGCCAGCCAGTAGGCCGGCAGGTCCGGACGCCCCGGCACGCCCCTCACGAGAACACCGTGCGCCGGCTCCTCGTCTTCGTCGAAGCCCCGGCCCCCCATCCGGAACGACCCCACAGGGATCGGCCGGAACACCATGCGCAGGCCGCCGGGCCGGTCGTCGAGCACGAGCACCGGCAGGTCGCGCACGCGCGGATCCAGGCTCCCCGGTTCGATCGAGTGTGCGCGTGTCATGGTGACTCGGACCCGTCGGGGGCCGAAGCTACGCGCTGGCGGCGGCAGGGCAAGACGCGGTACGGCATCGCGGCTGGTGTTGGCCGGCGGCGGACGCCATGATCGTCGGCCCTGGCTCCAGGGCGACCGCGCCCGGCGAGTCGTCCTGTCGAAGTCCTCGCGATGAACCAGCCGACCGGCCACCGCGTCTTCCTCTCGCACTCGTCGCGAGACACCTGGGTGGCGGCGCGGATCGCCGAGAAGATCCGCGCGTGCGGCGCGCAGACCTTTCTCGACGAGGCCGACATCCCGCACGGCAGCAACTTCGACGAGGAGATCACCGACGCCGCCAAACAGTGCGGCGAGCTGCTGGTGTTGTTGACGCCGTGGGCGGTCGAGCGTCCGTACGTGTGGCTCGAGATCGGCATGTTCCGCTACGAGAAGAAGCGGATCGTCGGCGTGCTCTACGGCCTCGACAAGACCGACATCTCGACCGACGAGCGGCTGCCCACGCTGCTCAAGTCGCTGCATCTCATCAACCTGAACGATGTCGACCAATACCTGCTGCAGCTCGCCGCGCGCGTCGGCTGCGGCGAGGACGGCGCCGCGGAGGAATCCAAGTCATGAAGGTGCACCTGTCGCACGGGGCGCGCGACCGCCGGGTCGCAACCCTCGTCGCCGAGAGCCTCACCAAGAGCGGCCTCGAAGTGTCGACCGCGACGCGCGAGGACACCTCCGAGCTCGAGGCGAACCCGCGCGCGGCCGACGCCTACGTCTTCTTGGTGTCCGCCGACGGCTTCGGACCGTGGATGCAGTTCGAGCTCGGCGTCGCGCTCGCCGCGCGCGCGCGCGTCGTCACCCTGCTGCTGCCCGGCGTCCGCGAGGCCGAACTGCCCAAACAGGTCCGTGACCACCTCATGGTCGACGCCAGGGAGTCCCTCGAGCGCGCGGTCGAACTGGTGCAAGCCAACCTGCGGGGCACGCAGCCGACCGGCGCGACCGGCGGCAGCACTCCCCCGCCGAAGGCGGACAGCAGGTTCGTCGTCGACTGGCGCGAAGACCTGTGCGTGATCCACATCCGCGGCGAGTTCGACACCTTCTACTGCCCGCAGCTGCAGGAGCTGGCCGACCAGGCCCTGAACCAGGACGTCTGCCACATCGTGCTCGAGATGCGGATGACCAAGTTCATCAACTCGACGGCGCTGGGTGCGATCCTCAAGGTGCACAAGATGTGCCGCGCCCGCGGTGGCGACCTGGTGATCGCCCAGCCGTCGAACTTCACCAAGGACGTCGTGTACAAGGTCGGCATCGACAAGATCGTGCAGGTGTTCGAGTCGCTCGCCGAGGCGGAGGCGTTCCTGGCACACGGGCGCCCCTCGCAGCCGCAAGGCGACGAGGGTGGCATGGTCTTCGCCGTGGGCCCGCAGGCGCGGGAGCTGCGCGAGCGTGCCGACATCCTCAACGTCGACCAGAACGGCGTGCGCTTCGCCGTCGCACGCGACGCCACGGCCATCGATGTCGGGGCGCAGATCACCGCCAAGCTCACCATTCCTCTGATCAAGAAGCAGGCCTTCGACGTCGAGGCGGTGGTCGCGAAGGTGCAGCCCAGCGACAACGGCGGCCGCGTCGTCGAGGCGCGCTGGGCCCGCATCGACGACGGCGACCGCATGGCGCTGGCGCAGTTCGCCGACGACATGGAGTTCCTGCGCCGGCAGCTGCCCTCCTGATCGGCCCCCGTCGAGACGGCCGAGTCGTCGAAACCGAGACCTGCGAACAGCGACGCCTTCGGTCGTCGCCGTCTGCCGCGCCTCACCGCGGCGACTCCCTCACCGAGAAGCCTGACCCACACGCATGACCACGAAGCTGCTCGAGAAGCTCGATAGCGCCGCGAAGACGCCCGACAAGGCGACGCGGCAGACCCTGGCCGAATGGCGGAAAGAGCTCACCGACGCGGCGGAGAGCAGCGGCCTGCCGCAGGCAGAGCTCGAGCCCGTCCTCGCGCAGGTGGGTCCACACTATGCAGCCGCCGATCGGTTGGCCCTGCAGGAGCAACGCCGGCTGCGCGCCATGGACATCACCGTGGCCCTGGCCTCGGTGTGCGGCGTGGCGGCCGGGGTGCTCGACCGCATCGTCGACCTGGGCGCGACCGTGCCGATCCTCATCGGCGGCGCCTGCGCGGCCGTGGGCCTCGTCTTCGTGCTGGTGCGCCGGGCGCGCGTGCAGCAGCGCTGGGTACAGGCGCGCTACATCAGCGAGGTGTTCCGCACCGCTCCCTTCGCGACCCTCGCCGGCGTCGACCTGCGCCAGGTGGAGCACGAGGCGGTCGAGACGCTCGCTGCCAGCCCCAACCCGTCGCCGCTGCTGCGCGACCGTCTGCACGACACCCTGCCGACGCTCGCCGGTGGCTGCGCCGATCCGCACCTCGCCGAGTTCGTCCGCATCGCGTGGTTCGACCACCAATGCGCCTACCACAGCACGAACCGCCGCAAGAAGCGCAGCGGGCTGGCGCTCGCGCGCATCGTCGCGGCTCTGGCGTTCGGCGCCTCCATGGTGGCGGCGGTGGTGTCGCTGGCGCAGGTGGCGGCACGGGGCGATGCGGCGTCGACGCCCGGGCCGATCTCGTTCCTCAGCACGGTCCTGCCCGCCGTCGCCACCAACGCGCTCTTCTTGCTGACCGCGCGCGAGTTCGCGCGCGTGTCGACGCGCTCGGGACGCATGGCGCGCGAGTTCGCCGCGCTGGCGGCCAAGTTGCCCAGCGGGACACCCCTGCCCGACGTCGAGCGGGTCGTGGGCGAAGCGGCCGAGATGGCGCTGCTCGAAGCCTACGAGTGGTCGGTGCTGCTCGGCTCGGCGCGCGACCTGTGACGCGGCGCACGCGCCGGTCTATGGTGCGAGCATGACCGATCCCGCCAGCCGGCCGCTCGGCCTGTGCTTCGTCATCATCCCCTACGGCAGGAAGAGCACGCCGCACGGCGAGATCGACTTCGACGCGCTGTACGCCAACCTGCACGAGCCGGCGATCCGCGCTGCCGGGCTCGAGCCCTTGCGCGCCGACCGCGAAATGGTGGGCGGCATCATCCACAAGGCGATGTTCGAGCGCCTGGTGCTGTGCCGCTTCGCGCTGGTCGATCTCACGGTGGAGAACGCCAACGTGTACTACGAGCTCGGCCTGCGCCACGCCTGCCGCGAGTACAGCACGGTGGCCACCTTCGTCGACGGCACACGCCTGCCGTTCGACCTCGGCATGTGGCGCGGCGTGCCCTACGGACTCGACCGGCGCCGGCGCCTGGCGGACGCCGCCGGCGCGCGCGCCGCGGTGCAAGAAGCGCTGGCGGCGGCGACCAGCGCCCAGGTGGACAGCCCGCTGTTCCAGCTTCTCGACGGCATGCGTCCACCCGACATCAGCCGGCTCAAGACCGACGTGTTCAGCAAGCGCGTCGACTACGCGCAGAGCCGCCGCGCCGAGCTCGACGCGGCACGCAAGGGCGGCAAGGACGGCCTGATGGCGTTCCGCCGCTCGCTCGGCCCGCTGCACGACGACGAGTCCGGCCTGCTCGTCGACCTGATGCTGGCGCTGCGCGACGTCAAGGCGTGGCCGGAGATGATCGCGTTCGTCGGCGACCTCGATCCGGCGCTGCAGCGCACGGTGCTGGTGCGCGAGCAGCTGGCGCTGGCGCTCAACCGACAGGAGCCGGGCTCGACCGAGGCCGAACGGGTGCTGCGCGAGCTCATCCACGACCGTGGCACCGCCAGCGAGACCAACGGCATCCTCGGGCGCGTGTACAAGGACCGCTACCTGCGCGCACGCGACGCCGGCCGCAGCGACGAGGCGCGCGGTGCCCTGCGCCGCGCCATCGACGCCTACCTGGCGGGCTTCGAGGCCGACTTCCGCGACGCCTACCCCGGCATCAACGTGCTCACCCTGATGGAGATCGCCGAGCCACCCGACCCGCGCCGCACCGACCTGCTGCCGGTGGTGCGCTACGCGGTGCAGCGGCGCACGGCGCAGAAGGACGCCGCCGACTACTGGGACCACGCCACGCTGCTCGAGCTGGGATTCCTGGCCGGCGACCGCGACGCGGCGGCCGACGCCCTCGCCGACGCGCTGGCGTGCCAGCCCAAGGGCTGGATGGCAGAGTCGACGCTCGCAAACCTGCGGATGATCGAGGAAGCGCGCCAAGCGCGCGCGACGCCGACGTCCTGGTTCGCCACGACGGTGGAGGCGCCGCTGGCCCAGGCCGCGGCGGGCTGAGCACGAACGACGCCGGCGCGGCCGGCGGCACGGGTGCGAGACGCCATGGCCATCGGCGTTGCTCGGCGCGCCCACCACCGTGCATGCACCCACGGCCATGCACGCTCTCGACCCGTGCGGCTGCCGCGCGGCTCGACGGATACACTGCCGCCCGGCACGAGCCACGGGAGCGAACGATCCCGCGGCCGACCCCACGCCTCTCTGCCGTCCTCCACAACGCCACCACGCGCGCACGCGATGCGGATCTTCCTGAGCAGCGCCTCGCAGCAGACCCAGGCCTTCCGCCAAGCGGTCATCGACGTGTGCACCGACAAGGGCTGCGAGCTGCTGTGCATGGAGCGGTGGGGACCTGGCACCAAGCCGCCGCTCGAGGCGTGCCTCACCCAGGTCGCGCTCTGCGACCTGTTCATCTTCATCTGGAGCCCGGATCTCGGCTCGCGCTTGGCCAACGGCAAGACGATCACCGAAACCGAGTACGACACCGCACGACAGAGGGGCCGGCCGATCCTCGCCCTCGTCCCCAACATGTCCGAACAGGCCGAGGCCTGCCCCTACTCCGCGGGCCAGATGTTCGACATCAGTGACGATGCCCGCCGGCTGCTGAAGGCCCTGACCGACCTGGAGCAGGGCCACGTCTGCGCCCCGTTCACCGGCGCCCGCGACCTCGCGTTCATCGTGTACGAGCGCCTGAGCAAGGACATCGCCTCGGCGCGCGAAGCTCCCACGGAGCCGCCAGCCCCGACGTGCCAGCGCCGCTTCGTCTTCGGTCGCTACTCGCTCATGGCGACGCAGACGCTCGTCGGACGCAACGCCGACCGCGAGCTCCTCCGAGGTTGGTGGCAAGGCGGCAACGAAGCGCACGGCTGCCCCGTGCTCGCCATCGTCGCCTACGGCGGCACGGGCAAGAGCGCGCTGGCCTGGCACTGGCTGCGCACCGAAGTCGAGACCGACGCAGCGGTGGAAGCCGTCGTCTGGTTCAGCTTCTACGAGACCGGCGCCACCTTCCAGGACTTCCTGCTGCGGCTCGCCGCGTTCCTCCTGCAGCGGCCTCTCGACAGCCTGACCGCGGCCCTGCCGAGCGAGGGGATCGATGCCCTGCAGGAAGAGGTGCTCGACCACCTCGACCGCCGGCGGTGCGTCGTCGTTCTCGATGGCCTGGAACGCATCCTCATCGGCTACTCCCGTCTCGACGCACAGCGGCGGGACGAGGCCGAACTCGACGAGGCTTCCGACAATCAGTTCACCGCGGGCGCCGGTCGCGACGAGGCAGACGCGGCGATCGTGGCGTCGGCAGCCGGCGTCGACGGCCGCGACGAGTCGGTGATGCAACGGCTGCGCCGGCGCGCCCTGCGCGAGAGCCAGGACGGCCGCGCCGATCGGTTCCTGCGCTGCCTGTGCGGCTGCCGCGCGTCGAAGATCCTCATCACGACGCGCCTTCTCCCGGTCACGCTCCAGCACGGGGACACCTGCATCGGCGGGGTCTTCGCCCATCCGATGAAGATGCTGGACATCGACGACGGTGCGGCCCTGCTGCGCGCCCTCGACGTCCGCGGCCCGGATTCGGCGTTGCGTCGCCTGGTCGAGGGCTGCTCGGGCTACGCGCTCCTGCTCAGCAAGCTCGCCGGCCGCATCAAGAAGGACCGCCCGCACGACCACGATCTCGACCTGTGGTTGGCCGAGCACGAGAACTTCGACCCCTGGTCTCTGCAAGACCAGCTCGAGAGCAGGAACCACCACGTGCTCGAGTACGCCCTCGAGGGCGTGGCGCCGTCCGCCAACCAGATCCTCAACCGGCTCGCCGCCGCGCGCGGCCCGCTGCCGATGCGGGCGCTGCTCGAGGAACTGGTCGGCGAAGGCAAGGTCTTCGCCTCGCTGTCCGCCTTCGACTTGGCCCTGTCCGACCTGCGGGAACGCGACTTGATCGGCTTCGACCACACCACCCAGCGCATCGACCTGCACCCGCTGGTGCGTGGACGCGTGTGGACGCTGCTGCGCGACGACGAGCGCGTCGCGGTCAATCGCAGCCTGAGCATCACCTTCCGCAGCGACTACGAGAAGGCGCGCAAGGAGACCTCGGACGCCGTCCTCGAGGCCGCCGAGCACTACTTCGACTTCGTGTTGGGAGCCGGCGACCTGGTAGAGGCCTGGCAGGTCCTCGACTTCCTGTTCGCGCGCGTGTCGGTGCGCGTCGGCGACTACGGTCGCCTGGCCGAGTGGTTCGATCGCTTCGTCGCCGGCCGGTCGCCGCCCGAGTGGCACCCCGAACCGGCGGTCGCCGCCGAGATCGCGACCACCTTCGGTGGGATCCTGATCCACGCTGGTCGCGTCCGGGAGGCCGCCGAGATCCTCGCGCCGTTCGCCAGCTTGACCGGGCTACCGCAACGGCAGCGCGGCGGCATTCTCAAGCAGGTGCAGTTCACGTGCATGGCGCGCGGGCAACAGCTCGAAGCCCTCGAGGCCGGGATGGAAGGCGTCGCGCTCGGCGGAGACGACCTGTCGGGCAACCTGCTCTACCTCTGCTACGGCCTCGTCGAGTCACGGTCGCCGCACGCGCAGCGCGCGGTCCGAGCCTACCTGACCGTCGAGGACAGCTCCCTCGACCGCCCGATGTTCGAAGCCTGGCTGGCTTTCCAGGAGGGGCGCCACGGCGACGCCCAAGACCACGCCGAGAGATTCCTGGCGGCGGCGACCGAAGAGCACCGACCTTCGGCCAGCGTCGTCGCACGCAAGCAGCTCGGCATCGCCAAGCTGCGCCAAGGAGATCTCGCGGGTGCGATCGCCGACCTCGACGAAGCGCGGCGCGATTCGCGCCGGCTCGGCATGGTCTGGACCGAGGCGCAAGCCAGCTGCGGTCTCGCCGAAGCCCTGGTCCGGACCGGCGAACTCGCGCGAGCGCGCCAGCTCCTGTACGAACTCCTGCTGCCGGCGAAGCGCGACGACAACCAATCGGCGCAGGCGGATGTCTTCGAGACGCTCGCCTTGCTGCACCACGCAGAGGGCACGCGCGAGAGCGCCGAGCACTTCGCCCACGAGGCCGCACGGCTCACCTACCAGAGCGGTCCGCCGGCCTACAAGAAGACCCAGTTCGAGAAGATCGCGGCTTGGTTGGCCGAGAACGGCTACCCCGCGATGCGCGACCTCCCCGACGACGACCCGCGGCGGGTCGAACGAGTGGAGCGCCTCGACTTCGCCGTGTTCGATCGGATCGAGCAGCAAGCGACGGCGCGCAAGGCGCGGCCGTTCGTCTACTCGAAGTACGCGGAGCTGTCGGCGAGCGAGATCGAAGAGCGCCTCGCCGAGCGAATGGCCGAGGTCGCCGCGGGCGACCTGCCGAAGATCGTCGCCCAGTGGTGGGAGGCTTTCTGCAATGGTCGACCGCGGCCGGAGGTCCTGAAGACCCTGGAGCGCCTGGCCGCACGCCAGAGCACTCTGCCGGAGCTGCACCGCGCCTTCGTCGACGCCGGCTGCGACGACATCGACGCGGTCTTCCAGTACCACGACTACACTCGCCTTCGCAAACAGGAGGAAGCGAAGAAGAAGGGAGAGGCGATCCTGGCTCTCCCGGTGGGCGACCCCTTCGACCCGGTCGAGGACACCATCGCCTGGGACAACCGCACGGCGACGAGCGGCGCCGACCTCGACAGCGAAATCGCCGACCTCCGCGGCAAGCTCGACTGGGCCAACACCACGGGGAGCGCCCGCCAGTGGTGGGAGGCGTTCGAGGCCGAGAACGGCCACCGCAAGACGCTCGTGGTCCGCCTGATGTTCGCGCTGCGGCACCTGCAGTCCTCGATCACCGAGTTCTTCCTTTCCTACGTGTACAGCAACACCGACAACATCGCCGCCAACCTGCACTACCTCCGCTACCGTCAGATCAAGACGAAGGTCGACCAGGCGCGCCGAGCCGAACGCGAGGCCAGGCGAATCGAGCAGGAGATCGAACCGCCGCGCGGCAAGCCCGTACGTGCTGGCGATTCGGGCCAAGCCGTCGAACTCGTCTTCGTGCGCTGCCACGCCTGCCGCAGCCTCGTGCCGAGCGAGTCGCGCAGGTGCCGCATGTGCGGCGCCGCCTTGGGCGACTCATGAGGCGACTCATGCAGCATGCGCGGCAGTGAGGCCTCCGAGGCGCGACGTGGTTCGAACCCCACCCGCGTCCCCACCACCGCCCGTCAGTCGGCCGTCACCGTCGGCGCCGCGACCGGCCACGCCACGCGAAACCCGACCGAGTCGGTCCGCGCCAACGGATCGAGGGCGGCGCGGAAGGCCGAGCGGCAGCTGGGGGCCCCGTCGCGGAACGACCCGCCGCGGATGACCCGCTTGTCGCCGCCGCTGGGGCCCTTGGGATCCTGCAGGTCGCCCGGGTCGTAGAGGCCGAACCAGTCCGCACACCACTCGTCGACGTTGCCGTGCATGTCGTGCAGCGCCAGCGCATTGGCGGCCTTGACCTTGACCGCGCGGCGCTGGAAGCCGGAGTTGGCGGAGTACCAGGCTCCGCGGTCGAGGTCGGCGAGCTGGTCGCCCAGGCTGTAGCGGTACGGGCTTCCCGCTCGGCAGGCGCACTCCCACTCCGCCTCCGTCGGCAGGCGGCCGCCGAGCCAGCGGCAGAACAACCAAGCCTCCCACCAGTCGACCCGAACCCGCGGCAGGCGCCCGGTGTCCGCGTCCGGCTGCCCACTTCCCAGGAACGCCGCCCACTCCGCCTCGGTGACCGGGGCGTCCATGAGGGCGAAGCTCTCGACACTCACCTCGCGCTGCGGGCGTTCGTCGGGGTAGCTCTCCTGGCTCGCGGACGACCCCATCAGGAACTGCGTCGCCGGCACGGTCACCCTGCCGACCACCGGCCGCACGGTCGAACGCTGGCAGGCCTCGAAGAAGCGGTCGAGGTCGACGTCGACACCGCCGCCCTCCAGCCCGTACAGCAAGTAGGCCAGCTTGCGCAGATCGTTGTCGCCGAGCTTGGCCAGCTCGAACACCAGGTCGACGATCGAGGTCGGCGGCACCGCGGCGGCGCCCCATCCGGCCACCAAGCGGGCGAGGTAGTCACCATCCCAACCCGAAGTCGAGATGAGGAAGGCGAGCGCGTCCTTGGGCGGCAGCCCCTCGACGTTCGGCAGGGTCAGCAGTGCCAGCTCGGGGCTCGCCTTGCGCAGCTGGTTCAGGAGCGGCATGCGCTTGTCGACGTCGGCCAGACCGCAGACGAAGGCGAACGTGTTGCTCCAGTAGGCGAGCTTGGGGGTGTCGGCTGCCAGCGCGCGGACGTGTGAGAGGTAACTCATCGGCCCGCTGGCGGCGAACCGCAGCGCCGCCAAGTACTCGCGGATGGCGCGGTGGATGAAGCGCCACGGCTCGTGCGGACCGTCGAGGTCGCCGAGCAGGCCCGTCTGCGTCGACAGCTCGTCGAGGAACGCCTCCGGCGACGGCCAGCTCGACAGCAGGCCGGCGACCTCGTGTTCGAGGTCGCGCAGCTGGTGGAGACTGCGCACCAGGTCGGCCTTGGTCCAACGCTCGCGGCCCTCGCGATGCAGGTGCAGGCACACGTTCGGCAGGAGCAGATAGGCGGTGGCGCTCGCCTTCATGCCCTTGTTCTGGCTGGCGCCGCCGCGCTCGAGCAACAGCTTGACCGACCGCTCGTACAGCTGCACGGTCGTGGTCGGCAGGGCCACGCCTTCGCGGGCCAGACCAGCGATGAGGGTGAGGAAGAGCGGGTTGTCCGCCAGCTTGTCCAGGTGCCGAATCTTGCTCAGGCGCGCGGCGAGGTCCTTGCCGTCGCGCTTGCCCAACCACTTGACCAGCAGCTCGGCTCGGGCCGACGCCGACAGCGGTTGCACCGCCGCACGCTCGAAGGTCGGCTCGAGCTGCTTGTCGTAGCCGATGCGGCGGGTGGTGACGACGATGCGGACACGGCGGAGATCGCGCGCGAGCTGCAGGATCGTCGCGTGCGTCTCGGCCGCCCGGGAGGGCTGCACCTCGTCCAGGCCGTCGAGGATCAGCACCAGACGGTCGGTCGTTCGGGCCAGGCCGTGGAGCGCGTCGGCCAGGCCCGCGCTCGCCGAACGCCCGAGCGTGTTGGCGACGTCGCCCTCGGCGAGATCGAAGGGGTGCGCGCGGTCTTGCGACAACCGGGCGAGCGACACGAAGACCGGCATCAGGCCGTCGCCCCGACTCGCGTCCGCTCGGCCGGCGGCGACGTAGCAGAGGTAGCGGGTGATGGTCGACTTGCCGGCGCCAGGGTCGCCGAGCAGAACCCAGCGCCGTGCCGTCTCCGCGTCTTGGTTCTGCGGCTGGTTCACCAGTGCCTCCAGCGAGCGGAAGTGCGGAGCCCGCTTGCTCGTGCTCGTCGTTCCCCGCTCGGATGGTTGCGCGTCGGCGTCCAGCTCGAGTTCCACGTAGATCTCGGCGAGGCTGCGGTCGCTGACGTCGCCGAAGAACGGCACCAGGTGCGAGTGGGCCGTCCGCAGGTAGCCGAGGTAGTGGTGCAGCGGATCGTGCGCCGTCGACGGGTCGGTCGGCGCGTGGTGTGCGGCGATGAAGTGCGAGGTCAGATTCTCGATGTCGGACTCGAAGCTGGCGTGCCGCACCGACGCGATCTGCAGGTCGAAGAGCGACCGCATGCACTCGGGGCAGCCCCGGCGTTGCTCGGCGAGGTCGGCCGGCTCGACGAGGACCGGTACGATGTTGCGCCGCCGCTGCCGCGCCTCCTCGTACTCGCGCCGGACCCAGTCGTGCAGGTCGGCGCAGCGGTCGAGAGCGCCGGGGGTGAGCAGGAGGAGGAAGTGCGCGCGGCGCGCGACCTCGCGCACGATGCGCTCGTCGAACTCGCCGGGCGCCGGGGAGTTGACGTCGAGGAACACGTCGTATCCCCGATGCTTGAGCGCCATGGAGATCGCCTGCGCGTGTCCCTTGGCAACGTCGTCGCGCCGGTAGCTGATGAAGACCGTCTTCTCGCTCACGTCACGGCCTTCTCATTCCCGACGACGAGTGGACGCACTCGACCGAACGCATCACGCGATGGCACTCCGCGCCTGGCCCAGGCCCGCCGCGACGGACATCCGCACCACGGCCCGGTGCCCGGGCCGGCCAGCCCGGGCGCGCGCCGGGCGGAAGAGCTATCGGAACGAAGTCGCATGGGAGCCTGCGCGGAGGCGAGCGTGGGATCCTACGGGAGCGCTCGCTGGCCGACCGCCACGGTTCGAGGTTCGCGCCGGACTTCGGTGCGGTTCGGGCTCCGACGACATCGGACGTGCCCCTCGGGCAAGACGCCGGCCCGCCATCGAGCGCTGCGACCGAACGCGAGGGTGTGTAACGCGCACCTGAGCGGCGCGCTGGCCGCTGGTTCGCACCGCGGGCGCCCACCCCGGCGCCTCGAATCCGCGCCTACTCCCCCACCGTCAACATCGCCGCCACCGCGCCGCTGTTGCGCAGCCCCACCACCAGGTCGCGCAGGCGCAGTCGTTCCTCGTCGCCCGCCTCGGCCAGCTTGATCTCGACGTTCTTCCACGCCACCAGGCGCGGCCACAGGTCGCTGTCGAGCGGCAGGGACCAGAACAGCACGCGCGCCGTGGAGCCTTGCGCGGGAAGGGTGAAGCGCACGCCACCGTCGCGCGCCGACGGCTTGGGCTCGTCGCTCTCGTTCTCGGCCCACCACGCCGGGGTCAGCGAGTCGTCGAGCCACATCTTCAGGACGCGGCGGTCGAGGTCGCCGCGCAGAGTCCAGCGCAGCTCCCAATCGACGCCGCCCGCGGCCGGCTGCCGCTCGAGCACGTAGGCCTGGAACCGCGTGCGGTCCTGCTTCGACTCGGCGACTCGCAGCAGTTGCTCGATCAGGCGGTCGGCCGGCTCGATGCGCTGGCGCAGCTCTTCCGCCCGCGACGCCGCCTCCTGCGCCAGCTCGCCACCCTGCGCGTCGCGCGTCACCACGTCGCACCAGCGCAACGCCTCGGCATCGAGCGCGCGCCGCCCGTAGTGCTTGGCCAACGCCAATGCCGCCGCGGCGCCGCCGCCGCGGTCGTAGCTCCAGCGCAGGGCTTGCTCGGCCAGGCCGAGCTGCTGCTCGCTCTCGTACACGCCGGCCAGATGCTCGAAGTCGGCGGGCCCGGCGTCGGCACGCGCCACCAGCGCCTGCAGGCGATGGGTCGGAAAGAGCAGGCGCTCGGGA
The DNA here is from genome assembly GCA_041398565.1 of Planctomycetota bacterium. Classification (GTDB taxonomy): domain Bacteria; phylum Planctomycetota; class UBA1135; order UBA1135; family UBA2386; genus DATGPD01. Next base: position 1,418,224 of record JAWKUN010000002.1, on the reverse strand, counting down.
CACGCCACGGTGGCGCGGCCACGGAACCCGCCCTGCACTTGCGCGGCGCTGGCGTCGAGCACCCGGCAGCGCTGCAGCTCGCCCTCGGTGCGCGCCACCAGCACGCTCTCGAACTCCTCGCGGTAGCGCGACCAGGCGCCGCGCGGCCCCTCCTCCGCCTCCTCGCGGATGAAGTCGCGCAAGTCCTGCTTGATGCGCTGGCGCTGCAGCGCGAGCAAGGCGGCGCGCGCCGCGTTGATGGCGCGGTTGCGCGCCTCGTCGTAGTTGCCGGCGTCGGCCAAGGCGGTGACGACCTCGCACGTCTCGCCGTCGATCGTGCGGCGTTCGTTGGCGCCGGCCGAGCCCTCCGTGTCCACGGACGTTGCGGGGACCGCGCCTTCCGTCGGGGTGCGCGTCGCGGGTCGCGACGTCAGCGGCGGTACGGGTCCGCCGCCGCCCGGGGCTCCGCACGCGGACAAGCAGACGAGCAGGAGGAGCGAGCGGACCTTCGACATGCGCGGCAAGACGCGCAGGACGCTACGCCCTCGCCTCACGCTTGGCAACCGAGCACGCCGCCCTGCGGCCACATCGCTCACAGCCAGCTGCGCAGCCAGAGCTTGGCGGCCTTGCGCGACCGGCCGCCGAGCGACCGCGCCTGCGCCAGCCAAGCGCGGGCGCCCGCCCTCTCGCCACGCTGCAGACAGTCCCAAGCCGCGTCCAAACGCGCCTCGACGCGTCGCGCGCGCATGCCAGCCGCGACGTCGGCCGACTGCGTGTGCACCGCCGCGAGCTTCTCCGCGATGCGATCGAGACCCGCGACGAAGCGGCCGCTGCCCGACAGGGCCTGGTCGTGCACGCGGTAGCGCAGCAGGGGCTCGGCAAGGTAGAGGAAGTGCCCGCCGGGTAATCCCAGCATGCGCAGCCACAGGTCGTAGTCCTCGGTGGCGATGAGCACCGGCGCCTCGTCGAAGCCGCCGACCTGTACCACCGCGGCCCGCCGGGCGAGCACCGAGCTGGTGATCACCGGGTTCTGCCGCAGGAGATCGACGAGGTGGAGGCGCGGCTCGATCGGGCGCCCGGCGTGGCGACGCTCGCCGTCGCGCGGCCCGCCGAGCGTCCACGCGTCGCCGCAGACGGCGAGGGCCGCCGGCGCGGCCCGCAGCACCTGCACCTGCCGCGCCAGCTTGTCCGGCAAGAACAGGTCGTCGGCGTCGAGGAAGGCGACGAACTCGCAGTTCGTCGCCGCGAGCGCCCGGTTGCGCGCCGCGCCGGGGCCGGCATTCGCCTGGCGCAGCACGCGCGCGCCGGCCTCGGCGGCGATCTCGGCGCTGTCGTCCTGCGAGCCGTCGTCGACCACCCAGAGCTCGTCGGGCGGCAGGGTCTGCGCTCGCACCGCCGCCAGCGTCGCCGCGAGGAAGCGGGCACCGTTGTGTACCGGCACGATCACGGCGACGGACGCGGCGCCGCTCACTCCCGCCTCCGCAGCTTGCGCCACACCCCGGCGACGATCTCGCGCACGTAGTGCAGGTCGCCGAACTGCGGCACGATGCAGGCGAGAGCCGGCGCGCCGCCGGACCGCGGATAGATCCACAGGCTGTAGAGCGCCGCCAGCACGTAGGCGACCGTCGACGCCTGGGCGGCGCCGATGGCACCTCCCGACGGCACCCAGAGCACGTCGAGAGCGATCATCCCCACGAACGAGATCATCCCCGACGCCATGCAGGCGTTGAGGTGGCCGCGCGCGGCGAGGTCGTTCTGCAGGATCTTGGCCACGGTGAACGCCACCGTGCCGGGGGCGAGCCACAAGAAGGTCGGCCAGACCGTCGGTAGCCAGCCGTCGTGGAAGGCGTGCGGGTCCTTGCCGAAGAGGCCGCGGAAGGCGTCGAGGACGGCGAACAGGGGCCAGAAGCCGGCGGTGATCAACACCGTGCCCAGCACGGCCACGCTCAGACACAACCGCGACAGCACCGGCGTGACCTGGCGGGCGCGTTCGTGCGTCTCGCCGGCGACCTTGCTGAAGAACAGGTCGCGCAGCGCCTCCGGGAAGTGCCAGACCAGCTCGGCCAGCGTCACCGCCAGGCTGTAGTAGGCGACTTCGCGCTTCACTGCTTCGATCTGCGCGTCGCCATCCAGTCCCCACGGCACGAACAGCAGCGGCAGGATGAGCAGATCGAGGCGGTGGTTCAGGTAGGTCAGTACCGACGTGACGTTGGCCTTCCAGCCGAACGCGACGCCCGCGCGCAGGAAGTCCATGTGCAGGCGCAGTCGCGGGTGCACCACCCCGCGCAGCATCCACACGACCACCAGCGTCACCAGAATCGAGACGCTCAGACGGCCGAGCACCACGCCCTGTGCCGCTGCCGCGCCCCCACCGCCCAGCCAGAAGAACAGCAGGAAGAACGGCAGGAAGGTCGCCGAAGACAGGACGTGCACGAGGTTGTAGTCGCGCACGCGCTCGGTGGCGAGCTGGATGCTGTTGTAGTAGCTGGTCAGCAGCAGGAACGGCACGCAGGCGCACAGCGGGATCACCAAGCCCGGGCGGCCGCTCCACTCCGGCTTCAGCCACGGCACCACGACCAGCATGATGCCGATGCCGAGCAGCGCGACGAAGCCGCCCCACACCAAGGCGACGAGGCTGGTCGTCTCCGCCACCTTCTGCACGTCGAAGCGCTTGCGGCGCACGAAGTACACCAGCGAGGTCGCCAGACCGAGGTTGGCGACCGACATGAGGATGAAGGGCAGGTTGGTGAGGAGGTCGGCGTAGCCCTTGTAGTCGGCGTTCTCGGCCAGCAGGAGCGTCAGCACGAGGCCAGCGCCCTTGTCGAGGACGATGACCAGGACGTGCATCAGGAAGCTGAAGACGACCCAGCGCCGGAAGTTCATGACGAACCGTCCAGGCCGGCGCGCGCATCGGGACCGGCCACCTGGCTGGACCCCCTGCGCCCGAGAGTGCGCGTCACGGGAGTCGGCGGCGGCGCCGCGCCGGTTCGCCCGGCTCGGCGCGCCCCGATCTCCACAGATCGCCCGACCTGTCGGGCGGTTCGGCCGCACCGACCCGAGCGGACACTCACGGCTCGGCCGCGGCGCCTTCCATGCCGCGGACTCCTAGAACGGCAGGCCGCTCGCCTCGTAGTCCTCGCGGATCTGCGGCAGCAACTCCTCGACACGGCAGGGATCGAGTCCGATGCGGTCATAGACCTCGACGTCGAGCGCCGGAGCCGGAGCGCCCGGAGTCGACGGCTTGCCCGCGCTCCAGGCCAGGTGGTCCGCCAGGTGGATCAGCGACGAGAGCTGCTGATGGAACGGATCCTTGGCCGGAAGGTGGTGGTAGCGGATGGCGATCGTGAGGTCTTCGGGGAGGAACCATTTGATGGCGAGCACGCTGCCGACGTCGGCGTGGGTGAAGCCGAACTGCTCCAGTTCGACCTCGGTCTCCGGTCGCTGCGACCGGCTCGCCTCGGCCAACATCGCTACATATCGGTCGTGCTGCTTCTCCAGGAGAATGATCTTGCCGATGTCGTGCAGCAAGCCGCACATGTAGAGATCTTCGCCATTGGCCCGATTCAGCACGGAGCTCGCCCCGCCCAGGGCGCGCGCCGCCACCCCCGAGAACACGGCATGCCGCCAGAACGCCTTGAAGTCGAAGATCCGCTCGGCCTCCTTCTTCTTGGCGAAGACGCTGAACACGGCCGCCTTCAGCGCCACCTTGCGGGTCATGTTGAACCCCATGATCGACACCGCCAGGTCGACCGACGACACCCGCACCTGCAGGCCGTAGTACGGCGAATTGACGATGCGCAGGATGTTGGTGGCGACGGCCGGGTCGGTGGCGATGACGGCGGCGACGTCCTCGGCCGACGACTTGGAACTCGCCATGACCGTGCTGAGCCGCGTCAGGACGGCCGGAATGGTGGGCAGCTCGAGAGTCTTGTTGACGAGCTCGACGATGCCGGCAGGTGCCTCGGTTCGCGGTGCCATGGCGCTTTCCCTTTCAGGCATACATCGGGCCGCGACCGGGGGGTCCTTGAGCTGCAAGTGGGTCAGAACCGCGTGGGCCTCTTGTCGCGAAACGGGGCAGGCGTGCCATCGGCCGCAAGTCGCCGACCCGACGGCCCGGTCATCCGCACGGCGCGGGGGCGGCGATGAACGTCGTCTTCGTCAGCCAGCGCGTGCCCTACCCCCCCGACCGGGGCGACCGCATCACCACCCACCACTTCTTGCGCCACCTGCTGGCACGCGGGGCACGGGTGCGGGTCGGCTGCTTCGTGGAGAACGACGAGGACGCCGAGCACGCCGCGACCCTCGCCGGTGACGTCGCTGCGGTGTGTGCGCCGCGCTTGTCGCGCCGGCGACGCAAGCTCGAGAGCCTGCGCGGGCTCGTGTGCGGCGAGCCGCTGACCCTGCCGTTCTTCCGGCACCGCGGGCTGGCGCGCACGCTGGCGGGCTGGGTGCGCGACGACCCGCCGGATCTGATCTGGGTGTACTCGTCGGGAGTGGCGCAGTTCGCCATGCCGTTCGCGCACGTGCCGGTGCGCCTGATGCAGTTCGCCGAGCTCGACTCCGACAAGTGGCGGCAATTCGCGGCGCGGACGCGCGGGCCAGGGCGCTTGCTGTACGCGCGCGAGGCGCGCCTGCTGCTCGAACACGAACGCGAGATCGCGCGCACGTTCACCATCAGCACGGTGGTGTCCGAGCTCGAGCGCGAGCTGTTCCGTTCCCGCATCGCCGACGTCGATCCGCTGGTGCTGCCCAACGGCGTCGACGTCGACGTGTTTCGCGTCGGCGACGACGGGCGCCGCGAGCCGCACAGCGCCGTCTTCACCGGCGTCATGGACTACGAGCCCAACGTCGACGGCGTGCTGTGGTTCGCCCGCGAGGTGTGGCCACGCGTGCGGGCCCGCTGCGCCGACGCACGGCTCTACGTGGTCGGCAGCCGGCCGTTGCCCGCGGTGCGAGCGCTGCACGGCGAGAACGGCATCGAGGTGACCGGTCGGGTGCCCGAGGTGCCGCCATGGCTCGATCGCGCGGGGGTGTCGGTGGCGCCGCTGCGTTTGGCGCGCGGCGTGCAGAACAAGGTGCTCGAGGCGATGAGCGCGGGCGTGCCGGTGGTGGCGACCTCGCAGGCGGCGCAGGGGCTGGGGGCGAAGGCCGCGCACGAGCCGGGAATCGCCGTGGCCGACGACGCCGAGGCCTGCGCCGCGCGGGTCCTGGCGTGGTTCGAGGCGCCAGCGGACGCACGTCGTTGCGGTCGATCGGCCGCGGCGTTCGTACGCGCGCACTTCCGTTGGGAGAATGCCTACGCCATCGCCGACGCTGCCATCGACGCCGCGCTGGCACAAGCACGCCCGGCGACGCGGTGAGAGCGGGGACGGCCCGCCCGGCTCCTGACCTTCGCCCTTCCCACCGCTCCGAATCACCCGAGTGCTTCCCGCGGCGGTTCCGACCCGAGCGTGGATCTGTAACATGGCCACGACCTCGCGCGTTGGCACTCGGGTTCGCTCGTGAAACGCCTGCTCTGGATCCTCGTCGCCGCCGCCGGCCTGGGCCTCCTGGGTCGCCTCTGGTGGCGCCATGCCCACCCCGACCCGGTCGCCGTCGTGGTCCACACCGTCGAGCGTGGACCGGTCGAAGCCGTGGTCGCCAACACCCGCGCCGGAACCGTCGAGGCGCGCCGGCGCAGCAAGCTCGCACCGCAGACGGGCGGCCAAGTGCAGCGCCTGCTCGTGCGCGAGGGCGAGCGCGTCGCCGCCGGGGCGGTGCTGCTCGAGCTGTGGAACGACGACCTGCGCGCCCAGATCGCGCTGGCCGAGAGCCAGGCAGTCCGTGCCAAAGCGCTGGCCGAGCAGGCCGCGCAGCTCGCCGAGGTCGCCGAGCGCGAGAGCCAGCGCGCGCTGGAGCTGCGCGCCGCCAACATCGCCTCCGACGAAGTGACCGACCGCGCCGTCGCCGACGCCAAGGCCAAGCACGCCGAGCTGGCGGCGGCGCAGGCGGCGGTCAAGGTGGCCGAGGACAGCATCGCCACGGCGACGGCGGCGCTCGAGCGCACCATCTTGCGCGCGCCTTTCGCCGGCATCGTCGCCGAGGTGAACGCCGAACTCGGCGAGTACGTCACCCCCTCGCCGCCCGGGATCCCCACCTTGCCGGCGATCGACCTCATCGACACCGAGCGCATGCTGGTGAAGGCGCCGATCGACGAGGTCGACTCGGCGGCGGTGGCGGTCGGGCAGACCGCGCGCATCACCCTGGACGCGTTTCCTGGTCGGGTCTTCGCCGGCGAGGTCACCCGGCGCGCGCCGTACGTGCTCGACCGCGAGAAGGAAGCGCGCACCGTCGACGTCGAGGTGGAGTTCGCCGACACCAAGGAGATCGCGGGGGTACTGCCTGGCGCGACCGCGGACGTGCAGATCGTCCTGCGTCGCGTCGACGACTGCGTACGCGTCCCCACCGAAGCCCTTCTGCCCGGACAGAGCGTGTTCGTGGTCGGCGCCGACGGCGTGCTCGAGGAGCGCTCACTCGAGCTGGGCACGCGCAACTGGCAGGTGTCCGAGGTGACGGCTGGCCTCGCCGCTGGCGACCGCGTCGTACTGTCGATCGACCGACCGGGCCTGGCGGTGGGGGCGCGTGTGCGGGCGCAGCCGGCCCAGCGCGGCGTGACGGACGCCGCGACGGGCTCGCGATGATCACCCTGCACGACGTCTCGCGGGTGTTCGAGGTCGGCGACCAGACGGTGCGCGCGCTCGACCACGTCGACCTCGAGATCGGCGCCGGCGAGTACGTGTCGGTGATGGGCCCGTCGGGGTCGGGCAAGTCGACACTCTTGCACATCCTCGGCCTGCTCGACCGCCCGACCTCGGGGCAGTACCTGCTCGAGGGCCGCGACACCACCACGTTCGACGAGGCCGAGCTCGCCGACGTCCGCCGCATGCGCATCGGCTTCGTCTTCCAGTTCTTCCACTTGGTGCCGCGCCTGACCGCCGAGGAGAACGTCGAGCTGCCCTTGATGCTGGCCGGCGTCCCGCCGCACGCCCGGCACGAGCGCGTCCGCGCCCTCCTGCAGGCGTACCACCTCGACGAGCGCCGCCAGCACCGGCCCGATCAGCTCTCCGGGGGCCAGCGCCAGCGCGTGGCGATCGCCCGAGCCACGGTGACGCGCCCGGCCGTTCTCCTGGCCGACGAGCCCACCGGCAACCTCGACCGCGCGTCGAGCCACGACATCGTCGCCACGCTCGAAGGCCTGAACGCCGACGGCCTGACCCTGGTCGTCGTCACCCACGACCCCGACCTGGGCAAGCGCGCCCGGCGACGGATCAAGATGGTGGACGGCGCGATCGCCGAGGACTCGACGCCATGAGGTGGCTCGACCTCGTGCGCTTCGCCTGGCGCAGCCTGTGGTTCGCGCGCCTCCGCTCGCTTCTCAGCCTGCTGGCCATGGCCATCGGCGTCGCCGCCGTGGTCTTGCTCACCTGGCTCGGCGAGAGCGCACGCTCGTACATCGCCGACCAGTTCCAGTCGCTGGGAACGAACCTCATCATCGTGCTACCGGGCCGCAACGAGACCGTGGGTGGGGCGCCGCCACTCCTGTCCGAGACGCCGCGCGACCTGACCATCGACGACGCGCTGGCCCTCACCCGCATCCCGGCCGTCCACATGGTGGCGCCCCTTGCCTTCGGGGTGGCGCCGGTGAGCTACCGCGCCGCGTCGGCGTGGCCCGGCCAGCGGGCGCGCGAGCGCGAGTGTCCGGTGCTGGGGAGCACCCACGCGATGTTGGCGATCCGGCACCTGACGCTGGCGACCGGCGCCTTCCTCGACGGCGTCGAGCCCCACCGCGGCGCCGGCGTCTGTGTCCTCGGCGCCAAGGTCCGCGCCGAGCTGTTCGGCGACACGTCGCCGCTCGGCGAAGTCGTGCGCCTCGGCGACCGGCGCTTCCGCGTGCACGGCGTGCTGCAACCGATGGGCACCTCGCTCGGCCTGGACGTCGACGAGTGTGTGTACGTCGCGGTGGCCGACGCCCTGGCGCTGTTCAACCGAGCGTCGCTGTTCCGCATCCTCGTACAGGCGACGTCGCGCGACGGCATCGACGCGGCCAAGGCCGACGTGCGCCGGATCCTCGCCGAGAGGCACGGCGAAGAAGACGTCACCATCCTCACGCAGGACTCCCTGATGAACACCTTCGACGAGATCCTGGCCGTGCTCACCAAGAGCGTCGCCGGCATCGCCGCCATCAGCATGGTCGTCGCCGGCATCCTCATCATGAACGTCATGGTGGTGTCGGTGGCGCAGCGGACGCGCGAGATCGGCCTGCTGAAGGCGGTGGGCGCCCGCGCGCGTCAGATTCGCGCCGCTTTCCTGTGCGAGGCGCTCATGTTGTCCTCGCTCGGCGCGGTGTTCGGCCTGGTCGTCGGCGTGAGCATGGCGTCGGTGGCCGGAGGGATGTACCCGGCGCTCGCCAAACCCGTGCCCGGGTACGCCGCCTTCGCCGCGCTGGCCGTCGCCATGCTTGCGGGCGTCGCGTTCGGGGTTCTGCCGGCACAGCGCGCTTCGCGTCTCGATCCGGTGCAAGCACTGTCGCGGAGGTGAGCGAGGCCAACCGTGCGCACCCTCGACCTCCTCCGCTTCGCCGCCCAGTCGGTGCGCGCCGGGCGCTTGCGCACGCGCCTCACGGCGCTCGGCATCGCCGTCGGAGTCGCCGCCGTCGTGCTGCTCACCGCGATCGGCGAAGGCGTCCACGCCTTCGTGCTCGGTCAGTTCACGCAGTTCGGGACGAACATCGTCGGCGTGACCCCGGGACAGACGCGGACCCATGGCGTGCCCGGTGGCATCGTCGGTAGCGTGCGGCCGCTCACCGTCGCCGACGCCGAGGCTCTGCAGACCCTGCCGCAGGTGCTGGCGGCGATGCCGGTCGTGACCGGCAACGCCCAGATCAGGGCGAACGCGCGCACTCGGCGCGTGACCGTGATCGGCGTCACCGCCGACGCACCGCGGGTGTGGAAGTACGGCGCGGCGGTCGGCACGTTCCTGCCCCGTGAGCTGGGTGTGCCGCGAGCACTGGCGGTGCTCGGACCCAAGGCCCGGGCGCAGCTGTTCGGCGCGCTCAACCCGCTCGGCGCCCGCATCGAGATCGGCGGCGAGCGCTACACCGTGATCGGCGTCAGCGAGTCGAAGGGGCAGTACCTCGGCTTCGACCTCGACGACACGGTGTACGTGCCCGTGGAGCGCGCGCTCGCCATGTTCAACCGCGAAGGAGTCGTCGAGCTCGACGTCTTGACCGAGCTCGACGCCGCCACCGATCGAGTCGCCGCGGCGATCAAGCGCGTGCTGACCGCGCGCCACGGCAAGGAGGACTTCACCGTCATCACCCAGCAGCAGATGCTCGACACCCTGGGCACGGTGCTCGACGTGCTCACGTTCGCCGTCGCCGCGCTCGGCGGCATCTCGCTCCTGGTGGGCGGCGTCGGCGTCCTGACCATCATGACCATCGCCGTGCGCGAGCGAGTCGCCGAGATCGGCCTGCTGCGGGCGCTCGGCGCGCGCTCGCCACAGGTGCTCGGCCTCTTCCTCCTGGAAGCGGTGATGCTCGCCGGCCTGGGCGGGATCTTGGGCCTGCTGCTCGGAGGCGGCGGTGCCTTGGCGCTGACCACCTTCGCCCCCATGGTCCCGGTGAAGGTCTCGGCGCTCTACGCCACGCTCGCCGAGGTGGTCGCCTGCGGCATCGGCCTTCTCGGCGGCGCCGTCCCCGCCTGGACCGCCGCACGCCTCGACCCCATCGAAGCCCTGCGCACCGAATGAACCCACAAGGTGGAGTCAGACACCAACCGGTGCACGTCGCTACGCCGGCGTAACGGGCGCGGTCAGCCCTGGCCGGTCCAGTTGGGCTTGGCGACTTCGCGCCAACGCGCACGGATCGCCTGCATGCGGTCCTCGGGCAGCGGGCCCGCGGCCAGGAGTCGTGCGTTCTGGCGCCAGCGTTCGGGCTTGGTGGTGCCCACCAGCATGACGGCGACGGCGGGCAGCGACGCGACGAAACGCAACGCGATGCCGGCGGTGCCTTCGGGGCCCGGGTCGTTGCGGTTGTCGCCAGCCGCGAAGTCGTAGCGCAGCTCCTGCAGGCGCCGCCAGTACTCGACGTGGTAGCCGTTCTTGGGGCGCTCGTCATAGCGCCAGACGGCGTTGCCGATCGTGCGCTTGGTGATGACGCCGACGTTCTTCGCCTTGGCCATCGGCAGCGTCGTGTCGATGGCCTCCTGATCGAACACGCTCACCGAGGTCTGCAAGGTGTCGAAGCGATCGGACGCGAGCGCGAACTTCGCCGCCTCGCCGTCGCCGCTGTAGCCGATGAACCGCGTCTTGCCCGCCTTCTTTGCCTCCTCGAGCGCCTCGATGCAGTCGCCCTTCTCCAGCTCCGAGAGCGGCGCCATGTGCAGCTGCACGAGATCGACGGCCTCGGTCTGCAAGCGCTTCAGGCTGCGGTCGATCGACGCGAGAAGCACAGGCTTGGTCCAGTCGGCGCCTCGCCGGTCGCCCGGCAGCCAATGGCCGCACTTGGTGAACAGAAAGTAGTCCTTGCGCCGGTGCTTCACCGCGCGCGCGATCTGCTCCTCGGAGTCGTGGTAGCACTCGGCGGTGTCGAGCACGTTCAGCCCTGCGTCGAGAGCGGAGTTGAGCAGCCGGTCGACCACCGCCTGGTCGGTGCCCTGCGAGCCGATCTCGGAGCCGCCGAATCCGAGAAGGCGCACCTCGAGCCCGGTCTTCCCCAGCACGCGGGTCTCGATGGGCACGGGCTTCGTGGGCTCCTGCTTCTGCCCATCCTGCGGCCGGCCGAGAAGGGGCGCCGCGCCGAACCCCGCCGCCCACTGGAGGAACGCGCGTCGAGAGGAATCGCTCATACCCCGAAAGTAACAGAGTGGAGTCTGACACCAACATGCGGACGTCGTTACTTGGGCGTAACGCTACGCTGCGGGTCCGCGCGTCATGACCTCGCCCGACGATCCGAACACGCGACGCACGTTCGCGGTGACCGAGCGCTTCTACGCCGAGCTGCGCGACATCGCGCACCGCACGTTCGCGTACGAGCGGCCTGACCACACGCTGCAGCCGACCGCGGCGGTCAACGAAGCGTGCCTGCGCCTGCTCACCACGTCACCGATCCCCGACCTGCCGCGCGCCGAGCAGCTCGCGCTGGCGGCGCGCGTCCTGCAGCAGGTGCTCGTCGACCACCAGCGGCGGCGCGCGGCCGACAAGCGCGGCGGCGACCGCGTGCGCATCGAGCTCGGCGAGCAGGAAGCCCCGACTGCCACGGTGGTCGACCTCGAAGCCCTGCAGGCTGCGATGGACCGGCTGCGCGCTCTGCACTCCCGCCAGGCCGACGTGGTCACCCTGCGCATCTTCGGCGGCCTGACCATGGACGACATCGCCCGCACCCTGCGCACTGCCAAGCGCACCGTCGAAGGCGACTGGGCGGTCGCTCGCGCCTGGCTGCGGCGCGAGCTCGGCGATCGCGGGGCCGACGAGTGAAGCCCGACGCCCTGCACGCGCGCGCATCGGCCCTCTTCGTCGAGCTGCGCAACCTGCCCGAACCCGCGCGGAGTTCACGGCTCGACGCGCTCGCGGCACTCGGTGGTGACGACTCGGCACTGGCATGCGAGGTCCGCTCGCTGCTGCAGCACGACCTCGACGACGGCTCCGCCCCGCAGTCCCCCACCGACGACGGCCACGTCGCCGCCGACTCCACGTCCGGGCCCGTCGCCGTCCGCCCCCCCACAAGGCTCGGCCCCTACCGCCTCGTGCGCCGCATCGGTCGCGGCGGCTCGGGGCACGTCTTCCTCGCCGAACAGGACGAGCCCTTGCGCCGTCGCGTCGCCGTCAAGCTGGTGCCGCAGGCGGCGCTCGACCCCGACCTCGCTGCCCGCTTCGACGTCGAACGGCGCGCGCTCGAACGCCTCGCGCACCGCAACGTCGTGCGCCTGCTCGACGCGGGCCGCACGCCCGACGGCCTGCCGTTCCTGGTGATGGACTACGTCGCCGGCGAACCGCTCACCGAATACTGCACGCATGCGCGCCTGCCGCTGGGCGAGCGCGTGCGCCTCCTGTTGCAGGTCGCCGACGGCGTCGAATACGCGCACCAGCGCGGCGTCATCCACCGCGACCTCAAGCCGGCGAACGTCGTCGTCGCCACGGCCGACGGCGCGCCCACGCCGATCGTGCTCGACTTCGGCATCGCCAAGGCGCGCGCCGGCGCCTTCACCGCGCCGCTGCCGCTCACCGGTGGCTTCGCGATGGGCACGCCGGGCTACATGGCGCCCGAGCAGGCCGCGCTCGGCGAGATCGACACGCGTGCCGACGTGTACGCGCTCGGTGCGCTGCTGTACGAGCTGGTGTGCGGACAGCCGCCGATCGCCCCGGGGCCGGATCTGGCGAGCACGTTCGCCCGGCTGCGCGACCACGTGCCCCCGCCGCCGAGCCGGCGCCTGGCGGGAACCGCAGCGGCAGCCGGCGCGGCCGACAGCGCGCTCCTCGCCGACCTCGACGCCATCGCGCTGCGCGCGCTCGAGAAGGAGCCAGAGCGGCGCTATCCGTCGGTGAGCGCGTGGCGCGCCGACGTCCAGCGTGCGCTCCGAGCGCAGCCGATCGAGGCGCGGCCGCCGACCTGGACGTACCGTGTGCGCTGCTTCGTCCGCCGCGAGCGCAGGCTGGCGCTGGCGTTGTTGGGCGTCGCGACGGCGCTCGTGGTCGGCATGATCGGTCTCGCGCTCGGCCTCGCGACCGCGGAACGCGAACGCGGACGCGCCCTCGACGAGAAGCGCGCGCAGGAGGAGATCAACACCTTCCTGGCCGAGGACGTCCTCGGCGCCACGGCTCCCGACCAACTCGGACCCGACGCGAACATCCTCCAGCTGATGCAGCGAGCGAGCGAGCGCATCGAACCTCGTTTCGCCAACCGGCCGCTCATCGCGGCCGCGCTGTACCACACGCTGGGCGACATCTACGGCCAGCTCGGCGAGCTCGACCGCGCCGACGAACACCTGCAGCGCGCGGTCGCCCTGCGGCGCGCTCGACTCGGCCCCGACGCCACCGAGACGATCCACTCCGAGATCGCGGCCGCCAGCGTGCTCGGTCGACGCGAGCGCTACGCCGAGTTGGAGGCGACGCTCACGCCGCTCGTCGCGCGCGCCCGACGCCAACTGGGTCCGGACGACAGCGTGCTGTACGCGGCCCTCAACGATCTCGGCGTGGCGCGCATCGGACTCGGACGCGAAGCAGACGCCATCGCCCCGCTCACCGAAGCCGTCGCCGGCCGCCGCCGCCTGCACGGTGCCGCACACGCCGCCACCTTCACCAGCCTCGGCAACCTGGCCTTGGTGCGCTCGAGCCTCGGACCGGCCGCAGAGGCGATCACCGCGCTGGAGGCAGCGATCGCCGCCGCGCATGCGCTGCCCGATCCGCCCCGCGCGGCGCTGCTCGGGCTGGAGAACAACCTGGGCGCCACGCTCCAGGACCTCGAACGCAACGCCGATGCGAAGCCACACCTCGAGGCTGCAGCGGCGCTGGCCGCGCAGATGTTCCCGCCCGACCACTCGACGGTGCTGCAGATCCGCGCCAACCTCGCCGGGCTGCAAGCCGACCTCGGCGATCCGCTGGCAGCCATGGCCGAGTACGCGGACCTGGTGCCGCGCCTGGCACGCACTGTCGGCGCCGGCGCCGAGGCCACGCTCTCGGCTCGACACGGTCAATGGACCTGCGCGCGGCGCGCCAAGCGCCTGGACGAAGCCGTCGTCGGGTTCACCGCTCTCCTCGACGACGTCGTGAAATCGCTGTCAGAATCGCACCTGCTGACCAGCAACACCCGGCAGTCGCTGGCGGTGGCACTGCGCGACGCCGGCCGCGTCGAGGAGGCGCTGCCGCACGCGGAACGCGCCGCCGAGGAGTTCGCCGCGCGCCTCGGCCGCGAGCACCCTCGCGTCGTCGCCGCACGCGCGCTGGTCCGCGAACTCCAAGACGCCCTGCCCGCTCGGGCCGGCGCGCACGGCCGCGCGCGCTGAGTCGGCGACGACGTCGCCACAGGGAAAGGTCAGCGCATGAACCGAACCACGGCGCCGTAGCGTGCGTCGACGCGGCCGTTGGCGACCAGGCTGCCGCCGACCCAGACCCGGCTCACCGCGTCGTTGGTGAACGGCGCCGTCAGGTGCATCTGCACGCTGTTGCTGGTGGTCACGCCCCACGGGTTGGCCTGCGGATCGGCAGCCAGGACCTGGGTGAACAAGCTGGCGCCGTTCATCGAAAGCCGCAGCGGGAAGGTCACGTTGGTGTTGGTGGCCAACGCCCCTGACGCCGTCGTGAACACCGGCAGCTGCAGGAGCGAGTCGTTGTAGATCGTGCACGGCCCCGACGGCGACGCGGCGCTACCCGGAAGCACGAACGGCAACGGCACCCCGTTCAGGCTCGCGGTACTGACCCCGGTGCTGAGCGCCACCACGCTGCTGGGCGGCAGGCGCGAGCCGGCGAAGCGGAAAGTCACCGTTGCGCCGGACCAGTTGGTCGTGCTCGACGCCGACAGCGTCATCGCCGCCGTCGCCCCGAACAGGCGGCAGCCATCGCCGAACGACATGATGGTCGCGGGCGGGTTGGCCGAAGTGATCGCCTGGTCGTACTCGAAGTTGGTGGTCGCGCTGCGGTTGCTGATGCGCATGTCCCAGCACAGCGGCACCGCGCCGCCGTAGTTGAACGGCGTACTGAAGGCGAGCGTGTGCAGGAACGGCCGCGGTGCCAGCGTGCGCGGCGCCGCGGCGAAGTTCACCACGGTCGCCGGCAACACCGTGGTGCGGTCGGCGCCGTGGTTGGCGTCGAAGGTGGCGTTGGGAGCCAGCACCGAGGTGACCGAAGATGACATCTCGACCTCGACCACCGCCTGGAACGCGGCCACGTCTGTGGTCTGGCCAGCGTCGAGCCTGAACGCCATGCCGCGGATCGTCCCGGCGGGCACCCCCGCGTGGACCTGCAGCAGGCGGATCGGCACGTTGGTCCAGCCGAAGGGCAGGACGTTGGCGTAGGGTGCCTCGGCCCGGGTGAAGTGCTGGGGATGCACGATCGCCTGGGCGGGTGCCGCCGCGGCGAGAACGAGAAGACCGAGGGTTCCGGCGAAGCACGGCGCGGCGCCGAAGAGCGGCCTGGCGAGGGAGGTGCGCATGATGGTGTCCTGGGGCCACGTCGGAGCAGGGGTCTGCCCCGGCGTTGGCTCGGGATGCGCGAGACGACGGGCCGGTCCGCAGATCGATCGAAGAAAAAGCGCGACCCGCCCGCGTGGCGGAGTCGCGCCCGCAGGGGGCCGGCGCCGCGCGCGGCTCAGCGCATGATGACCATGCGACGGGCCTCGCTCATCGTCACCCCGCGCGGATTCGTCGCCGGGTCGAACTGCGCGGTCTGCGCGAGCAGGCGCGCCCCGACCAAGATCGGATCCGCTGGAAGGGTCAACGGCAGGGTCGCGCGGCCACCACCGTCGGTGACGGTCGGCACCAGCACGTCGGCGGCAGCGTGCAGGACGCACTCCGCCATGCCGAGGCCGGCGAGCGGCAGGGGCAGGCTCGCGCCCAGCCATTGGTCCTCGCTGCCGCCGAGGATGAACACCGCCGCCGTGGTCGCCGGCGCTCGGTCGAGGGCGAAGCTGCCCGACGAGCCGAGCCGAGGCGCACCGATCCACGCCAGGCGCGGAACGCCGACGCCGCCGACGCAGCCGCGGCCGGAGGCCACCTGGCCGCCCGGCGTGCGCGGCTCGCGCACGAGCCAAGCGTAGCCGGTCGCCAGCGGTCCGCCCGCCGAGGAGTCAGCCGCCAGGCTCGCCGCCGCGCCCGCGGGCGCACGCAGGAGTGCGGCGGTGTGCCCGAAGGCGTCGCCGGTGCGACCGCCGCCTTGCGTGAACAGCGGCCGGCCGTCGAGACCGGACATCACGACCACCGTCCCGCCCGGCGAGGCGCTCGGGAAACCAGCCAGGAGGTCGCCCACCCCATCGCCGTCCCAGTCGACGCCCGCCGACACCATCGCCGCGGCTTGACCCTGCGGCCACGGCAACACGCGCAGCACCCCCAGACGCGCGGAGTACAGCGTCGCCCCGGCCGTCTCGACGAGCCACAGGTCGGCGTGGCCGTCGTTGTCGGTGTCGCCGGCGGCGTACGGGGCAGAGGTGAGGTGCAAGAGAACCTGGCGGTTGCTCCCGGAATAGACATCGTTGCCGATCGCCACGTCGCCGACGCCGTCGGCGTTCACGTCGCCGAGGCTCACCAGGTGCCTCCCGCCGGCGGGCAAGGTGTAGAGGAGCGAGCCGGTGGCGCCCGACCACACCTCGGTGAAGGTCTGCGCCGCGACGAACACATCGGCGCGGCCGTCGCCGTTCCAGTCGGCGTCGCCGGCGACAGCGATGCCGTAGCTCGTGTCGGCGTTGTCGAACTGGTACAGCTCGACCCCGTTCGCCCACACCTCGGCGCGGTGGTCGGTGCGCGGCGGGCTCACCGAGTTGAAGCCGACGACCACGTCGCCGCGGCCGTCACCGCTCACGTCGCCAGCCGGCGCCGCGACGAGGACGCTGGGGAAGGTGCCCGATCCGGAGAAGCCGAGGACGGCGCTCGCATCGCGGCTCGAACGGATCGTGCAGCCGAAGATGTCGCCGAAGGCGGTGTAGCCGCGCGCGCTGTAGGCCACCTCGTCGTAGCCATCGCCGTCGAGGTCGCCGACTCCGGCCACCGCGTAGGACTCGCCGATGCGCGGCACGTAGCCGAAGCCGCCGAGCGAGCGCAGGCCGACGGTCGCCTTGATCACCTGCACGCGGTCACCGAGCCCGACGATCAGATCGTCGCGGCCGTCCCGGTCGACGTCGCCGGCGTAGGCGACGACCGACGAGGGCAACTCGAGCGACGTCGCGACGACGCGCGGCAGCACGACGACCTCGCCACCCAGCCAGAGCAAGGGGTCGGCCAGGCCGTCGCCATCGAAGTCGCCGCCACGTTCGAAGCGGGACAGCAAGCGCACCAGGGTGCAGATGGCGTAGCGATCGCAGTAGTAGCTGCCCGAGTAGCCCCACAGCTGCGCACCGTCGAGCCCGGAGCGCACGGTGACGTAGCCGACCGAGAAGGTCGGCGGCGGCGACACGCGGTCCTGCATGACGAACGTGTCGTCGTAGCCGTCGCCGTTCCAGTCGCCGGCGGGTCCCACCAGACTGCCTTCTCCGTAGTAGGCGGACGCCGAGGTCGAGCGCAGAACCTGCTGCGTGCGCCCCGAGCGGATCTCGAGGGTGCGGGTCGACCCGGTCGGGTCGGTCAGTGTGGCGATGACGTCGTCGTGCCCATCGCGATCGATATCCCCGGCGCTGCCCAACGCCACCAGGCGCATGGGCGCGGGAACGTGCGCCCACAGGATGCCACCGGTCGCACCACCGACCACGGCGTACACGCTGGTGCCGCCCAGGTCCGCCGTGCCGAGCAGGAGGTCGGCGTGGCCGTCAAGGTCGACGTCGCCGGCCGCCGCCACGAAGTCTGCGGTCGGCACGCGCCACAGCACGCCGCCGGTGCGTCCGGAACAGGCCAGCACCGCCGACGCCGTACGCACCCAGAGGTCGGCGTGGCCGTCGCGGTCGATGTCGCCGGCCGCCAGGACGTCGCGGCCGAGCCCCTCGCCGGCCACGCCAGCGAGCGACCACACCAAGGCGCCCGTACGTCCGGAGAAGACGTCGACGCCACCGCCGCCACCGTTGCGTGCCGGCGCGGCGACGGCCACGTCGGGGTAGCCGTCCAGATCGACATCGCCAGGACCGGCGACGGCCGAGCCGAACGCGTCGCCCGGAACACCGAAGAAGTCGAACAGCACGGACTGGGCGATGGCGTGCGATGGCAGCGAGAGCACCGCGAACGCCAGGATGGAACGAGTCGTCATCTGCATGGTCACACTCCTCTCCGCACTCTCGGAACGACGCTGCATCGTACGCTCGACCCCGAGCCGTGTCCTCGGTCTCGTTCGGAGCTGGCACGACTGCGGACGACGACACTGCAGTCGATGCCGTTGCGGGTCGGCCGACGGGCGCACTTCGGACGCAAGAAAGACGTAGATCGGCCGGCGCCATCGCAGACGCCGCGTCGCGCAGCGTCCCCGCCGACCACGAAGCACCTCGCTCGCGCACCGGCGGTTCGAACCGTTCCACCTCCATGCTGCGAGGCGGAGCGGCGAGCCGGCGTTCAGCGGGAGAGTCTCGACCCTACCCACTGCATGGCTGGCACGTTGGCCTTGGTCGTTCGAGTCAGCTCAAGAACCCAACGCTCCGAGCGCGTGGGTCAAGTCGCGCCGCAGGTCGGACAGGTGTTCGAGTCCGACCGACATGCGGATCAGACCGGGAGTGACCCCGCTGCGCTCGTTCTCCTCCGGCGGCACGTCGGAGTGCGTCATGGTGCGCGGGTGCTCCACGAGACTCTCGGTGCCACCGAGCGACACCGCCAGGCGGCACACCTCGAAGCGGTCGAGCACCGCGAACGCCGCCTCCTCGCCGCCCTCGACCTCGAAAGCGATCATCGAACCCGTACCCGTGCACTGGCGCTGCCAGAGGGCGTGCTGCGGGTCTTCGCTGCGCAGCAGCCCGGGGAAGAGCACCTTGGTCACGCGTGGATGCTCGGCCAGGAGTTGGGCCAGGGCGCGCGCGTTCTTGGCCTGCCGGCGCATGCGGATCGACACCGTCTCGAGCGAGCGCAGCAGGAGCCAGCCGGTGAACGGGTTGGTCATGGTGCCGAAGAAGGCGCGCCGCTCGAGGATCGGCCGCATGAGGGCGCGCGACCCGGTGGCGACGCCGGCGACCAGGTCGCTGTGCCCGCCGAGGAACTTGGTCGCCGAGTAGAGCACGAGGTCGGCACCGAGCGGCGCCGGGCGCTGGAACACCGGACCGAGCAGGGTGTTGTCGACCGCGGTGCACACCGGCCGCCCGTGCGCGGCGCCCAGCTCGCGCGCCAAGGCCGCCACCGCCGCGATGTCGGTGTGCACGTTGCTGGGGTTGGCCGGCGTCTCCACGAACAGCAGGCGCACGCGCTCGCCGCCCAGTTCGCGGGCCGCCTGCGCCATGGCCGCGGGCGCCGTGTCGCCCGCGTGCACGAAGCGCACCTCCACGCCCCACTCCGGCAGGATGTGCTGGAAGAGATGGTGCGTGCCGCCGTACACCGGCGCCGTCGAGATCACGGCGTCGCCCGGCCGCAGCAGCGCGAAGGCAGCCGTGGCGATCGCCGCCATGCCCGAAGCGAACGTGGCGCCGACCTCGGTTCGGTCCCAGGCCGCGATGCGGTGCTCGAAGATCTCGAGGTTGGGGTTGTTGATGCGGCTGTAGATGAGGCCGGCCTCCTCGCCCGGGTCGGGTTGGCGCAGCCCGTAGGCAAGCTCGAAGAAGCGCTTGCCCTCCGCCGCCGACGCGAACTGGAAGGTCGAGGTGAGGAACACCGGCGGTTTGACCGCGCCCTGCGACAGCGCGGGGTCGTAGCCGTAGCCCAGCGCCAGGGTCTCGGCGTTGAACTCCTTGTCGCCATGGCTGTGTCGTCGTTGCATCGCTGGCGCAACGTACGCGAAACCGACCGGTTTGCAGGCCGGAGGCGGTGCCCGTTGCCGTCGACCACACCGGCCCTGCAGCGCTCATGCCGCCGACTCCGGCAGCCGACGCGAGTTCACCTCGACGGGGTCCGCCGCCTACCACGAGGATGGGCGGTCGACCGAAGTCGTCGCCCATCGCTCCAGCCTTGCAGCGGATGGAGCCAGGCTCCTCCGCTGACCGCCCGGTCTCGTGCCCGGCCCACCGACCTCAGCGCGACACCCCGGCGAGCGCATTGGTCGCGGCGAAGCCGCGCGGCGCCGCAACGTCGGCGAGCCAAACTTGAAAGGTGACCTCGAACCCCGAAGACAAGCCGCGGGGCCAGGTGAGCGGCAGCGACAGGTCGCCGCCGCCGGTGAGCGACAGACCACCGAGCACCAGGTCGGGCGACGGCACGAGGACGCCACCCAGGATCGGCAGGTTGACCCGCGCCAGACCGACGACGAGCCACGCCGGTGCGTTCGCCACACCGTCGCTCACGTCGAGGCGCACCGGGTTGGCGCCAACCGGGGCGCCGACGCCCAGCAGCCGCGGCGGCCCCTGGCTGCCGGCGAGCGCGCCCTCGAGCGAACGCCACACCCCGGTCTGGGCGTAGTGGAACGCGGTGAACGTCGACTCGCCGACCACGCTCAACGAGTTGTCGGCGTGCCGCACGACGCCGAGCCCCCGCACCGAGTCGAAGGTGCTCGCCACCCATTCTTCGACTCCGGAGCGCGCATAGCGCACGGTCACCGTGCGCAGGTAGCTGAGCACGCCCGACGTCGGACCGGGTCCGCCCTGGCCGGTGATGTAGATCTCGTCGTCCGGCCCCAGACACAGCCCGTAGGGAACCTCGTCGTTGTAACGGTGCTGGTCGTAGGTCGCCGTCCACAGCACGGTGCCGCCGGGATCGAGCTTCTGCGTCAGCCAATTGAAGTAGCCGCCCGCAGGCGAGATCGGCCCGGTGATGACCACGTCGCCGTGCCGGTCGACACCGAGACGACGCACGCTGTTGCCCGGGTAGTTGCGCGTCCACGCCAAGTTGCCCGTGCGGTCGTACTTGGCGACGAGGCTGCGGTCGGTCGTCGTGCCGTTGGCCACCCCGCCGACGTAGACCTCGCCGGCCGGCCCGAGAGCCAAGTCGAGGCCACTGCCCATGGCCGGCAGAGAGTGTGACCACAGCGGGTTGCCCGCCGCGTCGTAGGCGAAGGTCAGCATCGTGCCGAGAACCCCACCGGTGGCGAAGATGTTGCCCCCGGCGTCGATCGCCAACGCTCCCACCGCGTCCTGGTTGGACGACGACAAGCCCGTGGTGCGCATCCACAGCCGTCCACCCTGGCGCGCATACTTGATCAGCACGATGCCGCTGCCGACCGCTCCCCAGGTGCGGCCGAGGACGACGACGTCGCCCTGCGCATCGGTGGCGACACGGGCCAGCGACCCGAACGTGCTGGGGATCACGTCCGACCACAACAGGTTGCCGGCCGGGTCGTACTTGAGGGTCACGAAGCCGCTCGGCGTCCGGTTCCCGCCTGCCACCACGTGGCCGGCCACGACGACGTCACCGAACGCGTCGACGGCCAACCAATCGGCATGCGTGTGCGTGCCGCCGTTGGCGAACTCCACCTGCCACAACAGCGTGCCGTCGAGCCGCAGCCTCGCGGTTTCGATGCTCACGCCCGGGCTGTGTCCGGTGACGTAGATCGCATCGCTGCCGTCGATGCCGATCATGGCGCCGTACAACTGAGAGCCGTTGCGCGTCAGGGTCTGCGACCAAACCTCGTTGGCCTGGCCCTGCGCCGGCAAGGCCAGCGACGTCAGAGAAACGGACACGATGCCGGCGAGACCACCGGCGACGATGCGAAGACGAACAGACGGCATTGGGGCACGTTTCGGAAGGGAACGGCGAACGGACGACCGCATGGAGGAGGCGGCAGCCGAGAGTGCGCCAGGCAACCCGCATCTTGGTCAGGAATCCGCCAGCGGCATCTGGCCGGCCGCTACATTGGCCCGCCCGTGCGGCGCCCAGCCCGGCGTGGACGACGACCGATGGCGCCGTAGGCACCCCGAGCGATGGCCGACCTCTCCCGCATCCTGCGCGCCGCACAGAACGGCGAGGCAAACGCGGCGCGCGACCTGGCGACGGCGCTGTACGACGAACTGCGCGAGCTGGCGCGCCGGGAGATGGCGCAGGAACGCACCGGCCACACCCTGCAGCCGACGGCCCTGGTCAACGAAGCATACTTGCGCTTGGCCGGCGACCCCGACGCGACGTTCGCCGACCGCGATGCCTTCTTCGCGGCCGCCGCCACCGCCATCCGCCGGGTGCTCGTCGAGCATGCGCGCCGGCGCGCCCGTGACAAGCGCGGCGGCCGGCTCGAGCGCGTGCCACTCGACGACGCCGAGCCGGCCGAGCCGCTGACCGACGCGGATCTCCTGGCGCTCGACGAGGCCCTCGTACAGTTGGCGCAACTCGACGCCGCCAAGGCCAGGCTGGTCGAACTGCGCTTCTTCGGCGGGCTGTCGTTTGCCGAGCTCGGCCGGTCGCTGCGACTCTCCGTGTCGACCGTGCAGCGCGAGTGGCGCCTGGCGCGCGCCTGGCTGCGTGCCCATCTGCACGAGGGCGGCACATGAGCGACGGTCAACTTCGGCGACGACCGTGAACGAGCGCTGGCGACGCGTCGAAGATCTGTTCCACGGAGCCTGCGCACAGGCGCCGGCGGCGCGCGGCGCCTGGCTCGCGGTGGCCTGCGGCGAGGACCAGACCCTGCGCGCCGAGGTCGAGCGCCTACTGCGCGCCGAGACCAGCGCCGACGACGCCTTCACCCGACTCGAGACCCACACGCGACCAGAGGCAGCCGACCCGCTGTTGGCGCGCACCCTGGGACCCTACCGCCTCACCGCCCGGCTCGCGACCGGCGGCATGGGCGTGGTGTACCGCGGCGAGCGCACCGACGGTCTCTTCGAGCAGGAGGTGGCGATCAAGTTGATCCGTGCCGACCACTCGACGACCGCCGTGCGGCGACGGTTCGAACTCGAGCGACGCACGCTGGCCGCGCTGCAGCACCCCAGCATCGCGCGTTTGTACGACGGTGGCACCACCGACGACGGGCACCCGTACCTCGTGATGGAGCTGGTGCGCGGCGAGCCGATCGACGCGTTCTGCAGCGCGCACCGGCTGGCGGTGCCGACGCGCTTGCGCCTGTTCGTGCAGGTCTGCCGGGCGGTGCAGTACGCGCACCAGTGCCTGGTGGTGCACTGTGACATCAAGCCCGCCAACATCCTCATCGATGAGCGAGGCGTACCGCATCTGCTCGACTTCGGCATCGCGCGCTTGCTCGGCAGCGACACCGTCACGCAGCCTCGAGCCGAGCCCGCGGCAACCGCGCTCACTCCGGCCTACGCCAGCCCGGAGCAGCGAGCCGGCGCACCGCCGACCACTGCCGTCGACGTCTTCGCCCTCGGCGTCGTCCTGGTCGAGTTGTTGACCGGCCAGCGGCCGTCGGCGACCGGCACCGCGGAGCGCGACCTACCGGGCGTGTTCAACGCTGCAGCTCGGCACCTGCCCCGCGCGCTGCGCAACGATCTGCTCCACGTCGCCCGCAAGTCCCTGCAGCCGTCCCCGCACGATCGCTACCGCTCGGTGCAAGAGTTCGCCGACGACGTCGAACGGGCTTTGGGCGGACGCCCAGTCAGCGCTCACCCGCCGTCGCTGCTCTACCAGGCGGCGCGCTTCGCGCGTCGGCACCGGCTGGTGGCCGCGGCGAGCGCGACGGCGATCGCCGCGCTGGTCTACGGCCTGGTCGCAGCGCGCCGCGGCGAACAGCGTGCACACGCCGAGGCCGAACACGCGCACACCGAAGCCGACTCGTTCCACAGCATCGCCGACTTCCTGATGGACGCGTTCCTGCCGACGCAGCCGGCGGACGATGCCGCTTGGCAGCAGCGCGCCCACGCTCGCATCCTGGCACACGCGGCACGCGTCGATCGTCAGTACGCAGACGTGCCGCACATGCGAGCGAACCTGCTCGACATGTTGGGCCAGGTTTGCGCCAGGCTGGACCTCTACGAGGACGCCACCCGCTTGGTGCAGCAGGCCATGGATCTGCGCGCGCGCACCTTCGGCGAGCAGTCCCTGGAGTACGCGCTGTCGCTGCGCAGCGCCGGACAAGTGAAGTTCCGGACCGGCGCCTACGCCGAAGCCGCGGAGCTGCTCGAGCGAGCGCTACCCCTGCATCGCGCCGCCCCGACGCACCCGCACGCGGACGTGGCTGCGGTGGCCAACGACCTGGCAGCTTGCTTGCGCAACCTGGGCCGAGACACCGAGGCCGAGGCCCTGCACCTGGAGGCCCTGGCATTGCGCCGCGCGGACGGCGACGACACCTTGGCCGTGGCCGAGAGCCTCAACAACCTCGCCGCCGTGCACCAGCAGCGCGGCGAGTTCGCGGCGGCGGCCCAAGAGCTACGCCAGGCACTCTCCGCCCGCGCTGCCATCCTCGGCAACGACCACTCCCTGACGCTGCAGACCACCGCGAACCTGGCGGTGACCCTGTGGCGTTGCGACCATCGCGACGAAGCGCTCGCGCTCATGCAACGGGTCGCGGACGGCTACCGCGACCTCGGCAGCGACGGCGAGGACGAACTCGGGCAGACGTTGGCCAACTTGGCGACCATGCAGATCGAGGCGAAGGCACTCGACGATGCCGCCACCAGCCTCGACCGGGCCCTGGCTCTGCAGGTGCAACGCCTCGGCGAGCAGCATCCGCTGGTCGCCATCACCCTGAGCAAGCTCGCCGTGCTGCACCACGCCCGCCACGACGACGCGCGCGCGCGCCAGGATTGGGCGGACGTGCTGCGCCTGCGCCGCGCGCCGGGCACGCCGGCACGCGACCTGGCCGAGGCGCTCTACGGCTACGGCGTGTTCCTGTACGACCTTCGCGACCTCGATGCCGCCGTGGCGTGCCTCGACGAAGTGGTCGCCCTGCACCGCGACGCGAGCATCGAGGATCCCCTGGCCCTGGCGCGAACCGAGTCCGTGCTCGGACGCTGCTACCAAGGTCGGCGCGAGGTCGCCCAGGCGCGAGAGCACCTCAACGCTGCCATCCGGCTGTTCGACGCCTTGACCAAACCTCCCGAGGCCGAGCGGGCGCGGGTGCGCCAGGCGTTGGCCGAGCTCGAGCGATGACGGCGCACAACGTCGCGACGAGTCGGTGCCGGCAGACACAGGAAACTCAGCACCGGTGCACCGTCGGAGCGAGTCTCACTCGCGGCTGGGTGCGCTTCGGTAGTCCGCCGGGATCTCGTGCTTGCGCGCCACCAGGAACACTTGGTTCTCGCTGTGGACCTCCCAGTGGATGATCGAGAACCCGTTCTGCGTGACCATCCGGTACAGCACGTCACCGAAGAAGTGGTGCGAGTGCCAGGGGTAGTCGACCATCGTCCGTTGCGTGTCGAGTTCCTCGAGGAAGGTCTTGAGCGCCAGCACGCCGCCCGGGTTGAGCATGGCGTTGGCCTTGGCGAGGTCCTCGTTGGGGTGATACGTGTGCTCGATGTAGTCGAGCGCGGCGATGCAATCGTAGGTGCGCGGCAGGCGCTCCTCGTTCAAGAGGGGGGAGTACGACAAGAAATCACCGGCGACCATCGACGGCAGTCCCATCTTCTCCTTGGCGATCTTGACCGCTTCGAAGTTGATCTCGCAGCCGTCGCAGACGGGCACGCCGAAGGCTTCGCGGGCCATCCGCAGGAAGCGACCGATGGAGCCGCCGATCTCGAAGATCGAGTTCAGATCCGGCCGGTAGCGCTTGATGGTGGTGAGGAAGCCCCGGTAGTAGTTGGCGAGGAAGGCGAACTGGGAGGCGAGATCCGGCGGGTCCCCCCACATCACCCCCTTCTCGTACATCGAATCGGCCTCCTTCTTGAGGCCGGCGGCGTTGCCGGGATTCCAGATCCTGTCCTTCAGCGCCTGCCAGGTCGGCCGCGGCGAGTAGAAGCGCAGCCGGCAGGACGTGCACTCGACGAAGTTGTCGCCACGGATCAGGCGGACCGACTCGCCGCCACACAGATTGCAGGCAGGACGTTCGTGCGGACTGTTCTCGAACATGTCGCTTGGATGCTCCCTCCGATGGACGGCAGCAACGTAGAGCGGCGTCGACGGGCGCACCAGCGAGATCCCCGCGGCATCGAGAGCCGGGTTGCCGTCGCAGACCAGGCCGGCCGGCGGGCGGCGTTCTCCGCTGGCGGCGCCGACGGAATCCGCGGCGAGTGCGCCGACCCGCGCCGGTCACGACGATTCCGCCGAAAATGGCGCGACCTCGGGTTCTCTCGCCACAGACCATGACCACTCCCGTGCCGTTCGAGACTCTGGTGCACCGCCACCACGCGGCCGTCTACCGCACGGCCGCGCGCCTCCTGGCGCCCGCCGACGCCGAGGACGTCACCCAGCAGGTGTTCGTGCGCGTGCTCGAGGGCAAGGTGCCGCTCGGGCCGGACCCGGGCGGCACGCTGCGCTGGTTGGGCGCGCGCCTGGCGCTCAACACCCTACGTGGAGCCAGGACCCGCCGACACAACGAAGGACGACGCGCCATGCACGAAGACGCCGCCACCCACGACGACCACGCCGCCGCCGACGAGCAGCGCGCCCTGCGCCGAGCTCTCGACGACCTGCCGCCCGACCTGCGCGCGGCGGTCGTGCTGCGCTACCAGGAAGACCTCACCTTCGACGACCTCGCCCGCGCCATGTCGTGCTCGCTGTCGACGGCGCACGACCGCGTGCATCGCGCCCTGTCGCGCCTGCAGCGAACGCTCCTGGGCAGCGGGTTCGCGTTCTCGCCGGATCGCCTGGGAGACACGCTGCCTCGACTCGGCGTGGCGTCGAGCCCGCCGCCAGGCCTCGCCGAGCAGCTCTTGCGACTCCAGGTCGGCGGCGCGGCGAGCGTGACCACTGCGGCCGCGGGTTCGTCGTGGGCCATCGCCATCCTCGCAGTGGTCGCGGTCGGCGTGACCGCGTGGTTCGCGGCCGGCCCACGCGACGACGGCGACGGCCGTCGAGCGAACGCTCCGGCCAGCGCGGCCGCCCACGCTCAGGTCACCGGCGAGAGTCGGCGCGAAGGAGAGACGCGCAGGCCACTGGCGTCCTCCGACACGGGGGTCGCGCCCGCGGTGCCGGCGCCGGCACAGGATCGAGCCGACGGCCGCGGCCACGTGCTGGGCAACGTCTTCGACGAAGCGGACGGACGCCCGCTGGCAGCGACGGTGCACGCCACGTCGCTGCGACGCAGCAGCAAGGGTCGGCCCTTCGTGCGCTCGGTCGCGGTCGACGCCGGCGGCCGCTTCGACCTCGAGGTGCCGGTCCCGGCCGCCGGCAAGGAGAACTACACGGTGTGGATCCGTTTCGCCGACTACGCGCCGTTCCACTTCGACGTGACGCTGGCCGACGGCGCCACCCGCGAGGTGCGCGCGCCCCTGCACCGCTGGGCCGCCGACACGCCCGGCGATTGGACGATGCAGGTCGCGGTGCAGGACGACGAAGGCCGCCCGGTGGTTGGCGCGGTCGTCACCGCGTTCCGTCAAGCACGCCCGGAGCCCGAGGCAGACAGGGTGAAGGAAGCCAGCGCCACGACCGACGCCGCCGGCCGCGCCACCCTGCGTGGTGACCACCACGGCGAGAAGATCGTGCGCGTGCACGGCGGCGGCCGCGACCTGGCGCCGGTGACGCGCCGGCTGGCGATCGCCGGCGCCGAAGCCCCCGCCATGCGCGTGAGCTTGCCCGCCGCGCGGACACTGGCCGGTACGGTGCGGTCGGTGGTCGACGGCGCGCCGGTCGCCCGCTACTGCCTGTCGGCACGTCAGGACGACGAGGACGTCGGCGTCGGCTGCACCGACGCACAGGGACGCTTCACCATCGGCGGGCTCGGGTCGGGCGCGGTCACGCTGGTGGGCACCAACGCGCCTTGGTCGTCCTTCGAGCTCGGCGGCGTCGCCCCCGACGCCGCCGACCTGGACCTGCGTCTCAAGCGCATGGACGACGCCGACCCGCACGGCCTGCACCGCGGCGAGCTGCACGGGCACGTCGTCGACGCAGCCGCACGGGCGCCGGTGATCGTGCGCGTGTGGGACGTCGACGCCGAGTGGCTCGCCGGCGACGACTGGCGCGAGCAGCTCGTCGACGGCTTGCTGCACCCGCGCCCGGTGCAGCGGGGGATCGCCTTCGCCGAGCCCGAGCCATCGTCCGCCTTCCATCTCACCGGCCTGCGGCCGGGACGCTACGCCGTCGCCGTCCACCAGCGCGACTTCGCCCCGGCGTTCCTGGGCCCGTTCGAAGTCGACGCCGACACGTTCCGCAACGACCTGGAGGTGGCGCTCACGCCCGGCGGCACGGTCCGTGGCGAAGTCGTCGACGCTGCCGAACGGCCGGTCGGACGCGCCCTGGTCTACCTCACCGTGGCCGAGACCGCGGCCGAGCAAGCGCAAGGCGTGCAGCGGGCACTGGCCGGCGGCGACCGCTACGCCCGCATCCGCTATCCGGCCGCCGACCCCGCAGGGCGCTTCGCGTTGACGCGTGTGCCGGCCGGCCTCACCGTGCGCTGCGTCGCCGTCGACGCCGAGCGCGGCCTGGCGGTGTCGGCGCCGCTCGTGGTGCGCGACGGCGAGGAGACCCAGGTGCGCCTGCGCGTGCACTGAGCGCGGAGGCGCCATCGGCGCATCGCCGGGCGCCGCCGGCTCGCATCGACCCGACCGGCGCCCGGCAGCGCGTCCGAGAGCGCGCCCTACTGCCCGCCGTGCAAGCGGGTCGGGGGCACGTTGGCGATTCCGCCCGCGTCCCCGGTCGCGTAGCCGGGCAGCGGCGGATCGAGCACCGATCGACGGAACGCCGCCCGCGCGCCGACCTGGAGGAGCTCACCGGCGAACGCGAAGCCGATCTCGCCGAGAACTTCGTTCCTGATGATCTGGTTGGTCTCGGCGTTGCTCCTTCCCTGCCAAGAGCACGCCACCTTCGCACCCACTGCTGCGCCCGAAGGACCGAAGGTCGCGCCGATCTGGATCTTCACGGCGACTTGCTGGCAGGTCGTCAACGTCGCCATGTGCGGCGCCAGCAGTCCGAGCGTCGCCCCGACCACCGCGCCGGCCACCGCACCGGCGACCAGAGATGGCACAGCGTCCCGAGCTGCCTGGCCGACCGACTTGCCCTGGATGAGGCCGCCGACGAACGACGAAGCGAAGCCAACGGCCCCACCGATCAAACCCCCGATCAGGGCGCCGAACAACCCACCCTCACCCTGGGGATCGCAGTAGTCGGTCGGCATGTTGCCGACGAACGCGTAGCTGTTGCCGAGGGCCATCGCGTCAGCCCAGTTGCCGCTCGGATCGGTGGACATGAAACGGCCCAGCGCCGGCGCGTAGTAGCGATTGCGCATGTAGTAGAGGCCGGTCTCCGGATCGAGCCGCCGCCCCGCGAACCCGTAGGGATTGCCGCGCGCCGAGGTCGACCCGATCGGGTTGCCAGCGCCGTCGTAGACCCGGGTCTGCCCGAAGGGGTCGTACTCGTAGCGCTCGACGACGGCACCGTTGCTCGCCACCAACTGCGCGACGCTGGCGGACTCGCTCTGGTGCACACAGTACTTCTGGAAGCTCGAGCCTTCCTTGTGCAGCACGCACAGCAGCTCGTCGATGCCGTTGCCCCAGACGAACACGCGCTTCTCGGCGACGGTGGTACCTCCGAGATACTCGACCTCTTGGATCTCTCGCCAGCCATCCCAGCTGGACAGGGACGTCGTGTAGCCCGTGCTCCCGCTACCGGCCATGCGGTAGACGCGACGGTTCATCGGGTCGTAGCCGTAGTAGGCGACGAGCTCGATGGTGCCGCTCGCACTGGGACCGTAGTCGCCGCGCGCGTAGCCCTTCCACACGTCGCGCATGCCCTTGCGGATGCTGTCGTTGGCGACGATCCAGCGCTGGACCGCCTGCGCGTGCAGCTGCTGCAGACGCTCGAGCGTCACCACGTAGCGCGTCTCGGACCCGCGCGGCCCGTCCATCTTGAACCCCTGGTCGAGAGCGCCCGGCACGTACCGGTACACCTCCGAGAGCCGGTTCTTGAAGTCGTAGATGTAGTAGAGGTTGCCGTCGTAGACGAGGTTCCCCTCGCCGTCGTAGAGGAACCCGACACCTCCCACCGACGAATAGCGGTGGCTCGTCGACTCGACCTGATAGGCCGTCTGGGTGTGGTTGCTGCCGACCCACTCGTCGACCTGAGTGCGACCCTGGGCGTCGTCGAGACCGAAGGCCAACTCCTTCTGGAAGACCGAGGTTCCGGCGTAGGGTTGGGCCCACTCGCTGCCGCCAGGAACGCCCAGCTTGGCGCCGGTGATCCGGCTGAACTCGTCGAGGAGGAGCTTGTCGCCGCCGCCGGCCGCCACGCCGACGCGGTCGTACTGCCGAGTCAGCGTGTGTCCCTCGTCGTCGCGGGTGAACGCGTACGACCACAGCGGCGTGCTGCCCTTGCGCACGGTCAGCGAGTCGAGGCGGCTCTGACCGTCCCAGCCCGGCACGGTCGAGTGCGCCACCTTGCTGTAGTAGAGCTCACGCTCGAGGAGGCGGGGCCCACCGAAACGGAAGCGCGCCAGGGTGCTCACCGCACCGCCGCCGATCTTCAGACGACCGACCTGCGTCCGACCGACGCGGTCCGGCGTCGTCTCGTAGCGCACGTACGTCGTTCCGGGGGAGTCGACCTCCAGGCTACGGCGATTGTGATAGTCGAGATCGTTGGTCGATCCGTAGGTCGGGTGGTAGTCACTGCGCAGGGTGAGGGTCGGCCCGCCGCCGAGGAAGCCGAACTCCGATTGGAGGACGTGCCCGAGGCTGTCGCGCTTCTCCGCGACCTGGACCATGGAGGAGGTCTGGGCGGTCCCGTAGAAGGTCTCTTGCGATTCGAGGCGACCGATGTCGTCGTAGATCCACTGCTCGGCGGTGGCCAGCAACGACAGCCCGAAGGGCACGGGGCCCTCGAGGCCGCGGCGCTGCAAACGACCAGCGGCGTCGTACGTGTGCTTGATCACGGTCCGCGTCGTCGGATTGTGACCGAGCCGCAAGTACTCGATGCGCCCGGCGACGTCGTAGGCGATCTCGGTGAGGTGCGCCGTCCCATTGGCGTAGCCTGGCTTGCGAATCTGCGCCAGACGCCCCACCTTGTCGAAGAGGAAGCTGGTGAGTCGACCCAGCCCGTCGGTCCGGTCGACTCGCGTCTCGGTCGTGTTGAGCACGTAGTTCAAGTGCGCCTGGATGGTGTCGCCGTTCTGGCCCACCACCTCGCGCAAGCGAATGCGGCCCAGCCCGTCGAAGGCGTAGCGCACCGTCGAACCGAGGGCATCGACCGCTTCGACCTGGTTGTTCAGAGAGTCGTACTTGAACTGATGATGGATCAGCTGCGGCCCACTCGTCGAACCTGCCTGCCGCCACTGCTTCTGCGAGACGACTCGGTCCATCGCGTCGTAGCCGATCTCGTCCTCGCGGGTGACTTGCGTGCCCTGCGCGGCCGGCGACGTGAAGTCAGCCTGCTCGAGTTCCTTGGTGACGACCTTCTCCAGCAGGCCGGTCACCTGTTGGTACTGGTAGGCCAAGATGTTCAGCTTCGGCGAAGCGGCGGTCGGTGAGTCGTCGGACATCTTGTCCGCCTGCCAGAGCAGGCGTCCGTAGTCGTCGTAGGCAGCCCGCCAACCGCGGCGGTAGCCGTTCGCCAGGTTGGCATCGGACCGCTTGTCGGTTTCCGCCAACTCGATCACCTGCCCACGCCCGTTGCGCAGAATGAGGGCGGTGTCGAAGAGATCGCTGCCGGCGTCGTGAATCCACTTCTTGACGCGGATGACTTCGCCCATCTCGTCGTAGTCGTAGCCGACGCGCGCCACCGTTGCGCTCGACACCAAGCTGATCGCCACGACCTCTTGCACGCGGCGGAGACCGTCGCGTACGACCTGCACCTTGCCGCGACCGGTCGGGTCGAGCACGGCATCGAGCATGCCGAGTGCGTCGCGCTGTATCAGTCTGTCGGCACCGGCGCCGTCTCGGATGCGCACCAGCATGCCGTCGCGGTCGTAGAAGTGCCGAGCCGGCACGAAGGCCACGCCCGCCTGATCGTGAACGGTCTTGTAGTGGAACCGATAGCCGTCCCACACGACGCTGTTGGCGCTGCCGTTCGGCATGACCACCGTCTGCGGCAGGTGGTCGGCCCGATAGAAGTAGGCGGTCGACAAGACGTCTTCCGACGCCGCATCCAGTGGCGCCTGGTCGTTGTTGGTCACCGCCAGCCGACCCAGGTCGTCGTACAGCCACTCCTCCTGCACCCAGGCACGCGGGCGGCTGACACCGTTCTCGTCGCGGTTCTCGACCCGGCGCACGGCCAGGCGACCGTGACGATCGTAGGAGTAGTAGGTGAGGCCCGCGCACGAACACGACGTGATGCTCTTCACGCGGCGCAACGTGTCGTAGGCGTACTTGGTCTCCCGGCCGGCGCCACCGCGCGCCACCCCGGTGACGCGCCCGAGATCGTCGGTCGTCAACGTCGTGACGATCGGGTTGACGGCCGGTCCGACGGACGACGTCGCCTCGAAGTAGCGCCCGCTCTCGACCGCCGTACGGTAGGTGATTCGTGTCGCGGTGCCTTCGCCGTCCGTCTGCTCGATCAACTGACCACGGCCGTTGAAGTTGAGCTTGCGCACGATCGGCAGATGCGAAGTGCCGCGCGCGTCGGTGTAGGCCTCGGACGAGATCGTCACCGACTGGATGGACTCTCCCGAGCGCGCGTAGACGAACGTGTGCGCCATCCTCTGCGTCGTACCTTCGTACGAGTAGGCCTTCTTGACGCTGGTGTCGATCGTCTCGTAGTCGAAGCCGTGCTTCACCTGCAGCCCCGACTTGGCGACGGTCACGCTCTCGAGAGCGCCGGTGGCCGCCGACCAACCGAAGGTGAACGTCCGACCGAGCGGCGTGACGATGGATGACGGCAGTCCCCACGGCGCGTTGTAGCCGATGGTCCAATCCAGGCTCTGGTGGTCCGTTCCGACGCCGAACTCGGCGTCGCGCGGCAGGATCGCGGCAGCCATCGTCACCCCGGTCACCGCCAGGTTGGGGTTCATGGTCACGGTCACCGCGGTACCGATCGGGTTGACGTACACCGTGCGGTTGAAGGTCGGCCAGGCAGAGTAGTCGAAGCTGTGGATGATCGTCGTCGTCTGCAGGTCACCCTCGCCCTGCTTGACCACGCGCCAACCGTAGGCAGCGTCCTGGCTCCACTCGTTGTGGATGCGCAGCACGCTCTGGCTCACGTACGTGTCGTCGTAGACCTTCCAGATGTGGCCGTTGGCGTGCCACGTCAGCCGCAACGCCGGCCGCAGCTTGCTGGTCTCGGTCTGAACGTTCAGGCGACCCAACGGCGCTTGCGAGTCACGGATGACCTCGGTGTTGAACCACGCGATCCTGGTGAGGGCCGCCGTCGCCGGGTCGTAGGCCAGGTCGATCTCCAGATCACCGTCCGCGAGGTTCGGCATCCCGACCGAGTTCCGGTCGTAGCCGATGCGGACGACGCGCCGCTGCCCCGCCACGGTGCCCCAGGTGAAGACGATCTTGACGTTGCGGATGTCGAGGATCGTCGACAGCTCGGTCGGCTGTCCGAGAGCGTCGTTGTACAGGTAGTAGATCGTGTTGCCGTACTGGTCGACCACCCCCTTCCGTCGGTACTGGTTGGTGGACGCGATGCGCTGGTAGACGATCGTGTGGCCGGTGTCAGCCAGGCGGCGACGGTACTGGTCACTGGCCGCGTCGAACGACAGCGAGTCGAAGATGCCTTGGACCACGTCGTACGAGGTGCAATTCGCGGTCTGCAGAACGTACGTCGTCACGTCACCATCACCGCGGTAGAGAGTCACCGAGGTCGCGGCACCGTTCGCGCACTGCCCCGAACTGCGCACCAGGACGTCGTAGCCCGACAACGCGAAGCGCGGACCGAAGGGGCGGAACCCGGTCGTCGGGTCGACCATGTTGCTGGCGTACACGGCACGCAGCGCGAGACTCGACTCGGGAACGTCGGCCGGGACCGTCAGCAGAGTGAACGGATGCACGAAGGCACCCGTCGCAGGCGAGACCGTGCCGGCCGCTCCGAATGCGTAGGCCGCGCCGTATCCCGGCGCGTCGGCGAGCGGCGTCGTTCCGAGGACGTCGCGGACCAACTTGCGGCCACGGTCGAAACCCTCGGCAGGGGCCGGCCCGCTGGGCGCCAGCGCCGCCCCGAGGTCGAGGGGCGGGGCGCCGCACCGCGAGGTGTTGCCCCAGAAGGGGCGCTCACCGACGGCCAACTGCACCTCTTCTCGACCACCGACCCTCGCCCCGTCCAGGTTGCCCACGGCGTCAGCGGAGAGCAGGGCCTCCACCTGGAGGTTGCCGTTCGCCGGGATGGGTTCGGGCGCCTCCGCGGCAGGGCCGGTGGGTCCCGCCGGAGTCTGCGGCGCCTGCGCGTACGAGGGCCTCGAGCTCAGGGCGAGCAACGCCAGGCCGAGGGATGCCAAGCGGCCCAGGAGCGCCGGACGTGCCGAGCGTCGCGAGGACCTGCGCGCCGGCTTCGGCAAAACGCGGCTCGCGCAACCGGTCGGCTCGCGCAACGCGCGCTCGAAAGGAACAGGGGCAGGGGAAGAGGGAGTCGCTCGGAAGGTGGTGCTCATCGTTGACACGAATGCGTGGACTCCTTGGGTCCGAGCCGGCGCGGATCGCCTCACCAACCTCCGCTTTCTTTGTTCGCTGGAACCGTGCCCGTCCGGACGCCTGCCCGTCCGGACGCCTGCGTCGGAGCCGCACCCGGCGCTGCCCGATGCAGGGCGACGACGAACTCGGCGCCATGAGCCAGGTCCAACGGTCGCTGGCCGCCGCGGGCGTGCAGGCTTGCGCCTCGTTCCCGGTGGCCGACGGCCGCGAGCGCTTCGGCTACGTCTTGCACGTACGCCCCAACGAAGCGACGCGGCGGTGAAGGCGCGGCAGGCCTGAGCCGTCGCGGCCGGGCCGCGACCAAGGCACGACGACTCGCCGCGCTTGCAGCCCAAGGGCCCGCGATCGAGGCGACGCCATCGACGCCGCACGAGGAAGCCGGCGGAACCGGCTTCCTCGGCAGTCCGCGCGCCGCCGATCAGCGCGTGCCGCGCACCTCGACGTCGTCGACGTAGGCGTAGTCGGACGTGGCACTCATGTTGGCGTCGAACTCCACGGTCACCACGCCGAGGCCGCTGCCGAGGCTGGCGGTGTAGTCGTGGTAGGAGTTGTCGTCCTCGCCGTTCACGAACGTGCGCGACCACAGCGTCGTGCTGCCCGACGTGACGCGCACCAGGAACGTGTCGCCGTTCTCGAACGAGCGCAGGCGCAACGCGAAGTTGAGCGTGGCCGCGGTCACACCGGTGAGGTCCACCTGCCGCTGCAGCAGCCCTGTGGCCCGGCGCAGGCGCGCGTGCCGCGAGCCGCTGTTCGGCCCGTCGGTGCGGATCGACACGTCGCCCGACGCGGACCAGGCCCCGAGCCATCCGGTGCCACCCGAGTAGTTGGCCGACTCGAAGCCGTCGAAGGCGATCTGCTGCTCGGTGCCACCGCCACCCGACACGGTGATGTAGCCGACCTTGGTCTCGGTGTCCTGGCCGAAGGCGTTGCCGGCGGTCAGGGTCACGGTGTAGGTGCCGGCCTGGGTGTAGGTGTGGCTCGCATTCTGCGCGCTCGACACGCCGCCGTCGCCGAAGGTCCAGCTCCACGCCGTCGGCGCGTTGCTCGACGTGTCGGTGAACGACACCACCAGCGGCGCCGAGCCCGACGTCGGCGTGCCGACGAAGTCGGCCACCGGTGCCGAGCCGCCGCCACCGCCGCCGGCCTGCAGCATCGCCTTGTAGGAGTTGATGCGGCCGTAGCCGAAGGTGCTGTCGACGCCGCCGGCGCCGAGGTCGTCGGTGGACCCCTTGAGCACCGCTTCGACCTGGTCGGGCGTGAGCGCCGGATTCTTCGACCAGATGAGCGCGCACAGCCCGGCCGTCAGCGGACAGGCGAAGCTGGTGCCGCTCGCGTACACGTAGCTCGAGGTGCTGGCGTTGCTCGTGGTCGCCACGCTCACGCCCGGGGCCACCAGGTCGACGAAGTTGCCGTAGGCCGAGAACGACGCCTTGAGGTCGCTCTGGTCGGTGGCGCCGACGACGATGAGGTCGTCGCTGTCGCGGTTGCCGAGGGTGAGGTTGCGGTTGTCGTTGCCGGCCGCCCAAACCAAGAGCCCGCCGATCGACTTGATGTAGGTCGCGGTGGTCAGGTTGGAGCTCGAGTCGGCGCCGCTGTAGCTGACGCTCGCCACCTTGTCGCCGTTCTCCACCGAGGTGCGCGCCGCGTGCTGCAGCACGCTCATCGAGGCGCTGCCGGTGCTGACGTTGGAGACGCGCAGCATGCGGTGCGACAGGTTCCAGCCCACGCCGGAGACGCCGAGGCCGTTGTTGCCGTTGGCGGCCGCGCAGCCGGTGGTCTGGGTGCCGTGCGGGTGCACGGGCGAGATGGCGCCGCCCGCCGACTCCCAGCGCTGATCGACGGCGTTGTAGCCCTCGAGACGGTGCAGCTGCAGGTCCTCGTGCGTGGTGAGCACGCCGGTGTCGCAGATCCCGACCGACACCGAGGCGTTGCCGGTGTGCAGGTCCCAGGCCAGGCACGACTGCATCTTGTCGGCCTGGTGGTGCCACTGCACCGAGAAGAACGTGTCGTTCGGGCAGGCGATGGGATAGAGGGTCCAGTCGGGCTCGGCGTACTGGAACGCCATGGTGGCCATCAAGCGGCGCGCCACGATGTTCTCGCTGCCGGATGGGACGGTGATCAAGAACTCGTCGGTGGCGTCGACGTGCTTGGCCGCACCGAAGGCGGCGATCTCGCGCAGGGCGGTGGCGCGCAGCGCGGCCGCGACCGGACCCAGACCGGCGGCGGCGAGGGTGTCGGCTTGCAGAGGCCGCACGATCATGCGCCCCGAGAACTCGCGCTCGCCGGGCACCGCCGCGTAGTCGCGCTGGGCGGCGAGCTGCAGGGCTTGCAAGAGACGCGCCTGGGCGTCGTTGGGTGTGGTCGCGACCGGGGCGACCTGTTGGCTCGGCAAGACGCCGAGAAGGAGAACGGCCGCACACGCGGCACGGAACGAGACTTTGGTTGTCAAGAGAGACGATACCTCCGGCGGGAATGCTAGCGAATCGCCCGACCGTGGGGACTTCGGCCACCCGACCGTGGGGGACGTCCGGCACGATCGGATCCGCGAGCGACGGCTTCGCGCGATCCATCTGAGCCAGGGTGCCGGGCGAGGCGGCCTACCCGCAGCCTTCCCCCAGCGCGTCGGTCGAGGCCTCCGCTGGCACCGGCGGCTTCAGTCCGTACGCGGTTCGGCAAACCTTGGGCGGGAGTCGGTGTTCAGCCCTTGTGCGGCCCCGCCTCGGTGTCGAGGCAGGTCCGCGCACGGTCCCGCTCGGGGCGCCGGTGACGCGTCTCGAGCCCAACGCACGACATCTGCCATGAGCTCGAACCCGAATCCCAAGGGCAGCAAGAAGCAGATCCTCGACGAGCACCGCGAGATCGAGAACCTCGCCGCCAAGGTCTGCACGCAGACCGGAAGTCCGGCCGAGTCGCTGCACTGCCTGGAGCGTCTCCTCCCCCTGCTCGAGCGACACTTCCGCGCCGAGGAGGACGAGATCAGCGGCCTGCACGCGAACATCCGTCGCCGCTCGCCGGAGCAACAGAACGCACTGCTCGGTCTGAAGGACGAGCACGCGCAGCTCCTCGCACGCGGCCGCAGCCTGCTGGCCATGGCCAAGGACGTGGTCGCCAAGAGCACCGAGCTGCGCGACGCGACGAAGCAGTTGCAGGCGGACCTGGCGACCCACGAGGCGAAAGAAACCGAACTGTTCGTGGATTCCATCTGGACCGACATCGGTGTGGGTGACTGAATGACCTCGACGCACACAGGCACGCCGGCGACTGCGGCGCAGCACGGCGAGCCCGGAGTCCGACGCGTGCGCGAGCACATCGTCGAGATCGTCAGCGACTCGGGCGAGGGCGCGCAGAAGGCGGGCCAGACCTACGGCGCGGTGAGCGCCAAGATGGGCAACGGCGTCTGGACGGTCGAGATCATCCCGGCCGAGATCAAGCCGCCGGCGCGCTCGCGTGCCGGCGCCAGCGGCATCCGCGTGCGGGTCGGCAGCAGCGTCGTGACCAACACCGGCGACGAGGCCGACCTGGCGATCGCGCTCAACGAGCAGGTGCTGTACGGGCGCATCGAGCAGCGCGCCTACAAGAAGGGCACGATCGTCATCCTCGAGAACAAGTGGGCGCACGACCAGCGCGAGGAAGTGCGGCGCGACTATGCCGCGGCAGTGGCCGAGTTCCGCGCGCAAGGCCTCGACGTGCGCGAGGTCGCACTCGAGGACGCGTGCCAGAAGGTCGCCCAGGACGTGCGCGTCGGCAAGAACATGTTCGTGCTGGGCATGCTCTGCTACATCACCTGCCGCGACGTGGAGAAGGCGATGGCCGAGGTGGCCTTCGTGTTCGCCAAGAAGGGCCCGGCGGTGATCGCCAAGAACCAGGACCTGGTGCGCGCTGGCTACGCCTTCGGCGAGCAGACCCTGGAGCTGCGCTACGAGATCCCGCCACGCCCGGAGGATCAGGCGCTCATCGTCGCCAACGGCAACCAGGCGGTGGCCCTGGGAGTCATGGCCGCCGGCATCGAGATGGTGGCGATGTACCCGATCACGCCCGCCACCTCGGCGTCGCACCATCTGGCCGGAGCCTTCAAGAGCGTCGGCGGCGTCGTGCACCAGGCCGAGGACGAGATCGCCGCCATCGGCTTCGCGATCGGCGCCTCCTACGCCGGCAAGACCGCGTGCACCATCACCTCCGGCCCCGGCCTGGCGCTCAAGACCGAGTTCCTCGGCTTGGCGGTGATGGCCGAGGTGCCGCTGGTGCTGATCCTGGTGCAGCGTGGCGGGCCCAGCACCGGCCTGCCCACCAAGGTCGAGCAAGGTGACCTCCTGGCGTCGCTCTACGGCCAACCTGGCGACACGCCCAAGGTCATCCTGGCGCCGGCGACGATCGAAGAGTGCTTCCACTTCGTGATCACCGCCCGCAAGCTCGCCGAGTCGCTGCGCATGCCGGTGATGCTGCTCACCGACGCCAACCTGGCGACCGGCGTGCAACCGTTCCCGCGCCCACAGGTGCAAGCCGAATGGCTGGCGCCGCCGCTGGACCAATCGCCCTGGCAGGCAGGTGTGACGGCGTACGACTGGGATCCCGACACCGGCCTGTCGCCACGCCCGATTCCGGGGCAGAAGGGTGGCGAGTACGTGCTCACCGGCCTGGCGCACACGCGGGGTGCCAAGGTGGCCTACGACCCCGACGCCAACCAGACGGGCTGCGACATGCGCAGCCGCAAGCTGGCGGTCTTTCGCGAGTCGCTCAAGCCACCGCAGGTGCGCGGCGACCCCGAAGGCGACCTGCTCGTGGTCGGCTGGGGTTCGACCCTCGGCTCCATCGAGGAGGCGGTGGACCGCGTGCGCGCCGACGGCCACCGCGTGTCGTCCCTGCACATTCGCTTCCTGTCGCCGCTCGAGCCGGGCCTCGCCGAGATCTTCGCGCGCTTCCGGCGCGTGCTGACGGTCGAGATCAACTACAGCGATGCGCCGGACGCGGCCCACATCACCCCGGACAACCGCCGCATGGCGCAGCTGGCGCAGGTGCTGCGCACCCACACGCTCATGGACATCGACTGCTGGTCGAACGTCGCCGGGCAGCCCATCCGCCCCGGCCAGATCCAAGCGGAGCTGTTGCGCCGGCTCGGCGGCAAGGGAGGAGCATGATGTTCGGCCTCAAGGACGACTGGGAACTCGAAGTCCCCGACCGCTACTTCACCCTCGAGGACTACGAGGGTGGCACCGCGCGTTGGTGCCCGGGCTGCGGCGATCTGGCGGTGCTCACCGCCGTGCAACGCATCTGCCGCGACGCGCAGCTGCCGCCGGAGAAGACGGTGTGCGTGTCGGGCATCGGCTGCAGCAGCCGCTTCCCGCACTACATGAAGACCTACGGCTTCCACGGCCTGCACGGCCGTGCGCTGCCGGTGGCCTGCGGCATCAAGTCGCGCCGCCCCGACCTGACGGTCTTCGTCGCCACCGGCGACGGCGACTGCTGCTCCATCGGCGCCGGCCACTGGGTGCACGCGGTGCGCTACAACATGGACATGGTGGTGATGCTGTTCGACAACGCGGTGTACGGCCTCACCAAGAACCAGACCTCGCCGACCAGCCCGCAGGGCCTGCGCACCAACACGCACCCGCGCGGCGCTTGGCTGCCGCCGCTCAACCCGACGGCCGCGACCCTCGGCTTCGCCAACGTCTCCTTCGTGGCGCAGACCGTCGACTGGAATCCCGTGCACCTCTACGCGACGCTGAAGGCGGCCTACGATCACCGCGGTCTGTCGTTCGTGCGCATCATGCAACGGTGCCCGACCTACACCCAACAGGTGTTCGCC
The DNA here is from genome assembly GCA_041398565.1 of Planctomycetota bacterium. Classification (GTDB taxonomy): domain Bacteria; phylum Planctomycetota; class UBA1135; order UBA1135; family UBA2386; genus DATGPD01. Next base: position 1,378,124 of record JAWKUN010000002.1, on the reverse strand, counting down.
GAGATGCAGAAGGACCCGTCGACCCTGTTGCTGCTCACCGGCGGCGACAACCCGGCGCTGGACGCGGCGACGGCCAAGACCTTCCCCAACCAGCAGGCGCACGACTCGCGCGATCTGCACGCGGCGCGCAGGATCGCCGACCAGCACGAACCACTGCCGATCGGCGTGATCTTCCGCGACCCCGACCGGGCGCGCTACGAGGAGTTCACCACGGCAGGTCTCACCATGTCGGCGGCGGACAAGCTGGTCGGGCTCGAGCGTGAGCTGGACAAGTTCGCGGTGTGACACCCATGACCGGAACGGATCGAGCAGACCCGGCCCAGGCCCGAACCGCCTCCCCGAACGAGGCCATGCGCGACTTGCGCCGCTGGCACCTCGGCAGCTTGGCTGCTGCCGACCTGCCGGCCGGGGCGGGTGCGGCCCTCGCCACGCCCGCAGCGCCTGCGAGCGCGGCGGCCCCGGACCTGTTGCCGCTCTTGTTGGCGCCGTTCCGCGATGCGACCCGGGTGCGCCACGACTTCCCCCTGGTGCTGCGCCTCGAGGGCGAGCGAGTGCAGGCCTCCGCACTCGCCGACGCCCTGGCGCAATGGGCGCAGCGCGCCAGCGCGCAGGCGCGCGTGCTGCAAGACAACCTGCCGCGCATCGAGCGCCGCGTGCGCCTGCACCTGGCGCAGGCGCCATTCGCCGCGGCGCGCGACGCGGTCTCGGCGGCGGCCACGCAGATGCTGGCCGAGCTGCAGCTGCGCGACAGCATCGCGAGCGGTGTGCAGGCCGACCTCGACGCCATCCTCGGCCAGCTCGAAGGCGTGACCCTGCTGCCGCTCGACGCGACGACGACCGTGCGCCTGCTGCAGGCGACCGCGAGCGCGCGCGTGCGCGCGGCGCGCGCACGCCTGGCGTCGCGCGTCGAGACCGCGGCCGCGAGTCTGCGCGCCCTGCTGCGCGTCGAGGCCGAGAAGGACCCCGCCGCGCGCAGTGCCGAAGCGCTGGGCAAGAGCCTCGGCGCCGCCAGCGGCCGCTTCTTCGATCCGGGTGCGCTGGCGAGAACCGTGGGCCAGCACCGCGGCACGCAGCGCACCGACCCCGAGCGGCTCGAGCGCCTGCAGGGTGCACTGGAAGCACTCGAGGTGTACCTCGCGGCATCGGCACCGCCCGAGCTCGTGGTGGTGCACGACGGCACCGCGCCCCCCATCGCCGGCAGCAGCGTCACCGGCAGCAGCTTTGTCGGCGTCGAGTTCCAGCACAGCGACGACGCGTGCCGCACGGTCGCCGACGTGTTCGACGCCCATACCACGCCGTTGCTCGCCACCCTGCGCGCCCTGCAGGTGGCCGAACTCGAAGGGCAGGGCGCGTACGAGCCTGCTCGGCACGACCCGCTGCTCGCCACGCTGGCCTGGGGGGACCTCGGCGCCGACGACCTGCACGTGTTGCCGGTCGTGGTGCTGCTCCTGCCGGCCGCCACCCTGGCCCACCGCGACCTGCAAGCCCTGACTCGGCTCGTCGTGTCGGGACGGCCGGTGCAGGTGGTCGCGATGCAGGACCCGGCGGGCGATCCCGCGCATCCCGGCGACGCCGACGCACCGCACGCGCGGCTCGAGCTGGGCTACCTCGGCGTGGCGTTCCGCGACGCCTACGTGCAACAAGCGACCGCAGCGCGCCCGACACACCTGCTGGCCGGCTTCCAGCGTGCCCTCGCCGGCACCCGCCCGGGTCTGCACGTCGTCGACAGTGGGCTCTTGGTGGACGGCGGCGAACCGCCGCTCGGGGCCTTCCTGCACGCCGGCGCCGCCATCGAAGGTCGCGCCCACCCGCTCTTCCAGTACGACCCCGAGGCCGGCGACACCTGGGCCAAGCGGCTCGACTTTGCTGGCAACCCAGCGCCCGAGACCGACTGGCCGACCAGCACTGCGCGCCCCACCGACGGTGCCACGAACCAAGACGCCGAACCGCTGACCTTCACCTTCGCCGACTACGCCCTGCTGCAGCCGCGCCTGTACAGCGCCTTCGTGCACCTGGCCGAAGGGCTCGCCACCGACGACCTGGTGCCGCTCGCCGCCTACCTCGCACTGCCGCCCGACAGCGCGCGTCGGCGGGTGCCGTTCGTGTCGGCCGTCGACCGCGACGGCAAACGCCACCGCCTCGCCGTGCGCCGCAGCCTCGTGCACGTCTGCCGCGATCGCCTGCGCTTCTGGCGCACGCTGCAAGAGCTCGCCGGCGTGCGCAACGAGCACGTGCGCGAGGCGGTGCAGCGCGCCCGCGAGGACGCCGCCGCGCAGGCCACACGCGAGCGCGAGGCGCTGGCCGCGAAGCACCTCGAGGAACTGGAACAGGTGCGCGCCGCGGCCGCGGGCGACGCCATGCAAGGCCTGGCGCGCATGCTGCTCGAACTCGATCCTCTGCCGGAGGGCGCCTCCGTCGTGCCGGTGCCGAAGGCGTTGCCAGCTTCGGTGCCGGCACGACCGGAGAGCGCCCCGGCGACATCGCCGGCGCCCACTGTGGTCGAAGCCACCGCCGCGAGTTCCACCGCGGCGAGTTCCACAGTCGAGAGCACCAGCGAGGACGACGACGCGAGCGAGGAGCCGTGGATCGACTCCCCGCGCTGCTCGACCTGCAACGACTGCGTCAACCTCAACCCGCTGCTGTTCGTCTACAACGAGAACAAGCAGGCTCGCATCGGCGACCCGCGCAAGGGCACCTACGCCCAGCTCGTGCTGGCCGCCGAGAAGTGCCCGTCGCGCTGCATCCATCCCGGTAAGCCCCTGGATCCGAACGAGGCCGATCTGGAGACGCTGATGGCGCGAGCCGCCCCCTTCAACCGCTGACACCGACGATGTACGACGTGCTCGAGGCAGGCGCGATCATGGCGATGCTGGGCGTCGTGCTCGGCACCGTCCTGGCCTTCGCCTACCGCTTCTTGCGCGTGCCCGAGGATCCGCGCCTGCAACGGCTCGAGTCGATGCTGCCGGCGACCAACTGCGGCGGGTGCGGCGAGCCGGGCTGCCGCGCCTTCGCCCAAGCACTGCTGGCGGGCGCGCGCAAGCCGGCCGGCTGCACGGTATCGAGTCCGGACGCCATCGCCGAGATCGCCGCCTTCCTCGGTGTCGACGCCGGCTCCCTCGACCGCAAGGTCGCGCGCCTGCACTGCGCCGGCGGCAAGGCGCAGGCGATCCAGATCGCCGCCTACGACGGTTTCGAGACTTGTCGCGCGGCGCACGTCACCGGCGGCGGAGGCAAGGGCTGCAGTTGGGGGTGCCTCGGGCTCGCTGACTGTGAGCGCGCCTGCACCTTCGACGCCATCGCCATGAACGGCAACGGCCTGCCGGTGGTCACGCTCGATGCGTGCACTGCCTGCGGCGACTGTGTCGTGGCCTGCCCGCGCGACCTGTTCGAGCTGCTGCCGGTGCGTCAGCCGCTGCTCGTGCAGTGCCGGGTGCCGCTCGCCGGAGAAGCGGCGCGTGCGCTCTGCGCCGTGGCCTGCGACGCCTGCGGCCGCTGCGTGCAAGACGCCCCCGAGGGCCTGATGCGCATGGTCGACAACCTGCCGCGCCTCGACTACGAGCAACTCGTCGACACCGGCCCGGCGCCGACCCAGCGCTGCCCCACGGCCGCGATCCAGTACGTGCCGCGCGAACAGTTCGCCGAGGTGGAGGTCCGCGCATGAGTGCGCTGCGCGCCGCGATCGCCCGGGAAGCGCCGATCGCCGGCGATGTCCTGGCACACGCCGACGCCCGCGCCACTCTCGCACAGGCGATGGGACAGTGCGAGGCTGGCCTGCGGGTCACCGCAGTGGTGGCCGGCGCCGACCTCGGACAGGTCGCCGACCTGCTGGCCGAGAGTGCGCGACGCTTGCTGCCGCTGGTCGTGCGCACCGACACCGCCGACGGCGAGGACGGTCTGAGCGCGCTGGCCGAGACGGGCGCGGCGTTGCTGCTCTCACGCGACGCCGACGAGTTGCCGCGCGTCCACCTGCTCGGGCGCCTGCTGGCCGAACGCGCGCTGGTGCCGGTGGTGGTCGCCGGCCCAGGGGTCGCAACGCCGGTCGGCGGCAAGCCTCTGCCTGGCGCCGCGCTCGATTTGCTCGGCGACGCCGCCGACTTCGTACCGTCGGCGACGCCGGCCCAGGAGCAGTGGTTCGGCGCACACCGGCGCCGTGTCGTGCGGTGGTTCGACCTCGAGCGCCCGGTTCTACGCGGCCAGGAATGCGACCCCGACCTGCGCACGTTGCAGCGCGCCGGGCGCGCGCCCTTCGTCCTCAGCCCGGTCGCCGCCCTGCTGCAACAGGCCGTCGTCGACGTCGAGCGCAGCACCGGCGCGGCGTGGACGCCGGTGCGCACCCGCGGCGCCGAAAAGGCCGAGGTGCTGGTGGTGGCGCTCGACGGCGCCGCCGCCGCCACCGCCGAGGCGCTGGCCGAACGGGTTCTGGTCGAACGGCGCGGCAAGCCGCGGGTCGGTAGCGTCGTGCTCGGCGCGCTGCGCCCCTTTCCCGACGATTGGATGTCGCTCCTGCGACGCAAGGCCGCGGTGGTAGTGCTCGCCGCGACCGACGGTGGCCTGGCGGGCGAGCCGCCGCTGCTGCGCGAAGTGCGCGCCGCGTTGCAGCGCGCTGCCACTCTCGACGCGCGCCGGCCGTGGCCGGAGAAGGAACTGCCCCGTCTCCACGCCGCGCTGTGCGGTCTCGGCGGCGCGGCGCCCGACGTCGACGACCTCGCCGCCGGCGTGCAGGCGTGCCTCGACGGCAAGGCGCCGCCGCTCTTCTACCTGGGCGTCGAGTTCGCGCCGCTGCACGGCAGGCTGCGCAAGCGCGTCGTGCTGCACGAAGCCCTGCGCCGAGCGCACCCGGGCCTCGACCAGCTCGGCATCCGCACGCACGCGCCGGCGGCGACCCCGCCGGTGCCGTCGGCACCGCTGCGCGTGCCGGTGCCGGCGCAGGCGGAGGCGACCCACGACAACCTGGCGCGCCACTTCGACGTGGTCGGTGCCGCCGCGCTCGAAGGCCTGCACGGCGAGCTGGCGCCCGACCCCTACCTCACCGCGGGCTCGGCGCCGGCACTGTCGTCGCTGTTCCGCGGCAATCGCGGCGGCGCCGAGCTGCCGATCTACGATCCGGCGGCGTGCACGGGCTGCGGTGCCTGCTGGGCCTCGTGCCCCGACGGCGCGCTGTTGCCGACAGTGCTCCCCGCCGGCGACCTGCTCGAAGCCGGCATGCGACGCGCCCGATCGAGCGGAGCCACGACCGAGGCCCTCCGTCCGGTTCTCGGCCGGCTGGTGAAGGCCTGGTCGAAGGCGCTCGCCGCCGACGCCCCCGGCGCCACCACACCCCGCGACTCTGCCGACAACATCGACGCGCCGACGCGGACGGCCGCCACCCTGCGCGCCGCCGCGACCTCGGTCTTGGCCAAGGTCGACGCCGAACGCCGCGCGGTCATGGAGACCGCCGCCGACGCGCTGGCCACGGCGCTGGCGCCGCTGCCCTTGACCTGCACCGAGCCGTTCTTCCACCGCGCCGAGCGCGAACGCCCGGGCACGGGCGACCTACTCGGACTGGTGGTCGACGCCGACGCCTGCAAGGGGTGCGGGCTGTGCGTGACGGTGTGCGCGGCGCAGGCGCTCGGTAAGGCACCGCGCGACGACCAGCGAGTCAAGGCGTCGCGCGCCGCCGCCAGCCTGTGGCGCGAACTCCCCGACACCCAGGGCAGCGTGATCGCTGCCACCAAAGCGCTGCCGGAGCCAGGCCTCCTGCCGGCGCTCGAGCTGGCCCGTTCGTGTCTCCTGGCGCTGGCGCCCGGCGACGACGCCGAGCCCGGCAGCGGTGCCCGCCTGGCCGCTCGCAGCGTGCTGGCACTCGCCGAAGCCCACCTGCAACCGAAGCTGCAAGAACACCTGCACGACCTCGACGATCTGGGGACCGAGTTCGGCACGCGCATCCGGGAGCTGCTCGCCGGCGCTCTGCCGGTGGGCGACCTCGACGCGCTGCACGAAGGTCTCGCCACGCTGGGAATGGGAGCGGTGGCGCTTTCGACGCTGGCCTCCCGGCTGGACCAGGCGTCCGAGCGCGGCCGCGTCGACACCGCCAAGCTGCAGCGCCTGGTCGAGACCGCGCGCGCCGTGGCCGACCTGCGCTTCCGCACGGCGCAGGCGCGCACCGGCCGCGGCCGCGCCCGCGCCGGCCTGATCCTCGCCGGCCCGACCGCGCGGGCGCTGGCCGGTCGCTTTCCCTGGAATCCCTTCGGCGGACCGGCGGTGCTCGATGCGACCGCCGACTTCGCGGTGCGCGCGATCGGCCTCCTGCAGGGCATGCTGGCGGCGCTGGCCGACGACTTCGCCATGCTGCGCCGGGCGAAGGCGCTGCTGCAGGGCGGCGCACCCGGCCCGCGCACGCTTTCCTGGACCGAGCTCACCGCCGGCGAGCGCGCTCTGTGCCCGCCGCTCCTGGTGATGACCGACGCCGCAACGTTGGCGCAGGGTGGGCTGGCCGCGCTCTCCGTGGCGCTCGCCACCGACCTGCCGATCAAGGTGATCCTGCTGGCCGAGCACGCGCCGGACGCGCGCGACCCGCAGGTGGCGTTGCTGGCACTCGCTCACCGCCACGCCTTCGTGCTGCAGACCTCGATCGCGCACCGCGACCACCTCGCCGACGGTGTCCTGGCTGCGCTCGCGCACCCGGGGCCGGCGCTCGTACACGTTCTGGCGCCGAGCCCGAGTGCGCGCCAGGCTGCGAGCGACACGGCGTTGGTCGCAGCCAGCGAGGCGGTCGGCGACCTCGCCTTCCCACTGTTGCGCTACGACCCGGGCCTGCCCGGCGCATTCGGCGAGAAGCTGTCGCTCGCCGGCAACCCCGAGACGAGCCTGCAGGACGAAGCCCGCGTCGACCCTGAACGCCTCGGCGCCTGGCGCACGCTGCAGGAGCTGGCCGGCGTGCGCACGCCGTTCACCCAGCAGGTACAGGCGCGCGCCGCGGCCGCGGTCGCGGCGGCCCATCGCCAGGAGCTGGCGACCCTGGCAGCGCAGCACGCCGCCGAGCTGGGGCGCGTGCAGAAGGAGGTGGAGGCCGAGCTGCTGGCGCGCGTGCAGCGGAACCTCGGCACCCTCGCCGGAGGTCGCAGGCCGTGAAGCTGCCGTTCCGCCTGCGCAGCTTCCGACACGGCGTCCACCCCGACGACCACAAGGAGCAGACCGAGCACCTGCCGGTCGAGCACATGCCGTTCTCGGGCCGCTGCGTTCTGCCGCTCGGGCAGGGCGGCAAGCCGAGCCAGCCCCGAGTGCGCGTCGGTCAGCAGGTGCGCCGCGGCGAGACGCTGGCGGACGCCGACGGCTTCGTGTCGACGGCGCTGCACAGTCCGCTCGACGGGCGCGTCGTCGACCTCGGCCGCCACCGCCACCCCAACGGCAATGTGGTGCCGTGCGTCGAGATCGAGGCCGACCCGTTCTCGCCGCAGCTCGTCGCGCCACACCCGCCGGTCGACCCCGACGGCCTGGACGTGGACGCTTTCGTGGCGCACGTGCAACGCGGCGGCATCGTCGGCCTCGGCGGCGCCGCCTTCCCGGCCCACGTCAAGTACAAGACGCCGGCCGAGAAGCCGGTGCGCCACTTCGTGCTCAACGGCTGCGAGTGCGAGCCCTACCTCACGTGCGACCACCGCACCATGGTCGAGCGGCCGGCCGAGGTGCTGCGCGGCGCGCGCATCGTCGCCAGCAAGCTCGGCGCCGGGGACATCCACATCGGCGTCGAGCACAACAAGGAGGACGCGATCGCCGCCTTGCGCGCAGAGGTGCGACCCGGCGAGGCGATCCACGTCACGCCGCTGCAGGTGAAGTACCCGCAGGGCGCCGAGAAGATGCTGCTCGAGGCGCTGTTCGGTATCGAGGTCCCCGCCGGCAAGCTGCCGCTCGACGTCGGCGCGGTGGTGAACAACGTCGGCACCATGGTGGCGCTCGCCGACTGGTTCGACCGCGGTATCCCGCTCATCGAGCGCGTCGTCACCGTGTCGGGACCGGGTGTGCGCCGGCCGGCCAACGTGCTGGTGCCGATCGGCACCCCCATCCGCGACCTGCTGGCGCACTGCGGCGGCACCGTGCCCGAGACGCGCGAGTTCGTCATGGGCGGCCCGATGATGGGCAGCGCGCTGGCCAGCATCGACGTGCCGGTGCTCAAGGGCACCTCGGCGGTGCTGGCGTTCACCGCCAGCGAGACGGCGCGTGCCGACGAGTTCAGCTGCCTCAAGTGCGGCCGCTGCCTGGACGCCTGCGCCAACTTCCTCAATCCGCAGGTGCTGGCGCGACAGGCGCGCGCCGGCGACGTGAAGGCCCTGGAAGCGAACTTCGTCATGGACTGCATGGAGTGCGGCGCCTGCTCGTTCGCCTGCCCGTCCAACATCCCCATCGTGCAGCTCATCCGCGTCGCCAAGTCGTCGATCCGCGACAAGAAGCGCAAGGAGGGCAAGAAGGGGTGATCGGCCGCACCCACCGCTTCCAGCTGCAGGCGGCGCCATTCCTGCACACGAGCCTCACCACGCCGAAGCTGATGGTCGAGGTGACCCTGACGTTGGTGCCGGTGATCGCGGCGGCGGCGTACTACTTCGGGGTCGTGGCACTCTTGCTGATCGCGGCGTCGACCCTCGGCGCCGTGGCCGCCGAGTACCTGCTGCCGACGCGCGCGCCGCGCGGCAGCACCTTGCGCGACGGCAGCGGCGTCCTCACCGGCGTCCTGGTCGGCCTCACGCTGCCACCGCCGCTGCCACTGTGGATGGCGGCACTCGGCGGCTTCGTCGCCATCGCGCTCGGCAAGCAGTTGTTCGGCGGCCTCGGCCAGAACCTGTTCAACCCGGCGCTGGTCGGCCGCGCCTTCCTGCAGGCAGCGTTCCCCACGGCGCTCACCACCTGGGTGGAGCCGCGCGGCTTCTTCGACGTGCCCAACTCGACGTGGGCGTGGCCGTTCCTGCACGGCGCGCTGGACGGCACCTCGGCGCCGACGCCGCTGTCGCGCGTGAAGTTCGACCACGCGCTGACGCCGTTCCAAGACCTCTTCCTCGGACACGTGCCGGGCTCGCTCGGCGAGACCAGCGCGCTGGTGCTGGTGCTGTGCGGACTTTGGCTCGGCCTGCGCCGCGCCTTCGACTGGCGCATCCCGTGCGCGGTGCTGCTCGGGGTCGCGGCCCTGTCGAGCCTGCTGCATCTGCTGGATCCGACCCGCAACCCGACGCCCTGGTTCATGCTGGCGTCGGGCGGGCTGCTGTTCGGCACGGTGTTCATGGCGACCGACCCGGTCAGCTCGCCCACCACGCCGCGCGGCGCCTGGATCTTCGGCCTCGGTGTCGGCGTGCTGGTCGTCGTCATCCGCGACTACGGCGGCCTGCCCGAGGGCGTGATGTACGCGATCCTCCTGATGAACGCCGCCACGCCGCTCATCGAGCGGGTGGCGCAACCGCGGCCGTTCGGCCGGGCGAGGCGCGCATGAGCGACGTGCAGGTACCGCCCGAGCCGGGGGCGCTGCGCCTGGTGGGCACGCTCACCGTCGCCGGCTTCCTGGCCGGCCTGCTCCTGGCCGCCACCTACGAGCTGACCCTGCCGACGATCACCGCCAACGCCCAGGCGGCGCTGCGCGCCGCGGTGTTCCAGGTGGTGCCCGGCACCACCTCGATGCGCAAGCTGGTGCTGGCCGGCGAGCGCTTCGTCGTGGCGGACGGCAGCGAGGACAAGAACGCCACGGTGGCGTACGCGGCCTACGGCGAAGGCGGCGCTCTCCTCGGCTTCGCGCTACCGGCCGACGGCCCCGGCTTCCAGGACACGATCAAACTGATCTACGGCTACGACCCGTCGCGGGCGCACATCGTCGGCATGCAGGTACTCGAGAGCCGCGAGACGCCCGGCCTCGGCGACAAGATCTTCAAGGACCCGAAGTTCGCCGCCGAGTTCGACGACCTGGCGTGCACGCCGGAGATCAAGGTGGTGAAGCACGGCACCGGCAGCGCGCCGCACGAGGTCGACGGCATCACCGGCGCCACCATCTCGTCGAAGTCGGTCGTACGCATCCTCAACGAACAGAACCGGCGGTTGCTGGACAAACTGCCGGCGCGCGATGCGTTGCCGCCGGCACCCACTGAGCCGGCGCAGAAGGAGGACAGCAAGTGAGTCCGCCCACCGCCCAGGACACGGCGCGCGCCTACCGAGAGTTCAGCAAGGGCATCTGGCAGGAGAACCCGGTTTTCGTACAGGTGCTCGGCATGTGCCCGACGCTGGCGGTCACCAACAGCGCCATCAACGCCCTGGCGATGGGCACGGCCACGACCGCCGTGCTCATGTGCTCGTCGGTGTTGGTGTCACTGCTGGCGCGCTTCATCCCGAGCCAGGTGCGCATCTCGACCTACGTGATCGTCATCGCCACGTTCGTGACGGTGGTCGACTTCGCCCTGCAGGCGATCGCGCCGGCGGTGCACAAGGAACTCGGCGCCTTCTTGTCCCTGATCGTGGTGAACTGCCTGATCCTCGGCCGGCAGGAGGCGTTCGCCGCCAGGAACCCGCCGCACCTCGCGCTCATGGACGCCGCCGGCATGGGGCTCGGCTTCGCGCTGGCGCTGCTGTGCCTGGGCGCGGCGCGCGAAGTGCTCGGCAACGGCAGCCTGTTCGGCGTATCGCTGTTCGGCAAGAGCTTCGAGCCGTGGGTGGTGATGGTGTTGCCGCCGGGCGGGTTCCTGATGCTGGGCGTCATCCTGCTGCTGTTCAGCTACCGCCTGCAGCGCAAGAAGCGCCACCCCGAAGCCGCGTCGCAGGAGCAGGCGGCATGAGCGACCTGCTGTGGATCTTCGTCAGCGCGATGGTCGTCAACAACTTCACGCTGTCGTACTTCCTGGGCCTGTGCCCGTTCTTCGGGGTATCGGGCAAGCTGCAGACCGCCTTCCGGCTCGGCCTCGCCACCACCTTCGTGATGGTGATCACCGCCATCGCGGCCTGGGTGCTCAACACGTTCGTACTGGCGAGCTTCCCGTACCTGCGCCTCTTGGCGTTCATCGTCGTCATCGCCAGCGCCGTGCAGTTCGTCGAGATGGTGATCCGCAAGCTCAGCCCGGCGCTCTTCGCGGCGCTCGGCATCTTCTTGCCGCTCATCACCACCAACTGCGCCATCCTCGGCCTGGCCCTGTTCCAGACCAGCCGCGGCTACGGCTTCTGGCAGGGCATCGCCTTCGCGCTCGGCGGCGGCGCCGGCTTCATGCTGGCACTGGTCTTGATGGCCAGCTTGCGCGAGGAGGCCAAGCTGTCCGACGTGCCCGCCGTCGTGCGCGGCACCGCGTTCAACCTCCTGCTCGCCGGCATCCTCGCCATGGCCTTCATGGGCTTTGCCGGCCTGCTCAGCTCGTGAGGTGACTTTGCTCCCCCACCTCGTGGCCATCTGCGGTCTAGCGCTCGCTTGCGGCGGCTGGGTCTGGCTGCAGCGCTGGATCGCGCGCACCGCGCCGCAGGTGAAGGGCCCCGAACGTGGCTGCGGCTCGTGCTCGTGCGGCGACGGCTCGTGCCGCAACGAGACGCGGCCCGCCGAGCGGAGCTGAGCCGCCGAGGCGTGCGGTCCCGGTTCGCGCGGCGCCGGCTCCCAGCGCGCGGGTCCGACGGCGGCAGCTACCATCGACGGACCCGCAGCCCCGCCCGGGCGCTACCGTGAGGGCGTGAACCCTCTCCGCTCGTGGATCGTCGTCGCGGCGTTGGCCGTCGTGGCCGCATCCGGCGCCGCGTCCGGCGCCACGGCCCAGCAAGCTGCTCCAGCGACTCCCATCGACCTCGAGCCGGTCAGGCAAACCTTCGCCAGCCGCCCCTCCGGGTCGGACCCGGTCGTGGTCGTCGTGTTCCGGCGCGACCAGGAACCGCTGGTGCTGACATCCGGGACGGACGCGACCGGCGCGCCCCTCGCCGAGAACACGTTGCTGCCACTCGGCAGCGCGGTGCGGCTGCTGATCGCCGACGCGCTGTTCGCGTCGGCAAAGGCGCCGGCCGATCTCGACGCCACCGGCGCTCGGGTCGGCGACGAGAAGGTGTCGGTGCGCGACCTGCTGCTGGGTCGCAACCTGTTCCCGGACTGGTTCGCGCTCGGTCCCGTGCCCTCGCCGCCCGAGCGCAGCACGTTGCTGGCCTGTGCGGAGGTGGCCCGACACCTGGGCGGAACCTTCCGCTCGACGTCCGCCGGGCTCGCCGAGCTGGTCCTGCTGCGCGAGCACGTCTTCGACCGCAACGCCGACTGGCCGGCTGTGCTGCGGACGCGCCTGAGTCCGCAGGGCGCCGGCGTCGACCCGATCGACCTCGGCCAGCTCGCCGCCGCCGGCGGCGGTCGCATCGCGGCGTCCGTAGCACGGGTGGACGCGCTCCGAGTCTCGGCGCCGGACTGCGCCCGGTTGGCCCTGTCGCTGCACGACCTCCTCCTCTGGGGGCAGTGGCGCTTACAGCAGAAGGGCATGCCGCACGTCGGCGATCGGTTCGGCTTTGCCGCGCCGGTCGACGGCCGCGAGGATCACGAAGTCTGGCTCTGGGGCGCTTCGGCCCCGGTCGCCTGGTCGTTCCGGCGCTACCTCGACGCCGATTGCGAGTTGGTCGTGTTCGGCGCGCCTGACGTGGCGCCGCTCCAGAGCGCGTTGGAGAAGTGCCTGTTCGGCGAGCCACCGGCGCGGCAGAGGGTTTTCGGCGGCCGCTTTGGCGGCCGGGCGGGGACGTTGAGGCCTGCAGCCGAGGGCCTCTCCGGCACCTGGGTGCCGAAGGGGTCCGATCCGGCAACCGCGTCCTTGCGCCTCGACATCGACGGGAGCGTGCGCCGCAAGATCGTGCTGCACTGGCGGGATCGTCGCTTGGTGCAGCAGTGGCTCGTGTCCCGCACCGATGGCTACGAGGTGACGCTCGCCACCGACGGCCGAACCTTCGTCGACCGCCTGTTGCTGTGGCACGACGGCGAGGGCGAGGCCGAGCGCCTGCGCGCCGCGTTCGTCGAGCGCTCCGATGCGCCGCCGTCGGCCGTGCCCCGCCAACTCGACTTCGTGCGCGCGCGGTAGCCTGCCCGGTCGCCGGCCGGCCCAGCACGCCTCACTGCACGGTGAAGTCGACGGTGTCCGACAACCGCAGCGCCGCCACGCAGGTGCCCGAGCCCACCGCGTAGGCCTGTGTCGCCAAGGTGCGCCCGACGAGGTAGGCGAGGCGCGGGATCGGCAATACGAGGCTCGGCCCGATGACCTGGACCAGGGGCCCGCGCAGGTCGACGCCGAGGCTGCAGGTCGGGCACAAGGGGCTCGCGGCAATCGGAGTTCCGAGCAGCAGTCCGACGGGATCGGCGCCTTGGTTCGACACCGCGAAGCGCACCTCCTCGCCCAGGAACGGCCGGCCCGTCTCGGCGAGGGCGAGTCCACCGCAACCCGTGGCGCGCCGGCGGAAGCCGCCGCTCGGAGCATGGCCAGCGTAGGTCGCCACGGCGATCCGGCTCGGCCCGGACGTGATGTCGGTGAACACCACGCCGTAGTCGGTGCGCACACCGCCGCCGCTGCGCTTGGCGACGAGCCGCGGCCCTGCGGCCAGCCGCCCGGTGAACGCCACCGGCGGCTCGTGCAGGCGGAAGACGCGGTTGGCGGGGGCCAGCGTCGCGATGTACGCGGTGTCGTTCTCTGTGTAGGTCAGCGCGAAGCGGCAGCCGTCGCTCTCGACGCGAGGCAGCAAGCCGTTGAAGCCGAAGGTCTGCGTGAGGTCGGTCGGTGGGATCACGGTGTGAAGGGTGCTGTCGATGGTCGTTCCCATGAGCGCCCCGCTCTGACGCCAGTAGGTCACCATGAACGTCGGTGCGCTGCCGCCTTCGAGCGGACTCGACACCTCGGGGTAGAAGTCTTCGCCGATCGGCGACCCGTCGACGTAGTTGCCGATCAGGCGATTGCCACTGAGCCCGACCGCGCAGCCGAAGATGTCGGAGCTGTTGTTTCCGATCCGGGCCGAGAACACCACCATCCAGCGCGGCAGGCTGGCGGTGCCGTTGCCGTTGGTGCGCGAGATGCGCGGGTGCGTCCCGGCGCCGTACGACTGGCGCGTGCCGTACAGCGTCGAGTTGTCGCGCACCTGCTGGCTGTAGATGCCGAAGTCGGACACCGTGCGCGTGTACGACCAGACCACCGTCCACGCCGCGCCGCTGCCGGAGTCGCCGCCGACGTCCGGCTCGCGGTGATCGCCCGGCAGGGCAGGGTCGTTGATCTGGAACTGCGCGCCCGTGGTGACCGGGAGCACGGCGTCGTACGTCCGCCCCCACACCGACCATTGGCTGGCCACGCCCCCGACGACGAGGCGCTCGGTGACGACCAGGAAGCGGTCGAACGTGGCGAGGTTGGCGATGCGTGGACGCTGGTGCCGGTAGGTCGAGAGGTCGATCGCCGCCTGGCTGCCGGGCACGGCGCTGCCGTCACCGTTGCGCAACTCGACGTACACGTCGGTGTCCGTCGCCGAGAACGCGTACTCCCAGGTCACCGCATAGCGGTCGGTGCTGGCGTCGTAGGCGACGTCGGGGTTCGAGCAGTCGTTGACACCCGTGCCGGCGACGGTCTCGGTGGTGAGGATCGGGTCGATGACCACCGGACCGGTCCCGCGCAGGCCGGCGGGCACGCGCAGGGTCAAGGTGCGCGCCCCGAGCACGGTCGTGATCGGGGCCTTGCGCGTCGGCGACACCAGGTAGGCGGTGCCGTAGCGGACCCGGCCCAGCTCGTGGGCGAATTGCACGCCGCCGTCCGCGCCCGGTTGCCCCACCAGTTCGGTGTCGACCGCCAGCTCGACCTCGACGTCGCCGGGCCCGGCCTCGACGACGAAGGTCTGCTCGATCGCGCCCGCCTGCAGGTCGTACACCTCGCGCACCGCGCCGCGGTCGAGGGTCACGCGCGTGCCCTCGCGCCGCGGCTGCGCCGCCGTTGCGAACGGGACATCGTGACCACCGGCGCGGACCGACCGCAGCTCGAAGTGCACAGGGAAGTTCCGCGGCGCCCGCGACCCGAAGGCAGGCACGTAGACGAAGCCCTCCTCGCCGAAGGATGCCTTGTAGGTGGCACCGCGCGCCCAGATCCGACCGTCGCCCGGCGCATCGAACTCGAGCCCGTCGAGCACCCGGGCACGCGCCTCGTCCAGGACCGAACCGAGCGCGATGGGCGCCGTCTCATGGCCGGAAGGGCGCCGGTCGGCCCCGGCCTGCGCCGCGAGCCCGACCGAAACGAGGGGCAGGAGAATCGTCCGAGTGAGGAGGGATCGCATGGTTCGGGCCCGGGTGGGAAAGGGTTGGCCCGAGAGAGCGGCAGCTCGACCGCCACCGCACAGGGTCTTCTCGGCGGATCGGCGCCGCAGGCCGCCGCGACGCCGACCGTTGGAGCACGCGCCTGCGGATTCCTGAACCGGAAGATGCGGCCGCGGGGATCCTTGCATCCGCGTGGCCGACATTCGCGACCCCGACTTCTACCTGACGCACGCCAGCTACGTGCGCGCGCTGGCGCGGCGCATGGTGTACGAGCCGCACGCCGCCGACGACCTTTTCCAGGCAGCGTGGCTGGCCGCGCTGCAGCGGCCGGATCGCAGCGGCGCCACACCCCGGCGTTGGCTCGCCAGCATCGTGCACAACCTGGCGAGCAAGGCCTGGCTGCGGGCAAAGCGGCGCGCGGCGCGTGAAGCGGAATGGCGGCCGGCGTCGGTGTCGTCGCCGGCCGACGTCCTCGCGCACGAACAGGAACGCCAGCGCGTGGTCGAGGCGTTGCTCGCACTCGAGGAACCGTACCGCGCCACCCTGATCGGCCGCTTCTTCGACGGCCTCGAGCCGGCGCAACTCGCGGCGCGAGACGGCGTGCCGGTCGAGACGGTGCGCACGCGTACCAAGCGCGGGCTGCAGCGGCTGCGCGAGCGCCTGCTGTCGGGACGCGCGTCGGCATTCGCACTCGTTTCCGGCTTGCGGCTCGGAGCGCCCGACCTGCGCACCCTTGCCCTTCACCTCGGTCACGGAGTCTTGTGGATGCACGCGAAGAAGTCGATCGTGGTCGCCGCCCTCGTCCTGCTGGGGGCGGCGGGTTGGTGGGTTCTGAGGGAGGCGAAGGCCGAGCCGCGGGCGGCGGCGCCGGCCGGCCCCGTGGCGATGGCCCACACGGAGTCGACACGGCCGCCGACGGCCGCCGCACCGACGCAGGAGGCAGACGCCGCGGCGCGCACGGCGTTGCAGGCGCCGGCAGCCGCCACGACCGGCACCCTTGTGGTGCGCGTGGCTTGGTCCGACGAGCGGCCGGCCACGGGCGCCGCCGTGCGAGTGGGCTACGCATCGGCACCCAATTTCGAACGCAGCGTCGTCGTGGGGCGCACCGGGGACGGCGGGAGAGTGCGCTTCGACGGCCTGCCCGCGGGTGAGGCCGTCGTCGAAAGCGACCGCGGCGCGTGGGCAAAGTGCCGGCTCGACGCCGGCACCACGACCGAGGCCCATCTCGTGATTCCGCGTGGGGTGCGCATCCAGGGTCACGTCGCCGACATCGACGGAGGTCCGGCGGTCGGTGCCGAAGTGTACCTGCTGTGGCGGCCCGAGGAGTCCGCCGGACACGTGGTCGCGCGTGCCGACGACGACGGCGCGTTCACCATCGACGACGCGCCCGCCGAGCGCCCCCTGTCGCTGTCGGCGCGGCAGCCACAGCGCGCGCCGACCCGCCAGACGTTCGTAATGGCCGACGCGGGCGCGACGGTCGACGTCGACCTGCAGTTCGAAGCGCGCGGCGGTTGTGTCGAGGGCCGGGTGCTCGACGAGCGCGGCGAAGCGGTGGCGTCGGCCACCGTCCTCGTGGGACCTGGCGCCATGTTCGAATGGATGCGCGCGGCGAAGGGAGGAGGACACGCGCGGCCGTTGTCTTGCCAGAAAACGACCGGCAACAACGGTGGCGACTGGTCGATCGACGGCGTCGCCCCGGGGGACACGCCGGTGCTCGTCGTGGCCGCCGGTATGGCGCCGTGGACGGGCAGAACTCTGGTCGTCCCCGGCCAGACCGTGCGTTGCAATGCCGTGCTGTCGCCCGCGCCGCGCATCGTCGGCACGGTGCGCGACGAGTCGGGCATGCCCCGTGCGCACGCGACTTTGCGCGTCGGGCAATGGGGCATGGAAGCGGTGGCGACGACCTCGGGTGCCGACGGCAGCTTCGAACTCGGCGGCCTGCCGCTCGGCACGTTCGAGGTGCTGGCGCAAGCCGAGGGTGCCGGCGAAGCGCGCGAGACCTTCACCGGCGTCGCCGGCGACGTGCTGCGGTGGAACCCCGGGCTGCGCCGGGCGACGACGCTGCACGGGCGCGTGCTGGCAGCCGGGAAGCCGGTGCGAGGAGCGCAGGTCGCGGCGCGGTGCATGCCGTCGGCCCGGCAGCAGTGGTTCGCCGAAGCGACCAGCGACGCAGACGGGCGGTTCGAGCTGACCAATTGTCCCGATGCGCTGTTGCACCTCGACGTGCGGACCCCGAGCAGCGGCCCGTTCCTCGCCGTCAGGCGCGACGACGTCGATCCGCACGGCGACGAGGTCTTGCTCGAAGTCGATCTCGCCCGGGCGCCGACCGCGTTCGCCGCCGGACGTGTGCTCGGTCCGGACGGGCAACCGGCAGCCGGCGCCGAGGTCGCCGTGCTGCCGATCGACTACGAGTGGGGCGGGGGGCATGTGGTGAAGGTCGACGCGGACGGCCGCTTCCGTAGCCCCGGCTGTTCGCCCGGCGAGTGGTACCTCACCGTGAACGCCCCCGGGTTCGCTCAGCTCGGCACGACGCGGCGGGGGTTGAACGCGAGCGCGACGACCGACTGGGGCGACCTCGTGCTGGCACGCGGAGTGGTCGTCGTGGTCAACCTGCAAGCCGCCCCTGGAGTCGACGTCACCGGCCTCGCCCTCGCGATCGGCGACGCGGACAGTGCCATCGCGGTCGAGTCCCCCACCGACAGCGTCGTGCGCTTCGCCAACATCGCCCCGGGCGACCACATGCTCACAGCCTACGCGCGTGGCGTCGCGCAGCGCCGGGTGTCCCTGCAAGTCGGCCGCGGGCCGGAGACGGTGTTCGACCTGCAGCTCGTGGCCGGCAGCGAAGTGCGGGTGAAGGTGCTCGATTCCCGCGGCGAACCCGTGATCGATCGCCTCGAGACCGAGCTGCGCGACAGCAAGGGCGAGTGCCTCGACCGAACACCGCTCACGCCGAGCAACGAGGCGATGTGCTGGTCGCGCCGCCTCGTCGCCGACCACTACGTGCTGCGGCTGCGTGACCACCGTGGCCGCGACCTCGCTGTGCCGCTCGTCGTGGAGGCGGGCAAGAAACCGGTGAGCGTCGTGGCTCGATGGGAGTGATGGACGGACGACTGGCGTCGCACCCATCTCGCCAGCTTTGCAGCGGGTGGAGCCAGGCTCCACCGCCGAATGCTGGAGGACCGACGACACGCTCGGCGCCCGCAAGCCTGCACAGCGGCAGCGGCGTGCGGCGCGGGTCGCGCGCTGCTCCGGCCGTCGCGTTTCTTGCCCGGTGCCAGGGAACTGCGCCGGCCCGACCTTGCGTCCGCGGCGCCGACGGGCATGGTCGCGACGCGTGCCGTCCTCGGCCCCTCCTTCCCAGCGCGTCGCTGCCGTCGACTTCCTGCGCGGCCTCGTCATGGTCGTCATGGTCCTCGACCACGCGCGCGACTTCGTGCACCGCGACGGCCTCACCCGCGACCCCACCGATCCGGCCACCACCAACCTGGCGCTGTTCGCCACGCGCTTCGTCACCCACTTCTGCGCGCCGCTGTTCGTGCTCCTGGCCGGCGTGGCGGCACGGTTGCGCTTGCAGCGTCGCGCCGACCGCGGCGAACTGGCCGGCTACTTGGCGCGGCGCGGCGTGTTCCTGATCGCGCTCGAACTGCTCGTCCTGCGCCCGCTGATCTGGTTCAACCTCGACTACGGCTTCCTCGCCCACCTGCAGGTCATCTGGGCCATCGGCTGGTCGATGCTGGCGCTGGCCGGTCTGGCGTGGCTGCCGGCGTCGCTGCTCGGCGGCCTCGGGCTGCTGCTGGTGGCGGGCCACAACCTCTTCGCCCACGCGACCTTCTCCCTGGCGCGCGTGCCGTCGTGGCGCGCCCTGGAGGTCGTGCTGCACCACAAGGGCGGCCTGCAGTTCGGCAACGGCTCGGTGGCGTTCGTGCAGTACCCGCTGATCCCATGGGTCGGGGTCCTGCTGCTCGGCTTCTGGCTGGGCGGCGTGTACGCATGGTCGGCAGGGTCACGCCGGCGAGCACTGCTGGCCGCCGGAGTCGGCGCCTCCTTCCTCTTCCTGCTGCTGCGCGGCTTCAACACCTACGGCGATCCCGCGCCGTGGAGCACGCACGACACCTGGTCGGCAACGCTGTTCTCGTTCTTGCGGGTGGAGAAGTACCCGCCGTCGCTGCACTTCTTGCTGATGACGCTGGGACCTGGTCTCGTCGCCTTGGCCGTCCTCGACGGCAACCGGGCGACGACAGGCGCGGGTTGGTTCACCGGGATCGGACGCGCGCCTCTGTTCTTCTACGTGCTGCAGTGGCCTGCCGTGCACCTGGTGTCGCGGCTGTTCCAGCTCGTCGCCGGCCAACCGCTGGGCTGGGATGCTCCCAACCCTATCCGGCTCGGCGGCGCGCTGCCGCGCGGCTGCGGCTTCTCGCTGCCGATCGTCTACCTGGCCTGGGCGCTCTGCCTCGCCGTCCTGGTGCCCCTGACCATGGGCTTCGCGCGCTTCAAGCGCGCGCACCCACAGTGGCGTTGGCTCGCCTATGTGTAGCTCGCGGCCACCGGGGGGCGCGCTTCAGGGTTGGATCGCGATCTCCAACGCCTCGCTGGCACTGAGCGTGCCGGCCCCACCACAGCCCGCCGTGTTGAGCCACACGCACTGCACGCCGACCCGCGCTCCGCGCGCGAGGCTCGCTGGCAGCGGCAACGGCACGCGGCTCGCACCCGCGCCGTCGCTGGCCACCGGCAGCTGCACGAACGCTTGCGCGAAGTCGAGGTAGAAGTCGATGCCGAGGGCGCGCAACGGCGTGTGGCTCGGCGCACCGAGAAGGAACACACCGGCCGTGCTCGGCGGCGCCGCGGCGCCGACCAAGGCGAACGCCGCCGTGCCGCGCTGCGGTGTGCGGTCGGCGTGCAGCGCGATCGCGCCGTTGCACGACGGCGTCGAGGCACCGATGGTCACGACTCCGGGTGGCTCGGTGTAGAGCCGCACGGTCTGCCGCTGGCCGACCTGCGTGCTACCCGACACCAACCGGCTGTCGCTGCCGCCCGCCGTCCGCGACGTAAGGCTCCAGCTGCCCGTCCCGGTGCCGATCAGCAGGACGTCGTAGTTCGCGGCCACCTGGGCGACGGGGATGAGGATGTGGGTCACCGGCTCGGTGAGCTCCCACGACGGCAGCGGAGTGGCGGTCTCGGCGTCGAGGGTGGCGTACGAGTCCTCGCTGAAGTAGAGGCCACCCGGGATCTCCTGGTAGGCGCCCACCGCCGGGTCGAAGCCCAGGCGCCGCCCCTGCGGGTCGGTCACCACCGCCTCGACGGGCGAGTAGAGCGTCATGTGCAAGGTCGGCGTCGCCGGTGGCAGGAACGCGCTCTGGTAGCGGTACACCCGATACAGCTTCGTCGCCTGCGAGCGCGGCGGCTGGTGCGTGTTGGTCTCGAACCAGCCGGCATCGCTGGTGTCGTAGCCCTTGTTCACCCCGTAGTCCTGCAGCGTTCGCATGCCGGAGTTGCCGGGATCGTGGATCAAGATGCTGTCGCGCGTCATCTGGGCGTCAGGCACCGTCGGATCTACGAAGCCGTAGGCCAGCACGTAGTGCCCGAAGCGGTTGTAGCTCGTACCGCTGCCGTTGGGCACGCGCAGCTTCGCCGGGCGTCCGGCGCGCAGCTCGGCGATCACCGCATCGAGGTTCTCGCGCCCGGCGGTGGACTGGTTCTTGAACACCCCGGCGAACGCCACGACGTTGCCGCTGCCCTGCTGCAGGGCGCGCTCGATCGAGTACTCCAGCACGACCTCCTCGTTGAAGTCGTTGACGATCACCTCGACGTCCTGGTTGTTCACGCGCTTGGTGACGTGCCGCACGATGAAGCGCGCCTTGTTGGCCGCGGCGGCGGCGCGCCACTTCGCGATCAACCAGTTCTGCAGCTCGATCGGCGAGACCTGGATACCGAAGAAGCCGAGCACGTTGGCGGTCGACGTCAGGTTGCAGCCCTTCTTGGCCAGCGTGTAGCCGGCGTGGGCGGCGACGCCGCCCTGGCTGAGTGGCACCGAGCGGAGCAGATAGCCGACCCCCGTGGTCGGCGTCGGCCGCCACGAGGGCGTGACCGGACTCTCCAGGACCTTGGTCTGGTAGAAGGCTCGGTTGGTGCGCAGCACCACGGTGTCGGTGCTCGCCCCCTGCTGCACGGTGGCCAGCAGGGTGATCTGCCCCTTGTCGTTGAAGCCGCCCCAGGTGCTCAACCCGGTGACCTGCGCCGGGCCGTTGTCGAGGATCACCTCGTCGCCCACGGCCAGGATCTCGCGCATCACGCCCAGGTTGGTGCTGAACACGGCGGGGTGGCCTCCGGCGTTGGTGGCCAGCACCAGGATCTGGTTCAGGTCGTTGACCGCGGTGCGCGCGGTCGTCTGGTAGGTCTGCGGCAGGACGCCGACCACCGGGCTGCTCGCCGCGGCGCCGAAGCTGCCGGCATAGCGCAACGTCGACGACCCGGCGAACCACAACAGAGCGCCACTCAGCGTCGCGTTGCTACCGAGGAAGGCCACCGTGCCCGCGTTGTTGACGGCCGGACGCAGGCCGGTGAGGGTGAAGCCCAGCGCGTCGGTGGCGATGGCGGTCGCCGCCGGCGACGCGTAGATGCCGGTTCCGGCCGAACCGCGCCCACGGAAGACGGCACGCCCGCTGCGCGACACCGCGACGTAGCCATCGAGGGCCTGCATGCTGCCGCGCGTACTGGCGACGTAGGTCGCCGACGCCGGCGCGGTGATCTCGGCCGTCGCCGGGTAGACGCCCAGATTCAGGGGCCGCCCCGACGGCTGATCCTCGCCGTAGAAGAAGAGGTTGCCGCTGTCGTCGACGTCGGTGATCGGCGACAGCAGGACGAACGGCAGGAGCCCGCCCGGGTCGCTGCGGGCAATGGTGTTCGAGAGCCAACTCTGGGTCGTGCTCGAGTACACGTAGCGGGTGATGACCTGGAGCGCGCCGCTGCCGATCACGTAGCTCCCCACCGTCCTGTCCTTGTTGATGGTCGGGAAGCTGTTCAACGTGAAGGTGTTGGTCCGCACCAGACGGGCCTGGGTCGAACCGTCGCTGCGCACCTGGTCGTCGTCGAGGAAGGCCCGGATCTCGTTGACGTTGCCGGCCTTCGTCAGGCGCAGGACGACGTCGCCGGCAGCGTTGCTGGACGGTGGGAACAGCGTGGTCGCCCCGAGGATGCTGGCCTTCGTCACCACGAAGAACGAGTCGGCGTCCTTCGCCTGGGCACGCAGCTTCGGGATGCCTGCCCACAGGACGAACGGCGTGATGAGGAGGAGACGATGCAAGCGGGCGTGGCACCCGCGGGGATTCGAAGTCATGGCACAGCTCGGGATGGGAACGTGGGACTCCAGACGAGAAACGCCAGGCGAGGAGTCGGTCGGCGACCTGAATCCGGGCATGGCGAAAACGAACGCGCTGCGAGCGCGGACCGTAGCCAAACCGCGCGCGCTGCCGAGTCGGGAAAGGCCCGCACGCCGCTGGCACAGTGCGACCAGCGGTGCATCGCCCGGGGCCCGAGGGCATCGCCGACGAATGCCCGACATGCGCCTGCGGCGGCCTACCGGAGACGCGGGCCTCGCCGCTTCGGCGCGGCACGCGTGCGCGGCGCCTTCGCCCGGGAGCGCGAGCGTGCGGCCGGCTGCGCCATGGCGTTCTCCCACGCCGAGACGAGCGCATCGCGCACGACATCGCGGCGCGCGGCGGCCAGATCGACCAGCGTGCACCCTTGCCGGCCCCACGCGCCGGCCGCCGCCGTGAACGCGGGCCACGCCTCGATCGCCTCGCGCTGCTGCGGCGGCGTCAGCTTGACCATGCCACGCTCGCCGTCGGCGGTGAGGGTGGCGAAGATGCGGCCGTTGGCACGGAAGTCGGGGTGCCCCATGTGGGCGCTCTCGGTCGCCCCGTCCAGGGCGAGAGCCAGCGCGCGAAAGTGGTCGGCGGTCAGCATGAGTCGCTCGGGCTGCCTCAAGGGTCGATGTCGACGTACACGCGCTCGATCTTGCCACCGAAGGCGTTGTCGCGCGCGTACGGTCCGACCAGCCCCCCCGCATCGCGGCCGACCTGCAGGCCGTCGGTCGGCATCGTCGTGATCGGGGTCGTGAGATCGGCCCGCGCCGCATCGCCGCCGTCCAGGACCAGGCTCACGCGGCCCGTCGCATCGAGATGCGCTCGCGCCGTGTGCGCGCCGCGTCCGACGATGCGGTCGCCGACGTCGACCATCCGGGTGCCGGTGCGCGCCACGAAGTGCAATACGCCTTCGCGCAGGAAGAGCGCGTAGCCGTGCGCCGACCCGCCGTGCGCCATGAGCACGCCGTCGCGCTCGTCCTGCACGGTGAAACGCACAGTCACCGAGAAGCCACGTCCGGCGATGGGTGGCGCCTCTCCGCGCGCGAGCACGGCCCCAGCGCCGAGTTCGAAACGTGTCTCCTTGCTGAGTTCCTGCCGCACCCTACCGCGCCAGGCGCCGAGAGGCAGCACGTTTGCGCGCTCGGCCCACGCCTGCCATGTCGCCGCCATCGCCTGCACGCGGTCTCGGTGCTCGGCCGCCACATCGTGCATCTCGCCACGGTCGCGCACGACGTCGTACAGCTCCCACGGCCGCCCCTCCTTCGCCACCAGCTTCCAGGCACCGTCGCGCACGGCGCGGTTGCCCTCGTGCTCCCACACCAGGGGCCGCGTGCGCGCGATCGACCGCCCTGCGAACGCTGGCTGAAGGCTCGCGCCCTCCATCGGCGTGATCGCCACGTCTCCGATCTGCTCGGGGTAGGTCGCCCCGGCGACGTCGACACAGGTGGCCATGACGTCGACGAGCTGACCGGGCTGCGCCTCCAGCGTGCCGCGCCGAGCCGCGGGCACTCCGTTCGGCCAGTGCACGACGAGCGGCGTGGCGATACCGCCCTCGTGAACCCAGTGCTTGTACTCGCGGAACGGCGTGTTGCTCACGTTGGCCCAACCGCGCCCGTAGGCGACGTAGGTGTCGGCGTCCCCGGGCATCACCCCGTAGCCCGAGCGCACCGGCCAGCCATCGCGCGTCTGCTTCGGCCGGCTGCCGATCTGCGTGTCCGACGCCGCCATCGGCGGCAGACTCGGCCGCTCGCCGCGCGCCTTGGCCCCGTCACCGCGGCCGGTGGCCTCGGCGCAGGCGCCGTTGTCCTGCAGATAGAAGAACAACGTGTCGTCGAAGCAGCCGCGTGCCTTCAGCTCGGTCACCAGGCGGCCGACACCCTGGTCCATGCAGTCGATCTGCGCCGCGTACACCTCCATGCACCGCCGCTCGAAGGCCGGGTCCCGCACGTCTCCCCACCGCTCCGCCGGCGGCACCTGCGGCCAGCCCTCGTCCAGCAAGCCGAGCTGCTGCATCTTGGCGCGCCGCGCCGCACGCACCGGCTCGTAGCCACCGTCGTAGCGACCCGCGTACTTCTGGCGATCGGCGGCCTTGGCGTGCAACGGCCAGTGCGCGGCGGTGAAGGCGACGTACAAGAAGAACGGCTCGCCGGCGTGGTCGCGAGCGTGCTCGCGCACGAAGCGCACGGCGTGGTCGGCGATCGCGTCGGTGTAGTAGTACGGCGTCGCCGCACCGTTCGCCTGCGGCTGGTACTCACCGTCGCTGGCCACCGTCACCACCTCGTTGTCGCGCACCAGCGAACTCGGATCGAAGTAACTGCCGGCACCGTGGATCGTGCCGTAGTAGCGCTGGAAGCCGCGCTGTAGCGGCCAGTTGCTCTTGTCGGCGAGCGCATCGGCAGTGGTGGCCGGCGTGACGTGCCACTTGCCGACCGCGTAGCAGCGGTAGCCGGCGGGCGCCAAGACCTGCGCCAGGGTGACGCACTGAGGGCCGAGCCGTCCGCGGTAGCCCTCGTGCCCCCGATCCTCCATCATGTGGCCGACACCGGCCTGGTGCGGGTGCAGCCCGGTGAGCAACGAGGCGCGTGTGGGGCAGCAGCGACCGGTGTTGTAGAACTGCGTGAAGCGCAGGCCGTCGGCAGCGAGCGCATCGAGGTTGGGCGTCTCGATCTCGCCGCCGTAGCAGCCGATGTCGGAGTAGCCCATGTCGTCGCTGAGGACGACGACGATGTTGGGACGGGGCGGACTCGGGGCCTGTGCGGACGAGGCGGCTGCCAGGACCAGAGATGCGAGCGTCCGCGCGATCATCTCCGGCAGCATGGCGCAGGTGGCACGCCGAGACCACCTCCGGGGATACCGAACGACGACCAGCTCGACGTCGCCAGGGCCAGGGCGCTGGGAATGGAACAGTGTGGCGGTCGGCTGTCCGGCAGACGGCGAAGCGTGATCCGAGCAACCCGAGCCCCCGCCTGGCGGTGGGCTGCCGCACTCGCCGGCTGCGCACGACCCGATGGAGGTCTTCCGAAACATGACTTCTTTGTCCGGTTTTCTATTTCAGGAACGACCAGTCTGGTCCATCAACCGGCACATGACTGCCGGCGGCGACTCTCCCGGTGCACGCAAGGGCCTTTGGACCTTCCTGTCGAACCATGCCCACGTGCTGGTTCTGCTGGCAGGAGATCCCGACGCACGGCTGCGCGACTTGGCTGGACGCATCGGTGTCACCGAGCGCGCGGTGCACCGGATCGTCCACGACCTCGAAGACGCGGGCGTGCTCGAGCACGTACGGGAAGGACGCCGCAACCACTACACGATCCACATCGAACGGCACCTGCGGCACCCGCTCGCCGCGCACGTGACGGTCGGTGACCTGCTGCGCATGGTGACCGGCAAGCCGCCGACCGCGCGCGCCGGCAAGCGAAGCAACGCGCAACGGAGAACCACGAAGTGAAGACCGAACTCGAAGGCGTCCGAGCCTACTGGCGCCAGGACTTGATGGCGTCCATCGTCGTTTTCCTGGTCGCGCTGCCCCTGTGCATGGGCATCGCCATCGCGTCGGGTGTACCGCCGGCGGCGGGACTCATCACCGGCATCATCGGCGGCCTGATCGTCGGCTTCCTCGCCGGCGCGCCGATGCAAGTGAGCGGGCCGGCGGCGGGCCTGAGCGTGATCGTCTGGGAGCTCGTCAACGAACACGGCCTCGGTACCCTCGGCGTGATCATCGCCATCGCCGGCCTCGCCCAGATCGGTGCCGGCATCCTGCGGCTCGGGCAGTGGTTCCGTGCGGTGTCGCCGGCTGTCATCCACGGCATGCTGGCGGGCATCGGCGTGCTGATCCTCGCCAGCCAGTTCCACGTGATGGTGGACGACCGGCCACAAGGCAGCGGTCTGACCAACCTGCTCTACATCCCCGCCGCGATCCTCAAAGGCTTCGTGCCGGCAGACGGGTCGCCGCACTTCCACGCGGCCATGATCGGCGTCCTGACGCTGGTGGTGATGGTCGCCTGGCGCTGGGCGCCGCGAAGGCTGCGGGTGTTGCCCGCGCCGCTGATCGCCGTGGTCGTCGCGACCGTGGTAGCCGCACTCATGGGCCTCGAGCTCAAGCGCGTCGCCGTCCCCGACAACCTCCTCGACGCGGTCACGTTCGTCGGCAGCTCAGGTTGGCCGCCATTCAACTGGACGCTCGTCGCCGAGGGCTTGGCCCTGGCCTTCGTCGCCAGTGCGGAGACGCTCTTGTGCGCCACCGCCGTCGACAAGATGCACGACGGACCGCGCACCAACTACAACCGCGAGCTGATGGCGCAGGGCGTGGGCAACTTGGCCTGCGGCGTCCTCGGTGCGCTGCCGATGACCGGCGTCATCGTGCGCAGCAGCGCCAACATCGACGCTGGTGCCAAGACGCGGGCATCGGCCGTGTGGCACGGCGTATGGCTGCTGCTGTTCGTCGTCGCGCTGCCGTTCGTGCTGCAGACCATTCCGGTGGCGGCCCTCGCCGCGATCCTCGTCTTCACCGGCTACAAGCTGGTGAACGTCGCCGCGATCCGCAAGCTGGCAACCTACGGCAAGGGCGAGCTCGTCATCTACTTCGTGACCCTGGCCACGATCGTCGCCGTCGACCTGCTTTCCGGCGTGATCCTCGGGATCGCCCTGTCGCTGGGCAAGCTGCTGTATCGGTTCACGCATCTGGACATCGACGTGCAGCCGCGCTCGCCCGATGGCGTGATCGACGTGCACGTGCGCGGTTCCGCGACCGTGGTTCGACTGCCGATGCTGGCCGCGCGCCTGGAAGCCCTGCCGCCGGGCAGCGAGGTGCACGTCCACCTCGAAGAGCTCGACTACATCGACCACGCCTGCCTGGAGCTGCTCGCCAACTGGGAGAAGCAGCACGCGATCGTCGGCGGCAAGCTGTTCGTCGACTGGCAGGGGCTCGAGGCCCGCTTCCGCACCACGAACGTCGCGAAGCCGCGCGCGACGCAAGTTTCCGCCCTCTGATCGAAACACGAGTCATGCAACACGTCATCAACGGAGTCCTTCGCTTCCAGAGCGACATCTTCCCGAACCAGCGAGGCCTGTTCGCCAAGCTGGCCACCGGCCAGAACCCCGAAGTCCTGTTCATCACCTGCGCCGACTCGCGCGTCGACCTCAACCTGATCACGCAGACCTCCCCCGGCGAGCTGTTCATCTGCCGCAATGCGGGCAACATCGTGCCCCCACACGGCGTCTTCGGCGGCGGCATGACCGCGTCGATCGAGTACGCGGTCGCGGTGCTCGGCGTCGGCCACGTCGTGATCTGCGGCCACACCGACTGCGGCGCCATGCGCGGTGCGTGCGACCTCGACGGGCTGAGCGACGAGCTGCAGCACGTCAAGAGCTGGCTCGGACAGTCGCGCGCCGCGATCCAGATCGTGCGCGAGCGCTACGGCTTCGTCGGCGAGGAGCACCTCGAGGAGATGATCGAGCAGAACGTGCTGGTCCAGATGCAGCACCTGCGCACGCACCCGACCGTCGCCGCCAAGCTCGCGCTCGGCAAGATCGAACTGCACGGCTGGGTGTACGAGATCGCGACCGGCAAGGTGCGCTGCCACGACGAGGGGCGCAACGCCTTCGTGCCACTCGAGGAGCGCTACGCGACTCTGCTGAGCGCCGACTGACCGGTCCCGGGGTCGTTCGACCCCTCTGCGCCAGCGTCCCCCGCGCTTCAATCCGCGGCGATCTCCGCCACGCTGCCGCCCTCGACATGCCAGCGCCGAGTCAGGCGCACGTTGTCGAGCATGCGGCGATCGTGGGTCACCAGCAGCAGCGTGCCGTCGAACGACTCGAGGGCCAACTCGAGTTGCTCGATCGCCTCCAGGTCCAGGTGGTTGGTCGGCTCGTCGAGCACGAGGAGGTTGACACCGCGCGCTTGCAGCAACGCCAGAGCCACGCGCGTGCGCTCGCCCGGCGACAGCGACGCCGCCGGACGCTCGACGAAGGCCTTGCCGATCCCGAACTTCGCCAGCAAGGTGCGCACGTCGGCGGTCGTCCAATCGGGCACGCAGCGCGCGAAGGCGTCGCCGGTGGGCACGTCGGCGACGAAGGCGGCGCGCGCCTGGTCGATCTCGCCGATCGCCACGCCCGAACCCAACGACACGCTGCCCTCGGTCGGTGCCAGGCGGCCGAGCAGCAGCGCCAAGAACGTCGACTTGCCGCCGCCGTTGGGGCCGGTGATCGCCACCCGGTCGCGGAAGCCAAGCTGCACGTCGACCGGCCCCATCCGGAAAGCGCCGCGCTCGGCCACCGCCGCACGCGCCACGGCGACGACATCCCCCGAACGTGGCGCCGCCGCGATCTTGAACTGCAGCTTCCACTCCTTGCGCGGCGCCTCGACCTCCTGCAGCCGCTCGATCAAGCGCTCGGTCTGGCGCACCTTCGCCGCCTGCTTCTCGGTCGACTCGATGCGGAATGCACGTCCGATCTTGTCGCGGTCCTTGGCCTTGCGCCGGGCGTTCTTGACCCCCTTCTGCATCCAAGCACGCTGCCGACGGGCACGCGCCTCGAGCTCCGACTTGCGGTCGGCGTATTCAGCGTATGCATCGGCGGCGTGCCGGCGTGCGGTGGCACGCTCCTCGAGGTACGCCTCGTAGCTGCCGCCGTACACCGCCACCCGCAGCAGGCTCCGGTCGATCTCGACCACCTTGGTGACCGTGCGCGTCAGGAACTCGCGGTCGTGGCTCACCAACACGGTCGGCGCCGTCAACTCCTGAACGAACTCCTCGAGCCGGTCGAGACCGTCGATGTCGAGGTCGTTGGTCGGCTCGTCGAGCAAGAACACGTCGTAGCGCGACAGCAACAGTGCGGCGAGCGCGGCGCGCGCGCACTGGCCTCCCGACAAGGCCGTCATGTCGAGGCCCAGATCGACATCGAGACCGAGGTCGGCGACCACCGACGCCGTGCGTTCCTCGAGGTCGGCGCCGCCGAGCGCCAGCCAGCGCTCGAGCGCCAGAGCGTAGGCGTCCGCGGCCACCGGCGAGTCATCTGCCAACGCCTCGGCGGTGGCGTTCATCTCGCGCTCGGCCTCGGCGACGCCCGTGCGCCGCGCCAAGAAGGCGCGCACGCTCTCGCCAGGAACGCGCTCGGGTTCCTGCGCCAAGTAGCCGAGCGAGGCCGTCGGCGGCGCCACCGTCACCGTGCCCGCGTCCGGTGGCCGCTGGCCGGCGAGGATGCGCAGCAGCGTCGACTTGCCGGTGCCGTTGGGTCCGACCAGCCCCACGACCTCGCCGGGCGCGACGACGAGGTCGAGGCCGGCGAACAGCTCGCGCGCTCCATAGCTGGCGGCGACGTTCTTGCACTGGACGGTGGCACTCACGGGGGCGGGCACCATGGCGGGGGTAGCGACTGCCGTCAACGGCTGGACCCGAATGCGCGTCGCCTCGCCGTGGAAACACGGGCCAAGCATGCAGCGACCCAGCCCCACGATGTCGCCCGCACAGCGGCGGGTGCTATCGTCCGACATCATGGCCGACGACGCCGAGCTCGTGGCGATGCGCGCCCAGATCGACGCCACCAACCTCGAACTGTGCGAGGTCCTGCAACGGCGGGCTCGGCTGGTGATGAGGATCGCGCGGCGCAAGCGCGCGCTCGGTCTGCCGCTCGTCGACGCGGCACGCGAGTCGGCCATGCTCGAAGCCGCAATGGTGGAGCCCGGCGACGGCTTTGCGCCCGACGAGCTGGCGGCGGCACTTGCGCAGGTGTTCGCGCACTACCGCCGGCTGTGTTTGCGGGTGGGAAGCGAGCCTTGACCGCCGGCCGTCTCGGTCTGCCCGCCTCTTGCGATCTCGCGCCGTTCGCGGCGCGCGACGTGGCCTTGGCCCTCGCGTTCACTGCGGCCAGCCTGTCACTCTACGTCGCCTTCGGTCAGGGAGTACTCTACGGCGATGCGGCCGAGTTCATGGTGCTGCTGCACGACGGTGCCGTGGGCCACAAGAACCACCTCGCCTACCTGCCGCTGCTGCGGCTGTGCGCCGCGCTCGGTGGGCCGTTCGGGTTGTCGCCGTTCGAATGCGCGCGCGCCTGCAGCCAGGCAGGGGCGGCACTGGGCGTCGGCCTGCACTACCTCGCGTCGCGACGGTTCGGGTTGCGGTGCGCGGAGGCCAGCTGGGTGACGGGGCTGGTTGCCACTACGCCGTCGCTCGTGTTCTTCGCCACGGTCGTCGAGGTGCACGCGCCGTACTTCGCCTTCCTCGGCCTGGCCTGGCTGGCCGCGGCGCATCTCGCACGTCAGCCGTCGACACGAAGCGGCGCCCTGCTCGGCGCCGCTTGCGGACTCGCCTACTTCGGGCACGCCAGCGGCCTGGTGCTCCCCGGGCCCCTTCTCCTCGTCGCCCTCCTCGGAGGTGCGCCGCGCGCACCCCGCCTGCGGGCAGTGCTCGCGTGTCTCGCGGTGCACGGGTGCGCGGTGACGCTGGTGCCCTGGCTGCTGAGCCACGGCGGCCACGCCGCCAGCCCAGCCGGGGCAGCGCGGTTCATGCTTTGGTGGAAGATGGATGTGTGGCGGAAGCCGGAGACCATCCCGCTTGTGCTGTGGAACGAGTGGTTGCTCGCTTACATGCCGGTGTCGCTGCTGTGGCTGCGGGCGTTCGCCACACTGCGGGCGGCGGCATGGGCAGCGCTGGCCGTTCTGCTACCCTACCTCGCGTTGTCGGCGCTCCTGCTGGCGGTCTACCGCGA
Organism: Planctomycetota bacterium; assembly: GCA_041398565.1. GTDB lineage: Bacteria > Planctomycetota > UBA1135 > UBA1135 > UBA2386 > DATGPD01. The sequence goes on along the minus strand of JAWKUN010000002.1, from coordinate 1,346,840 downwards.
GTTCGGCGCCTACCAGCACGCCGTGCTCTGGCTCTTCGCGTGGCTCACCGTGCGCACGTGGCACGTGCCGGTGCGGGTTGGCGCGCTGGCGGTGGCGCTGGCCGTGGGGATTTGGAAGGTCGAGGCGAACGACGACCGCGCGCGCGTCGATTCGTATGCGCGAGGCCTGGCCACGGTGGCCGACACGGCGCCGCCGCTGCTGCTCGTCGCCGACTTCGACGACTTCGAGCACGTGTTCATCGCGCGGCCGGACGCCGCCTTCGAGAACCTCGCCTCGCCGCGCTACGCGGACGGGGCCGGCAGCGACGCCACGCTGGCCCGACTCGATCAGCTCATCGCCGACCACCGCGCGCGCGGCGGTCGTGTCTTCCTGACGGCTGGCGCCATCGGCTTCGTCACCTCGAGCGCGCAGGCAGATCCCGGCTCGGGCTTCGCGGCTCTGCTCGGCCACCTGACGACGCACTACCGGCGCCAGTTCGCCGGGGCCGAGACCTTCCGCAGCTACGAGCTCGTTACGCCCCCGTAACAACCTCAACATAGTGGAGCCTGACTCCACTATGTGGGGTCAGCGCCCGGGCTTCGCTCCCTGGCCGGCGTGCGCGCGCAGCCAACCCTCGAACGGCTTCTCGAGCGTCTCGATGCGCGCCCCGAACGCCTTGTCGAAGGTGCTGCTGCTGTCGCCCTGCTTCTTGCGCATCGCCTGGTAGGCGTACTTCAGCAGCTTGTCGGCGTTGCCCCCGGCATCGGGGTCCTCCATCAGGAAGGCGACGAACGCCTGTGCGTAGGCCCAGTCCATGTCCTTGTAGTCGGTGACGGAGTCGTAGTAGTTGTCGTCGACGTTGCGCTGCAGCAGGATCGGCAACTTGTAGCGCCTCTCCTCGAGCACGAGGCGCACGCGCTCGGGGGTCATCGACGGCGTCCCGGGCACCGCGCGTCCCGGTGGGCCGGCGAGTTGCGAGTCGATCCACTCACCGAAACCGATCTCGAACCAGTCCACCAGTCGATACTCATACGTCGGGTACTCGGCATCGACGGCGAGGCAGCGGTTGAGCAATGCCTCGGTGCCGACACGGAACAAGGCCGTCGCGCGCCCGGCCGGACCGTCGGCGTCCCGGTCGAAGAAGGTGTAGACCCCCTCCGGCGTCCGCGGCGGGTGGTAGTAGGGAATGGCCAGCTGAGTCCAACCCGGAAAGCTCTCCTTGTCCTTGCGCGCCAGCACGAGCACCGGGCTCAGCACCTCGTACAGGTCCAGCTTGGCCCCGAAGCGCTCGAACAGGAAGAGGTAGAGGCGCTCGAGATCGAGGAGCGTGTCGACCGCACGCTCGACGCCGGCATCGGTGCGCAGCTGCCAGTGCTCGGACCTCAGTTCGAGCGGGTGCCCGTACTCGGAGATGTAGTCGTCGAACGCCGCCTTCGGCATGAAGCGGTCACCGCGCTTCCACAGCCAGCGGTCGCCCTGCTTGCGGTGGCCGAGCAGTTCGTGCGCCGGCCCGTACTCCGGATCGGCGCACAGCGCCCGGTAGGCGAACAGGGCCGCCATCTCGTCCAGCTTCTTGCTGAGCGCCCACTCGGCCAGGATCTGCAGGCGGTTGGCCTCGTTCGGAGTCGACAGGTGCATGTGCAGCAGCTCGGTCACCAGGTCGCGCACCGTGACCATGCTCTTGACCCTGCTGCGCTCGACGCGCACGCGCTTGCCGCCCTGCAGGAGCAGCACTTCCTTCGGATCGAACGGGTTGACGACGCGGCCGGTGACCGGTTGGCCCTGTACGAGTTCCACCACGTCGCGGCGGTCGTCGCGCCCGACGGGTTCGACGGCCTGCGCTGCGAGCCCGAGGCCAAGGAAGGGAAGGAGAATGGTTCGCATGGCTGAATCCTCGTCGACGCGGCCGTTGCCGCGGAACGCCCATAGTTCATCGACCCGTGCAAGCGTAGGCCTGACCCTGACCGTGCGATTCATCCAGGTCAGGCGGTATGGCGGGGAAGCCCGTCTCGAGGGCCACGCGCGCGGTCGGGGGCTCCACCGCCGAACGCTGGAATCGCACTGCCTTGACTCGGCGAGTCCTGCGGCGGCTGAGCCAGCCGGCGGCAACGGCCCGGCCGGACCGCCTCACTACGCCTCGCGCGTCGGCGCCCCGACGTAGCGGTGGCGCGGCAGCAGCTTCTCGTGCTTCATCACGACGCTCTGCGGGGCCACCTCGGTGCCATCGCCGACGTCGGCGCCGTACAGGACCACGGCACCCCGGCCGACGCTGGCTCCGGCGCCGATGCGCACGCGATCGAGCTTGAGGACACGATCCTCGAAGCTGTGCGCCTGGAACAGGGCGTGCACGCTGGCATCGTCTTCGAGGGTCAGCATGTCCGGATCGACCACCTGCGCCGACCCCGCGCCCAGCACAACCCGGCGGCCGATGCGCACCCCCATCGCGCGCAGGTAGAAGGCCAGCAGCAGGGTACCTTCGAGGTGCGACAGCAGGGGTCGGCCGTAGCGGTTCCAGGCGACGTAGAGGAAGTCCCAGCGGCTGGCCCAGCACGACCACAGCGCGTGCTGGCCCGGGCGCGCGCGACCCAGCAGCCCCCACTTGAGGGCGAGCACCAGCAACGCCAGCGAGGCAGGCACTGCGAGCGTCGCCAGCGGCGCCCGCCACACGGCGTCGCCACCCGCAGCACCGACCGCGTCGAGCCACAGCAGTGCCAACGCCACCGGCAGCGCCGGCAGGCCGAAGCGCAGCAGCTCCCAGAACCAGCGGTTGATCCGGCGCACGGCGCTCGGATCGTGCGTGAGTGCACGATCGACCTGCACGACTTCGCGCCGTGGCAGTTCGAAGGGAGGGTGTCCGAACCAGGCGCTGCCCGCGCGCATCGGCGCCGTGCCCGCCACCGTGCTGACGCCGAGCAGGAGGTCGGGCGGCAAGGTCGTTCCGCCCGGCACGACCACGTGGTTGCCGAGGAACGTGCGCTCGCCGAGTCGCGTCGGCGCCACCGTGACTGCGCCCGCCCGCAGCCGCGGCACGCCGAGGTAGATGCCGTCGGCGAGGAAGCTCTCGTCGCCGATCGATACGTGCTCGGGCAGCAGGTCGAGGATCGTGCTCACCTCGCAACGCTCGCCCACCCGCATCCCGGCCGCGCGCAGCCACAGCGGCCACATGAGGGTGCCGCTCAGCCACGCTCCCGCCGACTGCACGACTCCGGTGCGCAGCCACAGGCGCAGGTACTCGGGCGACCAGCGCGCAAACGTGCCGCACGCCACCCCGCGCGTGGTGCGCAACACCAAGGCCTGGGCGAGGAGCCGCAGCGGCACCGCCAGCACGGCGAGACCGGCGAGCGCTGCCACCCCGCTCGGCGACGTCGAGGGTCCGGCCACGTACAACCACGTCCGGACCCTGTCGCTGTCGATCCCGGTGACCAGCCCCAAGAGCAGCACGGCAGCCGCCAACGGGATCGCCGTCGCCAACTCGAGAGCGAACCGCGCTGCCAGGAGCGCGACGGTGTGGGCACACGGCGACCACCCCGGCGCGGTGGCGGCGGCGGGCGGCGCCGGCGGGCCCGCGGCGCGCGCCGGCACCCCGTCGAAGCGTTGTCCGGCTGCAACGCGGACGCCGGCGGGCAAGTAGGACAGCGGGCTCAGCTCGGCGTCCTCGCCGAGTTCAGCGTCGGGCCCCACCACGGCGCGGACGTCGACGAGGCTTCGCGCTCGCAGCGTGGCGCCACCCACGACGATCTGCCCGCGCTCGATCTCGACGAGCGACAGATGCGCTTCCTGCGCCAAGACGACGTCGTCGCCGAGGACCAGCAAGTCCCACCCACCCGACTCGAGGTCGACACCGCGATGGATGTGGACGCGCCGGCCGACGCGAGCACCGAGCAGGCGCAGCGCCACGGCGTGCAGAGCCGTGCCGCGCACGAGCGCCCACGGCACCCCGCGCGCCGCGCGCTCGACCATCCAGTGGCGCAGGTGGAACCCACTCCAGACCGGCGCGCAGCCGGCGACGTAGCGGCCGATCAGCACGCGCTTCGCGGCGACCGCCCAGGTCAGGGACAGGATGGTGTAACCGGCGGCAAGGACCGCGGCACACAGCGGCATGGCCAACACGACCGAGACCAGGCCGAGGCGACCGAGCAGCCAGGGGGCCACGCCGAAAGCCAACAGCCACAGCAGGCCCGTGGCCGCCGCCAGCGTGAGTGCGAGCCAGGCCACCTGACCGGCCGTGAACCACCAGCGACAGTCGGGTCGACCGCTGGCTGCAGACGCGCTCGCGGTCGTCGCCGTGCCGGCGCGCGCGCGTGCGGCCAAGCCGGCCACCGTGCGCACTTCGTACACGTCGCGCACCGTCAGCGCAGCGGTGGCCGCCTCGCCGCGCAGGTAGGAGACGAGCCGCGCTGCACGCAGCGAGTCACCTCCCAACGCGAAGAAGTCGTCGCCGACCCCGAGTGCCGCGACGCTGTCGAGGCTGCGTGCGAACGCCACCAGGATCCGCCGCTCGAGGTCGTCGCGCGGCGGCGTGGCGAGGGCGTCGGCACCGACCGCGGCCGAAGCGGGCAGCAGCGGCAGCGCCCGGCGGTCGAGCTTGCCGCCGACCGAGCGCGGCAACGTCGACACCACGCCGAATCGTGCAGGCACCATGTGCGCCGGCAGGTGCGTGCGCAGCTCGCCGACGATCGCCTCCATGCTCGGCTCCCGCCCGGGCTCGGTGGGCACCAGGAAGGCCACCAAGCAGCGCCCGTCGCCGTCGCCTTGCAGGGTACACGCCGCCTCGCGCACGCCGGAACAGTGCACGAGCGCCGCCTCGACCGCTCCGAGCTCGACGCGATGCCCGCGCACCTTCACCTGGCTGTCGGTGCGGCCGAGGAAGAACAGGCGCCCCGCATCGTCCCGGCGCACGAGGTCTCCGGTGCGGTAGATCCTTCCCAACTCGGGGTGCACGGGAAACCGCGTCGCCGTGAGCTCGTCCTGCCCGAGGTAGCCACGCGCCAGCGAGAGTCCGGCGATGCACAGCTCGCCAGGCTCGCCGGCCGCGACCGGACTCAGAGAGTCGTCGAGGATCCAGGCGACGTTGCCCGGCACCGGCTCCCCGAGGGTCACGGGCTGCCCGGGCAGCAGACGGCCGCGCAGCACCGTCACCGTGCACTCGGTGGGGCCGTAGCCGTTCTCGAGCCAAGTCGCGGCACCCCACCGATCGGCGAGGTCCTGTGGCATCGGCTCGCCACCGGCGTAGCACAGGCGCAGGTCGGGCAACTCGCGCGCGGGATCCGCACAGTGCATGGCGCGCAGCAGCGTCGGTGGCGGACACAGGACCGTGATGCGTTCCCCGCGCAGCCAAGGCACCAGGTCGGGTCCGAGCCGAACGACGTCGTCGTCGAGCGGGACCAACGTCGCGCCCGATGCCAGCGCCAGCCACGTCTCCTCCACCGAGGAGTCGTAGGCCGGCGAGCTTCCCTGCGCGACGCGATCGCCAGGGCCGAGGTCGAAACGCGCGCACCCGGACTCGATGAGGTTGACGATGCTGCCGTGCTCGACGAGCACCCCCTTGGGTCTGCCGGTCGTGCCCGACGTGTAGATCACGTAGGCGAGGCTGGTCTCGCGCAACCAGCTCGGCGAAGACGACGCTGGCGGCGGCGCCACCGGAGCGTCTTCCACGCACACGATTCGATCGGCCGGCAAGCCGGCGGTGGCGAGACGTGCAGCGTGGGCCCGGTCGGTCAGGGCGGCCACGATCCCCGCGTCCGCGAGCACGTGCGCCAGCTGCCCATCGGGAAAGGCGGGATCCAGGCAAACGTGGGCGGCGCCGGCTTGCAGGACCGCGAGCTGCGCTGCGTACAGGTCGGCGGTGCCGCGCGGCAAGAGCACGGCCACCCGGTCTTCGCCGTTCACGAAGGCCTGCACGGCCACGCGCAGCGCCTGGGCACGCCCTTGCAACGCCGCGTAGCTCGTGCGCTGGCGTTGCCGCCGCCCGCCACGAAGGGGCCCGAGGGGCACGTCGACCGCGATCCGCTCCGCGTGCACCGCGGCGCTCTCCGCGAACAACTCGTGCAGCAGCATGTGCGGCTGTCAGCCTAGCCAGACGACAGCCGGACGACAGGGGTCGTCGGCCATCGCGCCAGCCTTGCAGCGGATGCCGCCAGGATCCACCGCGGAGCGCTGGATCCTCGATCGCACACCGGGAGTACCCGAGTCGTGTCGTGGCGGGGTGAAGTTGGCGCAGAACGACGATCCGGATCCGCGCGCCCATCCCCTACACTGCCGGCGTTCCCGCGTCTCCCTACACATGCGCATTCCCTTCTCGTTCCTTCTCGCCGGCCTGGCCTGTCTCCCCGGTTGCTCCAGCATGGGCGGTTCCGGATCGGACCTCGCCGGCGGTGACACCGCGGCCCAGGTCGCCAGCATCGAAGCCAAGCGCGACGCCATCGAGAAGCGCGTCGACTCTCTCGCACGCAAGACGCTGCCGACGACCGGCATGCGCGAGCAGATCAAGCAGAAGTGGAGCAAGATCGACTACTACGTCGACGGCAACACGGTGCTCCGCGTCAAGACCTACCCGCATCCCGACGTCAGCTCGCGCACCGAGGAGTTCTACTTCGACGGTGGGCAGCTGATCTACGCGTGCGTGCAGGACCATGGCGCCCAGATGAAGGAGCGCGGCGGCGCGCACAGCGAAGGCCGGGAGTACTACTACTCGAACGGCAAGTTCGTGACCGAGCACAACCACTCCGGCGAGGCGGAGCGCACCATCCGCCACTCGGACGAGGAGCGTCTCGAGCAGGAAGCGCTCGAGTACGTCGAAGTGTTCCGCCGCTCGCAGAACTAGCGGCGGCCCCATCCGGAGCGGCCGTGCGGTTCGGCTCAAGCCGGCCATGGCATCGGGTCGATGCCTCGACGTGTCCCACTCCCCTGCCGCCCCCACCTCGGAGCCGAGGAGTCCGGTCCCCGACCTGTTGTTCGAGGACGTGTGCGAGGCGCGCATCGGCGACATCCGCCAACTGCTCGACGACGCGGCTGCCGTCGACGAGCACACGCCGCTGCACCGGGTGACCGTCTTCGTCACCTACCGCTGCAACCTGCGCTGTGCCTACTGCAAGACGATCGCCCGCTCGCCGGACGAGCTGACGGCCCGGCCGCAGAAGGCCGCCACCTTCGACCGCGCGCAGTTCGAGCAGATGCTCGCGAGCCACGGCCGAACGCCGATCGAGCACCTGCACTTCACCGGCGGCGAAGCGACCCTCCTGCGCGACCTGCCGCACATGGTGCGCGCGGCCAAGGCGCACGGAGTCGGCTGTGTCAGCCTGACCACCAACGGCACGCAGCCACCGGAAGCGTACACCGCGCTGGTGCACGCCGGCGTCGACGAGATCCGCGTGTCGCTCGACGACGCGCACGACGGCGACCGCGAGGCCTCGCTGCTGCCGAGCACATGGGGACGCGCGATCGCCACCGTGCGCACGCTCGGAGAGATGCGACGCGCGGGGCACGCCTTCTTCCTGATCGTCAACACGGTAGTCGAACGGCGCAACGGCGCGCGTCTGGCCGACCTCGTGCGCTTCCTGCTGGCTCTCGGCCCGGACGACATGAAGTTGATCACCTCGGTCGACGAGAAGGACGCGCTGAGCACGTTCGCCGCGGCGCCGTCGGTGATCGCCGAACTCGAGCAGATCCTCGCCGGCTACCCGCCGCAGCGCTTCCCGCTGCTCCGCCGCAAGGTGCGCACGGTGTTCGCCGGCGACGCCATCGGCCTCGAGAGCGTGCAGCCGGCCGCCGACGGCGCCTGGCGCTGCTACATCCCGCTCACCGAGCGCACCGTCGACGGTCGCTTCTACTACCCGTGCTCGGTCTACCTGCGCGAAGGCGGCACGCCGCTCGGCGCGCTCGCCGAACCCCAGGACGAACAGCGGCGCAAGACCGCCGCCTTCGTCGAGCGCGGTGATTGCCTGTCGGATCCGATCTGCCGGCGCTACTGCCTGCACTGCACACGCGAGTTCAACGTGGGCGCCAACGCCGAGCGGGGCGCGGGCGGCCGATGAGCCCGGCACCGACGGCCACGTCGACCGGTGCGTCCGCGGCGCCGTTCCTCGTCGTCACGCCGCTGGGCCTGCAAGACGCCGGTGCACTGGCCGACGCGCTCGCCGAGGCAGGCATTCGGCTGGGCGAGCGGCGGACACTGAGACCTTGGTCGCGCGCCGCGACCGCGCTCTACGCGCGCAGCGACGACTCGGCCCTGGCGCAGCGCTTCGAGGAACGATGGCGCACCCTGTTCCCTGCCGAACGCGCCGAACACTGGCTCCTGGCCGGCAACGACGACTACGGGCGCCTGTGCGCGCACAAGGCGGCGCTGCGCCTCCGGTTTCCGGGCTGCCCTCTGGAGCCACGGGCACACGGCCGGCCGTCCTTCTCGTTGCACGCCTTCCACGTCCCCGACCCCGACCACGTCGGCGCCGAGACGCGCAACCTCGCCGCCTACCTGGCCTGAGGCTCAGACCTCGGCGCCGGCGGTACGGCTGCGGCCGAACGCCAGGTACAGCGCCGGCAACAGCACCAGGTTGGCCAAGGTGGCGCTCACCAGTCCGCCGAGGATCACGATGGCCATGGGGTGCTCGATCTCGTGGCCTGGGGTGTCGCCGCGCAGGGCCAGCGGCAGCAGCGCCAGCGCCGCGCAGGTGGCGGTCATCAGGATCGGAGCGAGCCGCTCCTCGGCGCCGCGCAGCACCAGTCCGAGCCCGAACGGCTCCGCCTCACCGTCCTCCAGATGACGGAAGTGGCTGACCAGCAGGATGGCGTTGCGAGCGGCGATGCCCAGGACGGTGACGAAGCCCACCAGCGAGCCGAGCGACAGCACCCCGCCGCCGAGCCACACCGCGGCGACACCGCCGGCCAGGGCTACTGGCAACGCCGCGACCACGACCAGGGCCGGCCGCCAGGCCCCGAACGCGGCGTGCAGCAGCACGAGCATGCCTAGCAACGCGAACCCGGCGACGCCCAACAGGCGGCGTTGCGACGCTTGCCGCTCGACGTACTCCCCCAGCACCTGCGGGTGGTAGCCGCGCGCGAACTCCACCTTGGCGAGCCTGGCCTCGAGTTCGCGCGCGACCGCGCCGAGGTCGCGCCCACGCACGTTGCAGGTCACGTCGATCTTGCGCGACGCAGCCTCGCGCGCGATCGCGTTCGCCGCCGGCACGACCTCGACGTCGGCGACGTCGCGCAGCGCGACGTGAGCACCGTCCGGAGCGTCGATCCACACCCGTTGCAGGGCCCCGACGTCGGTGTGCGTGTCCTCGGTGCCTCGCACCACCACGGCGTGCACGCTCTGCCCGTCGTGGACTTCGCCGACGACCTCGCCTCGCACCAACGTCGTCACCGCGTGCCGCACGGCGCGGGCCGTGAGGCCGTAGCGGAGCGCGGCCTCCGGCCGCAGACGAACCTGCACCTGCGGCACCTGCGTCTGCTGCTCGACGTGCAGATCGACGACACCGTCGACGCCCTCGAGCGCCGCCGCCACCGCGCTCGCCTGGCGCCGCAGCTCCGGCAGCTCGGTTCCGAAGATGCGCACGACCACGGCGGCGCTGGCTCCGGTCAGCACCTCCTTCATGCGCTCCTTGAGGTAGGTGAGGACGTCGCGCTGCAGGCCGGGATAGCCGTCGACGATGGCGCGGATGCGGTCGAGTGTCGCTTCGTAGGGCGCCCCGTCGTCGATGCTGATCCACAGCTCGGTGAAGTTCGGACCGACCACCTCGTCGGCGACCTCGGCCCGGCCGATGTGCGAGCCGAAGTTGCGCACCCCGGGCACCGCGCGCAGTTCCTTGCTGACGCGGGTGGTGATCCGCGCCATCGCGTCGACTCCGACCCCGGGCTTCTCGACCCAGTGCATGAGGAAGTCGCGCTCGCGGAACTCCGGCAGAAACGCTTCATCGAGACGGGTTGCCGCCAAACCGGCAGCCACGCTCAGACCGGCGGCGACCAGACCGGCGGCCCGGGGATGGTGCACGGCGGCCGGTAGCACGCGGCGGTAGACCGCCTTGAGCGCTCGCACCAGCGGGGCGTCGCCGACCCGCGCCCCGCGACGACCGAGGACGAGCAGACAAAGAGCCGGCGTCACCACCAGGGCCACCAGCAGCGAAGCGAGGATGGCGGTGACGTAGGCGAGCGCCAACGGGCGGAAGAAGCTGCCGGCGAGACCGGTCATCGACAGCACCGGCACCAGCGCCAGCACGACGACGAGGCTGCCGAACACGACGGCGCTGCGCACCTCGAACGACGCCTCCAGCACCACCGCGAACGGCGCTCGCCCTGGCGACGAGCGCAGACGGCGAGCGATGTTCTCGACGTCGATGATCGCGTCGTCGACGACTTCGCCGACGGCGATCACCAAGCCGGCGAGCAGCATGGTGTTCATCGTGCCCCCCAACCGTTCGAGCAGCCCGATGGCCGCGAGCAGGGACAGGGGGATGGCGGTGAAGCTGATGAAGGCGCTGCGCAGGTCGAACAGGAACAGCAGCAGCACCAGCACCACCAGGCCGCAGCCGACCAGGATGGTCTGTCGCAGGTTGTCGAGGGCGCGCTCGATGAAGGTCGCGGGCCGGAAGATGGTGGTGTCGTACTGCACGTCGCGCAGGCCAGGCCGCAGCTCGGCCATCGCTGCCTCGACGTGGCGCGACACGTCGAGGGTGTTGCCCCACGGCAGCTTCTCGACGATCAGCAGCAGGCCGGGTCGATCGTTGATGATCGCGTCGCCGATGGGCGGAGCATGTCCGGTGCCGATCTCGGCGACGTCGGCGAGCCGCACGGGCACGCCGTGGCGAAAGGCGACCACCGTGCGGCCGAGGTCCTCGGGCGTCAGCACGCTCGGCGCATGCCGCACGGGCAGACGCTGGTTGGGCGTGTCGACGAAACCGCCGGTCTCGGTCGAGAGTGCGGCCCGCGCCGCGTCCTCGATGGCTGCCACGGTGATGCCTCGAGCCCGCGCCCGCTCCGGATCGACGCGCACCTGCAGTTCGCGGTCGCGCTGACCCCACACGGCGACGTTGGCGACGCCCTGGATCGCCAACAGGCGCGGCCGCACGACCCACATCGCCAGCTCGCTCAGATCGAGCCGGCTGAGGTGGTCGGACCACATGCCGATCTTCATGGCACGGCTGGTCGACGACAGCGGCTGCAGGATCACCGGCGGGTGAGCCAGGGTCGGCAGCCGGTGGGCGACGGCGGCCAAGCGCTCCTGCACCAGAAGGCGTGCACTCGCCAGGTCGGTGCCCACGTCGAAGAGCATCACCACCGACGACAAGCCGAGCACCGACTTCGAGCGCAGGGTGCGCAGGCCGGCGGTGCCGTTGAGCGCGCTCTCCAACGGGATCGTGACCAGGGCCTCGATCTCCTCCGACGACAGTCCCGCCGCTTCGGTCTGCACTTCGATGCGCGGCGGCGCGAACTCGGGGAACACGTCGTACCGAGCCTCGCGCGCGCTCCGCACACCCGCGACCATCAGCAGCCCGGCCAACACGAGAACGAGCACGCGCAGACGCAGAGCCGTGGCGATGACCCAGCGCATCGTCGTTACTTGCCGCCTCCGAACTCGGTGCCGAAGAGCTCGGCGGCGCCGGCCACGACCACTTCGGTGCCCGGCGCGGGGCCGCGCGCCAGCACCGCCGCGTCACCGTCGACGAACTCCACCTCGACGCGGCGTCGCTCGAAGGTGTGCGTGTCGACACGCGCGTACACCCACGTTCCGCCGTGGACGTCGTGCAGGACCGCAGCCCACGGCAACACCTGACGTTCGCCGGCCGGGCCGAACGGCACCTGCACGCCGACTCGCTGACCCGGTCGGTAGGACTCGGCCCGCGCGTCGAGCGCGTAGTAGATCCAGACCGTGGCAGTGGCCAGGTCGGCGGCAGGCGGACCCGCCACCGCGGTCGCCGAGTCGCCGACCAGGCTGTCGCTGACCCGGCCGTCGAGCCCGACGATCCGCGCCGAACGACTCCTGTCGACCTGTGCGACGTCGTCGCCGCGCACGGCGACCCGGACCCACAGACGGCGCAGGTCGAGGATCTCGAGCAGCGGCGCCCCCGCGGCCACCACCATGCCAGCGGTTCCGTACATCGTCTGCACGACACCCTCGATCGGCGCGACCAAGGTGAGCGTCGAGGCCGGGTCGTCGTCCAAGCCGCGGGCAGCGGCGCGCAGCAGATCGCGCCGCCGCTGCGCGCTTTCGAGGTCGGCGTGCGCCAGATCGACCGCCGCGCGCGCTTCTTCGACTGCCCGGCTGCTGCCGATGCGGTCGCGCAGCAGACGCTCGGCGTGCGCGAGCGCGGCCGTCGCCGCATCGAGCTGCACGGCACCTCGCTCGACGTCGCCGTCGAGGCCGTGGATGGAGGCCTCGAGGTTGGTGCGTGCGTCGGGCGAGAGCAACGGCCGCAGGCGCAGGCACGGCTGCGCAGCGGCGAGGCTCTGACCTACCAAGAGCTGACGCGCATCAACGGCTTCGAGCCACCCGGCCACCGGCGCGGAGAGGGTGAACGCGGCGCCTGGCGCCACGACCACTTCGCCCCCGTGCAGGCGCATGCGTGCGACGGGACGCTGCGCGACCGCGGTGGTCGCCACGCCCAGGCGTTCCTCGGCCTGCGGCGTCAGGCGGACGCGGGTCAGGTCGCTCTCGCCCGGCGCCTTCTCCAGGTGGGCGGGTGTGGGCTTCTGGGCGGAAGGGCGTGCGGCGATGGCAAGGCCGGCGAGGCCGGCCAAGACCAACCGTCGCTGCCCGGCAGAGAAGATCGAAGCGGCGAGGACGGACACGGCTCAGGGTTCCCTCTCGGTGATGCGGCGACCGACGCTACGTTCCAGCTCGGCCATGCTGCGCTGCACGGAGTACGCGGCGTCGGCCTCGCGCCACTCCAGTGACAATCGCTGTCTCTCGGCAGCCAGCGCACTGGCCAGCGGCACGTCGCCACGCTCGAACGCCGAGACCGTGTCCCGGTGCAGAGCCACCACCGCGGGCAGCATCTCGCTGTGCAGGACCCGCCAGTCGGCGTGGGCCTGCTGCAGGCGCAGGCGAGCCGCGGTGACGTCCTGCGCCGCGCGCCGCCGCGTCGCGACGTAGTCGTGCCCGGCGGCCTGCAGCTCGGCGTCGGCGACGGCGCCGGCCTCTGCACCAAGATGGAACAGCGGCAGCTCGCCACTCAGCCCGGGACCGGCCTCGAACCCCTTGCTGCCCTCTCCGTTGGCGTCGAGGATCGCCGACAAGCGCAGCCAGTCCTGGCGCGCCAAACCGGCACGCGCTCCGGCCGCCTCGAGGGCCAGCTCGGCGGCGCGCACGTCGGGGCGCGCGGCGAGCGCTTCGGCGAGCAGCACCTCGGCGTCTTCTGCCGGCGGCGCCGGCACGGCGACGTCGTCGAAGGCCAGCGGTGTCGAGTCGTCGGCAAAGCCGACCAGCGCACGCAGCGCCGCGTCGGCCAGCTCCAGTTCGCAGGCGGCCCGGGTCGCCTCCCGTTCCGCATCGCGCCAAGCGAGACGAGCGGCGTCGGCATCGAACGCGCTGGCGTCGCCCGAGGACGCGCGCCCGGCGGCGGCGTCCGCTTCCCGGCGCCGCTCGTCGGCGTCGGCCGCCGCCAGCTGCCGCCGCCGTGCGGCGTGCGTGCGGGCAGCGGCGGCCAGGCGCACGTCGCGCACCAGGTCGAGGCCGGTGCCGATCAGGAGCGCCGCGCTGCGCCGGCAGTCGGCGGTGGCCGCCGCCACGCGATCGGGCCGCTGCAGCAGGGCTTCGAGTGGCAGGCCGATGGTGAACTCCAGCTGCTTGGGCCCCCAAGGAAACAGCAGCGAGAAGACCGGGTTGCGCAGCAGACCGGCGGCCACGAGCTCGGCGCGCCGGACGTCGAGCCGGGCCAGTACGGCGGCGAACTCGGCGTTGTTCCACAGCGCCAGCGCGACCGCTTCTTCTTCGTCGACCCCGTCGCTCGGATCGACACCCGGGGGAATGCGTGGCTCGCGCGGGGTTGCCTCGGGGTCGATCGCGTGGCCGGTGGCAGCTTCGAGGGCCAGCGCCGCGTGGGGCCGATCGAAGGGTGCGTCGTCGACGGCGCAGGCCCCGAGCAGGCACGCGAGTAGACACGCGAGCAGTGCCAGGCCCTGCGTTTTGGGTTCACTTCGTGGGCACACGTTCGACCTCGGTCGACGACAGACGAGCGGGCGCAGTTCCGGTCGCGACGACGGGCAACCGCACGACGAACCGGCTGCCGATGCCGGGTTCGCTGGTGAGGGCAATGGTGCCGCCATGGGCTTCGGCGATCCACTTCGCGATGGCCAGACCGAGGCCGATCCCACTCTCGTCGGCCTCGGCCCGCGCGCGCGCCGGATCAGCGCGGAAGAAGCGCTCGAAGACGCGCGGCTGGTCGCAGGGGTCGATGCCGATGCCGGTGTCCTGGACAGCGATCTCGGCTGGTCCATGCCTGCCGGCTTCAGGTGCGAGAGCGACCGTCACCAGCACGCGCCCGCCGGGCCGGTTGTAGCGGATGGCATTGGCCACCAGGTTCGCCAAGAGTTCGCCCAGACGTTCGGGGTCGCCGCGCACCACCACGTCGTGCGGAGCCTCGAGGTCGAGCCGTATGCGCGCCGCGGCCGCGCCGCGCTCTTGCGCCGCCAGCACCTCGGCAGCGAGTGCGGGGAGTGACACGGGCCGTTGCTGCAGCGGCAGCGCCCCCGCATCGGCCCGCGCCAGCGTCAACAGGCCACTCACCGTGGCACGCATGCGCGCGCCGGCGAGGCCAACCTCGTCGAGCATGCCGGCCAGCTCCTCGGCCGTGCGCGGCCGGCTCTTGGCCAACTCGACGTTGGCCTCGATCACGGCCAGCGGTGTACGCAGCTCGTGCGAGGCGTCGGCGGTGAAGCGCTTCTCGCGCGCGAACGCTGCCTGCAGGCGCGCGAAGGTGCCGTTGAGCGTGTGCGCCAGGCGTCCGAGTTCGTCGCTGCCCCCCACGTCGATTCGTTGCGAGAGGTTGTCCGCACCGATCTGCTCGGCGGTCGCAGCGATGCGCGCGATCGGACGCAGGGCGTGCGCGACGAGCCACAGACCGCCCAGCATGGACAGCAGCAGCGCCACCGGCGCCAGGATCCAGGCGCGGCTGCGCATCGCCGCCAGGGCCGCGTCGACCGGCAGCATGCTGGCGCCGCACACGACCTGGAAGGCACTCGGCGCGTGTACGTGCTCGTCCTCGGGGCGGCAGCGCACGCAGACCTCGCGGAAGCGGGCGGTGTCGCGCACGGTGTCGCGTCCGCCGAGCGTCCCCGGCGGCTCCAGGCCGAGCGACGCCGCCAACGGCGAGCGCAGGCGCACGGGTCCGGCCGCCTCGACCACCAGGTAGTAGCGTCCCGATTCCTCGCCGTAGTCGCCCAGCAGGGCCGCGGCCGGCTCGATCGTCCACGCCTCGGCGCCGAACTCCAGCTCGGTGGCGATGGCTTGCGCCCGCGTCTCCAACTCGCGGTCGAGCGCCTGCACCAGGCCGGCACGCATCTCGTGGTGCAGCGCTGCCGAGAACACGGCCAGGGTGCCCGCCACCACCAGCGCATACAGTCCGACCAGGCGAACCCTCAGCCGCACGAGGGCGACTCCTTGGCGGCGAGTCGGTAGCCCTGCCCGCGCACGGTGTGCAGCAAGCGCTCGCCGAAGCCACGGTCGACGAAGTCGCGTAGGCGACACATGTGCACGTCCACGACGTTCGACAGCGTCTCGCAGTCGCCGTCGTAGATCTTGTCGTAGATCTCGCTGCGCGTGACGACACCGCCGCGCCGCAGCGCGAGCAGTTCGAGGAGCGCGTACTGCTTGGCGGGGAGCTCGATGTCGCGACCGCCGCGTCGCACGCGACGCGCGCTCATGTCGATGCTCAGGTCACCGATCTGCACTTCCGGATGGGCAACCCGATGGTCGCGGCGGATGAGCGCGCGCAGGCGGGCCACCAACTCGGCCAGGGCGAACGGCTTGGTGAGATAGTCGTCAGCGCCGCGATCGAGCCCGTCGACGCGGTCCTCGACGCCATCGCGGGCCGTGAGCACCAGCACCGGCGTCGCCTGTCGACGGGCGCGCAAGCGGGTCAAGACCTCGAGCCCCGGCAGGCGAGGCAGCATCAGGTCGAGGACGATGGCGTCGTAGGCCTCGGAGCTCGCCAGATGCAAGCCGCTCTCGCCGTCGCCGGCCGCATCGACGCTGAGGCCAGCTTCGACGAGACCGCGACGCACGACCTTGGCAAGGCTCTGGTCGTCTTCGATGACGAGGACACGCATGGGTTCGGAACGGCGGGCGGGTGCCAGGCCTCTGAGAGAATCGGGCTTGCAGACTCTGTGCCGGGTCGCTGGCGATCGCTTTCGCGAACGCCAGCCCTTCGGCTCACTTCTCGATCTTCACCAGCTTCAAGTTCGCGTCGCGGACCAGGCCGACTCCGGGCGCGAACCACTTGTACTCCTTGCCGTCCTCGAGGGGCGTCGTCTCCTCGTACTTCATGACGTGCTCGAACTTCCCGGCCGGGGTCTCGAGCGCTCCATCGAGCGCCACGATCTCGGCCCGGTCCATGGCCACCTCCGGCGCGACTTCCTGGTAGAAGCGCGCGCCCAGCAGGGCCGAGCCCGGCAGGAACAGGCCGAAGTGTGCCTTCTTCTCGCCGTGCACCCAAGCGCCCTCGTGGTTCACCACGCGGCCGTCCTCGTACATGTCCACGTCTTCGCCGAAGTAGTAGACGTTGCTGGTGACGCTCGAGATGGCGAAGAAGTTGCGCGACACCTCCTTCAGCTTGCCGTCCTCGCTCTCGCGCTCCTCGACGATGCGCGTCTCGATGCCGTCGATGGTCTTGGTCTCGTCGAGCACGCTGACCACGAGGTCGATGGTCTTGCCGCCCTCCTTGCCCTGGAGGTACAGCTTGTAGCCGGGCTCGAGGATCATGAACATGCTGCGTCCGCGCGAACGAAGCTCGCTCTTGTCCAGCGGGAACCAGTCCGTCCACTTCCGATCCTCGCCGTCCTGGCCAGCTGCCTCGCCGGCCGGCTCCGCGGCTTCGCCGGTCTGCCGCGAGGTCGCCAGGGCACCCGTCAGGGCATCGACGCGCACGGTGACCAACGACGCGTCCTTGCCGTCGAACAGCGCGACGTCCACCACGGGCTTGCCGGCCACCAGCCGCAGCGTCGCCTCGACAGGTCGGGCGCGCTCGGACTGCGCCTTGGCGACCGCGGCGGCGAGCGACACCTTGTGCGCCCGCACGACGGCCGAACGGTCACCGTCTTCGCGCTCGTTCTCCACCACCGCGCCGGTCTTGGCGTCGAGTACGACGTTGATCGTCTCCTCGCCGTCGGCGAGGTCGATGGAATAGACGAGCCGGGTGCCGTCTTGTTCGAGCTCGACCTTGTACGGCACGCCCTTGGTGGCGGCCGCCTGGCCCTTGGCGATCGCGTCGGCCATGGAGTAGCCGGTCTTGGCCAGCCGATCGGCCCAGGCCGCGTTGCCGGCGTCTTGCGCCGGCGTGCCCGCGCACGACAGACCCAGGAAGAGGAGAAGGCACGGAGGGGAGACGAAGTTCATGTTCGAGTTCTCTACGGCGATGCAGGGAGGCATCGCCGACAAGTCCTAGCCGCCGCGCCTTACGCCAGGATGAAGCCCGCGGCGAATTCCCAGTGCCTGCCGCGGCGGCCGACGTCAGCGCGCCGACACGCCGATCTCGGTCGCCTTGACCGCCACCCACACCTCGCGGCCGGCCGCGAGCCCCAGGTCGGCGACGGCGGCGGGCGTAACCTCGGCCACGATGGGCAGCGCCCCGGCGAGTTGCACGCGAACGCGTTCCAGCAGCGGTTCCAGCGCCACGACCGGGGCGCGCCAGACGTTGCGCGGTGAGCCGTGCGGACGTTCGCGGAACAGGGAGACGGCGCGGGGGTGGATGGTGACCAAGACGTCACCGGCGAGCGGCGAAGACACGGTGAGCCGTGCCTCGGCCGAGGCGACCACGTTGTCGCGACAGACCCCCGAGAAGCAGTTGAGTCCGACGAGGTCGGCGACGTAGCGCGACCGTGGTTGGCGGACGAGGTCGGCGATGCTCCCGGCCTGCACGACGCGCCCCGCTTCGAGCACGACGATGCGGTCGGCCAGCGCCAGTGCGTCGGTGAGGTCGTGTGCAACCAGCAGGCGCGGGCCAGCGAAGGTCGCCAGGTGGGCGCGCAGCTGCCGGCGCAACGCCAGGCGCGCCGACGCATCGATCGCCGCCAACGGCTCGTCCAGCAACAGCATGGCCGGCGACACGGCCAGGGCGCGGGCCAAGGCGACGCGCTGCGCCTGCCCGCCCGAGAGCGCGCTCGGCTTCGCTTCGTGGTCGCGCTCCTCGATGCCCACACGCGCCAGCCACTCCGCCGCGACCGCGCGGGCCGCACGACGTGGGTGTCCCCGGCTCCGCAGGCCGTAGGCGACGTTTTCCAGCACGGAGAGGTGGGCGAAGAGAAGGTGCTCTTGGAAGACGACACCGAGCCCGCGCGCTTCGGGTGGCACGAACGCCCTCCCCGGTCCCCCGTCGAGCACACGCTCGCCGAGCACGATGTCGCCAGACTCGACGCGCAGCAGGCCGGCGAGCGCGAGCAGGCAGGTGGTCTTGCCGGCACCGTTGGGCCCCAGCAGCGCCACGGTCTCGTCGCTCGCCACCTCGAGTCGGGCCTGCAGTCGCAGGCTGCCGCGACGCAGCTCCATGTCGGCGCGCAGCCTCATCGGAGTGGAAACCAGCGCCGTCTCAGGGCGATGAGGACGGCCGCCGAGATCGCCACCAGGAGCAGGCTGAGCGCGATCGCCGCCTCCGGCTCGGTCTCGAGCGCCCCGTAGACGGCGAGCGGCAGGGTGCGCGTCTTGCCCTCGAGGTTGCCGGCGAAGGTGATGGTGGCGCCGAACTCGCCCAGCGCGCGCGCCCAGGCCACCAGCAGGCCCGCACGCAGCGACGGCGCCAACATCGGCAGGATGACCGTTCGGAACGAGCGCCACGGTCCGGCGCCGAGCGTGGCGGCCGCGGCGGCGAAGCGTGGGTCGAGCGAGCGCAGACCACCCTCGACGGTGAGCACGAGGAAGGGCATGGCAACGTAGGTCTCGGCGACGATGACGCCTTCGGTCGTGAACGGCAGCACCAGGCCCAACCAACCGTCGGCCGCCGCGCCGACGATCCCCTTGCGCCCGTAGGCGAGCAGCATCGCCACGCCACCGACC
Organism: Planctomycetota bacterium; assembly: GCA_041398565.1. Taxonomy (GTDB): domain Bacteria; phylum Planctomycetota; class UBA1135; order UBA1135; family UBA2386; genus DATGPD01. The sequence goes on along the minus strand of JAWKUN010000002.1, from coordinate 1,327,659 downwards.
ACCGGCGGCAACACCATCGGCAGGGTCACGAGCACGCGGACCACCGTGCGCAGGCGCGAGGCGCCGCTCGCCAGCCAGGCCGCCAGCGGCAGCCCGAACACGAACGACGCAGCTGCCGCAGCCACCGAGCAGCGCAGCGACAGCAGCAGAGCGTCGACGGTGGCGGGTGCGGCCAACCACTGGCCGAGCCGCGGCCACGGCGCCCGCCAGACGAGCGCGAGCAGGGGCAGGGCGAAGAAGACCGCCGCCGCCGCGGCCGGCAGCACGAGCACGCCCGGCAACGCGCGTCGAGCCGCGCCCAGGGCAGGTTGCGTTCGACTCGGTGATGGCCGCTCCTCGCTCGGCAGGGTGCCCGGAGCCTTCGTCTGCACCGGCACGTCGTCGGCGGGACCGCTCATGGCCCGGCGAAGCCGAAGCGACCGAGGATCGCCCGACCGTCGGCGGACGTGACGAACGCCAGGAATGCCGCGCCATCGGCGCGCGCGTGGCCGCCGCTGAGGAGCGCGATCTCGTAGGTGGCCCTGACGTTGGACGCCTCGGGAATGGGCACGGCCACGACTTCGCCCACCGCGTCCGTCACGTCGGTGGCGTACACGATCCCGGCGTCGACCTCGCCGAGAGCCACCTTGGTGACCACCGCCTTGACGCTGGGCTCGTCCGAGACCGACTCGACCGTCACGCCAGCCCGCGACAGAGCTTGCCGTGCGTAGCGTCCGGCCGGCACCTCCGGTCCGCACAGGACGACCCGCAGGCCCTGGCGTGCCAAGTCCGCCAGGCCGCCGATGTGCCGCGGGTTCCCCTTGGCGACGACGATGGTCAGACGGTTGCCGGCGAACGGCACTGGCGCCGACGCCACCCAGCCGGTGTCGACCACCCGTCGCATGCTCGCGTCGTCGGCGGCCGCGAACACGTCGGCCGGCGCCCCCTCGCGCACCTGCATCACCAGCTGCGGCGTGCCCGCGAAGTGCAGATCGACCGCGCGGCCGGGCCGACGCCGCTCGAACTCGCGGACCAGCTCGCGAAAGGGCGCGGTCAGCGAAGCGGAGGCGAAGACCATCGCCGCGGCGGCCGGCGCGGTGGCCCGACGGCAACCGACGGACAACGTCGCCGCCAGCGCCGTGCAGAGCATCGCGGAAGGCATGCGCATCGAAGCCGGTCGATCCTGCGCCGAGCGCCCGGCCGACCCGGCACCGGGTCCGGCCCGGGCGTCGGCACCAGTGCGGTGGATCATGGGTGCGCCCGCGCGCCCCCGCAAGGGATCTCGCTCCCCCTCGCCCATCGCAGCCTGCGGCCGCACCAAAGGTGCGAGTCGGCGCTGCGCGCCGACCAGAGAGGGCCGCAGGCCGCTCTATTGCCTGGGGCTTCCAGTGCTGCTCGGGCGTGGCGAACCCGGCACCGTCACGAATCGCACCTCCTGCAGATTCCGCGCGCGCCGCGAGGATTCGCAGCACTTGCAGCCCAGCGCGCGGCGCCGAATCAGGAGACGGCGTTCAGACGGCGAGCGCGTCGAGGACGTCCAGCATGGGGCGAAGCCGCTCTTGCCAACGCCGCCACTGACCGATCGAAGCGGTGTACACGGGCCGACGAACCTGCTCCAAACTCGCGGTACGGACCGTCCGCGCGGTCCGGTGGAACTCGAGCACGGTCGGGTCCCACGGCAGCCCCAGGTGGTCGAGCATGCGCCGGGCACCGCCCTCGAGGTCGGTGACGAGATCCTCGTAGCGGACGTCGAGCACGGCGCCAGGACCCAGCACCGCGTGCCAGTGCGCCATCAGCTGCTCGTAGAGGAGGTGGTATCGGGCCACTTCGACCTGATCGAAGGCGAAGCGCAGGTCGTGCTCGAAGTTCTGGCGAAGCACGGACAGGCACGTGTCGCGGGCATCGCGCACACAGTGGACGATGTGCGCGTTGGGCAGGATCGCGCGGATCGCGCCGGCGAACACGAAGTTGGTCGGTTGCTTGTCGACGATGAAGCGCACCTCGGATCGGCCGCGCCGCAGTCGCTCGACGTAGCCGGCACCGGCGGCGCGGACCGCCTCGGCGTCGGCGGCGACGAAGGCCTCGGGGTGACCGCCGGGCAGTGTCTTCGCCGCCAGCACGGTCGCCAGGTGGTCGGTCTCCCCAGCGCCCTCGACGTCGGGGTGACTCGCCAGGATCTGCTCGACCAGCGTGGTGCCGGAACGCGGCATACCGATGACGAAGACCGGCGTCGCGTCCGGATGGCCGAGCCCGGTGAAGGACGCCACGCGCTGCGCGTCGAAGACGGCGCGGATGCGGTCGAAACGGGTGCGTTCGTCGTCGATCGAGTAGGAGAACGTGGCCCGGCGCGCCGCATTCGCAGCCAGCATCTGCGCGAACGCCCCGTCGTGGTCTCCCACGTCGTCGAGCACCTTCGAGTGCGCGAACAGCACGTCCGCTGCCCGGACACCGTGCGCCTCCGGCTGCTTCGCCAGGTTCTCGATGACCTCGAACTCCTCGTCGCTGCGCGCGTGCCGCGTGGCCTGCGCCAACGCCAGCCGTGCCGACACCAGGTCGGGAGCAGCGGCAACTGCCTGCCGCAGGGTCGCCACGGCTTCTTCGGTGTGACCGATCTCGCGCAACATCTGCCCCAGGTTCATCAGCACCTGCGCATGGCCGGGGGCGAGTTGCACCGCGCGCCGGTAGGCCGCGACGGCGCGCTCGCCCTGTTCGGAGAAGCGCAGGGCGTTGCCGAGCGAGATCCACGCGTGGATCGAGTTGGGCGACATGGCCGTCGCCTTCTCGAGCACCTCGATGGCGTCGTGGAAACGACCCGTATCGGAGAGGAGCTGGCCGAGATTGACGTGGCAGGGAACGTGTGACGGCGCACGGCGCACACCCTCCCGGAGTTCGCGCTCCGCACCCTCGCGGTCACCGAGGCGATCGAGGGCCAGGGCGAGGTTGAAGCGATGCTCGCCCGAATTCGGTTCCAGGCGGGCCGCCTGCTGGTAGGCCGCCCGCGCGCGCTCGAAGTCCTTGACGGCGAAGTGCACGTTGCCGAGCGCCGCGTGGTAGCGGCCGACTCCTGGCGCCAGCTTGATCGCACGCTTGACCTCGCGGCTCGCGTCGTCGTGGCGCCGGAGTTCGGTCAAGAGGCTGCTCAGCCCGTAGTGGGCCTCGGCGTAGTTCGGATCGGCGCGCAGCACCGAGCGGTACATCTTCTCTGCCTCCTCGTATCGACGACCACGATGCGCGGCCACGGCTTGTTGGAAAAGGACTCGGAGACCGGACGGGGGTTGGAAGGACATGAAGCGGCGGTGGCAACGGGCACGCGTGGACGCATGCAGGCGGCGGGGCAGGCGGGAGGCGGGGCAGGGCGGAGCGGGCGGGAGGCGGGCTGGGGCAGGCGCCGCCTCTCGGAAGCGCGGATAACGCGCGGACCCGAACGCTCTCCATCGCGACATCGGACGGAGACGGTTCCAGCCGAGTTCGATCGCCGAAAGAAGCGCAGCTGCTGGCGGCCGGCTCGGCGCCTCAGCGGTACCGACATGCCGAGCACCTCGGTCGCGACCAGACCAACAAAAGCTGGCCGGGCTGGACAACGGGGCTGGCCCATCGACCCTGGTTCGGAGTATGGCTGCCGAACCGCGCCATGCCGCACGACGTGCGGCACGCGGGGAGCCCCTCATGAACCAGCGAATCTCCTTCCTCCTCCTCGTTCCGTTCGCCGCGGCGCTCGCCGCTCAGGACGCGCCCTCGGGCGCGATGCCGAGCCCCAAGACTCCGTCCCACGAACGCCTCGCCTCGCTCGTCGGCACATGGCACACGGAGACCAAGATGGCGGCGATGCCCGGCGTGCAAGGCATGGAGAAGCCGACCGAGATGGCCGGCACCGAGCATGCCGAGCTGGTCTGCGACGGATTGTGGCTGAAGGTCTCCAGCGAAGGCACGTGCGCGGGTCAGGCCTGTTCCGGGCTGTGGATGCTCGGCTACGACCCCTACGCCAAGGCCTACCAGTGCCTCGTCGTCTCCAGCATGGACCAGGCGCCGTGCTGCCTCGACGCCTCATACGACGAGAAGACGAAGATCTGGCACTTCCGCGGCGACTCGCCGATGGGCGTGTTCCGCAGCGAGTTCGTGCTGGAGAACCCCGACCGGTCGGTCGAGACCTGCTACTCCAAGGACGAAGACGGCAAGGAGACCGAGTTCATGCGCTCGGTGCGCACCCGCGTCAAGGGCGCGGTCGCCAAGGACGCAACGACGACGCCCGCCGCCGCCACCGCCCCGGACGTTGCCGAGATGCCGGCACCGCTCGCGGCACTGCACGCCGACGTCGGCACGTGGGACGGCGACTTCAAGATGGAGATGCGGGGCGTGCCGGAGCTGACTGAGGATTGCCGCGAGGTGGTCGTGCCGATCTGCGGCGGCAAGTGGACCTGGTCGACCTTCTCCAGCAAGTTCATGGGGACGCCGTTCGAAGGCCACGCCCTGACCGGCTACGACGACAAGGCCGGAAAGGTCGTCAGCTTCTGGATCGACTCGATGAGCGGCGCGTTCATGCGCACCGACGGCACCTACGACGCGAAGGAGCGGGTCTTCACCATGAGCGGCACCTGCTACGACGAGCACGGCCAGCGCGGTCCGGTCGCGTCGACGACGACCGTCACCGGCAAGGACGCGCGCCAGATGCGCATGGTGTTCGGCGAAGGCGGGGGCCAGCACGTCATGACGATCACGTACCGCCGCGCCAAGAGGTGATCATCCGGCGCGGGATGAGCTGGCGTCGCTGAGCGAACAGCAACTGCCACACTCGGCGGGACTGCAGCCTTCGCAGAGAAGCACGCCACGGCGCAACCCGCGGCGTGCTCGGGCTGGCCGCGCCGTGCCCGATCGTCGACCTCAGGTGGTGGCGGTCGCCAGGACGGCGGGCAACGTCCGAAACAGGGTCCCGCAAGCGAGCCGACCGGTCGCGGCCCGCAGCGGCTGACCGGTGAACACGTCGCAGAAGTCCGTGGGAGCGCCGTCCGGCAGCACCACGCTGGTCCCCTTCCAGACGGCATGACCGATCGGCGGCCGGCCGCTGGTGATCTGGCCGATGCGCGAAGGCACGACGCAAAGCACCCACTTGTCGCGCAAGCGCCGCAGGAAGGCGCACACGAACGCGGCGCGCGGGCCTTCGGCAGCGAGGCGCACGTAGTCGCCGGCGGTGAGCAGATCCGGTAGCCGGCGACGCAGTTGCAGCCCCCGCCAGGTGACGTAGAGCTTGATGCGCCCGTCTCCGAAGTCGTGCAAGAGCTCGCGCAGGCGAGCCGGACTCGGTAACCCGACGCTCAACTCGGCGAGCAGGCGGCGCCGCTTGTCGAAGTCGACCGGCGCGCGGTTGTCGGGATCGACGAGGCGGAACTGCCAGAGTTCGCTGCCCTGGTAGAAGTCGGGCACCCCCGGCGAGCCGAGCTTGAGGGTCAGCAGGGCCAACGAGTTCCAGGCGCCGATCTGCGCAATGCGGCGCTGCAACGGCCCGAACGTCGACAGGAAGGCGCGCGCATCGTCGGCCAGAATCGCGGCGACGAAGTCGCGCAACGCGGCTTCGTGCCGTTCGTCGGGCCGCGTCCAGCTGGTGCGGTGCTTGGCCTCGCGCGCGGCCTTGATCGTGAACTCGGCCACGCGGTCGGGGAAGCCGGCCAGTTCGGCCGGATCCAGCGGCCAAGCGCCGAGGAGAGTCTGGTAGAGCATCACCTCCTCGGCGTGGTCCGGCACCGGCCCCGAGTCGGTGCGCGTCCGCAGCTTGGCGTTGCGCCGGCTACAACGAACCAGTGCGCGGGCCCAGGTGCGTGGCATGTCGGCGAGGGCATGCAGCCGGCAGCGCACATCCTCGCTGCGCTTGCTGTCGTGCGTGGACGTGGACAGCAGCGTGAGCGGCCAGTGTCGCTGCACGTGCTCGTTGTGCGCATGGAACGCATCGACCGAGAGTCGTGCCGGCTCGGGGTCGGGTTCGGAACCGACGGCATTGAGCGACAGCAGCGGAGTGAACCGGTAGAGCGCGGTGTCCTCCACTCCCTTGGCCATGACCGGACCGGTGAGCTGCTGCCAGCTGAGGACGAACTGCAAGCGGTCTTCCCGCTGCTCGGGAGCCAGGTCGGCAGCGCCGTCCAGAGTCAGCACGCGCTCGAGGAAGGCGAAGACCGGCTCCTCGAGGTCCGGCCGGCGCCGTCTCGCCTCGGCCATGGCCGAGGCGAGCCACGACCGATCGCTCGCGTCGAGGTCGGGACCGGTGACGTAGGTTCGGTACACGGGCAGGGTCGCCGTCACGGTGGCGAGGGCCTCCTTCAGAGCCTGCGGCGACAGGTCGAGACCCGCCGTGGATGCGGCCGCGAGCCGGCGCAGGAAGGACGCGAGCCGCGCGTGCTCACCGGAGAACAGTTCGTCGAGCACCTTCCGCTTGAGCCGGAACTCAAGGTCCCCGTACGCCTCGTCGTCGCCCGTGAAGCGACGCCACGCCAGCGCCAAGGCCTCACGCCCGAGCCGATCGACGAACACGCCACTGGCGGCGCTGCCGAACTCGTAGCCGACGGTGCCGGCGACCGGCCAGCCCGTCGGTAGTCGCTCCGCGCCGCAGAGGATCTTCTCGACCACGACGAAGTCCGCCGCCTCGGCGAGCCGCCGCAGGTAGGCACCTGGATCGCGCAGACCGTCGATGTGGTCGACTCTCAGCCCGTGCACCAGCCCCCGCTGGAGCAGGTCGAGCACGAGAGCGTGGGTGGCGTCGAACACCGCGGGTTCTTCCACGCGAACGCCGACGAGATCGTTGATGTCGAAGAAGCGGCGGTAGCCGGCGATCTCGCCCGCCAGGCGCCAGTGCACCGGCTGCCACGGCTGCGCGCGGACGAAGGCGTCGAGCTGGTGGCGCGACAGCGACGCCAACCGGTCGGGCACGCGCGCGTCGGTGGGCTCGAGATCGCCGAGCACCGACGGCCAGGTCGAGGGGTCGGTCGGCAACGCGCGGTCGTGGCAACGCAGTACGATCGCGCCGCCGCGCGCGTCGGCGCGGATCGTGTTCTCGGTCAGGGCCACCCCGTAGGGCACGCCGAGGACCGGCAGCAGCAGCCGCTGGTCGAACGTCCCCCAGCGGTCAGCGCCGGACCAGTGGATGTCGAACACGCGGGCCCAGGGTGAGCTGCGGCCGCGGGACAGAACATCCTGCCACCATGGGTTCTCTTCGGAGGCAGCCAAGTGATTGGGCACGACGTCGAGCAGAAGGCGGAGCCCGTGCGACGCCAGCGTGCCGGCGAGTTCGACGAAGCCCGCTTCGCCGCCGAGCTCCGGGTTGATCTGCGTCGGGTCGACGACGTCGTAGCCGTGGCGGCTGCCGGCGCGAGCCGCCACGAGCGGCGAGGTATAGAGGTGGCTGACGCCGAGATCGGCGAGGTAGGGAACGAGGTCGCGAGCCGCCGCGAAGCCGAAGTCGGGTCCGAGCTGCAGACGATAGGTAGCCGAGGGCGCGGGCGTCGTGGCCACGTCAGGATACGAACAGGCGGAAGCGCTCGGCGACCAGGCGCAGGCGAGCTCGCTCGTTCGCGTCGGCCGGGGCGTCCGCGGGTTCTGCCGCGCGCAGCTGTCGGTAGAGCTCGGTCTGCAGCGCCGACTGGTCGGCCTCGAACGGCAGCAGCTCGACCACCGCCGCGGCGGCCTCGAGCGCAGCCAGCAACTCCGGCTCGCCAGGGTCGGCACGCAGCCGTTCAGCCAGGTTTTCCAGCACGCCACGCACGGTGAACGCCAGCCGCTCCTCGTCGAGGTGGATGTTGCCCGTCTCCGCTTCGGCGAGCAGCGCCTCGACGGGCTTGGGGTCCAAGGGTTCGGCGGCGAGAGCCGTCTCGAGTTCTCGGCCGAGTGCCACCTCGGCGGCGATCTGCAACGCGCGCGGCACGCGCGCCCCGGGGCCGGACAGGACCCGCATGAGACCGGCGTTGGCGTCGTAGATCTGCCGATAGGCAGCATTGGCCGCGGCCACGTTCTGCTCGACGACGTGGGCGAGGATGCGCTGCTGCTCGTCACGGAACAGCGACCGCAGCGAATGCGTGCTCCCGGGCAGGTGCCGGTCCAGCACCCGCACGACCTCGGGGATGTCTGGGTGCACGAAGACCGCCTTCAGGTCGTCGCGCATCGCCGCGAACGCAGCCTGGTCGCCGCGCGGCCGCACCCCGGCGGTGACGTTGTGGTTGCCGAAGCTCACCCCGGCGTACTCCATCGGCATGGTCTCGCCGGTCGTCAGCGAGCTGACCTTCGCCCGACCCGTGACGAAGCGCAGGCGCCCCGACTTGCCCATCTCGTGGTCCTCCTGGTCGACCTCGTAGCAGTAGATCCGCGCCTCCGCCGCGTAGTCCTCGAACAGCGAGCGCACGGCGTAGTGCGTACCGACGCGCAAGAGGTCGAGCGCCATCGGTTCGACCCACTTCTCGAAGATGGCACGTCCGTCGCGATGGGCGCGCACGTTGCTCTTGGCCTCGGCGAGGAGTTCGAGGAACCGCTGCTTCGGCGAGGTGTTGACGTCCCAGCGCGCCAGCTGCATCGCGCGGCCGGCGTACTGCAGCACCTGAACGCTCTCGATGCCGGAGATGTCGTCGAAGAACCAGCCGCAGCTCGTGTACATGAGCTGCGCGTGGCGCTGCATCTCCAGGAGCTCGAGGCAGCGCACGCGGCCGAGGTCGTCGAGCGGCTGGCGCGCGTGCCGCTCCAAGAAGGCGGCGACGTTCGCCGGCGAGCGGTCGAGCAAGACATCGATGTACTCGTCGCGCGCGCCCCAGGGGTCGCGCAGCAACGGAGCGGCGTCCTGCTCGAAGCGTTCGGCCAGACGGTCGCGCAAGAAGTCGAGTGCCGCCCGCAGCGGCCCCCGCCAACTCTGGTTCCAGCCCGGCTTGCCACCGGAGTTGCAGCCACAGTCGCGCTCCCAACGGCCGACGCCGTGGGCGCAGCTCCAGGCCGAGCGCTGGTGGATCTGCACCTCGTGCACGGGCGGGTGCAGCTGCAGGAACTCGGCGTAGTTGGTGAGCCGCGCCTTCTCGTTACTCTCGATCCAGTGCAGCGCCCAGGCCAGCGCCATGTCCCCGTGCCGATGGTGGTGGCCGTAGCTCTCGCCGTCGGTGGCGATGTGCATCAACTGCGGCCGGTCGCGCTCGTCCGAGAAGCCGCTGAGCAGCCGGTTGGCGAACTGCTCGCCGGCGTGCAGCACGCCCTCGAAGGCGACGGCGCGCGACACGGGCCCGTCGTAGAAGAAGAGCGTCATCGTCTTGCCCGACGGCAGCGTGTAGCGGTAGGCGCAGGTCGGGTCGATCTTGCCGGACCCGGCGTCGGTCCACTCCTCGGCACCGAGAACGCGAAACGCCTTGGCCTGGTAGGGAGACAGAATCGTGAACGCGATGCCGCACTCGGCGAGCGTCTCGAGCGATGCGTCGTCGACCGCGGTCTCCGGCAGCCACATCCCCTCGGGTTTGCGCCCGAACCTCCGTTCGAAGTCCCGGATGCCCCAACGCACCTGGGTGCGGCGATCGCGCTCGTTCGCCAGCGGCAGGATCATGTGGTTGTAGGCCTGGGCCAACGCCGAACCGTGGCCGGAGAAGCGCCCGCGACTCTCGACGTCGGCGGCGAGGATCGCCGTGTAGGTCACCGGATCGTGCTTCTCGAGCCAGGACAACAGGGTCGGCCCGAAGTTGAAGCTGATGCGCGCGTAGTTGTTGACGATCTCGACGATGCGTTCCTGTTCGTCGAGGATGCGCGACGCCGCGTTCTGCGCGTAGCACTCGGCATCGATGCGGAGGTTCCAGTCGTGGTAGGGCGAGGCGGAGTCCTGGACCTCGATGTCCTCGAGCCACGGGTTCTCGCGCGGCGGCTGGTAGAAGTGACCGTGTAGGCAAAGATAGCGAGTCATGTCGTCCTCCGTGCGCCCAACAGCACCGCGGACTTGTCAGCGAGACGCAGCCCGCCGACCACCACGTTGTCGCGGCGGCCGGTGCCGGATTCGCCGCGCCAACGCGGATCCTCGGTGTCCAGCAGGATCTCGCGGCCAGCGAAGCCGGGTACATCGCAGCCGGCGGCGAACGCGAGCACCAGAACGACCTCGTCGTCCTGCCACCAGCGCCGCACGACCACCGCACCGCCCACCACCGTCGACTCGAGTTCGTCGGTGCCACCGCTCCTGAGTGCCGGCCGTTCGCGCCGCAATTGCAAGAGCGCGCCGTGCAGCTCGTACAGGCCGCGGTGCTCGCCACGCCGCACGAGCCCGTGGTCGAGGCGCGAGGCGGCGAACGTCGCCGGATCGGCGGGGTCGGCGATGTGTTGTGGATCCCAACCGAAGGCCGCGAACTCCTCGCGCCGCCCGGCCCGCACGGCCTCGACCAGGCCAGGATCGCCGTGGTCGACGAAGTAGTGGAACGGCGCGAGCTCGCCGTACTCCTGGCCCATGAACAAGAGCGGCGTGAACGGCGACAGCAGCAATGCCGCTGCGAGGAGCCGTTGCAGCGCGAAATCGCTCGGCGTGCCCAGCCGGTCGCCCCGCGCCCGGTTGCCGACCTGATCGTGGTTCTGCGTGAACACGACGAACCTCTTGCCGGCGAGATCGCGCGGCGAGTTGCCGTGCCGGCGGCGCCGGTGCCGCGAGTACTGGCCGTGGTAGATCCAGCCCTGGCGGTAGGCCTGCGCCACCTGGTCGGCTTCGCCGAAGTCCGCGTAGTAGCCGGAGCGTTCGCTCGTCGCCAGCGCGTGCAGGGCGTGGTGGAAGTCGTCCGACCACTGGGCGTCCATGCCGGTGCCGCCCCACTCGGGAGGATGCAGGAGACGGACGTCGTTGAGGTCGCTCTCGCCGATGACCAAGATGCGGCGACCCGCGCGCTCGCCGTGCGCGTGCACGGCGGCGGTCAGTTCTTGCAAGAAGGGCTGCGCCGACCAGTCGCGGATGGCGTGCACCGCGTCGACGCGCAAACCGTCGAGGCGGCACGTCTCGAGCAGGTCGAGCGCCGACTCGATGAAGAACGCCCGCACCTCGTCGGAGTCCGGGCCGTCGAAGTTCAGTGCCTCACCCCACGGCGTGCGGTAGCGATCGGTGAAGTAGGGAGCGAAGCGCGCCAGGTAGTTGCCCTCCGGGCCGAGATGGTTGTAGACCACGTCCAGCACCACCCCGAGCCCCTGCTCGTGGCACGCGGCCACCAGACGTTGCAGGCCCGGGCGGCCGCCGTAGCTGTCCTGCACGGCGAACGGCAGCACGCCGTCGTAGCCCCAGTTGCGCCGGCCAGGGAACTGTGCCACCGGCATGAGCTCGATGGCGGTGACACCGAGCTCGTGCAGGGCCCGCAAGTGCGGGATCACGGCGTCGAAGGTGCCCTCGGCGGTGAAGGTCCCGACGTGCAGTTCGTACAGCACGAGGTCTTCGAGACCGATGCCCGGTGAGCCTTGACTCCCCCAGTCGAACGCCGGGTCGACGACGACCGATGCTCCGTGCACCGAACCCGCCTGCTGACGTGAAGCCGGGTCCGGCAGCTCGGTGCCGTCGGGCAACCGCAGCGCGTAGACGGCGCCGGCGCCGAGACCCGGAACCTCCACCGTGTGCCAGCCGTCGCCGGTGCGCTGCATCGCGATCTGGCGCGCGCCGGGCGACAGCACGCGCAGCGTCAGCGAAGCGACTCTTGGAGCCCAGACCGAGAAGACCGTGGCGCCATCGCGGAGGACGGCGCCGTGCCGTCGCTGCGGGGCGCCGTTCAAGGCTGGAGTTCCAGGAACACGCCGGCGAGCGGCGGCAGTACGAGGTTCAGCGAGCACGGCCGCTTCAGGTGACGCACCGGCCCGGCTTCGACCTCGCCGAGGTTACCCTGACCGCCCCCGCCGTAGATCTTGGCGTCGGTGTTGAGCACCTCGAGCCAGGTGCCTTCCTCGTCGACGCCGACGCGGTAGTTGTGGCGCGGGATCGGCGTGCAGTTCCAAGCCACCAGGATGCGGCCTCCGTCGCGATCCTTGCGCAGGAACGTGTAGCAGCTCTGCTGGAAGTCGTGCGGATCGAGCCACTCGAAGCCGTCGGGTGACGTGTCGAGTCGGTGCAGTGCCGGGCGGCTGCGGTAGAGGCGGTTGAGGTCGCCGACCAGCCGCTGCAAGCCACCGTGCCGCTCGGCCGCCACCACGTGCCAGTCCAGGCTCTTGTCGTGGTTCCACTCCGCGGGCTGCCCGAACTCGCCACCCATGAACAGGAGCTTCTTGCCGGGGTTGCCGAACAGCATCGCCAGCAGGAGCCGCAGATTCGCGAACCTCTGCCACTCGTCGCCCGGCATCTTCCCGAGCAGCGAGCCCTTGCCGTAGACGACCTCGTCGTGCGACAGCGGCAGCACGAAGCTCTCGTGGAACGCGTAGAGGTTGCGGAACGTGATCGTGGCGTGCGAATAGCTGCGGTAGACGGGGTCGGTGTGCAAGTAGTCGAGGGCGTCGTGCATCCAGCCCATGTCCCACTTGAGCCCGAAGCCGAGGCCACCGAGGTGGACGGGGCGCGACACCATCGGCCACGTCGTCGACTCCTCGGCGATCGTCTGCACGTCGGGGTACTCGTCGTAGATCGCCTGGTTGAGCCGGCGCAAGAACGCCACCGCCTGCAGGTTCTCGCGGCCGCCGTGCTCGTTCGGCGTCCACTCGCCTGGCTTGCGCGCGTAGTCGAGGTAGAGCATCGACGCCACGGCGTCCACGCGCAGACCGTCGACGTGGAACACGTCGAGCCAATACATCGCGCTCGACGCCAGGAAGCTGCACACCTCGTTCCTACCGTAGTCGAACACGTACGAGTTCCACTCCGGGTGCCGAGCCTGACGCGTGTCCGCGGGTTCGTAGAGGTGCGTGCCGTCGAAGTAGACGAGCCCCGCCTCGTCGTCGGGGAAGTGCGACGGCACCCAGTCGAGGATCACGCCGAAGCCGGCCTGGTGCAGGGTGTCGATCAGGAACATCAGGTCCTGCGGCGTGCCGTAGCGGCTGCTGGCGGAGAAGTAGCCGGTGGTCTGGTAGCCCCACGAGCCGTAGAACGGGTGCTCCGTGAGGGGAAGCAGCTCCACGTGCGTGAACTGCATCGCCTGCATGTGCTCGACCAGGAGCGGCGCGAGTTCGCGGTAGCCGAGCAGCCGCTCGGGATGCGCCGGGTCGCGGCGCCAGGAGCCGACGTGGACCTCGTAGATCGAGATCGGCGCCGCGAGGTCGTTCTTCGCCCGGCGGTCGCGCATCCACTTCGCGTCACCCCACTCGTAGGCGAGGTCGGTCACGACCGACGCTGTCGCCGGCATCAGCTCGGAGCCGAACGCCAGCGGATCGGCTTTGTCGACCGTGAAGCCCGTGTTCGATCGGATGTGGTACTTGTAGTGGGCGCCGGCGAGCGCGGCCGTCACGAAGCCCTCCCAGATGCCGGAGCTGCCGCGCGGCTGCAGAGGCGCCGCCTGTGCGTCCCAGGCGTTGAAGTCGCCGATCACCGAGACCCGCTCGGCGTTGGGCGCCCAAACAGCGAAGTAGGTGCCCTTCTCGCCACGGTGGACGAGGGGATGCGCACCGAGGTGCCGGTACAGGCGGAAGTGCGAGCCCTCGTTGAACAGGTGCAGGTCGTCAGCCGTGAGGAGGCTCGGACGTTGGCGACCCGCCACGTCGACGACGAGGGGAGCCAGCTCGCGGCTCGGCGGCGGCGCCTCCGGCGGAGCCTTCGGCTGGGCTTTCGTCAGAGCCTTCGGCAGGGCCTCGGGTTCGGTCGCGGGCGCGCCCGTTCCCTTGCGGCCCGCGGGACGCTTCTTCGCTTGCTTCCTCACGGCGGTCTCCTGTGTGCGCGTGTCGACGACGGCGCCGACGATCTGCCGGTATTCCGGTTGCACCTGCAGTGCCGCGAACGGTACGGCGCACCGCCGCCGCCAGTTGGGCAGCTGCCTCCAGGTGCCGGGCACGTTCTGCGGCCGGAGCTCCAACCAGAGGTCCTCGAGGTTCAACAGCACCATTTCGCTGCCGCCGGCGGCGAGCAAGCGCGAGGCGGCGGTGACCAACTCGCCAGCGTCGGGGTCGGGGCCGGCAAAGCCGCGCGCCTGCAGCTCGAGGGTGAGAGCTGCGACGGCGCGCTCGCGCCCGGCCCGCGCCGCGGCCATGCCACCCTCGTCGAGGCAGGACAGCTCGCGTTGCAGCTCGATGTCCGCACCGGCCAGGAAGGCCGCGAACGTCGGCGTGTCGTGCGTGTCCAGGCAGGCGATCGAGCCCACCGGCGCCTCGTGCACGGGCGGCGCGGCTCCGGGGTCGATGGCGAACTGCAGCACGTGCAAACGGCTCAGCCCGTGCTTCCTCATGCTCGTGCGCACGGCCGGCGGCACCGTGCCGAGGTCTTCGCCGACGACGTGGCAGCCGGCACGAGCGGCTTCGAGCGTCACTACCGCGTACAGCTCGTCCGGCGCGTAGCGCACGTAGACACCGTCGGTCGCCTCCATGCCGTGCGGGACGCAGTACAAGCGGTGCAAGCCCATGACGTGGTCGAGCCGCAGGATGCCCGCGTGGCGCATGTGATGACGCAGCACGTCGACCAGGTGCCGGTATCCGTCTCGGCGCTGATGCTCCGGGTGCAGCGGCGGGAACCCCCAGTTCTGGCCCTTGCGGAACAGAGGGTCCGGCGGCGCGCCGGCCGAGCAGCCGCCCATGAACAACTCTCGGTGACGGAACGTGTCGAATCCCGAAGCGTGCACGCCGAGCGGCAGGTCGAGGTAGAGCCGGACGCCAGCGCGCCGCGCCGCCTCGGCCGCGGCGGCCAGTTGCTCCTCAGCCAGCCACTGCGCGAACGCATGCCACGTCGCGACGTCAGGGTCGAAGCTGCCGGGCGCAAAGGTGCCCCGACGCAGCGGCTCCGGCCACTGCTGCCACGGTTCGCCGCGCGCGGCGAGCACGGCCCGGAAACGCGACCAAGCCGCGACCTCCCCGTCCTCGCGAAACGCGCGGAACGACTTGCCGCGCGGCCCCTCGTCCGTGGCGATCCGACGTGCGATCGGTCGCAGCACCTCCCGCACCAGCTCGACCGAGGCGCGGTAGTCGACGAGGTCGGCACTGCCGGTTCGCACGCGTGCCGACGCAGCGGCGAACGCTGCGCGCGCCTTGCCGTCCTGCTCCACCTCGGGCACCGACGCCACGTCCAGGAACACCTCGTTCCAGAAGCGGCGGCTCAGCGGCGAGTACGGACTGAACTCGAGCGGCTCGTCGAGGTTGGTCGCCAGCAGTGGCAGGGTCGCGAGCGCACTGCCGCCCACCTCGCCGCACCACGTCGCCAGCCGCCCCAGGCCGCCGTAGTTGCCGACGCCCAGATCGCCCTCCTCGCGCAGGGCGTAGAGGGGCAAGAACATGCCCGTGCCCGCCGGGGGCAGGGCCGGAACACGAACGGGAGCGCGCAGGAGCAGGGTCTCGCAGACGCGACTGCCGATCTCGATGCGCAGCCGGTGGTAGCCCACCGGCAGCGCCGGCAACGCCAGCACGCAGCCGTCGCGTCCCTTCTGTACACGCACGGGCGCGAGCAGGGTCTCCTCGCGCGCGGCCTCGGCGCGAGCCAGCACGCGCACTCCAGGAGGTGGCGAAGGCAACCGCAGCGGCACACGCACAGGAGCGCGGCCGAAGCTGACCACGACCGGCTCGACGATCCGCTGCTCCGCGCTTTCGTGCAGTCGCCGCAGCGCCGCCGGCGCGTCGCCCGGTCGCTCGACGTCCGCACCGAGCGCCCTGGCGACCCCGAGCAACGCGTCGGTCGTCGCCCGTCGCCGATGCCCGTCGCTGTCGGTGTAGGAGCGCTGCATGCCGAGCCGGTCGGCGAGGTCGTGCAGGGCGCGCAGCTCACCGCTCATGTGCTCTCCATGCCCCCGAGCGCCTGTCGGATCCCGGCGAGCGGGATGTGTACCCAGTCCGGACGGTTGTCGAGTTCGTAGCCGAGCTCGTACACCGCCTTCTCGAGGCAGAACAGACCGAGCAGGGTCGCGACTTCCTCGCGCGGACAGGCGGCGAGGAACGGAGCCTTCTCTGCCGTGCGCAGATACTCGCCCAGGAACTCGGCGGCCACCCACGTCCACCACATGGACGCCCACTCCTGCAGGCGCGCCCGCTCCGCTTCGCCATACGGCTGCTTCGCCAGGAACGACGCCAGGGCCGACAGGCTGGCGTAGTGGAACGAGCGGATCATGCCGGCGACGTCGCGCAGCGGGCTGCGCTTCAAACGCCGCTCTCCGAGCGGCCGCGCCGGCTCCCCTTCGAAGTCGATGATGACGAAGTCGGTCCCGGCGCACAGCACCTGGCCGAGGTGGAAGTCGCCGTGCGTGCGCGTGCGTAGGGCGTGGATCCGCTTCGAGAGCGCGCGCTGGCAGAGATCGTGGATCTGGCGCTCGCTGCGGGCGACCTGTTCCGCGACGGCGCGCGACGGTTCGGGCACGGCGGTGAGGCCGCGTCGCAGCCGGCCCAGCACAGCAGTCGTGAGGTTGCGCAGGCTCTGCTGCAGGGACCGCCGATAGAACGGCGTGAACGTCTCCGGCGCGAAGTCCGGGTGTTCGCCATCGCGTGCCAACGCGACGTGCAGCTCGGCCGTGCGGCGACCGAGCTGCCTGGCCGACTCGAGGAACGCACCGATGCTCTCGCCCGCGAGCGGCGGCGCCTCCTGCCCGACCAGCGCAACCAGGTCCGACGCCGGGATCGGCAAGTCCCGCACGTCGGCGTAGCGCGACGCCGCCGCTTCGAAGAAGCGGTCGAGTTGGTGAAGGGCGTAGCTCCAGGCATCGCCGCTGTTGGCCACATAGCCCTGCAGGAATGCGAGCGTCGTGGTGCCGTCGCCCTGCTCGTACTCGATCCAGCCCGCCACCCCGGGGGTGTGCGGGAACGGCCGCCGCTCGGTCAGGAAGCGGCCGATCTCGACGTCGGGATTGAGGCCCTCACCGAGGCGGCGGTAGAGCTTGAGGATCAGGCGGTCACCGTAGATCAAGGAGGTGTTCGACTGCTCGGCGGTGCTCGCCCGCGGCACCACGGCTAAGTCCATCCCGGCGGTGAGCTGACCGAAGCGCTTGGAGCGGCGGCACAGAGCCTCGCCGCGTTCGCCCTGCAGACTGCGCCCGCGGCGGATGCAGTCGAGCAGCCAAGTGGCGAATCCCGGGTCCGACGACGCGTCGTACAGGATGCCGTCGACCGATTCCGGACCATCGACGAGGACGCGAGCGACGACGCTGAACGGCGCCGCCGTCTCGACGACCCTCTCCTGCTCGCCGGTGGCGAAGGACAACGGCAGCATGTAGCTGTCGCCTTGACCCTCGACGTAGTCGACGCGCAGGAAGAGCACCACGAAGTCCGCCTTGCGCACACCGGTGCGCAGGACTTCGTCGATGTGTACGGACTCGATCGTCCGCGCCTTGCCGCCGAACCAACGCCTCTGCTGCAGGTGGCCGGGCAGGATCTCCTCGAGCTCCTCACGCGCTTCGCCGGCGAGCACGGCTTGCCACTGACCGGGAGCGCGCAGCAGTGGCCGGGCGATTCCGCGCTCGGGCACCTTGCGCTCCGGCGACTGCAGGACCAGCCAGTAGAAGGCGTGCGGGGCCAGGGTGAGGTCGTAGAGACCGTCGGCGATGACCGGCAGGCGGTTGGCGCCGAACATCTCGACCGGCGTGCGCTGCGCGTACTCAGCGAGTTCGAGCCGCGCATGCTCGACGTGGCGCGACAGGTTGGCCACCACCAGGATCACCTCCCCGTCGAGGCGCCGCACGTAGGTGAGCACCTTGCGGTTCTGGGACGACACGAAGTGCAGATCGCCGCGGCCGAACGCCTTGTGGCGTTTGCGCATCGCGATCAGACGCCGCATCCACCACAGCAGCGAGTTGGGGTTGTTCGTCTGCGCCTCGACGTTGACGGTCTCGTAGTGGTACTCGGGATCGATGATGACCGGCAGGTAGAGACTCTGGGGATTGGCGCGGGAGAACCCGGCATTGCGGTCGGCACTCCATTGCATGGGCGTGCGGACGCCGTTGCGGTCGCCGAGGTAGATGTTGTCGCCCATCCCGATCTCGTCGCCGTAGTAGATGACGGGCGTACCCGGCAGCGAGAACAGGATGGCGTTCATCAGCTCGATCGCGCGCCGGTTGTTGCCGAGGAGCGGCGCCAGACGGCGGCGGATGCCCAGGTTGATCCGCGCGCGGCGTTCGCGCGCGTAGACCCGATTCATGTAGTCGCGCTCCTCGTCGGTGACCATCTCGAGCGTGAGCTCGTCGTGGTTGCGCAGGAACAGCGCCCATTGCGCGGTCTCCGGGATCTCCGGAGTCTGACCGAGGATGTCGACGATCGGCTGGCTGTCCTCCATCTGCAGGGCCATGAACAGGCGCGGCATCAGGGGGAAGTGGAAGTTCATGTGGCACTCGTCGCCATCGCCGAAGTACGCGGCGGCATCCTCGGGCCACTGGTTCGCCTCGCCCAGCAGCATGCGGTTCCGGTGCTTCCTGTCGACGTGGCGCCGCAGGTGCCGCAGGAACTCGTGCGTCTGGGGCAGGTTCTCGCAGTCCGTGCCCTCACGTTCGAACAGGTACGGCACGGCATCGAGACGCATGCCGTCGACCCCCATGTCGAACCAGAGGTCCATCACCTTCATGACGGCCCGCTGCACCGCCGGGTTGTCGTAGTTGAGGTCGGGCTGGTGGCTGTAGAAGCGGTGCCAGAAGTACTCCTTGGCCAGCGGGTCGTACGTCCAGTTGGAGCTCTCGAAGTCCTTGAAGATGATGCGTGCGTCCGCGTAGCGATCCGGACGCTTGGCCCACACGTAGAAGTCGCGCCATCGGCCGCGCGCACTGCGGCGCGCCTGCTGGAACCAGGGGTGCTGATCGGAGGTGTGGTTGACGACGAGCTCGGTGATGACCTTGAGATCGCGCCGGTGCGCCTCTTCCAGGAAGACCTCGAAGTGCTTCAGCTTGCCGTACAGCGGATGCACGTCGAGGTAGTCGGCGATGTCGTAGCCGTCGTCGCGCAGCGGCGACGGGTAGAACGGCAAGAGCCAGATCGCCGTCACACCGAGCTGCTGCAGGTAGTCGAGCTTGGTCGTCAGGCCCTTGAAGTCACCGACGCCGTTGCCATCCGCGTCGCAGAACGCGCGCACGTGCAGTTCGTAGACGACCGCGTCCTTGTACCAAAGGGGGTCAGCCGGACCGGGAGATGCCTTGCTGCGCCTCGATGCCATGCAGGGGTGCGGAACCTCAAAGGAAGTAGTCGAAGTCCTGTTCGCGGCGCAGGTGCCGGCGAACGACGAACACGTGCCCGGCCGCCGCGGCCGGGTCGAGCGCGACGTAGTTGCGGCCCGTCCGCCAGAGGTAGCGTGCTCCCGAGAGCAGGTCGTGGACCTGGAACTGCTCGTCCGCTCCGATGCCGAGCGACTCCAGCTGCAGCTCGACGTGGCCCGAGTGGGCGTGGTGCGGGTCGAGGTTGACGACCACGAGGATCGCTTCCCCGCCCGCGGGTGCCGTCTTGCTGAAACAGAGCAACTCTTCGGTCGTCGTGCCGTGGAAGCGGAGGCCGGTGTCCCACTGCAGCGGCGGGTGCTCGCGACGGATTCGGTTCAGACGTGTGACGAGGCGACGGAGCGAGTCGCCGCTGTCGAGATCCCAGTGCCGCAGCTGGTACTTCTCGGAGTCGAGGTATTCCTCGCTCCCTTCGCGCACGGCGCGCGCCTCGGCGAGTTCGAAAGCGGGGCCGTAGATGCCGTAGCTCGCACCGAGCGTCGCCGCCAGCAAGAGACGGATCTCGAACCCCGCGCGCCCACCGGTCTGCAGGAACTCGGTGAGGATGTCCGGTGTGTTCGGCCAGTGGTTGGGCCGCATGAACTCGAGCACGCCGGACTCGCAGAGCTCCGTGAAGTAGGCGACGGTCTCCTGCTTGTGGTTGCGCCACGGGAAGTAGGTGTACGACTGGGTGAAGCCGAGCTTCGCCAGGCGATGCATCAGCTTCGGGCGCGTGAACGCCTCCGACAGGAACAGCAGCTCGGGATGGTCCTGCTTCAGCGTGCCGATGCACCACTCCCAGAAGCGGAAGCACTTCGTGTGCGGGTTGTCGACGCGGAAGACGCGGACGCCCTCGGCGATCCAGAACTCGAGCACCGAGCGCAGCGCGCTCCACAGCTCGCGCCAGGCCGCGCACTCGAAGTCGAACGGATAGATGTCCTGGTACTTCTTGGGCGGGTTCTCGGCGTACTGCACGGTCCCGTCGGGCCGCTGCCTGAACCACTCGGGATGCTCCTCGACCCACGGATGGTCGGGGGCCGCCTGGAAGGCGATGTCGAGCGCGATCTGCAGTCCATGACCCTTCGCCGCCCGCACCAGCGAGCGGAAGTCCTCGAGGCTGCCGAGGGCGGGGTGCACCGCCGTGTGCCCGCCTTCCTGCGCACCGATGGCCCACGGGCTGCCGCTGTCGTCGGGCCTAGCCTCCGGCGCGTTGTTCGGCCCCTTGCGGTGCACGCGTCCGATCGGGTGGATCGGCGGCAGGTAGAGCACGTCGAAGCCCATGCCGGCGACGTAGGGGAGCCGCTTCTCCAGGTCGGCGAACGTGGCGTGCTGTCCCGGCCGGCCGCATGAGCGGGGGAACATCTCGTACCAGCTCGAAAAGCGCGCCAGCTCCGGGTCGACGACCACCTCGAGCAGGTCCGACGTGACCGCGAACGGCCGCTCGTCGAGCTCCGCCATGACCGCCGCGAGGTCGTCGTCCAGCGCCGCCTGGCCGCGCGCGGCTGCGTCCGCACCGTCCAGCGACGCGAGGCACCCGCCGAGGACCGCGGCCTGCGCCTGCGTCGCGCGCGGACGCGCCGCCCGCAGCTGCGCCGCCCCCACCGCGAAGTCGACCGACTCGGCGACGCCGGCGGCGAGCTTCTTTTGCATGTCCCGGCGCCACGTCAGGAACGGATCGATCCAGGCGACGACCCCATATTGGTAGCGGCCGAGCACTTTCAGGTGCGCACTGCCGCGCCACACGTCATTGCCGGCGGCCTGCATCGGCGCTTCGCACCACGCGTCCGCACCCGCGACACGCCACCGCAGCACGGCGCGTAGCGCATCATGGCCGTCTGCGAACACGTCCGCCGTCACGTCCATGCGCTCCCCGACCGTGCGTTTGACCGGGAACCGCCCCCCGTCGACGCAGGGTCGAACCGCTTCGATCATCGCGCGGCTCTGGCCCACGGCAGAGTCCGGGGGCGCGACTCGCTGCGCTCGCTGATGCTCGAGTCTGCGCGCCATCGGATCGAGGGTAGCAGCCCCCACCGATGATGAAAGACTTGTCGTCGCTTTCACGATTCACCTCGACGCCGTCGATCGCGGAGCAAGCCGAGGTGTGAACGTGGCGACGCGGCTACGTTGTCGCTCTCTCCATGCCTGCCACGCCCGATCCTGCGGTTGCCGAAGCATTGCGGCTGCTCGACAAGCGCCATGTCGTGCTCGTCGCGCACGACGTCAGTTTCCCGTTGTCGCCGGGCGAGGACCTCGGCCATGGGTCGCCCTACTCACGTGCTGGTCGCGCGTTCCTCGAGCAGGCGCGCACGCTCGGCTTCGATGCCGTGCAGCTCGGACCGCAGGGCCGCACGAGCGCTGGCAACCCGTCGCCGTACGACGCGACCTTGTTCTCGCGCAACGAGCTCGCGCTCGGCCTCGCCGACCTCGTCGACGACCCGGAACTCGAGGGGCTCGTGCCGGCCGATCACGTCGCCGCAGCCGTGGAAACGGCCGCCGCCGACGGCCGGCGCGCCGACCACGCGGCAGCGCGCGCCGCGATGGCCGACGTCCTCGCCGCAAGCCACGCC
The DNA here is from genome assembly GCA_041398565.1 of Planctomycetota bacterium. Taxonomy (GTDB): domain Bacteria; phylum Planctomycetota; class UBA1135; order UBA1135; family UBA2386; genus DATGPD01. Next base: position 1,305,887 of record JAWKUN010000002.1, on the reverse strand, counting down.
CGCCTCGCCGCGCGCCCGCGCGTCGCGCTGGACCTGGCCCGCTTCGTGCGCAAAGCGTCTGCGTGGCTCGAGCCGGACACTGCGTTCGACCTGGGCACGCAGCCGCAGGCCGACCGGCGGGTGCACGCCGAGCGCTACGCGCTGGCGCAGTGGCTGTTCCACCGCCAGCACGCCGCATGGCGCCGCTGGCTCGGCGGACTCGGCATGACCGTGTGGGGCGACCTCCAGGTGGGGATGGCTCCGTGCGACGTCGCCAGGTTCCGTGGCCTGTTCCTGCCGGGCTACCGTCTCGGCGCGCCGCCGAGCAGAACCAATCCGAGCGGGCAGCCGTGGGGCTATCCGGTCTTCGATCCGGGGCGCTTCGACCCTGACGAGCCGCGGGCCGAAGCGAGCGTGATCGCTTTCCTGCGCGCGCGCATGGCCAAGATGTGGAGCGAATACGACGGCGTCCGCGTCGACCACCCCCACGGCCTCGTCTGCCCGTGGGTCTACCGCACCGACGTCCCGGATCCCGGCGCCGCGGTGCAAGGTGGAGCGCGTCTGTTCGAATCGCCGGCGCTTTGCGACCACCCGGCGCTCGCCCGATTCGCGCGCGTTCGTCCCGAGCAGCTCAACCCTGACCCCACGACGCCGCGGCACGCCGACGACTGGATCGTGGCGCTCGACGACGAGCAGGTCGACGCCTATGCGGTGCTGATCGACACGATCGTCGGCCCGCCGCCCACCTCGTCCCGCGCCCGCATCATGTGCGAAGTCCTGAGCACGATGCCCTACCCGCTGCAGCGTGTCATGCAGCGGCACGGTCTCGGTCGCTACCGCGTCACGCAGAAGGCCGACCCTGACGACCCGCACGACGTCTACCGCGCCGAGAACGCTCGACCTGAGGATTGGATCATGGTCGGCAACCACGACACGCCGTCGCTTTGGCGACTCGCGCGCACCTGGGTCGTCAGCGCGCGCGGCGCCGCCGAAGCGCGCGACCTCGCGCGCCGCCTGCGGCCCGGCGAAGACCCGGCGCCGCTCGCTGCCTCACTGCAGCAAGACGCCACAGCCCTCGTGCACGCGAAGGTCGCCGACGCGTTCGCCAGCAGAGCGCAGGGCGTCAAGGTCTTCTTCGCCGACCTTTGCGGCCTCGACGAGACCTACAACGAGCCCGGCACCGTCGGACCACACAACTGGACGCTGCGTGTGCCCCCGGACTTCGCGGGTCACGCAGCGCGCGCGCGCGCCGGCCGGGCGCTCGACTTGCGCCGCGCGCTCGCCGACGCGCTGCGTGCCCGCGGGCTTGGCGACAGCCACATGGAGTTGATCATGCGGCTCGAACGACGGGCGTGACGCCGGGCAAACGGATGGGTGGCGTTCCGCGACGCTTCGCCGGCCGACGGACGCTTCAGCGCTCCCAGAGGACCTTGTGGCCGTTCGCGAAGTAGACGAGGACCGCGTCGCCGGAGACGGCGTAGCGCTGCCCCATCGGCGTCCACGTGCCCGTTCCCTCCTGCATCCTGTAGAGCACGTTGCCGACGGTCTTCCAATAGCCGGTCTCGACTTCGCCGCGGCCGGTGATGCCGGTGCCGGTGCCGCTCCGCGTGGTGGCGGCGAAGCCGGTCTGGCCGGCGCCGTACCGGTAGCGGCCGTCGGCAGCCAACGTGCAGAAGACGTCGGTCGAGATCGCCGTGCTCTCGCTCGGCAAACCGGTGAGGACGCGCGACGTGGTGTTGCGCCAGGTGCCGACGAGGCGAGGATCGCGCGGCGCGAGGCGCACTTCGTCGGGAATGCCCGCTGCTCCTTGCGCAGGGGTGCCGCGCATGCCCTGCTCGAGGGCTCGGAAGCTGACGTCGTGTCGATCGAACACGGCAGCATCGGCGACCGCGAAACACGTCACGAGCCGCTTCCCGAGCACCAAGACGTGCAGCCGAGCGCGAACGTCGCCCTGGCCGGGGGCCAGGGAGCCGCGATACTCGGTGAGGCTCGCGGGACCGAGCGGGAGCTGCGCGGACCGCGCGGGCGCGGTCGCCGCGAGCTGTGGCAGTAGGCCGAGTTCACGCAGCCTTGGATCGTCGGGGCGCTCGATCGCGGCGAAGGGTCCAGTGAGCGGGACCGTCGTGACCATGAACATGGCCTCGGGGTTGTCCGGGTCGGAGCCGGCCGGGGTCGCCATGAGGACGCCCGACCCGAAAACCGGACCGGCCAGCAACTGGCTCTGCCAGCCATCGGGCACGCGCAACGCGAACCCGCCGGGGTGCTGCACGGTCTGGCCGGCAGCGGCTTCGGGCGCCGGCGGAGCGGCAGGCGCATCGGCATCTCCACCGCGATGCGGCGTGCCGCGATCCGCCGCCGGCTCGTCGAACGGGTTCTGGACAGCGCCCACGCGACGCAGCTGCAGCTGCTTGCTGCCGGTGGCGAACTCGAGCGCGTCGTTCACGACCTCGGCTTCGAAAGGAAAGCGCACGGTGCCGACCGTGAAGTGACCCGCGAGCTTCCGCCCCGTACCCGTGGCCGTGAACGGGTAGGTCTTGCCGTCCAACACGATTGTGCCCTGATACCCGTCGCTGCCCGAAGCCGGTTCGGCGACCCGGATCGCTGTGCGTTCGTCACGAAAAGTACCGACCAGCGGGTCGCTCTGAGCAGCCAGGCCGACGCTGACAACGACGGTGGCAATACACTTGTTCAGAATGGCTTGGATCATGGCTGTGGAGCGCGGGGCGGCCTCCGCGAAATGTGGCGCGAGATGAGGAAGGAACGAGGGGACAAGCGTCGTGGCGGCACCACCGTGCCTCGACCGACCTCGGGTTTCCTGCACAGGGCGCGGACGGCCGCCGCATCCCGTCGAAACGATCGCTGAGGCCGGAACTCGGCGCGGACAGAGGGTCGGGCTGCGCTCCGTCCGAACGTCCTCCCCTATCGGACGCGCGCAGGGTGTCGGCGGCTCAACTCGCTCGAATCGGTTCCCACTCGCGTCCACCGAGCGAGAGCGTCACGATCGTCGAGGGCGACCCGCGGGTCTCCTCGATGACTTGCGAGTGCTCGTCGACGGTGCAGACCACCGAGGAGAGCCCTCGCACTTCGCCAAGGTCCGGCCGATTCGTCCGAGGTCGATCGTCGGCATCTCATCCGACCATCGTCGGCATCTCTCTCATCCGTCCGCATGCTGGTCGACGCGTTCCGTGATTGCCACCGCGATGGCGCCGCCTGCCGGCAGGACGATGAACTGCGCGAAGTCAGGACGAAGACCGGGCGGCCTCGCAGCGAGCACGACGTACGAGGAGGCCCGGGCTTGCCAGGCCGCGTGGACCGACGGGATCGTGACGGTGCGCTCACCAGCACGAGCACGCAACTGATCGTTCGAGAGCTCGGCGTCGATGGCCCCGCTCAAGACCTGGACTCGCCCCTGTTCGATTCCGGCCTTCAGGCCCCGGCCAGCGGCCTTGACAATCATCGGATCGGTCGCAGACGTGAATGCTCCGGCGAGCCGAGACAGGATCCGTTCGACCCCCATGACCAGGAGCAGCACGAGCGGGCTGGCCACGATCGCGAGCACGCCGAGAGACCGATTCCCGGTCGCCGTCCACAGATAGATGCCGAGAGCGAGTGGGATTCCGGCAAACACCAACCGCCAGAGCCAGCGCGCCACGCCCGCAAAGGCGGTATCGACTCGGAGGAGGGCCCCCAACGCTCCGCCCTGCGCAGGATCTTCGGCTGACGCGAGCTGCGCCCGCAGAACCGTGTCCGTCAAGGCAGCGGCGACCTGATCGACCGTGAGTGAGTAGCTGTCGCGTACGACTCGATCTTCGTAGTGCATCATGTCTCTCGTCGAGTGGACGTCGCCGCCTGCGCGCGGGCGCCGCCGGGCGGCAACGCTCCCTTCGGTGCGTGTGCCTACAACCCCGTGTGGCTCACGACCTCCCAGTCCTCGGCGATCTTGCCGTTCTCGATCCTGCTGATGCCGATGCCCTCGGTCACCCACTCCTTGCCGGTCGGCTCGCGGCCGAGGAATGGCCCGGTCATGCGACCGCGACTCGTGAAGTGGGTCACGACGAAGTTTCCAGCTGCGACCTGCCGCTCGACGGTAGCACGACGATCCGCCGACGCCGCCAGGATCCGGCCCGCGAACTCGCGGGCGGCAGCGATGCCGCGAATCGTCGCGCCGTTCGGCCCATGGTGGAGGTAGTTGTCCGCGTAGCAGCCGTCGATCGCGTCGACATTGCGACGGTTGATGACCTCGTCGAACCAGACCCTGGCGAGGGCCTCGTTGCGCTGTTCGGGTCCATCGGCCGGCGTTCGCGCGCCTCCGAGGTCGTGACCGAGCTGCCCGAGCAGCGTCAGGTTGTCCCACACGATCCACAACTCGGCGATGCGCGTGCCTTCGACGCGGAATCTGCCGCTGACGTCGACCTTCGCTGTCCGGCCAGTCGGCGGGAACGGCCCCATCTGACCGATCTGGCGACCCGTGTAGGTGCCGCGGAACGCGACGAGGTCGCCCTCGACGACCGTCTCCTCGAGTTCGACATGCTCGTCCGCGAAGGCCTGTGCGTTCGCCATCAGGAAGCGCAACATGTCGGCACGGGAGCGCACCTGGACATCGGGCGTCGCCTGGCTGTGCCGCGTGAAGTCAGGCAGCAGGAGCGACTCGACCCGGCCGAAGTCGCGTGCGTTCGCAGCCTCGACGAAGCTCGAGACGACGGTGCGCGCATCCGGGTTGTCGCGCGAAGGAACCGCGCATGAAGCGACGAGCGCGGCGGCGAAACACACAGCGAACGGCGCGCTGCGAGGCGGGTTCGTTGACCTCATCGCGACCGATTGTCGGCCGAGCTTCGCAGGCGAGCAACGGCCCTGCCCCAGGATCAAGGCGCGTCATCGCGTCGACCCATCACACGCATATCCGGCAGACTCCGCGATCTCTCGACGGAGGGAGCAGCCCGGGCCATCGCGAACGCCAGCCGAACTGCTGGGACCGCTGCGAGAAGCCGGTCGACTCGGCCTGCATGACCTCTTGTGTCTCGATGCGCCGCCAGAGCGGCGCAACCACGAGCTCCGAGGTGAAGCTATGAAAAGCGTGGGCCAACGGTTCGGTGCTCGGGCCGCCGCTCCACGGCGCCCGTCGACACGAAGTGCGCGACCTTGACCGCCGGACCGTGATCGGCGTTTGCATCTTCGGCGCTGTCCTGCGCGCGCGAGATCAGGAGCGGAACCTACGGAAGACACCCGGATCAACCGCCGCAGCGCCGAGCATGCCGCCCCAGAGAGCGCCGGCGATCCCGGGGATCATCACATCCTGGCCCGACAGGAACAGGCCGGGAACGGGCGTCTTCGCATTGAACGCTTCCGACAGCAGGCGCCGCGGCGTCGTTTCGACGCCGTAGAAGCCGCCCTTGTCGTGGCCGGTGAACGCAGCGGTCGCGAACGGAGTGCCGAGCTCGCGATGGACGACGAGCGGGGCCAGCGCGGGGAACTTCGCCGCGAAGAATGCCATCAGCTTGTCCTCGACATCCTGCTTGAAGGCCGCCCACTCGCCGGGTCGCTCGTCGACGCCACCGTTCGCGAACTCGGCCACCGAGGACCAGTCGGCCCAGACCATCGCTTCCCCTGTGTGCCGGTTCGAAGGGCCGGGCTCGTGTGCGGCGTCCTTCAGGCTCGGGAACGAGACGAACAGCATCGGAACCGGCTCTCTCGCGGCAGCCGACCAGATGCCGTCGTCGGTGTCCCAGCTCTCGTAGAACCAGTGATTCGACTTCGTCGCTCCGTAGCGGGCGATGTCGCCCTCGAAGCCGAGGAAGACCTGGAAGTGGCAGATGGACGGCCGGAACTCGGCCACCTCGCGAGCCCACTCCTGACCGGCGATCTCCGGAGGCAGCAAGCGCTTCACGGTCTCGCGGGCTCCGATCGCCGAGACGATTGCCGGGGCGTGGAGTTCCTCGCCGGCGCTCGTACGCACCCCGACGGCTCTCCCATCGTCCACGAGGATCGCACTGACCGGCGTGGAAGCGCGGGCGCCGCCGCCCGCAGCCTCGATCACCGGAACGAGCCCCTTCGCGATGGCGCCAGCGCCGCCCACCGGATAGCCCGCTCCATCGAGGTAGTGGTTCATGACGGTCGCGTGGATCCCGAAGCTTCCCTCCGTCGGCCTGCCGCCGTAGGTGCCCCATTGCGCCGAGAGCACGGCAGCGAGCTGCGGATCGGTGATGACTTCCGCGATCACTTCGCCGGTCGTGCGACCGCACCAACGCCGGATCTTCTTCTTGTTCCACCAGCGATGAGCGGAGCGGAACGGCTCCGGCATCGCACGCTCTGCTGCGACGAGGTGTGCCGCCTCGCCCGCGGACTCGAGAGCCTCGAAGTAGGCATCGATCTCGGACGCGCTGTCGGGAAAGTGCTCCTTGAGCTCCAGCTTGTAGGCGTCGACTGGACGGGCGACAGAAACCTCGAACCCATCCGGGAAGTGCAACGTGTCGTAGACGGTGCCGTAGGAGCGAAACTCGATCGCCCCACCGCTCAGCCAATCCAAGACTCGCCCCCCCGCCTGTTCGTGGCCGAAGGAGCCGCAGTAGTGCAGGCCGACGTCCCAGGTGAATCCGTCCCGAGAAAACGCGTGGGTCAGGCCGCCGATCGTGCCGGCTTGCTCGAGGAGGAGGACCTTGTGGCCCATCCGGGACAACGCGGTGGCGGTCGTCATTCCGCCCATTCCCGAACCGATGACAATGACGTCGAACTCGCTCGCGGTTGGCGTGATGGTCATGGGTCTGGCCTCCGCAGTCTGCCTCGAGGTGCGCCTCGCGGCGTGCGACCGCTCGATCACCACAAGTAAACACGAGCAAGGTACGGGCAAGTGACCGAAGTGCGCACCCGGTTCCGCTTTCGGACCGAGGCGGGCTGCTTTGCCGATCGCGAGAGTTCGAGCACTGCTCTCGGCACGCCAACGAGGCTCGGCGCGCTGGGCAAGGCGATGCTGACCGAGCCGACGTCTGACCTTCCTCTCGCCAGCAAGACCGAGGGACCCGTTCGCGAGATGCGCGTCGAGGCCTTCTTCCTGAGCAAGTTCGAGATGACCCAGGCTCAGTGGATGCACCTCGAGAACGGTACGAACCCCAGCTTCCTGTTCGCTGGCGTCTGGGCCAGCGGCCAGCTCATCACGCGGCGGAATCCTGTCGAACAGGTGCAGTGGAGCGAGGGAGCTCGTGTCCTGCGCAGAGCGGGAATGCGCTATCCGACCGAGGCCGAGTGGGATTACGCGGCGCGGGCCGGAACGACGACCGAGTGGTTCTTCGGGACGGACTACGGCTCGCGTCCGTGGCAAACATCGCCGACGTCTCGGCCAAACACGTGACACTACGGATCAGCAACCTCGACGACGGGTATGCATACACGGCTCCCGTCGGCACCTACGGCGCGAGTCCGTTCGGACTCCACGACGTGTACGGCAATGTCAGCGAGTGGTGCAGTGACATGTTCCTGCCGCACGACGATGCCGCTCGCCCGCTCGCCGAGCCGCTGGCGACGAGCCAACTGAGCTGCAAGGGCTGCGAATCGTCGCGGCGGGCGCGAATTCGGCCGTGTTGTTCCGTTGCCACAGAGCTGACCAGGCCACGCCCGAGCAGCCCTGGAAGCTCCAAGCAACAACAGCGCCGGCGGCCCCCTCTGGTCGGCGCTGCGCCGACATCAACCCTTTGGGTTGCGGCCGCCGGCAGCGCTGAGAGGCTCGCGCAGACGCCGCGCGAGCGGCGGATGCTTCAGCCTGTTGCCCGACCATGCGCGTTCTGCGCGCCGGCACGCGGTCCGAGGAAACGTCATCCTGGGCTCGGTCGGCGTCCGACCGGCGCGTACGATTCAGCGCGTTCAGTAGGTCTTGGCTCGTGGAGTTGCACAGAAGGTCGGTCGGAGTTCCCTCCACACGGTTCGAGCGGGCTCCACGAGTTGCACCGTCCGCAAGCGGAGGAGAAGAGCGGAGGAACCAGCCTGGTCCCTGGATAGACTCATGTTGATCCCAAAGCGTCCACGCCGATAGCCGACATGGAACACCTCGACCTCATTGCCATTATCCTGATTTGCGGATTATTTGCGGACGGCCTGCTCGTCAAGCAGAAGGTCAAGAACCTCACCGAGCGCGTCGAGGCTCTCGAAAGAGACATGACGGACAAATAGCTGACGGGCATGCTGCTTCGCGTCCATCTGCCGTCTACTCATGCCGTCTCGGCTTGCTGCTCCCACTGGACGGCAACGCGCCGCCGATCGGGCTGGTAGTGCCGCCATCGCTTGCCGGCTCTCGACACCCTCGCGTCAGGACTCGGGGTAGTAGGATCCGGCCACGATGAGAGCCGCGTGGTACGAGCAGCAAGGTCCCGCGACCGAGGTACTGACCGTGGGCGAGATGGACGTCCCGAGCCCTATGGCGGGCGAGGTGTTGCTCCGCGTCGCCGTCTCGGGCGTCAATCCCGGCGAGGTCAAGAAGCGCTCGGACGCGTTCGGCGTCGGCATGCCCTACCCGCGGGTGATCCCGCACAGCGACGGGGCGGGGACGATCGATGCCGTCGGAGCGGGCGTGGACCCGGCGAGGATCGGTCAGCGCGTCTGGTGCTTCGGCGCGCAGAGCGAACGGCCTTTCGGCACCGCAGCCGAATACGTGGCCGTGCCCTCCACGCAGGCATGGCCGCTGCCCGACGGCGTGCCGTTCGAGGTCGGTGCGTGCCTGGGGATCCCCGGGATCACCGGACACCGCGCCGTGTTCGTCGCCGGATCGGTGCGTGGTCGCGTGGTTCTGGTCCAGGGAGGCGCCGGAGCCGTCGGGCAATGCGCCGTCGCGATGGCACGGCGTGGCGGCGCGACGGTCCTCGCGACAGTGCGGTCGCAGGCGGACGCAACCCAAGCGAGGGAGGCCGGTGCGCACGTGGTCTTGCAGACCGGTGGCGGCACGGCCGCCGAGGTCGCGGAGCGCATCCTCGCCATTGCGCCGGATGGCGTCGACCACGTCGTCGAGGTCGCCTTCGATGCCAACGTCGCGGTGGACGAACTGGTGCTGAAGCAGGGAGGTACGATCGCGGCCTACGCGACACGTGCAAGCGAGCCGGTGCTCCCGTTCTGGCCCTTGGTCTTCAAGAACGTGCGCATCGACTTCCTGGGCAGTGACGACTTCTCGCCCGACGCGAAGAGGATCGCAGCCGCCGAGCTGACCGAAGCGCTCGCGAGCGGGTGGACCGGCCCGCGGGTCGAGGCGCGCTATGGGCTCGACGACATCGCCGCCGCGCACGTTGCCGTCGAACAGCGCAGCGTCGGCGGCCGAGTCGTCGTCCTGCTCGAATAGTCGGCGGCCGGAGGCGCGCGGCGGCCGGTTCGCTGGAGCATCGCCGAACGGCGCCGACGTTCGCCTTCACGTTGGCAGCGTCGCCATGCGCTGAGCTGCAAGGGCTGCGAATCGTCGCGGCGGGCGCGAATTCGGCCGTGTTGTTCCGTTGCCACAGAGCTGACCAGGCCACGCCCGAGCAGCCCTGGAAGCTCCAAGCAACAACAGCGCCGGCGGCCCCCTCTGGTCGGCGCTGCGCCGACATCAACCCTTTGGGTTGCGGCCGCCGGCCGCGCTGAGTGGTCGAGTGCCAACGACGCGAGGGCCGGTGAGGATCCTCCGGTCCGCGTTCGGCGCCACCGCGCCAAAGGCAACACCGGAACCTCCGACCTCCTGGCACCGCCACGAGCCACTCGTCGGGTCGACGCGGTTGCCGGACGAGGTCGTGGCCCGCTCCCCGTCCCCGGTCTGCTGCGACTAGCGTCGCCGCAGACCGAGGCTGTGCCCTCGTCGCAGGTGCTCGAACACCGAGCGCTCAGCGTCGGCGAGCGTCTGCTCGTCGATCTGGCCGGTGCGGTGCTGCCAGCGTCGGTGACGCGGTCGCGCCCGAGTGCGACGCAGGTTCTGCGGACGCAGTCGCAGCGTGCCGGGGAACACCTGCCAGCCGAGGAACGGCATACCGACGCCTGTCGGCGCGAAGATCGTCGCCTCGTGCTTGGCCTCGAGCCGGCGACGCGTGGTCGAAGAACGATGCTGGCTGGCGCTGCCACACGCGAAGACGACTCTCGTTGATCGCTTGTTGGAGTCGGTCGATCGACTCCTTCGACTCGAAGCGGCGGCAGAAGTCACCGGCGGTCGTCGGGTCGGGGATTCGCTGCGCGCCGAGCAAGTCGAGGAAGGCCTCGTCCTTGCGCCGGTGCTCGAGATCTTCGACGTACGTGCCGCCTGCGAGGAGGTTGAACGCCATCGCCAGCACATGGTCCGACTCGTGGTACGGCAGGTGAAGCCTCAGCACGTTCACGCGAGAGTCCATCTCCTGCGGAAGGCCGATCGAGTTCGCGAGTTCGTGCGCCAGGCGGACGCCGCCGGCGCTCGTGCCTCGGATGCGCTCCGAGACCTCAAGGCGGGCAGGACCGTCGCCCAGGACTCGGGTGGCGGTCGGGACCGTCCGCTGCGTCGTGAGCCGTCGCGTGATCCGGAGCTGGCGCCGGCGTAGTTGATCTCGCACCTTCTCGTTCACTTCGAATCGCCCTCTCTGGCGTTGTGCTTGTCTTGTGCAAGAGCACGTACGACGGCCAGCAGAGGGCGGTTGGAAGTGTTTCGAGGTTCTCCGCGGCTACGAGGTCGCTGGTTCAGGGGCTAGAGCCGGTCCTTGAAGAACGACGAGAGGTTCGAGATCGCTTCGTCGACGTACTTCGGCACATCGTACAGAGACATGTGGTTCGCACCTTCGACGACGTACGCGTGCTTGTCCTTGCTCGCGGCGCGCTTCACCAGGTCGTCGCTCATCCACTTGCTGCCGGCCTTGGAGCCGGCGATGACCAGCAGCGGCTGCGTCAGGAAGGCTTCGGCCTTGTGGTAGGCGTCGTACGTGATGATCTGGTTGAGGCTGCGCGCGGTCGCGAAGCCCGGTGCGTTCGGATGCTCGCATCGCGGCGTGTGGTAGTACTCCCACGCCTCGGCCAATTCGGCGTTCGGTGCGTCTTCCTTCTTCAGCGGCGCCAGCGGGATCGTCACGGTGTCGGCGCCGCCCGCTTCGGCCGTGCGAGCATTCGAACCGCCGACCAGCGCGGGGATCGCGTCGGCGTCCTTGATGGTGTTGTCCCAGCCGTTTCGGAACATCGAGCCGATGTTCACGGCGCTGACCGTGGCCATCGCCTTGATACGGCGATCGTTGATCGCGGCGTTAGCGGTGTAACCGCCGCCCGCGCAGATGCCCATCGCGCCGATGCGCTCCTTGTCGACGTGCGGCAGCGTCGTCAGGTAGTCGATCACGGCGCTGATGTCCTCGGTCCTGATGTACGGGTTCTCCAGCTGCCGCGGCTGACCCGTGCTTTCGCCCTGGTACGACGCGTCGAACGCGATCGCGACCAGGCCCTGCTCGGCCAGCTTCTTCGCGTACAGGCCTGCGGCCTGCTCCTTCACGCCACCACCTGGATGGGCGACGACGATCGCCGGCTGCGGCTTCTTGTCGTCGAAGCCTGACGGGAGATGCAGCACGGCGGCGATGGTGATGTCCTGGCCGTTGCGACTCTGGATCTTGACGTTCTTCATGGGGGTGTCCTTTGGCGAGCGGCGTGGTCCGCCGTCGCGACCTGTAGTAGCACACCCGGACGTGGGCCTGTGATACCCGTACCTGCGGACCACTTGCACATTCCTCCACGGCCGCCGCACCGCGGCACCAGCGAGCCGTTGCAACTCGCGGCGAACGCGAGGAGCCCGATCCGGTAGGCCTGTCGTGCGCCAATGCGGTCCGACAGCGTGCCGGCAAACAGCAACATCGCCGCGAATGGCAGCGTGTAGCCGTTCATCACCCACTGCAGCCCGGTGATTCCGCCGCCGAACGTGTCACGGATCGCCGGCAGCGCGACGCTGACGACCAGCGCGTCGAGCGTGACGACGAAGAAGCCGAGCATCGCGGCGGTGAGCGAGCGACCCGGCGCGGCGACGGGAGTCGTTCTTGCGCAGATGGAACCGCCGTCTGCGCAGTGCGGGCATGCTGCCGATGTCATGAAGGACCTGGTGTCGTCTACGGTGCCTGGCCGGACATCGAGTAACCCGGCTTCTTGAGGAGCTTGTCGGACTGACCGACGACGTCAGGCAGGTAGACCTGCTCCTTCCAGTCCTCGGCGCGGACCTCTTCGAAGGCCACGGAGACGGACTCTTCTCCGTAGCCGAGTTCCCTCGTGACGGCGCGGGTGATGGCATCGGTGAGTCGCTGCTTCTGCTGCTGCGATTTGCCGGGCCAGAGCTTGACGATGACGTGTGGCATGATTCCTCCTCGGCTGGACTCACTTCGGGTACTGCTCGTCGGACACGCGTTCCATCCACTCCACGGCCTTGCCGTCGAGCGCCTCCTGGATCGCGATGTGACTCATCGCGAAGTCGCTCGCGGCACCGTGCCAGTGCTTGACGCCGGGCGGAATGTGGACGACGTCGCCGACGATGATCGGCTGTGCCGGGTCACCCCAGCACTGCACCCAGCCCTGACCCGACGTGACGATGAGTGTCTGCCCGAGAGGATGCGTGTGCCAAAGTGTGCGCGCGCCGGGTTCGAAGGTCACGGTCGCGCCGCCGACGCGCGACGGCGATGCCGCTCCGAACAGCATGTCGACGGTCGTCACGCCGGTGAACCACTCGGAAGGCCCGGTCAGAGGGCTTCGATCGCTGGCGTGCACGACCGCGATCTGCGCGGGCTCCGCCGATGCGGACTCGCCAGGACCAGGGGCAGCGGCACAGCCGGAAGCGACCACGGCGAGCAGCAGAACCGGTGCGATGCGGAGGCGAGAGGAACACGCCGAACGTGCGGACAATGCGCCGTCGTGGAGCGGCACGCGAGAGTCGATCAGGTCTTCGTTGATGTTCGTCATGGTGATCACCGTAGGTTGGCAGGGGGCGAGCCTCACTCGCACAGCGCGCCGAAGGACTCGCTGAATCCGCCACCGGTCCTGGCGCCTTTCCCCGCTACTTGCAGCCGACCGTGCGGCCGCCCGGCGGCAGGCGACCGCGTCGAACCCGATACGAGGCTCAGTCCTTCTCGATCGGCCCGGCGAGGTAGTCCTCGTCGGAGACGGGCTCCATCCAATCGACCGGCTTGCCGTCGAGTGCCTCGTTGATGGCGACGTGCTGCATCGCCGTCTTGTCCGTCGCGCCGTGCCAGTGCCGGCGGCCGCAGTTGCACCAGATCAGGTCGCCGGGGCGGATCTCGGTGCGCGGGCCGCCCTCGCACTGGGTCCAGCCCACGCCATCGGTCACCAGCAGGATCTGCCCCAGCGGATGGGTGTGCCAGTTGGTCCGGGCCCCGGGAGTGAAGTTCACGACGGCGACGCCCACGCGCGCGGGCGCCGGCGCGTTGAAGATCCAGTCGATGCGGACATCTCCAGTGAACCACTCGCGCGGCCCGCGGATGGCCTCGGTCGCACCGGCGCGCCGGATCTGCATGTCCTGGGAAGATGTGTCTTGCTTGCTCATGTAGAACTCCTCGGTGGCTGCGTCGCCCGAACGGCGACGCCTCAGAACGCCGCCGCGTCGATGACGTAGCGGTACCTCGCTTCCTTCTTCACGAAGGTCACGGCTCGACCACGATCACTCGCAATGCGCGCCAAAGAACTCGCCGTGCGCGCCAGCTCCCAGCCCCTGATCTCGAGCACTCCGAAGGCCGGTTCGCTGCCGCATCGCCACACTCAGGACAGCTTGCCGCCGAACACGGGCATACCCCTTGCCTCTCCGTAGTCCTCGATCTGCGGTAGGCCCTTCAAGACTTCCATGTCCGCTTCCGAGATGGCGAAGTCCACACCGGCGTTGTCCCTCATGTGGGCTGGGTTCGCGGTCTTGGGCAGCGGCAGCAGACCGAGTTGAAGGTCGTACCGGATCGACAGCTGTGCCACCGACACGCCGTACTTCGCGGCCATCGCGGTCACGGCCTCGTTCTTCAGCAGCTCGCCGTGGGCGATCGGCGAGTAGGCCTCGACCAGGATGCCCTTGTCCTGCGTGTACTGGATCAGCTTCGACGGAGTGTTGCTGATGTGCGCCAGGATCTGGTTCACCATCGGCTTCACCGTGCACGACCCGAGGAGGTTGTCGAGGTCGACCTCGGTGAAGTTCGATACGCCGATCGCCCGGAGCTTGCCGGCCTTGTATGCGTCCTCGAGTGCACGCCACGCTTCGCGGTTACCCTCGAAGAATCGGTCCTCGGCGCCGAACTGCATCCACGGCTGCGGGCTGTGGATGATCATCATGTCGATGACCTCGAGTCCCAGCGCCTTCAGTGAGCCGTCGATCGACTTCATGGCGTCGTCGTAGGACTTGACCTCGGCGGCGAGCTTGGTCGTCAGGAAGAGCTGCTCGCGCGGCACGCCGCAGATGCGGATGCCGTCGCCGACGCCGGCCTCGTTCTGATAGGCCTGCGCGGTGTCAATGTGGCGGTAGCCCAGCGCGACCGCGTCCACGACCGCCTGCGCGACGGCCTCGTTGGGGATCATCCAGGTGCCGAGGCCCAGCTTGGGGATCTCGACGCCGTTCGACAGGGTGTAGGATTCTTGCAGGATCATGGGGTGTCCTTGCCGGCACGCGGGCCGGTCATTGGGTAGCAGATGAGTCGTCGCATCCCGATCCGTCCCGACTTGGTCGCCGTTCGGGTCACAGAACAGAGACTAGACCGCCCCCTCGCGAACGACACTCGCATCGCGCGCCAAACGACCTGCCGAACGCGCCACTTCACCCGCCGATCGTCCCCTCGCCCATCGATGCGCGGAACTCAGGTCGCCGGGCTACTTCTGGGAGTCACCCTGACGGTCGCGGCGCGGGCGCGCTCGCCGATCATCGCCGCGAGGTACGGGCTGCCCGCGTACTTCGTCCGGTAGGCATCGTCGACGCGGTCCTGGACCGCCGAGCCCGCCACCTCGAACGCGACGTCCTTCGTCATTCCGGCTGCCGCGATCCGGCCAGCGCCCTGCGCGATCGCGGCCTGATACCAACTCGATTCGGTCCCGTTGTATGCCCGGACGTACAGCGCGCCGTCCACGGCCACCGACCAGATCCATGTCGGCGTCCCATAGGTTCTGCCATCCTCGCGCAACGGCGAGACGTGCAAGTCGTCTGCATCGACGATCAGGCGAAGCTCGTCAGCGTTCCATGTGGTCATGATCGATTCCTCGCTCATACCGCCGAAGCCTGCTGATACTGCGCGCGCCAATCGCCGGGCGTCGTCCCCTCCCACGATTGGAAGGCGCGGAAGAACGAGTTCGAGTCTTCGAAGCCGAGCAGGTAGGCGGCCTGCTTCAGCTCGACGCTCGTGTTGACCAGGTAGTGCTGCGCAAGTTCACGGCGCGCGTTCTCGACCTGCTTCTGGAACGACAACCCGGCTTCCCGAAGGCGGCGCTGCAGAGTCCGGGTGCTCATGCCAAGGTCTTCGGCCACGTCCGGAAGACTCGGCCGCCTCCCCGCGAGAGAGCGCATCAACGCCGACGTGACCTGCTCCCCTATCCCCTTGCCACGGGAGCTCGCATCGAGCTCCTTCTCCAGCTGACCAAGGACAGCAGTCAGCAATTCGCGATTGTGGGTCACGAAGGGAACATCGAGGTCGGACTTGCGGAAGATGATCGCGTTGCTCTCACAGCCGAACCGGACCCGGCAGCCGAAGTGCCCCTCGAGGAGCTTGCGCTCGCGGGTCGGTCGCTTGAGTTCGAGGCGCAGGGACCCCTTGATCCGTTCGCTCCCGCGCCGTGCGATGGCGCAGATCCTGGACAGGACCAGGTCCACCAGAACATCGGGTTCGTCGTCGGTCGCTTCGAGGAACACGAACTTCACCGACGCTTCGTCGCCGCGGGTCGAGACTCGCAGTTCCTCCGGGCAGAACAACTGCTTGAACCGGGCCATGCGGTCCAGGGCGTCGCGAAGCGACCGGCTGCAGACGGCAGCGATCGCAACCGAGTCGTAACGCTCCAATCGCGGTTCCGCGCCGATCTTCAGACCGATCGCAGGATCGTCGCTCAACTCGCCTACCGCCCGCCAGACCGCGAACAACTCGCGCGTCGTGACCAGGATCCGGTCCTGTTCGAAGAACCCGCGTGGCAAACCCGCGCTCACCGCGAGGACGCGCGAGGAAACGCCGTGGTCCTCGAGGAGTTGCAGGATCAGGTCCGAGATCTGGAAGCGGTCGTCCATGGCATGCTCGCGAACACAGATGTGACCAGCTCGGGAGCCACGGACATCGCTTCGCCAACGCGGAGCCCGAGCCGATCAGAACTTGTGGTTCGAGCCTAGCGCAGCTCTGCCCGAGCGCACTAGCAGCCCCCGCCAATCAACTCGCAGCACCCGCCAAGGTGTCGCACCCGTCACTGCCACTCCAGCACCAGGTTGGCCTCTGCGAACCCGGCAGGGGGTCGGTGGTTCAACGGTCGTAAGTCGTTGTCGCTACTCGCGACGCTGGGGCCGAAACCGCTCCCTCGACGAGTAAACTGGTAGTCGGGCGTTTCGCCTCGAATTTCGCCGCCCTGCAAGACCGACGCAAACCACTATCAACTAGTGAGTAGTGGTCGGAGCGAGAGGATTTGAACCTCCGACCCCCTGCACCCCATCTCACCCGGCGCGTCCGACGGGTAGCGCGCGCAAGGTGTTGAGAGCGCACGAGTACTCGCGGTTCCAGCAGGTTACGGAGCGTCTCAACAATCTCAAGAGTCTCACGAATCTCGCGGGAAACGGTGTCAACAGGACGGTTTCGGGGTCAGTCACGGCCGCCGCCTACTGAACATCGTCGACGTCCCAGTTGCCGTCACCCGCGTCGGTGTCCGTCAGGTCGTCGTACTCGACCACGAGCCGTCGATGCTCATTCTGAGCCGACGACGGCTCGCTCGACTCGTAGCCCATCGATCGATACCCCGCTTCGCGACGCGTGAACATCCTGGCCAGCATCGGCACCTGACGATCGACGTAGTCGAAGACGCGGACCTCGTTCTTGCCCGCCAGCGCGCGGTGCAGTCGACCGGCGTACTGCACGAGCGTTCCCTTCCAGGAGACCGGCATGGTCAAGAACAAGGTGTCGAGGCGAGCGTCGTCGAAGCCCTCACCGATGAACTTGCCGGTTGCGATCAGGAGGCGCTCTTCGTCCGGAGGAATCGCCGCCAACTGCGCACCCAGTTCGCGGCGCTGCCGTAGCCCCATGCCTCCGCGCAGCACGATGAGGTTGCGTGCCGCTCCCTGGATCTCCTCGACCAGGAACTCCAGGTGGTCACGCCGCTCGGTCAGCACGATCGGCGACCACTTCTCCTCGAGGGCCTGCAGCACGTCGTCGATGATCATCCGGTTGCGAGACTCGTCCTCCGCGAGCAACCGGTAGATCTCCTGGATGGGAGGCATGGTCGGTCGATCCTCGAGGCGAAAGGTCGTCTCGCGGACGATCAACCGATGCTCGAACAAGCGGCGCGCCGCACGGAGCTTCGAATCGATCGCGTGGCGCACCGGGCCGAGCTGGAACTCGAGGATCGGATGGTGTCCGTCCCGTCGACGTGGTGTCGCCGTCAGTCCGGTGACGAAGCGGGCGTGCACAGATCGCATGACGCGCTCGAACGACACGGCGGACACGTGGTGACATTCGTCGACGACAACGTGGCCGTAGTTTGCGACGATCGGGTCGACCTCGTCGCGTCGGACCAGACTCTGCAGCATGGCCACGTCCAGGCTGCCGGTCACCTTTCGCTTGCCGCCTCCGATCTGCCCGACGTGTCGCAGATCGAGGCCCAGGAACGCGGCGAGTTGATTTCGCCACTGGTCGAGCAGCTGGTTGCGATGGACCAGCACCAGGGTGCTGCGCTTCCGAGCAGCGATCACGTACGCCCCGACGACGGTCTTGCCGGATCCCGGAGGCGCCACGAAGACTCCGATTTCCTGGTCGAGCAACGCCCGAGCAGCAGCTTGCTGCTCGGGCACCAGCTCACCCCGGAACTCGGCGACGAGTTCAGTGCCATCCTGGCGCTTGTCCTCCACCGCGAGCTCGACGCCGTAGTGCCGCAAGAGGTCCTCGAGCGCCTGTCGACAACCTCGAGGCAGCCCGATGTGTACCGACGTCTCTTCGGCACACCCGATCAGGCGCGGCGTCGTCGCCGTGGACAACCGCATCGCCTGCTTCTTGTAGAACTCGGGATTCGAGAAGGTGGCGAGCCTCTTGATCTGGTTCAGCAACGGCGACGGCAAGCCGGCCTTCTCGACGAAGAGCTGCTGCGCGATCACCGCCCGCACGCTGCCCGGCAGTTGGCATTCGATTCGCGGGAACCGGTCGGTGCGCACCACGGGTACGCGCCATGGTTCGCGATCGTCCTCGCTGCCCGCATCGACGACGCAAGTCCCGATCACCTGTCCGCGTTCGGTAGCCTGGCGGGCCAGTTCGTCGACACGCGATGCAGCGATACGCGGCTGCGCTGCCAGGAAGCCCCACTGATCCGGAATCGGGACCAATCGATCGTCCACGAACAACGTGTGGCCGGCCCTCCGCGCTTCGTGCTGCAACGGTAGCGCGATCAGGTTGCCGAAGCCTCCGCGCGGCATCGTGTCCTGGTTCGGAAACAGCCGATCGTAGGACGACAACCGCAGCTGGTGGCGCCGCGCCATGGTCTCCGTGATGACGTAGCACCCCATTCTCCGCGCCACCCCCGCCGGCACGGGGCTGTCGAAGAAGAACCAGGCGTGCGCCCCGTTGCCTGACCGCGACCGCTCCACCGCGACCGGCACCCCGATGTTCGCACAGGTCTCTTTGAACGCCGCGACGTCGTCGTGCCAGCCATCCTTGTCGAAGTCGACCGCGAGCAGCCAGCAGGTCTCGTCGGCGAGCAAGGGGTAGACACCGATGATGTGGCGACCCTGGAGGTGGTCGCGGACGACACCGTCGTCGACAGGCAGGAACGCCTGGTTCGGGCATTCGCCGCACTTCACCCTGGGCTTCTCGCAGACGCCGCGGACAACTCGTTCGCGCATGCCGGCGAGTAGCCGCGCTTGTCCTTCTTCGCGTTGATCCAAAGCCGCGGGTAGACGTCGTCTCGCCCGCGGAACAGCCGCCGGAACAAGGCGATCTTGTCAGCTGGCGTCATGTTGCCGGCCGACTCTGTCGATGCGATTGGCGGAAGCACATCTGGGCCCGACAGCCTCGTCAGATCCGCCCGCAGCCGGTCTACGCGCCCCCGAGCATCAGCCTTCTCACGCGAGAGCTGTGCGAGCCGGGCCTCCTCCTGCCTCAGCTGCGCTTCGAGTTTCTCGCGCTCGCCACTCATCGCCATTGCCCGGGTCGGCTACTCGACTGCGCGTGGTCGCCAGGGTCCCGGCACCGCCCACGAGTTGTCGAAGACCTGACCGGCGGCCAGGGCCTCGACCACCGGTATCAGAAACTCGCTCACACACCGTACTACCTCGGCGAAGTCGGCTGGAACACCGTCGATGCGGCTCTTGCGGACGAATGCCTGCCACTGCTTGCGCTTCAGATCATCTCGCGCGAACTCGGCGGTCAGGGCCACCGGTTCTGCTGGGATCACGTGGTCGCGGTTCTGGAATGTCGTGCGGATCGCCTCGGCGAGCACAGCCCCGTCGAACGCGAACTGGCGCGACAGCAACCAGATGTCGAAGAAGTCCCGCATCCTGCTGTTGAGCTGGCCACGCTTGACCATCGCGTGGAACTTCTCGGCGACGACGCTGTCGCGTGTGTAGCCACGCACTCGCGGAGCCGGCAGCGATAGCAGCGTCGGGTACTCGGCCATCTCGGGCCGTGGCACGACCTGATCGCCGAATCCAATGTCGAGCTGCATCAGTACGCGAGCGGTCCCCAAGTTGGCGCGGAACCGGACGCGGACACCATGGTACTCGGCATCCTCAGCGATTCGGCCACCCTCGACGCTAGCCGGATCGAACGCCATCCCGTCTGCTTCGACCGGCTGGCCGCAGATCGCCTTGCAGATGTCGACGAGCGTGCCGATGTCGTTGTCGACATAAGCGAGCAGGTCGATGTCCATGGTCGGTCGCGACATGGGCACCTTCCAGACCAGCATCATGAGGGCGCCCTTCAGCACGAATCTGTCCGCATGCGGCGACTTCACGAGCCGGTAGAGGAACCGCTCCATCGCGAAGTGCTGCAAGATCTCGTTGAAGGGCCGGTTCGTGGCATGCGCTCGGTTGAGCAGCTGCTGCCTGACCGACGCGGCGATGTTCTTGACCCCGCGGGGCATCAGAGGAGGGCCTCGACGTACGGTCGGATCAAGGCAGCGACCCGGCACACCGCCGCGCACCGCAGGAGCTCGTCGACGTTGCCGTGCTTGCTCTTCAGGTACTGCTTGAGCGCGTCGATGCACGCGTCCATGCCGACGACGTTCCGGAACTTGAAGCAGTCTGCGATGGTCTTCGCGGGGCTGTAGACCTTGACGTCGATCCCGTCGACCTTGTGTCGCTCGACTCCCTCGCGAAAGGCTCGCTCTCCGAACCGGTAGACCCGGATCGGCGGATGCTCGAGCCGCGGCGCCTGTGCACCACGACCGACGGCAAGGTGCACTTCGTGCGGTATCTCGGTCGTCAGCTCGTGGAACGACAGCGCCGAGATCAGGCAGATCACGCCGGACGGCACCCGCTTCGCCACGGTCACCAGGTCCGGCGTGCCGAGCGGTGGGAGGTCACTAAGCCGGTACAGTCCGCGAGCCAGTTGCTCGATGTCCCCCCGATCGCGCATCGCGTAAAGCGTGCGCGGATGGATCCCGAGCCGGACGGCCTGCATCGTGCGCAGGACGCCGCCATGGCGCCGGAACGTCTTCGCGGCCGTGTCGAGGGCAGTATCGCCCGGTGTCTGGATAGATTTCACACCAATCACTAGAAAGTGTAGATAATCCTATCCTAGACGCCCGGCTGCGTCAACTCAGTCCAGTCCTCGCCTCCTCGCCCCCAGCCGACGGTTGATGCGCGCCCTCCACACGCATTGTCCCAGCCCGCCTGCCGCAGCTGGCCTCAGCGCGACAACAACAGTTGTGCCAGCGACTTCGCCAGCTTGTCCAGCGACTCGCGGTCGGGAAGCGTCACTGTCAGCTGCAAGCGACCGTTTTCGTCCTCCTCGATGCACCGCGTGAGCCGGCTGCGAAGCTCCTCCAAGACTTTGCCGTCGGCGCCAGCAGACTCCGCGATCTCTCCCGCGGGGAGCAGCTCGCCGAGGAACTCGAACGCCGCGGCCAACATCCGGCCGCCAGCCTCCGCAACGCGCACGTGTTCCTCACCGAGACGCCCCACTGCGCTCCTCACGCGCTGCTTCTCGCTCTCGTCGATCGGGGCCACGGGCCTCTTGCCGAGCAGCACTTCGAGGCGGCGCTTGAGCTCCTCCATCCCGCTGTGCAGGTCGACCTCGTCGATCCGTGAATCGGGATCGAGCACCGCCTGGAACAGCTCCTGCTTCGCCGACAGCGTGCCGAGCATGTTCTCCTCGATGGTGCCCTCGGTGACCATCACGAACACCTGCACGGGACGCTTCTGACCGAGGCGATGCGCGCGGCCGATGCGCTGTTCGAGCAGCGCCGGGTTCCACGGCAGATCCACGTTCACGACCGTATTGGCCACTTGCAGATTCAGACCCGTGGCGCCGGCGTTCGTGGTCAGGAACACGCGGCATGTCGCATCGTCGCGAAACCGACGCACGAGCTCGTGGCGCTTCTGTTGCGGCACCTTGCCCTCGAGGCGGACCGAGGACGCCCGCGCCTTGCGCAGCCTCGGTGCAAGCACGGACTCGATCTCGTCGAGCATGGTGGTCCACTCGGAGAACACGATGATCTTGCGACCTTCCTCGGCGAGCAGATCGTCGAAGAGCTCCGCGAGCCGACCTAGCTTGCTCGAGTGCGCGGGTCGCTCCTTGTCCACGAGGAATGTGCTGTCGGCCGCCATCCGACACAGCAGCAGCGCCTTCCGCAGCCGCAGCAGGTCGACCTCGGACAGCCAGGCCTTGCGAACGATGGTCGCGACGACCTGCATCGCTCCGTCGTGAAGCTGCAGCTGCTCCTGCGTCGGCTGGACCCGCACGATTTCGGTCGACCTCTCGGGTAACTGCTTCATGACCTCGTCACGCGTGCGTCGCAACAAGACCGGTGCCAACGTGGCGCGCAGCCTGTCGAGGTTCTTGAAGCCGAGCACGCGGCCGTTCTCGTCGACAACGCGGTGCGCGTGGAAGAAGCGGAACGCGGGTCCGAGGCGGCGATCGTCGATGAACTCGACGATCGAGTAGAGCTCGTCGAGGCGGTTCTCGAGCGGGGTCCCGGTCAGGACCAGCGCGAACGTCGACTCGAGCGTCTTGATGACGCGCGCGGTCTTCGCCTCCCAGTTCTTGATGCGCTGCGCTTCGTCGAGCACGATCAGGTCCCACGACTGCGCTTCGATCGCAGTGAGATCGCGGAGCACCTGCTCGTAGTTGCAGACCGTGAAGAACTGGTCCTCGCCGTATTGCGCGGCGCGCCCCGCCGCGGGGCCGACGATGGTCTTGGCCGAGCGGCCGGAGAACCGCTCGATCTCGCCGACCCACTGCGACTTCACCGACGCCGGACACACGACCAGCACGCGGCGGATGTCGGCTCCGCGCGACAGCAGCTCCGCCACGCCGATCGCCTGGATGGTCTTGCCGAGCCCCATGTCGTCGGCGAGAACCGCGCGACCCGCCGAGACAGCGAAGGCGATGCCATCGAGTTGGTAAGGCAGCAGCTCCACGCGCAGCAGCGAGCGGCGCAGCGGGTGGCGGACTGGGTCGCTCCTGATCGCGGCGCACATGCGTGACAGCCGGTGGCGCAGGAGCAACCCCTCGAGGAGCGCTTCGGCATCCGGGAAGATCACTGCCTCGTGACCGAGCTGCTCGATCTGCCGCACGGTCTCGAGCAGCTTCAGCGCGTGCCGGGCATCGACCGGGACGCGCTCGAAGGGCTGAGCGAGCCGGACGACCGCCGGGCGGCAGTGCTCTGGCAAGCGCAACCGAAAGGCCAAGTCGCCGGCGTAGTCGATGCCCAGCGAGACGCGCTTGCGCCGGTACGGCCGGGCGAGCTCGCTCTGCTTGAAGCGACGCTTCACCTTGTCGAGCACGCGCAGGATGTGCTTGCAGGTGCCCAAGGTGTTCTTGCGGAAGTCGGGACACGAACAGTAGGAGTCGCCGCGCTCGCGTCCGCGCAACGCCACGCGGTAGCTCCGGCCGCTCTCGCGGCTCGTGACCTCATACGTCGTCCACGGCTGTTTCGGATCCGAAGAGCTCACCTGCATGCGCTCTTCCCGAGCGCGTTGGCCGCGATCTTCCAGCGCCCTCGCAACCAGCTCCGCATCGCCGAGCGTCTCGGTAGGAGTCCGTGGCGACGGTGGCGTCGCGAGGCCCAATGCCAGCTTGTCCTCGAGGACGACGCGCAGCGCCGCGGCCACGTGCACGCATGGACGCGTGCACCGGGAGCAACTCCGAGCGAGGCGTGCTTTTGCGGAATCCGCCAGCCGGAGCGTCGCCACCGCATCCGACAGGCGGAGCTGAAAGGAACCCCTCGTCAGCTTCGCCTGCGCGCCGACGTCCACCTCGAGGCGGCGGGAGTCGTTCAGCAGCTGCTTGCCGCGAGGGCCAAGCACCTTCTCCGCGTCGGAGGTCTTCAGGTGCGCGAGCAGGTCGCGGAGCGACAACAGCGCAGCCCGCTTCTCGACCGATCCTCGTGACGCCCTCGATTCGTTTCCGGCAGCCATGGGCCCGAAGGGTGCACGTAGACGCCGAGCCAAGCAAGGTCGGCGATGCGCGCGGCCGAAGGAGTCTTCGCAACGCCGCCCTGGCGAGCGTGGATCCGCAGTGCGATGCTCAGGGCGTGCATCCGAAGAACCGGACAGCGCTGGCCGCGCGTGTGGCCGAGGCAGCCGGCGCCGCCGTGCGCGAGAAGGGCTACGCCACCGCCATCGACGTCATGCTGGGCATCGGCTGGCTCCAGGCGAGTCACGTGCTCGAATGGCGGACGCGGCGGTTACCTTTCCTCGAACGCGGAATCCAGGCCAACCTGAGCAAGATCTCCGAGGCGATGCGCCTGTTCGCGGCCTGGGCAAGGAATGCCGGCTTGCGACCGTCGACGACCGAGTATGTCGCTCGGACGGCTGGTCGCGAACAGCTGCGTTTCTCGAAGTCCGGCGCGCCCACGATCGAGGCCACGTGGCGAACCCACTGGGTGTCGCCGAAGCTCACGGAAGCGAAGCGCGCCCGGGTGGAGGCCAAGGCGCGGAAGCCACCCGACCTGGTCGTCGTGGCGACACGCCATTCGGACTGGCGGTGCCATCGGTGCAACGGAACGGGCCCGCTCTTGGTGATGGAGCCCCCGGGCCCGGCCTGCCTGAACTGCGCGGGCCTCGGCCACCTCGAGGAACTCCCCGCCGGAGATGCCCTGTTGACCCGCCGTGCCCGCGCCGCCAGCAAGCTGAGCGCGGTCATCGTCCGGTGGAGTCAATCGCGCAAGCGCTACGAGCGGATCGGCGTGCTGGTGGAGCCGGCTGCACTCGCCACGGCACGCGGGAGCATCGAGTCCGGCGCCTGACCTGTCGAGCTTGGGTGAGTCGCTGGTTTCTCGGCCCAGACGCGAAGACGGTCCGTGATGTCACCGAACAGGTGGCGACAGCACCCATCCGAGACACCAACCCGAACCAGCCGGACTCTCCCGACATGAATGGTCGGAGCGAGAGGATTTGAACCTCCGACCCCCTGCACCCCATCCTCGACTGGAGGCTCCCACGCGGAACCTCGATTCGGGCTCGAGAGGCGCGATGACGCGCGTTTCGAGCAGTTTAGGGGGTGTCTCGAAAGTCTCAACTGTCTCGCGAATCTCGGTTGAAAGGGGGTCAGATCAGTGCGTTTCGGGGTCAAAGGGGGTCATCCCTCATCGCCAATGCGATCCCACTCAGGATTGCAGTATCGCCTCATCGCGCCCCGTTCATGCCTCGGGCAGCGGCCATCGGAGATTCGCTCGATGGCCCCGCCGTTTCGAGGACCAGAGGGCGCTTCCCGCTCGTTGCGCCAGCACGCCAGCAGCATGGCGTCCGCTCCGCGACCCCGCACGCCACGGGATCCGTACCGTTGGCACTTCAGCTGTTCCCCACGGCGGCAGTTCAGCACTCCTTCCATTCGCCCTTGCCGGCTGCACGTCGATCACGCCCCATCGGCGATCTCCTGAAGCCGCTGACCTCCTACACTTGGTTTCTTCTTATCCTCTTGGGCACGAGGTTCAGTAGCGGCGCATGATACTCCGCAAAAGCGCGAGCCATCTCGGGGTCTACAAATTCGGCCGCGTACTGATTGTCAACCGACTCCGTCAAGAGCTCTTTGCATGGCGTGATTGCGTGCGTTTCAATGAACCCGTCCACGATTTCACCCCAGGAAGGGGCTGTCTGGACCAACCAGTATTCCTCCCTCCCCAAGCTATCGCCGGTCTCCGGGCACGCGACGATGCCTTCAGTTGCGTCCAGCATCTCGCTCTTGCGTGCAAACACCGCAGGATCGGCCGCCTGCCGACAAGCCTCGCTAAACTCCGCCATGATGGAAGGGCCTTTTGCATTGATGCATGTCACGGTCGAGAAGTCAGTGGCTGATCCGTCAGCGCGATGCAAGATGAAGCCGGCCGTGTGGTATTGCGGGTGCTCTCCCCGCGTGAAGTGAGAAATGCCGCATCCGACCTTGTTGCTGTAGTCTGGGTGCCGCAGGATCAACGCAGACAGAAAGTCGTGATCGGCCTGATCGACTACTTCTCCGACAGAGTACTTCTTGAGCATATTGCTGACATGCTCGCTCGCTTTCTTCTTTGAGGCGAACTCGTAAGCTCCGATCGCTATCCTCATACATCACCTCGAGGGCCACCACGACCCTATCGACATCACCTATCGATCTTCACACTTCCACGCCTGGCCGAACAGCTAGGTCGTCGGCAGAACTTGCTCACTGCCCCTCTAACAACCACGACGGTGGCGGCGGCGGGCCAAAGTAGGAAACTTCCAGCTCATCCTCGCCGACCACTACGGCCTCTACCACTTGCTCTAGCGGTCGATCCAGGGCACCGCGAAGGCGGCCTAGACGTGAGAACCGACCATCGAGCACCAGAGGGTTCCCGTCATCAGGGGGGCGATGCAGACGAACACTTGATCCCGCAGGAGGAGCGATCTCTAGCCACTCAGCAGTGACCCTCTGTGTCGCGCGGTTCCAGTAGGCACGCTGTCCACTTCCCAGTGAATCCACAAATCGCACCCAGTGCTCTCGTCCAGCTGCAGTCGGCCAATTCTCTTCCCCAAATCGCGGATCGGGAGTCTCGGCGAAGATCCACTCCACCATGCCTGGACGATCGTCAAAGGAAACCCCAGTGCTATGCACTGCCGCAAAGGCTGTATCCCGCGACTTCAGTCCAGCGCGAATCAAGGTAATCACGGCAGGGTCGGCGCTACCTGTCTCAATGGCCATCGCACAAACCCCAGTAACAGCATTCGAGTGTTCCCAGTCGTTGGCCAGGGCGTGAACGCGAACGGCCTCAGCGGCCCAGGCGAGACGGTAGACGATCCCATCCTGGAGAAAGTCAACGCCTTCATCTCCCCCTATCGCAACCACTTCGGCCGATGGATTCCCCTCCACCCACGCCTGGAGCATCGCTGGCCAGTCTTCAGGAACGCCCCTAGACTCAAAGGGGGCCACTTTGCCAATGATCTTGGCGAACGCAACTATGGCATCGGCGGCAGCGGTGAAGCTACGCGCTCTGATCGCAGTCTCCGCCGCGAGGAGAGATCCCATGAGCTCCGGGGCGTTTGCATCGATAAACTGACCCGCCGACAGACCTACACCGGCAAGATGATACCCCCGCCTCTGCGCTACCGTTGTCGATGCCCATATCCTCTGCGCTCGCAGGCAGAGAAACTGGTAGATCATCTCCTGGAGCCGCTCATCAATCCGCGCGATCTGACGCCCAAATAGTGATCCTTTGAGCACTTCCCGCAGCGCAGCGGCAAGCTCTCCGATATCGGTTTCCAGCTCAAGGAGCCCGAGGAGCGCGGCATCGAGCGATGCTATGTCGTTTAGCCAGCCTCGCTTGGAAACTTCGAGGTCACTTGGCGAGGGATCTGGGTAGTCCCAGGCTGCTGTGTTTCCTCGCAGGTAGTCCAGCACCTCATCCAACGAACGCCCCGAAACACTAGCGATGCGTTGCAAGAGCTCTCTACTGAGGGTCAGCAGCCCACTTTCGATCTCGGCTGCCTTCGCATCTCCTACGAGGTTCCACCAGTTTCGCCGAGACCAGCGCACCTTCCCGTGGACGATGTGGATCACGAGTCCTTCCAGATCCACGAACGCGCGACCTGCGCGACCCGCGACGTTGGCGAACTCCTTTGCGCTGATCATTTTGCCGCCTCTCCATATCGACGGCACCAGCAGAACCGAACAAGGAAGGTTCACCCCCTGCGCAAGCGTCGGCGAGGAGACCGTTACGCGGCATCGACCCGACTTGATCAGGCCTTCCACTTCTCCCAGGAACTGCCGAGGAAGCCCCGCGTGATGGAGGGCGACGCCATGATCGAGGCACCGGACGGCCGGGTGCTCGCGACCCAACCACTCAACTCCTGTCCGCCTGGCACTTGCCACATCTGGATGATCGCAACCGAGCGATCGAATCACAGAATGTTCTACGCACTTCAGTACGTGCCTTCCTAGGGTCTCGACCGAGGAACGCTGAACACAGTAGACCAAGACCTGCTTCCCCTGCTCTACAAATCGCCATGCGGCGGCCAGGATGAGATCATTCTTGTCTGCAGGAAAGTCGCGACGCCGTCGAGAACCCGCTGGAGGCGGTCCTGCCAAGATGAATGACCGCACACACGCGGAATCGTCATGGACCGCCACATCGAGCCTTGCGAATCTCTCTTTGGCCTGCCAGGTGACAGTTCCAAACCGCTGCCTCGTCGGACGCCAAGTCGAGTGAACGGGCTCACCTTCAACATCGAGCCGGATCCATTCGACCAGATCCGACATCTCTTCTGGCTTGGGAAACATCGCGGACAAACAAACCAGCCGGCGCGTTGCCGCATCTTCGCGCTTCGTCAGTCGCTGCACGAAGGCTTCGTATCTCACTTCGCGCTCCTCGCGACCAAGCATGTGCCCCTCATCTAGAATCACCAGGCCGCAATCATTAATTATATCGGCGTCGTTCCTAATGGCAAAGTCGAGTTTTTCCGGTGTTGCAACGACCAGCTTATTGCTGCGAAGCGTCTCAGAATCTCCAGCCTCGATTCCGGCGGCCCCGTAAAGCGACGCCACTTCAATTCCAAGTGGTCCGAAGGTATCGGCAAGATCTTGCTCCACTTGGGACGAGAGCGCGCGAAGTGGCGTTACGTAGATGACCCGACGACCCGAAGCGAGCGCCCGTAGCGCACAAAGCTCCGCGATTCGAGTCTTCCCAGCACTTGTCGGCAGGGCAACGACAAGATTGTCCGATTCATCGATGGCGCGTGCGGCGGCCGGAATCTGCGAAGGCCAGAGGTCTATCACGGCCTTGCGCTTTCGATAGAGACGTTGAATGAAGCTCTTACGAAGTGCATTCCACGAATTCCCGGCGCTGTCTGTCGGGAGAGTCGGCACTCGATTGTGCAGCGTGTTATCCCACAAGTCATCGATCAAGTGCGAAGCAAGCGTATGGGTCCACCAGTGCGATACGGAGGAGAGAGCGGAGGCCGTCCTCGCACTCTCCCTGAGACCCTCTCGTGCTGCTTCGGCCGCAGCCGCATCGCCGTTTCCTAGCGCCTGATCAAGAAGCGCGAGACTCCTCATGAAGATCGTCGTGAGAATTTCGTGATGTGCATCTTCTCTGCCGTAGTCCGGTTCACCCTGTAGGCGCGCCGCAATCGCTTCGTCCGTGAAGCGAGGAGACAGCAACCACTCTTGGAAGATGTGACGCATGCCCACAAGCGATCGCCGGAGAAGGTGGCCCAGTGCGATTTCTGTCGGAGAGAAGTTCGTGTTCTCTTCCATGCTCGGCAAGACTGAAAAAGCACGCGCGGCGTAGCGGCCAAGATGAAAAGATACGGCCGCGGCGATCCGGTTTAGGCCCCGATCATCGCGCCCCGGATCGCCGCGATGAACCGCAGATTCGATCGTCTCCCCCGCAACCAGAAACGCGCGGGGCAATACAGGATTACTTCTAGCCAGGTTTCGCAGCCGTAGAGCCATCGCCATAACCACATGCCCGTAGTCAAGCAAGTCGTCTGTGAGACTCGGGGAGAACCCTTGAGCACTCGGGGGCACCTCACCTTTGTCCCAGACTAGGCCGCGCGCAAGACCACGCTCACGAAGGCGACCTCTAGCGCCTGGCACGATTGCTTCCCGGATCTTGGCTTCGAGCAGTTCGACCGACTCGGTCATGGCCTTTTCTCGTAAACCGAAGCTATGAACTCTTGGTGATCAACCACTCGAAGTGCAACCGCGTGGCAAAGCGGCTCACCCCGACTTGAGAGGTGGGTACTAACCATTGTGTCCGGGGAATTTCCACACATCGCGAACAGCAAGTGCTCTATGTCACAGCCTCGAAAACTGTCGAGGAGGTGGGTCTCCAGCATTGCTGCAAGCTCATGATCACCCTTCTCTCGAAGGCGATCAGCCACGAACATGACAGAGTGCCGTGTCGGCCTACCGCTGTCCGCAAGAAGCTGCTCATCCGCCTTCTCTAGGACCGAGGAGGACAATTCTTGGTAGCTCTTGGATTCTCCTTTCAGGTAGCGAGTCGGACTATTGGCGTCCGCAATGAAGGCAACAAGATCGTCGCCACGTAGAGGCACGTTTCGCCCGTCCTTCCAGCGCAGTCGACGAATCGGTACGGTGAAACCGAGCATTCGCTCCGCCAGTTCTGTCGCAATTACTTCACCTAGTTCTCCAGACCGAAGCGTTGGTATCTCTGGCAGTTTCTCCCGAAACAGCTCTGCGCATTTCTTGTGTCCGTGGAACTCAAGCCGGTCCGCGGTGAGCTTGGGATCCTCGTAGTGGTGAAGCAGGGCTTTCTGCAGGAATGACACAGCCGACGACCGGGTGCCATCGTTCTCGGTGAGGATCCGAGCCCTGTGGATCCCGACCTTCTTCTCCTGGACTCGCAACCACTCCTCTAGAAACCCAAGTCCAGCACTCGCCGTCTCTTGGGCCTCATCCTCCGAGCGCTTACGTTCCTCTGACACGATCGTATTCCTTCAAAAACAGCTTCTGCGGTCTCTGCACGGGGTTCAAGCGGAAACGACGACCTTCGAGGGTGACGGCGCGAACTCGGAAGTTCCGGCGAATACCCTGACGCCAACAAGGGCGAGACGACTCACAACGCTCTCGGGAGGTTCGAGACCAAGCTCGACGTCTCCGGATCGATGGCCCTCGTCACACTCTCCGTTTGATTTGTTTCTAGAAGTTTGAAGGAGTTTCGGCGGTGCAAGCTACCGAAGCGGTTGCGGATCCTCCGGAATCGGTGATCCGATCGACCGACCGGGTGTGACTCGAAAGGCCGTCCCTCGACGGTCCGATCGGCCGACGGAATGTGATCGATCGGCCGACGACGCATTCGAGTTATTCACAGGTTTCGTGGCGGATTCGGTGCCTCACGAGGCGCGACGGGCTGGCGACCGCTCGGCCGCGACCCGACAGTAGGCGAGGTAGGCGGCGTCGGGGTTGCGGATTCGTTGACCGGAGACCTCGCAGGCCTTCTTCCACTGCTCGTGGAGCACGTAGACGTCGAGGCTGTTCGCCACTTCCTTCGCACGCAGGAACGTCTCCGTGCTGACCCGCAGGAACGTCACCGAGTCGCTCGCTGGCCTGACGACGGTCGGCGTTCGCCCGCTCGCGTTCACCTCCTTGGCGTGAAGCACCTCCTCGCCGTTCTGAGTGCCGAGCTTGACCTCGTAGTTGAGCAGGCGACCTTTCGCGTCGCGGACCACCCTGCGGATGGCTCTCGTGAAGAACCTCAGGTCCTGAACGGTCCCCGAGCGCTCGTGGAGCGCGCGCATCTTCCAGGTCCAACCGCGCCTCTGGTGGCCGGCGCTCTTGCGAACGAGGCGGTAGAGCCATCGCTCGAGGCCACCGGTCAGTCGGAAGTAGTCGCTGTGCATGGTGAGCACGAGGTTCTTGTTCGTCACGGTTTCGAACAGCCACTCGGGGAGGACGACCACGGCGTGCGCGAGGCGATCGCGGTAGTCGCGCTCCACTACGGCGTGCTCGATCCAACTGAACATCACGGTCTTGCGCTCCGGTGCGCGAAGCGTCGTCACGACGGTGGTGTTCTTGAGGCGCGCGATCGACTCCTCCAACCGCTTGTACTGCGATCCCCCGCTGGAGCGACGCGCGCACTTGAGAAACGCGTTCCGATGAAACCGGATGCGGCGTGACGGCTGGTCGCCGTTGTCCACGGCCTGACGGATCTGCGACATCAACCAGATCATGAGGTCCCAGTCCCAGATGTTCGCGATGCCGTAGGGCTTGCCGCCGCTGACCGTCACGGAGACGCCTTTCGACGACGTGTAGCGGATCGGCTCGAACCGCGGCTGCTTCGTCAAGCTCAGGAACGGCAGCTCCATCGCGTCGCGGATGTCGCGCGTCGCGATGTCGGTGAACATCACGGTGAACATCTCGAGTTGCTGCTCGTCCTCCGGTGCCTTGCGCAGTGCCATGGTTCCCTCCCCTCAGATCATGGATTGACGATTCCCCCGCTGCCGTGCAAGTCTGCAGTCGATGACTGCGAAGAAGTCGACAGCTTGCATGGCGATAGTTGCACGAAAAGGAGGCGTTGGGAAGTCGACTCTCGCCGTACTGCTGGCACGTGCCTACGCGCTCAGCGGCGCGAAGGTCTGCGTGGTCGATCTCGACCCGCAGTCGACCGCCACGCGCGTGCTGGCCGAGCCGAGCGCGGAACAGGGTGACCTCCTGGGGCGCCTGCTCACCGAGGGACAGCGCCTCGACGAGGCCCTCGTCGACAGCGTGTTCCGGAACCTCTGCATGGTTCCGAGCAGCGAGGCCCTCTCGATCCACGAGACGCACCTCGCCGCCGACCCGGTCGGCGTGCCGTCGGTCGCGCAGTCGGTCAACTCGCTTCTCGAACTCGGGTTCGACCTGGTCCTCGTGGACACCCCGGCCTCGCTGGGACCGCTCACGTTCGGCGCGCTGATGGCCGCGCGTTGGGTGGTCGTGCCGACCGCGTGCGAGGACGCCTCTGTGCAGTCCTTACCGAACGCGCTGCGATCCATCTCACGGGCGAGAGCGCTGAACCAGCATCTCGAGCCCCTGGCGGTCGTTCCGAATCGCCTGGAGCGGCGGACCCGGCACGGCCAAGCCGCGGTCGAAGCGCTGCGGAGCTCGTTCGGGTCTCTGCTCGCCGACACGTCGGTCCCGAAGGCCGCCGCGATCGCGGACGCGATGCGACCTGGCTGCCCGCTCGACGAGCGCTCGCTGGGAGCCGCGGCGATCGCGCAGCTCGCGGAAGAACTGCTCATCCGGATGCGCGGTCGCCCGAGCTCGCATCCGGGCCGCGCTGACGACTGCAACGACCTCGACGAAGTCGATGCAGTCTCGGCTCTCGCCGGTGGGAGACCGTAGCCATGGCAAGGCGAACCGATTCCAACCGCAACCGCATCCAACCATCACTCCTCGCGAGCCTGCAGGAAGGCGTCGCGGGCCTGGGACGTCCCGAGCCCGTGGCGACATCAAACGCGCGAGCCACCAAGCCCAGTCGAGCCACCAGGACGACGATCTCCGTGCCCACGCCTGTTGGCGAGAAAGCGCGCCGCCTCACGCTCGCGCTCACTCTCCACGAGCACCGCGAGGCCACGCTCGGCGTCGCTCTCGATCGCGCACTCGACCTGCTCGAGCGCGAGCTCCGCGCTGCCGGAGCCTCCATCCCGGACCAACCCGTCGAGCTTCGCGACGGCCCGCGCAGTCGATGACCTCATCGCACTCGTCGCAGTCAACGACTGCATCGACTGCACCCGCCCCCTCCGCGACGGCGTTTTACTTCCACTCGAACATCGTGCTACTCTCGACCCACGGCCGAAAGGCCGCGATCGTCAGAGCTTGAAACACAGCCTGGCGTCACACCGAGTGACGCAGCGCCGCCCGGTAAACCTGGTTCGCCACCAGGCTAAGGGGGCAGGGTTCACCGCCTGCCGAGGTGCTGGCTCGTAGCGCTGGGTGCGTCGAGAGGCGCTTGCCCAGAGCGAGGGAGGCTTGAACGAGTAAAGCGTCGAACAGAGACGTTCGGTCACACAGGAGGTAAGTCGCGCTCTCGGGTCGGTTCCGGTGGGCACGGTGCCCTCCACCCGAGCAGTTCCACGTCAATCCGTTCATTCGATCCCATGCGTGCCCGACCCGGTAGCCGGAGGCGGGACGACCGAGACAGACCGCACGGTGCAACTCCGTGCGGCCGTGGATCGCGAAGTCGGTGAGGCAGACCATGCCGCGCCGTCGCCTGCTTGCCCCGCTCGAGCATCCACTCGAGCGCATCGCTCGCCCGCCGTGGCGAGCATCCAACGCGCAAGCAGGGACGACGGCGCGCTGCCAAATCCGCCGGCGGGGTTCGGGCCTGCGGCGTCCTCGACGCCGACCAGGTCCGCTCAACGCGTGCCAGCGCCGGGAGCTCGGCTGCCGCGAGGCAGACCGACCGGGGGATGACAACCTCGGGGCCGGAGGGAAGTCCTCCGGCCGTGAACAGTTCAACGGTGAAAGGCCCGCAAGGGCTTGCTGGTGAGAAGTGTGGGAGACGGTGCCGAACAGTGAACGCACCCGTCCGAATCGGTAAGGCGGAGCTTCTGCATTCTGCCGCCTGAAATCCTGGAGCCGAGCTCCGGGGAAAGTGACGCGACGCCGGGAGGCGAAGCGACACGGGCGCGTGCCGCGGGGTTAAACCCCGCTAGCGACGTGACCCACACTTCGACGAGATCCACTAATCGGGGAAGGACTCGAGCCGCCGGGGTGGTGCCCGGTGCCTGGCCGTCAGCCAGGTGGTTCAAACGCTCGAGTCCGGGAGCGTGCTGCAAGTAGAGAGTCGGGCGGGAGCCCGAGCGGTGGCGAGGTCGAAGGACCTCGGAGGAGTCTTCGTGCGACTCCTTCCTGGCAAGGCAGTCAGGACCCGTGTTCGCGCAGGTCGGTGGCCCCGAACTGCAAACGCGACGACGAAAGCAGCGACGAGCATGTCACGTCACTCGAGGTGACGGTTACTGGGAAGCACGGCTGTGGCTGAAGGGGGTAGGGAAGTGCGCCGGGAGGCGCCGCCCCCTTCGGCGACAGAATGGCGAAACGACGCCAGAGGTTCGTCTGGCGGCCGTCGCGTCGAGGTTGCGCGCAACCATCATGAATTGGTGCACCCTGCAGGGTGCGCGATCTGGAATGTGGTTGTGCGGGTGCACTATTGCGAAAGGAGGTTCGCGACGAAGGACTTGCGACGGCCGCTGGCAGAGGGTTCCAGCGGCCCGGAGCGTGCCCAGAACGCTCCAACATCAGCTTTCGAACCGAGGAGTGAAACGACATGGCCTACCGATGCGAGGCGGGCAGCGTCGCCGGGTTCGTGCAGCAGCTCGCGTGCTGCTACGTCCGGCACGGCTACCACTACTACGTGGTCGGCGAGATCCCGGCGCACAAGGACGCCGGCCGGATCGACGCGCAGCTCGTCGAGCGCTACGAGCTCGACGTGTCGCGCTTCCTGCGCGCACGCCGGAAGCGGGCCGGCCTGGCCAACGCGCAGTACCTGCGCTACCGGGGCTTCTTCGTGCTGTGCGCGACGGGGCCTCGCGGCGAGCACC
This sequence comes from Planctomycetota bacterium, assembly GCA_041398565.1. Taxonomy (GTDB): domain Bacteria; phylum Planctomycetota; class UBA1135; order UBA1135; family UBA2386; genus DATGPD01. The sequence goes on along the minus strand of JAWKUN010000002.1, from coordinate 1,271,119 downwards.
GGTTCTTCGACGAACACAGCTCGCAGCAGATCCGGAACATCCGGGAGACGCCGATCGGCTTCGCCGGCTACTCGATCGGCTACCACCGCGGCGCCGACCGCCGGTGGCATGCCTCGGTGCGCATCCACCCCGAGCGCTACCGCGACCTGAAGGCCCACTTCCTCGACATCGCCAAGCGGCGCTCCGCTGCCGAACTCGCAGCTGCGCTGCGCGCGGTTCCGTTCGAGCCGTACGCGCCGATCCGCCGGCAGCTCCTGGCCATTCTCCGTGCGGTGAACCGAGACCGGAAGGTCGCCGGACTCCCCCAGCTCGAGACACCGTGTTTCGACTTCCGCCGGCGCATCGTCCGGCCGTTCGGCGATCGAGACCGCCCCGTCGATCTCGCGCAGGAGGCCGCGTGAAACGACGGCAGGAGCCCGAGACACCCTACTACCGCCAGCGGTTCCTCTGCTCGGCGGGCGAGTTCCGCTTCTGCCGTGAGTTGCAACGTGCCGTCGGTGACGAGTTCGTCGTCATGTTCAAGGTCCGCGTCGCAGCGCTGCTACGGTGCGATGCCGCGGAGTGGGAAACCTGGGGCCGTCGCGTCAGCCAGAAGGAGTTCGACTTCGTGCTCGTCGAACCCGGCACGAGCTTCGCCGCCGCGGCCATCGAGCTCGACGACAAGACCCACGATCGTCGCGATCGCCGGGTCCGCGACCGCTTCCTCGAGACCGCGTGCGCCCGCGCCGGACTGCCCCTGATCCGGTTTCGTGTCCGCCGTCGCTATGACCGATCGAAGCTCCGCCAGGCCGTGCTCGAGGCGATCCAGGGCGACGAGTCAGCTCGACTTGACTACCGATGCCGATCCGTGAGACAGATCAAGGATGGCGAACGTTGTTCTAAACCTGATCCACCATCCATGGCTCCCGCTCAACGCGTCCGAAGTCGGACTCGTCCTCGGGGCCGGATCGCTCGGAGCAGCGCTCGCCCACTACGCCGGCATCGCCGGTGACACCGTCGCGGTCGGCTGTGCGGTCTACTTGGCCCTCACCTACTTTGCTGCTCTCTTGGCCCAAGCTGGCAGCCGCCCCCGTGAACTCACGTTCCTCGCGAACGGCGGTGTCGCCGGTTCCGGCTACCTCGACGTCTTCCGCGGTGCCGAGCAGAGCCTGCTGCTGATGCACGTCGACGACGATGTGCCGAGCCCGGAGCTGCAAGGGCTCTACGCGTCGCTCCTCGAGCGCGGGGTCCAGATTCGGAGGATCATCCTGCTCCGACCCGACCACGATGCCGAGGGGTATCGCTGGATCGCCGAGTTCGGCAGCCACGACGGGCTGCGCCAGCGGGCCATCGCATCGACCGCCGCCTCCGTCATGCCGTTCAGCTTCGCGGTCGTGGACGAACGGGTCGTCCTCGTCGCCGTCCCCGGCTTCCACGTCACCGACACCGAACCCTACGCCGAACGACTCATCTTCCGCCATCTGCTCGTGCTGAACCGCGGCGAGGTCAGCCGGGCGTTCCTCGAGATGTACGAGGCGCTCTGGCTGAAGGCCGACCCTGTCGTCGCCGAGCACCTGCTCCTCGAGCTCGGGGACGCAGCCGTCGAGCGTCAGCGTCGCCCGAGGCGCTTGTCGACCTGCTGAACGAACTTCACGAAGTCCACCTTCAGCGCCCGGCACCAGTGGCGCAGCTCGAGCACGTCGAGCCGACGCTCGCCGCGTTCGCACTTGCTGACGAACGACTGCGCCTCATCCAGCAACTCCGCCAGCTCCACCTGGGTCACCTCGGCGTCCTCGCGCAAGGCCCGCAGCATCTCGACGAGCTTGCCGTAGTCATCCGACATCAAGGACTTGCGCATGCGGCCTCCGGGGCGATCCCGGAAGCGTAGATTCCAAAACAGAATAACCCAAATTAGATTACTGTGGCCGGCCGGAGCTCGACCCACCATGCGGATCCTCACCCAAGCCGGCCTCTCGACGACGGTTCTGCTCGTCCACGCGCCCTACCCGGGCGACATGAAGTTCCGCGGCGTTCCCAGCAGCATGCTGGCCGCGATCGCCCCGTTCGCCGTGTCCCGGGAGGGCGGCGCCGAGTCGATCGGCTACCTGGACCCGGTGTCTGCGAGCCCCGCGTTCTACGGCGAACTCACCGAGCTCCTGCGCCGGGGCAGTGTACGGGTCGTGTGCATCTCGACCTCGACCGCCGCAATCGAGGAGACGCGGCGCATCGCGGCCGCGGTGAAGGCCCGCGCCCCCGGAGTGCTGGTCGTCGCCGGCGGTCCGCACGAGGACGACTGTGAGGAGCCGATCGCGGCCCGGCTCCACGACGTGGACCTGTCCATCGGAGGCACGGCAGAGTTCGCGCTCGACTTGGTCCTGCGTGAGTTCCTCGCCCGCGGCGAGACGCCGGAGCGCTTCCTCGAACGCCTGGGCACGCTCCTCAGCAGAACCCGGCTGCCGGCGGGCAAGTGCACAGTCAGCTGCCGAGCCTGGCAGCCGGGGACCACGCGGACGTTGGACTTCGGACCGCTGAGTGCGAACGACCTCGCGCCCCGAGTTCTCCCGGACCGCCTACCGTCGTTCTCGATCTTCGACGCGCCGACGACCCTGCCGATCATGGTCTCCCGGGGCTGCCCCTACGGCCGGTGCACGTTTTGCGCCGAGGCCATCCGCGGCGGCGGCACGCTGGTGAGCAGCGAGTTCTCGTGGATCGAGCGCCTGCACGCGGCCCATCCCAACGCCGCGATCTACTTCCAGGACAGCATCTTCCCCCGCGGCAGGGTCGCGCGAGAACGACTGCTTCCGTTGCTCCGGGAGCTCGGCGTCGAATGGGGTGCCCAGGTCTACCTTCGGGCTCTCACCCGGAGCACGGTCGAGGAACTCGCCACGCACGGCTGCACCTACCTCTACACAGGACTTGAGAGCGCATCCCCGGACCTGCTCAGGGCAGTGGGCAAGCCCGGCGTGGACCCGGAGCTCGCGCTCGAGCGGCTCGGCTGGATGCGTGACCACGGCGTGCGCGCCGGCGTCTCCCTGATGTTCGGAGTGATGGCTTCGACGGGTGAACTGCTCGAGACGGCGGACACTGTCCGGCGCACGCTGGACCTGGCGGTCGCGATTCGGGATGCAGGCGTGCAGGTGACGGGCTTCTACCCCAACGTGCAGACCGTCCTTCCGGGTACCGCACTCGCACGCGGTCTACGTGCCAGCGGCCGCGACCTGGACTTCTTCCGGATGCCCCGGGCCGGGGTGTTCGACGTGCTCGAGGACGGTGGCGTGGGCTACAACTTCGCGACGCTCGATCCGTCGCGTGCGGCCGGCGCCTTGGCGGAGACCATCCGCGCCGCGGCCCTCACGCTGCAGCCCGCCGAGCCCGTGCTCGCGGCCCGCGCGGGGTGAATTGGAAGGTAGCTCCCGCACTCGGATCAACCTTCGGCGGGAAGCTCGCGTACGACGCCCTCGGCCTGGGAGAAGAACTTCCGCCCGGGCCCGACGACGACCGCGTCGAGCAGCTCGATGCCGAGCAGCTCGCCGGCCTCCTGCAACCGTTCGTGGATCCGCAGATCCTCGGGCGACGGTTGCACATCACCCGACGGATGGTTGTGCCCCACGACCATCGCCGCAGCGTTCGCGAGCAGCGCGCCCTTGAACACCTCGCGCGGATGAACGAGCGAGCCGACCAGGTGGCCGACCGACACCGTGTGCACGTGCGTCACGCGGTGCCGAGCGTCGAGATAGACCGCCACGAAGTGCTCGCGGTCGGCCTTGCCCACGAGCTCGTGCAGCAAGCGCGCAACATCGGCAGCCTGCCGCACGCGGTACTGCGCTTCGGTCTCGTGGACCAGCCGAACGTCGACCAGATGGATGCGGGGCTCCTCCCACGGAGAAGGGTGCTTCAACAAATTGCTCCTTCAGCAGAACAGGGGAAACCCGGCTGCTCGCCTCGCGAGCGTCCGAGTCCCCCCTGCGTGCCGAAGGCCGGCAACCTTCGGAGCGCGGAGCTACCTGCATCCGTTATGGCGGCCTGCCGCCGCGGCGTTGCACACTCCGCAACCGGGCTCCAGACCTGGAGCCTCAGCAGTCGCTTCACGTGAACCCCATGGCCTCGCGCTGCTTCCGCAGCATGGCCTCGATCGCTGCGACCTGGCGCGGGTCGACCTGCGGCTCCGCCGCGTCACGCTCGGCAGCCTCGACCGGGCCGCGGGGCCCCCGGGGCCTGCTTCGAGTGCGTCTCTGGATGCGGGTGATCGTCGTTCTTCGCGAGGTCTCTCATCACCGGGCAGGTGAGAGACCGAGCGAGGCGACCTCGCATCGACGGCGATGGGCTCGAGGCACCGGGGTGTTCCATGGACGGGCTCCTGTCGCGCGAGCACGCGCGGCGCCGGGCGCGCGGCATGCGGACCCGGACGACCCGTCGTTCGATCTCGTGAGCGTCCGCCTTCGCGAGAAACGCGCCTGCGATCGCTTCGTCACCGACCGCGCAATGCAACCCACGGTGACTTCGCCGCCATAACCACGACAGACGGACCGCGCGCAAGCGCGGACTCCATCGCACGAGCCGGCAACGGGGCCGCTCACAACAAGGTTCTTCCTCAAGGAGGATGTGCGATGGCGAGAGTCGATCTCTACCAGCAGGTCACCGATCTGATCGTGGCCGAACTCGAGAAGGGCGTGGCGCCCTGGGTGCGCCCGTGGAAGTCCATGGGCGGCGTGGCCGGGGGTCTCCCCCGAAACGGCTACACCAGCCGTGCCTACCGCGGCGTCAACGTCTGGATCCTGGTCGTGACCGCGCCTGCCCGCGGGTTCCAGGATCCGCGGTGGTTCACGTTCCGTCAGACCAAGCTGCTCGGCGCCCACGTCCGGAAGGGCGAGAAGGCGACCTTGGTCAGCTTCTGGCGCGACCTGACCGTGCGGGATGAAGACGCGAAGACAGGTGAGCAGCGAGAGAAGAAGATCCCGCTGTTGCGGGCCTACCCGGTGTTCAACGCCACGCAGTGCGAGGGCATCGCGGATGTGGCTTCCGAGCCAACGTCCGACGACGCAGAGCCGCGCAACACCAAGCTCGCTCGGCTCGTCGCGGCGACCGGCGCCAACGTGAGCCACGGCGGCGACATGGCCTGCTACTCACCGGCGTTCGACCGCATCCAGATGCCGATGCTCGAGGCCTTCGAGTCCGAAGAGCACTATTGGAGCACGATGCTCCACGAGCTGACGCACTGGACCGGGCACAAGTCGCGGCTCGACCGCGACGTGTCGAATCGGTTCGGATCGCTCAGCTACGCGGCGGAGGAACTGGTCGCGGAGATGGGATCCGCGTTCTTGTGCGCAGCCCTTGGTGTAGACGGAGAACTCCGCCACCCGGAGTACCTCGCGAGCTGGCTGACCGCCTTCAAGGACGACAAGCGGGCGCTGTTCTACGCATCGTCTTTGGCGCAACGGGCGGCGGACTACTTGCTCGAGTCCGGCCGCGCCGCGGGTACGCCGGAACGCCCGGCGATCGGTTGGAAAGGTAGGTTCGGCACACGTCATCCCTGATGCCCCGTTGTCGCTCACCCATCAAGAGTCAGGACCAGACCAAAAACTCGCCCGCCCTTCTTGGTAAGCAAGGAGAGCCTCGTCGGAACCCAGGACGAGCAACACGCGCCTCGTGGACGTATCCCACTCGAGTATCACCACGTCGCCCTCGTCGATGCCACGTCGCACGAACGCCGCACGCAACCCCCACGCCGATTGCACGTTCACGGTCAGCTCACCGACGCTCCGGCCGTCGCGCAGCTTCACATCCCACTTTCCCTGAACGAAGCGCTTCAGCGAGGCGGGCACGGTGACAATGCCTCGGCGAAGAGATGCTCGCGACACCTCCATCGCAACCCAGGGATGGCCCTCCGACGTCCATCCACTGTCAACCACGCGGCGTTTCGTGGGATCGCGCCGCGCCGGAGGGACAACTTGCGAGGGATCCAGGATAGCCCCCCTGAGTGCGTAGGTTCCTGGGGCGGGTCTTGTGATCGTCGACGAATACGTCAGCTGACGCCAAATCGACGGATCTCCAACGCCCGCTCGCTGCGCCGCCGCTTCGACATCGTCCGTGGCCATGCAACCACCGTTGGCTTCGAGTATCTCCACGAGTTTCCGCTCTGCTTCTCCCAGAACTGATCGAGAGATCGCCTTCGCTCTCCTCACGATCGCGCCCTCGACCTCCGCGAAGGGGAGGCTCTCGCACATCTTGGCCAGCACGTGCCGGGGCGGCGCGAAGCCCTCCATACAGTGATCTCTTGCGACTCCGGCACGCAGCTCTCGAAGACTCAAAGTGTCGGTCACGGACAGGATCTTGCGGATGCGATTCACAACGCGATTTCGGGATCGCCCCTTGATCCAGAACCACTGCCCGTCCGAGTCCAGCCATTCAAATCCTGGCAGACCGGACACGACCTGTGTGAGCGCTTCCGGTGGGATCGTCAGCGATGCGTTGTTTGCACTCTGATCCTGAATGAGGTCCTCCATCGCTATAGCACCCCAGTGGTCTACCTGGCGCGGCACAGACGATACGACCTTCTTGATCGACTCCGCGTCAGACGACCGCACGATGAGTTTGGAAGTTCCAATCTCTAGCGCCAGGACGTCAGACGACAGCTGAAGTCGATCCGCGAGTTCCAGGACTACCCCAGCATCCACCTTCTCTTCGATCAGCCCCTCACCCTGCAGCGCGATGCTCGCCTCCCGCACGGAGCATGGAGCTACGGTCGCGAGCATTCGAAGCGCTTGCATCAACCGATCCCGAAAGATGGATCGGGCGTTCAGGCTCTTGACCGCCTTCGCTGCAATCTGACGAACTCGTTCCCGGGTCACGCCGAACGCTTGCCCGACGGCGTCGAGCGTCTTTGGCCCCTTGCCATCCCACCCGACCAACGCCGCGAGAATCTCGAGGGCTCGCTTGCCCGAGGGCTGGGAGCAGATCTCCTCTGCTAGGCGCCCAAGTGCCTGCTCAGGATTCAGCTTGGCGGCGGTCGCAGAGAGCGGCTTTCCAACTGCCGACGCGTGGGCGTCGTGACCAACGTGAAGATGTAGGCCGTGTTCCCTGAGTCGATTCTCGAGCTCCGCAAGTGTGGTAGCGCCAACGTTCGGGTGTTCCAGAAGCTCAGTGCGAGAGTAGCGCGCCGCCTCCTCCAACGTCCGAACACCGAGACGGAGCAATAGCGTCCGCAGCCTCGTCGACAGCCCAAGGCGACCGACCTCTATGTCCGCCGCGCCTTCTGGGACTGAGTCGTCGAGCCGTTCGTCCCGAAGACGGAGTCCGCGGAGCGCGAGCTGCGCACGCAGCTGATCAAGCGTCCCCGCGCCGAGGTTGGGCCTGGCCAAGGCCACTGCGGACGTCAGCTCCGCCGCTTCGCGCCAGGTCTGGAATCCCTCCGAGCAAAGGAAGTCCCGAAGCCTCTTCGACAACTCGGTGAAGACAATCGGAGCGTCGGGATCGCGCGGATTTGCAGCTCGACGTCCTGCGCTGGTTCGCGATCCAACCCGAGCGCCGTAGGCAGCGAGCCAGGAATTGAGCTTGTCCAGAGTCGTCGCCCCGAAGTTCCGCAGCGACAGCAGCTCATCCGGCTCGAGACCGGTCGCATCCCAGAGACACGTCGCGCCGAGCTCCTTCAGCCCCTTGATGGCACGGACCGGGAGATCCAGCTCCTCCAACGGTCGTAGTAGATCCTTCGGAACCTCTTCCACTCGCGGACACTATCCCCAATCCTAGTCCGACGCTCGTTCGTAAAGCGCCGCTGTGCGCCGAGAAATACGATCGATCGTGTCGCGAACGTCGACGATTGGGTCGGTCATGTCGATGTACTGGCTGTTCATCGCCATCTCCATGTGGATCGCGACCGCGTACTCGGTGAACGCAACCTCGTACGCAAGCCGCTTGAAGGTCGGGTCCTCTACGTTCCCCCCGCCCAGCGCGGATTTCACCTGTGGGTGATCGAGGTTCACGTTGATCGCCCGAGACTCTGCAACGTAGACGGCACGGTGTTGATCGCCGAGGTGCATGAACTCAACACTGAAACCACCCTTCGGACGGCGTCGCTGCCCCTCAGCGGCACCCACTCGCTGCCCTTCCTTCGGGTCCTTCTCCCCGCCCTCCCGCAACGCAGGCGCCTTGCTCGGAGAGCCATCGCCACCCTTCGACTCGCCATCACCCGGTCCAGGTGCCCCTGATTCCGAATCCGCGACGGCCGGTTCGTCACTTCCGAACACCAGATCGTCGTCGCCGGCCGACGCCGACTCGCTCTCTCCAACGTCAACAGCTCCGGACGCCGCAGCGCGCACCCGCTTGAGTCTCTCCTTGAACTGAAGAAAATCATCGTTCAAGACGTTCGCGATCTCACTCGCGGTCCGGGCAAGCCGCTTCGCCTCTTCGGTCTTCCGTCGGTCCCGCTCACTCGCCACGAGCTGACGGCGAACGCTCTCCAAGTTGATGCTGACAAACGCGTGGATCGCCTGCACCACCGGGTTCTCCGGGTTGAGCGACATGGACCGACTGACGTCGAAGGGTCGCACTGGCGACGTATCCGCATCCAGAGCAGGGACATCGACTTCACCGAAGAGGTGAGCGGCCATCTCCTTGCCCTCGACTGTTCCCAGCGTTGCCTCGTGCCACACGCCATTCGAAAGCACAGAGACGCCCCTCGTATCGTCGTCCAGAGGTGTCGGGGCCACTTTGACCACCAATTCGACGTCTCCCAGCGTGTCCCGCAACGCGCCCTCCGGCTTGAACACGTGACGATTCAGGACCGGTGGCTCGGCGTACTCGCACTCGTGGTTGTTTACCGTGACCGAGACGTCACGCGGCCAACGCGACAGGTGACGCTCGATGAACTGCGTCACTCCAGACCGATCCAGGCGACGGAGGTGGATGTGATCGATTTCCACGACGGTCCCGTTGCTCTCGTCAGTCGGCACCTCGCGTTCCAACACCTCCGGCTCGATGGGGCTTCCGTCTTGGGCCGATTCGATGCGCTGCCGCGTCAGCTTGACCTTCGATCGCTTCCCACCGCGAACGGTGGTGATGGTGAGCTCGTCCGCGATGCCGAAGGCTGCGGACTTGCCTGTTCCGAACATGCCTCGCCCTGGGCGCCCCGCGCGACGATCCTCGTTCTCGCCGTGCATGACGAAGAAGTTCTGCAACCCCGTCCAGTCCATGCCGCGACCGTTGTCGCGGACGACGATTCTCTTCCTTGCCTGGTCCAACTTGACGTGGACGGTCGGACTAACTCCAGGATCGACGTATTGCAGGCCGTTGCTCACGTACTCCCAGACCACCGTTCGGGCGGCCCGGAAGAGCCCCGCACTCTGCATGAGATCGCGGCCAACGTGGCTCCTGACGCGCAGCTCTTCCTTAGCCATGACTTGGCACCCTCTCTCTCACGATCCGAATGACTCGGCTCAGCTCATCGTCATCAGCGAACATGTTCGCGATCTGATCTAGTTTTCGGTCGCGACTCTCGCCGGTGATGTAGGCGTTGAGGCGAAAAAACACTTCCGCCTCTCGCTCAGAAACCTGTTCCGCGTGCCCAGTTCGAACCTTCTGGTAGGCATCAGTGGACTCAAGACGCTGCCGCTCCTGCGCGACTCGACGTGCGTCCTCCCGTGACTGCCGCCGCTGCTGCACCGCACCGCCCCCCAAACGCTTCGCGGCTGCTTCGGCGAACTCGCACCCGGCCTCCGTCAGCATCCAGCCCTGAGACACTCGCCCCGTGACGTGAGCTCCAAACTCCGACTTCCGCGCATCGAACAGCAGAACGCGGACCAAGTCCTTGTCGACCTGATCCGCGAAGTGCTTCCAGCTAAACATCCCCGGAGCGAGCTCGAATGCCTTCATCGCGACGTGCTCGGTGTCGATGCCACGGGTCGCGCCTCCAAGCAGATGCAGTGCGACCACCACGACTTCCCGCTTCGTCAACTCAGTCTTCTTCGCCACGATCGCTCCTCAGGCCGCCGACGACCTGTTGTTCTCGACCGCGCGTTACAGCATCTCGGTCGAGATTCATCGACTCCATCAGCTCGATGGCGCTGAACACGACGGCTGATGCAAAGCCAACGTTCACCGTGCATTCCGGATAGTCTTCACGGTGCTGACCGAAGTCGCCTACTGACTGCAGTGCATCGATGAGCAAGGTCGTTCGCTTTGTCACGACACGTGCGCTGCGCGCCACTCGCTCGGTCCCCGTCATGAGTCGCAGCACATTGCACTGCGCGCCTTGCCGGCGCGGCAAGTTCCGGTCGCTGTCCAACCAGGCAAGGCTCTCTCCCGAGTGTTGCCAGTCCTTGATCCAGGCATCAGGTATCTTCCTGCCCGGCTCGAGCTCCAGATCCCATATGACCGCCATGGCACGACTCGCGATGCTGCGAACCCATTTCAATGCCAGTTCTGGATTCGGCTCGAGATCACGCACCGCGCTCTTCAGGTAGCCGAGCATCTCTTGGTCTCCTCCGCTGACCGCTACCTGCGCAAGACGCATCTCTAGAACTCCACGCACGTTGTCTTCAAAGCTCGATCGGGAACCGAAGAGCCTGTTCAGGTCGGCGACTGCTGGCCCTTGTTGCAGGGCATACCGCGCCATCAGCCGGCAGCCGGGTCGCATGCGATTGCCGGACGCGACCCCGTAGCCGCGGCCCAGAAGAGCTCGCTGTCGTTGGGTGGAGAACTCGGACAGAAGAATGCCGTCGCTCTCCTTCTCTGCGAGGGCGGCCACGTCAGCCCGCAGCTCGAAGTCGCAGTCATCCCAGAGTTGCTCGAGGTGGGCCGGCGGCTGCTCGAGCATGTCCACGGCGGTCTTGTCGATCTCGGCCTTCGAGATGGCGCTGCCGTTGCGGGCGGCGGTCGCGAGGCGCTCAAGCAGCGAGGCAGCCAGAACGGGTACGCCGCCAGACCAGTTGATGAGCTCCTTGCGGCCGGAGCCGTCTACCGTCACGCAGCTGCCAGTGAGCGGAGCCAGCAGGTCGTCCCAGTCGTCTTCCGCGAATGGGCCAACTACCACTGGAGTGTCGTAGAAGATCTCCCAGAAGTCCGACGTGCGTGACTCTTCCGTCTTGCACAGCTCGCGGAGGGGCTGGCGGCTTCCAGTGACGAGACGCAGGCTCGGCTTCTGGGCGAGAGAGCGAAGCTGGTCCCAGAGGTTGCGCGTAATCCCTGTGCCGGCCAGCACGTGATCGAAGCCATCGAGAACCACGAGAATTCGGGCGCCTTGCTGCTCCAGTTCTTGGAAGGCCAGATCGAGGAGTTCGTGGATGCCCTCGTCATCGAGGTCGATGTACTCCGCGACGTCCGGTTTCGCCGCGGCGACCGTCCTCTTGACCACCTCCGCGAATCGTCGACGAAAGGCTGCGTCGTCGGTCGGCGGCGCGTGACGGAGATCTACGTAGGCAGCGGAGACGAAGTGATTGTCAGCCGCCTCGAGGCGCGTAGCGAGTCCGTGCAGGAGGACGGACTTGCCAAATAAGGTGGGACCAACGACCTGAACGTGATCCGGCGATGGCTTCAGAAGGTGCCGCTCGAGCTGTTCGGTAAGCCGACGGCGTGCGAGCAGCTCGGGTATCGATGTGCCCAGCACTTGGTAGGGATGGCTCATGGATGTTCCCCCTGGGCTTCTTCCCGCGCTCGCGCAACGGCATCATCGAAGTCGATGGACGTCCGAATCCACATTCCGAGCAACGGGACCGCGACCCGGTATGTGCCGCCACGGTAGCTCTTGTCCAACTCGACCAGCTCCAGTTCGCGCAGGTACTCGAGGTCGTCGCCGAGTTCGCTCTCCTTCGCAACCTGGACGCCCAGCGACTCGAGCTTTGTGGAAAGCAACTCCAGATTCACGGCATCAGGTTCGTGCGCGAGTCGTTCGCAGAGAGCGAGCAGCAGCCTCCGTCGATGGGTCTGCGCGTAGTCCCACAGGGTCCGAAAGTGCTCGTTATCGCGCACCATCTCCGTCGCCGCCTCGTCGACGTTGGCTATCGTGACGGTGCGATCCCCGGACTCGGCCGCACGCTCGAACACCCGGTTGCAGAGCGACTGGACCAGGAAGGGTTGACGCGCGCAGATGTCAACGAGCCGGTCGCGTGCCATCGGAAGATAGCGCAGCCGCGAGGCGACAGGTTCGGACACAAGACGCTGGGCGTCTTCCAACGGCAGCGCGCTGATCCCCAGCCGGTAACCGAGGCCAAAGAGCGCCGACCAGTATTCCTCGCGGAGCCGCTTCAGACGACGAGAGCCGGTGAGAATGGCAGAGACACCCTCGTGATGCTGGAGAATGTGCCTGATGTTCTCCGGGACCTGAGGACTCGTAACGCCTGAGTCGATGCCCTCCTGGAGCTTGTCGAACTCGTCAAGCATGAGTAGCACTCGCCTCGGCTTGGCGGCGGCGAGCGCGGCGGCGAGGTATTCTTCCAAGACCTCGAACGGATGCTCGCTCTTGAACGCCTGGTCGAGCGCTTTACGGAATTCGACTTTGAACGGACGTTTCGATTCGGGCGCAGGCTCTCCCGGAAACCACGTTCGGACCCCTGCATCATAGAGTGACCAGCCCAGCGTACGGGCCATGAGGCGATAGACGTTGCGGGTCGAGATTCCGGCTCTCGACTCGTCACCCTCTGCGTCCTGGAAGGAGCAGTAAACGGCGATCCACCCTGACAGCGCATCGGGCTTCTGGAGCTGACGGAGGATTGACGTCTTGCCCGTGCGGCGATTCCCTTCCAGCAGAATCACATTGGCGTTCGTCGCCGAGCCGAGCTGGCGCTTGATCCGATCGACCACGTCGCTACGTCCGAAGAACATCTCCTCGCGATCGACCGGGTTGCCGACGATGTAGGGGCTCGCGCCGAGATCGCCGGCAAGCACGTCGTCGCGGGTTGATTTGACGAGTAACTCGATGGTGCGCTGCCCTCGGATAGAAGCGCCGTCAAGTCTGACGCCGGCCCAGCGCACGCCAATCTTGAATGAATCGGCGGCATCGAGAGCCTTCACGGTGAGCGGGACGCTTGCGGTCGCGCCCTCAGCGACGTACCCGGATGTGCCACCGCCAACGTCCGGCGCCGTCGTGATCTCGATGCGGCGCAGAGCCATGTTCGAGGCATTCACCAGCTCGAGCTGGACCTCCGTCGGCACGCCGACGGCGAGCTCATTCGGCGTCGTCCGGAGTTGAATCTCACCGGAGCCAAGCATCGCCTGGGCAGCCCGCTCGACGAGGCGCTCGAGCGAGGAGACGAAGGCTTGGACACGGTTGGCGAGAGGGCTGTCCTCGTCACTGGTTCCCCGGTGTGCGGTCGCGAGCTTGGCCCTGGCCAGTTCAAGGGCGGCAAGTCTCGGCGCCCCTTCGGGAATGCCGTCGACGCCGTCGAGCACTGCTCCCACCTCTACCGCTGCCAAGAGCCATGCTGTGAGGGAAACGGGGACCTCCGGCGCGTCAGCATGGGCCGCTCGATTGCGCAGCGCGCGAAGCTGCAACAGCTCCTTGCCAAGAGCCGCAAGCGTCTTCGCCGGGTCGTTTGCATCGACCTTACCCGAGATGGCGGCCACTACCGGCGGCCGCTCGAGCCACGCGGCAATCGGATCGGACGTCCCGCCCGACGTGAATCGGAGGAGCAGAGCCAGAGCATCCCCACCGCTCGACAGGTGGCGAAGGACGGCCTCCTGGATTTGAACAGGAGGAACCGGCACCTTCATCTTCCGAAGTGTTCGAACGGACAAGTGCTGGATCGTTGAACCCCTCGCGTGACCTGCGAACCATTCCTGATAGCTCGGAGAACGTAGCAGTGCCGCGATAAACGCCGGTGTCGCGCCGTCGCTCGGCCGAATCACCACGAGGCTCTTGGTCGCCAGCGCGCCGACGAGCTCATTCCCATCCTCGATGACGCCGATCTTGCCGACGGTTCCGGACGTCGTGATCAGCATGTCGCCCGGACCGAGGCGGTGTTCGTCTCGCACTCGGCTATCTGCCTCGCGGGTGAAGAAGAGGCTTGGCTGCTTCACCTTCGACTCGGAGATGTCACCGACTCGCACGAGGGCGGCGAGCACGTCGGAACTTCGGCGTTCAGTAGTCAGCTTGCGGTCGTAGGAGACCCCTTGAAAGACTTTCGCGACCTGATCGAGGGTGACAATCTTCAGATCTGCATCGGTCGCGGCGAGTCGCTCGAGGGTCGTCTCCAGCTCCTCGGCTCCCGTTCGTTTGGCAAGCAGCTCGAAATCCCGTGCGGCGAGGCTGCGCACTGGAACCGACCATGCGTCGATTCCGTGCTCCATGCCGTCGGCGGGCAACGCTGCATCGTGTCGCAGTACAGCGGCGACTTTCCGCAGAACGCCCGAGGTTCGGCGTCGCTGCACGGAGCGGCCATCGCCGTACCCACTGCCGTCAGGTACTCCGAATCCGTCGCCATGTCCTAGTCCGGAACCACTCCCGTCGCCGTATCCGGTGCCGTCACCGGCCCCGCTGCCACTGCCGCTGCCAAAGCCATGCCCGTCGCCGTCACCAAATCCGTCGCCATCACCCGCGTCCCATGCCTTCGGTGGAATCTGAACGAAGCGGACGTCGCTTCGGGGTGTGTCACGCCGGAACACCACAAGGCTCGATGGGATGCCCGTGCATGGAGCGAACGCCCCTGGCGGAAGCGACACAACGCCGTCGACTCGAAACTCCTCGAGGAGGCTCTTGCGAACCTGGCGATCGGGCCCAGTGCGAAAGAGTGCGCCTTCGGGGAGCGCGATCACGGCGCGTCCACCGGGGCGTAGGTTTGCCATCACATGTTGCAGGAATAGGTTCTCGGTACCGCCCGTCGGAACCGGGAAGTGGCGAAAGTGTGCATCGGCGGCGCGTCCGCCCCATGGTGGCGCAGCAAGAATGACGTCAAAGCCTTCGACCGCGCGGTTGCGAGGCAGAGGTCGTTCGAGGGCGTCGCCTAGCTCAAGGCCAGGAGAGTCTATGCCCGCGAGAAGGACACGGCATAGGCCCACCAGGTACGCTGACCGGTTGATCTCGACGCCGAAGATCCCATTCGATTGGACGTCGCGCCAGCGCGTTGGATCCGCAGTGACGACAGTTCTCCGCATCCTATGAGCAGCTTCCACCAGCAAGCTGGCTACACCGAAACAAGGGTCATACACACGGTCTCCTGGTTGCGGGGCGGCCAAGCCGACCATGAGTTCGACTACTCGAGGTGGGGTCGTGTACTCGCCGCCAAGACGGCCCTGCGCTGCAAGCGCCCTCAGTAGGACTTCGTCGAACTCGGTCGCCGCGCGCTGCCTGCCCCCAATCTCCGAGACATCCAGGCTCGTAACCCACACGACGAGAAGGTCGAACAACTCGGCATTCTTACTTCTCGTGTGCGCTAGCGTTTGCGCCACAGATGCAACTAGACGGCCGGTGGCACCGCCCAATCTGTTGATTTCTAGGGTTCCCAGGTCAGAATCAATGTGGTCTCGTATGGTTCCCCTGACCCACGCTTGCTGCTGAAGTCCTTGCGGTAGAAATGACTCGAACTGCTTCTCGTCGAATGCAGCTACAGCCTCTCTTTCGGCCTCGGCGAACGCAACCCACCGCAGGATGAGCATACCCGCCAGCGGTGCGACGAGCTCATCGACACTGCTACCCCTGCCGAGAACCAACGGCAGCGCCCTTTCTAGCAGAGGGGCCGCATTCGTCTCCGGGGACCGGCCGTTGCGGTAGCGGTGCGCAGACATCAGTCGGCCTGGCTTCTCCCGGTCGCCACTGAGCCAAGGGCATCGGCACCGCTGAAGACCTTTGCGAGGGCACTCGAACGGAGCGTCGCAAGCTTGTCCGGATCAAGCGAGGAATCGCGCTGTATCCTGCTTTCCTGCTCGTAGACTTTGCGAAGCATCGCTTGGGAGTCTTTGGGGGGGATTGGGACCTCCAGAGTCAGGAACGCTCGCGGATGGAGTCTGCGGCGCCGCCGATTTGTCCCAGTGCTTGCCGCTTTGACTCGTTCCCAGGACGTTGGCGACCGGAAGTAGGTATCAAGTACCTCAGCCGCAAGAGCGCCTGAATTTGGGCGAAATACTACGAACTCAGGCGAAACCACCAAGCCCCCGAACGCCTGCGGGACGAGCCCAAGTGCGCCCTCCCAGGCCATCAACTTGGGATAGATAAACTCCCCCGCCTCCAGGCGGTGCACGGACTTGTAGCCAAACTCGTCTCCCTGTCGGCTGCCGCTGCGAAAGACACCGCCGCCAAACGACTTGACGCCCGCAAAACCATACGTCGCCGTCGGCGCCACCCTCTCCATAGAACGGATCCACTCCACGTGCTCGCCGACCGGCTCCCACGTTCGGTCGTCAGGCGACGCACCAAATACGAGGCTTCGCTTTAACGACCAAAGTTCGCGACTCCGCAGTTCCGCGAGGCGTTCAAGCTCGGCAATGCCCTCAAAGACCTTGTCGAGAAGTGCGATGTGCTTTGCCTGCTCATCGAGATCCGGCAGCTCGAACTCGAAAGCGAACAGCTGCTCGCGATTGACTTTGGGCATGCCCGCCCGGTTAGAGACACGTACGGCGTAGGAAGTGAACTGGTCCGAAAGCAGGAGATACTGGAGGTAGCGGTGACGGATTCGCTTGCCCGGGCGTAGCGGGTAGATGTCTGCGCTGCATAGACCTGCAGTTTGAGGCCATGTCACCTTCCTGAGATAGGGGCGAATCTTGCTGTACAAGACGTCTTCCGGGTCGAAGTAGAACTTCGGCGACTTCAGTCCCTCCTCTCTGGCTGTTTGCAGGTTCGCCAGCTGACCGGAGCTCGAGATGATGTTGGCTCCCCCAATGTGAACACGGTCGGCGTGCTCATCTAGCTTCGGGTCAACCAGTCGCGCCTCTATCGAGCACACGTCCGCGAGTGTGACGGTCTGCACTTGCTAGCCCTCCGCCCCGCCTGCGTCCCCGGCAAGCAGGTCGTGAATCTCGCGAAAGAGCTCGACAACTCGTTCCTCTTTCTGGAGAAGCTCGCGAGCAACCTCCGCAGGCGCTCGATGTTCGTAGCCATCGCTTGTGTTGGGGTTCCGTGCAGAAAGGTCGCAGTTGGTCGCCAGAAGCTCCTTGGAGGGGACGAGCCACGATCGGGTGGTCTCCGTGCGCTTCGTCCAGAGGCCCAGAAAGGCCGATATCTCCTCTCCGGGAATCGGCTTCCTCGATCCGGTTAGCTCGAAGCCGTCGTTTGTGAGCTCGAAGAACCAAACGTCCTGCGTGGGATTGCCATCGGAGCGCCGATCGAAGAACAGGACGTTTGTCTTCACAGGCGTATACGGGAGGAAGCACCCAGCAGGCAACGAGAGGACCGAGTGCAGATCGAACTCCGTCAACAAGCGTTCCCGCACCTTCTGGTCGGGTCCGCTCCGAAACATGACTCCCTCCGGCACAATGACCGCAGCGCGACCCCCCTTCTTCAGGTTGGCCATGATGTGCTGAAGAAACAGAATCTCTGTCGCCCCGGAACGAATCGTGAAGTTCGTCTGGATCTCGCGCGCCAACTTCCCGCCGTACGGCGGATTCGAGAGGATCACGTCGTAACGGTTCTTCTCGGACACGTTTGCGCTGTGGAGCTCCAGCGTATTTGCCTGCTCGAGGCTTGCTCCCTCAATGCGGTGAAGCAGCATGTTCATGATGCCTAGAAGGTAGGTGAGGGGCTTGAGCTCGACGCCGAAGAAGGAGTCTCTGTTCAGGCGGTCTAGGTTTTTTCCGCTCAGGCTCGACGAGTGTGAACGGATGAACTCTGCCGCTTCCGCTAAGAACCCTGCGGTTCCGAAGCACGGGTCATACACACGGTCGCCGATTTTGGGCTGCACGACCTCCACCATCGCGCGGATGATGTGGCGCTGGGTGTAGAACTCACCGGCGTAACCCGCGGAGTCGCTGGCCACGCGCTTCAGCAGGTCTTCGTAGATCTCCGAGAGAACGATGACGTCGGTCTCGTCGGAGAAGTGCAGCCGGTTCACCTGCTGCACCGTGCGTGCGAAACTAGCGCCCCGCCGCGAGTGGTTGCGCACCGTCGAAAAGATGCGCCGGAACCGTTCGGCGACCGGGTCGTTGGCGAATTGCTCCGTCTCCTCGGTCGCACCGAAGTTCTGGAGGTAGTGCCACAGCTTCCCGTCCACGAACTCCAGCATGGCGTCGGGGCGGTTCACCAAGTCGGACCAGACGGACCAGCGGTAGTCGCCTTGGATACGTCGGGCGTACGACTTGTCGTCGAACGCGGCCTCCTGCTCGTGCCGGGTCTCGGCCTCGTCGAATGCCTTGAGGAAGAAGAGCCACGCGAGCTGCTCGACGTAGTCACGGGGCGCAACGCCGTCGCTGTTGAGCTGATCGCAGGCGTTTTTGACCGCCTGCTGCACTTCTTGGCGTCGATGTTCCGCCTTGCCGTTTCCATTCTTCTTGGTCGCCATGCGAAGGATCCGTCTAGGCCGCCATCGGGACGTACAGGTGCTGCTTAACAGCCTCCAGGTCGCCCTTCAGCGCAGCTGGGCCGCCGTAGCGCTGCAGCAAACTGCTGAAGCTCCCGAACTGGCTGGTGAACTGTGGTGCGCTGTACGTCGAGCCCTGCTCGAGTTCGTCGATGCCGTAGAGTGCGTAGTGGTCCAGACTCGTCGCCCAGAACAGCGACTTGATTCGCTCGTCGTTGCTGACGGTCTGCTCGCCAAGCCGCGAGAGAAGCCAAGCGTCTTCCTGATCCCAGAAGCGAGTCACCCGGTCATGGCGGCTCGGAACGCGGACCAAGTCGAATCCAACCTTCGCTAGAATGTCGACGTCGTCGGTGGCCTCGAGATCGAAGAAGTGGCGGAAGGCCGCCACGTGAACGTCGCGGTCCTTCAGTTCGGCGCGCAGATCGCGGCGCGTGTTCTTGTCGATCCAGAGCTTGAGGAGGTCGGAGAGGCTTGACGGGGCGATCCCGCGGATGACCTCCTTGGACTGCTCGCGGTACTCGTCGAGCTGGATCTTGCGGCCGTCGGCGAGGCAGACGTAGCGGTCTTCGCGCGCGATGTAGACCTTGATGCCCTCACCGACAGGCTTCTCGGTGGACTCTCCCTCGGACTTCTTCTTCGGCTTCGACGAAGACTTGGGCTTCTGTGTGTTCGCGGGGTGGCCGTCGAACTCGGTGTCCTCGAGCTGGGCAGCACCGACGTAGTCGAAGATGGTGAAGTAGCGCTTGTCGATGTCCTCGCAGAGCCGAGTCCCGCGACCCTTCATCTGCTTGTAGAGGATGGAGCTGCGCAGGGGGCGCGCGAAGACGATGTTCTTGACGTCGGGGGCGTCGAAGCCGGTCGTCAGCAGATCGACGGTGACCGCGACCCTGGGCTTGGCCCGGCCCACCTCGGCGAAGTTGCGTTCGAGCTGATGCGAGTTGCGTTCGGATCGCGTGATGCGAGCCGCGTAGTCCGCGTCGCCGCTGAGGCGGCGTAGCTCGGCGGCCATGAAAGCGGCGTGGGTGTCATCGACACAAAAGATGATGCTCTTCTCATCGGACAACTGGTACTTGCCGAGGGTCTGCCAGAGGTCCTCGGCGATGAGCCGCGTGCGCTCGGGCAAGCGGATGTCGCGCTCGAAGTTCTTAGTGGTGTAGTGACGCCCGTCGGGGCCGGTGTAGCCGTCCTCGTCGAGGTTGCTGATGCGCTCCTCGAGCAAGTACGGCACCAGGTAGCCGTCCTCGATCGCCTGCTTGAGCGAGTACGTATAGGCAGGCTCACCGTCGGGGCTTCCTGTGAAGTAGACGTGAGTATCCCGACGCAGCTCTTCCTCGGTGAGGTCACGTCCGCTCTGGTCGAGCTCGCGCGGCGTCGCCGTGAGGCCGAGCTGGTAGGCGTTGCCGAAGTGCTCGAGCACGCCGAACCAGTCGCCGAAGCCCGAGCGGTGGCACTCATCAACCACCACGAGATCGAAGAAGTCCGAGTCGAAGTGCTCGTAGAGCTTCTTGCCTCCATACTCTTCGTCGAGGTTCTGGTAGTTGGCGAAGTAGACCTTGCCGACCAGGTGCTCGCCGCGGGCGACCGTCGCCTTTTCGACGACCACGCGTTCACGAGAGTCGAAGGCCGCGAAGGCGCGGAAGGCCTGGTCCTTGAGGCTGTTCCGATCCGTGAGAAACAGAACTCGGTTGTTCTTGAGGACGTCGCCGGAGAGGAGCTTCCATGCGAGCTGGAAGATCGTGAACGTCTTGCCCGTTCCTGTCGCCATGAGCAGGAGCACGCGCTTCTCGCCCTGAGAAAAGCGGTACAGCGACTCGAAGATCGCCATCTCCTGGTACGGGCGAACCTTGCGGCGAGTGACCTGGTCCTCGTGCCACGGGGCTTCGAAGATCGGGCGCCACTCCTCCCACACAATGTTGCGGCCGAGGCGGTGGAGGATGTCGCCGGGGCTTGGCGGCGTTTCGAAGGACTCGTACTCGCTTGTCTTGTTGTCGGTGAGGATGTACTGACGGCCGTTGCTCGAGATCGAAAACCGGAGCCCGAGACGATGGGCGTAGCGCGAGCCTTGCTGCATGCCGGCGGACGCGTCCTCGCCTTCCGCCTTGGCTTCGAGGATGGCCAGCGGCATCTTCCAGAGCCGCAGTACATAGTCCGCGATGATGCGCTGCGAGTCGTCGTACATCGTGGAACCGGTCAGGTTCACCCGACCGGGCCCGATCTCGACCTGCGCGTCCCAGCTCCAACCAGCCTCGGTGAGGGCCGGCTCAATGAGCTCTCGGCAGGCTTGCTTTTCGTTTCGACTCATCGCGGTTGCACGCCCTCTCTCAACCTTCGTGCCATCATGCCTCCACCTCGTACCGCGCGAGCCAGTTGGAGAGTGTCTGATAGCTGGGTAGGCCAACAAGCTCAGCCGCCTGCGTCTTGTTGCCTCCAGCTTCTTCCATCGCACGCTTCAGGTAGTGTCGAGCCACGTCGCTCATGGTGTCCTGCAGGCTGAAGCCGTTGCCAAGGGCTCGATCCATCACTTCGTTGCGGCCCGAAGTCCCGGTTGGCAACAGGGCCTCGCGAACATCTTCTGCCGTGATGATGGTCCCGTCGCTCCAGATCAGGGTCCGTCGCAGAGTGTTCTGCAGTTCGCGGACGTTACCTGGCCAACTGTGAGAGAGGAGAAGATTCCTTGCGCCTGCAGAAAGTTTCTTCCGCTCGAATCCGGCCCCGTCGGCAGCCTCCTCGTTGGCTGCTGCGAGCATCCGATCGACCAACAGCCCAACATCGCCGGTTCGGTCGCGCAGGGAGGGGATCCTCAGCACCGCGACCGCGAGGCGATAGAAGAGGTCTTCGCGGAATCGACCCTGCGCGATCTCGGTGGTCAGCGTCCGGTTCGTCGCTGCGACGATCCGGACATCGATCTTCGTCGGCTTGGTCGCCCCGACCTTCACGACCTCGCCCTCCTGTAGCACTCGCAGCAGCTTGACCTGCGCGACCGCCGGCAACTCGCCGACCTCGTCCAGGAACAAGGTGCCGCCGTTCGCGGCCTCGAAGTAGCCCTTCTTCGCCTCTGTCGCACCCGTGAACGAGCCTTTCGTGTGACCGAAGAGCTCGGACTCGACGAGCTCCTGCGGGATCGCTCCGCAGTTGACCGCGATGAACTCGCGGCCCCGACGGGGGCTCGCCCGATGGATGGCGCGGGCGAGCATCTCCTTGCCAGTGCCGGACTCCCCTTCGATCAGAACAGGCACGCTGTGCACAGCAACCCGACGCGCACGCTGGATCAGGCGCGTCATCGGGCGGCTGCGATGAATGATGTCCGAGAACTCCGGCGCCGCCGGGGTCTCGGCGGCGCTTGCCTGGCGAAGCCGTTCATCCTGCTCCCGAAGCAGGTCTGGAAGGAAGTCGATCGAGATGTCGAAGGGCACGGAGACCGTACGCACGCCGTGCTCGCGGGAAGACTCGATCAACTCGGCGGGGAACCGCGTCTTGCCGAGCAGAATCCAGACGGCGGCCATGGCCGGGGTGCCAGGACTCAGGTGGAACGTGAGGTTGGCCTTGTCGGGCCGGGCTCCGAGGGCCTTGTTGACGCCGCGGACGGCAGCTTCGTAGATCTCGCCGAACTCGGTCGGACCACTGAGGCTCTCTGCGAGGACCTCGACCCGTGTGTCGGAGCGGCCGCGAAGCCACTTCACATAGGCCTCGACCTCGGACTTCGGGTAGTCGGCGAGCAGCCACAGCTCGTCGAACGGGCGAGCTTCGACAGCTTGCGCGATGGGGCCCAACCCAACGACCTCGCTCTCGGCGGGCGCGCGCAGGTCTGTCCTTCCGATCCAGGCCACCAAGATCTTGCGCACAACCAGGATGATACAAGATCTCTTGCGTTAGAACAATGTTTCTTGCGCCACGAGACACGTCGTAAATATCTATGTTCCTGGCGCTAAGGGGCGTTCTCAGGTTTTCTTGGTCGCCGGCACGCTAGTCGCTCTAGTGCAGGCATGAGCAACCGTGAGCCTGCATCCCGTGTCGAAGCCAACGTCTTACTCTCAGAATCCGAGGTCTCCGTCGAACTGCACGACCGGCGCGTCGACTCCCTGGCGTTCCTCGAAGATATCGACAGCTCGCAGCAGCCGCTGTTCGCCGTGGAGGCTTGGACCATCGGACTCCGGGCTCTGCGCAACGCGCAGGCCGCGGCCGAGGAAGCACGCCTAAAGGACATCGGCAGCAGCTTGGTCGCCGATCTCGATGGACAGCTCAAGGCCCACGTCGAGACTCAGCACAAGGAGATGACCGGCGTGCTCACTCGCTTCTTCGATCCAAAGGATGGCGAGGTTGCTCAGCGCTTGGCTTCCTTCCTGGCCGACGAGGGTGTGCTCGCTCGACAGCTCGACAAGTACCTCGCCCCCCAGAACAGCGTCTTGGCTCAAGCCCTGGCTCAACAGATCGGCGAGAGCAGCCCACTGTTCAAGAAGCTGAGTCCGACCGACAGCGAAGGACTCGTCAAGGTCCTCGAGGGACAGCTCCGCGGCGTCATGGACGCCGGCCATCAGGAGCTGCTACGCGCGCTCGACCCCCTCGCCGAAGATGGCGCCGTCGCCCGTTTCCTTCACAGCTTGCGCGAGGAGCTCAAGGGCGCGGACGAAGACCGCGCCAAGCAGCTAGCGACCGCGTTGGCCGCCCTCGATGCGAACGACGAGAACTCCCTCTTGAGTCGCCTCGTTCGCGAAACGCACCAGGCGCGTCGCGACGTTCTCGAGGCCGTGAACCCGGATCGGCCTGGGTCGCCGCTCGAGGTTCTCAAGACCAGCCTGACCAAGCTCCTGCAGGAGCAGGCCGCAGCTCAGCAATCCGCAGCGAAGCAACAGCAGGATCGACAGGTCGAGTTCGAGAAAGAGGTTCGCGAGGCCCTCGCTCGCATCGAAACGCGGCGAACCCAGGACCAGAAGTCCACCCGCGGCGGCTACGACTTCGAAGATGCGGTGTTCGCCTTTCTCAAGACCGCGACGCAGGGCGCACCATGCGTCCTTGACTCGACGGCATCAACTGCCGGGGTAGGTCGCTGCAAGAAGGGCGACGCTGTGCTCCGGTTCACTGCGGAGAGCGCGTTCGCAGAGGCGGGCGTCGTCTTCGAGGCGAAGCGCGACTCGTCCTACACGGTGCAGCGAGGCCTCGACGAACTCGATGCAGCTCGGAAGAACCGGGACGCCGGCGCCGGCGTGTTCGTGATGGCCAGGTCCCACGCGTCCGATGGCTTCCCGTCGTTCGCACGACACGGCAACAACGTGCTCGTCACTTGGGACGACCAGGACTCCAATTCGGACGCCTACCTGCACGCGGCACTCATGTTGGGCATGGCGCTCGTCAGCCGGAAGAAGACCGTCGGCGAGCCCGGCGACATCGATGCGCTCCGCGACATCGAAGCCCGGATCGAGAAAGAGCTCGATCGACTCGAGAAGATGGAGAAGTACAGCAGCGGCATTCAGAAGAACGTCGATGGCATCGAAGACGAGATTCGGAAGGGGCGGAAGGCCCTCGACCTCCTGGTCCGCAAGGCACAGAGCACCCTACGTGCGCTGAACGTCGAGTCGAGCGACGAAGCGGAGGAGCGGCAGTCTCCGATCAGTCTGCCTGAGGGGTCTCTCGAAGAGGCTGGCAAGACACTCCCGTCGGACGAGGAGGCCGCCTGAGATGCCGGGCCGTAGGGGGCAGATTCAGTTCATTCACCACGATCTCGGCAACCTGCGCGGAGGCGAGGTCGTTGAGGTGTCCCTCTCCGGCAGCGCGGCGAATGTTCGCCTGATGGACTCCGCGAACTTCTCGAGTTTCCGCGCGGGCCGCCGCCACCGGTATCAGGGAGGCTTGGCCCGACAGTCGCCGGTTCGATTGCAGGTCCCCCGACGCGGACATTGGCACGTCACGGTTGACATGATGGGCTTGCAGGGGCAGGTCCGGTCGAGCGCACGGTTCCTGCCCAGAGCCCTGCAGCCGCTCCCGGAGCCTCCACTATCGTCGATTCCCTCGCTCTTGCGCGATGACGTAGCACCGTCGGGGGACGATGACGACGGCCGTCGGTTCGATGTGTTCATCTCTCACGCATCCGAGGACAAGGACGACGTCGTGCGACCACTAGCAGAAGCGCTGCGCGCGGAGCAGCTCGAGGTGTGGTACGACGAGTTCGAACTGCGTATTGGCTCGAGTCTGCGACGGACGATCGACCGGGGCATTGCTCGGAGCCGGTTCGGCGTCGTCGTCCTCTCGCCGGCATTCCTGGGCAAGGGCTGGCCCGAGTACGAGCTGGACGGCTTGGTGACGCGCTCCGTTCACGACGAGCAAATCCTGCTGCCGATCTGGCACCACGTCTCCAAGAGCGAGGTGATGAGCCACAGCGCATCGCTCGCGGACAAGCTGGCACGCAGCACGGCGACGCACACGGTCGCGGAGATCGCTCGGGAGATCGCGGAGGTCGTCCGGGGCGAAGCCCGCTCCGGTAGCTGAGAGCTGCCGCCGAACCTGGGCTGTTGCACCGGGTTGCAACGGGCTTGGATCGTCGGGGCGAGTCGAGAGAATCTGCGACTCGCTACTCACCAGGGGGAGCTCGGTCAGGAGCTCCAGGCGGCGTGGTTGCACCAGCAGATTCGTGGATTCCCGGTTACCGGTTCAAGGACGGCAAGCTCCTCATCTTCGAGCGGGCGCACGTGACCCTCGTACAGGTCTGGCCTGACGCCAGCGCCGCGGAGAAGTGGGGCGACGGCCCGTGGCGACCGATCGCGCCGAGCTTCCCGTTGGTGCGACCGTACCGGCGACGGAAGAAGAAGACGACGACGCGGCAGCTGTCGCTTCCGCTGGACCTGCCCCCGACGGACGAGGAGCTACGCGAACAGAAGCGCCGTGCGTTCGACTCCCTGCGCTTCGCCCTCCCAAAGGAACTGGCGCGAGCCATCGAACCGTTCCAGGTCGACCACTTCGCGTTGATCCGGATGTTCCATGCGACGAATCGGTTTCTCGACTTGCTCCAGGCCAATCCGCCTCTTGCGTTCTACCTCGCGAACCGTTTCACCGATGGACGCGTCGACCCGGAATCCGCGGACGCGCTGGTGGCCACGAAGCAGACCACGCTCCTCGAGCACTTTGGCATGCCGGGGACGCCCGCCGCGATGAAGACGCTGCGGAAGGTGCCGCCCGAGTCCGTCTTCCGGCGGATCCTGCCATCGCTCCGGAAGGCCCTCTGCGATGACGAGGTGCGGAAGCAGCTCGCGCACGTCCGATGCGTGAACACCGGAGTTCTCAAGCTGGCTGGGAGCGACCAGCTCCGCAGGTCGGCATCGCCGACGCTCCTGGAGGAAGTCGGCAACGACAAGCGCGAGCGCTACCTGGGCGAGACCGCGACCCTGCTGGAGGGGTTGCTCTGGTTCCATCATGAGCTCCACGGGCAATCGGCGACTCCGCCAGTCTTCTCGACCATGCTGCGCGTCCGCGAAGCGCACGACACC
Source organism: Planctomycetota bacterium (assembly GCA_041398565.1). GTDB lineage: Bacteria > Planctomycetota > UBA1135 > UBA1135 > UBA2386 > DATGPD01. The sequence continues at coordinate 1,245,231 of JAWKUN010000002.1, read as the reverse complement.
CTGAGCGAGCAGTACGCCGAGACCAACGCGAGCGGCATTCTGAAGTGCGTCTTCCCCCAGCCTCCGATTCGGGGGACTCGGGACATCGTGCCGCTGAACAAGCCCTTGGACCTCGTCCAGGAGGGTGTCCGCCAACGCCACTGCGTCGCGTCGTATGCCCCCGCGGTCGAGCGCGGGGACACCTACATCTACCGCGTGCTACGGCCCGAACGTGGGACGCTCGCGATCCGGCGCAGCTCTGCAGGACGGTGGTACTGCTCGGAACTCCGGGCCGCGTGCAACCAGCCCGTCACGCGGGCGACGGAGCGCGCGGTCGACCGGTGGCTCGAGGACCGCACCGTATCGGCCTGAACCGCGGCCGGGAGCGCGTGGCTGGTCCGTAGAGAAAGTCGTGCCCGACCTGCGATCTGCGGGAGCACCCAATCGCACACTATCCCGGCGTCCGACACTGAAGAGTCTCGGCGGCCAGGTAGATTCGGAACCTCCAAGGCGCTTCATGTCGAACCCAGGCCCACACAGCGAGCACACATCCCTGGCCCTGCGGGTCGCGGCAGGCGACAAGGCCGCAACCGAAGAGCTTTACGGCCGTTACGGCGAAGCGCTCTACCCATTCGTGCTCAAGAAGCTCGGGCCCGGCAATCCGAGGTCACACGACCTCGTAGACGACATCCTGCAGGACGGTTTCGTCGCGGCGATCGACGAGCTCCGGGCCGGCAAGTTCGATCCCGTGCGAGGCTCGTTCTTCCCCTGGATTCGAACGCTCGTGCTCCGCGATCTGATCGATCGAGCTCGTCGTGAGAAGCGAGCGCCGGTCGCCGTCGAGCACATTCCGGACTCCCCAGTCCGTAGCCCTGGGCCGCTGACCCGTGTCGCTCTCGACGAGGAGCAGCAGGAGCGACTCGCGTCGGTGCGCGAGCAGCTGTCGTCACTCCACGAGCCGTATCTGCTCGCGCTGGTCTCGCGCGACCTGCTCAAGCTCGGACCCGACGACGCCGCGGCGGAGACCGGAATGACGCGGCGGCAGAACATCGACGCGTACCACCGCGGCAAGCACGCCATCGAGAAGCTGCTGAGCAACGGCATCAAGGACTGGGTCTTCTTCGTCGACTACGTCGACTGGAACTGCTCGGTGCGGACGATGAGCGAGGCGGAACGTCAGGCACGCGGTGACGCGAAGGACCCGGGCGCCGACGGGTAGCGCGGCTTCGTCAACGATCTCTGTGCCTCTGACTCGATGCGGGACTTCAGCGCCGACAGTCCTTCGGCCAATGGGTCGCACCGGATGGCGACCTCTTCGATCCACTCGAGCCAATCCTGAACAGGATCCTCGGGCGCAGCCGCCACGAGCCGGCGACACCGTTCCGCGAAGGCGCGTATTCGCTCTGCTTGGTCAGACTCGTTCGCAATCGTGATGAGAGCGTCGATGCGGTTCTTCTCGAGTTGTTTCCGCTCTGCCTCTGCCCGCCGCTCGGCCTCGGCACGCATGCGCTCTTCATGGGCCTTGCGGCGTTCCTCGGCTTGCTTCTCGGCCTCCACTGCCGCACGACGCGCCGTATGCACCTGGCGCACCGCGGTTCGCACGACCTTGGCGAGGACCGACTCGATGCGTCGTTTGGGCGTGTCGGACCATGATCGCCCGGCCGCGAAACCGAGACTGCTGAGGCGCAGCACGAGGCGGCCGCTCCGGTCGAGCACGACCTTCGGTCGCATCCAACGATACTCCGACCTATCCCGGTCCGGATCGAAGGGTCGCTGCTTCATCGGCTCCTCGACCCGCAGCGTGAAGTGTTCGCCCAACACCTCGACGAAGGGGCGATCCTCTTCTCCCTTGCCCGCCCGCTCGAACGCGAAGCCAGCGCGTTCGAAGGACCGCACCACGACATCCAACGCCTTGAGCGCGCGCTCGAGGAACTGGTCGCTGACATCGACTGGGAAGGCACACCGCGTTGCCGACATGGACGTCGACGAGCTCGGTGACCTCCCCCCGCGTCGGCGTGCGTGGACAAGTGGATGCAACTCGTCCACGTCGGATCTGGCATCCACCGGATCGAGCAACTCGAGTTCCTTCAGCTTCGAGGCAACGTCGTCATCGAGCTGCGGCGCCTCGACACTCTTGGCTTCGGCCTCGAAGTCGGGAACGCCGTCGGTCCAAGTGAAGATCACCTCGTCGGGATCGTCTTTCTTGGACAGTCGTCGCCGTTTCACGGCCTTGCCCGAGCGCTTCTTCGCCCAGTAACCGCGCTCAGGCGTCGGGACTCCAAACTCCCGACACAGCTTGGCGAGCCAGCTGTCGGACCAGCCGAATGATGTTGCGAGCTTGCGCATCGGGATAGTCCAGACCAAGTCGTGCAGCTGGCGTCGCGTCAGGGACCTCGCGGAATCGGCCGTAGTGGGTTCGGACTCCTCTGTGCTCATGCGAACATCGTGCTTGCCGGTCGACGGGAAACCGATGGACGAAGGCCAGATGATCTGCACCAGCGGCGCAAACTGCTCACCCGCGCGATCCGAGCGAGGCAAGCGGAGGCCATCCCGGTACTCTTCGAGCGATTTGGCGTCCAGCGTTCGGAGGGTCCAACGTGGAACAGCACAACCCCGACAATCCGTTCTCCGTCCCCGACGATGTCGACCAGGGCATTCACGACGCTCTGGGCCGCCCGGAGGCAGAGCAAGCCGCAGCCTTCGAGGAATTGGCAGAGCGTTTCCCGGCGCATGCGACCCAGATCCGCGAGCGGAAGCGGATGGCAGACGGCGATCAGGATGCCGGCGGCGCACTCCAGCTCGGTCGCTACGAGCTCGTGGCCCGACTCGGTGCCGGCGGCATGGGGACCGTGCACATGGCGTTCGACCCGCAGCTCGAGCGACACGTCGCCATCAAGGTCATGGCGCCGCACCTGCTCGACCGCCCAGCACTTCGAAAGCGCTTCGCACTCGAGGCAACCGCGGTCGCCGCGATCCGACATCCGAACATCTGCCGGGTTCTCGAGGCCCGGCCCGACGGCGACCAGCCCTACATCGTCATGGACTTCCTCGAGGGCAAGTCGCTGGACAAGCGACTCGAGGAAGCATCCTTGGGAATGGCGGCGCTGCTGCCGGGCATGCCACCGCCGAACGCAGCGGGTGGAGCCGGTTCGTCCACGCCAACTTCGAGCGCCGCGATCCTGCACGTGCTCGAGTTCGTCGAGAAGGTCGCGCGCGCACTGCACGAGCTGCACCAACGCGGCATCGTCCACCGCGACGTCAAGCCCAGCAACATCATGGTGACCCCCGACGGAGAGCCGGTCGTGCTCGACTTCGGACTGGTCTTGTCCGAGCAGGCGGACGGAGCGAGCCGTAGTGGCGACCGGCCGGGAACACGCGAATACCAGGCGCCTGAACAGCTGACCAAGAACCGGTCGGACCTCGACGCACGAGCAGACGTGTTCTCTCTTGGCCTGGTCCTCTACGAGTGCCTGACTGGGAAGCGGGCGTTCGATGTAGACCGCACGGCCTCGACGCTGCCGGAGCCAGCGCACCGACTGAACCGGTCGATCTCCCGCGACGTCCGAACCGTCCTCGAGAAGTCGATCGAGCTCGACCACCGGCGCCGCTACGGCAGCGGGTTGGAGCTGGCGGAAGACCTGCGGTTGATCCGAGAGGGTCATGCACCGAGGGTGCGGCCGGTTGGTCTGGCCGGCAGGGTCGCCCGGTGGTCGCGCCGAAACCCGTGGGCCGCCGGATTCTTCGTGGTATTCACGGTGGGTCTCACCGCTTCGTGGCTACTCACAGCCGAGGTCCAAGCCGTCTCGTCAGAGCGAACCGTGCGCGCAGCCGAGGCAAGCTACGCTCAAGGGTTGCTGCTCACGTCGCAGGGGGCATGGGGCGATGCTCTTGCGGCGCTCGATCAAGCTGCGAGCTTGGGCCACTCACCTGCGATCGTGGACCTCGCGCGACTCGACGTCTTCGTCCGGTCGGGTCGAGACGACGCAGCGCAACAGCTGCTTGCACAACTTCAGGAGTTGCCAGAAGGGCCGCACGGATCGCGACTCCTTCTCCTCCAAGCGCTGATGGTCGAGGACCGGTGGCGCGATCCAGCGGCGGGGCTCGATGGCTTCCGAGCCGCGCTCGACGCAGGAGATCTCCCCGCTGCAGACGCCGAGTTTGCTCGAGCGATGCTGGCGGAGCCTCTGTCCGAGGTGAGGGAGCACCTCGAGGCCGCACTGAGGGCGGATCCGTTCCATTTCCACGCGACCATGGTGCTCGGTCCCGTTCTGTTGTTCGCTGGCGACACCGAGGGGTTCATCCAGCACGCGCGCGGGACAGCGCAGCGGTTCCCCACCAACCCTCAGGCCCTCGCCGAGCTCGCCGTCTCGTTGCTGATGCAACGCGATGAGGCGGGCATGGAAGCCGTGCTGTCGCGCTTCGAATCAGTGTCCTCATCGGACACCGCAGAGTGGGCCCAAGCGGCGGTGAAAGCCACCCGCGTGCTACAGGAGCAGATGGTGCCGAGGCTCCATCACGCCGAAGCCGAACTCTCGCCGCTCGACATCCTGAAGGTCGGCATGGCCTTAGCCCCGTTCCAGCGCCTGCCGAGTTTGAACGAGAGCACGTCGGCGTCTCCGTTCGCCGGCATTCATCCCACGATCGTCCAGGCCTACAAGCCAGTTGCCGGCGTGCTCATGAAGGCAATCTTCGGCAACCGCGGCAAGGACAACATCGAGACGATGACCGTGGCAATCGGACGCGTCCCAGACGGGTTCTTCTACCTGCTCCGTGGCCTGCTTCACGCGGAGCACCAGCAGTTCGGCGAGGCCGAAGCAGACATGCTCGAAGCGACCCATAGCCCGTCCGTGGTCGGGTTCGTCTCGGGTCAGGGCGTCGGCCGATGGGCAGAGGCTTTCCTGATGCGGACCTACTCGCAACACGTGTCGGTCATCAAGACCGATGGCGAGCGCAGCAACCTGCGGGATCGGGCGCTCGAGTGCCTGCGGCGCATGACACGGGTCGACCCTCGGTCGGCCGAGGAGTGTGCGTACGTGTGGAGGATGGCGCGACAGCTGCGATACCTGCACATCGGACTCGAGGTTGCGCTGCACTGGTCGCGCGAGCACCCATCTCCGGAGGCATCGATCGCTGTAGCCGAGAGCTACCTGGCCACACAGGCCTACGCGACCGCTGAGAGCTTCGCCAGCGGGTTGCTCGCCGCGGACCCGAAGCCTCCGGCCGCGATTCGCCGGCGCGCCGAGGCAGTAGTGACCGCGTGCGAGGCGCAGAAGAACAAGTAGATCTTCGCCGAGGCGCTGCACTGCTGCATTGACTGCGATCCGGGCGCCGCCCGATCGCATCTTGCCTGGACTTCCTACCAGAAGAGGCAAGACACATGCAGCAACGGATCTTCTCATGGCTCCGGCGACAGCCGACCACGCCCCCGCAGGCACTTCCTCGGCGTCACAATCGACGACCCTTTCAGCTCGCCTTCGCCGCCCTTGGCGCTGCGTCCAGCCTTCTCGCACAAGGGTCCCCGGCCCCGGTGAAACTCGAGGCGGGCGACCGGCTCGAGTTCGCGATCGCCAGCACCACCGAGCACCGCGTCGAGGGTCGAGACCACCGCGGCAAGGCTTTCGACAAGGACGCCGGCTACGGCCGCCGAGTCCAGATGCACCTCGGGCTCGAGGTGCAAGACAAGGACGCTGCAGGGTGCTGGCGCGTCGACGGCGAAGTCCAGCGCGTCCTCGCCGAGTTCCCCTTGTCCGGGGCCCCCGTGGTGTCTCTCGACTCCGCCGATTCCGAGAATGCAGCAGCGGTGAAGAGCGTACTGGAGAGTGCGGGTGTCTGGGGCACGGCGGCCGAACCCCTGCTGGCGTTCGTCGGGGAGAAGTTCACGTTCACCCTCAGTCCGAGTGGCCACGTCTCGGAGCTCCGCGGGCTCTCGCCCGGGTCCGACGAGAGTGCACGCAACAAGCGTGACCACGCATCCATCCTTCTGATCGGGGCGCCATACAACAACAGTGCATGGCAGGCACAGCTGCAGTCGGTCCTGTTCGGTGGTGTGCCAGCGGATGGCTCGACGGCTATCGGTGCAGAGTGGACCCGCACATGGACGGTTCGACCGTTCGAAACGCTGCTGCGTCTGGCTCCCGAGACACGGGCCTCGCGCGGGATCGCGGGTGGCGTGTTCAGCTCCGGTGGGCTGGCGACGAACGCGCCAGTCGTGGCGCCCCCGGAGTTGTGGGAGTGCTGCGCCACCTACACGGTCGGCAAGGCGGACGCGCGGAGCGTTTCCACGTCGTTTAGAAGTGGCTCGGTCGTGCTCCCCAGCAAGCGCTCCGCGCGCGAGGCCGAACAACGTCGGGCCGAACGAGAGCGCCACAAGGTCTGGTTCGACGAGCAAGTCGGCGAGGCGCCAAACCTAGACGCCCAGCACTGGAGCCTGGTCGGACTTCCGAAGAGCCTCCAGCCCTCGCGATTCGGCTTGGACTACGACCTCAATCCGTTCGGCCCACCGGTGGGCCTGGGCCTGCCCGGCTACCCGCTTCCCGGCGCCGGCGCGACCAGTGGCAGCAACGGGTCGGCCGGAGGCCAGATCGTGTGGGACTACTGGAACCGCGGTGTCGATGCCATGTTCCCGTCCCTCGTCGCGACGGAGATCAGCCCGGTGCCTGGCGCTCAGTACCGCCTGCATGGCAACTCGCAACTCTCGCGAGTCGACGGCCTGCCACTGGAGTCGGTGTCCGTCACCAGCATGGCGATGGTCGACGGCAGAACCCTGTCGATCTGGAATCAGCGGTTCAGGGCTCGCCGCATGAGCAAGGTGCCGGCGCGAGCGATCAGTGCGATCCCAGCGTCCTACTACTCCTTGGATCGAGGACAACTGCTGCAAGGAGTCCGTGACCAGAAGGTGCGTGACCTCATCGAGGCAACCGATGCCGCGCTCGCCATGCGCGCTGATGGCTCGTTCGATCTGATCGTTGTCTCGGGCAGCAAGGACTTCGGCGTCGATGGCCTATGGGTCGGTGAGTTCCACGGCTCCTGGGACCCGAACGCAAGTCAAGACACGGTTCAGTTCTCCACGGAACGCACCAAGGCCGACCCTGCGCGGCGAGGAACCGGCGATACCTGGGCCCCCTGGATCAGACGTTTCGACGACGAAGTGAAGTTGTTCCTGCGGGCCCATGTTGTCACCAAGGAAACGGAGGACATGGTCGTGATGGAGGAGCCGCCGGGCGTGTTCCTGCAACCCTGCGACCAGAAGGCCTTCGAGCAAGTCGCTCTGCGGGTCAGCGACCCGGAAGCAGCCCGCGAGGCACGTCGTCCGCGCTTCCTTCGCGAGTTCGGCCCCTGGTATGCGTGGATCAGCGACAAGGCATCGTTCCTCGGCATCGAGGCCCCCTCCATCGACACGAACGCGATCCCGAAGGACTCGCCAGCCGCGCAGCGCCTCTGGGCCCATGCCCGAGTGCTCTTCCGCGCTCACCGTGGAGAGCTGAGTGGGGATGCCCTGTTCGAAGTGCGCAAGCGCCTCGTCGAAGCATCTCGAGCCATCGCCGCCGGCCGAGAGCCGGTGAACGACCGTCGCTGATCCCCGGGAGGCCTCGAATGTCAGAGCTACGCTTCTTCACCGTCCCCAAAGTGTTCCGGTTCATGGTCGTGTCCTCGGCCATCGTTGCCGCAGTCCACCTGCAAGAACGAGCAGCTGACGTTCGGGCCTGCCCGGACGCCCTCGTCCAGGAGACCCTTGACGATCTCAACGGGCCGCAGCCCATGCGCGCGCTGAGCCAACTCGAGACCCGGCTGGAGTCGCTTGCTCGTGACCGGGGAACCGACGTCCGGCGGCACGTTGCCGTGATCCATGCCCTGCGCGAACAGTCCCTCCGAGCGAGCCTTCGAGGCGACTACGTGACCAACATCCGCTCCGACGCCGTGCTCGCGTTCAACCGACTCGGCATCGAGGTGCACTGACCATGCGCGCGCTCCTCATCTACCCATTCTTCGCTGTCATCCACGCGGCGATCGTGTTCGCCGCGCTGGTCGTCTACCGCGCGTTTTACGTCGACTCGTCTACGGCGCTCGCTTTCCTGGATAGCTTCGACACGACTCTGCTCGGCGCGTACACGCTCGACGACTTCGACCAACCCATGCGCATTGCGTTGGGCGTGTCGATCCTGTCCGGAGCCTGCAACTTCTTCTACCTGTTCGTGACGGAGAAGCCGGGCATCTTCGGCCTCTTGAAGATGCTGCTGATGCAGCTCGTCCATGCCGACTTCTACATGATCGGGACGAGCATTGCGGCCCTGTTCATCTTCGACGGACTCACCGCAGGTGAGATGCTCGCCACGACCGAGTCGAAGTTCTTCGTTGTGGCCTCCATGTGGATCGGCCTCGCATTCGCAACGGACGCCATGGGGCGCTTCTGGGCATTCCTCAACTCGTCTGAGCCGCCAGCTCGCGGCGCTCTCGTTGTGCCCATCGAGATCATCGAGCGTCATCGGAGGTAACCGCCATGGGCTTGTTCTCAAAAAAGAAGCGCCGGCACATCTGGGGCGGTGTGCCCTTCGCCGACGACGAGCTCGAGCCCCATTTCATGGTGATGGGCACGTCAGGAAGCGGGAAGACGCTCACGATCCGCATGCTCATGAAGAGCGTGCTGTTTGACGAGCGCGGCAGCTTCAAGAACCGGTGCCTGATCTACGATCCCAAGCTTGACTTCTATCCGATCCTGCGCGGCCTCGGCATTCCGGCGCATCAGATTCGCGTCTTGCATCCACTCGACGATCGATGCGTTGCATGGGATGTCGCAAGGGATATCGTCGACCCGGTATCCGCGCGCCAACTCGCAGCCACGATGTGCGCCGTCGAGGAAGCAGACCCGAACAAGTACTTTTCCGAGGCTGCTCAGGACATTTTGACAGCGGTGATCAACTGCTTTCGCAAGCACCGTTCGCGGAGCGATGGGGAATCGACCTGGTTCCTCAATGACCTCGTCGAAGCCGTCAGTTCCCCAGAGCGCTTGCTCAAGGTGCTGGAGAAGGAGCCGGAAGGCCGGGACGCCATCCAATCGCACCTCGCGCAATCGGACCGCACGCGCGCCAGTATCCTGAGCACTCTACGAACGAAGGCGGCACGGTACGAGAACATCGGATCGCTGTGGATGGACCGCGTGCCGTTCAGCCTGGCGGAGGACTGGCTCGAGGGAGACGAGCCCTCGGTGTTGCTGATCCCAACCGACGAGAAGAATCGCGAGGCGCTCGATGCAATCAACCGCGCGCTGATCCGGAGGGCATCGGAACTCGTCCTTTCTCGACCAGACAATCCCGGCAAGGAGGTCTGGTTCTTCCTCGACGAGCTCCGGCTCGCCAGGAAACTCGAGGGGCTCGACGAGCTCCTCCTGAAGGGACGTTCCAAGGAAGTCCGGTGCGTGCTTGGGTTCCAGAGCATTGAGGGGCTGCACCACGTCTACGGGCGGAACGCCGCCGACGAGCTCCTGAGCCAGTGTGGCAACAAGGCGATCCTGCGGCTCGACAGTCCGCAGGCGATGAACTGGGCGAGCGACTACTTCGCGAGGGCGGAGTTCTGGCAGAGGTCCTACTCATGGTCCGAGTCACGCGCTGCCCAAGGCGGATCGACGACCCACGGTGTCCAGAAGGCACTGCGCGAGAAGCCCGTGATCCTGCCAATCGAGTTTCGCGAGTTTCCGACAGCAGACAAGAAGGTTGGGATCACCGGCGCCTTTACGGCGCCACGGCTCCCGCCCTGGAAGGGGACCATCAAGGCAAAGCTCGTTGCCAAGCACCTCCGGGAGGAGAGGAAGGCAGACGAGGACGCCGGATTCCGGCGACGGACCGACCACCGCGCCCAGGAACGGAGGATCTGGAGAGTCGAGGACTACCGGCGGCTCGACTTGCAGCCCGAAGTAGACCAAGGGGACGGCGGCGCCGACCGGCAGATCGAACACATCAGCGGACCGTCGAACTAGAGCTCCGGCTCGAGCTCGACCTCACGCTCGTCGGGCAGCAGCTCGGTCGCGAGTTCGTTTCGATCCTGTCGACTCAAGCTGCTCGCAAGAGAGACCATCGCGTCGCCGGCAGACATCTCGTCGAGATAGAACTGGGCCTGCCCACTTGCCCGGAGCAGCGACTCGCGGGTCACCTCATGGGCCTGCAGCATGGGGTCGGCAATTGCGAAGAGCCGGTCGAACGTCCGCCCCTCCATGTGGCTGGTGGATACGGCGTAGTCGAGCTCGAGGAGTTGCCCGGCTTCGATCGGAGTCAACGTCGCGCGGATCGGCCGCTTGATCAGGCTGAGTACGCCGGGGCCCAGCGGGCCAGTTCTGTCGAGTCGAATCGTCACGGTGCCCAGAATGGGATTCACGCGCTCTACAACTCCTCGGTCACCAGCGCGCACACCAAGACTGCGCTTGCCGCGCAGAACGCGGACGCGGTCGCCATACGAGCCGCGGACACCCGCATGAAACACCTTCGGCTTCGAGCGACGGCTGATGCCCAGTACCTGGCCGAGGCTGGGACGCGAACGCAGGTGTGACCTGGTGCTGAGCTCGCCTCGCCGGAGGCGTTCGGCTTGGGCCGCGTCGTTGAGTTCTCCGATGGCTGCTCGCGTTGCTCCGACGAGCGCCGTGTCGACCCGCCGCCGCTTCTCGGTTGTTGCCCAGTCCGAGATCATCTTCTCGGTTGCCTCCTCGCGGGTTTCGGCGAGATAGAGCATACCTGCGCCGTGCAGCGACCGGACCGCCGCCGCCCCGTCACCGACGTCGAGCTCGTCGCATAGTGCCGCCGCGGCCCCGTCGTGCGCTTGACCGGGCTCGAGCGAGATCCCACAGAACCGATCGTGAAGCAGGCGAAACGGAGACCCCGCACGTCGCGTTACGGCCCCTTTGCGGTCACCGGCGAGGATCAGACGGCAACCGCGACGGCCCGCGAGCTCGAGCAGGTCGTGCATCGTCTGGGTGTCGACGCGTTCGGCGTGATCCACCACGAGGATCGAGCCGTGCTTCAGCGGAACCCTCGATCCGCTGTCCGTCCCTCGGGTGAGGTGCCAGTAGAGATCGCAAGCGCGCTGGAAGACGGTGTTGGCGCACACGGTGCCGAACACGGTCGGCGAGTTCTCGAGCTGGTGGGACAACTCGGCGGAGCGGGCTCCACTCGGATGCACGCCGGTCACAACGACGTGCCGGCCGGACCTGCGCCAGGCATCGACCGCCGCTGCGAGGACGGCACTCCGACCCTTGTCGGTGCGGCAGTCGAACGTGCGCAACGCGCTGCCTGGATCCACCAACTGGTCGAATGCCCGGCGCTCGGTGTCCGCGAGTCCGAGAGCCGATCGGTTTCGATCCCACTGCTTGACACCTCGTTCCTGCGAACGGTCCGTGGCCAGGCCATCGGCCCGCACGAGCATCCGATTCTCGATGTCGAGCATGCCACGAGTCGTGTAGCGAGCGTGGAGTCCGTCCTGGCGTAGCGGGACGATGTCGCTGGAGAACTTCAGGTGCTCGTCGACGGCCGCGGTCACCGCCGCGACATCAACCGGATAGGCCTGCGCTAGGACAGCCACGCGCTCCATCAGCTTTCGGGCAGTGAAGTGCGACTGGTACTGCAGAAGGTCGACGCAGGCTCGGCGGATGAGTCTCCTCAACAACCGCTGCGGGTCGCGAGGACGCCGAGGGAGTCGCCGCAGCCCAGCCGCGAGAAGCTCGCGGGCCGCCCGGGGGCCGAACCCTAGCTCCTGACCGCGCTCTCGCCACGTCGAGAACAGCTCGGTGCGAGGGCGGACTTCCTTCGGCTGGCGGGTCTCGAGTGTCGCGTAGTCGCCGATCTTGGCGCTTGCACCACCGAACTCGCGCATCCGATCTTCGATCTCGCCTCGGCGCGTCGAAAACCCGTCGAGGACGCCCTGAGGAACGTCGAGCAGTTCGAAGGACCGGCACTTCGTGACCCGAGTGCGAACGCCCAGCTGTTGCTGCAGCCTTGCCGAGAGGCCGTTGCGGAAGATCGCACCAGCAACCATCTTGTGCCGGTAGAGTTCCGGGCTGTGCAGCGTGCCCCAAGTCCCATCCGAACGGTGCACGACGTTCTGCACCAAGGCGTGGACATGCAGGTTCGGGTCCTGCGCGCGACTCGTCCCGTGCAGGAACGTGGCCACCACCAACTGCGCCGCCTCGATTCGCGTTCCGCCCTTGCCGCGACGTGAGAAGACGGAGTGCTCCTCGAGGTAGGCCAGCGCATCGTGTACGGCCTCTCGCTGCGCCGCCTCGATCGTGTTGCGGACGTGCGCGCCGGCTTGGGACCAGAGCACGGACACACTCTTCGGCGCACTGAAGGTCAGGTCCCAGCCAGCCGCACGCGAGCGGCCCCCACTGTAGCTCTGCAGTTGAACGAGCGGACTGCCGCTGGCCGGTGCGCGGCCTCGCATCGTGGCGGCGAGCTCCTCCGGTCGCACGAGTCCCGAGAGTGAGAGGTGCGCCGCCGCCCGACCCCACCAGCGACCAGGCGCCTCGCCGCCTTCCGCGTAGTAGTCTTCTCGTGCGAGGTCGAGGTAGTACCTCTCCTGACCCGCACTCATCTTCGCGATGCTAAGCAAGGTCCGCCGGACCTCGCGGGTTCAGGTTCTTGGTTACGAACTCTGCAACTTGCTCACGTGTGAACGGCTTGCCCGGCAGGCTCAGGAGCAGCGCCTCGAGTGCAACCGAGAGGTTCCGCCGCAGCTCCGCGTGCAGGTCCTCGAGCTCCTGCAGCCGCGCGAGAATCTCGAGGGTCCCGTGCCCGGACACGTGGTCGACGACGACGTGCTTGGCGTAGAGGCCCGGCGTCGTGTCCATCATGCTGGCTCGCGCTGCGAGTTCTCGGTAGGCCGCGGCCGGAACCCGGAAGCTGAGGTTGGGACTGCTGCGAAGCGCCATCGAGTGCCGTTCGCCGCAGACGGCGAAGCCCTTCATCGATCTCGGCTTGCGACGGCGAACCTCAGGCTGGTGCAGACCACGCAACTCGATGCCGGGCCTTGTCGTCGCCACCTCCTCGCACCGCACTGCGCGCACAAGGGTGCATCGGGTGTGATGTTCTTGGATCCCCGGTGATCCTTGGTCTGTACTTCGTCGGGAGAATGTGAGAGGGTCAGGTCATGGACGAGGAGAAGGAAGAGGAGATCGTCTGGCCCTGGCAGCTCCGAGCGCAGCGCCGTTGCTGGCAGCGGCTGCGCCGCGATGCGTCGTTCCGGGAAACGGTTGGACTGATGGCGCTGTCGATGTTCGTCGTGTCGGAGTGGTTCTGGGGAGTCCCGGTGTCGGCGACGATCGACCTGCTCGGTCGCGCCGTTCAACTGGTCGGGAAGTAGGCCGCCTCGCTCGGAAGGCGCGAAGCGGCCGATCGTGCTATCGGAGCAGCGCGTACAGGACGGCGAATGCCACGACGAAGCACATCAGGCTGACCGCCGCCGTGAACAGATCGTGCAGCCACGGCCGAACCACGCCGTCACGCTGTTGCTGGTGGATCATTGCCTTCATGGCTGCCGCGATCGCTTCCTCGGACAACTGCAGCTCGATCTTCGTTGGTCTCTTCTCGCTCATGGTTTCCTCCTCTTGAATCGACTTCGTTCTGTTCCTTCGTTGATCCATCGGGTCACGCTGCCTCCGCGATCGCGGCGTCAGCTTCGTCCGACTTCAGAAACGCCAGGATCGAAGTGGAGACGCGGTGCACCCGATCTAGCGCTGCCTTCAGCACGGCGGCATCCCCTCGATACATCTGGATGTAGTCCCGAGCTGCTCCGCCGACTTCGAGGCCGATGGCGTTCGACACGGCGAACGAGACGGCCTCGGCCTCGGTCTCGCGTACCGCGAGCGGTGGACGCTGCGTTCGGCTCATTCCCTGATGCAGCATCTCGTGCGCGATCTCGTGCACGAGGGTGGCGAACTCGTCGGCGGGCTCGAGGCCGCGACGGAGCAGGATCTTTCCTCCCGTCGAGGCGCCGTTCGCCAGGCCGAGTCCGTCGGAATACTCGACGTCGATGCCGTGGAGCTGTGCGTACTCGCGAATGCGAGCGGCGTGCTCTCCAGGGTCACCCCGAGTGACTTCGAGCTCAGGGAGCGGCTCGCCATCGGTCTGCTCGATGTCGAAGACGCGAGCGGCACGAAAGCCGCGAACAACTCGTTCGTCGCCGCCCTCCTCGTCACGCCGCCCGACCATCGGCGCGATGATGACGATCCCCTTCTCACCCCGGCGGACCTGGCGGCCGAGCCGCTGCCAGGTCCGGTATCCGGCGACCCGGGTCGCGTCCGGTCGCTGTCCGACGATCATCATCGCGTTGGCGAAGCTGTACTCGTGGAAGTTCCCGAGCGCACGCAGGACCCCCAGCAGCGACTCGCTGTGACCCTGGTCGAGGTCTACGAGAAGCTGCTCGAGCGACTCCTGCGCCTGTTCTTGTGCCCGCTCGATCGCCGAGCGGTGGTTGTCTGTTGTTGTTCGTTCCATGGCTGTTCCTCTCGATGCGGCCGCCTCCATCGGTGTCGAGCCACGCGCAAGCAGCTTTCATCCCGAAGGGGGGCGACCTCGTTCCTTTCGCAACTGGTTGCAGGAACGAGGTCGCCCCCCAGGGATGGAAGCCCGGAGCCCCGCTGGAGGAGAGCGACCCGTAGCGCGTGCACAGACGAGTGACAGGGCGCATCGCCCGCCGTCAGGAGCTGCGCCTTCGGTCGTGCGGCCTGGCGCGAGTCGTGCCAGCGGAGGGGTGCTCGGAGGAAGCGGTGGGTCCGGAACGCAGGGTGCGGCCGGTAGGCCGCGCGTCTTGGGTAGCTGGCGTCGGTGGCACCGTTCCGTCCGAAAGAACCGTCAGAAGAACATCTGCGAGACTGCTACGTCCGCGCTTCGCCGGCCGGAGCTGCGGCGCGGCGGTAGGCCTCTTCCAAGGCCTTGGCCATCGGCAGTAGGTCTGCCAGACCGAGACTCGGGGTTTCCTTCCACTCCTCCCCGTCCTTGTAGATGCGGACGGGCTTGAAGTTCAGCATGTCGCCGTTCTTGGTGTCGTTGCGCCAGACGACGACTTTGACCTTGCCGAAGCGCACCTCGTCGATCGGGCGCTGCTTGGTGGGTCGGGAATCCGTGCGGCGGTCGTCGCCGCTTTCCGTGTCATAGCTCATGGGTCACCTCCGTTGTTGTTGTCGCTGTGGACGGAGGAGGTGCACCGAGCCAGCTTCATCCAGTGTCGCGCATTTCGCGACGCTACTCAAATCGGCGGCGGTGAGCTCATAGCGTCCTACCGTGTGGAGCCGTTCGTCGGGTGTGGGCCTTCACTTCACCAGGCCCACCCCGAGAACGGTCTTGCGCGACGGGTCGCGCGCTGCCCCTCCTTGGAGTCTTGTCCGTCGGCGAATCGACAGATGGCGTGCCGGATGCTCGAGCGCGCAGAGCGAGGAAGCTCCCGGCGGAGCGCGGAACCCGGACCGAGCATCTGGCGCGCCATCTGCTCGCCTGTGGACTGCTCCCGCGCTTGCTCGCGCGGAGCGCCCTCCCCAGCTCCTACCGGTGGTGAGTTCCGAGGGGAGGGCCTTCTGGCCGCGCTCGCGAACGCGAGCGCGGCTTTGGCTATCAGCGTGCTCCTTCAGCCTTCACCGGCTGAAACAGACAGCCGAGTGGACGGAAGACCTGGATGAACTTCGCGATGTCCTCCCCGAAGTAGACGCACATCGACGGGAACGGCGCCGGGTTGCCTTCGCTGAACCGCAGCCGGCCTTGAAGGAAGCACACCGGGCGGTCGGCGATCTCCTTGAACCAGTCCGAGCCGGGACGCGCCGGTAGCAAGGCGATCGCAGCCTGGGTGTGGCCATCCTTGATCTCGGACTGGAGCTTCCGAACCCAGTTGATCAGTGTGCGACCGTACGGCGGGTTCATGAACACGGTGCCACCCCACTCCTGCCTCAGGCCATCATCCGCTTCGGTGAAGTGGACCTTCGCTGGCACGTTGGGCTCCCCGGTGTTCGAACATGGGTCCGTGTGGATGGCGCCCAGGACCCCTTCGACCGCCCGCAGCATGTGCTCCGGCGTGTACCACTCGTCGGACTCGCTGGAGAAGTGTGGCTGATTCCTCGCGAAGCGCATGTAGCCAGCCAGGCTGGCCTCTTCTTCTCGGAAGTTGCAGTCCTCGATGTAGGCCTCCGCCATGTCGCCGAGCTTCGCCACCCGCTGGAACTTGCTGGACTGGTTGCGGCTGACGCCGGCCTTCTGCAACGTTGCTCCGCGGTACCGCGACCCACCTCGCTGAACGATTTGCAGCAGCAGGCCACCCATCTCGCGAGCGGCCACGATCCTGAGCTTCGCCAGCTCGTTGAGCTTGCGCAGGTTCTCGGAGGCCTTCTTGTTGTGCTTGAGCATCTCCTTGACGAGTCGCTCGAGGGCCTCCGCTTGGTCGTGGATGGCTTTGACTGCGCGGGTATCCCCGCGCTCGACCGCGTCCGCCAGTGCGCGGCTGGCACTGTCGACGACGGCGGGAACATCGAGAGGCCCGGTAGCGGGCACGAGCTCTTGGTTGTCGGTCATGGCCGCCGTTCGGCGGCGGCGTGCTCCGGCTTCGCCGCTGCCTGCTACGGTTCGGGCTCGATGTCCCGGTCGCGTTCTTGCTCCGGCCTCTGCGGTCCCTCCCGCTCACGCTGCTCGGCCTCGCGCTCCTGCCGCGCGCGCTCGGCATCTGCTCGGATCTGCTCCAGCACGGGGCGATAGGGCGGAATCTCGAGATCACCCCGCTCGAGCTCCCTGTCCACGAGGGAGCTGAGCAGTTCAGGTCGAAGCCGCGCTATTGAGTCCAGGCGTTCCGACACAGCGCCACCGTGCAAGGAACGCCACAGGGACCGTGCCTCTGCGACGTCGCGCGCGAGAACAGCGTCGGACAGAAGCTGGCCCTCGAACTCTGCCGCCTCCGTCATGGTCATCATGCCGCGGACGTAGTCGTCGATGCGCTGCTGGTGACTTCTGTCGCGCCTATTCACTGAGAAGCTCCCTGAGGATTCCCTTGATCTTGTTGATGCGGCTCCACGAGGTCCCCTCGCCGATCCCGACCCTTGCGGCGATCTCCTTGTGCGGGACCTCTTGGAGCCACATCTCGATCATCTCATCCTGCTCCGAGGTAAGCGCCGATTGGCGAAGGGCGACAACCCTGTCCACGTCTTCTTGCAAGACAAGAGAGTCGATCGGCTCCTCGAAGACCTGATTCGCGGCCATGCGCTCTGCGGCTTCGCGCTCCCGCCGCTCGCGACTGGCCATCGCCCGCAGCTCGTCGCGAGCCCCGAAGACCACGCTGGCGTCGAACCATGGACGAAACGGCTGGTCCGGGTCGTAGCCGAAGATGCTCGGGAGCCTGCCATCAGCCCGGGGACCGAGCATCTTGGTGAGCACCCGTTGCGCGATGTCCTCAGCGCGGTGCAGGTCTCGCTGGAACACCAGTCTGGCCACCACGAAGGCCCGCGGCCAGAGCGTGCGGAACAACCACGTGTGTGCGGACACGGACCCAACGCGCAACTCCTCCACGAACTCGCGGATGCGGTCCTCATCCAGGTCTCGGGCCCTCGAGAGGTCGGGCTCCGGGTCAGGCGGCTGCTGGGAGGTCTCGGGACTCACGGTTTCGCTGCTTGGCGAATCCGGTTCGGATCCCGCTCGGGTGCCTTCACGAGAATCCTGGATTCGCGATACTCCGCGGCGAGCAAGGTCACTCGGGCGGACGTTGGAGAGGGTGTTGGGCGCGAAGCTAGGCGACGCGGCGCCTGAGCTTTCGAATCTCGCGAAGGCGCAGCATCCGGCTCTTCCCGGAGCTCTCGAACGCAACGAGCCGGAAGGGAATGAGAATCAGCTCAGTAGCGGACTTGGCGCGTTCAGTATCACCGCCGGCCCGCCGAAGCCGCTCGAAGCACCGTTGCAGTCCATCCGCAAACTCACTCAGGTCTCGGAGCGTCCTGCCGGGCGCGACGTCCATGACAGCATCCCAAGCTCGGTCATGCGCTTCTCGCGGGCTGTTCCTGGATCGCTCCAAGCTCGACAGGGAGCGCTGGGCGACGAGCACTGGGTCTTCGTCCGTCAGTGCTTCGAGGATGTCGATGATCTCAGCGAGCACCGGTCGGTCCAACCCGGCCGCCGTGTGGCGGGCAACCTCGATCATCCAGAATGCGATGTGTTCAGGCTTCATCGGTTCGCTCCCTGTAGCATCGGTCTCCGGCAGGGCGCCCGTCCTGGCGCTCGTACTGCCAGAAAATGCGTCTGGGGACCGTGCAGATCGCAGCGAGACGCGCCGGCCAGGACCGGTTTCAGCGCGCCCTACAAGTTCTCGACTAGGAAGCCGAAGGCGCGAAGCTCGTCGAGACTCCGCTCGTGATCGACCGTCGCCGCGGGGCCCATCTCGCAAGGCTCGGGGCGACGACGTTGTCGCGGCGGCGGCGTTCTCGCCGGTGCGTTCAGCTCCTCGACGAACCACTCGAACGCGGCGGCACTGCTGAACCAGCGACCACCGATCCGGAGCGCCGGCAGCTTGGCCCCACGAACTCCATTCGTGACCCATCGGTAGAGGGTCGCGCGTTGAACCGACGAACCTGCCGACGTGCACATCGACTTGAGTGCCATCAAAGGCACGAGGTCCTCGTCGGAGGCCTTCAAGACAGGCGGTCTCCGCGCAGCGATTCTGTCGGTCGGTTCTCTGGTCACTACGACTCCAGGCGCCGGGAGACGCGAGGTCTCCCGAACGCCTGGGGTTCGGACCGCGGGCCAGCGCCTTCGTGCGCGAGGCTCAGAATCGCGCACTGATCAGCAGGCTTCATGCCTTCATGCGGCAATCCGGTCGCGCGAGCCGGCTCCCTGCGTACGCCCGGGCTCTCGCGGGCGGCGCCTCGGCATGGGAAGCTCGGCTACAGCGGGTCGTAAACCAAGATGTCGGTCCCTTGCATTCGTTCCACGACCTCGCGCACGGTGTAGCACCCGATAGTCACCGCACCGTTCGGAGGGCTCGCCTTTGAGACCGAATGGTATTCGTCGCCGTGTTTCCTGTAGACGACGAACATGTGCCAGCCTGAGTCGGAGGCGAGCGAGATGATGACGTAGCGGTCTGATGCAAGCTCCTTGTCGATCCTGTCGAAGAGTGCCTGCATCGGGAAGCTTGGCCCGCGCTGCTCGGTGAACAGGTGCCGGAACGTCACTTCACAGACCGTCTTGCCGTTGAACTCCCCGAAGCCAACGTCGGTTCTGTCCCCGCACGCATTCTGCTCATCGTAGAACCCGGACGAGGCCTTCCCCAGGAGCTTGATGACCAGCTCAACACAAGCGGGAATACAAGACGCCAGAAACTTCTGCTCGTGACACTCCACAACGTCTTGGTCGACTTGAGGCATTGTTTCTACCGTGGATGGGCTGGCTTGCTTTACTTGCTACGTAGCCTCGTTGATTCGAATCTGAGTGCACGTGACGTCGAATCCGTAGCCCCGGAGCTCCCTGTAGGCGTTCCGCAGGTTCACGCGGCTGAAGAAGGGAAGAACGACATCGTTCGTCGACTGACTGGCGATCACGAACGCGACTTCGAACATCCTGGCGTCCGGTCGAGCGCTGGGATTCGACAGATGGTGAGACCGAGGCAGCTTCTTCTGCAGCGCTTTCCGAAAACTCTCGTCCCAGAGAAAGCACGTGGCCGAGGCGACCCCTTGTGCAAAGAGATGACTCAGCACGCTCGAGCCGCCGTATCGCTTTACGTGCAACATGGCCTTCGACTTCGTGTAGACGTCGCAGAACTCGATCTGGCTACGGCCGCCTCCGTAACGGACCATCTTGCGGTCCATCAACGTGTATTGAGAAGGTTTGCTGGACGCGAGACGCTCGTTGTACTTGTCTTCGGTTTCGCCATCCTGGTAGTGCACCAGGGCGAGCTTGGTGGACTTGATCCGGCGCACCTCCCGGTCCACGCGCGACACAAGGTCCGTGTCGATGCGATACCACTTGCCGTTGTCGAGGAAGTGAGTCCCCTTCGACGATTCCAGCTCGGCGTAGACGCATCGGTAGAGCGGCCACTCGTTGATCACGGAGTTCTGGGAGGCGCTCACGCAGTAGATCCTCTGATGCTTCATCCGAGCCACGGACAGCACGTCCGGTTTCCGCAGCTGCTCGAGGTAGCTTTCGAAATGCACGTCTGGGTGCACCACAGCGCCTTGCGCCTGCGAGTAGCTGAATCCCTCAACGTCTGACCAGTCGACCAGGTCGGGAACGGCAAGCCAAATCCGCCCGAGATCGTTCGCTGCGATGCTCGCCAGCAATTCCGCATCGAGCGCGTCTCGCGTTGGACGGTCGGTGATCTCGGCGAGGTTGTCGATGAAGGACAGATGGTCGCGGTTGCGCGTTGATCGCGAGGCGGTGAGATAGCGGTCGAGCTGTGCCTCGAGTCCCTTCAGGTCGACCGGGACCGACACGGAGAGCGACTCTCGACCCGTGATCCTGCTGCCTAGGCGTTCGTCGGACGGAGGTCCCGTCATGGAGCGGACGATGTCCTGATCGATGTCGATGCCGAAGTCGAGGATGGGCGCGTCACATGTTGCCTGTTCGCGTGCGAGCCGCGAAATAGCATCGAAGCGCTTCCGGTCGATGGAGCGAATGCGGTCAGGATCGACTGCCTTCAACGTAGTTCGCAGTCCGAAATCCTCTTCGAACGCGGCTGAGTTCAGGAGGTGCCGTCCATGGCCGAACGACAGGGCGAGGAGCCGAGACTTCCTCTTTAACAACAGGACAGCTGCAGCGCTTGCCGTCTTGAGGCCAAGTGAGCTCGGCTGCACGGCCTCAGCGAAGAGAGACAGCCAACTTGGAGTCCGGACCGTGGAAGGCCGCACGTAGAGGTCGCCGAGCTTCTTGCCGCCGATCTTGATGCTGTGCTTGGTGAGCTTCGTGACATCCTTGAACACCTCGGCAGGCTTCGTCAGGCCCGCCTTGATCAAGTAGATGTTCAGGTGGCGTGCGCGCTTCTTGCTCGACATCTTCTTCCGTCCTCAAGCGCGTTCGTTGCGACCGCACCGCGGTGTTCGGACTGTAACCGCTCAGTCCGGTGTTTCGGCAGGGGAAGCCGGGAGCGCTGAAGTCAGAAGCAATCGAATCGCCCGACAACACCTTCAGCTCCCGGCTCGGCACATAGTGCCGGACGACGGGCCGTCAGCCGTGCTTGCGGGCGTACTTCAGGGCAGCCGCGGGCAACGCCTCGGCGTAGCGCTGCGTCGTCTTCAGATCGGTGTGCCCACCGAGGATCTGCGCGGCATCGATGCCGGCAAGCCGTCGAGCCTCAGTCAGCGCCGTGTGCCGGAGTCGATTCGGGCCGAACGGCTCGACGCCCGCCGCCTTGCATGCGTTCGCCACCGCCGTCCGGTAGGACGACGCGTCGTAGCGCTCGGTGAACTGGATCTTCTGGTTCTCCCGCCTCTCTCGATCGCGCTTCTCGTTCGGTCTCGACCCATCGCGGTAGCGCTCCATCGCACGCCGGCGCAACTCGGCGTGACGCTCTTCCTCGGCGCGCTGCGGCGTGAAGACGAACTCCCCCGGGGCGTCGGGGCGCAGCAGCGGCTCCAGTGCCTTCTGGCCCGAAGGACCGATCGGGATCACGCGCTCGACGCCGTGCGACTCCGTCTTGTGGCTCGAGGGCCGGTAGATCCACACCGCGCCCGAGCGGTCGAGGTCCATGGTCCGGAGGATGCAGACCTCGCTCGGCCTCATGCCTGTCGTGAGCTGGAGCCGGATCATCGCGGCAATCGTCGGCGGCGCGGCCGCAGCAGCCTTCTCCGCGACCGCGCGGTCGATGGGCTTGACCGGCGGCGGCTCGAGCAGCTTCGCGTTCTCCCCCCGGCGGATGCCGGCGACGCACGCCAGACCATGGGCCACGCTCGGCGGGACGAGCTCGCGCTCGGCCCCCCAGCGGAAGGCGCGGCGGACTCGCATGACCTGGTGGTTCACGGTCCGGCGCGTCCGCATCCCACCGCGCTTGCTGACCGACATCACGTCGCGCAGCGCGACCAGCTTCCGCGGCCCGAACTCGTCGACGAAGACCGACGCGTAGTGCGCGAGCAAGTCGTCGAGCGCCTGGCGCACGCGCTCGCGCTCGCTCGTCGGCACGCCGTTCTTGGTGTAGCGGCCGGTGTTGATGATGAAGCGCCAGTAGCGGGCGACCAGCCCGGCGACGGTGAGTCGCTCTTCGGCACTCTCACCGCCACCCGACGCCCGCCGGGAGTCGGCCTGGTCGACACCGGCGATCTGCTCGGCAACCCAACGGCGGTAGCTCTCGACGGCCAGGGGCGTGCCCCACTTGCCGAAGTACACGTTGCGCCCGTCGACACGGGCGAAGGCGCGGTCCGTGGCCTTGTGGCAACGGAGCGATGGAACCGGGTTCCTCTTGCGCGGCATGATGACCTCGTTTCGGGGTCAACTGACCCCCCTTCGGCGAGTCACCACGCTTTCTCGATGTCCGAGCGATCCGCTGTAAACCCAGCGGCGGCTCGAAGATGGAAATGGTCGGAGCGAGAGGATTTGAACCTCCGACCCCCTGCACCCCATGCAGGTGCGCTACCAGGCTGCGCCACGCTCCGACTCGGACCGCCCCGCGGCCGGGACGGTCGCGGAGGATCGAGGATGGTAGCGGGGGCAGGGGTGAAGGCAACGGGGAGCCTACGAAGTCGTCGGAGGAGGGAGTCGCTCGGTGCGTGGAACGGGTCGCGAAGGGAGGCAGCCACAGGTGATCGGGCGTGGCGACCGAGGACGCGGGCATCGCTGCGCGGGCCATCGGGACTCGACGGAGTGGGCGCGACGCACGGGTCTCGGCGACGAGGTTGCGCCCGCGGCGGCGAGACGGCGGTCCCGGTGGCCTCCTTCCGGCGCGCTATCCTCGCCGCCCTGTGCGTGCCTACCACACCGACCGCTTCGTGATCCCGTTGCCGCCGGGGCACCCTTTTCCGATGGACAAATACCGGCGGCTGCGGGAGCGGGTGGCGGCGGAGGCGAGCGGTGTCGAGTTGCACGAGGGGCCGGCGGCGACGGAGAGCGAACTGTTGCGCGCGCATGATGCCGACTACGTGCGCCGTGTGTGCGCGGGCAGGCTGAGCGCGGACGAAGTGCGTCGTATCGGCTTTCCGTGGTCGCCCGAGTTGGTCGCGCGCTCGCTGCACTCGTGCGGGGCGACGTTGGCGGCTTGCCGTGACGCGACCCGCGATGGGGTCGCTGCCTATCTCGGCGGTGGAACCCACCACGCCTTCCGTGACCACGGGCAAGGTTACTGCGTGTTCAACGATGCGGCGTGTGCGGCGCTGATGCTGCTCGACGAGGGGTTGGCGCGACGCGTGGCGATCGTCGACTGCGACGTACACCAAGGCAACGGCACGGCGGCGATCCTGCGCGACGAGCCGCGCGCGTTCACCTTCTCGATCCACGGAGCGCGCAACTTCCCGCGCGAGAAGGAGTCCAGCGATCTCGACGTCGAGCTGGCCGATGACACCGGCGACGACGAGTACCTCGCAACTCTGGCGTCGGCGCTGGAGACCACCTTCGCGCGCAGCGAACCCGATTTCGTGGTCTACCTGGCCGGCGCCGATCCGCACGCACACGACCGGCTCGGCCGCCTGGCGCTCAGCAGCGCCGGTCTGCGCGCGCGCGATCGCATGGTCTTGCAACGCTGCCGCAGCGCGGGTGTGCCGGTGGCGATCACCATGGCCGGCGGCTACGGGCGCGACATCGACACCACGGTGGCCGTGCACGCGGGCACGATCGCCGAGGGGGCCGCGCTCTCTTGAGGAAGTGCGCGCGGCCAGAGGTCGTCCGCGACGCCTGGGCCGACTTTCAGCGGGTAGCACCCGTCAGGCACTTGCTCCGTCGAGGCCGAGCGTCGGCATGCGTGTCGATCGCCGACGCGACCACCGCCACAGCAGCAGCCCCGCGAGCCCCGCACCGGCCGCCACTCCCCAACCTGCGACACCAGCGAGCAGAGGTGTGGGCCGGGCGGCGCGCCTTCCGAACACCGCGAATCCGGCCCAGTAGTGCGGGTGCGCGTAGTTCGGTGCGGCCGCGAGTGCGACGCGGGCACGGCGCAACGCCGTGGCCATGGCCTCACCGCGGCCGAGCCAGTGGTGCATCTGCCCCATCAGGTCGCAGGTCGCCTGCTGGTTGACGGCCCACAGGCTCGCCACGACGCACCGTGCCCCGGCGCCGAGTGGCCCCCACAACAAACCGGCGTCGCCCTCGCCGTCGCGCGCCTCGCCGGACGCCGACGCGCATGCGCTCAGCACGACGGTCGCACCTTCGAGTCTCAGCTCGGCGAGGGAGCTGAGGGGCACCGGGCCATCGGCCAGTAGGAGCAGCGACGCCGAAGGCACGACGCCGTGCGCGACCGCGTGCGCGCTGACGTGCAGCAAGCCCACGCGATGGGTCTCGGCACGATCGCGCAGCGCCGCCAAGGTCGCGTCGGTGCCGCGCAGGCGAAGCGCACCCGGCCACGCCGAAGCCACGAGGTCGCCTTCCTGCGCCGAGAAGCGGAGCTCGTCGACACCGAAGCTGCGGGCGACCTCGGTCGTCAGCGGCACCGAGTCGACGACCAGCGCCGCCGAGCCCTTGGCTTCGACATCCCGCCCCTGCAGAACCGCGCGCACCGCCAGCGACGGCGCCCGCTCGACGTCGTGCGTCAGACCGAGCGCCGACCCGTCGATGCGCATCGCCTCGAATGGCAGCCGAACCAGACGGTCGTCGGGACAGAACACGACCCGCGCCACCGCACCGAGATCCGCGCGAACCGGCGCCGGCAGGAACCACGCGCTGACTTCGTCCAGCACGGCCCACGGATCACGCCCATCCGGGGCCATGCTGACCATCTCGTAGGCAGCACGCAACTTCGCCTCGGCCTCGGCCGCACGGCCCAACTCGAACACGCGCACGTCCGCACCTTGTGCAGCCACCAGCCAGGCCGTCTCGCTGCCGACCCAGTAGGCGAGCGTCAGGGTGCCGGGCTCGGCCGCGAGGCAGGCACGAACACCGTCGCGGTCGAGCGGCGCCGGACGAACGACGAGCGTGCGCTCCGCCACCGCGGCGCGCGCTTCCTCGAGGGCCAAGCGGGCGCGCTCGGCGGCCGCGGGATCGCGCGCACGCGCCAGGGTGCGCACGGCCTCCAAGACCTCCGGCGAGGCCTCCAGCGCCCGCGGCGCCGCCACCCGGTCCAGCAGACTGCGCGCCTTCCCCTGATCGACCGCGACCAGAGCATCGAGCGGCGACGCGCCGGAAGCGCGCCATGTGCGCAGCGCACCGTCGACCGCTCGCAGGAAGCCGCGCTCGAGGAAAGCGGCGCCGAACGGATCGAGCGGGATGCCAGCTCGCCCGCGCTCGAGCGCTGCCAGCGCGCGCAGGTAGCTGGCGTAGGCGGCGGCCGGTTGTCGGCGTTGCTCGGCCAGCAGGCCCAGATCGCAGTGGTTCTCCGCCACTTCGGCGTCGACCTTGCGCGACGACAGGTCGGCGAGCGAGCGCAGGGATCGCTCGTAGCACACCGCAGCGCGGTCGAGGTCACCGGGCGCGTTGCGCCGGCGGTAGCAGTCGCCCTGCCCGTTCTGTGCCGCGGCGCGCCGTTCGTCTTCGGCCGCACTGACCTTCTCGACCGCCTGGTAGTTGGCGAGCGCCTCGTCCAGCTTGCCGAGCTGCTCCCGTGCGTCGGCGAGCAGCAACACGGCGCGCGGGTCGGTCGCTTCGACCAGCATCTCCTCCGTGCGCGCATGGTCGCCACGCTGATTGGCGAGCATCGCCTCGTAATACACGCGCCGCTCGGCATCCCGCAGCAACGGCACGAACACCGCGGCGCGCGCGTAGTCACGCTGCTCGAGCAGATGCCACACCAGTGCGTCGTGGCACTTGTCCCACCAGGCATCGCCGAGTCGGGGGGCCGACGGCGAGCGCAGCAACGCCGAGACCTCGGCCCACTCCGCGACGGCAGCGCGTTCGCGCCCCTGGAAGAGACGCAGGTCGGCGCGCATGAGGCGCAGCGGAACCGCGTTGTCGGAGGCGGGATCTGTGCCCTTCTCGATCAGCGCCAGGTCGTCGGGCGCACCCTCGACGAGCTCGAAGAACTCGGCGGGCAGCATCGTCTGCCACAGGATGACCAAGCCCGCTTCCTGATCCGCGCCGGTCCACACCGAAGCGCGGCGTGCCGTCGCGCGCGCCGCCTCCACCGCCGCACGGGCCTTCTGCAGGTTGGGCTCCGGCGCCCGGAACAAGAGGTCGGCCCGGCGCACCGCCAAGAACAAGCGTGCCTGCGCCTGCCGGTGCGCGTCGCCCATCGCGCCGATCTGTCCCTCCGCGGCATCGAGGTGCCGCGCCGCCTCGCGCAGGTCCCGCGGACGCCCGCCCTGCGCCGCGGCGATGGCAGCGCGCGCCTCTTCCTTGAACCTGTCGAGCGCATCGCCCTGCGCCGAAGTCGCCCTCGCCATGAGCAACGACACGACTAACGACAGCAGCGCGTGCACGAGGTGAGGCCGCGGTGTGCCTCCGTGGCCCGACACGGCGTTCGGCGCCACGCCAACGAGACGCGCTACTGCACCTGCAGCGGCAGGTCGCCCGTGCTCCCCACCACCAGGCCCGAGCCGTCGAGGGCACGCACCCGCAGCCGCAGGTCGCCCTTCGCGCGCAACGTCGCGATCTGTTCCTCGGTCAACTCCCAACGCGTGCTCCGCGCCTGTTCGAGTGGGCGCTGCAAGAGCACCTTACCTCCGGTGTCGAACACCGCCACCTCGTAGGTCCGCGCATGCCACACCGGACTCCACTCGAGGCAGCGGTCGGCCGCCGAGAGGTGCGGCGCGAGCAGGATGCCGGCCACGACCCCACCGGCCCGCTCGTCGCGCGGGGCCTCCTGGTGCAGCGCCGGCGGCGCGGTGAACGCGCCCAGAGTGTACGCGAGCAAGAACGCCGCCGCCGCAACGAGCGGCACGGCGAGCCACACACGGAGAAAACGCCGGCGGCCAGCGACGTGCAACGCCGGGTGCAGCAGACGACCGCGCAGGTCGCTCTCGGCACGAGCACCAGCCGCAGCCAAGCGGGCAAAGCCCTCGTCGGCCTCCTCCGCCGCCTCCGCGGGCGCAGCAACCGCCGCGAACAGCGCGCGCTCGTGCGCACAGAGTTCGTGCACGTGATCGAACTCGACCATCGCTGCACGCACTTCCGGTGCCTCCGCGAGCGCTCGGAGCTCGGCCCTCTCGTCCATGGTCAACGCCTGCACGGCGTGTCCACGAAGCAGCGCGGACAGGCGCGGCGGTGCCGAATCGTTTGGATCACGCGCTGACGTCACGGCGTCGCAACCTTCCTTTCAGACGTTCGAGGGCACGGTAGCAGCGATCCTTGACGGTGCTGGGGGGCACGCCGAGCATCCGTGCGATGTGCTCGAAGCTCTGCTCGTGCAAGAAGCGCATCTCCACCACCGCCCGCTCGTCGGGGTCGAGCCGCGCCAGTTCGGCGCGCAACGCATCCACCCCCTCTTCGCGCGCGACGACGTGCACCGCCGTCCCCTCGCCAGAGGCATCCGTCGCCACGCGGTCGTCGCTCGGGTCCAGTACCGACGCTCCCCGCCGCCGGCCGCGTGCCTCCGACCGCAGACAGTTGCGACAGAAGCCGAACACCCAGCTCTCGATCGCCGCCGAGCCGATGTAGTCGCGCAGGCGTGGCCAAACCGAGCCGTACACCTGCTGCACGACGTCCTCGAGGACGTCGGTCGGCAGTCCGTAGCCGAGCGTGCGGTTGAGGCGGAAGACGAAGCGATGGATACATGCGAGCCGTTGGAGCAGACCCTCCACCGCATCGGCCTCGCCACGAAGGGCTCGTTTCACCAGCAGCAGGTCCTGCGGACCGGTGCTGCCGCGTTCGGCGAGGGTGAGCGGCGGAGACATGCGGCAGGTGTGCGTGGTTGTCCGGAGCGGGTCGAAGCGCCGGACCGCCCGCAAGAAAACTCGGCTCCGTCCCCGAGACCGTAAACCTCCGCACAGACGGCGCCTACGCCGACATTTCGGACGCCTTGGCCGCCATACGGGACCATGGGATCGTCGGGCGGCTGCCTTCCAGCACCCTCGGGACGCCGGGCGTGCGGCCGCAGCCCGGTGGTTCCGACAGCCCGCGAGTCGGCGGGGGCCAGGCGGGCCGGTGGCAGTCGGGGTTCAATGGGTCCCCTCGCTCGCACCCATGAAGCCCTTCCCGACGGCCGTCCTCGCCTCCGTTCTCATCGTCGCCTGGGCGCCCGCGCAAGCGCCGGAACGCTTCGATCTCGTCGTCCGCGGCGGGATCGTGGTCGACGGCTCCGGCAAGCCCGGCGCGCCCGCCGACGTGGCGGTGCGGGGCGACCGCATCGTGGCCGTGGGCGATCTCGGGGTCGGCGTCGCCGCCCGCACGATCGAAGCGGAGGGCCTCGTGGTCGCTCCCGGCTTCGTCGACGTCCATACACACGCCGACAGCGATGCGGTGCGCCTGCCGCTGGCCGACAACTTCGTGCGGATGGGAGTCACCTCCATCGTCACCGGCAACTGCGGCTCGTCGGTGGCCGCCCTCGGCGCCCACCTGGCGCGCGTCGAACAGGACGGAGTCAGCGTCAACTACGGCAGCCTGGTGGGTCATGGCACGGTGCGCACGGGAATCATGCGCACGGCGCCGCGCGCGCCGACCGCCGGCGAGTTGAACCGGATGAAGGAGCGCGTCGCCGCCGCGATGCGCGAAGGCGCGCTCGGCATGTCGACCGGTCTCATCTACGTGCCCGGCACCTACGCGCGAACCGAGGAACTCATCGAACTCGCCAAGGTGGTGGCGGCGCACGGAGGCCTCTACGCCTCGCACATGCGCGACGAGGCCGGCGGCGTGCTCGCATCCATCGACGAGGCCTTGCGCATCGGCTCCGAGGCGGGCTGCCGCGTGCACCTCTCGCACCTCAAGGCGAGCGGCAGAGCCGTATGGGGTGACGGCGCCAAGATCGCCGCCCGCCTCGAGCAAGCGCGCCGGGCCGGGGCGCAGGTCACCGGCGACCAGTACCTGTACACGGCGAGTTCCACGAGTCTCGATGTGCTGTTCCCGAGCGCCGAGTTGAGCGTCGGGCGCAAGGAGTTCGTCGCCAAGCTCGGACGCGACGACGCGTTCCGCGCCGCCATGGTCGAAGCCGTGCTCGCCGGGGCCAAGGACGCCGGCTTCGCCGATCTCGCTTACTGCCAGGTCGCGCACGCGCCCGGCCATGCCGAGTGCAACGGCCAGCGCCTGCCACAGGTCGCGCTCGCCCTGCTCGGCCACGACGACCCGTCCGCGCAAGCCCGGGCGGCATGCCGTCTCTTCGTCGATGCCGAGGGACGCCGCGTGAGCATGATCTACCACAAGATGGCAGAAGAAGACGTCGAGAGCATCCTGCGCGTGCCTTTCGTGGCCGTCGCCAGCGACGCCGGCATCCGCAGCCGCAGCGGCGACGACCGGCCGCACCCGCGCGGAGCGGGCAACAATGCGCGCCTGCTCGGTCGCTACGTGCGCGAACGCCGAGTCGTGCCGCTGGAGCTGGCAGTGCAGAAGATGACGAGCCTGCCGGCCGACGTGTTCGGGTTGGCCGATCGCGGCCGGATCGCGCCCGGCCAGTTCGCCGACCTCGTCGTGTTCGATCCGCGGCGCGTCGCCGACCGCGCCACCTACGAGGATCCGCGCGCCGATCCGATCGGCATCCCTTGGGTGATCGTCAACGGCGTCGTCGTGGTCGCCGAGGGCGAGCACACCGGGGCCAAGCCCGGGATGGTGCTGCGTGGCGCGGGCACGCGGCGCAGTGAAGCGGGCGGCAAGTAACGACGACAGGAAGTCGGAGGGGCCCCGCGAATGCGGCCCCGGTCCTGGCATCCGGTCGCGAGCGCTGCGGCGCGCACGACCGCGCAGGTCGGTCGACTACTTGTCCTTGCCGTCTTCCTTGCCGGCCGCCTCTCCCTTCTGCGAAGGCCGCTCCTGGATGAGCACCGCGTCGCCGTTGCCGCGGATGCCGAGGGCGGCATTGTGGCGGCCGTCCAGGGCCGTGAACAACAGGCTGGCGTCGCCGCTCGGCGCGACCGCCATGTGGATCACCGGCTTGCCGCCGGGACGCGAGATCACGAAGTGCGGGTTGCCGTCGTAGACGAGAGCGAGACGGTTCTTGTCTTCCTCGTCGACCAGCGTCAACAGCGGCTCGGCGTCCTTGTGGATCGCCAACCGCACGCGCACGCGCTCTTGGCCGTCGAACAACCGCAGCTCCGGCCCGCCGTCCTTGTCGAAGCCCAGGCGGCCCCGCACCTTGCCGGCACCGTCCACGAGTTCGAAGGCGCTGGCGCGCACGGTCTCGGGCTTGACGGCCGCTTCCTGGGGCGCGGGCGCTCGAAACGCCAGAGTCGGAACGGCGACCAGCGCCAGGACGGCAAGGCACGCCAAGGAGCGCGCACGGCGTTGGCCGCGCTCGAGAGTCGCGAGGCGCATGGAAAGCGAAGCGAGGTCCACGGTCATGGCCGGAAGCCTACGCGCATGTCGGCGCCGCGCGAGGGCCGAGCCCCGGCGTTCCCGCGGCGGCGAGGCGGTCGCTCGCCTCGGTGGCCCGTTCCCGACCGGCGGCCAGCGACCTCCGGGTCCACGGACCGCGAGGCACGAGGTCGGGCAAGCGTCGTTCGCGCCGGCCCCGAGGCTGCTGGTTTCGCCCGGGCGCCGAGCGCTGCGGCGCGCTAATTTCGCGGCGGTGACCCGCCCGACCGACGACGAGATCTTCGCGCGCTTCGCGCACGAGCCGGCGCCGCTGCTGCCGATCCTGCACGCGTTCCACGACCGTGAGGGGGTTCTCGACGAGGCGGCGCTGCGCACCATCGGCGCGCGACTTCGGCACCCGCTCGCCGACCTGTTCGGCACCATCACCTTCTACCACTTCTTCCAGCGCACCCAGCCGGGCAAGGCGGCGCCACGCGTGTGCGACGGCATCGTCTGCAAGCTGCGCGGCAGCGACGCGCTGCTCGCCGAGCTGAAGGCCGAGGGGGCGTCGCCGATGCCGTGCGCCGGCCGTTGCGATGCGCCGATCCCGGTGCTCCGCGGCGACGCGACCTTGTGCGGCACCCACGCCCGCGACCTGCGCGCCGTGCCGTCGCCACTACCCGTCCCCAACCCGGGCGGCGCCGAGGAGTGCGTGTTCGCGTCGATCCGCACCCCCGGGCGCAACACGCTCGGCGGCTACCTCGGCAGCGGTGGCTTCGAGGGGCTGAAGAAGGCGCTCGACGGCCCACCCGAAGCAGTGCTCGCCGAGGTCACCGACAGCAAGCTGGCGGGTCGCGGCGGCGCCGGCTTCCCCACCGGGGCCAAGTGGAGGGCCGTGCGCGAAGCCAGCGGCACACCGAAGACGGTCGTCGCCAACGCCGACGAGGGCGAGCCCGGGTGCTTCAAGGACCGTGCGCTCATGGACTACGACCCGTTCGCCCTGCTCGAAGGCATGGCGATCGCGGGCTACGCGACCGGCGCCGACCGCGGCATCGTCTACCTGCGCTACGAGTACCCGGAGACCCACCGCTTGCTCGAACAAGCCATCGCCGACGCCGAGCGCAAGGGCATGCTCGGCGACAACATCGCCGGCAGCCGCTTCTCGTTCCGCGTCTTCCTGCGGCGCGGCGCCGGCGCCTACATCTGCGGCGAGGAGGGCTCGCTGCTCAACAGCCTGGAAGGCAAGCACCCGTTCCCGCGCAACCGGCCGCCGTTCCCGGTGACGCACGGCTTCGAGGACAAGCCGACCGCGGTCAACAACGTCGAGACGCTGTGCTCGGTGCCGCCGATCGTCGTGCACGGTGCCGCCTGGTACCGCGGCCTCGGCATGAACGGCCAGGCAGGCACCAAGCTCATCAGCCTGTCGGGCGACATCCAGAGGCCCGGCAACTACGAGGTCCCGCTCGGCCTGCCCCTGCACACGTTGCTGCACGAGTGGGCCGGTGGCCCGCTGCCGGGTCGGCGCGTGCAAGCGGTGACCATGGCCGGCCTCTCGGGAGGCTTCCTGGCCGGCGACGACCTCGACGTCACCCTCGACGAGCCGTCGATCCGCAAGAGGGGTTCCTTCCTCGGCGCCGGCGGCATCATGGTCTTCGACGACAGCCGCGACATGGTGGCAGTGGCGCGCGAGGCGATGGCCTTCTTCGCACACGAGTCGTGCGGCAAGTGCTTCCCGTGCCGCATCGGCACGCAGCGCCTGACCGAGCGTCTGTCGGGCCAGGCCACCCACCTGGATCTCGAGCGGTGGTGCCAAGAGGTGCTCGACCTCGGCAAGGTGATGAAAGCGACCAGCGCCTGCGGCCTGGGCATCGCGGCACCGCTGGTCACCGACTCGCTGCTGCGCTACTTCCCCGAAGCAGTGGCGGCGTTCGTCGGTCGCCAGCCCTGAACGACGACCAGGCGTGGCGAGTCCGCTAACTCAGTCGTCGCCCAGCCGGATCCTGGCAGCCGTCGAGATTGCCAGCCCCCCCAGCGGCGAAGGCGGGTCCCAATACGCCGCCTGGGCGTAGGCCTCGACTCCGTAGAGGCTGACTACCCGAGGAACCTCGAGCGGCAGGAATGTCACCTGGTGATCGTGTGTGGCGAACAACGCTGTGAACACCGAGGCTGGGTCCACGTCGATGCTGCATGCACCCAATCGCACCGTGCTCGACGCTCGCGACATTAGGACGACGACCGGCGTGCCGGGCTGTGGCAAGGTCGTCGATAGGGTCAGAGCAAAGCTGCGGTTGCCGACGACCGGCCGGCCGAAGGCCCGAAGGGCGGCGGGGCCGCTGCCGCCGCCGCAGCCCACTGAAGGGGCCAGTGGCTCGACGGCCGCCGCGACGTTGGTGGTAAGCGCCCAAGCGTCGGCGCGCCCCCCTTCGGCGTCTCGTCCGCCGAACATCATCACCCTACGAGCGGTCCCGTCCCACGCCAGCACGTGCCCACCGCGCGCGGGCGGTGTAGCGATGGGAAGAGGCCGCCAATCGCTACCGTCCCACCACGCCGTCGACGATGTGTAAGTGTTCGTGCCTACCGTGCCGCCGAAGAGGAAGGTGGCTCCGTGGAACGGGTCGTACACCATCGCGTGCGCCGAACGTCCGGGCACCATGCTCGCCAAGCCGCGGTTGACCCAGACCGTGCCGTCGTATGTCCACGTATCGCGCTTGGCCGCTCCGTCGTCACCGCCGAACAGCACGGTGTAGCCGCGGTTCGCCACATAGACCATCGCGTGGCCATAGCGAGCGGTCGGTCCCGACGGACCGACCAGCCAGTTCGCGCCGTCCCATTCCCAGGTGTCCGACAGAAGTCCGCTCCCCGTGATCCCGCCGAACAAGACCACGCGCCCACGGCGACTGTCGAAGGCCATCGCCGCCCCGAATCGTGCCGGCGGCGCAGTCGTCGGTGACGCCTGCGTCCAGTTCGTCCCATCGAAGAGCCAAGTGTCGCCGAGATCGCCGCTGTAGGTGAAGCCGCCGAACAGAACCACCCGCCCACGTGCCGCGTCGCACGCCATCGCGTGCTGCCTACGGACCGACGGCGAGTTGGTCGGCATGGCTCGCCGCCACTCGGAACGAGCGTACAGCCAGGTGTCCGACGCCAGTGTCGAACTGGTGAGGCCGTCGATCGACCCGCCAAAGAGCACGATCTCATCGCGCACGCTGTCGTGACAGGCCGTGGCACCGTAGCGACCCTCGGGCGTGTCAGCCGACAGCTTGCGCCAGCTCGACCCCACCAGCGTCCAGATGTCTGCCAGGAGCGCGGTGTCCGACTGACCGAACGCCACGACCAGCCCGCCCCTGACGGTATCCCAGGTCGCACCATGGCCCGAGCGGGGTGGCGGTGGCGAGGTGGCAGCGACCTGTGTCCACGCGGTGCCGTTCCACTCCCAGGTGTCGTCGAACCATCGGGGCTGGTCGTTGCCGCCGCCGAAGAGGAGGACGCGCCGACGCGCCGGATCGAACGTCATCGAGTGCCCGAAACGCGCGGCCGGCGCCGCGAGCGGCGCAAGCTGCGTCCAGCGAGTGCCGTCCCATTGCCAGGTGTCCGCGAGTGCGCGTCCGCCGTTGAGCGCACGTCCGCCGAACATCAGGATCCGAGTGCCATCGAACGCCAGCGCCGGTTCGTTGCGTCCGGACGGACCCAACGCCGGAATCGCCGTCCAGTTCGCCCCGTCGAACTCCCAAACATCGAGGAGCGCCCCCGTTGCGTCGGATCCACCCCACAACACCAGGCGTTGCCGCACCTCATCGAAGGCGACAGCGTAGTGAGTGCGGTAAGGCGGCTGCTGCGCCGTGACGACGGACGACCACGCACCTCCTCGCCACGCCACCAAATCGAGCCGAGGGGTCGGCGATGAGGCCGCACCGACGAGAAGGACGCGCTCATGAGCCGTGTCGTAGGCGGTCGCGGCGAGTTCGACCGCAGCCGGCTCGGCAAATAGAGCGTCGTGGCGAGTCCAGGTGCGCCCATCCCACTCCCAGGTCTCCCGCAGGGGACTCGCGTGGACGGGCCCGGCGGTCTCGACTCCACCAAAGGTCATGATGCGCTGTCGCGCTGGGTCATAGGCGATGCCGGCATCGCGACGCGGAGTCATTACGTCGAGATCGGCCCAGCGCTGGGCAGCAACGGGGGAGGCGACTGTCAGGCACGCGACGGCGAGGGCGAGGGCTAGGTCTGGGCAGAGCGGACGGTGAGATCGGAACAAGATCATCGGGGTGTCCAAGGGTCCTTGCAGGGAACCGGGCTACGCGAACCCCGCCCGGAGGGGCAACAGGCGGACCGGATCCCAGCTGCACTAGTCACATCGCTCCGGTGGGTAACAACACCTGGCGGCTCTCAAGAGGCGGTGAAGTCCGTCGCGGCAAGCGAGTGCCTCCGCGAGGTCGAGAACCGCGAAAATGAGTGGCGCTGCCTTCCCCACCGAAGCCAAGCGAAAACCGGCACGCTAGCCCGCGGCACGCCGAAGACGGTCATCGCCAACGACAACGGGGGCGAGACCAACGCCTGCGGCCTGGGGATCGCCGCACCACTGGTCACCGACTCGCTGCTGCGCTACTTCCCGGAGCGGGTGGCGGCATTCGTCGGTCGCTGACTGGGCCGCGCCAGCCAGGCCGACCGGTCACCGAGCAGCCAGGTCCAGACGCACGGCGCGACCGAGCCGGCGCGATAACAACTCGTCGAGGACCGCGCCGAGCGTGCCGCCGCCACGCGGGTCGACCCATTCACCGGTGTCCGGCCGCCAATCGAAGTATGTGGCGAGAACACCCTCCGACAGCCAGATCTGCCGGATCGGTGTCTGCCGGATCAGCGTGCACTTGCTGCCGTCGCCAAGACGCATGGTCAGCAGGTCGCCGCCTAGGTCACACGTCACCGCGTCGGCAACCACGCGGACGAGGGCGTCGCGCACCCGGCGCAGCTGATCGTCGGCGGCAGCGGCAAACTGGACGTCGGTGGTCATGAGGAGCTCAGACGGCTCGGCGGATGCCGCGCCTCGCCGCCCAACCTTTCGGCACGCGAGGCGCACGCACTGCACCGCATGCGAGCCGAAGCGCGACGAACGAGAACGGGATGTCGCAACTCGGGCCGCACTCGGCCGGCGTGCCGCGACGATAGCATGACCGCGAATCACCGTGACCACCGTCGACCGAGCCCCGCCCGCGACCACCATCCGCCCGTACCAAGCGGGCGACGAAAGCGCCATCCTGCGCACGTTCAACATCGTCTTCCGCGAGACGAACGGCGAAGGCTACGTCGACCGTGGCATGCCGTTCTGGCGGTGGCAGTACCTCGACAACCCGGAAGGTCACCGGGTCTGGGTCGCGGTGACCGCCGACGGCACGGTCGCCGCCCACTACGGCGGCGTCCCGTATCGGGTGGCCACGCCCGCCGGCGAGACGACCTTCGTACACATCGTGGACAGCTTCGTGCACCCGTCGTTCCGGGCGGGGCTGAAGGCTCCGGGCCTGTTCGTGTGCACGGCGCTGCCATGGTTCCGCGACTGCTACGTGCGCGGTGACGCGGTCGCCTACGGCTTCCCGGTGCCACGCGCCGAACGCATCGGCCAGCGCTACCTGCACTACCACCGCCTGCGGGTGATCGACTACCTGTGCCGCGACCTTGGCGAGGAGCGAGCGGCCGATCCGACCGTCTCGGTCGCGCCCATCACCCAGCTCGCCGAGGGTTCCGAATCGGCTGCTCGGGTCGATGGCCTCTTCGCGGCCTTCCGCCGCGAGCGCGCGTGCCTGACCGTGCGCTCGGCGCGCTACCTGCGGTGGAGGTACCTGACGCCGCCCGGCGTGGAGTTCGAGGTGGTCGGCGCGCAGCGCGGCGATCGGTTGGTGGGCCTGATGGTCCTGGCACGACGGGTCGAGTTGGTCCCGGACTCGTGCGCCATCGTCGACTGGATGGTGCCCGGCGACGACGAAGGCGTGACGTCGGCGTTGCTGGGTCACGCCGTGGCACGAGGACGCGATGCCGGACGCGCCAACCTGCTGGCGGTCTTCGCCGACTCCAGCCCCGAGTTCGCCAACCTGCAACGGGCAGGGTTCACAGTCGTGTCCTCGTCGCTGCACTTCGAGCGGCGGCTCAACTACCAGGTGTTCGCGCACGACCTCTCGGAGCCGTTCCTGCGCGAGCACTGGTGGTACACCCTCGGCGACTCGGACTTGGTTTGAGGTGCCGCTGCCGGCGGCCGCACCAGAGGTGCCGACCGGCAGGTTCTCGCCTCAATCGGTCTTCCAGGCCGGCCGGTGCTGCAGCGCCAGGATGAGGATGCGCTGGACGAGCTTGGAATAGGAGAAGCCGGCGCGCTTGGCCGAGGCAGCGAAGTCCTCGTGCCAGCGAAGGTCGGGGTTGGGGTTGGCCTCGATCACGAAGAGCCGGTCGTCGGTGCGCAGGCGCAGGTCGATGCGCGCGTAGCCGCTCAGGCCGAGGGCGCGGTAGATGCGCTTGGCGGTCTGCTGGATCTCCGCGACCCTGACCGGCGCCAGGGAGGCGAAGTCCGACTCGACGCCGACCTTCTCCTGGTACTTCAGGTCCCACTTGACGCGCGACGTGAGGATGGGCTCGGCGCCCTTGGGCAGCTTGGTGAACGTGAGCTCACGCGGCGTGAACACGGTGAGTCGCTCGTTGCCGAGCACCCCGACGGTGAGCTCACGCCCCTCGATGTATTCCTCGACGATGGCGTCGGTCCCGACGCTGTCGTGCACGAAGGCCACGCGCGCGCGCAGCGCCTCCAGGTCGTGCACGATCGAGGCCTGCGCGATGCCGATCGACGCCTCCTCGCTCAACGACTTGACGATGCACGGGAACGTCAGCTTGCCGGGAGTACGTGGCTTGTGCCCGCGGCGGAAAACGGCGAAGCCGGGCACCCGGATCCGGTGGTAGGCGAGGATCTTCTTCGACAACGCCTTGTCGCTGGCCAGAAGCAGACCGCGCGCATTGCAGCCCGTGTACGCGACCCTCAACAACTCCAGGTAGCTGGCGATGTGCGCCTGATACACGCCGACGTCGTGGAAGTGCGTCAGCATGTTGAAGCACACGTGCGGCTTCCACTCGTCGATGGCGCGGCGAATGGGTGACAGCTCGTCGCCGATGCCGAGCGGCCGCACGTCGTGCTTGAGCTTGCCGAGCACCTCGAGGATGTCGTGCTCCATCTGGAACGGGATCATCTCCTGCTCGCTCAGACCTTCGACCGAGTCCGGCGGCACGAGCTGCTCGTGCATGAGCGCCAAGACGCGCAAGCGGCGCTTCATCGGAGGAACTCCTGGGTGCGCGAGCGCACGAACGTCATGGTGAGAGTCGTCAGCAGGATGGCGGCTCCGATCAGACTCTCGCGATCCGAGCGTCCGAGCCTGAGCCCGAGCTTCACGCAGGAGGCGATCACCTGTCGCAGCACCTGATCGACCACGTAGCGATGCTGACCTGTGATCTGCGCCACCATGATGATGACACGCAGACGGTGTCGTCGGAGGAACGCCGCCGCGGTGACCTTGCGCCCGCCGCTCGCCACGAACAGGCGGAGCAGGTGATCGTCGTGAGGACCGGGGTACTCGAGCCCGAACGCCTTCTGTTTGCGCTCGTAGTAGTCGCCCAGTCGCATCTTGATCTGCGCCAGCGAGTCGGGGCACGATCGATTGCGCACCTGCGGCGCCTGCGCCTTGATGTCGCCCATGAGGGAGTCGACGTACTCGAGCTTGCGCAGAGCCGGCCAACCGGCGTAGTGCCGACGCCACAGCGATCCCGGCTGCAGCCACACGGCAAAGCACTCGGCCCAGTCCTCGGCCGGATGGCTCTGCGCGTACCAATGGTCGAGGTTGACGACGAAGCGCCGGCTCGTGGGTCGCGGCCGGTAGGTCGAGGCGTAAGACTGCGAATACGGGCCGAAGCACTCGCGCCAGCTCTTGCGACGATGCAACCGGTAGGCGTTGTCGAGCGCGTGCCCGGCCTCGTGCCGCATCAGCTTCATGCACCAATCGAGGCTGCCACCCTCGATCTCCAGCATGCGTCGCCGCTCGAGCCGGGCCAGCCGCGGGTGAGCCAGGAAGAACGGCATCGCGAAGCCGGGGACGCCGTCGGGCGAGAACCAGCTGGTCGACAGCCACACGTGCGGACGGAAGCGAAGCCCGGCGCGACGCAATTCGTTGCGGAGCCTCTCGACGCGCGCCATGAGTGCCGTCCCCTCGAGGCGGAGGTGGAGGTCGCAGAGCCGCACCTCGAGGAGCTCGGCGGTGTCGAGATCCACCCACCACGGCTGATGCCGGCGCCGCGCGGCGCGACGTTTCGGCTTGGTCGCCATCGGTGCCTCAAGCTAGGGGGCGCAGCAACCGAGGGCAACCATCGTTGCGACCGAGACCGAGGAGCCGAGCCATGACCCCGCTCGACGCTCGATGGGCTTCGGCCGAATTCCTCGTCCACGGTCGTGTAGGCGCCGATCTGCCCGTCGCGCTCTCGATGTTGCCGCTACCGTGCGTGCAGATCGTGACCGCCTTCTCGGATGGCCTTCCCGAGACGGGTTCCGTCCGCGCCGCGTCGACCATGACCACCCACATCGTCTCCCCGATCCCCTCTCGCCAAGCGCTCGCCAGTGGAGGCCAACGATGAGCCGCTCGATGCTCTTGGCATCCGTCCTGGCTTCGACGGCCACGGCTTTCGCCGTCAGCTACTTCGTGGTGCCGCCGCCGCCGAGTTCGGCCCCACCACCTCCGGCGGACACCGGCGCACTCGGCCAACGCATCGCGGAGCTGGAGAACCGGGTGCAGAGTCTGCGCGACGAGGCGGCCGGCTCGCTGCAGGGCGGCGCGACGCGCCGCGAGGTGGCGACCCTCGACGACGCCGCGATCGAACGCGCCGTGCACGCCTGGCTCGAACGCAACCGTGGTAGCGGCGAGCTGGCCACACGGCTGGCCGAGGCCGACGCCAGCAAGCCGATCGAGACGGCGTTCGATCCCGCAGCCACGCTCGAGGCGCTCTGGAAGCTGGACTGGGAGACACAGAGTCAACGCTGGTCGGCGCTCTCCAAGGAGCAGCGCGATGCCTTGGTGACGCACCTGGAGGATCTGGCCAAGGCCAACCCCAGCGACGCCAACACCCAGGTGCGGTTGGGCGAGGCCTACGTGCAGAAGATCCTGGCACCAGGAACCGGCTTCATGGAGATGGCCAAGTACGGCCAGGCCGCCGACCGTCAGTTCACGAAGGCCCTGGAGCTCGACGATCATCACTGGGACGCGCGCTTCAACAAGGCCATGGGCCTCGCCCACCAGCCGGCAGTGCTCGGCGGCCGCCCCAAGGCCATCGAGCACCTCGAGATCCTGATGGCGCAGCAGGAGCAGCTCTCGCCAGAGACCCGCCACTCCGGCGTCTACCTGATCCTCGGCAACCTGTGGGCAGAGCAGGGCAATCAGGAGAAGGCGCGAGAGATCTGGGAGCGCGGCAGCCGGCGGCACCCGAGCGCGCGCGATCTGGCGGAACGGCTCAAGAACTGAAGCTGGTGAGCCGGTTCTTGGAATCGGCTCGCCCCGTTCGCCCTGCCCGGCCGATAGACCGGGGTGGACCCGGCGTCGCGACGCCCCAGTGGGCGTGCACCGAACGCCGCAACGAAGCCGAAAACCACCACCTTGAGCCTCCCCAGCGACTGTTTGTCTTGGGACGCATGCGTTGCAGGGACCGTCGTCGCTGTAGACGGATGTGGAGGCTCCAGCAACTCGCCAGCGCGGGCGGAGTGGCTCGCGCCGCACCGAGCTGAGCGAGGTGCGGCGATCCCCCTCGACGCCACGCAGCCCGCGCTGAGCCTCCCCAGCGACCGTTTGTCTTGGGACGCGAGCGTTGCAGGGACCGTCGTCGCCGTCGATGGATGGGGAGGCTCCGGCAGCTCTTCAGCGCGGGCGGAGCGGCTCGCGCCGCACCGAGCAGAGCGAGGTGCGGCGATACCCCTCGACGCCGCGCAGCCCGCGCTGAGCCTCCCCAGCGACCGTTTGTCTTGGGACGCGAGCGTTGCAGGGACCGTCGTCGCCGTCGACGGATGGGGAGGCTCCGGCAGCTCTTCAGCGCGGGCGGAGCGGCTCGCGCCGCACCGAGGTGTGGTCGTCGCCTCGGGGCCGGAGACGTCTCCACCCGGCCTCGAAGCCGACACCCTGGTGGTCGGGCTCCTCGTCAGCACGATCGGCTTCAGTCTCTTTCTCTACGGCAAGAAGCAGGGGCGCCTGCCACAAGCGATCACCGGCTTGGTGCTCATGGTGCTGCCGTTGCTGTCCACCAACGCATGGCTGGTGGCCGGCATCTCGGCCGTGACCCTGCTGGCCCTGCGCACGGCGGTGCGGGCCGGCCACTAGCCTCGGGCGCGGCAGGACGGGCAGGAGCGTCCACCGGTCCCACGCTTCGCGAGTCCCAACGCACCGCAAGGCGCCCCACGTTCGCCCTTCCAACCGTCGCGCGAGCCAGGTAGCTTTCGTGGGCACTGATCGTTGAGCCTTCAGGCGACGCTCAGCTTGTGATGCGATCTTTGCGATCTTGATGCTGTCCATGAACAGACTCGGCGTCGTGATTCGACAGCCGATGTTTCTCGCGGCTCTTGCCTCGGCCTGGCTCTGTCTGTCGCTCCCGGTGGTGGCCCAAGAGGCGTACTACTGGAGCTACGCGCAACACCCGGCGCTCTCGTATTTCGACCATCCCCCCATGGTGGCGTGGTTGATCTGGTTGGGCACCCAGCTCTTCGGGGACGGTGCCGCCGGCATCCGCTTCGGGACGTGGTTGTGCGGGGTGGCGACGAGCGCGATCGGAGTCGCACTCCTGCGCGAATTCGGGGTCGACCGCGCCGGTCGCAATCTGTGGCTTCTGCTCGGCATCGCCGTTCCGGCCATGGTCGCCACTCGCTGGCTCGCCAACCCCGACCCGCCCTTGGTGGCGGCCTGGATGGCCACGGTGTACGCGCTCTGGCGAGCCCGCGCGGGCAGCCTTGGAGCCTGGTTGATCGCGGGCGTCGCGGCGGGGATCACGCTCCTCAGCAAGTACACCGCCGCCTTTCTCGCCGTCGGTGGCGTCTTGGTGCTGGTCTTCGATCCGATGATGCGGCGCCAGCTCCTGCGCCCGGGGCCGTGGCTCGCGGTGCTGGTCGCGGCCGTCGTCTTCTTGCCGGTGATCGTCTGGAACGTCCAGCACGACTTCGCCTCGTTCAAGTTCCAGACGGAGGGCCGCCTGGCCAAGGCGCACTTCGGCCTCCACTGGTTCGTGCAGATGGCGGGCATCCAGTTCGGGATGATCAACCCCGCGGTGGCGGTCGCATTGCCGTTCCTGGTTGCCTGGTCGGTGCGCCGCGCCCTGGCACACGACCTTCGGCTTCTGTGGCTGATGGCGTTCGGACTGCCGCTGCCTCTCTACTTGGCGTTCAACTCGTTCTGGATCCAGGTGAAGGCGAACTGGTTCACGCCCGCCTATGCCATCTTGCTGGTCGCCGCTGTGGTCTGGTGGCAGGAGCACGCCAAGGAACGCGTCGGCCCACGCCTGCGCCGTGCCGCGACCGTGGCACTCGTCGGGGTCGTGGCGCTCCTGCCGCTGGCGCCGGCGATCCGCTTGATTCGCCCCGGCGCCGGCACGTCCTGGATCGGCTGGCAGGAGATCGCCGCCGCGGCCGAGACTTGGGAAGACCGAACCGACCTGGCACAGCCCCCCGACAACGACGTCTTCTTCTTCGCCGCCAACTACCGTGACGCCGCGCAATTGGCGCACAGTCTGGCCCTGCACTGGCGCGAGCACCCGCACGCCGATCCGCAGGCCGCAGGGCAACCTGTGCTGGCGCAGAACGTTCTCGGCGATCCGGCGCTGCAATTCGATCAATGGACCGACGCGCGCGCGCAGATCGGACGCGACGCCATCTTCGTCCTGCCCCGTCCCGAGCAGCGCGAGATCGTGCTCGAGCGCGTGCGGCAACACTTCCGATCGATCGAACGCGTCGAGGACGTCGAGGTGCGGCGTCTGGGTTGCCAGGTGATGACCGCGCACATCTACGTGTGCCGTGGCTACCTGGGCCCCAAAGTGGCTGCGGTCTCCCCGGGCGGGCGCTGAGCTGCGAGGGCTGCGAATCGTCGCGGCGGGCGCGAATTCGGCCGTGTTGTTCCGTTGCCACAGAGCTGACCAGGCCACGCCCGAGCAGCCCTGGAAGCTCCAAGCAACAACAGCGCCGGCGGCCCCCTCTGGTCGGCGCTGCGCCGACATCAACCCTTTGGGTTGCGGCCGCCGGCCGCGCTGAGAGCCGAGAAGAAATCATGATACGGGCTCTCAGATTGCCCCCGGTGGCCGCATCCGCGGCCACGCAGAGAGTGAGAAACCGATTGTTTCTCACTCTCTGAGCGGAGCCCACCCGCTCGGTCAGCCAGCGCGCTCGCCGAACGTGGTGACGACGATCCCGTCGCGCTGCCAGCGGGCGACCAGCCCCGGGTCGATCAACGTGTCGAGTTCGGCACGCGCAGCAGCCTGCCGTCCGGCACCGCGCCGATCCTGGCGCTCGAACTCGGCGTCCGGCTCGCGCGGGTGCAGCATCCACTCGTAGTCGCCCTCCGGCAGGCGGTCGGCAACGCGAGCGAAGCGATCGCGGTAGTCGGTACGGGCCTCGAGTCCGAGGCCGACGAAGGGGAGCGCGTGCATGCCGGCGGCGCGCACGACGGGCTCGGTGCGTCGGGCCAGATGACCGAGGAGCAGCGTGGCGGGGTGCAGCCGACGTCGCGCGGCGCGATGCTCGCGCGGCAAGCGTGTCCAGCGCACGCCTTCGGTCGCAGCCACCTCGAACACGACCTGGCGCAGACCCGGAAAGCAGTGCACGTGGTGATGCCCGTTCAAGTGCGTCGGCACCACATCCATCTGCCGCAAGCGCGCGAACTGCGCTCGAGTCTCGCGCGCCGCCCCCGTCAGGTCGACCCGCCGCCAGACACAGTTCCACAAGACGCGCCGCAGGCCGAAGAAGTGGCCTTCGGCGTCGGTGAGCCCGCGAACCGCGCCGGTGAGAGCTCGGCCGAGGGTGAAGCTCAGGTGCAGGCCGATACCGAGACCCAGATCTCGCGCCAGCGCCACCCCCTCTTCGACGGCAGCGCCGGTGACGCACACCGACGCCTCGCGCACCAAACCCGCGCGGGCGGCACGCGCGATCCCGTTGTTGACGCCAGCCGACACTCCGAGGTCGTCGGCGACGAAGGTCACGCGGCGAGGCCCGGCGCCGGGCACGGTGGCTGTGGCCGCACCGTCACGCAGGGCCTGCACAGCAGCAGGCGAGGGTTCGGGATCGTACGCCTTGCGCCAGCCGCGCCAGCGCACCCTGACGATGTCCCGCACCATCGCCAGCGAGTCGCGCACGAAGCGGACCGTCGACGGTTCCTTGCGGTAGATGAACCGCACCGGGCAGTCGACGATGCGCAGTCCGAGTCGGCGTGCGACGAACAGGAGCTCGACGTCGAACGAGAAGCGCCCGAGCCGTATGCGCGGCGCCAACCGGCGGGCAGCTTCGCGCCGAAAGCCCTTGAGACCCGCCTGGGTGTCCAGGATGCCCGGCACCGCCAGCATGCGCACCAGCAAGTTGAACACCCGTCCGGACAAGTGGCGCGTGAACAGATAGCCGAAGAAGCTCGGAGCGACGACGTAGCGGCTGTCTCGATGCATGCGGCTGCCGATGGCCACGTCGGCGCCGTCGGCAAGGGCCGCCACCAGGGGTGCGACGTTCTCGATCGGGTAGGTGAGGTCGGCATCGGTGAACACGACGAACGCGCCGCGCGCGTGCAGGAAGGCCCGACGCAGCGAGTAGCCCTTGCCACAGTTCCGGTCGTTGCGGAGCAGGCGGACCTCCGGCCCCGGCAGCCCGGCGACACGCGCCTGGAA
Organism: Planctomycetota bacterium; assembly: GCA_041398565.1. Lineage (GTDB taxonomy): Bacteria > Planctomycetota > UBA1135 > UBA1135 > UBA2386 > DATGPD01. The sequence continues at coordinate 1,200,913 of JAWKUN010000002.1, read as the reverse complement.
GGCCTCCAGGATCGCCGCGGAGCCGTCGTCGCTGCCATCGTCGACGACGAGGAGTTCGGTGCCGCCCTCCAGCTGCGCTAGCCACGCATGGGCGTCGGCCAGCGAACGAGCGAGGAACGAGGCGCCGCGGTAGACCGGCAGGACGAGCGTCAGCTTCGGATCGGGCACAGGCGCGCGAGCCACCCGCTCATGGTAGGACGCCGCGGGGTCCGTGGCCAAGACAGCAGATGCTTCGGCTCGCAGTGACCCGGTCGCCAGTCGCCGGTCACTAAGGACAATCCCAGGTGCGAGCCGCCGACCTCTCGTTGCATCGCCGCGCCAGCGCGGCAAGACGAACGCGAGAGGGGAGGCGCCGACGGACACGCGGAGCGGCGGCAACAGCGAAGGAGATGTGGAACGACATCGCTTCCTGCGCGATGATCCGCGCGGTCATGGGCGAGGCGTGCCTGACGACACCTCCCGGCCCGACCGCGGTCGGAACGAGTGCCAGCCACGACGTGCATTCCCGATGGGAAACGTGGGCGTGGCGAGGCTGGATCCTCCTGGCGATCGGCATCGCCGCGCGGATCGCCCTGTTCGAGCGCGATCCGGGGCGGAACAACGTCTACTTGACGGTCTTCGCCGTGGCCGCGGACGCGTTCCGTCAGGGCGGCGACCTCTATCTCGAACCCGACGGTTGGGCGAGCGGCTTCCGCTACCTGCCGCTGTCAGCGGCCATGCTCGTGCCTTTCTCCCTCTGCGGAGCGGTCTTGGGCAGCGTGCTCTGGCGCTTGCTCGCTTTCGGCATGCTCGCGGCCGCCTTGCGCCTCGCGACGCGCCTCGGATTCCCGTTCCCGCTGAGCAGCCGGCAGCGCGCCTTCGTGCTCATCGTCGTCGGCGCCCTGGGCATCGGCAGCCTCAACAACGGCCAGAGCAACCCGCACATCCTGGCGTGCTTTCTCCTGGCGACGCTGGGATCGCTGCGCGGGCATGCCGCAGGACCCGCCGCCGCCGTGGCAGGGAGCGTGGCGCTCAAGGTCTACCCCGTCGCCTACGGCGGCGTTCTCGGCGCGTTGCGGCTCCGGCACGCTGCTTGGCTCGCCGTGTTCGTAGCGGCGGTGTTCGCACTCCCCTTCGCCCTGCAAGACCCGGCCTACGTGGCACGCCAGTACACGGACCTGTGGAACGTGCTCCGCGGCGAGGATCGCACCGGCGGCAGCCTGATCCACGCCTACCGAGACCTGCGTCTCGTAGCGGTGTCGTTCGGTCTGACCATGCCCGACCCGCTCTTCCTCGTACTCGGCGCTCTGAGCGGTGGAGCCATCGTCGTCGCGTGTCTGTTGCTGAGGCGGGCGGGTGGGTCGGAAGTGCGCGTGCACGAGTACGCGTTCTCGCTGACCATGTGCTGGTTCCTGCTGCTCGGCCCGGCAACGGAGAAGTCGACCTACACCCTCCTCGGGCCGCCCCTGGCATGGACCTGGCTCGCCGCGAAGCGGTCGCAGAGCCGGGGCCTGCGCGCGCTCGTGGTCCTGGCCATGGTGCTCGCCTTCCTCGGTCTCACCTCGCTCGATCGCCCTCGTGACGAACGTCCGGTGTGGGTCTGGTGCTTCCTTCCCTACAGCGCCCTCGCGGCGAGCGCCGCGCTCGTCTGGCGTATCACTGGCGACTTCCGTGCTCTGCGCGCGAAACTGACCGGCCAACCGCAGGCAGACCGCAAATGAAGCCGCCGCGCCTCGCTCGGCGAGCGATGGCGCGGCGGACGATGGTCGGACCCTCAGTGCAGGAACGCTTTTCGACCACGGACGGTCTCCCATCGCGGCCAGGGCCGCAACCAAGGGCTTGGTTGCAGTCGGCGCTTGGCGCCGACCAGAAGGGGCCCCGGCCGCTTTGTTGCTCGGGGCTTCCAGTGCCGTTGGAAGCAGGCGAGTTCAGCGCCTTTGCAGCGGAAGGACATCGCCGAATCCGCGCACGGCGTTGTCAGTCGCGGCACATACAACCCAGTGCCCCGGCACCGTGATCGTGCGCGTCACGAACTCCCATCGGCCGGGGTGGGTGACGGTGTTCCAGTAACCCTCGCGAACGATGGTGCGGTGGCGGCGCCCCAGGGAGTCGACACACTCGTTGAACACCGGTGGCACCCACACGCGCTCGCAGCGCTCCGGAATCCAGACCTTCTCGGTGATCGTCTCGCAGTGCGCGGGCACCCAGCGGCGGCTGGCGTCGACGTGCTCGTGCCCACGTCGCACCGGGCGATTCGTCTCCGGCCTGGCGCGGCCACCGAAGTGGATGCCGAACGACACCTCGTGGTCGCCGACGCGCTTGCCGATCGACACATCGACACCGGTGCGCTCGCCGCGGCGCTGTGCCGTGACCGGCATCGCCAGACCCGCCAGCAGAGCGAAGGCTGCAACAGTCGTCTTGATCGTTCGGTTCATGGTCGTCATTCCTTGGCAACGTGATGGCGCGTCGAAGTCGAGCGCGCTGCGGGGATCAAGCGCGAAGCGCGTGCCCGGCGCCTCAGGCCCCCGACACAAATATCCATAAGGCTATTTCTGGAAGCTGTTTACGCACGATTTTGACCGCATGCCCGACCCACGAGGCCGACCGCGGCTGTCCTGCGGCGCATACAGCGATGTCACCGTGCGCATCCATCCCGCGCCCAGGCGCCACGCCAAGGTCGTCCATGGTTTTGCGCCACACGGTGGCGCGACACCGGTCGTAAGCTCGCGCACGCATGAGGCAGGTCGCAGGTCGAAGACGTTGAGTCCGCCAGCCGACGTCGTTCCACCTCCCGCCGACTCGGACATCCTGGCGCGCGCGCGGCGTTGGCTGTGCGACCCGCCGGGCTGGTTGGCGACGGTTCTGCTCACCACGCTCGGGGCGGCCCTGGCCATCTGGACCTGGGGCAAGACCTTCCATCTCTTCGTCGACTACGGCCGCGAGCTCTACGTGCCGTGGCGGATCACGCAAGGCGACGTTCTCTACCGCGACATCGCTTGGTTCAACGGCCCACTCTCGGCCTACCTCAACGCGGCCGTCTTCTGGGTGTTCGGTCCGGCCATCCGCACGCAAGCGCTGGCCAACCTCGCGCTCGTGGGCGCAGTCACGGCGTTGGTCTGGCAGATCGGACGCGCGCTGGGCGGCCGCGGCGCCGCGCTGGCGGCCGGTCTCGCCTGGCTCCTCGGGTCGGCGTTCCAAGGCATCGACGCGTCGGGCAACTTCAACTGGGTCTCCCCCTACTCGCACGAGATGACGCATGGCGTGGCGCTCGCCCTGCTCGCCCTCTGGCTGCTGCGGCGAGCCATGCGGACAGACCGTCGGCGCGCCTTCGCTTGGTGCGGCGTCGCACTCGGCGCGTGCCTGGAGACCAAGGCCGAGGTGGGCGCCGCGGCGTTTCTGGCGGTCGTGGCCGGCTGCCTGCTGCACGAGCGTGGCCGCGGGCGCGCGCTCTTCGCCACGCTGGCCGGTGCGGTCGTGCCCCTGGCAGGAGCGTTCGCCCTGCTGAGCACGGCGATGCCCGCCGCCGATGCCCTGCGAGCGACCCTCGGCAGCTTCGCGCACCTCGGCAACGCAGCGCTGCGCAACCTCCCCTACTACGAGTGGTGCTCTGGCCTCGACGCGCCATGGGTCCGCCTGCAGAGCACCGGGGTGTGGACCGTGGTGCTCGCCGGCACCCTGGCGCCTGGTCTGCTGCTGGCACGAGCGTGGACCGGCAGCCGGTTCGCGGCCGGCGCTCTCGCCGGGTTGCTGGGATTGTTCGCGGTGACTCGCGTCGGTGCCCTGCCGATCGCGATCCCGCTCACGCTCCTCGACACCTGGGCGGCGGTCGCAGTCTTCGGGGCTGCCCTGCTCTTGCGCGGCCGGGTGCCGCCGTGGGTGGCTCCGGCGGGGGCGAGCCTGGTGATGCTGTCGGTGCCCTGGTCGACTCTCGTGTACGAGCAGGTGTTCCTACCGCTGGGCCTCGCGACCCTGGTGGTCGCCCTCGTGGTCGCCGCGCGCGTGCACGCGCAACGCGCCGGCAGCGATCCCGACGAGCGTGCCGACGCCCGTTGGCGGATCGCCTTCGCCGTCCTCGCCCTGGCGCTGCTGGCCAAGATCTGCCTGCACGTGCGCATCGCGCACTACGGCTTCGGCCTGGCGATGCCGGCCCTGGTCCTCGTCACCGTGGCGCTGTGGCGCGTGCCGGACGCGATCGCTGCGCGGGGCGGCCAGGCCTCGATCGCACGAGCGACCGTGCTCGGTCTCGCCACGGTGCTCGCGCTCGGCCTACTCGGCCGCGCGCGGCTGCAGATGCAAACCAAGCGAGCCACGTTCGGCGCGCGCGACGATGCCTTCTACGTGCAGGAGGAAGCGATCGCCGCCCTATGGGGCCGAGTCGCGACTTGGATCGTGACCCACACCGACCCGAACGCAACGGTGGCGATCATGCCCGAAGGCGTCATGGTCGACTACCTGACGCGGCGGCGCAATCCGACCCGGCACGTGAACTTCATGCCGCCGGAGATCCTGATGTTCGGCGAGGCTGACATCCTCGCCGACTTCGAACGGCACCCTCCGGACTACGTCGCCCTCGTGCACCGCCCCAGCGTCGAGTACGGCCTACCCTTGTTCGGCAAGGACTTCGCGGTGGAGCTATTGGCCTGGATCCGCGCGCACTACACCGTGGTCGAGCGCTTCGGCGACGAACCGCTGCAGCAGGTGGAACGCTACGGCGCCGACATGCTGAAGCGGAAGTGACGCGACATACGCCCACCAGACCGGAGTGCTGCGAATCGTCGCCTGCCGCACGAAGTTGCCGGGCCCGTCCTGTGTGGTCAGCCGCCGGTAGCCGCCAGCGCCCGTCGGTAGAACTCGCGGTAGCGAGACGTGGCGTCGGCGATCGTGGCAAAGCGCCGTTGGGTGGCCACCCTCAGCGCCGCCAGGCGCGCCGCCGACGTCGCCTCGCGCAGCGCCGGGCGCATCGCCTCCAGCGTCGGCGGCACCACCAGGCCAGCCGCGCCGACGCGCTCGCCGAGAGCGCCGAGGTCGGATACCACCACCGGCACGCCACGCGCCAACGCCTCCTCGACCACCAGCCCGTAGGTCTCCTGGCAGAGCGACGGGAACACCGCGAGGTCCAGCATCGTCGCCGGGTGTGGCTCACCCGGCCGCCATGCGCCGTGGCAGAGCACGCGCACACCGAGCCTGGCGGCGAGGTCCTCCACCTCGGCGGCGAAGGCGGGCTCGAGGAACGGACCGGCCAGGTGCAACTCGACGTCGGGCAGGCCCGCCGCGGCCTCGACCAGGAGGAGTACGCCCTTCTCGCGCACGAGGTTGCCGAAGGTGCCGACCCGCAGCGGCCGGCCCTCCGCGAAGGCCTGCGCGCGGTCGCCGGCCGCCACCGGCTCGAGCAGCCCGTGCGGCACGACTTCGATGGGCCCCGACCACGGGGCATGCCGGGCGACCGCGTCGGCGCAGAACCGGCTCGGCGCCGTCAGGATCTGCACGGCGCGCAGTTCGCGCTGGATCTCGCGGTCGCGGTGCCGGATGCCGCGCGCCAGGCTGGGCAGCGGCACCTCGAGCGAAACCGCCGCACATGGCACGCAGGCCTCACGCCCGGCGGCCTCGGGGCAGACGATTCCGGGCGGCGGGCGCCGGAAGAAGCGGCCGCAGGTCGTCCACAGGTCGTGCAGGGTGGCGATCACCGCGACGTCGCAGCTGCGTGCCTTGCGTGCCAGCTGCCCGCTCAACGTCGACCAATGGTGGACGTGCAACAGGTCGCACCCCTCTTGGCGCACGCGTTGCACCACGAGATCGCGCAGTCGGCGGTTGCGCACCACGAGGCCGTAGCCTTCGTCCGGTCGCCGCCGCAGACGCAGCACCCGCACCCCCTCGCCGTCCTCCTCGATGACGTCGCGACCGTCGTGCGGCAGGTCGCTGCCGGCGAACACCACCACCTCGTCGCCGGCGTCACGCAGCGCCAGAGCCAGCGCGTGCACGACGCGCTCGGTGCCGCCTCGGAACTCGGGCGGGAAGTTGTGGCAAGCCAGGGCGACCCTCATGGCGCCAGGATCTCGCGCCGACAGCGGGCGAGGTCGGCCAGCGCCGAGCGCAGATCGCCGGGATCCCGGTAGCGGCGGCGCAGCGCGAACCGTTCCTGCAGCGCCCGCATGCGCACGATCGCTCGCAGGTAGGGCATGACCCACGGCCCGTAGTGCTTGCGGTAGTAGGCGAGGCGGTTGCGGTGCCAGACGACGATGAAGTCGCCGTAGCCCTTGGTCGACGCCCCGCCGTGGTGAACGACCTGCACATCGGCGAGGTAGCGGATCCGGCGCCGCATCTTCCACAGGCGCCGGCACAGGTCGACGTCGTTGAAGAACAGGAAGAGGTTCTCGTCGAGTCCACCGAGGTCGAGGTACTCCTGGCGCCGGATGACGAACACCGCGCCCGGCGGCTGCGCCACGTCACGACTCGACAAGTGGTCGAAATCGCGCATGTAGTAGCGGGCCTCCACCCAGGAACCCGGCCAGACCTTGCCTACCCAAGTGTCGTAGCACAGCGCGGTGAGCAAGCCCGGGAACCGCATGCAGGCGCGCTGGACGCTCCCGTCGGGGTGGACCAGCATCGGCGCGACCGCCCCGTAGGTCGGGTCGGCCTCCAGGAAGTCGACGAGCGCGTCGAGGGCTCCTGGCGCGACCTCGGTGTCGGAGTTGAGCGTGCACAGGAACGTTCCCCGCGCCATGCGCGCCCCCTGATTGTGGCCGCCCGCGTAGCCGCGGTTGTCGGGGTTGCGCACCAACTGCACCCAGGGGTGCTCCGAAGCCACCGCGTCGGCCGAGCCGTCGTGGCTGCCGTTGTCGATGACCAGCACCTCGCGCTCGTGGCGCGCCGTGTCACGCTGCAAGGCGCGCAGGCACGCCAGGGTGATGTCCTTGGTGTTCCAGGACAACACCACCACCGACAGCTTGGGCGCGGTCACGATCCGGCTCCGGCCGACAGCGCCTGCATCATGCGCGTGGGGTAGGTCAGCGTGTGGCGGTAGACCCCCACCAACTTGGGGCGGCGCAGGTCGCTGATGTCGACGACGCGCCAGAAGAAGGTGGTCGGACCGAACCCCTGGAACAACGAGTCCGACGGCGTCCAGCTGTCACCGCTGCCGAAGATGCCGCACGCGAGGAAGAAGTGCGCGTCGAGCGCACCCTCGACCAGGTAGCGCTGCATGGAGTACGGAAAGCGCAAGACCGGCTTGTCGTCGGTCGTGCCGAGGTCGTGGATGTGCTCCTGCGGCGACAACGTCGCCCGGCGTCGCGCCCAGCCGGTCTGCAGGAACCAGCGCACGGCGTCGTACAGCTTGCCGCCCAGCCAGCCGTACCACTTGCGGTAGTAGAGACGCCGGCTGCGCCAGTAGCGCTCCATCGCCTCGCCGTGGTCGGTCTGCCCGGAGCGGTTGTAGAGGTGCACGATCTTGGCTTCGGGCACCTGCACGATCTCGAGTCCGGCACGCCGCAGGCGCATCGACAGGTCGGTGTCCTCGTAGTAAAGCGGGAAGCGCTCGTCGAAGAGACCCAGCTCGTCGATCGTGCTGCGCCGCATCAAGAAGCAGCAGCCCGACAACATCGGCAGGTTCACCGGCGTGTCGGCCAGCCAGATCGGCAAGGCGGCCTGCGTGCGGCGTGCGGCGTAGCGGCGCGACCAGCGCGGCGACACGTCGGCCAGCGCCAGCGACAGGAGGTCGGGGATCGTCGGCAGGATGTTCGGCGGCAGTAGGCCATCGAGGCCGCGATCCCAGTAGCCGACCGGCGCCACGGCCCCCGCTTCGGGGTGCACGTCGAGGTAGTCGGCCAGGGCCTGCACACAGCTCGGCTTGAAGACGACGTCCGGGTTGCTCACCAGGATCAGGCGGCCGCTGGCGTGTGCGAAGGCAAGGTTCATGCCCTTGCTGTAGCCACCGTTCTCGTGGTGGCGGATCAGGCGGCCGCCGACCTGGTCGAGCACGCGCTCGAGGTCGGCCTCGGCGGCGGCATCGCGCAACGGCGACGCGTTGTCGACCACCACCACTTCCCAGGTCATGCCGGTCGGCGCGTGCTGGTGGAACGAGCGCACGGCCTCGGCGCACAGCTTCCAGCTGTTGTAGTTGACGATGAGCAACGACAGCTCGATCACCGCTGCATCGCCTCGACGTGCCACTGATGGTCGTGCAGGACGACCCCGAGATCCTTGGTGCGGTTCTCGACGATCAGGTTCTTGCTGGCCGGCATCTCGTGGTAGCGATGCACGCCGCGCGCATCCAGCAGCCAAACCGGCACCACCAGCTCGCCCGCGAGCAGGCGGAGGTCGGGAAGCACGAGCGTCACCGTCCCCTCCTGGAAGTCGAGCGACACGCCGTCGAACTGCGTGCTGTGCGCGAACAGCAGCAGCCCCTCCTTGCGCGTCGCACCCACCGCGAGCGCGAGCTTCTCCGGCACCGGACTGTTGCGCAGACGCACCTGCACCGCCACCGAGTCGCCGGGGTTGAACACGTTGCGCGCCTCGCCGGTCTTGGCGTCGAGCAGCTCGACCGCCAGGATGCGCGGCTGGTCGTCGTGCGCCGGCGGCTTCTCCTTCATCTCGAAGTCCTGCTTGGCGCCGAGCTGGTTCTCGTAGGTGGCGTAGTCGTTGGTGACCATCACCGCATCGCCGAGGCGAGCGATGCTGCCGTTCTTCAGCCAGATGGCGTTGTCGCAGATCTGCCGCACGTCGTAGAGCGAGTGCGAGCAGAAGAACATCGTCTTGCCGCGGTTCTTGTAGTCCCAGATGCGCTCCACGCACTTGCGCTGGAAGTGCATGTCGCCCACCGCCAGGATCTCGTCGATGATGAGGACGTCGGGATCGCTGGCCACCGCCACCGAGAAACCCAGGCGGCACACCATGCCCGAGCTGTAGGTGCGGATCGGCGCGTCGATGAAGTCGTGCAGCTCGGAGAAGTCGAGGATCTCCTGGAACTTGGCTTGGGTCTCGCGGCGCGAGAAACCCATGATCGCCGCGTTCATGTAGATGTTCTCGCGCCCGGTGAAGTCGAGGTGGAAGCCGGCACCGAGCTCGAGCAGGCTGGCGATGCGACCACGGATGCGGTAGCCGCCGACGCTGGGGAACGTCGTGCCGGTGAGGATCTTCAGCAGCGTCGACTTGCCGGCCCCGTTGCCGCCGACGAGACCCATGCAGGTCCCGCCGTCGACGGTGAACGACACGTCGCGCAGCGCATGCACTGAGCGGTGACGGGGACGGTCGTTCCACGGCAGCCGTTCCAGCAGGCGCCCGAAGGGAGAGCCGTAGAGCTGGTAGCTCTTGCTCAGATGCTCGACCTGGATGACCGACTGGCTCATGTCAAGCTCACCTCACACCAGGTCCGCGAACTTCTCGCGGCGACTGATGAACAACGCGTGCCCGACGGTCAGCATGCCCACCGCCCAAGCCGACGCCGTCAGCAGGTGTCCGGTGAGCGTGCCGTCGACGTGGCTCGGCGTGACCCCGAGCGACAGGCGATGGGCCTGCAGCAGTGGGTAGAGCGGGTTGAGCCGCAGCCACTCCGCCCACGACGCCTTGGCCAGGAGCCCGTCGGGACCTTCCATCCACCAGAAGCCGGGGCTCAGGAACATCCAGGCCTGCCCCAACAAGCCCCAGATGTGCGAGGCATCGCGCATGAACACGTGGACGCATGCCAGCAGCAGGCCGACCCCGAGGCAGAACACGATCTGCACCAGGAGCACGACCGGCCACAACAGGATGCGGGCGTCCGGGGTGATCGTGCCCGTCGGCAGGCCGATGGCCATGAGCACGATCGCGCCGACGAGGAACACCATGGTCGACACCGCCACCAGATGCACCGGCAGGAGCTCGCAGGGGAAGGCGACCTTCTTCACCAGGTTGCCGTTCTCGACCACCACGGTGCACGAGCGCAGCGTCGCCTCCATGAACGCGGTGACCACCAGCAGCCCCGACAGCATGTACACCGCGAAGCCCGGGCCGACCTGCCCACCGAACTTCGTGCCGAACATGAAGCCGAACACGAAGAAGTAGATCGAGAACAGGAAGATCGGCTGCACCAGCACCCAGAACACGCCGAGGAAGCTGCCGCGGAAGCGGCCGAACAGCTCCCGTCGGAAGAAGTTCTGCACCAGCAGCCGGTGCTGCCAGATACGCACGGGGTAGCCCAAGACCTCGCCCAGGAAGCGCAAGACACCGCGCCGCCGCGCATGGGCATAGTGTTCGTGTAGGAGAGAGGCTTGGACGCTCACGGGGTTCGTTCGATTCGGGGGCGGCGCCGGGCCGCGGGTGCCACATCATCGGCCCGAGCCCGATAGAAGCTAGCGCTTGGCCGCCGTCCGACGCCGTCTCGAAGCGAGAAGCTCGCGCCGCCGCAGGGCGGCGCTGCGCTATTGCGCCGCTCGCGCCGGCGCCACGACGCGGTCGCCGAAGCGCAGGCGCAACTGCGCTTCGATGACGTCCTCGAAGTCCCGATCCTGACCGTCGGACACCCAATCGGACTCGCGCGGGTTCATGCTCCGCGCCATGTCCGGCACCGACTGGCGTTCGACGCAGAAGCGCAGGTGCCAGACCAGGCTCTCGTCGACGGCTTCGGCGCGCTCGAGCTCGGCGCGCATGCGCATCCGCCGACTCTGGCCGAACCCCTGCGTCCACGATCGCCATCGCGATTGGAACAGCCCCCGCCCGCGATCGGTGCCGCGGTCGTCGGGGGTGAAACCGTGGCGCGTCGACGTTTCGACCACCGCGTTCCACGCGGTCTCGAAGGAGACCGCCCGATCGCCGAGGTCGCGCCACTGCGGTGGCGCCGCACACCCCGTCATCGTCGCCACGCCAACGGCGGCGGCGGCAAGCACGCGAAGATCCCTTGCGTTCATCGGTCGGCGCGGCAGCATACTTGCACGCCCATGCTGGAACCACCGCTGCTGTTCGATCTGGACGGCACGCTCGTGGACTCGTTGCCGGACATCGCCGCTTCGGTCAATCACGTGCGCGCGGCCAACGGCTTGCCCCGACTCGACGACGGCGCCGTGGCCAGCATGGTCGGGGACGGACTGAACGTCCTCCTGCGGCGGGCGCTGCCGGGGCTCGGGGCGGAGGCATGCGCCGACGCCGCCGCCCTCTACCACGACCATCACCTCGAGCAGTGCACTCGGCTCGTGCGCCCGTTTCCGGGCGTGTCGTCGTGTCTCGCCCGCTGGCACGCCGACGGCACCGCCATGGCGGTGGTCACCAACAAGCCGCTCGAATTCGCTGGTCGCATCCTCGACGCGCTGGCGCTGCGGCGCTACCTCAGCGTCGTGGTCGCCGGCGACAGCACCCCAACCAAGAAGCCGCACCCAGGACCGTGCCTGCACGCACTCGACCAACTCGGGGCGCGGGACGCCAGCAAGCGACGCGGCACCATGATCGGCGACAGCGTGCAGGATCTGCGCGCCGGCAAGGCCGCCGGCTTGCGCACCCTCGCGGTCTTGTTCGGTTACCGCGACGAAGCGACCCTGCGTGCGGAGGGCGCCGACGCCTACTGGACGTCCTTCGGCGTGTTCGCGGCATGAAGCCCCGGCGATGAGTCTCGCCAGCGTCGCGCGCCTGCTCGCCGGCTTCGCCGTGTTCTTCACTGCCGTGCAGGCCGTGCCCCTGCTCTTCGCCTTCTTCGAGGCGCCGTCCGACTACGACACCCGCACGGGGTTCGGCGGCAGCATGGCCATCGGCTTCCTGGTGGCGGTCCTGCTGTGGCTCGCCGGCCGCAGCTCCGACCGCGAGTTCCACCGGCGCGAGGGCATCGCTGTCGTCGGTTTCGCCTGGACGCTGGCCGGCGTCCTCGGCGGCATCCCGTTCGTGTGGTCGGGGGCGCTGCACAGCGGTGTCGACGCCACGTTCGAGACGATCAGCGGGCTGACGACGACAGGTGCCACGGTGCTCGGAGCCAGTGCGACACCCGCCATCGAGTCGCTGCCCCCGAGCCTACTGCTGTGGCGCTCGCTCCTGCAGTTCTCGGGTGGCCTCGGCATCATCCTGGTGTTCATCATCCTGCTGCCGGCCATGGGCGTCACCGGCAAGAGCCTGCTCGCTTCCGAGCAGACCGGAGTGTCGACCGGCCTGAGCGAACCGCGCCTGCTCGAGCAAGCGCGCGCTCTGTTCCGCTGCTTCCTCGTGCTCAACGCGCTGTGCGCCCTGGGCTACTGGGCGACGGGCATGTCCCCCTTCGAGGCCGCCTGCCACGCCATGACCACCATGTCGACCGGCGGCTACTCGACGCGGAACCTGTCGATCGGCGCGTTCGACCACGTCGGCGTCGAGGTCGTCGCCACGGTGGCGATGTTCCTCGGCGGCTGCAACTTCGCGTGGATGGTGGCGATCGCGCGCAGCCGCGGCCGCGACACACGGCGCATCCTGCAGATACCCGAACTGAGGGTCTACGCCGCCATGGTCGGCTCGAGCATCGCCGCTGCGACCCTGGCGCTCTGGCTACGCGGCGGGCCGCTGCCCAACGGCAGCGAGCTGCGCGACTACACCAGCCTCGCGCGCTGCTTCCGCGACGCCGCGTTCAATATCACCAGCATCTTCACCAGCACCGGGTTCGCCACCGCCGACTTCCAGAACTGGCCGACCCTGGCGTTGCTGTGCGTGCTGCTGGGCATGCTGGTCGGATCGTGTACCGGCTCGACCGCCGGCGGCATCAAGATGCTGCGCGTGGCGGTATGCGCGAGATTGGCGGCCTACCACGGCCGACGCTTCATCCGCCCCAAGAGCGTCGAACGCCTGAAGCTCGGCGGCGAAGTCGTCGCCGACCCCGTGGTCTCCGCCATCCTCGCGATCGTCGTGCTGTGGCTCGCCATCGTCGCCATCGGCGCCTTCGTCTTCGCCACCGACCCGCGCCTCGATCCCATGAGCTGCCTGTCGATGTCGGCGACCTTCATGGGCAACACCGGCCCGGCGTTGAACGGTGTGCTGGTGGAGGCCGGACAGGCGAAGCTCACCAACTCGATCGCGATCAACCTGGGCCCCTACGGCTCGTTCGGCGACCTGCCGGCATACCTCAAGCTGTGGGGCATGGTGCAGATGCTGCTCGGGCGCCTGGAGATCATGGCTCTGCTGGTCTTCCTCAGCCCGAGGTTCTGGCGGCGCTGAGGCACGACCGGCTCGCGGCTGGCGAAGCCAGGAGCTAGGCGTCGCGCCGGCGACGCACCGGCAGCTCCACCTCGAAGAAGCGACGGTCGCCGCGCACCGAGGGACTGTTCCAGCCCATCATGCGCGCCGAACCGACGACCTCGTAGAGCGGTGCATGCTCGGCCAGCCAGGTGCGCAGCGTTGCTTCGAGATCCTCGAGACGACCGGGACTGTCGTAGCCGCGGGCACCGACCGACACCCAGCGGGCGGCCGGCACGTCGACGACCTCGACCTTGTCCTGCTCACCGGTGGGACCACGTTCCGGCGACTCGTAGAGGAAGGCCATCGACCTCTGCGAGTCAGCCTGCTCCGGCTTGCCGCCAGACTCCTGCGCCCGCCGGGGGAGCGAGGCCGAATCCATCTGCACGGGAGCGGTCATCGGGATGTCGTTGCTCTGGATGTGTTGGAACAACTTCCAGAACGCGCTCATGTCGCCGGCCGAGCGCATGGGGGCACGCGCCATGCGGTAGGTGGGGTAATCCTTGACGACGACGTCCCCGACCGGGGCAGGCGCCGGCCAGCCTTCAGGCACGGGCGCCTCGCGCAGGGGCTCGAAGCTCAGGTCGGCGGCGATCCGGCCGAGGGTGGCCTCGGTCTGGCGTAGCGCACTCGCGGCTTCGGGACGTGGCGTACCGTCGGGCGGCGGGTCGGCCAGGGCCTGCAAGCGCGCGCCCACCAGAGAGGTCGGCGGCAAGGTCTGGGCGGCGGCGCCGGCCGCCGACCGCAGGGAGAGCAAGCGCTTGGACGGATCGACCTCACCGGCGGCACGCGACGACGCCACGGCCCTCGCCAGGGTGCGTCCGACTTCGGCGCGCTCGGTGGCTCCGACCTCCGGGGCGAGCTGGGCTGTGAGGGAAGCAGCGAGAAGGAGAGCAGCGAGCGCGTGCATCACCCCGCTCATTCGCCCCGTCCGCTCGCTCGGATGCGGAGCCGCCGTACCAGACGAGGGCGACGGCGCGGCGCGCGCGAAATCTGCAGGGCGTGCGAGTCGCCACGGTGCCGCATTCGCCAGGCCTGAACAGCACTGGAAGCCCCTGGCAGGAGAACGGCCTGCTGCTGTCTCTGGTCGGCGCGCAGCGCCGACTCGCACGTGGGCGAAAAGGCGATCGCAGTGCGCATCCCCTCGCCGAGGGCACGCGAAGACCCGGCCGGCCGATGGGCCTGTCACACCCAACCATGATGAAGCTCTTCACCCTGTCTCTCGGCGCTCTCTCCCTCGCGTTGGCCACCCCGGCAGGGGCGCAGCGCCAGACTCTCACCCAGATCGTGGCCGCGAGCGGCGGGCAGTTCGACCGCGACTGGCGCGACTACGACATGCTCCTCAACGCGGTGCAAGCGGTGCCCGGCATCGCCGAGGCGCTGAACAACTGTGGGGACAGCCTGACGCTGTTCGCACCCAACGACCTTGCGTTCATCCGCTTGGCCCGAGACCTCGGCTATCGCGGCTGGGACGAAGAAGGCGCGTTCAATGCCATCGTGGCCGCGCTGACGCGCATCGGCAACGGCGATCCGATCCCGGTCCTCCGCACGGTGCTCCTCTACCACGTCGCACCGCGCGACCTGAACCCGCTGCAAGTCCTGTTCGCGCGAGAGATCCCCACGCTGCAGGGCGGGTCGATTCGACCGTTCCTGTTCATCCTGCGCGACAACGACCCCGACCTGCGCGATCCGTGGCTGACCTGGCCGATCAACGTGCTGGCTTGCAACGGCAGGCTGCACTCGATCGACCGCGTGCTGATCCCGGTCAATCTCTGACGGTCGATCTCTGACGCCGCGCGGCTGGCCTTGCACCCGACCGCGGCCCCGAGGGGCCGCGACCCCTACGCCTCCGGTAGACGCAATGCTCGTCGTCGACTCCGTCTCGTCGCTGGGTTCAGCGAGCCGGCGACGCAGATCGCGGAGCGAGGCGGGCGAGGGCGACGCCGCTGTCGCGGGTGTCCGCTCCACCAACGCGGTCGTCACCGCCTCACGCCCAGGTGAAGGCGCAACGACGTGCAGCCGATGTCGCCGCCAGGGCCGGTGCTGTGAGGTTCGCGCGGATCGACCATGCGTCGGTCGGCGCGGTCCCTACACTGGCAGCCATGACGCTTCGTCGGCTCGCGCTCGCCAGCTCCTGGCTCGCCGTCTGCGCAGGTGCGCTGGCGCGTCGGGAAGCGGCGCAGCAGCCCGTGGCGTTCGCGCGCGAGGTGCAGCCGATCCTGGCCGAGAACTGCTTGGCCTGCCACGGCGCCGATCCCGACGGGCGCAAGGCCGGCCTGCGCCTGGACACCCGCTCCGGCATGCTGGCCGACCTCGGCGGCTATGCGGCCGTGGTGCCCGGCAAGCCCGAGGAGAGCGAGCTGCTGCGCCGGGTGACCGCGCCCGACGACGACGAACGCATGCCGCCGGCCGAACACGGCGAGCGGCTCAGCGGCAGCGCGATCGAAGTCCTGCGCCGGTGGATCGCCGAGGGCGCGCGCTGGCAGGGCCATTGGGCCTACCAGCCGCTGCGCGCCGTCGAAGTGCCCGCAGAGGTGCCCGGGCTCGCGCCGGCAGACCCGCCCGGCCACCCCATCGACGCCTTCGTGCGCGCACGCCTGCGCCGCACTGGCCTGCAGCCGTCGCCACCGGCACCCGCGCACGTACTGCTGCGCCGGCTGGCGCTCGACCTCACCGGCTTGCCGCCGACGCCGGCGGAGCTGCGCGAGTTCGTCAGTGGCCGCACTACCTACGAGGAACTCGTCGACCGCTACCTCGCGTCGCCGGCGTTCGCCGTGCACTGGGCGCGGCATTGGCTCGACCTCGCCCGCTACGCCGACTCGCACGGATTCACCATCGACGGCGAGCGGTCGATCTGGCCATGGCGCGACTGGGTGGTGGCGGCGATCGACGCCGACATGCCGTTCGACCGCTTCACCGTCGAACAGATTGCCGGCGACCTCCTGCCGCACGCCACGCGCGCGCAGCGAGTGGCCACCGGCTTCCACCGCAACACGCAGGTCAACCAGGAGGGGGGCGCCAAGGACGAGGAGAACCGGGTGAACGCGGTGATCGACCGGGTCAACACCACCGGCGCCGTTTGGCTGGGCACGACGATCGGCTGCGCGCAGTGCCACACGCACAAGTTCGATCCGGTCTCGCACGACGAGTACTACCGCCTGTTCGCGTTCTTCGACCAGACCGTCGACGGCGGCGTCAGTGCCGAGCCGTCGATGCTGGTGCCGCGCAACGACGACGAAGAGGCCGCGGCGGCGGCGTGGGAAAGCGAGTTCGAGCGGTTGCAGGCGGGCTACGACGACGCCCGCGACCGCGCCGCGGCCGGCTTCGCCACCTGGCAGCCGGCGCGCGCCTGGGGCAGCAACGGCCCCGAGCTGCGCCCCGAAGAAGACGGCTCGTACCGCGTGCTGGGGCAGAACGCGGTGTACAGCACCTACGTGCTGCAGGGACGCGGTGGCGGCGACGGCTTCGCCGCCCTGCGTCTCGAGGCCTTGCCGGCGAGCGGACTGTCAGCCGGCGGGCCGGGGCGGGCGCGCAACGGCAACTTCGTGCTGCAGCACGCGCGCTTGTTCGTGCGGCCTTGGCGGGAGGGCGCCGCCGACGCGGAGCCCGACCTGCCGTGGCGGCGCCTGCCGTTCGCACAGGCTCGCGCCGACGTGCAGCAGGACGGCAGCGCCAGCGGTGGCAAGTCGTACCCCGTAGCCACCGCTGCCGGCACCGAGCCCGGTGCCGGCTGGGCGATCGCGCCGGCATTCGACACACCGCACGTCGCCGAGTTCACGCTCGAGCAAGCCGTCGACGCGGGCGACTGGGAGCTGCGCCTCGAACTGCAGCAGGAGCATGGCAGTAGCCACTGCCTGGGGGCGTTCCGCGTCGCGCTGGGACACGCGCCGGCGGACGACACGCTCGTGCCCGACGCGTGGTCCGCGGCCTGGCGCGCGCTGAGGGTGCACCGGGGCCGCAAGCCGCGCATGCCGACCACGCTGGTGATGCAAGCGCGGCAACATCCGCGCACCACGCGTGTGTTCCATCGCGGTTCGTTCCTCGACCCGCGCCACGAGGTGCGCCCCGGCTTCCCGGCGAACCTCGATTGCGTCGCCACCGACGCAGAGCCCGCCGACCGGCTCGACCTGGCGCGGTGGCTCGCGCATCGGGACAACGCACTGGTGCAGCGCGTCACCGTCAATCGCTGGTGGCAGCAGTTGTTCGGGGTCGGCATCGTGGCGACCGAGAACGACTTCGGCCTGCGCGGCGCGCCGCCGACCCACCCCGACCTGCTCGAGTGGCTGGTGGCCGAGTTCCGCCGCGTGCGGTTCTCGCGCAAGGCCCTGCTGCGCCGCATCGTGACCTCGGCCACCTACCGCCAAGACGACACGGTCGACAGCGCGCAGCGGGACCGCGATCCCGGCAACCGCTGGCTCGGTCGCCAGCGCCGCCTGCGCTTGTCCGGCGAGGTGCTGCGCGACGCGGCCCTGGCGATCAGCAGTCTGCTCGAAACGCGGATGGGCGGCCCACCGGTGCAGCCGCCGCAGCCCGACGGCGTGTTCTCGTTCACGCAGTCCAAGAAGACTTGGCAGGCGAGCACGCCGCCCGACCGCTTCCGCCGCTCGCTCTACACGCGGATCTGGCGCTCGAGCCCGTACCCGTTCCAGGCCGTGTTCGACACCCCACAGGCCAACGTCACCTGCACCCGGCGCAGCGTGTCGAACACGCCGCTGCAGGCGTTGACCATGGCCAACGACCCGATGCTGCTCGAGCTGGCCGAGGGCTTCGCTGGCCGCCTGCTGCGCGAGGTGCAAGGCGACGACCGGGCGCGTCTCGACCGCGCCTTCCTTCTGGCTCTGGGGCGTGAGCCGCGTGCGGCCGAAGTCGACCTGGTGCTCGGCCACCTCGCACGGGTCACTGCGGCGCACGACCCGCAGCACGGGTGGACCGCCGTGGCGCGCCTGATCTTCAACCTCGACGAGTTCCTGAACCGACCGTGACGCCCCTACCCGAACGCATCGCCCGCCGCGAGTTCCTGGCGCGCAACACCCTCGGCCTCGGCGCGCTCGCCTTCGGCGACCTGGTGCGGCGCGACGCGGACGGTGGCGATCGCCGCCGCCGCGATTTGGCGCCGCGAGCCAAACGCGTGATCTGGTTGTTCATGGCCGGCGCACCGAGCCAGTTCGAGCTGTTCGAGCCGAAGCCCACGCTACAGCGCCTGCACGGCCAGACCCTGCCGCCGAGCCTGAGCCAGGGCAAACGCTTCGCGTTCATCGACGGCGCCGACGCCAAGCTGCTCGGCACCGAGCGCCGTTTTGCCCGCCACGGGCAGTGCGGCGCGTGGATGAGCGAACTCCTGCCGCACACCGCCGGCATCGTCGACGATCTGTGCTTCCTGCGCGCAGTGCGCGCCACGCAGATCAACCACGGCCCGGCCAAGCTGTTCATGAACACCGGCTTCGGCCAGTTCGGCCGGCCCAGCGCTGGTGCGTGGGTGCTGTACGGTCTCGGTTCCGAGGCCGACGACCTGCCCGGCTTCGTGGTCCTGCAGTCCGGCAGCCGCGGCCCGCGCGGTGGCGCCCCGCTGTGGGGCAACGGCTTCCTGTCCACACGCCTCGCCGGCACGCCGTTCCGCGCCCAGGGCGACCCGGTGCTCGACCTACAGACGCCGGCCGGCGTCGACCCCACCGAGCAGGCCGACTTCTTCTCCACGCTGGGCGCGATGAACGAGCTGGCCGCCGGCACCCACCACGACCCCGAGACCGAGGCGCGCATCGCCGCCTACGAGCTGGCGTTCCGCATGCAGGCGAGCACCCCCGAGCTGGTCGATTTGCGCCGCGAGCCGCAGTCGATGCGCCGCCTCTACGGCGTGGCCGACGACCGTCCGTCGTTCGCCCGCAACTGCCTGCTGGCGCGCCGTCTGATCGAGCGCGGCTGCCGCTTCGTGCAGCTCTACCACGCCGATTGGGACCACCACGGCGATCCCAGCAACCACATCGGCGCGCCGCTCGATGCGCGATGCCGCGAGGTGGACCGCGCCAGCGCCGCCCTCGTGCTCGACCTCAAGCAGCGCGGGCTCCTCGACGACACGCTGGTGATCTGGAGCGGCGAGTTCGGTCGCACGCCGATGGGCGAGGTGCGGCAGTTCCTCGGCCGCGACCACCACATCGAGGCGTTCACGCTGTGGATGGCGGGCGGCGGCGTGCGGGCTGGCCACTCGCACGGCGAGACCGACGAGATCGGCTTCGGCCCGGTGCAGGGTGAGGTCGAGATCCACGACCTGCACGCCACCATGTTGCACCTGCTCGGCTTCGACCACACCAAGCTGACCTACCGCTTCCAGGGGCGCGACCACCGCCTGACCGATGTGCACGGCCGCGTGATCCGCGACATCCTGGCCTGACCGCGCGCGCCAGCTCGTGCCGAAGGCCAGCGTTCAGCGGTGGAGCTCGGCTCCATCCGCTGCAAGGCTGGTGCGATGGCCGACGACCTCGGTCGTCCGGCCATCGTTGGTGTTCGGCGACGTGCGCGACCGCCCCACCGCGCTGCGCCAGCTGAGGCATGCGGTGGCGCCGCAGCCGCCTGTCCCTCGGACCGTCGATGTGGCAATCGACGGTGAGACCGAGTGTATCGACCTGCGCGTGCCGGTAGCGACGGCGATCGATGGGCTCGTGCCCCGGCGTCGGAGTATGGTCGCGGCATGAGGACGCTGCCCCTCCTGCTGATCGTCGTCGTGGTGCTCGCGGGTGCCTGGCTGCTCACCAGTGGTGGCGGGGATGCGGTCGTGTCGCCAGCGCCGAGCGAGTCGGCGGCGGCAGGAGCAGACCGGGCCGCGCCACCTCTCTCCGACGGCGCGCGCCCACAGCAAGCCGAGCGGCGGATCGCGACGGCGGAGCCACCTTCGGCGGCGAACACGATGGCGGTGATCCGCGGCCGGACCGTCGACGCCGTCGGCGGCCGCCCGCTCGTCGGCTGCACGGTGGAGCTGCACGGCTGGCCGGCAGACGGTGCGCGCGTGCGCGACTACGAGCGCGAGCACGGTGCCGTCGTCTGGCAGGATCCGGCGCCGACGACCACCACAGCCGACGGGACCTTCGCGCTGCGCTTCGCACCGCCGCCGCCGCACGAGTTCGTGCTGCAGATCGATGCACCGGGCCGCGTCACACAGACCTGCCGCTGGCGGACGATGGCACCGGGAACGGTGATCGACGTCGGCGATGTGGTGATGCACGCCGGCACGCAGCTGACAGGTCGCGTGCTCGACCGCCACGGAGCGCCGCAGGAAGGCGTGCGCATCGCCCTGGTCGAACCCGACGGCCCCGGCGCGGCGCAGGGCACGCCGCGCGCGGCCGGCCCGGGGACGGTGAGTTCGCTCGCGGATGGCTCGATCTCGGCTTCCAGCCCGCTGTGGGCCGGCACCTGGCAGGTGCGCGTGTTCCAGCGGCAGAAGGTCGCGCCGGACACGCTGACCGTCACGCCGGACCAAGCCACGGTGTGGCTCGAGGTGGTGGTCAAGGCCGATGACGAGATCGAGGCGGTGGCCGGCGTGGTGGTCGACGAGCAAGGCGCGCCGATCGGTGGCGCGCGGGTCACCTACCCGCAGGGCCAGGACGGGCGCGGCACCGATACGTTCACCGGTGGCGACGGCTCGTTTCGCATCGAGCGCCACGACGGCGATCCCGACGGCCCGGTAGCGCTGCGGGTCGAAGCCGATGGCCACGAAGCGGCGCGCGGCCGCGCCCCGCACTGGGGCGTGAACGACGTGCGGCTGGTCATGCGCGGCGGTCACGGGCTGCTGGTGCACGTGCTGGCCGCCGACGGCGCGCCGATCGAGGAGTTCGGCGTGCGCTTGTGGCCCAAGCCCGGCACATCGGCCGAACTGCGGCCGGGCGACCAGCAGGTGCGGGCGCGTGGCAACCATCCCGGCGGCACGGTGCGCATCGACGGGGTGCGCCTCGGCACGCACTGCGTTCTGGTCGAGCCGAGCGGCGGCGGCTGGGTGCAGGACCGCGTGCACGAGGTCGAGGTCACCGAGCAAGGCGCGCCGCCGGTGGAGGTACGCATGGCGCAGCCCACCACCCGCACCCTGCACGTGGTCGATGCCGAAGGCGCCCCCGTGGTCGGCTCCACAGCGGAGCTGCTGCAGCCGCTGGGTGGGCAGCCGGTCGGCGTGCTCACCCTGGCCTTCGAACCCGGTGGCCGCACATCCAGCGTGCAGGCCGATCAAGCCTGGCGCGTCGCCAAGGGTGAGAGCGACCATCGCGGCGAAGTGCAACTGACGGCACATGGCGAAGCTTCGCTGACGCTGCGTCTGCAGGGCGAGGGGCATGCACCGGTGGTCTTGCCCGACGTGGTGTTGGCCAACGTGCCCGAACCGTGGGAGCTGCAGGTCGATCGCGGTGCCGTGGTCAGCGGCCGAATCGACGCCACGCTGCTGCGGCAGTTGCTGGAAGACGCGGGCATCGACGGCGCGCAGGTCGCGCCCCATCTGCGCAGCCGCTGGCCGGGCGTGCGCCTGCTGCGCCAAGTCGACGGCGTCGCGCAGAGCGTGCCCGCCGACACGATGGGGCTGCAGCCCCTCGAGACGGACGGCAGCTTCCGGTTACAGGGAGTGCCGCCCGGGGACTGGCGCCTGCTGTTGGTGTCGAGCCTGCGTATCGGCAGCAGCAACCGGCGCCACGAGGAGACGATCGTCGCGGTGGATGGGCTGCGGACAGGCGAACGGCGCGCGCTCGGCGACGGCCTCGCCGCGTCGCTCGTCCGCGGCACGCTGCGCGGCCTGGTGCTGCTCGACGAGGCACCGTACCAGGGCGAGATCCTGCTCACCGGCGACCACGGCGAGCAGCCGAACGGTCACCCGGATCAGATCAAGCAGGGCATCACCAGCGATGCCGACGGGCGCTTCGAGCTGCGCGCGCGACCCGGCACGTTCCGGGTGGCGATCGAGCTGGGCGACGGGCCGCGCGTCGAGCTGGTCGCCGACCACGAAGTCGAGGTGCGGCCCGGCGCGTCCGTCGATCCCGTCTTTCGCGTGCACTCGGGGCCGATCGATCTGCGCTTGCTGCGCGCCGACCGTTCGCCGGTCGCGGCAGCGCCCGTGCAGTTGGCGCGGGGCGACACCCTCACCTGGCTGGCGCACACCGATGCCGACGGTCGGGTGTCGGCGCGCATCGCGCCTGGACACTACACCGTGCTGCTGGTGCCACAACGCCTGGCCGACTCGGACGCCCGGCGCGCGTTTCGTCGTGAGCACCGCGGCGATCCCGGCGCGTGGCGGTCGGTGCTGATCGAGCTGGGCGCGGTCGAGGTGGCGAGCGGCCAGCGAGGGACCGCGACGGTCGAGTTGCCCGTCCCCTCGAACGCAGGCTACTAGACTAGGCAACGGGTGGGGCGAGGGTCCGGGCCGGGCAGCCCTTGGAGCAGACGCCCGCTGACGCGGGCGCGGCTCGAGGGCCCGCACGGGGAGTCGGGATGCGTTCGATGCGCGGGGACGGCCGAGGGTCGATGGAGAACCATCGACGGCCGCGTCACACCGTTGTGCCCCCGCCGCCGGAAGCGATGCCGAGCACCCCGACGAACCCGACCCGTCCCGAAACGCCCGACGGCAAGCGACTTCCCGAGCGAATCGGGACACTCCTCGCCTCAGATGGGGTGAGAGAATCGAGCGTACACGCTCCGAGCCATGTTGCTGGCGATCGCCTTCGCAATCGCCAGCCGTTTCGCCTCATTCAGGCGACTCGATCACGCACTCTGCCTGCGTCGAGCTGGTCGTTCCCGAGTACTCCAACCGCTGTCCGTAGCCCGCACCGTCTCTCCCCGCGTCCGCCATGTACAGATTCCTCGTCGCCATGCTCGCGTGCGCCGCCCTGGGCCATGCGCAGTCGTACACCAACTTCGAAAGCCCGCAGACCAAGCCGATCGCGCTGACGCCGGACGGCTCGCGACTGCTGCTGGTCAACACCCCCGACAACCGCCTCACGGTCTATTCGCTCGCCGCACCCGATCGCCCCCTGCTGCTCACGGAGATCCCGGTTGGCATCGAGCCGGTCAGCGTGCGCGCGCGCACCGACGACGAGGTGTGGGTGGTGAACCACGTCTCCGACAGCATCAGCATCATCTCCCTGCGCCTGGGCGTGGCGGTGGACACGCTCTACTGCAAGGACGAGCCGGCCGACGTCGTCTTCGCCGGTAGCCCGCAACGGGCCTTCGTGTCCGTGGCAACCGACCGCGAGGTGCGGGTGTTCGACCCGGCGACCAGGGCTCAGGTCGGCACGATCGCGATCTTCGGCGACGAGCCTCGCGCCCTGCTGGCGAGCCCGGACGGTGCGACGGTGTGGGTGGCAGTGCAACGCTCCGGCAACGGTACGACCATCGTCAACGACCGACTGGCGCCGCCGCCGCCGCCGCCGACCAACGTGAACCTGCCTCCCGCACCGCCGCAGGGCATCCTGGTGCGCGCCGACGACCCGCAGTGGAGTGGCGTGCACGGCGTCAAGCTGCGCGACATCGACGTGGTGGAGATCGATGCCGCGACACTGAGCGTGCGCCGCACCTACAGCGGCGTCGGCACCAACCTGCAGCAGATGGCATTGCGACCCGGCACCACCGAACTCTGGGTCGCGAACACCGAAGCGCGCAACCTCGTGCGCTTCGAGCCGGCGCTGCGTGGGCACGCGGTCGACAACCGAGTGACCAAGGTCGTGACCGGCGCGGCCGCGAGCGTCCTGCCGATCGACCTCAACCCGGGCATCGACTACGGGCGACTGCCCAACCCGCCGGCACTGAGCACGGCGCTGGCGCAGCCGATGGACCTGGTGTTCGACGCGGCCGGCCAGCTCTACGTCGCCGCCTTCGGCACCGACCGGATCGGAGTGCTCGATGCTCAGGGCGTGGTGGTGGCGCGGATCGAGGTCGGCAACGCCGGCGGCGCCCTCGCCGACCCGCGCCACAAGCGTGGCCCGCGCGGGCTGGTGCTGCATCCGAGCATGCCGCTCCTCTACGTGGCGAACCGCTTGAGCAACACGCTGACGGTCGTGGACACTCGGACGCGGACCGTGCTGCGCGAGCTCGGAGTGTTCGATCCGACGCCGCAGAACATCAAGGAGGGCCGTGGATTCCTCTACGACGCCAAGCTGTCCGGGAACGGCACGTTTGCCTGCGCGGGCTGCCACGTCGACGGCACGATGGACGGCGTGGCGTGGGATCTCGGCGACCGAGGCGGCGACATGTTCGTCACCCGCGACTTCCTCGGTCGCGTCCTCAACCTGCACCCGATGAAGGGCCCGATGGTCACGCAGACCCTGCAGGGCCTGGCCAACGTCACGCCGCTGCACTGGCGTGGCGACCGCCCGCGCTTTCAGGACTTCAACCCGGCGTTCGACAAGTTGATGGGCGGTGCCCAACTCGCCACCGCCGACGTCGACGACTACGCCCGCTTCGTCGACTCGGTGGTGTTCCCGCCGAACCCGAACCTGAACCTCGACCGCACGTTGTCGACCGACCCCCCGGGGCTCAGCGCGCAGGACGGCTTCAACTACTACACCACCGTGCAGTTCCGACCGCAGACGCGGTGCGTCGACTGCCACGCGTTGACGACGGGGACGAACCGGCTGTTGTTCGATGCGGTGACGCTCGGCGTACCGCAGGGCTTCAAGGTCGCCCAGCTACGCAACGCCTACAAGAAGACCGGCGGCGAAGTGGACCCGATGGGATTCCGGGTGTCTGGGTTCGCCTACTTGCACGACGGCTCGGACCACACTGTGTCCGACCTGTTGTCGCGGTCGGTGTTCGGCGCGCTGTCGACCGACGTCGTCAACAAGACCCGCCTACAGCGCTTCGTGTTGTCGTTCGACAACGGCACGGCGCCGACCGTCGGCTACCAGGTGACGCTGAACGCCGCGAACGCCGATCTGCCGGCGACCGTCGCCGCCGCCAACCTGCTCGTCGCTCGGACAGGCCGGCTCGACATCGAGCTCCTGGTCAAGGGCACCTTGGACGGCGCCGAGACCGGCATGGTCTACGACCTGTTCGCCGCCCGGTTCTTCGATGACGTCGCCGGTTCGGCGCCACGCACGCTCGACGACCTGCGCGCCCTGGCGCGGCAAGGGCGCGCCGTGCTCACGTTGACCGGCGCGCCGCGCGGGTCGGGCTTCCGCATGGGCGTGGACCGCGACGCGGATGGCCGGCGCGACGGCGACGAGCGGAGCCGGGTCTACGGCGCCAGTTCGCCGATGTGCGCGAGTCCGCTGTCCCTGCGCTCCAACGTAGCCCCTCGGGTCGGCCACGAAGAGCACGCGCTGGTCGTGCGCGGGGCCGATGCCGGCGGACCGATCAGCGTCGCGTTGGCGGCGACGTCGGCGTCGTTGCCGCTCGCAGACGTGACCATCCTGGTGATGCCTGTGGGTGCCCTCTTGGTTTCCTCGACGGCAGACGGCCACGGCGAGGCAGCGCTGCCGATGCCGATCCCGGTCACGCCGTGGCTGGCGGGGCGCTCGTTGTTCGCACAGGCTTTCGCCAGCGCGGCCTGTGGCCAGATCGGCGTGCGCGCGAGTGCTGGGCTCGAGGTGCGCATCGGTCAGTAGCGCGCGGCGCGTCGTCCGCCTCGGTCTTCGTCACCACGCCGGCTGTCGACGAGCTCAGCGAGCCGGCGACGCGCACTGCGGATCGAGGCGGTCGAGGGCCACGCGGCTGACGCAGGGCACCGCCCCCACCGCCCGCGCTCGGTGGCGCGCGACGTCGACGTGCTGAGGCAGGCGCGCGTAGTCGAGGGTGAACACGCAGAGGCCGCGCTGGCGGCAGGCGCGCAGGCGGTCGGCGAGGAGCGCGGCGTCGTCTTCGGAAGTGGCGATGTCGCCAGCGGCGGCGTCGTCCCAACCCGCCCCGGCCTCGCCGCGGAAGCTGAGGTCCTCCTGCGAGACCCCGTCGACGGCGGAGGAGAAGCGCGGGTCGAGGGCGACCAGCTCGGCGGCGTTCTGCGCCACCAGGACGAAGCCCGCGTGCACCGCGCGGGCGCGGCCGCGCAGCTCCAGCAGGAGGTCGACCATGGCCGCGACGGGGTCGACCCCCTGCCTGCGCGCGGCCTCCACCACCGCCGGTTCCTGGTAGCCGAGTACCCAATCGAGATAGGCGCCGTCGAAGCCGTCGGCGGCAGCGGCCTCGATCAGCTCGCCTGCCACCCGGCGCCAAGCTGGCGTCCAGAACGCGACCGGGTAGTTGCCCGGCCAGCCGTCGGGATCGAGCGCCAGCAAGAAGTCGGGCGCGCCGGCCGCGTCGCGGCTCGGCGCGCGCCACGTCGGTTGCCAGTAGGTGCGGTAGTCCTCCGCCTGGCCGACGTTGACGTAGGCGAGACAGAGCTTGCGCCCCCCGCTTTCGCCGGGGCTGGCCGTGATCCGACGCACCAGCGCGCGCGTGGCGAATGCCTCCATGCCGCGCACCGTCCGCGTCGGCTCGATCACCAGCATGTCGACCGACGCCGCCACGAGCGCGGCGTCGGCGCCCGGGAGTTCGAGCCCCTGCAGCTGGATCGCCCAGGACCGCACCGCGGCCAGGCGGGAGGCAACCGCAGGATCAGGGTCGTCGGCCGGAGGCGCCGCGCACGAGGCTGCCAGCAGGAGCGACCCGCACGCACGAACGAGAGCGCGCGGCGCGCTGGACGACCCGAATACTCGAGGACGCGACGGCATCGACATGTCCGCCTTTCTTCGTCATCGCCGGGCAGTGACGTGAAACGCTCGCGAACGCCACCGCCCCGACGTCCCAGCGTGGCCAGGATCGCGACGCTGTCGGCGGACACCACAGGGGCGCCGCACGATTCGCGGACACGACGGCTCGGTGGTTTCACCGAGGTCTAACCTCGCACCCGCGCCGAGGCCGATAAGCACTGCGGAGCTACGGCTG
This sequence comes from Planctomycetota bacterium, assembly GCA_041398565.1. Taxonomy (GTDB): domain Bacteria; phylum Planctomycetota; class UBA1135; order UBA1135; family UBA2386; genus DATGPD01. The sequence continues at coordinate 1,173,907 of JAWKUN010000002.1, read as the reverse complement.
GAAGGTCTTGCGGCAGAGGGGTCTACGCATCCTCTTGGTGGGCAGCCTGGGCGCGTTCGGGGTCGCGCTGCGCCCGCAGTCCGCCCCGAGCGCGATGACGGACGCCGACGCGCCGCGCGCGATGGCGCCCGTGGACCCGGTGTGGCTGCCGCGCGAGGTGCTCGCGCTCAGCGCGCGCGTGCACGACGACATCGCCCGCGTCGACGTCGACCCCATCCACCAGATGCTGGAGCTGCCGCTGCAGTACCTCGGGCTCGTCGTGCGGCGGCACAACGTGCAAGACGGTGAACCACCGGACCTCGACGGCGACGTCACCCGCGCCGTGCTCACCTGGTTCGACGGCAACGACGCGGAGATCCCCTGGCTGCTGCCGTGGCTCCAGCGCCAACGCAGCCGCTGTCCGTCGCTGCGCATCGTCCACTTCGGCGACCTGGGCCCACTCGAAGCAGACCCCGACGCGTTCGCCGCGTGGATGGCCGGCCTCGGCTTCGCCTACGAGCCGGGCTTCACCGACGACCCGTTGCGCATCGACGTCACCTTCCACAACCGGCCGGGCACGCACTTCGAGTCGCCGCCCGACCGCCGCCGCGTGCACTACGGACCGCGCAGCGCCGACCGCAACCACCAGGTGTGGGTCACCACGCACGACCGCGTGCGTCCGGGCGACGACCGCACGCCGGTGGTGGTCGGCACCTTCGGTGGCCTGGCGCTGAGCCCTTGGACCCTGCGCGAGGGCACCAAGGCCGAGGATCGCCGCTGGCACCTCGACCCGTTCGCGTTCTTCCGCGCGGCGCTCGCCACCGACGAGCTGCCGGCGCCCGATCCGACCGTCGCCTTCGGCCGCCGCCTGTTCTTGCTGCACGTCGACGGCGACGGGTTCGAGAGCACCAGCACCACCCGCGCCGGCGAACTCTCGGCGCGCGTCTTCCTCGACGAGGTCATCGACCGCTGGAAGATCCCGATGACCGTGTCGGTCATCGTCGCCGGCCTCACCGACGACCTGAACATCGCCACCCCCAACGAGCGCATGCTCCTGGCGCGCGAGATCCTGGCGCGGCCGTGGGTCGAACCCGCCAGCCACAGCGTGCTGCACCCGCTCAACTGGCGACGCCGCCTCACCAAGAGCACGCCGCCGCGCGTCGTCACCTGGTACGCGCCCATCGCGCACTACGAGCACGACATGACCGCCGAGGTCACCCGGTCGATCGAGTTCGTCGACCGCTGGTTGCTGCAGGGCGGCAGGCGCTGCAGCGTGATGCTGTGGTCGGGGATGGCCAACCCCACCGACGAGGCGCTCGAGGCCGCCGGCCGTCTCGGCTGCACCAACCTCAACGGCGGCGTCTGCCGCTTCGACGCCAGCTCCGACTCGGTGGGCTACGTCAGCCCCTGGGGCCGGCGCACCGCACACGACGTGCAGGTCTACTGCGGCGCCGCCAACGAGAACGTGTTCGACGGCTTCTTCACCACCTTGCCGTCCGTCTTCCGCCACGTCGACACCACGATCGATCGCACCGGCACGCCGCGCATCCTGAAGCCGGCGAACGTCTACGTGCACTTCTACTCGGCCGAGCGGCCGGCGCGCCTGCAGGCGCTGCAAGGACTCCTGGCGCGCTGGGTCGACCGCGAGCCGACCCTGCCGGTGCACGCTTCCACCTACGCGCGAGCGGTGCAGAGCGTGCTGTCGGCGCGCCTGCGCATCGCGCGCACCGCCCAGGGCTACGTGCTCGAGGGCTTGGGCGATTGCCGGTGCGTCCGCCTCGCCGATCCCCGACGCCGGCTCGACTGGGCCCGCTGCCAAGGTGTGGTCGGTTGCCGCGTTCTGCAGGACGCGCTCTACGTCCAGGTCGGCGCAGAGCGCGCCGTGATCGCCCTGGCCGATGACGACGTGACGCCGCGACCCCACGTCGAAGAGAGCGACCACCGGCTCGACGACGTCGAACTCACCGCGCACGGCGTGCGCCTGCACACGCAGTCGTTCCGTCCCCGGCGCGTCGTGCTCGCCGGCTTCACGCCGGGCGCGGCCCTGACGGCGCGAGTCGGTGGCGCGATCCTCCCGATGACGGCCGCCGAAGATGGCCGCTGCACTCTGGAGTTGCCGGCCGGCGACGACCTCGTCGAGGTGGCGCCGCGATGAGCCGAAAGCGCAAGGATCGCCCAGCGCTCGCGCACCAACGCACGGGACGCGGCGTCGCCGGCCTGCTGTGGTTCGCGGTCGCCGGCGCGCTCGGCCTTGCCGGGCTGGTGCTCCTGCCAGGACGTGGCGCCGGCGACGACCTGGACCACCGCACAGGCCTACCCAAGCGCACGCCGGCGATCGTGCTCGACGAGGCCCGCGCGAGCGGCGACGCGCGCGCCGCGCTCGACCTGCTGCAAACGTACGACCGCGATGCTGGCGGCGGCGAGCTGCGCGGCCCGCTGGCCCTCCTGCGCGAGGAGCTGCAGGCGCGCACCCCGCCGCAGGACGCCTCGCATCCCCTGCAGACACGCCTCGCCGAGGCCTTCACCCAGGACGGGCTGATCGCGGCTCTCTGCGCCATCGAGGACGACGACAGGGTGGCTGCGAACACCGAGCGCTTCTTCGCGCCGAGCGCCGACCGGCCGGTGGTGCCCGGCGAGCCGCAGCCGCCCGACGCGCACGCGGCGCGGTTGCTGCTGCACACGCAGAACGGCGCGCAGCTCGACCTCGGCGCGCTGCTCGGAGCCGCGGCGACGTTCAGTGCCGCCGGCCGCACCCGCGCGCGCAACCGCTGGCTGCTGCGCGCCTTCGCCGCGCACGCCGACGACGAACGCCTGCGCCTGCTCTTGGCACAGACCTACTGCAAGGACGGTCGCTACCGCGAAGCATTCGTCGTCACCGGCAGCGGCCGTCACCGGCCGGCCGAGGACGCGCCGTTCTGGGCGTTGCGCGCCCAGCTCGCCGGCTGGTTGGGTCAACGCGCCGCCGAAGCGGACGCCCTGGAGAAGCTGCTGCAGTCGGCGCCGGCCGACAGCGAGCGACGCCTGCGCATCATCGAGCTGTACGGTGCGCTCGGCCGCGCCGGCGACGCCAGCCGCCACGCCGCGATCCTCGCCGAGCGCACGCGCGCGATCGTCGACCGCGAGCAGGCGGTGGTCGCTGCTCTCGATGCCGGCGACGCCCCAGCCGCGATCGCCCACCTGCAGACCCTGATCGACGCCGGCCACGACGTGCGGCGCAACCGCGAGCGGATCGTCGACATTGCCCGGCTCGACCTCGACTACCCGCTGGCCATCGCCACCCTGCGCCAGCTGGCGGCCGACGCGGGCCCCGACGAAGGCGACGAGTACGCGCACCAGCTCGAGCTGCTCTACCGGCGCTGCGACCGCACCGGCGACCTCGCCGACCTTCTGCTGCAGCGCTTCGCACAGCAGACGGCCGACGTCGATCTCGGGCTCGAGCTCCTGCACATGCTGGTCGGCCTCGGGCGCCGGCAGGAGGCAGAGCGCGTGCTGGCGCAGATGCAGGCGGCGCAAGCCCGGCCGGTGACCTTCTTCCGCCAGCTCGGCCAGATCGCCGCCACCAGCGCGCTGCAACGTGACGGATCCGTCGAAGTGCGTGCCGCCGAACTCGCCACCTCGCCGGCGCTCACCGCCGACGACCTGCCGGCAGTGCTCGAGGGACTGCGACCACTCGCCAGGCAGCGCCGCTTCCGCCCGGCGCTGGAGACCTTGGCCAAACGCTTCGCCCAGCACCCGCGCATGCAGAGCTTCCTCCTGGAGCTGGTCGAGGCGGAGACCGACGTCGAGTCGAGCGCCCGAACCGCCGAGGAGGTCGCCCGCCTGACCAACGAAGCCACCCTCGTGCGCGAGTGGGCCAAACGCGCGTCGTGGGTCGGACTGGTCGCCAGCGAACGCACCGCCCGCACACGTCTCGCCGAACTCAACCCCGACGACCTCGACAACCGCGAAGCGCTGGCGTGGATGCTGACCGCCGCCGGCGACCACGCCGGGGCGCTGCCGCACTGGCGTGCTCTGGTCGAGCACGGCAAGCGCGGCAGCATCGCCGACGCCTACGTGGCGGCGCTCCTGAGCGGCGGCAAGGCCGAGGAAGCACTGGCGTTCCTACGGGCACAGGCGGCTCGTCCCGACGCCAGCCTCGAGGAACGCCTGCAGGCCGCGGACGCGCTGCTCGGCGCCAACATGACCGACGCCGCCGCCGAGTCGTACGAGCACGTCCTCGAAGTGGCACCGGGACACCCGCTCGCCCTGCTGCGTCTCGGCCAGATCCGCTTCTGGTCGCACGATCCCGGCGGCGCCGTGCGTCTGCTGACCCGGCGGCTGACCAGCCTCGCCGACGGCACCCACGGCGACGGCGACCTGGCGCTGACGCACTTCACGCTGGCCGAGGCTCTCACCGCGCTCGGTCGGACCAGCGACGCACGGTCGCACTACGAGGCCGCGCTCGACCTGCTGCGCGGCGCTGGTGACTCGCCGCCCGAGCTGCCGGCGCGCTGCCTGGCACGGCTCGGCCGCACGGGCGAGGCGATCGTGGCCTACCGCGCCGTCGTCGAGGCCAAACCCGACGACCTCGACCTCCGCCTCGACCTCGCCGACCTGCTGCGCGGCAGCGGTGACGATGCCGGCGCACGCGCCGCGATCGAGGCGGCGCTCGCGCGCGCACCGGAGCACGCGCGCGCCATGCGCGCCCTCGCCGACTGCGACGTGCGCGCTGGCGACTACGCCGCCGCCCGCCACCATCTCGAACGCAGCATCGAGCTGCACGGCGCCGACGCCGACCTCTACGCCGAGCTGGCGCACGTCACCGAGCTGGCCGGCGACTACACCGACGCCCTGGACGCCTACCGGCGCTGGTCGGCACTCGCCGCCGACAACCGACAGGCGCTGCGTGGCGAGCGCGACATGGACGACCGCACGCGCCCGCTCCTGGGCGCCGACGCGCGCATCGCCCGAGCAGGGCGCGACCGCAGCACGCTGACGCAGGTGCACGGCGCGGCCCAACTCGGCGATCGCCTGCGCCTGTCGGTGCACGCCGGCGTCGGCGACTACTCCGGACGCTCGCCGGCGGTGGGCGGCAACCAGGTGGCACTCGACGAGACGGTACCGATCGTCGGCGCGCAGGCCGCCTGGCGCGCGTGGCGGCGCCACGAGTTCGCGGTTGGCGTGGAGGCGTACCCCGGCGCCCCTGGCGACGACCTTTGCGTATGGAGTGATGTCCACCTCGAGGCCAGCGAGCCCTTCGCCTCGCTCGACGCGCACGTCGTGTACGGTCAGCTGTGGGCGGAACCGGCCGCCGGCGCCGCGCTCGGCGCGCGCAAGGACGGGGCGCTGCTGGCCGGCTACCGCGGGCTCGGCGACCGCGCGTGGACCGCGGTGGAGGCCGGCTTGTTCCGCGCGCGCGCCGACGACCCGGTGAACGGCGGCCGCGTCGACGACACTCTCTGGCAGGGCCAAGTGGCCGTCGGCTACCGCCTCACGCAAGACAGCGTGACCGCGGTCGCCGACCGCTTCCGGCGCGATCGCACCCCGACCGGACCGGCGGGCCCGGTCGCCGGCGCGCCTGCCGGCAGCACCGGTGCGTCCACCTGGCTGGCGTGGAACACGACCCACGTCCAGGGCAACGAGCTGACCCGGGTCCTGCCGCTCGGCCGACGCTTCGACTACGCGTTGATCGCGGGCCGGGTCGACCGCGTGTTCGCGCCGACCTTCGGGGCGATGCTCGACGGCTACGTCGGACTCGAGCTGCACTCCGGCGACGGCACCTGGTCGGTCGGCACGGCGGCAACGTGGCGCCCGGACGCCCGCTTCGAGGCGTCGCTCGGCATGGCGGTCGGAGACGCGCTGGCCCGCCGCGGTGGCGGCAGTACCTCGGCCTCGTTCTTCCTTCAGGTACACGCGCGGTGGTGACATGGCCGACCTGAACGAGCTGAGACCACCGCGCCCGCGCGACGTGCAGGAGCCGCTGCTCACCAGCGACGAGCTGTCGGCGCTGATGAAGGCCGAGCTGCCCGAGAGCCTGCCGCAGGGGTTCGCCTCGGGCGTCAACGAGTTCTTCTCGCTCCTCGAACGTGTCGCCGACGGCAAGCCGACGGCGTCGGCGCAGCCGATGCGCCCGACCCCAGCGCCGGCCGCCGCCACCAAGCCGCCCGACCCACCGGCACCGCCCGTCCCCGCCGAGACCGACCCGGCCCCGGCCGCGGAGGCGCCGGTCGCGGCGCCCGCACCGAGCGGAGCATCGGAGCCGCCGGCGCTCGCCAACCTGCCGATCCTCAGCGAGCTGGCGCCACCCGAGCGCAACCGCACGGTGGCGGCACTGGTCGAGATCGGCCTCCTCTACGCCCTGGTGGTCGGCATCGAGCTGGCGTGGACCGGCCACATCGGCTCGTTCGGGACACACCCCCACCCCTATTGGTTGGTCGTCCTGCCGATGGCGGCGGCGCGCGGGCTGTGGTCCGGCCTCGCCGCGGCCATCCTCGGCGGCACGTTCGTCCTCATCGGTGCGGTGCAGGCGCTGCGCATCGACGACCCCCGCCTGCTCTTCGACTACCACCTGCTGCTGGAGCCGATCTTGTTCGGCTTCGCCGCCTTCTTCGTCGGCCAGTTCCGCGACGATCTGCTGCTGCGCTACCGCAAGCTGTGGCGCGTCCTCGAACACACCGCCGAAGACGCGGCACGCCTGGCCGAAGCCAACGCGCAGCTCACCGAGCGCAACCGCGACTACCAGCTGAAGCTGCTCGACCACAGCACGCAGTTCGGCAACCTGATCGACGTCGCCCGCCGACTCGAGCTCGCCGACGAGCGCGAGATCCTCGAGCTCGCCCTCGACATGGTGAAGGAACACTGCGGCGCCACCCGCTGCTCCGTGTTGATGGTCGTCGCGGTCGGGGTCGACGACGCGCCCGACCACTTGGAGTTGGTCGCCGAGCGCGGCTGGCCCGAGCCGACCATCCGCCTCGGACTGCAGGCGGCGGCGCGCTCGCCGCTGGCGCGCAAGTGCGTGCGCGAGGCCGTGCCGGTGAGCGGCTTCGAGCCGGCGATGCCGCTGCCCAAGGACGGGCCGCTGCTGGTGGCCCCCATCTTCGATCAGAGCACCGTGCTGTGGGCGCTGCTGTGTCTCGAGGAGATGCCGGCCGACCGCTACTCGGTGAACCTCGAAGCGGTGTTCAACGGTGTCGCCGAGTGGACCACGGTGAGCCTGGCACGAGTGCGCGCCGGTCGCCGCGCCCAGGAGTTCACCCCGAAGAAGGCGACCGAGGTCGCCGAGGTGTGGCTGGGCACCGCCACCGAACTGGGCGAGCGGCTACGGCTGGAGGACGCGCGCTGCACGCACCAAGGGGTCACCACCTCGCTCATCGCGCTGCACGCCGCCGCGCTGAAGACGGTAGATGCGAGCACGCTCGCCGAGTTCGACGCGCGCGTGCGCGACCTCGCCACGGGTGCGCTGCGCGCCTCCGACACCCTCTACCGCTTCGGCTACCCGGGCTGCTGGATCGCCGTGCTGCCGGACACCCCGCTGCACGGCGCCAAGGTCGTGTGCCAGCGTCTGGCACGACGGCTGCGCATGACCGCGTCCGGCGTACTCGGCGATGTGAGCATCGAGGCGTACGCACCCGACGACGACCACCCGAGCCTGCCCTCGCTGCTGGCCAGGCTCACCGACGCCTTCCGCAACAAGTCGAGCGTACCGCTGGACGCACGTTGCCCGGTGCAGGTGCCGGTGCACGCCGACATCGGCGACGCCGTCGCCTTCGTGCGCGCGGTCCGCATCGAGCTCGAGCTGGCCATGCGTGGCGACTACGAGCTGTTCGTCGTGGCCATGTGGCTCGACGTGGAGGATCGCCGGCAGCGCGACCTCTTCGCGCAGCACATGGAGCAGCAGCACGGTCGCCTGCTGCGGGCCACCGACGGGATGTATCGGTTGAGCGACGACCACTTCGCCATGCTGCTGCCTGACGCCGCCGGCGTCGTGGCGTTCACGCTGGTCGGAGATCTCCTCGAGCTGCTCGGCGGCCGCCTGTCCGACGACGTGGTCGCGGCCGTCCGGCACGAGGTGTTCGTCCTCACCGGTGCGCCGGGCGAAGCGCAGCGCTTGATCGATCGCTTGGTCGAGCAGACGCAGAACCTGCCGGCCGTGCCGGAACCGTTGGCACCGGTAGCGCCCGACGATCTCCCATCGAGCGGGCCGGTCTCCGCCGAGCAAGCCGCCCTCGCCAAGATCTTCGGAGTCGAGCCGGTAGCCCCCGACGCGGACGAGATCGACGCCCTGGCCGACGCATTGGTGCGGGAGATGGACCGCGCGCCGATCGAGCCAGCCGCAGACGCCGAACTCGGTGACTTCGCCGCCGGCCTCGACGCTGCCGAGCGCGCCCAACTGGCGGCAGCGCTCGGCGACGAGGGTTCGCCGGCGTCCGGACACGAGCTCACGACCAGCGACGGCGAGGGCGAGCACGACCGACCGGACCTCCGCGACGTCAGAGACGGCGACGAAGACGATGCCGCCGACACCCCCGACACCTCAGGCAGCGGCGCGGCGACCCCGGCGCGCCGCGGCAAGCGGGCTCGGTCAGGCCTGCGGCGGCGACGCTCCCTGGGCAGGAGGCTGCGGCGATGGCGACGCTGACGGCCAGGCTCTACGGCGCTGCCGGCGTCGCGCTGGGGATGGGTGCCGCGACGGTGGAGGTCGGCGCCGTCCTGGGTCTGTTCCGCCCCACACCGGCGGTGACCGCGGTGCAGGCCTCCTTGCTGCACGTGACCGCCACGATCCTGTGCGTGGCTGCGGCGCGCCTGCGGATCGCCCCCCACGGCACCGCCGGTGCCGATGCCGACCGAGGACGCCGTCAGGTCGAGCTGGACCTGGTTCTCCTGACGGCGCTGTTCGTACCGCTGTTCGGCGCCAGCCTCGCCTGGCTGTTCCCAAGGCGCGTGCGCGCCAGCACGGTCGACGCGCACGCTTGGTTCGAGCAGCACGAACGCATGGTCGGGCGCAGCGGCTTGCCCGGTGTGGTCGCCACCGAAGAGGACGACGCGCTCCCACACGACGTCATGAGCTTCTCGGAGGTGCTCCGGCGTGGCTCGCTCGACCACAAACAGAACGCCCTGCGCAAACTGGCTCAGCGTGGCACGCCCCGCCACCTCGGCATGCTGCGCGAGATGCTCTACGGCGACAACGTCGAGCTGCGCTTGTGTGCCTACGGCGAGCTGCAGGCTCTGTCGCGCGTGCACGAGAGCCGCCTGGCCACGCTGCAGGCGAAGGTCGAGGATACGGCCCAGCTCGCCGCCGAAGACGGCGCGCGCCACCAGCTCCTGACCGAGGCCGCCGAGGCGCACCAGACGTACGCCACCAGCGGCCTGCTCGACCCGGAGATGCGCCGCTACCACCTGCAGCGCGGCGCGCGGCTCGCCGAGGAAGCCTGGCTGGCCGACCCACGGCAGTGGCGCGTCGCTGCCGTGTACGCGCGCACGCTCAGCGATCTCGGCGACCACGCGCACGCCCTACGTGCCCTCGACCACGTCCGCGACGACGACCGCGACCGACCCGAAGTGTGCGTGGCGGAGGCCGAGATCGCCTTCCGCCACCGCGACTTCGCCCTGGCACACGCTGCCGCCGATCGCCTGCTGCACCGCCGCCTGACGCTGCCGGACTGGCTGCAGGCCCTGGTGCAGCGGCGCGCCGAGCGCGCCGGAGTCGGATCGTGAGCGACCTCCCCGACGTCTGCCTGGTGTTGGAGGGCACGTATCCGTACGTGCCCGGCGGCGTCTCGAGCTGGGTGCACCAACTGGTCACGCAGATGCCCGAGCTGCGGTTCAGCGTGCTGCACATCTCGCCGCACCGAGGCTTCTTCGACAAGCACGCGTACGCGTTGCCCGACAACGTGGTCGGCCTGGCCGAGACCTTCCTGCAGCGCGACGAGCGCGCCCGACCGCGGCACGACCTGGACCGCCGCGAAGCGACGTTCGTGCGCGCGTTCTGCCAGTTCACCGAGTGCTTCGCCACGAGCGATGTGCACGGCATCGAGCCCCTGGCCGCGGCCCTCAACGTCTGTGGTGGCACACCGCCGCCGTCGGGCGCCTCGCTCCTGTCACAGCCGTTCTGGCGCGAACTGGTCGAGCGCTACGAGGAGGAGGCGGGCAGCCAGAGCTTCCAGAGCTTCTTCTGGAACTGGATGTTCCTGCACGAGCCGCTCATCGACACCCTGCGCGTGCCGATCCCGCGCGCCCGTGCCTACCACACCGTCTCGACCGGCTACGCCGGCTATCTGGCGGCCCTGGCCAAGCTGCGCTTCGGCGCGCCGATGATCCTCACCGAGCACGGCATCTACACCAAGGAGCGGCGCATCGAGATCGCCACCGCCGCGTGGATCCCCGAGAGCCGCGAGGGTCGCGCCCTGCTCGACGTCACCGCTCCGTACTTCAAGAAGATGTGGAACCGGCACTTTGCGATGCTGAGCCGCACCTGCTATGCGCACGCCGACCGCATCTTCACCCTGTACGGGGGCAACAAGACCGAGCAGATCCGCGACGGCGCCGATGCCGACAAGATCGAAGTGGTACCCAACGGCATCGACGTGGCCCGCTTCCAGGCGACCGCCGAGCGCCACCGCGCGCGCGGCGAAGACGCCCCGTTCACCGTCGGCTTCGTCGGCCGCGTGTGTCCGATCAAGGACGTGCGCACCTTCATCGCCGCGATGCGACTGGTGGCCGACGTCGTGCCGACGCTGCGCGTGCGCGTGCTCGGTCCGACGCAGGAGGACCCCGAGTATGCCGAAGACTGCAAGCACCTCGCCGGCGAGTTGGGCCTCGGCGACAACGTGGCCTTCGAGGGCAAGAAGAACCTGGCCGAAGAGCTCCACGACCTCGACGTGCTGGTCCTGACCAGCATCTCCGAGGCGCAACCGCTGGTGGTCCTCGAGGCCGGGGCCGTCGGTGTGCCGGTGGTGTCGACCGACGTCGGCTGCTGCCGAGAACTGCTCGAGGGACGCACCGCCGAGGACCGTGCGCTGGGCCCGGGCGGCCGCCTCACCCCGATCGCTTCGCCCGGGGCCACGGCGCGCGCCGTGCTCGAGCTGTATGCCGACGCCGACATGCGGCGCAGCATGGGCGAGAGCCTGAAGCAGCGCGTCGTGCGGTTCTACAGCCAGAGTGCGATGATCGAGACCTACCGCCAGATCTACACCGACATGGTGCGCCGTGGCCGGGCGCAGGGAGCGGCGTGACATGGCGGGCATCGGCTTCGAGCTGCGGCGGCTGGCTCTGGGGCGCTTCGGGCTGCTCAACAAGAGCTACGCCTACGCGTGCGCCGGTCTCATCTCGTCGGGACCCTGGATCCTCACCGTCATCACCCTGGTGCTGCTCAACATCGCCGGCGACGGCGTGCTCGGCGTCGAGGACAGCCGCAACTTCCGCGCGCTCGTCACCAGTGCCTTCGCCCTGAGCCTGCTCACCGTCGGTCTGGTGCAGATGCCCTTCACCAGGTTCCTGTCCGACCTGCTCTACGTCGGCCGACACGATCAGGTGCTGCCCAGCTTCACCGCCGCCGTGGCGCTCACCGGCGCCGTTCAGGGAGCGAGTGGTCTCTTGTTCTGCACCGCCGGCGGTTTCGACGCCCGACTGACCCTGGCCTGGACCGCGCTCTACGTCGTCGTCTCGATCGTCTGGCTGGCGGTCGCCTGGCTGACGGTCGTGCGCCAGTACGGCCCGATCCTGTTGGCCTTCATCGCCGGCATGTTGACCTCGTTGGTGAGCATGTACGCACTCGGTCCGGGCAACGGGATCGGCGGCGCGGTGGCGGCCTACGGCACGGGCCAGGCGCTGACCCTGGCGCTGCTGTGCCGACTCATCCTGCGCGGGACCGCCGCCGCGCGCGGGCGCAGCTTCGACCTCGGTCGCGCGCTGCGCCAGTACCCGCGCCTGGTGTTCGTCGGCTTCGCCTACAGCGCCGCAATCTGGGTCGACAAGGTCGTGTTCTGGTACTCCGACGGGATCGGCAGCCACCCGCTCATCCGCTTCCACCCGCTGTACGACACGTGCTGCTTCCTCGCCTATCTCAGCGTGGTGCCGGCACTGGCCATCAACTTGGTCCACTTCGAGACCGGCTTCTACCAACACTACCGCGGCTACTACGCCGCGATCACCCAGGGCATGCCGCTGCGCGAAGTGGCATGGCGCCGCAAGGAGATGACCGAGAACCTGTGGGAGGGTGCCGGGCGTCTGGTGCGGGTACAAGGCGCCGTCACCCTCGCCGTCATCCTGCTGGCTCCACAGATCCTCGACGCCGTGGCGATGCCGCCGGGCGCGGTGCACGTCTTCCGCGTGGCGTGCCTCGGAGCGTTCTTCCACGTCGGCTTCCTCATCACGTCGCTCCTGCTGCTCTACTTCGACCTGCAGAAGGACGCGCTGTCGAGCTCGGTCCTGTTCCTGGTGCTGAACGCCACGCTGTCGGTCGCGTCGGTGAAGATCGGCTTCGCCGCCTACGGCAGCGGCTACGCGCTCGCCGCCCTCGTCTCGCTGGTCGTGGCCTTCGCCAAGCTGACGCGCCGGATCGGCGCCCTCGAATACGAGACCTTCGCCACGCACGCCGGCAAACCGCCGGCGCGCTGATGGGTCGCTACCGGCCGACCACGGGTGCCAGCCGGCCGCCGAGTCCCGGCAGCCACGCCAGGTCGACTTTGTCGGCGTAGGCGGCGGCCTGCTGCTGCAGCCCCAACATCGTCGCGGCATCGGCGCAGAAGACCGCCGGCACCACCAGCGCGTTGCTGCGGTGCGCCGCCACCATGTTGGCCAGCGCGTCGCCGAGGCTCGGGGAGCCGTCGGCGTAGGCCAGCTCCAGACGGAAGAAGCGGCCGTAGCGCTGCATGGGGTTGCGGGCCACCGCCGCTTGCCAGGCCTCGCGAGCTTCGGCGCTGGCTCCGGCTGGTACCACCAGCACCGTCGTGCCGCCGAACGGACCTGGCGCCGGCGGCAACCCGGCAGCGACAGCCACCGCCGGCGTCACGAACGCGACACCGCGCGCCGTCGCCGCCTGCTCGAGCGCGGCCGGCCACTCGCCGGCGAACGCCAGGGCCCGCGCACCTTCCGCCAGGTCGTCCGGCAGCGCCGCATCGCTGGCGACGGTGACGAAACGCGCATCTCTGCCGTCGGCCAGGCACGCGGCCCGCGCCAAGTCGCGCCAAGCCTGCGCTCTCGGCGAGCCGCCATCGCGCACCAAGAAGGTCGCCGCCGCGCCTGCCGCCGTCGGCGCCGGTAGGCCGAGCGCCGCGCGCGTCAGGGCGACCGAGTCGGCGGGCTCGACGACCTCGGCGTTCACTTTGCGGAACGCGTGCTGAGCCAGCTCGCCGCGCCACCAATCGGCGGCGTCGCCGGCGGCGAACACCCGCATCGACGCGAACCCGGCTTCGGCGTCCGGCAGCCCGCGCTCGCCGAGCTTGCGGTAGCTCCGCGGGGTGAACGCCAGCACCGTCGGCGCCACCTCGTCACCCCACAACGCCGCCGCCGCCACCGCAGTGGCACCCTCCCCCTCGCCGGCGAGCACCACGCGCGCCGGGTCGACCGCGTGGTAGCGGGCGACGTAGCGACGCAGGGTGACGAGCGCCGCCGACAGCGCCGAGGTGTCGGCGTCGAATGTGTCCGGCCAGTACCACCTCCCACCACGACCGAGGTCGGCCTCGATCTGCGCGTACGGCGCTTCGAGCACGGCGACGATGGCCTGACCACCCACCAGCGTGCGCCAGGTCGCCAGCCCGTCCTCGGCGCGCAGGCCCGCGGCGGGCAGCCAGATCAGGAGCGGCAGCGGACCCGAGACCGAATCGGGAACGTGCAGCCGGTAGCGCAGGTCGCGCGCGGCGATGACGGTGTGGAAGCCCTCGTCGAGACCGGCGGCGCGGCGCAGAGCCAGCACGGTGTAGTCGGCATCGGCTTCCGCGGCGTCGAAGGTCGCTGCTGCCAGGTCGGCGACGGGCGCGATCTGCAGGGTCGCCATCGCGGCGCCGGGCTTGCGGCGCTTCAACTGGCTGGCCGTGCCGTCGCCGTACGCGGTGTGGAAGCCGCCGTTGACGTGCAGCACGAGGTGTCCGGGGAAGCGATCGAGGGCGCGCGCGCACGACCAGCCCATCGTGTTGTCCCACAGACTCTGACCCGAATACAGCAGGCGCTCGGGGTCGCTGCCGCCGCTGCCACCGACATGCCCGCGCGTCGCGTGCTCGACCCGCGTCCAGTACGCCGCACTGTTGGGCAGCAGCTCGGGCGGCATCAGCGCGCGCTCGCTGTCGCTGAGCGCACGCCACGCCTCGGCACCGCCCATCCCGACCTTGCGCACCAGCATCTGCGGCGCATTCGAGCCGACCACCGGCAGATGCTCGCGGCGCGCGCGCTCGATCAGCGCGCGGTAGCCGGTCGCGTAGTTGCCCCACGGCTGGCTCCGCTGCACGAAGGTCGCCTCGTCGATGCGGCCAGCGGTGTAGTCGTCGAGGGCCTCCTGCTCGTCGGTCGAGAACATCTCCATCGCCAGCACGACCTTGCCCCCACGCCGGCGCAGCAGACCGTCGTACACCGCCAGCTCGGTGGCGTGCGTGACGTCGTCGAGGTGCGTCTCGCCGCAGAACACGACGTCGGACCCGGCGACGGCGTCGAGCGCGCACTCGAGGTCGAGCTCGCGACCGTCGGCCGCGAAAACACGGATCGAGCGCGCCAGCACGGAGTCGACGTCAGGCCCCGGCACGGCGGCGCGCCCCGCAGGCCCGGTTGCGCCCTGCTGGGCACCTCCGGCGCAAGCGGCCAGGCAAACGCCGAGGGCCGCACAGTGGAGCGGGAACGAGAACGAACGCGGACGGAAACGAGGGCGGGCCACGGCGACAAGAGCCTAGCCACGCTGCCATTTCGACGCACTGGCGATGCGGGTTCGCCAATCGCCCGAGTTGGTCGGCGGCAGCCGTGCCGCACGCCGACGTCCTTGCGCTCGCGCCGTTTCGGCCTCAACGACCGCCTTCGGCGAGCACCTCGACCCGCGCGCTGTCGATGGTCCCCGAGAAACGGTTGGGCACCTGGTAGTCGCCGGCCGCCGTGAGGCTGTCGTGGCCGACCGTGCGCGGGTCGCTCGGCTGGACCGGGAGCAGTCCCGGCGAAGCACCGCTCGCCAGCTCGCGGCCGCTGGCGTCGGCCACGAGCAGACGTTCGGCAGTCAGAGTGGCGACCAGCGAGCAGCGGCCGCGCACGACGCCTGCGGCCATGATGCGAGTCACCTCCCCATCCACCCGGACGTCGAAGGCGGGCTTGCCGTGGACCAGGTGCAGGGCGAAGCCGCAGCGGCGGCCGCCCTGAGCGACCAGCACCCCGGTCGCCCCGCCCGCGCCCGCGTCGAACGTGCAGGTGACCCGCAAGGGACGACCAGCGACGCCCTCGTCATTGCCCGCTTCGGCCGAAGGGCGCTGGAACGGTTCCGCCCCGACGCGTTCGGCCCACGCCTCCCACTCCGCCGCCAACTGGTCGCGCAGCGCAGGCTGCACGTCGGCCAAGTCGTGTTGCTCGCTGCGGTCACGCTCGAGGTCGAACAAGCGCCAACGCGCCGGCGTCGGCTCGCGCACGCCGCGCACGATCTTGTAGCGGCCACGCCGCAACCCCCTCGCACCGAAGTGCTCGAAGGCGAGACTGCGCTCCGCCTGGGGTTGGCCGGCGATCGCCGGGAGGAGCGAGCGTCCGGCACTGGGCACGATGGTGGCACCCTGACGCTCCGTCGGATAGCGGGCACCCGTGGCCGCCACAACGGTCGGCACCACGTCGAACAGGTGGCTCGGCGCATGCACCCAGTTGCCGCGCACGTCCGGCGGTAGGCCCTGCGGCCAATGCACCAGCAGCGGGCTGGCCAGTCCACCCTCGCTACAGAAGTGCTTGTACATGGCGAGCGGCGTGTTCCCGAGCCCGGCCCAGGCCGAGCCGTACGACGACCACGACCCCGGCTGCCCGATCTGCATCAGCGCGTCGCCTTCGTGCAAGAGGGTCGTCCCCTGCCGCGACGGGCCATCGAAGCCGAACGGCCCCCACTCGTAGCAGGCACCGTTGTCGGACAGGAACAGGATCATGGTGGCGTCCAACTCGCCGTGAGCCTCGAGGTCGGCGAGCAGGCGACCGACGCCGCGGTCGATGTGCTCGACCTGTGCCGCGAACGTCGCCATGCGCCAGGACAGATCCTCGCGCCGCGCTGGCGGCAGGGTGTCCCATGCCGGATTCGGCTGGCCGGAGTAGCCGTTGGTGATGGCGTCGACGTCGACCGGCACCGGGGAAAGTGGTGGTAGCGAGGCGTCGTTGGCGACGAGACCCAATTCCCGCTGGCGCGCGAAACGCGCCGCGCGCAGAGCGTCCCATCCCTGCCGGTAGGTCGCGACGTGGCGCTCGACGGTGGCGCGCGGCGCCTGCACCGGGAAGTGAGGCGAACCGTGCGCCAGGTAGAGGAACCAAGGGCGATCCGGAGTCCGCCGCGCGCGCGCCAGGAACGCGAGCGCGTAGTCGGTGAAGGCGTCGGTGGCGTAGAAGCTCTCCTCGACGAAGGACAGCTCCGGCGTCGTCTCGGCCGGCAGTCGCTCGTACTGCGCCGGATCCCACTGGTCGGCGGCGTAGGCGAGGAGGTCGCGGAAGCCGAAGTAGGCATCGAACCCACGCGCGATGGGCCCGGGCTCGCCCATGTGCCACTTGCCGACCATCCACGTCGTGTAGCCGGCGTCGCGCAGGATCTCGGCCAGCGTCACGCACGTGGGCAGGAGGTGCCCGGCGTAGGCCTGGCCGTACCCGGGGCGCGGCCGCGCCGTGGCGAACGACCCGATGCCCGCTTGGTGCGGGTGCAGGCCGGTGAGCAACGACGCGCGCGACGGGCAGCAGCGCGCCGACGTGTAGAAGGCGGAGAAGCGGACGCCGTCGCGGGCGAGGCGATCGAGATGCGGCGTGGGAATCTCGGAGCCGTAGGAGCCGAGGTCGGAGAAGCCGAGGTCGTCGGCCAGGATCAAGAGCACGTTGGGCTGGCGTAGCGGCGTCGACTCTTGCCCGACACCGGCGGCCGCCAGCACCAACGACATCACCATCCCGAGAGCGCGGTGCCCGCTGCAACGCCGACCCAGCGAGCGCAGGTGGCTCATCCGAGCTTGGCGGCGATGGCCGCCAGCCCGCGCGCCACGAGCCCCCGCACCGCAGACTCGGTGAGGTCCATGATCTGGGCGATGTCGGTGTAGCCCATGCCCATGAGGCGCGACATGGTCACGGCATCACGTTGCGCCTCGGGTAGGTCGTGCACGGCCGCCTCGATCCGCGCCAGTTCCTCGCGCGCCGACGCGCACCGGCTGGGCGTGGCCAGCGTCGCGTAGGCGGTGAGCAGCGACTCGGCCTCGGCCTCGCTGGGCGCTTGTTCGCGGCCCACGTCGCGCCTATCGCGGTGCAAGAAGCGGTTGCGGTCGAGGATCTTGCGGGTCGCCTGCATGAACAGCCAACCGCGGAACGCCTCGTCGCCGCGGAACTCGAGTTTGCCCAGGTCCTGCAGGACCTCACGGCACACCGACTGCGCGATGTCGATCGCCGACTCGCGCGCCGCGACCGCGCGGCCGGTACGCGCCCGGACGAAGGCGACGAGCGGTGGCAGGTGGCGCGCGAACAAAGCGTCGACGTCGGGCGGTGGCGAGGGCTCGGGGCCATCCATGTGGGCACGATCGCACGACGCGCCCCGCACGTCGAGCCCGGTGCGGGGGCCCAACGCGGGGGCCCAATGCAGGGGCTCGGTGCGGGCACTTCGGTGCGGTCTCGATCGCGGGCACATCGCCTCTGCCTTCGCGGCGGCCCCCACCGAGCCGCGCCAAGGGGCGCGCGGGTATCGGACGGCGGGGAGGCTGGCACTCCGCACTCCGACCCGCGTGGCATGATCTCGACCATGAACTCCTGGCGGCGGCGCGCGGCGGTCTTCGTTCTGGTGGTTCCCCTGTCCGGACAGGCGGAGACTCGGGTTTCGTCGTGTCTCGCCGACCTCGAGGTCGCGGCCAAGCGCGACGAGGCCGTCGACACCCTGATCGCCCTGGGGAGGGACGCGGCGCCCGGAGTCGTGGCGAAGCTCGCCGCGCTCGACGATCCCGACGAGGCACCGGAGGTCACGACATCGTTGCTGGTCGTGCTGGGGTCACTGGAACGGCACGCCGCCATGGCCGCCCCCGTGATCCTGCCCGTCCTCGCCCACACCAGACGAGAAGACGTCTTCACCTTGGCCTGGTGGGCACTCGGCGAGACCCAACGCGTTCGTTCCGTCCTCCCCGCCGGCGACCTGGCGACTGTGCTCGCGACCGCCGACGTGGTCACCAAGTCGGTGGCCGACGCCAAGCTCGAGCTCGCGCGCCAGGTCGCCGTAGACCCCGGTGCGCTGCGGCGCGCGCTCCGGTGCGAGGATCTGCAGGCCTACCAGGAACTCGGTTGGGCGCGCGCACCGGCGGCCGCGGCCCTGGTCGCCGACGCTGCCAGCGGTGCGCCCGACCTGGCGTCCATGCTCGGCGCCCACTTCGATGCCCTGTTCGCGCGGCGGCGCTCGCTCGAGGCGTGGGAAACTTGGTGCCTCGGTGAGATCACGATGGGCATGCGCAGGCTGGCCTTGGCGCCCGACGACGAACTGCGCGTCGAGGTCGCGCGGCTGAGGCATCCGATCGCGCGCGAGCGCCGCCTGGCGGCCATCGAACTCCGCCGCTTCGGCGGGCGCGCGGCACCGTTCCTCGGCGACCTGCTGGCTCGCCTCGACGACCCTGACGCGGGGGTGCAGTGCGCGACGATCGCGACCGTCGGCGAACTCGGCGTGACGGGGCTGCCGCTGCGGCCACGCCTGCAACACCTGGTGCAAGCCGACGACCCGCGAGTGGCTGGCGCGGCCAGCACCGCCGTCGCGCGGCTCGAGGAGGTGCTGCGGCACGCATCCGAGCGGGTCGCCGCCGCGGTCGCCTTCGTCGCCGCCGACGACGCGGCGCGGGCAGAAGCGAAGGCGACGCTGGCGGTGCCGCCCGACGTCGCCACGATCCTCCTGGCCGCGCTCGCCGCCGAGTCGCACGAGGCAGTTCAGCTCGACCTCCTCGACGTGCTCGGCCGTGGCGGGCCGGGTGGCGTCGGGCGCGTGACGGTGCTGGTCGAACTCCTGCCCAACGCCACCCCGGACGTCGCCGACGCCGTCTGGTCGGCGCTGGCTGCAGTCGGCCCGGCCGCTGCCGCGATGAAGGACCTGCGCCGGCGCATCGAGTGGGGAGCAGCCGCGGCTGCGGCGCCGTCGCTCGCGGCCATGTCCGAGACGCTGGCCGCCCTGCTCCTGCGCACCGACAAACCGGCGGCGCTGCGCGCGTACCTCGGCGACGGCAATCCGATCCTGCGCCTGCGCGCCATCGAGGCGCTGGGCCGCGCCGGAGAACTCGAGCAAGCTTCGCTCGACGCCCTGGCTGCCGCCGCCACGGCGGTGCACCCCCAAGACGTGCGGGTGGCCCTGCCGGGACCACAGTCGGCGGCGCGGACCGAGTTCGTCGTCGACTCCGACTCCATTCGCGTCGAGGCCGCGCGCGTGCTGCTGGCGCGCGATCCGCGGTCGCCGCGAAGCCAGACCGCCGTGGCCGTCGCCCTCGCCGCCGAGGACGTCGACGCCCGCCTCGATGCGCTGCGCTGGGCGGCTCTGCAGCCGCTCCCCGAGAGCGCGGTCGCACACGCGATCGACTGTCTGCGCGATCCGCGCGACGAGGTCGCGCTCGCTGCGGTGGTCGCCCTCGGTCGGTGCGGCCCCGCCGCCGCCCAGGCGCTACCGCAGCTCGATCTGCTGGGGACCGGCGAAGGCGCCCTGGCAGCAGCAGCGCGGGCGGCGCATCGGGCCATCGCCGCGCGCTGAGCGTGGCCGCCGCATGGTCTTCGCACCGGCAGTGCGGTGCGAGTTCAGCGCGCGGCCTGCCGCGTCACGATCGGCACGTAGCCGACCTCGAAGCCCTCGGGGGGCGTGACCAGCAGGGCCGGGTCGAGCGCAGCGAGGCGTCCGCGCTGCGGCGGCGGCAGGTAGTCGTGTTCCTTGGTCCAGCGCCGGTGCAGCTTCTCCACGCGTCGTTGCAGGCGCTCGCGCTCGTCGGCGCTCAGGTCGGCGTGCTGCAGAGCCGGCTGGTCGGCGAAGCGATACCAGCTGTAGGTCACGATGCTGCCGTCGCCCAGCTGCGCCTCGAACGGGCCCGCCACCGGGCCCGGCCGCGCCCAGGCACCGTCGGTGGGAGTGACGTACGGCTCGGGCTTGCGGCGCGCGGACTCGCCGAGCACCGCGGCGCGCAGCTCCGGCGGTGCCTCCTTCTCGCCACCCGCGAACGCGCGCCAACGCGCAGTCTTACCATCGCCCTCGAGCACGTAGTACTCGGGCAGGGTGACGAGACTCTGCCGGCCCTCGCGATGGGTCAGCGCGTCAGAGAATCGGTAACCGAAGGTGTGCTCGTCCACCGCGATCGGCGTCGCGAACTGTTGCCAGTCGAGCTGCACGCGCTCTTCCTTGGGCACCTGTGGCCCGTAGATCCGCCATGTCGACCAACCCTTGCCAGGAATGCGGTGCACGACCGAGTGGGCCTCGTCGACGCGGCCAGACGCTTCCGGACCACCCTCGAACCAGCGCAGCACGTCGTCCCACAGCGCCTGCCGGCGGTACGAGGTGATCCTGTGTACGAGCACCGAGGTACCGTCGCCATCGAGGGGAAACCGAGTCGGGGCGATGCGGGCGATGCTGCGGCCCCGCGCGTCCTGCGCCACCACCGCCGGCACGTACTGGGTCTCCATCTGCAGGGCGCGGTTGGGATCCGCGGGGCGGGAGTCGAGGAACAGCCCGTCGAGCTCGGGCCGCTCGACGGTGACCCGGGCGAAGAAGAACGGCGTGAAGAACGCGACCGGCCCCTTGAACGTCGCCGTGTTCAGGAAGAGCGTCCAACACTGGTTGCCCGTGCCGACGTCGGCGCCGGCGGTCGCGGTCTTCGCCTCGGTCAGAGGCAGCGGCAGGTAGCCGTAGCCGAACAGCTCGCCACAGGTACCCTGCGCCAGATTCAGTCCGTCCGGCGGCCAGAGCAACCACGGGGAGAGCTGCGCCACCCCGTACTTGCCCGACGGCTTGTTCCAGTCGCGGCCCTTGCCGGCACCCGGCCCGTTCGCCCAGGCCGAGAAGTTGAGCGCCACGCCGCCCATGATGAACTTCGGCGTCGCGGTAGCGAAACGCGTGTCGCGCCACCAGCCGAGACCGCCCTCGATGTCGGAGTAGAGCTTGCCTTCCGGCTTGGGCTCGTCGAGGCGCGCGTGCATCCACGTGCCGAACAGACCGGTTTGGAAGCGCGAGCCGGGCCACTCGGCGAGGAGCGGCCACGCCGCCACGTACATCGAGAAGCCGCCGCCGAAATCGGCGGCGACGCGCGCGTTCGGCACGCCGAGGTAACCGTCCATCTGCCCGTCCTGGCAGCGCGGCGCCGCAGCAACCAACACCACGCCACCGACCAGCGCATGCGAAAACGTAGATGCGAGCATCTGCCGATCGTAGCCGCGTGCGCGACCGACCGCTCCGGCGCACTCGCCGCCGAGGCCCATCGTGGCCGGCCTCCCCGACCTAGTACGTTCCGATCGTGAGGCGCAGACCGTTGCTGCTCGTCACCGCGGTGACGCTCGAGCCACCATCGAGTTCGAACGTCACCACCTGATGGTGCAGCACCTGGCCGATCAACGCGCTCTGTGCCGGCAAAGCGAGCTGACTCTGCGTCGCGCCGATTCGCACCGACAACACCTGCAGGAGCTCGAGCGAAGTGAGCATCAGGCATCCGGGAAGCGCTTGCGGCAACAGGTTGCGCAGGGGCATCGACGTCGCGGTCAACCCGAACACGCCGACCGCAAGGCTGTTGATCGGCAAGCCGGTCACGTCGGCACGGAACGTGGTGCCCAGCCATGGCAAGTGCGTCGGGGTGATCCGGTTGGCGCCACTCGAACCGGAGCAACCGCTGCCGTAGCTCGTCGCCGACGCCACGCAGGGCGCGTCCAGGCGCGCGATGTAGCCGGAAGTGACGCCATGCACCTGTGCGAAATCGCCGACCAGCAGCACGTCGCCGGCCGCGTCCACAGTCCCGTGCAGGAACCTCACTCCTGGGGCCGGGAGCGGGGTCACCGACCGACCATCGAAGCGGGCGAAGCGGGCGCCGCCGCTACCCGACTGCAGCCCCCCATCCAGGATGGCATGCCCGTTGGGCAGGGGGACGATGCAGTCGACAGACGAGAAGATCCCGAACGTGAAACCTGGCACCGCCACCCAGCCGGACCCGTTCCAGCGCACCACGAACGGCGACACCAGACTACCGACGCGTTCGAAGAAGCCGCCGACCAGAAGCTCTCCGTTCGGCATCACCGCGAGAGCCGAGATTGCGCCGTTCGGGTAACTGGGGAAGGGCAGCCAGCTCGAGCCGTTCCAACGGCCGGGTGTGGACAGGAAGCTCGTCTGCGACAGGTTGCCGCCGGCCACGAGCTCGCCGTTGGGGAGGATGGCGAGCGAGCCGAGGTCGGCGTCGAAGCCGGCCCCAAGCGCGGCCCAGCCGGTGCCGTTCCATGCCGCGACGCGGTTGGCGCTCTGACCGCCGGCCTGCGTGAAGCTGCCGGCTGCGACCAACGTGCCGTTCGGGTAGACGGCGAGGGCAAGGACACGTTCGAAGCCCGTCCCCAGGCCGGCGCCCAGCGCCGACCAAGCGCTGCCGTTCCAGCGCGCGATGCGATTGGCACTGACGCCGCCGGCCGAGGAGAACGTTCCGGCCGCGACGATGTCGCCGTTCGGCATCGACGCGACCGCCAACACTTCGCCGCCCTGCACGCCTCCGCCGAGTGGCTGCCATGCCCCGACGCCGCCGCGGGCGATCCCGTTCATGCGCACGCCCGAGATCGACACGAACCCGCCGGCGATCACGAGGTCGGATGCCGTCTCGTGTACGAGCCGCACGTAGCCATCGATGCCGGTCCCGCACAGTGGGATCCATGCTCCATCCGCCGCGAGCACGCGAACCGCCGCGCCGGTGGCGATGTAGTTGCCGTTGAACAGCGCCAGCGAAGCCGGCGTCGAGGCCTCGGTGCCGACTGCGCTCCAACTACCGCCGCTGAAGCGCAGGATCGCCGGCGAGTTGAACGAACCCGCGGTCAGCTCGAACCCGGTCAGACCGACGCCGCGCACCAGCAAGGCGGAGCAGCCGCCCGGCACGCCGGCGCCCATCGCTGCCCAGCTGTTGACCAGATCGAAGCGCGCGATGCCTTGGGCGGGAATCACGCCGACCGTGGTGAAGCGCCCGCCGACGAACAGCGCCGACCCCGGCCCGGTGGAGGTGATGCGCGTCGCCAGCGCCTGCACCGTGCTGTCGAACGACGCTCCCGCTGCCCAGCTGCTGCCGTTCCATATCGCCAGGTTGCCGACCGGCACCCCGCTCGCGTGGGTGATGTCGCCACCGACGTAGAGGGAACCCGAGAACACCGCCAAGGCGCGCACGGTCCCGCTGACCCCGCCGGCGCCTACACCGATCGCCGACCACGTCGCTCCGTTCCACTGCACGACACCCGAGGCCAGCACGCCGTTGATCCAGCTGAACGGTCCGCCGACCACCAGGTTGCCGTTGTACAGCGTCATGGCATTGGCCACCCCGTTCATGGAGCCGAGCACGCTCCACGACGTACCGTCGAACGCAACGATGTCAGAAGACAGGTTGGAGAAGGCCACGGCGGCGATCAGACGGCCGCCGTAGACGGCGAGCGCCGTGCACGAGCCCATCGGTGGCACCCCGGCGGGACTCCAATCGGCGCCGTCCCAACTCGCCACGCTCGTCGAGGCGACGCTGCCGATGGCGAACCGACCGCCGACCACGAGAACCGCCGGCAACGGCCCGGCACCGTCGGGATCCCAGACTTGCGAACACGTCGTGCCACGCGGGGTGCCGACCCCTGTCGTCGGCTGGAAGGTCAGGTCGCACTGGGCAGAGCCCGGCAGAGCCAACCCGCCCAGCACGCACGATGCGGTGAACCAAAAACGGTGGCGTGGAGAGTCGGTGTTCATGTCGAGATCCCAGGGCGGCAGGGAGCTCAGCGGCGCCGCGAGGTCGAGCGCACACGAAACCCGACACGACCGCGGTCTGCCCCGCGTGCCGAGCGGGTGCTGCCCCCCGGGAGGTACTCGCTTCGGTGGAAGTGGCCGAACGCCTACCGGCCCGGCCCGAGGGCTCACCTACTCATTCAGGGCCACGACGATGCCGTAGCCGAGCAGCGTGCCTTGGGTCCGATTCGCTTCGGGCGCGAACAGGCTCAGCGCCACCGGGCCGGGTGCGGACAGTGGGAAGGTGACCTGCAAGCCATCGCTCAGCACCAGAGCCGGGCCGTTCTGGATCCCGAGCATCTGCGTGTAGAGATTGGCTCCGAGCAAGCCAGGGTTCCAAGGCGGCAACGGGATGTCGCGCTCGGCCGAGCCGGTGGAACCGGTTTGGCCGACCGACAAGATGATGTCGGCGCTGCTGCGAAGACTGGCGCAGAAGCCGGGGAGCTGGACGTTGGGATCGGATCCGCCGAGTGCCAGGAACAGCGGGGCTTGAGCCGGGCCGGACAGCCCAGTGACGTTGAGGTTGCTGGTCTGACCCGAAGACGAGTAGATCACCGAGTGATGGAACAGACCGTTGGCCGTCTGACATCCGCGACCGCGTGCCACGCTGGTGGAGAACTCGGTGCGAAGCGCGCCATGCGCATCGATCGGATAGGCACCCTGGCCGTCGCTGCCGTAGACGAGCATCTCCCAGCAGAGCCCATGGGCAGTCGACGGCACGTACGGGAAGTCCAGCGGCACGCTGATTTCGAAGGCCGTGGGCTGCTGTCCCTGCGCCGTGAGGTCGGGGAAGCGCAGGGTCTGCCGATTCAGCACCACCGACGGCGGTGCGATGTAGTTCTGATCGAAGGTGGTGGTGAGCACATCGATGTCGCAGGCGCCCATGCGCACCTCGAGGTCGAGGTTGCGGGCCGTGGCAAACGCCAGGTTGCGCCCACCGTCGGGCCGGAAGCTCATGCGGCTGACCATCTCCAGGCCGACCGGCTCGCGGTAGAACTCCTGCAGGCGGCCGGTCGGCCGAGTCACCAGATCCTCCGTCCAGGTGTTGCCCTCGAGTCCCGAGCCGTTGGGTAGCCGTTGGATCCGCCAGCCGGGTCGGGCCACGAAGATGTCCTCGCGTCCGTTGAAGTCCCCGCGCACGAGGTTGCTGGCGGTGCTCTGGAACGCGATGGTCGAACCGGAGCCGGCGACATCGGACAGGAAGCTGGCGGCGTCGGCGTCGCGCCCGGAGGCGTCTTCGCTGACGCGAAGCGTCCGACCCTGCAAGTCACGGAGGAACACGTCGGCCACGCCATTGGTGTCGTTCGCCACCAGATTGGTGGAGTCGCTCAGGAAGGACACATAGCGGCCGTCGGGCGAGATGACGCCGAACGAAGATGTGGCATTGCCGTGGGCGCCGGATGCCCCCACGCTCACCAGCGAGGTCTGCCCGGTCTGCAGGTCGTGCACGAAGACATCGCTCACGGCGTTGAGGTCGCCCTGGACCAAGTTCGACGCCGCGCTCTGGAAGGTCACGAAGCGACCGTCGCCGCTGATGGTCCCGTACGAGCTGCCGGAGTTGGCCTGGTTGCCGTTGCTGTCGACGCTCACCCGCACCGTCGTGCCAGCGGCGACATCGCGCACGAACACGTCGCTCACGTTGTTGGTGTCGTTGGCCACGAGATCGGGAGCGTTGCTCTCGAACACCACCAGGTTGCCGTCGGCCGAGACCGACCGGAACGTGTTGCTGCTGGCGCCATTCGCGGCCGCACTCGTGCGCGAGGTGCTGACCCGCACCGTCGTCTGCCGGGCGGTATCGCGCAGGAAGACGTCGTTCATCCCGTTGGTGTCCGGTGCGCCCATGTTGTTGGCAGCCGTGGTGAAGACGACGTAGCGGCCATCGGCAGTGATGGACGGCGAGCGGCAGTCTTCATTCGCCTGCACGCCGGTGCTGCCGAGACTCACGCGTTGGGTGACCTGCCCTTGCAGATCGCGGACGAACACGTCGGCCTTGCCGTTGGTGTCGAACGAGACCAGGTTGCTGGCGTTGCTGGCGAAGGCGACGAAGCGGCCACCGTGAGCGATGCTCGGGTCGAAGCTCGAGCCGTTCGGCTCGGCCTGGGAGTTGCCGGGACGGGCGGAAACCAGGGTCGTGGTGCCGGCTCGAGTGTCACGCACGAACACGTCGGCGAAGCCGTTGGTATCCCCCGCCACCAGGTTGGTGGCCAGACTGGTGAACGCCACGTGCCGGCCGTCTTCGGTGACCGTCGGCTGCAGGCTGTTGCCGTTGCCCTCGACCTCGAAGGTGTCGACGCTGGCGCGCGTCATCGCCGCCCACCCGTCGCTCGCCGTGCTGGCGTGCGCCCGGAAGGCGCCGCGGCCATGCGTGAACGCCCAGAGGTCGTCGCCGTGGAACACGAGATGGTCGATCGCGACGTTGGCCGGTCCCTCGTTGGAGGTACTCCACGTGCGGCCATCGTCGGTCGACACGTAGAGGCCGATCTCGGTCCCGACGTAGATCCAGCCGGCGTTGCGCGGGTGGAGCGCGATGGCGTAGATCGGGATCGCTGGCAAGCTGGCAGCGCCGAGGCCGGACGCGTTGCGCCAGGTACCGCTGCCGGTGCTGTTCCAAAGGCGCGTCGGTACGAATCCGCTCAAGCCGACGAACACGCGGCTGGGATCGCGCGGGTCGACGGCCAGACAGGTGATCCCGGCGTTGCCCGGCGGCGGCGTCAGTTGCACCCAACTCGGGGACGAACTGGTCCCGTTGGCGGTGAACCACAGCTCCTGCCAATCGTGCACCGCCCAGACACGGTCGCTGTCCCCGATCGCCACCGCGAACTGCTGCACACCCTCGGTGTCACCGAAAGTCGTCACCGGACGCCAGGTGACGGTGCCCGGCGCCTTCACGTTGTCGGTGACCATGAGTTCGTTCAGGCCGAGGTAGAGACGTTTCGAATCGTTGGGATCGAGAAGGATGGGGGTGATGAAGGGCGGTACCCCGGCGCCACCCGTCGGCTCGATGCGCTCTCTCACGAACCCGCCGTCTCTGCAGCGGAAGACGCCGCCCTTCTGCGTGGTTCCGTACACCCACAGGGGATCGACAGGATCGGCCGCGCAGTGGATCCCGTCGTGAACCTCGATCTCCCGCCACTGCTTGGAAAGCGAGTTCGGCGCGATGTGCGTGCCGTTGTCCTGACTGCCGCCGAGGGGCAGCCCGGCGGCGGTCACCGCACCACCGTAGAACTGGGTGATGCCGAGGCCCTGGTGGCGTGCGACGACCGTAGGCGAAGCGGCGCGCACATCGTCGTAGCGGAAGACACCGCCGTCGCAGCCCACGTAGACCACCTTGTTGGTGACCCCGTTGAATCGCGGGTCCTCGACGATCGTGTGGATGTCCTGGTGACCCCTCGGTATCGAGGACCAAGTGGCTCCCGTGTCGAGGGATCGAAAGACATCGACGCCTCCGACCAGGACATTGCGCGAGTCTTGCGGATCGACCCAGATCGAGTTGTCGAAGCCGCCCGCTGCGTAGAACAGGTTGAAGCGGCTCGCCAGAACGAACGTGCGGCCGGCATCCTCGGACCGATAGAGGGCGCCGTCATCGTCGGCGATGGCCACCGCGGCCAGAACCCGGTCCGGAACGTCCGTTGCGAAAGCGAGCTCGCACCGACCGAACGTCGTTGGCAGGCCCGCGGACTCCATCCAAGTGACGCCGCCGTCCGGAGAGTACAGCACTTGCGCACGCCCGCTTGCCGAGGAATACCCACTGGCCACAGCCTTGCTGCCGTCGCGCTTGTGGAACTTGACGTCGTGCGCCGCGAAACTCGAGGTGGTCGGCATCCAACGCCCACCCGCGTCGTCGGTGTAGAAGAGACCGCTGCTGGTTGCTGCCAACAGTTTGTCCTGGTTCCCGGGATTGATCGCCAGTTCGGTGACGATCCGGAACTCGTACCCGGTGGTCGAGGGCATCTGTCTCCAGGTCATTCCCGAATCGGTCGAGACGTAGATCCCTGCTCCCGCGAAGAGGTACGAGCCGGGGAAGTACTCGCCGGTCCCGGCGTACAACCGACCGGAAGGAAACGACGGATGCGAAACCAGGCAGCTGATCGACAACGACGGCAGCCAATCGTCGACCGCCTGCCATGTCGATCCGAGGTCGGTGCTGCGCCAGAGTCCGCCGCTGGATGATCCGGCCAACATGACCTCGCCGCTCGGGTGGATCCAGATCGCCCGAACGCGGCCGCCGACGTTTTCGGGTCCCTTCCATTCCCAACTCCCCGGGTCGACGCCGCCGGTGCCGTCCAGCGCCATCAACGCCGCCCGCTGAGACAGCGCCCGCGTGAGGGCGCCTGGGGGAATCTGGTCGTTCTCGTCCGCCATCCGCCGCCATCGGCTCCTGGCAGCTTCGATGGGATACTCGGCTCCCTCGTCGTCTTCGCCTTCGCCGATGCGTTGCGGACCGGGCATGGAGTCACGGGCGGCGATCGCGCCGGTGGTGCTCATGCAGGTGCCGGGGTTTGCGGCGCCGTCCTTGCGACCGGCTTCCTCTCCCAGGTCTGCCCGAGTCGCGTACTCGGCGGCGCACGGCCGGGTCGAAGGCGCCGTATCACCGCCTGGTAAGGAGCCAGACTGGTTCTGATCGGAGGAACACGCGACCAGGGCCGCGAACGAAAGTAGTACGAAGTGGCGCATTGCAGGCTCTGCAGGAGGAATGCGAGGCCCGCCGAAACCGCTGGACGTTCTCGGAGAATCGTGCCGGTGGCCGCGAAATGCGGCACGGCGAACGCTGCCTGGACCTGGTACTTGCCTGCGAGAACGCTCCAGCCACGCTGGTAGGGGTCAACGACGGGCTTCGACGGCCGTCGCCCTCGCCGTCGACGACGCCCGCGAAGCTCCGGCTCGGCGGCGGTCAGTCGCCTTGGCCTTCACCCGCCGACCGGACACGCTTGCGGAACGTGATCTGGATCGGCACCTCGGCGCACCCGAAGTGGTCGCGCAGCGAGTTCTGCAGGTAGCGATCGTAGAGGCCGCGGAACAGCGGCGGCTCGTTGACGAACACCAGAACGTGCAGGGGCTCGGTGCCGATCTGGGTGCCGTAGTACAGCCGCGGCGTCTTGCGCGCCTTGGGGCGCTGGCGCTCCTGCGCCTTCTGCAGCACGCGGTTCAGCTCGCCGGTCGGCAGCTCCAAGCGCGCCTGCCGGCGCAGGTCGTGCAGGATCTCGAGCGTGGCGTCGACGTTGACGCCGTCCTTGGCCGAGATGAACGACACCGGCGCGAACTGCAGGCCGCGCAGCTGCTGCTTGATGTAGGCATCCCAGCGCTCGATCGCCACCTCGTCGATGAGGTCGACCTTGTTGCCGACGATCAGCACCGGCTTGTGTTGCTGGACGATGTAGGTGGCCAGGGTCTTGTCGACCTGGCTGATCTCCTCGGTGACGTCGAACAGCAGGACCACGACGTCGGCGCGGCGGATGCTCTCGGTGCTGCGGGCGTGGCTGAAGAACTCGATCGCGTCCTGCACGCTGCTCTTCTTGCGCACGCCCGCCGTGTCGATGGCGACGTAGGATCGACCGCCGCGCTCGAACTCGACGTCGACAGCGTCGCGCGTGGTACCCGGCATGTCCGAGACGATGACGCGCTGCTCGCCGACCAGGAGATTGGTGAGCGTCGACTTGCCCGAGTTGCGCTTGCCGACGATGGCGAAGCGCAGCGCGTCGTCGTCCCGCACCTCCTCGGCGGCGCGTCGCTCGGGCAGCAACGCCGCGACGCGATCGAGCAGATCGTTGATGCCGAAGCCCTCCTGGGCGCTGATCGGGGTCGGCATGCCGAAGCCGAGCCGACTCCACTCGTGCACGGAGAGTTCGTCCCAGTGCGACTCCACCTTGTTGACGACGAGCACGAGGCGGTCCTGCAAACGGCGCAGACGCTGCGCCACGAGCTCGTCGCCCGGAACGAAGCCGGCCTTGCCGTCGACCACGAACAGCACGGCGTCGGCGCTGGCGATGGCGACAGCGATCTGCGCCTCGACGTGCTCCTTGAGCTGCACTTCGTCGACCAAGCCGAGACCGCCGGTGTCGACGAGTTCGAAGCGACGCCCGCCGTGTTCCATCACCACGGCCACGCGGTCGCGCGTGACACCCGCCGTGGGCTCGACGATCGACACCCGGCGACCGACCATGCGGTTGAGCAGGCTCGACTTGCCGACGTTGGGTCGGCCGACGATGGCGACGCGAGGCAGCACGGACGGGAAAGGGGCGAAGGAGGGTACGGGCGGCGACCGCGCTTTCAATGGGCGCCGTAGGGCGCTCTCGGAGCTCGAGGTGCTCAGGACGGTCGGGGCGCTGCCGCCCGCGCCTCCGAGTCCGCCGCACGCCCCGTGGCGCGCCGCGTTGACGCATCCGCGCCAGCCCCGCCCCCCCACAACGACGTCGCCAGCTTCCGCTTCGCCCGCGCCAACAGCGCCTGCACCGCATCTTCCGAGCGCCCGAGGGTGGCGGCAACCTCGCGGCGGCAGGCGCCGGCCAGGAGGCATGAGCAGACCACCCGGCGCTGGACAGGGGGCAACGCTGCCACCGCGCGCTCGAGGTCGCACCGCACTTCGGCGGCCGAGGCCAATCTCGGCGGCGCCTCGCGCGCCGGAGTGGCCACGGCGTCGAGCGCATCCGGCGGCAGCGTCGTGATCAGCCGGCGACGGGCGTCGTCGCGCACGTTGTTGCGCAGCACCGCGATCAGCCAGCGGTGGAACCCGCGCTCGTCGGTGCGGGGCACACGCGTCGGGGCGCGCAGGACCTCGAGCACGGTGGCCTGCACGTGGTCCTCCGGGTCCGCCGCAGGCGTCGGCCGTCCCATCGAGCGCGCAACGCGTCGGAGGTCGGGGAGGGCACGTTCGATCCAGGTCAGACGGGATTCGGTGGGAGAGAGACACGTCATCACCGGGCGAGCACGCGCGATGGCCGCGGCGACTGCCTTGGAAAACCCAGACGGACCCGCGATCTCCGCCGCCGCCGTGGGAGCGCCGCCGAAGAGTTGGATGGCCGGGCGACCGAGGTCGCCGGCCATCCCACCAGCCTTGCAGCGGATGGAGCCAGAGCTCCACCGCTGAACGCCGGTGACTGAAAGCTGGTTCGAAGGGGCGCCAGGCCCGGGCCGGCCGCACGTCGGTGAACGGTGAATCCCCTGGCGACCTGCCCTATGCTCGCGCCCTGTCGGTGTGGGCGGCGCGGGAGGCCCAAGTCATGCGTGCTCTTGTTGACAGTCCGCGAGGACGGTTCGCGTTCTCGACGGTGTGCACCCCCTCCCCACGTCGTCGCCAGCAGTCGAGCCGCCTGTGGGCGCGCAATCAGCCTGCGACCGGACTCCGGGAGCGCCGACGCCCCCGGGCTCCCTCTGTCGCCACACCACGCGCATGACAGCCCCTCCGCCCCCACCGGACCGTCGACCGCGGCCGGGGCTGCCGCCAACCGCGCCGCCCCGGACCTCACCGACCGAGGTGGGGCCTGACGCCCATCCGGAGCCGGCCGCCACCGTCGACGATCTGCTGCGCCGCATGCGCGACGGCGACACCGAAGCGCGCGGCGTCCTGTTCGAGCTGGTCTACGGCGAGCTGAAGGCGATGGCGCGCAGACGCACGGCCCGCCAGTCGCCGGCGCACACTTTGCCGGCCACGGCCCTGGTCAACGAGGCCTACCTGCGCATGTGCGGCCACGCCACGGCGGCGTACTCGTCGCGCGCCCACTTCTTCGCCGTCGCGGCGCACGCGATGCGCTCGGTGTTGGTCGACCACGCCAAACGCAAGGGCTGCCGCAAGCGGCAGCCGCCCGGAACCCGCGCCGGCGAGGAACTGGACCAGGTACTGGCCGACTTCGAGACCCACGACGACCTGCTCGATCTCGACGGTGCGCTGCAGCGCCTGGAGGCACGCGACCCCCAACTCGCGCACCTGGTCGAGATGCGCTACTTCGCCGGCTTGACCCTGTCGGAGTGCGCGCAGGCACTCGGAGTCTCCGAGCGCACCGCTCACCGTTGGTGGGACACGGCCCGCGCCTTCCTGCACCGGGAGCTGCGCGGTGCTTGACGAGCCGCTCTGGCAACGGGTGCGCAGACTCTTCGAGGCCGCGCTCGAGCGCGACGCGGCCGACCGCGACGCCTGGGTGCGCGCACAGTGTGGAAGCGACGACGAGCTGCGGCGCGAGGTGGAAGCGCTGCTGGACCACCACCAGGCCGCGCCGACGACCTTCCTGCGTCCGCCCGCCGACGCGCCGCATGCCGGCGACCACCGGGAGGGCATGCTCCGAGAAGGCATGCACCTTGGCGACTTCGAGCTGCTCGCCGAGATCGGGCGCGGCGCCATGGGGATCGTCTACCGTGCGCGCCAGGAGTCGCTCGGCCGCGACGTGGCACTCAAGGTGATGCGCGGCGGGCCTGGGACGACCGACAAGGAGATCGACCGTTTCCACCGCGAGGTGCGCGCGGCCGCCAAGCTGCACCACCCCGGCGTGGTGCAAGTCCACGTCGACGGCCAGGAAGGCGACCTGCACTGGTTCGCGATGGAGCTGGTCGACGGCCACGACTTGGCCGACGAGATCGACTCGTGGCGCAGCGGAGCCCCCGGCTGCCTGCTACCCCGTCCACACGACCGCGGCCATGTGGCGGCGGTGGTGCAGTTCGTCAGCGATGTGGCGCAGGCGCTGGCACACGCGCACGCGCACGGAGTGGTGCACCGCGACGTGAAGCCGCACAACCTGCTTCTCGGCCGCGACGGCAAGGCGAAGCTGGTCGACTTCGGCCTCGCCCGCGACGAGACGCTGGGCACGCTCACCGGCAGCCAAGTCCTGCTCGGCACCCCGCACTACATGAGCCCCGAGCAGGCGGAGGCCAAGCGAGCCGTCGTCGACCAGCGCACCGACGTGTACTCGCTCGGCGTGGTGCTGTACGAGATGCTGACCCTGACGCGCCCGTTCGAGGGCGAGACTTCCTACGAGGTGATGGCCAAGATCCGCAAGCTGGATCCCCGGCCGGTGCGCACGCTGAACCGCCGCGTGCCGCGCGACCTGGCCCTGGTCTGCGCCATGGCGATGGCCAAGGAGCCCGACGAACGCTACCCCTCGGCGCAGGCGTTCGCCGACGACCTGCAGCGCTTCGCGGCCCTCGAGCAGGTGGTTGCCCGGGCGCCGTCGCTCGGCAAGCGCCTGCGGCGGGCGGTGAGCCGGCATCGACGCCCCCTCGTGAGCGCCGGGGCCGTCGCCCTGGCCGCGCTGGCAGCGACGTCGTACGGCGCCAGCTCCGCCCTGGCCGCCCGCCGGCGCGACGAGATCGGACGTCTCGCCACCGCCGCCGCGGATCCGGCCCTGGAGGAGCGACGCGTGCCGGAACTCGCCGCGCTCATCGACCTGGCCAAACGCGCGCGGTCCGAGTCCTCGCGCGCGCGGGAGGCAGGCGTTCTGGCCGCGTTCGAGCGCCGCCTCGGTGCCCTGCGCACGGCGTGGACGGAGGCCGCCCGCGACCGCGTCGAACGCGGCCTGCGCCAGGTCGCCGTGCTGCAGGGGACCGGCGGCTTCGCCGACGTGCTGCGCGGGGTGGTCCAGGCACGCGACGTGGACTCGCTGTTCCCCGAGGGTCCGCGCCTGGCCGACGCGACCATGTTCGCCCCGCGCCTCTCGGTCGTGTGCACCGGGCCGGACGGACGACCCGCGACCGGACGCGTCGCCTTCCGACTCGTCGATCCGAGCCACGGGCTCGCCGGCGACCGCGTCGACCTCGGCGCATTGCCGTTGCACGGCGCGTCCCTGCCGGCGGGACTCGTGCGCATCGTCGTCGACGCCGACGGCGGCGAACTCGGCGAGTTCACGCGCCTGGCAACCATCGGCGCCCGCATCGAGATCGACTGCCGCGCACGGTCGCGCGAGCTGCGGCCGGCGGCGATGGTGCGGATCGCCGGCACGTTCGGCGCGCGCGAGGCGGAGATGTCCCCCATCCGAGGGCTCGACGTGCCGGTCGAGCCGTTCTGGATCGACGAGCACGAGGTGTCGAACGCCGACTACCGGGAGTTCGTGCGTGCGACGGGACACGCGCCACCCCTGTACTGGGATCGCATCGAACCCGGCTCATCGCACGACCAGCTGCCGGTGGTGTACGTGAGCTACGAGGATGCACAGGCCTACGCCGAGTGGCGCGGCAAGCGCCTGCCGACCTTCGTCGAGTGGATGCTGGCGGCGCGGGGCCCCGGCGGCCGCCTGTGGCCTTGGACCGACGCCGAGGGCAGCCCCTACCGCGGCAACACCCGCCACCCGCCTCTGCTTGAAAAATCGCTGGACCGCTACATCGAGCGCTACCTGGCCGAGGCCGTCGCGGTCACCGCGGACCCCGACGAAGCCAAGACGCCCGAGGGCTTGCTGCACATGCTCGGCAATGTCGCCGAATGGACCGAGACCCAGGTGTGCGAACCCACCGACGCAGCGACGGCTTGGATCCCGCGCTACGAGTCGTGCTACGTCGTGGGCTGGGCCTGGGACGCGGAGCAGAACCGCCAGCGGAATCTGCAAGGCTTCGAGCGGTGGGGCATCGGTCCGTTCGGCCGGCGCATGTCCCTCGGCTTTCGTTGTGTCAGGAGCGTCAAGGAGTAGTGGCCATGGCAAGTGTGTGCGTGAAGATCAGCCAGATCGACTGGAGCTCGGGCGACCCGGAGATCGAGGACGTCTCCTCGTCGTACCCCAGCGAGGTGAAGGCGCTGCAAGCGCGGGCCGACACGGAGGGCGGAGCTTTGGGCACGACGCTGGCGGCCAAGCGTCAGCACTGCCTGGATGTCGGCACGGCGACCCTCGGCGGCGCCTTGCCCAATGGCTGGTCGTGGGACAACACCGAAGCGGTCGAGAACTCGAGCACCGGCGGTGGCGGATCGAACTGGGATCCTCTGGAAGGCGGCGTCGCCTTTCGTGTGTTCGGCGCCGGCGACGAAGAGCTCTGGGTCGAGTTCTTCCCGTGCAAGCCGATCGGCATCCTCTACACGCTGCGCCTCAATCTGTGCAACGACTCGGGGGGCGACGCGAGCGGCTTGGCGCTCGAGTTCATGCCCGGTCGCACCCGGATCCAGCGCGCGCGTATCGACATCGACGAGAACAACACCCACTCGCTGATCGACACGCCGACCCTCAAGGGCTGGTGGTTCGACGACGACCTCCCGGCCGGAAGCAAGGTCGAGCTGATCCTGGTCTTCGAGTTCGATGTCCCGTCGTTCCGCATCGACCCGGATGGGACATCGGGCTTCTTCGTCACCTGGCTGTCGGCGAGCGGGACTCCCATCCCGCCCTGGAACAAGCCGTTCCGGCGCCTGCCCTCGCCCCTCCTCTTCGACCGCTCCGCGGCCGCGTCGCACGCTGCCATCAACCACGCCCTGCTGCACCACGAGGCCACTGCGCAGCAGATCGTCACCCGCCGCAACGACGACATCGACGCCACGCAGGGGGTCGCACAGGTCTACAAGGTCTTCTTCCTCCGGCTCGACGTACAGACGAACCCCGACCTCGGTGGCCAGGCGACGACGACGCACGAGTCGTATTTCTTCCTCAAGCGCATCCTGCAGGCGCGCATGCTCGTCCGCGCTCAGCACGCGGCGTCGGGGGCAACGGCGCCGCTGGTGTTCAGCACCCGCGAACGTGATCTCGTGCGCAAGGCCGCGGCAGCCGCAGCACACCACCTGCAGTCTCTCGTGGTCAGCCACTTCGGCTCGGCCACGATCGCCCGGCACGGCGCCGGAGTCCCAAACTTCGAGGAGGCCCTCGACATGTTCGCCAGCGGGGCGCTCACGTCGTTCGACGCGCACGGGGCCCCAGACGGCGCCCTGGTGCTCACGCTGGGCGAGTTCGTGCTGCTCCTGCGAGAGTTGGTCGAGCACCCACCGGCGGGACCCGGTCCAGGCAAGGGTGGAACTCCGCCGCCGCCGGTCCCGGCGTCGAAGGCGCTGCCCATCGACTGGAACTTCTGGCAGCCGCTCGAGCGCGTCATGTGCCGCACCGCCGAGATCTTCGCCCGCTGCTACCACCTGCCGGGCGCGCCGGCCAACGTCAGTAGGACCGTGGTCGCCTACACGCCGCTGGACAACCCCAACGGTCGGCGCGGCCTGGACCCCCACGACCCGACCAGCGGGGCGGCCGACGCCTCGATCCTTCACGACATCCGCGGTGCGTGGGCCAAGGCTGATCCTGCCAAGCGCTTCGGCGAGACGGTGGCCGCGGCGCTGCTGGGCGAGCTGTCGCCCCCACCGGCCCCGCCCTCGTTGCCGTCGCTCGACGACATCAAGCCGCACCTCTCCGGGCGCAAGTGGACATGCTCGAACGAGATGCTGGGCCCCCGCGACCCGTGAGCCGCGCCTGGCTGCAACCACCACGAACGTCCTTCCGACATTGATCGGAAAAGTGAAACGCGCGCCCTGGCCACGGGCGGCGCCGGCGCGCTCGCGACGCCGGTTGACGGCGGTCAGGACCACGCTCACACTCCCGGGCGCAGGGTGCGCGCAGAGGTCTCGGAGGTCATCACGATGCTACACAACGACTGCCCGTGTCTCGCCGGCTCGCCGGCACCCGTCTGCCCTTCGTGGACACGCACTTCCCGCGCCGTGTCGATCCTGCTTCTGACGCTGCCGTTCGGCAGCCTGCTCGCAGCGCAGGGGCTCGACCTACGCCTGGTCTCCGGCGGCTGCACGGTGTCGCTGGCGACCGGACAGAATCAGGCGATCGCGCCCAACACCGACGTCTCGAACGGCTACGCGATCGAGGCCGCCAACGGCCGAGGCTCGTTCGCCCGCTCGGCGCTCGTGGTCAGCCGGGCGCCGGACGAAACGGTGGTGCGACTCACCGAGAGTTCGGGCTTCTACGCCGCCAGCTCCGGCCAGCCGGTCGTGGTCAACCGACTCGGCATGTCTCTGCTGGCGCCAGCCCCGACGCGCGTCCACGTCGACATCGCGTGCACGTGGACCTACATCAACCAGCCGTTCGTGACCGGCTCGGGGACGCTCGTGGGCGCGGGGTTCGACATCGCCACCGGCTTGTTCTCGGGCAGCCTGCAGGAGCGACGCGACGTCGACCTGCCAGCGAACACGCGGGTCGACCTGCAGTTCATGGACCAGCTCTGGTGGCAGACTTCCGCCGCGAACATCGACTGGACCGTGCGCGTCACCGCCATCCCCGACCGGCCCTGTCGCCCGACCACCTACGGTACCGGCTGCGGTCTGACCCTGGAGGTCGGGGCCGACCTGTCGCGCCTGGGCAGCCAGTTCGCCGAGCTGCGCCTGCGCGACGTGCCGGTGCCGGGCCTGGTGATCGTCGGCTTGCAGCGCGCGTCGGTCCCGATCGGGCCGTGCGTGCTGCACAACGATGCGCTGATCGTCCTGCAAGTCGGCGCGGGCAGGCTCTACTTCGACCCGCCGGCGCTGCCGGGGTTGACGTTCCTGCTGCAGGGCGCGGCGCTGGATGGGGCCAACTTGGTGGCCTCGCCCGGAACCCAGCTCACGTGCTCGTGAGGGGAGGCGGCGGCACGCGCCGGGGCGTCAGTCGACGAACCAGCGTTCAGCGGTGGAGCCTGGCTCCATCCGCTGCAAGGCTGGGGCGATGGCCGACGCCCGAACCCCGCCGCCGCGTTGCCCGCGGTCGACCCGGCTCCTAAAACGAGCACCAGCCGATGAAGACCGACTTCGACGTCACCCGGCGGGTCGCCCGCCGCGCCTTCGTGCAGACCATGGCGATGATCCACCGCGCCAACCACCGCGACGACATCGCCGACGGAGATCCGAAGGTGGGCGGCCACCCGGCGGCGTGCGCGTCGGCGCTCGACCTGCTGGCGGCGCTGCACCTGGTGGTGCGCGAGCCGGGCGACTACGTGTGCTGCAAGCCGCACGCGGCGCCCGCCGACCACGCGCTGCACCGGCTGCTCGGTCTCATGCGCCACCCCGACGGGCGCTGGTTCGACGACGACGAGGCGCAGGCGGTGATGGCGCGCCTGCGCGAGTTCCCCTACGACGGCAAGCCGGTCTTCCAGAGCTACCACTCGGAGTTCGACCCCGACTGCTTTCACTTCCTGCCGTCCGGATCGGTGGGGATCCCGCCGGTGGTCTCGGTGTACCTGGCGCTGGCGCACCGCTACGCCAAGAGCCACGGCTGGGACGTGCCGCAGCCGCACTTCTGGTCGATGATGGGCGACTCCGAGTTCCGCGAGGGCTCGCTCATGGAGGTGCTGCCCGAGGTCGCCGAGCGCGAACTGGGCAACGTCACCTGGATCGTCGACTACAACCGCCAGAACCTCGACGGCACGCGCCTGCCCAACATGCGCGGGCTCAAGGGCACCGACGCCGACCGCATCCAGCGCTCGGCCGAGGCCAACGGCTGGCGGGTCATCCAGGTCGAACACGGACGGATGCGCCAGCAGGCTTTCGCGCGGCCGGGTGGCCAGGCGCTGCGCGAGGTGCTCGAGCGCGGCTTCTCCGACTACGCCTTCCAGATGTTGCTGTGGAAGGCCGACCCCAAGGTCATCCGCGAGGCGATCCTGGAGCGCGACAAGAAGTGCAAGGCCGCGCTCGACAAGATGAAGGACGACGAGCTGTGGCGCGTCTTCAGCGACCTCGGCGGCCACGACTACGAGGAGCTGGTGGCGGCGCTGCGCGCCAGCAAGGAGCAGAAGGAGGGCGAACCGCAGCAGCCCTGCCTGCTGGTCGTGCACACCATCAAGGGGCGTGGGCTCGAGTGCCAGGCGGCCCCGGGCAACCACTCGGCGATGTGCAGCGAGGAGGAGATCGAGCGTCTGCTTCGCGGCGAGGGGCTCGACCCTGCGCGACCGTTCGCCACCTTCGCGCCCGACTCGGCCGAGGGGCGCTTCCTGTCGGCGCGCGGCCAGGCGATGCGCACCGGCATCGCCGACTGGGAGGCGATGCGCGACAAGAACCGCGCCGAGGTGCAGAAGCAGATGGACGCGGTCGGCGCCATCCCCGACAGCCTCGACGTCAACATCAAGCTGGCGCCGTGGGCCAACACCCAGTGGATGTGGGGCCAGCTCGCTGCCAAGCTGGTGCGCGTTGGGGTCTGGGACGAGCTGACCCGCGCCGGCAAGCCGGCCGGCAAGGCGCCGTCGGCCGACGAGAAGAAGTGGACCGCCGCGGCGGACTTCATCCTGACCATGGCGCCCGACGTCGGCACCAGCACCAACATCAACCCGGCCATGGACGAGAAGATCTACGGCCCGGAATACGAGGAGAACCTCGAAAAGAAGTACGAGCTGCGCGAGCGGCTGCGACCCGAGCTGCATCCGACCGACGAGGCGTGGACGCGGCACATCCGCTTCGAGATCGCCGAGGCCAACTGCATGAGCGCGGCTGGCTCGTTCGGCAAGATGGGCCACTACGTCGGCATCCCCTACCTGCCGATGATGACGGTGTACGACTTCTTCATCAAACGTGCGCTCGACCAGCTCTACTACGACCTCTACTGGAACTCGGGCTTCGTGCTGGTCGGCACGCCATCGGGCATCACCCTGGCGCCCGAAGGCGCGCAGCACAGCTGGAAGTCGGACATCCAGATCCCGAACCTCGTGACCTGGGAGCCGGCGTTCGCGCAGGAGATGGACTGGATCCTCTGCGACGCGATCCGTCGGCACATGACAGGCGACAACGAGGGGCGGCGCGGTGTGCTGGTCCGGGCAGTGACGCGCGGGGTCAAGCAAGACCTGCTGATCAAGAACCTGCGCAAGCAGGTGCGGTTCAAGAAGGACATGCCCGAGGGCGCGGTCTTGGGCATGACGCCCGCCGATGGCGGCCTGCCGGAGAGCGAGGTGCCCGCCAAGGCCGACGCCGAGATCCTGGCGACGTTGCGCGCCGACGTGCTGCGCGGCGGCTACCGGCTCCGCGACCACCGCGGCTACCGGGGCTACTGCCCCGGCGAGAACGTCGTGCACCTGTTCGTCATGGGGGCGCTGGTCATGGAGGCGCTGGCAGCGAGCGACCAGCTGCTCGAGCGTGGGATCTACGCCGACGTCCTCGTGGTGACGTCTCCGGATCTCCTGCTCGGCCTCAACGGGCGCAAGGACGGCTACCGGCACCTGATCGAGGGCCTGGACGTGGATGGCCGCTTGTGGCTGCGCCAGGACGGCGCAGCACTCGGTGCGCTCGATGCCGTCGATCTGGCGGGACGGCGCATTCCGGCGGTGTCGGTGCACGACGGCGAGGAGGGCCTGCTCGACAACATCGGCTCCGTCGTCGGCGTCAAGCAGACCAGCCTCTGCGTGCGCAAGTTCAGCAAGTCGGGCACGCCGGCTCACGTCTTCGCCTACCACGGCCTCGACGCGGACAGCATCGCGCACGCGTGCTGGACGGCGCTCGGGGAGATGGCCACCGAGCGCTCGAGCCTGACGCCGGCTGGCAAGGCGACGCTCGAGCGCTTCGCGGCGCAGGCGCCGCAAGCCCGACAGGTGCCGCCACCGGCAGCGACGGATCGATCGATGTCGAGCGAAAACGCTGCGAGGTCGCGATGAGCGGTCGCGAGAGTGGGCGCACCAGTCCGCTGCCGTTGGTGCTCGCCGGCGCCGCCTTCGCGCTCGCCGCGTACACGCTTTACGAGCGGGTGAGCTGGCGCCCGTACGGCAAGGCGGAGCCGCGCTCGGTGGAGGCACGCGGCGATCTGGCGGACTTCGAGAAGACCTCGGTCGGGGTGTTCGAGAGCGTGTCGCCGGCGGTGGTGCACATCGCCTCACCGGAGAGGGTGACGGGCCGGGACGTGTGGGGCCGGATCTACGGCTATCCAGCCGGCACCGGCACGGGCTTCGTCTGGGACGACAACGGCTACATCGTCACCAACTGGCACGTGGTGAAGGAGCGGCCGGCGGTGTTGGTGCGCTTCGCCGACGGCCGCGAGCACGAGGCCGTCGTCATCGGCCGCGCGCCCGATCAAGACATCGCCGTGGTCAAGCTGGTGTCGCTCCCGCCCGGCCTGCGGCCGATCCCCAAGGTCGGCGGCTCGAGCGACCTGAAGGTCGGGCAGGCGGTGTTCGCCATCGGCAATCCGTTCGGCTACGACCAGAGCCTGACCACCGGCATCATCAGCGCGCTCAACCGCACCATCCGCGGCGAGCAGGGCGAGGAGATCGACGGCTGCATCCAGGTCGACGCTGCCATCAACCCCGGCAATTCGGGCGGCCCGCTGCTGGACAGCGCCGGGCGCCTGATCGGTATGAACACGGCGATCTACAGCCCGTCGGGGGCCAGCGCCGGCATCGGCTTCGCCATCCCCGTGGACGCGATCAACCAAGCGGTGCCGCGCCTGATCGACCCGAACAAGCGGGCCCCGACCCTCGGCATCCGCGCGCAGCCGAGCCAGGATGGTGTCGTCGTGTCCAGTGTCGTGCGTGGCTCGGGCGCCGAGGAGGCCGGTCTGGTCGGTCAGCTCACCCTGAGCCGAGGCCTCGGCGACATCATCATCGCCGTCGACGGCAAGCCGGTGCGCAGCGTGGACGACATCGGCCGCATCCTGTCGGCCCGCAAGGTCGGTGACACCGTCACGGTACAGGTGATCCGCGGGCTGCCGTATGACGAGCATCGCGTCGACGTGCCCGTGACCCTGCGCTAGCCGACCCGCGTCGGTCGGAGCCTGGGGCTCAGTCCTGGGTCGGTAGCTCGTGCGTGTTGACGGCGACGGGAACGCCGTCCTTGACGGTCATGACCACCGGGTTGCCGGCGAGCGTGTAGCCGAGCGCACGGTGGCTCTCGATGTCGAGGATGGCGAGGTCGGCGCGTTTGCCCGGATGCAGGGTGCCGATCTCGTCGTCGAGATGCAGCGACGCGGCGGGATTGATGGTCACGGCCGTGATGCACTCCTCGAGCGTCATCTTCAGCTGGATGCAACCCAGGCTGATGACGAAGGGAATCGACTGGGTGTAGCAGCTGCCGGGGTTGAAGTCGGTGGCGAGCGCCACCGCGGCGCCCTGGTCGAGCAGCGGCCGCGCCGGCGCCACGAACGGCTTGCTGAGGAAGAACGTGGTTCCGGGCAGCAGCACCGCGGTCGTGCTCGACGCGGCCAGGAGCTCCTGCCCGAGCAGCGAGATGCGGCCGAGGTGGTCGGCCGAGTCCGCGCCCAACTCCACGGCCAGCTCGGCCCCACCCATCGGCTGCAGCTCGTCCGCATGCACGCGCAAGCGCAGACCCAGCGACTTGGCCGCCAGAAGCACGC
Organism: Planctomycetota bacterium; assembly: GCA_041398565.1. Lineage (GTDB taxonomy): Bacteria > Planctomycetota > UBA1135 > UBA1135 > UBA2386 > DATGPD01. The sequence continues at coordinate 1,131,652 of JAWKUN010000002.1, read as the reverse complement.
GGGTGCTCTGCTCGCGATCGAACACGCCCGGTTCGGCGAACACGTCGGCCGACTCGGCCAGGCCGCTCGCGACCACGGCGGGCATCATCTCGTCGATCAGGAGGCGCACGTAGCCCTCGCGGTCGTCGCGATACTCCGGCGGGAACTCGTGCGCCCCCAAGAAGGTGCGCGACACCTGCAGCGGGTGCCGCACTACGACGTCGCTCAGCACGCGCAGGCTCTTCACCTCGGCTTCGGTCGAAAGCCCGTAGCCGCTCTTGGCCTCGATCGTCGTCGTCCCGTGCTGCAGGAACCCGTCGAGGTTGCGCCGCACGCGCGCCGCGAGCTCATCGTCGTCGGCGGCGCGCACCGCCCGCATCGACGACAAGATGCCGCCCCCCGCCTGAGCGATCGCCATGTAGTCGGCGCCGGCACACCGCATGTGGAACTCCTCTTCCCGCGTGCGCGCGAAGACGGGGTGGGTGTGGCAGTCGACGAAGCCGGGCAGCGCCACGTAGCCGCTGAGGTCGACCACCTCGGGCGCCTCGAACCGGCCGCGGATCTGGTCGGTGGGTCCGGCGGCGAGGACGCGGCCGTCGCGCACTGCCAGCGCACCGTCGGGCACGACCCCCAGGCGTCGCATGGCCTCACCTCGGCGCGAGCCAGTGGCCGGGCCGTCGGCCAGAGTGACCAGTTCCTTGGCGTGGACGAACAGGCGCTCGGCGGCGGTGCGTGACACCATGGGCGGCACGTTACCACCGGCCCTTCTGCAACGGCCTTCCGACCCGGCGACGCCGCCGGCGATCGAATGGCCGCCAGGATGCTCAGGCGACCAAGTTGAGGATCCGGCTCATCGTCTCGCAGATGCGGCGACGGGCACGGAAGACCACCATCTTCACCGCCTCGGCCCGGATGCCGAGCGCGGCACCGAGTTGTGCGTAGCGCATGCCGCGCACCTCGACCATCTGCAGCGCGAACTGCTCGCGTTGGCTCAGGCGCTGGAATCCGCTCAGATAGATCGACAGGAACAGGGCGTAGGCGCGCGCCAGCGCCGCCTGCGACTCACCGGCGATCATGGCCGCCTCGGGGGCTCGCGCGTGCTGATCCGCCTGTTGCGTCAGCGCCTCCATCGGACGCAGACTCAGCTCGACCCCGCCGCGCGCTCGACGCAGGTGCCGCCGGACGGTGTTGTCGACGATCGTCGTCGACCAGGCCCGGAAGGCGGCCGGACGACTCGGGTCGAACCGATCCGGGTAGCGGAAGATGTTCACGAACGCGTCCTGGAGCAGCTCCTGCGGATCGAGATGGTCGCCGGCGAATCGCACACGCCGGCGCACTCGACGCATCAGCTGGCCCGCAGTCAGTCTGAACAAGCGCTCGAAGACCTCGACCGAACCGGTCTGGCGGAACTCGTCCATCAAGAGGGTGGCGTCGCGATCTGCCGCCTCGCCTTGCCGCCCCTCCCGGCTCCAGGGCTCTCGGTCAGCGACGTCGAGATCTTGGACAGGTCCGGCGCACAACTGGGTCATCGCCCGGGTCTCCTTGCGAACTTCGGGCCAAACGTCCCGGGTCAGCCCACAAGTCGACACAACCACCTGCAACATCGATGCTTGCAGCGACACCCCAAAGCCGCCGCGGCCTTGCTGAAGCGCCGTCAGCGCCTTCGCAACGGCCGGTGCTGTGGCAAAGCGAACAGTGGCCTTGAGCGAAACCCCGCACCGAGCCGATGCAGGGATGTCGTCGCTTGTCGAACTCCTACCACAATCCGGCCACACCGCTCGCGGGCTTCCCGTCCATCCTCGCGCTGCGGGACATCCGCCGCCTGGTGCGGAAATCGCTCGACGACCGCCTGGACCGCGGCCTCACTGCGCGCCTGCTCGAGCTCGATCCGCTGACGGTCCTGCGTTGCATGCGCGTGTTCTACGCGCCGGTTCACGGCCCGCGCTCGCACGTGGTGAGCATTCCACAGCTCGTGGATCGCCTGGGCGTCGCGTTCGTCAAGCGCGCCTTCTGCAACCCGACGGTGCCGCCCGGTCGCACGCGCGCCGTCCGCGAGCTCTGGCTGCACTCGCTGGCCACCGCCGTGGCGGCGCGTGGCCTGGCCCAGCAGACGGGTACGCTCAGCCCGGACCAGGCGTACGTCTTCGGACTCTTGCACGACCTGAGCCAGTGGAGCCAGGAACTGGCGGTGTGGCGCAACTTGGACGAAGTGGCGATCAGTGCCGACGAGTGGGTGGCACGCTGGAACCTGCCGCTGGCGCTGAGCTCGAGCGGCGATGCCGCGAGCGCAGCGGCGCGGGAGATCGTCGGGCGCGCCGAGGACCTCGCCATTTGTGCCGGCTTCCGTCATCCGAACGCCCCGGCCGGACCGACGCTCGTCGAGGGCGGGCAGCGCGTGCCGTCGATGCAGGACTTCGTGCGCGGCAACCGTCTGCGCGCCGACGTGGTGGAGCTGCTCAAGCCGTTCGGTCTCGAGCCGACACCGGAGCCCAGCGAGTCGCAAAGGGTCGGTCCCGACGACGACACCCTCTTCCCGAACAAGACCGTCGGCCGCACCACCGACCTCGTGCTCAGTCTGGCTTCCTGCCAGCGTTCCGAGCACGTGCGCTCGCTGATCACCGCCACCACCTCGGCGGCGCTGCGCTACCTGGGGTTCGACCGCGCCTACGCCATCCGCTGGATCCGTGGCCTCAACCGCTGCTGGATCCGGCAGAAGGCCGATCTCACGCCACGCGCCGTCTCGACCACGTTGGTGGCCCTCACCGCCGAGGAGCTGCAGATGTTCGAGTCCGCAGTCGCCACCGGCGACCCGCAGCTCCTGGTGCCGGAGGCCTCAGACGGCGAGGGTCTGATGGGCATCCTCGGTTCGGAGTCGGCGATGCTGGTCCCGATCAACCTGACCTTCCACGTGCCGACCCTCCTGCTGTTGGATCGCGCCGTGTCGGGCGCCCCGATCGACGCGCGCCGCGACCGAGCCACCGCCAAGGCGCTCGCCAGCCTGAGCACGTTGCTGCAGGAGAATCTGTTGCTGAAGCGGCAGCGGTCGCGCGCCATGAAGTTCGCGCTCACCGACCCGCTGACGCGCCTGGCCAACCGTGGCGTCGGCATCGCCACCCTGCGCCAGGAGATCGCGCGCAGCAACCGCACCAACGACCCGTTGACGGTCCTCATGATGGACCTCGACAAGTTCAAGTCGTTGAACGACAACTACGGGCACCTGGTGGGCGACCAGGCTCTGCGCACGGCTGCCCAAGTCCTGTGCAAGAACACGCGCAAGATGGACACCGTGTCGCGCTACGGCGGCGAGGAGTTCGTGGTGATCCTGCCCAACACGAGTCTCGACGACGCAGCGGTGACCGCCACGCGCATCCACGCCTCGGTGGAGGCCGCCGGGGTCGAACTCGGCCTGCCGCTGACGGTGTCGATCGGCATCGCCGCCTACCGTCGCGGCGAAGACAACGTCGAGTCGCTGCTCAGCCGCGCCGACCGCGCGCTCTACGCCAGCAAGGACCGTGGCCGCAACCGATTCTCCGTCGACTACGACGAGCCGACGCGGGTCTCCTGACCGACGGCCGGTGATCCAGGGAGGCCAGACGTCGTCGGCGGCCCTCGGGTGCGAATCGGCGCCGCGCGCCGGCCGGCAGGGACCGCCATCCACTTTCGAGGTGGGGGTTTCCGGACCTTCCCGGGCGTTCCGGCGCCGCCGAGGCGGCGGATGGCGGCGCCCGCGGGTCTCGCCCACCTCACGAAGATCGGCCGCGCTCACCGCCCAGGAGTCCGAGTTCGGTCGACCCACTTTGCCGGCAGCGGCGCCGACGGCTATGGTCACGTGCTGTTTGGAACGTCGCACCCCTCCGCCAGCCACCCCACGCCGTCCGTCCGCCGCGCCTGACGCCTGGAGACCACAGATCGCCCGCGAAGCGCGGTGCCGCCGCGCCGGAGCGGCCCGACCCGGCCGGCTGGCGCCGCGACGGCCGGTGGCCGACGGTCAGCCGGCGACACGCACCTCGCCGGCCCCGCGCCCCGACCCGGCCGGAACCCCGCCGCCGCCCCCGGCCTGCCGCGCCGGCGGGACCGGGAGCGAGGCCGGGACCACGTCGCCCGACGAGGACCCTCTCCCCAAGAGTCCGCCTCGCGCCGGGCGCGTCTCCGGGGATCGACGGGAGCGAGTGAGTCTCTTGCCAGCGGTTCCACCTCGATGAACCGCCTCGCCCTCGACGCGCCCGCATCCCTGGACGCCACCGTGGACTTCTCGCCCTGGCTCCTGGCCGGTGGGCTCGCCTGCCTGGTCGTGGCGGCCCTCGGCGCCACGGTCGGCACCTCGCTCCTCGTCTACTCGCCAACCAAGCTGCAGCGTCGCCTCAAGGTCGGCGAGGAGCGCATGGCCCAACTGCGCCACATCGAGCCGCAGCTGGTGGTCACCGCGCGCATCCTGTCCGTGCTCGGTGGTGCCGGCGCCTGCCTGTGCGCCTTCCATGTCGGTGGCTCGCTTCCGGCCTGGGTCACTCTCCTCATCACCGCGTTCCTGCTGGCCGCCGTGTGCGGAGCACTGCCCCCGGCCCTCGCCGCGACGAGAGCCGAGGCCGTCGTGGCGCAGGGTTGGGTGCTCCTGGCCGGGACACGCGCCCTGATGCTGCCGTTGCTGCTCCCGGCCCGCGCCTTCGCCCGCGCCGCGCTGCGGGTCGCGCGCATCCCCGAGCAGCCGACCGAGGATCCCGACGACATCGCCGAGGACATCATGGCCGCGGTGGCCGACAGCGACCGCGGCAACGCGCTCCAGGCCGAGGAGAAGGCCTGGATCGGCAACATCGTCGACCTCAAGGAGCTGCAGGTGTCGGCGATCATGACCCCGCGGACCGACGTGGTGGCCCTGCCCGCCGACCAGAACCTGGAGGAGGCGCTGCAGTTGGTCACCGAAACCGGTCACTCCCGCTACCCGGTGCACGCGGGTCGCCTGGACGAGGTCGTCGGCCTGCTCTACGCCAAGGACGTCCTCGAGGTGGTCAACGCCGGCCAGGCCCTGAGCGAGCGCCGGGTGCGCGACCTCATGCGCAAGCCGCTCTTCGTGCCCGAGACGATGGGCGCGCGCGACCTCTTGCGCCAGCTCAAGCAGGCCAAGGTCCACATCGCCATCGTGCTCGACGAGTACGGCGGCACTGCGGGACTGATCACCGTCGAGGACATCCTCGAGGAGATCGTCGGCGACCTCGACGACGAGTTCGACGAGGTGGAGGAAGCGACGCTGGCCGTGGCGCAGGACCGGAGCGTGATCGAGGTGAGCGGCCGCGCGCGCATCGCCGAGGTCAACGAGTTCTTGGGGAGCACGGAGCTACCCGAGCACGACGACTACGACACGCTGGCGGGCTACGTGTTCAGCCGCCTCGGCCGCATCCCGCCGGTCGGCGAGCGGGTCGAGATCGAGGGAGTCGAGTTCACCGTGCTGCGCGGCGACGCGCGCCGCATCGACCGCCTGCGGCTGCGGGTGCTCCTGCCGGAGCGCTCCGACACCGTCGCCTGAGGCGTCGCGAGCCGTGCCGCGTCCGACACCGTTCGACGCCCTGGTGTGGCGGCGGTCCGACTTCCGCGAGAGCAGCCGCGTGGTGACGCTGTTGACACGCGAGCACGGCAAGCTGCGCGCCTTCGCCAAGGGCGCCCACCGCCACGACAGCGTCCTCCTGGGCAAGATCGATTTCCTCAACCTGGTCGAGGTCGAGCTGTGGCGACGCGGCAGCACCATGCCGCTGCTGTCGCGGGCCCGCCTCCTGCACGAACCGCGCCGTCTGCGCCAACCGATCCGCTTCCTGCTGGCGCAGCACCTGGTGGAGATCGTCGACGAGGCCCTGCCCGAAGGGCGCGCCGACGGCGCACTGTTCGACCTGGTGCACGGCGGCGCGATGCTGCTCGAGCGGTGTCCCGAGTCGAGCCTCGCGCTGGTCGCCTGCGGGCTCGAATGGCGTTTCCTCGACGCAGTCGGCTTGCGTCCGGAGGTGGACGCATGCGCCAGTACCGGCGCTGCCCTGCCGCCGCGGGCGCCGGTCGCGCTGGCACCCGCCGGGCGCGGGTTCGACCTCCCTGCCGCCGCGTCCGCCGGCGCGGCACTGGTCTCGCCGTCCGTGCGCGATCTCCTGCGCACCCTGGCGCGCACGCCCGGCAAGGGATGGCCGCAACTGCACGTCGCGCCGGCCACGTTGGCCGGCACCAGCTCCGTCCTCGGAGAGATGCTCGCGCACGCGCTCGAGCGCCGGCCACGCAGCCGCGCCGCGGCGATGCGGCGAGCGCTCGCCACGCACGCGGCGCCGGCTGCGCGGCGCGGCAGCCCGACCATCGACACCTGACGACACGGGTCTGCCAGCGCGTCGCGCGCCAACATGCCGCTGGACTTCGCACGCGCCGTCGGTTCGCATCGCGCCCGCGCGGCGCCGGCGGATGCCGCCCGGCGCGGCCCGAACTCCGAAGCCATGCGTCCGACGCTCGCCTTCCTGTCGCTCTTGGCAGCCTGTTCTTCGACCCCGCCGCGGGACGCGTTGGCGGTGCTGGCGCAGGGCGAGGCCGAGCTGGGCGAGGAACACTTCGCCGCCGCGCTGTCGCTGTTGGAGGGAATCGGCGAGGCTCCCTACGTCGGCGAGGACCTCGAGCGCTACAAGCTGGCCGTGGCGCGCGCCAAATTCGGAAGCGGCGACGCCTGGGGTGCCTTCGGAGTGCTGCGTCGCTACCTCGAAGACCATCCGCTCACGGCACACGTCACCGCGGTCGAGAACCTGACCTTCGAGATCGGCAAGCTCCTGATCCACGGCAAGGGTGGTTTCTGGTTCTTCTGGTCCGACGAAGACAACGGCGCCTTCGTCCTGCAGCACTTCGTGCGGCGCTTCCCCAACTCCGAACACGCTGCCGACGCCTACCACCTCATGGGCGAGTTGGAGTTCGCGCGCGGCAACTGGACGGCGGCGCAGGAGCACTTCCGCCAGATCACCATGTTCCACGACCGGTCGCCATGGTTGTCGAAAGCGCTGTTCCGCGACGCCATGGCCGGCTTCCATGCGCTGGCGGGGCCTCAGTACGACCTGCGCAGCCTCGAGCGCACGCGGCGAGAGCTGCAGAGCTACATCACCGGCGAGGAGGAGAACCTGGATTTCAAGCGCGAGGCGCAGTCGGCGCTCGCCACCACCGAGGAGTGGCTGGCGCGCAAGCACGTCGACATCGCCGACTTCTACGCTGTCGTCGACAATGCGGCCGGTCACCGCCTCCACCTCGAGCGCGCCGCCGCGGAGTTCCCCGACACCGCCGCCGGCCAGGAAGCCCGGCAGCGACTCGCCACGTTCGCCGCGGCCGTCCCCCCGCCCACGCCCGCCCGATGACGCACGACGCTCCCGCTGATTCGCGACCGACCGCCTCGCGTCCCCGCGCCACGCGCGCGATGGTGCTGGCGCTGGCCCTGGTCGCCAGCGCCTGCGGCTACACCTTCGCCGGTGGGGCGCCACCACAGCTCGTGGCGATCAGCGTCGCCGCCAACGAGACCATGCGGCAGCGGCTGGAGCTGCCGCTCACGCGCGCGCTGCAAGAGGCGCTGGTCGTCTACTCGTCGATGCGCCCGAGCGATCGCGGCCGCGCCGACGCCGTCCTCGAGGTCGCCCTCACCGACGCCAAGAACCGCGTGCTGGTGTCAGGCCGTCCGCAGCCGCTCAGCGAGGGCTCACTGGCGCTGGCGGTCGACGTGCGCCTCGTCGACGCGCGCTCGGGCGAGACCCTGCGGCGCTTCGCGCTGGCCGACCGCGCCGAGTTCCGGGTGGCGGTGGGCGAGGACGAGGCCGCGGCCGCGCGCGAAGCGGCGATCGACCTGGCGCGCAAGATCGTCCTTGGCCTTGAGGCCGATTTCTGACGATCTAGACATTACAGTCAGGGCGCGCGGGCACGCTCGCACCGCCGCTACCTCGAGGAACCGATGAGCCCAGAACCCGCCAAGCAGAAGCCGGGCCGCGACGAGCCCAACAAGAACGCCTCGGCGCGCAAGCCGCGCGGGGTGGGCGGCGTGCTCCTCATCATGTCGCTGCTGACGGCGCTGTTCGTCATCGTCTCGTGGTCGAGCCTCGAACAGGAGACTTCGGTCTACGATTTCTATCGTCGGCTGTTCAATGGCCAGCTCGAGTCGCTCGACGTGTCGGAGTCGACGATCGTGGCCACCTACCGCGACGGTGGCCAGCCGCGGCGCATGGAGGTGCCACTCGGCGAGTACTGGAAGAAGGACGCCGACCTCATCCTGGACCTGCAGGCCCGTAGGCTCGACCGCAGCACCTACGGTGGGAACGACGGCGTCGGCAAGCTCCTGCGCGACATGCAAGCGCCCGAACAGCCTCTCGTGGTCAAGCGCGCCTTCTTCGTGAGCGAGCTCGAGGGCAAGGGCGAGCGGGCGCGCGAAGACCAGCAGCGCAAGGATCTCAAGCCCCTCAGCTACGTCACCGCGATCGTGCAGCGTGGCAACGACGAGGAGTACGTCAAGGCCGAGCCCAGCGAGACCGGCACCACGCTGGCAGAGCTGCGCCAGGCGATGGTCGCCGCCCACGTTCCCATCGTCGACCGACCGCTGTCGATCTGGTCGCGGACGCTGTCGGTGCGCGAACCCAACACGGCTCTCATCTACTTCCTCGGGACGATCGGGCCCTACCTGCTGGTCATCCTGATCGTCTGGTTCTTCATCATCCGACAGATGCGCGCGCCCGGTGCCGGCGGCGGCGTGCTGTCCTTCGGCCGCAGCCGCGCTGCGCTCTACACCAAGGAGAACCGCGTCAACGTCACCTTCGACGACGTCGCTGGCGTCGACGAGGCGAAGGACGAGATGCGGGAGATCATCGAGTTCCTGAAGAACCCCACCAAGTTCGCGCGCCTGGGCGGGACCATCCCCAAGGGCGTGCTGCTGGTCGGCCCGCCGGGCACAGGCAAGACCTTGCTGGCCAAGGCCATCGCCGGCGAGGCGGAGGTGCCCTTCTTCAGCATCTCCGGCTCCGACTTCGTCGAGATGTTCGTCGGCGTCGGTGCCAGCCGCGTGCGCGACCTGTTCAAGCAGGCTCGCGAGTGCAGCCCCTGCCTGATCTTCCTCGACGAGATCGACGCCGTAGGCCGCAAGCGCGGCTCGGGCATGGGTGGCGGCCACGACGAGCGCGAGCAGACGCTGAACGCCATCCTGGTGGAGATGGACGGCTTCGACTCCGATCGGGGCATCATCCTGATCGCGTCGACGAACCGGCCCGACGTGCTCGACCCGGCCCTGCTGCGCCCGGGGCGCTTCGACCGCCAGATCGTCATCGACATGCCCGACGTGAAGGGTCGCGAAGCGATCCTGCGCGTGCATGCGCGCAAGGTGAAGATGCACCCGAACATCGACCTGGCGGTCGTGGCGCGCGCAACCCCGGGCTTCTCGGGCGCCGACCTCGCGGCGGTCGTCAACGAGGCGGCGATCCTCGCCACCATGAACGGCAAGGAGGCCGTCGAACTGTCGGACCTCGAAGAGGCTCGCGATCGCGTGCGCTGGGGACGCGCCAAGAAGAGCCGCATCATCGAGGAGCACGATCGCAAGGTCACGGCCTACCACGAGGCCGGACACGCGCTGGTGTCCATCCACACCCCCGAGCTCGACCCGCTGCACAAGGTGACCATCGTGTCGCGCGGCATGGCCCTTGGCGCCACCCTCTCGCTGCCGGAGAAGGACGACTACCACATGCGCCGGGCCAAGCTGCTCGGCATGATCGGCATGGCGTACGGCGGCCGCGCCGCCGAGGAGCTGGTGTTCGTCGACGTGTCGGCCGGAGCGCAGAACGACATCAAGCAGGCGACCAACTTGGCCAAGATGATGGTGTGCGAGCTCGGCATGAGCGCGGTCGTCGGCCCCATCCGCTACACCTCCGACCAGGACTACGGTTTCCTCGGCAAGGAGTACGTGATCTCGCCCGACCTGAGCGACGAGACGCGTGACCTCATCGACCGCGAGATCCGCGCCATCTGCGATGCGGAGTACAAGCGCGCGCGGCAGGTGGTCGAGAAGAACCGCGCCGCCCTCGATGCCGTCGCGGCGGCGCTGCTGCGCTACGAGACCCTGAGCGGCGAGGAGGTCGCCGCGGTCGTGCGCGGCGACAACCTCGAAGAGTTCCGTGCCGCCAAGGCGCGGCGCGACATGGTTGCCAAACCGCAACCGGGCGCGTCCGGCCAACCGGACATCGGCCTGGCGGGCGCCCAGGGGCTGCAGCCGTCGTCGTGAGCGGCCCGGCGCCGACGTCGCGACCCGGAGCCTCCACCGCCGCTCCTGGCACGCCTACGCCGCGCCCGCGCCACCGTTCGTGGGCCGGCACGACGCAGCTGGTGGGCATCCTCAACGTCACCCCGGACTCGTTCTCGGACGGCGGCCGATTCGCCGACCACGCCCTGGCCGCCGCACACGGCACCGCGCTCGCGCGCGCCGGCGCCGCGGTCATCGACGTGGGCGGCGAGAGCACCAGGCCGGGCTACACGCCGGTGGCGGACGAGGAGCAGATCCGCCGGACGGTGCCCGCCATCGCCATCCTGCGCCAGGAGACCGATGCCCTGATCTCGATCGACACCACCCGCAGCGCGGTCGCCGAGGCCGCGCTGGCCGCCGGTGCCGACCTGGTCAACGACACCTCGGCGCTGCAGGAGGACGCCGGGTTGGCCGACGTGATCGCTGCCAGCGGCTGCCAGGTGGTCCTGATGCACCGATTCGCACCACCACGCTCGGCGGCCGACCGCGGCCCGGCGCTGGCGGAGATCCGCGACGCCTTGGCCGCACGCGTCGAGTTCGCGCAGCGCCGCGGGATCGCACAGGACCGGATCGTGGTCGACCCGGGGATCGGTTTCGGCACGCGCGCCGACGATGTCCCCGCCATCCTCGCCCACATCGAGGACCTGCGCAGCCTCGGCTGCCCGCTGCTCGTCGGCCCGTCGCGCAAGTCCTTCCTGCAGCCGCTCACCGAGAAGCCGGTCGGCGAGCGCGCCTTCGGCACCGCTGCCGCCGTGGCCGCCCTGACACTTGCCGGAGTCGAGCTGTTGCGAGTCCACGACGTCGCCGCCATGCTCGACGTCGTCCGCGTAGCCGCCGCCATCCGCAACGCACGCCAGTAAGACCATGCCCTTCTTCGGCAACGACCTGAGCGAGACGTTCGGAATGGTCGTCGAGGTCTTGGTGTTCGCGGCCGCCATCTACGTCGTCCTGCGTTTCCTGCGCGAGACGCGCGGATCCGGGGTCATCCGTGGCCTGACGTTGGTGCTCTCGGCGGGCGCCGCCACCTTCCTGGTGTTGATCCGCCTGGGCGGCCTGACTCGCCTCGGCCTGGTGTTCGACTACATCGGCCAGGCCTTCGTTCTCGGTCTGGTCGTGGTGTTCCAGCCGGAGATCCGTCGCGCCATCGTGCACCTCGGCGATGCTCCGATCTTCGGCCGCTTCCTCAAGCGCGAGACCAAGACGATGCAGCGCCTGCTCCGCTCGGTGGCGCGGCTCAGCAAGGATCGCATCGGCGCGCTGATCGCCATCGAACGCGAGGGGTCGCTGGCGAACTTGGCCGAGACCGGGATCACCATCGACGCCGAACTCAACTCCTACCTCATCGAGTCGATCTTCTACCCCGGCACCGCGCTGCACGACGGCGCGATCATCATCCGCGACGACCGCATCGTTGCCGCCTCGTGCCTGTTGCCGCTCAGCCAGAACCCCGACGTCGACAAGCGTCTGGGTACCCGCCACCGCGCTGGCCTTGGCCTGTCGGAGGAGACCGACGCGCTCGCCATCGTCGTCTCCGAAGAGACCGGCAAGATCTCGGCCATGCTCGGTGGCCGCCTCATGTTCGACCTCGGCCTCGAACAGCTCGAGGCCACCATCGAGGACGCCCTCGGCCTGCGGCGCCGGAGCCGGTCATGAGCGAGAAGACGGCCGAGCGCGCCCGCCCCGCCGGCAAGCCGAGACGACGCCGCTTCTGGCGCGACCTCGTCGCCGACCCGGTGCGCAAGCTCCTGGCCCTGGCGCTCGCGATCCTGTTGTGGATCTTCCTCGACAGCCAAATCACCGAGAGCAAGTCGGTGGAGTTCAAGCTGATCGGCGAGCGCTCGGCGAGCGAGGCCGCCGAGGCCGAGATCCGCGACTCGCACATCGTCGTGCATCCCCCGGCCGGCTATCGGGTCGTGGGCTTTCGCGATCACATGACCGCAGCCGACATCAAGGACAACCTGGTCGAGGTCGTCTTCGAAGCTCCGCGTCACCAGCTGCGCAACATCCTCGCCGAGCCAGGCCTTTCCGTACGGCCGCGACAGGACGAGATCAACCAACGCACCCACACGATCATGTTCGACCTGAGCGAGCTGCAGTCGCAGGACTACGGCGTCGTCAAGGCGCTGCGCGACATGCGCCCGCGCCGTGTCGACGCCGTGCTCGAACGCATCGACGCACGCTCGGTCACCCTCGACAAGTCGTTCGTGAAGATCATCTACCCCGACTCCAACGCGCACCCCGACTTCAGCCAGCGCCTGCGCCTCGACGCGGCGCAGTTCGCGCCGCAGGAGGTCTTCTTGCAGGGGCCGCGCTCGATCACCGAAGCGGCACACACCGGCGTCCCGCTGTTCGAGCTCGACCTGTCCGGCTTCGGTGCCTATCCGGAACCGAAGATCACCCGCCAATTGGTGCCCACACCGCCCGACAACGTCACCATCCAGGGTCTGCCGGTGACGATCTCCATCCCGCTCGACCCCATCTTCGAGCAGTACGAGATGTCGGTGCCGGTCATCGTCGACACGGCCAACCGCTCCAGCCCGACGGCCAGCGACTTCGAGTTCGACCCGGCCATGAAGGTCGTCCTGTATGCCAGCGGCGAGCTCGCCGGCGTCTTGTCGAGCATGAAGGACGCCAGTGAGCTCGACAAATGGGCGAAGCGCAACGCCCGCGTCGTCGTCCGCCTCGACGACGACTGGCGGCACGACGCGCAGATCTACTTCGGCACCTTCTGCTTGTTGGACGAGCGTTACGAACGCCGCCGCAGCTACCGCATCAGCGGCACGCTTTCGGTGCAGATCCGGCCCAAGGCCAAGAACGGATGACGAGCCCGAATCCTGCAGCGGTGCGCTTCGGAACCGACGGTCTGCGCGGCGAGTGGGGCAAGCCGCCACTCGACCCGGACACCCTGCGTCGCGTCGCCGCGGCACTCGGCGTCTGGCTCCAGAACTCGGGCCCGGATCAGAAGCGTGTGCTGCTCGGGCACGACGGTCGCAAGTCCGGCCCGATGATCCTGCAGGTGTTGGCCAACGGCCTCACCGCCGCGGAGGTCGCCTGCACGGACGTCGGCCTGGTCACGACCCCGGCGCTGGCGACGTTGGTACGCGAGAGCAACGTGGTCGCGGGCGTGATGATCAGCGCCTCGCACAACCCGGCGCGCGACAACGGCATCAAGATCTTCCTCCACGACGGCACCAAGCTTCCCGACGAAGCCGAGCGTGAGATCGAGGCGCTGACGGCGCGCGTCGACGTCGAAGACCAGGAAGCCGATGCCCGCATCAAGCCGCGCCGCGAGCTGATCGCGCTGTACGAGGATCGGCTGCGCAACGTGTTCGCGGACCTCGATCTCACCGGCGTGCGCGTCGCCGTGGATGGCGCGAACGGCGGCGGTTCAGCCATCGCGCCGCGGCTGCTGCACGCATTCGGCGCCGAGGTGATCCCGATGGCCTGCGCGCCCGATGGCGAGAACATCAACGCCGGCGTCGGCGCCCTGCACCCCGAAGCCCTTGCCAGCGTCGTCACCAAGCAAGGCGCCACGCTCGGCGTCTGCCTCGACGGGGACGGCGACCGCGGCATCTTCGTCGACGAGACCGGACGGGTGCACGACGGCGACGCCGTCCTGGCGACACTGGCGCCGCACCTCCGCGACCGGGGGCTCCTGCCCCACGATCGCGTCGTGGCCACCGTGATGAGCAACCTCGGACTGAAGCGCAGTCTGGCGCGCGCGGGTATCGACCTGGTCACGACCCCAGTCGGCGACCGCCACGTCGTACAGGCGATGCGCGCCGGTGGCTACGGCCTCGGCGGCGAGCAGTCGGGACACATCGTGTTCGGCGGCGAGGGACGCCTGACCGGTGACGGACTCTTCACCGCGCTGATGCTGCTGACGCTGCCCGAGGCCCGCACATCCGGATTCGCCGCCGCCTTCGCCAGCTTCGAGCGCTTTCCGCAGCTGCTGCTGAACCTGCCGGTCGTCAGCAAACCACCGCTCGACTCCCTGCCGCAGGTGCAGCAGGCGGTGCACGAGGTCGAGGCCAGGCTCGGCGCCGACGGCCGGGTGGTGCTCCGCTACTCGGGCACAGAGAACCTGTGCCGAGTGATGGTGGAAGGCCCCGACGCGTCGCTGGTTCGGCAATACGCCGAGCTCATCGCCGACGCCGTGCGTCGCAGCACCTGAGGCGCGCGATGCCCCCGGTCGCCTTGGCGCTGTGCGCGAGCGGAAGCACCTTCTCGGTGGCCGCGCGCCACCCCTGTGGGCGCGTCGACGAACTGGTGGTACCCGGTCGCCGGCAGGTCACGGACCTACCCAGCCTGCTCGACCGCCTGCTCGACACCGCCGGTGCCTCACCCGCGGATGTCGCCGAGATCCGCATCGACCGCGGCCCGGGCTCGTACACGGGCCTACGTGTCGCTCTGACGTTCGCCCGGGTGCTCGCCGGGCTCGACGCCGTGCCCCTGCGCACCTGCACCAGCCTCGAACTCATGGCGCTCGCCGCCTGGCGCAACGGAGCCTGCCCCCCCGACCGCGCCCTTCGTCCGATCCTCGACGCTCGACGTGGCCGCGCCTACACCGGTCGGGTCGAACGGCACGGGGGGGTCGTCTGCCTCGCGGGCGCGCCGGTCGCGGCTCCCGTAGGCGATCTCCCCGCCCTGCACGGACACGACGAAACCGCCCTCCTGGATCCGGATCGGCGCGCGTGGCTGCCAGCCCAGACACCCGTCCTCGCGCCCCTGCCCTACTCCGCGCGCGATCTCTTCGATGCGGCGCTACCGGGCGAAGCGACGAGCGCCGAGACTCTCGAACCGCTCTACCTCATGGGGTCGTACGCAGAATAGCCCGCCAACACGTGATGGCCGGCGGGCTCGACTGCATGGGACGGACACACACGGCGAACCGCTGTGCCGGCGAGAAGACGGCGACGGCCGAGCCGACCGCACCGGCGCGAACGAACGCGCACGGCTGAGCCGGAAGGGTGAAGCCGACCACCCGGACTCCGAGATCGATCAGAGGTCCCAGGGCTTCAGGGTCTTGCGCTTGTTCTCTTGCGCACGACCCTCGGCGCGCGCGATCAGCTCACGCACCTTCTTGTCGAGCGCTCCGTAGAAGTCGCTCGACACGTTGCACTTCTTGGTTGCGGCCTTCGTGCGCGACTTGGAGATGATCATCGACTCTTCAGTCGCCTTCTTGCTCTTCTTCTTGGCTGCCATGTTTGTCAGGTCCTTGCCGGACCTCGTTCGAAGATCTCGCCAGCCCCGCACGCACCCCCTCGGCGCGGCGCGAATCTGACGATTGGGGCGCGAGTTTTGGCTTCCCGGGCCGTCCTGTCAAATACGAAACATGCAAAAGTGGCCGCAAACCATGGGTTTCTCGGCCGAGTTCGAGGGTCTGGTCTGCGACGCCCAAGCCTGCGCCGAGGGTCCCGCACCCGATCCGGAGGCGACGCTCCGCCGGTCGGCGTCGGCGACACCCTCGAGACACGGCCCCTGCGTGACGACGCCACCGCCGCCGAGGAATGCCGCAGCGCAGGCGGCGGGCGCGCACGCCTTCCCGGTTACCATGATCGACCGTCGGTTCGCCATCCGCCTTCGTGAGCTGGAAACGCACTCTCCTCCTGTTCTTTGCCAGCGTCGTCGTCCTGTCCGCGGCCACGTGGTTCGTGTTGCGCAAGACTGGCGTCGCCAAGGCGTTCGTGCAGCGGATGCTCGCCGAGCGCATCAACGGCCCGTTCGCGCTCGACGACGCCGACGTCGATCTCGGGCGCGGCACGGTGACTCTCAAGCGCTTCGCCATCGCCCACCCCACCGAGAAGGACCGCCCCCTGCTGCAGGCGCGCGACGTGCGCGTGAGCATGAACACCAACCCGCTGGGTGAAGTCGGTCGCGTCGACAAGGTCGTGTTGCGCGGCGTCCGGATCGACGACCTGCAGGTTTCGGGGCCGCATGCCCTGCGCCTCGGCGACATCCTCAAGCCGGGGACGGAATCAGACGGCCAAAAGGCGTACCCCGCGGTGGTGATCGAAGACGCCGAGGTCGGCGTTCGCTTCGCCGACGACGAGCCGCCGCTGCGGTTCGAGGACGTGGACCTCGAACTCCTCCCGGCCGAGCCGGGCAGCGCCGAGATGGTGCTGAGCGGCGCGATGACCACTCTCCTCGGCACACGCGTGAGCGTCTCTGGTCAGGGCGACATCGGCAAGCAGCGCTTCCGCGTGCTGGCCAAGGCCGAGTCGATGCCGCTGTCCCCGGCCGCAGTGCAGCCGTTCTCGTCGGACATCGCCGACGCGCTCGCTGCCGCCGAGCTCGCCGGACACGTCGCCCTCGCACAGCTGTGGATCGAGACCGACGAAGACGGCGGGGCGCTGCGTGGCGGCTTCCAAGCCGACGTCGACAAGCTGTCGTTCACCGCGCCCGAGTTCCCGCGCCGCGTCGAGGGCTCGGCCACCGTGCGCGGCCTCCTGCAGGACGAGGGTAGCGTCACGCTGCAGTTTCGCGGGGCCGATGAGCGCGGTCGCATCGAGCTGCAAGGAAGCGTGCAGCGCCTGTTCACCGACCCGATGGCGCACCTGGAGGTCGACCTCGCGGCCCTGCGCATCGACGACGAGTTGCTGCGTGCCCTGGCCGTGCAGCCGAACGCCGCCCGCGTGGTGGCCGCCTTCGCACCCGCCACCGCCGGCGAACTCGACGCCGACGTGCGTCTGGACCTGCGTGGTGACTCCTACACGGTCGCCGTCGACGCCGCGCTGCGCGGCATGAGTGCGACGTTCCTCGGCTTCCCCGGCGCCCACCGCGTGGCGTTCCCCTACCCACTGCACAATGTGGCGGGGACCGTGCGCGTTCGCGACGAAGTCCTCGAGCTGGACGCGGTACAGGCCGAGGACGCGCACGGCGGCAAGGTGGAGGTTGCCGGACACGTCCCCCTGGCCGAGCAGTCGCCACCCGGCAACATGGTCATCCGCGGGGCCGACATCCAGTTCAGCCCCGAGCTGCGGGCGGCGCTGGCGGCGATCGCACCGGAGAGCGTGCGCCACTACGAGGCCTGCGCCCCGGAAGGACGAACCGACGTCGAAGTGCGTGTGGACAACATCGGCGACCTGAACGCCACGGATTTCGCCGTGCACATCGCACCGCAGGACGCCGTGGTCACGCACGCGCTCTTCCCGTACCGGTGCGAGCAGGTGACCGGTCGGGTCGACATCGACGCCGACGGTGTGGTCTTCGATCTGACTGGACGCCGCAGCGGCAAGGCGGTGGCCGCCCGCGGACGCTTCGTGCGACCGCCGCCGACGGTGGAGGATGCCGAACTGGCTTCCGAGTTCTGGGCCAGAGCCGAGGACCTCACCATCGACGATGACCTGAGGCGTGCGCTCACCTCGCTGGCGCCGACCACGGAGAACCTGTGGACGACCCTGTCGCCGCAGGGACGCGTCGCCTGCGAGCTGAGCAGCTGGCGCGCCGCCGGCGACCAGTCCAATCACTACGACATCCGGGTCGACGTGCTCGCCGGGCAGATCTGCCCGAGCGCGTTGCCGCTGCCGGTGACCGACCTGCACGGGCCGGTCTTCGTGCACGGCGACGGCGATGCCGCTCGCGTCGAGGTCCACCTCGTCGAGGGCAAGCTGGAGCAAGGGGCAGCCACCGAAGCTGCGACCGTCTTCCTGACGGGCGACGTCCGTCACGGCGCGTCGGGACACGACATCGACCTGACAAGCATCGCGCGTGGCGTGGCCTTGCGGCCGGAACTGCGCGACGTCCTCGACCGCGCCGGGGCACTGCCCGCTGCCGCCTGGGACGCCCTTCACCCCACGGGCAAGGTCGACGTCATCGCCCGCCATCGGGCGACGCCGGAAGACCCCGCACCCAGGAACCACCTCCGCCTGATGCTCAACGACGTCGGCGTCCAGGCCTCCTGGCTGCCCGCTCCAGCGACCCGGCTGAGCGGTGAGATCCTCGCGACCGAGGGGCACGCGACGGCGAGCGAGCTGCGCGGCCTGGTCGGCACGACCCCGGTCGTGCTGCGCAACGGCGAGGTCTGGCACGAGGGCACGGCCACGCGCATCCGCGCCACGCTCAACGCCGACGATTTCCCGCTCGACGACGACGTCGCCCGGCTGTTCGGCGACAGTCCGTTGCGCCGCGCCTACCTGGACCGGCGCGTGCGCGGCCGTGCCAACATCACCACACTCGACCTGGACAGTACGGTCCCCGACGCCGCCGACGGTGGCTTCGCCGGTTTCCGTCTCACTGCGAGCGGTCAGATGACGCTGCGCGACTGCAGCCTGGAAGTCGCCGTGCCGATCGACCACGTCGACGGCATTCTCACGGTACGCGAGTGCGTCGTCGCTCCGGAGGGCGGCCACGTCGCCGGCTCGTTGGCCAACCTGTCGATGCAGATCCTCGACCGCACCGTGCACGACTTCAGCGCCACGCTCGACGCCACCGCCGACGAGATCACGCTCGGCGACCTGTCGCTGCGGCTGCACGGCGGCCGCATCGTCGGTCAACCCGGTGCGCCGCACCTGCGCTACCAGACCGCCGGCGAGGGCACCCTGTCGGCCAATCTCAGCTGGCAGGGAGTCCGGCTGTCCGAACTCGGAGGCACCGGTGGGCGCAACAGCGGTGGCGTGACCGGCAACCTGGCCGGCAGCTTGCAGCTCGAGGCGCTGCCGGGCACCCGCATCATCGACGCCAAGGCGCAGGGCGAGGTCCACATCACCGGCGGTCGCCTGGGAGATGTCCCGCTGTTCCGCACCATCTACGCGGTCTTGCGCCGCCAGCCACAGTTCCACTCGGCCGACACGACCTTCCGAGTCGCCGACCGCACGATCACGATCGACACGATGACGCTCGGCTCGCAGATCCTGAACGTGCGCGGCAAGGGCACCGTCTCGATGGACGGCTACGTCGACATGACCATCGAACTGCCCGACCTGTTCGGCGATGCTGCCGACTTCTTGATCCTGCCGGAGATCCTGCACAACGCCGTCGCCCAGGTCCTGCAGTTCAAGCTGCACGGCTACCTGCGCAACCCGGAAGTCACGCCGTTGACGCCGTTCCAAGGCGCGCCCGCCCGCCGCGAGATCGGGCCCATTCCGGCCCCTCTGGCCGACCTCCCGCGACGACGCTTCTGACGACCATGCCCAACCTCCACGCCGTCATCATGGCCGGCGGCTCAGGGACGCGCTTCTGGCCCGCGAGCCGGGCCCGCCGGCCCAAGCAGTTCCTGCCGCTGGCTCGCGGGTCTTCGCTCCTGCAGGCCACCGTCACGCGCATGGCGGCGGTCGCCGGCCGCGAGCGTACCTGGATCGCGACCAACCCGCGGCAGGCCGAGACCCTCGACCAGGCGGTCGCCGGCTTCCCACGCGAACGGGTGATCGTCGAGCCCGAGGCTCGCGACACGGCGCCGTGCGTGGCGCTGGCCGCCGCCGTGATCGGCGCGCACGACGCCGACGCCGTCCTGGCCGTCGTCCCCGCCGACCACCTGATCGAGCCGCAAGCGCACTTCGAGACGCTGCTGCAGCGCGCGGTCGCGGTGGCCACGGAGCACCACATGATCGTGACCTTCGGCATCCGGCCACGCGGCCCGGCCACCGGCTACGGCTACATCGAGCGCGGCGAGCGCCTGGACGAGGCCTCGCCTGCCGCCTTCCGCGTCGCGCGCTTCCGCGAGAAGCCGGACCTCGACACCGCCCGCCGCTTCGTCGGCGCGGGCAACTTCGCCTGGAACAGCGGCATGTTCGTCTGGACCCTGCCCGACCTGTTGACCGCGATGGCGTCGGGCGCGCCCGAGCTCGCCGCCGCGACCCAGGCCATGCAGCAGGCTGCACGCGCTGGCGATCCGCAAGCCCTGCACACCGCGTTCGCCCGCTGCCCGAAGACCAGCATCGACTTCGCCGTCATGGAGCGCGCGCCGCGGGTGGCCATGATCGAAGCCGACCTGGCCTGGAGCGACGTGGGGTCGTTCACCTCGCTCGACGCGGTGCATCCGCCCGACGCCCGAGGCAACGTGACCGTGCTCGCCGAGGGCGCGCGTGCGGTGGTCAAGGACGCGCGCGACTGCGTCGTGTACGGGGAAGGGCGGCGCCTGGTGGCCCTGTTCGGCACGTCCGACCTGGTCGTCGTCGCTGTCGACGACGCCGTCTTGGTGTGCCCCAAGGATCGCAGCGACGACCTGAAGAAGCTGATCGAGCACCTCCGCGAGTCCGGACACGGCGACGTCTTGTGACC
Source organism: Planctomycetota bacterium (assembly GCA_041398565.1). Taxonomy (GTDB): domain Bacteria; phylum Planctomycetota; class UBA1135; order UBA1135; family UBA2386; genus DATGPD01. Next base: position 1,111,191 of record JAWKUN010000002.1, on the reverse strand, counting down.
CCCCAACGCAAGCGCGTGTTGGCGGTCGACTTCGGCGATCGTCGTACCGGCCTGGCCGGTACCGACGGCAGCGGTACGCTGGTCGTGCCCCTGCCAGCCCTGCACGGCCTGGGCGAGCGCGGCTGTGCAGAAGCCGTCGCCGCCACGGCACGCGACCGCGACAGCGAGGTGGTCGTGGTCGGCTTGCCGCTCGACGCTCGCGGCAAGGTCGGTGAACGTGCCCGCCGGACGCTGGTCTTCGTCGATACCCTGCGTCCGCTCTCACCGTGTCCCGTCGAAACCGTCGACGAGACCTACAGCACCGACGAGGCGCACGAGCGCCTGAAGGCGCTCGGGCTCAAGGCGGCGCGGCGGCGTGCCCATGCCGACAGCGTCGCCGCCATGGTGATCTGCGAGCGCTACCTCGCCGGCCTGCACCGACGAAGACCGGCGTCCGAGACCTGACCCGACTGCGGCGCCGAGTCGGAACCGCGGGAACGTCAGCCGATGGCGCGCCGGCGACGACGCGTCAAAGCCAGCCCTACCAAGCCGCTGCCGACCAACAGCAGGGCGGCCGGTTCGGGTACCGACTGTGCTTTTTGCCCCCCGCCTTGCGAGTTGGGCACGGGGGCTGTCGGGACGTCTGCGTTCTGCAAGCGTGCCGCGGGTATGTCCGCGACACATGGTGCTGCGCTGGCCAGCACGAAGACCGCCAGGAGGGTCGAAGGGAGCACGGGCTACCTCAGGGTGCGAGACCTAGGTGAAGACTCGAGGACTCCGGAAGGAGAGGGATCTGTCCGAAGTCCGAGCAACATACCACGGCCGCGAACCGGCCCGCACGTCCGGTGCCGCACGAAACGGGGACTTCACTACGTCCTTCGGTTATCCTCACGCTCGCTCCGACTCATCCGGGCAACCGCCGGCGCTTGCGCGCGGGAGGAAAGTCCGGGCTCCACAGGGCAAGGTGGTGGGTAACCCCCACCGGCACAGCGATGTGCCAGGGACAGTGCCACAGAAACGACACCGCCGGCCGGTCGACGAAGTCGGCGACGGCAAGGGTGAAACGGTGAGGTAAGAGCTCACCACGGATCGGGTGACCGATGCGGCTCGAGGCAAACCCCACCTGGAGAAAGACCGAGTAGGGGAGTCGCGCGGCCCGCGCTCAGGCTCCCGGGTTGGTCGTTCGAGGGCGTCCGCGAGGAACGCTCCTAGAGAAATGGTTGCCGCCGCACCTCGGTGCGGACAGCAAGACCCGGCTTACGGGTGGGTCGGAGCACTCTTCCCAACGGGACGGTGCGGCGGAACACCGCCGCAGCGCCTCATGCGCCGTACTTCGGCACGTGCCGACGGATGCGCGCCGCCTTGGCGAGGACCGCATCCGTGAGCGCTCGGTCGGCGGCGCCGAGGTAGGCGCGGACCAGCGCCAGCGCCACGGGAGCGACGTCCGCGAACGGCCAACTCGAGACGAGGCCGGCGAGGTCCTTCACCACCCATCGTCGCCAGCGCCAGCGCGGCCGCAGCAGGCGCTCGACGTCGATGAAGGTGGGCTCGGCCGCCAGGGACACGTCGGTCGCGAACAAGTGGTTCCAGTAGAGGTCGCGGAAGACCAGACCGCCGGCATGCAGCCGGCGCACGGTGACACCGACGAAGGAGCATGCGGCATCGAGAGACGCGTCCGCACCGGCATCGAGGAACAGAGCGCCGAGCGGCCGGCCGCGCACTGCCCGCGTGGCGACGACGGTGCGCTCGCCGCTGCGCGCGAAGAAGACCGGATCCGCCACGCGAAAGCCGCGTCGCGACAGTTCGTCCAGCCCATGCCATTCCTGCTCGGCGGCGGCGACGGCGCCGAGCCGCACCTTGCGAAAGAGCCGGACCGATCGATGCTGTCCAGACGATCCGTCCGCGACGCCTGGCACCACCACCAGGTCCTGCATCAGCGTCACCCGCCGCGGCGTCGACCGCACGGTCAGGCCACGCGGGTCGTCGACGGCATCGCATGCGGCGCGGTAGCCGAGCGCCTGCCACACGAGCGCCCCCGACCCGGGTGCGATCCGGATCAAGCCTCCACCGCTCTCGCGACGCTCGCGATCCGCATGTTGCGCGCGCCCCGCTGGGAGCGCCGGCCGCATCGCCGGCGCTCGTTCGAAGACCGTGTGCGCAGCGCCACGGCCACGAGCCTAGCGGAGACGGCGCGTGGCCCCGCGCCGCCAATGCGACGAAATCGCACCGAGGTCACGAAGGCGACACGAGAGCGTGGCACGGGACTCTCGACCCGTCGGATTCCTCGATGGGCTCGCCGAGCCGTGGGGCAAGCAGCGGACTGCCGAAGGGTGGGTCGCGACCGGCCGAGCTAGCGAAACTGGTGGACGAGGGCGACGGCGATCTGCTCGTCGAAACAACCGCGGTAGACCTCGGCGATGATGCGCAGGGCGTCGAAGACTCCGACGCGCGGCTTCTGCTCGGCGTAGATCGTGGCAAAGGTGTCCACCAGGCCCAGCATGCGCGCCAGCAGCGGGATCGACGGGCCGCGCAAGCCGCGAGGAAAGCCGCTGCCGTCCAGTCGCTCGTGATGGCACAGCACGGCGTCGAGGACCGGTCGCGGCAGGTCGGCGGTGGCCAACCGGTCGAGTCCGCGCCGCACGTGCTCCTCGTCCTCGACGTCGTCCTCGTGTCCGACCCGGCCGACGTCGTGCAGCAATCCAGCGAGTCCGGCATGGGTCAGCACCACGGGATCGCTGCCGACCACCTGCCTGGCCAATCCGAGCGTCACGAACGACGTCACCATGCTGTGGTGCGCCAGGTCGGGACGCGCCTGCAGGACCGAGCGCACCGCGGAGAAGGCCTTCTTGTCGCGAAGCACGAGGGCGCTGGTCGCAGCGAGCATGCGCTGGGCCCGCTGCACCTGGGCGCGGCTGGGTGGACCCTCGAGCAGATCCTGCGCCACCTGTCCGGCCACGCCGCACAACACGCCGACTCGATGTTCGAGCGGCACGGCCGCGTTGCGCAGCAGGCGGTCCAGTTCGCGCTCCACGCGCCGGTGATAGGCGGAGAGGTCCTGCTCGCGGACGTACAACGCCTGCACTCCCTCCGTCTGCAGGCGGGCCAGATGGACGTCGGTGAGCACCGTGCGCTCGTCCCGGTAGAGCACGGGCAACCCGGTCGACGAACGGAGGAAGAGCGGGAACTCGAGGGGCTCGCCCCCCACCAGACCGTCCAAGGCGACCGGGGTGTAGGTGCCGGTCGCTTCCTCCACCAGCGAAGTCATCCACTGGGGAAGATCGACCGATTCCAACGCCTCCTTATGGGACGATCGGAGTCGGCCCTGGCAGGGGAAGGGCGCGCGCGGCCGTCGGCGCGACCGCGGTCGGGGCGCCGGAGTGACCCTCCCTCACGGCAGCCGGCGGTGGTTCGAGTCGCAGCCCGACCATCTCCTCGAGTGGCTCCCGAGTCGCCCCCCGGTTCGGCCGCCAAGTCGCGCTCGCGCGAACCGAATGCCGCGAGCTCCGATGAGCGGTCAGGAATCGCCCCGGCCAAGGAGTCCGCGTCATGGGAGGCGCCGCGGCCGAGGCGTGGATGTTCGTTCGGGTTGGTGGGCCGAATCGCCCAGCAGGTTGGGCGACCTGTGGAGATTCGGACGCGCCAAGCTGGGCGAACAGGCGCGGCTCCGCCGCGGATGAATCCCGTGACGCTGACTCCTAAAGTGACGGGGTCCGGTCCGTCTCCGCCGAGTTCCTCCATGCTGCGTTCCCTCGCCCTCACCTTCTTGCTCTCGGCCGTCGTCGCACAGGGCCGAGAAGCCGACGCCGACCCGAGCCCGCTCGCGCTGGACTCGCTGATCGAGTGGCGGCGAGACCCCGAGGACTTCGTCGACGGCCGCCGGCCCAAGCGCAGCTTGACCGAGAAGGTGGACCGTGGCGCCCTGATCGACGCAGCCATCGCCGACGCCAAGGCAAGCGGGCGTCCAGTGCTGTGGTACGTGTACCGCATCGTCGAGAAGTCGAGCGGCGGGATGCAGATGTACCGCGCCCCCATCCTCGACCTGTACGCAAGGCAGGTCCTGTTCGCCGACCCCGACGTGGCAGACATCGTGCGCACCCGCTTCGTGCCCGTACGCATGGTGTGCGACGAGGCGATGAGTGCCCGCTTCGGTCTACGCCCACTGCAGTTCGTCGAACCGGCGGTCGTGTTCGTGCACGGCGACGGCCGGGTGATCCACGTGGTGGAGCGACTGCGGACGTTCGACGGCCTCTGGTTCGCACACTTGCTGCGCCGGGTGCTGACCGAAGCCGGCAGCAAGCCGACGCCGCCCGACGATCCGAGCCCACAGGGGTGGTGCGAACTCGGCGAGTGGGAGAAGGCTCTGGCGCTGGCCCAGGCCTCCGACCAGCCGTCCCTGGAGAACCGGGTTCTCGTCGCCAGCCTGCTGCGCCGGCTGCGCCGCCCGGACGAGGCGCTGGCCGCGCTCGGCGACGACGGCGAACGGCGCGACCGCGCAGCAGGCCAAGCCGCCACCGAGCGCGGTCGCATCCTGCTGCAACAGGGTCGGTTGGCCGACGCCGCCGCGCTCCTGCGGGATGGCTTCGCCGCTCCCCACGACCGCCAGGCCGAGGCGGGCTACCTGTGGGCGCTGTGCCGGTTGCGCCTGGGCCACGAGAGCGAGGCAGCGCGTTTGTTCGGCGCCGTCGCCGACCGCTTCCCGCAGACCACGTGGGGCCGGCGCGCCAAGGCCAACGTGCAACTCGGCAACGACGATCGACCGATGGGTGCGGCGTTCGCCAACTTCGAGCACTTCGGCTACCTGCCGGCCGCCGCCTACGAGGGGAAGCTGCCGCGCGACACCACGTGGGCCGGTAGCGCTGCTGACGCGGACGCTCTGGCCGAGGGGGCGGTCGAGTTCCTGCTCGAGAGCCAGCGCGAGAACGGCGGCTTCACCGACAGCCGCTACGCCTACTGGCCGAACACCAAGATCACGCCCAACGCCTGGATCGCGATCACCGCGCTCGCCGCGACCGCCCTGCTCGAGTTCCGTGACGTTGCACCGGCGCGCGTCGACGACGCCCTCACCAGCGCAGAGCGCTACCTGTTCGATCCGACGCGCTTCAACCGCGGCACCAACGAGGACGTCTACGCCGACGCCTACCGCCTGCTGTACCTGACCCGCAAGCTGGCGCGCAGCCCCACCGAGGCGCGCGCGCCGATCCTGGCACGGGCCAACGCGCTGGTGAAAGACGCCGCGGCTCGGCAGTACGACGACGGCTTCTGGGCGCACGAGTACAAGAACGCGTTCTGTACCGGCGCCATGCTGTGGAGCCTGGTCGAGGCCAAGAGCCAGGGGATCGAGGTGCCCGACGAAGTGATCAGCAAGGGCGGCGAGGCCCTGCTGTCGGCGCGGCACAGCGATGGGTCGTTCGTATACGGTGGCACTGCGCGCGGCACGCCGCGGCCGACTGGGCGCAAGGACGCCGCGGTGCGCATGCCGCTGTGCGAAGGCGCATTGCTGGCGCTGCAGCGCAGCGATCTCGACAAAGTCAACGACGCGTTCCGCAACTACTTCGACTTCATGGACCGCATCGAGACCGTGCGTCGCAACGACTTCCACAGCGACGGCGAGTTGGCGGGGTTCTTCTTCTTCCACGGTCTCTACCACAACAGCCAGGCCAACCGCGCCTTGCCCGAAGCCGAGCGCAAGGCGAACGCGCAGCGCATCCGTGCCATCCTGCTGCGCATCCCGGAGATGGACGGCAGCTTCGTCGACAGCCATGAGATCGGCCGCAGCTACGGCACGGCCATGGCGCTCCTCACCCTGGCCAACGTCTCCGAGAGCGACTGACGCCGGAGGTATCCGGGCGGGACACCGAAAGACGGTCCCATCGGATGCGGCCAGGCGGATGACGGACGACCGTGGTGCCACGGTCCGATGCCAGCGGCGATGCCGCCCCGACACTCTCCGTCGGACGCCTCGTCGAGCGCTCGAAGAGAATCGTTGGCCGACACGGAGCCGCGCAGTTCGACCCGCTCATACAACCAACTCGCCCGGCGAGAAGCTAATCTTCTGCACCCGGCTCCGGGTGTTCCCTGACGTCGACGGCGTCGCATCACGCGGGCTTCTCTTCACGCTTCTTCCATGCAGATCTCTCGCTCTCTTTCTCTGCTCCTTCCACTCGCGCTCGGCTCGACCGCGCTCGCGCAAACGTGGACCGAGTCCGGTGACGCCGGCAAGCTGCCGGGTACCGCTCAAGTCGTGGCCCTTGGCTCCGGCGCGCTGACCCAGATCGACGGGAACATCGACAACTCGTCCGAGACTGGTGGCGCCCAGGACGACAAGGACATGTACATGATCTACATCACCGACACGGCGACGTTCAGCGCGACGACGACCGGCGGTACCACGCTCGACACCCAGTTGTTCCTCTTCTCGCTGGACGGCAAGGGCGTGTCGCACAACGACGACGACCCCACCACCACCGGCCTGCAGTCGCGCGTCACCGGCGTGTTCGTGCCGGCGCCTGGCTGCTACCTGCTGGCAGTCAGCACCTACAACCGCGACCCGCAGTCGGGTGGCGGCTTGATCTGGGCCAACTCGCCGTTCAACGTCGAGCGTCAGCCCGACGGTCCCAACGCCGGCGGCGCCGTGGATTCTTGGACGTCGCAGACCACCGGTTCGACCGGTGCCTACTCGATCTTCCTCACCGGCGCGGCCTACGTGCCGCAGAACGGCGTCGAGATCTACCCCGGCGTCACCAGCTTCACCTCGCGCGGCAACATCAGCGTCAACGCCGGTGAAGTGCTGCAGGGCTTCCACGGCAGCCACTGGAGCAACCTCGGCGACAACGGCACCGATGTCAACCTGACCGGCCTGACCTACATCACCCAGGACCAGAACGCGTCGACCCAGGAGCTGTACGACGTCGTCGTGCGCGGCGGCACCGACTCCACCGGCCCCGACGCCACCACCACCGGTGAGCTGTCGGTGATCTCCGGCCTGTCGACTCCGTCGGGTGGCAACACCCCGTCGGCCTGGATCATCACCGCCGACTTCAGCACGCCCTGCGCCATCCCCGAGAACAGCTTCTTCTCGGTCGGCGTGCGCTTCGCCGCGGCACCGCTGTGGTCGGCAGACGGGCAGTCGATCCACGCCTCGGCCAACACCACGCAGCAGAGCGGCACCCACCAGGAGGATCACGCCTGGCAGATCCTGCCCGGCCCGGTCGTCTCGCACCCGTCGTCGTTCCGCTCGTGGCGCTTCGCTCTGCGCGTGAACACGCCGGTGCAGCAGAACGGCACCTTCCCGACCGGCACCACGACCTACGCCCGCGGCATGGGCGGCATGTTCCCGCTCGACACGACGCACGGCTGGTCGACGCACATCCGCGCCGGCGCCAAGTTCGCAAGCGGCTTCGCGGCGCCCTTCTTGAGCACCGCGCGCCTGCCCGCCGGCCTCAACATCGCCGGCATCGACGGCCGCCTCGCCCTCACCGGCACGCTGGTGCCGCTGCCGCTGTTCAACCTGGACGCCACCGGCGGCGTCGACATCCCCCTGCTCGACCCGGTGCCGCTGTTCGGTGGACTGAGCACCGCCTACCTGCAGAGCGTCGTCGTCAGCCCCACGCTGACCGACATCCACTTCACCAACTCGAACGCCGTCACCTTCCAGTGAGGCTTTCGCGCGTGACCCCGGGTCACGCCGAGTGAGTGGTCGCGGCCCCGCCGATCCACGGTGGGGCCGCGGTCGTTTCCGGGCCTCGCGGCGGCCGCCGTCCGCGTCGATGGCTGCAACCGCGAGCGCCTCGAGCGCCTGTGTAGCTACACGCTGCCACCGCCCATCGCCCACGAACGCTCGTCGCTGACCCCTGCCGGCGAAGTGCTCTACGCGTTCAAGTGACCCTGGCGCGACGGGGGAGCTGCAGGCTCGTGTTCGAGGCGGTCACGCGCGGATCGGGGGCTACTCGCCGAGGCGAGACAGCGCTGGTCCAGCTTTGGCTGCGCGTTGCTTGCCCCCCGGCCCGACGGGCCAGCGCCACTGCTCGGCGAACATCGGGCTCAGGTCGCGGGTTGCGGCCTGCGACGCGGCGACGACGAAGTTGTCGACGGCGTCCGCGGTCGTCCTCGCCGGCGGGCACTTGCCGGCGGCGGCCCACAGCTTGCCGAGGTAGTCCGGCCCGCCGAACTCACGCGCCAGCCGGAGGCAGATCGATGCGAACAGGTCGGCGCCGCCGAGCCCCATCTTGTTCTCCACCCCCTTGTCGGCACGCAGCGTCGTCGCCCACGTCGACTTCGTGTCGGCCTCGTAGGTGTCGACCAGGTGCTCGACCTCGCTACGGAACTCCGCGAACGGTCGCTCGCCGAACGAGGCACCGTCGACCCCCGCCGCATCCATCGCCAGGAAGCGCATGCACACCGCGAAGCCGGTGGTCACCGAACCCGGCCTGGCGTCGAGTTCCTCGTATTCGAGCTTGTCGCCGAGGAACCAGAAGTTGCGCCCGAGCTCGTAGAACAGCACCTGATCAAACTGCCGGTGCTCCTCGACTCCCTGCAGGAGGACGCGCAGGTAGTCGGGCATGATCTCGATGCCGCGCGTGCCCAGGTAGCCGCAGCCGGCACCGCAGGTCTTCTGCACCTCGGCGACGAGGGTGCGACCATTCCACATGGACTCGCGGCGGGACGCGGGCTCGCGCCCCGTCTGTTCGGCGTAGAAGGCGTAGGCCTTGTCGAGCGCGCGGAGCACCTGTCGCATCGTGTTCGGGTTCAGGTTACGGCTCGACGTGGCGAGCGCGACCTTGCGCCCCTGCCACGCGTAGCGGAGCAGCGACTCGCCCTGGAACGACACGTACTTGAACTTGGTGGCACCCTGCGCGCGCGCGACGACGCCGAGCAGGAGGGTGGTCGCGACCAGTAGAGTCCTGCGCATGAGCGCCGATGATCCGACGCACCCGGCCACTTGGCCAGAGGCGATGCTGCGCTGGCTCGACGTCGGCTCTGAGCCTGTGAGAGAATCGAGCCTACAGGCTCAGCGCGGCCGGCGGCCGCAACCCAAAGGGTTGATGTCGGCGCAGCGCCGACCAGAGGGGGCCGCCGGCGCTGTTGTTGCTTGGAGCTTCCAGGGCTGCTCGGGCGTGGCCTGGTCAGCTCTGTGGCAACGGAACAACACGGCCGAATTCGCGCCCGCCGCGACGATTCGCAGCCCTTGCAGCTCAGAGCCATGTTGCTGGCGATCGCCTTCGCGATCGCGAGCCTTCGGCTCTGGCTGAGTGTGCGTCGTGAGCGGCGGCGGGAAGACCGGTGCGCGGTCGGCTCCATGGTCGGGAGCCGACTCGACACGCGCAGAGCCCTCTCGCGGAGCCGCGGGTCGCGACGGCCGCTCTGGCACGGGCTTGCGCGGCCGCCGCAGTATGGCAACGGCGCTGGCCAGCGAGCCTGTTGACACCGCTCGCCCCAGGCCCGAGGTTCCGGCGCAACCAGGAGTTCCGTCGATGCCGCTCGACCCCCACGAATCCGTCCACGCCGCCCTCCGCGGCGACCGCCAGGCCTTCGACTCCCTGTTCGGCCGCAACCTACCGCGGCTGATGGCTTACATCCGCCTGCAGATGAGTCAGGCCGTCGGCGCCCGGGAGTCGGTATCCGACATCGCCCAGTCCGTCTGCCGCGAGGTTCTGCAGGACATGGACGGCTTCGAATTCCAGGGCGACGAGGCCTTCCGCAAGTGGCTCATGATGCAAGCCACCCGCAAGCTCATCGACAAGCAGCGCTTCTACCGGCGGGCGCGACGCGACATCGCCCGCGAGAGGGCGCCGGAAGGCGACGCGAGTGACAGCGAAGCCAACAGCATCGTCGATGGGTGCGCCGACCTCGTCTCACCGAGCCGGCTGCTGGGCGCGCGCGAGCAGCTCGGTCGGATCCAGACAGCCATCGGCGATCTACCCGACAAACAGCGCGACGCGGTGATGATGGCGAAGGTCATGGGGATGACCACCGACGAGGTGGCGCAGGAGCTGGGCACTACCGCCGGCGCCGTGCGGTCGCTGATCGCCCGGGGGTTGGCGAAGCTGTCGCTGATGATGCGGCCGGAGTAGGGGTGTGGTGATCGATCACCCTGGATTCGGGACACGCCCGCACCACGGCAGCCGACCGGGCGCCACTCGCTGCGACGTCAGGGCAGCTGCAGCCAGTGTGCCTGGCTGGTGTGCCACGCCGTGCCTCCGGCCTGCGGGACTCCGGACAGAAGCTGGAAGCGCACGTCGAGAACCGGGAGTTGCACGGTGAGCGGCAGAGCGAACTCCCGCGGACCGTTGGCGAGGTCCACTGGCACGAACACGAGCAGATCCGTGCGCAGGACACAGCCGGTCGGCGGGACCGGCACGGCCAAGTCCTGCGTACCGGCGACCAGGAAAGCGTGTGGGGTCGGCGTCGTCGAGGTCAGACCGAAGGACAGGCCGGCGCTGTTGCCCTGCTTCCACAGACGTGATTCGAGGTGGGCGCCGCATGGGCTGCCGAACTCGGTCCATCGCCCGGCCCCGGCGACGAAGGCGAGATCCAGCCGCATGCTGGCGGATACCGGGCCGAAGGGCTGGGCGACCTCGGCCGCGGCCTCCAGCCGGATGTGGAGAGGCGTAGAACCCAGGACGACCGGAAGCTCGACGAAGTCGGGACTGGTCGTTGGCTGCAAGGGATTGGTTCCACCCCTCAGCTCGAAGGAGCCATCGACGCCGACGTCGACCCCGTAGGATGCCGCGGCGTAGCTGAATGCGGAGGCCTGGCGCGACGGGGTCGCCGTGACGCGAATGTAGCCCGCGACCGGGATGGGGCTCGAAAGCGCGACGATGACCGCATGCTGCCCGGCGTTCGCGGGGCCGCCCGAGCAAAAGAACTGCTCGTCCGAGCGGGCGCTGTTGGTGAAGGCCGCCGTCGCCCCGGCGGACGTGCCGGAAAACAGCACCTGAGCCATGGCCGACGCCGTGCAGTTGCCGATGCTGCTCCGGTAGGTGGAGTTCACACCTTGCCCGCTGGCCAGCGCCGAACCGGGTGCGATCGTCTGGCTGCCCGCCGTGGTGCGCGCGGTCATGGTGTCGGCGGTGCGTGCTTCGATGTGGATCTGCGCGGCCAGCGTGCACGCAGTCAGGCCCGAGGCGAACAAGACGTGTGGGATCGATGACATGTTTTTCTTCGTGAAGTCCGCGGGCGGCGACGCCCAGGTGCCCCGAGAAGCGTCGCCCTGCATCTTGCGTACGCGGATTCCTCGAAAGGGCCGCGCTCGGCGCCGGTCAGTGGATCAGCGCGCGCGCTGCCCGCGCGCCGACGTTGGCGTTGCGGACGGTGGGAGCGATGTCGTAGCGGTACGCCGAGCGGGTGAGACCGGCGCTGACGAAGAAGCTCCCGCCGCGGTAAACACGGAAAGACGCCGCGACGGGCTCGACGCAACGAAGGCCTGACCCGTCTTCGGTCGGCAGATCGTAGCTGCCCAGCCAATCGCGGCACCACTCCCAGACGTTGCCGTGCACGTGGTGCAGACCGAAGGCGTTGGCTCGCAACGTGTCCACCGGCGCGTGGACGAAGAAGCCGTCATCGAAGTCGTCCATCATGTCAGGCCAGCTGGCGCCGGCCAGCTTGGCGGATCGATCCGCCAGGTTGGCGGCGCCCCGGAGCGACTCGCACCGCGGGCCGGTCCACCATGCCGTGTCGGTTCCACCACGGCACGCGTACTCCCACTGCGCCTCGGTGGGCAAGGCCAGGCCGTGCCGTGTCAGCCAGGTGTCGCATGCGTCCCAGTCCACCTGCTCCACGGGGTTCGACCAGAGGATCGGCTGTGTCCTCGCCGTCGATCCCGCCCGGAAGTTGCTGGGAATGTCACCGCCGGTCAGCTTCTTCCACTGCGCCTGGGTCAACTCGTGTCGCGCGATGAAGAACGGCGCGAGTGTCACGCGGTGCGGGCGCTCGTTGTCGCGAGCAGCCTCGTCGTAGTTGGGGCGCGCCTTGTCTTGGTGTTGCGAACCCATGGTGAACGTCGTGCCGGGGAGGAGGACGAAAACGATGCCGGTGTGCTCGCGCACGTCGATGTGCCCCGTTCGGGGTCCGTGGGCCACGTGCTCGGGGATCTCGATCGTGTGCGGATCGGACACTCCGTCCCACGCGGAGCGCAGCTCGTAGAACTCCCACAGCTTGGTTGCAGGGTTCATCCCGATGGGAACCAGTCCCACCTGCGGCTCGAGGTCGATCGGATCCTCTCCGTACCGCTTGCTGGCCACGATGTCGTCGGCGCGCGCGATCGCTGCCCGCGCCGCATCCCAGGTGACGCGGGCGCGTGGATGGTGATTGCACAGCTCCTCGACTTGACGCGCCCAGGCCAGCCGCTGCTCGACGGCGGGCTTCTCGATCGCCTGCAGTGACGCCAGCTTGTCGAGCAGGTCGGTCAGGGTGTCGTGCAGGAAGCGCTGCGACTCGTTGGCGGTGCCGTCCTCTCCGGGCATGCCCCCAGGCGGTAGTGCGCGCTGACGGACGGTGGCCACGGTCGTTTCGATGTCCGGCCGCATCGCCAACAGCGCCTCGGTTCGGGTGAGCCACGCCTCCATCGCCGGCACCTGCGACCGCCACGGCGGGTACAGCTGGCGTTCCTCGGCGATGGCCCGGTCGTACAGCACTTGCCCGGCCAGTTGGTCGAACTCCCGCTTGCGCGACAGCGCGGTCTCGGCGCTGCGCTCGGCCTGTTTGTTCTTGGCCCGCGCTTCCAGCCAGAAGAACGTCGACAGCGTCAGGCCGCCGATCAGCGTCAGCAGCAGGAGCGCCGCGGCGGTGAGCTGCCCACGGTGGCGCCGGGTCAGCTTCTTGAGGCGGTACGCGGTGCTGGGCGGGCTGGCGTCGACCGGCTCGTACTCGAGGTGGCGGCGCACGTCTTCCTCCAGCTGCGCCGGGGTCTCGTAGCGCCTCTCGCGGTCTTTCTCCATTGCCCGCATCACGATCCAGTCCAGATCGCCGCGCAGCTTCTTGCGCAGGTCGGTCGAAGTGGTGCGACGCCGCGCAGCGTTGGCCGCGGACGTCGGCCCGTCGACCGTCGTGACGCGAGTGCTGGGCTTGGGCGGTTCGTCCTCGCGGATTCTACGCTGGAGTTCGGCGAGGCCGGCGCAGCGCAGCTCCTTCGAGTCGAAGGGCAGGGTGCCGGTGAGGAGCTCGTAGAGCACGACGCCGAGGGAATAGACGTCGGTGCGAGCGTCGATGTCCAGGCCGTCGAGGCCGGCCTGCTCCGGGCTCATGTACTCGGGCGTGCCGAGGATCTGGCCCTTCTCGGTGTAGAGCGTCGCATCGATCAGCCGGTGGTCGGTGGCGCGCGCCAGGCCGAAGTCGATGATCTTCGCCACCGGCTTGCTGTCCTGGAGAGCCACTAGCACGTTGCCGGGTTTCAAGTCGCGGTGGATGACACCCTTGGTATGCGCGTGCTGGACACCGGAGCACACCTGCCGGAACAGCTGCAGCCGGCTCGTCAGGTCGAGTTCGTGCTCGTCGCAGTAGCGGGCGAGCGGGATGCCTCTGACGTACTCCATGGCGAAGTAGGGCCGCCCTTCCGGCGTGGAGCCGGCGTCGAGCACTCGGGCGATGTGGCTGTGCTCCATCATCGCCAGCGCCTGGCGCTCCGCATCGAAGCGGGCCAAGACCTGCTTGGTGTCCATGCCGAGCTTGATGACCTTGAGGGCGACTCGACGGCGCACGGGCTGCCTCTGTTCGGCGAGGTAGACGGTGCCCATGCCGCCCTCGCCCAGTACGGCGAGGATGCGGTAGGTGCCGATGCGGTCCGGTTGGTCGGCCGGCGCGACGCCCGCCTTGGCTGGCTCGGAGACCAGCCCCCAGTGCCCCAGGTCGCCGAGCCGCAGGACTGCGGCATGGGCGTGGTCCGGGTTCGCGGCGAGGATCGCCTCGACCCGGGCCTGATCGCCTTCTTGGATGGCGAGCAGGCAAAGAACGATCACGTCCTCGAGGCCTGGACCGGGCTCGCCGGTCGGAGCGCGAGATGTCGAGTCGTTTTCCATCGGCGATGGACGACTCTAGCGGTGCTTCGCTCTAACCCGCCGAGCATGTCAGGAACGAAGAAGCTCCGGTCGATCCGGGCAGCAAGATGGGTACCCGCCAGACATGGACAGCCTCGACGGCAGTCGGTCTTTCGACTGTGGTGAGGCGGAGCCGCACGAGCTCGGCCGGCGGCGGCGCGGTGAGGGGACGGCGGCCCGCATGGTCGGGCCAGCGAGATTCTCATGCACTTTTCAGTCCGATGGATGCCCGCGCCGCGGCTCTGCCTTTGTTCATTCCCAAATGAAGCACATGACCAACACGACTGGCTTCTTCCTCTCCGTCTTCCTGGTTGCCTCTACGGTATCTGTGCAAGCGCAGCTTCCGAACTGGTACGGCGACTACTGGTGCTACCGCTACACCTGCCAGAATGGTCGGCGGAACATGAACTTCCCCGGCCGGGCACAGATTCCGACACCTGCGTACACCTCCTGCGACCAGCTTCGCGCCTACATCGAAGAGCACGCGTGCCAGAACCAGGGGCTTTCGAACTGGGAGTGCTCTCGCTGTGGCTTCGACCCCGGATGGCGGCACTGGCCATACTTCAACCAGCCCGTGTCCGTGGCCCGCAATGACTCGCACTTGCTGGCGGCGGGCACGCGGCTGCAACAGATCCAAGGGCCGCTGCGCGCCGGCGCCATCACCCGGATCGGCCTGATCGCCGACGAGACCATCCGCTCTGTCGGCGGCCTCCTCGATCTGGAGGTGTGGATGGCGCACGCGCCGAACGGCTACCGCAGCGCCACCACGACCTTCGCCACCAACCGCGGCTTCGACTACACCCAGGTGGTGAGCCGACGCACGCTGAGCTTCAGCGCGCCACAGGTCGGGTTGGCGAATCCGGTGGCCGGCGATCCCGTGATCGCGCTCGCCCTCGACGTTCCCTTCTTCCACGACGGTGTCCAAGACATGCTCATCGAGTTCGCCGTCTACTCGAACTCGGGAGTGCTGGCCGTCGATCAGATCTGGGCCGCAGAACCCAACCATTGGGGGTTCTTCCAGGTGGGCGACGGTTGCGAAACGAACGGGTCGCATCTGACGAGCACGACGCGGGGTGCCACCTCCACGGCGGCGCAGTACTCGCTCGATACGACCATCGCCGGCGCGCCGCCGAGCGCGGCTGCCGTGATCATCCTCGGTCCCGCGATGCGTCCGACGGCTGTTCCGGGGGCGTGTGGCGACCTCATGACGCAGCCGCTCGTCACCCTGATCACGAGCACGGGCAACGGCAGCGTCACCCACTCGCTGAGCGCGCCCAGCAGCCTGTCTGCCGCGGGTCTGCAGCTCAGCGTGCAGGGCGCGGCCTTCGACGCCGCGACCGCGAGCCTGCGCTTCAGCAACAGCACGCTGATGCAGGTCGGCGAGCTGGTGCCGTCCGATGTGGGTGGAGTCACGGTGAAGGGCGGGCGTGCCAGTGCCTCCGGAACCCTCCGCACGATGGTGATGGGGTGGGCCTACCAGTAGGCGTGCCACGCAGGTGTACGGACTCGGCAAGTCTCGAGGGTCCGGAGTGACCAAAGCGCAGCTTGCTCGCCCTGTGTCGCTTTGCCGCCGGCGTCGACATGGCGCAGCTCGGAACGACGTGGCCACGCGGCACGGCGACGAAATTTGCCCGGCAGCGAGGTGGGTCCACCGACGCCCGACCATTGGGCCGACGATGAAGAACTCCATCGCCGTCCTGTTTCCGCTCGCCGCCACAACGATGCTCGCCGCCCAGGGCGCGGTGATCCCGACCAGCCTGTCGCCCATCGTCGATTCCCAGCAACTCTCCCCCACGACTCTGGGAGTCGTGGAGGTCAATTCGATCAGCGCCGTCCACCTCATGGGTGATCCTGCCGGGACCTACTACCTCGGTCTCACCGTGCGCGGCCTGAGCTCGGCGCGCGGTGGCGTCGGCGGACTGGACCTGCTGACCGGACGCTACGACCGGGTCAGCGGCACCTTCGTCGAGGACGGAGCGGCGGCGGCGCTCAACACCGCCAGCGACCAGTTTGCCATGTCCGTCCACGCGTCCGGATTGCTTGCCGTCACCGACGACTACGCGACCGGCACGGTCCAGCTGGCGCAGCGCGCCAGCGTCGGCCAGCCGTTCACCGTCGCGGGCGCCATCGTCGGCCTGACCCCACAGGGCTACTACGATCCCGCGCTCGCGACCATCGACGGGCAGCTGCACCTGCTGGCGACGTTCGGCAACGACATCGCGGCGCTGCCGCTGGACGCAGCCACCCGCACGGTGGGCGCGCCGCGCGTGATCGCCCGCGTCACCACCGCGGGGCGCACGGCCAACTCGGCGCAGCCGATCGTCGACGGCAACGGCGACATGGTCGGCCTGAGCTTCCACGAGTTGGAGAGCTTCGCCTTCACCGACAACGACCAGTGGATCGCCGCCGATCTCGACCCGGCAACCCCGGCCCTACGGGTGGTCGACAGCAACGAGTTCTTCAGCAACGGCGCCTACGTCGGTGGGCACTACATCGCCGCCTTGAGCGACAGCGCCGGCTATCGCCTGGTCGAGTACCCGGTGGTCTGGTGCACCGGTGGCCGCGCGCGCACCGGCACCACGATGTCGGTGCTGGCCTTCGCGCCGCCACGGCTCATGGGCAGCTGGCTCACCTCCCTGCTGCTCAGCGGCAGTTTCATCACCCCGGTATCGCTGCCCTTCGCTGCCGGCAGTCTGGGCGTCGATCCCACCGCTCTGGTCACGGTGACGATGCCGGGCAACGGCTTCACCTCCGGAGAAGCCGTACTGCAGATCCCTGTCCCGAACGTCGCCAGCCTGCGTGGCCGGAGCGTTCCCGCCCAAACGATCGCCTACGCCATCGGCACGACCACCGTGGCGTTCGGCAACACCTGCGCGCTCACCGTGCAGTGACGGCGCCATTGCGACCGGCGATGATCCGGCGTTCTTCGACCGCGCGATCGACGATGCCAAGGGCGGGTCGTTCGGTGGGACGTCGAGTCAACTCGCCGCCTCTGTCGGGCCGATCCTCCTTCCGTGGGAATCGGGATCGAACGCGTCATCTCTCGGCATGACACCGGCGGTGTCGGTCATCTCCTTCGGCGCCCCTGGCCCGGCCGCGCGGCAGTTCGGCGAACCACTGGTCCGCTCGCGGCACTGGGGCTCATGCACGCGCTGGCTGCCCAGACATGGGTCGAGCGCCCGCACCCACACCTGACCTTCCCCGAGATGGCTTTCCACGCGGGCCGTGGCCGGGTCGTGCTCAACGGCTATCACCACACACTCGAGTGGGACGGCCGGCGCTGGACGGCATCGGCGCCGGGTGCGTACCAGTGGTACGGTGCGATGGCCTACGATCCCGTCGCCGACTGCCTCGTGCTGACCGGTCTCTCCTACTTTCCCTTCGGCTACTACGTTTCCACGTGGGACGAGCGCGTATGGCGCCGCCAGCCGATGCCGTCCCAGTCGGGGCCGGCGTACGGCGACCACCAAACGCTGAACTACCTCGGTGCGCTCGGCGCCCTCGTGCTCCACGGCGGCTCCCTCGGCGGGTCCCCGCTCGCCCAGACCTGGCTGTGCAAGCCGCCGTACTGGCAGCAGATCCGAACGTTGCCACCCGCGCGGCAGGGCCACGCCACGAGTTCGTGCTGGGGTGGCTCGGGCCTCGTCTTGTTCGGCGGCGAAGACGGCGTCGGCCAGTACTTCGACACCTACCAGCTCTCGACCTGGCCGTGGCCCCCGGCGACCTGGATGCCCGTCAACACGCCGGCGCATCCTTCGGCGCGCGCCTTCCACGCCATGGCCGAGACCGACCAGGGCGTCCTCTTGTTCGGTGGCCGCGACTCGAGCGGTGCCTACAGCGACGAGACCTGGCTCCTCGACTTCACCAATGGCTGGCAGCAGTTGCACCCACCGGTGTCGCCGCCGGCGCGCGCCGAGCACGGGATGGTCTGGGACTCGGTCCGTCATCGCCTGGTGTTGGCGGGCGGAAGCGACGCCCACGGTCGCCGCTACGACACGTGGGAGTGGAACGGCACGACGTGGCGCCTGTGCAACGTCGCGCCACCGCTCGAGCGCATGCCGGTGGTCTACGACTCCCGGCGCGGGTGCGGTGTCGCCTACCGAGAGGGCCAGACCCGCGAGTGGAACGGGCTCGCCTGGCAGGTCCGTCCCGCCCCGCGCACCCCCACGTCCGTGGCTGGGCACGCGCTCGCCTACGACGCGGCGCGCGGCGTCACGGTCCTGTTCGGCGGCCAGGCCTCACCCGATTACCGCGACACGAGTCACGTGCTCGCCGAGACCTGGGAGTGGAACGGCTTCGCCTGGGCGCTGCGGATTCTGCCGCGCGGGCCCCTGGCTCGGACCGGCGCGGCGATGGCGTACGACGCCGCGCGCAGCACCACCGTCCTGCTCGGCGGCGAGTCCAGCGCCGGTCCGATGCGCGACACCTGGTTGTACGACGGCAGCGTGTGGCGCAGTGCGGCACCAGGTCCTTCGGCCCGAACCGTGGCGGCAGCCTGCTACGATCCGCGGCGCCAGGTCGTCGTCCTGTTCGGCGGCCTCGACCGCAACGGTGCGCTCGCCGACACCTGGGAGTGGGACGGCACCGTCTGGCGACGTGCCGCACCACGAACGGTGCCGCCGGCGCGCGGCGGCCACGCGCTCGCCTTCGACGCACAGCAGGGCGTCGTGGTCATGGCCGGGGGCTGGGGGCCGGACGAACATCGCGACGTGTGGCAATGGGATGGCGTCGACTGGTCCCAGTCGAGGGTGCGCGCCAAGCGGACCCCGTGTCCCTACAACCTGATGTGGGACGAGCGCATGCAGCAGCTCGTCGCGTCCGGCAGTTCCCACCTGTCGTGGGGTGCCGACTACGTGTGGGGGAACGTGTTCGTGCTGTCGCACACCCCCGCGAGCAGCGAGGTGAAGGCTCGTGGCTGCGGCGCGTACCCGCTGCAGATCGCCGCCTTCGGCGTCCCCTCGCTGGGCAACGATTGCTTCGCCGTCGACATCAAAGGGGCTCCACCGCGCACGCCGATCGCGCTGCTCGTGGCGGCGCGTCCAGCCAACCTGCGCTTGCCGACCGGCTGCGCCCTCCTGGTCGACCCGACATCGATCGCGCTCACAGCGACCGCCCTGACGAGCGGGCTGGGCCGCGCGACCTTCCCCCTGCCAGTGCCGGCCATGCCAACGTGGCGCGGAGTCGAGCTGCATGCGCAAGCCGTCGCACTCGAGACCGGGCCCCCGGCCAGCGTCGACGTGAGCGGACTCCTGCAAATGCGGTTGGGCGACTGACGAAGGCCCTCCAGGCCCTGGGCTACGAACGAGCCCGATGGTGGGCGCAGGGACCGCTGGCAGTGTGATCCGCCGCCGGCAGACAAGGACATCAAGCGTCGCATCGAACCGCTCGGCCCGTGCAAGGGGTTCATGCAGCCACCATGAACCGGAAGTGCCGGCGGAGTCGCCCCTCGAGCGCACGTCGACTCAAGCGCACGTCGACACGTCGAGCCAAGAGGTCAGCACGAGCGCGGCTTCGCCGTCGGCCTCGAGGCCCCAGGCGACCGGCTGCAGCCCGAGCACGTCGCCGACCCGTACGGGCCGTTCGCGGGCACAGAACCAGGCGGCCGCCCGCGGCGGCACGAGCACTGCGCGTTGGCGAAGCCGTCCGGGCCGGAGGTCGACCAACTGCAGGCGCACCGGAACCGGCCCCAGGGCCAGGCACGCGCGCAGCGGGAACGAGTCGCGACCGCCCCGATCGGCGCGGGGCGGCAGAGACGCTCCATCGCGCAAGCTCAGGCGAACGGCACGCTCGACGTGCGGCGGGGCGATTGGGCACGCCGCCACGAACTGGCCGCGCATGCCCAGCCCGGCCGCCCTCGCCGCCGCCAACTCTCGGGCCGCGGCGTAGGCATCTGCCAACAAGGCCGAGAGCACCGGCAGCCCTTCGCCCGCGAAGACCGCGCATTCGAGCGAGCCTGTAGGGGTGGACATGGGGCGAACGGCGGCGAACTCGGGCGCAGCCTCGGGCAGGCGGCCCAAGACGTCGGCTTCGTCGCCGGTCAGCCACTCGCTCACCACGGCGACGCCACACCGCTCGAGGTCCGACCAAGCCGCGTCGCCCGTCCAGGGACGGCCAGCGGGCACCATCGCGACCGCGGCGTGCGCGCCGCTCGCGTGCGCCGGCTCCACGCGGCGCGGCGACGAAGCCGCCGGCAGAGCGAGTTCGACCAGCACCCGGCACACGAAGTCGGCGGTCGGTGCCAGGGCCTCGGCCCGTCGCGCCGCAGCCTCGGCCGCACCGCGTTGCCCGAGGTCGGCGAGCAGGAGCGCTGCCTCGGCGTGCACGTGCGCGTTCATGGCGCCCGCTTCGAGCGCGCGCGCGATGAGCTTGCGTGCCAACGCCACCTCGCCTCGACCCAGCGCGGTCTCCGCTTCGGCGAGCATGCCCATGGTCTGACGCCGGGCGCGGTGGACCTTCTTGCGCGAAGTCATGCTGTGCCTCGAAGCCGAATCAGGCTATCCCTCCCGCCCCACGCAGCGACCTTGCTTCGTCCCCCCTGGGCCGGACGACCCCGCCGGCCACGCACCCGTGATTCGCCACGTCGCCCTTGACGGGCAAGACCACCGGAGGAACCCTTACCGCGTTTTCCGTGCACTGGAGCTCGATTGCGTTCGAGCGCCAAGCACCCCGCTTCTCGCCCTCACCCTCAGTCCCATGGCCAAAGCCGCTGCCGCCCCGAAACATCGCTGGCGCTTCTACCGCGCCGGAGGCGTCGACCAGGTCCGTCTGGAGACCGGCGCCGACATCATGAATCTGCATCAGCTCGACCAGAAGCTGTGGGTCGCGCTGAGTTGCCCGGTCAAGGGCCTCGAGTTCGACGAGCGCACCCTCGCGCTGCTCGACACCGACAACGACGGGCGCGTGCGCGCACCGGAGATCCTCGCCGCGATCAAGTGGCTGGGCAGCGTGCTGAAGAACCCCGACGACCTGATCAAGGGGCAGGACGGCATGCCGCTGTCGGCGATCGACGCCACCAAGCCCGAGGGCAAGCAGATGCTGGCGTCGGCCAAGCACATCCTGCAGTCGCTCGGGCGCAAGGACGCCGCGGCGCTCACGGTGGCCGACGCGACCGAGACCAACAAGTTCTTCGAGCAGGCCAAGCTGAACGGCGACGGCGTCGTGCCGCCAGAGACCATCGATGACGCCGCCGCGGCCAAGGTCGCCGCGGACATCGTCGACTGTCTGGGCGGCACGCCCGACCGCGGCGGCAAGGTCGGCATCGATACCGACAAGGTCAACCGCTTCTTCGACGACGCCACGGCATACGCGACGTGGCATCAGCAGATCAAGCCCACCGACCGCACGACGCTACCGCTCGGAGCCGACGACACCGCCGCCGCGTGGACGGCCACGTCGGCAGTGCGAGCCAAGGTCGACGACTACTTCGGTCGCTGCCGACTGGCCGCCTTCGACGTGCGCGCAGCCCAGATCCTCAAGGGCGAGGAGAAGAACTACGCCGAGGTCGCCGGCAAGCAGCTCGGCCTGGCGGTGCCCGAACTGGCGAGCCTGCCCCTCGCCAGCGTCGAAGCGAGCCGCCCCCTGCCGCTGAACCAGGGGCTGAACCCGGCATGGACCGATGCGATCTCGGCATTCCAAGCCAAGGCCGTCGCGCCGCTGCTCGGCAAGGACAAGACCGAGCTTGCCGAGGCCGACTGGCTGACGCTCACCGGCAAGCTCGCCGCCTACGGCGCATGGCAGGCGGCCAAGGCCGGCGCCAGCGTCGAGAAGCTGGGGATCGCGCGCGTGCAGGAGATCCTGGCCGGCAACGCCAAGGACGCCCTGCTGGAGGCGGTGGCCGCCGACGCTGCCGTGGCACCGGAGATCGACGCGATGACCTCGCTCGAGAAGCTGGTGCGACTGTACCGCGACCTGCACCAGCTGCTGCTGAACTACGTCTCCTTCACCGAGTTCTTCTCGCGCAAGCCGGCCACCTTCCAAGCCGGCACACTCTACCTCGACGGGCGCTCGTGCGACCTGTGCGTGCGCGTCGGCGACGCCGGCAAGCACGCCGCGCTCGCCGCCATGTCGAAGACCTTCCTCGCCTACTGCGAATGCGTTCGGCCGTCGACGGGCGAGTCGCTGCACGTCGCGGCCGCGTTCACGGCGGGCGACTCGGACAACCTGTTCGTGGGCCGCAACGGCATCTTCTACGACCGCAAGGGGCGCGACTACGACGCGACGATCAAGGCGCTCATCGACCAACCGATCAGCATCGGCCAAGCGTTCTGGGCGCCCTACAAGAAGCTCCTGCGCTGGATCGAGGAGCAGGTGGCCAAGCGCGCCGCCGCTGCCGACGCCGCCTCCACCGAGAAGCTGCAGGCGGCGGCCACCGCCGGGGGCGCCGCGGCCACGGGTGGTCCGCCGCCCAAGCCCAAGTTCGACGTCGGCGTGGTCGCCGCGCTGGGTGTCGCGGTCGGTGGCATCACCGCGGCGCTGGGCGGCATCATGCAGGCGTTCTTCGGCCTCGGCATCTGGATGCCGCTCGGCATCCTCGGCCTGGTGCTGTTGATCTCCGGACCGTCGATGGTCATCGCCTGGCTGAAGCTGCGGCAGCGCAACCTCGGCCCCATGCTCGACGCCAACGGCTGGGCCGTGAACGGCCGCGTCAAGGTGAACATCCCGCTGGGCGCGTCGCTCACCGACGCAGCCAAGCTGCCGCCCGGCGCGGAGCGCTCGATGGTGGATCCCTACGCGCCGAAGAAGTCGATCTGGCCGCGCGTGCTGGTCGTGCTGCTGATCCTGGCTGGCATCCTCTTCGGCCTGCACAAGGCCGGCATCTCCCAGAAGTGGGGCTGGTACAAGGAGACGTGGGAGAAGTGGTTCCCGCCCGAAGCAGGCTCGCAGGATCAGCCGGGCGAAGGGCAGCCGGGCGAGGGCAAGTAGGCGGACCCGGGGCGGGCCACCCACCCGACCCGGCCGCCCTCACGGGTGTCCTGACACCCGGCGAGTCCGCATCCACCAGACGCCCAGCAAGAAGCCCCACCCCAGCGAGATCGGCACCGACGCCAACGCCGCGCTCGCCCGCTCGTCGAGGGTCGCGGCCTCGCCGGGGACGAACGTCGCCAGCGTCGGCTGCGGCTGCAGCGCCACCGTCAGCGCGGTCTCGGTGAAGCTCGCCGCAAAGCACCACAACAGGGCGAGCACGCCAGCTCCGCGACACGACGGCCACCACACGCGACGCCAGGTCTGCAGCGGCCACAAGCCGTCCTGCCGCGCCTCCTCGGCGAGGCGGCGCGAGCGACGCGACGCCGCGAGGAACACGATCGCGGTCGCCACCGGTACGTTGAACACAAGATGCGCGATGGCCACGCGCGCGTAGCCCGGCAGTACCGGCGCCGACCCGGCCAGGGCCGCGAACGGCACGGCAAGGAGCACCGGTGGCACCACGCGCGCGAACCAGAGCACGCGCCCGGCCCAGCGACGGTTGCCGCCGCGCCACGCCGTCAGCGCGACGGCGGCCGGCAGCGCCAGCACGAGTGCGAGCCCTGCCGCCAGACCGGCCTGCGCTGCCGTCCTGGCCAGGGCGGACAGCCAGGCGGCGTCGGTGAACCACGCCCCGATCCGATGCGCGCAACGCGCGGCGTCGGCCCAGGCACCAGCACGGAGAGCCATCCAGCCCAACGGCGCCAGCGAACCCGACAGATAGACCAGCAAGACGAGCCCCTTCATCGGCCCTCCTGGCGATCCGTCGCAACCGGCATCGGGACGAACAGCAGCACGAGCAGCGTCACCCCGACGGCCAGGGCCGCAGACGCAGCCGGCCCTTCGTCGACGCGCGTGCGCACCCACGTCGCCAACGCGACGCCTCGCCCGCTGGTCGGCCAAGCCGAGAACGTGTCTGCCACCCGCAGCGCCGTCGCCACCCCGAGCGCACCGGCCGCGGCCGGCCAATGCACGTAGCGCACCCGTTGCGGTGCCGGCAAACGGTCGAGGCGCGCCGCGTGCGCGAGGCGCCCGTCGCGGCGGACGGCGAAGGCGCACAGCAAGATCACGAGAGGAGTCCAGCGCCAGACGTCGACGAGAAAGAAGCCGAACCACGTCGACACGTCCGCGTGGACAGACGACCGCGCCAAGCCCCCTCCGAGAACGCTGTCCGCCGCGTCGACCAGGCGCGGCGCCAGTTCGGTGCGCACGAGTTCGAACACCGGCTCGGGCAGCAGCAACGGAGAGGCGACCATCGCGACCGAGAGCGCCGCCCAGACGCCGCGCCGCGGCAGCGACAGCGCCACCAGCAGGCCGAGCGGCAGCTCGACCGCGAGCACAGCGAGAGTGTACGCCGCCTGCAGCGAGAACGCCGCCAGCCAACCGGAGTCGAACGCCGCTCGCGGTGACGGCACCACTTCGCCGTCCGGCACGGGCAGCACGAAGATGCGCGCCGGCGCCAGGAGTCCGGTCAGGGCCACCGCCAGCAGCGCCGTCACCACCAACAGTCCCGGCAGTGCCAGCACTCGGCGAGCCGTTCCCGTGTGCGAGCCGAGGCCTTCAGCCATGCACCAGGACTCCGTCGGCGTAGAGCCGTGCCGCTTCCGCGGGGATCTCGACGTGGTAGCGGTAGCCAGGGACGAGCTGCTGGGTGACCTCGCACACCACGCGCAGGCCGAGATGATCGGTGCGCAGGCTCGCCACCCTGAACGCGCCGCGGTGTTCGACCGCATGCAGCTGCGCCACCAGGGTGGTGGCACGCGGCGCCGCCACGATGCGCAGATCGTCGGCACGGACCCCGAGCTGCAGGCTCCCGGCGCCCTCGACCCGGCGGGCAGCAGCCACGATCGCCGGCAGGTCGAGCCGGGCCGCGCCGACGCGGAGACCGTCGGCCTGCACAGCGCAGGCCAGCAGGTTCATGGGCGGATCGATGATGCCCGCCGCCAGCTCGATGGTCGCCGGGGCACTCAGGAGATCGTCGGGTGGACCGTCCTGCACCACGCGACCCTGCGCCAGCACGGTCACGCGTTCGGCCACGGTCAGCGCGTCGTCCACGTCGCCGGTGGCCCAGACCACGGACGCCCGCACCTCCGCCGCCAGGGCCACGATCGCAGCGCGCGCGGCCGGCCGCTCGGGAAGAGCGACGGCGGCCAGAGGGTCGTCGAGGAGGATCGCTGCGGCGTCGGCGCACGCGAAGGCGCGGCCGAGCGCGACGAGCTGCCGCTCGGCTGCCGGCAAGGTCCCGGCGCGCGTCGCGAGCGCACCTTGCAGACCGAGAATGTCTGCCAGATCGCTGGCGCGCGTCGACGCCTCCTGGCGCCATCCTCGACGCCGACGCAGGGGCAGCTCGAGGTTGGCGCGCACGGAGAGGGTGGGGTAGACGACCGGTTCGGCGAACGCGCGCGCGACGTTGCGTCGCACCGGCCCGTCGCGGGTCACGTCGCAGTCGTCGAAGAGCACGCGACCGCGGCTCGGCCGCACGCGACCCGCGATCACGTCGAGACAGCTCGCGCCGTCGCTCGCCGACGCGCCAAGCACGACGTTGATCCCACCGCGATCGAACACCAGACGTTCGGCGAGCTGCGGGTGCGGGCCCGGTGGCAGGTGTACGCCGACGAGTTCAATGCGCACCATGGGCGACCATCTCCTCGTTGCCCAAGGGAAGCGCGCGGCCATGCGAGGAGAACACCAGCGCATCGGCGAGAGTGACGTAGAGCACGACCGGCTGACGCACCGCGAACCGCGTTCGGCTGGCGAACGCGATCTCCCGGCGTTCGGTCCGCACGGTGACCAAGAGCTGCCCCCCCGCGGCGTCGACCCGCGCGACTTCGGCCCGCAGTTCGACGTCGGCGGCGTGGCGTCGCGCCAGCCGCACCCGGTGCGCCGGGATGCCGAGCCGGTACGAACCCGGCGGCAACGCGTCCCACGCCGTCGGTGCCGGGACCACCAGCCGATCGCCGAGCTGGACGAGGCGGCCGAGCGTCACGTCCTTCACCAGCATCACCGGCCACACCGACAGCCCGGGACCGAAGACGATGCGTGCGACGCGCTCGCTCGCGGGTGCCGCCATGATGCTCCTCAGGGCGCCGCGCTGCAACACCGCGCGGTCGTCGACGACGTGCAGCCCCCCACCCAGCCCGGCCGCTTCGATCGGGCTGCCGGTGGCGACGGCGACGATGCGCTCGCGCGCGACGAAGGCGGTGCGCAGCAGCTCGCGCACGCTGTTGTGCGCGAGGCTGTCGAACGCGGCGAACGGCTCGTCGAGCAAGACGGCCGAAGCCGTCGACGACGACGCCTTGGCGAAGGCGACGCGTTGCCGCACCGCGGGGGGCAGCCGGTCGGCCGGTGCGTGCAGGACATCGTCCAAGCCGAACTCGTGCGCCGCCCGACGGGCGCGCCCTTCCGGGTCGGCCGAGCCGGCGGCGAGCAGCAGGTTGTCGAGGACGCTGCACCCGGGGTAGACGACGCCGCCCGGAGCCACGTAGCGCACGCCGCGCTGCAGCGGCGTGGACCCGGTGACCTCGACGCCTCCCGCGTACACGCGAGCGTCGGCCTGGGTGGCCAGGCCCGCCAGCAGCCGCAGCAGGCGGGACTTGCCGCTCGCAGGCGGCCCGATCAGCACTTCCATCCGCCCGGATTGGAAGAGGAGATGAGCGGATTCGGTCTTGAGTGCGAGGGTTGCCACGTCGACGGGTCGCCGAGGCTTTCTATCACGGGGTGTCGCGCCGTGCAGCGCAGCCATGCATGCTGCGCCCACGATTGCTCGATATGAGTTCGGTGAGCCGCATCCTCGTCATCAAGACCGCTGCCCTCGGCGACGTGCTGCGCACGACGTCGATCCTGCCCGGCCTGCGTACCAGGCATCGCGAAGCCACCGTGACATGGCTCACTGCGCCGGCAGCACGGCCGTTGATCGCGCACCACGCCGACGTGCACGACGTGCTGGTCGTCGACCCACGCGACGAGGCCGCCGTCGCCGCGCTCGCCACCGACCTGGCGAAGACTCCATGGCAATGGGTCCTGTCGCTCGACGACGAGGCGCCACTGTGCCGCCTGGCGCGCGCCCTGCCGTGCGACCGCCTGTCCGGCGCCCTCGAGACCGCGCCGGGAACCCTCGGCTACACCGACGACGTAGCGCCTTGGTTCGACATGGGGCTGTTGTCCCGCCTCGGCAAGGCGCGCGCCGACCGGCTCAAGGTGGAGAACACGCGGTCGCACCCGGCGATCTTCGCCACCATGCTCGGGCTCGAGGAAGGGCGCCCCCAGCTACCGCTGCCCGAGGCCGCGCGCCTCCGCGCCGAGGCGTTCGCGCGGGCGCACCACCTGCACGACGCCGGCGCCGTGGTCGGCCTCAACACCGGCGCCGGTGGCCGCTGGCGCAGCAAGGGCCTGCCTGTCGACCGCGTGGTCGAACTCGCGGCGCGCCTCGACGCGGCTCTGTCGCACCGCGTCACCTTCTTGCTCCTTGGCGGCCCCGAGGAACGCGAGCGCAACGCCGCCATCGTCCGCGACGTCACAGCGCTGCCGAGTTCGGTGCGTCTGGTCGACGCCGGCACCGACAACCCCCTGCTCGACTTCGCTGCTCTGATCGACCGCTGCGACCTCGTCGTCAGCAGCGACAGCCTCGCACTGCACATGGCGCTCGCCCGCCAGCGCCGCGTCGTCGCCTTCTTCGCCCCCACCTCGGCCGCCGAGATCGAGCTGTGGGACCTCGGCGAGAAGGTGGTCAGCACGGCGCCGGACTACTGCTCCTACCGCCCCGACGCGGACAACAGCAGCCTGACGGCCGCTCGCATCGCCGACGCTTGCCTGCGCGTCCTGACGCGGACCGGCTGACGCAGCCGCGCTGGCCAGCTGGAGCGACCGACCTCGCACGCCGACCGGACGCGCCAGGGCCTCAGGTCTCCATCCACGCCACCGAGCCCCGCTCGAGCGCGAGCCGCACCCGCAGCAGCTCCTCGTGCCGCGGCTCGTGCACGTGCATCGGAATGCGGATCGGCGCCAAGTCGCCCACGAAGCGTGGCGGCGGATCGGTGCGGCGCAGGTCGGCCCACACTCGCTCCGGGCACGACAGGTACACGGCGTCGAAGCCCCCGACCTGGTCCCACCAGACGCCGATGCGCTCGTTCACCTCGACCATGAGCCGCTGCGCGTTCTGCAGGCGCAAGCGCGATCCGTAGCGCGACTTGCCCTTTCGGGCCAGATGGGTCGGCTGCGCTCGGCCGTTGCCGCGCACGACGTATCTGGTGAAGGTCTTGTGCGCGACGAGCACGCCGTCGCGCCAGAGGCCCAGGGCTGCGGCGCCGGCACGCACCAAGAGCACGAGCTCGCGGCCCAGGGGCTGGCCGAGTTGCCGGTGCAGTTCGTCCGCCTCCGCCGCGCGCGCCCGCAACACCAAAGGCAGGTGGACCAGGGCCAGGGCGCGTCCGTCGGCCGCAACCAGGCACAGCCCCCGAGCCTCCGGCACCAGCCGGGCGCCGGCCTGTTCCGCCTCCAGGTTCGCCAGCACACGCGCCGTGTCTTGCCAGGCGAAGGTGCACCGGCGCGCCGATTCGCGTCCGGTACCGTCAGATCGCCCCGAGACCATCGCGTCGAGGCTAGCCACCGACCCGCAAAAGCCCCAGCCCCGGGAGTTTTTTGCGGGCGTCTCGGTTCGCACGTCCTTCGGCCGCGCTCGGTGGCCGCCGCATCGAAGCACGGTTCATCCTCGCCCGGACGCGCGGTGCTCTGCATCATGTTCCCCCCTCCGCATCCACTTCGACCATGATCCAAGTCAATCAGCTCTGCAAACGCTATGGCGCGATCGTGGCCGTCGACAACATGTCGTTCCAAGTCGGCCGGGGCGAAGTCCTCGGCTTCCTGGGACCCAACGGCGCCGGCAAGTCGACGACCATGAAGATCCTGTCGTGCTTCGTTCGTCCCGACAGCGGCACGGCCATCCTCGACGGTTGCGACATCCTCACCGATCCGGTCGGTGTCCGGCGCCGACTCGGCTACGTGCCGGAGAACGCGCCGTTGTACGACGAGATGACCGCGGGGAGCTTCCTGCAGTTCGTGTGCGACGCGCGCGGCATCCGCGGTCGCAAGGCCAAGGACGCCATCGACCGCGTGGTGCAGCTGTGCAACATAGGCAGCGTCTACCACCAGGTGATCGAGACGCTGTCGAAGGGCTACAAGCGCCGTGTCGGTCTCGCCCAGGCGTTCCTGCACGATCCTGACATCCTCATCCTCGACGAGCCGACCGACGGCCTCGACCCCAACCAGAAGCACGACGTGCGCGAGCTGATCCGCGCCATGGGCAAGGACAAGTGCATCATCGTGTCGACGCACATCCTCGAGGAGGTCGACGCGGTGTGCTCCCGCGCCATCATCATCGCCCGCGGCAAGATCCTCGCCGACGGCAAGCCCGACGAGCTGAGCCGCCGCGGCGACGGCAAGCTGGAGACCTACTTCCGGCAGATCACGCGCAGCAAGGAGGCGGCAGCATGAGCGCCACCACCGCCGTCTACCGGCGCGAGCTGAAGAGCTACTTCGGCACGCCGGTGGCCTACGTGTTCCTGGTCGTGTTCCTGGCGCTGTCGGCGCACATGGCCTGGTCCAACAACCTGTTCGAGGCGCGCGATGCCAACCTGCGCGTCTTCTTCGCCAATCTGCCCTGGTTGTTCGCGCTGATGGCCCCCGCCATCGCCATGCGGACGTGGGCCGAAGAGCGTCGCTCGGGCACGATCGAGCTGTTGTTCACGCTGCCGATCACGACCAGGCAAGCGGTGCTGGGCAAGTTCGCGGCAGGTTGGACCTTCTTCGTCATCGCCCTGCTGCTGAGCTTCGGCATGGTGCTCGCCATCACCTACCTGGGCGACCCCGACAACGGTCCGATCTGGACCGGCTATCTCGGAGCGGCGCTCATGGCCGCCGCCTATCTGGCGATCGGCACCTTCTTCTCGGCGCTCACCAAGAACCAAGTGATCGCTTTCGTGCTCGGCGCGGTGGTGTGTGCCGTCTTCGTGTTCGCCGGCTCGCCGTCGTTCCTGGCGGCGCTCGACACCAGCGGCCTCGGCTGGCTCACCCCCGTACTCGAGTCGCTCAGCTTCCTGACCAACTACGACGTGCTGCAGCGCGGCCTCGTCGAGTTCCGCAACATCTTCTTCATGCTGGCGCTGACCGCGGCGTTCCTCATCGGGAGCTGCATCATGCTCGACGAACGCAAGGCCGGCTGAGGAGCATCGTCATGTCCAACAAGACTCGCTCGATCCTCGGGACGATCTTCGTCCTGATCATCACGTTCTGTGCGATCTTCATCGTCAGCAAGAAGACGCGCGGCCTCGGCTGGTACGACGCGACCGAGGAGAAGCTCTACACGCTCACCGACGGCACGAAGTCGATCCTCGACAAGCTCGACCAGAAGCTGAAGGTGCGCCTGTTCTACGCGCAGGAGGCGGCCAACCGCAGCGGCCACGACTTCCTGCTCGACTTCAACAACTACTACTACTACGTGCGCGACCTGCTGCGCGCCTACGAACGCCGCGCCAAGGGCAAGCTCGAGCTCGAAGAGCTCGACCCCAAGCCGTTCTCCGATGCCGAGGAGCTGGCCGACCAGCTGCAGCTGCAGCGCTACAGCATCGACGAGCGCACCGGTTTCTACTTCGGCCTGGCGGTGATGAGCGACTCCGGCGCCAAGCAGGTGCTCAAGTTCCTGCCGCCCCAGGAGCAGTCGTTGCTCGAGTACAAGGTGAGCGAAGCCATCGACCTGGCCGGGCGCACCAAGAAGAACAAGTTGGGCGTGCTGTCGTCGCTCTCGATCACCGGTGGCGGCATGTCGGACTACATGCGACAGATGATGGCGATGCAGGGACGCCAGTCCGAGCAGCCGTGGGTGATCAGCGAACACCTGCGCAAGCAATACGAGATCACCGACGTGCCGGCGGACACGGACACGATCCCGGCCGACGTCGACTTCCTGCTGGTCGTCCACCCGAAGGACCTGCCGGAGAAGACGCTCTACGCGATCGACCAGTTCGTGGTGAAGGGTGGCAAGGCGATGGTGTTCGTCGATCCGTTCTGCATGGCCGACCAGCCGGCGCGCGACCCGCAGAACCCCTTCGGGGCGCCGCAGGGCAAGCAGTCGAGCAGCCTCGAGAAACTCCTCAACGCCTGGGGCGTGACCGTCGAGGCCGACAAGTTCGCCGGCGACCTCGCCTACGGGCGCCGAGGCCAGTGGAGCCGCATGTCGCCGGACACGATGACCTTCGTCGGCGTCATGGACTTCAAGGGCGACGCCTTCAACAAGGACGAAGTGGTCTCTCAGGGTCTCAAGCAGGTCGGCATGCTCTTCCCCGGCGTCGTACGCAAGAAGGACGGCGCTGGCACCGAGGTGACGCCGCTCATCACCACGACCCAGGAAGGCAACGTCTGGACGGCGCAGAGCTACGAGCTGTCTGGCCCGATGGGTCCGGACGTCGAGCGTTTGGCCAGCAAGTTCCAGAAGGGCGTCGAGAAGCTGGCGACCGCCGTGCGCATCGCCGGCAAGTTCAAGAGTGCCTTCGACAAGAAGCCCGGCGACGAAGAGAAGGCCGAAAACGGCGACAAGAAGGACGGCGAAGACGGCAAGACCGCCGAGAAGAAGGAGGGCGATGAGAAGAACGAGTCGCCTACCGACGAGAAGAAGCCGGACGAGCCGAAGTCCGATCACGTCGCCGAGTCGACTGCCGCCAACACGGTGTTCGTGGTCGCCGACGTGGACATGCTGAGCGACGGCGTCGCCTACACGCGCAACCTCTTCGGCATGTTCACGCCAGCCAACTCCAACGCCGACTTCGTCATGAACTGCATCGAGCAACTGTCGGGCTCGACCGACCTCATCAGCATCCGTTCGCGCGGAGCCTTCACCCGCCCGATGGAGGTGGTGGCGCAGATCGAGCACGAGGCCGACATGCGCACGCGCGACCAGGTGAAGCGCATCAACGACGACATCGAGAAGTTCGAGTCCGAGCTGGCCGACCTCAACAACAAGGCGACGGACAAGAACGTCGGCCTGCTGCAGGCGGAAGCCATCGACAAGCAGCGCAAGCTGGAGGCGGAGATCCGCGCCAAGAAGCGCGAGATCCGCGACCTGCAGCAGGACAAGCTGACCGCGGTGAAGAGCCTCGGATCGTGGTGCAAGAACATCACCCGCGTGCTCATCCCGCTCGGCGTGCTCGTCGTCGGCGTGCTGCTCGCGGTCCGTCGTCATAGCGTCCGCAAGGTGAATGTGCTCGGAGGTGTGTCGTGAACGAGAAGACCTTCAACGTGCTCGGCATCACGGCCGCAGTGATGGTCGTGGCCTCGGTGTTCGTCGGCCTGCAGAAGCCGACGGTGTCCTTCGGCTTCTCCAAGGGCCGTTACCTGATCCCGCATCTCAACCCCAGCGACGTCGCCAGCGTCCACATCAAGAGCAAGGGCGAGGAGATCAAGCTGGATCGCAATGGCGATCAGTTCGTGGTGACGAGCAAGCTGAGTTACCCGGCGTCGAACAAGGAGCTGAACAGCCTCCTGCGCGACCTGGCGAAGATCCAACTCGCCGCCGAAGTGAGCGACAGCAAGGACGCGCACAAGGGCCTGGGCGTCGCCGAGGACTCGGACGACGCCAAGGTCGTGCGCTTCTTCGACCGCGAGAACAAGGAGATCGTCGGCCTGGTGGTCGGCAAAGCGGCGGAGGGCACCAGCGGCTACAACGTGCGGCTGGCCAACGACGACAAGGTCTACCGCACGGACAGCTACGTCTACGTGCGCGACAAGTCGCTCGACTACGTCGACAAGGAGATCGTCAACAACGAGCGCAACCAGATCGAGAAGGTCGAAGTGAAGCCGGCGCAGGGGCAACCCTACGTGATCGCTTCACCGAAGGAGGGCGAGGTGAAGCTCGAGGGCATTCCCGACGGCAAGCGCGCCAAGAACACGCTGTACGAGAGCGTGTTCTCCGCCAGCTCCTACATGAACTTCGAAGACCTGGCGCCGGCGGCCGAGAAGCAAGACCTCGAGTTCACCGGCAGCCAAGTGGTGACGCGGCGCGACGGCGCCAAGTTCACCTTCGACGTCGCCAAGAAGGACGACAAGTTCTGGCTGCGTGCGCACGCCGAGTATGTCGGCCCGGACCGCAACGTGATCGGGCGCGAGGTGGCCAAGGCGAAGAATGCCAAGGACGAGGACAAGAACGCCGAGGACCTGAAGAAGAAGGAGGCGTTCCTGCAGGCCGAAGACGCGGTGAAAGACTTCAACCAGCGTCACCAGAGCTGGGTCTACCAGGTCGGCAACTGGAAGGCCGAGAACCTGGCCAAGCCCTTCGACGACCTCATCGAGGACGTACCCGCCGGGCCCGAGGAGATCACCGCCCAACACATCCTCATCAGCTTCGAGGGTGCCACCCGTAGCGAAGTGAAGGGCCGCACCAAGGAGGAAGCCAGGCAGATGGCCGAGGAACTGCTGCCGAAGGTCAAGGCTGCGCCCGACGACTTCGGCAAGCTCGCCGACGAGAACACCGACGACCCGACCGGCAAGGGCAAGGGCGGCGACCTCGGCACATTCAAGCGCGACGCCATGACGAAGGCGTTCTCCGACGCGGCGTTCAAACTCGAGGTCGGCGCCATCTCCGACGTGGTGGAGACCGAGTTCGGCTTCCACATCATCAAGCGCACCAAGTAACAGAGTGGAGTCAGGCTCCACTCTGTTACTTCGCTACGTGAAATCCCGGAGAGCGCGGATCAGCACCGCGGCGGCGCGGCGCGCGTAGCGAGGGGAAGCGAGCAAGAGCGCGCCATGGCGCGCACAGCGTGTTCGAACGGACAGCAGCGTGAGATGTTCGGCATCGGCGATCTCCGCGTGGCTCAGTCCGGCGATCGTGTGAAGCGCGCCGCAACGGAGCGCACTCCAAGGGTCGACGCGCCTACCCGTTGCAGTGCACGGAAGGACGGGGTCGATGGTCCTCTCGCGATCGAGTTCCGCGAGCAGGGTGGGCAGAGAGACCAAGGGCGGGCGCCGCCGAGAAGAGGGTCGAGCCCCGGCCTGTTCGCGGAGCCAGGCTGCGACAGCCCCGAGACCGAGCGCACCCTGTTGTAGCAGTGCCGTCGGCGACTCACTCTGGCCCGGGGCCGTCTCGAGGCGACGCTCGACCCACCAGACGAGCGAGGCCGGCGCCGGCGGGAACACCGCGCGATATGCGTCGACGGTGGAAGAGAGACCTGCCTCGGCCATCCGTTGCCGCACCGGAGCGCGGTTCAACCACCGTGGCCGTCCATCCGGCCGTGCGTAGTGCGACGCACTACCGAACTGAAAATCCCGCGCATCCCGCACGAGGCCGGCGGTGACGGCGTTCTGGTCGATGTAGCGGACGACGTTGCCGAAGTCCAAGAGACACGACACCCGCCGAGCCCAGTAGCGTCCCCGAAACAGAGGTCCATCGCGATCGCGCGGCCAGTTGAAGCGGCGCACGAAGCTGCTCATTGCCCACTGCATGAACTCGGCGAGACTGCCCTCGCTGGTGAGCAGCAGGTGGAAGTGATTCGTCATCAGCGAATACGCGTGCACGCGTATCCATCCCTTGCGCACGCCACGTGCCAACCGCGACAGGAAGTAGCGGCGGTCGCCGCGGGTCTCCAGAATAGCGCGCCGCGCCACCCCACGGTTGACGACGTGAAACACCGCCCCCGGTGCATCGCTCCGCGTTCTTCTCGGCATGCCCTCAGCGCGGCCGGCGGCCGCAACCCAAAGGGTTGATGTCGGCGCAGCGCCGACCAGAGGGGGCCGCCGGCGCTGTTGTTGCTTGGAGCTTCCAGGGCTGCTCGGGCGTGGCCTGGTCCGCTCTGTGGCAACGGAACAACACGGCCGAATTCGCGCCCGCCGCGACGATTCGCAGCCCTTGCAGCTCAGGTGCCCTCACCTGGCGCACGGTTACGCCGAGACCACGACAACCCACGCACTGGAGCCTGACACCAACCGTCGTACGTTGTTACGCTGACGTAGCGATGCGCAAAGTTTGGTGTCTGACTCCACTCTGCTTGCTTCTCGGGTGCCAGCCGAGCGCGCCGCCGGGGATGGTGTGGGTTCCGGGCGGCGAGTTCACGATGGGTGGCGACACGAGCGACGCGAAGGGCGACGAGCGGCCGCCACATCGCGTCCGAGTCGGTGGCTTCTTCATGGATGCGACCGAGGTCACGAACGCCCAGTTCCGCGCCTTCGTCGAAGCAACGAGCTACGTGACGACGGCCGAACGGGCGCCCGAGCTCGACGAGATCATGAAGCAACTACCCCCGGCCACGCCGCCGCCGCCCCCGGACGCCCTGGTCCCCGGCGCGCTGGTGTTCGAGCCTCCACCGGACGCCTCCCTCGACATGCATCCTCACACGTGGTGGCGCTACGTCCCGGGCGCCGATTGGCGCCACCCGTTCGGACCCGACTCATCGATCGAGGGCAAGGACGACCACCCTGTGGTGCAGGTGTCCTTCGACGACGCCCTCGCCTACGCGCACTGGGCGGGCAAGCGCCTGCCGACCGAGGCCGAGTGGGAACGCGCCGCCCGCGGTGGAACCGACGACATGCCGTACGTCTGGGGCAACGAGCGCATCCCACCCGGGTGCGACCATGCGCCGGCAAACTTGTGGGACGGCGAGTTTCCGCAGAAGAACCTGCTGCGCGACGGCTTCGCGCGCTCCGCACCCGTGCGCAGCTACCCGCCCAATCCCTTCGGCCTCTACGACATGGCGGGCAACGTCTGGGAATGGTGCGCCGACTGGTACCGCCCCGACACCTATGCCGAGCGCGCCCGAGCAAGCGACACCGCCGTCGATCCCAAGGGTCCGCCCGCCAGCTTCGACCCTGACGAGCCGACGGTGCCCAAGCGGGTGACGCGAGGCGGCTCGTTCCTGTGCAGCGACGTCTACTGCCGCGGCTTCCGGCCGAGCGCCCGCATGAAGACCAGTGCCGACACCGGCCTGTGCCACACCGGTTTCCGCTGCGTGCAGGACGGCCCGCGCTGACGCCCCCACTCCACCGCGGACATCGCCGCCGTCGCGGCCTCGAACCGAGCTGTTGAGTGTGGCCGATCGTCTCAGCCTGGGGCGGCACGGCGTTCAAGAAGACGACGCCCCCTGCCGAAGTTCTCGGCAACCAGGAGGGTCGTGATGCAACAGTTCAGAGCCCGAAAGGCCTGCGGTCACCAGCAACGTCTTCCGCGGACGCCCACCGAGCGTGTCTCCTCGAGTGAGCAACCGCACCGCAGGCATCGGCCGTACGAGCGCAGCAAAGTGAAAGCACACGCGCTCGCGGCCATCGCCTCCGCCAGCGGTGGCGACGAAGAGTCGCCCTTCGATCCGTTCATCCCGAGCCATGACGTCGGCGGCGGCGACCCGGGTGTCGCATGGCTGTTGGCCAGCGATCCCCGACTCGACGACACGCCACAGTGATCGGGCTGCGCAGGCCGTGTATGACAGGGACATGCACGGTCGCGAGAACGGTCGCCGCGTCGAGTTCCGCACCTACGAGCTGAGGCAGAGCGTCTGCCACACCCGCCTGCCGTTCCGCTTCGGGGCGGTGACCATGACGCAGGCACCGCTCCTGATGGCGCGCGTCGAACTGCAGGTCGAAGGCAGCGCCGACCCCGCAGTCGGGATGTCGGGCGACCTGCTGGTGCCGCGCTGGTTCGACAAGTCTGCAGACAAGAGCGTCGACGACAACCAGCGCGACCTCATCGCCGCCGCCCGGGCCGCGGGCGAGGCCGCGCGATCGGCCCCGCCCGGGACCGTGCGGCAGCTCGTCGACCACGTCACCGCGCACATCCTCGCCCCATCGGCGCCGCTGGCGCCCGAGCGGCTGCTGCACAACTTCGGCATCGCCCTCGTCGAGCGCGCCGCCATCGACGCCGTCACGCGCGCGCTCGGGATCAGCTTCTTCACCGCCCTCGAGCGCGACGTGCTCGGTCTCGGCGAACGGGTCGTGCGCAGCCTGCCCGACCGACCGCTGGCACACGTCGAGGTGCGCCACACCGTCGGCATGGCCGACCCCTTGCGAGCGAGCGACATGGATGGCACGCATCGACGCGACGACGGTCTGCCGCAGTGCCTCGAGGACGACGTGCGCACCTACGGTCTGCGCCTGTTCAAGATCAAGGTCGGCGGTGACCGAGCCGTCGATCTTGACCGACTGCTCGCTGTCCACCGCGTGCTCGCGGACACGGCATCGGCCGACTGGCAGTGCAGCCTCGACGCCAACGAGCAGTACGTCGACCTCGATGCCCTGGCAGGCCTGTTCGACGACCTCGGCGCGAGCGCCGAGGGACGCGACCTCCTGGCCCGGCTGCTGCATCTCGAGCAGCCGCTGCCGCGGCAGAAGACGTTCGACCCCGGTTGCGCTCCTGCACTACGCCGCTTGGCGCAGAAGGTCCCCCTGCTCATCGACGAAGCCGACGTCGACGCCACTGCGTTCACAGCGGCGCGTCCGCTCGGCTACACTGGCGTCTCGGTGAAGAACTGCAAAGGAGTCATCCGGGCCCTGGACAACCACGCGACGTGCACCGAGCTGCGCGCCCAAGGCGTAGCTGCCTTCCAGTCGGCGGAGGACCTCACCAACCTGCCGGTGCTGCCCCTGCAGCAGGACCTGGCGACGATCCAGGCGTTGGGTCTCACCCACGCCGAGCGCAATGGGCACCACTACTTCGCCGGCCTCGATCATCTGCCGCCACACGAAGCCGCGGCAGCAGTCGCGGCGCACAGCGACCTGTACGGCCCACGCCGGGGAGGCTTCGCCCTGCGCATTCGGCACGGACGCCTCGCCATCGGCAGCCTGACGTGTCCAGGGTACGGATATGCCTGCGCGGTCGACTTCGCCGCCCGCTCGCCGGCGTGAGCCCACGCGCAACACGGGGACGCGCGGCGCCTGGAGCCCCTGGCAAGACGGCGTCGCGCGCGCCATCGCACGCCGCAAGCTGCAGTGGACGCCCGTGCAGGTCGCCGACCTGCAGGTGGTGCGCATCCAGACGAGGTGACGGCGGTCGACGTCCGTCTGACCGCAGCCGAGCGCGGCCGTTGACGGCCGCCCACCAAGCGGTCTGATGCCGGCATGCGCGCCACCGCGACCGGCCCCGACGGGCGGTCCTTCGACATCGACGACGAACACCTCGCCTCCGCGCGCGCGCAGCTGGGCCAGGCGCAGGCGCCGCCGGTGCGCCTGGCGTTCGCTGCCGCCCACGTCGTGCTGGCGCCGAGCTACCTCGAGGTCGATCACAGCCTGCAGCGGCCGGGACGGCCCGACGAGATCGCGCCCCACCTCGACCTGGACACGACCATGGCCCTGCGCCGGCACCTCGACGCCCACGGCTTCGGCGTCGCCGAGGCCATGGACACCGCACAGCGCTTCCATCTGGGCTGGCAGAACGCCGAGCGTCTGATCCGCGCCTGCGGCGACCTGCGTCTCCGCCATGGCTTCGTCGCCGGCGCCGGCGTCGACCACCTGCCGGCCATCCGCGGCAAGGACGATCTCGCTGCCGGCGTCGTGTACCAGGTCGAGGCGATCCAGGCCTCGGGAGGTATCGCCATGATCCTGCCGATGGCGTGGCTGGCCCAGACCGGCGCGTCGGTCCAGGACTACGTCGACGTGTACGGTGCCATCTTCGCCGCGTGCACGGGGCCGCTGTTCGTGCACTGGCTGGGTGACATGTTCCTCCCGGCGCTCGCGGGCTACTTCCCCGGCGACAGCTTCGCCAGGGTCATGGCCTTGTCGCCCGACAAGGTGCGCGGCTGCAAGCTGTCGCTCCTGGACGCCGACTTCGAGAAGCGCGTGCGCGCCGAGCTCCTGCCCCGCGACCAGATCGTGCTCACGGGCGACGACTGGAACTTCGCCGACCTGATCGCCGGTGACGACTCGACCGTGCGACGCCACACGCGCATCGGCGCACACGACGTCGCGCTCGGCGAGTTCAGCCACGCGCTGCTCGGCGTGTTCGACGGTGTCGCCGTGCCGGCAGGCCTGGCGTTGCAAGCCCTGGCGCAGGAACGGTCCGACCTCTACGGCGGCATCATGCGTCCGTGCGAGGGGTACGGCCGCGTCGTGTTCGAGCCACCGACCCAGCACTACAAGGCCGGGCTGGCCTTCACCGCCTGGCTCAACGGACTGCAGGCCGACTTCACGCTGGTCAACCACGAGGAGAAGTCGCGCGACCACGACCACTACCTGCGAGTCGCCGCGGCGGCCACCCGGTGCGGCGCACTCACCGACGCCAGGCTCGCAGCGTCCCGCCTGCGGGCACTGGAGTCCGGGTCGCGATGAAGCCTGGCGTGCTGGTGACGCGCCACGTCTATCCGGCGGCGATCGAGCGCCTGCAGGGTCGGGCCGACGTCGACTACCGCGACGCGCGCGACGGCGTGTGCGAGGCCGACCTGGTCGCCCGTCTCGCCGGCAAGACAGCCATGATCTGCCAGCTCACCGACACGGTGTCGACCGCGGTCCTCGATGCGTCGCCGCAGCTCGAGCTGGTCGCCAACATCGCGGTCGGCTACGACAACATCGACCTGGCGGCTGCGACCGAGCGTGGCATCCTGGTCACGAACACTCCGGGCGTGCTCACCGAGACCACCGCTGACTTCACGTGGGCGCTGCTGCTCGCGGCCGCGCGCCGCGTCGCCGAGGCGGATCCGTTCGTGCGGCGCGGATGCTGGCAGCGTTGGGAAGTCGACCTGCTGTGCGGAGTCGACGTCCACGGCAAGACGCTGGGCATCGTCGGCATGGGGCGCATCGGCCAAGCCGTCGCCAGACGAGCGCACGGCTTCGGCATGCGCATCCTGTACGCCAGCCGGCGCTCCGTGCCGGGCGCTCGGGGCACTCGTGCGGCGCTGGACGATCTGTTGACGCAGGCGGACTTCGTCAGCCTGCACGTTCCCCTCGACGAGGCCACGCACCACCTCGTCGGTGAACGCGAGCTGCAGCGCATGCAGCCGCACGCGGTCCTGATCAACACGGCACGCGGCCCGATCGTCGACGAGAGCGCCTTGGTGCGCGCCTTGCGCACGGGGACGATCGCCGCGGCCGGCCTGGACGTGTTCGAACGCGAACCCGAGCTCACCGAAGGGCTCACCGAACTCGCCAACGTCGTGCTCGCCCCGCACCTCGGCAGTGCTTCGGTGGAAACCAGGACCAGGATGTGCACCATGGCCGCAGACAACGTCGTGGCGTTGCTTTGCGGCGAGCAGCCGCCGAATCTGGTCGACACCACGGTCTGGGAACGAAGGCGCCGCCGGCGATGAAGGACGTCCTCCGCGAACTCTACGCTGGCTGCATGCCGGCCCTCGATCCGGGGCGGGCGACCCTCGCGCACGTGCGCGTCGAGGACCGAACTCTGGTCGTCGACGACCGGCGGGTCGACCTCGACCCTGCCGCGCGCGTGCTCGTCGTGGCCATCGGCAAGGCCGCCGTGCCGATGGCGCGGGCGGCGCTCGACCTGCTGCCGCGACGGGTCGACGCCGTCGTGGTCGCGCCGCCCGGCCGCGACCTCGACGGCCCCGGGGTACGCGTCTTCCACGCCGCCCACCCCACCCCCGACGCCGTCTCGATGGCGGCTGCGCACGCGGTACTGGAGGTGCTCGACGGATGCACTCGGCAAGACCTGGTGTTGTTCCTGCTGTCGGGGGGCGGCTCGGCTCTCTGCGAAGCACCGCTCGATCCGGGCCTGACCCTGGACGACATGCAGGCCTTCCACCACGGTTTGGTCACCAGCAGCCTCGGCATCGTCGAGACCAACACCCTGCGCAAGCACGCTTCGGCG
Organism: Planctomycetota bacterium; assembly: GCA_041398565.1. Lineage (GTDB taxonomy): Bacteria > Planctomycetota > UBA1135 > UBA1135 > UBA2386 > DATGPD01. Next base: position 1,070,439 of record JAWKUN010000002.1, on the reverse strand, counting down.
GTGAAGGGTGGTCGCCTGGCGGTCCGAGCAGCTCCGGCGCAGCAGGTGACCCTGTTCGTGTCCGACGTCCCCGTAGCCCATCCCGACGCAGTCGCATCGGGACCGACGATGCCCGACCCCACCACGCGCGCCGACTGCGCCGCGTTGCTGGCGAACGAGGATCTTCGGCGCCGCTTGCCGGAGCCCTACGTCCGCGCCTTGACCGCGTCGAACCTACCGGAGACGCCGAAGGCCAAGCATCCGGCGTTCGCCGCCGGCTCGTGGCACTGCCTGCTGGACTCCCGCTCCGTGGTCGAGGCCGTGCGCGCGCGCTGCGTGCCGCTCGGCTGGCTCGTCGAAGTCGATACCGAACACGATGAGGCTCCGGTCGCCGACGCCGCAGCCGCCGCTGTCCGCAGGCTACGTGCGCTGAAGGCCGCGCACCCCGACCGTACCGTGGCCCTCGTCAGCAGTGGCGAGCTCAGCTGTCCGGTCACGGGCGACGGCCTCGGTGGCCGCAACCAACACTTCGCGCTGCACTGCGCCCTCTTGATCGAAGGTACCTCCTACCACGTGCTCAGCGCCGGCACCGACGGGATCGACGGCAACTCGCCGGCAGCAGGCGCCATCGCCGACGGCACCACCGCAGCGCGGGCGCGGGCGCGCGGCCTCGACCCGCGCGCTTGCCTGGCGCGCTGCGACGCGTTCACCCTGTTCGCGGCCCTCGGCGACACACTGATGACCGGCCCGACCGGCACGAACGTTCGCGACCTGCGCGTCCTGGTCGCTTGACCGCGTCACGCGCGGTCATTGGCGCTTGTCCGTCTTGCCCTCGCTCGCCGCGCCCTCGGCGTCTCTCTTGGTTGCCTGTGCCCGGACGAGCTCGGCGCGGACCCGCTCGAGAAGCTTCTTGGTGGCAAGGATCCCCTCGCGCTCGCCGAGGCCATCGCCCTCGTACTCGACGCCGACGAAGCCCCGGTAGCCGGCGCCGACGACGATCGCCAACATGCGCGCGTAGTCGATGGTGGTCTCGTTGCCGTCGTCGTCGAAACCGTACGACTTGGCGCTGACCGCTCTGGCGAACGGCATCATCTCCGCCACCCCGGTGTAGCGGTCGTAGGTCTCGTTGCCGCGGATACGGAAGTTGCCGAAGTCCGGCAAGGTGCCGCAGCGAGGATGGTCGACCTTGCGGATCACTCCCGCCAGCCACTTGCCGTTGCTCGACAGCCCGCCGTGGTTCTCGACGATGACGTCGAGCTCTCGCTCGGCGCCCAGTTCGGTGAGGCGGCGCAGTCCGTCGGCCGCCAGCTTCTGCTGCTCGTCGAAGCTGCCGGAGCTGGCGGCGTTGACGCGGATCGCATGGCACCCGAGCGCTCGCGCAGCATCGAGCCACGGCTCGTGCTTGGCCACCGCGCGTCCACGTCCGACCTCGTCGGGGTTGCCGAGCTCGCCGAGCCCATCGCACATGATGAGCAGACTCTTCACGCCGGCGTCGTCGCAGCGCTGCCGCAGGTCGCGCAGGTAGTCCGCATCGGACACGTGATCGCGAAAGAACGTGTTCACGTACTCGACCCCGTCGATCCCGCACTCGCGCGCGACCTTCGGGAAGTCCAGATTGCTCATCTCCTTGCTGGCCAGCGCCCGGTGCAGAGACCACTCGGCGAGCGAGATACGGAACAACGGCTCGTCATCGAGGCGGCGCGGCGACCGCGGCAACACCAGCCCGGTCAAGAACGATCCGGAGGCAGCGAGAAAGGTGCGTCGGTCGAATGCGTGCATGGTTCGGTCGAAGTTCGCTCGGCTCTCCCACGGTAGCGCCAGGGCGCAGCGGCCGACAGCGCATCACAGCCTGCGGCCGCACCGGAGGTGCGAGTCGGCGCCGCGCGTCGGCGGGATGTGCGGCCCTCGCGGCGCGCGACCGGTCGGGCACTCGACCCGACCAAGCGTCGGCCGGCCGTCGACCCGCCGTCCTGCCGCCGACGCCGCGCAGACTCGCGAGCCGGCCGCCGAGATCAGCTGCGCCGCGTAGGGGACGCGACGCGGCCGCCACGGTGCCGACCCTCACTCCGGATCCGGGGCGGCTCCCCGAAGGACGGCACCACTGAGCGCCTTGCCGGTCCACCAGTTGCGAGGCATCATGCGCGACCGCGGCCGGATGTAGGTCGCGACCTCGTCCGGGGACGCGTTCGCACCGCGTTCCCTGCATGCCTCGCACCCCATGACGCGCAACGACAAGGCGCAAAGTCCTGCCGCCGCCCTGGCCCATCCCCACCCGGATGCGCTGGCGACGATCACCCGTGGCCTCGCCGCTCCGCCGCGGCCCCTGACCCTGGCAGCGCTGGGCGGACGCTCGCTGTTCCCCTTGCTCGCTTTGCTGATCCTGGCCGGCACGCTGCTGTGGGGACCGTTCGTCTCGCTCGCCCTCGCCGTGGTCACCTGGAACCTCGTCGGGAGGTTCGGCTAGCCATGACGAAGGGGCTCGCCGAGAGACAGCGCGTGTTCGCGCGCATCGACGACGTGCACTGCGTCGTCTTCCACCTGGCCGTCCTCGCCGCCTACGCGGTGGCATTCTGGGTCTACCTTCACCCCGCGCAGGCTGGCATCGAGGGACCTTGGAGCAAGATCGCGTTCGTCGTCGCCGCCGCGGGCCTGCTCGGCTGGATCAGCGGCGTCGATGTCGGCGTCAACTTCCACAACCACACGCATCGTCGTGTGTTCCGATCGCCGCGCCTCAACCGCTGGTTCGGCCGTGTGTGGACCTTCTCCGGGGGGTGGCCTTCGTACTTCTGGGAGCACGCGCACGTCCGTGTCCACCACGCCAACGTCATGGAGCCGAGCGATTGGACTCTGCCCGTTCGGCGCGGTGACGGTCGCTTCGAGAACGTCTGGCGCTACTGCGCCCTGCACTGGCCCTGGCGCTACGCCGGCCACCTCTGGCACGACTTCCGCACGGGTCGCGGCGGCCACAAGGTGGGTCGGCGTGCGCTGAAGGAGCTGGCGATCTTCGCCGTGCTCTGGTCGATCCCGTTCTGGATCGATGTCGAGATGGCGCTGGTGCTGTGGGTGCTGCCCCACTTCGTCGCCAACTGCGTGACCATGGGCTCGGGCATGTACGTCCAGCACGCCGGCGGCTCGCCACGCAGCTCGGGCGCGCGCTTCCAGCACTCGAACACGTTCCTGTCGCGGTTCTTCAACCTGACGATGTTCAACATCGGCTACCACCTGGAGCACCACGAGTTCCCCGGAGTGCACTGGGCGGACCTGCCGGCGCTGCACGCACGCATGCGCCAGGTGTACGCGGCCGAGGGCGGCCGTGTCGTTCCCTACGGGTACTACAAGGCCGCGCGTATCGTCTCCAGCGTGTTCGACCCCGACGGCAGCTACGTGCGCTTCACCCACAGCGACTTGCTGCCCGCCTTCCAGCGCCCGGCCGTACGCACGGCGGCGTGGGTCGACCCCTCGCTCGAGGCGAACAGGCGGCATCGCCCAGCGGTTCGGCTCGAGCGCCGGAGCGGATGAGCGGGGCGCGCGTCGCCGGTCTTCGAAGTCGGCGCACGGCCACGGTGAGCCCCTCGGGTCGGGGGCGGAGATCGGCAAGCCGTTGCGCTCGACCAAACGCCAGGTAGCCTCGTGTCGGTGGGGCGGGGAAACCTCCGGCCCGTCGCCCCCCAAGCAGAGCCCCTCGATGCGCCTCCTCTCCCTGATCGCCTCGTTCGCCGCCTTCGTAGCCTGCGGTACCGCCGCCCAGGACCCCACGACCCCGCCGGCGAAGCTCACGCCGTCGCCACTGGATCCGCTGCGGGCGTTCGTGGGCATTTGGGACGTCACCGGCGGAGTCTGGTTGCCCGGCCAGGACGAGGCCCCACTGACGGGGACCGAGTACTTCCAAATGGTGTGCGGCGACCGCTGGCTGAAGAGCATGGTGCGGTGCGAGGTCGCCGGAGCCAGGTACGAGGCCGTCAGCCTCACCGGCTGGGACCCGTTGGCCGGCGCCTACGTGGGTTTCTTCTTCGACTCCGATGACTCCCGAGCGCAGCAGTCGTTCGCCGACTACGCACCGAAGAGCCGCACGTGGTCGAGCAAGTTCGTCCCGCGTCCCCGCGAACCGGACAGCCGGTCCGTGCTCGTCTGGGAAGGCGAGGACGTCATCAAGGAAACGGGCTACTGCACGGACGAAACGGGTGCCGAAAGGCGAAGCCAGGAGTTCGTCCGCCGCCGGCGCAAGCTCCCGGCCGGCACGCTGGCCGATCGGGCGCCCCTCAATCTGGAGCCATCGGCCAGTGCGAAGACCGCGCGCGCCGCCGAAGCCGTCGCTTCGACCGACGAGCAGACCGAGACGCCGATCTCGGTGACCGACCTGAGTTCGTACCTGGGCACGTGGGACGCGACCGAGCTGATCCCACAGGCCGAGGGCGATCCGATCGAGGCCAAGGGCGTCGAGGTGAACACGGCGGTGTGCAACGGCCGCTGGGTCTTGTCGGAGTACCGCGGCTCGCACATGGGCGAGATCGTCGAGCGACTCGCGATCTTCGGCTACGACAACAGCCGATTCACCGTCCACTGGGTCGACTCGCGGTCGCCACACCTCACGCAGTTGGAAGGCGGGCGCAATGCCGAGCACCGCACCATCACCTACAGGGGCGCGATCCGTACCCCCGACGGTCAAGAAGTCGAGTACTCTCTGCTGCAAACGTGGCGCGGCCAAAACCAGCGAACCGCCGAGTTCGGCTTCGGGACAGCGCAGGACGGTCGTCGCGTGACGGTCAGCTACGAGCGCCGGCCAGATCCCACCGGCAAGTGAAGCGCCCGAGCACTTGCAGCCCATCGCAGCCTGCGGCCGCACCAAAGGTGCGAGTCGGCGCTGCGCGCCGACCAGAAAGGGCCGCAGGCCGCTTTGTTGCCGGGGGCTTCCAGTGCTGCTCAGGCATGGCGGATTCGGCACCGGGGCGAATTGCACGCCATGCCGATTTGGCGCGCGCCGCGAGGATCCGCAGCACTTGCAGCCCATGAGCCTCGCCGGGCACTTCTGGACCGTGGTTCCCACGGTGAGCGGATACTTGGCCCCGCCCCGGTTGCCGCGCCCCACGCCCTGGGAGACCACGGTGCACGATCCCTTGCGCGGGCCGGTGCGGCTCACCGGCGACTTGCACGAGCGCGCCGATGCCAAGGGGCTGGTCGTCGTGATCCCCGGGCTCGGCGGCAACACACGCAGCCCGTACGCGCGGCGCGCCGCCCGCGACCTGTTGCGTTGCGGCTGGTCGGCGTTGCTCATGCCGCAGCGCGGCGGCGACCTGCGCGGCGAAGACTACTACCACGCGAGCTTGAGTGCCGACCTGCACGCCGCCGTCGGCTCGCCGGCCGTGCGCCGCTACCAGCGCGTGTGCTGTCTGGGCTTCTCGATGGGCGGCCACGTCACACTTCGCTTCGCCGCCGACCCGCCGCCGGCGCACGTGGTCGCGGTCGCCGCCATCTGCTCTCCGATCGACCTCTTCGCCGCCCAGCGTTTCTTCGACCAATCGTCGCGCTGGCTGTACCGATGGCACGTCCTCCGCGCGCTGAAGAAGATCTACCGCGAGGTGCACGCGCGCGGCCTGGCGCCGACACCCCTTCCCGATCTCATGTCGGCGCGCAGCATCCGCGACTGGGACACGATGGCGATCGTGCCGCGCTTCGACTTCCGCGACGCCAACGACTACTACGCACGCGCCTCGGTGGCGCCGCACTTGCACGCGCTGGCGGTGCCGAGCTTGCTGCTCCTCTCGACCCAGGATCCGATCATCTCGGCCGAGGACGTGCGCCGGGCGATGCCCGACCGCACCCCGAACCTGAACGTCGAGTGGCACGCCAGCGGCGGCCACGTGTCCTTTCCGCGCCGTTTCGGTCTCATCGACCGGGTGGACCACTGGTTCGAGCGAGCCGTCGAGCGCACGCGCGACGACACATCCCGCGCGAGCTAGGATGCGCCCGGGTGTCGACTCGGCCGACGCTGCCTCGCATGCCTCCTCCTGCCACCCCCTTCCCGGCCACGCTGCTCGCAGAAGCGACGGTCGCCACCGTGCTCGAGCTCTGTGCCAAGCACGCCGCGGTGGGAGGTTTGGCGCGCAGCCTGCTCGGAGAGGAGATGCCCCGGCTCGGGCTCACCCCAACCGAACGTCGCGTCGTCGCCAACGGCTTCTACCGCCTGTTCCGCCTGCGCCGTCGTATCGAACTGGGTCTGGCATCGGGCGGCCGCCGCCTGCCCGACGACCAACGCGACCGCGCCGCCTACTTCGTCGCGCTGGTGCTCGACGGCATCGTCGATGCGCGCACGGCAGCGCAGCACTGCGGACTGCGTCACGACGCCTTCGACTGGTCGGCGCTGGAGAGGCTCGACGATGCGATCGCGGCGGAAGCCGATCCGGTGCGGCGCTTCGGACTGACACACTCGGTGCCGGACTGGCTGGCAGCACGCTTCATTCGCGAGTTCGGCGACGGCGCGGCCACGGTGGTCGAAGGTCTCAACGGCGAGCCGCCGCTGACCGTCCGCACCAACACGTTGAAGACGACGCGCGCGGCACTGCGCGAGGCGTTCGTCGCTCTCGGCTGCATCGCGACGGAGACCACCCATGCGCCGGACGGACTCTTCGTCGACGGCGACATCAGCCTGTTCGGCGTGCAGCCGTACCGCGACGGCTGGTTCGAGCAGCAGGACGAGGCCAGTCAGATCTGCGCGTCGGTGGTGGCGCCGCCGCCGCGCGGCAACGTTCTCGACGCCTGCGCCGGGTCGGGAGGCAAGACGCTGGCCCTGGCCGCGCACATGCAAAACCGCGGTCAGATCCTGGCCACCGACGTCAGCCGCTTCAAGCTGCTGGAACTGGTGCAGCGCCGGCGGCGCGCCGGGGTCGACAACGTGCGCAGCAAGGTGGCGCGTGCCGACGCCTGGCCGACCGACGTGGAGACGTTCGCCAAGCAGGCCGACCGCATCCTGGTCGACGCGCCGTGCGATGGCGTCGGCTCGTGGCGCCGCCGGCCCGACGCACGCTGGCGCCTGCGCCAGGAGCACCTCGGCACCGTGCAGCGCAAGCAGGCGATGCTGCTGCGGCGCGCCGTCGCCGCCCTGCAACCCGGGGCGCGGGTGATCTACGCCACCTGCACGATCTTCGGCGAGCAGAACGAGGACCAGGTGCGGGGCGTCCTCGCCACCGACCGCGACCTCGAGCTCGTCCGGGTCGCGGAGGTCATGGGCACCGCCGCGGCGGCGCCGATCACCGACCCGAGCGGCTCGTTCCTGCGGCTCTGGCCGCACCAGCACGGTGCCGACGGGTTCTTCGCTGCCGTGCTGCGGCGGCGCCGCATCGTGGCACCGTGACCACGCCGCGCCTGGACGCCCGGGGGCCTTCGCGCTGCCCGCCGCCCGCCTCGTTCCGGGCGACCGGGCAGACTCGGTTGCGGCTCAGCGACTTGCCGTAGGCGCGCCCGTCGCCGACGATCGCGACGTGAAGCCGACCAAGCTCCTCCTCGTCGACGACGACGACACGCTGCGTCGCGTCCTCACCAAGGAGATGCAGCAGCTGGGGTTCGACGTCGTGGCGCTCGGCGATGCGCGCGACATCGAGGCCAGAGTCGAGCGCGAGCAACCCGACGTCGTGCTCCTGGACCTCAAGCTGCCCGGCGTCGACGGTCACCAGGCCCTGGCGTCGATCCGCAGAACCGATCAGGAGCTGCCGGTCGTGGTGCTCACCGGCCACGGCAGCGTCGAGGACGCGGTCGCTGCCATGCGCGCCGGCGCCTACGACTTCTTGCAGAAGCCGACGCGGACGGCGCTGCTCGAGCAGACCTTGCGCCGCGCGTGCGAGCGCCGCGCACTCGGGCAGGAGAACGAGCGGCTCCGCCGCATCACAGGTGCCGCCGGCGCCCCCAAGCTGCTGGGCGAGAGCCCGGTGATGCAGGATCTGCGGGCCCAGGTCGACCGGGTCGGGCGCGGTGAAGGCAGCGTGCTCGTGCTCGGCGAGAACGGCTGCGGCAAGGAGCTGGTGGCGCGTGCCGTGCACGCCTCGAGCTCGCGTTGTGGCCAGAACTTCGTCGTCGTCAACTGCAGCGCCATCCCCGACGATCTGGTGCACAGCGAGCTGTTCGGACACGTGCGAGGATCGTTCACCGGCGCCGACCGGCCACGCGTCGGATTGTTCGAGGCGGCGCACGGCGGCACCCTCTTCCTCGACGAGATCGGCGACCTGCCGCTCGAGTCGCAACCCGCTCTGCTGCGCGCCACCCAGTTCGGCGAGGTGCGCCCCGTCGGATCCGAGACGACGCGCACGGTCGACGTGCGTGTGATCGCCGCAACCAACCGCGACCTGCACGGGATGATCCAGACGGGGTCCTTCCGCGAGGACCTGTACTACCGGCTGGCGACCCTCGAGATCGTCGTTCCGCCTCTGCGCGCGCGTTCGGGCGACGTGCCGATGCTGGCCCAGGCCTTCTTGCGCCAAGCGAGCGCGCGCCGTGGACGCGAGGTCCGCTTCTCCGACGCGGCCTTGTCGGCGCTCACGCGCCACAATTGGCCCGGCAACGTCCGCGAACTCGAGAACGCCGTCACCCGACTGGTCGTCATGACCGACGGCGAATCGATCGAGGTGGACGCGGTCGAGAAGTACGTGCTGACTACGGCGCGGCCGTTCGTCGGCGAGCTGCCGACGCTCGACGTCGCCGAACTCGAGCAGCTGGCCATCGACGCCGCGATGAAGCGCTACGACGGCGACAAACGGCGGGCGGCCGAGGCGATGGGGATCTCGCTCAAGACCCTCTACAACAAGCTCAACGCCCGCGAGCACACGGCCTGAGTCGTCGCGCCGAGACGACTCAATCGGCCTCCGCCGGCAGGCGCACCCGGAAACGCGTGCCCGGATCGAGGGCTGTCACCTCGACGTTGCCGCGGTGACGTTCGACGATGCGCTGCACGATCGCCAACCCCAGGCCCGTGCCCTTGCCGACGTCCTTGGTGGTGAAGAAGGGGTCGAAGATGCGATCGACCATGTCGGCCGGGATTCCCGCCCCGCGATCTTCCACGTCGAGCAGCACCTCGCTGCCGTTGCGGTGCAGACGTACGACCACGTCGGCTTCGGCCGGGCTGGCATCGAGCGCGTTGCCGAGCAGGTTGAGCAAGACCTGACGCAGCTCCTGACCGCTGCCTTGCACGCGCGGCACGTCGGGGTCGACCCGTTGCAGCAAGCCGACCCGGCGCTGGGCGAATCGGTGGCGCGTGAGGGTGACCGACGCCCGGATCGCCTCGGCGACGTCCACCGGCGCGAGCTGTGCCGTGTCGGGGCGCGCGATCTCGAGCAAGCGCGTGGTGATCTCGCGCACGCGGTCGGCTTCGTCGGCGATCGTCTGCAGGTACTCGCGCTGTTCGGCCACGTCCGGGCGACCGTTCCCCAAGCGCCGTTGCAGGCCGTCGGCGCACGCCACGATGGAAGCCAAGGGATTGTTGATCTCGTGCGCCAGACCCGCAGCCACGGCGCCGAGGTCGGCGAGACGCGCGCTGCGCACCAGTTCGTGCGTGCGTTGCTCGACCCGATCCTGCAGCTCGCGCTGGTGGCGCTCGAGCTGGTGCGCCATCGCCGTGATCTCGCGCCCGAGGTCGGCAATCTCGGCGCCGCCGCGCGATGGCAGGACATGGCCGCGTCGACCGCGGCCGATGGCGCGCGTACCCTCCGCCAGCTCGCGCAGCGGCCGCACCAGCCCGCGCGCGACCCACGCGCTCACCGACAGCAAGATGAGGAAGCCGATCAGGGCCAGCAGCGTCACCAGGCGCATCAAGTTGCCGCCGTGCTGGTCCAGGTCGACGCTCGCCGCGTGCGCTTCGCGCGACACTTCGTGCTCCAACGACTCCGCCAGGGTACGCATCTCGCCGGCTCGCTCGACCCAGTCGCCACCCAGACAGCCGTCGGCGGTCGCCGCCAGCGCGCCGTCGATGCCCGAGCGCAGGCCCACCAACTCGCGCGCCTCCTTCTGTTGGTGGAGATCGCTCGAAGGGTCGTCGTGCGGCGTATTGGCCAGCTCGACCAACGCGGCCGCTGCACCTCGCAGGTGGGCGACCTGGTCGTCGCGTGCCAGCAACGCATCGGCGTCCGACCGGACCCCGACGCTCAGTCGAACGACGCGCTCGAAGCCGCGTAGATCGAGGAGGAGCGCCTGCGCCTGCTCGGCTTCGCGGCGTTCCTCGATCGCACGACGTAGGTCCGTGCGGATGGCGTGCACCTCGCACACGACGGTGCCGCTGATCCCCAGCAGCACGGCGGCGAGCACGCCGATGAGGATGCGGAACTCGGTCGCAATCGACGGTCGCCAGGGTGATCGCAGCTCGCCCATCAGTTCGCCTTCGTCTCTCGGCGCAGGGTCAGGTCCAGGAACAAGGTCACCACAGGGTCCATCGGCACGAAACCGTAGCGCCAGCTGCGCGGCAAGCCGAAGTCGCGGACGTCGACGGCGAACTCGCCCTGCACGCGCAGGCTGTTCTTGTCCGCGGCCACGGCCAGGAGCTCGATCCGCGTCCGCCGCTCGGAGCCGTGGAAGGTGAGGGTGCCGTCGCACTCCAGCGCCTGCACCCCTGGCACCTGAGTGCTCTTGGCAACGACGTGGTCGGCGACGAAACGGGCGGCGGCGTGCGTCATGGCGTCGCGCAGCGCGTAGGTCGCCTCGACCTGCTCACCGGCGCGTGCACCGAGCGGGGCCAGATCGACCCGGAGGTCGACGCGCTGCACCCGCCGTTCCGAGTCGACCTCCATGCGGCCACCCACGCCGTCGACCCGGTCGAAGTGCGTCTGCAGTGGATCGGCGACGGCGACGGCCAAGAACCCCTCCAGCACCAGGAACGCCCCCGCGGCCGGCCGCGGCGGCGTCAGGATCGGCAGCGACACGGCGCCGGCTGACGCGGGCTCCACCACCCTCGGCCCGGCGGACCGGCTCTCGTACGACACCAGCCAGCCCACCATCACCATCAGGGGCAGCAGCGCCAGGAGGAACGAAGACGCCGGGGCCCTCGCCCGGGCGCGCGGTGGCGCCACCTTCATCGTGGACTCCGTAGCAGCTCCATCGGCTGCGGCACCGGGTGCCCTCGCCGCAGCGCACGCCACCAGACACCGGGACGCAGCAGCTCGCGTCCGGGCACGTAGTCGCCGGTCACCGACACCAACAGATCGGCCAGGCGCGGACGCGCGGACAGCAGGGCGAGGACGCGGTCGACGACGCGTGGGTGACGCAGACCGCGCTGCAGCAGCTTCGCCAGGCGCAGGCGTGGACCGAACTCCCGCCGGCGCGCGGAGACGTAGGGGGAGAGGGCGCGACGCCGGAGGTCGCCATCCGCCAGGGCCTCGATCAGGACCGGCGCCAGCAGCTGTGCACCGCGCAGCGCGAAGAAGATCCCCTCGCCAGTCACCGGGTCGACGTAGCCGCAGGCGTCGCCCACCAAGGCCGCGCCGTCGAAGGTCTGCGCCGTCGTCGCCATCGCCAGGGGCCCACAGCCGCGCACCGAGTCGATGCGCTGCGCCCCCTGCAGGATCTCGGCCAGACGTGGCGCTCGGTCGAGATGCGACGCCAGGAACGCGTTCCAGTCGCCGGTGCGCTCGCCGACCCGCGCGCGGTCGACGACGAGGTTGAGACTGAAGACGTCCTCGTCGACCGTGGTGGCCGCGAAGTAGCCGCCGGGGAAGAAGTGCACCTGCGCGCACTCCTGCCGCGGCACGCCGACGTAGCGTGTGGTGAGCGCCAGCTTGTCGAGCCAGGCCATCGGCCGCTGCACGCCGAGTTCGCGTGCGACGCGCGAACGCAGTCCGTCCGCCCCCACCACCATGCGAGCGTCGATCTCGTGCTCGCCGCGTGCGTCGGCGACCCGGAGCCCGACTACGGCGCCGTGCGCGTCGCGTCGAACCGCGACGACCGCCGTGGCCTGCCGCACCTCGACGTCGGGCGTGGCCGCGGCGGCGCGCAGGAGCACCGCGTCGAACCGCTCGCGCCGCACGGCCCAACCGTACGCGAACGGCGCCCGCGCCGCGCCGACGTCGCAGAAGCGGCCGGTGGCAGTGCGGGTGTAGCCGTGCAGCCGCATGCCGCCGACACGCGCCGCTCCCAGCAGCGACACGTCGTCGGCCACCCCCAGCTCGGCGAGGATCGGCAGGCATTCCGGACTCATGAACTCGCCACACGGCTTGAAGCGCGGGAAGCGCTTCTTCTCCAGCAGGAGCGTGTGCAGCCCGGCTCGCCCGAGCCGAGCCGCCAGGGTCGACCCTGCCGGCCCGCCACCCACGACGACGACGTCGAACTTGGTTCGCTTCACTGGGCGGCCTCGCGGCGCATGAGGAGCAGAGCCGGCAGCAACGTCATCGACACCACGTAGGCGACGACGATGGTGGTCGCTGCCAGCAGGCCGAACTCGATCGTGGTCTCCAGGCGCCCGCAGGCGGCCACGGCGAAGCCGACGACCAGGACGAGGCTGGTGACGGTCACCGCCCGCCCCGCGCGGTGCATGGCGCTGGCAACCGCGGGTGCACGCCGCGCGCCGTGCCTTCGGGCACGACGGAAGCGCTCGAGGACGTGGATGGTCGTGTCGACCACGAGTCCCAGCATCACCGTGCCGATCAGGGCCGTGGCGACCGACACCGGTCGATCCGCCGCCGCCATGGCGCCGTACACCAGGAGGCAGGTGAGGACGTTGGGCACCAGACCCAACAGCCCCAGCCGCCACGAGCGCAGGCCCCACGCCATGACCAGCCACAGCACCGCGAGGGTCAGGCCGAAGCCGAAGAGCTGGCCGCGCACCAGACGGTTCGAGTCGCGCGCGATCTGTACCGCGGATCCGGTGACGAGCGCCTCGTCGCGCCCGCGCAGGCGCAGTTCGGTGGACATCGCGTCGAACAGCCGCTCCCGCTCGGTGCTGCCGCTGCGCGGCAGGATCCCGCTCAAGAGCAGGTCCCCCGTCGCCGCCAACCGCGGCGCCCCGGCCAGGCCGGCGACGCCTGGACGGCCAGCGATGGCGGCGGCGAGCAAACGGAGTTCGCTCGGATCGGTGAGACGACTCGAGGCCGGCACCAGCACGTCGAAGAGTTCGACGCCGCCCAGGCGGGCCGCCAACGCGTCCGTGTCCTGACGCAGCGGATGGCGCGGCGGCAGCACTCGCAACGGATCGTTGTCGACGCGCAGGCCGAAGCACGCGCGCCCTCCCCAGACTCCCGCCACCAGGGCGAGCAGCCCCACCGCCGGGGCGTAGCGCGACATCCAGCCGACCAACCCGAGGTTGCAGCACAGGCGTGGCGCCGCCGGCAGGCGGCCTCCAGTCCAGGCCACCAACGCCGCCGGCACCAGCCAGAAGGCCGCGGCCGACGTCAGGGCGACACCGAAGCCAGCGTAGGTCGCGAAGGTCGCGACCGCGGGGATGGGGCTCACGGCGTTCACCAGGAAACCGGCCACCGTCGTACCGCACGCCAGCGTTGCGGGCAGCAGCAGGTCGCGCGCCGTGCGCTCCACGGCCAGCGGCGCACCCACCCGATGGGCGCGCCTCAGGAAGCCGTCGACGAGGTGCACCGAGTAGGCCACGCCGACGGTCAACAGAACCGGCTGCAGGAGTGCAGCCACCGGGTCGAGCCGATGTCCGAGCAGGGCATAGAGACCGCCGCTCCAAGAGATCGCCACCGCGGCTGGGACGAGCGCCGCCAGAGCCAGGCCGAGGCGGCGGTAGACCGAGAGCAGCACGAGGAACAATGCGACCGCGATCGCCGGCACCATCCAGCGCTGCTCTTGCGCCACGGCCTGCGCGATCGCCAGCTCCACCGCGGGCACCCCGGTCACCTCCACTCCCAGCCCGGCCGGGCATCGGGCACGCGCCTCGTTCTCGACCTGGTGCACGGTGTCGGCGAACACGGCGGAACGCGCATCGTGTGCCAAGGACACCAGGAGCAGGTGGACGCTCGGCGACGGCGAGGGCAGGGTGTCGACGGCGGCGACCCCATGGATGCCACGGAGCGAGCGCGCCAGCGCCGCCACGCCTGCGTTCGGCACCGAGCCTCCGGCGGTGCCCGGCACGACGACGTGGAAGCCGAGGACGAGGGCGTGGTCTCCACCGAAGGTCGAGACTCGCCGAGCCAGGGCATCGGCGTCCGGTCCGGTCGGCGCCTTCAACGCCTGATTCTCCGCGTCGATCGGCGTGTGCGCTTGCACCCAGCCCAGCCCGAGCGTCGGCACGGCCGCGAGGAGCAGGGTGAGCCAAGCCCGTCTGGTCGACCGCGGCGCGAACATGCTGGGCCGATCTAGCAGACTTCGTGCCGCACGTGGAACGTCCCGCCGCACGTGGCCACCGCGAGACACCGGCGCGCCAGACCGAAGGAGGCGTTCGCGACGGAAGTGCTCACGACCTATCAATTTTCGTTCCGGCGCAACCTGGAATCGGCGAAGTTTCGCCCGCGAACGCCCCGGGTCAGGTGGAGAATCCCTGTATTCTTGATTGTTTCCCGGGCGACATCTTCCCAATCGCCTCGGGGCGCAAACCGAAGCCGTTCGCGCGGCCCGGCGCGCTTTGCTCTCTCCACCTTCGAGGCTCACACCAACCATGCCCTCGGCTTTCTCCTTCCTCGGCCGCGCCGCCCTCGCGGCGGCCCTTCTCTCCGCGTCGCAACGCGTGCTGGCCCAGTGCCAGCTCGACACGAACGTCGGCACCAACCTGGGTCTGACCGATGACTCGTTGTCGGCCCAGCAAGCGCTCGGCTTCTCGTTCCCGTTCGCGGGCGCCAACTACGACAGCGTGTACGTGTCGTCGAACGGCTTCGTCTACCTGTTCGACTCCACCGGCTCGGTGCCGCCGCCCACCAGCTCGCTGTGCTGCAACGGCTCGGCGACCACCATGCTCGGCGCCGCCAGCCCCATGGTGTGCGCCCTGTGGATGGACCTGAACCCGACCGTGGGCGGCTCCGTCAACTTCAACCAGGTGTCCGCAACCAAGGCGCTCATCACCTGGCTGGGGGTGCCGGAGTACAACCAGACTGCCACGACCGTCGACCTGCAGATCGCGCTGAATGCCAGCGGGCAGATCGACATCTACACGACCGGGTCCACCACGAATGTCACCCACACCGGCCTGACCGGCTGGTCGCCGGGCAACGGCGCTACCGATCCTGGCCCCGTCGACCTGAGCTCGCTGCCGGTGCCGGCCAACAGCGCCACGGCCTACGAGCTGTTCACCGCCACCAACTTCGACATCGCCGGCATCCAGATCTCCGGCGTGCCGACCGGCCCGACGAGCTGGCTGATCGTCCCCGGCCAGGGCTGCGCGCTGGCCGGCCAGTACGGCCAAGGCTGTCCGAAGCCCTGCGACACCCTCGAGGAGTTCGCCGCGAGCACGGTCGACCTCTCGCCCAACGCCCTGCAGTTCACCCTTCAGGCCGACGGCTCGTACGTGATCTCGCAGTGCACCAGCGGCTGCTTCGACACCTCGTTCACCAACAACCTCGCCCTGACCGACGACTCGCTGGCCGTGGGCCTCAGCCTCGGCTTCACCTTCCCCTTCTGCGGCGGCTCGACCAGCACCATCGACGTCTGCTCGAACGGCTTCGTCTGGCTCGTGTCGGGTTCGTCGACGTTGGTCGACTTCTCGCCGACGCAGGACGAGTTCCGCGACAATCCGGCGCGCGTCGCGCCGCTGTGGATGGATCTGCGGCCCGGTCCGACCTACCCCGGCGGCGTCTACTTCGACGCCCTGCCCGGCAAGGCGATCATCACCTGGGATCAGCTCGAGGCGTACGGGGTGACCGGCAGCAGCAACACCATGCAGCTGCAGCTCTTCCCCAACGGTGACATGATCTTCGCCTACCAGAGCGTGCTCAACAACGCGACCACCGGCAACGGCGCGGCCATCGCCGGCTTCACCCAAGGCGCGGTGAGCGCGGCGAACGTCGTCGACTGGACCGCAAGCCTGCCCTACCGCACGGGCTCGGGTACGCCGCTCGACATGCGCGCGCAGGCCGGCTCGCGGCCGGTGCTCGGCACCACCTTCAACCTGGACATCTCCAAGATCCGCGCCGGCTCGGTGGGCGGCGCGCTCTCGATCGGCGTCACCAATCCGAACCTCGACCTGAGCTTCCTCGGCCTCGCCGGCTGCCGGCTGCTGAGCTCGCTGGAAGTGTCCCTGCCGATCGCCCTGTCGATCCCGGTGACCACCGTGCCGCTGCCGATTCCCAACCGGGCCTCGCTGATCGGGCGCTCGCTCAACACGCAAGCCGTGTTGATCGACCCGAGCCTGGGCAGCCTGCCGGTCTACCTCTCGAACGGCGTGGTTCTGACCTTCGGCATGTGAGCCTGGGCCGATCGCCGCGGCGATCGTCACCCCTCTCGCTGCCGATCGCGACGCGCGGAGCCACCCCGGTGGCTGCCGCGCGTTGTCGTTCTTACCAGCCGAGTGCAATCCGTCGACCGCACCGGCCTGCTGAGGTGCACGACGGCAGCGCAGGCTCGGCCGCGGTTCTGCGGGCAGACGACCGGGAGGACCGCCACGAAACACGCGTGCGGCTGGCACCCTCCTTGCGATACTCGCGGGTGCGCATGGCGAAGACCTTCCTGGCCTGGCTCGGACTCGTGGCCCTGATCGCCGTGGCCGGCGCGTCGGCCGCCGGGCTGTTGCTGGTGAAGGACCGCCTCCGGATCGTGTTCCAGGACGCCGGCACACCGGACGCGCAGGCCCAACAAGTGGCCCAGCTTCGCGACGAGTTGGGGCAGGTCCAGCGCGACGTGCAGGCCCTGGCCTCCGCGCTCGGCCAGGGCTTGCGCCAGCTGGCCGAGGACGACGCTGCCGACACCGCGCACCGCCACGCGGAGCTGCTCCAGAGCCTCGAGCGCGCGCGAGAGTCCGTGCACAGCGTGGCGGCGGAGGTGACGGCCTCGCACGGCATGCAGCAAAGCCTGTCCGCCGCGCTCGAGCGCCTCGAGGGGGCTGTCCGCTCCCTGCCCCGGCCCGTCGAGACGCTGCTGCCCACGGCGTCGAGCGTCCAGCCGGGCGGGCAAGCGCCGTCGTCGACTTCGTCGGCGTCGCAGGGCAGCTCGGCCGACGCCGAACCGGCCGCCGAGCAGACGGGGGCGACGCGGGATCCCGAGGCGACGGCGAGCGCGTCGCCCCCCGAGACCGCCGCCGCCCTCGAGGCACCGAAGGCCTCGGTCCCGGCGGCGCCGCGCCGCCGCTCGGCGTTCGCCTTCTCGCTGCCGTCGCAGCGCTTCGCCTTCGACCTGAAGCAGCGCTTCGAACTGCTGCCGAACCTGTCCCGCGTCGGTTTCGACGCCAAGAGCACCTTGCACGACTTCTCCGGGGTCACCTCGAAGCTGCACGGTGCGGTCGAGCTCAACCTGGCCGACCCGACGGGGCCGTGCGCCGGCGAGATCCGGGTCGACGCGCGTGCCCTGGACACCGGCCTGGCCGGGCGCAACGACGCCATGCGCGAGCACCTCGGCGCGTCAGAGTGGCCGGAGATCGTATTCACCTTCCAGACGATGACCGCCGACGAGGTCGACGTCGCGGCGCAGCGCGTGCGCGGCAAGGTGCGCGGCCAGATGACGATCCGCGGCAAGACACGCGACCTCGAGATGCCGGTCGAGCTGAGCGTCGACGGCAGCAAGCGCGTGCACGCCAAGGGCGAGGCTGCGCTGAAGCTGAGCGACTACGACGTGCCGGTGCCGAGTCAGCTCGGCATGATCAAGATGCAAGACGAAGTGACGGTGTGGATCGCCCTGCAGGCGCGCGCGCTCGGCAAGGAGACGCCGCGCTGATGGCAGGCTCGAGCTGGCGCCTGCCCTTGCTGGCCAGCTGCGCTCTGCCGCCGGCTTGCATCCCGTCGAACGTGGTCGCCGAGGAGCAGCGGGCGGTCGCCGTGCCGACCAGCGCGCTCACGTGGTCGGAGCCGCTGCCGGCGACGCTTTCGGGGCTCTACGAGTCGGTGCTGATCGCGGGCGACATCGCCCAGGCGATGTGGAAGGTCTACTACCACTTCAGCCCGGACGGCGACTTCTCCGGAGCGGCGCTGGTGGTGATCGACGGCAAGCCGCAGTTCCAGACGCTGACCGGCCGCTACCGGATAGGCGACGCCAGCATCCAGCTCGGCGACGACAACGAGGCCGCGACCCTGGCCGCCGCCCGCGACCACATCCGCTTGACCTCGGCCGAGGGCAGCATCGTCCTGCGGCGAGTCGCCGAGTGAACCCTTGCCGGCCGTGGCGCGCAACGACCTGACGATCTACGACCGACACGCCGACGGCTGGTGGCGCTCCGACGACCGCACCTTCCGCTCGCTGCGCGCGATCAGCGAGTTCCGGTTGGCCTGGCTGGAACGGCACCTACCCTTCTCCCTCGCCGGCGCGATGGTGGCCGACATCGGCTGCGGCGGCGGCCTGCTGGCGCTGCCGCTCGCCGCGCGCGGCGCACGGGTCGTCGGCCTGGACCACAGCCTGCCGAGCCTGCGCGCCGCACAGCGACAGGCGCCGGGGGCCGCGCATCTGGTGTGCGCCGACCTGCGCCGGTGCCCGTTGCGCGACACGAGCGCCGACCTGGTCCTGCTGGCGGACGTGCTCGAGCACGTCGCCGATTGGCCGGCAGCCCTGCACGAGGCCGCGCGCCTGTTGCGCCCCGGCGGCGCCCTCTACGTGAACACCATCAACCGGACCCGGCGCGCCCGCCTCCTGGCGGTGCACCTGGCCGAGGGCCTCGGCCTGGTGCCGCGCGGCACGCACGACGCGGCGCTGTTCGTCCGTCCCGAAGAGCTGTGCCGCGCGGCGGCTCACGACGGCCTGCGCTGCCGCCAGCTCGACGGCGAGGCGCCGCGCCTGTTGGCGACGCTGCGCACGGGCGCCATCCACCTACGCCAGAGCCGCTGTCTGGCGCTGGCCTACACCGCCCTGTTCCTGAAGGAACCCGCTTGACGGCATCCGCCCCCGAGCCACGGTCCCCCGGCGAGTCGCACCTCTCGCCTCGTCCGCCGCGATCCCGCGCACCCAATGGCCTGGTCCGAACGCTGGCGCTGTTGTTCGGCGTCGTCAACCATGCGCTGTTCGCCTTCGCCATCGGCAGCATGGCGGTGGCGCTTTGGACCGGCCTCGAGATCGGCCGCGGCAGCCTGCACGGCCCGACCGCGGCCCTGGTCAACTCGGCGCTGGTGGTGCAGTTCCCCCTGGTGCACTCGGCCCTGCTCGGCCAACACGGCGGCCGCTGGCTCGCTCTGGCTCTGGGGCACCGCCACGGTCGCACGTTGGTCACCACGTCCTACGCGACCGCCGCTTCGCTGCAGCTCCTGGCCACGTTCTGGCTGTGGTCACCCTCGCACCTGATCCTGTGGCAACCTGCCGGGCTCGCGCTCTGGCTGCACGCCGCGCTGTTCGGCGCGTGCTGGATCTTCCTCGTTCGCGCCATCTTCGACAGCGGTGTCTCGGTGCAGAGCGGGCTGCTCGGCTGGTGGTCGGTGTTCCGTGGCCAGCCGCCGCGCTACCCCAGCTTCGCCACGCGCGGCACCTTCGCCTACTGCCGTCAGCCCATCTATCTGGCGTTCGCCCTCATCCTGTGGACGGCGCCGGACTGGACCGTCGATCGCATCGCCCTCGCCGGCGCCTGGACGACGTATTGTGTCCTCGGGCCGCTGCTCAAGGAACGCCGCTACGAGCGTCGCCACGGCGACGCCTACCGGGCGTACCAACGCCGCGTCGCCTACTTCCTCCCGTTCACGCTTCGACGTTCATGATCATCGCCGCCGCCGGTCGTGCTCTGCCCGAGCACTACTACGACCAGGCAACCCTCAGCGCCTACCTGGCCCAAGTCTGGGCCGACCGCCCGAGCGTCGTCGCACGGCTGCGCAACCTGCACGAGAGCGTGCAGGTCGAAGGACGCCACCTGGCACTGCCGCTCGAGGCCTACGCCGAGCTGACCACCTTCGGTCGCTGCAACGACGCCTGGATCCGCGCCGCCGTCGAGCTCGGCGAGCAGGCAGTCGACAGAGCGCTTCGCGGCGCCGGCCTGCAGCCGAAGGACGTCGACGCCATCTTCTTCTCCACGGTCACCGGGCTGGCCAGTCCATCGATCGAAGCTCGCCTCGCCAACCGCATGGGGTTCCGCCCCGACGTGAAGCGCATCCCGATGTTCGGCCTCGGCTGCGTCGCAGGCGCCGCCGCGGTGTCGCGCGCCGCCGACTACGTGCGGGCCTACCCCGAGCACGTGGCCGTGGTGCTCACCGTCGAGTTGTGCTCGCTGACCCTGCAACGCGACGATTGCTCGGTGGCGAACCTGATCTCCACCGGTCTGTTCGGCGACGGCGCCGCAGCCGCGGTGGTCTGCGGACAGGCGCGCCGGGCCACGGGACCCGAGATCCTCGCCACCCGCTCGGTGTTCTACCCTGACACCGAAGAGGTCATGGGCTGGAACATCAGCGAGCGCGGCTTCGAGATCGTGCTGTCGCCGGCGGTGCCTTCGGTGGCGCGCGAGCGCCTCGGCGGTGATGTCGACGCGTTCCTGCGCGCCCACGGTCTGGGGCGCCGAGACATCCGGCGTTGGGTGTGCCATCCCGGTGGTCCGAAGGTGCTGCAAGCGCTGCAGGACGCGCTCGGACTCCGCCGGGAGGACCTGGCCACGAGTTGGCAGAATCTGGCGGAACGCGGCAACCTGTCGAGCGCTTCGGTGCTGCTCATCCTCGCCGACAACCTGGAGGCGCCGCCGCCGACGGGAAGCCACGGCCTGATGCTGGCGATGGGGCCCGGCTTCTGCTCCGAGCTACTGCTGCTGCGCTGGTAGCGCTTTCTACTCGCTGTCGCGCCAGAACGCGCCGAGCTCGCGCACGAGCACGGCCGCACCATCGATCGGAACCAGGTGGCCGCTCCCAGGAACGACGACCAGGCGAGCACCGGGAATGGCGCGCGCGATCTGCGTGGCCTCGGCCGGCGGCGTGAGCGTGTCGCGCTCACCCACCACGACCAGAGCGGGCACGCGCACGGTCGGCAACACCCACGTGCGGTCGACGCGGTCGCGCATGCCGCGCAGGTCGGCGATGATCGTCTCCACCGGCTGGAACTCGATCATCGAGGCGATGCGGCCCTTGGTGATCAGATCGGCGTCGGAAGGAACCAAGGCCTCGATCATCGCCAGCGCCAGCGCGCGCCGCCCGGCGTTGACCACGGCGTCCATGGCCGCCATGCGGCCCGCCTTGCCCTGCTCGCTGTCGGCAGCCGAGCGCGTGTCGACCAACGCCAGCGAACGCACCACCTTGGGATGCCGCTCCCACAGCGCCAGGGTGACATAGCCGCCCATCGACAGGCCGGCGACGTGCGCGGGGCCGAGCGCCAAGGTCTGGATCAGCGCCGCGCAGTCGTCGGCGAACAGCTCCATCGCATGCACTGGATCGCCAGCCCACGGCGACATGCCGTGTCCACGCAGGTCGACCGCGACGAGCGTGTTGCGCGCGGTGAGCGGACTCGCCAGCAAGTCGAGCCAAACGCGGTGATCCAGGGGATAGCCGTGGATCAGCAGGGCCGGCGGCCCACTGCCGACCGTGTGCACAGCCAGCTTGGCCCAACCAACGTCGACGTACCGCGTCTCGAACATTCGCGCGCAATCTTGCCATACCGCCCGCCGGTCGAGACACGGCAAGGTGTCGGCGCGCGCGCGCAGGCCACATCCGACGCCACCGTCTCCGGACGGACCGAAGTCGCCGCGAGCCGGCCGGGCAACGTCAGCGTCGAACCGGGAACGTGAAGTCGACCGCGTAGGCTTCGAGCAGAGCCGGCAGGGTCCGCTCGCCGTCGAAGCGGAGTTCCGGGTGCAGCGCGCCGACATGGCGCAGGTCGAAGAACGCCCAGCCGTCGCCGCCGACGGGCGCCGCGGTCAGTTCGTGGCCTTCGTTCCACAACGACCACACGCCCCGTGGCGACGCCGTGTGAAGGCGGAGGGCGTCGCCCGAGACCGAGGCCGGCCGCGCCGCGGCCTCGGCCACGCGCACCGTCGGCGGGTCGTTCGGACGATAGGCGCCGTGCGGCAGCGCGTCGGGCTGCACGAGCTCCGGCCCATCGGCGCCGAGGAGGCGCACCACCATGAGGTGCACGGGGCGGTCGCCCCCCCACGGCAGCGGGAAGTCGGGGAAAGGAACCCACAGCACTTCGTACGTGCCTGGCAGCAAACCGCGGAAGACCCAACTCTCGCCCTCGCGGTAGCCGGAACCCACCACGTGGTCGATGCCGAGACGCAGGCACGTGCGCGCGTAGTGCATGCCCGGGTCGAGCAGACCCTGCCGCTGGAACTCGAGCGAGTTCATCAGGGGGTCGAGGCTGACGACGCGGCAACCGGAGAAGTAAGTGATCGCGCCGGGATCGAACATGCCGAGAGTCTCGGTCTCGGGAACGTGTCGCGCCGCCCACAGGCCGAACTCGAGCGTCTGCGTCACGGCAGGCGCCCGCGACAGGAGCGCATGCGGCAGGGTGGCGCCCAGCCAAGGGCCGTGTCCGGGTTGCCGCCACCGGTCGGCCGGCCACACCAACAAGGCGATCGTGAGCGCGACCGCCAGACCGAGGCGGCCGGCAGCGAGCGGCAGTAGGGACACCGCGCGCGCGAGGATCAGACCCGCGCCCAGCGCGACGACGACGAACTCCGACACCGTGTACCACTTGGCGTAGGCCAGGTAGGGAGCGAGGGTCATCGCCGTGAGCCAGGCGCTCAGCCCTGCCCCACAGGCGAGGCCGAGGGCCACCGACCATGTGCCCGGCTGGCTCGGCGTTGCCGGCTGCCTGCGGCGGAGGAAGGGCCACGTGGCCAGCCACGCTGCCGCCGCGCCGGCCAGCACGAACTCGGCAGGTCCCACGCACGTCGTCACCGTGGTCGCCAGGTAGCCCAGCGCTTCGCGCCCGCCGCGCAGGACGTGCGCAGTCGAACCCCATGCCACGTGCCACACGTTCTCGACGAGAGAACGGCCGATCGCCAGCTTCCACACGCCGCTGGTCGGCAGCATGGTCCCGAAGCGAGCCCACGCGAACACGAACCAGGGCGCGGCGACGGCGACCATCACGCCGATGGCCCCCAGCAACGGGCGGCCGCGCTGGCGGCGCGCGCGCATCCCTGGCGCGACCAGCGCCACGGCCAGGAACACGACCGCCGGCAGGGCTGCATTGACCCTGGTGACGATGCACAGGCCGAGCCACAAGCCGAGCCATGCCCCGCCGCGGCCACGGCGCAGGAACGCGAGCAGCGCCGACGCGGCCAGCACGAGAAGCACCGCGTAGAGGGTGTTCTCCTTGAGCCCCCAAGACCACACCGCGACTGCCGGGTTGAACACCCAGACGGCCGACGCCCACGCCCCGGCCGCGGTGCCCCAGAGCGAACGCCCGAGACGGAACAGCAAGACGCCTGCGAGCGCACGCAGAGCGACGCAGGCCACGAGCGTGACGTAGAGCAGGGCCGCGCGATCGGGCGTCAGGTAGGCCAGGCCGATCACGACCAGCTGCCACAGCGGCTGGAACCCGTACGTCTCTTCGCCGGGACCGAAGGCGAACCGCCCCTCCTCGACGAACCGGTGCGCGACCTGCAGGTAGAAGAAGCTGTCGTCGGGGATGAGGGCTGCCAACTCGGGCAGCGGCATCCTCCAGGCGTAGATCGCTTCAGCCAGCCCGGCGGCGACGAGGAGCAGGCACCACCAAACGCCCGTACGGGAGGCCGTCCCCTCCTCCTGTGCCGCCGCCCCTTCCCGCGCGCCGATCCGCACGCAACCGGCCGCTTTGGCGGGAGCGGTCAGGTCGGTGCGAATGCTGGTTGGCATGAGCTGGTCGGCGTCGTCGCGCGCGCTCGCGACCGCCGGGGAGCCGCCGCGACGCAGGGCCGGCGGGGCGCAGTCGGGGGGGCCTGCACGAGCGGGGATGGGAGGGTCGAACACGTTAGCGAATCCGGGCGCGGGTTGCCGCTTCCGAGCCAGCGTCAGCAGTGGAGTCTTGCCCCTCCACCGCAAGGCTGGCGCGGTCCTGTCCAGCGTTCAGCGGTGGAGCTTGGCTCCACCGCTGCAAGGCTGGGGAGATGGGCGACGGCCGCGGTCGTTCGCCCACCGCGGTTTCGTTTGCCCGGCCGCCGCCGACCGCGCTCACGTCTCGCCCGCGGGAGCTATGGTGAAGCCTCTCGCCGTGCGTGGTCTCGCCGCATCCCTCTTGGTCGCCAGCAGTGCGCTCACCGGTCAGGACCCCCTCACCGTCGTCGAGCAACGCTGCGTCTCTTGCCACAACGCGACGCGGCGCCGCGCCGGGCTCGACTTGACCACCCGCGATGCCGCCCTGCGGGGTGGCAAGAGCGGCCCGGCGTTGCGCCCCGGCGACCCCGAGGCCAGCCTGGTCCTCGCGCTGGTCGAGCATCGGCAGGCGCCGCACATGCCGCACCGCCAAGCGGCTCTCGCCGCCGCCGAGGTCGACAGCCTGCGCGCGTGGATCGCCGACGGCGCACCGTATGCGCGCGTGATCGACGCTCCGGCCCGCGGCGCCAGCGACGAGCTGCAGGTCACCGACGCCGACCGGTCGTTCTGGGCGTTCGCGGCGTTCGAAGCGGCCTCGCCACCGGCGGCCGGCGAAGGACGCGCCCACACCGAGGCGGATCGATTCTGGCTGGCGCGCCTCGACGCAGCGGGCGTGCAGCCGAACCCCTCGGCCGACAAGCCGACTCTCCTGCGTCGCCTTTGTTTCACCCTGCTGGGCTTGCCGCCTACTCGCGCCCAACTCGACGAGTTCCTCGCCGACGATCGCCCCGACGCCTACGAGCGCGCGGTCGACACCTTGCTCGCGAGTCCCCACTTCGGTGAGCGACAGGCGCGGCACTGGTTGGACGTCGCGCGCTACGCCGACAGCGGCGGCTACGAGTTCGACCACGAGCGGCCGCACGCCTACCCGTACCGCGATTTCGTCATCGAGGCGATGAACGACGACATGCCGTTCGACGAATTCGTGCGCCTGCAGGTGGCGGCCGACGAACTGCGCCCGGACGAACCGCGCACCTGGCGAGCCACCGGCTTCCTGTGTGCCGGCCCGACGGTCGGCAATCAGGAGAACGAGCACACCCGCTACGACGAGTACGACGACGTGGTGAGCACGATCGGCTCGGCCTTCCTAAGCCTGACGGTCGGCTGCGCGCGTTGCCACGACCACAAGTACGACCCCATCCCGACGCGCGACTACTACCGGCTGGTGGCAGCGTTCACGACGACCGAGCGAGCCGACCGACCGCTGCGGACGGCGCCCGAGACGCCCGCGCACGACGACGACCTGGCGCTGGTGATGACCGACCGCGGCGCGACGCCGTCGCCGTCCTATCTGCTGCGGCGCGGCAACCCCGACGACAAGGTGGAGCCCCTGGCGCCGGGCTTCTTGCAGGTGCTGACGCCGATTGCCGAGCAGGCCCGCTACGCCGCGCCGACGCCCCGGAGCGACACCACCGGCCGCCGCGCCGCGCTGGCCCGCTGGCTGACCGATGTCGAGCACGGCGCCGGACGCCTGCTGGCTCGAGTGATCGTCAACCGCATCTGGCAGCAGCACATGGGTCGCGGGCTCGTGGCCACGCCGAACGACTTCGGCATGCAAGGCGAACGACCGACCGACCCGGCCTTGCTCGACTGGCTGGCCCGAGACTTCATCGCCGGCGGCTTCCGGCTCAAGCGTCTCCACCGCTCGATCGTCACCAGCGCCTTCTACCGGCAGACCAGTTCGGTGCGGCAAGGGAGCACCATCGATGACGGGCTGTGGGCCAGACGATTCCCCGTGCGTCTCGACGCCGAGTCCTTGCGCGATGCCATCCTCGCCACGACCGGCAGCCTCAACCCAAAGCTGTACGGACCGAGCGTCAAGCCGTGGATGCACCCCGACGCGATCGCGACCGGCAGCACGAACAAGTGGCCGCTCGGCGTGCACGACGGTCCGCGCACCTGGCGTCGCAGCCTGTACGTGTTCATGCGTCGCTCGGTGCGCTTCCCGCTGCTCGAGGTGTTCGATGCTCCCGACGCCACGACGAGCTGCGGCCGGCGCACACCGACGACCACACCGTTACAGGCGTTGGCTCTCATGAACGACGCTTTCGTGCGGGACCAGGCCGAGATCTTGGCGACGCGCGTGCGCACCGCGGCCGGCGAGGACGACGGCGAGCAGGTAGCGCGGGCGTTCGAGATGGCGTTGCGGCGTGCACCGAGCGCCGACGAAAACGAGCGGGCATGCCGGTTCTTGCTCGCACAACGCGCCCGGCACGCGCACCCCGACCTCGCCCTGGTCGACCTCTGCCAGATCCTGTTCAACCTCAACGAGTTCCTCTACGTCGACTGATGCCCCGACGCGCCCCGAGTGAACGTCACGCGCCGGCGACGCCGACCACCCGCCGCGATCTGCTGCTCCGCGCCGGCGCCGGTTTCGGCGCCCTGCCGCTCCTCGACTTGCTGCGCCGCGACGGCAGCGAGCGGAAAGCCGACGCGCCTCCGCCGCGCGCCAAAGCGGTGATCTGGCTGTTCATGTACGGCGGCCCCAGCGCCATCGACCTGTTCGACCCCAAGCCGACGCTCGATCGCCTCGACGGCAACTCGCCGCCCGCCGGCGTCGACACGTTCTTCAAGGACAACGGCAACCTCATGCGGTCGCCTTACCGGTTTCGGCGTCACGGCCAGAGCGGCCAGTGGGTGGCCTCGCCCTATCCGGCGCTGGCCAGGGTCGTCGACCGGTTGGCCTTCGTGAAGTCGGTCCATTGCGCCAGCAACAACCACGCTCCGGCGCTCCTGCACCTGAACACGGGACAGCCGCGCGTCGGTTTTCCCAGCACCGGCTCGTGGCTGAGCTACGGGCTCGGCGCCGAGAGCGCCGACCTGCCCGGGTTCGTGGTGATGTACGACTGGCGCGGCGGCCCGATCGCTGGTCCACAGAACTGGGGCGCGGGCTTCCTGCCGAGCGAGCACCAGGGCGTCCCGCTGCGCACCGGCGGCAGTCCGATCCTCAACCTGGATCCACCGCCGGGCGTCAGCCGGCGGGCACAGCGCGCGCAGCTCGAGCTGTTGGCGGAACTGAACCGCGCACACGCCGACCTGCATCCGGCCGAGCCCGAGCTCGAAGCGCGCATCAAGAGCTACGAGCTGGCGTTCCGCATGCAGGCGGCGGCGCCGGAAGCGATCGACCTGCGTCACGAGAGCGCCGAGACCGAGCGCCTGTACGGCCTCGACCGCGAGGTCACGCGCTTCTTCGGGACGCAGTGCCTGATCGCGCGGCGGCTGGTCGAGCGCGGCGTGCGCTTCGTGCAGATCTACTCGGGCGGCGGTCACCAGCAGGAGAGCTGGGACGCGCACTTCGGCCTCAAGCCCAACCACGACCTCCACTGCGCCGAGACCGACGTGCCGATGGCCGGCCTGATCGAGGACCTCCATCGCCGTGGCCTCCTCGACCAGACCCTGGTGGTGTGGGGCGGCGAGTTCGGACGCATGCCGATGTCCCAGGGCGACAACCGCGGCCGCGACCACAACCCGCAGGGCTTCTGCATGTGGTTCGCCGGCGGCGGCATCCGCGGCGGGGCCAGCCACGGCGAGACCGACGACATCGGCCTCAACGCGGTGGTCGACCCGGTGAGCGTCAACGACGTGCACGCCACCATCCTGCACCAGCTCGGCATCGACCACGAGCAGCTCACCTACCTGCACAACGGCCGACGCTTCCGCCTCACCGACGTCGCCGGGCAGGTGATCGCGCCGATCCTTGCCTGAGGACGACGCGCGGCGAGGTCGGCTCGAACGGCGTCAGCGCACTTCGACCGCGCGCGCACCCTGATCCGCGGCCCGACGATCTGCGGCAACACGCTCGCGACGAGCCTGGTTCCGCTTCGGGTCGCCTGCCCTCACATCAAGCTGAAGCGGTGCACGGTCTTGGTGCGGTAGGTCTCGCCCGGACGCAGGGTGGTCGAGGGGAACTCGGGGTGATTGACCGAGTCCGGTGCGTGCTGTGTCTCGAGACAGCACGCCGAGCGATGGTCGTAGATTCGCCCCTCCTTGCCGATCTGCCCCATGAGGAAGTTGCCGGAATAGAACTGCAGGTCGGGCTGGTCGGTGAGGATGTGCAGCGTGCGTCCCGACCCCAGCTCGCGCAGACGCGCGGCGATGCGGAAGCGATCGGCGCCGCCATTGAGCACGAAGTTGTGGTCGTAGCCACCGGCGGCAGTCTTCGCGACCGCAGCCATGTCGCGCCCGATGGGCTTGGCCACCCGGAAGTCGAGGGGAGTGCGATCGACACGGTCGACGGCGCCGGTCGGGATGAGCGTCGCGTCCGTCGGAGTGTAGCGATCGGCGTCGATCCACAGCTCGTGGTCGAGCACGGTGGCAGCACCGTGGCCAGCGAGGTTCCAGTACGCGTGGTTGGTGAGGTTGACCGGCGTGGCCTTGTCGGTGGTCGCTTCGTACTCGACCACCAGTTCGTCGTCGGCGGTGAGCGTGTAGGTGACGCGGATGTCGAGGTTGCCGGGGTAGCCCTCCTCGCCGTCCGGGCTGCGATAGGCGAAGCGAACCGCCTCGCCACGCGGGCCGTCGATACGCTCGGCCTGCCACATGACCCGTGACAGCGCGCGCGCACCACCGCCGTGCAGATGGTTGGGACCGTTGTTGACCGCCAGCTTGTAGGTCGTCCCGTCGAGGCTGAAGGTCCCCTTGGCGATGCGGTTGCACACGCGCCCGGCGGTGCAGCCGAAGTACTGGTTGGCGTCCGATTCGTAGCCGCTGACGTCGTCGAAACCGAGGACGACGTCCGCCAGGCGACCATCGCGTCCGGGCACCCACATCTCGACCAGAGTGGCACCGTAGTCGGTCAGCTTGGCGCGCAGCCCGTGGGCATTGTGCAGGACGAGGAAACGGGCGGCTTCGCCCGCACGGGTGGTTCCGAACGATCCTTCGCTGGCGGGCGGCATCGACTGGCACGAGCTGAAGACGAGGGTCGCCGCGGCGGACGCGGCGAGAACGAGCGCACGGGTCTTCGACAACACGCGCCATAGCATGCCGAGAAGGGGCGCGAGCCGACAGCACGATCGCACCGCACTCGGATCGAGACTCCGCGCAGCGCCGGGCGGCGTGGCGCGCGCGCGCGGACTACGCTTCTGCGGTGCCGGGCCGCCGGCACGAGAGAGGGATCCGATGACCAACACCCGCGACGACTTCCGCCAACGCGCCTGCATTGCTGCTCCTTGTCCGGGCGTCGGCGAGGACCATGCCGAGGGCAGGCCGGTGAGCATCTGCAGCCGGTGCGGCCTCTTCGTGTACGACCTGACCGGCCTCGACGGCCAGCAAGCGTCGAACCTCACCCTGACCACCGAGGCACTGCCGGGCCCGCGCTTCTTCCGCCGCCAGGACGGCAAGTTCCTGACCCGCAACTGCCCGGTGGGCCTGCAGGATCTGCGGGCCCGCCTGCGACGCTCCGCCGGGTGAGGCCGCCGCGTGGGGTCGAGTTGGCGGCCGAAGCGCCAGGCCGGCCGCCAGCCCGCTATGCTGCGGCGGTTCTCGACTCGCGCGGCACGACTCGATCGGGCGCGGAGTCGGAGTCGACTCCCAACCTGCCATGCGCTCACTCTGCCCCGCTGCCATCGCCGCTTTGGCGGCCGTCTCCCCCCTCGCCGCCCAGAACGTGGGCTTGCAGTTGACCAATGGCGTCGACACCTATGTCGACGTGCCCTACGCCGCCACCCTGGTCCCGCGCAGCGGCATCACCATCGAGGCGTGGGTGACGTACGACGACTCCACGCTCGGCACCGGCTACCGCTGGCCGACGGTCGTGCGCCAGAACTCGACGCCGGGCTC
Organism: Planctomycetota bacterium; assembly: GCA_041398565.1. Classification (GTDB taxonomy): domain Bacteria; phylum Planctomycetota; class UBA1135; order UBA1135; family UBA2386; genus DATGPD01. The sequence goes on along the minus strand of JAWKUN010000002.1, from coordinate 1,040,662 downwards.
GGAGAACTACATGCTCCGCGTCAACGCCGCCAACACCAACACCCTCTCGCTGGGATGGATGGTGCGCACGTCGTCGGGCACGCGCACGGCCAGTTGGGCCTTCACGACCGGCCAACTGCAGACCTGGACGCACGTCGCCGGCACCTACGACGGCGCCATGGTGCGCCTGTTCGTCAACGGCGTCGAAGTGGCGAGCACGCCGGCGACCGGCGACATCGTCAACACGGGCAACACGCTGCGCATCGGCAATGGCGACCTGTCGTCGCCCGGCATCGAGGAGTGGAACGGCGAGATCGACGAGGTGCGCCTGTGGCCGTTCGCGCGCACCGCGGCCGAGATCTCCGACACCATGAACTTCGAGCTGTCGAGCATCCCGTTCGAGGTGAGCACCTGGAACCTCAACAGCAACGCTCAGGACAGCTCGGGCGCCAACGCCGGCCAGCTGGTCAACGCACCGACCTTCGCGCCGAACACCCTCAACCTGCCACCGGTGACGCTGGCCTCGGCCAACTTCGGCACTGCCACGACCGGCTGCACCGGCGCGCCGCGCAGCGTCGTCACCACGTTCCCACGCGTCGGCAACGCCGCGTTCGCGGTCGGCTCCATCCGCAGCACGACCACGGGCGCGGGAGTCTTCTGGCTCGCCACCGCCAACCTGAGTGCGCCGATCCGATTCCTCGGCGTCGATTTGTGGATCGACCCGACGGCGCTGGGCGTGCAGATTCCCGTGGCCGGCGGCGCCTTGGCGTTCGCACGCATCCCGCTGCCGATTCCCAACAGTCCCAGCCTGCGCAACCGCCAACTCGTGTTCCAGACCATCTGGGCCGAGTCGGGCTGCGCGACGCCACTGTTCGCCAGCGACGGCGGCGTGTTCCAGATCGCGCCGTAGGCGCGCACTCACGGCCCGTGAAGAAATCGCGCGCACGGGCTTTGAGCATGTTGCTGGCGATCGCCTCCGCGATCGCGAGCCTTCGGCTCACTCGAGCCCACGCTCGGCGAGGTCGTCCTCGTCCCACCCCAGGTGGTGGCCGAGTTCGTGCAGCAAGGTGATCCTGAGCTGTTCGATCAACTCGTCGCGGTCGGCCGCGATGCGCTCGAGGTTGCGCTTGAAGATGTAGACGCGGTCGGGGAGGCCGATCGCCGCCCCATCGCCCTCCCCCACCGGCGTGCCGGCGTAGAGGCCGAGCACCTCGGGATCGACGTCCGCGTGCAAGCGCACGTCCGGTACCGGCAGCACGTCGACGGTCAGGTTGGCGAGGGTCGCGACCACGGCCGGCGGCAAGGCCCCGATGGTCTCACGCAGGAGCGCGTGCACCTCGTCGTCGCCGATGCGCACCGGCAACGGGCAGCCGTCGGGGTCCAGCGCCGCGGCGCGCTGGAACAAGCCGTCCGCCTCGGCCTGGCGACCCTGCAGCTCGGCCGAGGTCGCGCGCAGGTGCAGTACGGCGGCGCTGGCCTCGGCTTCCGGCCAGCGGGCCAGCAGGCGGTCGGCACCGACGAAGTCCCAGCGCGTCAGGCAGAGCTTGGCTTGCAGGTAGGCGGCGTCTCCATGCGAGGGATCGAGCTCGAGCACGCGGGCGAGCAGCGTCCGTGCCGCTTCGTCCTCCAGGCGCTCGGCATGGACAGCAGCGAGGACGTACATCCCCGGCACGCGCTCGAGGGCGGGAACGCGCAGCCGCTCACAAGCGCGCAGGCCGGCGGTGGCGTGGCGGCGAGCCGCGTCGAGTTCGCCGGCGTCGAGGGCCGCGTCGGCACGCGCGAACAGCTCACGGTGGTGGTCGGTCATCCTTCGGTCACTCCGAACGGTCGCCGGCACGGTCGCGCACGAACACGCGTACCAGCACGTAGGACAAGCCCACGGCCACCACGGACACGGAGAGGAAGCCGCCGAACCCCCTGGCCTCGTACACCGCGCCGCCGAGGATCAGGAACGCACCTTGGCCGAGCTGGACCGCAGCGCTGCGCGCTCCCATCAGCGTGCCGCGCATCGCCGGCGGCACGATCTCGGCGGCGAGCGCCTGGAAGGCGCTGGTGCGCGCCGCGGCGACCAAGGTCATCGGCAGGCCGACCGCGAGCAACTTGCCGAGGCTGTCGACGAACGTCATGAGCCCCAGTAGTACGGCCAGCCAACCAGTGCTCAGCAGCACGAACGCACGCTTGCCGACGCGATCGGTGACGCGGCCCAACACGACCGCGCCGACGGCGGAGGCCAACCCCAGCCCCACCCACAACCACGCCTGCCGCTGGCGCGGCACGATCGCCAGGTCGTCCAGCCACTGTCCGACGAACTGCACGAAGGCGAAGAAGCCACCGGCGGCCAGCAGCACCGCCGCCAGGGTCGGCAGCACCATCGGTTGGCGCAGCAGCACGAGCTGCGAGGTGGTGCGGCCGCTCCGGCCGAGCCCGGCAGGAAGGGCGCGCGCGAAAACGAGCGCGGTCACGGCCCCCAGCCCCGCCTGAACGGCGAAGATCCAACGCCAGTGGCCGAGGACGGCCAACTGGTTGGCCAGCGGCAAGCCGATCGGCGTGGCCAGGAAGATGCCGGCGTTGAAGACCCCCATGGCCGCCCCGAGGCGTTCGTAGGGGACGACGTCGGCGACCGCGGCGGACGCACCGGTGTAGGCGACACCGACCGCGAACCCGGCCACCGCTCGCGCCGCCAGCAGGACCCCGAACGAGGTGGCGAAGCAATGCAGCACGCTGGCGGCGGTGAACACCGCCATGCCGAGCAGCATCGGTGGCCGGCGCCCGACGCGATCGACGGAAGGCCCGAGCAAGAACGCGCCGAGCGCGCCGGCCAAGCCGGCGGCCGAAGCCAGAGTCCCCTTGGCGGCCTTGTCGGGCGCCACCGCTGGCTCCAGGAACGGCAGCAAGGCAGCCAGGACCTGCGCGTTGAGCGCCATGGCGAATGCGCCCAGCGTGAGCGCCCAGACGACGAGTCGCTCGCTGCGCGGCGCGCGGACGGACATCCGCGACAGCCTACGCACCGGGACCGCGAGCCGGCCACGTCATCGGGCCTTCCTGTCTGCCCCCGGTCGCCCCGATGTTCGGCGGTGGAATCGATCCGTCCACGGCCACGGCCAACGAATCGTGGAGCCAGGCTCGCATCGCCCGCGCGCCCGTGCTGAGCTATCGCCTTTCGTTCCTGCTTCGCTCCTGGCGTGAAGATCTGCATCCTCGGTGCCGGCATCTCCGGCTTGACCCTGGCCCGACTCCTCGCCGCCGACGGCCATGCGGTGACCGTGCTCGAGAAGGCCGATCGAGCGGGGGGCCTGTGCCGGTCGCGGCAGACCGACGGCTTCACCTGGGACGAAGCCGGCGGGCACATCTTGTTCAGCAAGGACCGGCGCGCCCTCGACTGGCAGAAGGAGCGCTGCGGCGGCGAGCCGGAGCTGTGCCGCATCGAGCGACAGACGCGCATCCTCTGGCACGATCGCTTCGTGCCGTACCCGTTCGAGAACGGAGTCGGCCATCTCACCAAGGAGGCGATCGTCGACTGCCTGGAGGGCTACATCGAGGCGCACGTGGCGCGCCGCACCGGCGCACCGTGTCCCGAGAACTTCAAGGATTGGATCCAGTGGCGCATGGGCGGCGGGTTCGCCCGCCATTTCATGGTCCCCTACAACGAGAAGATCTGGAGCTGCGACCTGGCGACGATGACTTCGGCCTGGGTGGCGGGCCGCGTCCCCGAGGCCCCGCTCCGCGACGTGCTCAGCTCGGCGGTCGGCCTCGACACGCAGGGCTACACCCACCAGTCGGTGTTCTTCTTCCCCAAGCGGGGTGGCTTCGAAGCCCTCGTGCACGGCACCGTCGAAGGCGGCGGGTTCACCCTGCGCACGCGCACGCCGGTCGAGCGCGTGCAACGGGTCGGCAGCCGTTTCGCCGTCAACGGCGAGGACTTCGATCTGGTGGTCAATACCGTGCCGTTGCCGCTGATCGAGCCGCACGTCGAGGGCATCCCCGCCGCAGTGCGCGCCGACATCCGCGCCCTACGCCCGATCTCGCTGATCAACGTCATCATCGGCGTCCGGGCCCCCGAACCGATCCCCCCCTACTCGTGGATCTACCTGCCGTTCCCCGCGCAGGGCGAGGCGAACCGGGTCACCTACTTCAGCAACTACTCGCCGCACAACGCGCCACCCGGGCACGCCTCGTTCATGGCGGAGGTCACGCACCGTGGTGACATCGAGCCGAACCGGGCCTGGGTCGACGAACTCGTCACCCGGCTGGCGGGCTGCGGCCTGTTCACCCGCGAACAAGTGGTCATGACCGACGTCGCCCAGCACGAGTACGCCTACATCGATCAAAACCTCGACTTCCCAGCGCGCGTCGCCCGCGTGCGCACCTGGTTCGATCAGTCCGGCTACATCACCTTCGGGCGCTTCGGACGCTACGAGTACCACAACAGCGACCAGTGCATCCTGCGCGCGATGGAAGCGCACGCCCACGTGCGCGAGATCGCGACCAGCGGAGACCCGGCGCGGCCGACGTGGGCTTGATCGGGGGCGCGGGGGCGGCGACCGCACGTCGCGGGTGAATCGGTGCAGGTCGGGTGAAAACGGCGCAAACTCGGGATTTCCAGACCGCCGGAGCGAAACTGCACCCGTTCGCGCCACTAGCGTGTCGATCATGATCGGACTTCGGTTCTCACGGCGCCGGACGAGGCTGGTGGCGCCGCTGCAAGCGCGAACGACGCCGACGCCCGGCAGGGAGACGACCGCCACATGCGTCTTCGCGGGCCGTCCCGGAACGAGACGCCAAGGGCTCTTGGCCCGAGTGACCGGGCTCGGCGGGGTGATCACGGGCCTCCGCCGCGCGGGCGAGCGCAGTGGACGTGGCCCTGGCGCCAGCGGGACGGAGGCCTTCCTCGTGCGCTCCCCATTCCTGGGACGAGGGCGCGCTTTCGGTCAGTCGCCACCGACCGCACCGACCGCCGACGCAGTTCACCGGCTGCCGCGGGCCGAAAGGACGGATGACGCGGAGGCCGAGGTCGAGGACAGCCCCTCGTGGCACTCGCCTCGCAAGGCGCGGCCCAACGCCGCGCCAGGCGTCCGGCACGACTTGGCGGCGATCAACCTTCCGTGAAGGGACTCGTCGATCGCGACGCGATCGACCAGGGGCGCGGTCGACTCGCGGTGCAGTCGATTCACTGTGCAACTCGACAAGACGTGGCGAGAGGACCGTCGCGCGGAGGCTCGGACAGGCGGAGCAGTCGCCGTGCGCGTCGGGCGCCGACGCTGTCCGCGGCGACGCTGTCCGCGGCGACGCTGTCCGCACCGACGATGCTCCCCGGTGGTGTGCCCTGTTGCAGCGCCGCTCCACCGACCAGGGCATGCGCCGCGTGGAAAAAGGCGCGGGGCACACCGGCATGGTCGGCGCGCCCCGCGAAAACGATTTGTGCGGCTCGCACCCCGCACAAACAGACTCGACTACGACGACCTCGATGCGCGACACAGTCGGTCGCACCCGACTGGGCGTGGTGCCGAAGCACCTGTCGAAGACCCCTCTGAGACATTGCCCGCGCGCAGCTCACAACGTCGTCGCAAGTCTTGACTTGTCGAAGAACAAGCAGCAGGCCGTCCCGCCTGCCGCACCTCAGACGGAAGGGCGGGCTCGGCTTGTTCCCCGGCGCCCGCGGGAAAAGCGCCCGCGTCGTCTCGGGTGCGTCGAGAGCGGCGATCGGCGGTGTGCGAAACCGCGCACACCGACTTCCACGTGCCTGCCGTCAGCGCGGCCCGAACAGCCGTTGCCACGCGCGTTCGGCGTCGCCTTCGAGCAGCCACCGCAACGTCGCCGGGCTCGGCACCGACGCCGGCGACTCGCGCTGCCAGCGCAGCAGGAGTTCGCGCGCGAGGAGGTGGTCCTGGGCGAGACGCGCCGCATCGAGGAGCAACGGCAGCGCGTCGGACTCGAGAGCAGGCACGGCCAAGACACGGCGCAGCGTGAGGCGAACCGCGTCCACTACCTCTGCCACGGAGCGCTCGTGCGCGGCGGCGGCGATTCCGGCCGCCGGCTGCGGCTCGGCGCGCCGTCGGCGTAGCTCGCGCAGCATCTCGCTCTGCGCCCGCAACAACAGGAAGAGCGCCGGCCGCTCGACCGCGAGCATGCTGGGTGTCCGTGACGCCCGGTCGAGGTCGTCGAGCAGTGCGGCGAGGCCGCGCATGGGATGGCCGAGGAGGCCGCGCAGCAGGAAGCGAAAACCATCGGGATGGACGGCGAGCGCCTCGTCGAGCAGGCGCAGCACGGGCTCGCGGTCGCTCTCGGACAACTCGCTGCCGCTGTGGGCCGCGAAAGCCTGCACCAGCTTGGAGTAGCCACGCGCCACCGCCGGGGGCAGGCGGAAGCGCAAGGAACGAACCCTCCCGTCGGCGTCGACCACCTCGACTCCGGTGAGCAGCTCCGACAGCGCGATCATCAAGCGCGGCGGGTCGATGGGGGCGGCGCTGGCGTGCGCCGCCGCACCGTGCAGCGCGGTGTTCTGCAGCGCGTCCGCCCCCTGGGTCGCGACCGAGAGATGGTCGGCCCAAGCTCGCAGAGCGACCTCCGCTCGGCCGTCGAGACGTGCGCCCGCAGCGTCCAGGTCGGCACCGGCTCGCTTTGGGTCCCCGGCCAGGGCGTGCGCCATCGCCGAGAAGAGCAGCACGCGCAGGTCTTCGGGGTGCGAGTCGACCATGCGCTCGGCGAACACGACCGCTTCGCGGCGGCGTCCGAGGCTGAGCAGGGTCGGTCCGTAGGACGCACGGGCGCGGACGTGCAGCGGCTGGCGCGCCAACGTCTCCTCCAAGGCACGCAGGGCCTCGTGGGCGTTCGCCGCCAGGAGAGAGCGGGCGTAGCTGGCATCGGGGTCGCTCAGCTCGCCGCTCGCCAAGGCGCGACGCACCAGTTCGAGTCCGGCATCGGGATCGCGCAGGCGTTCGCTGCCGAGGTCGCCGGCGAGGAGCGCGACCTTGCCCGCGAGCGCCCCGAGGTCACGGCGCCCACGCAACCACGCCAGCTCGCGCAGCGCCGCGGCATCGTCGCCGGCCGCCTCCAGGGTCTCGATCCGCAGCACCGAGACCGCCACCGGATCATGACCACCGCTGCTGGCCTCGGCCAGCTCGGCCAAGGCGTCGGCGAAGCGACCCTGCTGCTGCAGGACCTGTGCGTAGCGGAACGACGCGAGTGCGTGCGCCAAGCGTTCGCGGCGAATCTCGCCCCGCTGCCGCCAGGTCTGCCCCAGCAACGCCACCAGGACCAGACCGGCCAAGGTGAGCGCCGCGGCGGCCGGTTTGCGCCGCGTCCACAGCGCCACCCGCCCCAAGGGACCGAGGGAGCGCGCGAACACCGGCTTGAGCGTCAGGAAGCGCCGCAGGTCGGCCGCGAAGTCGGCGGCGCTCTGGTAGCGGCGGCCTCGTTCCTTCGCCATCGCCATCTGGCACACCGTCTCGAGGTCGCGCGGCACCTGCGGATTGAGACGGCGCACCGCACGCGGCTCGCGCTGCTGGATGCGGCGGAAGATCTGCTGCGGCGACTCCCCGTCGAACGGCACTTGCAGAGTCAGCAACTCGTACAGCGTGACGCCGAGCGAATAGATGTCGGTGCGCTCGTCGACGCCCGCTTCGGGTGGATCGACCTGCTCGGGAGAGACGTAGTAGGGCGTTCCGACGAACTCGCCGGAGATCGTCATCGACGCCTCGGTGTCGACGCGTGCGACGCCGAAGTCGAACAGCAGAACCCGGCCGTCGCGCGCCAACAGGATGTTCTTCGGCTTGACGTCGCGGTGCACGACCCCTTGTGCGTGCACGTGGCTCAGCGCGTCGGCGATGCGCGCGACGACGGCGCATGCAGCGCCGATCCAGGTGCGGCGCTGGGGATCCTCGATCTCGGTGCCGACGCCGGCGGAGAACCAGGAGTCCGACAGGTCGCTGGCGCGCAGCGTCTGGGGCGCTCGCTGCGCCTGCCGCAGGTCCTGCAGCAGTTCGTGCAGGGTGCGCCCCTCGACGAACTCCATGGTGAAGTACGGCACGTCGTCGAAGCGGCCGACTTCGTAGATGCCGACGATGTTGGGATCGGCGAGGCGCGCCACTGCCCGAACCTCGCGCTCGAAGCGTTCGAGAGCCTTGTCGCTGGCCGCGTGCCGCGCCGCCAGCAGCTTGAGCGCCACGCGGCGGCCGAGGTTCTCGTGCTCGGCCAGGTAGACCACGCCCATGCCGCCGCGGCCGAGTTCGCGCACGACGCGGTAGGCACCGACCCTCGAACCCGGACCGAAGCCCGAAGACGCCTCGTTCCGTGGCTCGGTGTCGGTCATGGCGGCCGTACCCGTGCCTCAGCCCGCGCGCCAGCGGAAGACACCACGCTGTCCGGGCGTCTCCTCGACACCCACCTCGAGGGCGCTGGGGCGGATGCCCGGATAACGCTCGGCCAGACGCCGCAGGAGCTCACGGCCGACCCACGTCGCCAGGTTCTCGGCACTCGAGTTCGAGATCGGCAGGACCACGACCTCCTCGCTGGGGATCGAGTAGCGTCGCTCGCGGTAGCGAATCGTGGTCGACCCGTCGGCCTCGCGCGTGGCGGTGAGCTCGTGGTGCTCGCCCGGAATCAGGACATGTTCGTCCAGCTCCTCGACCAGCTGCCGCACCAGGGGCTTGATCTCCTTGAAGTTCATCACCAAGCCGTGGCGGTCGAGAGCCCCGCACACCTCGACGAACACCTTGTAGTTGTGCCCGTGCAGGCGCTCGGCGCTGCCGTCCGCGAAGATCAGGAAGTGCGCAGCGCTGAACTTGAGGTAGTCCTTTTGGATGCTGATCGACCAAGACTCCATGCATGACTCCGGGATTCCGGCGCACCGAAGCTCGACGCGGTCCGGCACGTCCGGACCGCGACATCGCACCGCAGCTTCGGCACGCGTGGGACGACCGTTCCGGTCGCTTCCTGCGCGTCGGTGCAGCGCGCTACCATAGCGCCGCCGCAGCTGCGGACGGCAGGCGGCCGGGCCGCGAGCGGGGAAAAGGCCGGCGCCACCGGCAGCGACGGCGGAACGCGGGTGGACGGCAGTTCGAGATGGCCCTGGATTCACCGCCGGGACCCGGCAGCGCTCACGGCGCGGTGTTCCTTCGGCTCCGACCAAGAGGTGCGCGATGATCCACGCCCGATCGCACCATGGACCTCGACGCCATCCCCTTCCAGCCGACCCGCCATCGCGGTGTGTCGATCCACTTCTACTACAGCGACCGCGAGAGCGGCCACGCCGCGGTGATGATCCGCATGGAGCCCGGCTGCAGCTACCCGCGCCACCGGCACAAGGGGCCCGAGGAGCTCCTCGTGCTGCGCGGGGGCTACCGCGACGAAGCGGGCGTGCATCGGGCGGGCGAGTTCGTGCGCTACGAGGAAGGCACTTCGCACCATCCGGTGGCGCTGCCCGACGAGGACTGCATCTTCTTCGCCATCGCCCACGAGGGTATCGAGCTGATGGGTTGACGCAGCCCGCGCGCTGCGGCGCCCGCGCCTCAGGTCGGCGCGGCTTCGACGGACGGACGTGTCACGACGAACCCGACCGAGAGGGCGGCCAGGAGGAGGCACGCAGCGAGCAGGTAGGGCACGCCGGGCCACGGGGTCGACCGCTCGCCGGCGATCCCCCAGCGAAACACGCTCGTGTAGAGCCCCGGGCCGATCAGCGCCGCGATTCCGCGCAGACTGCTCTGCGCACCCTGCAGCTGTCCCTGCTCGTGTCCGGCGACCTTGCGCGTCAGCAGCGACTGCACGGTCGGACCGGTCAGCCCCCACAGCGCCATGATCGGCACACCGACCAGCAAGGCAGCACCGGTCGGGGCCAGGCCGTAAATCAGGAAGCCCGTGCTGCCGCACACGAGTCCGAGCAGGAGAGCGCGGCGTTCCCCGAAGCGGCGCGCCACGCGGTGCGTGAGGGCGCCCTGCACCAGCGCACCGCACAGCCCGACCAGCGTGAGAGTGAGGCCGACGTCCAGCTCGGTCCACCCGTAGCGATGGTCGGTGTAGAGCACGAACACGGCTGGCAACGACTCGTGTGCCAGCTGGAACAGGAACGCGGTAGCGGCCAGGCCGAGCAGAGCGGGCCGGGCCCGCAGCAGGGCCAAGGAGCCGATCGGATTGGCGCGACGCCAGCGGAAAGCCGCCCGCCGCTCCGGAGGCAGCGACTCCGGCAGCACGAACAGGCCGTAGCTGGCGTTGGCGAACGACAGCGCCGCTGCCACCCAGAACGGCAAGCGGAGGTCGACGCTGCCGAGCAGGCCTCCCACCGCTGGGCCGAGGACGAAGCCCAGACCGAACGCGGCCCCGACCAGGCCGAAGCTGCGCGCGCGACGGTCGGGCGGCGTGACGTCGGCGACGTAGGCGAATGCCGCCGGGATGCTGGCCGACGTGACGCCGGAGATCACCCGCGCCACGAACAGCCAGGCCAAACTCGGTGCCAGCGCCAGCAGCAGGTAGTCGAGGGCCAGGCCGAGGTTCGACAGCAGGATCACCGGCCGGCGCCCGAAGCGATCGGCGAGGGCGCCCAGGATCGGCGAGCAGACGAACTGCATCAGCGCGAACAGGGTGCCGAACCATCCGGCGATCGCGGCGGCCCGTTCGGTGTCCCCGCCCTCGAATTCGAGGATGAGCTTCTGCAGGACGGGGATGGTGACGCCCAGAGCCAGGACGTCGAGGCCGACGGTCACCAGGATGAAGGCGAGGGCGGCGCGGCGACCAGCGGGCTCGGCCGCGGTCACGGGCAGGCTCGCCCGGGCCGCGGCGGCCTGACGTCGGGACCGCGATCGGCGCCGGGGCCGGTCATGCTCAGATGTCCTTCAGCAGCTTCTCGGCGATGTTCGGCGGCACCGGCTCGTAGCTGGACGGCTCCATCGAGTAGTGGCCGCGCCCCTGTGTCATCGAGCGCAGGTTGGTGGAGTACTGGAACATCTCCGACAGCGGCACCTTGCCACGCACCGACGTGACGCTGCCCGGCTTGGTGGTCATCTCCTCGACGACGCCGCGACGCGACGCGAGGTCACCGATGACGTCGCCCGTGTACTGCTCCGGCATCTCGACCTCGATCGACATGATGGGCTCGAGCAGCACCGTGTTGTTCTCGGTGGCCATGCGGAAGGCCAGGGCACCCGAGGCCTCGAACGCCATGGTGCTGGAGTCGACGTCGTGCGCCTGCCCGTCCCACAGCTCGGCGCGGAACTTGACGAACGGAAAGCCGAGCCGGCCGCCGCCTTCGGCGGACGCCTCGATACCCGCCTCGACCGACGGGATGTACTCCCTCGGCACCGAGCCGCCGGTGATCGAGTTGACGAACTCCATCGTGTCCACGGTCGGGTCGGGGGTGAACTTGATCTTGGTGACCGCGAACTGCCCCGAGCCGCCGGTCTGCTTGATGTGCCGCGCTTCGATGTCGCGCGGCAGCTTGAGCGTCTGCTTGTAGGCGACCTTGGGCCGGCCGACGTGCACCGACACCTTGAACTCGCTCTCGATGCGGTTGCAGATGACCTCGAGGTGCAGCTCGCCCATGCCGGAGATGACCATCTGCCCGGTCTGCTCGTCGGTGCGCGCCTTGAACGTCGGATCCTCGCGCACCAGCTTGGCGATCACGTCCGACAGCTTGTCGCGGTCGGCGTTGGCCTTCGGCTCGATGGCCATGGAGATCACCGTCTCCGGGAACTGCATGGCCTCGAAGGTGACCGGATTGCCTTCCTCGCTGAGGGAGTCGCCGGTGACCGTCTCGCGGAAACCGATGACGGCACAGATATCGCCCGCGCGGATCTCGGTCACCGGTTCGCGCTGGCCCGCGTGCATGCGCACCAAGCGCGCGGCGCGCTCGTAGCGTCGCGTCCGGCTGTTGTAGTACTTCTGCCCCTGCTTGAGCACGCCCGTGTAGACGCGCACGAAGGTGAGGTCGCCGTTGGGGTCGGAGATGGTCTTGAACGCCAGCGCCGACATCGGCTCGGTGGGCAGCAGCGGGCGCACGATCTTCTCGCCGGTCTCGGGGTTGGTGCCCTCGATCGGCGGCACTTCGGTCGGCGACGGCAGGTAGGCGACGACGCCGTCGAGGACGTTCTGCACGCCCTTGTCCTTGAAGGCCGAGCCGCAGAACACCGCCGTCATCCGCATCGAGATGGTGCCGTTGCGGATCGCCATGCGGATCTCCTCCGGCTTGACCTCCTCGCCCTCGACGAACTTCTCGAGCAGGGGGTCGTAGAACTCGGCGACCGCGTCGATCATCTGCTCGCGCCGCATCTTGGCCTCGTCGAGCAGATCGGCCGGCACATCGCCGACCTCGACCTCGCGGGCATCGTCGTCCCACACGTACGCCTTCATCTCGACCAGGTCGATCACGCCCTTGAAGTCACGCTCGGCACCGATCGGCATCACCACCGGCACGGCATTGGCCCCGAGGCGCGAGACCATCGTCTGCACCGCGTTGTCGAAGTTGGCACCGGTACGGTCCATCTTGTTGACGAACGCCAGGCGCGGCACGTTGTAGCGGTTGGCCTGTCGCCACACCGTTTCCGACTGCGGCTGCACGCCAGCGACGCCGCAGAACACGCCGATGGCGCCGTCCAGCACGCGCAAGCTGCGCTCGACCTCGGCGGTGAAGTCGACGTGTCCCGGCGTGTCGATGACGTTGATCTTGTGCTCCCGCCACTCGCAAGTCGTCGACGCCGACGTGATCGTGATGCCGCGCTTGCGTTCCTCCTCGAGGTAGTCCATCGTCGCCGCGCCCTCGTGCACTTCACCGACCTTGTGGGTGCGGCCGGTGATGTAGAGGACGCGCTCGGTCATCGTCGTCTTGCCGGCGTCGATGTGCGCGATGATGCCGATGTTGCGCGTGCGCTTGAGGAACGCCTCGTCCTTGCTGGTTTTCTTGGCTGCTGCGCCGGGACTGGCAGTGTCGAGATCGGACATGGGACCTGAGTCGCAAATGAGAACGGGCTTGGCGGCGACGTCGAGCTCCAACCGCCTGGCATGACCCCGCGGCTGTCTCGGTCGAGGAACCGGGCCGCGGTTCGCCTGAAGGGCGCGAAGGGTAGCGCCCCCGCAGGCCGCTGCAAGCCCCCGCCGGCGGCCGGAATTGCGGCGCAGTCTGTTTTTCACGAAGCCCCCCACCGCCGCTCACGCTGGAAGTCGCGCCAAGGCGGAGCCTCGTTCCCGGCTGGCGGCAAGCCTCCCCGCCGCGATGGTCAGGCGACCGGGGCCGTCGGCCATCGTGTCAGCCCTGCAGCGAACGGACCCAGGTGTCACCGCCGAGCGCTGCCCCCGGCGGGCTCCCGCAGGACCCTGCCGGGAAGACCTGCCAAAGCGCCTCGCCAACGAACCGTCCGGCTACGCGACCACCCCCCAGATCCCGGGTCTCCGCCCGGCGCAGGCGCCAGGTCGCGCGCCGGAACGGCTGCGGGTGCGGGCACGTCCCGCGGATTCCGGAGCCGCGCCGCCTCCCGAGGTGGCCCGGTCGACCGGTCGCGCCCGTCCGCCGAGCGCCGGGCGGCGGCGTCGCGGTCAGGCGCCGCGCCAGTCGCGCAGCAGGTTGATCAGTTCGTTCGACACCTTGGTGTAGGTGCCCGACAGCGCGCCCTTGGCGCCGGCTTTGTCGCCGCTCAGGGCCATCCCGAGGATGCGCGCGGCCTCCTGGTGGAACTTGGCGTGCTGCTCCTTCACCTTGGCGAAGTGCGGCGACGACTTGGCCGTGGGGTCGATCTCGGTGTGCAACCACGTCCCGAACTTGCACGCATCGTCCCGCTTGACCGTCGCGACGTCGGTGTCCGACTTGCCCGATTCGATGGCCGCCAGGAGGCGGCCCTTCCAAAGGCCGTGCGCGCCGATGGCGGCAGCGATTTGATCCACAAGCTGACTGCTCATACGCGCGCCTATCGACACGGGAACGGATCCGGTCCGAGCGATCTGCCAGCAGCCCGTAACAGCGGCCGCAAGCCCCGCCCTACGACCAGGAGTCCGGTGCTCTTCCGTCGTCGGAGAGCGAGTCCGTCCCCTCCCGCGCGTCGTCAGTCCGCCGGCGGTTTGCTCGTGCGGCGACCGACGACGCCGTAGTAGACGACCGGCACCAGCACCAGCGTGAACAGGCTGGACACGACGAGGCCGAAGATGAGAGCCCACGCCAGTCCGGAGAAGATGGGATCCAGCGTGATCGGGATCGACGCCAGGATGGCCGCGCCGGCGGTGAGCACGATCGGGCGCAAGCGCACCGCGCCACTCTGCAGGATCGCCTCTTCGAGCGCCATGCCGCGCTCGAGCGCGCCCTCGATGAAGTCGATGAGCAGGATCGAGTTGCGCACGGCGATGCCGGCCAGAGCGATCATGCCGATCATCGCCGTGGCGGTGAAGAACACCGGGTTGGCGACGCCGGCCACCGGCACGTCGAGCAGACGATTGAGCAGCCAGAAGCCCGGCAGGATGCCCAGGATCGTGAACGGGATCGAGAGCATGAGCACGAGCGGCATGCCGTAGCTGTTGGTCTGCTGCACCAGCAGGATGTAGATGCCCAGGCAGGCGGCGAAGAACGCCAGGCCCAGGTCACGGAAGGCATCGAGCGTGATCTTCCACTCGCCCTCGCCGCGCCAGTCGACGGTGAACCCGGCTGGCACGGCCCACGGCAGACCACCGCCGAGGCTGAGCATGCTGCGTTCGGCCAGGGGCCGCGGCGTCGTCGGGGCGCCGGCGGGCACGGTCGGTCGCAGGTCGGACTGCACGTCGAGCACGATCTCGGCCGGCGTTCGCCCCACGGCTTCGGCCATGACGTAGGCGACGCGCTCCAGGTCCTTGCGGTGGATGGTCGGCTCCGCTGGCCGCATCTCGAAGCGCCCGATCTCGGCCAGCGGCACCAGGTCGCCGCTCGCACTGACCGCGGTGATGGCTCCGAGCGCCACCGGGTCAGCGCGCCGCCAGGGGGCGACGCGCACCTCGGCACGCAACGGCTGCACTTCGCGCGCCTCGTGCAGGACGGCGGCGGTGCGCCCGCCGACCGCCGCATCGAAGACCGCGCCGATCGCGGCCGCCGTGACGCCGTGCAGGGCCGCCTTCTCCAGGTCGATGACGAAGTGCAGCTCGTCCGGAGTGGCCTCGGCGCTGGTATCGACGTCGGCCACGCCGGGCTCGCGCCCGAGGCGTTCGGCCACGGCCCGCGCCGCGGCGTCGAGCTCGGCCGGGGTGGTCGCCGGCGCGCCGCGCACCTCGGCGACCACCGTCGACAGCACCGGCGGCCCCGGCGGTAGCTCGACCACGCGCAGGGTGGCACCGCGCGCCCGGGCCAGCGGCTCGAGCATGGCGCGCAGGCGCAACGCCACCTGATGACTCTGATGCCGGCGTTCGTGCTTTGGCAACAGCCGCACGCGCAGCTCGCCGAGCTGCGGCGCCCGTCGCAGGTAGTACTTGCGCACCATGCCGTTGAAGTCCATCGGCGACGCCACGCCGGCGTACGCGGTGACGTCGAGCACCTCGTTGAGCCGGCGCACCGGCTCGGCCAGGTCCGACACCACGGCCAGGGTGCGCTCGACGGTGTTGCCCTCGTCGAGGTCGACCAGCACCTGCAGTTCGGTCTTGTTGTCGAACGGCAGCATCTTGAGCGGTACCGCGCGCGCAGCGCCCAACCAGAACACGCCGGCGAACAGCAGCGCGGTGACCGCGAACGTCAGCCAGCGCACGGCCCGCGAGCGCAGCAGGGGCCGCACCACCGCCGCGTAGCTGCGGATCAGCACCGGGCTGGTCTCGTGCCCGGGCTCGCCATGTCCGGCGGCCACCCGGCGCAGCGCCAGGTAGGACATCCACGGCGTCAGCGTGAACGCCACCACCATGCTCATCAGCATGGCCATCGGCACGTTGAGCGCCATGGGCCGCATGTACGGCCCCATCATGCCGGTGATGAAGAAGAGCGGCAGGAAGCTGATGATCACCGCCAGCGTGGCGACGATCACCGGCGGCCGGACCTCGTTCACCGCCTCCAACACGGCGCGCAGCGGATGCCGGTCGCGCCGCTGGAGGTGACGATGGATGTTCTCGACGTCGACGATCGGGTCGTCGACCACGAGACCCAACGACAGGATCAGCGCGAACAGGGTGACGCGGTTGATCGAGTAGCCGGCCAGGTAGTTGACCAACAGCGTCAAGCCGAACGTCACCGGGACGGCGAACGCGACCACCACCGCCTCGCGCCAGCCGAGCATCATGGTGATGAGGATGACGACGATGGCGATGGCCACGGACAGACCCTCGATCAGCTCGTCGACCTTCTGGTCGGCGGTGTGTCCGGAGTCGCGGGTGATGGTCCATTCGACGTCGGCCGGCAACAGGTCCCGGCGCAGCTCTCCGAGCCGAGCCTGCACCGCCGCGGCCACCGAGACGGCGTTCGAACCGCGCCGTTTGGCGACGCTGAGGGTGACCGCTGCCCGCATCGGGCTCGCCCCGTCACCGCCTGTGCCCGCCTCGCCGGTGAAGCCACGGCCGAAGCGCACGTAGTTCTCGACCTCGGCCGGACCGTCGCTCACGACCGCCACGTCTTGCAGGTGCACCGGTTGCCCGCCGGACACGCCGACGACCAGGCGCGCCAGCGCCGCCGGGTCGGCCACCAGCGGGTCGACCTCGACCTCGTACACCCGATCATGGCGGTCGCCGGCTCCCGCCGCGGTCGACACCGATGCCGCGCCGAGGGCCTGCTCGACGGCGGCGAAGCCGAGGCCTCGCCCGGCCAGCGCCACCGGGTCGACCTGCACCAGCAGCCGGCGCGGACGCCCGCCGTGGATCTCGGTGACGCCGGTCTCGGGCACCTGTTGCAGGCGCGCCTCGAGCTCCTCGGCGATGCGGCGCAGGTCGTGGTCGTCCAGCCTGTCGCTGTGCAGCGTGATCGCCACGATCGGAACGTCGTCGATGGCCACCGGCTTGACGACGTAGCCCTTCACCTGCGGCGGGATCGCGTCCTGGTGCTGGCGCAGAGCGCTGTGCAGCTTCACCAGGCTGTCCTCTCGGTCCTCGCCGACGTAGAAGCGGGCGGTGACCACCGCCTGGCCGCGGCGGCTCATCGAGTACACGTACTCGACCCCGTCGATGCGGCGCATGATCTGTTCCAGCGGCGTGGCGATCTGACGCTCGACCTCGAGCGCCGGTGTGCCCGGCGCCTCGATGAGCACGTCGATCACCGGCACCACGATCTGCGGATCCTCTTCGCGCGGCGTCGCCAGCAGGGCGATGCCGCCAGCCACCAGCGACAGCAGCAGGAGCAGAGGTGAGAGATTGCCGGTGAGGAAGACCTCGACCAGGCGCTGGGTGAGGCCCGGACGTTCACCGGCGTCCGCGCGTAGCACGGGCTCGGGGTGCTCGCTCATCGCGGCTCCACGTTGCGAGCGTCGGCGAGGATCACCTCTCCCGCGGTCAGCCCTGCGAGAATCTCGACCTCGTCGTCGGCGGACCTGCGGCCGGTGCGGACGTAGCGACGCTGGACCGCGTCGGCGGCATCCACCACGTACACGAAGTCGAGCTGGCCTACGCTGAGCACCGCCGCGCTCGGTACGCGCAACTCCTGGCGCTGGCCGAGCGGCACGTGCAGGCGCCCGAACATGCCGGTGACGATGCCTGGCTGGCAGGGACCGACCACCTTCACCTCGAACGACCGGGTGCGCGCCTGCGCTTCCGGCACGATCTCGGCGACGCTGCCGCGGCACTGCTTGCCGAGCGCGTCGAGGCTGACGTCGACCTCCTGCCCGACGCTCAGGCGTCCGGCCAGCTCTTCGCGAACCACCGCCACCAGCTGCAGCCGGCTGGGATCGTAGAGAGAGAAGAGGACCTGACCCGGTTGTACGACGTCGCCGGCGTTCACCTTCTTGTCGACGACGATGCCGCCGATCGGCGCGCGCACCGTGGCGAACGACAGCGCGGTCTCGGCGCCCGCCTCGGCCTGGCGCGCACGTTCGAACTCGGCCTGGGCCGCGTTGAACGCCGACTGGTCCTGGTCGAGCCGCGCCTGCGAAGCGACACCACTCTTGGCCAGGTCCTGGGTGCGTTCGAGGTCGACCTTGGCCTGGTCGCGCCGAGCCTCCGCCGCCTTGCTGGCGGCGCGCGCCGCGTCGAAGGCCGCCTGCAAGTCGGTTGACTCCAACTCGACCAGGATCTCGCCCTGCTGCACGGGTTGCCCGGCGCGCTCCACCCGGAGCGTCTTGATCCGGCCGAGGATCCGCGAGGCGACGGAGGTCTCCTGGATGGCGCGAATGGTACCGACCGCCGCTTCGGTGGTCGGGACGCTGCGCAGGGACGCGGTGAGCCGGGGCGCGTTCGGGGCCGCACGCTGCGAAACCGCGGTCTCGCCAGGCTCGACGCGATGGTGGAACACACCCATCAACCAGGCCAGGAGCGCCGCCATGGCGGCGAAACCCAGGACGACACCGAGGATGCGGCGCCACCAGCGGAGCGAACGGAGCGTCATGTGCGACAGGAAGTCTGCAGAGGGCGCCGAGTTTGCAACAAGTGTCGCCGAAGCGCCACGACAGGCCGCGCTCGAGCCACCCGCACCGTGGGTCTGGCGCGATCGAATGGCCGCCGAACGCCGGCGCCGCCCGCGAGTCCCGCTTCGCGCTCAGGTGCCTGCCGCGCGTCCGCCGTTGCGCTTCGCGTACAGGTCGGTGACGACCGGGCGCAGGGTCTTCGTCCAGTGCGCGTAGCCCGCGGGGTTGAGGTGCAGCCGATCGGCGACGAACCAGCGCGGGTCCGGACAGCCGCGCTCGTCGAGCAGGGCGCTCGCCGTGTCCACGAAGTGCAAGCTCGGGTCGCGCGCGCAGAGCGCCGCGATGCGCGCGTTGGCGTCCAGCACGATCGGCAGGTGCCGCTCGCGGCTCGGGCTCGGGCTGATGGCGAGGTAGACCAGAGGCGCGTCGCAGCCCAGCGCGCGCAACCGCGACACCAGCTCTTCGAAGCGCGCGGCCACCCACGCTGCGGACCGCGGCGCGTCGCCCTGGATGTCGTTGGTGCCGGCGAACACGACGACGACCGCCGGGTGATGGCAGGTCACCAAGCGGTCCAGCCAGTACACGGAGTCGAAGATGCGCGAGCCGCCGAAGCCCCGGTTGAGCACCGGCAACGGCGCCATGTCTCGTGCCAGGGTCGACCACCGCCGGATGCTCGAGCTGCCGACGAAGACGACCGGCGCCTCGGCAGCCGTCGGCTGCGAGGCGAAGGTCTCGATGTCGGCACGCCAGCGCAGCGGGTCTTCGCCGGCAGGGATCGGCGGGGCGACCGGGGCGGCGACGGGTGCGGCGCAGGCGGCGACGAGGAGCAAGGCGACGGACGTCGGACGCATGGGGCGGAACTGTAGACCGTCGCGCGACCAGAGCCCACGGACGTGCCGTCGGCTCGACACCCCGAACCGCCAGGGGGCGCCACCCTCAACGGCGGCGCAGCACTTGCATCAGCAGCCTGCCTGCGGGGGTGCGAACCTCCTTCAAGAGCTCGAAGCGGCGCGGCTCCGCCGCCCATCGCGCGAGCGAGGCTCCGTAGCGGTCGCCCCAGTGTTCCTCGCCGTACTCGCGCATGCTCCGCGGGAGGAGCACGAGGAAGTCCGGCGGCTGGGCGCGAAGCGACTGCAGGATGCGGTCCTCACCGAAGATGATGAGCTCGGGTGGGAGGAAGTTGATGAAGGACGTCGGGGTGCGCATGCGC
Organism: Planctomycetota bacterium; assembly: GCA_041398565.1. Lineage (GTDB taxonomy): Bacteria > Planctomycetota > UBA1135 > UBA1135 > UBA2386 > DATGPD01. The sequence continues at coordinate 1,021,012 of JAWKUN010000002.1, read as the reverse complement.
CCCAGGTAGTTGATCGTGACCCCTTCGGGCAGCACCAGGAGGGTGCGGCCGTCGGCGCCCGCATCGCGCAGGATTTCGAGCGCGGTCTCGACCAGCCTGCCGCGGGCGTCGGCCAAGAACGCGTCCCCACCCTCTGCCACCGGGGTCGTGTGCGAGGCGAAGTACTTGCCGCTGACGCCGACGAAGTGCGCGACCATCGCCACCAGGACGCCCACGACCGCCGACCGAAACACCTGCGGTGCCCCGCCGCGCCGCTCGAGCGCCGCCGGTGCGTCGGCCAGCAGCGCGACGACGAGCGCGAGCGTCCCGGGCAACACCAGCGCGAACCCGTAGTGGGCGATGCGCGCGCTCCACATCACCTTCGCGAGCATCGTCAGACCGAGAACCGCCAGCGTCGCGCGGCCGGCGGCGGTGAGGTCTCCGGGCACGCGCCAGCAACGCCACACCCAGACCACCAGCACCACCGGCAGGAGGAAGGGGAGCGCCCGCGTGGCGTGGTGCCAGGCGATGTCGGGGACCGCGTAGAGCACCGCGGCCGGAACGGCAAACGCGACGACGCGGGCCACGAGCGAGCCGTCGCGCGCCTTTCCCCACGCGCGGGCGAGCAGGGCCAAGGCGCCGAACAACGCGATCTCGGCGCCGCTCCACAGCGCCGCCATCGCCAGGCTGTGCTCGATGTCGAGCGTGCCCCGCGTGTAGCGATAGAAGTGGTTCGTGCGCAGCTCGGGCAGGAACGCACCGGTCCAACCGCCGAGTACGCCGCGGCAAGCCTCTGCGGGCGGCATCGCAGTCGCCAGCATGACGAACGCCACGAGCGGCGGTGCCGCCGCGCCAACGACGATCGGCGACAGCGACGCGACTCCCGTCCGGTAGAAGAACAGCCCGGCGGCACTGGCCAGCGCCGCCGCCAAGAACACCTCGGGCTTGGTGAGGAAGACGAGCCCGAGCAAGACTCCGTGACATGCCAGCCAGCACCGCCGGCGCGTGCGCGCGGCGCGCTCCAGGGCCCAAAGCGCCGCGACGGCAAGAGCGACGCCGTGGGTCAGCTCGTGCGAGTACGGGAACGCCCAGGTGAAGTCCGAGGGCGGAAACGCCTGGCCGAGAGCGAAGCACGCCAGGAACAGCGCCACCCCTACGGCCGCCGTCAGCCGGTCGGCGAGCCTGCGCACCAGATCGTGCAGCAACGCCGCCGTGCCCGCCATCACCGCCACGTTGGCCACCACGAGCGTCTGCAACCCGACCCCGAACAGCCGGAACGCCAGCGCGTGGAAGTAGGCGCTCAGCGGACCGTTGAACCAGGCGACGTCGCGGTAGAGCACGTCGCCCTCGACGAGACGCCAGGGCGCGTACAGCTCGCGGCCGGTGTCGACCAACGGGTCGCACCACCGGCCCCAGGAACGCAGAAGCAGCAGTGCACCGAAGAGGAGCAGGCCGACCGGGCCGGCGCCTCGCCAACCCGGTGTCTGGCGCCGGCCCGCGTCGGAGGAGCCCGGGTGCGTTGCCATCACGACGGGTGCGCGACGACGACCGGAGCCGACGAGTCGGAGAGAGCGAACACGTTGGCCGCGGAACCTAGCGCGGCCGGCGGCGGGCTCTGCCACGCGGCGCCCCGCGCCGGCAGGCTTCACCGTTCCTTGGTCGATGCTTGACGACGTGCGCAGTCGCCGCGCTTGTGCGGTGCGGAGAGCAGTCAGTTCCAGCGGAAGATGCGCACGGCGGCGGCCAGACACACGCCACCGAGGGCGAACAACGCGACGATGGGCACCCAGACGTCGATCACGCCCTTGCCTTCCAGCATCACGCCGCGCAGGCCGTCGGTCAGCAGACTCATCGGCACGGCGTCGACCATCGTCTGCACGAAGCCCGGGAAGCGCTGGTTGCTGAAGAAGACGCCGCCGATGAGCCACATCGGCATCTGCACGATGTTCATCAGGCCGCTGGCGCCCTCGATTGTCTTGGCGCGGCTGCCGAGCAAGAGGCCGATGCCGGAGAACGCGACGGCACCGACCACGATCAGTGCCACCAGCGCCAGCCAGCTACCGTGCACGGGGACGCCGAACACGAGGCGTCCGAACACGACGACGACGACCGAGGCCGGCAGCGCCAGCAACAAGCGCGTGAGCATGAAGCCGGCGAAGAAGTCGGCCCGGCCCATCGGCGTGACCGCCAAGCGGCGCAGCGTCTTGCGCACACGCATGTAGACGAGATTGAAGCCGACGCCGAACATGCCCATGCCCAGCAAGTTGAGGCCGATCAGACCCGGCACCAAGAAATCGATGTAGCGGGCGCCAGGTCGCTCGACCTCGTCGACGTCGATGGCGATCGGGTCGCGCCGTCCGGCGCCTTCCTGCAGACAACGACGCACCACGAGTTCGGCCAGCTCGGCGTCGGGACGCGTCGGGTCGAGTTCGAGGCGCGGGCCCGCCGCAAGCAACCGCACGACGACCGTGGCACGCCCGAGCGCCAGCGCGCGTTCCGCCGCCACCTCGTCCATGGTCGCCACCTGCAGGCGCTCGTCTTGCCGCAGCGCACCGAGCACGACCTCGTCGATCTCGGCCGAGGCCGCGGGGACCACGGCCACTGGCACGGGTGCGCGCGGCTGCCCGCGGAAGGCGAAGCCGAGGACCAGCGCCATGCCCAGCGGAAAGGCGTAGCTCCAGAACACCGACTCCGGCGTGCGCCAGAAATCGCGCATGGTGGCCCGCGCCACGGCGATGACCACCGAGCCGCGCATCAAGCCGCCTCGCCCTCGTCGTCGCGCAGGTGCCGTCCGGTCAGAGCCACGAAGACGTCCTCCAAGCTGGTGTGGCGCGTCGCCAGCTCGGTCAGTTCGACACCGCGCTCGGTGAGGCGGGCCAGCAACGCCGGCACCACCAAGTGCGGTGCTGCCACGTGGATGGACAGGCGATCTCCGTCGACGCGCGCGCGCAGCACGCCGGTCAGGCCGGCGGTCAGCGCTTGCCCGTGCACCGACAGGCCGTGGCCGGCGACCTCGACGAGGTGCTCGCCCCCCAGCGAACGCACCAACTCACGCGGCGCCCCCTCGGCGATCAGCTTGCCGCGATCGACGATGCCGACGCGGTCGCACAACAGCTCGGCCTCGTCCATGTAGTGCGTGGTGAGGAGGACGGTGCCACCCCCCGCCCGGAACGCCCGCACCACGTCCCACAGGCTGCGACGCGACTGCGGGTCGAGGCCGGTGGTGGGCTCGTCGAGGAACAGCAGCTCCGGATCGCCGACCAGCGCACACGCCACGGCCAAGCGCTGCTGCTGACCTCCGGACAGCTTGTCCACGCGTGCGTCGGCCTTCTCGCCGAGCGACACCGCATCGATGGACGCCTCGACGGTGCGTCCCTGCTGGAAGAACGAGCGGAACAGACCCACCGTCTCGCGCACCGTCTGCGTCTCGATGAAGCGCGTCTCCTGCAGCGAGACGCCGATCCGGTTGCGGATCCTCGGCATGGCGCGGCGCGTCCACTCGTCGCCGAGCACGCGCACGACGCCGGACGTCTGCCGCTGCAGACCCTCGCAGATCTCGACGGTGGTGGTCTTGCCGGCGCCATTGGGTCCGAGCAATCCGAACACCTGGCCGCGAGCGACACGCAGGCTCAACCCATCCACCGCCACCACCGCCTGCTTGCGCCGGCCGGGGAAGACCTTGCGCAAGTCCTCGATCTCGATCGCGTACATGCGGGGGCGGCCTACCGACGCCGGTCCTCAGGCCTTCGGCTCGCTCATCGAGGCGATGAAGGAGTCCGCCTCGGCGATGGACTTCTCCATCTCCTTGATCAAGTTGCCGACATCCGACTCGATCTTGACCACCGTGTCCTGCAGCGAAGCGATCGCCTGCGCGTTGAGGCTGTGCTTGAGCATCAGGACCTGGTCGCCGAAGGCACCGAGCACGGGCGCCATCTTCGTCTCGGCGCCGTGCATGGCGGTGATGAGACCCTCGTAGCGCACCTTGGTGTCGTCGAGCATCTTCTCGCTCTTGGCACGCATGTCGGCGCTCTGGTACTGCTCGTTCTCCTTCTTCCACTCGGTGAACATGTCACCGGCCACCTTCTCGATCGACTTGATGCGGCTGGTCACCGCCGCCGCCGACGACTTGCAGCGCTCGTACTCGCTGTTGAGCTTCTTGTAGGTCGCCTCCAGCTGGCCGCCTTCGAACTCGGTGAGCGCCTTGAAGGCGTCGAAAGTCGACTGGAACTGCTTCTGCGCGTCGACCTGCTCCTTGCGCCCCTCTTGCACCCGCTCTACCAGAAGGTCGCGCTTGTGGTAGCCGAACTTCTCCATCGTGCCGTAGTACATCGAACTGCACGAAGCGAGGAGAACGAGACTGATGACGTAGCTGGTGCGCATCTTCGTTTCGGGGCTCAGGTCGCGCGCACAGTAGCGGCTCCGATCCCACAGGCAAGCGTGCACGCGCGGGGTGTCGGTGCGGTGCGGCACCGCCAGCAAGCCCCTCGCAGCCTGCAGCGGCAGCCGAGGGTGCGCGCCACGCTCCAACCGGAGCGGCGCAGGCTACTCTGTCGCCGGGGCTTCCAGCGCACATGAACGACGACCTCCGACGACGACTGCTCGCCATGCGCGAGCACGACCTGCGCGTCCGCGCCGAGCTCGCGGCAACGGGCGAACTGTTCGCTGGCTACCACGCGCGGATGGCCGCAGTGCACGAGGCGCACGCGCTCCAGCTCCGGCAGATCATCGGCGAGCACGGCTGGCCCGACGCGGACCTGGTCGGCGACGATGGTGCCGAGGCTGCCTGGCTCGTGGCACAACACGCCATCGGCGAACCTGCCTTCATGCGCACCTGCCGCCACCTCGTCGACGTTGCCAGCGCCGCGGGACGGATCCCGCGCTGGCAGTTCGCCTACCTCGACGACCGCATCCGCACTTTCGAGGGCCGGCGGCAACGCTACGGCACGCAACTCCGGCGCAAGCGCGGGGACGTGGCGCCGTGTCCTCTCGTCGATGCGTCACGAGTGGACGAGTGGCGGCGACAAGTCGGCCTGCCGCCTCTCGCCGATGTCCTGGCCCGCGAGCGCAAGCAACACGCGCGGCCGCCGACGCGAGCCGAAGTCGTGGCCGCGCACCACTGGCGGCGACGGGTCGGCTGGCTCGGCGCCGGAGAGGACCGAACCTGACCGATCGTTCACGGCTCGGCCGCGGCGCGTCCCATGGCACGCACTCCTATCGCGGGAACGCACCGGGGACGCCGGCGTCGACCGGCAGCGTCGCCCCGGTCGTCGGCGTCGCGCCCGATGCGAAGAACACGACCGCCGCGCCGACGTGCTCGGGAGTCACCTCGCGCTTGAGCAGGCTCCGGTTGCGGTAGTACTCGCGCAGCCCGGCCGCGTCCAAGCCGCGCGCCCGCATGCGGTCCGGACCCACCTCCTGCCACAGGCCGCTCGGCACGTCGTCGTCGCCGAACACCGCATCGGCGTTGATCATGTTCACCGTCACACCGATCTCGGCCAGCTCCAAGGCCGCGATCTTGCCGATCTGGTGCGCGCCCGCCTTGCTCGCCGAGTAGGCGCCGAAGCCCGCCCCCGGATCGAAGACGTTCTTGCTGCCCTGCACGACGATGGCGCCGCCGGTTCCTTGTTTGGCCAACACCTGCGCGGCGGTCCGCACCACGTTCATGGCACCGATCAGATTCACATCGACGACGCGCCTGAACTCGTCCAGATCCATGTCGGCGATCTTGCTGACGTAGGCGACGCCGGCGTTCGGGACCACGATGTCGACGCCACCGAACCGCCGGCAGCAATCGGCGAACGCGGCCGCGACCTGACCGTCGTCGGTGACGTCCATCGGCACCGCCGCCACGCGCGACCCGAACCTGTCGAGGAGCTTGTTGTGGATTCGTGCCAGCGAGTCCTCGTTGAAGTCGCTCACCATCACCTCCGCGCCGGCCTCCAGCAGCGCTCTCGCGATGCCGAAGCCGATGGCGCCTGCGGCGCCGGTGACGAAGGCCACCTGTCCACCGAGGACCGGAGCCTTGGCCTTGCCGAGCTTGGCAACTTCCAGCGACCAGTACTCCATCGCGAACACCTCGCCCGGGTCGAGTTCGGTGTAGCTGCCGATGCTCTCGGCCTGCGCCTTGGCGCGCAGAGTGTGCTCGGCGATGTCGGCGGCCACCCCGGCCGCCTTGGCGTTGACCCCGAACGCGAGGATCCCCAACCCTTCGACGATCACCACGCGCGGCATGGGATCGGCCATCGGCGTCTTCGCCGACACCCGGTGCCGGTGCTCCGCGAAGTAGCGGTGGTACTGGGCCTCGTAGTCGAGCACCGCCTGCGCCACCTTGGCCGGCGAGCGTGCGTCGTCGAGCGACAGCCACAGGTAGCGCCCCTTGGTGCGGATGACGTGGTCGGGTGTCAGCGGCCCGAGCCCCACCAGCCGCGCGGCCTCCGGATGCGCGGCGAACGCGCGCAGGTCGTCGTCGCCCCGCCAGCACATGACGAAACGCGTGTGCACCTTCTTCGGACCGTGCGGCGGCGAGCTGGCCAACGCCACCGCACCTCGCACCACCGGCGCCACGTCCGCCACCAGGGCACGCGCCTCGTCGTCCGACAGCAGAGTGCTCGTCGGCATCAGCATCGTCCGGCGGCCGCGACCGCGGCTGGCGACGAAGCGTTCGGCGCGGTCGACGAGCTCGATCATGCGTTCGTAGCTGTCCCGCGCGTTGTCACCGAAGGTGAAGATGCCGTGCTTCTGCAGCACGATGCCCTCGCAGTCGGGCGCGCGCTCGAACGCGTCGGCCACGGCGTGCGCCAGCGGGAAGCCGGGGAAGATCCACGGCAGGCTCAGCACTCGCTCACCGAGAGCGTCGCGCACCATCTGCTCGCCGTCGGGTTGGTTGGTGAGCACCATGATCGCGTCGGCGTGCGTGTGGTCGACGAACTTCCGCGGCACGAAGGCGTGCAGGAAGGTCTCCACAGACGGGTTGGGCGCGCCGGGGTCGAGCAGCCGCCGGCGCACCTGCGCCACCATCTCCTCGTCGGTCATGCGTGCGACTCGGCGCAGCCGCAAGAGCGGCGCCAGCTCCACCGCCGGCAGTCCCTGCGGCTCGATCGACACAAGGTCCCAGCCGCTGCCCTTGACGCACAGCACGTCGAGGTCGTCGCCCAGGATGTCCTTCACCTTGGTCTTCACCGAGGTGTTGCCACCGCCATGCAACACCAGGGTGTCGTCGCGCCCGATCAGGCGCGAGGTGTAGACGCGCAGGGCCAGATCCTCACCGTGCTGCGGCGCGTACCGGTCGACGAACTGCCGGGCTTCGGCATCTTGCCAGAGAGAACGCATGCGGCTGCGACGGTAGCACGAGCGGCGTGACGAGGGCGAGAGAGACGTGCGGCAATCGATCGGCGGGCCCGGGTCCGCCGGACGACGATGGCGAGGCGTGCCGTTTCGGCGCCGAGGTCCGTCGGCCCGATCGCACCTCGAACCGTGGCCGGCGAGCAGGGCACCGCCCGTACCTGGTGCGGCGACGATGGCCCGGTGGCCGAGTCGACGGCTCGGGCACGCGCATCAGGACGCCAGCGGAGACCGCGACAAGAACCCGAGGAGACGGCCTGGACGCGCCAGCGCGTCCAGGCGCCCGAGTTCGGCCCGAGCCGCGGCCTGGCGACGAGCACGCCCGGGCTCGGCCGCGACAAGCCCCTATCCGCTGTTTGACCCAGAGTTCGGGCCCGACCGGCGATCGCGTGGTGCTCCCGAGGCGGCGAGTTCCGGCGACCCGCGCACCCGTGCGCGGGCACAGGCCGCGAAACGACGGGCGTGTCGTAGACTACACGCAGGGCGACCCTAGGGAGGCGACCTGACTTCCCCACAATCGTATCTGGCGAGGGCTTCCCACGCTTGAAATGTGTCGGCCAGACGGCAGTCTGACCGCGTGGATGCGCTGGAGGAGCCGATGACGTTCGCTGTCGTGAAGCCGCGTTTCTTCGATCACCTTGCAGACCTCGAAGCAGCTGTCGTGGCTTGGCGTGACGACCCGTCCTACGAGCTGGCCGCGTCCTGCTGCCGCGTGAGCCGATCCGGCTGGCAAGCCTACGTCGGCCTCTACCTCTCGAAGCGTCGCCACTGCACGGTGGAGCTTCGCCAGCAGTTCGCCGACCGCCTGCACGAGTGCGCAGGCTTGCTTCGCGAGTTCGCGCTCCAGGGGACCTTGCCCCAGGATCGATGCGACCTCGTGTCGGAGTACGCCAGCAGCATCGCCTTCCGTGCCGAGCTGCTCGCGATCCTGCACGAACGCGGCTTGGATGCGGTGCACCGAGCCATCGAGGAGCGCAAGAAGCGAGCTAGCTAGTGCGGCCCGAGCACCTGCACCGGGTCGTGCTGGTCTTGGTCGGCCGTCTGGCAAACCAGCTGAAGCATGGCATGCGTGTCCTGGCCGCCGCGTTGGAGGCGGAGCTCGGCGACTCCTTCGTTCAAGCCGCGGCCGACCACCGCGACGACGCGTCAGAAGTCTTCCAGTCGTGCCACGCACTGTCCGACGCCTTGGAGGCCGTCCTGTCGACACCGGCGGCGGTGCATCCCGACTTCGTGAAGCTCGCCAACGACGTGGTCGCTGCGCTCGAGGAGTTCACGCAAGACTTGCTGCTGCCCCTCCACCTTGCGGCCCAGCGGCGTGTAGAGATCGAGGCTGCCGGCCAAATCCGGCACGCTGGTAGGCGCGCGCGGCACCTCGCCCAGCGCGGCCAGGACCTGTTGGCCGCGGTCGAGCGGCTGTGGGGCCAGGAGTTCGCGGACCCGATCTCCGCCGCCGACTTCGACGCGTGACGCGTCGACGCCTCACTGGCACGCCGACGCGCCTGACGTCCCTTCGCGAAGGTCGCGGCGACAACTTCATCCAGCGTTCAGCGGTGGAGTCCGCCTCCACCCGCTGAGGTTTGGCGCGATGGCCGTCGACCTCCGTCGAGGGCCACCACATTTTTTCGGAGTCTGCTGCCAGCAACTCGGTGGGAAGGTGCTTCTAGATCGTGGCACCTCTCGCTCATGCAGAATCCACGTTCGGCACCCTCTCTCGTGGACTGCCATCTGCGGTTCCTGGCTGGAGACCCCGCCGGCTTCGAGGACCTGCACTCGGCACTCTTCGACCCGTTGCTCCGCCACGCTGCTCGGCATGACAGCCGCGGTCATGCCAACGACGTAGTAGGGGAAGCGTTCCTTCGCTACCTCGTCCGGGCGCGGAGTTTGGACTTCGCAGCCGACGCTCAGTTGAAGAAGTGGTTCTTGGTCGTCGTCAGCCGCCTGTGCCTCCCCAGTCGACGAAGCGGCCGCAAGATGATGGGACAAGACGAGTTGAGCGCCCACCCGGCCCGGATCGAAGCGGCCGACAACGGCGACTTGGAGGCCGCGCTCGAGCGCCTGACCCCGGCCCAACGCGCGATCACCCGACTCTGGCTCGAAGACTATTCGATGGCGGAGATCGCGGATGCGCTCGGATTCTCCTCTTCCAAGGCGCACCGCCACTGGCGCAGGGCGAAGGAGCGACTCGGGGACCTTCTCGGAGACAACGATGACACCTGCCAAGCCTGAGGCCTCGAACCCCGGATCTCGAGTCGTGCGCCCCGACGAGCCCTCACCACACGAGGTCGAAGCTCTCCGTCGCGCATCCCTCGCGAAGCTCATGCCGATCGCGGAGAGCCTGTGCCGACAACGAACCGGACCTCGGAGGCTCGAACCCGTTCGCAGTCCGGCGGTGCGCGCCATGGCAGCATTGCCGCCGATCACCGGTGACACGACCTGCTCCGTGTTGCGTGTCGCGTGGTACCTGACTCGTGATGTCGATGTCGCCAACAGGGTCGTGGATGCCTCCCTGGTCGAACTCGTCGATGTCTGGGCCGCCACGGCCGAAGATCATGAGGCGGTGTGCGAGGCATGGGTGCGGTGCCTCTTGCGCCATCGTGAAGTGCACCAGTCCGTGCGGGCCATCGGCCCGCACCACCTCGCCTTGCCCGACGACGCGCCGCGACCCCGCTCCTGGCTCGGCCGAGTACAGCGTCTCGTCGAGCACGCCGCGCGGCGAGTGGCACGCGAGCCTGGCCTGGATGTGCGCTTGGCCGAGTCGGTCGGCGACGTCCGTGAGCGCGTGTGGCATGCCGCGGTGAAGGCGCGGGATTGGCCAAAGCTCGGCCGCGGACAACGTCACCGCAAGACCTGGACGCCGCTGTTGTTCCGCGTCAAGCCGGAGGTGCGCAGTGGCCTCGACGCGGTCTTTCCCCAGCACGCACCCACGATCCTCATGCGGCGGGCGCGTGCGGTGGCACGCATCGTCGACACCCACGAACCGTACGTCGCCGACGCGTTCGACGAACTCGTCGATCGATGTGTCGAAGAGGGTTCTCGGATCGGTTCCGACCAGTTCGTCACGCTGCTCGACGAGTACTACGACACCGTCAAGGCGGTGTTCGATCAGGTCCCCGCGCGCGCTGCCGCGGCGTACCGCATCTACTTCCGCGAGCTCTGGTCGTCGGACGTCCAGTTCTTCCGCAGCGGCAAGGAACCACCGTTGCCGGACTCACGGCTTCGCGAGCGGCCGTACGAGGGGTTCGTCCGACGCATTGCAGCGCGCGCCCTCGAGAGGGCCTCGGTCGGACCAGAGCAGATCGAAGAGGTCCGGCACCAACTACACGATGGAGCGCGCGCCGAACGGATCGTGCGCCGCGTGCACGTCGGTGCGATGGCTTTCGTGCTCGACGGCCTCGACTACGCGCGGCAGCCCTGCGTCATCGACGACGTGCAGGCCTTCAGCTCGCAAGGCGAAGAGATCCTACGCAGCGAACCCTTCCAGAACGGCGCGCCGCTGGACCCGGAGGCCGAGGCGCTGGTGCGCGACCTGCGGGAGCGTGTGCTCGAGCCAGTGCGCGCGGCCGGGCTCGCGCTGGCGACCGACGCCGAGTCCCGCGCCCGGAGTTCCGAGAGACTCGGCGGCGTGCTCTGTTCGGCATGTACCGAGGCCGCCGCGATCGCGGGGCGCGCCTCCGACAAGCTGAGGCGGTTGATCCGCTCCCTCCTCGGCATCGAGCGCGGCGAAGCGTTGCCGCCCGGGTTGGAGCAACAGGCGCGCGCCAGACCGTAGCTCCTACGGAACCAGCCCCGGCTTCCTTGCGAGGCGTTGCCGGCGGTCGCCCGTGCGACCGCGAGCCCTCCAGGCTCAGCTCCGGTGCGCGCGCATCCAGGCCAACACGCGCTCCATGTCGGACGGGATCGGCGCGGCGAACTCGAGAGTCTCGCGGCTCCACGGGTGCTCGATCACCAACCGATGCGCGTGCAGGAGCTGGCGTTCGGCGGGCGGACACTCCGAAGGCAGCGACGCATGCTGCTGGTTCCGGGCGCGGTAGACCTTGTCGCCCACCAGTGAGTAGCCGGCGCTCTCCATGTGCACGCGGATCTGGTGGGTGCGGCCGGTCTTGGGCAGACAGCGGAAGTGGGTGAAGCCACGGAAGCGCTCCACCACCTCGTAGTAGGTGGTCGCCTCACGGCCACCTTCGCGCACGATCGCCATCCGGTCGGGTCGGCTCGGGTGGTCGGCGATCGCGCCCTCGACCCAATCCGAGTCGAAGCGCGCCTCGCCGTACGAGAGGCACCGGTACTCCTTCCGGACGGTCCGCGCCTTGAACTGGCTCTGCAGGAAGTGGAACGCCTCGGCGGTCTTCGCCAACACCATCACACCGGACGTGTCCTTGTCCAGGCGATGCACGATGCCTGGCCGGTCCTGGCCGGCCAGGGTGGGGAGAGCGCCGCCACAGTGCTTCTGCGCCAACCCAGCAACCGTGGGCACGCGATCCTTCCGCGCCCCCTCGGGAGGATGCGCGGCCAGGCCAGGGCGCTTGTCGATCACCATGACGTAGGCGTCCTCGTGCAGGATGCGCAGGGGCTCGACCTCCGTCTCGGGCACGGGCTCGGGCTCCGGGGGCGGCAAGCGATAGTGCACCACCTGTCCGGCGGACAGCGACGTGCCGGCACGGGCTGGGCGAGCCAGTCCTGGAAGCTCGACGAGCGCACCCTCGATCATGGCCTTCGCCACGCGCCGCGAGCCGACGGCCTCTTGGCGCGCCAGGAAGACGTCGAGTCGCCAGCCTTCCTGCTCGGTGGTCACCGGCACGCGAATCCAGTCCGGAGGGGTCATCCGGCCCCCATCTTTCCACAAGGATTGTGGAAAACCGCAATCCAGTTGTTGAGACAGCTCCGGAGGTTTCCGTAAAACGCCAGTCCCATGCGCTCGACCGTCGATCACGACGCCGCGCCCCCCGCGCAGCGCGAGGCGTTCTCCAATCCGCATCGCAACGGCGACGTGACGCACCCGCGCGTGCTGCTCGTCGACGACGAAGCGGACATCCTCACCGGCATGGCTGACACGTTGGCCGCTGCCGCTTTCCGCTCGGTGCCGACGGGCACCCTGGCGCAGGCCAAGAACGCCCTTGCCACCGAGCGTTTCGACCTGGTGGTCACCGACCTCTACCTGGGCGACGACGCGCTGGGCACCGAGATCGCGAACCTCGCCCAGGCCCAACGACCACCGGTGCCGGTGATCCTGCTGACCGGTCGACCCAGCGTGTCCAACGCCCAGGACGCGATTCGGTCGTGCGTGGCCGAGCTCCTGGTCAAGCCGGTGGCACCGCACGAGCTGGTCGCGGCGTGCCGGCGAACGCTCGAGCGGCAAGAGATTCGGCAGCGCGCGGAGCAGCTGGCGGCGCAGAACCGGGTGCTCGCGGGTGTGTTGCCGCGCGCCATCGAGGCGAAGGACCCCACGACGCGGGGCCACTCGGATCGTGTCGTGCAGTACGCGGAGACGCTGGCCCGCCGCTGCGGCGTCGACGAGGCCGACCGTCAGGCATTGCGGCTGGCGAGCCAGCTGCACGACGTCGGCAAGATCGGCATCCCCGAGGCGATCCTGTGCAAGGAGGGCCCACTCACCGCCGACGAGCGGGAAGTGATCAAGCGCCATCCACAGATGGGCTACGAGATCCTCGAGCCGCTCGAGGGCAGCGAGAACGTGCGGCGCTGGGTGTTCGAGCACCACGAGCGCTGGGACGGACGCGGCTACCCGCGCGGTTTGGCCGGCGAAGACGTGGCACTGCCCGGCCGCATCCTCATCCTCGCCGAGGTGTACGACGCGCTCGCCGAAGCCCGGTCCTACAAGCGCGCGTGGGACGTTCAGAAGATCGTCGACCTGTTCCGCGCCGAGGCCGGCCATCACTTCGACCCGGACCTGTCGCGCATGGTGGCCGACGGCCTCGAGACCCAGGGCAAGCGCTTCTTCGCGCCGTCCGGGATGCTCTTCTGACGCGATCAACGTACGGCAGCCCCTGGCCCACTCGTCGCTGGGGTCGTGCGCCCGGGCCGGTGGCGATGCCTTGCCATCGCAGCCGGCGGTCGCAACCCAAGGGCTGAAGTCCTCGCTGGCGCGTCATCGCGGCGCGCGCAGCCCCATCGCATCGGTTCCGCGGCAGGGAAACACTGCCCGCAGCGGGCTTCGCCTGCCAGATCGCCGGGGCTAGGGCGTTGAGCCCGCCGCGAGACCCGCCTATCCTCCCCGGGTTCCTGCCGTCCGCGCGTCGCCCCGTCGCACCCCGGGCAGACGCCACCTGCCGGTCCCTGACCGACGACACTACTGCATCATGACGATCCTCCCGCCGCGCGCCGTACGCGCCGTCACTTGCTCGTTCGCCATTCTTGCCGTCGGCGCCATCGCCCAGAAGGCGGCCGTGGTGGAGTCGACCCCGAGCGGCCTGCCGTCGATCCTGCTGCCGGTTCCCGCGGGCACGGTCTCCATGGGAGTGCAGGCCAAGCAGCTGACCGACATCGCCAAGACGCTGTCACGCGGCAATCAACCCGTCGAGGAGCGTATCATCCGCCAGTGCCTGAGCGAGCTCGGCGAGACGACGGGCAAGGTCGAGCCGTTCTTTCTGGCCAAGTACCCGGTGACCAACACCCAGTACAAGGTCTTCGTCGAGAAGTTCAAGGGCACGGTGCGCTTCCCCTACCATTGGTGGGCCGACGGCCGCAAGGACGACTTCACATCGAAGGAGCGCGTCGAGGCCATCGCCAAGGTCGACGCTGGTGGCCTGGACAAGAAGATCGCCTACTGGGAGCGCAACTGGAAGACGCTGCCCTGGGCCATCCCCGAAGGCGAAGAGAACAACCCGGTGACGTACGTCTCGTGGGAGGACGCGCTGCGCTACGCCGCCTGGGCCGGCATGCGCCTGCCCACCGAAGCCGAGTGGACCTACGCCGCGGTCGGCGCCAAGCCCAAGCAGTTCGTGATGGGCGACGACTGGGACTCGAAGTGGCTCGAGCCGCTGCGCATGAAGAACCTCAAGGACACTCGCGGCACCAAACCCGTGGGTTCGGTGAGCCAGGTCGCCACCGGCCCCTTCGGCCACGACGACATGGTCGGCAACGTCTGGGAGTGGGTCTTCGACATCGGCTACAAGCCGCGCGCATCGCAGCGCGACTTCGAGAAGGAGATGGCGCGCATCCAGAAGCAGTACCCCAACGTCACGCCGGACTGGAAGGAAGACCACCGCCTGTTCAAGGGCGGCTGCTACATCAGCGGCGGCAACCCGGTCGAGCTGCGCGTCGGCGTGCGCGGCCACGGCGTGATGGAAGAGACGCACCCGGTGATCGGGTTCCGCGTCGCCAAGTCGTTCGAGCCGGCGCGCGACATGACCAAGGCGGTCATCAAGATCCAGTACGACTACGGCTTCTTCGGCAACCGCGAGCCGCTCGTCGACGACCAGGTGGGCGCCGAGCGCTACGACCTCGACGACAAGGGCACGATCCTCGACTACCACGCCGTCAGCTTCGTGCCGGTGAGCGACATTGGGATCAGCGCCAAGAACCCCGAGATGAAGGGCAAGGACCTCGACGAGATCAGCCGCGAGTCGCCTCTGCTCGTCGGCACCCTCATCACCACGGACAAGCTGCGGGAGCCGGCACTCGAGCCGGGCAACTACAGCGTGTACTTCCGCGCCAAGGGCGCGCCCGAGGAGCTCAAGCGCGCCATCCAGATCGGCTTCCGCGAAATGAAGGTGGCCAAGCCGGACGACAAGAAGAAGGAAGACAAGAAGAAGGCCGCGGACAAGGGTGACAAGGGTGACAAGAAGGACGAGTACGACTGGCGCAAGGTCTGCCAGAAGTACGGCGTGTCCGACGAATGGGTGGCCAAGAACGGCTCCGGCAAGCTCGAGAAGCTGGAGCTCAAGGACGGCGCCTACGAGATCCCGCTCGACAGCGACTTGTTCGTGTTCAAGAACAACCGCGACCCGAGCGGCACCGACCGCTTCCTGGCGCACACCGCCGCCGGCGAAGGCAACGGCGCGGCCAGGGGCGGCTACAAGAAGGCGAGCATCGACAAGAAGCAGGACACCACCGGCCGCGACACGTTCCGCGTCGACTTCGGCGTCGGCACCGAGGCCCGCAAGCACGTCATGTTCAACATGACCTTGACCCTCGACGCTCCCCACAATGCGAGCGAAGTCTGGCGCGTCTCTGGCGCGCCAGCCAACGCGTCCTCGACCCCGGGCGGTGGCGGCACCGGCAGCGGAAAGTGAACGCGCGGCTGGGCCGTCGCCGGTTCGCCCGCTAGAAGGACACTCGAATGACTCCAACCGACGTGACGGCCGCCGTGAAGATCAACGACCGAGCCCGCGCTGCCTTCAGCGTCCAGGACTACTCCGCCGCCAGGACCATCGACGGGGTGGAGATCGTGCAGCTTCGCCGCTTCAACGACGACGGTGGCTCGATGACCGAGCTCGGCCGCCTCCTCGCAGGGCAGCACGCGCAGCTTGCCGGCTTCGAGGTCAAGCAGGTGAACTACAGCACGATGGAGCCCGGAGTCATCAAGGCGTACCACATGCACCACCGGCAGACCGACGTCTGGTACGTGCCGCCGCACGACAAGATGCTGTTGGTGCTGCACGACGCGCGCGCCGGCTCGAATAGCGAGGGGGTGACCGTGCGGCGCGTGCTCGGCGACGGCAACAGCCACCTGGTGCGCATTCCGCCCGGCGTGGCGCACGGCGTGTGCAACATCGGCACCAGCGTCGGACGCATCATCTACTTCGTCGACGTGCAGTTCTCGCCCGACAAGAACGAGTGCGACGAGGGCCGTCTGCCCTGGGATCATCTCGGCGCCGAGATTTGGGAGATCCAGAAAGGCTGAGCGCTCCGGCCAGGTGGCCCAGCGCCTGTGGCTTCAACTGTCGGCCAGAGCCGCCTCCAGGGTGCGGACCGCCGGCACGTCGCTGCGCAGGGCGACGTCCTTGGGACGCAGGCCGCCGGTCGATGGCGCCGCGTTCAGCCGCACCCGCTCGAGTTCGGCCACCTCGACGAAGCGGCGCCCGAGTTCCCAGCGCGATACACGCTCCCGGCCGGCCGCATGGACGACGCCGCCCCGGTCCCCGAGCGCCAAGAGCCACAGCACGTCGGCCGCGTCACCGGCATGCAGCGGTGTGCGGTACTCGTCGACGAACAGGGTCAGCTCCTCGCCGGTCGCCGCCGCGGCGCGGATCATGTCGGTGGCACCGCGGCGACCGTCGAAGCTGCGGCCGAACAGCAACGGCAAGCGCACGACCAGACCGCGCGGGCGAGCGAGCACCACCTCTTCGGCCCGCGCCTTGGTGCGCCCGTAGACCGAGCGCGGGCGCGGCGGATCCGCGGCGGCGTAGGGCGCGCGGTCGCCACCGAAAACCAGGTCGGTGGAAGCGAACACCACGCGCGGGGCGACCTCGCAGATCGCGGCGGTAGCGTGCACGTTCACCTGCAGTGCCAGCGCCGGGTCACGCTCGCAAGCCGCCATGGCCGACACCGCCGCCAGGTGCAGCACGAGGTCGGGCCGGGCCGCAGCCACGGCGCCTGCCGCTGCCGGCGGGTCGGCGAGATCGAAGCCGTCGTGGCCGCGCCTGGCCACCAGCAGTTCGACGGTCTCGCGCGGGGCGCGCTCCACCACATGGCGACCGAGGAAGCCACTGGCACCGGTCAGGAGCACACGGATCGGCGGCATGGGGAACAGGGTAGACGCCCAGACCACCGACAGCGACCACCGACAGCACGTCGATTGGCGGTGTCGTTGCCCGTAGGCCACCGGTCCGGCCTGCGAGCGCGCAGGCGCCGCGGCTATCATGCGTCGCAGATGCTCCTCCCCGCGACTCGACCCGTCGCCATCGGCAAGGTCACCTTCGGCGGCGGCGCGCCGTTCGCCCTCATCGCCGGCCCGTGCGTGATCGAGGGCCGCGAGCACTGCCTGCGCCACGCCGAGGCGATCGCCGACGTCTGTCGCGCGCTGGCGGTACCGTTGGTGTTCAAGAGTTCGTTCGACAAGGCCAACCGCACCTCTGGCGACAGCTTCCGCGGCCTCGGCATGGACGAAGGACTCACCATCCTGGCCGAGATCCGCGCCGAGGTCGGCGTGCCGGTCCTCACCGACATCCACGAGTCGCGTCAGGCCGACGCCGCGGCCGAAGCGGTCGACTGCCTGCAGATCCCGGCATTCCTGTGTCGGCAGACCGACCTGCTGCTGGCCGCCGCGCGCACGGGTCGCGCCATGAACGTCAAGAAGGGCCAGTTCCTCGCGCCGGAGGACATGGCCAACGTGGTGGCCAAGCTCGCCGCCGCCGGCCATCGCGACCTGCTGCTCACCGAGCGCGGCGTCAGCTTCGGCTACCGCACCCTGGTGGTCGACTTCAGCGGCTTCCCCACCATGCGGGGCACCGGCCAACCGCTGGTGTTCGACGCCACCCATTCGGTCCAGCGCCCCGGCGGTCAGGGTCAGTCCTCGGGTGGCGACCGCAACAAAGTGCCCTATCTGGCGCGCGCGGCGGTGGCGTGCGGCGTCGACGGCCTGTTCATGGAAGTGCACGAGGCCCCCGACCGGGCGCCCTCGGACGGACCGAACATGCTGCCGCTCGGCGAGCTGCCCGCGTTGCTCGAGTCGCTCCTGCGCGTGCAGGACGCGGTGGCCGCGCCGTGATGCCGTGACGACGGACGACCCTCGACGGCCCGACGCGGCCGACGACGAGCCCGACTTCGGCTCGCGCGCCGACTTCTACACCTTCGCGCCCGAGACCCTGGCGCACGAGCTGCCGCAGTTCGAGATCAAGCGCGAGGTGGGCAAGGGTTCGATGGGCGTCGTGTACGACGCCGTGCGGCTCGCCGACCAGCGACGCGTGGCCCTCAAGATCCTGCCGCCCAGCCTGACCCTCACCGAGCGAGCGCTGGCGCGTTTCATGCGCGAAGGGCAGATCATGCAGCGCATCGAGCATCCGTCACTGTGCAAGGTGCTCGACCTCGGCCACAAGGCGCGCCTGCACTACTTCGTGATGGAGTTCGTCGACGGCTTGACGCTGGAGGAGCGCTTGCGCGCCGGGCCCATGCCGATCCGCAAGGCCGCCGAGATCGGCGCGCTCGTGGCGCGCGCGCTGCAGTTCGCCCACGACCACGGGGTCGTGCACCGCGACGTCAAGCCGAGCAACATCCTGCTCTGCGACCAGGAGACGGGGGTCAAGATCACCGACTTCGGCTTGGCGCGCGAGGCCGGCACCGGCTCGATGACAGAGAGCGGCGCGCTGGTGGGAACCCCGATGTACATGGCTCCGGAGCAGATCCGCGGCGAGCGAGGCGCCGTCGACAACCGCGCCGACGTGTACGGGCTCGGCGCCACGCTGTACCAGCTGCTCACCGGTGAGCCGCCGTTCCAGGGCCCGAGCACGCAAGCTGTCCTCGGCCAGGTGCTGGCCACCGACCCCATGCGTCCGCGCCGCCTGCGCCGCGAGTTGCCGTACGAACTGGAGGCGATCGTGCTGCAGGCGATGGAGAAGGAGCCGGGCGACCGCTACGGCTCGGCCCTGGAGATGGCGGAGGACCTCGAGCGCTTCCTGCGCGGCGAGCGCGTGCTGGCTCGGCGGCCGGGAGCCATCAAGGTCCTCTGGCGCAAGGTCGTGAAGCAGCCGACGGTCGCCGGCTTGGTGTTGCTCATCCTGGCACTCGCGGTGAGCGCTGCCGTGCTGTGGCAGAGCCTGAAGACGCGCGGTATCGAAGCCGACCTGGCGTCGGCCGAGTCGAGCCTGGCGCAGTCGGCCCTCAACTACGACGAACAGAAGCGTCCGATGACGACGCAGGGGCGGCGCGATCTCCTCCTGCGCGCTGTCGCGCAGGCATCGGCAGCGCTGGCCCGCGATGCCAGCTACGCGCGAGCGTGGTTCGTCCGCGCCAAGGCCTACCATCGCCTGCAGAACTACACCGAAGCCCTAAGCGACCTCGACCGCGCCGCCGAGTTGGGCGGCCTCACGGCCAGCCTGCTGCACTACCGCATCGACACGCTGCGGCAGATGGGCGGCAACGGCGCGCAGGTGATGCTCGGCCGCGACCTCAAACGCCTGCTCGACCTCGACGACAGCCCGTACGCGTGGTCGATGGCCGTCGACCACCTCCTCGACCTGGCGCGGCACGCGGCCACTGCCGGTCAACGTGGTCAGATCCTCGACGTCGCCGAACGCGTCTTGTCGCGCGCTCCGGCCGAACCGCCCGATCCCCGCGTGGCCGTGGCCCGAGCCTCGGTGCGCGAGCTACGCGGCGATCACGACTCCGCCGTCGAGATCATGCGGCTCGCACGCAACGACCATCGCGCCGACGCCAACGTGCAGGCAGCCGCCGCGCGCCTGTTCCGCCGTCAGGGCCTGGTCGCCGAAGCCGAGGCCGCCGAGGGTGCGGCCCGCGCCCTCGATCCCACCTTGGAGCCCACGACGCTCGAAGCCGAGACCGAGACCCCGACCGCGGCGAGCACGGTCCCCGGCCGCGAGGTCGGGGTGTTCCTGGAGTCTCTCGAGCACCTGCTCGACGCCCTCGGCACAGGGCACGACTCGCCCACCAGAACGCGCCCCGGGGACCGCTGACCCAACGCTCGGCGGCGATCGCGGACGACCCGGTCGTCCTCCCCCACGCCCAGCGTTCGGCGGTGGAGCGCGGCTGCACCCGAAGCAGCCTCGTGCGACGCCCCAGCCCGTCGCCCTCCCCTCGCCCACTCCCTCGCCCACTCCCTAGCCCACTCCCTAGCCCAGCGTTCAGCGGTGGAGCCTTGGCTCCATCCGCTGCAACGCTGGGCGCGATGGCCGCCGACCCCGTCGGCCGGCCATCGCACGAATTGGCCGTCGGCAAGGCCCACCCCAGGCACTTACCCGCAGCCGAGTCACCTCGGCGATCCAGGCGTCGGACGCATCGGGCGTCCGACCACAGGAGCCGGACCACACTGGCAGGGGGCCCGGCTCCTGCTTCTTTTTTGGCATATCGTGCCGGCGGCCGGCCGCGTTGGCGGCACTCCTCTCCCGACGTCGAGGTCGCTATCCTCGAACATTCGGGGCCTCGCCCGATCTGCCATGAAGCCGCACCCGCTCCTCGCGCTGATCCTGCTCGCCCGCCTCGCCGGCGCGCAGTCGGCGGTCGGCGCGCACGGCACGACGCCGATCGACCTGTCCGCGTGGCCGAGCGACTGGTCGGCGCGCAGCTTCGCGCCGCTCGTCGACGGCTCGGGTCGCCCGGTCGCCCGACGCATCGTCGCCGCGGGCAGCACCGACTTCGACGCCGATGGCAACGACGACCTCTGGTTCCTCACCGAGAGCTCGCCTGGGCAGACGCAAGTGCACGCGCTGCTCGCCAACACCGGCGACCTCGGCCGCTACTGGCCTTGGTCGGACTACGCCCCGTCGCCTCTGCCGGACGCGGCCACCTACCGTTCGCGCGACGTGCTCGACATGGTGGTCGCCGTCGATCCGACGACCGATCGCCTGTCGCATCACTTCTTCGTCCCCAACCTGTCGGGCCCCGATCCGCGCATTGGCGGATATTGGGGCCGGACCCCGGGGTGGCAACTCGGGGCCGGCTGCTACGAGATCGAGACGCACCGGGCACGTGGGTGCGCCCATGACGACATCGTGGTTCTGCGCGACGCCGGCAACGGCACGACGGAGCTCGAGGTCGTTCTGTTCGACAACCCGTTCGGCGGCCAGCCGACCCCCCAGCACGAAGTGCGGATGGCGCTACCGAACTCGGCACAGCGCCTGCGCGCGCTCGATTTCGACGGCGACGGGCGAACCGACGCCGCGTGCGAGCTGCCGGGCATCGGCGTCGTCGTACTGCGGGCGGGCGAGAAGAGCCTGGCCGTCGACGCTTTCCTGCCCCTCCCGGTTGGCGTGCGCGATTTCTGCACGGGCGATCTCGACGGTGATGGCGCCGATGAGCTCGGCGTGGTCGCCGACGGGGGCGTCATCGTCCTGAGTCGCAACTCCACCACGCGGCTGCTGGCCAATCCTGCCGGGGCCGCCGGCCTCGCCGCCGCACGCTTCGCGGACATCGATCGTGACGGAGCACTCGACGTCGTGGCGAGTCCGCTGTCCGGTGACGGCCTCGTCGTTCACCTGCGGCGCGGCCACGATTTCATGGCGCCGATCCTGCACGTTCCGGTCGTGCCCCCTCCGGCCGGAAACGGAACCTCGGGTCTGGCCCTGATGGACTTCGATGTCGACCACGACGGCGACGCAGACCTCGCCGTGCAGATGCGCGACGCGAGTTGGGTCGTACTGCACGCGGACCAGCGCTCTCTGACTCCCATCGTCGTCAACACCACGCACGAGGGTCGGTTCGGCGAGAACTACATCAGCGAGCGCCTCGACTTCGCCCTGCCGTCGGCATGGGCGACGACGGGCATCGACCACGTCGAAGTGGGCATCTACATGCGTCACCCCACTCAGCCCAACCGCCCTTGGGTGCTGTGGGGACACACCGAGTTCGCCCCGAACCCGGCGCAGCCACAGTTGGCGTCGGTGCGCATGCTCTACCTCGTCGACCTCTCCAAGCTCAACCTCCTGACCTCCGCCTACCTGTACCCTCAGGGCTTCGCCGTCAGCGGCGACACCCTGCTGACCGTGCACGGCAAGGTGGGCAGCGTCCGCTACCAATCGATGCTGGTGTTCCACGAGGGACGGGGAGACGAGAACAAGTCGACGCTCGGCGTGCAGTGGAAGGTGATCGCCGCGCCGCCCCTGCCGAGGGCCGACGCCCAGCTGCTGCCCTTCTGAGCCGCGGGCCCGTGGTGGCGCAGGCGACCGCCGGCACCGCCGAGCAACAGGGCGAGGCCGGCCTCCTCGGAAGCCGTCCCCGAGACGCCGTTCCAAGTGGCATTGCAGCCACACCGACTTGTCGGCGCCGCCTTCGGGTCGCGCCGCGCCAGAGCGAGGTATGCTCTCCCCGGCATGCACGACCGCGATCAAACCGTCTTGCGCGAGGGAACGCCGCGCGCTCTGGACGAGCTACGCACCGTTCTCGCGGCCGCTGGCATCGCCGCCCGGATCACCAAGGGGTCCGGCTGCAACCCGAACGGTTGAAGCACCAACGTCTGGCTCGCGGTCGCGCGCCAGGACGCCAACGTCGCCGAGGAAGTACTGACCGAGCATCAGCGCCGCAACGCGACCGAGGAAGAGCTGCGCGCCATGGACGCGGTCGTCGACTTCGACCAAGCCGAGGCAACCTGTCCCGCCTGCGGCACCGTCTTCGCCACCACGGCCAACCGCTGTCCGGACTGCGGCCTGCGCTTCGCCTGACGCATCGACCACGTTGGCGGTCGATGCGGACGCTCGCGGATCGGCGGCCTGATCTCCTGGCGCCTACGACTTGCCCTTGGCCTGGTCGGCCACCGCCTGGGCCGCCGCCTTGGCCTTCTCCGGGTCACCGAGGTAGAAGCTCCGCGTCGGCCGGAGAGAGTCGTCCAGCTCGTACACGAGCGGGATTCCGGTCGGGATGTTGAGATCGACGATGTCGCCCTCGGAGATGCCGTCGAGGTACTTGACCAGGGCGCGAAGGCTGTTGCCGTGTGCCGCGATGACCACTCGCTTGCCGTCACGGATCGCCGGGGCGATGGTGTCGCGCCAATAGGGCAGGAAGCGCTCCACTGTGTCCTTGAGGCACTCCGTCGCCGGCACTTCCGACGCCGGCAGGTCGGCGTAGCGACGGTCATGGCGCGGGTGCCGTGGGTCTTCCTCGGCCAGCGGCGGCGGCGGCACGTCGTAGCTCCGGCGCCAGATCTTCACTTGGTCCGCTCCGTGCTTGGCCGCGGTCTGAGCCTTGTCGAGCCCCTGCAGCGCCCCGTAGTGCCGCTCGTTGAGACGCCACGACTTGCACACCGGAATCCAGAGCAGATCCATCTCGTCGAGCGCCAAGGCCAGGGTCTTGATGGCGCGCTTGAGCAGCGAGGTGTAGGCGATGTCGAAGAGGTAACCCTCCTGCGCGAGCAGCCGCCCGGCGCTCCGGGCCTCTTCGATGCCCTGCTCGGTCAAGTCGACGTCGGTCCAGCCGGTGAACTGGTTGGTTTTGTTCCAGAGGCTCTGCCCGTGCCGGAGGAGAACGAGGCGCTTCATGGCGCCAGACCATAGAGCGAACGGTGGGCCACGTCTGCGCGCTCGCGCGCAAACTCGCCCTCCGCGCGGCCGGATGGCTCGCGGACGACGTCGTGCGCTTGCGTCATGGCCGTGGCGATGGCACGTTGCCGTGGTGCCGTGGGCCCCGCTGCGACTGACGACCCGGATCCAAGCGGCCGACGCGACGACGACGCTCCTCGACTTCCTGGCCCGGCGCTTCCGTTACCACGACCGAGCGACCTGGGACACGAAGATCCGCACCTGCCAGATCCTCGTCGACGGCCGTCCCTCACAAGCGTGGACGCGCCTGCAACGCGGCATGGTCGTCACCTACGAGACCCTGCACCGCGAGCCAGAGGTGGAGACCGAGATCCCTGTCTTGCGCGAGACTTCGAACCTCCTGTTCGTGGCCAAGCCAGCCGGCCTGCCGGTGCACGCCGACGGCACCTTCGTGCGTCACACCTTGGTGCACCTGCTCCGCGAGCAGTTCGGCGCGCACCTGCAGCCAGCGCACCGTCTCGACCGCGAGACCAGCGGCGTGCTCGTGCTGAGCAAGGACCGCGGCACCGCGCGGGCCGTGCAGTCGCAGTTCCAGCGCGGCGAAGTCGCCAAGGCCTACCAGGCGATCGTGCGTGGCATCGTCGGCGCGGACGCGCTGACCATCGACGCACCCCTGGGCCGCGACCCGGGCAGCCGCGTCAGCATCCGGCGCGCGCCGGTACCGGCGAGCGCCGCCGACGCCCAGACGGCGCTCACCGAGGTTCGGGTCCTGCGCCGGCTGCACGACTCGACCCTGGTCGAGGCCGTGCCGCGCACCGGGCGCACGCACCAAATCCGTGCCCACCTGGCGAGCGTGGGGCACAGCCTCGTCGGCGACGTGCTGTACGGGCGCGACGACGACAGCTACCTCGCCTGGGTCGCGCACGTGAAAGGCGGTGGCGAGTCCGCCTGGCCCCAGGGGCGCGACGCGCCGCGCCACTTCCTGCACGCCCGAACGCTGAAGCTGACGACCGCGGACGGCGAGCCGCTCGCGGTGAGCGCGCCACTTCCTGCCGACATGCAGGGCTGGCTCCAGCGGCCGTGCTAGGGGCCCCGCGACGCGAGTTCGGCGCACCCGCGGTGGACGTGCGCGACTCGTAGAGCCGGCCGTGCGACGCGCTCGCTCCTCTCTTGCGTCGCAGGCAGCGAGGCCCCACGCTTCGACCGTGCTGCACGTCGGTACCTCGAGCTGGACGGAGAAGAGCTGGAACGGCGTCTTCTACCCGGAGGGATTGCCTGCGTCCGAGCAGCTCGCCTTCTACGCCGACCGCTTCGGCGCCGTCGAGGTCGACGCAACCTACTACGCGATCCCGCAAGCACGCGTCGTCGACGGCTGGGCCGCCCGCACGCCGCCCGGGTTCGTGATCTGCGCCAAGTTCCCGCGCAGCATCGTGCACGGTGGTGAGCACGCCAAGCCCGACGCCGCCCGTGCCCTGGTGCCCGAGGTCGTCGGCGCCGAGGTGACGGAGTTCGTGTCGGTCATGCAGCGACTGGGCGACAAGCTGGGTCCTCTGGTGGTCCAGCTGCCGTTCTTCGACCAGCAAGCGTTCGCCAGCGGCGCGTCCTTCCTGCAGCGTCTGGACGCGTTCCTCGCCACGCTGCCCCGCGGCCCCCGCTACGCCGTGGAGGTCCGCAACAAGTACTGGTTGGCACGCCCCTTGTGCGAGGTCCTCCGCCGCCATGGCGCCGCCCTGGTGCTCGTCGACCTCGCCTACATGCCGCACCCTGCCGATCTGGCGCAGCCCTCGACGTGATCACCGCCGACTTCACCTACGCGCGTCTCATCGGCGACCGCAAGGCGATGGACGCGCTCACCGAGCGCTTCGATCGTGTCGTGGTCGACCAGTCGCGGCGGCTGGCACGCTGGGCCGAACTGCTTCGCCGCCTGTCGGCGCGCGTCAGTGACACGTACGTCTTCGCCAACAACCACTACGCCGGGTTCGCGCCCGCCACGATCCGCGACCTCGTCGCGCGCATCAGCGACGCCAACTCGCCCCCCACCGCCCAGACCCCCTGACGAAGGTGCGGCAGCACTCGAAGCCCATGGATGACGCCCGTCCCTCCCCGTCGCCGCTGGCCCGCCATTGGCGGTTGGACCCGACGGTCACCTTCCTCAACCACGGGTCGTTCGGCGCATGCCCGGCGGCGGTGCTGCAAGTGCAGGACGAGCTGCGAACGCGCATGGAGCGGGAACCGGTTCTGTTCCTGCACCGGCAGCTCGAGGCCCTCCTGGACGATGCGCGGGCGCGGCTCGCCGAGTTCGTGAGTGTCGATCCCGACGACCTGGCGTTCGTTCCCAACGCCACAACCGGCGTCAACGTCGTGCTCGCGTCGCTGCAATTGGCGCCCGGCGACGAACTGGTGACGACCGACCACGAGTACAACGCCTGCAAGAACGCGCTCGACCGCGTTGCAGACCGGGCCGGGGCACGCGTAGTGGTCGTACCGCTGCCCTTTCCCCTGCAAGACGCGCGCGACGCCATCGACCCTCTGCTCGCCGCGCTGACGCCACGCACGAGGCTCGTCCTCGTCGACCATGTCACCAGCCCGACCGGACTCGTGCTGCCGATAGCCACCGTCGCCGACGTCTGCCGCAGCCGAGGCATCGATCTTCTGGTCGATGGCGCCCATGCCCCCGGCATGCTCGACCTCGACCTGCGCGCATTGGGTGCCACCTACTACACCGGCAACTGCCACAAGTGGATGTGCGCTCCCAAGGGCGCGGCCCTTCTCTACGTGTCTCGCGAGCGCCAGGCCGACGTCCGCCCGCTGGTGACCAGCCACGGCGCCAACTCGCCGCGGACCGATCGCTCACGCTTCCGTTTGGAATTCGACTTCACCGGCACCGCCGACTACACCCCCTTCCTGTGCGTCCCGGCCGCGATCGACACGATGGCCGGCGTCTTCCCCGGCGGCTGGCCCGAGCTGCGCCAGCACAACCGAACGCTCGTGCTGGCCGGACGGGCAGCACTGTGCAAAGCCCTCGACACGCCCCCCCCGGCACCCGACGCCATGCTCGGCTCGCTGGCCTCGATCCCGCTGCCCGACGCTCCGGGCGCGCCGCGCGGCCGGCTCGGTCTCGACGACCTGCACGTCGAGTTGTTCGAGCGTCACCGCATCGAAGTGCCGGTGATGCCGTGGCCGCGCGCCCCGCACCGGCTGCTGCGCATCTCCGCACAGGCCTACAACAGCGCCGCGCAGTACGACCATCTGGCGCTTGCCGTCCGGGAGCTCCTGGCCGCCGGCCTTTGACATCGCACTCCACCGCGCCGGACAGAAACGACTGTGCCCCGCGCTTGCGACGAGCTTGCCGGTGGCGCTCGACGACTCGAGCCGGTAATCCTCGCGAGTCCGCATTGCGCACCCGTCTCCACTTTCTCCGGTTCGAGTTCAAGTACGTCCTGCCCGGCGACTTGCGACGCGAGGTCGAGCGCGAATTGGGCTACTTCATGCAGCTCGATCCCTTCGTCGGCGACCGACCCGACCGGCGCTACTTCGTCCGGAGCCTGTACTACGACGGTCCGACCTTCGCCCACTACTTCGAGAAGGTGGACGGCGAGCTGCACCGCGGCAAGTTCCGCCTGCGAACCTACACGGCGCATGCTGGCGACGGCACGGCGGCCTTCCTCGAGCTCAAGGGGCGCCACGATGCCATGGTGTTCAAGCACCGCGCGCAATTGACGCGAGGCGCTGGGTCGGGCTTCACCGTCGGCGAGGCCGGCGGCGCCGACGCCGTGCTCGCGCGCGTGCAGACGGGCGACGTCGCGTCCCGCTTCCGTTTTGCTGCCGAACGCCGCATGCTGCGGCCGGTCATGCTCGTCGACTACGAGCGCCGCCCCTACGTCAGCAAGTACGACCCCGAGTTCCGACTCACCTTCGACGACAACCTTCGCGCCACCCCCACCGAGAGCCTGTTCCCCGATCCCAGCACCAGCAGCCGCCGCGTCCTACCCGGCTTCACCATCATGGAGGTGAAGTTCCGCCACCACGTCCCCGCGTGGTTCCACCGGGTCCTTCAGGGTCACGGCCTGCGACGGCAATCGGTGTCCAAGATCTGCAAGGCGATGGAAGCGTGGCGCCTGAGCCCCCACATGGAGTTCTGATCAACGATGCCCGGTCAGCCGCAAGACTTGCTGGTCCATCAGCCCGGCGTGCCCAACCTCGACTATCTCGCCATCCTGCTCAACCTGTCATTGGCGTTGGCGCTCGGGCTCGTGCTGGCTCTGCTCTACCGCGGGACGCACAAGGGGCTCTCCTACTCGCAGTCGTTCACCCTGACGATCGTGTTCGTCACGGTGATCGTCGCGGCGGTGATGATGGTGATCGGCGGAAGCGTGGCGCGGGCCTTCGCGCTCGTCGGTGCCCTGTCGATCGTGCGGTTCCGGACGGTGGTCAAGGACACGAAGGACACGACGTTCATCTTCGCCGGCCTCGCCGTCGGGATGGCGGCCGGCACGGAGCTCTACTTCCTGGGCATCGCGACCACCCTCTTCTTCGGCGCGGTTGCCTACGTCCTGCACCGCATCAACTTCGGCGCACTCCACAAGAGCGAGTTCATCCTGCGTTTCGTGTTCGACCAGAAGTTCAGCAGCGCCGGCTATCTCGAGAAGATCCAGGAGATGGCCAAACGCTCCAACCTCTTGCACATCGAACCCAGCGGCGACGGTGCGCACCTGACGCTCGCCTACGACATCGCGCTCAAGGAAGGGGTCTCCGCCGACCACTTCGCCCGCGAGTTCGGACTGGTCGAAGGCGCGTCCCAAGCCACCCTGATCGCCGCCAAGAACGACGTCGACTACTAGGGGCGGGGATGGCGAAGGAAGAGTGGGATCCCGCCCGATGGAGCTGACGCCGCTACGCGGCGCAGCTCATCAGGCGCTTGGGAGGGCGGGGATGCTGGATGGCGAAGGGTGAGGAGAGCTGACGCCGCTACGCGGCGCAGCTCGTCGCCAGTGGGCGGCGGGTGCTCGACGGCGCCGGGGTGGAGGCGATGCAGCGGGTGGGCCGTGGTCTCGAGCCGTTGGTCGAGATGTCACCCCCCGTCGCTAGCCCGGTACGCGGCCAATGGGCCCGGACCGATCTGACCCCTGGGGCCCGCTTCAGACGCCGACCCCTAGACGCCGACGATGCTGAGCGGTCCGTGAGACCGCCCCATCGCCGGCACGTCCTCGAACCGACGCTGGACCTCGACGATCTCGGAACGACCGAGCAAGTAGTCGATGCTCAACTCGTAGGCCTCCGCCAGGCGGAAGAGCTGTCGAGTATTCGGGATACGGTCGTTCTCGTTGGACTCGTACTTCTCGAGCACAGACTTCGAGATGCCCGCCCGGTTGGCGGCCTCGCGCTGCGAGATGCGCAGGCGATTCCTTGCCAAGCGCAGATTCCTTTTGACCGTGGAGACGTTGGGATCCGCCATCAGAATGCTCTCTCGACCTTGAGGCCCCGGAGGGCCGTTGCTGACCAGCCCTCCAAAAGCAAGACTCGTGCCGAGCGCCCCCACCACCGCGCATCGAGTTCGTAAGCATTGTCCAACAAGAGTGTTATACCCATCCGGGAGTGCCCTTAACTCCTCCCAGGCAACGGGAAACCCCTGTAACGATCCGTGCCTCCAATCGGGCGTAACGTCGCAACCTGTTTTCTGACAAAAGGGTTAGGGCGTGTGCATCACACTTGGCAGTGGCAACGGCTGTTCACCCCTACCGTGGAGGGTGCCGGCCCTCCGAGCCGGACGCGACCATCCGAACGGGAGGCTCGGACCGTGAAGGGAATGACGCTCCCGAGCCCGTAGGCGGCCTGTCCAGCCACCTCGCCTTCCCCGGGGCAGAGCACGTGGCGAAGCGCGTGGCTTGGAGCGGGCAGCAGTCTCACCAGGGTGGAGTCGCGTCGGCGCGGTCGCCGTATCGTTCGCGCCATGCCAGCGGTCGCGCGCGCCGTTCTTCTCCGACTCTTCGCTGGTGCAAACGTGCTGGCTTCGATTGCGCCCGGACAAACACCCCCCAGCAACGGGCCTCGAGTGACCGATCCGGGTTGGCACGCTCTGGTGCATGCCACGGTCGTCGCCGGGCCGGGCCAAGCTCTCACGGACGCCACCATCGTCCTCCGCGACGGGACGATCCTCGCCGTCGGCTCCGACACCCCCGCCCCTCTCGGGGCCGTCGTCCACGATTGCTCGGGACTCATCGTCTTCGCCGGCCTGATCGATCCGCACGTGCCGGTGGAAGCCGCGCCGCCGGCAACCGGAAGCGCCCGCCACTGGAACCCCAACGTTCGGGCCGAAGTCGACGCCGCGACGTCCGCCGGCCTGGAGGACGCGACCCGACGCGAACTGCGCGCGCTCGGCTATGGTGCCGTGGCGTTGGCGCCGAGCTCCGGGATCTTCCGTGGCACCGCTACCGTGGCGCTGCTGGACGACGACGATCCGCGCACCAACCTGCCGCCGCGCGACGCAATCCTCGTGGCGCGCGCCTACCACAGCATCGACCTTGCCCCGGGATCAGTGGGCCGTGACCCCAACTCCCTCATGGGCGCCGTGGCGCTCATCCGCCAAACGCTCCTCGACGCCGACGGCCGTGCCGACAGCGCCGAGGCCCTGGTCGGCCCGAGCCCGGCTCTGGCCGCGTTGGCTCCCGATCGCGATCTACCCCTGTGGTTCCAGGCGCACGACGAACTGGACGTCCTGCGCGCCGCCAAGCTGGGCACCGAGTTCGGCCGCCGGCTGGTGGTCGAGGCCGCGGGCACGGAGTTCCGCCGGCTCGGGGCCATCGTCGCGGCCAAGGTGCCGCTGATCGTCCCACTCGCGTTCCCTTCGCGACCGAACGTCGAACGTCCTGGTGACTTGGACCGCGTGAGCCTGCGCGACCTGATGACGTGGGAACAGGCCGCGACCAACCCCCGCCGGCTCGACGCCGCGTCGGTGCCGGTGGCGCTCACCACCGACCGGCTTGCCGACCGCAAGCTGTTCCCCGGACGCGTACGCGAAGCGATTGCGGCGGGCCTGCCTGCTGCTCGGGCGCTGGCCATGCTCACCACCGTGCCGGCGTCGCTGCTCGGGGTCGACGAGCGCCTGGGCACGATCACGCCAGGCAAGCTCGCCAACCTGGTCGTGGTCCGCGGCGCCGACGCCAGCCACCCCTTCGCCCGAGACAACGTCATCGTCGAGACGTGGGTCCGTGGCCGCTGCCATCCCACCGAAGACCGGCAGGCACCGCTCGAGGGAACGTGGGAATGGACGGCACAGATCGGATCGGATCGAGCGGTGACCGGCGAGCTGACCTTCGCTCGACGCGGCGCGGAGCTGCGGGTGGGCGACAAGAAGACATCGGTCGGGAGCTACGATCGGCACCTCGCACGGGTCAGCTTCCTGCTCCCGGGCGAGGCCATCGCCGAGGAAGGCGTCCTGGTCCTGACCGGGCGCCTCGAGGCCGAAGCTCTGCACGGCACGGGGCGGACGGCACCGGGCGTGGTCTTCGCGTGGCAGGCCCGCAGACTCGACGGTCAGCGGCAGGTATCCACCCCCGACGCGACGCTCGAGGGGCCGGTGCCCGAGGAACTACCGATGCCGTTCGGTGCATTCGGCTTTGCCGCGCCACCGGTGCCACGGGATTGCGTCGTCGAGCACACGACGATCTGGACCGTCGGGCCGGCCGGCATCGTCGAGGACGCCACGCTGATCGTCCGCTCCGGCAAGATCGACTACGTCGGACCGACTGCCACCGCACCAGCACCGCCCGCAGGCGCCCTCCTCGTCGACGGACACGGCAAGCACGTGACCCCCGGGTTGATCGACTGCCACAGCCACACCGGCATCGCCGGCGGGGTCAACGAATCAGGGCAAGCGGTCACCGCCGAGGTGCGCATCGCCGACGTCCTCGATCCCGACGACATCAACTTCTACCGCCAGCTCGCCGGTGGCCTGACCTGCGCCAACTTGCTGCACGGGTCAGCCAACCCGATCGGCGGTCAGAACGCGGTGATCAAGCTGCGCTGGGGCTGCGCGCACCCCGATGACATGCTTCTCGCCGGCGCGCCGGGCGGGATCAAGTTCGCTCTCGGCGAGAACCCCAAGCGCTCTCGGTCGCGCGAGGAGGTCACGCGCTACCCGCGCACGCGCCTCGGCGTGGAGGCGCTCATCCGCGACAGGTTCGTGGCCGCCCGCGAATACGCACGGCACCGCGGGGAGACGCCGACCGCCGCCGCACCGCGCGACCTCGAACTCGAGGCACTCGCCGAAGTGCTCGCCGGCGAGCGATTGGTGCACTGCCACAGCTACCGGCAGGACGAGATCCTCATGCTGTGCCGGGTGGCCAAGGACTTCGGCTTCCGCATCGGCACCTTCCAGCACGTGCTCGAAGGCTACAAGGTCGCCGACGAGATCGCGGCCGCCGCGCGGGGCGCCTCGACCTTCAGCGACTGGTGGGCCTACAAGTTCGAGGTGTTCGACGCGATCCCCGACAACGGAGTCATCATGCGAGACGCCGGCGCGAACGTGTCGTTCAACTCCGACAGTAGCGAGCTGGCCCGACGGCTGCACGCCGAAGCCGGCAAGGCGCTCAAGTACGGACGCCTGCCGCCGGCAGAAGCGCTCGCCTTCGTGACCCTCAACCCGGCGATTCAGCTCGGCGTCGACGATCGCGTCGGATCCTTGGAGGTGGGCAAGGACGCCGACTTCGCCGTTTGGTCGGGCGAGCCGCTCCGCACCACGACCCGCTGCGAGATGACCTTCGTCGACGGGCTGCCCTTGTTCGACCGCGCGCGCGATGCGCGCCTGCGCCAGCGGGTCGCCGTGGAACGAGCCCGAATCGTCCAGAAAGTGCTGCGGACACCCAAGGAGTCCGACGCGAAGAACGAGCGCGCGCAATCCGACGACGTCTACGACTGCGGCGAATGCGGCTGCGGAGAGACGGTCCGATGAGCGACTCTCGCTGCGCAGACGACTCGCCGGCGACGCTCGCGTCGATGCTTCCCACCCTGCTGGTCGTGCTCGTGGGCGACATCGGGCCGTCGATCTCGGCGCAGGACCTCACCGTGTTGCCAGCCCGACCGGCCACCCCGGTGTACCTCCACAACGCGAGGCTGCACACCGTGGAGGACGGCGACATCGAAGGCGGCGCACTGCTGCTGCGCGACGGCAAGATCGAGGCTGTGTGGCGCGCCGACGACGAACGCCACATCGACGCTGCCTCGACCATCATCGTCGACCTGCAGGGCAAGGACGTGTGGCCGGGCCTGATCAGTCCCTGGACCGCGCTGGGCCTCAGCGAGATCGCCTCGCTCCCCGACACCATCGACCTCGACGAAGTCGGAGACACGAACCCCGAGCTGTACGCGAGCGTGGCGGTCAATCCCGACGCGACGGCCATTCCGGTGACGCGCCAGAACGGAGTCCTGACGGCTGGCGTGGCGCCGCGCGGCGGCCTGGTCCCGGGCCACCTCTCGGTGATGTCCCTCGCCGGCTGGACCAGCGCGGAGATGACCGTGCGCAGCGATGCCGGGCTCGTGGTGGAGTGGCCGAGCGACGGCGCCGCTGGCGGCCTTGGCCGGCGCGTCCGTGCGCCGGTCGCCGACCCGGCCGCGCCGCCCCGCAATGCCAACCAGACGCCTGCGCCGCGCCGCGAGACGGCACGGATCGACCGCGCAGGCGATCGACGAGCGCTGCGGGCTCGAGAAGCACGACTGGACGATCTCATCGCCCAAGCGCGTGGCTACGCCTCGGCGCGCGCCGCCGATCCCGAGCTGCCGATCGACGTCCGCTTCGACGGCATGCTGCAAGTGTTGTCGGGCCTCACGCCGGTGTTCGTGCGCGCGGCGAGCCGCGACCAAATCGAGCGCGCCGTCGACTGGGGCCAGAGGCACGAGCTGCGCCTCGTGCTGGTAGGCGCCGAATCCGCCATGGAGTGTGCTGACCTCCTGCGCGCGCGCGACATCCCTCTGATCCTGGCCAGTCCGCATCGCCTGCCGTCCCGCCGCGACGCCGACTACGACGAGGCCTTCGCACTCCCCGCCAAAGTCCATGCGGCCGGGCTGCGCTGGTGCCTGGCGCACGAACTCGGCGGCTTCGCCAACGAGCGCAACCTGCCGTACGCCGCGGGGACGGCCATCGCCTACGGTCTCGACCGCGGCGCTGCCTTGCGTGCCATGACGCTCTCGACGGCAGAGATCCTCGGCGTCGCCGACCGCCTCGGGTCGCTGCGCGTCGGCAAGGACGCCACCCTCTTCGTCACCCGAGGCGAACCCTGGGAGCTCGACAGCGAGATCGAGGACGTCTGGATCGGAGGTCGCCGCATCGAGCGAACGAGCAAGCAGACCGAGCTCGCGCGCAAGTACCGCGAGAAGTACCGGCAGCTCGATCGCAAGTAGAACGCGACCGCGGACTCGCGTGAGCCGGTAGCGAAGCCATCGGAGAGGCCGTTCGGCAAACTCACAGTCGGCGAGCGCGTGCGACCGGAAGGTAGCCGCGGTCGGCGCCCTTGCCCGGCACGACCACCGTCAGCATGCCGTCGCTCTCGCCGACGGCGTGCAAGACCGTCCCGGCCTCGACTTCGACGAGCACGTCGTCGGTCGCCGGGGCCGACGCCAGCGGCACCTTCCCCACCGCGGCCACGAGCCAACCGTCGCGCGGCGGCGCCCAGTTGAGGTGCCAGTCGTAGTCGAGATACGAGAGAGCGAACCGACCCGCGTCCACGCCGACCTGACGCCCCACCAAGGCCCTGACCCCGGTCTCGCCGCCGAAGTCGTCCTTGAACCAGTCGAAGATGCGCGACAAGACCAGCGTCTTGCCTTCGACGTCGACGCGGTTGCGCGCCGGATCGCGGACGAAGCGCGTCAGATTCGCGGCGAGGGTCGGGTCGAGGTCCTCCCCACGGTAGGCGCGTGGCAAGAGTGGCGGGCAGGAGCGAGCACCGCACACCAGCGCGACGTGCAGGCGTGGCTCCTCGAACTCCTTGCGGAGGATGTCGTGCTCGACAGCATCGAGCGTGGTGACCCCGCCAGAGACCAGGACGGTCTTCGCCTTGAACACGGCGAAATCGTCGGTCGCTGGCGTCCAGTCCCCTCGCAGCCGGTCGACCACCGCGGCGATCATGCTCGCGTTGTAGACGTTGAACCAATATGCCAGCGCCTCCGGCTCCGGCAGCCTCTTGGCGTCGACGTTCGCCATCGTCTGTCGGTAGGCGAGCAAGGCAGCACCGTAGTCGTCACGCACCGCCACGTAGTCGATGCGCTCGTCGCGCACGGTGGCGGCGAGGATCGCGTCGAACGGCGCGTGGTCGGGCCTGGGGACCGACGCCTTGCTGTCGCTCTGCGACGCGAGGGAGACACCCAGGAACGACAGGACGAAGACGGGCAGGCGTGGGAGTTGGAAGGTCACGGCCATCGGTTGGGGAGTCAGCGAAAGGACAGCGCAGCCATCATCCGAACGAGGACGTGTCCGGTTCCACGGGATGCGTCCCTCGCCTGGATGGGAAGACCGGCCTTCAGGTCTCGCGTGGAGGCCACGATCGCGCACGCTCTGCGTCGACCGGGTGCGAGGCGCCCTGCGGCGCCAGCGGCATGCGATCGCCACGCTCCAGGCACCGCGACGTATTGACCGATCTGTTGCCGCCGTAGGTCTTGTCGCGCCCATACGTCGCCACGAAGAGCCCCGCCGGCGATGACCTGTCGGTCGCCTAGTCCTTCAGCAGTACGACCCAGCAGAGGCACGCAGAAAGCGGCTCCGCGCGGCGACCTGGTTCAGGAGGGCCTTCCTGCTGGAGCACCCTCCCGAGAGGCACCCCGGGAGAGAAACACGTCAGCAGAGAAACACGTCAGCAGAGGGGAACCACGGTGCACGCGGTGAGGGCACACGCCAGCAGGAAGAGGCGCGCCAGGAAGATGAGACCGGTCTCTTCGCGGTGGTTGTGCAAGGTCGTTTCCTTTGGCGCCGACTACGCTTCAGGGGAAGACGGAGGCTCGACTTTGTCGTCGCGAATGTCCTGCTCGGACGACACTGCCACACCGACCTCGGCCGGGCGGCTTCGAACAAGGCGCCCCCCGATGACGCCGGCGACAGGCGCACGGCGGCCGCTCGTCGGCGGTAGCGCGGACCGACGTCGCGACGACGCGACGCTACGATGCGGAGCCCGTCGCCGGCACCGAGTTTGCTGGAGGACCATCAACCATGTTCGACGCGCGCTGCATTCTTCTCTGGGTCGTCCTGGGAGCCTCGCTGGCCGCGCAACGGCCCACCCGCGCGACTCCGACGCCCACGGTGACGCCGCGCTCGGCGCCGACGCCGGTCCGCTCGGCCCCGCCACCTGTGTCCCGGCCACCTGTGTCCCGGCCACCTGTGCAAGCGCCCCGACCCGCTCCCGTGCCGAGATCGCAGCCCGCTCCCGTCGTCCGGCGCGCACCGGTGGCGCCAGCTCCTCGGCCCACGCCGGTCGCCCCACGCCCCAACCCGACCCCGCGCTACACACCGCCGACGCAGCGAACGGCGCCCACACCGGTCCGGAGCCCAGCGGCGCCGCGCGTCCGCCCGACTCCGTCGCCGCGCTACTCCCCGAGTCCTGCTCCGGCCCCCGTCACCAGACCTGCCCCGACACCCGATTCGCGGGTGCCGGTCATCCGTCGCCCACAACCCACGCCCGCGACGCCACGCAACCCGACCACGCCTGTGTCACCCGCCCCCATCGGCGGTGGCACGAGGATCACCGTCCCGCCGAGGCGACGCACGGTGCCCTTCGACGACAAGCCGACCCTCCGGGACAGCTACCGCCCACAGCCGGTGGTCCCGGACGATCGCAGCAACACGCGGCAGCGCCGCCGCTACGAGCGCGACGTCGACCGAGCCACCCCGAGGAAGCCTTCGCCAGGCGAACGGGGATACAAGGGGCCGGGAGACGTGGTCGATCGCCCAGGCCTCCGGCCCCGCAAGCCAGGTACGGCGCCCGCCCCGGTGCCACGTGCTCCCAAGACGAGTCCGACGACGCCGGGTGCGACCCCGCGATATCGGGTGCCCGGACGATCCGTCCCGGTCGCCGTCCCGCGCTCCCAGCCGAGCCAATCCCGTCTCGGCGCTCGCGGTGGATCGAACGCGGGCAGCGAGCGACGCCCCGGTGAGTGGAGCTACGGGCGAGGCAATCGGGTCTTCCACGGCAGGCACCCCTGGGGTGTCACCTCGTCCGGAGGCCGCTTCTACGGCTACTGGCACGGTCGCTGGGGTTCCCCCTACAGCTTTGCGTGGTGCCACGTGCCGACCTGGTGCCGCTGGGGCTTCTACTCGTGGCCGGCCTACTGCAGCTACTACTGGCCGCGCTACTCGTGGTGGTCCTACGGCTCGACCGCGTGGACCGGCTACTACTGGAGCCAGTGGGACCCCTACGGCGTCGCGACCTACCGTCCGTGGTACTGGCCCACGTCGGTGTACGTGCCGGTGTCCGTACCCTACGGCGACTACGGCGACGACGACGCGGACGTCACGATCCGCATCGACGACGGCCGTGCCGACATCGTCTCGACGAGCGGAGCCGTCCGCGTGCGCAGGGGCGGCGCAGAAGCCGCTCCGAGCAAGGAGGACCTTGCCGAGCGGCACGTGACTCTGGCCGACGGCTACTTCAGCGATGGGCGATATCAGGACGCTGCCGACAGCTACCTGCGCGCCCTGTCGTACCTGCCCGACGACGCGTCGATCCACTTCGCGCTCTCCGACGCGCTGTTCGCCCTGGGCGACTACCACTACGCCGCGTTCATGATCAGCAAGGCGCTGCAGCTCGATCCGGAGCTGGC
The DNA here is from genome assembly GCA_041398565.1 of Planctomycetota bacterium. Lineage (GTDB taxonomy): Bacteria > Planctomycetota > UBA1135 > UBA1135 > UBA2386 > DATGPD01. The sequence continues at coordinate 983,795 of JAWKUN010000002.1, read as the reverse complement.
GACCGTGGTCGTCGACAAGCGCACCTTCTACGGCAAGCCCGAAGAGTTGGACGCCCAGATCGAGACGCTGAAGCGCTACACCGAGGAGAAGCCCTACGACGCCGCGGCTCAGCTCGTGCTCGGCTACAACCTTCGTTTCTCCGGCGATGGACCCGGTGCCGAGCGCGCCTTCCGACGCGTCCTGGAAATCGACGAGCACAACGAAGCCGCCGAGCTGTTCCTCGCCGCGATGCGCGCGAAGTCGTCCAGCCCGGCAGCAACGGAGCGCGAGAAGAGCGACAAGTAGGCGGCTGCCGCGTGAGGTGCGGGGCGACGAGCCTCGTTCGCCTTTCGCCGGAGCGGCTCGAGAAACCGTCGTGACCATGCCGGGAACTGGCTGTGGTCTCGCGCCATGGCTTTCCCTAAAAGAGGCGCCATGGCGCGTCGGATCGACACCTATCTCAAGGACCTGGTCCCCGAAGAGAAGTTCGACTTCTACGCCATGGTGCGCGACTTCGCCGACGCCGAGATCGCGCCGAACGTGCTGACCTGGGAGCGCGAGCACGTCTTGGTGCCAGACGAGTGCATCCGGCGCATGGGCGAGCTCGGTCTCTTCGGGTTGCCGATCGAAGAGGCATACGGCGGGCAGGGCGGCGACCAGACCGACCTGGTGCTCATGGGCCTGGCCATCGGCTACCACAGCCAGTCGGTCGCCATCACTCCCGGCGCCGCCCTCTCGTTGGGCGCCAAGCCCTTGCAGCTGAGCGGCAACGAGGCGCAGAAGCGCGCCCACCTGCCCGACCTGGCGCACGGCAACCGCATGTTCGTGTTCGGACTCTCGGAACCCGGTCGCGGCTCCGACGCGGCCAACCCCGAGGTCACCGCGCGTCGCACGGGCACCGCCTGGGAGATCTCGGGCGAGAAGTGCTGGTCGACCAACGCGCGCTGGGCAAGCCACGTCATCGTGCACGCGATGACCGATGTACGAGCGCCGAACGGCCAACGCTCGACCTGCTTCCTCGTGCCCATGAACGCCAAAGGGGTCTTCTACCAGGAGATGGCCGGCAAGCGCGTCTGGGAGCAGTCGAGCACCGGCTCGATCCGTTTCGAGAACGTGGTCGTCTCCGCCGACGACGTGCTGGGTAGCGAGGGCGGCGGCTTCAAGGTGATGGTGCACACGCTGAACGGCGGGCGGCTGTTCATCGCCGGCCTGGCACTCGCCTCGCTCGCCTTCGCGCTCGACCGCTGCCGGATCTACGCCGAGGAGCGCACGCAGTTCGGCGACAAGCCGATCGGTCGCTTCCAGCGCGTCCAGGACGTCATCATCGACATGGACATCGCTCTCGAGCGCAACCTGACCTGGTTGATGCACTGCTGCCGTCGATTCGACGAGGGGCGCCTGACGCGCGAACAGGCCGCCAAGGTGAAGGTGGACAGCAGCCGCGAGGCGAGCGACCTGCTGGTGCGAGCGATGGAGATCTGTGGCGGCGTGGCTTGCCTGGACGAGTTCGGCCTCATCCGCCACCACAACGACCTGTTCGTCACGCGCGTGGGTGAGGGCAGCAACTTCGCTCTGAAGGATCTGATCGTGCGGCCGCTGCGTGAGATCGGCTGAGCTGCAAGGGCTGCGAATCGTCGCGGCGGGCGCGAACTCGGCCGTGTTGTTCCGTTGCCACAGAGCTGACCAGGCCACGCCCGAGCAGCCCTGGAAGCTCCAAGCTACAACAGCGCCGGCGGCCCCCTCTGGTCGGCGCTGCGCCGACATCAACCCTTTGGGTTGCGGCCGCCGGCCGCGCTGAGCTGCAAGTGCTGCGGATCCGAGGCTTGCGTGCCAGGCCTCGGAGGCAGCAGCAGCCGACCGCACCCTCGGGGTGCCGTCCCCACGCTACGACGATCGGCGCATGCCGCGGCGCGACGGCGAGAGTGCGACGCTACACTGTGGGCCTCGACCGGTTCCTGCGTTGAGTTCCGACCCCGATCCAAAGGCCTCGCCAGTCCCCACCGGCTGGCCACCCGACGGCGAGAGCAGCTCGCAAGTCGCGCCCGTCTTTCCGCTGGCTGGCGTGTTCTTGTTCCCCGGTCAACTCCTGCCGCTGCACATCTTCGAGCCGCGCTACCGGCAGATGATCGAGGACTCGCTCGACGGCACCGGCCGCCTCATCCTGGCCGCGCCGTGCGAGGATCGAACGCCTCTGCCCCAGGGTCCGTGCCTTCCCGCGGTGTGTGGACTCGGCGAGATCGTCAAGCACCACCGCCTGCCCGACGGGCGCTTCCTGATCTGGGTTCTGGGCGTCGTCCGGGTGCGCGCCACCGAGGTCGAGAGCGACCGCCTCTACCGCCGCATGCGCTACGACGTCGTCGAAGAGGTCGGCCCCACCCGCGCCGAGGTCGACGAACTCTCCGGGCCCCTGCAGATCGCCATCCGCGCCCGTGTCGGTGACGCCATGCCCGACACCGCCAACGTCGCCACCGGTCAGCTTGCCGACATCCTGGCCCAGTGCATCCAGCTGCCGAGCGCCTTGATGGCCCACATCTTCGCCGAAACCCACGTCACCCGCCGCGCCCGCATGGTCCTCGACGCCCACGACAAGTTCCCGTCGCGAGGCCGCGCGCCGGAGCCGTAGGCGAGCCTCCTTCGGCACGCCTGCCGAGCGGCCACACCGCGCTCGCCTCCGTCCGGCTCAGCTCTCCGACGTGCTCGCCGTCGCGGTGCCGGCCCAGCGGGCCAGCGTCGCCTGCAGAGCCTCGAGCTTCACCGGCTTCGCCAGGTAGTCGTCCATGCCCGCTTCGTGGCAGCGTTCGCGGTCGCCTTGCAGAGCGTTGGCGGTCACCGCGACGATGACCGTGCGGGCGTTCACGCCACCTTCCCGGCGGATGTGCGACGTCGCCTCGTAGCCGTCCATCTCCGGCATCTGACAGTCCATGAGGATGATGTCGTAGGGCACCCGGCGAGCGGCCTCGACGGCTTCGACACCGTTGCCCACCGCGTCGGCTCGGCAGCCCAAGCGACCGAGCATGCGGGTCATCACCTTCAGGTTCACCGAGTTGTCCTCGGCCACCAGCAGGCGCAGGCCGGAGAAGGTCGGGCGAGCGTCCTCCGGCCTCTCCGTCGCCAGGACCGGATCAGCCGCGACGCCGGACACGAGCTGGCAGACGGCGTCGAAGACCCGCGACCGTCGCACCGGCTTGGTGAGACGCAGGTCGATGCCGGCGGCGTGCACGTCGGCGATGTCGCCGTGCCAGGTCACCGAAGTGAGCAGCGCCAGACGCGTGCCTGCGAGGCTCTCGTCCGACTTGATGTGCCGCGCCAGACGCAGGCCGTCCATCTCCGGCATCAGGTAGTCCAGCATGGCCACTTCGTACGGCCGGCCGGCCGCAGCAGCGGACCGCAGCAGGCCCAAGGCGGCGCTGCCGCTCTCGGCGACGTCGACGGCCAGCCCCCACGCCGACAGCTGCGTCTTCAGGATGCGGCAGTTGGTGGGGTTGTCGTCGACGACGAGCGCCCGCCGTCCACGCAGGTTGATCGGCACCAGCGGCGCCGTCACCGCGGTCTCGGCCTTGGGCAACACGACACGGAAGGCGAAGGTGGAGCCGACGCCGAGTTCGCTGCGCACGCCCAGGACGCCGCCCATCAGTTCGACGATCTTGCGGCTGATTGCGAGGCCGAGGCCCGAGCCGCCGAACTTGCGGGTGGTCGAGGCGTCAGCCTGCACGAACGGCTGGAAGATGCGCGCCTGCTGCTCGGGCGTCAGACCGATGCCGGTGTCCTGGACTTCGAACGCGAGCGACGTGCCAGCCTCGCTTTCGCCTTCCACCGCCACCCGCACCACGACTTCGCCGTGGCTGGTGAACTTGACCGCGTTGCCGATCAGATTGAGCAGCACCTGCCGCAAGCGGCCGGGATCGCCACGGTAGACCGACGCCACCGTCTCGTCGACCAGACAGCCGAACTCGATCCCCTTGCGCTCGGCTTGCTCGACCAGGAGGTCGAGCGACTCCTCGACGACGGCACGCACCGAGAAGTCGACACACTCGAGTTGCATGCGGCCGGCTTCGACCTTCGACAGATCGAGGATGTCGTTGATGAGCGCCAGGAGCTGGTCGCCCGACGATCGGATCGTCTCGGCGAAGTCGCGCTGTTCGGCCGACATCGCCGTCTCCAGCAGGAGTCCGGTCATGCCGATCACGCCGTTGAGCGGCGTGCGGATCTCGTGACTCATGTTGGCGAGGAACTGTGCCTTCATGCGCGCGGCGTCCAGAGCCGCATCGCGTGCCGAGCGCAGCTCCAGCTCGGCGGCATCGCGCGCCGTCAAGGTCGCCGCCAGCCGCTCGCCGACGGCATTGAAGGCGTCGGCGATCTGCCCGATCTCACCAGCTTCGTCGGCGACCAGCGGTTCGAACGCGAAGTGTTCGTCCTGCAGCCGCTGTGCGACGCCGCGCGCGCCGACGACGATGCCGCGCACGGACCGAACCAGGGAGCGTACGAACCAAACCGAGCCGAGCACAGTGCCCAGCAAGACCGCGACCATGAGCACGAGGACCGTGCGCCGCGCCGACGTGACGAACGCCTTGGTCTCGACGCCGGCGTCGGCGATGCTGCCCTGGAGGTAGTCGAGCATGCGGCCGAGTGCACTGCGCACCGCCGGGCCGCCCGCGTCGACCGAGGCTTGCAGGCGACGCGCGGTCTCCACCTCGCCGGCGCGCAGCGCCGCCAGCACGGCCTCCACTTCGGTCTCGAACGCGGTCTGGCTGCGCACGGCCGCCTGCAAGTGCATGGCCAGGGTGTCGCTGCGGAGCTGGGCCTCGTCGGCTTCGATGGCGCTGCGCGCACGCGCGGCCGCCAGGTCGATGGTGAGCAGCGATCGCAGGCGCGACACGGACGCGGCGAACACGCCCGACAGCTCCTTCACGCGTCGCTCGGCGCGCTGCGCCACGGCATCGGCGAGCGGCCCGGCGCCGTCGCTCTCGGCCACCGCCGAGGCAAGGACCAGCACCTGGTCGGCGTGTGCGTTCTCCAGTTGGCGGGAGGCATCGACGAGCGGTGCGTAGAGTTCGGCGTGTTCGCAGACCTCGGCGGCGAGACCTTCGAGCTCGCCCAGCGCATGGGCGGTGATCGCCGACAGCAGTGCGCTGAGGAGCGCGAGACCCCAGACGAACGCGAGGACCCGGCGCGTCAGGCCCACGGCACTATGCCGCTGCCCCGTCCGGGCAAGCTCCCGCCCCGAGTCCTCCTGGTCCACCGCCTGCACCCACTCCTCCGTCCCCGCTCTCATCGACAAGATCCGGGAGCCGCCTCATGACAATCGTGACGCTCGGCGGCCTCCGTGCCGCACCGACCGCGTCCAGCCACGGGAAGCGCCCGGCCCGGGGCCGGACCCCCGTCTCCGTCGGGCTACGGCCGCCGGCTCGGTGGGCCGGCGGCCCACGGCGGCGGGTCCCGGCCTTCCCCAGCCGCCGTCGCACCGCAGGCCGCGCTGCCGACGAGAGCCGATGTCATTCCGCGTGCCCGGCGGCGATACTGCCGCGGCGTCCGCTCGCCCCCGGAAGCGGCGCCTGCCTACCCCGCCCATCATGCAGCGTTCCCTCTTCTCCTGCCTCGCCCTGCTCGCCAGCGCCTGCGGCGTGTTCGGCCTGAACGACGACGAGCGCGCGAGCCTCGACCAGCACAAGGCGAACGCCAGCCTGTACTGGAGCGCCAACCGCCTGCCGCAGGCCCTCGACCAAGTCCGCCAGGGCTTGGAGATCGACCCGTCCGACTATCGGTTGAACACAGTCAAGGGCTACTGCCTGTTGCGTCAGGCCAAGGACCCGCGCTACGCCACGACTCCTGCGCGCAAGCAGGCCATGCTCGAGGATGCACAGGCGGCCTTCGACGCCACGCTGGCGCTGCGCTCGTTCCAGGAGCACGGTCCGCAAGTCCTGCTCGGCGACGCCCTCCTGCACGAGGAGTTCGCCCGCTTCATGCTGGACGAGAAGCACCTCGCCGAAGCGGAAGCGGCGCGGCGCGAGATCACCAGCCAGGAGCGAGCGCTGTTCCAGGTGCGACTGCAGGAGTGCGACACGGAGGCGCGCACACACCTGGCACGATCCCAACGCGACCTCGACGTGTTGATCGAGCGCGGCGACATGCTGCGCCTCGCCTACAAGCACATGCTCAGCGTCAAGTCGCTGGGTGACGACTACGTCGGGGCAGTGGAGGCCGGCCAGAAGTACCTCGAGCACGCCGCCGCCGAGCAAGACGCCAAGCAGAAGGTGTACGAGTCGACGATGAAGGTGTCCACCGAGGAGAAGGTGGCACAGGAGCTGAGCGAGCTCGTCGACGACGAGCTGACCGTGCGCTCGCAGCTCGCCAACCTGCACTTCGACCGCGGCAAGTACGACATGGCGATCTTCGAGCTCGACCGCATCCTGCAGTTCGATCCCAGCCGGTCGGCCGACTACTACAACCGGGCACGCGCGCTGTACGAGGCCGGCCGCCTGGACGAGGCGTACCGCGACGTGCAGAAGTTCCTCGCCACCCACAACCTGCCGGCAGGACACCCGTCGCTGGTGAGAGCTCACGACATGCTGCGGCAGATCGAGGCGCGGCGCTGACGGTTCGGTGACGGCGACACTGCCGAAGTGCGCCCGCCTGTTGACACCGCGCGACTTCCGCCGGGTCTATGGCCGCGGTCGCCGCCTCACCGGCAAGCAGGTGGTGGTCGTCGCTCTCCCCCGCCGTGAGGGCTCCCACCGTCTCGGCGTGTCGGTGTCGAAGGACCACGGCGGCGCCGTCCGGCGCAACAAGCTCAAGCGCATCCTGCGCGAAGCGTTCCGCCTCGAGCGCGCCCGCCTGCCGGCCGCCTTCGACGTCGTGCTCATCCCCAAGACCCCGGGCGCACGCCTCGCGCTCGCCGAGCTTCGCGCCGAGCTGCTGGCTCTGTTCGAGCGCTTGGCCCGCGGCGAAGGCCGCGCCCGCAGCGAACCGAGGCCGCAACGATGATGCGCCGACTCGTCGTCCTGCCCATCGTCGCCTACCGGGCCATCCTGTCGCCGCTCAAGCCGCGCTGCTGCCGCTTCGAGCCGACGTGTTCGCAGTACGCGCTCGAGGCCGTGCGCCGGCGCGGCGTGTGGGTCGGCCTGGCGCTCGCGTCGTGGCGGATCCTGCGCTGCCACCCCTTCGCCACACCGGGTTTCGATCCGGTGCCCGACAAGGCGGCCGGCAAGCCGGCCGACACCCAGGTGCCTCCGCCCGACTCCGTCTGAGGTGCTCGCGCGCGAACGGCTGCGCGCAGCGGGTCAGCGCCCGCCGGTCGCCGCAGGCGGCAGTTCGTACACGAACACTTCCATGTCCTTGGGTCCGGTCCAGACCGGCAGGCGCAGGACCTGGCGGAACGTGGCGCGCAGGTGGTGTTCGAAGCGACCGGTCGGGTCCATCTGGTGCAGCTCGGGTTCGGTCAGCACCACGTACAAGGTCTTGCCCTCGCTCCGGCAGCGCTCGACGTAGGTGTCGAGATAGCCGGCCGGGTCCTCGGCCATCCAGGGTTCGTCAGGATCATCCGGCTTGAAGGCGACGATCTGCTTCACCACCGTGGACTCGTTCGGCAGCATGTGCTCGGGGTCGAGGTAGTAGCACATGCTCGGGCCGTTGGTGGTCAGGACGAAGCCCTGCGCATCGCCGCGGCGATCGATCCAGTCGCGCGCTGCCCGCCAGTTGGGCCGATCGCCGTGCTGCGCCTGGAAGTAGAGCACGTTGTAGCCGAGGGCATCCGCCGCCAGGATGCCAAGTGGCACCGCCCGCATCAGCCGCGCCAGGCGGGTCTGCTCGGTGATGTGCGAGACGAAGCCGCGCAGCGCGGCGCCGGCCAGCAAGCAGAACGCCGGCAGCGTGTAGAACGCGTACTGCGCCGTGACCGCGAACATGGGGATCGACAGCACCACCAAGGGCGCCACGATCCAGCAGGCCAAGAAGAACGCCGCATGCTCGCCGCGGTGCAGGAGCCAGAGGAAGCCGCCGATCGCCGCCACGATCATCGGCGCCCGCACGAAGTAGACCGTGGTCTGCAGCAGGTGCAGGAACGAGAAGCCCGGCTTGGCGCGGGCGAAGTAGCCGATGCCGCTGACGATGATGGGCGCCATGGCCACGATCGCGCCGAGGATCAGCCACGGCAGCCACTTCTCCAGCGGCGTGCGCACGGCGTCGGCCTTGGCCGAGCCGGTGCTCAACAGACGCGACAGGGTCCAGAACGCCAGGTAGGCACCGAGCAGCAGGTAGGCCGAGGGATGGCACGCGCCGGCGAGCACGGTGAGCAGCACGGTGGTCGCTCCCAGCAGCAAGCTGTGTCGCCGGCTGGCCTCGTAGAAGGCGCCCATCGCCAGCACCGCGAGGAAGCACACCATGGCGTAGCTCCGGCAGTTCTGGCTCCAGTAGATGTGCCATGGCGACAACGCCAGCAGGGTCGCGGCCAGCAGCGCGGCGGGGCGGCCGACGATTCCGCGCGCGACGAAGGCGAGCGCCGGCACGGTGGCGATGCCGAAGAACGCGAACGGCAGGCGCAGCCAACCCTCGCTGGTCGAAGGCAGGAACCACAACATCGCACGCAGCAGCAGGAACGACAGCGGGTAGCGCACCACGTGCGACTGCTGGAACTGCGCGAAGTCCGAGGTGGCATCCCGGAAGGTGTGCGCCTCGTCCACCCAGAACGACCACTCGCCCAACTTGTAGAGCCGGAGGAACGCCGCCAGCAGAGTCAGCGCGAGCAGCCAGACGAGGTGCGTCGCGGTGAAGCTGGAGGGCCCGCGGAACGCGGCATGCATCGAGGCCGTCGGCCGCGCTCCGCCGTCGTCACGACGCAGAGCCACATCAGGGTCGGCCGCCACCGTCATCGCCAGTAAGGTATCGGTGTCGGGCGTGGTCCCGCTACACCCCTCCACGAATTGGCACGCCACCTCTGGGCTCTGTTGCTCGCCGCGGTCGCCGCGGCGGCCTTCCTCGGTCCCGCCCTGCTGCCCGGCCGAGCGTTGGTCCCGTTCCCGCCGGAGAACATCCCACCGCTGCGCAGCGAGGCGAGCGCTCGCGGCCTCGGCACCGACGACCTCTTGGTCGGCAACCCGACCGGCGGTGACAAGTACAACCAGTCGCTGGCCTGGGACCGTATCACCCGCGACGGTCTGCGCTCCGGCCACCTGCCGCTGTGGACACGCGAACTCGGCGGCGGCGCGCCCGTGGTGCCGCAGATGGGCCAGATCTACATGCCGTGGACCTGGCTGCTGCGCTGGTGCGACGCCACCACGGTGTACGGCCCCTGGTTCTTCGCCCACCAGTGCCTCCTCGGCCTGCTGCTCTACCACTTCTTGCGACGCCTCGGTGTGCGGCACGCGGCCGCGCTGTTCGGGATGACCTGCGCCGTGGTCGGCCTCTGGACGCAAGCGCGCGTCCACCACAACGTCATCCTGTCGGCGGCCCTGCCGTTGTTCGGTGCGCTGGCGTGCGTGCACGCCGTCTTCGCCGGTGCAGGCTGGGCCACCCTCGGTCTGCTGGCCTGTGCGATCGGCGTGCCCTGGCTCGGCGGTTTCGCCCCGGTGGCGCTGCAGAGCACATACCTGGTGCTCGCCTACGCGCTGCTGTGCGCTGCCCGGGCGCCGCGCGGCGCGCGCCGCCGACCGCTCGCCCGCATCGCACTCGCCTTCGTCGTCGGTGGACTCCTGGCCTGCCCGCAGATGCTGCCGGTGCTCGACGCCGCGCGCGACAGCGCCCGCGCCGTGCCCTCCACTGCCGACCTCCGCGCCCACGCCATGAGCTGGCCGCACCTGCTGACGCTGGCCTGGCCCGACCTCTTGGCCTGGGCGCAGCCCGCGTTCTACGACGGCCTGCTCGACAACGCTCGCCCGCCTTTCGCGGCGCTGCTCCTGCTCACCCCACTCTCCGCTCGCAGCATGAACTGGCCGGAGACGGCGTTCGCCCTGGGACTGGTCGGCGCCGTGCTGGCCGCCGCCGGCCTCGGCCACCGCGCGCGACGCGCCGAGGTCGCCTTCTTCGCCAGCGCCGGGGGACTCGGCTTGCTGCTGGCCACCGGCACCTGGCCAGCGCTCGAACTCAGCGCCTTCGTGCCCGGAGCCCGCAGCGGCGACGTGCGACGCTTCCTCTTCCTGCCCGCCATGGCGCTGTCGGTGCTGGCCGCGTTCGGGGCCGACCGCTGGCTCGCCGGGGCGCGCCTGCACGGTGCCCGAACCCTTCTCTTGCTCGTCGCGCTCGCCAGCGTCGCGTTGTTCGCTCTGCACCTCGGAGACGCCAAGTCGATGCAACGCGGCTACGCCGAGCTGACGGTGGCACGCCACGACCTTCCCGGCGTCGATGCCGCCGCCTTCGAAGCCGCGGCCAAGCCCAGCGAGGCAGGCGACAACCAGTCACACCTGCTCGCCACGTTCGGGCGCGCGGCAATCGTCGCGGCGCTCGGCTTCGTCGCCCTCGGCCGACGTCGCACCAACACCACCCTCGTCTTGCTGGCTCTCCTCGGCCTCGGCGAGTTGGTGCACGCCGGCCGCGGTCCCGTGGTCGCGGTGCCGGCAGCGCGAGTCACCACGCCGCCGCGCATCCTCGAGCCGGCTCTCGCCGACAGCCACGCGTCGAACCCCCGCCCGCGCTTCCAGCGGCTGGACCAGTCCGTCGTGCGCACGCAGCTGGCGCAGCCGAACCTGGCCGCCTTCTACGGCCTCGAAGACCTGGCGATCTACACCTCGCTGGCGCCACGCCGTCGCGAGGAGCTGTTCACCGCCATCGAACCTCCCGTGCCCGGCGTGCCGCCGGTGGCGCTCGGCGGCGCTGGCGTGCAGTCGTTCCGCCGGGCGACGTCGCTGACACACCCTCTGTGCGACGTGCTCGGTCTCAAGTGGGTGCTCGCCGCCGACGCCGGCCTGGCTGGCGGCCTCCCCGTGCTGGTCGACCGCACGCCGGCCGACTGGCCCGGTCCGGAACGCCTGTACGAGCGAACCACGTGCGCACCGCGCGCCACGTTCCTCACCCGGGTCCGGGTCGTTCCCGATCGCGACGAACGCCTGCGCTTGCTCGCCGACACCACGCGCGACGCCGTGCACGAAGTCATCCTCGAACAGCCCGTGCCAGCTGGCACGGCCGGCCAGGGCAACGACGCCGCGCGCGTCGAGATCGTCGCCTGGTCCGACGAAGCCATCGCGCTCGACGTGGATGCGCCCAGCTCCGGTGTGGTGCGCGTCGCCGACCCGTTCGATGCGGGTTGGCGCGCGCGCGTCGACGGCGCCGAGGTACCCATCCTGATCGCCGATCACTTCCTGCGCGCCGTCGCCATGCCCGCAGGCCGGCACCGCCTCGAACTGACCTACGACGCACCGCGCGTGCAGTGGCCGCCGCGCCTCGGGCTGGTCGGCGCCGGTGCAGCGCTGCTGATGCTGGTCGCGGGCGCCGTCCGCCGCGCGACCTCGACTCGAACCCGACCACGATGACCGACCACCGTGCCGAACTCGACCCGGTGACGAGCCGCCGCGCGTGCCGCGCCGCGGCCGTCTTGCTCCTGCTGCTGCCGGCCGCGCTGCTCTGGCCCAGCCTCCTCGGACGCGAGGTCTACCTACCGTTCTCGGCGGCGACGTTCCCGCCGTTCCGCGCCGAACTCGACGCCGGCCTGCTGGAACGGCTCGACACCGGCGCCAACATGGACGTGACCGAGATCCCGATCACGTTCATCCCGGAGCTGACCTTCGTGCGCAGCGAGCTGGCGGCCGGGCGCCTGCCGCACTGGAACCCATACGCGCGCTTCGGTGCGGCCCTGCTGTCGACGTCGGTGGTCGGGCTCATGTACCCGCCCAACTGGCTGACCTTCCTGGCCGTCGACCCGACCCACGGGCTGGCGTGGAACGCGTACCTGGCGCTCGCCATCGCCGGGCTGCTGATGTTCGGCTTCCTGCGCTCACTGTCGATAGCGCCGCTGGCCGCGACCTTCGGCGCGATCGCCTTCGCCCTGAGCGGCACCCTCAGCGCCAACCTGCACTTCTACCAGCGCGTGCACGCGCTGGTCTGGCTGCCAGGCATGCTGTGGGCGCTCACGCGCATGGACGACCGGCGAGGAGCCGCTCGCATGCGCGCCGGCGTCGGCCTCGCGCTGTGCCTGGCGATGAGCTGGCTCGCCGGCTTTCCGGCCTACGCCGCAGCCGGCACGCTGGTCGCCGGCGGGTGGGCGGTTTGGCTGGCCGGCGGGCGCGCGCGCCGCCAGGGTGCCGGCGATGCGCTGCGCCTGCTGCTCCTCGACGGTGCCTTCGCCGGCCTGGGTATGGCGCTCGCCGCAGTGCAGCTGCTGCCGATGTTCGCCTTCTTCCCGGAGTCGAACCGCGACCCCGATCCGACGGCGGACTCGATCGCCAGCCAGGCCTTCGATCCGATGGGGTTCCTCGGCTACGCGCTCCCCGATCCGTTCGGCACGCCGGCCAACCAAGCCCTTCCCTACGACTCCTCCCTGTTGTCGTGGTCGATGTTCTCGCGCGCGGGCTGGACGGACGGCGTGCTGTTCCGTCCCAACTACAACTTCGTCGAGTACACGGTGTACCCAGGCGTGTTGGTCCTGCTCCTGGCCTTGCTGGGTCTCGTCGGCCGACGTGCTGCCGGCCGCGCTTTCGCCGCCATCGCCTTGCTCGTGCTGTTCGCCCTGGCGTGCGCCGGCCCGCTCACGTCCGCCCTCAACGATCTGCCCTTCGTGCGCAGTGTGCCGCCGCTCCGCTTCCTCGGGCCGGGTTGCGCCCTGGTCGCCCTGCTGGCTGCGCGCGGGTTCCAGCAGGCGGCGCAGGTCCCGGTGCGCGCGCGCCTGCTCGCCGGGATCGCTCTCTTGGGCCTGGTCGCCTGCGTCGTCGGCCGCTGGATCCTCGGCACCAGGTCACCGGATGCGTGGTTGGCGCATCTGACGCCGACCCTGCTCGATCACTACCGCCCGCGCTTCCCGAACGTCACCCCAGAGATGGTGCAGGGCTTGCTCGGCCACACCGCCGCCGCGTCCATCGACCAGGCGCGCTGCAACCTGAACTACGGGATCATGGCGTTCGCCGCGGCGGCGCTGTGGCTCTTGGCGCTGCCTTCGCTCGCCCGGCGAAGCATGACGACGACCACGTGGCTCGTCGTCGGGCTGGCAGGCACCGCCGCCGAACTCCTGTGCTTCGCGTTGCCCGTCAACCGCGGCCGCCCCGACGCCCCCCTCGCAGCACCTGCGCTCGACCTGCTGCGCCGCGAACGCGACGCGCACGCCGATCGAGGTGGCTTCGTCGTCGCCCGCGCCGCGCGCGTGCCGCAGCTCCCGCAGGCGCTGCCGCCGTGCTTGCTGGTCCCCGAACGCATCCGCGACCTACACGCTTACACCTTCGTCGATGCGCGCTCGCACCGGCTGTTCACGAAGCTGTACGGACCGGACCACATGATCCGCGGCTACTGGCCGATGGCCTTCCCCGACGACGAACGCCTGCAGCGACCGCTGTTCGACCTCCTGGGCGTGCGCTACGTCCTGGCGAGCCTGCCCGGTGACGCGACCGCCGGCCTGAGCTTCGCCGGCGACGAGGTCGCCGTCGGCGGCGACCCGAGTTTCCACGTGTACGAGCGGCCCACCGCTCTGCCACGCGCGTTCGTCGTGCCGTCCCTGCGCACTCTGCCCGACGAAGAGGCGGTCATCGCCGCCATGGTCGCCCCCGACCTCGCGCCGCGTCGCGAAGCGCTGGTCCTCCCCGACCAGGCCGCCCGCCTGCACGGTCACGCCGGCGCCGCCGGTGCCGAGGGGCGAGCCGTGCGCTTCGTAATGGACACGCCCACCGAGCTGCGCCTGCACACCGACGCGGGCCCACCCGGATTCCTCGTCGTGAGCGACGCCCTCATGCGCGGCTGGACGGCGACGGCCGACGGACGCGAGGTCGACCTCGCGCGCGGCAACCTGTTCATGCGGATCCTGCCGCTGGGGCCCGAGGCGACCGAGGTGCGGTTCACCTACTTCTCGCCGCGGCTCGGGCTCGGCACCGGTGTGACCGTGCTCGCCGCACTGGCTCTCGCCTTCCTGGCCCTTCGCGGTCGGCGGGCGGTACCCGACCGGATCCCGGCGCCGCCGCCCCCCGAGTCCACACCAGCCTGAGCGCGCGGGCTCAAGGCCGGTGTGCGCCTCGGCCGAAACCCCGAAGAGCGGTCATCGCGGCACCAAGAACCAGGCGGCACCACATTGAGTTTGTTCGGGACCGGTAGACGGGAAGCCTGCGTGGCCGCTGCGATCCTGGTGGCGACTGCGCTGCTGGCCCAGGGGCCGCTGCTCTTGGGAATGGTGCAGCCCGGGGCCGCCACCGGCGAGGCTGCGGTGAACGGCGACATCGTCCTGCCCACCCTCGCCGACGCCGCGACCGTGTTGGCCGGTGGCGAGTGGCCTTGGTGGAACCCGTTCGCGCGCCTCGGGGAGCCGTTCATGGCGTCCGGCGCGCAGCCGCTCTACCCCGGCTTCTGGCCGATCCTGTTCGGCGGGGTGGCAGCTCTGCCCTGGGTGCTGGCCCTGCACAGCGCCCTGGCCTGCGTCCTCATGTTCCGCTGGCTGCGCGCGCTGCCAGCCAGCCGCTACGCCGCCTTCCTCGGGGGCGGTCTGTGGGGAATCGGCATCTTCTTCCAACTGCAGCTCCTCCGCTTGCCGGAAGCGGCGGCCTGCGCCTGGCTGCCGCTCGCCCTCGAGGGCACCTGGCGCACGACCAGACCCGGCCGCACGCCGCCCTACGTCGCGGCGATCGCCCTGGGTCTCGCCGCCATGTTCGCCACCGGCGCGCACGCGACACCGCGCGTGGGCACCGGGCTGTGCATGGCGCTCGGGGCGTGGAACATGCTGGGTCTGCATCGCGCCGACCGCCTCCCCACCCTGGGCCACCTCGGCCTGGCGGGGGTGGGCGCGTGCCTCCTGGCGGCGCCCTTCTGGCTCGACGCCTGGCAGAACGCCAGCGTCCTCGAGCATGGGCGCACGCCGGGCGGATCGGTGCCGACGCTGGTCTCGGCGTTGGCACCGGTGTCGGCGATGCCGGGTGTCCAGCCGCGCACTGACAACGACGCGCTCGAGCTGGCCCTCTTCCCGGGGACCATCGTGCTCCTGCTCCTCGTCATGGCGTTCCTGCGCCCGAGCCCGTCCCGGCCACGCTGGCCATGGCTGGCCATCGCCGCGGTCGGCTTCTTGGCAGCCACCGAGGGGCCGTGGTCGCTCGTCCTGCGCGAGCAGCTCGCGCTGGACGGTCGTCTGCCCGGCTGCTCGCTGATCCTGTTGCAGCTGGGGGTACTGGTCTTGGCGTGCCAAGGCCTCGACGGCTTCCTCGAGACCCCGTTCCGCCGGCCTGCCGTCGCGCTCGGAGTTGCCGCCAGCGCCCTCATGCTCGGCGGCGGCTGTATCGCCAGCCTGCTGCTCTACCCGCGCGCGCTGTCCGGCTGGTTCGCGCGCGTGCGCGCCAGCACCGACGACCCGGCCGTCGCCGCCGTCACCGAAGCGGTGACGCAGGCGCTGCTCCCCACGGCGGTGGCCCTCGTGCTGCTGGGCATCACTCTGCTCGCGTGGCGCCGCCTCGGCGTCTTGCGCCTGAAGGTGACGCTCGCGTGCATCGTCTTCGCCGAGATGGTGTACCTCGCCTGGGCCACGGCGCCGCAGCGCGTCGCGCCGCCCGAAGTCGACATCGTCGGCACCGGCGACGCGCGCGTCCTCGCCACCGACGTCGCCAGCGCCGTGCGCCTCGCCCGCGGGCGTGCGCCGGCGCGGCGCGTCAACCGGACCGGCGACGCGGTGCTGCGCCGCACGCGCGCGTTCCTCGACGAGGCCGCGCCCGGCAGCCTGCGGGTCGGCGCGCGCGTCCGCGGCAGCGAACTCGACCCGCAGCACTTCCTGCCCACGCTCGCCAACTTGGCGCAGATCGACGTCCTGATCGGCGACCGCGCGCCCGGAGCTGCGCCGTTCCCGATGCCGGCCGGGCCCGAGCACCGACCTCTCGAACCGGCGCCCTACGCGCGCCTGGTGTTCCAGGCGAAGGTCGCCGCCGACACCGAGGCGGCGCGCCAAGATCTGCGGACGCGATCGACGCCCATCGACAGCGTCGTCCTCGAGGGCAACCTCGGCGCCTTCGCGCCGCGCGCCCCCCTCAAGCCGGCCACGGTTGCCGTCGTCGAGCAACGCAGTGGCCGCCTGCGACTACACGTCGACGCCGGGCAAGGGCGGGGCATCCTCGTCGTCGCCGACGCGTTCGCGCCCGGCTGGACCGCCACCGTCGACAGCGAGCCGGTACCGATCTTCGCCGCCGACGTCGCCTTCCGTGGCGTGACGATCCCCGAGGGTGAGCACGACATCGAGATGGTGTACGCACCCTGGGCCAAGCGGTGGGGTCTACCGCTGGCGGGCCTCGGCCTGCTGTTCGTGCTGGCCTGCTTCGTGCGCCTGCGGCGCCACGCCTGAACGAGTCCGCGCGTGCGGCACCGCCGCACGCAGACGCGGGTCCGCGGAGCGCGCGATCGTCCCTGCCCACCTCGTCGAGCGGTCCATCGGGACACGCGGGTCGTCGCCTTCTTCGTCAGGAGCCTTGCGCAACGATCGGGCATACCCCATCATCCGCCCTCAGCCGTGGGGGCGATCGGTTTCGACCGGATGCTGTCATGGCGTAGGTGGCGTGCCGAGGTGCGGGTGGCCTCGCTAAAAACCCGAAGACTCTTACGTGCCAACTCGCACGTAGCCCTGGCTGCCTAATTTAGCGTAGCCACGGTGCCTGTGCCTCGTCTGGGGGCATGGGCACCGACACACACCAGACTGGTTCGCTTCGGCTGCTCGGCCCGGGGCGAACGAGACACTTGTCGAGCTGGCTGCGGCGGATCCTGGTCGTCGGAGACGTTCGCGGCGAGACCAAAAGACGGACTACGCACGTAGAGGCCTACGCCAGGGCATTTCGGGACGCGGGTTCGATTCCCGCCGCCTCCACCACTCTCGCCCGCGCCGCGGGCGAGAGTGTCGGCCGTCGGCGACCACGCATCACTCAGTGGGCTCACGGTGTGCGGAGGCGAATCGTCCGAGCTAGACTCCGCCGCCATGCACGCGTCGGCGCTCTCGATCCTCCTGCTGGCGGGAGTCGCTGCGACGCAGTCACGACGCGAGGAGGCGCAAGCGAAGGTGGTGAGCGCCATCGACCTCGAAGCGCTGTATCGCACCATCGATCCGCTCGCCATGCAGGCAGCTGCCGACCGGGGACTCGCCTGGCTCGCCAGCCAGCAGCAAGAAGGCGGCGGCTGGAGCGCCGACGTCGGTCACAAGCAGCAAGACGACTACCTGGTGCTCAGCTCCGTCGCCGAGCAGAAGGCGCGCGGCGAAGCCCACCTCGGCGTCTCCGCGTTCTGCGGCCTCGCCTTCCTCGCTGGCGGCCATCTGCCCGGGCGCGGCAAGTACGGCCGAGTGGTCGACGACACCGTGAAGTACGTGGTCGCGCACAGCATCGACAACGGCTACCTGCGCGACGGCGAGACGCGCATGTACAGCCACGCGTTCGCCACGCTGTTCCTGGCCGAAGCCTACGGCATGACGCGGACCGCGGACGTCAAGACGAGTCTGGAGCGGGCGGTTCGTTGGATCGTCGACAACCAGAACCGCTACGGCGCCTGGCGCTACAACCCGTTCACCACCGAGGCCGACCTCTCGGTCACCGTCTGCCAGCTCCAGGCGCTTCGCGCGGCGCGCAACATCGGCATCGAGGTTCCGCACGCCTGCGTCGAAGCGGCGCTCGCCTACGTCCTGCGCAGCCGGGTGCCGTCGGGTCGCATGGCCGGGCTCTTCTACTACAAGATCTACGGGCGCGGCGCCTACTCGAAGCCGTCCGAGTTCGCGATCAACGCAGCGGCGGTCACCGCCCTGGCGTCGGCGGGCAACTACGACCAAGAACTCTGGGCGCCGGCGATGGACCTCGTCGACGCCTCGTACCCGGAGACCTTCCACTACTACGCCGACCACTACTACTACTGGTACGGCAACTACTACGCGTGCCAGGCCTTCTTCTGGGCCGGCGGCACCCGCTTCCAGGCCTACTACCAACGCCTGGCCGAAGACATCTTGTCGCTGCAGCGCAACGATGGATCCTGGCGCAACCGCACCGGGCCCGGGGACGCGTTCTCCACCGCCGTCGCCAGCATCGTCCTGCAGCTGCCGCGGCAGTACCTCCCCATCTTCCAGCGCTAGCAGCCGCGACACTTCTTCGTTGCGTGCGTCGGCGGAGGCTCTAGCATCGCGCCGCCGTCGCACCCTGGTCTGGTGCGGCGTCCACACTCGCAACACCCCTGGGAGGGCGCATCGATGAGCAAGAGCCGACTTTGGCTGGGCGCGGGCATGCTGACGCTGTCGGCGTGCGCGACGGTGAGCAAGCGCGATGACGGGCCGGCCCTGCCGGCGGCAGCCGTCGGTCAAGACGAGCAACAGGGTTCGCGCGACTACTCGCCCGGCGGCCTGTTCGCCGAGCGTCACGGCGCCTACTGGACGCGCTCGAAGCGCTACGAACCGAAGGTGTTCGCCCGCTACATGCTGCTGCCGAACACCAAGGTCACCAGCGAACCGGGGTCGTTCGACATGCAGGAGCTACGCGTGCGCGGCGACGCGCCGATCGTGCTCGATCCCGACTCCTACCTGACGCTCGGCGGCGAGTTCCGGCACCGGCGCTACGACTTCACCAACAACGTCCTCGGCGCCGACGACGAAGACGTCTACGTCGTCGGTGCGCGTCTCGGCGCCGGCGTCTTCGTCAACGACGACGTCCTCATCGAGGGTATGTTCCGTCCGGGGCTCTACTCCGACCTCGACGGCACGCTCACCAGCAAGGACTGGCAGTGGTTCGGGCACGGACTCGCCACCTTCCGCATGCGCGACGACCTCTTCCTCAAGGCCGGAGTGGCCGTGTCGCAGGACTTCGCCGACGTCGACGTGATCCCGCTCGCCGGCATCACCTGGGTCATCGACGAGCAGTTCCGCATCGACGTGCTGCTCCCCCACCGGATCGAGGGCTCGTGGTCGCCGAATGCCGGCATCACCACCGTGCACGCGGGTGCCTACCTCGAGGGCGACCAGTACCGCGTCCGCAGTTCTTCGGGGAGCGGCAAGCGCCGCGTCGATTGGCAGACCCAGGAGATCCGGCTCGCGGCCGGCGTCGACCATCGACTCAGCGACTACTTGTCCGTCTTCGGCGAGATCGGCAGCACGATCGCCGGCGACACCAAGCTGCGCAACGGCACCAGCCAGTCGTTCACCGGCTCGATCGAACCGACGTTCTTCTTCAACGTCGGCATCGGCTTCGACTTCTAGGCGATCTCCTCGTACAGCTGCACGTGCGCGTCCAGCCTCGCGCCGAGTTCGTACTCCGCCGCCGCCCGTGCGCGGTTCCGTTCGCCGAGGCGCCTGCGTAGCGGTTCGTTCTCGATCAGTTCGTCGAGCGCGGCGGCCAAGGCCGCGGGATCGCGCGGCGCGACCACGAAGCGAGCGTTGTCGGCGTCCACCATGCTCGCCACGTCGCCCACCCTGGGGGCAGCCACCGGCAGCCCAGCCGCCATCGCCTCCAAGACCACGAGGGGCATCTGTTCGGTGCGCGACGACAAGGCGAACACGTCCATGCCCGCGTACTCCGGTGTGGTGTCCTGCACCGCACCGACGAAGCGCACGCGCGCGGCGACGCCGAGGTCGCGAGCCACGGCTTCGGCACGAGCGCGGTCGGGACCGTCTCCCACCAGCACCAGTCGCGCGCGCTCGCGGGCGCGGCAGCGAGAGAAGGCCTGGATCAGCGCCGGCACGTCCTTCTCGGGCCGAAAGTGGGCGACGCAGCCCACCACCACGTCCCCGCCGGAGCGCGGCGCCCGCGGCGCGAAGCGCGACAGCTCGACCCCGTTCGGCAGGTAGCGCACCAACGATGTCGGCAGGCGCCACGTGCGCAGGGCCACTTCGCGCAGGGTCTGCGACGGAACCACCACCGCCCGCACGCGGCGCAGGAGCAGGCGTCTGACGAAGGCGCGCCGCAGCAGCAACCGCTCGGTCTCGTCGGCGCCGAAACCCTCCTCGTGATGCACCACCGCGCGATGTCCGGCCAGGCTGCAGCCCAGCACCGTCTCGATCGCGCCCCAGTTGTAGGTGAGGACCACATCGGGCCGGAGCCGCCGCACCAGCGCAGCCATCGCTCGCCCCGTGGCCAGGAAGCCGCCGCGGGCCGGCGGCGGGCACAGCTCGACCCGCGCCCGGCGTAGGCGGGCCACGCAGCCCTGCCGCCCGCTCATCGAGACGACCGTGTGCCGAACCGGGGGGGGCAACCGATCCATCAGCATCGCCGCGCGCACCTCCATGCCCCCCGGGTCGAAGTTCGGGAACACGTGCAGGAAGTGCCGGGACATGAGCGCGCCCTATTTGCCGGCCGGAGGCCGAGGTGTCAATGCGCTAACCTCGTCGGCATGCTCCCGCCCGGATCGACGTGCCTCACGCTGCTCGCGCTGGCCGGCGCCTTGCACGCACAGGCGCGCACCCTGTCGCTCGACGCCGTGCTCGACCAACCCGAGAGGCTCGCGCCCGACCTGCCCAAGGCACAGTGGACGCGCGACGCGGCGCGCTACAGCCTGGTGCTCGACGGCCGCACCGGTCCCTACGTCGTCGACGTCGACGCCCGCACCGGGGACCGCCGGCACGCGTTCGCCGCCGCCGACCTGGCGCGCGCCCTGCGCGCCGCCGGCGCCGAATGCGAGGACGCCCCCCTGCCCGCGTTCGACTGGGTCGACGGTGAGACGGTGCGCGTCGAGCACGGCAGTGCGGTCTACCTCTGGCGCGTCGGCGAGCCGGCCGCGAGCGTGCGCCTGCGTCTGCCACCCGCGGCGACAGCGTCTGCGTGTGCGCCGCACGACCGCTTCGCCGCCAGCGTCGTCGACGCCGACCTGTGGATCAGCAAGCCGGACGGCAGCCGCCGGCGCATCACCTGGGACGGGCGCGCTGCCGACATCGAGTACGGCCTCGCGGCCCACAGATCCGAGTTCGGCATCGACCGCGGCCTGTTCACCGATCCGCTTGGCCGGCGCCTGGCCTTCTACCGCGAGGACCTGCGCCCGATCGCGGCGTACCCGTTCATCGACTACACCAAGTCGCCGCCGCTCGCCGCGCGCGGTCGCTACCCGATGGCCGGCCAGAGCGACTCGGTGGTGACCGTCGGGGTGTACGACAGCGAGGACGACAGCATCCGCTTCCTCGAGCACGATCCCGACGCCGACGACTACTGGACGAACGTCTGCTTCACCCCCGACGGCGCCGAGGTGCTGCTGGGGCTGGTGAACCGCGGCCAGGATCACCTGCAGGTGGCGGCGTTCGATGCGGCGACCGGTCGGCGTCGGGCGACCCTGTTCGAGGAGCACGACTCGCAGTGGGTCGAGCCCGAACATGCGCCCTGGTTCGAGCCCGGCGGTGGCCGGCGCTTCTTGTGGCTGTCGCCGCGCGACGGACATCGGCATCTCTACCGCTACGACCTCGACGGGCATCTGCTCGGTCAGGTGACCCGCGGCGCCATCGACGTGGAAGAAGTGATCGCGTTCGCCGGCGACGGCACCCACGTCTACGTGCAAGCCACCGGCGAGGACGCACGGCAGACCCATCTCTGGCGCGCCGCCCTCGACGGCAGCCGTATGGAGCGTCTCACCGAGGGTGGCCGGCACTTCGCCACCGCCAACGCCGACGCCAGCCTGTTCTTCGACCGCTACGAGAGCCTGCTCGATCCCGGTGGACTGCGCGTCGTCGCCGCCGACGGCAAGGCGCTGGGTGAAGTCGGCACCACGCACACGGGCCTGCGCGCGTTCGCGCTCGGCGAGCGCCGGTTCTTCGACGTCGAGGCCGCCGACGGCACCGTCCTGCACGGGGTGATGACCCTGCCGCCCGGGTTCGACCCGAGCCGCCGCTACCCGCTGCTCCTGTACGTGTACGGCGGCCCCCACTCGCAGCTCGTCACCGACAGCTGGGGGCGCGCCGACGCCCGCGCGCTCTGGCTCGAGTGGATGGCCAGCCAAGGCTGCATCGTCGCCACGCTCGACAACCGCGGCACGCGCAACCGCGGCATCGAATTCGAGCAGGTGGTGCACCGCCACCTGGGGCGAGTCGAGGTCGAAGACCAGGTGGCAGCGGTGCGCCACCTGCTGGCGCTCGGCTTCGTCGACGGCAGCCGGGTCGGCGTGCACGGGTGGAGCTACGGCGGCTACATGACCCTGCGCCTCATGTTGAGCGCGCCCGACCTGTTCTGCTGCGGTGCCGCCGGCGCGCCGGTGACCGACTGGCGCGGCTACGAGACCGGCTACACCGAGCGCTTCATGGACACGCCCCAGGAGAACCCCGAGGGCTACGACGAGAGCCGTGCCCTGGCGGTCGACCACCTGCGCGGGCGCTTGCTGCTCGTCCACGGCAGCGACGACAGGACCGTGATGCTGAGCCATGCCATGACCTTCCTCGACCGCGCGGTGGCGAACGGCGTCCTCGTCGACAGCATGATCTACCCGCAGCAGAAGCACGGGTTGGTCGGGGCGTCGCGCGCGCACCTGTACCGCCTGCTCAGCCGCTTCTTCGGCGAACACCTGCTGGCATCGAGTCCAGCGCCCCGCTCCGACCCGAAGTAGCCGGCGCCGTCCGCCGCGGCCACTCGCCGCGGCCGTCCCGGACCGGCGCCCGGCCGACGCGAAGCGAGCACCCCCCTTGCCCTCTCCGAGCCGGACCGAACCCGACGTCCCGAAGGCCGCTCGGCGAACTATCATGCGGCCCTACGCCATGGCTGCTCGCCTCTCCGTCCCGTGGCTCGCCGCGCTCGTCTGCGGCCTCGCCGTCTCGCTCCCCGCCCAGACCCACAAGCGCCCGCTGTCGCACGACGACTACGACGGCTGGAAGTCGCTGCGCGGCATCGCCGCCTCCCCCGACGGCACGTGGGTCGCCTACAGCGTCGATCCGCAGTGGGGCGACGGCTCGCTCGAGGTGCGCCGCACCGATGGCTCGGCGGTGCATCGCCACGCGCGCGGCGGCAGTCCGCGCTTCTCCTCGGACGGACGCTACGTCGTCTTCAGCATCGCCAAGTCCAAGGTCGAGGAGCGCACCAAGCGCATCGCCGAGCTGGCCAAGAAGGGCAAGGTGAGCGCGTCGTCCGAGTCGACCGAGACCGAGGAGGAACCGGGCGCGCCGACCCCCGCGCGCGGACGCCGAGGTCGTGGCGGAGCGGCGGGCGGTGCGGCAAGCCGCGGCGACCTCGGCATCCTCGATCTCGCCACGGGCAAGATCGAGGTGATCGAACGCATCAAGGGGTTCCGCCTCCTGCGCGAGGTTCCGGTGCTGGTGTACCACCTCGACGAGCCCGAAGCGAAACCCGCGGACGCAGCCGAACGAAAGGATCCTGGCGCGGCGAACGAGACGGGCAACGAGAAGGGCGAAGAGCCGGCGAAGACCGCGAAGGCCGGTGAGGCCGAGGTCCGGGCCGCGCCGGAAACCGCGCGCGGACCCGCGCGCCGCCGCGGCCGACGCGGCGCCGGCAACGCCGCGCCCTCGACCGCCAACGCCGCGGCCGACGCCGACGACCCGGCACGCCGGCGCAAGCAGGGCACGCCGCTCGTGCTGCGCGACCTGCGCACGGGCACTGAGACGCGGCTCGACAACGTCGCCAGCTACGGTCTGACCAAGAAGGAACGGTGGCTCTACGCGCACGTCAGCACCAAGCCCGGTGCCGACGCGAAGGAGCCCGTCGCGGTCGCCGAGCTCGGCCTGTGGGCACTGTCGCCCGCCGACGGCAGCAAGGTGCACGTCCTGGCCGGCATCGCCGACTTCCAGAGCTTCGGCTCCAACGAGGACGGCACCTGCCTGGTCTTCTCCAGCAACAAGGACGACTGGAGCAGCAAGAAGCCGATCTCGTCGCTGTACCTGTGGGACGGCGGCAGCACTGCCGCCGAGCGCATCGTGCACCGGGGCAGCCCGGGCATGCCCGAAGGCAGAGTCGTCGCCACCACCGGCGCCAGCTTCAGCAAGGACGGCCGCGTGGTGGTGTTCGGCGCGCAAGCGCCGCCCGACGACGAGCCGGCGCCCATCCTGCCCGAGGACAAGGTGAGCCTCGACCTCTGGCACTGGCGCGACGGCATGCTGCAGACGCAGCAGGCCAAGCGCGCCGCCGCGCTGAGGAACCCGGCCTGGACCTGCGTCTACCACCGCGACGACCGGCGCATCGTCGTCCTCGGCAACGTCGACGCACCGACGGCGCGCCTCATCACCGACGACGGCAGCCGCGCGCTCGTCCTCGACGACACCCCGTACGAACAGCTCGTCACCTGGGATGCGCGCTACCAAGACGTGTACCTGGTCAACACCGTCGACGGCACGCGCACGAAGGTACTGGAGAAGGTGCGCAACACCCCCACGACGTCGCCGCACGGTAGTTGGCTGCTGTGGTTCGGCACCGACTATGTGTGGTACGCGATGGACGTGCAGGCGCAGCAGACCCGTGCGCTCACCGGCGAGCTCGGCGTGCCCTTCCATCGCGACGACGACGACCATCCGCATCCCGACCCGGCGCACGGCGTCGCCGGCTGGACCACCGACGATGCCGAGGTCGTCCTCTACGACGAGTTCGACCTGTGGAAGGTGTCGCCGGCGACCGGGCGAGCGGTGTGCGTGACCGACGGCTTCGGCCGCGCCAACCGCCTGCGCCTGCGCTTCCAGCGCCTGCCCGACGGACGCGACGACGACGACCCCGCTCTGCCCGAGCAGCTGTGGCTCGCCGCCGCCGACACCGAGACCATGGCGGAGGGCATCTTCACCGACACCCTCTCGTCGGTCGGCAAGCCGAAGAAGCTGGTGATGGTCGACGAGAACCTGGGCGACATGCAGAAGGCCAAGGACGCCGACCGCCTGTTCTTCACCCGGCAGACCTTCGCCGAGTTCCCGGACCTGTGGACCGCCGGCCTCGACTTCGCGCAGCCGACGCGTCTCAGCGACGCCAACCCGCAGCAGAAGGACATCGCCTGGGGTCGCGCCGAATTGGTGCGCTGGACGTCGCTCGACGGCCGGCCGCTGAAGGGAATCCTGGTGAAGCCCGACGGCTTCGACCCGAGCCGGAAGTACCCGATGCTCGTGCACTTCTACGAGCGCTCGAGCCAGGGCCTGCACCGCTACGCGGCGCCGGCGCCGGGGACATCGCCCAACGCCGCCTACTACGTGAGCAACGGCTACCTGTGGTTCATGCCCGACATCTACTACGACGAGGGCTACCCGGGCGAGTCCTGCGTCAAGTGCGTCGTGTCGGGCGTGCAGAGTCTCGTCGCGCGCGGCTTCGTCGACGAGAAGAGCATCGGCGCCGCCGGGCACAGCTGGGGCGGCTACCAGACGGCGTTCCTGGTGACGCGCACGCACGTGTTCGCCGCCGTCGAGAGCGGCGCGCCGGTGTGCAACATGATCTCGGCGTACGGCGGCATCCGCTACAGCAGCGGCATGTCGCGACAGTTCCAGTACGAACAGACGCAGAGTCGCATCGGTGGCACGCCGTGGCAGTTCCCCCTGCGCTACTGGGAGAACTCCCCCATCTTCTTCGCCGACAAGGTCAGGACGCCCGTGCTCATCCTGCACAACGACCAGGACGGCGCGGTGCCGTGGACGCAAGGCATCGAGTACTTCACCGCCCTGCGCCGGCTCGGGCGCGAGGCGTACCTGTTCAACTACACCGGCGAGGACCACGGCCTGCGCAAGCGCCAGAACATGAAGGACTGGTCGCGACGCATGGCCGAGTACTTCGACCACCACCTGCGCGGCCGAGCGATGCCCAAGTGGATGCAGGAAGGGGTGCGCTACATCGACCGCGACGACGAGAAGCTGCCGTTCGCCGCCAGCTACCAAGAGGCGATGGCCCTGCGCCAGGAGGCCGAGGCGTCGCCCACCGCCGCACCGGCCGAGGCCGCCGCCAGCACGAGCGGCGGCAGCAAGTAGGACCACGCTTGACCCGCGCGGCCCGCCCCCCGTAACCTCCCGCCGCCGCGGAGCGTAGCTCAGCTTGGTAGAGCGCCAGGTTTGGGACCTGGAAGTCGCAGGTTCAAATCCTGTCGCTCCGACCACCGCGCAGCCGGTGGTGGCCGCGGCAGGAGGGGGGCGCGACAGCAGTGCGGCATACCACACCGTCGGACCCACTCGACGTCTCGCACACCACGCGCCGCTTCGGCCGTGCGTCGCCACCCGCCGCGAGAGGTGCCGGCCTCCGGACTCTCCCTTACAGTGGGCGGCGCCAGTCAAGTCGGCACGATGTTGCGCCCGCCATGCGGACCGAGTACGACGCGAGTCTCCGCTGGAGGAGCGGCCACCATCGTCAGCCACGCCGCGGCCGGGGCAAGCCGAGCGACTTGGTGACGCGGGTGGTCGCCGAAGGAGGCGCGCCGCATCGACGCGCCTCCTGGCCAGACTCCTGGCAACGCAGACGAACAGACTGTGGGCTGTCGCACCGCGAGGTGCGGATCGACCGACGGTCTGAAGGTGGCGCGCACCACCGAACTCGCCTCGCGGCTCCCGGGGAGGGTGAGTGACGATGAACGAGAACCGAAGCGAACGCGACGTGGCGGTCCAGCGCCTGATGGAGCTGTGCGCGGTCGACACCACGACCGGACAGGAAGCCGCCCTGACTCCGACCCTGCGCCACATGCTCGAGGGCATGGGCGCGCGCGTGACGCTGCAGCGCGCGCAAGGTGATCGCGACAACGTGCTGGCCACGTGGAGCCACAACCCGCGCCTGCTCTTCTCCACCCACACCGACACGGTGCCGCCGTTCCTGCCGCCGCACCGGGACGACGAGTGCGTGTACGGGCGCGGCAGCATCGATGCCAAGGGCCAGATCGTCGCCCAGTGGGCGGTGATCGAGCGTCTCCTGGCCGCGGGCGCACGCGACCTGGCGTGGCTCGGTGTGGTCGGCGAGGAGACCGACAGCCTGGGGGCCAAGGCCGCCCTGTCGCTGGCGCCGAGCCTCGAGACGGTGCGCGCGGTCGTCAACGGCGAACCGACGGGCAACCAACTCGCCACCGGGCAACGCGGCGTCTTGCACCTGCGCCTGTCGTGCCGCGGGCGCGCCGGCCACTCGTCGACGCCGAGCGCCGGACGCTCCGCCATCTGGCCGCTGCTCGATTGGCTGCAGACCCTGCGCAGCGAACCGCGCCCGAGCGATCCCGATCTCGGCGACGAGATCTGGAACCTGGCATCGATCGGTGGCGGCCGCGCGCCCAACGTGATCCCCGACGCGGCGCACGCGGAGCTCTTCGTGCGGGCGCTGCCTGGCTCCGACTTCGCCACGCTGGCGCAACAGCTCGCGCCGGAAGACGCCGACGTCGAGATCCTCAGCGAGGCGCCGGCCGACCGCTTCCCACGCGTGCCCGGGTTCGCCCACAGCGTGGTGCCGTTCGGCAGCGACGCGCCGCGGCTGCGCCAGCTCGCGCGCAGCCGCATGGTGGCGCTGATCGGACCCGGGGACATCGAGCTGGCCCACAGCGCCGACGAACGCCTCCGCCTCGCCGACCTCGACGCGGGCATCGACCTCATCCAACGACTGGCCGAGCGCTTCCTGCGCGAACCCGGACCCACGTGAACCAACCTGCCCCGCCCCCCTTGGTGATGAAGTTCGGCGGCTCGTCGGTCGCCGATGCGGACCGCCTGCGCGAGGTCACGAGCCTCGTCGTCGAGGCGCTGCCACGCGCCCCCCTGGTCGTGCTGTCGGCGATGGGCAGGACCACCAACGCGCTGTTCGAGCTGGCACGGCGCGCGGCCGGTGGCGAGGCCGAGGCTGCCGCGGCCGGCGCGCGAGCGCTGGTGCAGCGCCATCGCGACCAGGCGCACGCGTTGCTGGACGGCGCGCTGCCCGCGGACCTCGACGCTCTCTTGGCCGCCTGCACGCGCAACCTCGAGCTGTTGCTCGGCGCGGTCGCGCTCCTGCGCGCCCTCTCGCCACAGGCCATGGATGCCATCGCCGCGCACGGCGAGCGGCTGTCGACCGCCCTCCTGGCCGCTCACCTCGCCCTCCTCGGCGTCGAGGTCGACCTGTTCGACGCCCGCGTGGTGCTGCGCACCGACGAGCGTCACGGCGCCGCCCGCCCCGACCTCGACGCCACGCGGGTGGCGTGCGCCGAGCACCTGGGGCCGCACCTGCGCGCCGGCCGCGCCGTGGTCACCCAGGGCTACGTCGGCAGCACGGCGCGCGGGGTGACGACGACGCTCGGTCGCGGCGGCAGCGACTACAGCGCGGCGGTCTTCGGCGCCTGTCTGGGCGCGTGCGAGGTGCAGGTCTGGACCGACGTCGAAGGGGTGCTCACCACCGACCCTCGCCTGGTGCCCGAAGCGCTGTCCATCCCCGAGCTGAGCTTCGCCGAGGCCGCCGAACTCGCCGCCTTCGGCGCCAAGGTCCTGCATCCCGCCACCATGCAACCCGTGGTCGACCTCGGCATCCCGGTGACGGTGCGTCACACGCAACGGCCGAGCGGGGCCTTCACCCGGATCACCAAGACGGCGACCACCGGCCGTCCGGTCACCGCCATCGCCGCGCGCGGTCCGATCACGGTGCTCACCGTGACTTCGACGCGCATGTTGGCCCAGCCCGGCTTCCTGGCGCGCCTCTTCGACGTCTTCGCCCGCGCCCACGTCAGCGTCGACCTCGTCGCCACGGCCGAGGTCAGCGTGTCGCTGACGATCGAGGCCGACGCGCCGCTGCACGATCTGGTGCGCGAGATCGAGGCGTTCGCCACGGTCGCCGTCGCGCCGGAGCGGGCCATCGTCGCACTGGTCGGCGAGCGCCTCAAGCACACGCCCGGCCTGGCGGCGCGCGCGTTCGGCGCGCTGGCCGACATCGACGTCGAGATGCTGTCGATGGGCGCCAACGAGATCAACCTGAGCTTCGTCGTGCCGCAGGCGGCCATGCCCACCGCGCTGCGCCTCCTGCATCGAGAACTCCTCGACGGCGGCCGTGCCCAGGCGCCGCGCCGCGAGCCCACCGTGGAAGGTGCGTTCGATGCATGACGTCGCCGGCGCGCCGCCGTTGCGTCTCGGGATCTTCGGCCGCGGCCGGCTCGGCCGCGCCATCGCCGACGCCGCCGGCCGGCAGGTCGTCTGGCAGGTCGGACGCGACGAGGCGCCGCGCGGCGGCGTCGACGTCGTGGTCGACGCCAGCAAGGGACCGGCCGTGCCGGGTCACCTCGACTGGGCGCTGCACACCGGCTGCGATCTGGTGATCGGCGCCACCGGCTTCGACCTCCCCGACCTGCACCGACGCGTCGGCCAGACCATCGGTGTGCTGGTCGCGCCCAATTTCTCGCTCACCGTCGCGTTGGTCGCACGCCTGACGCGCGTGCTCGGAGCCTACGCCGCCCGCGAGCCGCGCTTCGACCCGTTCGTCCTCGAGCACCATCGCGCCGACAAGCACGACGCGCCCTCGGGAACGGCCAGGCTCCTGGCAGAGACCTTGCTGGGCGCCTGCCCGCGCAAGCGACGCTGGCGCCTGACCGACGGTAGCGGCCCGCTCCTCGCCGACGAACTCAGCGTCGGGGCGCTGCGCGCGGGCTCCACCTACTCGAGCCACGTGATCGGCCTCGACGCGCCCGAAGAGACACTCGAGCTGCGCCACGAGGCACGCAGCCCGGCCGCCTTCGCCGCCGGCTGCCTGCGCGCCTGCGCTTGGCTGCGCGGACGCAAGGGCGTGTTCGGCATGGACGACGTCGCTCGCGCCATGCTCGACCCGTTGTTCTCGAACCCTGACCAGGACGCACGCACATGAACCTGCCCGGTGGCCTCTGGGTCGCGCTGCCGACCCCGTTCGATGCCGACGACGGCCCCGACCTCGACGCCCTGTCGCACCTGGTGCAACGGCTCGTGGGCGGCGGAGCCGACGTGGTCGTGCCGCTCGGCACCACCGGCGAGGCCGCCAGCCTCG
Source organism: Planctomycetota bacterium (assembly GCA_041398565.1). Taxonomy (GTDB): domain Bacteria; phylum Planctomycetota; class UBA1135; order UBA1135; family UBA2386; genus DATGPD01. The sequence goes on along the minus strand of JAWKUN010000002.1, from coordinate 953,888 downwards.
ACGACGACGAGCGCGACGAGGTGATCACGATCTGCCGGCGCGCGGCCGGAGACCGGCCGATGGTGGTCGGCTGCGGGCATCCGGCGACGCACATCGCGGCGCGCCTGGTGCAGCGCGCGCGCGCCCTCGGCGCCGACGGTGCGCTGGTGGCGACGCCGTACTACAACCGCCCGACTCAGGAAGGGCTGGTCGCGCACTACGAGACCATCGCCACCACCGCCCCCGGCTTTCCCCTGGTCGCCTACGACGTGCCGAGTCGGACCGGCGTCAGCGTGGCGCTGCCGACCCTGCAGCGACTGTGGCGTGTCGACGAGGTCGTGGCGCTGAAGGACTCGTGCGGCGACGTGCAGCGCTACCGTGACATCGTGGGAACGCTCCCGGCGGGCAAGGCCTTGCTCGGCGGCGACGACTCCCTGGCGCTGGCGGCCGTCGCGTCCGGCGCCGTCGGCCTGGTGTCGGTCGTGGGCAACGTCGCACCGGAAGCCACGGCCGCCATGCTGAGGGCGGCGCTCGCCGGCGACGTCCCGCGCGCCACGCACGCGGCCGAGGCGCTGGCACCGCTGGTGCGCGCGCTCTTCCGCGAGAGCAACCCGATCCCGCTGAAGGCGGCCCTGCACCTGCTCGGCCTGTGCGAGGCGCACGTGCGCTTGCCGCTCACCGCGGCGCACCCGACCACCGTCGAGGAGCTCCGCCAGGCGCTGGCGCACCTGCACGAGGGTGCGGAGTCTTCGTCGTGAACGCCGACGACCTGGCCCGCTTCTACGAGGCGCACGCCGCCGACGCCCCCGACGGCGACTGGCGCGCCGCGCACGAGGCGTTACTCGGACACCTCGAAGCCGGCTCGCTGCGCGCAGCGAGCCCGACCGCCGACGGCGACTGGGAGGTGCACGCCTGGGTGAAGCGCGCCATCCTGCTGGGCTTCCGCCGCAGCGGCGTGGTCGAGATGCCGGGGCCGGGCTACCCGATGTTCGACAAGCAGGCCTACCCACCGCGGGCGTTCGTGCGCGACGACAGCGTGCGTTTCGTGCCGGGCGGCAGTGCGGTGCGGCGCGGCGCCCACCTGGCCGCCGGGGTCGTCGTCATGCCGCCCGCCTACGTCAACGTCGGCGCCCACGTCGGCGCCGGCACCATGATCGACAGCCACGCGCTGGTGGGCTCGTGCGCTCAGGTCGGCGCGCGGGTGCACGTCTCGGCCGGAGCGCAGATCGGCGGCGTGCTCGAACCGGCGGCGGCGCGGCCGGTGATCGTCGAGGACGAGGCGTTCCTCGGCGCCCTCACCGGCCTGTTCGAGGGTGTGCGCGTGCGTTCCCGCGCGGTGCTCGCCGCGGGCGTCGTGCTCACCGGGTCGACCGTGATCCACGACCTCGTGCACGGCACCACACACACACGCGAGGTCCCCGACGGCGCCGTCGTCGTGCCCGGCTCGCGGCCCGCACGCGGGCCGCACGCCGAGGCCAACGGGCTGCAGCTCGCGTGCCCGGTCATCGTCAAGTACCGTGACGCGCGCACCGACGCTGCCACCGCGCTCGAGGCCGCCCTGCGCTAGGGCACGGGGCACCTCGACCCTTCTGCCGCCGCATGCGCCCTGTCGCCAACCCGCCCAATCCCTGGCTGTCGCGCCACGTCGAGCTGCTCGGGGCGGCGCCGCCGGCCGACCTCGAGGTGTACGAGGAGGAGGCCAAGTCCATCGTCAGCAGCAACGACAGCCCCGACCTGGCGTTCCGCTTCAGCATCAACCCCTACCGCGGCTGCTTCCACGGCTGCGCCTACTGCTACGCGCGCCCGACCCATCAGTACCTCGGCTTCGGCGCCGGCACCGACTTCGAACGCCGCATCGTGGTCAAGACCAACGCCGCGGCGCTGCTCGACCGCGAGCTGCGCCGGCCCAAGCTGCGCGGCGAAGTGCTGGCCTTCTCCGGCGTCACCGACTGCTACCAGCCGATCGAAGCGAGCTACGGTCTGACCCGCGCCTGCCTGGAGGTGTGCGTTCGTCACCGCCAGGCGGTCGGAATCGTCACCAAGGGGGCGCTCGTCGAGCGCGACGTCGACGTGCTGCGGCAACTCACTCACGCCGCCAGCGCATGCGTGTTCGTCAGCGTGCCGTTCGCCGACGCCGAGATGGCGCGGGCGATCGAGCCCTTTGCGCCGGGCCCGGAGCGTCGCCTGCGCACCATGGCGACGTTGGCCGACGCTGGGATCGAGGTCGGCGTCGCCGTGGCCCCGTTGATCCCGGGCCTCAACGACGACCAGGTGCCGGCGATCCTCGCCGCCGCCAAGGCCGCCGGCGCCAGCCGTGCGTTCACGGTCGCATTGCGGCTGCCGGCCGAGGTGAAGGACGTGTTCCTGCCGCGCCTGCGCCAGGCGTTCCCGTTGCGCGCCGGACGCGTCGAGAGCGGCGTGCGCGCCCTGCGCGACGGCGCGTGGAACGACGCGCGCTTCGGTTCCCGCATGCAGGGATCCGGCGAACGGGCCCGGGTGATGGCGCAGCTCTTCACGTTGCAGTGCCGCCGCCTCGGTCTCGCCCTACGCGGCGAGGCGACGCAGACGCGCCCGCGACCGCAGCAGGGCCTGCTGTTCGGCGACGCTGCGCGTGGCGCCGGCAGCGACCCCTGAACGCCGACGCGCGAGGCTGCGCCATGACGGCCAGGTCGACGTGTCAGAGCTTCAGCCTCCACACCTGCGTCGCGACGGGCGCCAGGTCGGGGAGCGGCGTCGCCTGCCCACTCTCGGCGAGCGCACGCACCAGCCGAGCGAGCATGGCCTCGAACATCGGGTTGCCCTCGCGCGGCAACAGGACGACGTGGGTGACGCCGAGGCGCCGGAACTGATCGCGCACGGAGTCGCGGTCGTCCTCGAAGGCGCGCAACAACGGCTCGCGCTGTTCGCCGCGCGCGTGCAGGGCCGCCGGATCGGCACCGGCCTGCGCCAGCATGGCGCGATGTTCCGGCGAGTTCGGCCGCGTCTGCTCGAACCAGAACAGGTCGGCGGCGAACAGCTCACGCGCCACCCACTGCCACGTCTCGGGGTGCATGTTGAAGCGCGCGAGATCCTGCGGCTGGCCGTAGAGGTGCCGGTTCGCCGTGACCGTCCAGCCCCAGACACCGAGCACGTCGGCGTGCAGCGCCAGGAGCGTGTCGTAGGTCGACGCGACGACCACGGGCGGGTCGACGCGGGCGTGGCGCAGGCGCCGCGCCACTTCCAGCATGTCCCCCACCGAACGCTGGCGGTCGCCGTCGGAGTACGAGTGCTCGTCCTGCACGAGGCGGCTCGGCAGCGACGGCACGATGCTGGCGGCGGCGAGCGCGACCGCGGCGACGACGCCGCCGACCCGACCGGCGACGCTCTCGGCACCCCGCACCAGAAGCAGGTAGAGGAACGGGACCAGCGGCATGATGAAGCGCGGCGGCCGGTCGGGCCACGGCAGGATCATCACCAGCGTGGCCAACACGAGCAGGTGCCACGGCCGCCAGAACGTCGCGACGGACGGACGACCGAGATCGTCGCCCATCGCCACAGCGTTGCAGCCGATGGAGCCGAGCTGCACCGCCGGATTCTGGGCAAGTCGCCCCCGTCGGACATCCTCGCGGAGCCCCGCCGCGAGCAGGGCGAGGACCGCGAGGACGGCGATCCAGGTCACCGCGAAGCCGATCGGCAGCAGGTGGGAGCTGGCGGGGACGGCCTGCAAGGCGATCGACAGCAAGATCTGCACGCCGTTGCTGAGGACGCACGCCGGCAGCCACTCCAGGCCGTCGTCGAACAACCGCAGGTAGGGCAAGCCGTAGATCGTGACGTCCTCGTAGCCGGGGGCCGGGCTCGCGTGCGCCGAGAGAAAGAGCTGCAGCGCGGCGAATGCCGGCACGAACGAGAGCGCCAGGCGCCACGCGGTGCCCTGGCGCCGGACGAGCACGAGGTACACACCGAGGGCCGCAGCGACCGCGACCCCGAGCGTGCGAAACATCGAGGCCGCGAAGGCCCATGCCGCGAGCTCGAGCGCGTGCCGCCAGGGCCGCGGTCGGCTCGCCTCGATGCGCACGGCCGCGGCCATGGCGGCGAGGCTGATCGCGAGGTAGGGCACCTCGCTCATGGCGACGCGCACGGCATCGAGGGTCGCCGCCGACCAGGCGAGGGCCGGCAGCAAGAAAGGCGCCACGTAGCCCAAGCCTTCGCGGAACAGGATGACAGCGAACGCAGCCAAGGCCAAGACCAGGAAGCCGGCGTTCAGCACGCGGATCCACGTCAACGCCTCCTCGACGTCGTCCGTCAGCGAGAACGCGCCAGCCGCGAGCAGGGGAACGCCAGGAGGGTATTTGGCGATCTGGATGGGCGCAGGCGCGTCGTCGCTGCGATAGACCCCACGCCGCGCCAGACTGTGCCCGAGACTCAGGTACACGCCGTCGTCGTGGTAGAGGCCGCCGACGCGCGGATGCCCGTCGGCCAGCATCCACAGCAGGATCGGCACGACCAGCAAGAGGATGCCGACAGCGGTCGACCAACGACGGGCGCCAAGGCCGCTTCCCGGCACCGCGGTCATGTGCGCGGCGACCCCGACGTCGGCGCGGAACGAACCACCGCCGTCAGAACGCGCTCGGCAAGTCGATCGGTTGGCACTGGGTCGATTCGAAGGGTGAGACGGCGGCGCAGTGTACCGTCGATCTCGCCCCCGCCAGACCAGCGTTCAGCGGCGAAGCCTGGCTCCATCCGCTGCAAGGCCGGTGCGATGGGCGGCGATCTCGGTCGTCCGCCCATCGCCGATCTGTCCGGCGGACCACATCGCCGACACGTGCCTACGAACAGTCGTGCGCGCGGACGCCCACCGGCACAATGGTGTTCCGGCGAGCGCCTCTCGGGACGAGCGAGCGGCGCACCTCGACCGAGGGCACGCAAGTCCGCGACCGACGCCCTGACCCTTCCGACCTCTTCCCCCCCGAGCCCGTCGCATGTTCCCCCCGTCACCACCTCGGCACACCCGCGCCGCACTCTGCCTGCTGGCGCTCGCCGCCCTCGCCGCCGCCGGTCGCTTCTCGAGTCCCGGCCCCGACCAAGCACACCTGTCGGTCGCTTGGACCCGCTACTCCGCCGAACGCGTGGCACTCTGCCGCCAGGTGTTCGCGCAAGCGCGCGCGGCCCTCGACGTCGCTCTGGCAAGCCCACGCAGCACAGCCGCGCTCGAGCAGATGGGCATGCCCGACCTGCACCGCCTGCCGCCCGCTCTGATCACCGACGTCGACGAGACCGTGCTCGACAACACGCTCTACAACGAGCGGCTGGTGGCCGCCAACCAGTCCTACACGCCCGACTCGTGGTCCGCCTGGGTGCGCGAGGAACGAGCCCCGGCCGTGCCCGGAGTCGTGGCCTTCCTCACCCATGCGGCGGCGCAGGGCGTCACCGTGTTCTACGTCACCAACCGCAGCCACGCCGACGAGGACGCAACCCGCGCCAACCTCGCCCGGCTCGGCCTGCCGCTGCAGGACCGCACCGACCTCGACGTCGTCCTCACCAAGGGCGAGCAGCCGGACTGGACCAGCGACAAGCGCACACGCCGCGCCTTCGTGGCGCGGACGCACCGCGTCGCCCTCCTGCTCGGCGACGACCTCGGCGACTTCCTCGCCGGGGTGAGGCCGCGCCTGAGCCTGCGCGGCGGCGACCCCGTGGCCCTGGTGCAGCAGCACGGTGCCGAGCTGCAGGCCGAGCGCCTGGCGCGGACGAACGACCTGGCCGCCCTGTGGGGTACCCGTTGGTTCGTGCTGCCCAACACGATGTACGGGTCGTGGCTGGAGACGTTCGAGGCGGCGTCGGCGCGCGACGACTGACGGCGCCGCCGCGCGCTTTTTTGCACGCCGCCGCACGGTGCACCTTCCATCTGGCTGGCGAGGCGCAAGCATGACGGCATGAAGACACGTGCAGCCGTCGCGATCGCGGCCAACCGTCCCCTCGAGGTCACCGAGGTCGAGCTCGACGGTCCCGGGCCGGGCGAGGTGCTCGTCGAGATCAAGGCGACCGGAGTCTGCCACACCGACGCCTACACGTTGTCGGGTCTCGATTCGGAAGGCGTGTTCCCCAGCATCCTCGGCCACGAGGGCGCCGGCATCGTGCGGGACGTCGGCGCCGGGGTGGCGTCGGTCGCCGCCGGCGACCACGTCATTCCCCTCTACACGCCGGAATGTCGTCAGTGCAAGACCTGCCTGTCGCGCAAGTCGAACCTCTGCACCGCCATCCGCGCTACCCAGGGCAAGGGGTTGATGCCCGACGGCACCTCGCGCTTCCACCGCGGCAACGACCGCATCGCTCACTACATGGGCTGCTCGACCTTCGCCAACTTCACCGTGTTGCCGGAGATCGCGGTGGCCAAGATCCGCGAGGACGCGCCCTTCGACAAGGTGTGCTACATCGGCTGCGGCGTCACCACCGGTGTCGGCGCGGTGATCTACACCGCCAAGGTCGAGCCGGGCAGCACCGTGGCGGTGTTCGGTCTCGGCGGGATCGGTCTCAACGTCATCCAGGGCGCGCGGCTGGTCGGCGCCGACAAGATCGTGGGCATCGACATCAACCCCAAGCGCCGCGCCATGGCCGAGAAGTTCGGCATGACCCACTTCGTCAACCCCGACGAGGTGGGCCGCGACAAGGTGGTGCAAGCCGTCGTCGACCTCACCGACGGCGGCGTCGACTACTCGTTCGAGTGCATCGGCAACGTGACGACGATGCGGCAAGCTCTCGAGTGCTGCCACCGCGGCTGGGGTCAGTCGATCGTCATCGGCGTGGCGCCTTCGGGGCACGAGATCGCCACGCGACCCTTCCAGCTAGTGACCGGCCGGGTGTGGAAGGGCAGCGCCTTCGGCGGGGCTCGCGGCCGCACCGACGTCCCCCGGATCGTCGACTGGTACATGGATGGGAAGATCGACATCGACAGCCTGATCACGCACACCATGCCGCTCGACGACATCAACAAGGCGTTCGACCTGATGCACGCCGGCGACAGCATCCGCTCGGTGGTGCTCTTCTAGGAACCCACGGACAGAGTGGGCTCGTCGCGCGCAGACGCGATACGGCTTCACGGCGCGCTTCGACAGCGGACTTCGACAGCGGACTTCAACAGCACAGTTCAGCGGCACTCGGCCGCGACGGAACGACCATGCACGACGTTCGTTTGCAGACGATTTCGACCAGCAAGTGCTTCGGCGGCGCGCAGGGCGTGTACGACCACGACAGCAGCGCCTGCAACGTGCGCATGCGCTTCGCGGTGTTCACGCCGCCGCAGGCGAGCATCGGCCCGGTGCCGGTCGTGTGGTTCCTGTCCGGCCTGACCTGCACCCACGCCAACTTCATCGAGAAGGCCGGCGCGCAGCGCCTGGCGGCCGAGCTCGGCCTCATGCTGGTCGTGCCCGACACCAGTCCGCGCGGCGAGGGCGTCCCGGACGATCCGGCCGGCGCCCCCGACTTCGGACTCGGAGCCGGCTTCTACGTCGACGCCACCGAACCGCCCTGGGCGCGCCACTACCGCATGCGCTCCTACCTCGAGGAGGAGCTACCGGCGCTGATCGCCGCCAACTTCCCGGCCGACATGCAACGGCAGGGCGTCACCGGACACTCGATGGGCGGACACGGCGCGCTGACCATGGCGCTGCGCGCGCCCACACGCTTCAAGAGCGTGTCGGCGTTCGCGCCGATCGCATCGCCCATGCACTGCCCGTGGGGCGAGAAGGCGCTCACCGGCTACCTGGGCGACGAGCGCGCCGGCTGGCGGCCCTACGACGCGTGCGCCCTCCTCGACGACGGCGCACGTGTCGACGCCATCCTCGTCGACCAAGGAACCAGCGATCCCTTCCTCGACACCCAGCTCAGGCCGGACCTCCTGGAGGCCGCAGCTGCCCGCGCCGGCGTGACCCTCACCCTGCGCCGTCAGCCCGGCTACGACCACGGCTACTACTTCGTCGCCACCTTCGTCGGCGACCACCTCCGCTGGCACGCCGAGCGCCTGCGCTGATCTCACGACCCGACCGCGGCAGGCGACCGAGTCAGGCACGTTCCTCCAGCTCGACCCAGCGCGCCAGCTTCGCCTCGAGGTCGGCAGCCTTGGCAGTGCGCTCGCGCACGATCTGCTGCGGGTCGGCGCCCACCGTGGTGTAGAGCGCCGGGTCCGCCAGGCGCGCATCGAGCGCCGCGACCGCAGCCTCGAGGGCCCCGATCTCGCCGGTGAGCGCGTCCAGTTCGCGACGCTCGTAGGTCGACAGGCGCTTGCGAGTCGGCGGCGTCGGCGCAGCGCTGTCGGTGGCGCGCGCCGGCGGCTTGGACTTGCCTTCGGCAGCCCTGGTCTTGCCATCGGACCGCGCCCCCGCGAACGCGTGCCCGCGCGCGAGGAACGAGCTCAGGTCGCCCTCGTGCACCTGCGCCCGGCCCTGCCCGTCGAAGGCCAGGATGCGCGTGGCGACGCGGTCGAGGAAGTAGCGGTCGTGGCTCACCACCAGCGCCGTGCCGGCGAAGGCCAGCAGCGCCTCCTCGAGCAGGCGCAGGGTGGTCAGGTCGAGGTCGTTGGTCGGCTCGTCGAGCACCAGCACATTGCCGGCCTGCGACAGCAGCTTGGCCAGCAGGACGCGGTGACGTTCGCCGCCCGACAACGACCCGACCCGCGTGTGCTTGCGGTCGCCGACGAAGCCGAACTGCTCGAGGAAGGTCTCGATGCGCAGCAGGCGACCGTCGACCGCGACATGGTCGAAGCCCTGCCCGACCTCCTGCAGCACCGTCTTGTCCTCGTCCAGCTGGGTGCGCCCCTGATCGATCTGCGCGAACCGCACCGTCGGGCCGATGGCGACCTCGCCGGTGTCGGGAGCGAGCTGTCCGGTCGCGATGCGCAGGAAGGTCGTCTTGCCCGCACCGTTGGGACCGATGATGCCCAGGCGCTCGCCGGGTCCGACCTCGAGGTCGAGGCTCGACAGCAGCGGACGCTCGCCGTAGCGCTTGCTGACGCCAGCGAGACGCAGGACGCGATCACCCAACCGCTGCGTGCAGGGGATGGCGAACTCGATCCCGGCGTCCGGCGCCTCGCGCTCGGACGCCACCAGCTTGTCGTAGATGGCGATGCGCGCCTTCGCCTTGGTGGTGCGCGCCGGCGGACCGCGCCGCATCCATTCCGTTTCGCGGCGCAGCAGGTTGACGCGCACCCGCTCGGCCCGCTCCTCGTGCGCCAGCCGCTCGGCCCGCTGCACCAGGAAGTCGGCGTAGGCACCGTCGTAGGCGTGCAGGACGCCCCGGTCGAGCTCGACCATGCGCGTGACGACCCGATCGAGGAAGTAGCGGTCGTGCGTCACCAGCACCAACGTGCTCCTGCTCTGCAGCAGCCTGTCCTCCAGCCACTCGCTGGCGAAGGCGTCGAGATGGTTGGTCGGCTCGTCGAGGAGCAGCACGTCGGGTGCGTCGAGCAGCAGGCGCGCCAGGGCGGTGCGGCGCTTCTCGCCGCCGGACAGGGGGCCGCAGAGAGCGTCGGGATCGGGCAGTCCGAGCGCCGCGATCATCGCCTCGACCTCGTGCTCGCGATCGTGTCCACCGAGGCGCTCGACCTCGGCGTCGAGCTCGGCCTGCCGCCGCAGCAGACGCTGCAAGGCGACGTCGTCGTGCGGCTCGGCGAGGGCAGCATGCACGTCGTGCAGCGCGGCCGTGGCCTGCTGCCAGCGCGCCAGACCCGAGCGGACTTCCTCGCGCACCGACCTGGCCGGGTCGACGTCGGGCTGCTGCGGCAGGAAGCCCACCCGCAGGTCACGCCGCGTGGTGCGCCGGCCGGCATCGGGAGGCTCGACCCCGGCGAGGATGCGCAGCAGAGTCGACTTGCCGGTGCCGTTGTCGCCGACCAGCGCCACCCGCTCGCCTTCCTCGACGTGCAGGCTCACCCCGCGCAGCAGGGCGCGGTCGAGCACTCGCTTGTCGACGTCCTCGACGCTCAGGACCGGCGGCATGCTCGTCTTGCTACCGAGACGTGGGCGGCGTTGCCAGGGCGATCACCCGATCCCACGCCGATCAACCCCTGGCCGTGGTCTGCTTGTGGCCCGCGACGATGGTCTCGACCACCGCCGGGTCGGCGAGGGTGGTCACGTCGCCGAGTTCGTGGTAGCTGCCCTCGGCGATCTTGCGCAGGATGCGGCGCATGATCTTGCCTGAGCGCGTCTTCGGCAGACCGGGGACCACCTGGACGTAGTCGGGCGTGGCGATCGGGCCGATCACCTCGCGCACCTTGCTCTTGAGCGCGCCCACGAACTGGGCGTCGCCGGCCAGCTTCGTCGCGTCGCCGCGCGGGATGACGAAGGCGTAGATCCCCTGGCCCTTGATGTCGTGCGGACAACCGACGACCGCCGCCTCCACCACGTCGTCGTGGCCGACCAGCGCACTCTCCACTTCGGCGGTCCCGAGCCGGTGGCCGGACACGTTCAGCACGTCGTCGACGCGGCCGGTGATCCAGTAGTAGCCGTCCTCGTCACGCCGGCAGCCGTCACCGGTGAAGTAGAGACCCGGGTAGGTGGAGAAGTAGGTCTGCAGGAAGCGCGCGTGGTCGCCCCAGATGGTGCGTGCCTGTCCCGGCCACGACGACTTCAGGCACAGGTTGCCAGCGACACCATTGCCCTCGAGGACCTTCCCCTTCTCGTCGACCAGCACCGGCTCGACGCCGAAGAACGGCAGCGTCGCCGACCCCGGCTTGCAGGGCGTGGCCCCCGGCAACGGCGTGATGAGGATCCCGCCGGTCTCGGTCTGCCACCAGGTGTCGACGATGGCGCAGCGCTTGTCGCCGACCACGTCGTGGTACCACACCCACACTTCGGGGTTGATCGGCTCACCCACCGACCCGAGCACCCGCAGACTCGTGCGCGCGTGCTTCTTCACCGGGGCATCGCCGGCGCGCAGGATGGCGCGCAACGCCGTCGGCGCCGTGTAGAAGATGTTCACCTGCAGGTCGTCCACCACCTGCCAGTAGCGGCCCGCGTCGGGATAGACCGGCACGGACTCGAACATCACGGTGGTGCCGCCGTTGGCCAGCGGCCCGTACACCACGTACGTGTGTCCGGTGATCCAACCGACGTCGGCCGCGCAGAAGTAGACGTCGCCTTCCTGATAGTCGAACACGTAGCGGTGCGTGGTCGCCGCGTACACGAGGTAGCCGCCGCTGGTGTGCATCAGGCCCTTGGGCTTGCCGGTCGACCCCGACGTGTAGAGCACGAACAGCGGATCCTCGCTGTCCATCCACTCGACCGGGCAGTACGGCCGGCGCCGCGCCATTTCGTCCTCGAGCGAGAAGTCCCGGCCCTCGCGCATCGGCACGTCGGTTCCGGTGCGCTTGGCGACGAGGACGCTGCGCACGGGCAGCCCCTCGATGGCCTGATCGACGGTCTTCTTCAGTGGGATGGTCTTGCCACCGCGCAGACCTTCGTCCGCTGTCAGCACCACGCGGCAGTCGGCGTCGACGATGCGTCCGCGCAGGGACTCGGCCGAGAAGCCGGCGAACACGACGCTGTGGATGGCGCCGATCCGCGCGCACGCCAGCATGGCGTAGGCGGCCTCCGGGATCATCGGCAGGTAGATGCAGACGCGGTCGCCCTTGCGCACGCCGTGGGCGAGCAGCGCATTGGCCAAACGGTTGACCTGTGCGAACAGCTCGCGATAGGTGATCTTGCGGTAGTCGCCCGGCTCGTCCCCTGCCCACAGGATGGCCACCTGGTCGGCCCGCTTGTCGAGATGCCGGTCGATGCAGTTGTAGGCGACGTTGAGCTTGCCGCCGACGAACCAGGCGAAGTCCGCCGCGGCGAAGTCGCTGATGCAGACCTGCTCGTACGGCCGGAAGAAGTCGATGCACCCTGCCTGCCGGTCCCAGAACACATCGCGCCGTTCGATCGCCTCGCGATGCATGCGCTGGTAGTCCTCGAGCGAGCGCACATGGGCGCGGGCACTGATCTCCGGCTTCGGTGGGTAGATGGTCATGGCTCGCGCGCCATGCTACGACCGAGGTCGGCCAGGAACATGGGCTGGAAGGGCCGCGATCGACCGGGATCCGTGGAAAGCGAGCGCCGATGCAGCCCGTGCCCTCTGCCGGCTAGCGTCCGCCGCTGCCGATGCGCCGCGCATGCACGTGCACCCGGCCGCTGCCGTGGACGTGCGTAGCCGTCGCTTCGATTCCCGTGGCGGGCAGCGAGACCCACGCACCAGGACGTAGCGCCGGCAACGAGGGCCCGCCTGCGCCGAGGTCGCCGCGCCGGCACACCAGGGTCGCGCCTTCGAGGACGATGTGCCAGCCGGCGAAGGACCACCCCTGACCTTCCGGTCGCCCGACCACATCGAGCGCGTCACCCACGGCGCGCGCGTCGGCGACGTCGAGCACCACGACCGCCCCATCGCGGCCGACAGCCAGGCGAAGCCCGCCGGCGAGCCCACCCACCGCAGCGAGCGCCGCGTCGAAACGCGGCCCCCGCAGCAGCTCACGCGCCATCTGCAACGCTCCGTCGCCTTCGCCGGCCATGAGGTCGCGCAGGATCCCCACCGCGACGCGGGGAACGAACGCGACCGTGGCGACCAGAGCCGCGTCACCGCAAGCGAACGCCACCGCCGACGAAGCCTCGGGAGCACGCTCGGCCAGCAGCCCGAAGACACCCGCGTTTCCCTCGGCCGAGGCCACCACCGCGTGACACTCGGCACTCGCGCCCTCGCCGCGCTCCGCGACCAGCAGCCATTGCAGGCTGCGCACGGCCAGCGCGGAGGCGACCCTCTCGACCATCACGCCTTGCAGCGCCTGCCACGGCGATGCGACGGCCGGTTGGCTCGCCCGTGTCAGTGCCAGATCCACGGCCTGCTGCAGGTCGACGAAGGCGCGGCGTTCGCCGGGTGGCGCTTCGGCAGACGCCGAGACGAAGAGCGCGTTGCCGGCCAAGCTGGGCCATGCCACTTCGCTCGCCGCACCGACCCAGGCGCGGGCAACGTCTCCGACCGACTGCACCGACAGGCCGAGCCACCCGGGCAACGGCGCGAGCGCCGACTCCCAGGGCAGCAGTTGCTTCGGCGGCGACGAGGTCGACGGCGAGTCGTCGACGCGCCAAACGACGACCACCGTGTTGCCGGGCAGCGAAGCCGCGAACGCCGGCAGCGCGACTTCGGGCGGCCCCTCGCTGCAACCCATGAGCAGGGCGCACGCCAACCCGACGCGGCGCGACACGAGTGCAGCGACCCGCGGGTTCCGGCGCAGGTCGAGCCAAGCCATGGAACCGATCCGCGGCGAGGAGAAAGCCCCCCGGACGCCGTTCGGTCGACGACGGCGGCGCTCCCGCTCCCCGCAACCCTGTTGCTCCCCGTGGTCTCGGTGGTGCCTTCCTGCAGCGCTACCTTCCTGCCGGCGAGCCGCCGGCAGGCCGAAGTGAGTCGCGACTCCTGGGGGCCGCATCAGCCGCCGCGCACCCACTGCAGAAGCGTACGCACCGCGACTCCCGTGGCGCCCGACTTGTAGTAGTCCTTCGCCTCGGCGCCCCAGGCCGTCCCGGCGATGTCGAGGTGCGCCCAGGGCGTGCCGTCGGCGAAGTGCCCGAGAAACGCCGCCGCACCGATCGAGCCAGCACCGCTCGCCGGGTTGGGAATGTTGGTCAAGTCGGCGAACTTGCTCCGGTTCATCTTCTTGTGGACCTCGAGGAGGGGCAACTGCCACAGCGTCTCGTCCGCCGCCGCGCCCGCGGCGATCAGAGCGCGCACGAGGTCGTCGTCGCTGCCCATGACCGCCGTCACCTCGTGCCCGAGCGCCACCACCACGGCACCGGTCAGCGTCGCCACGTCGACGATCGCTGCCGGCGCGTAGGTCTTCTTGGCCCAGGCGATGGCATCGGCCAGCACCAGGCGTCCCTCGGCGTCGGTGTTGAGCACTTCGATCGTGGTGCCGTCGCAGGCGCGCACCACGTCGCCCGGGCGCTGCGCCTTGCCGCCAGGCATGTTCTCGGTCGCCGGCACCACGCCGACCACCCGTACGCGCTGCTTGCTGCCGGCGAGAGCGCCATGACGAATCGCGTGGAACAGACCGAGCACGGCGGCGCCACCGCACATGTCGTAGCGCATCTCGTCCATCTTCGCCGACGGCTTGATACTGATACCGCCGGTGTCGAACGTCAGCCCCTTGCCGACCACGCACAGCGTCTTCTTCGCACCCGCCGGCGCGTGGTCGAGCACGATGAGCTTGGGCGGCATGGCGCTGCCCTGGGCGACGCCGAGGAAGGCCCCCATCTTCAACCGTTGCATGTCGGCACGCTCGAGCACGCGCACGCGCACGCCCCGGCCGCCGAGCTTCTTGGCCTCTTGCGCCAGACGTGCGGGCGTGACGATGTTGGCCGAGCCGTGCGCCAGGTCGCGCGCGAAGGCGGTTGCCGCCGCCGCCGTGTGGCCGAGGTCGACCCCGGCTGCAAAGGCGGCCTCGCGATTGCCGCCGACGGCCAGTCGGACCGTGCGCAGGCGCGCTGGCTTGTGCGGCTTCTTGCGCGGCGCCGCGTATTCGTAGCCGCCGAGCACGATCCCCTCGGCCACGGCCTTCCCCAGCAGCTCCGGAGGCACGCGGTCGAGCGAGCCATCGAGGACCAAGGTGAACTCGGCCAGGTCGAGGCCGACGGCCTGGGCCTGGGCGATGGCCGCGCCGCGCCGCAGGCGTTCGGCATCGAGGTCGGACGCCTTGCCGAGGCCGACCACGATCAGCCGTGGCCAGCGCTCGTCGCCGGTGTGGAACAGGCCGACCTTGCGGAACTCGTCGCGCACGTCGCCCGTGGCTTCAGCGCTGCGGAGCACTCGGGCGAGGTCAGGGTGCGGCGCGAGCTTGACCTTCTCGAGCTTGAAGCACACCACCAGTTCCGAAGAGGACAGGGGTTTCCCCAGGGACACCGTGCGCAGATTCATGGACGGCGCGGTGTACCCAACGGCCGGCTCAGTCTCCACCCAATTGCCCATCGCATGCCCATTGCAGACCGGCCGCCAGCCAATGGCCGGGTTGTCTGTCGACGCTCCGCGCCGACCGTATGCGCCACACGCAACGGCCCCGGACAGGCCACGGAAGAAGCGGGCGTATGCGAGCGCCCGAAGAGGCTCGATCGGTGCTAGCATCTCGGCGTCCGGCGCGTCGTCGGACAACGTCACATCCAAGAACACCTCATGCGCACTCTCTCGTTCGCTGCTCTCGCCCTGGCCGTCGGCCCCCTCGCCGCGCAGGTCGACCGGGACGACTTCTCCTACCCCAACGGCGCCGTGGTCCCAGGTTGGACCCAACAGCGCGGCACCTGGCAGGTGCTCAACGGCCGCATCTCCGCCACGTCCGGCGCCCTGTGGGCGTACATCACCAAGGACGGACTCGCTGCCACCGACTCGGTGATGGACGGCGAGTTCTTCTACAGCACGGCCACCACGGTGCAGTTCGCCGGGTTCACGTCGCGCCACCCCGGCACCAACCTCGACAGCAACCTGTTGATGGTCAAGGTGCAGAACAACGGCGGCGCGGCCGATTTCGACCGTTGCTTCGCCTACGAGCGCGCCATCGGCGCCTCGACCTTCGTCGACATCGCCGGCGGCACGCTGCAGTGCTACGGCCGCATGATCACCCTCGACGGCGAGTGCTGGATGGAGCTCGACGCCGACCAAGACGGCATCTACGAGCTCGAGACGCCGCACAAGGCGGTGACGGCGGTGTTCGGCTCGGGCCTGGTGGGCATGTGTGCCTACCAGACCTCGGAGATGGACAACTTCGAGTACTTCGACGGCGTCCTGGTGCCGCAACCGGGCGCGGCGCCGATCATCGGCACCACCTACAACCTGGCTCTCGACGTGCCGTCGGCGAACGTGCCGTGGCTGGGCGTGCTCTCGCTCGGCAACGCCGGCGTGCCGCTCGATGCCCCGCGGGCCCTGCCGGTGAGCCTCGACGCCCTGTTCATCGCCTCGCTCGGAGTGTTCGTCGGCCAGACCGACGCTGCCGGCAAGGCGACCTTCGGCATCCCGATCCCGAACAACCCGTCGCTCGTCGGCCTCGGCGTGTATGCCGGCGCTGTCACCATCGACACGGCGCTCCCGTTCGCGGTCGGCCACATCGCCAACGAGTCGTTCTTCCGCATCCAGTGAGACGCACGCCGCTGGCCGCACGCGGCCGGCGGCGCCCCCTCACGCCGGCGGTTGCCCCGCCGGCAGGTCGCCGACCCAGCGCCGACCTTCGCCGTCATCGCGGTAGGTCTCGCGCTTGAAGATCGGCACGCTGGCCTTCAAGCGGTCCATCACGAAGCGGCACGCCGAGAAGGCCGGCCCGCGGTGGGCAGCGGCGACCACCACCACGACGGACGCCTCGCCCACCGGGACTTCCCCGAGCCGGTGCGCCACGCGGACGCGGCCGACGTCGAACTGGCGCAGGGTCTCCTCGAAGATCTCGACCATGGTCTTCATGGCCATCTCCTCGTAGGCCTCGTACTCGAGCTTGGTGACAGCACGCCCTTCGTGGTGGTCGCGGGTCACTCCCTGGAAGGTGACGACGGCGCCGTCACCGTCGCTGCGCGCCTCCTCCTCCAGCGGACGCGGATCGAGCGCCACCGGCGACAGGACGAAGCGGAACAGTTCCTCGCCGGCGCCGCCGCTGATCGGTGGAATGAGCGCCACCTCGTCCCCCTCGGCGAGCGGGCGCTGTGGATCCGCGTAGCTGCGGTTGACCGCGCACACCACCGACAACCGACCGACCGCGGGCGCCCGCTCGGCCAGTAGAGCCTTCACTGCGGCCACCGTGGCACCGGCCGGCACCTCGAGCTCCAGCTCGTCGCAGCCCAGGGCCTCACGCACCGCCGCAAAGCACCGTACTCGGATTCGCACGCGCCGCAATGTAGCCGACCCCGACGGCGACACACGGATCGACCTGGATCGACCGGGCGGGGCGAGAGTTCGGTTGCGATTCGACGCAAACGCGGCACCCCGGCCCTGCCTTGTCCGTCCACGGCACCTCCCGTTACGCTCGCCCCGCCACGGTGCGCCTCGCCGGACCGCCTCTCCTCGGTCGCGCGGCACGCCGCAGTCATGCCCTAGCCAACCATGCTCACAGCACTCCTCCTGCTCGCCGCCACAGCCTGCCCCCAAGGCCAAGGCAATCCCCGGGTCGTCATCAACGAAGTCCAGTACGAGGACTATCCGTCCGCGGCCCTCGCCAACCAGTACGAGTTCCTCGAGCTCTACAACCGCACCAACGCCGCGGTCGACATCAGCGGCTGGTACGTCGAAGGCACGACGTACGCATCGGGTCTGACCAACCTGTACGCGACCTTCACCGTCCCCAACGGCACCACGCTGGCCGCAGGCGGCTTCTACGTCATGGGCTCCGCTCTGGTGCCGAACGTCAACCAGGTCATCGGCACCACGGCCATCCTGCACGACAACGCCGGCATCTTCGTCCTCAAGGACAGCGGCGGCACGATCGAGGACACCGTCTACACCGAGGCCAACAAGGGGATCTACACCGGCGCACCTGCCGAGGGCCCCGGGCTGTGGGGCAACTTCCGCTCGGGCCGCACCGACCAGCTGTTCTCGTCGTGGTCGCGTCAGACCGACGGCTACGACACCAACAACAACGGCCGCGACTTCATCAACACCTCGGCGACGCCGGGCACGACCAACAACCGCACGGGCATCCTGCCGTACGCCGACAACTTCGACGGCTACTCGGCGGGTTTCAGCCTGCCGGAGTGGGCCGGCTCGTTCAAGGAGGTGCGGGTCATCGATCCGACGGTGGCCGCCAACTTCAATCCCAACGCCATCCCCGCGTCGCCCCAGGGCGGCCTGGCCGCGATCGCTTGGGACGAGACCGGCGGCGGCAACAGCAACCAGCTCCTCGACATGGTCGGGACCAACTTCGTGATCGAGTGCTACGCGTACTTCGACACGACCGCGCCGCCCGTCGGCGAGCTCGACGCGTGGAGCATCGGCGCCCAAGGCACCTGTGACTCCTTCTACAACCTGCCCGACCCCGAGCGCACCGCCGGCCGCACCGCCAACGGCAACATCGGCGTCGCTTGGATCCTGCTGCGCACCGACGTCGAGACCGCGCTCTACCTCGTGGACCACAACGACGGCGGCACCGACTTCACCGTGTTCGGCAAGATCCCGATCGTCGCCGGCACCAACGACGGCTGGCAGCGGCTGCGCCTGCAGGTGCGCGACAACTTCGTCGAAGGGCGCTTGGGTGGAACCTACGGCGCGCGCGACGGCACCGTCGTCGCCGGCCGTATCACCGGCGCTCCGGGCGGGGTCTACATCGGCTACCGCGAGTTCCTCACCAACAACGGCACCTGCCGTCCGTTCACCTGCGACCAGCTGTCGATCAAGACCGGCAACGCCGCGGTGAACTACTTCGAGACGGCGCTGGCGACGACGGTGGGCACTCCGGCTGCCACCCCGCGCGGCTTCCCCCTCATCGGCGACCCCAACTACGGCATCGACTACAGCGGCCTCGTGCCCAACTCGCTGAGCCTGTTGGTCATCGGCGGCGGCCGGCAAACCCCGCCCTTGCCGCTCACCCTGTTCGGTGGCCCGCCGAACTCGCAGCTGGTCGTGGCCCCCGCGGCCACCGTCAACCTGCCCGCGAGCGCCCAGGGCACGCTGAGCGTCCCGCTGGCGCTGCCGGCGGTGAACGGCTTCGTCGGAGTCCCGCTCTACACGCAGCTCCTCAACGTCGACCCGGCCCTGACCTTCCCGCTGCCGATCGGCCACACCGACGGCCTCGAGATCGTCATCGGCAACTGAAGCCGAGACGCTCGCGATCGCCGTCGCG
Source organism: Planctomycetota bacterium (assembly GCA_041398565.1). Classification (GTDB taxonomy): domain Bacteria; phylum Planctomycetota; class UBA1135; order UBA1135; family UBA2386; genus DATGPD01. Next base: position 935,110 of record JAWKUN010000002.1, on the reverse strand, counting down.
GCGTCGCGAATGGCCCGGGGCGCCGCGTCACTGACCGCGGCGCGCCCGGCGCCCGTCGGGAAGGAGCCCGGTCGGTTCGGCCGTCCCCCTGGCGCCGCGCGCACGCCGGCGCGACACTGGACGCACCCGAGTCGGTGGTTCGTTGTGGGACGACCACCCGGTGACGCTGCCCCATGCCTAATGAATCTGTCCTCACGGCGACGCTCATTTCAGGCATGGTCGTGCAGACCGTCGGCCTCATCGTGCTCGCCGGCATCATCTTCGGTGCCTACCGCGCCTACGGTCGAGGCTATCTGGCCATCCTCGCCATGTCGTGGCTGGCGCTCGCCGTCTTCCAGTGCAACGGCGTGGCGACGATCGCCTTCGGCGCCGCAGGCAGCGATCCCTTGCGCCAGGCGTTCGCGGCCATCAGCAACGCTTGCGGCTACCTGCACATCGCCTGGCTCCTCTTCGGTGTGCACGGTCTGACCACGGCCCGCGATCTGAACCGGCGGCACATCTGGTGGATCTCCGCGGTCTTCGGTGCGGTGGGCTTGCTGGTGTGGGGCTTCACGGTCCCGTCGAGCTCGGGCACGCGCTTCTTCGTGCGCATGTGCGTGCGCTCCCTGGTGGCCGGCCTCGTCTTCCTGCTCGCCGCCAGCCAGGTGCTCACCCGCCGCCGGCGCGGCATGGGGCGCTGGCTGGTCGCCGGCGGCTTCACGCTCTACGCCCTCGACTTGCTGCAGTACTTCGCCCTCGGCCTGCCGGGAGGCTCGATCAAGGAGTCCATCCACCTCGGCTACATCGACATCCTGGCGCAGATGGGAACCGGCCTCGGTCTGGTGATCTTGATGCTCGAGGACGAGCGCGAGCGTGCCGCGGCCGCCGCCGAGCTCCTCGATGCCACGCACCACCAGCGGCTGCACTCGGGCAAGATGGAGGCGCTCGGGCGCATGGCCGGCGGCGTCAGCCACGACTTCAACAACCTGCTCACCGCCATGCGCGGCCACCTCGAGCTCGCCCTCGAGCGCACCCCGCACACCGACCAACGCCGCGCCGACCTCGAACAAGCGTGGCGCGCCGCCGAGCGCGCCTGCCACCTGACCCAGCAACTGCTGTCCTTCAGTCGCTCGCGCCCGATCGACACTCTCGCCACCTGCGACATCGTCGCTTCGCTGCGCGAACTCGAACCGCTGCTGGTGCGCCTGGTCGGTCCGGGCATCGAGATCCGCTACGACCTGCCCGACGGGCCGCTGTACGTCGGCCTGGACCGCACCGGCCTCGAACAGGTGGTGTTCAACCTGGCGGCCAACGCCCGCGACGCGATGCCGAACGGCGGCTATCTGACTCTGCTCGCGAGCCAGGTCGACGACCCGCCACCGTCCTCGCTCGGCGCGCCGATGGTCGAAGTGTCGGTGGCCGACACCGGCTGTGGCATGGACGCGGCCACCCGTGCCCGCATCTTCGACCCGTTCTTCACCACCAAGCCGCCGGGCTTCGGCACCGGACTCGGCTTGGCGCAGGTGTACGGAATCGTGCAGCAGGCGCGTGGCCACATCGAGTGCCGCTCGGCCCCGGGCCAGGGCACCGTGTTCGACATCACCGTGCCGCGCAGCGATGCTCCGGCGGAGTCGGCCACGCCTTTTCCGGAGCCCACCGCCCCGCCCGACCAGGCCAAGCACCGCGATCAGGTGGTGATGCTGGTCGACGACGATGCCCTGGTGCGCCAGCTCCTGTGTCGCTCGCTGCGCGAGCACGGCTACACGGTGATCGAGGCCGCAGACCCGATCGAGGCCCTGACCCTCGACGCCGAGTTCGACGAACCGATCGACCTCCTGGTCACCGACCTGGCGATGCCCAAGCTGTCTGGCACCGAACTCGCCGCCCGCATCTGCGAACGGCGGCCGAACATGCGCCTGCTGTTCATCAGCGGCTTCTCCGCCTCGCACACCCCCAACCCGGATGTCGAGCTCCTGCAGAAGCCCTTCGCCCAGACGACCTTCTTGGCCCGGATCGACAAGTTGTTCGCCGCACCCGCGCGCGAGGGGCGCACCGCCCGCACGCCGCTGTCGGGCTGAAGCCGCTCATGCCGGCGGCGGGCGCACCGCGCTCAACGCAAGTCGCCGACGACGAGGTCGTGCAAGCGTCGGCGCACCTCCTTGATCTTGGCGTTGACCCGGGTCGGGTGGACGCGGTTGCTCAGCAGCACCACGCACAAGTCGGTCGCTGGGTCGCACCAGATCGACGTGCCGGTGAAGCCCGTGTGTCCGAAGGCGTTCGCGCCGAGCTTGCTGCCGCCCGAGCCGCCGGCGACGAAGGTGTCCCAGCCCAACGCCCGCGAACTCCCCGGCGGCAGCTCGGCGCGCTGGATCGCGACCTGCGCCAGCGCCGGCGGCAAGTAGCCGCAGCCCCCGGCCAGGAACACGCACCCGACCCTGAGGACATCGTCGGCGGTGGCGAACAGCCCGGCGTGCCCGGACGTCCCGCCCATGGCGAACGCGTTCTCGTCGTGCACCTCGCCGCGCAACACACGGCTGCGCCACTTGCACGCCTCGGTGGGCACGGCACCGGCAATCTCGGTGCCGGCGACGCCGAAGCCGGCGTGGGCCATGCCGAGCGGCGCGAACACCTCGTCACGCACCAGCGCGCCGAAGTCGCGGCCGCTGGCACGCTCGAGGCACGCCATGAGCAGGATCAGACCGAGGTCGCTGTAGACGGTGTCGGTACCGGGTTCGGTGCGCAGCCCCTCGTCGATCGCCGCCCGCACCACCGCCTCCTTGCCCTCGCACGTGCGGAAGAGCGGCAGCCACGAGACCAGCCCAGCGCTGTGGGTCAGCAGGTGGCGCACGGTGACCCGATCCTTGCCCGGCCCGACGAAGTCGGGCAACAGTTCGGCAACTCTGGTGTCGAGCGACAGCTTGCCGGCCGCACACAGGCGCAGAGTCGCCGGCAGCGTTGCGCAGACCTTGGTGAGCGACGCCAGGTCGAACTTCGAGTCGGCGCGTACCGCCGGAGCGTCGGCAGCGTAGGTCTCGCGCCCGACGGCCACCGTCGCCACGACCGTGCCACGCCGTGCGACGGCGCACACGGCGCCGGGGAAGGCGTGGTCCGCCACCGCGCCCTCCAAGCACGTGCGCACGTGCTCGACCAGTTCGGGCGCGAAGCCGAGCGCCTCGGGCTCGCCGTGCGGCAGCGAGACGGTCGGCAGGGGCCAGCGCGACGCGCCGCAGCCGCGGGTCGCCAGGTCGGGGATCGTGATCGGCAGGCGCCCGGTGACGGCGGTGCGGCCGCGCAGCGCGTCCGCTACAGCCTGCTCCGTCCACGCGGTGGTCTCGTACGCGCACAGGTAGGTCGACACCGACGCGAACTCGCGTAGCAAGTAGGGGTTGCCGAACGACACGGCGATGGCACCTTCGTGCTGCCGCAGCGCCGCGACCAGGGGCGAGAATGCCTCGGCGATGCCGATGCGGCCCGAGTAGGCCCGCACGCGCACGTGCCAGGCGACGATCGGTCGCGACGACGCGCGCACCCGCTCGGCTGCGGCGGCGATGTCGGCTGCCGGCGACTTCGGATGCAGCGCGACGCCATCGGCGATCTCGAGCAAGCCGGCCAACCCGCCACCCGGCGTCGCGATCGCATCCGCGTTGTCGAACACCTCGACGACGATTGCCGCCGCGCGGTCCGTGGCCGCCAGCGGCACCAGGCCGTCGCGATCGCGCACCAAGGTCAACCCGCGCCGCGCGATCTCTTGCGCCAGCGCCGCGTGCGCCGGGCCGACCACAGCACGCCAGTCGGGCGACGGCCGCCCCGCCCCGCGCAGGAGGCCCGCCGCCTCCTTGGCACGCAGGACGCGCCCCACGGCCTCGTCGAGTCGCGCGCGCGGGACGCGCCCGGCCTCGACCGCCTCGACCAGGGCAGCGCGTGCGCGCGCCGGGTCGGGTGGCATGAGGAGCACGTCGGCGCCGGCCAGCAGGGCGCGCACCGCCACCTCGCCGCCCTCGTGCTCGCCCTTGACCCCGCCCATGTCGAGGGCATCGGTCACCACGATCCCCCGGAAGCCGAGTTCGCCGCGCAGCACGTCGGTGCTGATCTTGGGCGACAGTGTCGCCGGCACCCCGACAGTCTCGCCCAACGCCGGCACCGCCAGGTGTCCGGTCATCACCGCGTCGACGCCGGCGGCGACCGCGGCGCGGAAGGGCAGCAGCTCGACGGCATCCAGGCGGGCGCGGTCGCCGCTGACGGTGGGCATCGCCAGATGCGAATCCGTGGCGACGTCGCCGTGCCCCGGAAAGTGCTTGGCCGTGGACAGAACCCCGCCGGCGCGCAACCCGCGCACGTAGGCCGCGCCCAGGCGGGCGACGAGCTGCGGATCCTCGCCGAACGAGCGCACATTGATGATCGGATTGGCCGGGTTCACGTTCACATCGAGGACCGGCGCGAAGTTCCAGTGGAACCCCATCGCCCGCGCCTCCTGCGCCGTCGCCTCCGCCGCCGCGTGGGTCAAGCGCTCGTCGCCGGCCGCTCCGAGCAGCATCGCCTTGCCGAGATCCGCAGCCCCGGACAAGCGGAAGCCACAGCCCGACTCGAAGTCGCCGGCCAGCAAGAGCGGCAGGGTGGACGCCGCCTGCAGCTCCCCCGCCCAGGCCACCGCGTCCTCGGTGGGACCGAGCGACAGGACGACGCCGCCCAGGCCCAGCTCCTCGACCTGGCGCAGGATGCGCGCGCGGGCTGACGCCTGTCCCTCCGCCCGCGACAGGCTCCACACCATCAGCACCTGGCCAGCCTTCTCGGCCAGACTCAGGCGCGCCAGAACGGCGGCGGCGTCCTGCGCCGGCACGGAAGCCGCAGCGGTGGCCAAGACGAGGGGAAGCACGCGTCGCATGCGGCCATGCTCGCGCTTGCCGAGCGCCGCGCAAGCGGCGCCCATCTCAAACTCGGCGTTGCTGGCGATCGCCTCCGCGACCGCGAGCCGGGCTCACGGCAGGATGGCCGTGGACCATGGGTTTGCGACGAAGCGGGGGCGTGCGTCGATCCCGAAGGCGCCCCATTGCAGGATGCGGAACGCGAGCGGCGACAAGACCCCCGACGGAAGGTTGAGAGTGGCCCGCCCGCGCCCGGCGCCATCCAGTGCCGCGAACGCGTTGACGAACAAGGGCGTGTTCATGATCGACAGCAAGGCTGCGCTCACGCCGTCGTAGTTCACCGGCACGGTCAGCCCCGGAGCCAGCGGCAAGCCGGGCACCGAGCCGGAGATGCCGCCGAGCACGGCGTAGGTCAGACCGGCGCCACCGGGCCCGACGTCGATGTCGAGGTGGAGCGGGCCGCCGGTGCCGGCCGAATAGGTCGCCGTCGGCGAGCTCAGCGCCAGCACGCTGCCGATCTGCACGGCGCGATGCGTGCTGCCCACCAGCCCATCGAGATCGCGGACCTCGATGCCCACCCGGCCGCCGACGCCTGGCTGGTGCAGCAACCAGTCGTAGGCCTGGGTCTGCGGCAGCCAGATGGAATCGAAGGCCCCGTCGTTGTCGAGATCGAAGCGAACGTCGAGGCTGCCGGCAGGACCGTCGGGGTCGGTGCTCGGCCCCGGATCGAGGCGCGCGGTGAGGCTGAGCAGACTGGCGTCCAGCCGCGGGATCGGACGATTGGGGCCGGGCACCGCCCACTGCTGCAGCGACTGCCACCAGTCGTTGTGCCCGTTGAGCGTTCCCCAGCGGAACGCCTGGTAGCCATCGCCACCGCCGACCAGCGCACCCACCGCCGACGCCAGCACCGTCGTTGCCGTCGTGGTCTCGGTGTCGGAGTACGTCTTGATCGCAGGCGCCACGCGGCGCTGCGGGAATCCGGCCACCGTGCACGCCCGACGCGCGTACTCGGCAGTCTTGGCGACGTACGCCTGGTGGCGCGCCGCCGTGTTGTAGATGCTGCCGTCGGCCGTGTAGGCCATCGGCATCATCACGTCGACGTAACGCGCCATCTGCTCCCAGTGCTGGCCGTAGCCGTTGGCCAGAGTATTGATGACACTGCTGTAGGAGTTGAAGACCGCGTCGTAGGTCGGACCGTCGAAGTCGTAGCGACCGGCCAGCACGTAGGCGTGCAGCGACAGCGCGCCACAGATCGCCTTGACGTCGCGGCAGAAGTTCGTGACCTGGGTCGGGTCCACCGAGCCGCCGCCGCCGACCCAGCGCACGTAGTCGAGCGCCAGACCGTCGACGTCGTAGTAGGGGTTGCCTTGCGGGTCGTACGAGTGCACCAGGTAGCGGACGATGTCCAGCAGGTAGGCCTTGTGCGCTGCGTCGCTGGGCGGCGCGTTCGACTCGAAGCACTTGAGCACCGCCACGACCTGGATGCCGCGTGCGTGGGCTGCCTGGACCAGGCCACGCAGGTCGATCCCAGCACCGCCGGATCGCACGGCGCCCCAGGTGCTGTTCCAGGTCCCGGCGACGTCGGTGATCCACAGCTGGCCCGTGCGCGGTCCGGTGGTGCGGAAGGCGCTGCAGTAGATGATGTCGACGCCGTGCGCGTAGGCATCGTTCACCACCGTGCTGATCTGCGCGTCCATGTTGCCGACCAGGAACGGAAACACGCCGAGGCCGACCTCACGCGACGGAGACTGCGCCGGCACCGACCAGGCCAGGGTGGCGAGCGACAGGGACAAGAGGCGATGCGACATGGGACGGCCGAGTATAGCGGCGCCCGCCCCGGGCGCCGCCCTACGTGGCGTAGGCCTCGACCGGCGGGCAGGCGCACATCAGATTGCGGTCGCCGTACACGTCGTCGACGCGCCCCACGGTCGGCCAGTACTTGAACTCGCGCAGCCAGGCGGCCGGGAAGCAGGCCTGCTCGCGCGAGTACGGGTGCGTCCAGGCATCGACGCAGGCGTGCACCATCGAGTGCGGCGCGTTCTTGACGACGTTGTCCTGCGCGTCGACGGCGCCGCTGGCGATGGCGCCGATCTCGCCATGGATGGCCACCATCGCCTCGCAGAAGCGGTCGAGTTCCTCCTTCGACTCGCTCTCGGTGGGCTCGACCATGAGGGTTCCGGCCACCGGGAACGACAGGGTCGGGGCGTGGAATCCGTAGTCCATGAGTCGCTTGGCCACATCCGCAGCGCTCACTTGCTTGAGATGGCGCAGCTCGAGGATGCACTCGTGGGCGACCATGCCGTTCTTGCCGCTGTAGAGCACCGGGAACTTGTCGGCCAGGCGCTTGGCGACGTAGTTGGCGTTGAGCACCGCCACCGCGGTCGCCTCTTTCAATCCGTCACGCCCCATCATCGCGATGTAGGCGTAGCTGATCGGCAGGATGGAAGCGCTGCCCCACGGCGCGGCCGCCACCGGTCCGATCGCCTGCTCACCGCCGGTGGCCACCGTCGGGTGTCCGGGAAGTAAGGGAGCCAGATGCGCCGCCACGCCGATCGGCCCCATGCCCGGACCGCCGCCGCCGTGCGGGATACAGAACGTCTTGTGCAGATTGAGATGGCACACGTCGGCGCCGATGTCCCCCGGCCGGCACCAGCCGACCTGGGCGTTCATGTTGGCCCCATCCATGTAGACCTGGCCGCCGTGCCGGTGCACGACGGAGCAGACCTCCTTGATGCCCACCTCGAACACGCCGTGCGTCGACGGATAGGTCACCATCAGCGCCGCCAGGCGCTCGGTGTGCTCGGCCGCCTTGGCCTTCAGGTCGCCGATGTCGATGTTGCCGTGTTCGTCGCAGGCGACGATCACCACCTCCATTCCGCACATCGCTGCGCTGGCGGGGTTGGTGCCGTGCGCCGAGCTCGGGATCAGGCAGACGTCGCGGTGGCTCTCGCCGCGCGCGTGGTGGTAGGCACGAATGGCCAGGAGCCCGGTGTACTCGCCCTGCGAGCCGGCATTGGGCTGCAACGACACGGCGGCGAAGCCGGTGATCTCGCGCAGCCAGGTGTCCAGTCGCTCGAACAGGATCGCGTAGCCGCGGGCCTGATCCAGCGGCACGAACGGGTGCAGTTTGCCGAACTCCGGCCACGTCACCGGGATCATCTCGGCGGTGGCGTTGAGCTTCATGGTGCACGAGCCAAGCGAGATCATCGACGCGTTGAGCGACAGGTCCTTCGTCTCCAGACGATGGATGTAGCGCAGCATCTCGGTCTCGGAGCGGTAGCGGTGGAACACCGGATGTTCGAGGTAGCTCGAGGCGCGCCGCAGGGCCGACGGCCAAGCCGTGCCGCGCGAGGCCAGCTCGACGACATCGAGCCGATCCGCGCCCGCCACCCCGAAGCAGGCGATCACGTCGCGCACGTCGGCTTCGTCGACGGTCTCGTCGAACGCGACACCCACGGTGCCGTCGCCGAAGTCACGCAGGTTGATCCTGCGCGCGCGCGCCGCGGCGACGACTTCGGCCGCCGAGATGCTCCTCCCCCGCACGCGCAGGGTGTCGAAGAACGGGGTACTCACCTCGAATCCGGCATCCTCGAGCGCCACGGCGAGCGCCGTGGTCATGCCGTGCACGCGCTGCGCGATCGCGCGCAGACCCTCGGGACCGTGGTAGACGGCGTACATCGACGCCATCACCGCCAGCAGCACCTGCGCCGTGCAGATGTTGCTGGTCGCCTTCTCGCGGCGGATGTGCTGCTCGCGTGTCTGCAGCGCCATGCGCAGGGCCGTGCGCCCGTGCGCGTCCTTGGTGACGCCGATGACGCGACCGGGCATCTGCCGCGCGAACTGCTCCTTGCTGGCGAGGAACGCCGCGTGCGGACCGCCGTAGCCCATCGGCACACCGAACCGTTGCGCGCTCCCCAGCACCATGTCGGCCCCCATCTCGCCCGGCGACTTCAGCATCGTCGATGCCAGGAGATCGGTCGCCACGCAGGCGAGCGCACCGGCAGCGTGGGCCTTGTCGATCCACGGCGTCAGGTCGCGCACGATGCCGTCGGTGCTCGGGTTCTGCAGGAGGACGCCGAACACCTTGTCGTCGAAGCGCATGTCCTCGACCGCGGCCACGGCCACCTCGATGCCGAGCGGTTCGGCCCTGGTGCGCACCACGGCGACGGTCTGGGGATGGCAGTCCGCGGCGACGACGAAGACGTGGCGGTCCGCGCCCTTCTTGCCGAGCACCCGCTGGCACATCGTCATCGCCTCGGCCGCCGCCGTCGCCTCGTCGAGCAGCGACGCGTTGCTCATCTCCATGCCCGCGAGGTCGCGGACCATGGTCTGGAAGTTCAGCAGAGCCTCCATGCGGCCCTGGCTGATCTCGGCCTGGTACGGGGTGTAGGCGGTGTACCAGCCGGGGTTCTCCAGGATGTTGCGCAGGATCACCCCCGGCGTGTGGCAGTCGTGGTAGCCCATGCCGATGTAGGAACGGAACACCTGGTTCTGTTCAGCCATCGACCGAAGGTCGGCGAGGACCTCTTGCTCTCCCTTGGCCGCGGGCAGCTTCAGATCGCCAGTCAGGCGAATGTCTGCGGGAACGACCTCGTGCATCAGGTCGGCGAGCGACTTGCAGCGCAGCGCCGCGAGCATCTGGCGCTGGTCGTCGGGGCGCGGACCGAGGTGACGGTGGGCGAACGAGTCGGAGCGAGGGGGAAGCGTCATGGAACAACGAGCGGGCGCTGATGCTACTGTGCGCGCCGACCGCAACCCTGCGATTTCGCGCGAGCTGATCGCCATCGGCTGCAAGTGCTGCGAATCCTCGCGGCGCGCGCGGAATCTGCACGGCGGCACCTCGCCACGGTGCCGAGTTCGCTACGCCTGAGCAGCACTGGATGCCCCTGGCGATAGAGGCCTCCGGCTGTCTCTGCACGCTGCGATGGGACACCGAACGCTGCCGCCGGCGGCTCCTGTGCTGGGTGGCGGTCCGGTGGCCTGGGTTGCGAAGCCGTGCACGGGGTGGCAGGCTCGGGCATGATGCGCCGGCCATGAAGCGGACCGGTTCATGCTCCCTTCTCCTCGCGGGCCTCGCCTGCGCCGGGATGAGTGGCGACCTGCGGAGCCAGGGTCCGGGCACGCTCCCGAGCGGCCACGGCGCGGCCGGCACGCCGGACGAGGCTCGCCAGGCCGGCCTGATCGAGTACCGCGGCCGCTGGCTGCCCAAGAAGCTGCAGCCGAAGCTGACCGCCTGGGAGAAGGCGGACGCCAAGACGCTCGGATGGGCGCAGGCCTACGACGTCAAGTCGAAGCACTACCGCATCAAGACCGACGTCCCGCGCTTCATCGTCGAGCTCGAGATCAAGCCGTTCCTCGACGAGCTGTACGAGACCTACGTGCGCACCTTCGCCCGCGACTTCGGCCTCCAGTCGCGGGCCGCCAACCAGAAGTCGATCCAAATCTACTCCGGCTACCGCACGTACAAGCAACAGACGGGAAAGACCCGCGGCACTCCGGGCTTCATCGTCGGGTCCAACGTGCTGCACGCGTTCTACGAGGACTTCGACCCGGCGACCTTCTACAAGACGACGTTCCACGAGGGCGCGCATCAGTTCTTCGCCGCCGTGCTCCCCGGGGCGGAGCTGCCGCATTGGCTGAACGAGGCATTGGCCAGCTACTTCGAAGGTGGCGTGTACTCGCGGCGCACCGGCAAGATCACGCTCGGTGCGCCTCCACCCGACCGCGTCCAGTTCGCCAAGATGCAGCTCGCCCGCCGCGCCGACGCCGACCCCGAGACGATGTTCATGCGCGTTGGCCGCGCCGAGTACACGGCACTGCACTACGCGCTCGGCTGGAGCTTCCTCTACTACCTGACGGCGACCGAGGACGGTCGCTACCGCCCGTTGCTGGGCAGCCTGCTGCGCGAGCTGAACGGCTCGGGCACCAAACCCTTCGCCACCGTGTTCGAGAGCACCATGCGGGTGAGCCTGCCTGATGTCGGCAAGGGCTGGCGCGCCTTCGTCATGCATCTGCCGACGCCACGCGCACCGACATGGGTGCTGGCGCGCGTGACGAGCTTGCCGGAAGGCGTCGACCTGCGCGACGACGACCGCTTCATGAGCGTGGCCGGCGTGCCGATCGACGCCAGCGACACGTTCACTCGCGCCTGGCAGGCAGCGCGCCAGCTCGGCGACCCCTTCGACGTCTGCGTGTTGCGCCAGACGGGGCCGTCGGACGGCATGGACTTCGACCTCGTGCCGATCCGCGTACGCATCGAGAACGCCGACGCCGGCAAGGTGTCCGCGCGCGGCGAAATGACCCGCGCCCACAGCCTCACCGACTGAACCATCACATTGGTGTCAGACTCCACCTTGTTGGTTCAGCGGAGCTTCTCGAACTCGTCGCCGGGGGTCCAGGTGGGTGCGGCGTCGGCGTTGGCGACTTCGAGCAGACACTCGAGCACGAGGCGCAGGTCGGCGACCGCGCCGTCGAGGTGCCACCGCGCCGGCTCGAACTCGTCCGACGGTTGGTGGTAGTAGGTGTTGGTGTAGAGCGCCTTGATGCGCCGGCGAGCGTCCGCCTTCTCGAAGAACTCGCTGCCCGCCTTGAAGTAGGCGGAAGGCACGCCGACCTTGGCGAAGGAGAAGTGGTCGGAGCGGTAGAACAGGCCCTTGTCCGGCTCTTGGTTGGGACGCACTTCGCGGCCGTGCCGGGCCGCCACGGCCTGCGCCAGCGCGGTCAGCGAACTCTTGCCGTAGCCGATCATCTCGACGTCGCGCGTGGCGCCCCAGATGTTCACGCCGTCGATGTTGAAGTCGGCGACCAGATCCTCGATCCGACACGGCGGATTGCGCGCCAGGTAGGACGACCCGAGCAGCCCGGACTCCTCGGCGGTCACCGCGGCGAAGTAGATGCTGCGCTTGGGGGCCGGCGACAGCGCCGCGCAGGCTCGCGCCAACACCAGCATCGCAGCGGTGCCCGAAGCGTTGTCGACGGCGCCGTTGTAGATGCTGTCTCCCTTGCGCTCGGGGCCGATCCCGAGGTGGTCGAAGTGCGCGGTCACGAGAACCGCCTGGGAGGCGAGAGTCGGATCGCCGCCGGGCAACTTCGCGACGACGTTGCCGGACACCACCTCGCGCACCCGGTTCTCGGTGGCGAGGTCGACGGTGACGCCGAGTTCGACCGGACGGAAGTCGCGGCGCTCGGCGGCCGCCCGCAGCGCGTCGAGGTCATGGCCCCCCAGACCGACCATGGTGCGCGCCGCGTCCTCGGCGCACCAGCACTCGAGGAGCAGGGTCGGCGTGGCCGCGTCGAACGGCAGATGGAACTCCTCCTGCTCGTACTTGGCCTGGATGACGTTGAACGGGTAGCCGGCGGACTCGTTGGTGTGGATCACCACCACCGCCGCTGCGCCGCGGCGCGCCCCTTCCTCGTACTTGTAGCTCCAGCGCCCGTAGTACAGACGCTCCTTGCCGGCGAACAACGCCGGGTCGTCGGCCGGGTCGTTGTTCATCACCAGGAGCACCTTGCCGCGCACGTCGGCATCCTTGAAGTCGTCCCACTCCTGCTCGGGCGCCGTGATGCCGTAGCCCACGAACACCAGCGGAGCCCCGACGACGCCGGTTCGCGCGTCCGGACGCGCGGCGCGCACGGTGAAGTCGCGGCCTCCGACGAAGGCGGCCTCGCCGCCCTTGCCGTGCGCCGTCAGCGCCGTCGTCGTCTTCGAGGTGATGCCCACGATCGGCACCCGCTGGTCGAACCCGTCGCCGAAGGCCGGCTGCAGGCCGAGACCTTCGAACTGCGTGCCGATGTACAGACGGGTCAGGGCGTCGGCGCGCGAACCCACCCCCCGACCCTCGAGCAGGTCGTGCGCCAGGAACCGAACCTGGGCCGCCAGCGCCGGCGCGCTCACCAGGTCATCGGTCGGCGCGGCCGGGGCCGGCTGCTGGGCCCATGACCACGGCGAAAGAGCGAGGAGGACGAGACTTCGCATGACCGAGCATGTTGGCGGTCGGCGCCATCGGCGGCAACACGTGCCGGGCGATCCAGCGGAGCCACGCGTCGGCCGGACAGACTCCGGAGCATTCTGCTTGCGACGCTCGTAGAGTGGGTCCAACTCGGAGTTGGCCGGACGACAGAGGTCGTCGGCCATCGCCCCACCCTTGCAGCGGACGGAGCAAGGCTCCACCGCTGAACGTTGGTTCGTCATGCTGAACACGGTTCGCGTCCTGTTGATCCTCGGCGGCGCCGCCGCCGCTTCCTGCGCCGCCGCCGCCCAGGATCCCCCGGCCCGGAAGCTGACCCCCGCCGAGTCGAAGGCCATGGACTTCGACGAAGCCGACCTCAACGAGCGGGTCACGCCCGAGGTCAAGGCCGTGCGGCGGGCGGAGAACTCCGTGGTCAGCATCTACGTGCTGACTCGCGACGAACGCGAAGCCCGCTTCCGCGGCACACCGGTCGAGGGCCAAGGCTCGGGCGTCATCATCGATGCCAGCGGCCTGGTGATCACCAACTGGCACGTGGCGGCCTATCCCGCGGCGCGACCCGATGCCTTCCAGACGCAGGTGCGCCTCAAGGACGGACGCAAGTTCGGCGCGCGCATCCTCAACGTGTCGCGCGACCACGACTTGGCCCTGCTGCAGATGGAGCTGCCGGACGGCGAACACGTCAAGCCGATCAGCATCGGCGACTCGGACTCGCTCATGGTCGGCGAGACGCTGATCGCCATCGGCAACCCGCAAGGCCACGCCAACACCGTGACCCGTGGGGTCTTGTCGGCAGTCGACCGTGAGATCGCCGCGCGCACTCCGGACGGCGGCGTGCTGCAACTCAAGGGCCTCCTGCAGACCGACGCCGCGATCAACCAGGGCAACAGTGGCGGCGCGCTCCTCGACATCACCGGCAAACTCGTCGGCGTCAACAACGCCATGGCTGCCAACGCCGAGAACATCGGCTTCGCCATCCCGGTGAACACCGTGCAGAGGGTGTTCCACGAGCTGCTGGTGGGCTCGGCCAACTTCAGCATGTGGATGGGGATGCGCCTCGACGAGCGCGACGGCGCTCTCGAGGTGGCGGCGATCGATCCGGGCGGGCCCGCCGAGCGCGCCGGCCTGCAGGTCGGCGACAAGGTCGTGGCTGCCGACCGCCAGCCCGTGCGCTCGTCCCTCGACTACGCCCGCGTGCTGGTGTCGGCCCAGGCCGGGCGCGCCTTCCCGCTGGCAGTGCGCCGCGGAAACCGGGAACTCGAGGTCACCCCGGTGCCGCTCAGCCCGTCCATGGGCAGGATCGCGCGCGCCATCGGCCTGCAGGTCGAAGAGGTCCGCGACCGCAGCGTCCTCCAAGCCGCGGGCAGCGTGTTGGGCGTGCGCCCTGGCTACCGGCTGCCTCTGGTGCTGCGCGTCAGCAACGTGGTCAAGGACAGCAGCGCCGACAACAGCGGGGTCCAAGTCGGCGACGTCCTCCTCTACTGGGTCGACCGCTCGCCGTGGGGCAACAGCAAGCGCCTGTTCGAGGGCATCGACGGGCTGGCGCAGCTGCTTGCCGCAGCGCAGGGCCAGGATCTGTACGTGAGCGTGCTGCGCGAGGGCGAGGTCTACGACGGGCCGATCCGCGTGAACTGAAGGGCTCGATCCGGGCAAGGCCGCCCGGCGGTCGTCCCCCGACGCGCGGTCGATCAGCGCAGGATCCACTCGCAGCGTGCAGCGATGCTGAACTGCGTGGCGACGTCGGGATCGTCGGCACGCGGCACGCCTTCGAGGCATGCGGCCACCTGACCGCGGGCGAGCACCCGGCGCAGCTCACGGGGCGCCATGCCGTCGAGCAGCATGAAGGCCTCCGCCGTCCCGGACAGGCGCAGCTCGCGGCCGAGCCCACCCGCGTCGACGTGGTAGCGGATGGGCAGGCCACGACGGCCTCGCCGCAACAACATCAATAGCCGTGCCTCGTGCGCGCGCACGACGGTCAGGGCGTGGGGGTCGCGCGTGCGCACCGCGTAGGCGCGCAGGCCCGGCACCAGGATGCCGGCGCTCAGCCAGGCTCGCTCCTCGTAGCCGCCGCCGCGACGCTCCCCCTCACCGAACCGAATCACCTTGCTGCGCGGGTCGTAGCGCGCCATCAGCTCGCGCGCCAGGGCGTCCGCGGCGCGCGCCACGGCCGGGTCACGGCGCACGCACAGCCACGCCTCGAGCTCGCACAACGGCCAGCCGAGGTCGCGCGCGCGATCATCGCGCGGCGACTGCGGGCGCGTGCGCGGCTGGCGCGCCAGCGCGCGCACCATGCTCCCCGCCGCCGCGATCCAGTCGTCATCGGCGAACACACACCCCGCCAGCAGCAGACCCTGCGCCCAGGCGTGGCCCGGCTCGGGTGGACTGCTGCGATGGTCGCCGCCGTGGGCGAAGGGCAAGCCGCTGCCGGCCTCGAGGTCGTGGTCGACCAGGTGGCGCGCACTGTCGGCGGCGCGCGCGCACAACGCCGGCTCGGCCTCGGCGAGGCCGAGGCGGAGGAAGCCCAACACGGTGTCGAACTCGAGGTTGGTGACCACGTCGCCGGAGCGCCCGTAGTCGCCGTGGCCGCGCACCCCCGGCAGGGTCGCGAGCTGCTTGCCGATCCGGCACAAGTGCCGCCGCCACGGCGCGCCGAGCCCGGTCGGTCGCGGCACGACCCCGGCGCGTGCCCATTCGCGCGGGTCGATGCGCACGCGCAGCGTCCGCGCCCGCAGGTCGACGGTCTCCTCCGTCATCGCCTCGCCGACTGCCAGGCTCTCGTCGCCCACCACCAAGGTCCCCGCCGTCACTTCGGTGCGCACTCGCTGGTCGCACGCTCCGCCGACGAAGGTCCAGACCGTGGTGGTGACGCGCGCTGCGCTGCCGACCTCGACCTCTTGGCGCCGACCGCAAGGCGACCCCCTGTCGCCGTGGCCCGGCGCCACGCCGCCGGCCCGCAGGCGGAGTCGTTTGGGTCCGACACCAGCGAGACCGTCTCCCGCCACCGTCAACTCACACCACTGCCGCCCGCTGCGTGCATCGACGTCGAGCGGCAGCGGCCGCCATGCCAGGGCCAGGTCGCGCGGCCCTTCGACCGACAGGCCGCGCGCCAGCGCCGCCGCCGGTAGCGGAAAGCCGAAACGCACCGGACCCTCGCCTTCGACCGTGAACGAGAGCAGTACCTGCGCGACGAGGAGAGCGAGCGCCATGCCCCCCTGTGTTCGCGCGTGCCCTGACGGTTACGCGCCGGCCGGCGTTCCACGCCTACTCGCGCCACTGCGACGAAAAGCAGCGCCCCCCTCGTTCGAGCCACTGGCGGAAGCTGTCGTGGTAGGGCGCTACCAACAGCGCCGGCACCTCGTCCCGCGGCACCGAGCGCACCGAGAAGATCTCGCCCTGCGCGCGCGGCTCGCCGTGCCAACTGCGCACCGCGAAGAAGAACGACCGCCAGGCGTAGCGCCGCGCCCCCGCCTCGACCTTCTCTCCCTCCTGGACGAAGAGGAACTCGGGCTCACCCGTCACCTCCACGCCGATCTCTTCGCGCAGCTCGCGGCGCAACGCCTCCAGCAGGAGCTCGCCCGGCTCCACCTGGCCACCGGGTAGGTCGAACACGCGCACCTCGCGCCCGCCGATGCGACGCTCGTTCTCCACCATCAGGATGCCGCGTGCGGTCTCGAGAACCCCGAAGCTCCCCAGGAAGTCGCCGTGACGCAGGTGTGGTTCACGAAAGTCCGAGTCGGGCTTCATACGGACAGCATCGGATCGCGGGCGCGAAAACGAAGCGTGTAGGGGAATGTGCACGCCGACCACGCCTTCGCACGATGGTCTACCGCCGCCGGCGGGCTATCGTTCCGGCCTCGACGATCCGCAGCCACGCCTGCGATGGCTGCGCCCGCCGCCATGAAACGCCGCTCGCCCAAGACCTTCGTCCTCGACACCAACGTCCTGTTGCACGACTCGAGCTGCCTCGACCACTTCGAGGAGAACGACCTGATCATCCCGATCGTGGTCATCGAGGAGCTCGACCGCTTCAAGCGCGGCAATCAGGAGATCAACCAGAACGCACGCGAGTGCCTGCGCCGCCTCGACGAGCTCACCGGCGACATCATGGCCAGCGACGGCGTCGCGCTCGGACCCGGGCGCGGACGGGTAAGGGTGGTGCGCAGCGGGCCACCGAGCGACACCGTGCGCAGCCAGTTCCTCACCGACGGTCCGGATCACCGCATCCTCGACGTCGCACTCGCCCTGCACGGCGGCAACCCCAGGCAGCGCACGGTGCTGGTCACCAAGGACACCAACCTGCGCCTGAAGGCCAAGTCGTTGGGGGTGCCGGCCCAGGACTACAAGTCGGATAAGGTCGAGAGCTTCGACCGCCTCTACTCGGGCACGCGCGTGGTCGAGGACGTCCCCCCCGACGCCATCGCCCACCTGCACGAGCAAGGCACGCTGCCGGCGCGCGAGATCTCCGCCATCTCCGCGCCGATCGCCAACGAGAACTTCGTGCTGCGGAACGGCAGTGCGTCGGCTCTCGCCACCTACAAGGCCGACAGCCAGAACCTGGTGCGCGTCGGCGGCCTGGTGGCGTACGGCGTGCGCCCGCGCAACGCCGAACAGACCTTCGCCATGCGCGCGCTGCTCGACGACGACGTGCAACTCGTGACCCTGCTGGGCAAGGCCGGCACGGGCAAGACGCTCATCGCGCTGGCGGCGGCGCTCGAGTGCCGCCGGCGCTACCGCCAGATCCTGCTGGCGCGCCCGATCGTGCCACTGTCGAACCGCGACCTCGGCTACCTGCCGGGCGATGCCGAAGCCAAGATCGATCCCTACATGCGGCCCTTGTTCGACAACCTGGCGGTGATCTGCGGCGAGGGCGGCGAGAAGGAATCGCAGGCGCAGAAGATCGCCACCATGCGCGAGCAGGAGAAGCTCCTCATCACGCCGCTCGCCTACATCCGTGGCCGCAGCCTGCAGCGCGTGTACTTCATCATCGACGAGGCGCAGAACCTCACGCCGCACGAGGTGAAGACGATCATCACCCGCGCCGGCGAGGGCACCAAGGTGGTCCTCACCGGCGACATCCGCCAGATCGACCAACCCTACCTCGACTCGCTCAGCAACGGCCTCAGCTACACCGTCGCGCGCATGGTGGGCCAGACGCTGTACGCGCACGTGACGCTGGAGAAGGGCGAGCGCAGCAAGCTGGCCGACCTGGCGAGCACGCTGCTGTAGGTGCAGCGGCACGTTGCGGCGTCAGGCGGCAGCGCTGCCGATACGATCGCGACGATGTCGATCGCCCAGAGCATCTCTCCCGAAGTCGCGCACGAGGCCGCCACCACCCGCCGGGTGCTCGAGCGCCTGCCGGAGGCGAAGTTCGCCTGGAAGCCGCACCCGAGGTCGATGTCTCTGCACGACCTCGCCGCCCACGTCGCCAATGTGTTCGCCTGGGGGCCTATGACGCTGGCGACGAGCGAACTCGACGTCAGTGGCCCCTTCGAGCCACGGCACTTCGCGTCCACGGCTGCCCTGCTCGCCGAGTTCGACCAGAACGTGGCGCGCTTCCGCGCGGCCCTCGCCGCCGCCTCCGACGCCGACCTGCGCGCCGAGTGGACCTTCCGCGCCGGCCCGAAGGTGTTCTTCGTGCAGCCGAGGGTCGCGGTGCTGCGCGGGTTCGTGATGAACCACCTCATCCACCACCGCGGCCAGCTCTCGGTCTACCTGCGCCTGCTCGACGTGCCGGTGCCGTCGATCTACGGGCCATCGGCAGACGACGACCCGATGGGCTTCGGGCCGAAGAACTAGGCTGTTCTCGGGCGCCGGGTACGGCGCGCGCCCGCGCCGACGCGCTCCGTGTCGCCTCACAGCCAACCCAGCGCGCGCAAGGCCACCAAACCGAGCCCCACCGCCGCCAGAGTCGCGGCCCCCGCCATCCAGCACCCGCACATCGTGCCGCGCAGGGCCAGGGCGCGCCAAGCCGCCAAGGCGAACACGACCGTTCCCACCGCCGCGACGTCCCACCAGAGTGGCGGCTCGGCCGCGGGCACGACGTCGGCGAATGGCGCCGCCACGACGCACAGGCCGACCAACTGCAGAACCAACGCCGCCGCGTGGTCGAGCCAGCCGGGCTGCGTGCGCGGGATCCCGAAGCGCGGCCGCCGCTGCGCCGCCGCCGCCAGCGTGCCCTCGTAGGCGGATGCGAGCTGCTGCGCCACGGCCGCGGGAGCGAAGCGTCCCACCGCCTGCCGCGCGTCGGCGGCGACCGCCGCGCGCCGCTCGGGCGCGCGCAGCTCGGCACAGGCGGCCACCAGGCCGTCGACGCCCGCCGCCTCCTCGACCAGGACGCCATGTCCCCACGCGCCGAGGACGTCGCGCACGCCCGGCACCGACAGCCCCACCACCGGCACTCCTGCGGCGAATGCTTCCACCGCCGCCAGCGGACAACCCTCGCGCACACTGGTGAACACGAGCACGTCGCATGCCGGCAGCAGTTCGGCCAGGCGCGCCGTGGCACCGAGCAGGTGCAGTCGTGGCTGCGCCGCCAGGTCCTGGCGCAACGGCCCGTCGCCGAACACCAGACCCACCGCGTCGTCGATCTGCGCCACCACCGAGCCGAACCACTGCGGCCGCTTGATCGGCACCAGGCGCCCGACGAAGCCGAGCACGAACACGTCGTCGGCGAGGCCGAGCTCGGCGCGCGCCTGCGTGCGCGAGCCGGCCGCGAATGCCACCGTCTCGACCGCCGGCGGTACGACCTCGATACGCTCGGCCGGTGCGACGCCGTACGCCACCAACTCGTCGCGGCACGATGGACTGACCGCGAACAAGAGGTCCGTGCGCCGCGCCAGCCGCCGTTCCACCCACCGCACCAGCCTGCTGCGCCAGCGGCCGAAGTAGTCCTGCAGCACGTGCCCGTGGAAGGTGTGCGCGACCACCGCCACCTCGGTTTCCCACGCCGCCTGCCGGCCGAGCACCCCGGCCTTGCTCGTGTGCGTGTGCACGACGTCGGGGGCGAAGGCACGCACGAGTGAGCCCAGCCGCCAAGACACCAGCGGGTCGCGCAGCGGGTGTAGCCCGCGCCGCAGGAGCGGCAGCTCGACGAAGCCGGCACTGGCACGGTCGACGGCGTCGAGCGCCAGCTCCGGGATGCCGGCGCGCCGCAAGTCGAACGCTGCCTCGCCCTCGCACCGACCCACCACCAGCAATGTCTGCCAGCCGAGCGCGGCGAACTCGTGCCACAGCGCCACCGCCTGCCGCGTCGGACCGCCGACGTTGGGCCGGGTGAGGATGCGCATCACCCGGCGCACGGGGCCTCTTCGCGCACGCGCAGGTACACCTCGTAGGCCGCGAACAGGTAGAGCGCGTGGCCGAGCGCGGCGCGGCCGCGCCGGTGCCGGTCGAGCAGCTCGGTGAGGCCGCGCGCCACGACGTGCGGGCGTTCCAGAGTGCGCCGGTCGCGCAGCAGGTCGGGCAGGAACGCGTCCTCGCGCAGCCAGCGGTCGAGCGGCAGGCCGAACCCGGTCTTGCCTTGTGCCAGGACCGGTCCAGGCAGCTCGGCGGCGAACGCGGCGCGCAGGGCACGCTTGCCCAGATCGCGCCGCGCGCGCGCCAGGTCGGTCTCGGGCGCAGCCACCACCTCGGGGTCGAGGAAGGGCGCGCGCGCCTCCACCGCCGCGGCCATCGTCGCCAGGTCGAGCTTGGGCAAGAGATCGTGACGCAAGTAGCCTTCGCGGTCGGCCGCCACCGCACGGGCGACGCTGTCGGTGGCGCCCACGCGGGCGTGCATCTGCGACTCGGCCAACCGCTCGCGGACCGGCCACAGCTCGCGAACGAGGGCGCGCCGCGCCACACCTGGCGGCGCCACCGCCAGCAGCGCGTCGTAGCCGCGGCCCTGCGCTGCACGCCGCAGCCGCGCCCAAGTGCCCTGCGCCAGATCGGACGGCGCCGGCAGCCACCGCGCCCAGGGGAGCCAAGCCATCGCCCGGTAGCGCCGGTAGCCGAAGAACATCTCGTCGCCGCCTTCGCCCGAGAGCAGCACGCGCACGCCGGTCCGCGCCGCCGCGCGCGCCACCGCGTGTGCGGCCAGAGTCGACGGATCACCCACCGGCAGGCCACGCGCACGGGTCAGCGCTAGCAAGTCCCCGAGCAGCTCCGGCCCGGCGTCGACCGGCACCAGCGTGAGGCCGCTGGCCTGCGCCACGCCTTCGGCCAGGTCGCGCTCGTTCGGTGCCGTGCCGCGCGCGCGGAACTGGAACGCCAGAACGTCGCCGCGCCCGGCCCGATGCAGGCAGGCAGCGATGCATGCGCTGTCGATGCCACCCGAGAGCGACAACCCCACCGGAACTTCGGCACGCGCGCAGCGCTCGACCGCCGCCTGCACGCGCGCGCGCAGCGGGCGCGGCGGCCAAGTCGCCCCCGCCTGCGGCACCGCGCGCAGCGAGTCCATGGACACGACGCCCGCCGCGGCCTCGTGCAGCTCCAGCCCGGCGGCGTCGCCGTGCGTCCCGTTGCCGGAGCCGACGAGCACGGGCGGCCCGTGCCAGCCGCGCTCGAAGTAGGCGCGCAGCCCCGCTTCGTCGAGTTCGACCCCGAAGCCCAGCATGCGCAGAGCCACGACCGTCGAAGCGAACGCCACCACACGCCCGCCCTCGCTCCCCCCCGCGCTCGAGGACGGCTTGCACACGACGTAGAGAGGTTTCTCGCCGAAGCGGTCGCGCGCGAGCCAGCCTCGACCGTCGCCTTCGACCAGCGCCAGCGCGTGGTGCCCGCAGCGCGGTGCGATTGCCTGTGGCCCGCCGGCCGCGAGACGCAGCAGGGGCAGCTCGGCGTCGTTGTCCGACGCGCGGGCGGCGCCGAATCGGGCCCACTCCTCCTCGGCCGAGGTCACAGCCCCGTTGAACACGACGACGTGCCCGGTGCGCGGGCAACGGATCGGCTGCGGCGTCGCCGCGTCGGTGATCGCGAGCCGCGTCACTCCCAGCCGCCATGCCCCCGCCTGCGCCGTGCCGGAGCCGTCGGGCCCGCGCCACTCCAGCGCCCGCACCGCGCGGTCGAAGTCACCGCCCGTCCACGACAGCACGTCTTCGCGGATGCCGACGATGCCGCACATGCAGGCAGCGATGCTAGCCCGGACGATTCATGCCCGTGCGCCGCGAGTGCGTCGAAATCACGCCGTCGCCACGACCCGTGGTGACTCCCCACCCGCCGCGACCCCGACCGGCGCCTGGATCAGTCGGGGAGATGGCCGAGCAGATAGAAGTGCCAGCCCAGCAGCGCCAGGTAGCCGGTGGTCAACGCTGCCAGCCCGACGCGTGCGGCCTGGAAGTTCTTGGTGAGGGTGAGGAAGCCGACGCACAGACCGACGCCGAGCGACTTCGCCAACAGGAAGGGCCACGGACCGAAGGCGAGTAGGAGTTCGACCACCGGATTGAGCTCCTGGCCGCCGTAGGAGAGGAACAGCACGGTGAAGTAGGCGTCCAGGAAGTTCAGAGCGGTCAGGGCGACGACGACCGTGAGCAGGATCGGGCCGTGCTGGTCGACGTAGATGTTGCTGCGCTCGCGCCGGCGACGCCCGCCCGTGCGTCGGCCACCGAACCACGCGTAGCGCGACAGCATCGGCGTCGGCCGCCGCCGCCGGTCGCCGCCACTGCGATGACCGAGCAGGTCGGCCGGGACCGGGATCGCGAGATGCCTGGGTCCGGCGGAGAGCTTCCCTTCGAGCATGACCGAAGGCTAGCGCATCCGCACTCGGGGGGACTCCACGGCCGGACCCGGGCGTCTCGATGCGAGACCGGCGCGGGCAAACCTGCGCTGCGGTGGCGTGTGGCACCTGTGCTGCAAGTGCCGCGAATCCTCGCGCCACGCGCGAATTCGGCGATGTCGTTCCGCTGCCGAGGCGCTGAACTCGCCCACTTCCAGCGGCACTGGAAGCCCCGGCAACAGGGCCGGGGCCCCTCTCTGGTCGGCGCGAAGCGCCGACCGCAACCGAGCCTTTGGTTGCGGCCCCGGCCGCGTTGGGATACCGAGCACGAGCTGCCGTTCGAGGATGGCCGTTCGAACGGGCAGTCGATGAGCGGGTGGATCGACGAAGGGCCCAGCCGATCAACGGGGAGCGTGGTGCGGCGGCGGCAGCTCCGCCCCGAGTTCCACCACGAAACGGCCGCCTCCGGGCAGGGTCACCGCGGCGATGCGCTCGCCGTCGGCTTCGCGCGCCGCGTCGGCGCCCGGCCACCCCAAGAGGCCGGCGAGCACGGCGAGCACGCGCTCCTCGACCGCCGACGGCGCCCGCGGCACACCGTCGGTGAAGGCGGTCGTGCCGCCGCCCACCAGCAACGTGGCGTTGTCGAGGTGGCCGGCGCGCTCGACATCGAACTGCAGGGTTCCACGTCCGCTCGGCGTGGGCCGGGCGAACGTCAGCCGACCGCGCAGGTCGACGCCGGCACCGCGTACCATCACTTCCCCTTGCAGGGCATCGCGCTCGAACCACGGCGGCGTCCGCGCGCAAGCGACGACGACAGCGAGAGCCAGCAGAGCGAAGGGCCCGACGGCCCTGGCGGCGGGAACAGACATGACGTTCGGAAGAGACGCGCAGGCGGCGAGCGCGCCGCGCCAGACTCGGATCGTCGTCTGGGCGCCGCGCGCTGGCAAGGACTCGTGTCCGTGCGCAGCTGACCGAGGTTCACCCATCGGCGTGTGGACCGAGGGCGCGAGCCGGCCACCCCAAGCAGCGCTTGCATCCGACTCGTCCTCCGCGCAAACCTGTGCCGTGCCCACCGAAGTCCAGCTCGCCGTGCGCGTGCGCGGCCGCCATCCCTGGTTCTACCGCAAGATGGTGCGCAAGCCGGCGCGGCCGCTGCCCGCCGGCGAGCCGGTGCGCGTCGTCGACCGCGACGGCGCGTTCGTCGGCGTGGGCTTCTACAACAACCGCAGCGAGTTGGCGCTGCGGATGCTCTCGCGCGGCGAGGTCGACGACGCCGACCTCTACCTGCGCGCGCTCCTCGAGGCCGCGATCGACCTGCGCGAGTCCACCCTGCGCTTGCCCGACGTCACCGACGCCTACCGGCTGGTGCACGCGGAGGGCGACGGGTTTCCCGGTCTGGTGCTCGACCGCATCGGCGACGCCTTGGTGGCGCAGGTGTTCAGCCGCTGCATGCACGAGCGCATGGAGCCGATCGGCCAAGCTCTGGCACGCCGCTACCCGCGCGCGCGCCTGCTGCTCACGGCCGACCGCGACGCCGCGGCACGCGAGGGCTTCGTGCCACCGCCGCCGGTGCGCGCACAGAGCACGGAGGTCACCGAGCACGGCGCGCGCTTCGAGGTCGTGCCTGGCCACGGCCACAAGACCGGCTTCTTCGCCGACCAGCGTGACAACCGCCAGATCGTGCACCGCCTCGCCGGCGGCCGCGCGGTCCTCGACCTGTGCTGCCATGCCGGCGGCTTCGCCGTGCACGCCGCGCGCGGCGGCGCCAAGCGCGTGGTCGCGGTCGACCTCGACGAGGCGGCGGTGGCCATGACCCGCGACAACGCGGCGCGCAACCGGGTTCGCGTCGACGCCCGGCACGGCGACGCCTTCGACGTGCTGCGCCGCGCCGGCACCGGGGAACACGACTTCATCGTGCTCGATCCGCCCAAGTGGATCGCCGGCAAGAGCGCGATCGAGGCCGGTCTGCCGCGCTACCTCGACCTCAACCGCGCCGCCTTCGCCAAGCTCGGGTCGGGCGGCCTGTTGGTCACGTGTTCGTGCTCGGGAGCGCTGGCGCCCGATCGCTTCGAGGCCATGGTACGGCAAGCCGCGGCCGAGGCCGGCCGCGACGCCCGCGTCTTGTTCCGGCGGGGCGCCGGACCCGACCACCCGGTGGCTTTGGAGTGCCCTGAGACCAGCTACCTCAAGGTGCTGGTTCTGCAGGTCCGCTGAGCCGGAGGCTCGCGATCGCGGAGGTGATCGCCAACAACACGCTCACAGCCCGTAGGCTGGATTCGCTCACGGGCCCATCGGAGAGGAGGTAGTTGCCAGCGTCGGAGCAGTGCCCGGTCAGGGCGCCAGCCGCAGCCAGGCCTGCGGGCCGGCTACCAGTCGCGACCGCCACGGTCGCGATCGCGGTCACGGCCACCGCGGCCGCCACCGAAACCGCCGCGGCCGCCGCGACCACCGCCGCCGCCGCCACCGCCGTAGCCACCACCGCCACCGCCACCGAAGCCGCCACCGCCACCGCCGCCACCCGCACGCGGGCGACGCTCCTCGGCCTCGTTGACGCGCAGGCGGCGACCGTCGAGCTCGTAGCCGTTCATCGCCTCGATCGCCTTGCGGGCGTCGTCGTCGGTGGCCATGTCGACGAAAGCAAAGCCTCGCGAGCGGCCAGTCTCGCGGTCCATCATCAGTTGCACGGCGGCGACTTGACGACCATCGAGGCCGAACGCCTCGTTGATCGACTCTTCGGTCGTGTTGTAGGAAAGGTTGCCCACATACAGGCGGTTACCCATCGAACTCTTCTCGCTGTCTCTAACTCTTCGCCTCTCGGGCAGCCTGCACCAGCGCAACGTCTTCGCGAGCCTTCGCGTCCCCTTGGTCGTCACGCGCGGGCCTGCTCGGCGCCGCGTAGCTTCCAGGAATGCACTCGCCGCACCGCGAGCCGACAGTCACACGATCAAGAACAGGGATCCTGAGAAGCCACTTCAAGCCGCGGATCCGAGTCGGCTCGGCGAGCCTATCCCCGCGGTCAAACGGAAGAGGTATCCGCCCTGCGACCTCGACTCAAGCCCCTAGAACCGAATCTCGCGATGGCCGGGCGACCCGTAGGGTCGCCGGCCATCGCGCCCAGCGTTGCAGCGGATGGAGCAAAGCTCCACCGCTGAACGCTGGGCGGGAACCCGGGGCGGGAGCCCGGGGCGGGAAGACGGGGGCGGGGAAGGCGGGGAAGACGGGGGCGGGGACGACGGGGGCGGGGTCGACGGGGGCGGGTCAGCCAAGCAGAACACCGGGGCGGGTCAGCCGCGCAGGGTGGCGCCGATGGTCCCCGCCTGCTCGCGCACCCGGGCCAGGAACCGGGCCTCGTCGTCGGCCACCAGGGTGCGGTCGTCGGCGCCCAGCACGACGGTGAAATTGAGACTCTTGGTGCCCTCGGGCACGCGGTCGCCACGGTAGACCTCGAAGAGCACGACCTCGCGCACGAGCTTCTTTCCGGCCGACCGCAGGAACGCCTCCACGTCGGCGACCGGGGTCGCCGCGGGCACGATGAGAGCGACGTCCACCGGCTGGCTGGGAAAGCGCGGCAGGTGCGACATCGTCCTGGCCTGGAGGCCGGCACCGAGGATCGCCCGGAGGTCGAGGTTCGCGACCGCACATCCGGCAGGCAGGCCGAGCCGCTGCAGCACGTCGGGCCGCACGGCGCCGACGTAGCCGAGCTCGCGGCCAGCGGCGGTGATGGCAGCCGTACGCCCT
This sequence comes from Planctomycetota bacterium, assembly GCA_041398565.1. Classification (GTDB taxonomy): domain Bacteria; phylum Planctomycetota; class UBA1135; order UBA1135; family UBA2386; genus DATGPD01. Next base: position 908,873 of record JAWKUN010000002.1, on the reverse strand, counting down.
GGGTGGATCCAGCTGCGGTCGCCGACCTCGGCGCGCGCGCGGACTTCGTGCGGGCAGCCGATTCGCCGCAGGAGCGACTCGACGCCCGACCGTAGCTCGGCGTAGGGGTGGTCACCCTCGGCCCGGCTCCAGGCGAAGGCCAGTTCCAGGGTCTCGGCCGGCAGCCCGCCCTCGACGCGTCGCTCGGAGTCGTAGCCCTTTCCCAGCTCGACCAGGCGCACCTCGGCGGCGTGCCGCTGGTTGCCCGCCAGCGATGCCAGCAAGCTCGGCATGACGTGGCGACGGATCTTGCGGATCTCGGGCGCGACGGGATTCGCGACCTCGACGTAGGCCTGCACCTCGGCGCCGCACGCGGCGAGCACCGCGTCGGGCACGAACGTGTAGTCGTAGACCTCGTGGCAGGCGAGTTCGGTCGCGGCGTCCTTGACCAGCGTCCGCGCCAGCCAGAGTTCCGGCTCGCGCACCGGCACGGTCAAGGTGCCCGCGAGCGGCTGCTCGGGGATGTTGTCGTAGCGGTGCATGCGCCCGACTTCTTCGACGAGATCGTCCTCGATGGCGACGTCCTTGGTGGCGCGGAACGACGGCACCCCCACCTCGAAGTGCTCGTCGTACTCGCGCACGTCGAAATCGAGACTGGTGAGGATGCGCGCCACGTCCGCCGCCGGTAGGTCGACACCGAGCTTGCGGGCCAGACGTGCCTTGCGCAGGGTGACCCGCCGTGGCTCGTAGCGCCAGTCGGCGGGATCCACGAGCGCCCCTGGTGCGCCCGGCGCGCCGATGTCGGCGAGAGCCCGCAAGTAGGCGTGGATCGCCAGTTCGGCGTTGGCCGGATCGAGCGACTTCTCGAAGCGGGCACTGGAATCGGTGCGCAGGCCCAGGCGAACGCTCGTGCGGCGCACCGTCGCCGGATGGAACGTCGCCGCCTCGAGGAACAGCGTGGTCGTGTCGGCCTCGACCATCGACTTCTCGCCACCCATCACGCCGGCGAGCCCCACGGGCCGGTCGCCGGACGTGATGAGGAGATCGCGTTCCTCGAGCTTGCGCTCCACTCCGTCCAGCGTGCGCATGGTCTCGCCGGCACGCGCGAAGCGCACGCGCACGCCGTCGTCGGCGATGTGGCGCAGGTCGAAGGCGTGCATCGGCTGCCCGAGGTCGAGCATCACGAAGTTGGTGAGGTCGACCAGATTGTTGATCGGCCGCAGCCCGACGGCGCGCAGCAGCGCCGCCAACCAAGCCGGCGACGGACGCACCTCGACGTTGCGCACGATCAACCCGCAGTAGCGCGGGCAGGCCGCGAGGTCGTCGATGACCACCGGGCGAGTCTCGCCCTCCTCCGGCAGCGGCACCGGCGACGACATCGGCCGCAGCCGTCGCCCCCAGATCGCGGCCAGTTCGCGTGCGATGCCGCGGTGCCCCCACAGATCGGGACGATGGTTGATCGACTTGTTGTCGATCTCGATCACCCAGTCCGCGAGCGGCATCACCTCGGTGAGCGGCTGCCCCACCTGCGCCCCCTTGTCGAGCACCATGATGCCGTGGTGCTCGTCGCTGAACTGGAGCTCCCGCTCGGAGCAGATCATCCCGTGCGACTCGACGCCGCGCAGCTTGGCCTTCTTCAGCGGCTTGTCGTCGCCCGGCAGAGTGACGCCCGGTAGCGCCACCGCCACCTTCTGTCCGGCGGCGACGTTGGGCGCGCCGCACACGATCGTGACGAGGTCGCCGCTGCCGACGTCGACCTTCGTCACCGACAGCTTGTCGGCGTCGGGATGACGGCCGCACTCGACGACGAGGCCCACCAAGATCTGCTCGAGGCCGCTGCCCAGCGCGGTCACGCCCTCGACCTCGGCGGTGCTCATGGTCAAATCCTCGCGCACGTCGTGCGCCGACTTGCCCTCGAGGTCCAGGTGGCGTCCCAGCCATCGGTAGCTGATCTTCACGGCCCCACCTCGTCGAACTGGCGCAGGAAGCGCACGTCGCCCCCCATGAACAGACGGATGTCATCGATGCCGTAGCGCAGCATGACCACGCGCTGCAGCCCCATGCCGAAGGCGAAGCCGCCGAACTGCTCGGGATCGACGCCGCCGGCCTGCAAGACGCGGGGGTGCACCAGTCCGCAAGGCAGGATCTCGATCCAGCCGGACTGCTTGCACACCTTGCAGCCCGTGCCGGCGCAGAAAGCGCAGTTGACGTCGAGCTCGAAGCCCGGCTCGACGAACGGGAAGTAGCCCGGGCGCAGCCGCACCTTGACGTCGCGCTTGAGCACGTGGCGCAGGCACGTCTTCATGGTGTAGATGAGGTGAGCCACCGAGATGTCGCGGTCCACGACCAGTCCCTCCATCTGGTAGAAGGTGTGCTCGTGGGTGGCGTCGACGGTCTCGGCGCGGAAGCAGCGGCCCGGCACGATGACCTTGAGGGGTGGCGGAAAGCGCCGCATGGTGCGCACCTGCACGGGCGAGGTGTGCGTGCGCAGGAGCGTGCCGTCGGTGTTCCAGAACGTGTCTTGGGTGTCACGCGCCGGGTGGTCGGCAGGGATGTTGAGCGCCTCGAAGTTGAAGTACTCGGTCTCGACCTCGGGTCCGTCCTGCCAGGTGAAGCCGAGCGAGGCGAACAGATCGACGAGCTCGTTCTGCACGATCGTGATCGGGTGCAGCGTGCCGCGCGGCAGGCGCGGCCCCGGCTCGCTCGGATCGAAGTCGCCCGCCCCGAGTTCGGCGGTCCACGCCTGCGCCGCGAGATCCTCACGGCGGCTGGCGATCGCCGCCTCCACCTCGACCTTCGTCGCGTTGAAGAGCTTGCCCGCCTGCGGCCGCTCCTCGCGTGGCAGCGCCGACACCGACTTGACCAGCTCGGTGATCACGCCCTTCTTGCCGAGGAGCCGCGACTCCACCGACCTCAACGCTTCGAGATCGGCCGCCGCGCTCACCTCGGCGAGCCAACGCTCGCGCTCGACGCTCATGGGTGCGTGTTGAACCGGAAGCCGCCGCGGCTTGCAAGCTGCATGGACGAAGCCGGCGCGGCGACCACGATGCGCTCGGATCGACCACCCACGTCGGTGGCGGGCACCTGCGCTGCGCGACGGCGCGGCAACCGCGGATCTGCCGGCGCGGATCTGCCGGCCGAAGCGACCGGGAGGTCAGCCGGCGAGCGCCGACTTGGCCATGTCGCAGACCTTGTCGAACGCGGCCGGGTCGTGGATGGCGAGCTCCGACAGCTCCTTGCGGTTGAGCTGGCAGCCCGCCTTGGCGATGCCGGCGATGAAGCGGCTGTACATCAGGCCGCGCGAGCGCACGGCGGCGGTGATCCGCGTGATCCACAGGCGACGGAAGTCGCGCTTCTTGGCCCGACGGCCAGCGAAGGCGAACACGTCGGCTCGCATGGTGACTTCTTTGGCGGTGCGGTACAGACGACCGCGGCCGCCGCGAAAGCCCTTGGCTCGCTTCAGAATGCGGTTGCGACGCTGACGCGTCGCGGATCCGTTGGTGGCGCGCATTGACTCTGGCTCCGTTCGTTCCTACGCGTTGCGCAGCGCCTCGGCCATCTGCTTGCCGATCGCGCCCTCCTGGATGAGAGCGGAGCGCAGGTGGCGCTTCCGCTTGGAGGTCCGCCGGACCATCATGTGCGAGGTAAAGGCCTGGTGGCGCTTGACCTTGCCGGTCTTGGTCAGCTTCATGCGCTTGCGCACGGCCTTCTTGGTCTTCTGCTTCGTCATGGCGAACGCGACGTGGAGGGGCGAGGAAGGTAGCCAGGCACACCGCAGCGGGCAAGACGACGCCCGCAAATCTTCGGCCGCGCCCTTGCCCGAGCCCCCGGTGCCGACGACGCTGCCGGCATGACCGGAGCGGTCGCGCTGTGGTGCGCCACCCTTGCTGCCGCGGCGGCGGGCCTCTTCCCGAGACGGCGCCTGCCGACCGTCGTCCTCCTCGCGGCGGCCGCCTTCTTCGCCGTCCAAGCCATCGCAGAAGGTGGCGCCCAACGCCGGCTCGAGGTCGTGCACGAGCAGGCGGCCTACGTCGGCAACCAGGTGGAGCAGAAGCGCTTCCTGGTCGAAGTCACGCGCGCGCCCGCCTGGCAGTGGGCCGCCGCCGCCGCCGCCTTCTGCCTGTTTCTGGCGGCCGCCGCGCGCACTCGCCTCGCCGCGGCCAACCCCTTCGCCTGGCCTGTCCTCCTGGCCTGGAGCGGCATCGCGCTCGCGCTGCTGCTCGAGAAGTTGGCGGCCCCGCCGGAGGTCGGCGCCTACCGCCTGCACGGCACAGTCTGGCTGGCGGCGGTGGCCGGCGCCGTGCTGTTGGCGAGGACACGACCGACGGTCGCCGCCTTCGCCGCGACGTTCTTGCTGCTGGCGATCGCCCTGTGGGCGCCCGCCGGCATCCTCGCCACCCTCGCCACCACCCGCGAACTCGGCACCAGCCTCGACGTACACGGCATCGAGTTCTGTGCTCATCCGTTGGGACGCACCCCGCTCAGTCTGGAGCCGGGCTCGACGCAGCAGTTGTGGTACCTGGTCTGGACCCCGCTCCTCGTCCTCTTTCCCCTGCTCACCTGGCTGAGCGCCGGTGGCGTCGGCTTCCTGCAGTTGATGCTGCAACGCGAAGCGGCGGCGCGGGCATCCGCCCCGCGCTGAAGTGTTCGCGGTGGTAAGGGCGACCGCCCGCAGCGCCGAGCCTGGAGGCCGGCGATGGCGACTCGCCCGGGAACCATCAGCGTGACCCGCTGCCCGGAGACCGGACCGTAGCGTCGCAACGCTACATGAAGTTGCGCGTGTGCAGCGCGCTCAGCGCCGCGGCCTCGTCGGCGGCAAAGCCCAGCCGCCGCAGGCGGTGGCGCCGGCCCTGGTCCATCTGCATCTGCAGGTCGACGACCGCAGCGTGGCCGCCCGCGAGCGCCGCCGGCGTCAGCCCACCGGCCGCCAGGACCACCAGCGCGTCGAAGACCTCGGCGTTGAGGCCGGCGGTGTGGCGCAGCGCGTCGTGGCGGCGCTCGATGGCGCCGCGCAAGCGGGCGAGGAGAGTCGCGTCGGCGCGGGCATGCCGTGCCAAGTGCGCCATGCCGAAGGCGACGTGGCGGGCCTCGTCCTGGGCGGCAAGGCGCATGATCTCGGCGGTGCAGCGGTCGGGAGCGTGCACGTGCAAGAAGCCGAGCAGGTGCACGAAGGAGCCCTCGCCGAGCACGCTCAGTAGGAAGCTGGCGAGGGCGAAGTCGGGCTCGTCCACCAGCGTCTGCAGCGACGCCTGGCCGCCGCCCGTCGAAAGGCCCAACTGGTCGCTGCGCAAGCGCGCGCGCCGAGTGAACACCTCGAGGTGGCGGGCCTCGTCGGCTGCCTGGATCGCCAGCACCTGCATCACCTCGCGGAAGTGCGGGTGCACCTGCGCACAGAAGCGCGCCGGCACCACGAGCGCCGCGGTCTCGTTCTCGATCAAGTAAGTGAGAACCTGCACCAGGGCATCCTCGACGAACGGCGGCTGCGTGCGCTCGGCGTGCCAAGGGATGGCGGTCTCGGGGTCCCACTGGGCGGCGGCAGCGGCGCGGTAGAGCTCGCCGGCGTCTTCGCTCCACACCTCGTCGCGGTGGGCCAGGGCGAAGTGGAACGCCGGTCCGCCGGCCTCGACGCTGGCGCCGCGCGCGGCCAGGCCCCAGTGCGCCGGCGCGTGCGCGACCACGCCGTCGGCCGCGGCGTTGCCAGCGCGCTCGGCGCCGTGCCAGCGCGCGCTCGCCGCCACGCCGCGCACGAGTTCGGCAGCCGGCGAGCCGGTCGCCGCGTCGCCCGCCACGAACGCGTGCCCCTCGGCACGGGCGAAGGCGCGCAGGTGGACGCCGAGGTCGGGCGCCGTGCCGAACACCTGCAGGCGAACTCCAGGCGGCAACCCGGCCAGGCGCAGGCGCAGCAACACCGCCGCACCCTGGTCGAGGCCCAGCCCGGCGAGGTCGACGACCTCGGTCACCCCACGCCCATGCGCCGCAGGAACGGCGCCAACGCATCGAAGCGCGTGCAAGCGCGCTCGAGCAGTCCGTAGCCGCTGGTGCGGCCCGGACGCCACGCCTTGAGTCCCTCCAGGTCGAGCAGCGGCCGCACGTCGGGATCGTCGTAGCGCATGCCGAGGAGCAGCTCGTGGAACCGCGCCACCAACGCCTCCGGCGCGCCGTCGAGCACCGTGAAGTTGCAGTGGTCGTACGGTCCGGTCTGCGTCAGCACCCGGGTCGCACCGCGCGGCAGCGTGCCCTCCTGCGCGAACAGCAGATGGTTGCCATCGATCATGCACGCGGCGTCGACCTCGCCGGCGAGCAGCGCCTTCGCTGCGTCGCGCTCGCCGCCGACGTGGTCGCCGTGCTTGCCGACCAGGACGTCGAAGCGACGCACGCGGAAGTCGACGTCGGCGACCAGGCCTTGGGCGGCCAAGTGTTCGAGCGGAATGAGGGTCGCCTGCGGCGAGTCGCCCGCACCCACGCCGAGGCTCTTGCCGCGCAGGTCGTCGACCTTCTGCACCGGACCGTCGGCGCGGACGACGACCACCGAGGTCAGGTCCTGGTCGGTGTCGCGCATGGCCAAGGCGCGCACGCCGCGGCCGCGGGCGCGCGCGACGTGCTCGGCCTGCAGCCACGCGAGCGGCGAGTTCCACGCCACGTGGAAGGCGCCGGCGAAGTGCTGTTCGACCTGGCGCTCGTAGTTGTGGTAGAGCACGTAGTCGAACGGCAGGCCGCGGGCGAGGAACCAGCGCAGGAAGCCGTCCCAGATGGTGACGACCTTGGGGTCGTAGGCGACGGCACCGAGAATCAGGGTGTCTGTCATCGTCGTCTCCCGCCTATCCGAACAGGGGCAGGCCGCACACCGCCTTGCCGACGAAGTCGAAGAGCTGGTCGCTGGTGGGCGCCATGACCATGGCGGCGCGCGTGTCGCGGAACATGCGCTCGACGCCGACCTCCTTGCGGAATGCCATGCCGCCGCACACGCGCATGGCCGTGTCGCCGACGCCGCACGCCGTCTCGGCCGCGGCCGCCTTGGTCTCGAGCACGCGCAGCCCGGCGTCGGCGGCGCCGTTGGCGAGCGCGTCGAACGTCTCGCGCCACAGCGCCTTGGCTGCATCGACCTGGATGCGCATGCGCGCGATGTAGGCGCGAATCGTCGGCAGGTCGGCCAGCGCGCTGTCGTTCTTCATGTGCGCGTAGCGGGTACCACCGGCGTGCACCGCCGTCCTCTGCACCAGCGCCTCGGCGAGGCCCAGCGAGCCCCCGGCGATGAGCATGGCGAAGGTCGGCAGCACGGTCCCCATCATGATGCCGAAGCCGGCGCCGTCTTCGCCGAGGCGCTGCGCGACCGGGATCCGCACCGTGGTCGCCGTCACCGGCGCGGAATCGTTGCCGCGCAGGCCGATGCCGTCGAACGTGCCCTCGACGCGCAGCCCGGGCGTATTCGCCGGCACGAGCCACAGCGTGCTGGCCTCGCTGCCGGCGACCGGTCGGCTCGACCAGACGTAGGCCGCGGCGGCCCGCGCCGACGTGACCCAGCTCTTGCGCGCATCGAGCAAGACGTCGGCACCGTCGGCACGCGCGGTGCTGACCGGCGCCCAGAAGTGCGAGCGCGAGCCCGCCTCGCTGAACGCCAGGGTCGAGAGGTGCCGGCCGCTCGCCACGTCCTGGCGCACGGTGCGCGAGCCGTGCGCCTCCAGCACTGCCGTGCCGCTGTAGTGCATGGTCAGCACCATCGCCGTGCTGCCGCATTCGCGCGCCAGGCGCTCGACGACCTCGCCCGCGGCCCGCAACGGCAGGCCGTGCCCGCCCACCTCGGGACTGCTCAGCAGGCCGAACAGTCCGGCCCGGCGGGCGGCGTCGAGGGCAGCCGTGGGGAAGACGCCGTCGGCGTCGACGGCGATGGCGTGCTCTCGGGCAACGGAAGCGACCGTCTCGGCGGCCGCGCTGTGGTCGAAGGTCATGGAGTCTCGAAGATGCCGGCCCTACGCCGGCGACCTCGAGATCACCAGGCGAGGCGCCGTGGAGAGCGCGGCCCGATCACGTCGGGCCCGCGCTGCGGTCAACGAAGTTCGGGGCAGAACACCGCGCGTACGCTAGCAGGAGGGCGTCGTCACGAACAGACGCGGCCTCCCGCGTGGCCGCCGCGTGGCCCGTCGGCTCGGTGCGGATCAGGATCACTGCCACGGCCCTGCCGCCACGCCGGGCCGACTACACTGCGGGGCCTGCCGTCCTACCCACGACGCCCACCGATCGCCATGCCTGCACGCGCCGTTCTCGCCGTCTTCGCCGCCGCGCTCTGCCCCGCGCAGTCCGTAGTCTACGTCGACCCTGTCGTCGGCATCGACCAGGCAGGCGGCGGCTCCTCCAGTGCGCCGTTGAAGACCCTCACCTTCGCCGCGACCCGAGCGGGCGGCGCCACCACCTACCGTCTGCGCCCCGGCACCTACGACCAGAACAGCGGCGAGACGTTTCCCATCACGTTCACCGCCGCGTGCGTGGTCGAGGCCGATCCAGCGCGCGTGCCGCCCTACTCGCGGGCGGTCACCATCGACACGCCGCTGGCCCTGGCCGCGACCCTGTTCTTCGCACCGGCGCAGGGCGGCACGGTCGTGGTGCGCGACATCGCCTTCTCCGGCGGGATGTACCGCGCGGTCCGCATGGACGCGCCGGCCGCGGTCGCGTCGGCGCTGTTCGTCGAGCGGTGCAAGATCGTGCAGAGCCGGTGCATCGTCCTCAACGTCGCCGCCGGTGGCACGGCCGCGGCCAGCGTACTCGACTGCGAGCTGCAGGGCCTCGACGCCCCCATCATCGTGGCGGCGCAGAACGGCGCCCAGGCGGCCTTGCTGCTCGACCGCAGCGTCGTCAGGAACGGGCTGCGCGACGATGTCCTGCTCGACGCGTCGGGCGGCGGATCGATCCACGCACACCTGCGCGCCTCGCGCATCGGCGACGCGTCGCTGCACGCCGTGTACGCCGTCACCGACGGCGGCGGCAGCGTGACGACCCGCATCGAGCACTGCCTCCTGCACGACATCGGCACCCGCACCATCGGCGGCAACGTCGGGGCCATCAACGACCTCGTCGGCGCCCGGGGTCTCCCCCCCACGCACGTGGTGGTGAACTGCATCTTCGACAACAACCGCGCCGACGCACCCAACGGCACCAACGGCCTCTACGCGTGGGGCAACAACCTGGTGACCCAGGCCAACCTCGCCGGCTTCGGCGGCAACGTCGTCGGCACCGCGAGCTTCGTCGACGCCTTGCACGACGACTACCACCTCGTGCTCGGCAGCGCCGGGATGGACGCCGGCCGGCCGGCCGACCGCACCGCGCCGGCCGACCTCGATGGCGACCCCTATCTCGACGCGCTGCCCGACCTCGGACCCGACGAGGTGCACTTCGCCTACGTGGCCGCCCCTCGCCAGGCCGCCCTCGGCGGGGCTCTGGTGCTGCGGCCGCTGGTGGCCCCGAACGCCCCGTTCGTGCTGCTGGTGGGCAGCGACCGCGTGCCGGGAAGCTTCGGCCCGGGCGTGTTCCACCTCGCCGGCGCCATCGCCGACCCGGGGCTGGTCGGCGTGTGCGACCCGCGCGGTGTCGGCCAGACCGCGCTGCGGGTGCCGAACGTCGCCGCCCTGCACCTGCGTTCCGTCTACTGGCAGGCGGGCACGACCCTGCCGCCGGTGTTCGGCAGCAACGCGCACAGGGTCGTGCTCGGGCTGCCGTGACGCCGGCCACGACCGGACACCGGCGTGATCGCGGGCACGGTCGGGCAGAGCTAGTCGAGCGCGATCCGACCGCTCGACGCCGGCACCTGGGTTCGCAGGAGACGCACGCAGCGCGCGGTGGCGAGGAGCAGCAACAGCGCCGACCAGGTGACGGCGCCGTAGCCCAGCAAGACGTTGCCGACCCGGCTGCCCACGAGCCCCTTGGTGGTGATGGTGCCAGCGACGAAGCTGCCCGACAGGAACGCGACGAGCCACGGATCGCGCCGGCCGCGGCACAGGAGCGAGGCCGCCAGCGCCGCTGGCAGAACCAACACGCCGAAGTGCGACTTGCTGCTCATCGGCGACAGCAGCACCATGCCGCACGCCACCGCTGCCGCTTGCGCCAGGCGCAGGTCGCGGAAACTCAAGAACGGGGCGCGCCGCACCACGCCTGGCCGCGCCAGCCAGGCGACCAGAGCGAGCACCAGGGCCTGGCCCACCGACACCACGACGTGCCGGGCCGCGGGATCGAGGGCGACCAAGGCTGCGTCGACGACCCACGGCGAGTCGTCGCCGGCCGGGACCGGCGTGGTCAGGCGGTAGAGCGTGCCCGACAGGCTCTGGTTGAGGATCGAGCCCGCGGTCCAGGTGCCGCCGAGGTCAGCGGCGGCGCCGGGCTGCACGCCGGCGAGCATCGTGTGCACCCACGCCGTCACCCAGAGCTGCCCGTCGGCGCGTGGCAGCACCAGGTCGGGCAGCAGGGTCGCCGCCGCGCCCACCACCGTCGCGGCGAGCGCCGCGCGCCAGCCGCCCTGAAGTAGGAAGGGCACGCCGAACAATCCCGGCGTCGCCTTGCACGCGGCCCCGAGCCCGGCCCAGGCTCCCGCACGCCCGTCGACGCCGCGCGCCCAGGCCAGGCTGGCCGCCACCGTGCACAGCAGGACCACCATGTCGTGGCTCTGGTTCTCGAAGATGGCGAGCACGTGGCGCAGTCCCAGGAGCGCGACGACCACCCAGAACGCACGCCGCGCGCGTGGCGCCAGCACGAAGTCCGCGGTGTAGAAGCGGCGCAGGAGGACGACCACGGCGGCGAACGCCGCCAGCGTGATCGCGTACCACAGCGGCCGCCAGGCGCCGGCCGGCAGCCAGACGAACGGCACGAACGGCAAGGCGAAGAACGGCGGGTAGGTGAACGGCTTCGCGTCGGTGGTGAGGTAGATCTCGGCCCCGTGCAGCATGCGCTCGCCGGCCACGACGTACACCGGCAGCTCACTCGGCCCCTTGCGCAGGAACGCCACCCCCCCGGCGATGGCCGCCAACGCCAGCACCGCCCACCACCAGAGCGGCCGGCGCGCACGTCGGTCCGGCTCGGCGACAGCCTCAGCCTCGAGTCGAGCGCGTTGCACCATCTATCGGGATGTGCCCAATCCGGATGTGGCCTCGAGCCGCGGGAGCGACATCGGGCGACCGCTCCTGCGGCGATCCGGGCCGCGGTCGATCACGTCGTCGCCAGCGACCTGCCCGGGTTGCAGCCACATCGGGTAGCTCAGAAGGAAGACCCTACTTCTTCGCCGCCTCGAATCGGCCAGGCAGATCCTGCGGCGTGGCCTCGCCGCCGCATCCCGCAAGGAGGGCAACCGTCAGAGCGAATGGGATGGGAAGCGAAAGGCGCATGCGGTCTTCGTTCGAGGCGAATGTCGCTCGCAATCTAGCTTCGCCCTCCCCTGGCGGTCCATGCGATTCCTGCCAGCGTTCCGCGGTGGATTCTGCTCCATCCGCTGCAAGGCCAGCGCCGGATCCTTCGCCGGCCTACGGAAACGAGCGAATCGGCGACGACCGGGGCTCGAGCGAAACTCGGACGCCGGATCCTCTGCAGAGCGCCGCGTTGTGCCCGCGGGCAATCGCCGGCACCTGCCTACGGCGCCTCTTTCCAACCCCTTGCTCGATCGATCAAACCCAGGAGACCCCTCATGCTGGTTCGAGAAGTCATGTCGTCCCCGGTGGCGACCTGCGCGCCCACCGACTCGCTCGCCGACGCCGCCCGCTGGCTCTGGGATCAGGACTGCGGCGTGCTGCCCGTCGTCGACGCGCGCGGCAGCGTCGGCGCGATGATCACCGACCGTGACATCTGCATGGCCGCCTACACCACGGGCAAGTCGCTGCCGGAGCTGCGCGTCGCCGATGCCATGTCGCAAGACCTGGTGACGTGCAAGGCCGGCGACCGCGTCTCGGCCGCGGCCGGCCTCATGGCGACGCACCGCGTCCGCCGCCTGCCGGTCGTCGACGACGAAGGCAAGATCTGTGGCGTGCTGTCGCTCAACGACCTGGCCCGGGCCGCGACCAAGAACACGGCGCTGGGGCGCGACGCCCTCCAAGTTCTGGCCGCTGCCGGCCAGAGGCGGGAGAGAGCCGTCGCCGCGACGCCGACGGCGAAGGAACGCGCGGCGACGAGTTCCTCGTGAGTCGCTGCGGCCGGCGCCAACCGCAGGCGCCCCCGTGCGCCGCGGTGCTTCGTCCGGGCTAGACTTGTCGGCGCGGGGAAGCTGCGGCCACGCCCGTCTCGCGTCCCGTCGACCATGCCCCAACCCGTCTCCGCCCTCATGCGCAACCTGCAACGCCGCTGGCGCCGCCGGCGCATGCAGGTCTTCGTCGAGCGCATGCGCCCGAGACCGCAGGCTCGCGTCCTCGACCTCGGCGGCACCGACGAGCTGTGGAGCCTGGAGGGCGACACCGGCGGCGCGCCGGCGACGCTGCCGAGTCTGTCCGTCACGCTCCTGAACACCGCGGGCGCCTGGCAGCGGCTGCCGGCAGGCTCGCGCCACGCCCGCGTCACCGGGGACGCCTGCGACCTGTCGCGCTATGCCGACCGCGCGTTCGACATCGTGTTCAGCAACGGCGTACTCGAGCACGTCGGCGACGACGCGCGGGTGCAGCGTTTCGCCGACGAAGCGCGCAGGGTCGGCAAGGGCTACTGGATCCAGACCCCCAGCTACCTGTTCCCCATCGAGGCGCACACGCGCCTGCCGTTCTTCTGGTTCTACCCCCGTCCCGTGCGCCGGGCGCTGGCGCGCTTCTTCGACCGGCCGAGTGCGCGCGCGCGACGCCCCGACCCGATCGGCGAGACCCGCTGCTTCACGCTCCGGCGTCTGCGCGCGCTGTTCCCCGACGGCCAGGTCTACACCGAGCGCGTCGCTGGCCTGCCGAAGTCGTGGACGCTGTACCGTCCGCTCGACCACGCACCGCGACAGGAGGCCGCGCATGCGTCTGCGTGACGCCGCCCGCCTGGCACGCCAGCGCTTCGCACAAGAGGCGCGCGAGAAGCTCTACCTGAGCCTCGGCGTCGACACCACGCGGCCGTTGGCCGTGCAGGGCATCGTCAACGAGCGCTGCAACTACAAGTGCGCGTACTGCGAGTTCTGGCGCCTCGCGCACTACAAGGACGAGATGGGGCTCGAAGACTGGCAGCGCGCTCTCGCCGGCCTGCAAGACTGGATCGGCAACTTCACCATCCAGTACGCCGGCGGCGAGCCGCTCATCTACAAGCCGTTCCTGCCGCTGGTCGAGTTCTGCCACGCGCGCGGCATCGGCTGGGGCGTCATCACCAACGGCTCCGTTCTCACCGAGTCGGTGGTCGAGCGCCTGGTCGGCGCGGCGCCCATCAACATCGACATCTCGGTGGACGGCGTCGACGCCGCCACCCACGACGACGTGCGCGGGGTGAAGGACTCGCTGGCCAAGATCGCCGCCGGCATCGGCCGCCTGCGCGCGGCTCGCGACCGAGCAGGCAGCAAGACTTCGATCCGCATCAAGCCCACCGTGCACCGGCGCAACCTGCACGGGCTGCCGGCGCTGGTGCGGTGGACCCAGGACGTCGGCGGCGACACCATCGACTTCAGCCCGGTGCGGCCCTGGACGCCCGAGGTCGACGGCGACCTTTGGATCCGCTCGCCCGAGGACGTGGCGACGATGCAGCGCGTGGTCGACGAACTGGTGGCGCTGCGCGCCGCCGGCGCGCCCATCGAGACCGAGCCCTCGCGCCTGCAGAGCTGGGCCGCGCACTTCCGCGGCGAGGCGGTGCGCCCGGAAGTGTCGCCGTGCCGCGTCGGGCTGCGCGACTTCCACATCCTGCCCGACGGCGAGGTGCGCATGTGCTGGCACTACCAGACCATCGGCAGCGTCAGGGAGCACACGCCGAAGGAGCTGTGGCACGGCGAGGTCGCCAAGCGCCAACGCGCCGCCATGATGCGTTGCGCGATGTTCGGCTCGGTGGAGTGCGCGTCGTCGTGCCTGGCGCACCGCACCCTGCGCCAGGACTTCCGCCGCGGCTGGATGCTGGTGCGCTCGCGCCTGCGCGGCGGCTAGCTGGCTGGCCGGGACGCAGCGGCCTCGCCGACAGGTCCCGGGACCAACGACGTCGCTTGTTTCCCGGTGGCGGCGCGGAACCAGGGCGCCGAGCTCTCGCGCACCGACAGAACCGAGTCGGGAACCGTTCTGGTCGCGGATATCGAGCCCGGGGAAGCCGGGGCTTGCACGATCGACTCGCCGCGGCGACCATCCCGCCCGTGCCTCGCCCCACCACCACCCCGCGCTCGCCTCACACTTGAAGCGAGCCTCGGCGCTCACGCGGGGCAAGGCTCCGTGTCGCCGAGGGTCTGGAACCGGTCGGTTCCGCACCACCCGGGCGCTGAGTCCCGCGGATCCTCGAGGCACGTCGTCGCACCGCGTCGGCAACGAGCAAACCGTTCCGAGGACCCCGATGCGACTCCTGCATGCACTCCCCTACGCCGCAGTCTTGCCGCTGGCTCATGGCCTGGCCGCCCAGAACTGCTACGACGTCCAACACCGCTGCTTCACCTTCGGCCCGCCGCCGGGCGGCGAGGCCGGCAAGCTCGATACCGGCGGCGCGCTCGAGCTGCTGTCGGAGCGGCTGTCGATCGAAGGCGATCTGCGCCTGCGCGTGCGCGTCGGCGACACGCGCGCCAATCACCCCTACAACGGCACCGCCGACCAGCAAGCGACCCGGGGCCGGGTGCGTCTGAAGTTCCAGGCCACCGACGACATCGAGGCCTTCGCCGAGTTCAACTTCTCCGAGACCTGGGCCGGATCCGAGAGCTACTCGGACGCGCTCGTCGGCGAGGACTTCAACGCGGTGTCGCAGTTCTACCTGAACGCCAACGACATGTTCGGCTTCGAGGACCGCTGGCGCATCGGCCGCAGCGAGTTCACCCTCGGCAACGGGATGATCTTGGGGTCGTGCGACTATCTGCAGCGACCGGGCACGTACACCGGAGTGTGGTTCTCGCGGCAGATCGCCGGCCACGACTTCGAGCTGTTCATGTTCGACGACTACGGCCCCCTGCAGGCCGAGCACCCCGGCGTGCGCTACTTCGGCGGCGCCGCCAACCTCGCCTTCGGCGAGTGCTCCGACGGCGTCGTGGCGGCGGTCAAGCCGTATTTCTTCGCCGGCAGCCACGACGGCGACGGACCCGCGTCGGCCTCGAACCCGACCGAGGACGACTCCTGGCTCGGCGTCGACGCCAACGGAAGCCTGCCCGGTGACATCCAGTGGTTCGGCGAGTGGGCCAGCCGGTTCGTCCATCGCGCCGAGGACCGCATGGCGTGGCGGGCGACCCTCTCCAAGCAGGTCGCCCTCTTCGACGGCGTGCTGGACACGGTCTCGCTGCAGCACACGGACGCCGACGGCAAGATGGACATCGGCAATCCGGCAGACTTCAACACGGCAGGCCTGCTGCACCAGTACGGCGGCGCCTGGCGCAGCAACCTGAGCACGACCCAGCTCGGCCTGCACGTGCTGCCCGGAGCCGACATCAGCATCGACGCCAACCTCCTGAACCTCCGCCGCCGAGGCACGGCGACGCAGCTCGGCGAATACGAGGCGGACCTCATCGTCGGCAAGAAGTTCAAGAGCGGCGTGTACGCGTCGGCAGGCTATGGCATCGACGACGACCGGCGCCAGGTCGGCTACTTGCAGGTCACCCTCAACTTCTGAGTCGCCAGCTCCAGACCCCCAGAGGAAACCGTCATGACCAACACGTTCTGCGTCACCATCACCGAGTGCAAGACCAACCCGGACAAGGCGACCGTCGGCTTCGTCGTCGCCAACGCCGCCGTCGGCAGCGAGAAGGACACGATGGTGTTCCTCAGCGCCGATGGCGTGTGGGCCGCAGTGGCGAGCACGGTCGAAGAGATCCGCGCCGGCACTCCGTTCGCGCCGCTGAAGGAGCTGGTCGACAAGTTCCTCGCCAACGGCGGCAAGCTCCTCGTGTGCTCACCCTGCATGAAGAAGCGCGAGATCACCGAGGACATGCTGGTGCCGGGCGCCTCGGTCGCCGGCGGCGCGGCCTTGGTCGAGTGGCTCTCGAACGGTTCGCCGTGCGTCGGCTACTAGGACCGGGGATCGGCGTGGGTGGCTGGATGGATCGCCCCATGGAGCTGGCGCCGCTTCGCGGCGCGGCTCATCGGGCGCTCGCCGGCGGCGAAGGCTGCCGTCTGCCTGCACGGTGGGCGCGCCGGCTCGGGGCACTGAGGAGAGCGCCGTGCTGAGCCCCGAGCAACTGGCCGAGCTGCAGCCCGACCGCGTGCTCGACGGGGGCGCCCTGGACTGCGGCTCGGGCCTGGTGCTGCTGATCCGCGAGAACATGCAGGCGGTCCCGGCGGGCGGCATCCTCGAGATGCGGAGCGTCGAGCCGTCGGTGCGCGACGACTTGCCGATCTGGTGCCGCATGGTCGGACACGACTTCCTCGGCGAACTGAGCGCCGGCAACACCACGCCCCGGCGCTACTTCGTCCGCCGTGGCGGCAACGCAGCGGCCGCCGCGGAGGCCGCGGCGCTGCAGGCGGACAAGCAGCGCGCCCGGGAGTACGAGTGGCGCCTGCGGGCGCGGTCGTCGGCCCCGCTGGTCAGCACGATCTACTGCCGCAACTTCCAATGGCAGCTCGGCCAGCCGGCCAGCTTCGAGGAGCGCGACGCCCACCCTTCGGCGGTCGAGGCGGCGCTCGGCGCCGTGGCCGCCGACCTCGTCACCGGCTTCCGCGTCGCCTGCACGCGCGCCGGCTTGCAGGTCGACGACATCGAGGTAACCACGCGCGGCCGCCTGCACGACGTGATGGCACACCTCGGCCTCGGCGACGGCGATCCGGCCTTCGCCAGCGTCGAGATCAAGGCGTTCGCCTCGACCTTCGACGACGAGGCGCGCGTCCGCGAGGCGTGGGCCGAAACGGTGCGCCGGTCGCCGCTGGCGGCGACGATGGCCAAGGCCACGGCGTTCACCACCAAACTGGCGATCGTGTGAAGTCATGAGACCATCGCGCTCGCCGCACGCCTCGATACCCGGGGATCGCATCGACACCAGGAGCATCCATGTTCACCGTGACACAAGTCGGTAGCTGGCCACGTTCTCGCGATCTGCTGCGCGCGTTGCGCGACAAGCAGCAGGGCCGGATGTCGCGGGCCGAGTTCGAGGCGGTGGCCGACGCCGAAGTGCGGCGCTGCGTCGCCCTGCAGGTCGACGCCGGGGTCGACGTCGTGGTCGACGGCGAGCATCGGCGCGACAACTTCTACTCCTTCGTGACCGAAAAGCTCGACGGCACGCGGCTGATGTCGCTGGCGGAGCTGCTCGACACCGTCGAGGACAAGGCCGCGTTCGAGGAGATGCTGGGGACGCTCGACGTGCCCGCGTCGGCCATCCGCAACCCGACCTGCACCGGCCCCCTGTCGCGGCGCGAGCCGCTGGCGGTCGAGGAGCTGCGCTTCGTGCAACAGCTCACCGACCGGCCGGTCAAGGTGGCCTTGCCGGGCCCCTACCTGCTGACCCGCGCCATGTGGGTCGGCAGCTGGTCGCGTGCCGCCTACGCCGACAAGACCGAGATGGGCGACGACGTCGTGCGCATCCTGCGCGACGAGCTGTGCGACCTGCGCGACGCCGGGGCGGCGTTCGTGCAGTTCGACGAGCCGGTCCTCACCGAAGTCGTGATGGGCGAAGACGGCCAGCGGCGAACATTCATGTGAGCGACCCTGGCCACCCGCCGTGATGCGGGTGCCGAACTGGCCTACGCCGCCGACCTTCTCAACCGAGTGGTCGCGGGCGTGGAGGGGGTCCGTACCGGCCTGCACGTCTGCCGCGGCAACTGGAGTCGCCAAGAAGAAGTGCTACTCACCGGCGACTACGGCAAGCTGGTGCCGGCGTTCGCCGCCATGCAGATCGACCAGTTCGTGCTCGAGTACGCCACGCCACGCGCCGGCGAGCTGCGCGTGGTCGGCGAAGCCCTCGGCCACCGCGAGCTCGGGCTCGGCTGCGTCAACCCGCGCACCGACGACGCCGAGGACCCGGCCACGATCGTCGCGCGCGCCGAGGAGGCGCTGCGCTACTTCCCTCCCGCGCGCCTGTTCCTCAACCCCGACTGCGGCTTCGGCTGCTTCGCCAACCGCTGTGTGAACCAGGAGACTCACGCCGTCGCCAAGCTGCGCAGCATGACCGAGGCGGCGCGCCGCCTGCGCGAGCGGTACGCATGAGCGACGCCGACGACGACCCGGATCGGCGCACGCGAACGGCCTTGGCCGACGTCGCGCGTCTGACCGGTGCCGCCTGCCGGCGCTGCGGCGCGGCACTGTGCGGCCACGAAGGCGTGTTCTCGCTGGTGCTCGGCTACAAGGCGGCACCGCGCTGCCTGGGATGCACCGCCGCGCACATGGGCGAGGCCGTCGCCAGCCTGCGCGAGCGGACGCTGACCTACGTGCGCCACCACGCCTGCTTCACCGCCGCCTGGCGGCGCGCGAGCGAACTCGAGGGTTCGGCCGACGACGAACGACCCGCTTGCGTCTTCGCGAAGTCGGCAGACGTTCTGCCCGACCCCGAACGCACGACGGCAAGCCCCGCGCCTGCCACCTCGGTCACCTGGAACGCCGGCCCCATGAGCTGCGGCGACCTCGTGCTGGAGCTGCGCCAGCGCCTGATGGCCCTGCCGGCCGGAAGCGTGCTCGAGCTGCGCGCCGAAGACCCGGGCGCACCGATCGACTTGCCGGCGTGGTGCACCCTCACCGGGCACACCATGCTCGAGGCCCGCCACCCGACCTACCGCATCAGGCGCAAGGCCTGAGCCCACTGGCTCGGCGGCGCATCAGCCCCCCAGCCGCACGTGCAGACCCGCGGTCACCGCCAGCGTGCCGAACAGGCTGCCGGCGGTGGTTGCGGGTTCGGCGCACCCGCGGGCACCGTGCGCCGGCGCCCTGACTTACTGCACCTCGACCGGCCACCAGCCTGTGGCGTGCACCGGACGCCTGCCGTCGTCGAGGTCGAGAGCCTGGCTGTAGAAGGTCTTGCCGCGCAGGAAGGGGAGGTTCGGAATCGGGATCGGCAGGCTCGTCCGGCCGTCCACGCCCATCGCCACCGTGCCGAGCCAGACGGACGACGCCGGGTCGAGGTGCCACAGACCGAGTGGACCGAGTTGCACCGGAGTGGCGTTGCGCAGCGCCGCGAGTGCGACGGCGAACACGGCGCCCGGCCGCCCGCACACTTCGAGTCGGTAGGTCGAGCCGAGTTGGGCGACGGGTAGGCCCCACACCTGACGCCAGAGGTTGAACAGGACGGCACCGCGGCCCGGGGGATAGAACGGTGGAGCCCAGAGTCCGGCCGCGTAGAGGTCCTCGTCGCCGTCCCCGTCGACATCGGCAAACGCCATCCAGTCGAGACCGGCGTGCCAATCCCCGTGGAACCAACCCGGCGTGTCGACGAAATGACCCCGCCGGTCGTTGAGGAAGATCGTCGGATCTCTTCCTGGGCCCGAGAACGAGAACACGATGTCGGGGAAACCATCGCCGTCGACGTCGCCGACCGCGGCACGCGCCTCAGCCCAGAGCGGGTTGTGGGTCGGAAATGGCACTTGCGTCAGGGTGCCGTGGTCGTTCCGGAACAACCGCCCGTAGCCGCCCTTGATGAAGATGTCGTTGTCGCCATCGAGGTCGACGTCGACGACGAAGATCTGCCGGACTGCGTCGGCCGGCGGCAGGAGCTGGACGGTGAAGTGCCCGGTTCGGTCGTTCCAGAGAATGCGCTTGGCGGTACTTCGGTCAGCGTTGCGGCCAATCACGATGTCCGGATACCCATCGGCATCCAAGTCACCTGTCACGAGACATTCGGACGTTACTGTGCCGATTGGGATATGCGTCGACGTGACGTCGGTGAAGTAGCCACGGCCGTCGTTCAGCCACAGCTCGACGCTTCCGAGCGAGCCCAGCAAACCCTCGCCACCGAATACCACGTCGAGGTCTCCGTCTCGTTCGACATCCGCCAACTGAGTGAAGCCACGAAGAGCGGGAGCCTGAGGGAATCGAGTCCAATCAATGGTGAAGTACCCGGACCCATCGTTCAGATAGACGTATGGACGGTCGGCCCCCATGGACAACAGCCACATTCCGGAGAGGACGATGTCGACGTCCCCATCGCCGTCGATATCGCCCACCGCGTGGTAGGGCGCACGCATCGAAGGGGTGAACGAGGGCGGGATGACTTCCGACACGAAGCCACCCCGCCCATCGTTCCGCAGTAGGGTGAGGCTGATGGAGATGTCCGGACCGCCTTTGCAGACGAAGTCGATGTCCCCATCGTTGTCGACGTCCGCAGGAATCGGCACCGAGCCGGAAGTGCTGAGCATGAGTTCCTGACGAGCCGCAAGGCCAGGACCCCATTCGAGAATGGGCCTGGGTGACGTCTGCGCTGCGGCGTCATTGATCCACAGCAACACCAGGAACATGGGGTATTTCGTGTGCAGCATGACGACTGCCTCTCCATCGCGCGCCTCACGGCCTCTCGAAGATCGGACTGCTGAAGTGATGGCGTAGGCGCCACTCTTGTTCCGGCTGAGCGCCGACCGGTCTCCTGTGCACCGGCACCAATCACTGGCGGTGGCGTTCGGATCCCGAGGAACGTCTGCAGGTTGCTTCCGCTTGGGAACAAGCGCGCCGCAAACCCGGGTTTTCACTTCGGTCCAAGCAGAGTACTCCGCAAACACAACAGGGCGCTGTCCCTTCGACCGTAGACCCCGCTCGGCGAGGTCTGACCGCTGGCAACGTCGGAGAGCGCGTCTCGGCACGACGCCAACCCTTCCGCGGCACATCGACGCAGCCACACTGCAGGCCATCAGCCCCCCAGCCGCACGTGCAGACCCGCGGTCACCGCCAGCGTGCCGAACAGGCTGCCGGCGGTGTCCACCACGAACCACTGGCCGTAGAGCGACGCGCCGACCAACTCGCGCGCGTCGGGCACTGCGAGGGGCACGGTGCCGGTACCGGTCGCATCGGCGGCGCTGCCCAGCGACAGGAGCATGTCGACCAGAAGACGGCAGCCGCCGGGCAGCGGCACGTCGAGCGGCACGGCGCCGAGGGCGAACACAGCCGGCGCGCCCGGCTGGGCCCCCTCGAACGCGAGCGCGAAGGTGGCGCTGCCGAGCTGCGGCAGCGACGCCCACAGGGCGCGCGGCACGCCCAGGGCCCCTGAGCAGCCGGCGCCGTAGCGCGTCACGTCGGCCGGCCGGCGCCCGCGCTGCACGACCAGCTCGGCCGACGCCGCCTCCGCCACCACCAGGTCGTCGGCACTCCGGTTGGTGATCGGCGCGACGGCGGCCTGCAGCGGCGTCTCGCCGAAGGTCTGCGCGTACGGGAACGACGCGCTCGAATCGGCGGCGATCGGCCCCAGCACCAGCACTTCGCGCGCGCTGCGGTCGACGGCCAGCAGCGACGGGCGCACCGCGCCGCCGAGCGTCGCCACGTGCAGCAGCAGCGGCCCGGCGCGCTGGCGCAGCTCGATCGGCGCCGCGAAGCTGCCGGCGCCGTCGCCGCGGAAGAGCCGCACGCGCGCGACCCCCGGCAGCGGCAGGAGCTGGAAGCTCGCCACCGCCAGGTCGAGGGCGCCGCCGTCCTGCTGCAGCGCGGCCAGCGACGCGTCGGCCACCGGGTGAGCGTCCACCGCGATCGCCGCCGCGGTGCCGAACCCGCCGTTGCCGTCGCTGTGCCACAGGCGCAAGCCCGGCCCGGCCGGGTCGAGGTCGAAGGCGACGACGTCGAGGTCGCTGTCGCCGTCGAGGTCCATGAGCACCACCGCACACGGCGCCACGGCACCCGCGAGGTCGACCGGGGTGAACTGGCCGCTGCCGTCGTTGCGCAAGACCACCACGCCGCCGGCGCCGAAGGCGTCGCCCTGGCATGCCACCGCCACGTCGTCACCGCTCTGCCCGTCGAGTTCGCCCACCGCCAGCGCCAGGGGCCGCCGCCGCACGGCGAACGACCGCGCCCCACCGAGCTGGCCGGTGCCGTCGCCGAACAAGAACGCCGCCTGCATGCCCAGCGCATCGAGAGCGACGACGTCGGCGTGGGCGTCGGCATCGAAGAGACCGGTGGCCAGGGCCACGGGTTCGCTGCCGGAGAGCAGCACCGAGTGCCGCGCCACGAACGCGTTCGGCGCGTTGACCAGCACGTCGACCTGGCCCGTGCGGTCGCCGGCGGTGATCACCTCGATCCAGCCGTCGCCGGTGAGGTCGCGCGCCGTCAGGGCGAGACTGCGGTCGGCGGCGGCGGCACGGCGCCCCTCGACGACGCCGAAGGCCGGCGCGTCGAACGGCGCCACCGCGAACGCGGTGACGGTGACGGGCCCGAGCACGCCGTTGCCGAAGCCGGCGGCGTCGAAGCCGGGACCAGCGACCGCGCCGAAGTAGCACGCCTGCGCCGCCACCGCCGGCCCGTCGCTGTAGATCGCCACGTCCTCGCCGCCGCCGTCGTCGCTGCCGTTGGCCACGAGGTTGCAGCGCTCGAGGAGGGCGTTGGGGCTGTTCCCGCCCACCCACACGCCGCCGAAGCGGTTGCGATGCAGCGAGCAGCCGCGCACCTGCACGTCGGCACAGTCGAGCACCGCGAGACCGAACAGGCCATCGAAGGTCGTCGTGGCGCCGGCGCGGAAGGCATCGCGTCCGAGGTAGCCGCCACTGTCCTCGACGACGTTGTCGACCACCCGCGCGCGGTCGCTGCCGGCGACCAGCGACACGGTGCCGAGCCCTTCGCCCGGCGCCACCGCCCGCGCCGGCGTCGCGAAGTGGCCGCAGCGGGTGAAGCGGCAGCGCGTGACGCCGAGGTCGGCGCTGCCGGTGGCGACCAACGCCGCCTGGAAGTGGTCGACGAACTCGCACGCGTCCACCTGCGAGGCCGCGCAGTCCTCCAGCCGCACGCCGACGTCGCCGCCGCGGAACAGACACGCAGCGACGACGATGCCGCTGCAGTGCCGCGCGTCGACGGCGATGGCCGCCGGCACCGCCCGCACGTCCCGGAACGTGCAGGCGTCGAGCCGATGGCCGCTGCTCGCGGGCGCCAGGAAGCGGACGGCGCCGAGCGCCGTGCCCGCAAAGACGCAGCGCTGCAGCGTCGTGCGGTCGCCGGTTGCCAGCACGCCCTGCACGCTGGCGCCACCGGCGAACGTCAGGTCGCGCATCGACACGTCGTCGGCGGCGACCGTGACGGTGACCGTGCCGAGGTCGGGCGGACCGACGGTGACCGTGCCGGCACCGTCGCGTTCGATCGTCAACGGCTTGCCGATGGAGACGGCGAACGGGTAGGCGCCGGCGCGCGCGCGGATCGTGCCACCGCTGTCCACCACGTCGTGGGCGCGCTGCAAGGTGCGGAACGGCTGCGTCGCGCTGCCGTCGCCGGTGAGGTCGTCGCCGGTCGGGTCCACGTACACGACGGGCACCGGCACCCCCGGCGTCGGCCGCACGAGCGGTCGCCGCGCGTCGGCGCGCGGCGCCGTCGCGACGACCGCGAGGTTCGTGGGCGCGGCCGACACCGGCGCAGCGCCGACGCCGATCGAGATAGCGGTGAAGAGCAGGAAGCGCATGGGACCTTGCGTGCCGGCGCCTCTCTGCGCACGACGTCACCGATCGTAGCTGTCGGGGCCGTGATGGCCAGCGGCGCGAGCAGGCGCGCTGCCAGCGCGTCTTCACGCCGGCCACACACCACCGGCGTCTCGACGCACCGGCCGCCCACACGGCGGATGGGCCGGCGGCAACGCCGGATTGCGCCTCGCAGGGGAACCTCGACGCACCGCTGACTCAGCGCTGCCGGCGGCCGCAACCCAAAGGGTTGATGTCGGCGCAGCGCCGACCAGAGGGGGCCGCCGGCGCTGTTGTTGCTTGGAGCTTCCAGGGCTGCTCGGGCGTGGCCTGGTCAGCTCTGTGGCAACGGAACAACACGGCCGAATTCGTGCCCGCCGCGACGATTCGCAACCCTTGCAGCTCAGCGCGGCCG
Source organism: Planctomycetota bacterium (assembly GCA_041398565.1). Classification (GTDB taxonomy): domain Bacteria; phylum Planctomycetota; class UBA1135; order UBA1135; family UBA2386; genus DATGPD01. The sequence continues at coordinate 884,900 of JAWKUN010000002.1, read as the reverse complement.
GCGGCCGCAACCCAAGGGGTTGATGTCGGCGCAGCGCCGACCAGAGGGGCCGCCGGCGCTGTTGTTGCTTGGAGCTTCCAGGGCTGCTCGGGCGTGGCCTGGTCAGCTCTGTGGCAACGGAACAACACGGCCGAATTCGTGCCCGCCGCGACGATTCGCAGCCCTTGCAGCTCAGTGGAACCGGTCCGCGCCACCTCGTCTGGGCACGACACCCCGCCTTGCCGACCGCCGACACCGTCCGTAGCGTGCACGCCCCGCCATGCGCTCGCTCCTCGCCGCAAGCTTGCTCTCCACGATCGCCCTCGCCGGCGTCACCCACGCGCAACGCGACATCTGGGCCAGCCCGACCGGCGACGACACCCTGGGCGACGGCAGCGACACCAACCCGTTCCGCACGATCTCGCGCTGCGTGACCGCCGCGGCCGGCAGCGGCGACACGATCCGCCTCACCGCCGGCACCTTCGGCGACGACGACCAGATCCACATCACGGGCAAGAGCGTCACCGTGCGCGGCGACGGCGTCGACCAGACCATCGTGCGCCCGCACGCGACGCTGTTCTTCACCCTGCCCGGCGGCCTGCCGCCGGGGGTGCCGCAAGAGCACGCCGTGGCGGTCGTCGCCGACGGCCCGGTGACGGTCAGCCTGTACGACCTGACCCTCGACAACGCCTACCGCGTGCCGGCCAGCAGCGGCCGCGCCTACAACGTGATGTTCCTCGACGGCGCCGACGGCACCGTCGAGGGCTGCGAGTTGCGCGGCGCGCGCGACAACCCGCTGGCAGCCAACGACGCGCCGGCGGCGGTGATGGTGCGCGGCGACGGCAGCAGCGACCCGTGCCGAGTCACCGTGCGCCGCTGCCACCTGCACGACTTCGGCAAGGCCGGCGTGCTCGCGCTCTACGACAGCGTGGTGCTGCTCGAGGAGAACGAAGTCCAGGGGGCCGGCACGCTCAGCTCGCCGCCGCTGGCGCAGATCGGCCTGCACCTGGCGTTCGGCGCCACCGGCGACGTGCGCCGCAACCGCGTGCGCGACCTCGAACTCGCCGGGGGTGCCGGCGTCGGCGTCGGCATCCAGCTCCTCGACGTCGAAGCCGACGTCCTGCTCGAGGGCAACCGCACGATCCGCTGCGAGCGCGGCATCGAGTCGATCCAGACCGGCTCGACGGTGCGCGCGCTCACCGTGCGCGAGAACTTCACTACCGAGTCCGACATCGGCATCTTCGTCGACCACGACGGCGCCCACATGGTCGGCAACACCATGCACCGCAGCCGCCTGCTCGACGCGCGCGACGACACCGGCACGCCGACCGTCAACACCTGGAGCGACAACTCGTGGGCGCAGTGGAACGGTACCGGCAGCAAGGCCATCGCCGGACTCGCTGCGCTCGCCGACACGACACCGCGCCGCGGCCTCGACCAACTCGACGCGCCGGTGACGGTGGCACTGGGCGCGGTGCCGGTCGCCGTCGTCGCCGCCGAGTTCGACGCCGGCCGCCTCGACTTCGCCACGGTGAACGCCCCGGCGCTCGGCGCCACACCGACCCTGGCCGTGGGCCTGCAGACGGCGGCGTCGGTGTTCACGGTGGCGAGCCTGACGTTCGCGACCGTCGACGCGCAGCCGACGGCGCTGGTCGCCGGTCAGTTCGACGGCGCCGCCGGCCTCGACCTGGCGGCGGTGACCGACGAGAGCATGTTCTACGTGTTCGCCAACGACGGCAACGGCGCCTTCACCCTGCTGCACAGCGGCTCGCTCCCGGCGGCGGTCACCAACCCGTGGGCGCTGTCGGCCGGCGACGTCGACGGCAACGGCCTCGACGATCTGGCGGTCGCCGCGCTGGGCGGGCTCGGCGGCCCGGGCGGTTGCGTCGTGCTGACCGCGAGCGCCGGCGGCACGACGTGGACACCGGTGAGCCTGCCGGTGACGTTCACAGGCCAGTGCAAGGGCGTGGCGCTGGCGCGAGTCGACGGCGACACCAACCTCGACCTGGTCGTCAGCGAAGGCAGCGGCACCGCCGGCGTGCTGCACGTGTTGGCGGGCGACGGGCTCGGAGCCTTCACCGCGCTCGGCAGCAGCCCGCTGCCACTCAGCGCTGACCCGACGTCCTGCGCCGTCGACGACGTCGATCGCGACGGCCGCGCCGACCTGCTGGCGACCTGCTCGAACGCGGCCGTGCCGGTGCTACCGGGCACGCTGCACGTCTTGTTGCAGCAGGCCGGCGGCAGCTTCGTGCCGCACGCGTACCGCACCGGCCGCCTGCCGGCTCACGTCGTCGGTCTCGACCTGGGCGGCGACGCCGACGTCGACACGCCGCGGCACGACGTGGCTTTCGTGTCACTCGGCGACAACGCTCTGGGGCTGCTCGACGGCTACGAGCCGCTGGGTTTCACCGCCAATCTGGCCGGCATCGCCGGGACCTCGCCGCGCGCGCTGGCCAGCGGCGACTTCGACGGCGATGGCCAGACCGACCTGGTCGTCGCCGACGGTGGCACGCAGGCGGCGTTGGTGCTGCCGGCGCGCGCCACCGCGCGCGCCGACCTGTTCGGGTCGGGTTGCCCCGGCGAGGCGGGACGGCAGCCGTTCGTGGCTCCCTACGGCGTCCCGGCTCTGCCGCGCCTGCCCAACCCCACCTTCGGCGTCGGTCTGCAGGGAGCCCGACCCTTCGCGGTCGCGGTGCTGCTGTCCTCGACGCAGGCCCCGTCCGGCGGCGGCAGCTGCGTGTTCCTGCTGCCGCAGATCGACCTGGTGTGGACGGCGTTCACCGACGTCGTCGGCGCCGCCCACGTCCGCCTCCCCGTTCCGGCCTCGCCGACCACACTGAGCGGCCTCGAGTTGTGGTTCCAGTGGGTCGTCCTCGACCCAGAGGGGCGGCTCGGCGACTTCTTGGCGACCACCGAAGGCCTGCGCCTGCGCGTCGGCGGCTGACGGCCGCGGCGTCGGTTTCTTCCCGGCAGGCGTTCGGCTAGACTCCCGCGCCGTCCGTCAGCTCGAACCGCCCGGATCGTCCGCACGCGGCGAGTCTCCTCGCGGGAAAGAACGCACGCGGCCGCGCATTGCGCGAGCCAGGGTGCCCCAGCCAACCCTCTCGCACATGAAAGTCGCCATCCTCGCCGGCGGCCGCGGCTCGCGCCTCGCCGAAGAAACCGACATCAAGCCCAAGCCCATGGTCGAGGTCGGCGGCCGGCCGATCCTTTGGCACATCATGATGCACTACAGCCAGCACGGCTACCGCGAGTTCGTCATCGCGCTGGGCTACAAGGGCGAGGTGCTCAAGAAGTACGTGGCTGACTACGCCTCGCTGCAGAGCGACCTCACCGTGCACATGAGCACCGGCCAGGTGGAACGACACGGCCGCCACCACCCCGACTGGACGGTGTCCCTCGTCGACACCGGTCAGGACACGATGACCGGCGGCCGCATCAAGCGGCTGAAGCCCTGGGTCGGCGACGAGACGTTCATGCTCACCTGGGGCGACGGGGTCTCCAACGTCGACCTCGATGCGCTGCTGGCCTTCCACCGCAAGCACGGCAAGGTCGCGACGCTCACCGCCGTACGCCCGCCGGCGCGCTTCGGCCACCTCGAGTTCAAGGGCGACCAGATCGCCGAGTTCTCCGAGAAGCCGCAGACCGCCGAGGGCTGGATCAACGGCGCCTTCTTCGTGCTGGAGCCGCGCGTCTTCGACTACATCGACGGCGACGACACGCAGTGGGAGCGCGAGCCGCTGCAGCGCCTGGCCGGCGAGGGCCAGCTCATGGCCTACAAGCACGAGGGCTACTGGCAGTGCATGGACACGCTGCGCGAGAAGCACATCCTCGAAGACCTTTGGCGCACTGGCAAGGCGCCTTGGAAGACCTGGTGATCGGCGCGGTCCGGTTGCACCGAAACTGATTCGTCACCAAAGATGCGCATCCTCGTCACCGGTCATCTCGGCTACATCGGCACCGTCATGGTCCCCCTGCTGAAGCAGGCGGGGCACGACGTCGTGGGCCTCGACAGCGACATCTACAAGCGCTGCACCTTCGCCGCGGGCGGCAACATCGTGCCGGTCGAGACGCTGGCCAAGGACGTGCGCGACGTCGAGCCACGCGACCTCGCCGGCATCGACGCCATCGTGCACCTGGCCGGCCTGTCGAACGATCCCCTCGGCGACTTCCGCCCGGAGATCACCTACGCCATCAACCACCAGGCGTCGGTGCGGCTGGCGCGCATGGCCAAGGACGCCGGCGTGCAGCGCTTCGTGTTCGCGTCCTCGTGCAGCAACTACGGCGCAGCGGGCGAGGACTTCCTCGACGAGTCGTCGGCGTTCAACCCGGTGACTCCGTACGGCGAGTCCAAGGTGCTGGTCGAACGCGACGTGCTGCCGCTCAACGACGACCGTTTCTCCACGACCTTCCTGCGCTGCGCGACCGCGTGCGGGGTGTCGCCGCGCATCCGCTTCGACCTGGTGCTCAACAACCTGGTGGCGTGGGCCTACACCACGGGGCAGGTGCTGCTGAAGAGCGCCGGCACGAGCTGGCGGCCGATCGTGCACATCGAGGACATCAGCCGCGCCTTCCTGGCCATGGTCGAGGCGCCGCGCGAGCTGGTGCACGGCGAGGCGTTCAACGTCGGCACGACCGCCGAGAACTACAAGGTCAAGGAGATCGCGCAGATCGTCGTCGACACGGTGCCGGGCTCGAAGCTCGCCTTCCAGGACGGCGCCTCCCCCGACAAGCGCAACTACCGCGTCAACTGCGACAAGTTGGCCAAGGTGCTGCCGCACGCCAAGCCGCGGTGGACGGTGCGCACGACCGCGCAGCAGCTGTACGAAGCGTACCAGCGGGCGAGTCTCCGGCCGGAGGACTTCGAAGGGCCGAAGTACCAACGCATCGCCCACATCAAGAGTCTGGTGGGCCAAGGCCTCTTGACCGACGAGTTCCGGGTGACCACGGCCGGCGCGCAGGGCGCGGCCCCGGCCAAGGCGCACTGAGCATGGCCGGCGCACACTCGGCGACGCTGCCGCAGGGTAGCACGGCAGAACGCGCGGCACGGGCAGCGTGCCGCTCGTGCGGCCACCTCGGCCTGGCGCCGGTGCTCGACCTGGGCTTGATGCCGCACTCGGACGGCCTGCTCGCCGACGCCGCGCAGATCCCCAGCGAGCCGCGCTGGCCCCTCGAGCTCGCCTTCTGCCCCGGCTGCACCCTGGTGCAGATCCTGGAGACGGTGCCGCCCGAGGTCCTGTTCGGTGCCGACTACCCGTACTTCTCGTCGTTCTCGGAGTCCTGGGTGGCGCACGCGCGCGCCTGCGTGCAGGAGCTGATCGCGCGCAAGGGACTCGGACCGAACAGCCTGGCGGTGGAGCTGGCGAGCAACGACGGCTACCTCCTGCGCCACTTCAAGGACGCGGGCGTGCCGGTGCTCGGCATCGACCCGGCACCGGGTCCGGCGGCGGCGGCCGAGAAGATCGGCGTGCCGACGCGGGTCGCGTTCTTCGGTCTGGAGTTGGCAAGGACCCTGCGCGCCGAGGGCAAGGCCGCCGACGTGCTGGTGGGCAACAACGTGCTGGCGCACGTCGCCGACACCAACGGCTTCGTGCGCGGGATCGCCACGCTCTTGCACGACGGAGGCCTCGTCAGCCTCGAGTTCCCCTACCTGCGCGACCTGATCGAGAAGTGCGCGTTCGACACGATCTACCACGAGCACCTGTGCTACTTCTCGATGCACGCCGTCGACGCGCTGTTGCGCCGGCACGGACTGTTCGTCAACGAGGTGCGCCGGCTGAAGACGCACGGCGGCTCGCTCCGCCTGTACGTCGAGAAGGTGGCGCGCGCGCGCCCCACGGTGGAGGCGATGCTGGCCGAGGAGAAGGCCTCGGGCATGGACCAGGTCGCCTACTACCGTGAGTTCAGCGCGCGCGTGCGCGAACTCGGCGACCGGATGCGGGAGCTGCTGGCCGGACTGCGCGCACAGGGCAAGCGCATCGTCGCCTACGGTGCCGCCGCCAAGGGCACGATCATGCTCAACTGGGTGAACGCTCCGGCGGGCACCTTCGAGTACGCTGTCGATCGCAACGTGCACAAGCAGGGCCGCCTCATGCCCGGCGTACACCTGCCGATCAAGGACCCGAGCGTGCTCGCGCAGGACCGGCCCGACTACCTGGTGATCCTGCCCTGGAACCTCACCGACGAGATCGTGGCGCAGCAGAGCGCGTTCCGGCAGGCGGGCGGCAAATTCGTGGTACCGGTGCCGGAGCCGAAGGTGATCGGCTAGCCGCGCGACTGCGGCGTCAGATCTTGACGATCCAGCCGCGCGCCTGCATGAGGCGGAGCACGAGATACCAGCCGCTCACCCAGAGCAGGGCGTAGACCAGCGACGCGGCGTGTGGCGACAGGCCGGTGCCCACGAGCGTCTGGTAGAGCCACTTGGGCAAGGTGAGGTCCTCGCGCACGTGAATCGACGCCAGGGTCCGGCTCAGCGCCGCGCTGCCCACGAACACGGTGATGGCGTTGACGCCGTAGGTGACGAAGGGAGCCACCACCCGCCGGTGGCCGCGCACGTCGACGAGCCAGTACGAGATCGCCAGCGCGCAGGTGGCGAGGCCGGCGGTGAACACGGCGTAGGAGCTCGTCCACAGCGCCTTGTTGATCGGGAACGACCACGACCACAGGTAGCCGAGGACGACGAGACCGCTGCCGCGCAGGAACAGCCTCAGCGTGCGCTGCTCGGGCGGATCGTCGCCACACAACACTTCGCCGGCGAAGACACCGAACAGGGTCGTGCACAGCGCCGTCAAGGTGTGCAGCGGCCCCTCGGGGTCGCGCACGCCGCGGATCCAGATGTGGCCGTCGAGGAGCATTCGGTCGAGGTAGGACGCCAGGTTGTTGGCCTTGTCGTCGATCAGCCCGGCCCCGTGCCCGGGCACCGGCACCCACGCCATGAGCGCCCAGTAGCCGAGCAGCAGCACGGCTACCACCCAGGGCAGCAGGCGTCGTGGCAGCCACACGTAGAGCAGCGTCGCCAGCACGAAGCAGATGCCGATGCGCTGCAGGACGCCGGGAACGCGCACTTCGGGCGCATGCAGCTCGAAGGCGGCGTAGGCGATCCAAGCCGCGATCAGCACCAGCTCGCGGCTCGCCGGCCGCAGGTGGCCGGCGACGAACCAGCTCCCGAACAACAGCGCGATGGCGACGCCCTGTTCCCACAGCGGATGGTGGCGAAAGCCGGCGATGAACAGACCGAGCGCGAACAGGACCACACCGCGACGCACGGCGCGCAGGGTCAGCATGCCGGGTGCAGCGCCGGCCCGGCGCTGGCGGCCGAAGGCCAAGACCATCGACACGCCGACGATGAACAGGAAGAACGGGAAGACGAGGTCGGTCGGCGTCCAACCGTGCCAATCGGCGTGCTCGAGCGGGCCGTAGATGTGGCCCCAATCACCCGGATTGTTCACCAGGATCATGGCGGCGATGGTCAGGCCGCGGAACGCATCCAACGACGTCAAGCGTTGCTGCACGCTCGGGAACCTTAGCGCGCCGCCCGGCGACGCCCTTGCGCAGACCGGCCAATCCGGCGCTGGCGTCCGCTGCGCGGCGCCGGACGGACGTCCTCTCAGCGGTCGGCGACCGCCGCCCGCACCCGCCCACCGTGCCGCTGCAGGGCAGCACGCGCCCGCGCCGGATCGACTCCGGCCAGCCCCACCACGATCGCCGTCTTCACCTCGCCCCCACACTGCGCCAGGAGCGTCGCCGCGGCCCCCTCGTCGCGTCCGGTCGCCTGCGCCACGATCCGGCGCGCCCGTGCCCGCAGCTTGTCGTTGCTGGCCTGCACGTCGACCATCAGGTTCTCGTAGCACTTGCCGAGCTGCACCATCACCCCGGTGCTGAGCATGTTGAGCACGAGCTTGGTGGCGGTGCCCGCCTTGAGCCGGGTCGAGCCGGTGAGGATCTCGGGCCCGACCAAGACCTCGAGCCCGATGTCGGCGGCAGCCGCCACCGCGGAACCGTGCGAACACACCAAGCCGAGGGTGAGCGCGCCGGCAGCGCGCGCCGCGCGCAACGCACCGAGCACGTACGGCGTGCGTCCGCTGGCGGTGATGCCCACCACGCAGTCGTCGGCCGACACCGCCAGCCGCTGCAAGTCGTCCGCCCCGAGCTGCGCGTCGTCCTCCGCGCCTTCCACCGCCTTGGTGAAGGCGCGCTCGCCGCCGGCGATCACGCCGCAAACGACGCCGTCGCCCACCGAGAACGTCGGTGGACACTCGGCGGCGTCGAGCACGCCGAGCCGGCCGGACGTGCCGGCGCCCACGTAGATCAGCCGCCCGCCGCGCTGCATGCGCTCGGCGACCGCGGCGATGGCGCGCGCCACCTGTGGCAGCGCACGCTCGACCGCCGCCACCGCGGCGCGGTCCTCGCGATGGGCGACGGCGACGAACTCGGTGGGCGTCATACGGTCCAGGCCGGTGGTGGCCGGGTTGCGCTCCTCGGTGGCGAGGCGGCTCAGGTCGGGTTCGGTCATGGCGGGCTGGCTACGCCTCGACTCATACCGCACCAGTCCCGGCGATGCCCGCCGGATCGCCCGCGCGAAACGGCCGCCGAGACGTGCCCGCAGCGCAGCTCCCCCCTACGGTGTGCGCATGCGCGTGGGCGCGCTCGACCTCACCATCCTGCTGGCCTACCTGGCCGCCACCGTCGCCTTCGGCGTCTGGATCGGCGGCCGGCAGCGCAGCGCCAGCGACTACCTGCTGGGCGGCCGCGACCTGCCGTGGTGGGCGCTGCTCATCTCGATCGTCGCCACCGAGACCAGCACCGCCACCTTCCTCTCGGTCCCAGGCGTCGCCTACGGCGGCGGGCTGCCCGGCACCACCGGCGACCTCCGCTACCTGCAGCTGCCGCTCGGCTACATCGTCGGCCGCACCGTCGCCACCTTCGTGCTGCTGCCGCTGTACTTCCGCGGCGAGCTGTTCACCGCCTACGAGGTCCTGCGCCAACGCTCCGGCCCGAGCGTGCGCACCCTGGCCAGCGGCCTGTTCCTGGTGACCCGCACGCTCGCCGACGGGCTGCGCCTCTACCTCACCGCGCTGGTGGTGGTGATCATGACCGGCACCAGCCTGCCGGTGGCCGTGGCCGTGGTCGGCGTGGGCACGCTCGTCTACACGGTCTTCGGCGGCATGCGCGCCGTGGTCTGGACCGACGTCGTGCAGTTCGTCGTGTACATGCTCGGCGCGGTGCTGGCCTTCGGCCTGCTGCTGGCAGACCTGCCGCAGGGGCTGTCGGGCCTGCTCGCCGACGCCCGCGCCGCTGGCCGCCTGCAGGTGTTCGATCTGGGCTTCGATCTCGCCAGCCCGTTCACCTTCTGGGCCGGCCTGGTCGGCGGCGCCGTGCTGTCGATCGGCACCCACGGCGTCGACCAACTCCTGGTGCAGCGCTACCTGGCGGCGCGCCGCCAGCGTGACGCGGCGCGTGCGCTGCTGCTGAGCGGCCCGGTCGTGCTCGTGCAGTTCGCGTTCTTCCTGCTACTCGGGCTGGGCCTGTCGGCGTTCTACGCCGCGCATCCGCCGGCCGTGGCGTTCACCCGCAGCGACGCCGTGTTCGCCGACTTCATCGTGCACCACCTGCCCACCGGGATCGTCGGCATCGTGCTCGGCGCGGTGTTCTCGGCGGCGATGTCGACCCTGTCCAGCTCGCTCAACGCCTCGGCCTCGGCCCTGGTCAACGATTTCGTGCTGCCGCTCACCGGCCGCGGCGGCGACGACGCCTACGCTCTGCGCGCCGCCAAGATCGCCACCGTGATGTTCGGCGTCCTGCAGATGGCCGTCGGCGTCAGCGGTCTCGGCGGCGGCAACGCCGTCGTCAACAGCGTGCTGGCGATTGCCAGCTTCACCACCGGCGCCATCCTCGGTCTGTTCGCGCTGGCGTTGCTGCCGGGCCGCAACCAGGGCGCCGCGCTGCTCGGCCTCGCCTGCGGCCTGACCGCCAGTTCGTTGATCGTGTTCCTCGGCCCGTCGCTGGGCGTCAAGCTCGGCTGGCCGTGGTTCGCGCTGGTCAGCTCGACGTCGACCTTCGTGCCCGGCGCCCTCATCTTCTTGCTCGCATCGAAGCCCCGCCATGCCTGACCGCCGCCTGCGCTGCGCGCTCGCCGCCTGCGCCGCCACCCTGTTGCTGCCCCCGCTCCAGGCGCAGGCGAAGCCCGTCCTGTGCGGCATCGACGTGCTGCAGCGCGACGGCTTCGCGCCGCTGCGCGGCCAGCGCGTCGGCCTGATCACCAACCACACCGGTCGCAGCCGCGACGGCACGACGACCCTCGACCTGTTCCTGCACAGCGAGAACGTGCGCCTGGTGGCGATCTTCAGCCCCGAGCACGGCGTCGCCGGCCGGCTCGACGAGAAGGTCGGCGACAGCACGCACGCCAGCGGCCTGCCGGTCTACAGCCTGTACGGCGAGACGCGGCAACCGACCGCGGCGCAACTCGAGGGCGTCGACACACTGGTGTTCGACATCCAGGACGTCGGCTGCCGCTTCTACACCTACGTGTCGACGATGGGCCTGTCGATGCAGGCCGCCGCGGCGCACGGCAAGGCGTTCGTCGTGCTCGACCGTCCCAACCCGATCGGTGGCACCGAGGTCGAAGGCCCGGTGCTCGACGCCGGCAAGGAGTCCTTCGTCGGCTGGCATGTGCTGCCGGTGCGGCACGGCATGACTGCCGGCGAACTGGCGCGGATGTTCGCGGCCGAGAAGGGCATCCACGGCGAACTCGAGGTGGTGGCACTCGAGGGCTGGGAGGGCCGGCGCAGCTACGACCTCTGCGATCTCGCCTGGGTCAACCCGTCGCCCAACATGCGCAGCCTCACCGAGGCGTTCCTCTATCCGGGCGTCGGCCTGCTCGAGTTCACCAACCTGTCGGTCGGGCGCGGCACCGATACGCCGTTCGAGGTGATCGGCGCGCCGTGGCTCGACGGCGTGGCGTTGGCGCGGCGCCTGCACGCTGCAGAGATCCCGGGCGTGACCTTCGTGCCGGTGCGCTTCACGCCCACCGCCAGCAAGTTCAAGGGCGAGAGCTGCGGCGGCGTGCAGATCGCCATCACCGACCGCGCCGCCTACCGGGCGCTACCGCTGGGCTTCGGCCTCGCCTGCGCGCTGCGGGCGCAGCACGCTGAGCAGTGGGACTGCAAGGCGTACGCGCGCCTGCTGCTCGACGACGCCACCTTCGCCGCCCTGCAGGCCGGCAAGCCGTGGCGCGAGGTGCTGGCGGTCGGCGCCGACGAGTTGGCCGCCTTCGTCAAGCGTCGGGAGTCGTTCCTGCTCTACCGCTGAACTCTGCTGCTGAACCCTGCTGCTGAATCATGCCGTCGCCGCCACAGGTCCCACCGCCACAGATCAGCGTCGGGCTGGAGCGCTGCCTGGCCGAGCCGCCGGACGTCCTGCGCGGCGCACGTTTCGGGCTGCTGTGCAACCAGGCGTCGGTCGACCGCGCCTTCGGCCTGGCTCCCGACCTGATGGCGGCAGCGTTCCCCGGCCAACTCGCCGCGCTGTTCGGCCCGCAGCACGGCTTCGCCAGCGAGCAGCAGGACAACATGATCGAGACGGCACACGCGCGCGACGCTCGCCTCGGGGTGCCGATCCACAGCCTCTACGCCGAGACGCGCAAGCCGACCCGGGCGATGCTCGAAGGCCTCGACCTGCTGGTCGTCGACCTGCAGGACGTCGGCTGCCGCGTCTACACCTACGTGTGGACGCTCCTGCTGGCGCTCGAGGCGTGCGCCGACGCCGGCGTCGCGGTGCTGGTCCTCGACCGCCCGAATCCGCTCGGCGACGTCGTCGAGGGCGCGGTGCTCGACCCGGCCTACGCCAGCTTCGTCGGCATGCACGCGATTCCGATGCGCCACGGGGCCACGCTCGGCCAGCTCGCGCGCCTGCTGGTGCACGAACGCCGTCTCGCCGTCGACCTGCACGTGCTGCCGAGCACCGGGGTGCAGCCGAGCCACACCTGGCGTGAGACCGGGCGTGCCTGGATCCCGCCCTCGCCCAACCTCCCGCGGGTCGAAGGCGTCGACGTGTACTGCGGCCAGGTCCTGCTCGAGGGCACCAACCTGTCGGAAGGACGCGGCACCACCACCCCGTTCGAGCTGTTCGGCGCCCCGTTCGTCGAGCCCTACCGCCTGCGCGACGCCCTGCGCGAGCGCGAGCTCCCGGGCGTCGTGTTCCGGCCGGTGCGCTTCGAGCCCACCTTCCAGAAGTGGCAAGGCCAGAGCTGCGGCGGCCTCTTCGTGCACGTCGTCGACCGGGGTGCGTTCCGGCCGTACGCGACGACGCTGGCGGTGTTGTCGGCGGTGCGGACGTTGTGGCCCACGGCGTTCGCCTGGCGGGCACCGCCTTACGAGTACGAGACACACAAGATGCCGATCGACATCCTCACCGGAGGCGCCGCGGTGCGCACGGCGATCGATGCCGCGGAGGACCCCGGCGACCAGGTGGACGTGGCAGGGTGGCGACAGCGGCTGCAGGCGGCGGGCGCTCTCGGGTGACGGTGGCGACACGAGAAGGCTGCAGCGCGAACTGATCGCGGCCGCCTAACCGCGTGCGCGACGCAGCCTGCCGGCACGACCGCACCAGGAGAAGAGAAGCACGAATGGCCGACGAACCGTGGCTGGGCTAGCGCGTCAGGCGGCGGGCGATGGCCCGCAACGTGGATCGAACCCTGCACGGCTGGCGCCCGCTGGCGCGCGCCAACGCGCGCACCGTTCCGACGCCGGAGCACATCAGATCGACGAGCTGCCGTTCGCGCGGCCGGAGCGGCGTCGACCGGAGCCGGTCGCGCGCGATCGGGTCCGCAGCGACGCAGTCCGCGGCGGCGATGGTCGTGCACAGGTCCGTGTCGTACCGGAGACGGGCGTGCCGGCGGCGCTGCTCGGCGGTGACATTGCAGACCAAGCGGTTGGCATACGCGAACCAGTTGTCGACCGGCTCGCGCTGCTCGCCGCGCCGCCACAGGCGCAGCAGCACTTCCTGCGAGAGATCGTCCTTCTCGCCCGTGAGACGGCGACGTGACGCAACCACGACGTAGTCGCTCAGCTCGCGCCACCGCTCTGTCGAGAGGATCGCGTTCCACGACAGCTCGGGCCACGTCGTCATGTCGCGCAGAGCAGGTTCCCCGTCGGCCGAGACGAGAAACGCGAGCACACAGGTGTTCGTCGCAAGCTCGTCCAAGACCGCCGTGTCCTGGGGGTCACAGGCGACGCCCACGACCATCGCCGCCGGTCGCGACGCGAGCTCGTTCCATCCGCGCAGAGCACGGAACCGGTCGCTCATGGTGCTCGCTTGCCAGGCGGCTCGCACTCGCAGGCATTGCAGCGCTGACTGCCTGCCACTCGCGGCCGTGATTGCGCCATCGATGGTGCTGCGCGCCTCGGCCCCCAGCAAGAGCTCATTGCTCAGGCTCTCCAGTGCTTCCAACCCCGCGACTGGATCTTCCAGTGCGAACCACATGCGGGTCGGGCATAAGTGATGCCCTCGGAGAGCGCAAGCTCGGGGAACCGCAACCGATCGAGACGGACCGGCCTACCCCGGCGGAAGTCCGCGATCGGCCGATGACGTCGACCGGTCGAGAGAGGTGCGAGGGGCCGGGAACACGCTCGATCGTCCGACCAGTCGGTGACCTCCGGGCAGGAATCCACGGCGCAAGCGCACCCGTTGCCACTCGATCCCGCTTGAGGCTCGCTGATGGGGCGTACGGACGATCCGGTCCGCCCGAGTGAGCCGCGTCGGAAACGAAGAGGAGACCACATGTTCGCGAGCGTCCGTTTCTGGGCTGCTGTCTGTGCTCTCGGGATCGCGATCGGAATGCCGGTGGCGTGGTCGGCCACTCGAACTGCCGAACTCGGCTCCGTCGTCTACGTGCCGTTCGACCGAGTGGCGACCTTCTCCGGTGCAGCCAACGGCAAGTGCTGCAATCGCGACGCAGTCCTCTGCTATGGAGGCGCCCAAGACTCCGGTAACTGCATCGGCGCGCTGCCGTGGAGCTGCACGTGCACCAACAGCGGCGCGAACTGCTGGAAGGTCACGGACATCAAGCGGAGCGATGTCTGTGTGAACGGGAATCCGACCGACAACTGCACGGTCATCGCGGTGGAAGGCTGCTGGCTCAAGACAGCGGGCTCCTGCGCCGGCGGTGTCGGGCCGTGGTCGTGGGGTGGGTTCTGCTGGACGTGCGGCTGCGATCCTGGGCCGGGTGGCGTGTGGCAGGCGGCGTACGACGACTGCGGCACCTCCACCAACTGTGTCTTCAACCCCGTTTGAACAACGTGCGATCCCAAGGCCGCGGCTGCTCTATGGATGCGAACCGCCTCTGCGACGCACCGAGGTCCGGGCCGTTGGCGCGTGAACGGATGCGGCACGCATTCGCGCACGCTCACACGTTCTGGGTCCTCGCAGCACTCGGCCACGCACAGGTCGCGCCGAGCCCCCAGCAGCTCACAGCGGACCTGATTGCCGCCTTGCGCCGGGCTGAGAGCCGCTTGCACGCCGTGCACCTCGAGGCAGTGTGCGCGCTGACCGACGGTGACGGCAAGCGCGCCGGCGACATCCGTCTGGAGTTGTGGCGGCGTGCAGAACCGGGCGGGCGCGCGCGCGTGCGGCTATGCCCGGAGACCTTGCCGCACGCCGAGGGCTTCTTCGTGGAGGTCGAAGCCGTGGAGACCTTCGACGGACGCAGCGGCATCCGTTATTGCATCAAGCAAGGACGCGAGGGTGGGACGCTGCACTCGGTGCGGCGCGCCAACGCGTACGCCAAGCAACCGCCCACCATGCCCGGAAACATGATCCGAGCTGCCTGGTGTGCGTCGATCTTCGGCGCGCTCGACGCTGATCGGGTGCGCCTCTCGGACGCGCTGGAGGATGCTGGCAGCGACTGCGTGGTGACGTCCGCCGGCGCGGACCGGGTTCGGGCCGCGGTCGTCCAGTCGGGCACGAGCTGGGAGTGGGAGTTCGAGCTGCGGCCCTCGGGGCCGGCCCTGCGCGGCGCGTGGCGGCGGGTAGATGGTCGAGTCCTCGTGCAGACCCGAGTCGACTCGTTCCACGACGCCGGCGCGGGCGTGGAGTACCCGCGGCAGTGCGAGTTCACGTATTTCGATCGCAGCGGCACCCAGACCCTGCGCGGGCAGGTGGAAGTACTTTGCGTGCAGGCCAACCCCAAGGACCTGGACGACAAACTGTTCACCCTCGACCTGCCGGCGGGAGCGCGGGTCCAGGACATGGTGACCGGCAGGTCGAACATCGTCGGACCGGCACCGGGCGAACTCGCGCAAGCGGCCGAAGCGCAGGTGCGCACGGTGCGCGCCCAGCTCGAGAGCATCGGCGCCGCGAAAGGAGGAGCCGCCAGCCGTACCGGAGCGATTGCGGGGGCGATCGCAGGCTCGGCCCTCTTGTTCTTCGCGGTCTGGCGCTGGCGGCGGCTGGCGCGCGCGGTCGCCGTCCTCGTCGCAGTCGCACTCGCCACCAGGACGGCCGCGGCACAATGGTCCACGGTGTGGACGGCGGAGTTGCCGCACGTGCGCCTCGCCAATTGCGGCCTCAACGCCTGCGCTTTCGTGGCGGCGTGGCACGGGGTGCCCGTCGATGTCGCGGCACTCGAGTCGCGGCTGCCGCTGGGGCCGGACTGGGGCCGGCGGCTCACGCTCGCCGACATCGGCCGCACCCTCTCGATCCTCGACGGCAACCTGCACGTGGCGGCGTTCGAGAGAATCGCGCCATCCGATCTACGACGCTGGCTGAAGGACGGCTCCGGTTCGGTTGTCATGCACACGCGCGCCTCGGAAGGGCACTTCCTGGTCGCAGTCGGGGCCACCGACGACGCCGTGCTGTTCGTCGACCCACTCGCGGAGGGACCTTCGCATGCCGGACGATGGATGCGCCTTGACGATCCGCTCGCCGAGTCTTTCTGGAGTCACCTCTCGGGCGCAGGGCTCGAGATCACGCGCAGGTCGGCCGCCGGCGACAAGAGCAGCCAGCCGTTGCCCG
This sequence comes from Planctomycetota bacterium, assembly GCA_041398565.1. GTDB lineage: Bacteria > Planctomycetota > UBA1135 > UBA1135 > UBA2386 > DATGPD01. The sequence goes on along the minus strand of JAWKUN010000002.1, from coordinate 868,913 downwards.
TCCTGTGGCCGGCACCGATCCTCGAAGTCGACGCCGGTGTCTTCGACGCCGGCCTCGAGCGCGTCGAGGTGCGGGTGAGCGCACTGGCCGGGAGCGCCGAACCCTTCACCGTGGAGGCAGCGTCGGGCCGCGGATGCGCGTGCCTCCTGGCAGCCGCGTGGACGCCGGCGCCCGATCCGGAGCGCACCGGCGAGCTGCTTCTGACGTTCGACCCGAACAAGTGGCCGCCCGGCGACGTGGATGCGCGCGCCGAGCTGGTGGTGCGCGCCGGCAGCAGCGTCCGCTCGTTGCCGGTGCACGTGCGCGGGCGGCGCCATCGCGAGCCTGCGGAGCAGCGCTGCCAGGTCGTGCCGGAAGTCCTCGACTTCGGGACCGTAGCACCCGCTGGATTGGCGACGAGACGCCTGTCGATCCTCGTGCCCGCCGGCAAGAGCATCGCGCGCATCGTCGGTGAGGGCTGCGTCACCGTCACCTGCTCCGGCCTCGACTTCGTCGTCGCCGACGAAGGGCAAGTAGCGATGATGCGCTACGCGGTGGAGATGCGGGTCCCTGAGGTCGGCAACCGACCGGGTCGGGTGCTGTCGCGCGTGCTGGTCGACACCTCCGACGGCCCCCTGCCGGTGCCAGTCGTGGCCCATCTGGAGCGCGACTAGAGAATGCGCCCTTCGTCTCCGGGCCATCGACCTCGGCGAAGCGCTCTCGCCTTCGCAATGCTCGCGGCCCTCGGCCTCGCCACTGTCGCCTGGTCGACGGCGACGCTGCTCGACCTTCGCGACGGCGAGGGCGTCGCGCCGACCGCAAGCGCAGCCACTCCCGCCGCGGCCAGCGCGGAGTCCACGCGCGGGTATCGCGAAGCGGTCGAAGACCCGATGCACGCGCGAGGTGGCGTGAAGGGTCCAGGAGGCGATGCGGCCGCGCCGGCGGCAGCGGGCATGCGCGCCGGCCAACGCGTCGTGCGCGTCGTCGACGAGTCCGGTGCACCGGTCGCTGGCGCACTCGTCGCATGGCTGGCGCACGGACCCGAAGCGGAGGAACGCCTGCGCAAGCATGCCGGCAAGTCGCCGGCGGGACCCGGCCGACGACAGAGCCTGGTCATCGCCGCTGGCGCGCACATGACGACCGACCACAGCGGAACGACCACGGTGCCGTCCGCGCCCGATGTGCTCGACATCGCCGCCGAGGACGGCGCGCGGTGGGGCGATGCGGTCGTGCAGCCCGGCGACCAGGGGCCGATCGTCATCGTCCTGCGCAGCGGTGGGAGACTCCGCGTCGACGTGCTCGATCCCGGCGGGGCGCCGATCGCTGGCCGCGAGGTCGCCTTGTTCTGGCTGCGCGACGCCGAGGAACCCGCGGCGACCACGCCGCTCGGCCGCACGGAAGGCGACGGCTCACTCGTGGTCGAGTCGCGTGCCCGCTGGATCGAGGCGCTGACGCAGCACCGCGGGAGGGTCGCCAGCGCCCGGTTCGTGCCCGACATCCCCGGGGGGCAAACGCTCGGCACGCCGGCGCGACTCGACGACTGGACGACGACTCGGGTCGAACTGCGGTTGCCGCGGCTCGCGGCCATGGCCGTGAGCTTCGCCGGGCGGACCGCCTCGCCGGCGTCAGGGTGCGTATGGATCGCGGCCGAAGGCGACCTCGGCCCGTCGTGGTGCAGACCGGTGGCGGACACCTGCGCGACTCCGGTCATCGTCGCGCCCGGGTTGCGCTACCGGCTCCGCTTCGAGGGCGACGGCGAGGAAGCTGCCGCGACCGCCGACGTCCCGCTCGCACCCGACGGTGTCGTGCGGGTGACGCTGGTACCGCAGTGTGCCGAGTCCCACGTCGAGCTGCGCGGGCGGCTGCGACGCGCCGATCGCCCCTACGATGGACCGCTCCGCCTCGAGTTGCTGGCGGGCTCGCCCGCCGACCCGGAACCGAGCGTGCTCCGCGCCTTTGAAGCCAACGCGGACGGCGGCAGCGTCGTGATCCGCGTCCCCGCAGCGGAGCTGAACGGAGAGTGGGTACGGGTGCTGGCCGACGACGCGACCGCCGAGATTCCCTTGCCGAAGCCGGTCGCCGGCAAGGCCTATCTGGGCACGCTGCTCCTTCGCCCGCGGGCGCTGGTCGCGTCCGTGACCGTGCGCGGCGAGGCCGGGCGGATCCTCGACGAGGCGACGCTGGCGGTCGGTGGTCCGCTCGTGGGCAGGGCGCACGTGCAGCGGCGCGCGCCGGGCGAGTTCGCCGTCCTCGGCGATCCCACGGTGCGGGCCGGCACCGTGCGGGCCAGCGCGCCGGAGCACTTGCCGGAGGTCGTCGACGTCGGCGCGTGCGCGTCCACCGACGTGCAGCTGCGGCCGGCGGCGCGCGTCGCCGTGCGATTCGCGCTGCCCGAGGGTGTGCAGACGAGCGATCTGCTGGCCGCGCTCGAGGAACGGGAGGTCGTGGCCCCGCGCCCGTGGTGGCCCGACCCCGGGCCGGACGCGGCGGCGCGCGATGTGCTGCGGTGGTCGCGCGTGCCGCGGGCGCACCTGCGCCTGCGCCTGTCGACCGCGTACCCACCGGCCAGCATCGCGCTCGCTCCCGACGTGCCCGCCGACCCTGCTGGTTGGCAAGAAGAGTGCGCGGTCGACGTCTCGCGGCTACTGCGTGTCGTGCACGTGACCTTCGTGGACGCGGCTGGGGCCCCCATGCCGCCGGCCGGGTGGCTCGGCGCCTGGCAAGACGTCGCGTCCTCGCCGCTGCACGTCATCGAGCTCACGGAGAGCCGCTGGGTGCTGCCGGTGGACATCACGCGGTGCGTCATGCTGAGGTCGGGCTTCGCTCCCCGACTCGTCGACCTTCCCGCCGGCGAGCGCTGCACCGTGCTGTGGCCCGTCGGCGAGCGCGGCCTCGACCTGACCGCGTACGGCGCACGCTCCGTGCACGTCTGGCGGCGCGGTGAACGTCACCCCGGCCAACGGACCTCCCTGGCCGAGTTCGCGGCCACGGTGGGCGCGCTGCCGCCCGGCCGCCGCGCGCCGAAGTAGCAGGTGCCCGCGTCGTGCGTTGACGGAAGACCCGCAGAGAAGTAACAGGGTGGAGCCTGACACCGATCGGTTAGCGACATGCCGTCGAGATGCCAGCGTCACGTCGATGAAGATGCGAGGTAGCCTACGACGAAACACGATCTGGGCGTTCCGCACACTGCGCTGTCGACCTGGCCGACGCGCGTGCTCTGATACGGCGCATGGGCCTGCAAGGACTGGTTCGCTGGCTGCTGCCGCGCGCGGAGCACTTCTACGACATGCTCGAAGAGCAGGGCCGCCTCGCGCACGATGCCGCGTTGGCGCTGGCGCGGTTCCAGGAGCTGCCGGCCGCCGAAGTGGCCGCCGAGGTGCAGAAGATCGAGCACGCCGCCGACGACGTGGTGCGGCGCACGGAGGAGGCGCTGGCCAAGACCTTCGTCACGCCGATCGACCGCGAGGACCTGCATCGACTGACCTCTGAGATCGACGACATCGTCGACCTGACCAACCTGACCGCGCGGGCGTTCGTGCTCTACGGCATCGAACGCCCCTGCGCCGCCATGGTCGAGCTGATGCAGAAGCTGGTGACCGTCACCGAGATGCTTCGGGACGCGGTGCCGCTGCTGCGCAAGCATCGCTACGAGGAACTACTCGATGGCGGGCGCAGGGTCCGCGCCATCGAGAAGGAGGCAGACTCGATCTACCGCGCCGCGATCAGCCGGCTGTTCCGCGAGGACCACACCGATTTCCGCCGCCTCCTGGCACAGAAGGAGGCGCTGGACGACCTCGAGTTCGCCATCGACCACTGCGACAACGTCGCCGACCTGTTGGCCAACCTGGCGATCAAGCATGGTTAGTCTGCTCCTCGCCGTGATCGTCATGGCGATCGTGTTCGACTACATCAACGGCTTCCACGATGCCGCCAATGCCGTGGCCACCGTGGTGTCGACCGGCGTGCTGCCGATGCGCACCGCGGTGCTGCTTGCCGCGGTGCTCAACTTCGCCGGTGCCATGGCCGGCACGGCGGTGGCGAAGACCATCGCCTCGGGCTTCGCCGAGCCGGGCGACGTCACCCAGTTGGTGGTGCTGGCCGCGTTGATCGGCGCCTGCGTCTGGAACCTGATCACCTGGTGGTTCGGCATCCCGTCGTCGTCGTCGCACGCGCTGATCGGCGGCCTCGCCGGCGGCGTGGTGGCGCATGCGGGCGCCGGCGCCTTCCACTGGAGCGCACTCGGCAACAAGGTGATGGTGCCGCTCGTGGTGTCGCCGGCGATCGGCTTCGTCGTCGCGTTTCTGCTGATGATCGGCCTCATCTGGATCGCTACCCGACTTCGCCCGTCGATCGTGCGGCGCGGCTCGCGCCGACTGCAGCTGGTGTCGGCAGCGGCGATGGCGTTCTCGCACGGCTCGAACGACGCACAGAAGTCGATGGGCATCATCACCCTGGCGCTGGTGGCATTCGTGGCCGGCGGCCACGCCTTGCCGGAGTGGGCGCCGAGCTGGGTGATGCCGGCGAACGAAGGCGCGGTGCCGACTTGGGTGGTGATCGCCTGCGCCAGCGCCATCGCGCTCGGAACCGCCGCCGGTGGTGCACGCATCATCAAGACCATGGGAACCAAGATCATCCGCATCACGCCGCTGCACGGCTTCGCCGCCGAAACGGCCGGTGCGGCGACGATCCTCGGCGCCAGCCACTTCGGCGTGCCGGTCAGCACCACCCACTGCATCAACGCCGCGATCATGGGTGTGGGCGCCTCCAATAGGCTGTCGGCGGTGCGCTGGGGCGTGGCCACCAACATCGTCATCGCGTGGGTGTTGACCCTGCCGGCGGCCGCGCTGATGGCCATGGTGTCGTACGCGGGCCTGTCGCTGCTGTTCGGCTCCGTCGGCTGAGCTGCAAGTGCTGCGAATCCTCGTGGCGCGCGCGGAATCCGCAGGACGTGCGATTCGTGACAGTGCCGGGTTCGCCACGCCCGAGCAGCACTGGAAGCCCCAGGCAATAGAGCGGCCTGCGGCCCTCTCTGGTCGGCGCTGCGCCGACATCAACCCTTTGGGTTGCGGCCGCCGGCCGCGCTGAGCTGCAAGGGCTGCGAATCGTCGCGGCAGGCGCGAATTCGGCCGTGTTGTTCCGTTGCCACAGAGCTGACCAGGCCACGCCCGAGCAGCCCTGGAAGCTCCAAGCAACACAGCGCCGGCGGCCCCCTCTGGTCGGCGCTGCGCCGACATCAACCCTTTGGGTTGCGGCCGCCGGCCGCGCTGAGGACAGAGACGCAAGACCTGCCGGAGTCGCTGCGCCCGATGCCCCTCACGGGGGCACCTCGTCGAACATGGCCGCCAGCTCCGCCGCGTCAGCCGCCGCTGTCGGCCCGCTCGAGCACCATCGACAGGCGGATCAACGCGCGCCGCAGGAGCTGCCGACACGCTGCCTCGTTGCGTCCGGTCTGCCGGGCGATCTCCTCGTGCGACAGCCCGACGATCTTGTGCAACGTGATCACCTCGCGGTAGTCGTCGGGCAGTTCGTCGAAGGCGCGTTCCAGCGACTCCATCTGTTCTCGCGCCGAGAGGACCATGCTCGGCGTGGTCACGGTGGCGTACGCTGCCCATAGAATGTCCGGATCGCTGCCCGAGCCACCCCCGGCGTCGGCCCGCACCTCCCGGCCGACGTCGCGCTTGAGCGCACGCATGTGACGCTGCCTCTCGACGAGCTTGCGCAGCGCCGTGGTGAACAGCCAGCCGCGAAACGCGGCCTCGCCTTGGTACGCCAGGCGTTCGGCGCCGCCGAGCACCTCGCGGCAGATCGACTGCACGAGATCGCTGTGCGACTCCCGGTCGCGGATGGCGCGGTTCGTCCGCAGCCGGACGAAGGCACGCAACGCCGGCATGTTCTCCGTCAACAGTCGACCGATCTCGGCCTCGTCCATCGCCGAATCGTAGCCCTGAGCCCGGCCGAACCAGGGTGTCGCGGCAGCCTGAGCCCATGGCAAACACCCAGCCACCCGCGGACTGCAGCGTTCCGGGCAGGGCGAGCACGCTCACCGATTCTCGCCATCGTCCGTCACACCGCGTTCCGCCGGCCCATCCCTCCTGTGTCCGCGGCGCACCGCCACGGGCGATCCACTGACGAATCAGGAAAAACCGAAATGTTCAAGCTCACCAAGTTGATCCTCGCCCCCATCGCCCTCGCCGCTGCCGTGGCCGCCCAGTCCAACGTCACCGGCCAGATCGTCCGCGAGTCGGGCGACTCCGACCTCGGGGCGCGCGCGTTCCAGTTCGGCCAGTCGGTGGCCAACTGGGGCAGCTACGTCGAGGGCAAGCTCAAGCGGCGGGTCGGCTCCTACCGCGACCTCATCCGCGTTGCCGCGTGGTACCGCGCCGACACGGCCGGCACGCGCCAGCACCGGGTCATCGTCGAACACGACACGATGACCGTCTTCGACGAGAACCGGCCGTACGACGGCGCGATCCAGACCTCCTGGAACCCCTGGTTCAACAACGCAGGCTCTGCCAGCCGCCGGTTCACGGTGTCCGGATACCGCGTCGACGTCACCCTCGGCTTCGGCGCCGCCGTGAATCTCTACTCGAACTCCGACCTGTTCGTGAGCCGCGGCAACGCGCTCACGTCCGGGGACTACCGCGCCGACATGACCGCCTGGGACACCTCCTGGAGCGCCCACAATCTCGATGGCTTCTTCGCAGCCGTCGACTTCAACTTCGAGATGAACCACCGGATGCGAGCCGACGTGCAGACCACCACGACCACGGCTTCGGGCTACATCCGCATGCTGAGCGGTGGCAGCAACCGTTGCTATCTGCGCGTCAGCGCCGGCGGGTACAGCCCCGTGTCGCAGACCTTCTCGAACGACAACGACACCTTCGGCGACGCCACCAGGTGGCTCGACTGACCGCGGAGCGACGTCGCCCGTCGCGAGACCTCCCGACGCAGCCCCCGCCCTCGCTCGAGGGCGGGGGCTGCTCGCGTTCTCGCAAGACCTGTGTCACGGAGCGCGGCTCCTTCCCATCGGGGAAGGACGAAGAGACCTCGACCCAGATGACCATGACCCGCCAAACCCGCTTCTCGAGGCCCGCCCTGGCCAGCCTCGTCCTCTGCCTGCTGGGCCTCTGCCTACTGGGCTTCGCCGCGCTCTGTGTCACCGACGCGCCGACCGCGCCGGGCACCGCGGCGGCCACCGAGCGAGCCGCACCCTCGACCGTGAACGGTATCGATGCCGCCGAAACGGCCACGAGCGCGCGCACCGCGGTACCTGGTGCGATGGCGCCCTTCGGTGCCCCCGCCGGCAGCCGGTTCGTGTTCGATACGAGCAGTTCCACCGCGACCTCCATGGTTCGCGCCGGCGAGCCGATCACCGACGCTCGATCCGACGTGCGCGGACTCCTTCAGGTCGTCGTCTTGGCGAGGCGCGGCGACGAGTGCATCGCCGCCCTGCACATGCCCGAGCCGAGCGTGTCCGGCAAGACGTCGGGTCGGGATGCGGCAACCGTCTTCGCGCGACTGGCCCGCGACCTCGAGCTCGGCTGCCTCGTGCGCCTGCGCGCGTGCGGCACGCCGCTGGGCCTGCGCTTCGACCCCGCGGTCACTCCTTCGCACCGCAACCGCCTGCGCGCTCTGGTCGCGCTGCTGACGTTCGCGGTCCGCGACGGCGCTGCAAGCTGGGAAAGCGACGAACCGGACGCCACAGGGCTCGCGCGGGTGCACTACGAGTGGACCACCGACCGTGGCCAGCGTGTCCTGCGCAAGGCGAAGACCGCCTACGTGGCCGGTACCGATGGGGACCCCGTCCCCGAGGTCGAGCACCAGGCGCGGGCGACCTTCGACTTCGCGCGAGGCTGGCTCGCTTCCGCCGCCACCCGCGAGATCGTGACGCTGCGGGTCGAGCAGGCGGCGATGGTGGTCCGCGTCGCCACCACGGCATCGGTCACCCTGGCCACTGCGACGGTCCAGGCCGTGACCCCGGACCCGTCGCTCTGGGACGGGGCCTGGCAGCCGGTGGCTGGCGTCACCGACGACGCCGACGAAGACAACGAGCGCCTCGCCGAGGAACGCGCCATGCTGGCCGGACTCGCCAGCGAGAAGATGGCACAGTGGCTGCGCGAGGAGTTGGGCAAGACGCCGCGCGATCTCGGCGCGCTTCTCGCCCATCGCCGCAATCTCGTGCGGATCCTGCAGCTGTGGCCGGAGCGGGCGCAGGAACTCGAGCGCATCATCCTCGCGAACCTCGAGGCACCGGAGCTGGCATCATTCCTCATCAGTAGCGTCGCCGAAGCCGGCACCCCCGCGGCCCAGCGCATGCTCGCCGGCTTCGCCGCCGATGGATCGCTCCCCGAGCCGATGCGAGCCACGTCGCTCGCCAGCATGGTGCAGGTCGCGCAGCCGACGACCGACCTCATGCTCGCGCTCTCTGATCTGGCCGCGAGTTCCGGCCCGGCCAGGGTCACCTCGACCAGCATGCTGATGCTCGGCGCGCTGGCAGGACGAGCCGACGAGCCCCGTGTCCACCTCGACCGCCTGTTCGCGCTCGAGCCGAGCGTCGCCCATCGCAGCCTGCTCGAGAGTTGGTTCAGCGCGATCGGCAACTGCGGCGATCCTCGTTGTGTGGAAGTGGCCGAGCGCCATCTCGCCACCGGCGACCCTGCCCTGGGAGCTGCCGCGTTGGCAGCGTTGCGGCACGTCTCGCCGCCCGCGGGGCAGTCAGTCCTCCTCGCCGCCACGCACGACGCTGCCGCGGTCGTCCGCGTCCAGGCCGTCGACCTCCTGTGCCAGCGCATCGACGCGGAGAGCATCGAGCGGGTGGTGGCGATGACTGTCGCCGATCCCGATGCGACGGTGCGTGCAGCGGCACGACGTCGGCTCGTCGAGTCGGCCGGGAACCCAGCCATGAGGGTGATCCTCGAGCGCTTGGCAGCCGTTGCACCGACCGCCCCCATGCGGTCCCTGGCGGCGACGCTCCTGCGCGAGGGATCCAGCTGACACGCGCGTGGGCCGCGGCCGAGGTCCCCGTACGTTGCGCCGCGCAAGGCTCGGCGTGATGATGGGGTCATGTGGGAGCCGCGACCCGACGAGAGTGACGCCGGCTCCGAGACGCAGCCCGACGGGTCTCCCCACACCCCGACCGACAGCAGGGTCGACGGCGTGGTCCAAGGGGCGGTCGACAGCCAACTCGTCGAGGAGATCTGCGTGCGGTGCGTGGAGAGTACCGAGCCCGAGGCCGAGCTCGCGCGCTGCACGGCGGGGCGACCGGAGTTGCGCGCTCGGGTCGAGCGCATCCTCGGGCGCCTGAGCCAGGATCAAGAGCGGCTCGGTTTCGCGCCGAGCGAAGGCCCGAGACCGCTCGCTGAGACCGCGCCGGCCCCGGGGCGAGCCGGGACGCAGTCGGAGTCCTCGGTCGGCTGGGCGGACACGCCATCGGCGCCGGCTTCGCGAGAGGACTCCACCACCGGCGAGAACTTCGGTCGTTTCCACCTGCTGCGCTGCCTCGGCCAGGGCGGCATGGGCGCCGTATACCACGCCTTCGACAAGCGGCTGCGGCGCGAGGTCGCGCTCAAGCAGATCCGCGGCGAAGCGCTGTTGCTGCCGCAGTTCCGCCAGCGTTTCGCGCGCGAGGCGCAGGCGGCGTCGCGCCTCAACCACCCCAACCTGTGCACCGTGTACGACAGCGGCGAAGTGGACGGCGTGCCGTTCATCGCCATGCAGCTCGTTCCTGGCACGAGCCTCGATCGACGCATGGCGCGCGCGGCGCAAGGGCGCGAGCCGCTGTTGCCCGGGATACAGGCCACGCACGCGAGCCCGAGCACACGCGCCGAGTTCGACGCGGTTGTCGACTTCTTCGAGACGCTGGCGCGCGCGCTGCATCACGCGCACGAGCGCGGGCTGGTGCATCGCGACATCAAGCCTGCCAACGTCATGGTCACCACCGAGGGCGAGCCGGTCGTGCTCGACTTCGGCCTGGTGCGCGACGACCGCGCCGGCGACGACGGCCTGACTCTGAGCGGCGCGGTCATGGGTTCGCCGCCGTACATGGCGCCGGAGCAGATCGCGCCCGGCCAGACACCCGTCGACGCGCGCGCGGACGTGTACTCGCTCGGCGTCACGCTCTACAACGTGGTGACCGGCGCACTGCCGTTCGAGGGTGTGTCGCTGCACGACCTCACCAAGGCGGTCCTGCGCGCGGCGCCCAAGCGCGTGCGCGCGCTCAACAAGGCTGCGCCGCGCGACCTCGAGGTGATCGTGGAGCGAGCGATGGACCGCGACCCGAGCCACCGCTACCAGACCGCCGCGGCGCTGGCCGACGACCTGCGCCGACTGCGGCGGCACGAGCCGATCCTCGCCCGCCGTGCGAGCCCGGCCCTGCGCACCGGCCGCTGGGTGCAGCGCAACCCGGTGCTGTCGGCCTTCCTGCTGACGGTGACCGTCGGCTTCGGCGTGAGCCTGTCGCAGTTCTTGCGCGCAGAGACCAACCTGGCACGCTTCACGCAGCTGGCCTCGGTGCGCCGGCTGGCGGTGGCCGAGCGCGAGGCGAGCAAGCTCTACCCACCGTGGCCGGCGACGCTGCCGGCGCTGCGAGCATGGCTGCGCGACCACGCAGCGCCGCTGCGCGCCAGCCGACCCGAGGTCGTGGCACAGCAGAAGGCCCTGCAGGCCCGCCTGGGCGCGGGCGCACACACCAGCGCCGCCGCCGACTCGGAGCGCTTCCTCCTCGAGACCCTCGACGACCACGTGCCGGATCTCTTGCACTTCCTGCAGGACGACGACGGCACCGTCGCCGACGTCGAGCGGCGGGTCGCCTGGGCCGAGACGATCGCGGCGCGCAGCGTCGATGCCCATCGGGCGGCGTGGGAAGCCACGGTTGCCGGCGTGGCGGCGAGCCCGCGCTACGCGGGCCTGCGCCTGGCGCCGCAACTCGGCCTCGAGCCGCTCGGCGCCGATCCGCACTCGGGCCTGTTCGAGTTCCACCACCTCGCGTCGGCAGCCGCCGGCGCACCCACGCCGACGCGGGATCCGATCACTGGCAGGCTCGTGCTCGACGCCGACAGCGGCATGGTGTTCGTGCTGCTCCCGTCGGGCAGCTTCCGGATGGGCGAAGCCCCAGCCACCGGCGCCAACCCTGACCCCACGGTGCAGCCCGACCAAGACGAGGTGCCGGTGCACCAAGTCGCGCTCGACGCGTTCTTCCTCGCCAAGCACGAACTCACGCAGGCGCAGTGGCAGCGGCTCACGCGCGGCGCCACGCCGAGCTTCTTCGGCCTCTACTACAACGCGCAGATGCCCGAGGGCCTGCCGCGGATCACCGCCACCAATCCCGTCGAATCGGTGCGCTGGAGCGAGTGCCGCGAGATCCTGCGCCGCGTCGGCCTGCTGCTGCCGACGGAGGCGCAGTGGGAGTACGCGTGCCGGGCTGGCTCGACGACGCGGTACTTCTGGGGCGACGACCGCTCGCGCTTCTCCGAGTTCGGCAACGGCGCCGATCGCTTCGTCCGGCCACACGTGCGCGACTGGGCCTTCATCGAGGACGACTGGTACGACGGACACATCGTGCACGCACCGGTAGGGTCGTTCGCCGCCAATGGGTTCGGCCTGCACGACATGGCGGGCAACGTGGCGGAGTGGTGCCTCGACGCCGAGGCCGCCTACACCACCGCGCCGCGGGCGGGCGACGGTCTGCGCGGCGACCCGGACGCCCCCGGCGCATCGAGCCTGCGCATCGACCGCGGCGGCCACTTCCAGAGCCCGGCCTCCAACGTGCGCAGCGCCGACCGCGGCGAGAACCAGGACATGCCCACCAACGTGATCGGCGTGCGCCCGGCACGGGCCGTGCTGCCACGGGACTGAACCGACGCGTCGGACTCGACGTGCGAGCCAACTCACGACGCGACGCAGACTCTTCTCGGAATTGCCCCGTCACGTTCGGGACGGGGCTACCATCGACCGGGGAAGCACCGCTCGGAACGGCCCCATGCAAGTACCCCTCGCCACGCTCCTGACCGCGTTCCTCCTGCTCGCCGGCGCCGCGCAGGCGCAGACTTCGACGACCTGGGTGGGCCTGGTGTCCTCCGACTGGTTCAACGCCGCGAACTGGACCGCGGGCCTGCCTGACGACCGTACCGACGCGATCATCGACACGCGCGGGTTCGCGCCGGTCGTGGCCGCCGGCGGCGCCGTCTGCCGCGACCTGCGCGTGCTCAGAACGATGACGATCGACGCGCAACGCTTGCTCGGGGTGTATGGCAGCGCCGACGTGCAAGCGAACGTGTCCGGCGACGGCGCGCTGTCGTTCGTCGGCATCGGCGCGGCGGGCACCCTGGCCACCGCACCCGGCACGTCGGTCGGCATCGTGCGCCTCACCGCCGGCCGCGACCTGACCATGCGCGATGTCTCCATTCGGCTCGACCTGGCCTACTCCGGCGCCGGGCGCCTGCTGTGGGGCGGCACGGTCGACGTCGGCCGCGACCTGATCCTGACCGGCCAGGAGGTCGTCGTGCTGAGCGGCGGTGTCGCCGTGACCGTCGGCGACGATGCGACCCTCGCGACGACGGCGACGATGACGGCGCCATTCACGACGCTTTCGGTGACCGACGACCTGACGGCGGGCGCGAGCTTCCAGCCGACCTCGGGCGAGATCGTGTTCACCGGAGCGACGACGCACGCGGTGAGTTCGGCCACCGACCAGTGGGCGTCGATCCGGCTGGCGGCGGGAAGCCTCACGCTGCCCACGACGACGGTGCTGCGGGGCAGCCTGATCGCCGAGGCCGGAGCCGCCTTGAACCTCACTGCGCTCACCCTGCAGTGGCCAGGCCCGAACATGGGGCCGTTCGAGCTGCGCAGCGCGACGACCATCTCGGCGCAAGCGCTGAGCGTGCCCGCGTTCGCAGGCGACTCGATCACGCTGGCGGGGATCAACTTTGCGACCGCCGAAGTCCACAACGCCGCGCTCACGATCTCGGGCCAAGTCGAATTCGATCTTCTGCGCCTCACCGACGGCTCGTCGCTCTTGGGCGGGCCGAGCGACACCCTGATCGCGCAGGAGTTGCTCGTGCAGGTGGGAAGCGGCATCCGCTCCAACGCCCCGGGCACGATGCAGATCGGCGCGCTGCGGCAGCAGCTTTCGACGACGTTCAACAGCCAGAACTCGACGGTGATCTTCACTGGGGGCACCGTCAGCACCGGCATCGGTCTCGGTGCCGCGTCGGCCGAGGTCCGCAGCACGCTCGATCAAGAGGTGGTCTTCACGTCGGAGTACTACAGCGGCGGCACCCCGAGCTTCCGCTTCGGGACGCTGAGCATCACCAGCGGTGCAGCGCGGGTGACGGCCATGCCCGTGGGCCCCAACCCGCCCCCACCGCCGGTCGGGATCCTCATCGCCGACACCTTGAACGTCGCCGCCGGAGCGAGCCTGGTCGACACCACCGGCATCGACGTCGGTACGCTGAACGTCAGCGGCAGCGCCACGCTGACTGCCGTCGGCACCGGCCAGTGGGGCCGCGCAGCCGCGGTCGATCACCTCGTCGTGGCCAGCGGCGGCACGGTCGCCATCGCCGCCCACACTTCCTATCCGGGCCACCCCCTGCACGTGGTCAGCGACCTCCAGGTCGACGGCACCATGACCTGGCCCGCGGGGGCGCGGATCCTGCTCACCGGGGAATGCACGATCGGCGGCGACCTACCGCCGCTCACCGTCTCGGGCGTCGGCTGCGAAGCGTTCACGGCAACGGTCAATGGCGACTTCATCCAGACCGCCGGCTATCTCGACGTCGGCCAGCTGACGATCGCCGGCAACTTCTCGTTCGCCGGCGAGGACCTGACCGGCCCGACCCAGTCGGCGCTCGCCGTCTCCGGCCAAGTCGATCTGCAGCCGACGCTGACGGTCACCGACCCACCCGACCGCATCGACTGCGGCGGCGCCTGGACCTCGAGCGCGAACTTCGCCCCCACCAGCGGCGAGGTGCGTTTCGCCGGCAGCACCCCGCAGAGCGTCGCCGCCGCCCGGTTGCGCACCATCCGCGTGAACGCGGGCGCGTCGGTGTCGCTCATCGGCCAACCCTTGGTCTCGGGCAACATCACCGTGCTCGGCGCGATCGCCGGCACCTTCGAGCTGACGGGGCCGTGCACGCTGGACGGGCAGGGCACCGGCACCGCGGGGAACCTGACGGCGTGGGGTCCGGTCGCCGGCCCGCCGCCGCAGTTCACGATCCGCGACGTCTCGATCAGCCGGCTCGAGACTCGGTTCTGCAACGTGTACGCCCTGGGCACGACGGCCGTCGGCAGCCTGGAGCCGACGCAGGACTCGTTGATCGGCGGCGACACGGCGAGCACGGTGCTGCGCGTGGGCACGCTGCTGTTCGGCGACAACACCGGCGTGTCGTCGATGCCCATGGTGCTCGAGATCGGCGCCGAGCTGGCGATGTCGATCACGTCGAGCTTCAACACGCAGGAGGGCGTCATCGTGTTCAAGCGCCCCCCTCTCGACGGGGGCACGGCCGGGGGCACGGTCCACGTCAGCGAGCCCTTCGACGGTGGGCGGCTGTCGGCCATCGCACGGATCGAGGATGGCACGCACGTCCAGTTCGGCGGGCCGGGCCTGCGCGGCGGCGGCTGGAGCCTCGACGTCGTCGACGGCACCGCCGAGGTCGTCGGCCATCCGCCCAACTCGATGTTCGCGCCCGTGCTCCACGTGGCGGCCGGATCGACCTTCCTGGCGAACGACGGCGTCACGCTCGGTGACGTGACCCTCGACGGCACGGCCACTCTGGTGCAGGGCTCGAGGCTCGATTCCCTGCGCGGGTCGGGCGCGATCACCATGCTGCCCTACCCCAACGACCACCGGCTCCTGGTGCACGGCGACCTGCTGTTCGACGGCACCCTGTCGGGGCCGCCGGACACCCTGGTCGAGGTGGACGCCGACGCCCGCCTGCGCGGCGCGCTGCCGGAGTTCGAGCACACCGCGGGTACCGCGACGATCGAGCAGCTCACCGTCGCGCGGGCCGCGACCTTCCGCGGCGCCGCCCTTGCCGACGGCCTCGACGGAGCCTCCCTGGTCGCCGCCGGCGGCGACGTGCGCCTGCAGACGACCGGTGCAGTCACCACGCCGCCCGACCGCATCGAGTGCGGCGGCGACTGGACCTCCAACGCGAACTTCGCGCCCGCCAGCGGCACCATCGCTTTCACCGGTACCGGCATCCAGACCGTGTCCTTCGGTCCGCCCCCCCTGCACGACGTGGAGATCGGCGCGGCGTCGGCGGTCACTCTCGGCGACCTGCACATCACCGGCAGCCTCCTGGTCGCAGGCTCACTCACGCTCACGGGTGCGACCTTGCAGGTTGGCCAGAGCGCGACGGTGCCGGGTACGCTGACGGCAGCGAACGCGGCGGCGACGATCCCCGGCGCCCTCGTCGTGCCGAGCGGCGGCACGGCGACGCTCGGCGGCGTCACGCACGCGCTCGGCTCCCTCGACGTGGCCGGCGACGTCACCTTCCCCGCCAACGCCGCGCTCGACTTCGCCGGCGGCGGCATGGTGCGCGCGCCCAGCACCAGTCCGCTGCCACGCACGCGCCTTCTGTCGGGTGGCTACGACGTGCCTGCCGCCACCCTGGCCAGCGACCTCGTGCAGGAGCCGGCGTGCCTGTCGCTGGCGCTCGGCGACGTCGACGTGGCCGGCGACGCCACGTTCCTCGGCGGCACCGTCACCGGCAGCACGCTGGCCGCCGTGCAGGACCTGGTGGTCGGCGGCGACGTGCGCTTCGAGACCCACAACTCCACCACCTCGCCGCCTGCGCGCATCGAGGTGCAGGGCAACTGGACGACCA
Source organism: Planctomycetota bacterium (assembly GCA_041398565.1). GTDB lineage: Bacteria > Planctomycetota > UBA1135 > UBA1135 > UBA2386 > DATGPD01. The sequence continues at coordinate 853,110 of JAWKUN010000002.1, read as the reverse complement.
ACCAGCTGTTCCTGCCGGCCAGCGGGCACGTGCTGCTCGCCGGCACGACGACCCTTGTCGACCACACTCAGGCGAGCGGTGTCTGCGAGTTCTTCGACCTCACCTTCGCCGCCGGCACCACCACGCCGCAGGACCGGATGGAAGCGAAGGGACCCGCCTGCCGCATCGCCGCCGGCGCCACCCTGGACATGGGCACGCGCCGCCTGATCCTGGCGCCGGGCTCGACCACCACGATCGAGGGCACCCTGCGCCTCGACCAGGCCGGCTCGCTGCTCGGGTTGTTCGGCAGCGAAATGCGCTTCGTCCCCGGCAGCACGCTGTTCGCCCGCGGCCGCCCCACCAACCACGCCAAGCTGATCGGCGTCGTCTCCGGCTTCGAGCTCGGTGGCCACATCGACGCCAACAACCTCACGATCGACGGCCTCGACGAGCGCGGCGTGCGCATCCTGGAATCCGCCACCTTCGCCGCGGCCCCGTTCGACATGCGCGGCGTGACCATCAGCACCGGCTCGACGGCGCCTGGCGCGCGCATGGTCGACGTCGCCCGCGGTGCCGCCCAGACCCTGGAGCTGTGGGATTGGGAGCTCATGGACAACGGACCCTCGCAGTACGGCGTCGCCTCCTCCGGGGCTGGCCGCATCGACCTCATCAACTTCTCCGGCGGACGTGGCAGCGCGACGTTCGAGCTCGATCCCGGCAACGTGTTGTTCTGGTCGGAGCGCCGCACGGAGCTGGCCGCGCACTCGGCGACCGGCGGATTCCTCGGCAACCGCGTGGGCTTCACCACCACGCGCGAGGTCGCGATGAACCTGCTGCGCGTCAGCCGCGCGCCGGCGGCGTCAGGACCGTGGAGCGTGCTCACGACGCTGATGCCGCAGGGCAGCTCGTCGAGCGGCGCCACCTACGCGCACGACGACGGCGCCGTGCTCGCCGGCGAAGAGTGGTTCTACCGCGTCGAAGAGAAGCTGCTGCACGACGCGTGGCGGCCGCTGTTCGACGACCGCGCGCGTGCCTTCGCCAGCCAGGTCGGCGACACCGCGTTCGTCGGACCGGGCGGCTTCGCCAGCATCGACGCCGCGCTCGCCGCCGTCCCCCTGGGCGGCAGCGTAGTCGTGGCGCCGGGCACGCACGCGCCTTTCACGATCACGCGGCCGGTGCACCTGGTGGCGGCCGGTGGCGGCACGACCAGGATCGTCGGCGGCACGCCGGCGGTGATCTCCGGCCTCCTGCCGACCGACGGCGAGGTGGCGATCCAGGGTCTGACCTTCGGCGACGGCGTCACCGCCGGCGGCGCCGAGCTGCTGCGGATCGACGGCGCGCGCAACGTCGTGCTCCTCGACGACGTCGGCCTGCTCGCCGCGCCGGGACAGGACGCGCTGCGCCTGGTCGGGGCGCCCCAGGTGAAGCTGCAGCAGGTGGTGGCGAACGCGCGCGTCGCCGCCGACGCCAGCATCGCCTACGCTGCGCGCTGCACCTTCGCCGCCCTCGACCTGCGCAACGCCGCGCGCGTGACGCACGCCGCCACCACGACCGGCCCGGTCACTCGAGACGGCTCGTCGACCCTCGTGTCGAGGCCGGGCGGATCGCCGCGCCTGGACTCGCCGTCGCTGTGGCAGGGCGACGAGACGGTGCCGATCACCGTGCGCGGCGAGAGCGGCCACCTGTTCGGCGTCACGCTCGACCTGCGCCTCGCCTTCCTCGACCTGTCCTTCTTCCTGCCGCTCGACATGGTGCTCATGCAAGCTGCACCCGTGGCGTTCCTGTCGGGCGTCGTGCCGCCCGGTGGCGAGGTCGAGATCCCGCTGCTCGCCCCGCAAGAGCCGGCCCTGCACGGGCAGCAGCTCGCACTCCAGGTCTTCGCACTCGACCTCGTCACCGCGACCGGACGCTTCGGCAGCGCGCGGCACGCCGTGATGCTGCCATGAGAGCGCGCCGTCCAGCACGGCGAGTCTCCGCACACATCGCAGCCGGCGGCCGCAACCCAAGAGGGTTGATGTCGGCGCAGCGCCGACCAAAAGGGGCCGCCGGCGCTGTTGTCCTCTGGGTCGCTTCTCTGGCCGCTGCTTTCAACCGGATCCTCGCGCCACGCGAAGAACCGCGACCAGAGAGGCTCAGCGCAGCCGGCGGCCGCAACCCAAGAGGGTTGATGTCGGCGCAGCGCCGACCAGAAGGGGGCCGCCGGCGCTGTTGTCCTCTGGGTCGCTTCTCTGGCCGCTGCTTTCAACCGATTCTTCGCGCCACGCGAAGAACCGCGACCAGAGAAGCTCAGTGCAATGTCACTCGGAGGGCTTCGCTGAGCGAGAACTCGAGCGGGCTGAGGCAACCGTCCGTTGCGCCGAGATCCAAACCCTGGAATACGATCTGGGCCCCGCGCCAGTTCGGATCCCTCGGGTTGAAGACAAAGCTGAAGGCGCGCGCGAGCGAGTAGGCGGTGAAGTCGAGACCGACGCCGAGGGTGCAGCGGCTGCACACAGGGATCTGGCTCGCGTTGACGCTGATCAGCAACGCAGCCATCAGGTGCTGCGTTCTCACCCCGACTTGGAAGCGGCCGCCGATCATCGGCACGCCATCGATCTCGAGCGGCATCGAGCCGCAAGCGGCTGCCACCTGCTCGAAGCCGAGTGCGCCGCGGGCGCGGATCGTGAACCCGCCAGCCACCGGCGCCGGTCGCGCAAGCCGCTCGAAGTCACTGGGAGAGAACGTTCCGGTACTCGGGGCCACGAACGAGTGGCCCATGGTCGGCGCCGAAGCGTCGACTCCCATCGGCGTCTGCCCTGGTTGGGTGGTCAGCGCGACGCCGACCCAAAACCCCGGCGCAGCGACGTAACGCCCCAGCCAGATGCCCTGGCGCGAGCCGGGCCTGTTGATCGCTGCAGCCCTGACGGTGTCTTGCAACGCCATGAGCAAGCGCACGCCACCGTTGGTCGGATCGCCGTCGCCATCCTCGTCGGCCCACAGGAACACGCGCACCCGCTCGCCGCCGACCAGGCCGGTCGTCGTGGAGCCGGCATGGCCCCACTGCAGTTGGATCCCCTCGACCATCGCGAAGGTCGGATCGGTGACGAAGTGGGTCGCATAGCAGGTCTCGACCGTGGGGACGCCGTAGGAAGTCTCGGCGACGCCGTCGTCGTACCAGAAGCTGCGCATGCCGCACACGGGGTCGTCGAGCCACGCACCGACGATGTTGCCGGCACCGTCGTACGAGATGTTCATCTGCCAGGTCGGCAAGCAGATGTTGAGGATGCGACCCTGCCCATCGCGCACGAGCCGAGCGTCCTGGCTGGTGACGACTCCGTTCGCGGTCATCGAGAACAGCGGTGCCGAGTGCGGCGTCTTGCTGTAGGTGTCGAGGAGGAACAACGCCTGCTTCAGCGGCTCCGCACGGCCCTGCGCCCAGCGCGCCTGGCCGAGCAGCAGCGTGTGGATCGAGTCGGCGAACCAGACGTTGGCCAGCGACGCGAAGAACTCCTGCGGTGCCGACTGGAAGAACGCGGCCCCGATCTGACTGCGGAGGTACTGCAGGTCGTCGAGACCAGCGTCGGCCAGGAGCTGCGCCTTCCGCGCGCTCCACGTGGCGTCTTCGCGCGAGCGGTGGGCATCGACCGCGTGCGCGATCTCGTGCGCGGCAGCGATGCTGAACGTCGGCACGGTGACCGGCGTGGTGTCCGGCGGAAACTGGTTCTCGGGCACGTTCATCGCGCCCTGCCCGAAGATGTTGACGCCGCGACCCGGCACCAGCGCACTGCGTTCGACTGCCAGCACGCTCCAACCTTCGGTCACCGTCATGCGGGCGAGGTCGCGCGGCACGTGCGCCACGCCCGCCACGATCGATTGCAGCGACGCGAGGGCATCGCTCTGCAGCGTACGGTTGTCGAGCAGCGCGAAGCCGTGGTTGGCCAGCAAGTCCGGATACAGCGGCGGCAAGGTCGGGTAGTCCAGGCCGAGCGCGGTGCGCACCACCGTCCTCCGCGCCGCGTCGAGCGGGTAGGCGGCGAGCACCCCGGCGTGCAACACGGCGCGCGTCGATGCGATCGTACCGAGGGCCGAGATCGGGTAGGACGGGCCGGCGCCGAGTTCGCTGCCGTACGTCTGCAGCACACCGCGCAGCCACGCGTCTGCCGTCTGGCGGTCGGGTTCGGGCAGGATCGGGATCACGTTGGCCACCACCTGGCACGCCTGCCGCCACGGCTGTTGCCCCTGCACCAGCGTCGCCAGCATGCCGTTGCTACTGGACAGGAAGGTCTCCAGGATCGTGCGGCTCCACAGGTACGTCCGGTCCTCGCAGCTCGGATAGAACCGCGTCAGGATCGGAACACCGCCATTCTGGTTCGCCGGATCGGTGATGGACGCCGGCAGCCACTGCAGGCCGTAGTCGGACCCCAGCTGGTTCATCGGGTAGGCGACGATGTCGTTCGGCCACGACCAGCCGACGCCGCACATGTAGACCCCGTTGCCCGCCCGCACGTGGTCGGCCAGCGCGGTGCGCTCGGCCGCGGTGAACGGCTGCCACGCGTTGCCGATGATCACAACCCCGTACGGCGCCAGCGCCGCCGCCTCGATGCGACCAGGCAGGTCGGTGACGTTCCAGCTGTGGCCCTGCAGGCTCGAAACGACTGCACCCATGGTCGACGACGTGCGCCACTCGCCGTGCCCGGACAGCACCGCAGCCCGGCGCGTGCCGTTGCGGTCGAGCCACTCGATCGCCTGTGTGTTGAAACGGAGCGTGTCGGCAACGCTGTTCGCCGCATCGCCGAGCAAGCCCTCGTGCCCCACCGCCAACGCAAAGCCGCTCCCCACGGACGCCGACGTGGGCCGCCCCAGTGCCGCGAACAGGCACGGCGACTCCACGGCGCTGCCGGCCGAGGCCAGGGCCGTGCCGGGGCGGCCGGGCATGTCGGTGACCGGACTCGGCGAGCCGTCGGGCCAGATCCCGTTGACCCCGGCGACGATCTGGGCCGGGTCCTGGGCGGAGAGCGGGAGGACGCCTACCGCGAGGCAGGCAAGAGCGAGGATTCTCGTATTCGTCATGGGTGCGCGACAGCCTCGTTGGCGGAACGACCTCCGCCTACCTGCCGGCACTGCCCCGCTGTCCACCGCGAATCCCCGCAGTCGTGCGCGCAATCCGCCTTTCGGTCCCCTGGCGGTGGACAGGCCTGCTTGCCTCGCAGGTCCGGCTCGATTGTGCGCGCCATTCCACCGACTACGATCACCCATCCCATGCCCAGAAGCGAAGACGAGATCGAAAGCCTGGTCGACCGCGCCAAGCGCGGCGACCACAGCGCGCTCGGCGAGCTCTTCGAACGCTATCGAGGGCGCCTACGCCGACTGGTGGACCTGCGCCTCGATCGCCGCCTCCAGGGCCGGGTCGACGCGTCGGACGTGCTGCAAGAGGCCTACCTCGATCTGGCGCAGAAGCTGCCGACCTACGACCACCGCCGTGACCTGCCGTTCTTCCTGTGGCTGCGACTGGTGACCGGAGAACGCCTGCAGCAGATCCATCGGCGACACCTCACCACCAAGAAGCGCGACGCCGATCTCGAGGTGTCGCTCCACCGCGGGGCGATGCCCGCAGCGGAGTCGATCTCGCTCGCCAAGAGCCTGTTCGGCCACCTGACGTCGCCGAGCCATGGTGCCATCCGCGCCGAGATCCAGATCAGGCTGCAGGAACTGCTCAACGCCATGGATCCGATCGATCGCGAGATCGTCGTGCTCCGCCACATGGAGGAACTGCGCAACGAAGAGGCCGCCGAGGTTCTCGGCTTGTCGAAGACCGCGGCGAGCAACCGCTACATCCGCGCCTTGCAGCGCCTTCGCACCGCGCTCGAGCAAATGCCGGGATTCGTGCCGTAGTGGATCAGTCCGACGACCTCCCGCTGCTCGACCGGCTCGCGGAGGAGTTCCTCGAGCGCTGTAGGCACGGGGACGCGCCGACCGTCGACGAGTTCGCCGAGCGGCATCCGGAACTCGAGGAAGAGTTGCGTGGGCTGTTGCCGACGCTCCGTTTCCTGGAGGAGTTCAAGCCGCGCGACGAAGACGGGTCGCAGCCTCCAGTCAGAGAAGAACCCGAGTCCGCAACGGAAGCGCGACGGCAGATCGGCGACTACCGCATCCTCGAGGAGGTCGGGCGCGGCGGCATGGGTGTGGTCTACGAGGCCGAGCAGCTGTCGCTCGGTCGACGCGTGGCGCTGAAGGTTCTGCCGATGCGGTCGTCGACCGACTCAGTGGCGATCGAACGCTTTCAGCGCGAAGCACGGGCGGCGGCCCGACTGCAGCATCCGAACATCGTGCCGATCATCGACGTCGGCAGCGACGGCGACGTCAACTACTACGCGATGCAGTTCGTGCGCGGCCGGTCGCTCGACGAGGTGCTCGAAGACGTGCGCAAGCTGCGCGGCGAAGGCGCGCCGCCGGCAACCTCGGCACTCGCTTGGCCCAGGGGCGGCAGCGAGCGCATCGATCCGTCGACGGTGGCGGGCCGCCACTACTGGCGCAGCGTCGCGCGGATCGGCGAGCAAGCGTGCCGCGCGCTGACCTACGCCCACGAGAACGGAGTCATCCATCGCGACATCAAGCCCTCCAACCTCCTGCTCGACGAGCAGGGTACGATCTGGGTCACCGACTTCGGACTGGCCAAGACCGGCGAGGACGACCTCACGCTGACCGGCGACTTCGTCGGCACTCTGCGTTTCATGTCGCCCGAGCGCTTCAAGGGACAGTGCGACGCGCGCGCCGACGTGTTCGGCATCGGCGCCACGCTCTACGAATTGCTGGTGCTCGAGCCCGCGTTCCACTCGCCCGACCGTCTGCACCTGATCCAGCGCATCTCGAAGGAGGACCCGCGCAGTCCGCGGGCGGTCGACCCGAGTGTGCCCGTCGACCTCGAGACGATCGTGCTCAAGTCGCTGGAGAAGGACCCACGCCGGCGCTACCAAAGCGCTGCCGAACTCGGCGACGACCTGACGCTGTTCCTGGCCCACCAGCCGATCCGGGCCCGGCGCACGTCCGCTCTCGGCCGCGCGGTGCGCTGGGTCGCGCGCAACCGCGCGCTCGCGATCGCCGCCGCTTGTTTGATCACCATCCTCACCCTGGTGGCGATCTCCGCCACCGTCGTCGCGGTCCGTATGCGCACCCTCGCCGAAGAGGCGCAACGCGCGCACGCGGCCGTCGAGCGCGAGCTGTACCGTTCGCAGATCCAGAACGCCACCGACGCCGTCGACGACGGAAGGCTCCAGCTGGCGCGGCAGCTGCTGTTCGCGACTCCCAGTCGCCTGCGCGGTTTCGAATGGCGTCACCTCGCGAGCCGGCTCGACCCGAGCGTCGGCTCACCGTTGCCACAGCACCTGCGCGTGGCAGAACTGCAGTTCAGCGCCGACGGAAGAACGGCTCTCGTGAACGTCGCCGCGCCCGAGCAGGACGGGCACGGCCCGGGCTACCGCGTGGTCGACACGTCGACGTGGCACACGCTGTTCGAGGTGCCGCCGCTCACCAACCCGCTGTACGTGGCGCTCGCATCGGACGGCGCGACCGTGGTCGCGGCCGGCACCGAACTCGGCGTCTGGAGCGTGGCGCAGGGCCGTGCGCTGTACCGCCTGCCGATTCGCTGCCGGTTCTGCCTGGATCTCGACCCGCACGGTCACCTGGTGGCGGGTCCGAGCCGTCTCGAGCTTCGGGCACAGCTGGACGGCCAAGCCGTGGCCGCCGTCGACGAGCCGGCGTGGTGGGCGGCGTTCGACCGCGCGCGCGACCGAGTGGTCGTCGCCTTCGAACGGCGCATCGCTCTGTTCGCCGCGGCTACCCTCGACGAATTGCCCGGGGGCCAGGAGCTCCCCGAAGCCGGCTACCTGCTCGAGGGAGCGCTGTCGAGCGACGGTTCGCGTCTGGCGATCATGTCGGCGATCGGCAAGCTGTTCGTGTTCGACGTCGGCAACGACGGGCTGCGCAATCGACGCAGCCTGTCAGGCTACCTGGGTTCGCCGACCGCAGTGACCTTCTCCACCGACGGTCGCTTCGTCATCCTCGGCACGACGCTCGGCAGGGGCAGTGTATGGGATCTGGAGACCGGCAGGCTGGCGCAGAGGTTCGCGGGACACACGGCGCCGGTTCGAAGCTTGGCCGTCGATCCACGGTCGGGAGTGCTCGTTTCGTGCGATACGCAGGGCGGGCATCGTGGCTGGAGCTTCGAAGCCGCGTCGCTCGAGGTTCTGCACGGACACCACAGTTTCGTCTACCCGGTGTCGTTCAGCCGCGACGGCGCATGCTTGGTTTCGGGCGGCTGGGACGGCTTCCGCGGCGAGCCGGGCTCGCTGCGCTGGTGGGATGCCAGGAGTGGCGATGCGATCACCTCCCGCCTGCCGGCCGGACAATTCGTGCTCGACGCGACGTACATCGACGACACCCGCGTGGTCGCCGCCGTGCAGGGAACGCAGCGACCGGAAGGCGCCATCGTCTTCGATGCGCTGAGCGGCGCGCCGCTGCGGCGGTTCGACGCCCATGGCATCGACAACATCGTGCGTGTCGTGGCCCACCCGGACGGCGAACGCATCGTCACCGTCGGCAGCTACGAGCGTGCGTACTTGTGGCGCGCGGACACCGGCGCCATCGAGCACGAGTGGACGGTCGCCGCCGAAGGCAGCAACACCGGCGCCGCGGCCTTCTCTCCCGACGGACGCTGGCTCGCGCTTGCGCGCAAAGGGCGCGACATCGCCATCGTCGAGGTCGCGAGTGGCACCGTCGCGCACCAGTGGACCGCCCACCAGGGTGCCATCACCGGGCTGTCGTTCGCGGCCGACGGAGCCACGCTCTACAGCTCGTCGGCCGACGCCACGGTCGGCGTCTGGGACATCGACGGCAAGCCGATCCGACGTCTGATCGGGCACGGGATCGACGTGCTGTGCGTCGCGGTGAGCCCCGACGGCACGCGCATCGCGTCGGGGGGACGCGCCGGCAACGTGTTGCTGTGGGACGCCGCCACCCACGACCTGGTGGCCCGGCTGTCCGGACATCGCGACTACGTCTACGCGCTGGCCTGGAGTCCCCAAGGGGATCGCCTGGCATCGACTTCCGGCGACGGAACCGTGCGCCTGTGGACCACGCAAACCCTCGCGGAGCGGGTGCGCGAGCGCGGCACCAGGGCGCGCATCGCCGAGAAGATCGAGCCCCAACTGCGCGCCGAGCTGACCGCGGGGAAGAAGCCGGACCTGATCGACCGGCGCTGGCAGGCCGATGCGGGCCGGCCAGCGCGAGAGAAGGAGGTCGCGCGGCAAATCCTGATGCAACTCGCCGATGGCTGACCGCTCACTGAAGTGCGGAGGCAGGGCGGAGCATGGCGGAGTCCAGGCCACGATGCCTGAACGGAGCCCCCGCCAGCCCCGCGGGAAGCCGGACGCCGCCACACCGCAGATCGCCCCCGACGGTTTCACTTCATCTCGGGATCCGCCGTCGATCTCACCGGATCACGATCCGCAGCGCATCGGACAGATGCAGCAAGAACCGCGGGCAGGCCGGCGCGCTGGTGTCGATCGTCGCCCATTGCGTGAACACGGGAATCCCGACCAGCGGTGACGACGCGGGGATGCCGGCGGGCACGAAGGAGCGCCCGGAGCCATCGGTGGCGGTGATCACCGTGATCGCCGTCGTCAGGTCGGGGATCAGGTTGCAGGACCCGCATGGAAGACTGGACTGGCCGATCGAGAGGACGAAGATCGCCGGCACCCTCAGCGGCGCTTCGAGCAGCCAATGCGAGAAGAAGGGGTTGGGACTGCGTGGGCAACCGGCGGCGTTGCGCCCCCCGAGTCCACATCCACCCCCGAGCGAAGTGACGTCGCCATCCACAGCCACCCAGCGCCGCGCGATGATGTCGCCGTTGCCGGCGAGAGCCTGTTCCCAGGTCAGCAACACGTCCTCGTCGGTGCCGCCGGTCGCGCGCACGGCACAGCCGACGGGAGGGCCTTCGACGCGCGTCGCAACCCCGACGTCGGCCTTGTCCTCGCAATCCGTGCAATAGAACGGATCCAACGAGATGACGCGCGCGAACCGCACGCTCCCCGTGGTGGGCGCCACCACGTGGCCGACCAGACACGAATCGGTGATCCAGGTCACACGCGGCGTGACGGCGTCGTTGCCGCCTGTCGCAAAGTGGGCGAATCGGCTGTTGCGCACGATCTGCCCGGTCGTGGGGTGCAACCACGCCGAGGCGACATCGAGGTGCTCATTGACGACCGGGGCGGGCATCCACGAGGCCACCCAGGTCGTGCCGTCGCCGTCGACCTCCGGTTCGGGCGCCACCGAAGGTGAGCTGGAAAGGAGCTGCTCGGGCGCCAGCACGACGCCGTTGCCGTCGATGACGCGCATCACGGCGTTGAGGGTTCCGCTGAAGGTCGCGCGCTGGAACACGACGGCGTGCCGGTCGCGCCCGCGGTCGCTCTTGCTCAGCCGTGGCCGGCTCACCGTCGTTCCCCGGACCACGTCGCGCGTGGCGCCGACGGTCAGCAAGAGCGACGATCCGACGCTGACTCTCGCGGCACGGACGATGTGGTCGGTGCTGGGTGTGGCGGTGTTGCGCTGCCAGACGCACAACGTGCAGCCGCGGGTCAGGTCGGTGGCCAGACAGGGCGAGCTGTGCGTTTCCGTGCGGAGCCCGCCGCTGTCGCCGATCACCGCCGTCGCGCCCAAAGCACCCGTGGCCGGGTCGATCGCTCGGCCGACGAGGTCGATGCCACGGATGAAGGCGACGACGAAGGCCCCGCCCGAGCCGCAAGTGGCGATCTGCGGCGAGGTGGTGTTCGCGGCCGTCGCGTCGATCAACAGGGCCGCGTTGATGGGTACGCCGGTGCGGGTCAGGGCCTGGGCAACGACATCGTGGTCGGTCGCCGAGAAGACCCGCTCCCACACCACGCAGAACCGGTCGACGCCGGGGTCGTAGGCGGCAGTCGGATTGCGGTCGTCGAAACCGCCCGTGCCACTCACCACGCTCGCGCCGCCCAGCAACGGATCCAGCACGAAGGGCAGCGCCGCGCTCTCGACGAAGGCGGCGGGCAGCGACAGTTCGACGACGCCGTCCGCGTAGTGCACGCCTCCCTGCACCCGCCGGCCGGCGGCATCGACACCGACCACTCCGCTCATGGTGCAACCGCCGACGTCGGGCAGCGTGAAGCGCAGGCCGTCGCCGTCCCGTTGCACCTCGAGCTCGGTGCTGAGACGCCCGCGCACGACGAGGTCGCCGCGGCCCGCGGGACGCTCCGCGAACACGAAGCTCTGCTCGAGGTGCCCGGCCCCCACGTCGTAGCGTTCGATCACGCCGCCACGGTCGTACTCGACGCGCAGACCGGCTCGACGCGGTGCGGCGCCGGCCAACGGCATCGCCGCGCCGTCGCGGCCGATCGCCACCAGTTCGAACGCGATCGGATAGTTGCGCGGGGCGCGTTCCCCCAGGGCCGGGGTGAACACGAACCCGTCGTTGCGCAGCGCCACCTTGTAGCCATCGCCGATGCCCACCCACTCGCCCTCGACCCAGTCCAGCCCCGCGGTGTGGCTGACGATGGTCGGCGGCGCGTCCCAGGAACGCATCGATGGCGCCTGGCTCGACAAAGGCTGCAGGGTCGCGGACAGAACGCCCAGGAGAAAACCGGTCGGGAGGCGTGTGTGCATGGCAATGTCCTGCGGCCAACGAAACCCGATGGCCGGCCGTCCGAGAGATGACCGCACGGACGGAGCGTGACGCGGATTCTGGCGATCCGGCGAGCCCCCCACTCTTGGTCGTGTATCCGACCTGCGTCCGTTCTGGATGCCGCACCGGGCACAGCCTCGCTGCGAAGGTTCTCTTGGCCCTTTCCGCTCCAGCGCGAGGGAATCGGCAAGCAGCGGCCCGGCGATCAGAGATCGTCGAGCGGCGCCGCGGTGGCGTCCTACCGGCCGACCAGAATGCCCACGCCGCTCGACATGGCCCAGCGGTCGAAGGCCGGCCCCCCGGTCGATGCGAGCTGAGCGTAGAACTCCCACCCGACGAGGCTGGTGAGGTACGGAATGGAGATGCCGACGCTGCACCGGCCGAACGCATCGGCAACGGTCGGGAGAGCCGGCCCCGACCCGGGCACGTAGAGGTAGCAGCGCGAGTTGATCGCCAGCTGGCGCGGCTCGAAGTCGAATTGCACGACGCCGACTGCATTGGGAGCGGCGTACTGGAAGCGAAGCGGCAGCGCCGTCGTGCCGAGGACCGGCCGGCCCGACGAAACCAGGGACAGGGTCGTGGCCGGCGCGCACGTCGTCACCCCGAACGATCGCAGACGAGCACGCCGCAAGTCGAGCGCGTACTCCCAGGTGACCGAATAGCGCTCGTCCCCGAAGGCGACGATCGTCTTGCTGAACGAATCGTACGCCAGGGTGCTCAGCCCACTGGGTCGCCAACTGTCGGGTCGCGGCGTGGGCGGCTCCACCACCCGCCAGACCGAACCATCCCACTCCATGTGCCCGACGTAGAGCCCCAGGATCACGCACCGGTTGCGCTCGGACTCGAACACCATCGACGCGTTCAGGTCGGTGGCCGGTCCGACGGCGGCGCTCTGCCATCGAGTGCCGTCGAACTCCCACGTGTCGGCGAACCGGCGCGAGCTGAGTTCGCCCCCACCGACGACGACGAGTCGGCCACGACGGACGTCGTAGGCTGCCGCATGGGAATGGCGCGGCATCGGCCCAGCCGTCACTCCGAGTCGAGTCCAGGTAGCCCCGTCCCACGCCCAGAGGTCGTCGAGGTCGTATGGGCCGTACGTGCCCTGGGCCGTGCCACCGAACAACAGACATCGACCCTGCGTGCTGTCGAAGCAGAGAGTCGCGCCGACGCGCGCCACCGGTGCGATCGCCGGGGTCAAGCGGCGCCAGTCGCGACCGTCGAACTCCCAGGTCTCGTCGAGCAGACTCGAGCCGTCGGTCCCGCCGAACAAGACGACCACCCCGCGCCCGGTGTCGAGTGCAGAGCAACACGAGGAGCGGGGCGAAGGTGAGTGCGGCACCGGCACCTGTGCCCAGCCGTCCCCATCCCATCGCCAGGTGTCTCCGAGAATGAAGGGGGGCGCGAGGGAAGCGCCGCCGAACAAGACGACACCACCCGTGGGCGCCGAGCAGAAGACGAAACGGTGCCGCTCCTGCGGCTCCATACTCGGGTAGCGCGGGACCCAGACGGGGCCCAACTGCGCAGACGCACTGGCCACAATGACCAGAGGGACGAGGACGCGAGCGAAACGAGACATGGATGTGCCTCCGGAATGGAATCGCCCGGGCTACGCGGGCGCGCCGTGCCCGGGACGATGAAGGCCACGATGCAAGCGGCGTGCCCAGTCGAGAACGTACGCCGATCGTGGTCCGGAACGCCATCGCCTGGTGCAGCCGTCGGTCCGTCGACGCAGTGGCGTCTCGATCCGACGCTCTCACGACGGCGGGCAAAGAAAGCCCTGGAACCGCACGTCGCGTGGGAGTGCGACCGCGCCTCCTCGACTGTCAACAGGTTATCTTCGTGGCAATCCGGGCGCCCGACGGAAACCTCCCCAAGACCTCCGACACGGATCGCTGACATGACCACACCAATCAGTACCGAACCCCTCGTCGTTCGCGCGGCGTTCGCGGTGCTGTTCGCTGCCGCGGGTTTCGCCCAGGGCCGGGTCCTGGTCGTCGATTCCCAGAACCGCCCTGGCACGAACTTCATGGACTTGCCGGCCGCGGAGGCGGCCGCAGCCGACGGCGATGTGCTGCAGGTGCGTGACGGATCGTATAGGCCGTTCACGACCCGCAAGGCGTTGTCGGTCGTCATGGATGCCGGGGCGGCGATACCCCACACGCTCGCCTTGCCACAACCCGCGTTCCAGATCGTTGGCCTACCGGCCGGCCGGACGTTCAAGCTCATGGGCTTCCGCGGCCGCCCTCGGCTGAGCGGCACGTTCTTCGGCGACGTCGTGGTAGGCCAGTGCGCGGGCACGGTCGTGCTCGACCGCGTCGAAGCCTACGGCGGGTTCGCTGCGGCGGTCTCGGTCTCCGATTCCGCCGGCGTATTCCTGAACGGCTGCTCCGTCACCAGCACCGGTCTCGTCGTGACCAACAGCGCGGTCGTGCTCGCGGACTGTGTCGTCTCGGGCGACGTCGAGTACCCGCTCGCGCACGCACTGCAATTCGATCGGCCTGCCGTCGAGGCGAACAACGCATCCCTTTGGATTGCGGGAAGCGCGCTCACCGGCGGCAGCCGCGTCGCCAACCTCGGCCTTGGCCAGTCGGCTCTACGGCTGGTCAACAGCCACGCCGACATCGCGGGTGATCACACCGCGCTCGTCGCCGGCACCGATGGCACTCCGGTGTCGGCGATCGATGGCACGGGCAGTACCGTCCGGATCGATCCGGCCGTTGCGCTGACGCCGAGCGGCGGTGCGCCGCCGATCGGGCCCTTCGTGGCCGCGACCTCCGCGAACCTGCCGTCCCTGTCGGCGCCAGGCGCACCGCGGGGCGGCACGGTCGCTACCGACCTGTTCGGGCAGCCCGGGGATGCCTACCTGCTCCTGCTCGGAACGCCGGGCTCCCGGATCCCGGTGGTTGGCCTCGGCGATGTCTGGCTCGACGTTGCCGCCGGCATGACGATCGCGGGCACAGGCACGATTCCAACGAGCCGGCACGCCGGCATGACGATCCGCGTCCCCGACGTGCCCATCCTGCTGGGCTTCAGCTTCGCATGGCAAGGCGTGGGTGGCAGCCCGGCGAGCGGGTTCGCGGTTTCGAACCCCGTTGCGTACGTGCACGACTGAGATCAGGGCGGCCGGAGCCACATCACGAGCACGCCGGTAGCTTCGACGCCGGGGCGCGGGTCGGCCGTCGCCAAACCAAGCGACCCGAAAGCATGACCGCGGCGAGGCCACCGGGCCCGAGCATTGCCAGCTGAGAGCTCAGCCGCGCCCGACGCGGGCCTCGACGGCATGGGCCGGTACGAGGCGCTCGAAGGGGTCGAAGACCGGTCTGCGACCTTCGCCCCCCACCGGGCCGACCCGCTAGCATGAGTCGTCCATGCGCGTCTCGCTCTCCCTGGCCGCTGCCGCGGCCGCGCTCGCTCTCCCCGCCGCCGGCGCGGCGCAGTCGGTCTCGCCGACAGTCCTGCAGTGGCGAACCGACACCCACCAACTCGTCGCCGTCGCCGCCCCGGCAGCCGACGTCGACGTCCTGGTGCGCGCCGTGCTCACCGCCCCCGCGACGCCCGGGCTTCGCACCGCGTTCCCGCCCGGTACTACCCTGTGCGCGACGCGCACACAGGGACGCAGCGTCGAAGTCGTGTTGAGCCAGCGCGTCCTCGCTGCGCGTCACCTCGGCACGCTCGAGGACGCCCTCGAGCAGCTCACCAAGACGCTCGTCGCACAGGGCTTCACCGACGTCGGCATCGCCGTGCGCACCGCACGCGGTGACCTGCCGCTGCGCGAGGCGCTCGGGGAGACGCCGCCACCGCCGGCCGGCCAGAGGACCGGCACGCACCTGGGCATCGCTGCCGCCACGACCGGTGCGCTGTCCGGCAAGACGATCGCCATCTCGGCCGGGCACGGCTACTACTGGCACTCGACGCTCGGCTGGACGACGCAGCGCGGCCAGATCGGCGGCCTCACCGAGGACATCCACACCAACGAGATCGCCATGCAGGTGCTGATCCCCATGCTGCTCGACATGGGGGCGCGAGTGGTGACCTGCCGCGAGCGCGGCGAGATCACGCGCGAAGCGCTCGCCGACAACGACTTCGGCGGCGTGAGCTACAGCGAGACCGGCACCTGGTTCACCTCGGCGTCGAGCGGCTACAACGGCGGCACCTACCGCTACGCGACGACGACGGCGTCGGCGACCGCCACGGCGACTTGGAACCTGACGGTGACCGCCGAGGGCGACTACCCGACCTACGTGTTCTACCGCGCCGGCACCAACCGGGCGGGCGACGCGCACTTCACCGTGCACCACACCGGCGGCACCACGGTGGTGAACGTCGACCAGCAGGCGGCCGACCGCACGTGGGTGTACCTGGGCACGTTCCACTACGTGCCGGCGCAGGGTGCGCGCGTCGTTCTCGACAACCGGAGCCAGGCGCCGGGCAGCGTCGTCATCGCCGACGCGGTGCGCATCGGTGGTGGCAACGGCTCGATCGCGCGCGGCGGCGGCACCAGCGGCCGGCCGCGATGGCAGGAGTGCAGCCGCTACTGGTCGCAGTTCGCCGGCGCGCCGGCCTCCGTGTACGACTCGATCGCCGGCGGCGAGGACAACGACGACGACGTCACCGCCCGACCGCGCTTCGCGGAGTGGGTCGGCGGCTGCGACGCCTTCGTGTCGCTGCACACCAACGCCGGCGGCGGGCTCGGCACCTCGACCTACATCTACAACGGCGGCGCCACCGCGGGCTCCGCTGCGCTGCAGGCGGCGGTGCACAACCGGATCGTCGCCGACGTGCGCGCGAACTACGACCCGGCGTGGACCGACCGCGGGCTGCTGTCGGCCAACTTCGGCGAAGTGCGCCTGCTGTCGACCATGCCCGGCATCCTGGTGGAGCTCGCCTTCCACGACGTGCCCGGCTCACGGGACCACGAAGCGCTGCGCGACGCCGACTTCCGCACCATCGCCGGTCGCGCCATGGCGCGCGGCATCCTGCGCTACTTCTCGCCGACCGCACCGTTCGCGCCGGAGCCGCCGGTGGCGTTCCGCGTGCAGCAGGACGGCCTGGGCGGCCTGCGCCTGGCGTGGGACGCAGTAGCCGGGGCCACCGCCTACTCGATCGAGCAGTCGCCCGACGGCAAAGGCTTCGTCGAGGTCGCACAGACAGGCGGCACGACCTGGTCCACCGGCGCGCTGCCGCACGACACGCTGCGCTCGTTCCGAGTGCGCGCCTGCAACAGTACCGGTCGCTCGCAGCCGACCGACGTGCTGAGCGCGCGCACCTCGCACACGCGCACCTCCGAGTGCCTGCTGGTGCAGGGCTTCGACCGCCTCGACAAGGTCATCCGTCAGCTCGACAACACCAAGGACTACCTGCGCCTGCACGCCGACGCGCTGGCCCGGCACGGCGAGTTCTCGCTCGGCTTCGACGCCGCCACCAACGAGGCGGTGGCGCTCGGGCGCGTGCCGCTCGCGCCGTACCGCATGGTCGACTGGGCGTGCGGCGAGGAGAGCACCGAGGACGAGACCTTCAGCAGCCAGGAACAAGCGCTCGTGGCCACCTACTTGGCGCAGGGCGGGCGCCTGCTCGTGAGCGGCGCCGAGATCGGCTGGGACCTGGAGGCGCGCGGCAGCGCCGCGGACATCGCGTTCTACCACGGCTCGCTCGGCGCCCGCTACGTGAGCGACGACGCCAACACCTACGCGTTCAGCCCGCTCGCCGGCGGCATCTTCGCCGGCCTACCGTCGGGCGTGTTCGACAACGGCAGCGGCCCCACCTACGACGTCGACTACGCGGACACGATCGACGTCATCGATGCCAACTCGACGGCGTGCCTGCGCTACGCCACCGGTGGCAACGCCGGCATCCAGCGCAGCGCCGGCGCGACGCGCGTGGTCAACCTCGGCTTCCCGCTCGAGACCGTGCTCGACGCTGACCTGCGCGCTTCCCTGGCGGCGCGCGCCGCACGCTTCTTGCTGGCCCCGCGCGCCCTCGAGGTCCCGGCGACGACTCCGCTGGGCGGGGCCAGCGCCGTGAGCCTCTCGGTGCCGCAGTCGCCCGGCCGGCCCTACCTACTGGCAGCCTCGTTGGCGACCGCGCCGGGCCTGCCCGTCGACGGCTACGTCCTGCCGCTGGTGCCGGACGGACTGTTCAGCCTCAGCCTCATCAGCGGCAACGGCGTGTTCGGCGGCTTCTTCGGCGTGCTCGACGCCCAGGGCCAGGCACAAGCCACCGTGGCGCTCCCGCCGCTGGCCGCGCTGGTCGGCTTGCCGATCTTCTTGTCGGGCTTCGTGCTTCCCGACCTCAACGGTGTCCACGTCCGCAGCATGCTGCCATGGGTCCGCACGGTCGGGCGCTGACGCGGCTCGATCCGAGCCTCACGCTCCGCGGCCCCCGGGAAATCGCTGACGAGCTTTTCGACGAGTCGGTAGGTGCGCCGATTCGGTCCGACTGGGGAAAACCCGTTTGCGCAAGCGCAGCACCCTGACGGGTCGATACTTTCGTGCACGAGCCCATGACGAGCACCACTGCGCCGGAGACGCCGCCCGTGACCGAGCCGCCGGCGGCGCCCACCCTGCGACGCCAGGTGATCCGCGGTTCGCTGCAGACGGTGGCGGGGTACGGCGTGGTCCAGGCGCTGCGCCTCGGCTCCAACCTGGCGCTCACGCGTCTGCTCTTCCCCGAGCACTTCGGCACGATGGGTCTGTGCTGGGTGGCGCTCGAGGGCATCGAGCTGTTCTCCGACGTCGGCATCCGGCCAGCGATCGTGCACAGCAAGCTCGGCGACCAGCAGAGCTTCCTCGACACCGCCTGGACCATCCAGGTCGTGCGCGGCTTCCTGGTCTGGCTCGTGGCCTGCCTGATGGGCCCGGTGCTCGCCTGGTTCTACCCAGAGCATCCGGAGCTGCTCTACCTGCTGCCGGTGGTCGGCTTCGCCGCCGTGCTGTCGGGGTTCTACTCCACCAAGGTCATCACGGCGATGAAAGCCATGCGCCCCCTGCAAGCGCTCGGGGTGCAGATCTTCGGCCAGCTCTGCATGGTCGCGGTGATGGTCACGCTGGCGGCCATCTACCACTCCATCTGGGCTCTGGCGATCGGCTCGCTGGTGAACCCGTTCGTGCAGATGGTGGTGAGCCACGTGGTGCTGCCTGGCACGCGCAACCGCCTGCACTGGAACCGCGACCACGCCAAGGCGCTGTTCCGCTACGGCACCTGGGTGTTCGTGAGCACGATGTTCACGTTCCTGGCCCGGCAGACCGACCGGCTGATGCTGGCCAAGTTCATCGAGGCCGCCATCTTCGGCGTCTACAACACGGCGCTCGTCGGCCTTTCGATGTGCGTCGAGGTGGTGAGCCACGTCGTCGAGTGGGTGGCGTTCCCGGCCTACGCGCGCAAGATCAACGCCGGCGAACCGATCGGCTCGGCGTTCCGGCGCATCACCACGGTCATCCAACTGGGCGCCGGCGCCATCGTGTCGTCGTTGATCGTCGCCGCGCCGGCGCTCATCGACACGCTCTACGACCACCGCTACGAGAACGCCGGCTGGATGCTGCGCATCCTCGGCTTCTCGGCCTGGTTCACCGTGCTCGAAGGGTGCTGCAGCAGCCTGCACAAGGCGCTCGGCACCAACAAGTGGATGGCGTCGGGCCACGCCGCCAAGTTCTTCACCCTGCTGTGGTCGATCCCCGTCGGCTTCAGCCTCGGCGGCGGCGAAGCCAACCTGCATCGCGCCATCGAGTTCGCGCTCGTCGGCGTCGCCATCGGCGACGTCGCCCGCTACGCCGTCTCGGCCTACGGCATCGCGCGCCAGGGCTACCTGGTGTTCGGCCGCGACCTCGCCACTTCCGCCCTGCTGCTGACCGCGGTCGGCATCGGCCTGCTGGCCGAAACCCAGTTGGCCGGCCAACCCTCGCTCGTACGCCTGCTGGTCGGCGCCGCCGCGGCCTCGTTGCCGTGGGTGGTGCCTCTGGCGGTCGTCGGCCTGCGCCTGCGCCGCGAGCAGCGCGCCGAGATCGCCTGACCCGGCACTGCGCGCACGGAGCATTCTCGCCGCCACCCCGTGGTCGCGCAGCGCGTCGAGCCAGCACTTCCACGACCGGCGCGGCGACCAGCAACGCGACCGATACGCACTGCGATGCCAGGCGCGTCGCGGTTGCCCCAAGAGGGCTCGAAGGAACGCACCCCGAGTGAGAGCACGGCGCGCCTAGCACCCGTGGCCGAGGTGGTCGCGCCAGGCTTCACGCGATCTCCGCTGCGGCGGATAGGATCGCGCTGTGCTTCGAACCGCCTCGATGGAACGCCCGTGCGTCTTCTTCGCCGCCCGCGCCGTGCCGTGCGCGGCAACCTGGCGGCTCGTCAGTCGGGCGCTTGGCGACGCGCCCCGCCCAGGTGACAGCGAGTTCGTCGTCATCGACGCCCCGGCTGTCGGCCCGACGCCCCGCGGGCGGCGCTGTGGCCTACCGCGCAGCCTGCGCGGACTTGGGGTCGCGGCGGTGCTGGCCTCGTCATTGTCGACACTCGGGGCGCAACCGGATCCGGACAGCGACGGCGACGGCCTCTCCGACTTCCACGAGGTCCACAAGTACCTCACCGATCCACACGCGCGGGACAGCGACGGCGACGGCGTCCTCGATGGCGACTGGCGCGAGCGGCGCGAGTACGCCTACACCGTGCGCAGCGTCTTGCAGGTGATGCGCCCGGTGACGCCCGAGTTCCTCTGCGACGACTATCAAGACGCGCGGGTGCTCGACGAGACCCCCGAGTATGTCGAGCTGGAGGTCGTGCACTACCCGTTCAACACGGTGGCCAGTGCCCTCGTGGGCGACGCCGACTGGCGCCAACACACCGGCCGGTTGCGCGCCTGGCTCGAACCGGGACCGACGTCGGACTGGACGCCCGAGCTGCGCCACGCGATCGAAGTCGGCCTGCGCGACGACGGCATCGACGCCGGGCGGCTCGACGACAAGGACCTGGCCGAGCAAGCGTCGCGATGGCTCCTGCGGCGAGCGAAGTACCAGGACGGCTTCTCGACGTTCATGACCTCGTTCGACGCGGCCGGCAAACCCTACCTGCCGGCGGCGCTGCGGGCGCTTCCGGGGGCGCCGGATGCCGTGGCGCTGGCCGAGCTGTGGCCGCGCGAGGTCTCGGCCGCCGGCATGTTCGCTGCCCGGCAGCGCGGCAGTTGCAGCTCGTCGGCCATCTACCTGAGCGGTTGCCTGCGCGCGCTCGGGCTGCCGACCCGCACCGTGCTCGTCGTTCCCATCGTCGACGCGACCGACGAGCGCGAGCTGACGATGGTGAAGCGTTTGACCCATCATGAAGTGCGGCGGACGCTGCTCGCAGCCGCTGCGGAACGGACGGGGAAGTGGGCGTCGCACACGTTCAACGAGGTCTACGTCGGTGGCCGTTGGCGACGCCTCAACTACGATCGGCTCGGCCAGAACACCTACGACCGCGACCTGTTCGGCCTGGCCACCCACGTCGCGACGTTCCGCGACTGGGCCGACGCACGCATGCCCGAGACCATCGGCAGACGCCAGCAGGCGAAGATTCGCGACGACGTCTTCGGCGGCACCAACCCCTACTCGACGATCACGCTCCGCGACGAGTTCGGCCCCCACTGCAGGGTTCCGAATCCACCGCTGGCCGGACCACAGAGGTCGCCGGCCCGCGCCGAGGTCGTCGGGGTGGCGTTCGGCGACGACCCGAGCCTGCCACCCGACGTGCTAGCCTGGTTCGTCGAAAACGACGCTGCCGGGCTGGTGGCGCGCGTCGAGGGGCTGGCAAATGGTGGGGAAGTGCGCGAGTTCCTGCGCCTGGCGGACGCCCGCGTCTACCTGACGGCTGCCGGCAAGCCGCGCCTGTCCGTCGGGTTCGACGCCGGATGCTGGTGGTTCAAGGGCAAGACCGCCTTCATCTGCCTGCCGTTCGGCGCCGCCGACCGGCGCGACTTCGCGACCGGGGTGCCCTACACGTTCGCGCCGCGCAACGACGCCAAGGGCGCAACTTGGACGGTGGCGGCCGACCTGCGCGTCGAGCGCAAGTAGGCGCGGCTTTCCCGCGCCTTGCTGGGCTGCGATCGACGACAGCGCTGACGAAAGAGAGAGAGGCCGAACCGTGCACGCTTCCTACGGACTCGCAACGGACCTCATCTCTGGCCTTGGAACGGAGCGTTCGCCGGATCGAGGCGACAGGGATCGTCGAGATCCGCCACAGGCCGCCTTCTGTGAGCGCGGCTTCGCGCTGGCCCTGGCGCAGGCGGCGCAGGAGGACCGATGGGTGACGGCAGCCCGCTTCTTCGGACTCGGGCGGCAGGCGCAGGGCGACGGCTGGCAGCCGGCGCTGGGGGCGGAGGTGCTGGCGCGGGGCGAGGACGCCGCCGACCCGTGGCGCTGTCTCGGCCCCGCGGCGGTGGCCACCGTCAGCGCCTACCGCGGCGACCCGAGGCTCGAACAGTAATTCCGAGCGCGCCGCTGGCTCGCCGTGCGCGTCTTCGATCTTCGCGACCGCAACCAGGCCGAGGTCGCCCACGCCCTCGCCGAGCTGCTGGCTGCGGACGCAGACCTGCGCGCCGCACACGCGGAGCTGACGGCGACCTTCGACCGATGGCTCGGGCCGACGCTGGTCGAGGACGATCGACGACTGGGCCGTCTCTTCTCGCCTGTTCTTCGCGACGCGCCTTTGCGCCGGGCTCGCCGGCCAAACCGACGCCGAGGCCAGGGAACGCGCGCACGAGATCCTCGCGCGCCAGGTGCGAGGCGCGCCGCTGGCGGCGTGGCTGCGGCGTGTGAACGCCGGCACCGCGCCGCGCCTGCCGGAGTTCGCGCTGTACCGGCCGCGCTGAGATGAGTCGGCTACGCAGCGCCCTCGCTGCTGGCGTGGCTTCTCCTAGCGCGGCCGGCGGCCGCAACCCAAAGGGTTGATGTCGGCGCAGCGCCGACCAGAGGGGGCCGCCGGCGCTGTTGTTGCTTGGAGCTTCCAGGGCTGCTCGGGCGTGGCCTGGTCAGCTCTGTGGCAACGGAACAACACGGCCGAATGCGCGCCCGCCGCGACGATTCGCAGCCCTTGCAGCTCAGAAGCCCGGCGCGAGCAGAGGCATCGTCGTGGCGGCGCCGAGTTGGCAACCGTGGCTGGTCGCGGCAGCCACCTGCGCCTGCAGCGTCACCGCTGCGAGTCCGAGGTCGGGGACAGGCAGGGTCAACGCCAGACCGCCGGTGATCGGAAGCACGCCGACGGGCACGAAGGCCGTCTGGGCGGGAGCGGACAGCACGACGCCGCCGCAGAGCGGCACGAACGCGGGGCCGTCGGCAGGCGCGAACAGCAACACGGCCAACGCACCCGGCTCGCCGACGACATCCAACTGCAGCGCCGCGCCCATGCGAGTCGGCGCCGACGACGCGACACCGAGCGCGATGCCAGCCACCTCGACGACGCTGCCGCTGCCGAACCAGCGCCGGCCGTCGCCCGCTGGTGGGCAAGGCGGCGCGTCGGCCCCACGAGCGCCGGGCTCCAACCGACAGTCGAAGGTGGACAGAGCGCCACCGCTCACCTGCACGCCATCGCCGCCGCTCGTCGGCGAGAAGAAGCACATGCCGAGCGCAGCCGATCCCTGGAGGCCCGTGCCGCCGCGGAAGGCGCAGCCCGACGCGTACGTGGTCGAGGCCACCAGGGCAGCGCCGCTGGCGCCGTCCTCCGGAAAGCCCGCGTAGCCGATGCCCCCGTGCGCGCCGGCGAGCACACAGTCGTAGATCGCCAGGCCGGACGTGTCGGCGCTCAGGCCCACCACGTGCGACCCCGCGGGAGGAGGCCCGAGGACACAACGACCGAGCCGAACGCGGTCGGACTGCGACACGAGCGCTGGATACGGCCACGGACCGACGAAGTGCGTCGAGCCGCCGAACCGGCAATCCTCGACGACGACACTGCCTCGACAGTCGACGATCCGTACGCCGGCGCCCCCCAGGCCTCGCACGACCACCGGCTGGCTGCTCGCGGTGCGCTCGATACTGAGCCACGCGTTGTAGACCGCCGCACCGTCGGCGACGAGGGTCAGAGCCTTGGCCGCGACGGTGCAAGAATCGTAGGAGCCATCGCGCACGAGGACAGTGTCGCCATCGGCAGCCACATCGACGGCTTCCTGGATCCTTGTGAAGTCGACGCCCACCTGCAGGACCGGCGCGACGACCCACACCCGCTGCCCTGCCAGTGCTGGTGCGAGGAGTACACCAAGCAAGAGGAAGTGCGACTTCGCGGACTTTCGGAGCATGCGGTGAACACTGGGTGGCGAAACGTCGGCAGCCTACCACGACCACGCGCGCCGGGCACGATCGCCCGCCATCTGCGGGAACTGCACTACTGCGGAAACTGGCGCCGCAGGTCGTCGATCCCGTCCAGCAGTTCGAGGAAGCGGGCGCCGAACGCGGTGAGGTGGTACTCGACACGTGGCGGGATCTCGGCGAAGGAACGCTTCTCCAGCACCCCGTAGCGCACCAGCTTGACGAGTCGCTCGTTCAGGACCTTGGTCGTGAGGCCTGGCTCGGAGCGCACCAGCGCTCCTGGCCGGTGCACGCCCGTGCGGATCTGGGCCAGCACGTGCAGAGTCCACTTGCAGCCGATGCACTCCTCGAACATCGCGGCGATGCCGTCGTGGGCCGCCGGCGCAGGTTGTCCGTCCGCTGTCGTCGCTTTCTTGACCACGAGGTGCCTACGGTACCAAAACGTGCCTGGTTGGAACGGGCGAGAGAAGGGCGATTCTCAGCCCTGCGGCAAGGTCGCCGCGCTCATCATGGAGAACCTCGAATGAAGAAGAAAGCCATCTGGTACCACGCCGGCTGCGACGTCTGCGTGTCGGCAGAGAACAACCTGGTCGCCGCGCTCGACGCACACAAGCTCGACATCGACAAGGTCGACCTCGGGCGTGCGCGTGCGCGCATCGACGAAGCTCGTCAGCTCGGCGTGAAGACGCTGCCGGCGCTCGTGGTCGGCAACGACGTGTTCCACGTGAACTTCGGCGCCAACCTGTCCGACCTCGGATGACGGCCGATGCGCGCCTGACCGCCGTCTGCGCCGGCCGCCCCGAGAGCCGTGGTGTCGACGATGCCGCGGATCCGCTGGCGCGACCGTGGCTCTCGGCGATCTGGAAGACCCCGCTCGCCGGTCCGGTGCAGGTGCACCGGACCGGCGTCGGCGGCGACGAGCACGCGGACACCCGCGTGCACGGCGGTCCCGAGAAAGCCGTCCTCGCCTATGCGCTCGACCACTACGCGGCGTGGGCAGAAGTGCTCGACCCTCGCGAGTTGGGTCCCGGCGCCTTCGGCGAGAACCTGGCGGTCGAAGGACTCGACGAGTGCAGCGTCGCGATCGGCGACGTGTGGGCTGTCGGCTCCGCGCGCCTACAGGTCGCTCAGCCACGTGGCCCGTGCTGGAAGCTCGCCCGCAAGTTCAGACGGCAGGACCTCGTCGCCGAGGTGATCGAGAACGGCCGCACAGGCTGGTATCTGCGCGTGCTCGCCGAGGGCGCGCTGGAAGCCGGCGACGCGGTGACCGTGGTCGACCGACCGCATCCCGACCTCACGCTCGCCAAGTTGCACCGCGTGCTGTACGAGAACCGGATCGACGAGGGCGACGCGCGCGCGTTCGCCACCTGTGCCGCCCTGGCCGACGGGCTGCGCCAGCGCGTTGCCGACAAGCTCGAACAGCGACCGTGAGTCGCGGCGCTCCTCCACTCTCGACTGCACGGCCTCTGTCGACCGCACGCACTCTGTCGACCGTGGGGACCAGGTGGCGCGGCACGCAACGCCGCGCCGACCCCGGCTTCACTGCCGCCAGTAGTGGCTCAGAGTCGTCACGCCCGGCGCATCGATGCTCTTGAGGATGAGGCCGGAGACGAGGTCGACGACATCGACCTTGCCGGTGTCGCTGCAGGCCACGAACATCAGCTGGCTGCGATGCGCGGCGACGATGCCGGTGCTGCCCTGCTTGAGGAAGCCCTTGCCGCTGTGGCGGGCGTACAGCAGACCGGGGAGCGGCGACGGCACGTCCGCCGAGGCGCCGTCGTTGTAACACTCGTCGAAGGCCAGATCGGCGATCTGGTTGCCGCTGAACAACGCCCCGCCCACCTGGCCGCCGTAGGTCGCGATCGTCCGCAGCGACCACTGGCGGCCGCCGAGGTCGTACACCTCGAGCACGGCTACCTGCGCCTGGCCGAGCACGTTGCGCGTCGCGATCACGAACTGTGGCGTGACCGACGAACTGCGCGCCTCGAGCACCATCGCCCTGGGGATGATCAGCGGCAGCGGGAAGGTGGCGTCGCGACCGATCGGCGCCGGCCCGGACTCGTAGGCTACGAGCGAACCGTCGCCGTTCTGGATCACCGCGAAGTAGGTCATCGAGTTGAGCCCGACCCGGAACTGGCGGGCACTGACCGCGACCTCCATCGGGTTGCGGAACACGTTGCGCAACACCGACCGCACGCCGAACGTGGCGCCGCTGATGATGCTCACCGTGCTGTCCAACGAGTTGCACACCAGCAGATCCTCGCCCTCCGGCTGCCAGGCCAATCCGGTGGGTCCGCGACCGACGGCGACGTCGCCCAACACGCGGTGGAAGGTCGGACTCAACGGGTCGACGTCGACGAACGAGACCGTGCCGGAGCTGTAGTTCGACACCGCCAGCCAACGCAGGTTGGGGGCCATCGCGGCGCTGTACGGATCGGCGAGCGGAATCGACGCCAGCAGCGTCATCCGGTTGCTGTTCACCACCTGTAGGCGCCGCTGAGCGCGGTCGACCACGTAGAGGAAGTGACCGATCTGCTGGCGGCTGGTGAACGGGCAGTACGGCGTGGCCACGACCGGACGCGCCGGTTGCGGCCCGTAGAACACGGCACTGTAGCGAGCGTCGAAAAGGCCCGGATGGAGCAGGTCGAACGGGTTGCCCGGAACCAACACATTGAGCGGACTCGGCAGGCAGGGTGGCGCCGACGTGGTGACGCGTCCGGAGACGAAGCCGGAGGTCGTGACGCTCGGCTCCTCGCCGGCCAGGCTGCCCGGCAGCAGGCGTGGCGGGTTCGGGTGCGGCGCCACCGAGATGGTGTTGCCGCGCGCGAGCTGCATGGTCGCCGGATTGAGTTGATTGGCGGACGTCGCCAACCGGTTGGTCGCCTCGTTGTTGTAGACCAGGTCGAGCGGCTGGCCGATGTGGATGTCGCCCACGAGCCTCACCTGATCGCCCAGGTGGACGACGCCGCCTCGGTCGTCGCGCGTCAGGGTCAGCACGCCTTCGCTGCCGGCGTCGATGCGCGAGGCTCCTGGCGCCAACGGCGGCGTCACGTCGGGTCGGCCGACGTTGGGATTGAGCGGGAAGCGCGTGTTGGCTGGATCCCCGGTGCCCTGCCCCAGTCCGTTGAGATCGATGATCGACAGCCCCGCAGGCCCCTGGCGACCTACGTAGATGGCCTCCGGCGCGACCGGAGCGTTGACGTTGGATGGGTCCGGGGGACGAACCGGTACGGGTTGTGGTGCCTGCGCGGCAAGGGCTGCGGCGACGACGACGAACGAGAACGCGGATGCTCGTATCGCTTGGTGTTGCATGATCGTGGGCCTCCGAGCGCACGTGGGCGCCACGGGAACGCAGTCAGGCATCTTGCAACGTTGGCGGCTCGTCCTTGCCCACGCCCAAGGACCGGAGGGAGACCGCTTCTCCTCACGAGGCGAGAGACACGGACGCATCCCTCGAGGTGAAGCGCCCCCACCGCCGTGTCCTGCATCTGCCGGCGAGTGCTTCGTCCGTCAAGCGCCGACGCCGACGCGCATGTCGCGCTCGCGCGCTTCCATCGCCGCCACCATCGCGAACTGCACCCGAGCGCGGTCCAGGTTGTGGTCGGGACGGCCGACCTTGAAGTAGACGTCGCCGTTCAAGTGGTCGGCCAGGAAGCGCATGCCGATCGTCAGGGTCACGAGGCGCGCCGCGAACGGCATCAGCTCGACTTCCAGCCGGGTCAAGAAGCTGCCGGCGGTGTCGAGGTAGCCGGCCACGAGCGCCCGATAGAGTTCGAGATCCGTGCCGGCCTTGCGCAGGTCGGTCTCGTCCTCGGCGCTGGTTGCGGCGGTGAAGCGCACCAGGTCGCCGAAGTCGTACAGCGAGTACGCCGGCATGCAGGTGTCGAGGTCGACGATGCACACGGCCTTGGCGGTGGCGCGGTCGAACAAGACGTTGTTGAGCTTGGTGTCGCCGTGCACGATGCGCGACGGCATGCGACCGGCGGCCACCTCCTTCTCGATCAGCCGGGTCGACGTGCGCCGCGCGTCGACGAAAGCCAGCTCGGCATGCACCGACGCCACCCGGCCCGCCGGATCCTTGGCCACGGCGGCGTCGAGCTGACGCAGCCGGTGCGGCGTGCTGAAGAAGTCGGGGATGGTCTCGCGCAGGCTGCGAGGATCGAGGTCCGCCAGCCGCGCCTGGAACTGGCCGAAGGCGCGCGCCGCCTCGTAGGCGTGCCGGGTGTCCGAGCACCGGTCGAAGGTCTCGGTGTTCTCGACGAACTCGTAGGTGCGCCAGGGCTCGCCGCCGACCCGCAGGTACGAGTCGCCGGCGCGGGTCGGCACCAGGCGCAGGGCGTGGAAGCCGTCGTCGCCCTCGCTGCGGATCTTGCGCTCGAGGTGCTCGGTCACCTGCACCACGTTGTGCATCACCGAGGGGATGTCGCTGAACACGTCCTCGTTCAGGTGCTGGTGCAGGAAGCGGCGCTGCTTGCCGTCCTGCTGCCAAGTCGAGATGAACGTGTCGTGGATGTGTCCGCGCCGGTGCGGCTCGACGGCGATCGGCTCGCCCGCGAGCGCGAAGCCCGACAGCACAGCGGCGGGGATGTCTTGGACGTGATGCATGAGGGACCAGCGGACGCGCGGCGAACGCGACCATCATTGGCCCGAGCCGCGGATTTGCCAACCGCGACCACTCCCGAAAGGGCGCCGCGGGCACCTGGCGCCGATACCACCGCGAGTGCGTGCCGGGCGAGCGCGAGGCAGCGCCGAGGCGGCGGCCACCGACTGTGGCCACCGACTGTGGCCACCGACCGCGGCCACAGCCGGCCCGCCGCCCGGCCGAGTTCGGCCCCCACCGCCGTCTAGCGTAGCGGGTCGCCGCTGTTGACGTGGAAGTGCAGGTGCTTGCTGTCCTGGTAGCGTCCGAGATTGGTGAGCACGCGCGCCGCGCCGTGTTCGGAGAGCACGTCCGCTGCCACCTGCCGCACCACGTCCAGCAGTTCGTGCAGCACGGTCGCGTCGGCGGCGCCGAGGTCGACGAGCGACGGTACGTGCTGCTTGGGAATGACCACGATGTGCACCGGCCAGAACGGCCGGGTGTGGTGGTAGGCCAGCACGCGCGCCGTCTCGCGCACCACCTCGACCGGCGTGCGGCCGCTGAGCACTTGGTCGCAGTAGAAGTCTTCGGTCATGTCGTCGTCGCTCGCTGTGCCCGTCGACTCGCGGTCGCCCGCAGCCGGCTCGATGCTCAGTATGCGTCCCGCATCGCCCGTTTGGCCTCCCTGGCCTTGGATGCCTCGCGCTTGTCGTGCAGCTTCTTGCCACGGCACAGGCCGAGCGTCACCTTGGCGAAGCCGCGCTCGTTGAAGAACACGTCGAGGGGAACCAGGGTCAGACCCTTCTGGGTGACCTGCGCCTTCAGCTTCTTGATCTGCTTGCCGCGCAGGAGCAGCTTGCGCCGGCGCACCGGATCGTGGTTCTGCCGGTTGCCGCACGTGTACTCCTCGATGTGTGCCCCGACGAGGAACACCTCGTCGTTCTCGATCTTGCCCCAGCTCTCCTCGAGCGAGATCTTCCCGGCTCGCAGGCTCTTCACCTCCGTGCCGCGCAACACCAACCCGGCCTCGAAGGTGTCGAGCACCTCGAACTCGTGCCGCGCCTTCTTGTTGACGGCAACGGCGCGGCGGGGCGGGGCCTTCTTGTCGGAGGCAGACATGGGCAGAGCTTGGTTACCCCGCCGGTTGCAAGAAGCAAGGTCTCGGCCGCCAGCGGCGCACCGCGCGGCGCCGGCCCGCGGAGGCAGGTGCCGGCAAACGGGCTTGCATCCTCGCCGCCGAGCGCTACCCTCCGCCGCCTCCCCACGCCCAGGTGGCGGAATTGGCAGACGCACTAGGTTCAGGTCCTAGCGGGGGTAAAACCCCATGGAGGTTCGAGTCCTCTCCTGGGCACCAACGCTCCCGCGCTGCGGCGAGCAGCTCTGACGTGGCGGCCGTCTCAGTCGCTGCACCGCGGGGCAAGCAGCGGCCGCGGGCTCCTCGCCGTGCGTAGCACCCTCAACGCCGACGTCCCCCTGGCCCGGCCGGGCGAGTTCGGGCCGCTGTGCATCGGCCCGCTGCGGGTCGACCCACCGGTGGTGCTGGCGCCGATGGCGGGCGTCACCAACGCGCCGTTCCGCACCGTGTGCCGGCGCTTCTCCGGCAACCGGTGCCTGTACGTGAGCGAGATGATCACCGCCAAGGCGTTCGCCCTCGGCAACGCCAAGACGATGCGCCTGGCGTCGTTCGCGCCGGAGGAGACCGTGCGCAGCATCCAGCTGTACGGAACCGATCCGGTGGCGTTGGGCGAGGCGACCCGCGTCCTGCGCGACGAGTGGGACGTCCACCACATCGACATGAACTTCGGCTGTCCGGTGCGCAAGGTGACCGCGGCCGGCGGCGGCGCGGCGATCCCGGCGCGGCCACGCCTGATGGCGCGCCTGGTGCAAGCCGTCGTCCGCAACGCCGGCTCCATTCCGGTGACCGTCAAGTTCCGCAAGGGCATCGACCGCGACCTCCTCACGTTCCGTGACGCCGGTCGCGTCGGCGAAGAAGAGGGCTGCCGGGCCGTGGCGCTGCACGCGCGCACCGCGGCACAGCTCTACTCGGGCAACGCCGACTGGAACGCCATCGCCGAGCTGAAGCAGGCGGTGCGCACGATCCCGGTGCTCGGCAACGGCGACGTGTTCGAGGCCTTCGACGCGCTGCGCATGCTGCGCCAGACGGGCTGCGACGGCGTGGTGGTCGGGCGCGGTTGTCTCGGGCGGCCGTGGCTGTTCCGCGACCTTTGCGACGTGTTCGACGGCAACGAACCGCAGGCGCCGCCCAAGCTCGGCGAGATCGTCGACGTCACCCTGGAGCACGCGCGCCTGCTGGCGGCCTTCTTCGGCGAACGCCCGGCGATGCTGCAGATGCGCAAGTTCTGCGGCTGGTACACCAAGAGCTTCCCGGGGGTCAAGCGCGCCCACGCGGCGATGCAGCGACTCGAGACCCTCGCCGACCTGGAGAGCGTGATGCGGGCGCTCCCCCCCGAGCAGGAGTTCCCGGAGGCGGCGCTCCGCGTGCGCCGCTGCAAGGACGGCCGCGAACAGAAGGTGTCGCTGCCGCACGGCTTCCTCGAGGCGGGCGACGACGAACTTCCCATCGACGACCCGCTCGATGCGGGTCTGATCGATGGCGGCTGAGGGCGCGGGCCCCGCGCGCGCTACGTGGAACCGCCGCTCGCGTGCTCGACCTTGCGCGCCCATGCGTCGAGCACATCGCACAGCAGGCGCCAACTCGGTTCGTCGAGCTGGTCCTGCTCGCACAACATGCCCAGCGTGTCCTCGACGCCGAGGGTCATGGCGTCGTGCAGGGCTCGCTGCGTGCGTGCCGCCTCCCACTGACCGTCGCGAGCACTGGCCAGCTGGGCCTGCTCGCCCCACAGCCGGCCCAGGAACGCGTCCGCGTTCGCCCGAGTGAGTTCGTGGAAACGCGGGTGGGCCGGCACCTCGTCCAGTTCGAGCAGCTCGCGGGTGCGTACGAGCACGCTCTGCCGCAGCAGACCGAGGGTCGCCACCTCCGGTGCGCTCAGCTCGACGCTGTCGCCGCCGCCGAAGCGCTGGCGCCGCGCCGCGCGCCTCGGCGCCGCATCGCGCTCGTCGAGGCGCTGCCCGAAGTGGCTGAAGCGCCCGATGCCGGAGATCTCGTGCTCACCCACCACGTCGCCCGTAACCGCGTGCCGGCGTCGGCCAGCCTGCTCCAGTCTCCGGCCGGCGGTGCCCGGACTTGAATCGGCGCAGTCGCGGCGCCCACGGATTGTGCCCGAGCCCCGGCCGGCGGCCGCGCAACCCGATGCACGCCGTGAGGATGCGCAGCGCCCGCTATGTTGCCGGCACCCGATGGTCATCTCTCCCATCACCGTACGTCTCCTCGACATGTTCCGGATCGGGCCCGGCCCGAGCTCGAGCCACACGGTCGGACCGATGCGCGCGGCGCTGTTCTTCCGCCGCCGTTGTCTCGGCACCGACATCCTGCCGAGCCGGGTGGTGGTCGAGCTGCGCGGCTCGCTGTCGGCCACCGGCAAGGGGCACGGCACCGACCGCGCCGTGCTCGGCGGCCTGCTCGGTTGGGAGCCGGAGACCTGTGACTGCGACGCCCTGCTCGACATCGAGTCCCGGTTGCGGCAGGCGCCGGAGATCGCTTGGGGCGAAGGCCGGCTGCGCCTGTCTCCGGACGACGTCGTGTTCACCCGCCGCGCCGACCTGCCCGACTACGAGGTGCCGCACCCCAACACCATGGTGTTTCGCGCCCTCGACCCGGCGGGAAACACGTCGGCAGAAGAGATGTGGTTCTCGGTGGGCGGCGGCTTCGTGCAACGCGCCGGCACCGACCCCGGGATCACGACGGCGCCGCCGGCACCGCCCGAGATCGCGTTCCGCACCGGCGACGAGCTGGTCGCCGCAGCCAAGGCGCACGGCATCGGGCTCGGCGAGGTCGTCCTCGTCAACGAGCGCGCCTGGCAGCGCGAGCCGGGCGAACTCGAACAGGGCCTCGACCGCGTGTGGGCGGCGTTCCGTGCCTGCGCCGAACGCGGCCTCGCCCGCGGCGGCGACCTGCCCGGCGGCCTCGGCGTGCGCCGGCGGGCGCGCGAGCTGATGGCCCGCGTCAAGCGCGGCGAGGTGCAGGAGAGCTACCGTCAGATCGCCATGGCGCAGGCGTACGCCTTCGCCATCAACGAAGAGAACGCCGCCGGCGGCCAGGTGGTCACCGCGCCCACCAACGGCGCCGCCGGCGTCTTCCCCGGCGTGCTGCTCGAAGTCTGCGACCGCCTGCAGCTCGACCGCGCGCGCATCCACCGCGCCCTGGCCACGGCCGGCGCCATCGGCATGGTCATCAAGACCCACGCCAGCCTGTCCGGCGCCGAGGTCGGTTGCCAGGGCGAGGTCGGCAGCGCCACCGCCATGGCAGCGGCCGCCCTGTGCGAGATCCTCGGCGGCAACGCCGACCAGGTGGAGAACGCGGCGGAGATCGGCCTCGAGCACAACCTCGGCCTCACCTGCGACCCGATGAAGGGCCTGGTGCAGGCGCCATGCATCGAGCGCAACGCCATGGGCGTGGCCAAGGCGTGGAGCGCGGCGCAGCTCGCCCTGCACGGCGACGGCCACCACATCGTCAGCCTCGACCACGTCATCCGCGTGATGAAGCGCACCGGGCTCGACATGCGCCGCGAGTACAAGGAGACCAGCGAAGGCGGCCTGGCGGTGGCCATCCCCGAGTGCTGACCGGCAGCGTGGGTTGACGTCACCCGCGCCGGGTTCGATGGTGCGCGCATGGGTCTGGCCGACGACTACCGGCGCCAGTTCGCGTGGCGCGACTGGCCGCGCGCGCTGGCATTGCTGCCCGACGTCTCCGGGCACACGGTGCTCGACCTCGGCTGCGGCGTCGGCGACCTCGCCGCGGAGCTGGTCCGGCGCGGGGCGCGGGTGCGCGGCTTCGACGGCAACGACGAGCTGCTGGCGGCTGCGCGCGGGCGACATCTGGACCACGCCGAGTTCCATCGCGCCGATTTGCGCGCACTGCCCGCCGACCTGATCGCCGCGGCCGCGGCCGACGGCATCTGGTGCAGCTTCGCCGCCGCCTACTTCTGCGATCTCGCGCCGGTGCTGCGCCACTGGCTGAGCGCCCTGCGCCCGGGCGGCTGGATCGCCCTCACCGAGGTCGACGACATGTTCGCGCACGAGCCGGTGAGCGAGCGGACCCGCACCATGCTGGCGCGCTACGTCGAGGACGGCCTCGCCGCCCGGCGCTACGACTTCCGCATGGGCCGCCGCCTGGCCGGCTGCCTGCGCGAAGCCGGATGTGACGTGCGGACCGAGATCACCCTCGACGACCGCGAACTGGCCGGCGACGGGCCGCTGTCCGCCGAGGTGGTGGCGGCCTGGGACCAGCGCCTGCAACGCATGCAGCTCCTGCAGGCATTCTGCGGCGACGACTTCGGGCGCGTGCGCCGCGAGCTGCTGGCGGCGCTCGCGGCGCCGAACCACGTCAGCCGCGCCAGCGTGCGCTTCGTGCTGGCCCACAAGTGACCGCCTGCCGAGAGTCTGCCCGGCGAGATCAGCGCTGCGCCTTGGCGCCCGGCGTCTTCGCCGGCGCCAGCAAGCGCGTCACGTAGGCGTGCACGCCTTCCTCCAACGAGTGGAACGGCTTGTCGTACCCGGCCTCGCGCAGACGGCCCATGTCGGCCTGCGTGAAGTACTGGTAGCGGGCGCGGATCGCCTCCGGCGTGTCGACGAACTCGATCCGCTCCTCGGCGCCGAGTTCGCGGAACACGCAGCGCACCAGGTCGAGGAAGGTGCGGGCCGTGCCGCTGCCGAGGTTGTAGATGCCGCGCCGCAACGGCTTGCGCAGCGCGAAGTGCAGCACGTCGACCACGTCGCCGACGTACACGAAGTCGCGCTTCTGCTCGCCGTCGCGGTAGTCGGGGTGGTGGCTGCGGAACAGGCGCACCTTGCCGTCCTTGCGGATCTGGTCGAACGCCTTGAGTACGACGCTGGCCATGGCGCCCTTGTGGCGCTCGCCGAAGCCGTACACGTTGAAGAACTTGAAGCCCGACCACGCCGGCGGCTCCCGACCGGCCGCCGCCTCGGCCAACGCCCATTGGTCGAAGCGCAGCTTCGACTCGCCGTAGGGGTTGAGCGGCCGCAAACGGTCGGTCTTGCTCTCGTCGTCGGCGTAGCCCTCGGTGCCGTCGCCGTAGGTGGCCGCGCTGCTGGCGTAGACGAACGGGACGCCGCGCGCGCGCGCCACCTGCCACAGGCGCTGCGAGTACTCGAGGTTGACCCGGCGCAAGAACCCCTCGTCGAGTTCGGTGGTGTCGGTGCACGCGCCGAGATGGACGATGCCCCCGAGTTCGGTCGACTGCGCCTCGAGCCAGCCGAACAGCTCGTCCATGTCGACGATGTCGCCGAAGTCGACGCCGGCGTGTTCGGGCCGCGCGGCGAACGCGTCGCCACGGTCGACGGAGATCGGCGGCGGCGCGCCCCGAGCGGCGAGCGACTCGACGAAGCGCGCGCCGATGAAGCCGGCGGCGCCGGTCACGAGAAGCCTGTGCGGCATGACCACGTTTTCGGCACCGGCGCCGCTTTGCGCAAGACACAGCCGGCAACCGGGCGGCACCGCCCGACGGCGCGCCGATGCCACCGGTGCGTCCCGCCGTCCGTCGCCGTGGGCAGACGCATGAAGAAACCGCCAGGGCTCGGGCCGGGCCGGCCGGTTGCTGCCGACGCTCTAGAAGAACGCGGTCAGCGCCACGTCGTCCCCCACCTGCACCGCGCCCAGGTCGCTCAGGCGCAGGGCATCGGCGATCGACGCCACCCCCTCGCCCATGAGCGGCGTCGTCGCCGCCGCCCCTCCCACCAGCAGGGGAGCCACGTAGGCGACGACCTGGTCGAGGGCCCCGTCGGCGGCCAAGGCCGCCAGCAGCCCGCCGCCACCCTCCGCCAGCACGCGCTGCAGCCCGCGCTGGCGCAGAGCACGCCACGCCACGGCGAGGTCGACTCGGTGTGGGCCGCGACGCGGCACCCTCGAGATCTCGACCCCCAGGCTTGCCAGCGCCGCGCACCGCGCCGGCTCGGCGTCCTCGGCCACCACCAGCAAGGTGGGCACCTTCGCCGCGGTCTGCACGAGCTGCCGGTCGAGCGGCAAGGCGGCGTCGGGGTCCACCACGATGCGCAGCGGGTTGCCACCGGGGACGTCGCGCACCGTGAGCAACGGGTCGTCGCGCAACGCCGTGCGGAAGCCGACCACCACGGCGTCGACGCGCGCGCGGAGCGCGTGCACCGCGCGTCGCGCCGCCTCGCCGGAGATCCAGCGGGCGTCGCCGGTACGGGTGGCGATCTTGCCGTCCAGGCTCATCGCCCACTTGGCGATGGTCCAAGGGCGATCGAGCCCGAGCCAGCGCACGAAGGGCGCGTTGATCGCGGCGCACGCTTCGGCCTCCACGCCAGCGACCAACTCGACGCCGGCAGCACGCAGCACGTCGGGGCCGCGCCCGCGATGCCTCGGGTCCGCGTCGGTCTGGCCGAACACGACGCGGCGCACGCCGGCCTCGAGCAAGGCGCGCGCGCACGAGCCGGTCTTCTTGCCGCCTTCGCCCACCTCGCTGCCGCAGGGCTCGAGCGTCACCACCACCGTGTCGGGGGCAGCGCCGCGGCTGCGCGCCTCGGCCAGGGCCGCGATCTCGGCGTGCGGCCCGCCCCACTCCCGGTGCCAGCCACGCCCGACGACCACGCCGTCTTGCAGGGCGAGGGCGCCGACGCGTGGGTTGGGCTCGACCAGCCCCCGCCCGCGCAGGGCCAGGGCCAGCGCTTCCCGCATCCAGCGCGCATCGTCGGCAGCGTCGGGCGGGCGACTCGCCATGGCGCTCAGCGCCGCGGCGCGGTCAGCGCGTGCGCCCGTTCCTCGCCCTCGTGGCTGTCCTGCGCCAACAGCTCGCCGATCAGCGAATGCGCGTTGCCGCGGGCGATGCGCACCGGCACGTAGCAACCGACCAGCCCGGGATCGGTAGCCGCGAAGTGCACGATGCGGTGGTGCGCGGTACG
Organism: Planctomycetota bacterium; assembly: GCA_041398565.1. Taxonomy (GTDB): domain Bacteria; phylum Planctomycetota; class UBA1135; order UBA1135; family UBA2386; genus DATGPD01. Next base: position 816,587 of record JAWKUN010000002.1, on the reverse strand, counting down.
CCCGCTCAGGCAGCCGGGATCACCCTCGCCTTCCACCAACACCTCCTGCACGCTGCCCTCGAGCGCGCGGTTCGCGGCCAAGCTGTGCTCGGCCTGCAGCGCCAGCAGGGCCTGGTTGCGCGCCTGCTTGACGTCGTCGGGCACGTCGTCGGCCAGGCCAGCAGCCACCGTGCCGGGCCGGGGCGAGTATTTGAACACGTAGCTCTGTGCGAAGCGCACCTCGCGCATGAGCGACACGGTCGCCGCGAAGTCGGCCTCGGTCTCGCCGGGGTAGCCGACGATGAAGTCCGAGTGCAGCTCGATGTGCGGCGCCCGAGCGCGCAGGTGCTCGACGCGCTCGAGGTAGCGCTCGCGCGTGTAGCCGCGCTGCATGGTCTTGAGCACCGCCGTGCTGCCGCTCTGCGCCGGCAGGTGCAGGTAGCGCGCGACCTTCGGCAGCTCGCCCAGGGTCGCGCACAGGTCGGCGGTGAGGAAGTTCGGGTGCGAGGTGATGAAGGCGAGGCGGCGCAGCGACGGGATATCGTGCAGGCGGCGCAGCAGCTCGGACAGCGTCGCGCGCGGGCTGAGGTCGCGACCGTAGGCGTTCACGGTCTGGCCGAGCAGGCAGATCTCGGTGACGCCGTCGCCGCACAGGCGCGTGGCCTCCTCGACGATCTGCGCCACCGGACGGCTCACCTCGGCCCCGCGCGTCGACGGCACGATGCAGTAGGTACACGGCATGTTGCACCCGCGCATGATGCTGACGTAGGCCTGCGCGCGTCGCGGCCGCAGCTTGACGTCGCGTTCGATGGTGTCGCCCGAGACGCCCTCGCCGACGGCGAGCAGACCGGCCGCCGGCTGCAGGCGGGCGCGCCCGTGCGCGTCGACCACGGGCCGCAGCTTCTCGTTGCGCTGCCGCGCCGCCTCGACCTTGGCGTCGACATCGCCGAAGGCCGAAGGCCCGACGACCAGGTCGACGTGCGGCATGCGCGCCTGCAGGTACTGCTTGTGCTCCTCGGCCATGCAGCCGAGCACCCCCACCACCAGGTGCGGCTCCTTGCGCTTGCGGATGCGCAGCACGCCGAGCCGGCTCCATACCCGATCCTCGGCGTGCTGGCGCACGGCGCAGGTGTTGAGCAGCACGACGTCGGCCTCGTTCTCGCTGGCAGCCCGCGCATAGCCGGCCTGAACCAGGCGGCTCTCGACGAGCTCGGAGTCGAGCTTGTTCATCTGGCAGCCGTAGCTGTGCAGGAAGTAGCGGGGCGACCGGATCATTCGGCGGGCGGCAGTGTAGCGATCAACGCGCCGGCACGGCCAGAGTCGACAGCAGCGGAGTTGCCCGCGCGGCGGCCACGGCCGAGGCGGTCTGCGGGTGCTCCGGCGCGATCCGGCACAAGGTGAACACCGCCCGCGCCCGCAGCAGGAAATCGCCGCCCATGGCCCGCGCTGCCACGGCCGGCACCGCGGGCTCGGCGGCCTGGCCGATCGCCGCCAGCGCCGACATCGCCACGGCTGCCACGGCGTCGTCCGCCACCAGCGCCGCCAGCTCGGGCACTGCCGGCGCTGCCGCGGCGCCCCGCCGCATCAAGGCCAGAGCCGCGCCACGGCGCACCAGCGGGTCCTGGTCCGCGAGCTCCGCACGCAGGCGATCGACCCCGTGCTGGCGCCAGGTCACCAGCGCCGCCGACAGACCAGCCAGCAAGACGAAGAGAAGGTTGCGCATCACGTCCTCCGCACGAACAGCCAGCAGTCGCTGCCAGCGTCGACCAGCTGCCAGGCCCCGCCCTGTAGGAGCGCCACGACCGGCTCGGCCGCCGGCCCCTGCAGGTCCCACGGTCCGACCAGAAGGTAGCTCGGCCGGCGGTCGGGAACGACCTTGCCCGCGAGCAGCGCCTGCAGGTCCCCGCTCTGGAACCGACCGCTCGACAGCGTGCGCATGCCGTCGGCCGTGGCCGCGTACAGCACGGCATCGTCGCCGAGACCCTGTGCCGCCACGAGGGCGACCGCGTCACGGTTGGGGCATGGCACCGCCGGCGGCGACACGAAGGGCCCGGGCACCAGCAGGATGGCGGCGCACACGGCGCCGGCCGCCGCGCCCCACGCCGTGCCGGGGCCTACCCGCAGGCGCCCGCACAGGAAGCTGCCGGCCCGCGCCACCGCCCCGGCCGCGCCGAGCAGGAGGACCACACCCACCGGCATGAGGTAGTCGGGGCGCGGCAGGAACACGACCATCGGACCGAGGATGCACAGGCTGGCACCCATCGTCAGCAGGGCCGGCACGTTCGCCGGTGGCTTCGTCGCGCCCCGTTGCACGACGCCGACCAGCAACCCGACTGCAGCGGCGAGCGCCCCCAGCGCCACCAGCGTCCACCGCAGGCGCGGCAAGTGCCACCAGGGGATCGCCATCAGGTCGCGCAGGTTGCCCGGGACCAGCCTCAGGTTGCGACCGACGTGCTCGAGCACGGCGCCGGGGTTCTCGCGCACCGCGTCGGCCACCGAGCGACAGCCAGGGAAGGCCGCCTCGACCACCGCATCGGCACGCGTGACCGGCGCTCCCTCGACGTAGCTCACGTCGTCACCGGGCTGGAAGTGCGCAGCGTAGTCCCAGCGGAAGGTGAACCACTGGCGGTGGCGGAACTCGGGTCGCGCCAGCCCGGCGCCGAAGGCCAGGCCAGCCACGAGCACGGCGAGGACCACCACGGCCTGGCCGTGCCGGTGGCGCCGCAGCGCCCACAGCGCCAGCCCGGCGGCGGCGACCACCAGCCAGGGCAGCAGCTCGGGACGGTTGAGGGCGGCGAGGCCCAGCACGATCATGGCCAGCGCGACGCGGCGGCGCGCGGCCAGACCGACAGCCACTGTGGTCAGGGTCGCCGAGAACAGGTAGACGCGCAGACTGCTGGCGAGCACCGGCAGCGAGGCTCCCCACCAGGCGCCGGCCAGGATGGCGGCCGGCCGCGCCATCAGCCCGCGCGCGGCCCACCACACGGCCAACGTGCTGGCGAGCGCCAGGAGCACCCCCATGGTGTCCTGGATGGTGTCACCCCGTAGCGGCAGCAGGCGCAGGGTCGCGTAGGCGGCTGCGTAGACAGGGGCAAAGACCCAGCTGCCCTCGTCGAAGTCGAGGTCGAGCAGCCGCTGCCCCCGCTGCTGGTAGAGAGCCTCGTCGGCGGGGTGCAGGTCGACGTGTTGGGTGAAACCCTGCACGACCACCAACTCGAAGAGCACGAGGAGAACGAGTTCGACCCAGGCGCGCGCCGCCGGGTCGGCCCCGACGGGTGCTGGGCGCTGGGAGTCGCGGCACATCGGGTCGAGGATGGTAGCTGCCGGCCGAGCACCCGGAGCCGGGATCCGCAGCGGGACCACCAAAAGCTCCGCGTGCGGATCGGCGACTCGCCGGCGACAAACGTGCGCCGATTCCGGACACTGCCGCAGCCGGAACGCACCTTGCTAAGCCGGGTCTGCCCGCTGCCCTCCCTGCGATCGCTCATGCCATCCCTCGCTCGCCGTGGACTGATCGTGTTCGTCGTGCCGCCACTGCTCGCCTGGGCGTCGCCGTCCGCGCGGCAGGACGGGCAGGAGAAGACCGCGCCCTTTCCGCGCGCCGGTTCCTACGCCGGCGAGGCGGTGTGCAAGGACTGCCACGAAGAGCAGTGGGAGGCGATCCACGGCGGTGCACACCGTGCGGTCGTCGAGGCCAGCGAGCTGAGAGCCTGCGAGACGTGCCACGGGCCCGGCAAGGCGCACGCGGACGACGACGACAACGACACGCTGCTGATCACGCACCCTCCCGACCTGGGGCGCGGCGTGGTGGCGTTCTGCGGCCGCTGCCACGCCGAAGCCGCGCGCGCGCACGGCGGTGACCTGCAGGGCTTCCTCGCCGCCGGCAAGACCTGCACCACGTGCCACGAGGTGCACCGCAAGACGCCGCCCGCCGCACCTCACGCCGGGGTCGCGTTCTTCATGCGTCGCGATCAAGCCGCGCACGCGGACATCGGCCGCGTCGGCGCGGCCAAGTGCGTCGAGTGCCACCCGCTGCGCGACCAAGCGCTGGCCGCCGGCGCGCACGCCCATCTCGCGGCGTCGCACACCGCAGACGGTTGCGAGACGTGCCACGGGCCCGGCTCGCTGCACGTCGAAACCGGCGGCCTGGCGCGTCTCATCACCCGTCCCGATCGCGCCGGCGACGGGCCGGCGACCTGCCGCTCGTGCCACGAGGAGGTCGACCCGCAGGACTTCCACTGGAAGGACCGCCGCAAGCCGTTGCTGTCGTCCACGTTGACCTGCACCACTTGCCACTCGATCCACGGCCGGGTCTCGCCGGATCCGGCGCCGTCCGCCGCGCCGGTCACCAACGAGGCGTGCGGCACCTGCCACGAGCCGGCGTTCGCCGTCCTCGAGGGCACCATCCACGACACCCTCGGGCGCCGCACCACCCCGCTGGCGGAGGGTTGCGCGGCCTGCCACCCCGGCGCGTTGGCGCACGCCGAGAGCGGCGGCAAGCCGAGTCTGGTCGAGTCCATGCACAGCTCCAGCGCCAGCCTGCAGCAGGACACCTGCCTGCGCTGCCACGAGCACGAGTCGGCGCTGGCGCACCTGGCGGTCGGGTCGCACGCGCGTCACGAGGTGAGCTGCCTGTCGTGCCACTCGCCGGCGGCGAAGCGGGGCGAGGTGCGCCGCGACGCCGAGACCAAGTGCACGGCCTGCCACCAAGCGGTGGCGGCCGAGTTCGCGCAGCCCAACCACCACCCGGTGCCCGAGCACGCCATGGGCTGCAGCGACTGCCACGACCCGCACGGCGCGCGCCCCAAGCTGCGCGATCTCGAACTGCGCCAGGACCGCTGCGTGCGCTGCCACAGCCAGTACCGCGGCCCGTTCGTGTTCGCGCACCAGGCGTCGCGCTCCGACGGCTGCGTGGTCTGCCACCAGCCGCACGGCGCCAGCAACAAGCGTCTGTTGCGCCAGCACACGACGCAGCAGAACTGCCTGCAGTGCCACGCCGACTTCCCCATCTTCCACGACCAGACGGCCGGCGCGGTGTTCACCAACTGTCTCAACTGCCACACCGAAGTGCACGGCAGCAACCACGCCCGCTACCTGTTCCGATGAGGCGCGCACGATCCCGTCCCTTCGGCGCAGGCCTTGCCCTCCTGCTACCCGGCCTCGGTTGCTGGTTGCCCTCGCCCGAGGCGACCGGGCCGGCACCTGCCTCGGAGCACCTCGCACCATTGCTCGAACCGTGGCTCGAGACGGCGAGCTGTGCCGTCTGCCATCCCGGCGCACAGAAGGCGCTCGCCTACAGCGTGCACCGCAACGCGACCTGCACGCAGTGCCACACGGAGGCGACCGCGCACGCCGAGAACGCCGTCGACCCGATGCGGCCGCCGACGGCGCCCGGGCCAGTGCGCGCGGCGGCATGCGCGGTGTGCCACCCGGACCGGGGCTTCGCGCCCGAGGCCGGCCGGCACCCGTGGTCGAGCCAGCTCGACCGCGTGCCGGAGCCCCCGTCGCCGCCGCCGGTGCAGACCGGCGTGCCCGACGCCATGCCGATGGGCGACGGCACCCTCGGCGGCTTCGAGCTCGGGGCAGTGGCGCGCTTCGGCTACCGCTTCGTCAACGTGTTCGGCTCGCGCGAGCGTTACGAGACCGACCTGAACCTCGACGGCGGCTTCCGCCTGACCGACCTCGAGCTCGACGCGCGCGGGCGCGAGGGCGCCCTCTTCGACCGGGCCTCGGTGAAGCTCACCGACCTCGAGGACCCCTACATGCGCCTCAAGGGCGAGGTGGCGAAGGACGACTGGGGCTCGCTGCGGGCGCGCTTCCAGAAGGACGCGTTCAAGTACCGCGCACGCGGCGACTTCCACCGCGTCGATCTGCGCGCCGAAGAGTGGGGGTTCGACGCCCTGGGCAAGGTGGCGAAGGACACCGACGTGGGGCTCTCGTTCACGCGCCGCCGCCAGGACGGCTTCTGGCTGACCAACCGCATCGGTAACCGCAACGTCACGCCGCAGACGACGGTGGCCGGCGTGCAGAGCCCGCGTGCGCACGACTTCGACCTGTGGGAGGCCTCGCTGCGGACGCACGCGATCGGTCCCGACCTGCGCGCGGCCGTGGAGTACCGCGAGCACGACGACGTCGACCGCTGGTTCTACGAGCGCACCTCGCCGATCAACCCGATCGCCACCGAGAGCGAGGACTTCACCTCGCAGAGCACACTGCGTGGACCGGGCGCGCGTCTCGAGCTACGCGACCGCGGCGACGCGCTGAGCTGGAGTCTGGTGGGACACGTCGTCGACCTCGACCGGCGCATCCGCGGCGACGGCCAGACGCGAGGCTTCGACATCGGCGAGTTCGTCACCGACACGACCGCCTTCGCCAGCGGCGGCGCGCGCACCTGGCTGCTCGACGGCACGGCGTCGTGGCAAGTGTCCGAGTCGTGGACGCTGCTCGGCGACCTGCGCTGGCGCGACCATCGCGAGGATCTGCACATCGATCAGGTCGACGCGACGAACTACCCCAACCTCAACAACAGCTCGACGACGACCCTCGCCCTGGACCAGCGCACCACGCAGCGCACCCTCGAGGGCACGGTGACGGCGCAGGTCGAGCCGGTCGAGGGCCTGCGCCTGGCGCTCGGCTACGGCTTCGTACAGGAGCGGCTGCGTGTGCCCGATCTCGAGACCGGCGACCAGGACTTCGTGCGCGGCACGATCCGCAACGACGGCGTGCTTCTCGACGGCGACTGGCGCCCGAACGAGCGCTGGGTGGTGTCGGGGCGGCTGCGCGAATTCGGCCAGAACGGCGTGCAGCTGCACGAACTGAGCGACGACGAGGTGCGCAACGTCAAAGGCAAGGTGCGCTACCAGCGCGACGCGTGGTGGGCCGAGGTGTTCACCGACCACCGTCGCAAACGCAACGACGTGTCCAGCACCGAGCTCGACGCCTGGACTTCGGGCGTGTCGGTGGGCCTGCAGACCGAAGCGGCCACCGACCTGTGGGCGTCCTACGCCTACACCGACCTCGACTCGCGCACCCTCACCAACTTCTACTTCGACCCCGATCCCAACCCGGTGCCGACCTTCGTGGGCTTCGACGGCCGCACCCACACTCTCAGCGCCGGCCTGTCCGTGGCGCTCACCCGCCGGGTGCACCTCGACCTGTCGGGCGCCTACACATCGACGCACGGCACCTTCGACGTGCAGGTGTTCGACTGGCGCGCCGATCTCGCCACCAGGGTCTGCACGTCGGCCGACCTCGGCCTCATGGTGCGCCAGGTCGACTACAGCGAAGCCTCCGGCCAGAGCGCCGGCCTCGACGACTTCGGCTCTTACCTGACGTTCCTCTACTTCCGCACCCGCTTCGGCACCGCGAAGTAACAAGGTGGAGCCAGGCTCCTCTCTGCTACTTGTCGAGCTTCTTCAGGAGGGGGTGGTCGGAGTCGAGGCCGACGGGGTAGACGAAACCCTCCTCGTCGTCGCGGTAGCCGTGCTTCTTCAGGTCCTCGACGGTGAGCTCGCGCACGTTGCCGTCGCCCACCAGCACGTTGATCGAGCCGCCGGGAAAGGCGGGGCCGTACTCGTTGTCGTCGGCCATCAGGGCCTCGTTGCCCGACTCCAGATTGCCGGACAAGAACTTCTTGGCGCGGCCGGCATACGTGGTGTCCTCGGACGTGACGTCGTTGAACGTCTTCCAGATGTCCTTGGGGTCCTCTTCACGCAGCTGTCCCAGGCGAACGTCGTTCTCCCACGTCGCCGGGTTGAAGTAGCGGTCGCGGTTCTCGGGCGTCTTCTCCACCACCCCCTCGACCCAGGACGCCAGCACGAACTTGCTGCCACCCTCGCGCGGCCAGCGCTTGTGCCGGGCGCGGTAGTTGGTGAGGGTCGTGTAGTGCCACGACAGGTTCTTCTTGTCGGCGAAGATGTTGGCGGTCTCGCGGCTGCTCACGATGTTGGGCAGCAGGACCGCGGCCAGAACGCCGAGGATGGCGATCACCACCAGGAGTTCGATGAGCGTGAAGCCCGCGGTGCGGGCGTTGCGGGAGGGCAATGGCGACACTTGCTGCATGCGTCTGGTTCTCGACGGCGGCGGGGGCGCAGCCGGGGAAGGGTCAGAGACGCAAGCTTAGCGCGCGTGCCTCCGGACGCTCTACGCCGGCGGGTGCCTTTCCCGCCGAGCGAGCCGCGACCTCAGCGGTTGCCGTCGGACGGCGGCGTCTGCGGCGCGGTCTCGGTCATCGGCGCCGGCGAGGGCATGGCCGGCCGGCCGGTGTCGTTGGCATCGAAGCCGTGCGCCTGCGCGTAGGAGCTGGCGAACCACGGGTCCTGGAACTGCTCGCCCCACCACTGGCGCCAGCGCAGAGTGGCTCGCTGCCGATCGACCTCGCTCTCGGCCAAGTGGTCGTAGCCGAAGTCGCGCCCGGAAGCCTCCTTCAGGGCCTGGTGGCAGTTGTAGCGCACCGCCGGCCGGTCCGAGTCGAGACCCTCGATCAGCGCTGGTGCGTACTTGATGTCGCCCAGGGTCACCAGCGTCCGCGCGATCTCCAGCCGCACGGTCTGGTTCTGGTCGTTGGCCGCCGTCTCCAGCTCGGGGATCACGCGGCGGTCCTTGATGCGGCCCAGCACCCAGGCGGCATTGGCGCGCACCTTGGGCTCCTGGTGGTGCATCGCGTCGAGCAGGTAGGGAATCGCCTGCTCGCCGGACTGCGCCAGCCACATCAGGTTGTCCAGCAGATCGTTTCGGTGCTGGTACTGGATGTCGGAGATGCGGCGGGTGATCTCTGCCGCCACGACGGAGTTGGCCTTGACGTAGCTCTGGTCCGACGTCGTGGTGCTCATGCACCCGGTCAGCACTGCCAAGGTCAGGGGGATGATCGCCTGCAGCCTCATGCTCGTCCTCATGTCGATTCGCGTCCTTTGCCGGACTTGCCGGTGCTATCGACACGAAACGCTCTCGACTTGAGGCGAAGGCGTGATGGCGGTGATCCGGTCTCCTCGAAGGACCGGCACCGCCAACCGAGCGCCCCCTACCGCACCACGGTCGCCGTCTCCGGGTTGCTGAACCTGAACGCCGCGCCGTCGGCGACCAGCGCCTGCGCGGCGAAGCTGGCGCCGAGCGGCAACGCCGGCAACGTCAGGGGCAGAAGAGCCTCGCCGAAGCCGTCGAGCACCGACGCCGACAACGCCACGATCGGCAACGACGGCTCCAGGTTCAGCAGGCCGTAGGCGGGCAACGAGAGACCGGCTGGGCGCGGCGAACCGACGAACAGTCCGTACAGCGCCCCGGGCGCGCCGCTCACTCCGAAGAACACCGTGCTCGCCGAAGCGATGCCGGTCGCCGGCACCGCGAACCCGCCGCGAGCGCCGAAGTTGTCGACGCGCAGCGCCGCGGCACACGACGCCGGCTGGCTGGTGGCGTGTGCGGCGACCACGTGCGCGTACAGCCGCACTTCGTCGGTGATCTCATCGGTGGCGACGATGTCGAGCACGCCGTTGCGGTCGAAGTCGACCAGGGTGCAGCACGAGCCGGCGCTCCCCGACGGCAGGGTGATGCGGCCACCGAAGGTGCCGTTGCCGTTGTTGAAGTACACCGTGTAGTTGCCGGAGCCGTAGTTGGACGCTGCGAGGTCGAGCCAGCCGTCTCCGTCGAGATCGCCGAGGTCGACGGCCGCGGGCGCCGAGCCCACCGCGTAGGTCACCACAGGCAGGAAGCCACCGGCCCCGTCGCCGAGCAGGACGCCGACGTTGCCGGACCCCTGATTGGCGGTGACGCAGTCGACCCGGCCGTCGCCGTTGACGTCCCCGACCGCCATCTGGAACGGATTGCCGCCACACGACCGCCGGCTGCTGAAGGTGAAGGTGCCGTCGCCGGCGCCCAGCATGATCGACACGTCGCCGGAATTGAGGTTGCCGACGAACAGGTCCATCTTGCCGTCGCCGTTGCAGTCGACCGCGGCGATGTTGTCCTCGGCGCTGCCCTGCGGGTCGAAGAACACCGGGGCCGCGAAGCTGCCCGTTCCGTCGTTCAGGAACAGCGCCACCCGGGACTGGTTGGGAGCGGCGATGTCGGCGTCCCCGTCGCCGTCGGCGTCGAGCACGCAGACGCCGTGCGTGAACCCGCCGGTCGGCAGCGTCACCGGCGGGCCGAAGCCACCACTGCCGTCGTTCAGGTTGATCGTGATCGCCGCCCCGCTCGAGTTGCCCGAGACCATGTCGAGCTTGCCGTCGCCGTCGAAGTCGGCGCCCTCGGTCGGGCTCGGCTCCTGCGGGCTCGGCAGCGGGTAGAAGACCATCGGGCCGGGGAACTGCCCGCAGCCGTCGTTGTGCAGCATGCGGTAGTCGGGCGCACGCTCGTTCGCCGCGGTGATGTCCGGGCTGCCGTCGCCGTCGATGTCGCCGGCGTACACCCCGTACGCGGCGATCAGGCCCTCGCCCTGACGCCGGAGCGCGATGGTGCGCCGATTGACGAACGTGCGCGTGCCCGGTGCCGACGCCGCCCAGAACAAGAGCGAGTGCCCGCCGCTCAGAGGGTTGTTGGCGGTGTCACGCAGCGTGTTCGGCAGCACGACCATGAGCAACTCGCCAGCGAAGTAGGGACGCGCTGGCACGAACGTCAGCGTCGTCCCCGCGCCGTCGAGCGCGACCGTGCCGGGCACGACCCCGCTCCACCGACCGAAGACCCGGACCGAGCCGGCTCCGACGCTCGCAGCCTGCAACGGCGCCGAGAAGCGCACGGCAATCGGCGCGGCGGGGTCGACGGCCACGGCGTTGTTGGCCGGGTTGGTCGACGCGACGCGCAGCCCTTGCGCCGGCAGGCCGGGCGACAGAGCCAACGCCAGAGGAAGAAAGCAGGGGGAGAGGGGCGAGGGTGTGGATCGGGGCATGACGATCGGCTGAGCGAACGCGACCCGGACGTCTCCGGCCGCGAGCCGCACGCTCGCTCCGGTTCGGACTCGCGCCGTCGCCGGGCCACCGAGGCACGAGAACTCGGACTCGAGCACTGTTCGCGGGCGCGATGTGGCTCGGTTCGACTTTCGGCAAAATTGCGCGGCCGCGGGGCGGCCGGCGCGACCCCTCGGCTACACTGCCGCGCGCCCTTGCGGCGCTCAGCAAACGATCAACCCACGACATCATCATGAACAAAGCACAGCTCATCGACGAGGTGCAGAAAGCCCTGGGTGAGGACTGCACTCGGAGCTACGCCGAGCGGGCCCTCAACTCCGTCCTCGAGAGCATCAGTCGGGGTCTCAAGACCGATACCTCGGTGCAGCTCACCGGCTTCGGCACCTTCCAGGTGAAGAGCCGCGCGGCGCGCACCGTGCGCAACCCGCAGACCAAGGAACCCATGCAGGTTCCGGCGTCCAAGACGGTCGGCTTCAAGCCCGGCCAAGCGCTCAAGGACGCCGTCGCCTGAGCCGGAAGCTCGCGATCGCGAAGGCGATCGCCAGCAACATGCTCAGCGCAGCCGGGGCCGCAACCAAAGGCTTGGTTGCGGTCGGCGCTTCGCGCCTACCAGAGAGGGGCCCCGGCCCCTTTGTTGCCGGGGCTTCCAGTGCCGCTGGAAGTGGGCGATTTCAGCGCCTTGGCAGCGGAACGACATCGCCGAATTCGCGCGTGGCGCGAGGATTCGCGGCACTTGCAGCGCGGCCGGCGGCCGCAACCCAAAGGGTTGAGGTCGGCGCAGCGCCGACCAGAGGGGGCCGCCGGCGCTGTTGTTGCTTGGAGCTTCCAGGGCTGCTCGGGCGTGGCCTGGTCAGCTCTGTGGCAACGGAACAACACGGCCGAATTCGTCCCCGCCGCGACGATTCGCAACCCTTGCAGCTCAGCGCGTGCAGGCTCGATTCTCTCTCACGCTCTGAGACCGACTCTCGGCCGCGCCAGGCCGGTCAGTCGATCCAGCCGCCGCCGAGCACCAGGTCGCCGTCGTAGAACACCGCTGCCTGCCCGGGGGTGACGGCTGCCACCGGCTGGTCGAAGCGCACCTGCACGGTATCGGCTTCGCTCGACTCCAGCCGGGCTGGCACCGCCGGCGATTGCGCTCGCACCTTCACCTCGGCACGAAGCGCCGCAGTCGGCCGATCGACCAGCCAGTTGACGCCGCGCACCAGGGCGCCCTCGCTCGCCAGACCGGCCCGCGCGCAGAGCACGACGTCGCCGCTCGCGGCATCGATGTGCTTGACGAAGCGCGGCTCCCCGAGCGCCGGCAGGCCGCGGCGCTGGCCCACGGTGAAGCCGCCGACCCCGCCGTGACGGCCCAACTCGGCGCCCGCCTCGTCGACGAAGCGGCCCGGCCGGCCAGCACCGCCGCGCGCCCGCACCACGTCGCGGTAGTCGCCGCTGGTGACGAAGCAGATCTCCATCGACTCGGGCTTGTCGGCGGTGGCGAGACCCGCGTCGCGCGCCAGGCTACGCACCTCTTCCTTCTCCAGGTCGCCGAGCGGGAATCGAACCTGGGACAGCGCCGCGCGTGGCACCCCGAACAGGTAGTAGGTCTGGTCCTTGTGCCGGTCGCGCGCGCGGCGAAGCGACCCGTCCACCACCCGCGCGTAGTGCCCCGTGGCCACCCCACCGGCATCGATCGAGGCGGCAAAACGGAGCAGGTGGCCGAACTTGAGGTCCTGGTTGCACAGCACGCACGGGTTCGGCGTGCGCCCGGCCCGATACTCGGCCGCGAAGTGGTCGATGAGCCGGCTGAACTCGTCGGCGTAGTCGACGGCGTAGAAAGGGATGCCGAGCCGGTCGGCAACGCGACCCGCGTCGCGCGCGTCGGCGGCCGAGCAGCACGACTTCTCCTTCCCTGGCGCACTGGCCACCCCGTTGCGCATGAAGACGCCGACCACGTCGCAGCCAGCCTGCCGAAGCAGGAGGGCGGCGACGCTGCTGTCGACGCCGCCGGAGAGGGCCGCCACCACACGCATGGGCCGGAGCGTAGGCCACACCGGGACACCCGCAAGTCGTCTCACCTCGCGCGGACGCTGGCCCGCGCGTTCCCAACGCCAAGTCCCGGACACAGGGAGAGCGGCGCCAACTCGGCGGCCGCAAGTCGAGACGTGCCGCCGCGACCCCGCCATGCCCCACCCCACCCGCGACCACTCGCTCGCCCAAACGAACGCTCTAGGGTCACGCCCCGGTGTCGACGGGTGGGGAGGCTCCAGCAACTCGGCGGCGCGGGCGCAGCGGCTCGGGTCCCACCGCGCTTCGCGCGGTAGGGCCAACCCCTTCGAGGCCGCGGAGCCCGCACCGAGCCTCCCCAGCGACCATCCACCTCACCAAACGAACACTCCAGGGTCACGCCCCGGCGTCGACGGGTGGGGAGGCTCCAGCAACACGGCGGCGCGGGCGCAGCGGCTCGGGTCCTACCGCGCTTCGCGCGGTAGGGCCAACCCCTTCGAGGCTGCGGAGCCCGCGCCGAGAAACACGTTTCACTTGGCCGGCGCGCACCTATCATGCTTCGCCCTTTCTCCGCGCCGCCTCCTCCATGGTCGTTCTCGAGATCTCGTTGCTGCCCCAGGGTCAGGACACCTCCATCCGCTCCGAGCCGACCGGTGGCAACACCCCCACCACGCCGGCGCCGGCGCCGGCGCCACAGGGCGAGACCCGCCAGCCGGCGTCCACCCCCGGCAAGACCCCGAACATCGGCGACGCCTGCATGCAGCAGCTGCCGATCTTCATCCCGATCATCCTGGTGATGTACTTCCTGATGATCCGGCCGCAGCAGAAGCAGGAGAAGGCGCGGCGCGAGATGCTGGCCAAGGTGCAGAAGGGCGATCGAGTCGTGACCAACACCGGTCTGCACGGCGTGGTGGCCAACGTCGGCGAGGACACGATCCAGCTCTTCATCGACACCGAGGGCCAGACCAAGGTCACGGTCGACCGCTCCGCGATCGGACGCGTCGTCGATCGTGAGGCGGCCGCGAAGGCGAACGGCGCCGGCAAGTCCTGATGCTCGACACGCCCTCGGCAGGGCCGGGGAAGACGCGGTGGCGGCCCACTACGACGACGCCGGATACACGATCCTCGCTCGCAACGTGCGCACCACCCTCGGCGAGCTCGACCTGGTGGCCCGGCGCGGCACCCTCCTGGTGGCGGTCGAGGTGAAGACGCGGCGGACGCACGGAGCCCCGGAGCGGCTGGTGAGCGCCGCCGAGCTGCAGCGCCGCGACGCGGCTCTGCGCGCCCTGGCGCCCTACTTGGCGCCGTCGGCAGCTCGACTGCGGCTGCGTGTCGACATCGCCGCGGTGCGCTGGCGCGCCGGCGCCGCCCCGGAAGTGAGGGTCTTCGAGGGAGCGGAACGACCCTTGCGGTAGTGGCTCGCGACGTGCGATCGCGGCGGGGGGCATTCTGGAAAGCCCCCGCGGACGCCGATAACAAGAGCCCTCCCCCGCTGTCACCATGGTCACCCTCGCGCAGCAGATCATTCCGAAGAGGAAGCTCCTGCTGATCGCGTCGGAGACCTTGCTGCTGAGCACGGTGCTCTTCCTCGGCACCACCCTGCCGCCGCTCGGGGACTACGACCTGCACGCCGCAGACCAAGCGTCGATCCTGCGCCTGCTCTTGTCCTGCCTCACGATCGCCGTGCTGTGCCAGGCATCGCTGTCGTACAGCGACCTGTACGACTGGAACCTGTCGCAGAACCGCTCCGAACTGCCGAACCGCCTGCTCCACTCGTGCGGCTACGCGCTGGTGATGCTGTCGGCGCTGGTGTTCGTGTCGCCCGCCCTGTTCCACTTCCCCGGCCTGCGCAACCAGACGTGGCCGTTGATCGTCTTGGTGCTGGTCGGCTTCGTCGGCGTCTACGCCTGGCGCCTCGGGTTCCACTTCTTCTTCTACAAATGGAACTTCGGCGAGCGGGTGGCGGTGCTCGGCAGCGGCGACGTCGCCGCGGAGACCGTGCGTCTCATCCAGTCGCACCCGGTGTCGGGGTTCGAAGTGGTCGGCGTGGTGCTCTCCGACCCGAAGGACGCCACCGGCTACACCGCCCCCATCCTCGGCAACCAGAGCAACATCCGTGACCTCGTCGACGGCCACCGCATCGCCCGCATCGTCGCCGCCCTGCCCGACCGCCGTGGCAAGCTGCCGGTGAACGAACTGCTGCTGTGCCGCCTGGTGGGCGTCAAGATCGAAGAACGCGAGACGATGTACGAGCGCATCCACGGCAAGATCGCGCTCGAGGGCCTGCGTCCGTCCTACCTCATCTTCGGCGCGGGGTTCTCGCAGCCGCCGGCCGCGGTCGCCATCAAGCGCACTCTCGACATCGTCGCGTCCCTGACCGGCCTGGCGCTGTCGGCACCGATCAGCCTGCTGGCCGTACTGCTCATCAAGGTGGACAGCCGCGGGCCGGTCTTCTTCCGCCAGCCGCGGGTCGGGCAGGACGGCGTGCACTTCAACGTGTTGAAGTTCCGTACCATGCGCACCGATGCCGAGAAGCACACCGGTCCGGTGTGGGCCAAGGCGAACGACGACCGCATCACGCGCGTTGGCCGCGTCCTGCGGTTGACCCGCATCGACGAGATCCCGCAGATGCTCAACGTGCTCGCCGGCCACATGTCGTTCGTCGGTCCGCGCCCGGAGCGTCCGTTCTTCGTCGAAGAGCTCACCAAGCAGATCGACTTCTACCCACTTCGCCTGACGGTCAAGCCCGGCATCACTGGCTGGGCGCAGGTGCGGCATCCCTACGGAGCGTCGGTGGACGACGCCAAGGAGAAGCTGCGCTACGACCTCTACTACATCAAGAACATGAGCCCACTCTTCGACCTCAACATCCTCTTGCGCACCGTCGGCGTCATCCTGTTCGGGAAGGGGGCGCGATGAGCGGCCCGTTCAAGATCCTGGTCGCCGACGACCTCAGCGCCGAAGGTGTCGAGATCCTGCGCCGCGCTGGCGAAGTGACGGTGCAGACCGGACTCAAGGAAGACGCGCTGCGCGACCTGTTGCCGCCCTACCACGCGCTGGTTGTCCGATCGGCGACCCAAGTGACGGCCAAGGCGCTGGAGAAGGCCAGGAACCTCGCCGTGATCGGCCGCGCCGGCATCGGTGTCGACAACATCGACGTCGCCGCCGCCACCGAGCGCGGGGTCGTGGTGATGAACACTCCCGACGCGGGGGCCACCACCACCGCCGAGCACGCGCTGGCGCTGCTCTTCTCCCTGGCGCGCAACATCCCCGCCGCCGACGCCGCGCTCAAGGCCGGTCGTTGGGACAAGAGCAAGTTCGTCGGCAGCGAACTGCGCGGCAAGGTGTTCCTCGTGGTGGGACTCGGCAAGATCGGTCGCATCGTCGCCGAGCGAGGAGTGGCGCTGGGCATGGAAGTCGTCGGCCACGACCCCTACGTGGACGAGAGCCGAGCGCCGAAGGGCGTGCGCTTGGTCGACCTCGACGACGGTCTCGCCGAGGCCGACTTCGTGTCGTTGCACGTGCCGTTGATGGACAACACGCGCAACCTCATCGACGCGGCCCGCCTGGCCAAGATGAAGCCATCGGCACGGCTCGTGCACGCCGCGCGCGGCGGCATCGTCGACGAGACTGCCCTGGCCGACGCACTCGACGAGGGTCGGCTCGCCGGCGCCGCCGTCGACGTGTTCTGCGAGGAGCCGCTGCCCGCGGAGCACCGCTTGCGCAAGACCAAGAACATCGTGTTGACGCCGCACCTCGGCGCCAGCACGAACGAGGCCAAGGGTGCGGTGTCGATCGACGTCGCCGAGCAGGTGGTGACCTGCCTCACCCGCGGCATCGCCCTCAACGGCGTGAACGTGCCGGCGATCGCGCCCAGCGAGGCACACCTCCTCGCGCCCTTCCTGGACCTCGCGCACAACCTGGCCGCTTTCTTGGCCCAGACCTTCGACGGCCCGCTCGAAGGCGTGCGGGTGATGCTGCAAGGGGCGCTCCCCGAACGCGCCAGCCAGTCGCTGCTCGTGGCGGCGCTGACCGGTGCGCTGCAGCGCCGCAGCGAAGCGCCGGTCACTCCGGTCAACGCGCGCCGGGTCGCCGAGCGCCTCGGCGTCCGCACGCACGTCGAGGCCTCGCCGATGAAGCGCGACTTCGTGAGCCTGGTGCGGATCGAGATGATGATCGGCGGCGAACGCCACAAGGTGAGCGGCACCGTGCTGGGCAGCCGGCATGGGCGCATGGTCGAACTGGACTCGTTCCTGCTCGATGCGATCCCGGAGGGCCCGCTGCTGGTCACCTTCCACGGCGACCAGCCGGGCGTACTCGGCGCGGTAGGTACGCTGCTCGGTCAGGCGCAGGTGAACGTGTCGCGCCTGCAGCTCGGCGTACGCGAGGGCGGTGCCGACGAGGCGGTCGGCATCTGGAACCTGGATGGGCCGCTGTCGCCGGACCTCCTGGCCGCCGTACGTGCGCTGCCAGCGGTCGGCCGAGCTCGTTTCGTGCAATGAAGCAGACACCGCCGTTCGCTTCGGTGTGGTTCGACTGCGACTCGACTCTGTCGCGGCTCGAAGGCATCGACGAACTGGCGCGCCGGCGCGCAGACCTGCACGAACGGATCGCCGCGCTGACGAACGCCGCGATGGACGGCACGGTGGCACTGCAGGACATCTACGGCGAGCGCCTGCGCCTCATCGCGCCGACACACGCCGAGGTGCAGGCGCTGGGGACCGACTACGTCGCGACCATGGTGCCAGGTGCGCGATCGGTGGTGGCAGCGCTGCGCGCAGCAGGCGCGATGGTCGGCATCGTGTCGGGCGGTCTGCGCCC
Source organism: Planctomycetota bacterium (assembly GCA_041398565.1). Classification (GTDB taxonomy): domain Bacteria; phylum Planctomycetota; class UBA1135; order UBA1135; family UBA2386; genus DATGPD01. Next base: position 798,903 of record JAWKUN010000002.1, on the reverse strand, counting down.
AGCCGTGCTGGTGTTGGCGCGTGCGCTCGGGGTCGACGACGCGCACGTGCACGCCGTCGATCTGGATTTCGACGGCGGCGGCAGCTACCGCGGTTTCGACCACGACTCGCCTCTGGCCCGCGCCGGCGGCAAGCGCGAGTTGATGGCGGCGTTGCCGGCTCGCCTGCGCCCTTCCGCGTTCGTCGGCGACGGCTCGACCGATCTCGAGACGCGTGGTGCCGTCGATCTGTTCGTCGGCTTCGGCGGCGTGGTACGCCGACCGTCTGTCGAGGCCGGTGCCGACGCCTTCGTCGCCGACGAAGACCTGCGCGCGGTCCTGGCGGTCTTGCAGGCGCACGGCGAGCGCGGGCGCGAACCCGGGTAGGTACGGCGCCGGTCGGTGATCACCAGGGACGGAGTCGAAAGCCTTCGATCCCGGCCGCGGCCACCGGTTCGAGGTGCCCGGCAGAACGTAGGGCGTGCGCCAACTTGCGCCCGTCAGCGCTGCGGGCGAGCGCCGCCAGGGCGCGGGCGCTCACCAACGGGGCGTGCTGCAACCCGGACTCCGCACGCAGCCAAGCTCGGATCGCTTCGCCGATCTCGGCGTCGCCGCTCACGCCCGCACGCACCTTCCAGGACTCGAGCTGGACGTGGTCGAGCCTGCCGGCGTGCACCACCGCGGCACCCCAGTCGACCGGCTCGGCGACCAGCAGCACCGGCCTGGCCCCGGCAGCCGCGTCGCACGCCCACGCGGCCACGGTGGCGTACTCGTCGGTGAGGCGCTCCTGAAACACCACCTGGGCCACGCCGAACGCGCCCCCGAACAAGGCGAGCAGGAGCAGGGTGCGCGCGCGCAGCGCCTGCGCGGCCGCGACCGCCACGGGCCCGACGCAGGGCAGGAGGTAGGCGCCGCGCTCCCAGATCTCCCCCGCCAGGATCTCCGCCGCCGGCACGCAGTAGAGCACGACCCCGAGCAGGGCGGCGCGCGCCGTCGTCGCGGCCGTCGTCGACCTCACGAGCAACAGTGCGACCAGCGACAACGGCGCGAAGGGCAGGACCCACTCGAACAGCAGAGTTCGCGGCACCTGCAGCAGGCGAGGAACCGCGACGCTGCCGAGGTGGCTCCACACGTAGTCGATCCCGAACGGCGGCGGCACCCCGATGCCGGCGCGGCGTGCCCCCCAGGTGACGGTCAGTTCGGCAAGGACGAAGACGGCGAGAGCGACGACACAGCCGCGCCGGCTGGCACGCAGCGCCGCCGCGGCCGACGCCACCCCGCCGCGCCCGACCTGAGCCGCGACGAACGGCACCAGGACGAGAGGCAGGAACCACCCCGAGGTGTGGACGGAGGTCGCGACCGCCATGGCCAGGCCGAGTGCCACTGCCCGCGCCCGCGACGGTCGCTTGGCGAAGGCCGCCGCGGCGAGCAGGGCGAGCTGGGCGAAGGCGAAGAAGCAGCCGTGGTACTCGACGGCCGTGGCGAAGAAGAGCACGGCCGGGGTCGCCGCCACGAGCGCGGCAGCGGCCGTGGCACGCGCCCGGTCCCCCACCACGAGGTGGACGGTACGCAGCGTGAGGATGACCCCCATCGCAGTCCCCAGCGCCGACAGCGACGTGAGCACCGCGTGCGCGGGGATCCCCGTCCACGCCACCGCTGCAGCAAAGGCGTGCAGCAACGGCAGAAACGCCTCGTGGCTGGTGTTCGTGAAGCTGTCGGCACGCAGGCTGTGCTCGAGGAAGAAGCCGTCAGCGCCGTAGAAGGAACGTTGGCGCAACACCAGGTAGACGGCCAGCGACACAGCGCCGAGGAGCCAGGCGAGCATGCCTGGCCCCGCGTCCCGCAATCTGGCTTCGTTCATCCGCACGTCGGTTCACCGCGGCGGCGGGCCCGATGGCTCGCCAACCGAGGCGGAATCTAGCGCAGCAGGACCGCCGCCGGGTTGGCGAGGTCGACGCGTCCGAGAGGATCCTCGGTGGCCGCCTGCCAGGCGAGGTGCAGGCCGGACAAGGTCGGGTTGGATGGCACGGATAGGACGAAGGTGACGACCCCCTGCGTCGTCTGCAGTCCGCCACCGAGTACGACCATGGTCGCCGGGGCCAGGAACAGGCTGCCGAACGGAGTCGGCACCGCGGCCTCGAGTTGACCCACCGCCAGCACGAACGGGCGCGTCGGCGCCGACCGCAGGTCGAGCTGCACCTGGCCGCCCAGAGTCCCGCCGCTGGCCGTCAGCGCCGACACCACGCGCGTGGTCACCGTCACCGTCGGTGCGATCGGCGGCGCGCTGCCGAACGGCGCCAGTGGCACGCTCGGATCGAGGTCGATGCTGCCGGTCCCCCCGATCGCCGGCACGGGCAACGTCGGCGTCGCACCCGAGCCGGCGGCGATGTCGCAGCCGAGTCCGATCCGAGCGCTGCTCGCCTGCAGATCGAGGCCGGCCGCGCTGGTGCGGTACGTGCCGATGAACGGCCACTCGTGAGCGCCCGCGCCGCCCGCGAGTTGGCTGTCTGCCAGGAACACCCGGCTGCCGCTGCTCGCGCGCACGGCAGGTGCCGCGTACAGGTTGAGGCCGCGCGGATCCAACGCCGCGTACTGCCCACGCAGCCGACAACCCTGGATGGTCACGTCGCTGGCCGACGCGATCACGCCGATGCCCGCATCGAAGGTCGACTGGTTCTGTCCGCACGCGCTCAGACAGACGGCGCCGCAGGAGTAGAAGTCCAACGACACGGCGAAATAGGAGTTCTCGTCCTCGATCCCCTGCAGGACGATCGGGCCGACGCAGTTGCGGAAGACGACGTGCGTGGTCATCCCGAGCGTCTGGATGACGACGTCCCGTGCCGCGAAGGTCCGGCCCGCCGGAACGTTGGTCACTTCGAACACGGGCAAGCCGATCATCGGCGTGATCACCTTGGTGAGCCCCGGGGTGCCGATCAGGGTCAGCGCCTTGGTCGTCGCGAAGCCGTGGTAGCTTCCGGCGCGGATGGCGAACACGTCGCCGTCGGCGGCCGCGGCCTCGGCCGGCGGCAGGTCGAGGAAGTCGGTGCCGGGGCCGTTGGCCTCGTCGATCACCCAGGTGCGACCCTGAGCCACCGCCGAAACCGAGCCGAGGACGAAGAGGACGGAAGCGAAGCGTGTGAGCATGGTCCGATCTCGAGACCCGCGGATTGTACGCATCCGCAGCAGGAGTTGGAGCTCATCGCAGCCGTCGGCCGGGCAACCTGCGGGTCTCGCTTCGCTCGCCAGAAGAGGCCGCCGGCGATGACGTTGTTCGGGGCTTCCAGGGACGCTCGCGGTGCCGTGACGGTGCGCGCTCGGCGACACCGGCACGCCGCAGTTCTGCGCTCGCGCGGCCGCCGATGCCGATAACCTCCTGTCCGCAGGCCGCGCTCCGCGCACCACCACGGTCCGACCACGCCGCTCCCGATGTCCACGCCCGACACGCCGCACCCGATCCTGTTCATCCCTGGCCCGGTCGAAGTCGACCCCGAACTCCGCGCCCTCATGGCGATGCCGCTGGTCGGCCACCGCAGCCAGGGCTTCAAGGCGACCGTGCAGGGCCTGCTGCCCAAGCTGCAGCGCCTGTTCCGCACGCAGGCGCATGCCCTGTTCGAGAACGCGCCGGCCACCGCGCTCATGGAAGCGGCAATCCGCAACCTCGTCGGCGCTCGGGTCCTGCACCTCACCAACGGCGCGTTCAGCGAGCGCTGGGCCAAGATCAGCGAGGCGTGCGGGCGCCAGCCGCAGACGCTCGCCGTCGCCTGGGGCGAGGTGGTGACGCCGGAGAAGTTGCGCGCCGAACTGCGCGGTACGCAACCCTTCGAGGCGGTCTGCATCACCCACAGCGAGACCTCGACGGGGGCGCTGAGCCCGCTCCGCGAGTTGGCGCAGGTCGTGCACGAGGAGCAGCCCGACGCCCTGGTCCTGGTCGACGCCGTGACCAGCCTCGCCGGCACCAAGCTCGAGTTCGACGCCTGGGGAGTCGACTGCGCGTTTGCAGGCACACAGAAGGCACTGGCCCTGCCGCCAGGCCTGTGCGTCTTCGCCGTCTCCGAGCGTGCCATGGCCAAGGCCAAGACCGTGCCGGGCCGCGGCTTCCTCTTCGACTTCCCGCGCGCCGCCGACAGCCTGGCCAAGGGAGAGACGCTGGCGACCCCCTGCGTGCCGCTCGTGTTCGCGCTGAGCCGGCAGCTCGACCGGATCGAGCTCGAGACCCTCGACGCGCGCTGGCAACGTCACGCCGCCATGCAGACCGAGACCGCCGCCTGGTGCGCGGCGCACGACTTCTCCTACTTCGTCGCCGACGGCTTCCGCTCGCCGACGGTGTCGACCGTCAACGCGTCCGGGCGCGTGGTGACCGAGCTCATCGCCAAAGCCAAGGCCGCTGGGTTCACCCTGAGCAACGGCTACGGCAAGCTGAAGGACCAGACCTTCCGCATCGGCCACATGGGCGACCACGATGTGACGCGCCTGCGCGCGTTGCTCGCCGCGCTCGCCGGCTGAGCCGCGGGCGGTCGGGACCGGAGCCGGCTGCGACCCGCGCGGCCGATTTGGAGGTGGCCGACGGCGAGGCCGCGGCACAATGAGCCACCGCCGTCACCCGTCCCGCACCGGAGAACGCGAACACGATCGGTCCCACCGACGAAACGACTGCCCGACCCGCGCACGATGCGACCGCTCGGGGGCGCCGCAGCCGGGTAGCCGCACCCGACGCGCCGCCACCCTCGCCCCCACCGCGGGACGGCAGCTCCCCCGGCATCGCCGACCTGGCCGGCGCGCTCGATTCGTTCCTCGCCCACCTGGTGCAAGGCCGCGGCATGTCGCCGCACACGGTGCGCGCCTACGGCACCGACCTTCGCGCCTTCGTGGCCTGGCTGGGGGCGGGGGGCGCCCCCGACCGCCTGGCGCTGCGCCGCTACATCGCCAGCCTGCATCGCGACGGCATGAAGGCGAGCAGCGTGCAGCGCAAGCTGTCGAGCCTGCGCACGTTCTTCCGCTTCCTGCGCGAGCGTGGGGTGCTGCGCCAGGATCCCGCACGGCTGGTGCGCGGCCCCAAGCTGCCCGCGCGTCTGCCGAAGTTCCTCACCGTGCCGCAAGTCGACCTGCTGCTCGCGGCTCCGTTCGACGACGACTTCGCCGGCTACCGCGACCGCGCCATCCTCGAGGTCCTCTACTCGACCGGCTGCCGCGTGTCCGAGGCGGCGACGATGTCGTTGCGGCAAGTCGATCGCGAGGAGGGCGTCGTGCGTGTGCTGGGCAAGGGTCGCAAGGAGCGCATCGCTCTGCTCGGCCAACCGGCGCTCGCAGCCCTCGACGCCTACCTACCGTGGCGGACGCGCATGCTGCGCCAGCACGGCACGGCCACGTCGGTACTGTTCGTCAACCAGCGCGGCCGACCGCTGAGCGCGCGTTGGCTCTTCGAGGTGGTTCGCCGCACCGCCCGACGCGCCGGCTTGCCGGTGGCGCTGTCACCGCACGGCTTGCGCCATTCCTTCGCCACCCACCTGCTCGACCGCGGTGCCGACCTGCGCACCGTGCAGGAGATGCTGGGCCACGAGCGCTTGGCGACGACGCAGGTGTACACCCACGTCTCGATGAGCCGCCTGCGCGAGGTGTACGACGCGGCTCACCCGCACGGGCAGAGACGCGGGCCCGCCGACCCCAGCCGTCGACCCGAGTCGGCGAGGCCGCGCGACGATACGGTCTGACTACGCGCCCGGTGCCCCGCGCCGACGGCGCAAGACGAACGCACCCGCCCCGCCGCACGCGGCCATGCCCGCCATCCAGAGGAACGCGCCGCCGCCGGCGGTCTCGTACACCGCCCCACCGATGAGCATGCCGACGACCATGCCGACGCCGGACGTGGCCGCGCCGACCAGGCCCTGTGCGGTCGCCTGGTGCGCCGCGTCGACGCGGACGCGCACGTAGCGCAGCGAGCCGAGGTAGGTGCAGCCGAACGACAGCGCGTGCAACCAGTTCACCGCCAGCAACGGTCCCAGCTCGGTGGTGACGCCGAGCGCACACCAACGTACCGCGGCGCCGGCGGCGCCCAGCAAGATCAACGTCGTCGGCCGTAGGCGCTCGAAGAAGGCGCGTGCCGCGAAGAACAGCACGATCTCGGCCACGACGCCCTCGGCCCACACGAGCCCGGCGAGACCCTCGCCGATCCCGTGCGCGCGCCAGTGCAGCGTCGACAGCGCGTAGAAGGTGCCGTGGCTGCCTTGGACGAGTCCGGCGGCGCCGAGGAACAGCAGGAACCGCGGTTGGCGCAGGAGAGCGCCCAGCGGTGCCCGCCGGCCGGGCTCGGCGGCCGGACGCACCGTGCGTGGCAGACGCCACGCGGCGAACGCCGTCAGCACCAGGAGCACGGTGAGCAACGGATGGATCCAGTGCGATGCAACGTGCTCGAGCATCGCGCCGACAGCGACGATGACCACCAGGAACGACGCCGAGCCGAACGCCCGCACGCGCGGGTACGAGAACCCCCGCTCGTGCGCCGTCTGCATGGCGAACGCATCGAGGATCGGGTGCATCGGCGGGTAGCACAGGCCGAACGCCACGCAGCACACGGTCAACCACGCCATGCCGTGGCCGAGACGGAAGGCCAAGAACGCCACGATGCTCAGCCCCGACAGCAGGATCAGGATGCGGTGGGCGCCTCCTTCGCGATCGACGCGCTGCGCCCACAGGGGTCCGGCCAGGGTGCGCGCCCACACCTGGCCCGACTGGACGAGGGTCACCTCGCGCTTGCCGAGCCCACCGACGTCGTGGAGCCACACCGGAAAGAACTGCATGTAGGCGCCGAGGACCGCGAACGACGCCACGTAGAAGCCGGTCAAGCGCGCGAACGCGGACACCGTCGGATCTTCGTGACGGGTCGGCGTCACGGCGCTGGTCGTCTCGGTGCTCACGGCGACAGCAAGACCCTCGCCTTACGCCCGAGTCGCAGCACGCTCTCCTCGTCGAGCACGCTCTCCATCGTCGCCAGCTCGAACCAAGCCACGGCGTGCGACTCGTCGCTGCACACCGGCTCTTGTCCGGGTCGCGCGCGCAGCAGGAAGCGCACGTCGTGGTGCTCGTGTTCGGGTTCGGCGCCGCGCGCCGGAATGGTGTGCACGTCGACGTCGAGCGGCAGGCCCGCCACACCGTCCACCGGCACCACGTCGAAGCCATGCATGCCGGACTCCTCGCGCGCCTCGCGCAGGGCGGCGTGCAGGACGTGCGCCTCGCCGTCGACGTGCCCACCGAGCTGCAACCAGCGATCCAGCTTCTTGTGGTGCGTGAGAAGGAAACGACGGCCGGTCGCGTCGACGATGAACGCCGACGCGGTGACGTGCCCCGGCCGGCAGCTGCGCAGCAGGCAATCGGTGTGCGCGGCCATGAGAGCGCTGATGCGGTCGACGACCGCGGCTTCCGCCGGAAACGCGGAGCGATAGCGCGCCAAGAGGTCGAAGAGAGGCTGGCGGTGCACTCAGCGGCGCTCCTCGGCGAGCTGCCGGCGCAGCGCCTCGCGGTCCGGTTTGCCGTTGGCGCCGGTCGGGATGCCCCCGACCAGGCGCACCTCGGCCGGCACCATGTAGGCGGGCAACGCCCGCTTGCAGGCAGCCTGCACGCGAGCCTCGAGTTCGGCCTCGGCGCCGGCCGCCTGCACGCAGGCGATCACGCGTGTGTCGGACCTCGTCTCGTCCTCGAGCCCCACCACCACTGCTTGAGCGACACCGGGTACGGCGTTCAGCACGACCTCGATCTCGTCGGGCGCCACGCGATGCCCCGCGACCTTGAGCTGCGCGTCGGCGCGCGCCACGAAGTAGAGGAAGCCGTCGGCATCCCGACGCACGAGATCGCCGGAGAACACCGCGGTGCCGCGGCGCGGATCGAGCGGGTGCGGCCGGAAGCGACGCGCCGTGGCCGCCGGATCGCGCCAGTAGCCCTGCGCCACCAGCGCACCGGCGTGCACCAGCTCGCCCACCTCGTCGGGGCCGCACTCCGCACCCGTGGTCGGATCGACCACCAGCAGCTCCACCTCGGGAATCGCCTTGCCGATGCTGTCCGGCCGCCGGTCGAGTTCGTCGGGTGGCAGGAAGCTGCTGCGGAACGCCTCGGTGAGACCGTACATGCTGAAGACCTGCACGTCCGGCAACGCCTGCCGCAGGGTGGCGATCTCGCGCCGATGCAGGCGACCGCCGCTGTTGGTCACGACGCGCAGGGTGCGCAGACGACGCGCATCGACCTTGCCGGTGCGCAGGCCGTCGCCGAGTGCCGCCCACATCGGCGGCACGCCGGCGAGCACGGTCGCGGCATGGCGCTCGACCGCGTCGACGAGGTCGTTGCGTGTGAAATACGTGACGAGGCCGACGTCGCAGCCGAGCCACGCGGCGTCGAGGAGCTGGTTCAGCCCGTAGTCGAAGCTGACCGGCAGGACCCCGAGGATGCGGTCGTCGCTGCCCAGGCCGAGGTAGGCACTGACGATCCGCGCACCGTCCACCAGGTTGCGGTGGTCTTGCACGATCCCCTTGGGCAGGCCCGTCGAGCCGGACGTGTAGAGGAGGACGGCGGGGGCGGTCGGCTCGACATCGGTCCGCGCGAGGCGGGCCGCGTCCCGGTGCGGCTGCGTCCAGGCGGCGAGATCGTCGGCGCCACCGCTGCCGGCCACCACCCGCGTGCAACCGGCGAACACCGCCGCCGGATCGGCGAGGAATGCGAGCTTGTCGCGGCTGGTCACCACCACCCGCGCGCCGCTGTGCTGCAGGACGTGCGCAACCTGGCCGTCGCGCAGCTTGGGGTTGATGGGCACGGCGACGGCGCCCGCGCCGGCGGTGCCGAACAGGACCACCGCCTGCTCCACCGACGGCTCCAGGTAGAACGCGACCCGCGCACCGGGCTCGACGCCATGGGCACGCAGGGCCTGCGCGAGGTTCGCTGCTTGCGCGCGCAGCGCACGCCACGACAGGTGCCTGTGCACGTCCCACACTCCGCACTCGCCCGCAGCCGACCGGGCCGCGCGTGCCAACAGCGTCGACAGCGTGGCAGGCTCGGGAGTCGGCTCGCGTAGGGACTCGTCGGACATCGGGCGGCGCATTGTGCCGCAAGTGCCGCGATCTCCTCGCAACTCTACGACGAAGGTGGCACCGGCGCCGACGCGCCGAAACGAAAGCCGCGAGGCCCCGCCCGGGTTGTCCATGCGTGCCCGCGCGGGCGGACGGTCCCGCACCCGTGCACCCGGCGCCGGCAGAGTGGAGGACACCATGGCGACCAAGCACTTCGGACACCCTGCTCTCCTGGTCGCGACCAGCCTGGCTGCGCTCTCCGCGAGCGCGCCCGCGCAACGGTTCGACGACCTGGGCAAGCAGCACCTTCCGTTCTGGCAGAAGGGCACGACGGTGAGCGCGGCCGCCGACATCGACGGCGACGGCGACCTCGACCTCGCGCTGGGAGCCGGCGCGACGCCGACGCTGCGCCTGTACCGCAACGACGGCGCTGCCCGCTTCACCGCCGAAGCGATCCCCACCAACACCGACTGGGTGTTCGGGCTCGTCTTCCTCGACGCCGACCGCGACGGTGACGCGGACCTGTACGTGGCGCGAGGCGGCTACGACTCGCTCCTGCTCAACGATGGGACGGGCACCTTCGTCGACGCCTCGTCGCACATCCCGGCGTACTTCGCCTCCAGCCGCGAGGTCGTGGCGGTCGACGTCGATGGCGACGGCGACCTGGACATCGTCGAGGCCAACGTGCAGCCGGCGGCCAACCAGCTGCTGATCAACGACGGTACCGGCACCTTCGTCAGCGCCACTTTGCCGCCCACCGGGCACTCGTCGATCGATGTCGAGGTCGGCGACCTCGACGGCGACGGCGACGTCGACCTCGTGTTCGGCAATGACGGCACCGACAGTCTGATGCTGAACGACGGCGCCGGTCGCTTCACGTCCGCAGGGAACGTGCCGTGGGACGACGTGCTGACGCATTCGATCGCGCTGGCCGATTTCGACGGGGACGGCGATCTCGACCTGGTGGCGGCGGTTCATCCCCTGCCCAACCTGCGGCTGTACCGCAACGACGGCCACGCCGGCTTCACCGACGACGGACGGCTGCGCTTTCCGGTCCTCGCCTGGAGCGAAGCGATCGTCGCCGCCGCCGATATCGACCGGGACGGCGACGCCGACCTCGTGGTCGGTGACATCTTCGTCCTGCCGACCCGGCTGTTGCGCAATGACGGGGCCGGCTTCTTCACGGACGCGACCGCGGCGGTGCTGCCCGAAGCCGAGGGCGAGGAGACGACCTCCGCCATCCTGGCACGGGACTTCGATCTGGATGGCTGGCTCGATCTGCTGCTGTGCAGCACGCGCAGCGACAGCCACGACGAGCTGCTGCTGAACGACGGCCGCGGCGGGTTCGCCAGCGGCACCCGCCCGATCCTGCCACGCTCCTACGTGTCGAGCGGCAAGGGCGCCGCCGCGGGCGATCTCGACGGCGATGGCCGCGTCGACCTGGTCATCTCGAGCGATCTGGCGCAGCAGGTGCTGCTGCAACGTCCGGGCGCGCACTTCGCCAACGTGACCCTCGACGCGCTGGCGCCGCCCACGTTCGGCTCGCCGACGAGTCTGGCGCTGGGCGACATCGACCGCGACGGCGATCTCGACGTCGTCGTCGGCGCCTACGGCTACCCCAAGCGAGTGCTACTGAACGACGGCCACGCCGTGTTCAAGGACGTCACCGCCACGCATCTCGTGACCGGGAACGACAGCACCAACGACGTGCTGCTCGTCGACGTCGACAACGACGGCGACCTCGACCTCGTGACCGGTGTCAGCGGGCAGAGTCGGCTCTTCCGCAACCGCGGCGACGGCGTCTTCGCCGACGACACCGCCGGCAGCATGCCGGCGCAGGCTTCGGGCACGCGCGCCCTGGCCGCCGACGACGTCGATGGTGACGGCGATCTCGACCTGGTCCTGGGCAACTCCTCGACGTTCGCGACGCAGAGCTGGCTCTACCTCAACGACGGTAGCGGGCACTTCGCCGACGCCACGGCCACGCGCTTGCCGGCGGCTCTGTTCCAGACCACCGACGTCGTCCTCGGCGACGTCGACGGCGACGGACACCCCGACCTCCTGCTGGCCAACGGCGCCACCAGGGCGGCCCTGTATGTCAACGACGGCACCGGCACGTTCCACGACGTGTCCGGCACCCATCTGCCTCAGGTCGCCCGCGGCGACCGGACCGCAGCCGCCGACGTGGACCTCGACGGCGACCTCGACCTGCTGTTGACCGGAGTCGGTACGCAGCTGCTCGTTAACGACGGTTCTGGTTCCTTCACGACCGCAGCCGGCGCCGTGGCGGCGGTGGCCGAGATCGACGCGCCGCTGTTCGCCGATCTCGACGACGATGGCGACGTCGACCTCGTCGATCCTGGCTTCCCCATCCTCTACAGCAACACCACGCGTCAGGTGCAGGTGCCGACCGTGGTCCGCCTGGGACGCTCCTTCGACCTCGTACTGCTCGTCGACGCGCCCGTGCCCAAGGTCGTCATGCCGTTCGTCAGCCTCGGCCTGGCCCCACACCCGATCACGATCCCCCCGCTCGGCCGCATGGCGCTCGAGCCAGCCACCCTGATCGGCCTACCCCCGACCCCGGTGTCCGGCTCGACCACCCTGACCCTTGGCCTACCGCCGGTGGTCGCCCTGGCCGGCCTCCCCCTGTGCGCCCAAGCCGTGGTCGCCCACGACACCGATCCATCCACCTGGCGCCTCACCAACGCCACCCAAGACACCCTCCTCCGCTGACCCCCGTTACCCCACCGTAACGACCCCCACACTTTGGTGTCAGACTCCACTCTGTTGGTTCGGCATCATGCGGGGGTGAATGCGATCGAGAACTCTCCGGGCTTCGACCCCAGCATCGACCTGGGCGACGGCGTGCGCATGCCGCTGGTCGGCTGTGGCACCCAGTTCGGCTTCTGCGAAGACGGCCACGAGCGTGGCCGGCCGGAGCACGGTGCTCACTATGTCGCGAAGGCGCTGGGCGTCGGCTTCCGCATGCTCGACACGGCGCGCGGCTACGGCACCGAGACGCACGTCATGGCCGGCCTGGCAGAGGCCGGAGTCGCGCGCCGCGATGCGTTCGTGGTGAGCAAGGCCTGGGTCGGGGTCGACCACCCGCCAGGCCTGGCCGCGAGCCGGGCGGCGATCACCGAGTCCGCGGCGCGTCTCGGCGGCCACGTCGATCTGTTCCTGGTGCACCAACCCGTCGCCGGCTGGCAAGACCTGTGGCGCGCACTCGAGGACGCCAAGGACGCGGGGCACGTGCGGGCGATCGGCGTGTCCAACTTCGGCATCGCCCACCTCGACGAGTTGGCGGGCTTCGCGCGGCATCGGCCGGTCGCCAACCAGATCCACCTGCACCCGTTCGTGTTCGAAGGCCACCGCGACACGATCCGCGCGTGCGCCGAGCGCGGCATCCGGATCATGGCGTTCCCGCGCACGCCCTGGCGCCTCGGCCCCGGCACGGCGATCGACTCGGTCGCCGCCGAGTGCGGCATCACCCGGGCCCAGGTGATGCTGCGTTGGGCGGTCGAGCACGGCTTCGCCGTGATTCCGTTGTCGACCGACGACCGACACCTGGCCGAGAACTTCGCCGTGCGCACGCTGCGCCTGTCGCCCGAGCAATTGGCGCGCATCGACCGCCTCGCCGAGCGCCCGCGCGTGCGCTACCACGTCGACGAGGTGACCGCGACGCGGATCAGCGGCTGGGCATTCGTCACCGGCAGCACCTTGCGCATCCGCGTGCTCGCCGGCGACCAGGTGCTCGGCGAGGCCTCCCATGGTCAGCCACGCCCCGACGTGCAAGCCGCGCACAGCGGTGCGCCCGAAGCGCTGGCTTCGGGCTTCGCCTTCACCCTGCCCCGCGACGGCTTCGGCGCCGGTCAGCGACAGATCACGCTCTCGTTCGAGACGGCCGACCACGCGACCGGCGCGACCTGCATCCTGACGGTGCCAAGCCCGGACGCGTGAATCCGATCCGCCTCACGGCACCCGGCGACGCGCGCGTCACTTCAGCACGAGGTCGAACTCGAGGGCGTCGCCCGACTTCACCTCGAAGGGCTCGGCCGCGCGGTCCATGGGGAAAGCCTCGTCCAGCGTCACTTGCAGCCAGGCACCGCCCGGCGGCACCCCGACGAAACGGTAGCGACCCTGGCGATCCGTGACCGTCTCGACCACGCTTCCGCTCTTCTGCTGATTGGTGCCGAAGTCCCAATCGCGCAGCCACACCCGCGCGCCCGGCACCGGATCCTGCCGCGGACCGCGCACCACTCCCGCGATCGTCGCTGGCGCAGTCAGGACGATATCGCCGACGGCGTAGACATCGCCCCAACGCAGCTGCAGCTCCGCCGAGACGCCCGCGCCTTGCGGCCCTTCGACTGCCACCCGCGCCGCATCCTCGAGCGCGGTCACCCGGAAGCTGAACGTGCCGTCGGCCGCCGTGAGCGTCCGCGTCCAGTACATCCACGTCGGGTGCCGCGTCGCGCTCGACTCCTCGAGCGTCACCTGCGTCCAACGCACCGGCTGCCCCTCGCCGTCGACGAGGCGCCCGCGCACCACGGCCGGACGCTTGCAGCGCAGCACCAGTTCGTGCGCCGGATCGACCTTGGCGCGGTGCCACAACAGGTCGCGGCGGTCGAGGTAGCCCTGATCCATCTGCGGCTCCTGCGCCGTGATCCACGTCGACTCGCGCAGGTAGAACACGCACTCCACACCCGGCGCCAGCGGACTCACCAGGGTGAACGTGCCGTCGTCGGCGGTACGCGCGGTGGCCTCGCGCCCGCCGTTCGCGGCGCGCGCCACCACGGTCTCGCCGGCCAGGCCCTGACCGGCGTCGTCGACCACCTTGCCGCGCAGCGTCACGTTCTCGACGCGGAAGGCTCGGAAGCGGGCAACGGGATCGCTGGTCGCCTCCGGCGCCGGCCCGAGCATGCGAGCCCCGCGGTGCTGCTGGTAGAGCACGACCTCGCGCGGCTCGAAGCTCAGATCCCGCGCCGTCACCGAAACCCGGTACTGCGCCTTGGGCAGCCCCTGCGCGCGCCACTTGCCGTCGGCGTCGAGACGACCGGCGACCAGCCGCGGCGGTAGCTCGCGCGCGCCGCCGTCGCGGTAGGGCAGAAGCCGGACCCTCACGTCGACGGCCTCCTCCGCCGACAACCCGGCGACCTCGACCGCCAACGGGAGCCCCTCGCCGGGCTCGAGCCGCACCGTCACCGGTGCTTCACCCTCGGCTGCGCCGGTCACGTGCACCGTGGTCTCACCGCACTCGCAGCCGGGCGCCGTGGCGGACACATCGAGCAACCCGAGCGGCGCAGCGTCGACCACGAAACCACCCTCGGCATCGGTGGTGGCCACGCACCTGCTGCGCACGACGCGCGATCGGTTGTACGCCACGACCACCTCGGCGCCGGCGATACCCTTGCCGCCCTCGTCGACGACTCGGCCCGCGAGCCGCGCCGCGTCGAAGAGCTGCAGGCGCGCCGCGCCCACCCCCTGCCGTGGCGCCACGTAGTCGGTCGCCTCGAGTCGGCCGGGCGCGCTGGCGTGCACCTGCCAGTAGCGGAACTCGGGCATCGGCACCCGCCCGAGCACGAACACGCCACCGCCGTCGGCCTTGGTGCGCGCGACGGTCGTGCCCTCGCTGTCCACGACCCAGACATCGGCGGCAGCGATCGGCTGCGACAGGCTGTCGACCACCAGCCCCTCGACGCGCCCGGTCACCGGCGCGGCTGCGGCGACCGGCGCTTCGGTCCGACCCTCCTTCCTCACGACCTGCTGCGCGGCGAGCGGTAGCCCCAGCGCGGCTGCAACGGCGACACCTACCCTCACCGGACGAGTCGACATGGACCGGACGATAACAGGGCGACCGGGCGTTCACCGGTGCAGCATGGCTGCATGCGCTGCAAGGCTGGCACGATGGCCGACGGCCATGGTCGTCCGGCCATCGTCGACCGACCATCGTCGACCGACCATCGTCGAGGTCGGCGAACGGCGGCGGCGCGGTCTGCCCGCGACCTACCGCTTGCCGTCGTGGCGTACGCCGAGCATGAGCACGAAGCCGATCGCGAACATCAGAAGCAACGGCAGCAGGCCCAGGCGCTGGCTCTCGGTCGCCTCCACCACGCGCGCGAACAGGAACGGCGCCAGCCACACCGTCGCCTTGCCCGAGAGCGCGAACAAGCCGAAGTACTCGGCGCTGCGCCCACCCTCGGCCAACCGCGCCAGCAGAGTGCGGCTGGCGGACTGGTTGGGGCCCATGCCGACACCGACCAACGAGGCGGCGACCCAGAAAGCCTGCTTGGTCGGCACGGCGATGGCGAGCACGCTGCCGCCGACGAGCAGCACGAGACTGAGCAAGATGACAGGGCGTGGACCGAGCCGGTCGTCGAGGCCGCCGAAGCCGAGGGCGCCGATGCCGGCCAGCACGTTGAGGCCGATCGCCGTCACCATGATCTCTCCCGTCGACATCCCCAACGTGATCGCCATGTACAGCCCGGCCAGGTTGATCAGACCCATGAGCGCGTCGTTGTAGACGAGATGCGCCAGCAAGAAGCGCAGCAGGTCGGGACGCTGCGGCAGGCTGCGCACGGTGGCGAGTACCGAGCGTGGCGCCGCGCTCGGTGGCAACGTCTCGCGCGGCGACGCGCGTTCGTCGCGCACCAGCAAGAACATCGGCAGCCCGAACACCAGGAACCAGAAAGCGACGACCAGCGCGGTGACGCGCACGTTCAGTGCCCCTTCGCGGGTCACCCAGGGGCCGACGCTGCCGAACCCGACGAAGCCGAGGCACAGCGCCAAGCAAGCCAGCCCGCCGACGTAGCCGAACGCCCAGCCGCGCCCGGACAGGCGCCCCATGTCGGTCGGCGTCGCCAGCTGCGGCAGGAAGGCGTTGTAGAACACGAACATCAGCTCGAAGGCGACGTTGGCCAAACCGACCAGCAGCAGGGCCGACCAAACGGACGAGGCGCTGCCGCGCCCGAGCGCGGGGTCGGGCGCCGGCAGCACCAGCGCTGCCGAGCAGGCGACCACGACCAGCGAGGTTCCGACCAGCCAGCGCCGCTTGTGCGCGCTACGGTCGGCGTGGGCGCCGGCGAACGGCGCCAGCACGGCGATGGCGAGCCCCGACACCGACATCATGTCGGCCCAGGCAGCGTCGCCGCGCTCCTTGCCCCCCACCAGGGTCGTGGCGAAGTAGGTGGCGTACACGAAGGTGACGACGACCGTGTTGAAGGCGCTGTTGGCGAAGTCGAACAGGCACCACGCCAGGCGCTGCTGACGACGGCTCACCACCGCCCGCCCCCGCCGCTCGGGCGAGCCGCCGCCCTGAAAGAGAGCGACGACGGCAGCCTCGTGGCCGCCGCCGTCGCGTTGGTATCCCGCACGGGATTCGAACCCGTGTTCCCAGAATGAAAATCTGGTGTCCTAGGCCGGCCTAGACGAGCGGGACCGATGGGGTGCGCATGATGCCGAAGGCCGGGGCCCGCTGCAACCTGCAGTGGCAGCAACCGACGGGCGGCGAGACACACGACGGAGCACGCGGCCGATCGATCAGCCGGTCAGGCCCTTGAACTCCTTGACGCTCGGCAGGTCCGACAGCGACGACAGGCCGAAGCGCTCGAGGAAGAGCTGCGTCGTGCCGTACTGCAGAGGTCGGCCCGGCACGTCGGCGCGGCCGACCACCTTGATGAGCTTGCAGTCGAGCAGCGTGCGCAGCATCGGCCCCGCCTTCACGCCGCGCACCGCCTCGATTTCGGCGCGGAACACCGGTTGCCGGTAGGCGACCACCGCCAGCGTCTCGAGCGCAGCCGGCGACAACCGCTCGGTCGACTTGATGCCGCGCAGGCGCTCCAGATAAGGGAACACGTCGGGAGCCGTCCACAGCTTGTACGACTCGCCGCTCTGCGTGAGCTCGAGCGGCGCGCCCAGCGCCGTCAGGTTGTCGCGCAGGGCGGCGAGCGCCGTGCGCACGGCTTCTTGAGTGGTGTCGCAGGCCTGAGCCAGGCGCAACGCGCTGAGACCGTCGCGGTTGGTGAGGAGCAAGCCGAACACCACCCGGACGAGCTTGGTTGGGTCGGTGATCGGCTCGGCACTCGCCTCCTCCACCTCGAGGGTCGCATCGGCAGCAGCGGGCGGCGCCGCCGGTTCCAGCCCGCGATCGTCGCCGTCCCCCGATCCGCTGCGCATTTCCGGGTCGCCGCCGGCCCCCGGTTCGGCGTCGGGTTCACGGTCGGGTTCACAGTCGAGTTCGCTGCCGGGTTCGTCGCCGGAGGCCCCGTCGAGGGCGCGGCTCGTCGCCAGCGCCTCGGCGTCCGCGTCGTCGACGCCATCGTCGACCGCGTCGTCGACCACGTCGATGTCCTCCTCGTCATCGCAGACGGGCGCCAGCGGCAGCACGCGAGGCAGGCGGGGCGCAACGGGCAACGCCCTCGGTGCGCTCGCGTCGAGGTCGAAACGGTCCGTTTCCTCGTCGCCGCCGGCGGCCACCGCCGAGTCGAGGGGGGCGCGCAGCCGCTCGCCCACGGCCTGATCGGGAAGGACGGACTCCGGGGCCGGCCCCTTGATCCACGGACCCGACTCCGGCGTCGCATGCGCATCCGGGTGCGGATCGCGCGAGATGTCATCCATGGGCCGGCATCCTAGCGCCCTGGCTCGGGGTTGCGAAGCGTTTCCGCCGCACCGCGCGTGGCAAAGTAGAAGCTGTGGAAGTCGAAGCGCGACAAGGGCCGCGCCTTGATGTCCTCGTCGATCTCGGCACGCACCTCGGCGAAGGAGCGCTTGTCCGCTGGAAGCCGTCGCAGGCAGCTCACCAGGTAGCAGCGCTTCTGCCCGTCGACCTCGCGCTCCACCACCTCCGACAGCTCGCCGGCCGCGAGCCCGAGCGCGACGTCGGCGATCGGGTGTTCGAGGCCGGGGCCGAAGGGCGGCAGCAAGCCACCGTCCTTGCGGCTCTCGTCCTCCGAATGGCGCAACGCCAGGCGCGAGAAGCTCGCCCCCTCCTTGACCTGCTTGCGCACCTCCTCCAACACCCCCCGGTCGCTGGTGACGATGTAGCGCACCTGCACCCGGTCGCCGCGCATGGCGTGGTAGCGGATCACGTATTGGCGATACAGCGTGCGCGCCAGGGTCAACCGCCGCCAACGCGCATACTCGGCCCCGTCCATACCGAACTGCTGCAGGAGGTAGCGGTCGTAGTCCATCTGCCCCTGGAACTCGGTGGCGATGCGCTCGCGCAGCTGCGCCTCCTCCTCGAGGAGCTTCTTGTCGACGTCGCCGGCGCTGACGACCACCCCGTAGGCCTCGGCCAAGTCGGCGATCAGCAGGTCGAGCACCAGGCTGTCGACCAGCTCGCGTGCCTGCTGCGGGTTGGTCTCGAGCAGGCGGTCGTAGGCGTGACGCTTCCACACCGCGCGATCGCCGACCCGCGCCAGCTCGGCGTCGACGGCTGCCGGCGAGGGGCGCAAGATGGCCGGACCGAGTTCGTCCGCGCTCGGCCTGCCCGACTCGGGCGCCACCGCGTCGGGCGCCGCTGCGTCGAGACGAATCGGCGTCTGCACGACGGCCGGCACCGGCACGGGTGCGCGGCTGGGGGCCGCGCGCGGCTCGGTCGGACCGGGCGACGCGCACGCGCTCGCCAGGGCGAGCGCCGCACCTCCCGGCCACCACCGCCTGGGGCAGCGCGCGCTCAGCGGGCGCGGATCCACCGGACGAAGCGGGTGCCCTTGCACGTCCAGCACTTGATCTTCTTCTCGTCGCCGCCGGCGCTGCCCAAGACTGCCAGGAACCCTTCGGCGCCGCACGTTCGGCACGGCGAGACATGCGCACTCACCACCTCCATGTCGCCGGAGTTCTCGGCGTAGAAGGAGCGCACGAAGTTGACGCGCTCGTCGGGGGACGCGCTCTTCCACCAGTCCTCGTCGGTCTCCTCCTTGGGGGCGCTGCCGGCGTTCTTCTGCGCTTCCTGCGAACGCCGGAGGAACTCCTGGATCTTGCGCTGCAAGCGCTCGTCGCGCTGCTCCTGCTGGGACTTCTGCTTGCCGCCCGCAGCATCGGCCTTCGCCTGCTGCGTGCCCTTGATGATCTCCCTGTCGCCCAACACCCACGACCCGACGCCGTACGAGAACTGCGTCGAACCCTGCGCGACACCGCTGGTGACGCGCTTGCCCCACAGTTCCTCGACCTCGGTGGCCGGGATCGTCAGGCGTTCGGCGACGCGCTTGCGGATCTCCTTGCCCATGCCACTCTGGGCGTAGTCGCGCACCGCCTGCAGGGTCACGCCGCTCTCCGCGCACTTGGACTTGGCGACCGTGGTCACCAGTTGGTTGCAGGCCTCGAACACGCGGGCGACGTAGTAGCGCTCGCGCGCGGCCTCGAAGCGCTGCTTCTCGGCGTTCAGCTCCGGGATGAGGTTGCTCTTCGGGTACTTCGTCTCGAAGTCCTTGATCCACTCGCGGCCGCGCACGAAGTCCTTGCGCGCGCGGGCGGTCTTGATCTTGTCGAGCAGGGAGCGCTCACCGGCGGCCTCCTTGTACAGCTTGACGCGCTCGAGCTTGGCCCGCAGCGCCTGGGGCTGCTTGCTGTTCTTGAGGTCCTGGGCGCGCTTGAGGTGCTGCTCGGCCCGCTCGTAGTCACCCACCCGCACCAGCACGTCGGCCAGGAGGATGTGCTTGTCGGCGTCCTCGCCCGGCGCGACCTCGGCCAGCTTGGCCAGGTACAACTCCTCCTTGGTGTAGACCGACAGCGCCGGCACCGGCCGCTTGATCCAGGAGTTGAGCGTGCGCTTGGGCACCGGGACCACCAGCCCGCGCGCGCGGATGTTGATGACGTCGCCGTCGCCGCCGACGTGCTTGCCGATCACCTCTTCCACCCCGCCGGTGGGCGCGACGAAGGTGAGCACGTCGGCTTCCACCATCACCTCGGCGTCGTCCTCGACCGAGATGTTGAAGGCGCGCTTGAGCTCGGCCGCCGACTCGGCAGACAGATGGTCCCAGCGCAGCTGCAACACGCCGCCGGTGTCGACCCGGTTGAGCACCAGTCCCTCGCCGGTGACGTTGGTGACTTCGCCGACGAGCAACCGGCCGTTCTGCAATTGCACGGCCTGCGCCGGCAGCACCACGCCGACCAGGATCTGGGCGACCAGGAACAGGCCGACCAGGGGGAAGTGAAACATCGATCGCATCATGACGACTCCTAGCGGCGTCCTTCCTGCAGGCGGGCAATGCGCTGCGAGAAGGGCACGTGGCTCACGAGAATACGTTGGAACTCCACCGCCTGCGCCTCGCCCTGCTCGAGCCAGAGGACGCGGACGGTGGCGAGCGCGACGGTCGGGCGCTCGGGATCCTGCACGAACTCGACGCGGTAGCGCAGGCCGGGCACGAAGGCGACGTCCTGCGGCGTCGAGTCGACCGGCGCCAGCTTGAACTCGGCCTCGGGCCCCTCGGCCGCGGCCGCCAACAAGGCCTTGGGCACGACGTCCTCCTCCAAACGCTGCAGGACGCGTTGGGCCAGCTGCACCGCTTGGTTGTGCTGCTCGGCCGAGCGGTGGGTCGACACGCCCACACCGAGCACGCCGAGCAGCGACACCGTGCCGAACAACAAGATGCCCATCGCCACCAGAAGCTCGACAATGGTGAAACCGGCGCTCGTCGAGGCGGCAGCACCTCGGCCGCAAAGCCGCGCGTCAGTCGCCATTCCAACTGTCCTTCCCGTGCGCCACGCGCACGAACAGCTCGACGGTCCGCCCCACCCGCACCCGCGTGCCGGCGGCGTGGTCGAGCGGCTTGGTACCGCGCTGGCCGCGCACCAGACCGCGCAGCGAGCGGCCGCCCAGCGTGCCGACCCGCACCCACTCGCGTCCGATCTTGACGAACGGCATGTCCTTGGGATCCGGCAACAGCGACTCGTCGATCACGTCGACGTTGCGGTCGCCGGCGCGCAGTTCGCCGGCGAGAATGGCCTCCGAGCCCACCGGCGCCGCCACCACCAGCGTGATCTTCACCCAGCGAGGAAAGACGTCGTCGGTGGGGTCGTCGAGACTCTGCGGACCGACGTCGAGGGCGAACATCTCGCGCGGGTCGTTGCTCTCGCCGAACCAGCCGCCTCGCGCCGAGTCCCAGCTGTACTCGGGGCCGCCGTCGCCGATGCGCTGATCCCAACCGCGCGTGAACTGCGACCACAGGGCGAACTCGAGATGGATCACGTCCTCGGCGATCGACTCCGACGCCTGGTCGTAGACCGCCCACGGCAAGTCTTGGCCACCCACCTCGACCACCTCCATGACGTCGACGTCGCGGCGCCGGTCGATCGGCAGGCGCTGGCCGGGCAGCTGCAGCAGGCGCCGCACGCTGAAGAATGCCGCCTCGGGGTCGCCGGCCGGACGCGCCACCAGCACCATGCTCGCACGGCCGGCGCGCGGCGCCTCGGCCACGAGCTGGCGCAGACGCTCCTCGATGTCGGCCTGCGTCTTGCCCTCGGCGGTGGCCTTGGCCTCGGCGAACAGCACTGGCCGCAGCAGGCGTTCCTCGGTGCGCTCGTCGATGCGGACGGCGGCGCGCAGGACCTGCACGCGCGGCGCCGCGATCGTGGCGGCGGTGCTGGTGGCGTTGCCGTCGACCGCCGGCACCCATTGCACCAGCATGCGCGTGCCGGCACCACGGCCGCCGCCGTCGGTGGCGGCGGGGCCCAGCATGTCCTGGATCGGCTGCTCCACCGCGCGCGCCGCCGCGTCGGCACGGTCGGCCAGATCCTGGCCGCGCTCGCCCTGCTGGAACAGGCCGACCGACGTGCCCATGAGCTGCACCAAGAACGCGGCGAAGATGGTGAGGAGGCCCATCACCACCACCAGCTCGATGAGGGTGAAGCCCGCCGCCTCGTTCCGCTCGCACCTCATCGCGCCGTCACCCTCTCTTCCAGGATGCGGGTCTCGCCCTCGAAGGAGACGACAACCCCGGTCACCGTCGGCGCCTTCTTCCAGGCGTGCACCCGGAACAGGAACGGGTCGAAGCAGCCGCTGTTGTAGGTGACGAAGAAGCGCGCCTCCAGCCGCTCGCCCTGCCGGGCGATGCGGTTGCCCTGATCGCCGACGGCGCCGTGCTCGAACTCGAACAGCGACGGCACCGTCTGCGGATCGTCGGCGAAGCTGCCACGGCCGTCGATGCGCACCAAGCAGCGCAGATCCACCAGCTTCTGCTCGTCGTTGTCTTCCTGCCAGGACAGCTCGGTGAAGTAGCTCGGCCCCTCGGAGAAGGTGGTCTGGAAGTAGGCCGACTCGGGGTCGTCGGTGCGCGGCCGGTAGCGGTCCCAGTAGCGGAACGGGAAGTAGATCATCGGCTCGCCCGCCTGCGCCGAGTACGGGGTGGTGCCGAAGCGGGCGCGGAACAAGCCGCGCTTGGACTGCGACTCCGACTCCTTGTCGACGAAGCTCGGCATCTCCATTGCCTGGTCGCCGTGCGTCCACGCGTAGTGGAGGAGCTCGCTGCCCAGGAACACCGAGCCACCGTAGCGCGGCATGGCCCCGAGTCCGTTGGTGACGAACTGGTAGGCGTTCTCGCTGACGCTGCTGGCCAGGATCGCCACCGGCACCTGGTCGAGGAACTGCACCAGCGCGCCCTCGTCGTGGGCACGCGCCTTGGTGGCGAGCAGCCCGCGCCCCTTCTTGGCCACGCGCACCGCGTTGCCATTGAAGCTGTCGTAGGCGATCAGCTCGCCGTCGATCATCAGCATGCCGCCCTGGCGCGGCATCTCGTTCATGACGCCCGCACGCACCACGACTCCGAACGACTCGATGGTGGCGTCGTCGCGCACGAGGATCTCGACGGCGTCAGCACCCAGATCGGAGTCGAGGATGAGCGCCGGTACACGGTGCGACAGCGCCGTCAGCTCGTCGAGAGTGCCGCGCATCTGCCGCTCGTCGCGCGCTTGCGATGCGCCGAAGGTAGCGCGCATCGGGTACGCAGACGGAAGCTCCCCGCTCGGGAACTTGACCACGCGGTCGAGCAGGCGTGCGTCGCGGGCGTCGTCGCGCTCGCCCGGACCGGTGAAGGCAGCGTGCACCGCGTCCTTCAGACCCACGAGCTGGAACGGATAGGGCCCCAGCTTCTCTGCCTGCCGGTCGGTGTTCTGTGGGTTGTCGAAGCCGAAACGACGGCCGCTCCAGTTGACGGTGTGCCACTCCAGGGCGCCGCCTGGTCCAGCCGTGCCCTCGACGAGGGCGATGCGGTCGGTCCGGCCAACGCGGCCCGACAAGGCGCCGTAGTTGCCCCAGTCCAGCTCGGCCCGGTGCACCGGTAGCACGTCGACGCCGGCCGACTGGGTGCGACAGCTCGTGCCGAAGTCGCCGCGCGATCGCAACGCCTGCCGCACCTGCCAGACGATCGGGTAGTCGTACTCGATCTGCTCGTTGGAGCCGATGCCGAGTTGCAGCAGTCCCTGTGGCGGAGCGATGTAGACCAGCGGTTCGCCGTTGTCCTGCAGCTGGCCGCCGCTGCGCCCACCCTGACCGAGGCCGGTCTGCATCTGATGGGTGATGGCGTAGCGCACGGCGTGCAGCGCGGCCAGGCGCGCGCGCACCACGTGCTGGCCGTCGAAGTAGTCGTAACGCACCCACTCGGTCTTGGTCTCGTCGCCCTTGTCGTAGAGCTGGATCCACTCCGTCCAGCCGAGCGTGGTCGGATCGGCCACCTGCCCGCTCACCGGCAGCGACAACGGCACGACGTAGCACTGGAGCTGCGGCAGCTCCTGCAGCTTGCGCCGGGTGCTGGCCATGAACCAGTTCGCATACCAGTTGCAGACGAAACGCCGGCCCTGACCGTTGAAGCCCAGCAGGTTGTCGGGCGTCACCGTCGGCAGCGACACCGCGCGCTGCACGCCGGTGAGCTTGTCGCCGTTGCGGCTGGTGTAGCGGACGATCTCGACGCCGCCGACTTCCATGCGGTCCTGGTCGACGCTCCAGTCCATGTGCATCTGCACCAGCAGGGCGTAGCCACCCGACTGCGGGAAGCCGGCCAGGATCGACGGCGTCGCCGGCACCGGCCGCTCGGGGTTGCTCTGGTCGATCAGCGGGTCGGCCAGCTTGAGGTCCTCGACGGTGTTCTCCAACAAACCGGTGCCCATCGGGATCGGCTGGCCGCGCGAGCCCTGCGCCGACACCACTTCCCGGTCGTTGACCACGCGGGCCATCGAGAAGGCACCGATCCCCTCGCTCAGGCGAGCCGACCCCGGATACCAGATGGCGTTGCGGTAGATGGGGATCGAGTAGCCGTACAGCTCGACCGCCGCCCCCCGTTGGTGCTTGGGCGTGCTGTCGACGTTCTGGCCACCGCTCAGGTCCTCGATCGACTTGGTCGGCTTGCCGTGCTCGTCGACCGGGATCGCCGGGCGGAACTCGGCGACGTCCATGCGCGCCAGGCGGCCGCCGCGAGAGTCGCGGTAGTCGCAGTAGAAGCTCTTGCCGTCCTTCTTGGTGTACTCGAACAGCTCGAGGCCGATGCGCAGCACCCCGGCGTCGGGGAAGCCCTCGGTGCTCTCGACGGCGATCGGCAGGAAGCGCTGGATGTCCTGGTTGAGCGGCCGGCCGCTGACGTCGGGCTGGAACGGCGGCAGGTCCTCGTCGAGGTAGGTGCGGAACTCCGGGTCGCCGCGCGGCACGCCGTCGACGAGGAGCGCCAACTGTCCGGGCCGGTTGCCGCGCGCCGAGAAGCTCGCGTGGTACCAGGTCTTGGCCTCGATGCGGAAGCCGTCCTCGCCGACCAGAGGCACCTTCCACTGCCCGGCGCAAAGCTCGGGGGCGGTATCGACTGGCTGGCCGTCGGGGTCGGCGCCGGCGCTGTCGAAGACCTTGAGGTGCACGCTCTCGCTCGTCACCGAGATCTGGATACGGTCCCGGGTCGCCTGGTCGCCGGCCAGGTCGTAGAGCGCCTGCGGTCCGAGGTCCTCGAGCTTGAACCAGAAGCACACGCCACCGGGCGCCACGCCGGCGTCGGTGGTGAACGGGAACGAACGCTTGGTGTGGTCCGTGTTGCCGCCGCTGGGCTGCCCACCGCGGCTCTGCGGGCCGCTGTTGGCCATGTCGTAGGCGCCCTCCTTGTCCACCCGGCGCCCCTCGGGGTCGAGCGACAGGGCCATGTCCTCGTGCGCTTGGAAGCGCAGGCGCAGCGGCGTGCTCGCCGTCGCCGGCCGGAAGCCGGCGCCGTTGCCATCGAGGCTGGGGAAGCGCGCCTGGCCGAATCCGAGCTGCGGGTAGGCGTCGGCCAACAGGTGCGCCATGGCGCGCGGCGCCGGGTCGGTGCCGCGATCCTGGTTGAGCTGCGCGCCCAGGTTGATGGGCTGGGTGATGAAGAACGGCGCCCGCCGATCGAGCCGGAACGCTTCCTCGAAGCCCTCCTGCGTCGCCACCACCAGGTCGAGCGCGCGCGGCGGTACCACCAGCGCCGTGCCCTGTCGCTCGTGGCGTGCCGCCACCTGTCCGGCGATGCGGTTGCGCGACGCGGCCGCGCGGTAGGCTACCACGGGCGCCGAGCTGAACCCGTAGGGCACGGTGCCCATCTCGCACTCGCCGTCGCGGCCACCGAGCGCGTTCTGGTACACGAGGAGAAGCTGGCGAGTGGCGGGGCCCGAGGCCTCGGCCAGCAGCGGCTTCATCAGACGCTTCTCGAAGTCCTCGAAGCCCTCGTAGGGGCGCATCTCGTCGCCGACGAAGCCGTCGACGTCGGGGCTGCGCCCACCCACCAACATGATCTTGTCGGCGATCTCCTGAGCCCGGCTGGTGGAGATGGGCGGCCCGAACTGCGTGTTCTGCTGCGGCCGCCCGTGTTCGGTGGCCTCGGCGTTGGGGTCGTTGGGGTCGTTCGACGGCCGCACACGGCGCCCCTGGCGCAGATTGACCAGCGACGCCACCAGGACCTCGCGGCTGGCGGTGTTGACGTTGATGGGCTGCGGCACCAACGGCTCGACGACCGTGTCGATCGGCTCGTAGCCTCCGACCAGCGGCACCAGCAGGTTGACGAACCACTGCCGCGGCAGGTTCACCGTGCCGACGGCGCCACCGCTCGGCGCCTCGACCGACCACACCAGGTTGTACTCGCCGGTCCCTTCGGGATCGGTGACGCGCCGCACACGGACCACGCTGCCGCCGGCGAGGAACGATGCCGAACGCACCTGCAAGGTGCGGCCGCCGAGGATGTCGAACACGCGCTCGGCCTTGCCCACCGCCGTGCCCACCTCGTGTACCGACGCCACCGTGCAGGCGCGCTCGAGCACGTCGAGCTCACGCAGGGTGAAGCCGCCGAACGGCGTCGTCGACAGGCGCGCGAGGTCGCGGACCGACGCGTACGGCGTGCGCTGGTCGCGGCGCGGGTTGCCGTCTTGGGCGGCGTGCGCCTCGAAGAACGGGTAGGTCACGGCCAGCACGCAGCGGTAGTCGAGCACCAGCAGGTCCGCCGGCAGCTCGTGGTCGACCGGCGTCGCGAAGCCCTCGTCGGCACGCAGGCCGCGCTGCAGGTCGAGCAGCTCGCGGTCGGTGCGGCGGCCGTAGCGGATCAGCTCGCGGTCGACGACGACGACGCCGGCCTCGGGCAGGCTGCCACAGTCGTCGAGCACCAGGCGTTCGGCATCGGCGGGCGCGGACTCGGCCAGGCGCGCAGCCAGGCCCAACAAGTTGGCGAGCACCAGGGGCGAGGCGGTGTTCAGGTTGATGCGCCGCTGCGCGTCCTCGACCTCTCCGGCCAGGAGCTGGTGGCCGCGCTGGGCCAGCGCAGCCAACGCGTCGGGCAACTCGGTGCGGTCGGGGAACTCGTCGGCGCTGTCGAAACGCGGCGTCGTGTCCAGTGCCTGGTGCGACTGTGCCACGCGGTCGAGGAGCAAGTCGCGCACGCTGGCCGACGCCAGGTCGGCCTGGGCCTCGTCGACGCGCAGGATCGCCGCCGCCTGCCCGTGCCCCATGCTCAGCAGGAACGGGATGGCGAGGCCCAAGAGGATGCCCAGCGCCACCAGCACCGCGATGAGCGCCAGGCCGCGCTCGCGCGCCCGCGCCGTGATCTCGTTCGCCGTCATTGCAACACGCCTCCGGGCGCCACGTGGTGGCGCTCCGTCTGTTCGCCGTTCTTGAGCACGACCTCGCACGCCGCCTCCGGCTCACCGGTGGGCGCGAAGCGCAGGCCCTCGTCGAGACCTTCGAGCTCGGTGCCGAGCGGCAGGTCGACCGGCTCGGCCAGCACGTAGGCGAAGAGCTGGATCTCGTCGATCGAGCCGGCCACCCGGGCCTGTCCCGGCGACACCTCGAAGACGTCGCCCTCGCGTTGGAACGGCGCGCCCGGCGCCGGCACGGCCCCGACCTGACGGCCGTCGACGTCGAGCTCGAGCGACTTGCCGTCGAAGACCACGTCGAGCGTCGTCCAGCGCCGCAGCGGCAGCGGCGCCCGCGCCTTGACGCTGCGCGTCGGTCCCTGCGTCTTGCTGCTGCCGCCCGCCAGGGCCAGGCGCACCTCCGGCGTACCGTCGTCGTCGAGCGAGAGAGTGAAGGCGCGGCCCAGCTGCGCCACCGTGCAGGCAGCACGCTCTTCGAGGTGCAGGTCGAGACGCAGCAGGAACCCGTCGCGCAGGTCCCACGCCGGCCGCCCCATCGTCGGCACCCTCAACACGGTGAGGCGCGCGTCGTCTTCGGGCTGCAGTGCCATGCCGAAGCGACCCGGCACGTATCGACCGGTGACGTCGCCGCGCACCTGCTCGTTCATCTGCTGCTCGCCGGGCTCGCAATGCCACGCTGCCAGCGGCTCCAGGCCGCGCACGCGCAGCTGCACGCGCCCGCCCTCGGGGCGCTCCACCAACACCTCGGTGGGCGCCAACCGACTCTTGGCGGTGACCGCGGCCAGCCGCACCTGGTCGCGCACGATCGCGGTGGCCTGCTCGATCGGACTGCCGCGCCGCAGCATGAAGCCGATGCCCAACCCCATGAGCACGGTGACGATCGACATCACCGCCAGGAGCTCGATGAGGGTGAAGCCTGCCGCCCGCTGCGGCATGAGCCGGTCGAACGCGACGCTGCGGCTGGCCCTTGGACGCGTCATCGCTCGGGGTAGGTGAGGTCGTCCTCGGTGTTGAACTTGCGGTCGGGCCCCGCCGAGATGATCTGGAAAGTGCGCGGGGCCAGGTAGCTGTTGGAGTTCGGGTTCTTCCAGGCGGTCACGTCGAGCGTGTCGCCGCTCTCCAGCTTGACCCGCTGGGTCTTGCCGTAGCCCTGGCTGGTGAAGTAGACGAGGGGCGTGCCCCACGCGTCGAGCACCTCCACCTTGGCGCTGCGGTGCAGGAGGGGAATCTCGACGCCGTTGCTGTCGCCGTCGGTGTTCGCCAGCCAGTCCTCCTTGTCGTCGAAGACCTGCAGGCCTTCGGCGCGTTGGTGCAGGTAGATCAGCGCCGACTCGATGCCAGCGTTGGTCTCGCCCTCCGCGCCCTTGGCCTTGACCTCGGGCGCGGCCGGACACTGGAAGTTGTCCGGCGGGTAGTAGCCGCGGTTCTTCAGGCGCTGGAAGCCCTCCACCGCTTGCGCCAGGTGCTGCATGCGCGCGCGCGACTCGACGATGTTGCCTTGCTCGCGGGCGCCGGTGATCGACGGCAGCAACACCACCGCGAGCATGGCCAACAGGCCGATGACGACCAGCAGCTCGATGAGGGTGAATCCACGCGCGGCGGCATGGCGTGCGGCAGGCGGCGACGGGTCGAGTCCAGGGATCAAAAGGGGCTCCTAGCGCAGCGGCAGGCGCTGTCGAAGTCGGAATCTGTCGAAGCTCACGTCCACCTGGCCGCGCTTGCCCTCGACCACGAGGTCGATCTGCATGGGTTGGCGCGCGTTCTTGCGCACACGCGTCAGCTTCTCTTCAGCGACGACGCGGTCGTTCCAGGTCGCTCGCAGCAAGAATGCCTCACCGTCCGGCACGAACTCGAAGGTCAGCCGGTGCGGCCCGCCGGGGCCGACGTCGAGCGCCCGCCACTCGAACTTGGCCCGATCCTCGTCGGTGGCAGCACGGTCGGGCGATCCGTCCCAGATCTGCACGGCCGGCCCGACCCCGTCGGCCAGAGCCGCGAAGCCGAGACGCGCCTGCAGCTCGACGTTGCGCGCGTCACGGCCCACGAACAGGCGCAGGCCGGCGAAGGAAGCGTCGTCGCGCGGGCCGCGCTCGAGCACGACCTCCGCCGCCACGAAGTCGCCCGCGCCGCTCTCGATGATCCGGCGCGCGGCGGTCTCCTGGTTGTCGACCTTGCCGCGCAGCACCAGGCGTCCACCTTCGAGCATCGGCCGCAGCGCCGCCTTGCCCGCGGTGAACGACACGTCCCAACGCCCGCCGAGCTCGCTGCGCTCGAAGTCGTCGCGGATCTCGACCTTCTCGGCGTGGTCGTTGATCCGCGCCAGGGTCGCCTTGCCGAACTCGCGGAACGGGTCGCCGAGCGGCCGCTTGTCGAGGTCGGCCAGCTGGTCGCGGGCGCTCTCGGTGCGCCCCTGGGCGTAGTCGATGAGGGCAAGCCCCACCTGCCCGTACACGCTGCCCGCCTCGCGCGCCGCATCGAAGGCCGCCCGCGCCACCCGCAGATCGCCGGCGCGCCA
The DNA here is from genome assembly GCA_041398565.1 of Planctomycetota bacterium. Classification (GTDB taxonomy): domain Bacteria; phylum Planctomycetota; class UBA1135; order UBA1135; family UBA2386; genus DATGPD01. The sequence continues at coordinate 769,301 of JAWKUN010000002.1, read as the reverse complement.
GTGCACGAAACCTTGCAGCTCGAGAAACCGCCCGTTCGCCTTGCCGGCGAACTTCTGCTCGAGGGCGACGCAGCGGTCGGCGTAGCGCATCGCCTGCACCAGACTCTCGGCGGCGCGGCCGGCGTCGCGCTCGGCGATGCGCAGCTCGGTCTCGGCCATCTCGGCGGTGGCCTCCACCAGATCGTCGCGACGCCGCAGAGCCTGGGTGAGCTGCTCGGCCGCGCCGTCGAGATCGCCCGCCAGGCGCAGGCTGCGCCCGCGCAGGTAGGCCAGGTACGCGTCGGTGGGGTCGACCGCCAGCGCGTCGGCGAGCGTCGCCGCCGCGGTGTCGAAGTTGCCCGTCCGCTCGAGCACGAGGCCCACCCCGCCGAGCGCGCGCGCGCGGAGCTGCGGATCGCGGTCGGCCAGGGCCTCGAACTGCGCCTTGGCCTCGCGCCACTTGCCCTGGCGCACCGCGCAGGCTGCGCTGCCCAGCGCCGCCAGGCCCGGCATGTCGTTGTTCTCGAGCGCGGTCCGGAACTGGCCGGCGGCGAAGTCGACGTCACCGGCGGCGTAGGCGACGGCACCGCGCAGAGCCGTACTGGCCGTAGGCAGACCGCCGGCGACGTCGCGAGCGGCGTCGAGCAGGCCCGCCGCCAGATAGACACCGATGAGCGTCCGTCGCAGTTGGACCTGGTCGTCCTGGTGGCGCATGCGCGCGCGCCCCTCGTAGGCCTGCCGGGCCACCGGCACCGCTTCGGCGGTGCGCCCGCGCGCCAGCAGGAAGTCGGCGAGCGCCACGGCGGCCCAGGGGTCGTTGCCGCGCGCCGTCGCTTGACGAAGGTGCTTCTCGGCGACCGCGTCGAGGCCGAGCAGAGCCTCGATGCGCCCCTGCCCTGCCCAGCGGAACGAGGAGTCCGCCACCCCGTCGGGCAGGCTCTGGTACAGCTGCCACTCGTCGCCGAGCCGGCCGGCGGCGCGCAGCACCCGCGCCACCACGCGCAGGCCCTCGATCTTGTCGGTGGCCACGTCGGCGTAGCCGCGCGCCAGCTCGAGCGCCTTGTCGTAGGCCCAACCCTCGCGCGTCGCCTGCTGCAGCAGCCACTCGATCACCTCGGCGCGCACCGGCAGGTTGGCGACCTCGTTGGTCACGTCGAGCGCGCGCAGGGCCGCCTCGTTGCGCAGCGTCTGCGCCAAGTAGACGGCCTTGATGTCCGTGGCCTCGACTTCCAGCAACTCGCGCACCACCCGCCCGGTGTCCGGCGAGATCCAGCGCATGGTCACCTTGCTCGAGGGCGCACCGCGCACGAGCAGGATCTTGTTCTGGTCGAGGATCTCGCCCCACCAGACGTCGCCGCGCGTCGACTCGATGCGGTCGTAGGTCTTGGCCCACTCCTCGCGGCCGCTCCCCTGCGCCGGCGGCGGGGTCGCGGCGGAACCTTCGCCACCGTTGGCGCCACCGTTGGCGCCACCGTTGGCGCCACCGTTGGCGCCACCGTTGCCCGGCGCCGGCGGCGCGTCGCCCGCTTCGGCGAAGTCCACGACCTCCTGCACCTCACCGGCACCACGCAGCTGGTGGTAGGCCAGCGCGTGCTGCCCCGGCGTCAGCGGCAGCCACACCACGGGCAGAGCGGTTGCCGGCGGTTCGTCGAGGGTGCACGGCGGCAGCGGCGACGACTCGGACGGCTCCTGGAACAGGTCACGCCCGGCCCCGGCGTCCGCACGCGACGCGTCGACCAGCGCCAGCGGCGGCGGCGGCTGCCCCGCGTATTCCTGGACCTGCGGCCGCAGCGTGATCTTGGCCGGCGCGCTGTCTTGCCGCCACCAGATCCACGCTCCGATGAGAACGACGGCGATCAGCAGCCCTTGCTCGCGGCGCAGAGCCATGCTCAGGCGCCCTCCTGGCGGGGCTCGATCCGCATCGCCACGAGCGAACCGCTCACGGTCAACGGCTCGTTGGGACGTTTGCCGTCGCGGACGATCTTGAACGGCGGCACGTTGGCCAGGTTGATCGGCCGGCCGCCGCTCTTGAAGCTCTCGAGGATCTTGATCACCGTCGGCGCGTCGGCGCGCAGCTTGAACGTCACGCGGTACTCCTTGATGCGGTCGCTGGCGTCGCTCGAACGCCGGCGGCCGCGTGTCACCTTGCGCTCGCCCTCGATCCGCAGTTCGTCGACGGCGACGAGCCCCACGGCGTCGGGATCGGCAGCGCGCACTTCCTGGCTGGCGGCGAAGGCACGCGCCATGGCGTCGTCCAACAGGTCGAGCGCGACCAACACGCTCTGCGTCTCGTCCTGTGTCGTCGGGGTCGGCCACTGCAGGTCCTTGGCGCCGAGGTCGACACCGGCTCGCTCGGCGCCGACGAGCACGCGCGTCCGCGCCTGCCGGCTCACCTGATCGAAGTGCAGGTGGAAGGACCCCTTGCCCTTGAGGTCGAAGTCGGGGCGAGGCGCGAACTCGGCAGCGCCGAGCAGCGCCTTCTCCGCCGCCGACAGAGCCTCGGACTCCTCGCGCAGCGCAGCGAGGGCGTTGGCGTCGAACATCGGCTCCGAGTTCACCTTGTTGGCCTCCCCGCGCGCCTGCCGTTCGACACGGGCGCTGTCGTGCATCGACGCGAGGACGGTCTTGGCGATGAAGAAGAGGACGACGCCGATGAGGACGCCGACGATCCACCGCTTGTTCTCTTGCCAGATCTCGTGCACGTCCACGGTGGTCAGTTCTCCTTCGCCTCGGGTTCCGCCAGTAGATCGACGGTGAGCGTGAACTCGGTGACGCCCAGGTCGAGGTCGCGACGCGCCGGAACGACGTTCTGCGCCGCCGCGTCCTTGGGCTTGATCAGCGGATGCTTGGTGAACTCGTCGAGGAACGCCCGGTACTGCTCGCCCAGGTCGATGCCACCGATCGGCTTGCCCTTGCCCTTCACCACGAACACCTGCCGGGGTGCGCTGCGCGCGCCGCCGGCGCCGCGTTCGGTGTTGAGCTTCAGCTCGATCGATTCGAGCCAGAACTCGGGCTTCATGGTGTCGGCCAGCGCGCGCAAGACGCGCAGGCCACCGTCGAGCGGCAGCGTGCGCTGGGCCATCGCCTCGACCAACGTGCGCTTCTCCTCGTTCTCGGCCTGGAGGGTCGAGGCGGCCTCGTGGACCGAGCGGATGCGGCCCGCCTGCGAGCGCACGGTGCTCTCGATCTTGGTGGCCGCCTCGAGCCGGTCCTTGCCCTGGAGGAACAGCACCGCCAAGAGGCCCGCCGCCACCGCGGCAGCGGCGATGTCGAACAGCGTCCGCTGCAGGAAGCGCTGCTTGCGCTTCACCCGCTCGGGCAGGATCTCGAGGTTGTAGAGCGCCGGGTCGAGCCGGGCGGCGGCGAGGCCCAGGGCCGGCACCGCCTCGGCACGCATCTGCGACAGTTCCTCCGCCGCCTGCGGCGACAGCTCGCCGAGGTCGCAGCGCTCGAACGGGTCGAACACCTCGACCGGGCAGCGCAGCGACTCCCGCAGCATGCTCTTCATCCCCCGCGCGTTGGCGCTGCCGCCGCACAGGAACACCCGATCGAGCCGCAGGCCGGCGATCTTGGTCTGCGACTGGCAGAACGCCAGCGAAGACTGGATGCCGGAGACGATCGCACTCGAAGCGCCACCCGCCGCCATGGTGACCTTCTCGGCCTGGCTCGAGGCGAAGCGTCCGCGGCTCATCGGATCGAGGTCGAGCAGCTCGACCTTGAGCTTCTCGGCCTTGCCAGCGCTCACGTTGAAGGCGCCGGCGATGGCGTCGTCGAGCACCTTGCCGCCGGTGCCGAGGTTGCGCGCGAACAACAGGTCGGTGCCGCGCAGCAGGGCGATGTCCATGGTGTCGCGCCCGATGCCGACGACGGCCGTGACCTCGTCCTCTTCGACCGCCGGCCCACACTTGAGGAAGGCGTTGTAGAGGGCGATGCAGGTGGGCACGTGTGCGTCGATGCTGCCGCCCGCGCCCTGCACCAGGTCGCTCGTGCGCTCCAGCGCCTCGTTGCGCACGAGCGCCATCAGCACGGTGTCCATGCCGCTGTCGTCGTCCTCGCGCGCGGGCAGGAGGTTGTAGTCGGCCGACAAGTCGCCGCCCGACTGACCCTGCAGGTCCTGCAGCTCGAGGTCCATCAGGTTCTTGAGCTGCCAGTCGGGCGAGGGCGGAACCTGCGTGTAGCGCAGGATCATGTCGCGCCCACCGACGCCGGCGACCACGCCCTTGAGCGAGATCCCCAGCCGGCGGAGTTCGCTCTCTGCCTCTTCGCGTGGCACGCTGGCGAACGCGGTCACGGTCAGACCACGCTTGCCGGCCTTCACCGCCAACACCTTGACGGTGTGGCTCCCGACGTCGATCGCGACTGCTCGGCTGGCCATGGCTACTTGCCCTTCTGATCCCTGAGGTAGTTCTCGATGACCGTCGCCAGCTCACCGTTGCCGGTCTGCTGCATGGCGTCGGCCAGGCGCTGCAGACCCGCGGCGCGCTGTTCCATCTGTTGCCGGTCGAGGTCGGCGATCATGGCACCCGCCTCCGTGCGCACCCGCTGCACCAGCTCGGGTCGTCCGAGATTGCCCTCGCCGTAGTCGCGTACCAGGCCATCGAGGTCGGCCAGGACCCGCACCAGGCCCGAGCGAGCCGAGAAGAACTTGGCGGTGTCGAGGTCCTGCGCCAGCTTGTCGAGCTTGCCGGACAGCTCGGCGGTGATCTCGGCCCGCAGCTGCTGCGCTTCTCCGAGCACCGCGTCGTCGTGCGGGTAGCGGCTCGCCACCTCTTGCAGCTGCGGCAGCGCGCTCGCGTAGCGCCCGGCCTGGGCCTCGACGCGGGCCACGCGCACGCGCTCGCGCGCCTCGCGCCGCTCGTCCTCGAAGCCGACCTGCAAGGTGAAGTCGCCGGGCGCCGGGACCTGGACCTGGAAGCCCGCGGCGACGCTCCGCGCTTGCACGCGCACCGGGCTGGCCGCGGACCAGAGCAGGCGGGTGGTGCCGCCGCCGATCAGGAACTCCTGCACGTCGCCGGCGAAGTCGGGGGCGGCCGGCGTGAACGGCGCGTCGCCGCCGGCGCGCACGAGGAACCCCTCGGGGCCGGCGAACTCGAAGGCCACGCCCTCGACCCCGGCCACCTTCAGGGTGAATCGGTCGCCGTCGACGGCACCCTCGACGGTGCCGCCGGCCTCGGCCAGGCTGGCGCCGGCGGTCGCCGCCAGAGCCGCCAACGGGCTGCCCGCCACCGGCAGGGGCCGCAGGCCCTGGAGCAGCACGTCTTGACCGAGCACGACGGCCGCCGACGCGCCGCTGAGCAGCATGCGCACGCCGTTGCGGGCGCTGAGCGCCTCACCGCCGTGTTCGCCCTCGCGCACCAGGCCGATCTCGTCGACCGCCACGGATGCCGACTCGCTGGGCAACAGCGCCACCACCTCGACGCGCGCGCGATCGAGCCCGGTGGGAACGACCAGGGTCGCCGCAACCTGCTGCCACCCTTCGGGACTCTGCATCGACGTGCTGGCCGCGAACGCCAGGGGGTCGTCGCCACGCGAGGAGCCGAACACGAGGCGCAGCGCGACCGACGCGCCGCCGTCGCACCGCGCCTGCGCCGACAGCGTCAGGCGGTCGTCGCCGAGCACGCGCACGGGCTCCCTGAGGCGCGCCACGGCGAACGACGCGCCGGCGGCGTCGCGGCTGGCGACCAGCGCCGTGCCGCCGCGATGACCGGGACCGCCGACACCGAAACCGACGCCGCCCGCCCCGGTGTCCCAGGCCGCCTCGTCGTCGACCGCCGCCGCCTCGGCCGCCAGCAGGTTGCCGGGGATGACCACGCGCGCCGCCTGGCCGCGCGGTTGGCCGGCGGCGCGGTCGCCGCCGTAGCGGAACCACACCCAGCCCGCGGCCCCGAGCAGGAGCACGAGCGCCGCCACCATGCCGAGCATGCCGCCGCCGCGCTTGACGCCCTGCAGGCGCGCCTGATCGATGCGGTGCACGCTCAGGTCGCCGGCCCCCTCGGTGTCGGCCACCGCAGACGCCTCGCTGGCGCGCCGGAAACACAGGCCCGTGAGCCCGATCTTGAACACGTCGCCGGGCGACAGGCTCACCTCGGAGACCTTGCGCCCGTCGAGGAAGGTGCCGTTGCGCGACTCGAGGTCGCGCAGGACGAACGCGTCTCCCTCGCGCACGACCTCGGCGTGGTTGCCCGACGCCTTCTCGTCTTTGAGGACCACGTCGTTGTTGGGACGGCGCCCGAGCGTGAGGCGCTCGCTACCGAGGGAGATGACGCGGCCTCTCATCTCGCCGTCGAGCACCTCCAGGACGAATTCAGTCATGCGGCAACCGGAAGGGTTGAGGCCAGGTGCGACCGGCCCCTTGGGTAGGAAACGCGAGCGTGATCAAGGGGAACGTGCGGCGGGGAATTCGGCGGAGCCCGATGGCTTGCTCACGCTTGCGGGCTCGACCTCTCATCCGTCGTCGTCTTGTTCGCGAGCCTACGGGGCCTTCGGCTCGGCCGGCGACCGGCCGCCAATACGCTACGGAAGGTGCCAGGCTTGTCAATCGACTGGCCTCGGGCCGAGTCGATGTGCGGAGCGGCCTGCGTGGGGACGGCGCCGCACGGGCCGGGCGCGACGCCCGGACCGAAGACGCTTGCCAAGCCGGCACGGGCCGCCAAGGATGCGGGCCCCACGCGATCCATGGCACGCCGCTACCACATCGACACGCTGACTCCGCGGGCGCGCGTCGTCCTCGCCGAGGAGGTGGGCCACCACCTGGCCCGGGTCATGCGGGTGCGCCTCGGCGACGCCTTGCGCCTGTACGACGGCAAGGGGCGCGAAGCGTCGGGACGCGTCGTGGCCGTGCGGCGCGGCGAGGTCGAAGTGGAGGTCGAGCAGATCGTCGAGGCCGAGCGCGAGCCGACCTGCTCGCTGCTCCTGGCCTTCGCGCTGCCCAAGGGTGGCCGCGCCGAGTGGATCTTCGAGCACGGCACCGAAGTCGGCGTGCGCCTGTTCCAGCCGCTGCGATGCGCGCGAAGCTCGTTCCAGCCGGCCGACGAGCGGCGCCCGCGCTGGCAGCGCCTGGTGCACTCCGCGACCGGCCAGTGCGACCGAGCCCACGAGCCGACGGTGCTCCCCTTGCTCTCGTTCGCCGCGTTCGTGCAGCGCCAGGACCTGCCTCCCGAGCGCCACATCGCCGTGGCGCAGGCACCGCCGCTGCATCGAGCCAGCGGCCCCGAGGCGGCGCTGGTGGTCGGACCCGAGGGCGGGTTCACCGATCAGGAGGTCGCGCTGGCGATCGCCGAGGGCTTCACTCCGCGCAGCCTCGGTCCCCTCACCCTGCGCACCGAGACGGCGGCGCTGGTCGGCGCCGCGCGCCTACTGGCCTGACCCGCGGACTGGTCAACGGCGGGGCCTTGCCACCGGCTCCTTGCTCGCGGACGCCGGCTGCGCCTCGAGACGGGTGCCGCGCAGCCGAACCGCGTCGGCCAGATCGAGCGCGCGCACGATGTCGGCCAACGTGTGCGCATGTGGGCGCAGGGCCGGCAGGCTCGGCGCCAGCTCGGGCAGGGCCGCGCTGACGTGGCTGACCAGTACGGCCATTCCCAGCTTGGTGACGTGCAGGTGGTCGGTCTGCAGCAGGTCGTCCGCCTCGAGCTCGAAGCGGTCGGCACCGAGTTCGACCACGCACTTCTCGGTGCGCAGCATCCGCTGCAGGCGATCGAGCGGGAAGACCCGCACGTGCGGGCGCGACGCCGCCCAAGCACGCAGGCGTTCGTTGAGCTCCGCCAAGGTGGCGGCGTCGGGAACCGCGCGCGGGTGCAGCATGCGCGGGTCGATGTCCGCCATCGCCGGATAGTCACCAACCAGCAGCGGCCGGTCGATGCGCGCGAGAACCGCCAGCCCCTTGTCCTGCAGGCGCAGTCGCGCTGCGCGGTCGCCGCCGCGGATCGAGTAGCCGAACCAGAACAGGAAGTCGATCGCGACGACGACGTCCGGTTCGACGCGCAACGCGCGCTCGACCTGGTGCTCGCCGCTCTTCTCCGCGTGCAAGAACATCGTCACGTCGCTGCAGTCCTTGACCCGCACCTCGCCCTCGGCGAAGAGCGGCAGCAGCGCCCGCTGCAGCTTGATGGTGGCGTTGTGCTCGCGCGCGTCGGGCGTGTTGGCGGTCACCAACTGGTCGGAGAAACCAGCGCTCGCGCTGGCGCCGACGATGGCGACGGTGAGCGGCGGGTTCGGCGCTTCCTGCGCGGGCGCCACGCAGGCGATCAGGAGAATGCCGAGGGCGAGACGCGGCCGCACCATGGCGTGGACGCTAGCGCCACGATCGGCGGGCGCAACCGCCCGGCCGTGGCGTGGCCGTTTCGAGATCGCGCGCGACATCGCCGCAGTGCAGCCGCTATGGTTCGGGCGTGTTCCGCGGCAAGTCCGTCTCGCTCGTCGTTCCCGCCTACAACGAGGCGGAGACCATCGCCGCCGTGGTCAGCGAGTTCCGGCAGACCCCCCACCTCGACGAGATCGTCGTCGTCGACAACAACTGCACCGATGCCACCGCCAGCTTGGCCGAGGCCGCCGGCGCCCGGGTGGTACGGGAGACGGTGCCCGGCTACGGGTCGGCCCTGATGGCCGGGATGGGCCACGCCAAGGGCGACATCTTCGTCCTCACCGAGGCCGATGGTTCGTTCTGCGCCAAGGACCTCGAGAAGCTCCTCGTCTACCTGGACGACGCCGACCTGGTGGTCGGGACGCGCACCACCCGCCAGATGGTCGAGCAAGGCGCGAACATGCGGTTCTTGCTGCGCTGGGGCAACGTGGCGATGGCCAAGTTCCTCGAGCTGCTCTGGATCCGCCCTTCCGAGCCGCGGTTCACCGACGTGGGTTGCACCTACCGTGCCCTGCACCGCAGCACCTTCCTGGCGATCAAGGACGGGCTGCGCGAGCGCGGCCCAGCGTTCTCGCCCGAGATGATGTGCGCCGCCCTCAACGCCCGCCGGCGCGTGATCGAGATCCCGGTGACCTACCGCCGCCGTTCCGGCGGCACCTCCAAGCACTCGGCGTCTTTTCGCAAGGTCGCTCGCACGGCCTTCATGATGTTCAAGACCATCTGCCGTAAACGGCTGTCCGGCAACCGCGCCGCGAAAGCCCAGACCGAGACCTCCCCGGTACGCTCCGGGCAGTAGACTTCGCGGTCACGGCCCGGGCCAGAAACCGCGCCCTTTGCTCCGTGCCGACGCTCGCACCGTCGACGGAGCCAGACTTGCACCCTTCAGACCCAGCCAGCGCACATGAGCAAGCACGTCGTCATTCTCGGCGGAGGACTTGCGGGTCTGTCCTGCGGCTACGAACTCGTGCAGCGCGGCCATCGAGTGACCGTGCTCGAGCGCGAGCCGCACGTCGGCGGCATGGCCTCGTCGTTCGTCGAGGCGCAAGACGGCGAAACCTGGAGCTACGACTTCGGCCCGCACCGCTTCCACAGCAAGGACACCCACCTCATCGATCACGTCAAGCACGTCATCGGCGACGACAACATCAACCGCGCCAAGCGGCTGTCGCGCATCGTGCTCTTCGGCAAGTTCTTCGACTACCCGCTCAAGACCAGCAACATCCTGCAGAACATGCCCAAGGGCTTGCTGCTGCGAGCGATGTGGGACTACTTGTGGGTGCGCTTCCTCGACAGCACGCGCCTGCGTCGCTTCACCGACCGTGACTTCGAGAGCTGGGTCACGCGCCGGTTCGGACACACGCTGTACCGCGTCTTCTTCGGGCAGTACACCGAAAAGACCTGGGGCATGCCGCCGAGCCAGATCTCGGCCGACTGGGCCAGCCAGCGCATCACCCTGCTGAGCCTGTGGGACACCATCAAGAAGACGCTGCGCCCACCCAAGTCGTCGGCAGACGGCCCGCGCACCCTGGTCACCGACTTCGTCTACCCGATGCACGGCGGCATCGGCGAGCTCGCCCGCGGCTACGCGCGCAAGATCGAAGAGTCCGACACCGGCAGCCGCGTGCTGGTCAACGCCCCGGCCGTGCGGGTCTTCCGCGACGGCTTGCGCGTCACCGGGATCGAGTACGGCAAGCACAAGCGCGAGACGGTCTCCGGCGACGAGTACGTGTCGACGATCCCGGTCACCGCGCTGGCCAAGGCGCTGTCGCCGGCGGCGCCGGCAGAAGCGCTCAAGGGTGCCAACGCCCTGCAGTACGTGTCGATCGTCTTCGTCTACCTGAAGCTGCGCCGGCCGCGCGTGAGCCCCGACAGTTGGGTGTACTTGCCCGAGAAGCACCTCACCGTGCACCGCATCTGCGAGTTCAAGAACTTCAGCCCGCAGTGCGCCCCCGCTGACAAGACGATGATCTGCGCCGAGATCACCTGCCGGCGCGGCGACGAGATCTGGCGCGCCAGCAGCGATCGCCTGCAACAGATCGCCGAGAAGGACCTGATGTCCGTCGGCTTGATCGGGCCGGGCGAGGTGCTCGGCTGCCACGTGCGCAAGATTCCCTACGCCTACCCCATCTACGACCTCGAGTACAAGAAGAACCTCACGCCGGTGATGGACTTCGTCGGCTCGCTGGAGGGAATCAAGACCACCGGGCGGCAGGGCAACTTCCGCTACAACAACATGGACCAATCGGTGGAGATGGGCCGCAAGATGGGCCTCGAGCTGTCGACCGGTGAGCGCACCGGGCACGAGGCGATCGCCACCGGCAAGGACTACTTCGGGTAGCCGTGCCGACGGTGGCCAGCGCCGGGACGCGCGAAGACGTCCGCACCTGCCAGCTCTGCGGCAGCGAAGAACGCGAGCTGATGTTCGCCGAGCCACCGTACGAGGTGCTGCGTTGCGCGGGCTGCGGACTGGTCTACGTCACGCCCCGCCTCACCGGAGAGGCGCTGCGCGAGGTGTACGGCGAATCCTACTGGCGCAGCGACGCGCCGAAGACCAAGGGCTACGCCGACTACGCCAAGGACGCGCCGCTCTACCTCAAGACCTTCCGCCGGCGGTTCGGACTGCTTCGCCGCCGCCTCGGCGAGGGCAAGTTGCGCATCCTCGACGTCGGCTGCGCCGCCGGCTTCTTCCTGCGCGTCTGCCGCGAGTTGGGCCACGACGGCTACGGAGTGGAGATCTCGCAGCCGATCGCCGAACTGGCCCAGCAGGAGCTCGGTCGGGACCGCGTGTGGATCGGCGACCTCGACTCGGCCATTGCCCAGGCGCCGACCACCTTCGCACCGCACAGCTTCGATCTCCTGACCATGTGGGACGTGGTCGAGCACGTGCCCGACCCACAGGCGCTGCTGCGGCAGGCACGCACGCTGTTGAAGCCCGGCGGCCATCTGGTGATCGAGACGCAGAACGTCGCCAGCCGCTTCGCCCGCACCCTCGGACCGCGCTGGCAGCACTACAAGCACGAGGAACACCTGTACCACTTCGATCCCCGCACGGCGCGCATGCTGGTCGAGCAGGCCGGCTACGAGCTGCTGTCGTGGACGCCGAGCTACGGCGGCAAGTACGTGTCGTTCGCCTTCATCAGCGAGCGCGCCGCCCGACTCAACCGGCTGGCCGCCTTCTGTCTCAAACCACTGGGTTGGTTCAAGGGCGCCAACGTCTACCTCAACTTCCGCGACGAGATGATCCTCTTCGCCAAGCCGAAGGCCGACTAGCGATGGACGCCCGTGTCTACGAGCAGTTCGCCAACCTGCAGGAGAACCACTTCTGGTTCATCGGCCGGCGCAACATCTTCTTCGACCTACTGGAGCGCCAGGTCGGCAAGGGTACCGATCGACGTGTGCTCGAGGTCGGTTGCGGTGCCGGCGGCATGCTGAAGCCACTGCACCGCTTCGGCACCGTGCACGGCATCGACATCGCCACCGACTACGTTCGCGCCTGCCACGAGCACGGACTGGCACGCATGCTCACCGGCTCGGGCGACGCCCTGCCGTTCGCCGACGGCACGTTCGACCTGGTGGCGCTGTTCGACGTGATCGAGCACATCCCCGACGAGCGCGCCACCCTGGTCGAGGTGCGCCGCGTCCTCAAGCCGGGCGGGACGGTCTTCCTGTCGGTTCCCGCCTACCAATTCCTCTACTCGCAGAACGACCGCGTCGTGCATCACCAACGGCGCTACACGGCGCGACAGCTACGGCGGCGGCTCGAGGCCGCCGGCCTGCAGGTGAAGAAGGTTTCCTACTTCAACACCTTGCTGTTCCCGCTCATCGCCGCCGCCGTGCTGACGCTCAAGCTGAAGGACAAGTGGTTCGGCCTCCCACGCGGGGAGACCAACCTCGACCACGAGTTCCGCGGGCCGCTCAACTCGCTGCTCGCCTGGCTGATGAGCAGCGAGCGCCACCTGCTGCGCCACATGAGCTTCCCCTTCGGACACTCGCTCATCGCCATGGCCGGCTGAGCTGCAAGTGCTGCGAATCCTCGCGGCGCGCGCGGAAACTGCAGGACGTGCGATTCGTGACAGTGCCGGGTTCGCCACGCCCGAGCAGCACTGGAAGCCCCAGGCAATAGAGCGGCCTGCGGCCCTCTCTGGTCGGCGCGCAGCGCCGACTCGCACCTTTGGTGCGGCCGCAGGCTGCGATGGGAGCCCGAGAAGAAATCATGATACGGGCTCTCAGCGCAGCCGGCGGCCGCAACCCAAAGGGTTGATGTCGGCGCAGCGCCGACCAGAGGGGGCCGCCGGCGCTGTTGTTGCTTGGAGCTTCCAGGGCTGCTCGGGCGTGGCCTGGTCAGCTCTGTGGCAACGGAACGACACGGCCGAATTCGCGCCCGCCGCGACGATTCGCAGCCCTTGCAGCTCAGATTGCCCCCGGTGGCCGCATCCGCGGCCACGCAGAGAGTGAGAAACCGATTGTTTCGCACTCTCTGAGCCGAAGGCTCGCGATCGCGAAGGCGATGGCCGGCAACATGGCTCGGAGCCTGTACGCTCGATTCTCTCACAGGCTCCCATCTGAGCCGGAGCAGGCGGTCGCTGGCAGTGCCGGCCCCGACCGACCCCAAGACCGATCGACGCGGCACCGATCGACGCAGCACCGATCAGCCGAGAGTGCCTCGCCCGCAGTCGGCGCCTACTTGCCGCCGGTGCCCGAGGTGGCGTTGCCCGAAGTGCCGGAGCCTTCGTTGGCGCCGCCCTTCTTGGAGTCGCCTTCTTTGACGGCGCTCGCACTCTGCGGCTTCAGACGGTCGGGGTCCCGCGCGGTGTTCTCGTAGCCCCAACCCTTGCGCAACGCATCGAGCGAGAACGACTGCGACACGGCCTCGACCATGCGGCTGTCCTCGAACATCGACCGTGCCTTGAGGATCTCGGCGCGCGACAGGTCGGCGATCGAGCCAGGCTCGATCTTCTCGACCACGGCCATGTGGTGGGCGCGGTTGGTGAAGTCCTCGAGCATGTCCGTCGCCTCCCCCTCCTTGAGGTCGCGCAGGGAGCCCTGACCCCACAGGAAGGCGACGCGCTTGGGACTGTCGTCGCGGAAGCGAGGCAAGGACGCGGCGTCCTTGCGGTAGGGCCCCACCGTGTCGACGCTGAGGCCGGCCTCGGCGGCCGCGGCATCGAGCACCGAGCCGCGCGTCTCCTTGACCAGCTTGTCGATCTTCTCGTCGGTGTCCTTGCGCACCTCGGCCTCGATCGCCTTGCGCTTGCCGTCGGCGTCGTTGAAGTCCTTCTCCAACGCCTCGAACTTCTCCTTCCAGCGCCGGTAGGGCACGCTGTCGCTCTTGGCCGCCAGCGAGTCGCGCATCTCCTTGGCCTTCTGCATGGCGGCCTCGGTCTCGGCCTTCCACGCGTCGAACCTCTTGTCCACCTCGGCGGTGTGCTCGGCCTCGAGCGTCTCGATCTCGGTCTTCTTGGCCTCACGCGCCAAGCGCTTCAGCGCGTCCTCGAACGCGGTCAGCTTGTCCTTGGCCTCCTCGTCGGCCTTCTTCTTGTAGTAGGCCTCCTTGAGCTGATCCTTGATCGCCGCCAGCTCCTTCAGCGGCGACTTGACGAGATCGGTGACCTGGAAGAAGAAGACCCCGGCCTTGGTGTTCTGCACCCGTCCTGACAGGTCGCCCACCACGTCCAGGGACACTGCGGTACCGGACTCGTTCCAAGGCGCGAACTCCGGCAGATCCTTCAGGGCGTCGGCGTTCTTGGGCTCGGGGATGGACGCGACGGTCAACTTCGCCGGCGTGACCGACGCGAGTTCGGCCGCCGGATCGAAGGCGCGGCGCGCGGTGTCGACCGCAGTCTCGGCATCCGCGACCACCTTCTCGGCGGCCTCGACCGCCGCCTTGGCAGCCTCGGCCGCCGTCTTGAGAGCCTCGTCGTCCGGCTTCTCGGCCACCTTGCCGTCCGCATCCGCCTGCTCGGCCTTGGCTCGGGCCAAGGTCTTCGAAGCCTCGATGCGCGCGTCGACCGCCGGCCGCAGGACCTCGCCCATGCGCAGGCGCAGCTTCTCGAGAACGACCTTGAGCGCGTCCTCGGCCTGCAGGCGCTTGCGTACCGCCTCCTTGACCTCGTCGAGCGGCAGGTACGGATCCTCGGGCGGCGTCTCCCCCTCCTTCACCTCGCGACGGTAGTACAGCTCGCGGTCGAGCTTGTAGCGGGCTTCGATGGCAGCGTCGTCGTAGGTCTTGTCCTTCAGCTCGTCGGCAAACGTCGCCGGGTCGAACTCGTCGAGCTTGACGCCGAACGCCTTGATGGCGAGTCGATTGGTGTCCTGGTACGGCGCCTTCTCGTTCTCGGGCAGCCCCTCCAGCCACTTCATGAGATCCTCGTCGCTGACCTCCGTCTCCTTCAGCTTGTCCTCGAGGACCTTCTTGTCCAGCGTCGCGACCTTCACCGACACCAGCTTCAGGTCACGGGTCAGATGTTCGACGAGCTGCGCGTCCGAGGTATCCGCCGCGAAAGCGAACATGCGCAGGAAGGTGGAGATGCGCATGCTCTCCCGCATCAGCTGGTCGTACTGGTCGCCGGACAAGCGGCTGCGCGCCGCCAGATCGGCAGCCGTCAGCGCCGGCTGGCCCTCCTGGCGCGGCAACACGTCGAGGACGCACTTCACCGCCTTGCTCACTTCGGTGTCGGAGGCTTCGATCCCGTACTCGAGCGCGAGCCGCCGCAGCGCCGACAGGATCTCGACCCTGTCTCCGTCGGTCACCTTCGGACCGCCGACAGAGGGAATGAGATCCGGCACGCGCGGAGCGTTGACCAGATTCTGCGCGACACGGTAGTCGTCGAGGGTGACGAACGCGCGTCGCCCGTCGGCCAGCCGCAGCGAGGCTCCCTTGAAGCCGCCCCGGTCGGTGAGACCGGAGAAGTAGCTCATCATGGCGCCGCTGATCGAGAACGTCAGCAGCGCGAAGATGCCGGCGGTGTACAGAATCAGCTTCTGGTTCTTGCGGAAGAATTCGAAGTTCACCATGGATGGCTAGGGCGCGACTGCCTGCAGGGGCAGCGCATCGTCGATGAGTAGGATGGGAATGCCGTCCTCGACGGGGTAGAGCACGGACTCTCCCTCCGGCACGAGACCTTCGGTCACGGGTTGTTCGCGCGTACGCCCGGACGCGTCCGCGAGTCGCTTGTCGGCGATCTTTTGGTTGAGGTCGCGCAGCTCGGTCGCAGACGCCATGCGCAACGGCTTGCGCGTCTTCGGGCAGCGCAGGATCTGCAAGAAATCGGGATCCAGGGGCATCGGGAGAAGCTCGTGATTATGCCACAGCCGCCCGCCGTCTCGCACGAGCGCGTCGCCGACAACCCGCCAATCTTTGCGCGGCTTGGCGCGACCGGCGCGGCCGGCAGGTAGGACGCCGTCGCCGTCGCGCGACTCCCGGATCGGCCGCCCGCCCAGCGAAGGCGGGGCGGCGCCGGCGGCGCGCTTCAGCCCTCCATGATCTCCGCGGTCTTCTTCTTGAGCAGGTCGTCGATCCTGGCCTCGCTGCGCTTCAGCTCTTCCTGGATGGTGTCGTGCGCCTCGGTCTTGAAGTCGTCGGTGATCTTGCCGTCCTTGGCGGCGGTGTCGGCGGCCTTGTTGCCGTCGCGCCGCTCGTTGCGCAACGCCACCCGGGTGGCCTCGCAGATGTCCTTCACTTTGGCCACGAGCTTCTTGCGCTGCTCCTCCGACAGCGGCGGCATCTGCAGACGAAGCTGCTTGCCGTCGCTCATCGGCGTGAGCCCGAGGTTGGCGCCCTGGATGGCGCGGTCCACCTCCTTGAGGAGCGACGCGTCGTAGGGTTTGACCAGGAGCTGCCGCGCCTCCGGCACCGAGATGTTCGCCACCTGGTTGAGCGGCGTCATGCTGCCGTAGCACTCGACGCGCACTCCCTCGAGCAACGCCGGTGAGGCGCGTCCGGTGCGGATCGTGCGCAGTTGATCGGCGAGATGCTGGACGGACTTGTCCATCTTCGCCTTGACGGACTCGACGATCTGGTTGGAGACGGGGTCCATGGCTGTGGTGTGGATGCGACCGCCCTGATTTCACCATCTCCCGGCGCCGGTGCCAAACCACGAACGCCGGAAGCGACGACTTCGTGGATTCGGGCGCGTCTTCCGCGGGCCGGATTCGGCGCCGCCGCGAACCGTCGAGCCGATGGTTCCCGCGCGCGGCGCGACGACTCGTGGCGATCGCGCCGCGGAGCGTCGATCAGGCCGGCAGAACCCAGGTACCGATGTCCTCGCCACGGACGGCTCGCGCCATGTTGCCGGCCGTGAACATGTCGAACACCATGATCGGCATGTGGTTCTCCATGCACAGCGTGAACGCGGTGCGGTCCATGACCTGGAGATCCTTGTCGAGGGCCTCGCGGAACGTGATCGTCGAGAACTTGCGCGCCCCAGGGTCCTTCTTCGGATCGGCGGTGTAGACCCCATCGACCTTGGTCGCCTTGAGGATGGCGTCGACGCCCAGCTCGGTCGCCCGCAGCGCCGCAGCCGTGTCGGTGGTGAAGTAGGGGTTGCCGGTGCCACCGGCGAGGATGACCACCCGCCCCTTGTCCATGTGCCGCACGGCGCGCCGCCGGATGAACGGCTCCATCACCGCCTTCATCTCGAAGGCGCTGAGCGCGCGCGTCTCCAGGCCCCGCCGCTCGAGGGCATCCTGCAGGGCCAGGGTGTTGATCGCGGTAGCCAGCATCCCCATCTGGTCGGCGGCCGCGCGGTTGGTGCCGCGTCTTGCGAAGGTAGCGCCGCGGATGATGTTGCCGCCGCCGATCACCACGGCCGCGCGGACGCCCAGCTCGTGCACGTCGTGCAACTCGCTGGCCACCCGATCCAGCATGTCCGGCTCGAGGCCGAATTCACCCTGGCCGGCGAGCGCCTCGCCACTCAGCTTGAGGAGCACGCGGTCGAGCCGGCGAGGGCGTCCCATGTCGCGCTAGAGCCCCAGCTCCATGCGATGGAAGCGGCGGATGGCGAGGTTCTCGCCGATCTTGCCAGCCAGCGCCTTGAGGGCCGCAGCGACCGAGAGGTTGCCGTCGTGCACCCAAGGCTGCTCGAGCAGGCAGACCTCGGCGAACATCTTCTGCACGCGCCCCTCGATCGCCTTCTGGATGACGTCGTCGGGACGGCCCTTCATCTGCTCCTGCGTCTGCTCGGTGAAGATGCGACGCTCGTCGGCCAGGAAGTCGGCGGCGATGGACTCCTTGTCGAGGAACTTCGGCCGCATCGCCGCAATGTGCAGGCAGACGTCGCGCCCGAACTTCTGGAACTCCTCGTTGCGCGCGACGAAGTCGGTCTCGCAACCGAGTTCGACCAACACGCCGATGCGCCCGTTGTGGTGCACGTAGCTGCACACCAGGCCCTCGGACGCGGCCCGCCCGGCAAGGCCCTCGCCGGCCTTGAGCCCCTTCTTGCGCAAGACCTCGATGGCCTTGGCCTCGTCGCCCTGCGCCTCGATGAGCGCTTGCCGGCAGTCCTTCATCGGCGCCCCGGTCTTCTGCCGCAGCGCCATCACCATCTTGGCGTCGATGTCCATGATTCTGATTCCTTCATTCGGGGGAAGGCCCGAGCCGCGGCGCGCGACCGCCGCAGCGAGGGCCCGAGCGCGCCGCGGGCGCGGCGCCAGGCTGATCCGTGCGCGCGGCGTTCGCCACGCACACGCTCAAGACGTCGCTGACGACTCCGGCGGAGACTCCGGCGGCGGAGAAGACTCCGACGGCGGCGCTGGCGGAGGAGTCGCCGGAGTCGCGGGCGCCGCTTCGGAAGCCGGCGCCGGCGCTGGCGCCTCGGAACTCGCCGCGCCGCCGATGGAGACGTGGTCGGCCTGCGGCCCACCACGGTCGCCGCCGAAGCGGCCGCCACCCGGACCGCCGCGGCCACGGCCGCCGCCACCGCCGCGACGTGGGCCGCCACCGCCACCGGCGGCCGCCTGGGTCGAACGGCGTCCCTGCACCTCGCGCACGCGCACGTCCTCGCGCGCGGTGCGCTGCGCCTCGACCAGCACGTTCTCGTCGGCACCGGCGCGCCCCTCGAGCACGGCATCCGCCATCTTGCTCAGCAGGAGCTGCACCGAGCTCATCGCGTCGTCGTTGGCCGGCACGACCAGGTCGGCGCTGTCCGGATCGCAGTCGGTATCGAGGATGGCGACCACGGGCACGTTCATGCGCCTGGCCTCGCGGATGCAGTTGTCCTCGCGCCGCGGGTCCACCACGACGATCGCTCCCGGCAGGCCGTGCAGTTGGCGCACGCCCTCGAGGTTGCGGCGGATCTTGCGCATCTCGCGCCGCTGCGACGACTGGTCCTTCTTCTTGAACTTCTCCATCGCGCCGCTGGTCTCCATGCCCTCGAGCTCCTCGAGGCGCGCCAGGCGCTCGCGCACGGTGGTGAAGTTGGTCAGCGTGCCGCCGATCCACCGCTCGGTGATCGCCGGCATGTTGCAGCGCATCGCTTCGGACTGCACCACGGCGCGGATCTGACGCTTGGTGCCGAGGAACAGCACCTGTGCGCCGGTCGCAGCGATGTGCCGCATGAAGTGACAGGCCCGGTAGAGGCCGCGGATCGTCTCCTCCAGGTCGATGACATGGATGCGATGCCGCTTGCCGCGGATGAACGGCTTCATCTTCGGGTTCCAGCGGCTCGCCTGGTGTCCGAAGTGGACGCCGGCGTCGATCAACTCTTGGACGGTGACGAGGGGCACGTGCGCTTGTCGGGTGGTGGTCGAGGGCCGGCCCTACCGCCGGCGAAAGGGCGCGGGATTCTAAGGACGCCGGGCGACGGATCAAGAGGACGCTGCGGTCGGCGCCTCGACACAGCACTGGCGTAGCCACTCCATGGGCGCGGCCGCTGCGGCCCCGCGGCGGCGATTTCCCGTGGGCCGCGCCTTGCGCCCGCGGGGCGGATGGTAGCATTCGAATGGCTCGGCTCGTGGCGGCGGCCCCCGGGCGCGAGGCGGAACCAGGCGTCGGCCGAACCCTCTGTGCGTGGGGGCTCGACCACCGCCACGACCTCGGCCTGGGCGGGCTGAATCGTCGCAAGGTCGTTCCACCCAAGAATCTGCACCTTGGCACTGCAATCCCGATGACTCGCCCCAGCCCAGCCAGCGCCCGTCCGCCGAGCGTGCTGCTCCTGAACCACCACCAAGATCCCCTGGCGGACCTGGTCCACGTCCTGACCGAAGCCGGCTTCCTGGTGACGGAGACGCAGAGCCTCGCCGACAGCCACCGCGCGCTCGAGCGCATGCGACCGACGGTAGTCGTGCTCAACCCCCTGATCCCGACCGCCGGCGGAGTCGAACTCGACCTCGTCGCCGACCTGCAACGCGAGAACGACCCCGTCCCGGTGCTGTTCCTGGTCGAGGATCCACGCGCCTTCCCGCAGGTGCAGCGCGAGGCCGTGCCGCTGTGCGACTTCGCGCTGAAGCCGTGCCGCACCGACGAGATCCGGCACCGCATCGAACGCGCCGTCGTCGTGCGCCGCAACTTCACCGACCTCAGCGAGCGCGCCCGCGAGCTCGAGGGGCAGGTGTCGATCGACTTCAAGACCGGCCTGCTCAGCGAGCGCTACTTCAAGCAGACGCTGGTGCGCGAGTTCAAGCGCGCCCAGCGCCACCAGGCGCACCTCGCACTCCTGCTGCTCGACGTCGACAACTTCAAGGGCGTCAACGACACCACCGAGTACGCCTTCGGCGACGCGGTGCTGCGCCACGTCGCCGAGGCCCTGCAGCGCAACACGCGCGAGATCGACTACGCCGCCCGCTTCGGCGGCGACGAGTTCGCCCTGCTGCTGCCGCACACGTCGCCGGCCAACGCCGTGCAGACCGCGATCCGCATCCGCAAGATGATCGCCGAGATCGAGATCCGCGACGACCGCTACGCCGTGCGCGTCACCGCCTCGGTCGGCATCGACACCTACGACGGGCGCACCGCCGTGACGCCCGAGGAGTTCGTGCGCCGCGCCAACAAGGCGCTGCAGGAGGCCAAGCGCCGCGGCAAGAACCAGGTGTGGCTCTACGCCGGCGACGACCTCGGCGCCGAGGCGTCGTGACCGACGCGGCGGCGCGCGCGCGGCTGCGATCGGCCCTGGAGCCGGTCGCGGGCAACTGGCGCGCGACGACGGACAAGGCCCTGGCCGCGGTGCTCGTGCCGCTGGTCGTCGGCGACGACGGCGCCGACGTGGTGTTCATCAAACGCCGCGCCGACCTGCGCCACCACGCCGGCCAGTACGCGTTCCCGGGCGGAAGACGCGACGCCGGCGAGACGCCGCTGCAGTGCGCTCTGCGCGAGTTCGAAGAGGAGCTGGGGCTGCCGGCCGAGGACGTCGACGTGCTCGGCGCCCTGCCGACCCACGACAGCAGCACCGGCTACTCGGTCCATCCGTGCGTCGGTGCCATCGACACCCTCGCCGGGGTGCGGCCGCAAGCGAGCGAAGTCGAACTCGTGCTGACCGTGCCGCTGCGGGCGCTGGCAGAAGGCGAGCGCTGGCAGTGGCGCACGGTGACCAGCCCGACCGGCCAACGTGTGAGTCCGTTCTTCGCGTTCGGCGACCACGTGATCTGGGGCCTCACGGCGCGGGTCGCCCGCGACCTGGTCGACCGCCTGGCGTGAACCTGCTCCTGCTGCGGGCGCACGAAGTGGACGCCGACGGCCACGCCTTCCTGCCCGCGTGCGACCGCCGCTGCCGTCACCTGCGTCAGGTGCTGAAGGTGGGCCCCGGCCAGACCCTGCGCGCCGGGGTCGTCGACGGCCCGCTCGGTGCCGCGCGGATCGAAGAGGTGGGCGACGCAGGCGTCCGCCTCGCCTGCACTTTCGACCCTGCGCCGCTCCCCGCCCCCACCGACGTGCTGGTGCTGGCGGTGCCGCGTCCCAAGGTGCTCCTACGCTGCGTCGAGACCGCCGCGGCCCTCGGCTTCGCCAAGATCCTGCTGGTGCGCACCTGGCGGACCGACAAGAGTCACGTGCTGGCGTCGGCCATGGCGCTGCCCGCGCTGCACGCGCACGCCATCCTCGGCCTCGAACAGGCACGGCGCACCCGCTCGCCGCAGATCGAGGTGCACGACCGGTTCCGGCCGTTCGTCGAGGACCAGCTCGACGCCGGCTGCGGCCCGAGCGTGCGGATCCTCGCCGACCCGGATGCCGACCTCGACCTGGCAGACGCACTGGCTGTCGCGACGCCGGGTACTGGCTTGGAAGGACTCCCCCAGCGCGCCCTGGCGCTCGCCATCGGGCCGGAGCGCGGCTTCACCGACTTCGAGCGCGAGCTGCTCGCATCGCGTGGCTTCGTCGCCTGCCACGCTGGCCGGCATCCGTTGCGGGTCGAGACGGCGCTCGCCTGGGTGTACGCGCAGATGCACCTGCTGGGGGCGCGGGCCGGAGGCTGACGGTCAGCACACGGCGCGGGCGTGACACATGTCGCTCACCGCGCCGTGCGCGCGTCCCACCAGAACTCCGGCCGCCAGAAGTCGAAGGAGTTGAAGTCGCCGTGCTTCTGCGGCGCCGCACCGTTGCCGACGTCGAACGACTTGATGTAGACGCGCGCGCGCACGTTCTTGAAGATCTGCAGCGCCGGCACCACGTTGAGCCACTTGCCGGCGACGCGGTCGAGCATGCTCGGCGGCGTCGTGTACCAGTTGTCGATCCACTCGAGCAGGCTGCCGCGCGGCAGCAGGTCGTAGTAGGGCAGCACGCTGTAGCACTCGTCGGCTTCGGCGATCGGGTGCAGGGTCAGCAGGAAGAAGCGACAGTCGCTGTGCTTCTCGAGATACGGCACCACCACCTTCTCGAGGTCGCGCAGCGAGCACGCCGGCGCCATGTACACGAGGTTGCGCACCGGCAGTTCAGGGTAGGCGGCCAGCACCTCGTTGAGCACGATCGCGCCCATGCTGTGCCCCACCAGCGTGATGTTCCAGCAGCGGTCGGCTTCGGTCGGATCGCGGCAGGTGCGCACGTAGAGTTCGTCGAAGAACGCGCGCAGCCTCTGCCCGTCGCGCCCCTCGACCTGCCGCGCGGCGGCGCGGGGATCGCCCGCCTCCGGCCCGCTCAGGTCGAACTCGTCGGGTGCATGGAACAGCGCGCGGGTGCGGTGCAGCATGACCTCCCACGCACCCTGGCCCAGGCCGTTGAGCGCGAACACCTGGAAGAACACCTTCGGCGGCTGGCTCAACCAGTAGGTCACGAAGCGGCCGGCCTGGGTGAGGAAGCCGCGCCGGTAGCTGCCGCGGCGCAGGTGGTAACCGGCGGCCGCGGCGGCCTCGACCAGGAGCGGTTCGTCGGCCATGGCCTGGCTGAGGTCGACGTCGAACGCCACCTTGCCCGCCACCCGCGCGTCGAGGTACCACTGGTAGAACAGCGTCTTCGGCGCCACCGCGATGCTCTTGGCGACGTCGGTCACCAGGATGAGCGGCGCGGTCAGGTAGCCGAGCCAGCGTGGCCAGCGCTCGCCCTGCCTGATCCTCAGGAGATGGTCGGTCCAGGTCGACCACGCCCCCGACGGCCAGGTGATGAAGATCGCGTGCGGAGCCGACGGATCCGCCTGCATGCGGCGCAACGCTGCCTGCGCCGTCGCCAGCGACGCGTTGGCAGGATTGAGGCCGCCGTGCAGGTGGATGAGCAGTTCGCGCTCGGCGGGAATGCCGCGTTGGGCGACCTGCTCCTGCGCGAACGTCAGCAGCTTGCCGACGTGCGCGCGCAACGCACAACCCTCCAACGCCTCTTCGCTCTCGACGTCGACCACCCGACCCTCGTGGTCGGTGGCCAGCACGTGCGGGCGCAGTAGCTCGTAGTCGAGCGAGGTGCAGGCCGCTGCCAGAACGACTGCCAGGACGGCCACCAGCCCGGACACGACAGGCCCGAGCCGGCCGCCTCGCTCCCGACCCTTGCAGCTCATGCGAGCACGGTACGGCGCCGCGCTGGTCAAAGCGACCGCGGCGCGCGAGAATCGCCACAGCATGCGGCCCCTCGAACGCCTCGCCGACCATCGTTGCTCGGCCATCCTGCGCACGCACGACGCGAGCGCCGTCCGTCCGGCCATGGACGCCGCGATCGCCGGCGGCTTCCGGGTGGTCGAGATCACGCTGACCACGCCGGGCGCGCTCGACACCATCGCGCACTACGCGGCCGACGAGCAGCTCCTGGTCGGTGCCGGCACCGTGCTGGACGCCGATGCCGCGCAGCGCGCCCTCGACGCCGGCGCACGTTTCCTGGTGTCGCCGGTCACCGATCCCCATCTGATCGGCTGGTGCGCCGAGCGCGACGTGCTGCTGCTGCCGGGCGCGTTCACCCCGACCGAGATGAGGCTCGCGGTGCAGTCGGGCGCGCAGGTCGTCAAGCTCTTCCCCGCCCCGCCCGGCGGCCCCGACTACGTGCGCGCCTGCCTCGGCCCGATGCCCGAGCTGCGCCTCTTTCCCACCGCCGGAGTCAGCGACGGCAACGCCAGCGCCTTCCTCGAGGCCGGTGCGTTCGGCGTCGGCTTCGTCGGCAACTTGTTCGTGGCCGACGACCTGGCGCAGCGCCGCTTCGCGGCGGTCACCGAGCGAGCGCGCCGGATGGTCGGTGCGATCGAAGGCACCCGGCGTCCCTGAGCGGGCGCGCCGCAGATCGTCGCCGATCGACGAAATTCCACTCGCGGCCGCCGCGCTCTACCTGATTCCCCGCGCCGGGCCTTCCCGAACCACGCTCTACGATGGAACGCACCTTGACGAACTCCTCGCCGTCCTCGCCGTCCGAGACGCCGTCGCCGGCGCCGGTCACGATCGCGCGTGGCGATGGCATCGGCCCCGAGATCATGGCCGCGACCCTGCAGATCCTCGACGCCGCCGGCGCCCGCATCGCACCGGAGGAGATCGAGATCGGCGAGAAGGTCTACCTGCGCGGCGTGCCAGCCGGCGTCGAACCGTCGGCGTGGGACTCGCTGCGGCGCACCCGCGTCTTCCTCAAGGCGCCGATCACCACCCCGCGCGGCGGCGGCTACAAGAGCCTCAACGTCACCACCCGCACGGCGCTCGGCCTGTTCGCCAACGTGCGGCCGTGCGTCAGCTACCACCCGTTCGTCAACAGCGGCCACCCGGGCATGAACCTGGTGATCGTGCGCGAGAACGAGGAGGACGTGTACACCGGCATCGAGCACCGCCAGACCGACGAGGTCGTGCAGTGCCTCAAGCTGATCAGCCGCCCGGCCTGCGAGCGCATCGCCCGCTACGCCTTCGAGCACGCCCGCCGCGCCGGCCGCACCAAGGTGACCTGCTTCACCAAGGACAACATCATGAAGCTCACCGACGGGCTGTTCCGTCGGGTGTTCGAGGAGACGGCGAAGGACTACCCCGACATCGAGACCGAGAGCCTGATCGTCGACATCGGCGCCGCGTTCCTGGCCGACACGCCGCAGCGCTTCCAGGTGCTGGTCATGCCGAACCTGTACGGCGACATCATGTCGGACATCGCCGCCCAGATCTCCGGCTCGGTCGGCCTGTGCGGCTCGGCCAACATCGGCTCGCAGTGCGCGATGTTCGAGGCGGTGCACGGCTCGGCCCCCGACATCGCCGGCAAGGACCTCGCCAACCCGTCGGGGCTGCTGCAGGCAGCGGTGATGATGCTCGGCCACATCGGTCAGCCGCAGACCGCCCAGCTCGTGCAGAACGCCTGGCTGCGCACCATCGAGGACGGCATCCACACCGGCGACATCTTCGACCCCGAGCGCAGCCAGTCGAAGGTCGGCACCGAGGCGTTCGCCCTGGCAGTGTGCGCGCGGCTCGGCCTCGAACCGCGCCACCTGCCGCCGGCGCACTACCACGTGGCCGGCTCACCGCCCGTGCACCCGCACCGGCTGGGAACCGAGCGACGTGCCCTGGTGGGCGTCGACGTGTTCCTGTGCTGGAGCGCCGAGCCGCGCGATCCGAACGTGCTCGGCCGCGCCGTCGAAGCCGCGACCGGAACGACCACGCTGCGCTTGCGGGCGATCACCAACCGCGGCGTCAAGGTCTTCCCCGGCGGCCTGCCGGAGACCCTGTGCACCGACCAGTGGCGCTGCCGCTTCGTGCGGCCCGAGGGCGGCGACGTCACCCACGACGACGTGCTGGCGCTGCTGGCCGCCCTGCGCCACAGCGGCCTCGACTTCGTCAAGACCGAGCAGCTCTACACCTTCGACGGCGAACGGGGCTACGCCTCCATCCCGACGGAGTAGGCGTCGGCGGCGTTGGTGTCCGCGGAGTTGGTGTCGGCGGAGTTGCTGTACGGGCGTCGCCCGGCCCGCGCCAAGCGCGACCTCCTACTAGTGGTGGTGGTGCCCCCCCGGTCCGTGCGGGTGGCCGTGGTGCAGCTCCTCCTTCGTCGCGGCGCGGATGCTCACGACCTCCACCTCGAAGTGCAGGGTCTCGCCGGCCAACGGATGGTTCATGTCGAGTTCGACCTCGTCGCCCTCGACCGCGGCGATCCACACCGGCCGCACGTTGCCCGCCTCGTCCTGCACGCCGAACTGCATGCCAGGCTGCAGGTCGGCGCCCTTGGGAAAGGCGTTGCGTGGCACGCGCTGCGTCGCATCGCCTTCGCGTTCGCCGTAGCCATCGGCCGCCGGCACCGAGACCATCATGCGGTCGCCGACGCGGCGCGTCACGAGCTGCGCCTCGAGCCCGGGCACGATGTTGCCGTGCCCGTGCAGGTAGAGCAGCGGGTCGCCGCCCTTCGAGCTGTCCACCTCGTCGCCGGAGTCGAGCGTGAGCGTGTAGTGGATCGCCACGACGGCGTCCTTGGCGATTTCCTGCGGATCGGTCATACCGAGAGCCTACGCGGCACGGCCACGGCTGCGCCCTGCGGCTTGCACAATCCAGGATGGCCGGACGACAGGGGGCGCGACCATCGCGCCATCCTTGCCACGGATGCAGCCAGGCACCATCGCTGCGCGCCGGCCCCGCGAGCCTGCGGGTCGAGCCGTCAGCGCGCCGCGCCTACCAACTCGCCGAGGTACTGCGGCAGCATCCTGCGCCAGGTGACCCAATCGTGCGCCCAGTCCTGCCCCCAGGACACGACTCGGTTGGGCACGCCCTTGGCGCCCAGACAGTGCGCGACCTTCCACGACTCTTCCGGGCTCTCGGCCCGCCCCTCGCCGTGCACGAGCAGCACGTAGCGCTGGCGCAGACGCTGCAGGAGCTGGCCCTCGGGCTGGCTCGGCAGGAAGTGCAGTGGCGAGGCGCGCCAGAAGCCGGCATCGACCGGTCCCTGCAGGAACTTGGTGAGGTCGTAGGTGCCGCTCAAGCAGATGGCCAGGCTGAACACCTCGGGGTGGCGGCACACCGAGGCCAGGGCGTTGAACGCACCGATCGAGGCACCTGCCGTGACGATGTCGCGGTTGCCGTCGCCGCCGCAGTCGTTGCGGATGAAGGGCACGATCTCGTGCATCAGGCACTCGTGGAACTCGTTGTGCACGCGCCCGGCGAGCGGCGTCACCCGACCGTCGGTGAGCCACTGCCGCGCCGCCAGCGAGTCCAGCGAGTAGACCTTGATGCGCCCCGCAGCCAGCAGGTCCGACAGGGCGTCGATCATGTGGAAGCGCTCGACCTCCTCGGCGTCGCCGCCCGCCGTCGGGTAGAGCAGGACCGGCGTGCCCATGACACCCCAGCGGACGACGGTGATGTCACGGTTGACCCGGTGACTGTGCCAGCTGACCTTGTGCTTGCTCATCGCTTGTTGCCCTTGGCGGAGTTGCCCTTGTCGGCAGGGTTCGCCTGGCTCGCCGCCACTCGGGCGGCCCCCGCGTCCTGCTGCTGCCGCGCGCGCCAAGTCTGCACACCCTGCCAGAAGCGCTCGGTGAAGGCCTCGACCTCGATCTTCGGGTAGAGCGCCTCGACCTTCTGGCGCACCGCGTCATGGCAGCGCGACGAGCCGAAGTAGTCGTGCGCCAGCGCGTCGAGCTGGCCGAGGTGCTGGCCGCAGAAGTCCTCGAACCGCGTCGCCTCGAAGTGCGCGGCGGCCAGCCGGGCATACGCCGCGAGCTTCTCGCGCTGCGGCAGATCCTTGGCGGCGACGTCGAAGTAGGGCTGCCAGTTCTGGTTGTGCACGAAGCGCCGCTTGGTCGCCGCGCAGAACACCGCCCAGCGCACCTTGGCCAGCACCAGCCACGGCCAGTGGCAGTGCAGCGAGGTCACCTGCGAGTCCGGACACGGATTCGCGAAGTCGATCGGATACCAGGTGCCCGCCTGACCCAGCATCTCGCACGAGTTGAAGTCCCAACCGAAGAACGCGTTGATGGTCAACGTCGTGTCGCGGACCACCGCGGCGTCGGCCGGCGCCAGGAAGTCGTCGTCGGGCAGGTAGCGCCCGTGCAACGGCTGCGACGGGTCGTAGCGCATCACGTGGAACTGCGGCCCGATGCCCAGCCCGCGCACGAACGCGTCGAAGGGCACGATGCCCTGCTGCAGGTGCATCATGGCACGTCCGCTCGCCTCGTACGCCGTGCACAAGTCGGCGGCGTCGTCGACCTTCGACACCCCCACCCAGCCGCCGCCGTCGAACGGCTTCATGAACAGCGGATAGCCCACCGCCTGGCCCTGCGCGGCAACGTCGAACAGGCGCGCGTAGCGTTCGAGCGTCACTCGCAGGTCGGTCTTGGGTTCGTATTCCTTGGGCGGCAGGATGCGGGTCTTGGGGATCGGCAAGCCCAGCCGCATCATCGCGCAGTAGGTCGTGTGCTTCTCCATGGCCTGCACGGTCCACGGGTTGTTCCACACGTACACCCCGTCGAGCAGCACCGCCTTCTTGATCCACTCGCGGCGCGGCGTGAACCAGTGCGTCAAGCGGTCGATCACCAGGTCGTAGCCGACCTCGTCCCGCAGGTCGTAGGGCTCGATCGTCAGCCGCTCACAGGCGAGCTTGATCGTGTCCTTGCCCTGCGGGATCGACAGGTCGAGATCGCGCAGGATGTCTTCGAACGCCGCTGCCCAGCAGATGTCGGCGCCGAGCGACAAGCCGATACGTCGCGTGATGGTTGCCATTGCCAGTTACTCGTAGACCATCCACAGGGGACCGGGAAACAGCCAGCTCAGGCCCTCGCGCAGACGGTCGCGCCAGTTCTCCCAGTTGTGGCCGTCGTTGGCCTCGCGGTAGCGCACGTCCATGCCCGTGTCCTGCAGCAGCGGCACCATGGAACGGTTGTAGTAGATGAGGCCCTCGTAGCGGCCGCAGCTCATGAACACCTTGTCCGCGGGCTTGCCCGGCGCCCGGCGGAACTGGTTGACGAACTCCACCACCGGATCCCAGATCGAGCCCATGTCGTGGTGGCCGATGTCGGTGAAGGCGAACGAACCCGACTGCAGGAGCAGGCGGTTGAACACTCCCGGCTTGCGCCACGCCGTCGACAGCGCCGCCACACCGCCGAAGCTCGCCCCCACCAGGCCGCGCGCATCGGGCTCGCGCACCACGGGAAAGGCGGCCTCGACCTGCGGCAGCACGTCGTTCACCAAGAAGTCGGCGTGGCGCGGGTCGGCCGCGTACTCGCGCATGCGGTCGCCGGCGTCGGTGAGCACCGCGATCAGCGGCGGCACCTCCTGGCGGTGGATCAGGTTGTCCAGCACGGTCTGCAACCCGGAGTAGCGCAGGTAGTCGGCACCGTCGTGCACGATCAGCAGCGGGTAGCGCCGCGTCGCCCGGAACCGCGCCGGCAGGTAGACCTGGACCTCGCGGTCGCCGAGCGACTGGCCGGTCACCGCAAGCGGGCGCAGCTCACCCTTGCGCGCCTCGGGATCCTCGAGCGTCCAGTCCGGCACGACGTAGCCGGCGCCGTGCACCACCGAGTTGGCGCCGAAGGGATCGCGCGCGAAGTTGGGGTTCAGCGGGTCGAGGATGAGCTGCCGCTGCGGCCCGAGCGTGATCCCCAGCTTGTATTCGACGCGCGACTCGCGCGGCAGGTCCATGCAGAAGTACCACAGCTCGGTACCCGGCAAGCGCTCGAACGACTGCGCCGACTCGAGCCCGTGGATCCAGTGCACCAGCTGCACGGCGGTGGCCGGCCCGCGGAACACGAAAGTGACCGTGCGATCCTCGACCAGGGGGAACGACCGCCCTTCGACGAACGCCTCGACGAGCGCCTGGGTCGGCTGCCCGCAGCGCAGGGTCTCGATCGCCAGCGTCATGCGGCACCCTCGACGACGCTGCCGTCGTGCCTCAGCGTACGGGTACCGCCGTGCACCTCCAGCCTGCCGTCGCTCCAATCGACGCGAGTGCGCTCGTCGAGTGCCACGGCCTGCGCGGGGGCGAAGCGGCGCGCGAACAGACCGACCCGACGCCGATCGTCGAGGCGCAGCCGCCGGCGCGCGTGCGGCAACGGTACCACGCCCGGCACAAGACCGAAGCCGCGGTCGTACACCTCGGCGTCCCCGGGGCCTTGTGGCGGTGAGTCGTGGAACAGCACGACGCGCTCGCCGCACACCATGGCGCCCGCCGACCAGGCGATGATCGGACGTGCGCCGTGCAAGCCGAACACGTCGAACAGCCGCAGGCGGTGCAGGAGCACGCCGACGTGGCCACCGGCGATGCACAGCGCCGTGCAACGTTTGAGGATCTCGGCGATCTGCTGTCGGTGCTTGCGGACGTGCGGCCGCTGCGTCGGCTGCATGCGTGCCTCGAATTCGCGATGCACCTCGTCGACGCGCGCCAGGTGGCGCGCATCGAGCACGCGCACCGCCTCGATCGCGGCGTCGACTTCAGGCTCGAGCAACGACGCCCCCGGCTGCCCGTCGGCGCGGGCGTACAGGTCGCGAACCGCGGCGAGCTCGTGCGCGAGCCGCACCCTGTAGAGCTCCTGCAGCGCTCGCAGCGTGTCGTGACGCTCGCGCATCAACCCGAGCAGCTCCTTGTCGTGGGCGAAGATGTCCTCGACCCGGCAGTACACCTCGAGGTTGAGCGCCCGCCCGCCGACGTGCTCGTCGAGCTCCTGGATCTCGAGTTCGCGCTCTTCCCACCCGGCCGTGACCACCGCCAGCATGCCGCGGCCGCCGACCCGACGGTCGACGTCGGCGACGGCGTGGTTGAGCGTCGGCTGCAGACGCTGCGGACCCAGCAAGGTGACGGGCATGCGCGCGAGACCTTACGCGGCCGCCGGCGCGGCGCCAGATGCAGGTTGCGGCGGCCCGAGCCTCCGGTCGACGCTGACCTCCCGAAAGCCTATGGGCACCGCATCCTCGGCGCCCGCCCTACCCGAGGGTGCCGCCCAGGGCTGCGGGCCGGGGATGGGCGGCGGTGCGCGTCCGCAGCGCCACCTCGATCGACCGGCGCGGCCGGGGCTACCGCCCACGGCACCGCTCGCGCGGGCATGTTCTCGCCGCCTCGGGCGTCGTCCGCACCGAACGGTCGCCCACCCCCTATCGTGCGCACCGTCGCGCCAACCACGCGAGGCGTGCGCGGTGCGACGCGATCTTCGGGAACAGACCATGACCGACACACCTCCTGCCTCCCCGCTCGCCGGCGCCGCCATGGTCGGCTTCGTCGCCACCACCGACGCGGGGCGCTGCCGCGCCTTCTACGAGGGACAGCTCGGCTTCCGGGTCGCCGCCGACGACGACCTGGCACTGACCCTCGACGCCGCCGGCCATCCCGTGCGAATCCAGAAGCTGCGCGAGCACCGCCCACAGACGTTCACCGTGCTCGGCTGGAACGTCGACGATCTCGATCGAGTGGTGGCAGCCCTCGAGGAGCGCGGGGTCCGGCCCCGGCAGTACGGCTTCCCCTTCCAGGACGCGCAGGGGATCGCCACCTTCGCCGACGGCACGCGCCTGATCTGGCTGCACGACCCCGACGACAACATCCTGTCGGTGGCGCAGATGGCGCGCCCGCGCTGACCTCCACTGCGTCGAGCCTCTTCCCTCGATCCTCCATGTCGTCGACGACCGGCGCTTCGTTCGCAACGGCAAGCAGGCCCGGCGCAGCCCACCGACCGAGCCAGCGTTCGGCGGTGGAGCTCGGCTCCACCTGCTGCACGGCTGGTGCGACGGGCGACGACCGCGATCGTCCGCGCACCGTTCCTCCTTCGGCTGTGCGCTTGCCGCCGAGCGCGCGTTCTCCGGCCATGCACCACGTCCTGCGCCACGCCTTCCTTCCCCTCTTCGCGCTCGCACCGCTCGCCGCGCAGGATCCGCCGCCGCCGGTCGGTGGCTTCCCCGTGGTGGAGGTGCTCGACCGAACCATCGCCTGGTCCGACACCTTCCGCACGCGCATGGACCTCTATCGCCCCGACGTGGCGCCGCCGGCCACCGGCTGGCCCGGGGTGCTGGCGGTGCACGGCGGCGCCGAGAACCGCAAGACGGCGCTCATCCGCAGCCTGGCGCGCTACCTGGCCGGGCGCGGCTACGTCGTGTACGCCTACGACGTGAGCGGCGACGGCGACACGATCGCCCTCAACCCCGGCTTCCCGCCCCGCGGCGAGGACCGCGTCCTGCTCGACGCGGCCGAGTCGCACGGCGTCGCCCAAGGTCTGCTCGCCGGGTTCATCGATCCGACCCGGCTGGCCGTGACCGGCAACTCGCAGGGTGGCAAGCACTCGCTGGACGCTGCGGCCTACTCGGGCCGGCAACTGCCGCTCGCCGGCTGGGTCAGCCACTATCCGCTCGTGGCGGCGGTGGCGCCGGAGATCGCCAGCCTCGACCCGATGGCCACCAGCCTGCCCGGCGGGGTACTGGTCAGCGACGAACTGACGAACGGACGCGCGCCGACCGACCCGCTGGTGGTGATGCTCGACGCCGAGGACTACGCCGGTATCGTCGCCTGGGCGCAGGCCCAGCTCACCACCAGGCTCCCGGGCCTGCTCGCCGGCTCCAACGTGCCGATGCTGGTGATGCTGGCCTGGCACGACCTCAAGCACGCGCCGACGGCGTCGGCAGGCTTCCTGGGGACGCTGCCGATGGCCAAGCGCCTGTTCCTCACCACCGGCGGGCACGGCACACCGATGAACTCGATCGAGCGCGGCCTCGAGCAGGAGCTGCGCGGCCGCTGGTTCGACCGCTTCCTCAAGGGCACCCGCAACGGGGTCGAGGCCGAGACCTACGCCGAAGTGGCGGTGACGCCCGACAACGCGCGCTACCTCGACACCGGCAGCGTGTGGGAACACCGACGCTTCGCGCAGTGGCCGCCGGCGTTCGCGCGCACCCACCTCTACCTGCGCGGCGCGGGCACGCTGTCGAGCAACCCGCCGCCGGCGATCGAGGTGGGACCGCAGGTGCGCCACCGCGTCCAGCCCGGCTTCTCACCGGCCGACTACGTGGCGCTGGGCGGCGGCCGGGCGCCGGCGCAGGTCTACGCGCGCATCCCGCGCCTCGAGTTCGCCTTCGAGAGCGCGCCGCTGAGCGACACCTACGAGATCGCCGGCCGCAGCAGCGTCGAGTTGCACGTCGACGACAGCACCGGCACCTTCCAACTCTCCGCCGAGCTGTCGCACCTCGACCCGGCCGGCAACCCCACCTACATCACCTCGGGCACCGGCGGCGTGCGTGGCGGCGCTGCGGGCCGACACCTCCTGCGCTTCGACCTGCGCGACGTCGCGCACGTGGTCCCCGCCGGCCACCGCCTGCGCCTGGCGATCGTCAACCTGGCGACGCACCGGCCGCCCGGGCAACACCGCATCCACTTCGTGCCCTACTTCACTGCCACCGACACGACCTTGATGCTGCGGCCGGGTGCCGCCAGCCGTGTCCTGCTGCCGCTGCGGCCGTACGTCGCCAACCTGAAGCCGCGCCTGGCCCAGGCCAGCGCCGCGGCGGGCATCGACCACGCCATGCTGCTCGACGGCGGCGCCGCGCGCGCCGGACTCGCCTACGTCACGGTGATGGGCGCCAGCGGCGAGGCGCCCGGCTTCTTGCTGCCCGGCCTGACGTCGCCGGTGCCCGTCAACCTCGACGTCTGGAGCCAAGTCGGCTTCGCGCTCCTCGGCACCGCGTTCGCGCCCGACTTCGTCGGCGTGCTGGACGCGCAGGGCCAGGCGACGCCCGGTCTCCGTGTGCCGCCGCTCCCCGCCGCCGCGCTCTTGGGCCAGCGCGTGACCTTCGGCGGCGTCGTGCTGTCTGCCGCCGGCGGCTTCGACACGACCTTCGGTCCCGCGGTCCTCTCGGTGGGTCTGTAAGTCACAGGGTGGAGCCTGACACCGATTGGTGGGATGGGCTCACCCCGCTCGGATGCGCAACTCGCTGCCGAAGGCGTCGGCCATGCGCAGGGTCTCGCCGAGGTCGGGGTGACGCACGCAGATCCAGCCGTCGCCGGTGACCACCTGGCGGTAGTCGCGGCGCGGCGCGCCGACCGGCACCAGGTCGATCGTGGCCACGTGCGCGCCGTAGCGCTGCATCAGGTGCTCGAGCCCGTCGATGCGCTGGATGCGACCCTCGCCCTCGGCGCGCTTGAACACCAGCGCCGCGTTGTACTTCTTGCGCGTGTCCTGGCTCAGCCTGCCGTAGCACACCGCCTCGGCCCAGCCGGCGAACAGGTCGATGTCGCAGGAGTAGTTCATCGCGTGCGTCAGGCGGCCGCCGGGCGAGCGCCCGCCGATCTCGCCGAACACCGCCTCGCCGTCCGGCTTGCGGAACCACTCCATGTGCGTGAAGCCCGACTCGAAGCCGAGCGCGCGCAGCACGCGGTGGCCGAGTTCGACGCCGACCGCGATCTCCGGCCGCTGGATGTCGCGCAGCGCGATCGCCTGCGCCGAGATCCACGGGTTGAGGCGCGCCTCCAGCGGCTTCGGGCGATACCAAGCGACGTTCTCGAACAGGACGCGGCCGCCGGCCGTGACCGTGTCGTAGGTGTACTCCTCGCCGTCGATGTACTCCTCCACCGACACCTCGGGCACCTGCTTCACCGCGGCAACGGCGCGCTGCGCCTCGTTCTTGTCATTGACCCGGTAGGTGTCGGCCGAACCGGCGCCCGAGATCGGCTTGATGATCGCGGGGAAGCCGATCCTCTCGAGGCCCTGCCACACCTCGGCCTCGCTGCGCGCCCGGTAGTGATGCGGCGTGCGGATGCCGGCGGCGTCGAGCACCTCCTTCATGCGCTGCTTGTCGCGGAACGCCACCGTCTGGTCCGAGGTCATCCCGGGCACGCCCAGGCTGTGCCGCAACCGCGCGGCCACCCCCATGCCCGGCTCCCACAGGCATTCGACCCGGTCGACGGTGCGCCCGCGCAGCCAGCCTCGCACCTGCTCGACGACCGCCCCCTCGTCCCACAGCGAGCGGACCTGCAGGTAGTCCGAGAGACAGCTGCGCACCTCGGGCTTCAAGCCCTGCGCCGGCTGGTCGCCGAGCCCCAGCACCCGCGCCCCCACCTGCGCCAAGCCACGCGTGAAGTGCGGCATGTCATCGGGGAAACCGGGCGAGAGCATGAGGACCGTGGGCGCCATGCCGGGAAGGGTGACGCGAGCCGGGCGTCGGCGCAACGGCCGGCGCGGATCCCGGCGCTCGACTCCGGACCGCGGCTCTCACCCGTCCCGCTCGCACGCGACGATCGCCCGCCGGAGCGCCGGCCCAGGGAGCTCGACGCGGAGCGTCGCCGTGGTGCGGTCGACGGTGAGCGGAGGCGCGTCGATGGTGTGGGCGCCGCGTTGGCCACGCACCTCGAACCGGACCGGCCGCGGCACGTCGTCGACCATCAACTGGACCTGGCCACCCGCCACGGTCACCCACTGCGAGGGCGCGCGATCCAAGTCCGCCACCAGACCCCGTGTCCAGCCGGCGCGGTAGGTGCGGTCGGCGGCGGTCGCATCCGGCGGCTCCACCCGCGCGCACACGCGGACATCGGCCGGCAAGTCGAGTTCCACGAAGGAGAGGGTCGCCCGGGGCCACGGCCTGAGCTGCACCTCGACCGCCCGTGCCGCGCACGCGACCGACGCCGGCCGATACCCCTGCACCGCCACCGTCACGGTCTGCACCGAACGCGGCAGCAGGAATGTGGCGTCGGCGCCCTTGAAGCCGAAGCCGACCAACGGACGACCGTGGTCGAGGCCCAGGTCCTCGACGAACACGCCACCCTGAGGCTGGCGGAGCGGGACGCCTTCGGCGTCGAGCACCCGAATCGTCTGCAGACACACCACGTCGCTCAGGTCGATCGCCGCCAGGCGCGGGTCGCCCGGGGCCGGGCCGGGAAGCGTGATGCCCTCGACGCGCCGCAGCGGCGCCGGCGCGGCGGCCAGGGACAGCTCCAAGTCGTAGGTGCCGGCAGGGACACCGTGCCAGCGGAGATCGTGGTGGTCGCCACGCCGGTCGGCCTGGGCCTGCGGACGGGCCTGCGGGCGGGTCTTCGCACCACCAGGGTCGCGCGGCACGAGCGTGGCCAGGATCTGCGTCTCAGCGCCCTCGGGCACGATCAGGGTCGCGGCGAGATCGCAACCCCGCGCGAGGTCGACCTGCACTCCGGCGGCACCCGGCGCGCACTCGATCGGCGCCAACGGCAGGAGGTCGCCCTTGCCGACGACGAGGCGCAGCCGACCGGGGCCGACCTCGCCGTGCAGCGCGAAGGCGCCGTCGGCGCCGAGCCAAAGGCGCAGTTCCCCGCACCGGCGCCAGACCGGCTCGCCGGTCTCGCTCTCGAGTTGTTGCACGGCGACCACGCTCGGCAGCGCCGCCGGCACGCCGTCGATCGTGCACGAGCCGGCGACGACGAGCGGTTCGACCGCCAACACGAGGTCGCCGAGGTCCTCGCGGCCGGCCCGCAACCGGCGCGGCGCCGCGCGCGCCAGCATCGGATGCTCGCCCGCACGTTGCACCGACAGCGTCACCGTGCTGGCGTCGCCGTCGCCAGGCGCCGCGAGGATGGCGACGAAGCGACCCTCGGCGTCGGTGGCGAGGCGAGCGTCCTCGCGCAGTTGGCCGCGCACGCGCAAACGGAACGGCACGTCGGCGAGCGGGACGCGGTCGGCGTCGAGCAAGCGGCCACTGAGGATGGCGCGGTCGGCCGCCGGCGCCAGCGACACGGCGACCTCGACCCCGGCCGCGAACGGCCCGGCCACGACCTGCGTCAGGGTGCCACCGAGAGCCTTGGTGCGCACGACGAACTTCTTGCCCAAGGGCACGTGCGCGAAGTGCGCCCAGCCATCGGCGTCGGCGCGCTGGGCTCGCTCCGGTCGGACCACGGGGAGCGTCGGCAAGTTCTCGCCGAGCTCGAAGACGCCGGGCGGGACCAGCGTCGCACCGAGGTCGACCCTGGCGCGCAGGCCACCGGTGGGCGGCAGGTGCAGGACGACCAATGCCCGGGGCAGCGCGGCGAGATCGAGCGGGTGTCCCGGATCGTCGAAGCCCGGAAGGTAGGTCCGCACCCGGACGTCATTGCGCGCCGAGCTCCCGCGCAGCAGTTGCACGTGGCGGATCCGGGCGATGCCGTCGGGAGCCCGCGTCGTGGCGCGCGGAGCGAAGCCGAGCAGGCTGCTGCGGTGCCGGTCGTCGGTGGCCGCGATCGCCACCGCGACACCGACGGCGGGTCCCCCTCCGGCGTCCAGCACCTGCACGTCGAAGCCGCGGTCGGACTCGAGTTCGAGCCGGAAGCCACCGGGCGGTGCGGTCACGCTGCCGTCGATGCGCAGGACACCGAAACGCTCGCCGCGGCGGGCCGTGACGGTGGTGCGCGGTCCGCGATGAATGCGGGCGATGCCGCGAGCATCGGTCGAAGTGCGCCACCCGAACGCCGCAGCCAGCGCCTCTGGATCCTGGCGCAGCGTGTCGTCTTCCGCCAGCGTGCCGTCCGCGATCCGCGCTGCCACCACGTCCTCGTTCGACCAGGAGACCGCGGCCTCCGGGACCGGAGCGCCGGCATCGACGACCAGCACGTCGACCCAGGAGGCGTCGGCTGGGATCGGTGGCGCCGCCGCCGAAGGCGCGACCGCGACGCGGTCGCCGTCCACGGCGGCGTCGACCGGCGACGGTTGGCTCGCAGCGCCAGGTGTGGCGTCGGGTGCTGCCGCCGGCGGCGGAGCCGGCGCACGCTCGGGCGATGGTGGTGCGACCACACCGTCGCGGGCGAACCAGATGGCGAGGCCACAGAGCAACACCACGACGGCGACGATCGACAGGGGCTTCGACATGTGCTTCTGCGGGGGCTTCTGCCGCGGCTTCGGCAGGGGTTTCGAGAGGGGCTTCGAGAGGGGCTTCGAGAGGCGAGGCGCGGGCGAACGACACGCGTGTCGGCTGGTTCCCGGCAGACTCGAGACAGCCGCCGCGTTCGGCCAGAGCCTGGTACAGCCTGGCGCGCTCGCCCCCCTGCCCGGATCGCCCAGCGAGCGGTCGTCCGCAGGGTTCCGTCGCACCCGAGCATGAGGAGCTTGGCGTCCGCGTCCGGCTCCTTCTCCCTGGCGGCGCCGACGAGTGCATCCTCGATGGACGAGTACATCCACCGACGTTGGACCCCGCCGATCGGCCAGAGTGAGCGCGTGTCCTGGTCGACCAGATCATGCGGAATGTCATCGGGGAAACCGGACGAGAAGGCGAGCGGCACCGGCCGCCACCCGCTCAGGCGCCTGCGAGGCGCGCCGCCTTGGCCAGCAGGTAGACGCGCTCGGCGAGGTTGTCGGCGAGGCCAGCCGCGGCGCGCAGGCTGGCCGCGGCAGCGACGTGGTCGCCGGCAAGGGCCTGCAGGTGCCCACGGATCGCCAGTGGGCGATGGCTGCGCGCCAGCCGCGCATCGCCCGCCACTTCGTCGAGGCACGCGAGCCCGGCGGTGGGACCGTGCACCATCGCCACCGCAACGGCGCGATTCAGGGCGACGGCTGGATTGTCCGCGAAGCGAAGCAGCACGTCGTACAGCGCCAGGATTTGCAGCCAGTCGGTGGCGGCGACGCTGGCGGCCGCACCGTGCAGCGCGGCGATGGCGGCTTGCAGCTGGTAGGCGCCGACACGGCCGCGCCGGAACGCGGCGGTGACCAGCGCCGTACCCTCGTCGATCGCCGCGCGATCCCAGAGACGGCGGTCCTGCTCGTCGAGGGGAATCAGCTCACCGGCCGGGCCGCTGCGTGCCCGGCGCCGCGCCTCGGTGAGCAGCATGAGCGCCAGCAAGCCCTCCACCTCGCCGTCGTCCGGCAGCAGGCGGTGCAGCAGGCGCGCCAGCCGGATCGCCTCTGCCGTCAACTCGGGGCGCGCCAGGTGTGCCCCGGTTCGGGCGACGTGCCCCTCGTTGAAGATCAGGTACAGCACGTGCAGCACGGCGCCGAGCCGGGCCTCGCGCTCGGCCGACGCGGGCACGGCCAGGCGGACGCCGTCCGCGACGATCGCCTGCTTGGCGCGCACCACGCGCTGGGCCATGGTCGCCTCGGGCACGAAGAACGCGGCCGCGATCTCCGCGGTGGTCAGGCCGCCGACGGCGCGCAGCGTCAGGGCCACCGCCGCCGGCCGCGACAGGACCGGATGGCAACACGCGAACAGCAGCGGCAGGGTGTCGTCGTGCGCCCAGGCTTCGTCACGGCCACGGTCCATGGTGCTGTCCTCGGTCTCGGGGCGGGCCACCACGCGTTCGCGGCGTGTGCGGGCGGCGTCGCGCTCGCACTGGTCTGCCAGGTGCCGGCACGCGACCCGGTACAACCAGCCACCCGGATTGGCCGGCGTTCCTCCCTGGGGCCACGTGGCCAGCGCCGCGACCAGCGCCTCCTGCACGGCGTCCTCGGCCGCGGCGAAGTCGACGCCGCGGCGCACGACGGCCGCGACCACGCGCGGCACCAGATCGCGCACCTCGGCGCAGGCGAGAGCGGACCGCGCGTCACTCACGCGTCGCACTCGGGCGCCTGCATGACCTGGCGCAGCTCGATGGGAATGCCCATCGGCTTGCCGCCAGGACCAGGCGCCAGCGAGGCTTGACCAGCGATCTCGACCGCGCGCTCGCGCGAAACGCAATCGACGATCCAGAACCCGGCGAGGAACTCCTTGGCCTCGGCGAACGGTCCGTCGGTGACCAGCGGAGGTCCGTCGGTCTGCCCGCGCACGATGCGCGCCGCGGTCGGCATGTCGAGGCCCTCGGCCAGCACGAGTTCGCCGCGCTGACGCAGCTCGTCGTTCAAGCGCAGCATGAACTGGACGTGGGCCTGGAACTCCTCGGGCTTCCAGGATGCCAGCGTCGCCTCGACGTTGCGGGGACAGTTCATCATGAGCATGAACTTCATCGCGGGCCTCCGTGGCCGGCGGCGGCCGAGCGGGCCTCGGCGACTCGGGCCTCGGCGGCGATCCGGGCCTCGGCCGCACACGAGGGGTCGGAGGCGAATCGGGGATCGGGCGTGAACTGGACTTCGATCATGGTGGTCATGCGCAAGGTACGCGCGCGACGGCGCGCTGTTGCCCTCCAGTCGGAGCCGAGCGTCGCGGATCGACACGGTCCGCGCTGTTTCTTGGATCGAACCCGAGTCGAGCCAGCCGGCCGCGCCGGAGCCCGCGTCCGAAGGCCGCGCGTTGCGCCCATCGGGCGGCGCCGAACCGCCTACAGCAACGGCGCTGCGGCGTCACCGAAGCGCTCGGTCTCCACCCCCATGCGCTGCAGCATCGAGAGCCACAGCCGGCACAGCGGCGTGTCGGGCCCGTGTTCCAGCAAGCGGCCTTGTGGCACCTTGGCCGCGGCGCCGCCGGCCAGCAGGATCGGCAAGTCGTGCGGGGCGTGGGCGTTGCCGTCGCGCATCGCCGCCGCCAGCACCAGCATCGAGTGATCCAACAGCGTGCCGTCACCTTCCGGGTGCGCCGCCAGCTTGTCGAGCAGCTTGGCGAACTGCGCCGCGTGCCAGCGGTTGATGCGCCGGTAGGGCTCGGTCTTCTCCGGCTTGTTCTCGTGGTGCGAGTACTCGTGGAAGCTGCCGGCGCAGCCGTCGACGAATGCGAACGCCCGTCCCGACACCTCGTTGGCCATGAGGAACGTCACGACGCGGGTCGCGTCGCAGGCGAACGCCAGGGCGATCAGGTCGTGCATCAGGTCGACGTGCGTCGGGTAGTCGGCGGGCACGCCCGCCGGCGGTGCGGCGGCCTCGGCCACGGCGGCCGCACCGGCGCGCTCGGCGGCCGTGCGCTCGGCCGCCTCGATGCGCCGCTCGACGCTGCGCACCGCGTCTTGGTACTCGAGCAGCTTGTTGCGATCGCGCTGGCCGAGTTCGCGCAGCAGCCGGTCGGCGTCGCGCTTCACCAGGTCGAGCACGCTGCGCCGGGTCGGGTCGGCAACCTGCGCCGTCGAACGGAACAGGCGGTCGAACACCTGGCGCGGCACGATCTCCTTGGCCAGCGGCCGGTCGGCCGCGCTCCAGGCGATGTGACCGCCGTACACCGTCGAGTAGCCCATGTCCTCGACCGGGTAGATCGGATCGCAGCCCAGCTCGAGCGACGGCAGCAGGGTCTGTCCGCCGAGCGCCTGCGCCGCGACCTGGTCCATCGACACGCCGTTCCTGATGTCGCGACCGCTGGTGCGCTTGATCTTGCAGCCGGTGAGCAGCGGCGCCACCTTGGCGTAGTGTCCGTCGCCGTCGAAGCTCTGGCGGTTGGCGAGTCCAGTGAGCACCGTCACTTGGCCGCGGCGCGCGCGCAGCGGCTCCAGGATGAACGACGGCTCCCAGCCGCCATCGTCCTGCGGGCGCGGCGTCCAGGCCGACGGCAGGACGCCGTTGGGCATGACCAGAACCGCCATGCGCACCGGTGGCGTGCGTTGCCGACGCGGCAGCCGTTCGACGACGGCGTCGAGGGCCGGCAGAAGGAGCGAGGCGCCCACTCCGCGCAGGAAGCGACGGCGACCGAACCCGGCGACGTTCATCGGTGACCTCTTCTCATCGGATGATGCGCCTCGGCCCCGCCGGGTCGCGCCAAGTGAACAGGCGCGACGTGACCAGCGCCTCGAGCAACGCGTCGAAGCGGTAGCCGCCGGCGATCGTCGCCTGCACGATCGCCGCCACCTCGACCTCGTCGGCCGGCACCAGCGGTCGGCCGATCGCGTAGACCAAGAGCTTGCCGGCGAAAGCGCGGGCGAAGTCGGCCTTGCGCGCGAGCAGCGCGTCCTTGAGCGCGACCGGCCCGTCGAGCGCGGTGCCGTCGGGCAAGGTAGCGCGCGCGTCGACGGGCGTGCCGTGCACTTCGGTGCGCCACCGGCCCAGCACGTCGTAGTTCTCCAGCGCGAAGCCGAGCGGATCCATCTGGACGTGGCAGGAGGCGCACGCCTTGTCGCGGCGGTGCCGCTCCATGCGCGCGCGCACGGTGAGACCATCGTCTTGCTTGTCGTCGGCCGGCAGGGTCCCCGCGCCCGGCGGCGGCGGTGGCGGCGGCGCGTCCAGCAACGCGTCGAGGATCCACTTGCCGCGGCGCACCGGGCTCGTGCGCAACGGGTACGACGACACCATCAGCGTCGCCCCCATGCCGAGCACGCCGCCGCGGCGCCGGTCGGGCAGGGCCACGCGGCGCAGCGTGTCGCCTTCGACCGACGGCAGTTCGTAGAGCTTGGCGAGGGTGGCGTTGGCGTAGGTGAAGTCGGCATCGAGCAGGGTCAGGATGCTCGCACCCTCGCGCACCACCTCGGCGAAGAACAGTGCCGCCTCCTCGTACAGGCTCGGTCGCAGGCGATGGTTCCAGATCTGCGGGTAGCGACGGAAGTCGGCCGGTGCGGTGAGCACCTCGCGGAAGCGCAGCCACTGCGCGGCGAAGCCGTCGGCCAGCGCACGGCCACCATCGGCGGCGAGCAGGCGGCGCGCCTGCGCCGTGAGGACCGCGGACTCGGAGAGGTCGCCGGCACGCGCGCGGGCGAGCAACGCCTCGTCGGGCGGCGCCGACGTCAGGAAGTACGACAGCCGCACCGCCAGCTCGTACGGATCCAGCCGCCACGGCGCGTCCGGCGAGCCGTTCTCGCTGCGGAACAGGAACGCGGGCGACGCCAGGATCGAGCGCAGTGCGGCGGCGCGGGCGTCGTCCGCGGCGACGCCGCGTTGCTCGAGGTCGGCCACCAGCTGCAGGCGCTCGGCGAGTTCTTCCGCCGAGGGCGGCCGGCGGAAGGCCTGCTCGAGCAGACGTGCGAGCGCGGCGCGCGGGTCCTCGCCGGAACCGAAGGCCCGCGCCCTGGCCGCGGCGTCGGCGACCACGGCGCGGGCGATCGCGTCGGCCGCGTCGAGGTAC
Organism: Planctomycetota bacterium; assembly: GCA_041398565.1. Lineage (GTDB taxonomy): Bacteria > Planctomycetota > UBA1135 > UBA1135 > UBA2386 > DATGPD01. Next base: position 726,880 of record JAWKUN010000002.1, on the reverse strand, counting down.
TTCTCGAAGTGCAGGGGCGACACGTTCAGCACGTCGCCCTGGTTGTCGAAACCCGACGCACTCGGGTCACTCGGCAACAGAGCGGCGCCGTCCCAGGCGATGCCGAAGAGCGCCCGCACCGTGCGCTCGTACTCGACCCGCGACAGCCGCCGGACGGTGGCGACGCGCGCCTCCGGGTCGCTCGGCTGCAGCGCCGCGAAGGCCGCCGCCAGAGCGACGCGCTCGCCGCCGGTCGGCTGCGGCTCGTCGGCCGGCGGCATGATGCGCGCCCGCAGGCGCTGCACCGCTTCGCTGGCGCGCGCGTCGGTGTCCGGGCCGAGCCCGCCGGCGAAGAGGGCGTCGACGTCGAATTCGCCCTCCGGCTCGGTGCCGGTGTGGCAGCCGCCACAGTAGGTCGCGACCAGCGGTGGCAGCTCCTGGGCGCACACCGGCGCCGACAAGATCACGACCATCCGGCAAGCGTGGCGAGACGAGGCGAACAAGGCTCGCCATGGTATCTCGGTGGCGCCTTGCACGCGCAGGCTGTCGTCGCCGACCCCGCCGGAGCCGCGCTGGGCGTCAGGGCGAGCGGCGCCTTCGCTCCGACGCGGCGCACTGCGAAAGTAGGCCGACGCTCAGCGCCCGATCACCCCGCGGCCACCGCGGCTCGCCAGCAGCGAGTGCGGCGGGAAGCTGATGGCGCGCGACAGCAGGAGCACCTGCTGGTGGAACGTCCCGCCGAGCAGGCTGGCCACGTTGGGGATCGGGAACACGATCGAGTACGGCTGCGGGTCGAGCGTCGTCGCCGGCGCCACCAGGATCAGCTCGGTCGAAGCCAGCAGGAAGCCGCAGGCGCTGATCCCGGGTAGATTGAGGCCGCGCAGGTCGAGGCCGGGCGTCGACGCACCGGTGAGGATGAACACATCGTCGTTGGTCTCGTACCGCGTGCGGCGCACGCTCGTCTGCGTCACCAGCGTGAACGAGCCGCCGAGGCGCGGCGTCCCGACCACCGAGAAGGGCGGCCCGCCGCCGCTGCACGCGGAACCGAAGAAGGTGTAGGAGGCGGACTGCCCTGCGGCGTGCCCGACGGTAGCGCCGGCCAGGAGGGCGCCGGTCGCGAGGAGGCGAAGGTGGAGAAGCACGTTGGGGTTGGCTTTCGTGGCTGCGGATCGGGCGAGAGCGGCAGACAGATGGTAGCCACACGGTCGGGCGCGCCTTTCGCGGCCGGCAACATGTCCGAGGCGCACGATCCCGACGCACCGCCATCCCGACGCACGGATCGCCGGGTCGACGGGTCGACGGGTCGACGGACGGTTCGGGGGGGTGGCCCGGAACGCGATCACCACCGCACCAAGGCCAGGGTGCCCGCACGCCACAACACCTCGTGCGCGCCCGGCTCACGCGTCAAGACCGTCGAACCGGGCTGCAGCTGATCGCGGGTGCAGAACGCCCATCGCCCTTCCCAGTCCATGCTCACACCCTCGGGTTGGTCGGTGCCGGGTCCCAAGACCGCGTGCACCGGCCGCGCCAGGACCGCGCACACGGCCAAGAACTCGAGCTCGCTGTACAGCGGCGCGTCGCCGAGCGCCGTCAGGAACGCCGCGCGGTCGGCGAGGATCGCCGCCTGGGGACGCGCGCGACGTTCGCTGCGCGCCTTGGGCGGATCGATGGGCAGGGCGTGCAGGACGACCACGGCCACCGCCGCCGCGACGACCAAGGGGCGTCGGGCCCCCCATCGCCCCATGCCCGCCAAGCGCAGGCAGCCCGCCGCGACCAGGACGCAGCCGGCCGGAACCGCCGCCGTCATGTAGTTGGGCATGACCATGCCCACGGCGAGCACGCTGGCCGTGCACACGCCGAAGGCAGCGGCGCTCCAGCGCAAGCCCGGCTGCCGGCGCCGCCACGCCTCGAGCACCCCGACGAGCGCCAAGGCCAGGCTGACCACACCGAGGCCGAAACCGACCTTGGGCTGCAGGTAGCCGACCAAGCGCTCGACGAACCCCACCGCGTGCCCGCGGTTCTGCTCCAGGGCGCGCAGAGGGTCGACCTCGGTGAGGGGGATCGTCACGAGAGCCGGCAGCGCGAAGACGACCACCGCCAGGCACGCCGCGCGCAGGCGCCCACGTTGCCAGCCGCTCCACGCGGCCAGTGGCGCGAGCACCAGGAGCTGCCAGCGGCTGGCGAAGCCGAGGCCGGCGCACAGTGCCGCCCACACGCTGCGACCGGCGGCCGCCGCCCACACCAGTCCCGCTACCGAAGCGGCGGCGTAGGTCTCGTTGAGGTAGTAGGCGCCGTAGCGCGCCAACCGGCTGGAAGTCACCGTCAGCCACGCGGCCCACAGCGCACCGCCGAGCCCGAGGCCGGGGCGGGCGATGGCGAACACCGCCACGGCTGCCAGCTCCTTGGCCACCAGGCCCACCAGCGGCGGATGGAAGTCCGTCAGCGCCCCCATCAACCCCGGCAGCGGCGTGCGGATCCAGCAGTTGTAGAGGTCGTGGCCGCGGTAGCGCTGCGCGTTGATCGCGAAGTAGCTCTCGTCGATGCCCATGGGGATGAACGGCACCGTCGCCCACAGCATGTAAACGAGGTCGGCGATCAACATGGCAGCGAGGGCAGCGCGCGGCCGATCGAGCACCGCCGTGCGGCCAGGTCCACATCCCCACGCGGTCGCGACGACGATCACCGTCACGACCGCCGCCTGGTGGACGCGAAACGCCTCCATCCCGGCAGCAGAGACGACGACGCGAGGACTGGCAAGCGACGTTCGCGGATCCGCGCGGTCGGGGGGCTCGGCTCGGAGCCCGTGAGAACCGATTGTACGGGCTCCGAGCGCACTGCTGGCGATCGCCGTCGCGATCGCGAGCCTCACGGCTCATAGCCCGTGAGAACCGATTGTACGGGCTCCGAGCGCACTGCTGGCGATCGCGGTCGCGATCGCGAGCCTCACGGCTCATAGCCCGTGAGAACCGAGCGTACGGGCTCCGAGCGCACTGCTGGCGATCGCCGTCGCGATCGCGAGCCTCACGGCTCATGGCCCGTGAGAACCGAGCGTACGGGCTCCGAGCGTGTTGCTGCGATCGCCTTCGCGATCGCGAGCCTCACGGCTCATAGCCCGTGAGAACCGAGCGTACGGGCTCCGAGCGCATTGCTGGCGATCGCCTTCGCGATCGCGAGCCTCACGGCTCAGCCCAGCTCGACCCGTACCGTCGACACCACGCGCTGCAAACCTTCCTCCACCACGCGGGTGTCGGCGTGGCGCAGGATGACATGGCCGTCACCCTCGTAGCTCCCCGACGGGCTCTGACCGACCTCGGGCAGCCTCACCTCGACCAAGAGCGGGCCCAGCTCGCGCCGCATCTGCTCGACGCCGTGCACGCGCAGCACCTTGCCCTTGCCCTGCCCGCGCAGGTAGGCGGCGCCAGTGGCGTAGAGGCGGGGCGGCGGGGCGAAGCGGTCGTGGACCATCAACTCCGCCCAGGCGCGGTAGAAGTCGATGCCGTGCGCGTAGCTCATGAGCGTCATGAACTGCGCTCCGGGCGGTCGCGCCGCCACTTCCGAGATGGCGATCGAACCATCCGAGCGTAGGAACCACTCCATGTGAGTGACGCCGCAGCCGACGCCGAGCGCGGACAGCGCGCGCGGCCCCGCCTGGCGGATCGCGGCGAACTGCGGCCCATCGATGGCGCGCGGCAGGACGACGCGCCACTGGATCCACGGCTGTTGCAGCACCTCCAGCGGCGTCGGGAAGTAACAGGACACCGAGTGGAAGACGTGACGGCCACCCAAGGTCACCGAGTCGAACGAGAACTCGCGGCCGCGCACGAACTCCTCGAGCAGGACCGGCGACGCGGGGCTCGGCGGCGCACTGCGCAGGTAGGCCTCGAGGTCGGGCGCACGGTCGACGCGGAAGGTGTTCTTGGCGCCGGCCCCGGCCGGCGGCTTGACGACGATCGGGCCGTCCAGGGCGCGCGCGAAGTCGAGGGCGGCGGCCGCGCTGGTCGCCAGGCAGTGGCGGGCACACGGCAGGCCGTGCTGGCGCAGCACGTCCTTCATCAGCGCCTTCTCGCGGAAGTTGCGGGCCGCCGCGGCCGAGAGACCCGGCAGGCCGAGGCGCTCGCGGGCTTCGGCCAGCGGCACCTGCGCCTGCTCGAGGATGCCGACGACGCGGTCGACGTTGCCGCCGACCGCGCGCGCGACCTCACGGATGGCGTCCACTACCTGCTCGGTGTCCATGGCGTCGCGCATGCGCGCGAAGCCGGCGAGGCGCTGACGCAGCTCGGCCGGAATCTTCGTCACCGGCTCCTGCGAGATGACGCCGGCCCGCACCCCGGGCAGGTCGAGGACCGCCTTGAGGAAGCGCATGGAGTTCTCCATGGCAAACGGCACGGCGAAGACGACGTCGGGCATGGCGGGCACCGGGATGGTATTGCGCGCGAGACCCAAGTTCGCCGACGGAGACCCGGTTCGCGTTCCGGTCCCCACGACGAATGATCCGGCCGCGCCGCACCGTTGCCCCCATCTGCCCCGTCCGCGGTCGTAGCCCCCGGCCCAGCCCGGCCATGCCGGGCCAGCCCAACCCAGCCCAGTCAGCCCAGCCCAGTCAGTGGGGACCGAACGACCTCCGCCGTACCCCAGCCAGAAGCGGGCCTGGCCAGTCGGCGCGGGCTCCCGTTACCGCCGCGCCCTCGGGGCGCGACCGGGCCCGGTCGTGTTCCTCTCGTCCGCAGCCGCCAGCACCTTGCCCGCGGCCAACGTATGCTCCCGGTCGCTCGTCGACCTTCTCCCGGTCTCTCGCTCAGCCCTATGCACCCCTCGGCCTGGCTGCTGACGTCTCTTTCTCCCTTCCTGACTCACCTCCCGCAGGACCCCCCGGCAGCGCCTCCAGCAGGGCGCCCGGCAGAGGCCGCGGACTCGGCAGCCGAAGCGCCCGACGCGAAGGCGACCGCGGCCGAGACCTTCCGCGCCGACCAGACCAGCCGGCTTGCCTGGCGGCACGTCGGGCCGGTCAACATGTCGGGGCGGGTCACCGACTTCGAAGCGGCCGGCCACACGTGGTTCATCGGCTCCGCGGGCTCGGGGGTCTGGAAGAGCAGCAACCGCGGCACGACCTGGACCCCGATCTTCGAGCACGAAGCGGCGCACTCGGTCGGCGACGTGGCGGTCGCCACCGCCAATCCGGACGTGGTTTGGGTCGGCACGGGCGAGGACAACGCGCGCAACTCGGTGTCGTGGGGCGACGGCGCCTACAAGTCGACCGACGGTGGCCACACCTGGAAGCACATGGGGCTCGCCGACACGGCGCACATCGGCCACATCGCCATCCACCCCGAGAACCCCGACATCGTGTTCGTCGCAGCGCTGGGCAAGCTGTGGGCGCCCAACCGCCAGCGCGGCGTGTTCCGCACCAAGGACGGCGGCGACACCTGGGTGCCGGTCCTGTCCCTCGACGAGAACACCGGCGCCATCGACGTGCGCATCCATCCCAAGGACCCGAAGATCGTGTGGGCGTGCGCCTACGAGCGCCGGCGCAACGCCTTCGACGACAACGACCCCGAGGTCCGGTTCGGCGACAAGGCCGGGCTCTACCGCAGCCAGGACGGCGGCGACACCTGGGAGCGGATCACCGCAGGCCTGCCCACGTGCAAGTGGGGACGCTCGGGGCTCAGCGTGTATGCGGGCAATCCCGACATCGTCTACATGATCGTCGAGACCGAGCGCAGCGGCTGGGCCAACGGCAAGCAGAAGAACACCGGCCGCAACGGCGGTGCGTTCTTCGGCGTGCAGACCGAAGCCGCCGAGGGTGGCGGACTGCTGGTGACCGCGCTGAGCCCGGACGGACCCGCCGCACAGGGCGGCGTGCAGGAAGACGACGTGCTGCTGGAGTTCGGCGAGACCGCCCTCAAGGCCCCGCGCGATCTGAGTGCGGGCATGAAGGGCCTCGAGGTGGGCGCCAACGTCACCGTGCGCCTCAAGCGCGGCGGCGATGAGCTGACCATGGACGTCACGCTCGGCGACCGGCCGCAGGGCGGCCCTGGCGGCGGTGGCCCCGGCGGCGGTGGCGCCGGCGGGCCGTTCAGTGGCCAACTCGGCGTCGGCCAGCGCGCCAACGTGCAGGACGAACAGGGCGAAGACGGCTTCGAGTGCGGCGGCGTATTCCGTTCCGACGACGCCGGGGTCACGTGGAAGCGCGTCAACAGCTACACCGACCGCCCCTTCTACTACAGCTGGATCTACGTCGACCCCAACGACGACAGGCGCGTCTACTGCGCCGGCGTCAACCTCCTGGCCAGCAGCAACGGCGGTAGCAGCTTCGCCAACATCAACCACAACTCCATCCACGTCGACTTCCACACCGTGTGGGTCGATCCCGCCGACAGCCTGCACGTGGTCGCCACCTGCGACGGTGGCGTCAACGTCAGCCGCGACCGCGGCCGCACGTGGGAGATGCTGCCCAACCTGCCGATCGGCCAGTTCTACCACGTCGACTGTGACAACGAGCAGCCCTACAACGTGTACGGCGGGTTGCAGGACAACGGCTCGTGGGGCGGGCCGTCGCGCACGCGCTGGCGCGAAGGCATCGGCTGGGACGACTGGGTCAAGATCGGTCAAGGCGACGGCTTCGGCGCCGCGGTCGACCAGGACGACCCGAACCTGATCGTCGTCACCAGCCAGAACGGCGGCCTGGTGAAGTACGACCGCTCCTCCAACCGCACCCTCGGCGTCAACCGGCCGCGCGTGCGCGGCAAGCGCCTCAACTTCGCCTGGGACACGCCGTTCTTCCTGTCGCCGCACAACAGCAAGATCCTGTACTGGGCTGGCAACTACCCGCTGCGCTCGCTCGACCAGGGTCGCAACGCCGAGGTCCTCGGAGACCAGCGTCTGGGACGCACCGAGCGCGGCGTGGCCAGTGCTTTCGCGGAGTCGCCGCGGCAGGCCGGGTTGCTCTACGTCGGCACCGACGACGGCGCGCTCTGGCGCAGCGACGACCACGGCCACACCTGGAAGGCGCTGCACGACCGCCTGTGGGACCTGCCGGGCCCGCGCTTCGTGAGCAGCATCCATCCCTCGGCACACCAAACCGACCGGGTCTACGTCACCTTCGACGGCCACCGCTCCGACGACCTGGCTCCGCACGTGTTCGTATCGGACGACCGTGGCGACTCCTGGCGCTCCCTCACCGCCAACCTGCCGATGGAGCCGACGCACGTCGCGTTCGAGGACCGGGTCAACCAGGACCTGCTGTTCCTCGGCACCGAGTTCGGCTGCTGGGCGTCGCTCGACCGCGGCAAGCAATGGTTCGCGCTCGGCGAGGGTCTACCGACGGTGCCCGTGCGCGACCTGGTGGTCCAGGAGCGCGAGCAAGAACTCGTCGCCGCGACCCACGGCCGCGGCCTCTGGATCGTCGACGTGTCGCCTCTGCGCCAGCTCACCACCAAGGTCGCCGCCAGTGGCGCGCACCTGTTCGCACCGCGCAACCAGATCGTCTGGCACATGCGCAGCCGCGGCACGCAGGGCGACCGCAACTTCTACGCGCCCAATCCTGCGTACGGGGTCACCGTGTACCTGTGGCTCGCAGACGAGCCGGAGGACGCACCGCGCGTCACGATCCACGACGTCACCGGCGAGCGCCTCACCACGCTGACGGGCAAGAAGGTCGCCGGCGTGCAGGCGTTGCAGTGGGGCGCGCAGACCCGCGGTGCCGGCGGCCGTGGCCGGCGCGGCCGCGGCGGACCAGGAGGCGGGCCAGGCGGTCTGGCCATGCCGTCGCGCGCCGGCACCTACTCGGCGCGCTTCGAACACGACGGCAAGACCCTGACGCAGATGTTCTCCCTGCTCGACGATCCGCTCGACGCCGCGGCCCCGTCCACCGAACCCCAACCCGCGAGCCGGAACTGATCCATGCGTGCTCTCACCCTCTGCCTGGCTGCTTCCTCCCTCGCGACGTCGGCACTGGCCCAGGACCCGGCGATGCTACGCGAGCACGTCTTCGACACGCTGTCGTGGCGATCGCTCGGTCCGGTGAACTTCGGTGGGCGCGTCGTCGACGTCGCCGTGCACCCGAACAACAGCGCCGAGTTCTACGTCGCGTCGGCGACCGGGGGCATCTTCAAGACCACGAACGGTGGCACCACGTTCAAGTCGATCTTCGACCGGCAGGACACGATCAGCCTCGGCGACATCGAGATCTCGCCGGCCGATCCGGAGGTCCTCTGGGCCGGCACCGGCGAGGCCAACAACCAGCGCAGCGTCTACCCCGGCAACGGCATCTACAAGAGCGACGACGGCGGTGACACCTGGGTGCACATGGGACTCGCCGGCACCGACCACATCGCTCGCGTCGTCGCCCACCCAACGGACAAGGACGTCGTCTGGGTCGCGGCGATGGGACCGCTGTACACGCCTGGCAGCGAACGCGGCGTGTACAAGAGCGCCGACGGCGGCAAGAACTGGAAGAAGACCCTGTTCATCGACGACGACACCGGGTTCTGCGACCTCGCAATCGACCCGAACGACCCGAACATCCTCTTCGCCGCGGGGCACGAATGCCGTCGGCGCGCCTGGAACCTCACCGAAGGCGGCGACGGGGGCGGCATCTGGCGCAGCAGCGACGGCGGCGACACCTGGCGCAAGCTGCGCGAGGGACTGCCCTCGGGGACACTCGGGCGCATCGGCTTGGCGGTGTTCGCCGGCGACAGCAAGGTCGTGTACGCCTACGTCGAGAACCGCAACCAGGCGTCGCCCCAGCCCACTCAACGCGACGCCGGCGAGCAGGCCGCGGCGGCCGACAACCGCGACGCAGACGCGGATGCCGAGCCGACGAAGGCCGAGTCCGACGCCAAGGCAGGCGTCCAGAGCAAGGATGCCAAGGTCAAGGACGGCGGCGCGCGTTCCGACGCCAAGGACGACGCCGACGGACCGGCGGACGACGATCCGGGCCACGACGATCCCGCCTACGACGATCCCGCCTGGGACGCCGCCTTCTGGCACAAACTCACCGCGCCGGCGGCAGCAGCCGCTGCCCCGAGCCGCATCCGCGGCGGCGAGATCTACCGCAGCGACGACGGCGGCGACTCGTGGAAGTGCGTGAAGGAGCGCCTCATCAGCGACCGGGCCGACCACTACTTCTACTACTTCGGCCAGATCCGCGTGCACCCGCACGACGCCAACGCGCTCTTCGTGCTCGACGTCAACGTGCACACCACGTCCGACGGCGGCAAGCGTTGGCGCACCAACTTCGCGCGCGGCCTGCACTCCGACCACCACGCGCTGTGGATCGACCCGAAGAACCCGCGGCACATGCTGCTCGGCAACGACGGCGGCTTGGCGCAGACCCACGACTCAGGCGACACCTGGGACCACCTCGACGCGCTGCCGCTGGCCCAGTACTACGCGATCGGCGTCGACATGCGCGAGCCGTACCGCATCTACGGCGGCTTGCAGGACAACGGCACCTGGGCGGTCCCCAGCCGCGGCGATGACAGCAACGGCATCCAGCGCGAGCACGCCTACCGCATCGGCGGCGGCGACGGCTTCCACGCGGTCGTCGACCCCTCCGATCCGGACACCGTGTACGCCGAGTCGCAGTTCGGCGCCGTGTTCCGCTACGACCACCGCAGCGGTCGCCCCAAACCGATCCGCCCGCGCGCGCCGCGCGGCACGCCGGCCCTGCGCCACAACTGGAGCTCACCGATCGCACTGTCGCCGCACAACCCGCGCACGGTGTACTTCGGCACGCAGTTCCTGCACCGCTCCTTCGATCGCGGCGACACGTGGGAGATCATCAGTCCCGACCTGACCTACGCCGATCCCGACAAGCTCTCCGGCAACGTCCCGCACTGCACGATCACCACCCTGGCCGAATCGCCCAAGCGCGCCGGCCAGCTCTGGGTCGGCACCGACGACGGCCGGGTGTGGGTCAGCAAGACCGCAGGCGAGCGTTGGACCGAGCTGACCGAGCGCTTCCCCGGCATGCCGAGCCGGCTGTGGGTGTCGCGGGTGGAGCCCTCCCCGCACGACGCCGACACCGCCTTCGTGAGCTTCACCGGCTACCGCGACGACGACCCACGCCCGTGGCTGTTCATGACCACCGACGGCGGCGAGACCTTCAAGCCGATCACCACCGGGCTCCCGGACCAGGCCATCAACGTCGTGCGTCAGCACCCGCGCAACCCCGACGTGCTTTTCGTCGGCACCGATCTCGGCGTGCAGGTGTCCTTCGATTGCGGCGCCAGCTGGTATCCGCTGACCGGGGACATGCCCACCAATCCCGTGCACGATCTCGTCGTGCACCCGCGCGACAAGGATCTGGTCGCGGCGACGCACGGGCGTGGCCTGTTCGTGCTCGACATCACCCCGCTCGAGGAGATGAGCGCCGAGGTCCTGGCCGAAGAGGTGCACACATTCGCACCGCGCGACGGCCTGTTGCTCGGCCGCGGGCCGTCACGGGGCTGGCCCGGCCAACGCACGTGGAGCGCCAGCAACGGCGAGACGCGGCCCGTGTTCTACGTGTACGTGCGTGAGGAACTGGCAGAGCCGGTCAAGCTCGCGGTGCGCGACGCCACCGGCAAGGAGCTGTTCGCGCGCAGCAACATCAAGGACGCGGGTCTGCACCGCATCGCCTGGCGCACCGCGCGTGCCCAGCGCGGGCGTCGCGGCAGCGGCGCCGACACCGTGTCCAGCGGCCAGTTCCTGCTCGAGGTGACGCACGGAGAGAAGGTCGACAAGAAGGCCTTCTTCGTGCACGTCGCCCCGGGCTACGCGCCCGGCGGCGGCTTCGGCGGTGTCCTTGGCTCGGACTTCGACGAGGCCGAGGCCGACCAGGCTGCGACCTCGAAGGGCGTCTGGTACTAGGCGCGTCGCAATCAGGCGACGTCCGCCCCACCGTCGCCTTGCAGGAGCAGGTCCTGGATGAAGCCGAGGATGTCGATCTGCACCATCGCCAGCTGGCGGTCCTCGTCGACGATGTCCTCCGGGTCGATGTCCATGTCCTCGGGCCCCAGGTCGTGCAGTTCGAACAGCGCCAGACGTGCGGCGTTGAGCGACGAGATCCATGCGTGGTCGTGCCCCTTGGACACGGGCCAGCGGTAGAGGCCGGGCCCGTCGGCACGCAAGCGGGCCAGGTCCTTGTCGACGATCTGCCGCCGCGACAGGATCAGGTGGGCGAGGTCGGCCTCGGTGAGCCGCCGCCAGGCAGCCTCTTCGGTCGGATCGGCGAAGGTGTCGGGGAACAGCCGCTTCTTCACCCGCGGGTCCTCGCTCTCGATCCACTCGAACATCCGCTTGACGCAGTCGACGCACAGCGGGGTCGCCTGCCGCAGCCAGCGCGTCCCGTTCTCGTAGACGACGACGTACACCTCAGGCGTCGACCTGCTCGAGGGTCGCCAGCAGGTGGAAGCCGTGCAGGCGCGTGACGTAGGTCTCGGCCTGTTCGCGAGCTCCCGTCCACACCACCGAGCGCCCGGCGGTGTGCACTTCCATCATCAGCTTGTGCGCCTTCGGCTGGGCGTAGCCGAACACGTCCATGAACACCCGCGTGACGTAGCTCATGAGCGAGATGGGGTCGTCGTGGACGATGACGTTCCACGGCCGCTGCGTGCGCGTCTCGGTGTCGGTCTTCGGCTCCCCCACCGTCTTCGGCTCGGCGCCGGCGCCCATCACCCGGCAAGACGAGCCGGCAGCGAGCAGGACAGGCAGACGAACGAGGCGGTCCTTCATCGGAACAGGCGCAGGACTCGGAGACGTGAAGCCGCGCATTGTAGTGCCGCACCCATGCCGCCGCGGCGCGTCTGCGGCCCGGGTGCCGGCTGTCAACGCCAGGTGAGGTCGAACACCAGAGGATCGCCGGCGCTGCGTGCGGCGTCGACCGGCACCCACAGCAACGCACTCCGGCCATCCTTGTCGGACTTGGCCATACGGACCGGCGGCGCGTGGCCGACCGCGGTCACCAGGTCGGGCGCCTGCACCTCGATGCGGATGGTGCTGCCCACGGCCGTCGCCGGCCGCGCCGGATCCAGCACCGACGCGGCGGCGTCACGCCCCTCGGCGGTCGGCGCCAAGAGCGCGTGCCAGGTCGCCTGCGGGCCGCGCGGTAGCTGCAGGCGCAGACTGTTCTCGCCGGTGCGCTTGAACACGATGTCGGCGAGACGGATGTCCCCCACGCTCTGGAAGGTGCCCCGCGACGCGAACAGGCGCGCCCGCTGCTGCCACTGCACGCCGCCGCTGTCGGTCTCGAGCGGCCCGGGAGCGTCGACCATCTGCAGACTGCGGCAGGTGACGACGCCAGATCCGTCCGCTTGCAGTTGCACGTGGATGCCGATGGGGTCGGCATCCGAGCAAGCCGCCAAGAGCAACATCGGGAACACGAGGCGGAGTCGAGCGCGCATGGCCCGGATTGTTCACGTCGGCCGGGTGGAAGCAACCTGCCGCGAGGAGGTCACGGGTCGTCGCTGCTGCGCACTCCGACTCCGGCAGGATCCGAGGTGACCGGCGGCGGCCCACCCTGGCGCGACGGCACCTGGGCGACGACGAAGGTGGTGTGGCCGGCGCGCACGCGCACCCGCACGCGCTGCTCGGCGCCCACCGCAGCGCCGCCCACCGCTGCCCGCACCGACACCTCGTGCTCACCCTCGGGCAACTCGAGGCGCGCGGCCTGGAACGAGGCCGGCAACAGGGCCCAGCAACGCGTGTCGGCGTCCTCGAGCGCCACCCAGATCCACGCCAAGGCGTCCCACAGGAAGCTGTTGACCTGGTTCTGCTGCTCCTTCTTGCGCTGCCGGCGCTCTTCCTCCTCGCGCTTCTTCTTCTCTGCCGCCGTCTCGGGCTTGCGCACCACCCGCTTGTCGCCCTGGGTCGCCGCCGGCGGCGTCTGCTGGGGGCTCGCCTTGCGCTCGGTGAGCGACTTGCCCAGCTCGGCCGACGCCAGCTTGAAGATCCGCCGCACCACGGCGCGCACCACCATCTGCGTGCGCATGGCGTCGAACTCCGCCTGCGCCAGACGGTCGACGCTGGTGATCACCTCGGTGGTCTGGCGCACCGCGCCGACTTCGACCCATGCCGCTTCGGGGTTGTCGGAACGCAGCACGAGGCCGGCGATCTGCACCTGGGAGACCGCGTTCAGCGGAATCGCCACGCGGTCGCGCCGCGCGTTGTACACGCGGTGGGCGATGTCGAGCACCAACGAACTCACCGGCTCGTCGCGCGCCACCCTGTACGGCCCCAGCCCGACCATGGCCACCACCTGCACGACGCCGTGGCCAGGGCGGCACAAGCCCTCGCGCCGGAAGCGCTCGGCTTCCACGCGCGCCAGCCGACAAGCCGGCTCGTGCTCGAGCACGGTCGCCAGCTGGCGCGCCACGACATCGCGCCGCGTGGGGTCGTCGGCCTCGACCGCGGCCAGCAGCCAGTTGCCGATCGCTGCCGACTTCTCGGCCAGCTTCGGCTTCTGGCCGTCGTCGGTGACGAAGCCCTCGCGCAGGTCGACCTGCCTCTGCAGCATCTGGTTCAGGTAGGCGATGACGTCGCCCTGCCGGCAGGCCAGGTCGAGCAGGGCCAGGTAGGCCCGCACCAGCACGTGCTCGTAGTCGGCGCCCTCGTAGACCAGAGCCCGGTCGTCGCTGAGCATCGCCTCGATCCAGCCCGGGTACGAACGCGAGCGCAGCTCGTCCAGCCGGTCGCGCGCGCGGCGCAGCGCACCGATGCCGGCCGGCGGGTCGCCGCTCGCCAGGTCGACTACTGCCCGGTTCATCAGCCACAGGTGTGCGTCGGCTTCGTCCTGCTGCGCGAGGTCGCGCAGTTGCTCCCGCACGCCCTCGATGTCGCCGGCGCCGAAGCTCTCGGCCAGGCCGCCGACGTCGACGGAGCTGCAGCCCCAGGCAACCGCGAGCAGGAGGACTGCGAGGCGGCGCACCGTGGTGGGTTAGCGCAGGTACTCCTTGCGCACGTCGGCGTTGACCTTCTCCGACTCTCCGGTCTCGACGTCCACCAGCTCGAGGGTCAGCAGGTAGTCGCGCTGGGTCTCGCGTCCGGCCGAGGTGGTACCGGAGTTGAGCGACGCGTACATCAGGAAGTCCACCGGGTTGCCGTTGGCCTCCAACACCTTGAGGAAGCGCCGACGCTTCTCGGGCAGGTAGAGGTCGTCGGGCCGCAGCGAGGTCTCTTGCAGCGCCGCTCGCACGAAGCGATCGCTGATGTTGCGGTAGCGACCGCTGCGGTTCACCGACTCGTCGATGCGCTGGCGCACGGTGTCGCGCCAATCGACGAGTTCCTCGGCGCTGCGGTTCTCCAGCTCGAGGAAGGCGATCTTGAGGCGGTCGGCGCCGGACTTCTGCGCGCTGGGTTTCTGCAGCAGGTTGTCCACCGACTCCTGGATGAGGCGGTTGAACGTCTCCGCGCCGGCGCGCGTGGTGCCGGTGAGGTCCTGCTCGTCGTCGCTCTTGACGCGGCCGGTGGGCCCGCCGCACGCGGCACCCACCGCCAGCAAGCCGAGGACGAGGGCGGCGAGCCGCCGCGGCGGTGAGATCAGGGCAAGGGTCTCGGACATCGTGGTGCTTCGCTCTCCGTGGATCGGCTTTCGGCGGCAGTGGCGTTCGTCTCGGATCATGGCAACAGTCGGCGCAACTCGGCGGTGAAGCGCGGATCGATCGGCTCGCGCGCCTCCAGGTCATCGCGCACCCCGGGCCGGCGCGCCGACAGCACCAGGGCATACCGATCGACGCCGCGTTCGAAGGAGGGCTCCAGTCGGCAGTCGGCCGCGTCCGCCGGCTCGACCAGCGACAGCGCTTCACGACCGGGCAACGCCCTGGGCACCTCGGCACGCAACGCGCCCAGGACCGTGGCCGACGGCGCGCCCGGCCCACCGACCAGGGCGCAACGACGCCCGGCCAGCTGCGCCCGATGAGCGCGCACGAGGCGGCGCAGCGCCCGCTCGGCGGTCAGCTCGAGCTCGCGGTCGAGGCTCGGCACGAACGCACTGGCGCGCGGGCCGACCAGAACCGTGCTGCCGCGCTCGAGGCGCGCGCGCAGGTCGTCGCGCAGGTCGCCGGAAGTGAGTTCTTCGGGGTGCATCGCCACCACGTCGCCGCCCGGCAGACGCACGCACGTGGAGCGCACCACGATCGTCGTCGTGCCCGTCAACCTGCTGCCCACCACCTGCTTGGCGAGGGTGCCGTAGACGAGGTAGCCGGCGGCCGTGCGTGCCACCAGGCCCATGGCATCGTCGGCGGCGCGCACGTCGCACAGACTGCGGTTGTTGCGCTCCAGCTCGAGGACCACCGTCTCCGGCGCCCAGACCTCGATGCCCGGCTCGGCCCGCACCAGCGCCGCCAGCACTTGCGCTGCCCAGACGTCGCCTGCCGCCGTGGCGAACACCTGGGTGTTGGGCGGAGCCTGCGGGTCTTCGCTGAAGGCCGGGAGGACGGCCACCGGCGCCGGGTCACGAACCCACGCCGCCGCGACCTCCTTGGCGAAGGCCTCGAGCGCCAGCCCCCTGCCAGTCTCGGGACGCGGCTGCCGCGCGACCGGGCCAACGGGCCGAGACGTCTCCGGCGGGCGCGGACGGTCGTCGGGCGCCTCGGGTCCCGCGCAAGCGACGAGCCCCAGCAGGGCCACCTCCAGGACAACCTCGCAGGCCCGATTCACGGTCATCGTCCACGCTCCTTGACACCACCGAGTTCGAGGATGCACTCCCACTGCACCCGCGTCACAGGCTGGACCGACAGACGCGCGCCGCGCTGCAGCAGCATCATGCCGGCGAGGCGCTCGTCCTGCTGCAGCCGCGCGCGGGTCACCGGTTCGTCGAACTCGGCGACCGCCTCGATGTCCACCATGAACCAGGTCGGCTTGCCGGGTTCGCTCTCGGGGTCGTGGTACTTCGAGCGCGCATCGAAGGCCGTGTGGTCGGGGTAGCCCGCCTTCACCACCTTGCAGGTGCCGACGACCGCCAGCGGGTCGGTGTTGCTGTGGTAGAACAAGACGCCGTCACCGACCGCGATCTCGTCACGCAACAGGTTGCGTGCCTGGTAGTTGCGCACCCCGTTCCAGTACGTGCGTTTGCCCTTCTCGGCGAGCAGGTCGCGAAAGGAGAAGACGTCGGGCTCCGACTTGAACAGCCAGAACCGACGCTCGGATGCTGCCTTGGCCATGCTTCGATCGTTGCGCCGCGCCGCGGCCCAAGCGTAGGGAGCCCGAAGAGGGTCGCACGCCCGGGCCGGTTTTTCATCATCGATCTGCTGCGGAGCGGCGCGTGGTCGGTCGCCCTCCACCGCCCTTGAATCCGCCCGCCACCACCAAGATCGTTGCGTAGCCGTTCCCGCATCCTGCCGAAGAACCAGCCATGTCCCCCGATCCGTTCCGTGCCCGAGCCACCCTCGACGTCCGTGGCCGCAGGTACACCTACTTCCGTCTGAGCGCGCTGCAAGAGCAGGGCGTCGCCGACCTCGGCAGACTCCCTTACAGCATCCGCGTGCTGCTCGAGGCGGCCCTGCGCAACCTCGACGGCTTCGTCGTCGAGGAGAAGGACGTGCGCGCCATCGCCGGCTGGACGGCGCGCGGCCTGAGCGAGGTCGAGATCCCGTTCATGCCCGGCCGTGTCGTGCTGCAGGATTTCACGGGGGTGCCGTGCGTGGTCGACCTGGCGGCCATGCGAGCGGCCATGCGCCGTCTCGGCGGCGATCCGGCCAAGATCAATCCGCTGGTGCCGTGCGACCTGGTGATCGACCACTCCGTGCAGGTCGACTTCTTCGGCAGCGGCGACGCGCTGCAGAAGAACCTCGAGGTCGAGTTCGAGCGCAACCGCGAGCGCTACGAGTTCCTCAAGTGGGGCCAGCAGAGCCTCGCCAACTTCCGCGTGGTGCCACCCGGCACCGGCATCGTCCACCAAGTCAACCTCGAGTACCTGGCCGGCGCGGTGCTCACCCGTGAGGCCGGCGGCGACACGCAGGTGTTCCCCGACTCGTGCGTGGGCACGGACAGCCACACCACGATGATCAACGGGCTCGGCGTGGCGGGCTGGGGCGTCGGCGGCATCGAGGCAGAGGCGGTCATGCTCGGCCAACCCACCTACATGCTGCTGCCGGAGGTCGTGGGCTTCGAGCTCACCGGCACCCTGCCCGCCGGCGCCACCGCCACCGACCTGGTGCTGACGGTCACCGAGATGCTGCGCAAGAAGGGCGTGGTCGGCAAGTTCGTCGAGTTCCACGGTGCGGGAGCGCGGCGCATGAGCCTGGCCGACCGGGCCACCATCGCCAACATGGCGCCCGAGTACGGGGCGACGATGGGCTACTTCCCGGTCGACGACGAGACGCTGCGCTACCTGCAGGACACGGGGCGCGAAGCGGCGCACGTCGAGCTGGTGCGCGCCTACTTCGAGGCGCAGGGCCTGCTCGTTCGCGACGACACGCCGACGCCGGACTACACCGACTCCCTGCGTCTCGACCTCGGCAGCGTGGTGCCGAGCCTCGCCGGACCCAAGCGACCGCAGGACCGGGTGGCATTGAAGGACCTCGCCGCGTCGTTCCAGGCGGCGCTGCGCGCACCGCTCGACCAGCGCGGCTTCGCGCTCCCTGAAGACGACCTGTCGAAGCGTCTCGCCTTCGACGGCGCCACCCTCGGCCACGGCGCCGTGGTGATCGCCGCCATCACCTCGTGCACGAACACGTCGAACCCGTCGGTGATGCTGGCCGCCGGCCTCCTGGCGCAGAACGCCGTGCGCCGCGGCCTGCGGGTCAAGCCGTGGGTCAAGACGAGCTTGGCTCCGGGCTCGCGCGTGGTCACCGACTACCTGGGCAAGGCAGGACTCTTGGCGCCGCTGGCCGAAGTCGGCTTCCAAGTCGTCGGCTACGGCTGCACGACGTGCATCGGCAACTCCGGACCGCTGCCCGAGCCCGTGGCCAAGGTGGTGCGCGAGGGCAAGCTGGTGGCGGCCGCGGTCCTGTCGGGCAACCGCAACTTCGAAGGGCGCGTGAACCCCGACGTCAAGGCCAACTACCTGGCGTCGCCACCGCTGTGCGTCGCCTACGCCCTGGCGGGCCGCGTCGACCTCGACCTCGCCACGCAGCCCCTGGGCGCCGGCGCCGACGGCCGGGACGTCTACCTTCGCGACGTGTGGCCGAGCGCCGACGACGTGCGCCAGGCCATGCAAAAGAGCCTGTCGCCGGCCGCCTTCCAGCGCGAGTACGGCTCCCTGGCCGGACCGGCGGCATGGCAAGCGATCGAAGTGACGGGCAGCGACCTCTACTCCTTCGACGCGGCCAGCACCTACATCCAGGAGCCGCCGTTCTTCCTCGACATGGACCGGACGCACCGCGAGATCGCTCCGATCGCGGGCGCGCGCGTGCTGGCCATGCTCGGCGATTCGGTGACGACCGACCACATCTCGCCGGCGGGCAACATCAAGGCCGACAGTCCGGCGGGTCGCTTCCTGCAAGAGCACGGCGTTCCGCCCCAGGACTTCAACAGCTACGGCGCGCGACGAGGCAACGACCGCGTCATGACGCGTGGCACCTTCGCCAACATCCGGCTGCGCAACCTGCTGGCGCCCGGTACCGAGGGCGGCGTCACCCGCTACCTGCCCACCGACGAGAAGATGTCAATCTTCGATGCCGCAGCCAAGTACGCCGCCGCCAAGACGCCTCTGGTGGTCCTGGCCGGCAAGGAGTACGGGACGGGCAGCAGCCGCGACTGGGCGGCCAAGGGCACGTTGCTCCTGGGCGTCAAGGTGGTCATCGCCGAGAGCTTCGAACGCATCCATCGCAGCAACCTGGTGGGCATGGGTGTGCTGCCGCTGCAGTTCCTGCCCGGCGAGAGCGCCGGCGCGCTCGCCTTGACCGGGGAGGAAACGTTCGCCTTCACCATCGACGACGGTCTCGCACCACGCTCGGAGGTGACGGTGCGCGCCACCGATCCGCGCAGCGGTGCGGAGAAGACCTTCAAGACCCGCTGCCGGATCGACACCCCGGTCGAGGTCGACTACTACCGCAACGGCGGCATCCTGCAGACCGTGCTGCGCAAGCTCCTCGACTGACGGGGCACCCGCCGCCGCGGCGCCGCCACAAAAACCCCGGTGGCCGCGCGTCGTCCTGACGTAGCATCGCTTTCCCGTGCAGTTCGCTGCGATCGTCCGAGCGTCCGCCGAAGTCGCCCAGAGTCCGGCGCGCACGCGCAAGATCGAGATCCTCGCCGACACGCTTCGCGCCGCGAACGCTGCCGAGGCCGGCATCGTCACGGCCTACCTGATGGGCGAGCTTCCCCAGGGCAAGCTCGGCCTCGGTTACGCCACCCTGCGCGACGCGCGCGCATCCGAGGCGGCCGTCACCCCCACCCTCGACGTCACCGATGTCGATGCCGCGTGCGCCGCGCTGGCCGGCGTGCGCGGTCGCGGCGCGCACGGCAAGCGCGCACGCATCCTGCGCGACCTGCTTGGGCACATGACCGCACCCGAGCAGGACTTCTTCTTCAAGCTGGCGTTGGGCGAACTGCGCCAAGGCGCCCTGCAGGCGGTGGTCGCGGAGGCCGTGGCGAAGGCCGCCAACGTCGAGCCCGACGACCTGCGTCGCGCGGTGATGCTCGCCGGCGAGCTGCGCGTCGTCGCCGCAGCGGCTCTCGGCGAGGGCAAGGCAGCGCTGTCCCGCTTCAAACTGGCGGTGCTGTCCCCGGTGCAGCCGATGCTGGCGCAGCCCGCCGACGATCTGCCGAGCACGCTCGCCGAGCTCGGACAGGCGTCGATCGAGTGGAAGCTCGACGGCGCACGCGTGCAGGTACACAAGAGTGGCGACTCGGTGCGCGTGTTCAGCCGCCAGCTCAACGACGTGACGGCGGCCGTGCCCGAAGTCGTCGAGGCGGTGCGGGCACTGCCGTCGCAGAAACTCGTGCTCGACGGCGAGGCGATCGCCCTGCGCGAGGACGCCCGGCCGCGCCCGTTCCAGGAGACCATGCGCCGCTTCGGCCGGCGGATCGACGTGGACGAGCTGCGCGCCGAGATCCCCCTGACCTGTTTCTTCTTCGACCTCCTTCACATCGATGGCGCCGACCTCCTGACGCAGCCGCTGGTGACGCGCGCATCCTTGCTGCAGGACCTCGTGCCGGAAGGGGCACGCGTGCCTGGCATCACCACCCACGATCTGCACGCGGCACAGGCCTTCATGCAGCGGGCGTTGGCCGCCGGACACGAGGGCGTGATGTTGAAGGACCTGTCGGCCCCCTACGAAGCCGGGCGCCGGGGCGCCAGCTGGCGCAAGCTCAAGCCGGTGCGCACCCTCGACCTGGTGGTGCTGGCCGCCGAGTGGGGCAGCGGGCGCCGTCAAGGACACCTTTCCAACATCCACCTCGGCGCGCGCGACCCCGACGGCGGCGAGTTCGTCATGCTCGGCAAGACGTTCAAGGGGATGACCGATGCCATGCTGGCCGAGCAGACACAAGCCTTCCTGCAGCGCGAGGTCGGGCGCGAAGGCAACGTCGTGTACGTGCGCCCGGAGCTGGTGGTCGAGATCGCCTTCGACGGCGTGCAGCGCAGCCAGCGCTATCCGGGCGGCGTGGCCCTGCGCTTCGCACGCGTGCTCCGCTACCGCCCGGACCGCAGCCCCGAGACCGCCGACACCATCGGCAGCGTGCAGGCGCTGCTGCGCGACGGCCACGAAGAGGACAGCCTCGAGGACAGCGACGACGTGAGCTGAACTCGGACGGTGCGGCCGGCGAGCTACCTCATCGCCGCCACTGCCCGCAGGACATCGGTGGACGAAATCAGGCCGATGTACTTGCCGGCGTGCTTGACCAGCACGCGGTGGACCGCGTGCTTCATCATCAGACGCGCCACCTCCGGCACGGTCGACTCCTTCTCCACCGCGTGCACGTCGGCGTTCATCAGATCGCCGGCCACGTCCTCGGCGGTGTCGGGGACGGCCTTGGTGCCGTACTCCTCGTCGGTGTCCCAAGAAGGCACGTCGTAGAAGCCCTCCTTGGACAGGCGGTCCTCGCCCTCGGCGTAGCGCTCGATGAGGTCGCGCTGCGAGATGACCCCGACGATGTGTCCGGTCTCGTCGGTGACCGGGCAGCCACTGATGCGGTGATCGGCCAGCACGCGCTCGACCTCGGCGATCGGGGTCCGGCGCCCGACGGTGATCACCGAAGGCTGCATGATCTCGCCCGCGGTCAGTTCGACCAACGGGTTCTTCTTGGGATGCACGGTTGCCATGGGAGGACCTCGAACTCACCGCGCGCCGAACCAGCGGCGGCGAAGGAGACTCCATCGCCCCGGCCGGTGCCGGCGCGCGGCACCTGTCTGCCCCACCCGCCGGCCTCGCGGGCGCGTCGCGTGGGTCACCCCGGCAACGTCCGTAGGCAACGACTGTTTTCGGCCGCGAGGACAGCGTCGCGCAGCGCGCCGATGGCACGGGAATCCGCACCCGGCACCGCCGAGGGCCGGGTCCGCGCGACACCGGCCCGGAGCGGACCCATGGCCGCGTCGATGGCCGACGTTCTCCGCGTCTCGCCGTGCCGCTGCGTCTGGCGCGCCTCGGGCGCCGGCCTGGCCTCGTGACGCAGCCGTGACCCTTGCCCACTCACGCGCGGCGTCTACTGCCGCCGAAGTCAACGTCATGCGCCGCACCACCCACACCGTCTGGCCCGCAGCCTTCGCGGCCCTGTCAGCCGCACTGCCGAGCCAGTCCCCCGTCCCCCGGCACGAGTTGTTCGACCGCGTCCACCATGTGGTCGTGCCGTCCTACCGCAGCTTCGCGCCAGCCCCTCGACAGCCGATCGAGATCGAGCGCGTCCAGGCCAGGGTCGAGATCCTCGAGCAGACGGCGCGCACCACCCTGCAGGTCGAACTCCGCAACCCGTCGTCGATGCAAGAAGAGGCCGTGCTGCTGCTGCCGGTCCCCAGCGAGGCCGCGGTCTCCCAGTTCGCGTTCGACGGCCCCGCCAAGGAACCGACGGCACGCCTCCTGCCGGCGGACGAAGCGCGCCGCACCTACGACGAGATCGTGCGCAAGGTGCGCGATCCGGGCCTGCTCGAGTTCGCGGGAGCCCGCCTCATCCGGACGTCGGTGTTTCCGATCGCTCCCCGGGCGACGAGCAAGGTGCAGCTCACCTACGAGCACGTGCTCGAGGCCGACGGCGACCGAGTGGACTACGAGCTGCTGCGCAGCGAGGCGGTAGGGCAGACCGTGCCGTGGGAGATCGTCGTCGACGTGCGCACCAAGGCTCCCATCTCGATGCTGTACTCGCCCAGCCACGCCGTCAACACCGACAAGATCAGCGCCCGCCACCACCGCCTCCGCGTCGACCGCGCCGCCGCCGCCGCCCCCGGAGCGTTCCGGCTGGCCTACCTGGTCGAGCGGGGTGCCACACCGGCGGCGTCGCTGTTCGCCTATCCGGACCCCAAGGTCGGTGGTGGCTACTTCCTCATGCTCCTGGGCGCGCCGCACCGCACCGCCACGGTCACCCCACGCCGCGAGGTGACGCTGGTGTTCGACCGATCCGGCAGCATGGCCGGCGAGAAGATGGACCAGGCGCGAGCGGCTCTGCAACAGGTGGTCGAGGCGCTCGACGACGGCGAGGCCTTCAACATCATCGACTACTCGACGACGGTGGAGCGCTTCGCCGAGCGCCCGGTCGTCAAGACGCCCGAGACCTTGGCCCAAGCGCGGCGCTACATCGCCGCCCTGCGTCCGATCGGCGGCACCAACATCCACGATGCCCTGCTCGAGGCGCTGCGCCAGGAAGTGACGCCCGGCACGTTGCCGCTGGTGCTGTTCCTCACCGATGGCCTGCCGACGGTCGGGTGCACCGCCGAGCAAACCATCCGCGACATGGTCGCGGCCGGCAATCCGGCGCAGCGTCGCATCTTCGCCTTCGGCGTCGGCCAGGACGTCAACGTCCCGTTGCTCGACCGCATCGCCGAGACCACGCGCGGCACGTCGGCCTACGTGCTCCCCGGCGAGGACGTGGAGGTCAAGGTCGGCCGCGTCTTCCGCAAGCTGTGCGGTCCTGTGCT
Source organism: Planctomycetota bacterium (assembly GCA_041398565.1). GTDB lineage: Bacteria > Planctomycetota > UBA1135 > UBA1135 > UBA2386 > DATGPD01. The sequence goes on along the minus strand of JAWKUN010000002.1, from coordinate 703,914 downwards.
CGCCAACCCCGAACTGACCACGGTCGACGCCCAAGGAGCGGTGACGACGCGGCGCGTGCGCGAACGCTACCCGCAGCTCATGCCCGACGTGTTCGACGGTGACTCGGCGGTGCTGCTCGGCCAGTACCGCGAGGACGAGCCGCTGCGTTTCGTTCTGGTCGGCGACGAGGGCGAGTCGCGCCGACGCTTCAGCTTCGAGTTCGACCTGGCCAAGGCGTCGACCAAGAATTCCTTCGTACCGCGCCTGTGGGCGACGCGACGGGTCGCCGACCTGATCGACCAGGTGCGGCAAGCCGGCGCCGACACCGGCCGCCCGCGCGTCGCCGGCGCCGACCCCTTCGCCGATCCGAAGCTGAAGGAGCTGCGCGACGAGATCCTGCGCCTGTCTGCCGAGTTCGGCATCCTCACCGAGTACACCTCGTTCCTGGCGACCGAGGGCACCCAGCTCGACGACTGGGCCGGCTTGCTGATCGGCTGTCAGACGGAGCTGCACAACCGAGCCTGGTCGACGCGCACCGGCCTGCCGGCGCTCAACCAGGGGCTCAACCTCAAGGTGTTCGGCAAGGAGCAGACGGTGCTCAATCCGAGCAACTGCTACTTCGACGGCAACCTAGCCCGCGTCGAGACCACCGCCGTGCAGCAGATCTGCGACCGCGCCTTCTTCAGGCGGGGCAACCAGTGGATCGATGGGCGCTTGCTCTCCGCCGGGAACCTGCAGCCGGTGCGCACGATCCAGTTCGGCTCGCCCGAGCACCTGCAGCTCGTGCACAAACTGGCCAGCGAGAACCGCGCCGGAACCCTCAGCCTCACCGGCGAGATCGTCCTGCGCATCGACGGCGAAGTGCTCGCCATCAACAACCAGAAGTGAACCCGTACCACGACTCCGACCCACAGGTGAATCTCATGTTGGACCTCATCCGGCAACCGTTCGTCCTCGGCACCGCGCTCTGGCTCGCCACGCCGCCCGCCGACGTCTCCACCACCCCCCCGGTCCCGGCGCGCGCGCGCGCCATCGATCTGGCCATCTGCCTCGACACCAGCGGCAGCATGGACGGACTGATCGACTCGGCCCGCCAGGGCATCTGGGCCATCGTCAACGACCTGGCGCTGGCCAAGCCGACGCCGAAGCTGCGGGTCGCGCTGCTGTCCTACGGCAACGACGGCCACAGCAAGGACGCCGGCTGGGTCGCGGTCGAGACGGGCTTCACCGAGGACCTCGACCTGGTGTCGCAGAAGCTGTTCGCGCTGCGCACCAACGGCGGCACCGAGCTCGTCGGGCGCGTCCTGCACGCTTCGCTCGACCAGCTCGAGTGGGCCCCCGCTCAGGACGCGATGAAGTTGATCGTGGTGGCGGGCAACGAGTCCGCCGACCAGGACCAGGAGGTCTCGTTCCGCAGCACCTGCAAGCGCGCCATCGAGCGCGGGATCATGGTCGACGCCATCTACTGCGGCAACCCGAACGACGGCATCGCGCCGGGGTGGCGCGAAGTGGCGCAGCTCGCCGACGGCCAGTTCCACGCCATCGACAAGGACCACGGCAACGTGACCGTCGAGACGCCGTTCGACGCCCAGCTGCAGGCGCTCAGCGCGCAGCTCAACCAGACCTACCTGCCGTTCGGAACCGACGGTGCGCGCGGCTGGCTCAACCAGACGGCGCAGGACAAGAACGCCGAGGGCGTCGGCGGCGCGGTCGTCGCGCAGCGCGCCGCGTGCAAGGCCGGCGTCAACTACTGCAACTCGGCCTGGGACCTGGTCGATGCATGCCGCAACCAGACGGTCAAACTGGCCGAGCTTCCCGCCGAGCAGCTACCCCAAGTCATGCGCACCATGAGCCTCGAAGAGCGCCAGAAGCACGTCGACACCTTGCAGAGCCAGCGTGCGGCGGTGCAAGGGAAGATCCAGGAGCTCACCAAGAAGCGCGACGCCGCGGTCGCCGAAGAGCTGAAGAAGCGGGCGCTCGACCCCACCAAGAGCTTCGACTACGCGGTGCGCAAGGCCGTGCGGGCGCAGGCGCGCGCGCGCGGCCTCGAGATCGCCGAACCCGAGACGACCGGGCCACAGGCACCGGCCACGGTCACCCCGGAGACCGGCGCCGACGGCGCCAAGGGCCAGAAGGGCTGCTGACGGCGGGCTCGGGCGCCGCCCGCGCCAGCGGGCGGCGTCGCGCTAAGCTGCCACCGCGATGAAGCACCACCGCACCGTCCTGGTGGTCGAAGACGACCCGGCGATCCGCACCGGCCTGGTCGACGCCCTGACCTTCGCCGGCTACCGAGTCGCCGACGCCGAGTGTGCGCGCGACGGGCTACAGCAGGCGATCGCCGCCGAGCTCGACCTGGTGCTGCTCGACGTCGTCCTGCCGGACGGTTCCGGCTTCGACGTGCTGCAGGAGATCCGGCGCTGCCGGCCACGCCTTCCCGTCATCATGGTGACGGCCCGCGGCGCCGAGCCCGACCGCATCTTCGGGCTGCGGCACGGCGCCGACGACTACGTGGTCAAGCCGTTCTCGGCCGGCGAGCTCCTGGCACGCGTCGAGGCGGTGCTGCGCCGCTCGGCCGAACGGCCACTCGACGTCGACAAGGTCGATCTCGGCGGCTGCGCCGTGGACTTCGCCCGGCGCGAGGTCAGGCGACAGGACGGCGCGGTCGCCGCGCTGTCCGACAAGGAAGTCGAGGTGCTGCGCTATCTCGTGGCCAACCCCGGCCGCGCCATCCCGCGCGCCGAGCTGCTGCAGAGAGTGTGGGGCTTCGACCCCAAGGGGGTGCACACGCGCACCATCGACATGCACGTGCTGCGCCTGCGCGAGAAGCTCGGCGACGACGCCGAGGCCCCGCGCGTGATCGTCACGGTGCGCGGCCTCGGCTACAAGCTGCACCAGGGCGAGGGCGAGCCGCAGTGAGCCGCGACGATCGCGCCACCATGCCCTCGCGGGCCACCAAGCCCGTGCTCGGCCGCCGCCTGCGCACCTGGGGCACGTTCGCGGCTTGTCTGGCCTGCGGTACAGGCCTCCTCGCCTGGCTGACCACGGCCATGCTGCGCCTCGAGCTGGCCGAGGTCGAGGCGCGTGCGCACGCGCAGCACGAGCTGGCGATCGGCGCGGCGCTCTGGCAGATGGACGGATGGCTGCTGCCCCTGCTCGCCACCGAGGCGCAGCGACCGCCGAGCGACTACCGCGCGTTCAACCCGATGCAGGTCGCCTACACCAGCCTGTTCAACAAGCTGACGCCGGGCGAGGTCATGGCGCCGTCGCCGCTGCTCGGCGTGCACTCGCCGTACTTCCTGTTGCACTTCCAGATGGACGAGAGCGGCACCCTGACATCGCCGCAGGTGCCGGAGGGCAACGCGCTGGACGTCACCCAGAACCAGTACAACGCCGCACAAATCGAGGAGCAGCGCGCTGTCCTCGACAGCCTGCGCCGGTTGCTGTCGCCGGGCTCGTTGAGCAGCTTCTGCTCGACGGGAACCGCGGCGCTGCCCGAGCAGCAGATCCAAGGACAACAGGCTCGCGTACAGACGATCACGACCCCGGATCCGTTGCCCGAATGGACGAGCAACATCCAACAGCGTGCCCAGGTCGCGGGACAGGCGCGCAACCGCAACGAGTACTTCGCCGCCGACGGCTGGCTCACCGGGACCGATCCCGGCGACGCGACGCGCGGCCCGCTCCTACCCATGTGGATCGGCGACTCCCCGCACGGCGAGCGTCTCGCCTTCGTGCGCCGCGTCACCGTCGGTAACCAGCGTCTCTTCCAGGGCCTGGTCGCCGACTGGGACGTGCTGCGCACGGCGATGATCGGACAGATCAGCGACCCGGCGCTGGCAGCCAGGGCGCACCTGCGCCGCGTCGACAAGCCCGACGCGACGACGCAGCCGCATCTGCTGACCGTGCTGCCAGCGCTGCTCGAGGTGGACCCACCCGAGGTGACCATGCCGCTTTGGACGCCGGTGCGCACGCTCCTCCTGGTGGCTTGGCTGGCACTGCTGGGCGCCGCCGGCGTGGTCGCCTTCACCCTGCACGCGGCGCTCGGGTTCGGCGACCGGCGCGCGCGCTTCGCCTCGGCGGTGACCCACGAGCTGCGCACGCCACTGACCACCTTCAAGATGTACTCGGAGATGCTGGCCACCGGCATGGTCAGTGATCCCGAACGCCGACAGCAGTACCTGGTCACGCTACAGGCGGAGTCGGACCGCCTGGCTCGCCTGGTCGAGAACGTGCTCGGCTACGCCCGCATCGAGGACGGTCGCTTCGCCGCGCGCATCGAGTCGGTGCCCCTGGGGGACCTGCTGGCACGCCTGCGCCCCATCCTGGCACGCCGCGTCGAGGAGGCTGGCACCCGCCTGAGCGTGCTCTGCGAGACCACGGAAGCGCGGCTCGACGTCGACGTCGACGCCGTCGGGCAGATCCTCTTCAACCTCGTGGACAACGCCTGCAAGTACGGCCAGCCGCCGATCGAGGTGCGCGCGACGACGGCAGGCAGCCACGTGTGCGTGCGCGTGTGCGACGACGGCCCCGGCATCCCTGTGTCCCACCGCGAGCGCGTGTTCGCCGCGTTCGATCGTGGCTCGCGGCAACCTGGCGACAACGAGGCTCCCGGCATCGGTCTCGGCCTGGCGTTGGCACGCGGGCTGGCGCGCGACCTGGGCGGCGACTTGCGTCTCGTGGACACACCGCGCGGTGCATGCTTCGAGCTGACCTTGCGCCGGCGGGTCGGCGGTGCGCCGAGGGGTTCGGCGTAGGACTGCACGCCGGGCCGAGAGACGTGACCATGCGTCGCTACAGCGCGCGCGTCTTCCACTTCCCGCGCAGGAAGATGGCGAGCGCCAGGACCGCCATCAGCGACTCACCGATCACCACCGACCAGAACACACCACTGGCGCCCCAGGAGAGGTCGACCGCCAAGGTCCAGGCGACCGGAATCTCGACCAGCCAGTAGGCGATCAGATTGATCCAGGTCGGCGTCACCGTGTCGCCAGCGCCGTTGAGAGCCTGTACCAACACCATGCCGAGCGCGAACATCGGGTAGCCGATGCTGAACACGCGCAGGCACTGCGCCGCGATCGCCCGCACTTCCGTCTCGTCGCTGAACGGCGCCACCAGGAACTCGGGGATCAGCAGCATGAGCAGGCCGACCGCGCTCATGAAGGCGACGTTGTAGCGCATCACCTGCCAGGTCGCGCGCTCCGCCCGCGCCGGGTCCTTGGCGCCGAGGTTCTGCCCCACCAGGGTGCCCACCGCGTTGCTGAGTCCCCATGCCGGAAGATAGGTGAACACGAGGATGCGGACGCCGACCGTGTAGCCGGCAGCAGACGCGTCGCCGAAGCGCGCCGCGAAGGCGTTGAGCACGACCCAGCTCGCCGTGGCGATGAGGAACTGGCCGATGCCGAAGGCCGACAAGCGCACCAGTGTGGCCATGGCGCCGACGTCGAGCTTCCACACCGCGCGCGACAGGTCGAGGCGTCCGCGGCCGCGGCGCAAGGCCATGATCTGATAGAGCACGCCGAAGCCGCGGCCGCACAAGGTCGCCACGCCGGCGCCGGTCACGCCCATGGCGGGGACCGGCCCCCAACCGAAGATGAAAAGGGGGTCGAGCAAGCAGTTCAGCAGGTTGGCGAACCACAGGCTCTTCATCGCCAGCATGGCGTCGCCGGCGCCACGGAAGATGGCGTTCTGCACGAACAGCAAGAGCACGACGATGTGGCTGCCCAGGACCAGGCTGGTGTAGGTCGAGCCCTGCTCGACCGCCGCCGGCGAGGCGCCCATCAGGCCGAGCAGATCGCCGCCGAAGAACACACAAGGCGCTCCGAGGCAGACGCCCAGGAGCGCGACGAGGGTGATCGCCTGCGCCCCGGCGCGCGCCGCACCGCCGAGGTCGCCTTCGCCGACGCGGCGCGCCACCATCGCGGTCGTCGACATCGCCAACCCCAGCCCGATCGCGTACACGATGGCCATCATCGACTCGGTGAGCCCGACGGTCGCGACCGCCGCCTTGCCGAGCTGGCCGACGAACCACAAGTCGACGACGGCGAACGTCGACTCCATCGCCATCTCGAGCACCATCGGCACGGCCAGCAGCCACACCGACCGCGACAGACTGCCGCGCGTGTAGTCCAGCGATGCGCCGCCGAGCACAGCCATGAGGGTCGGCCAGAAGCCGCGGTCGTCGACGTTGCCGAGCGGAGGCGAGGGCGCGTGCATGGGCGGGAAGGCCGGGATCCTGCCGTCCTTGCCCTCTCCTGGCGAGAGGCCCGCTTGTGGTCAGCGGCCGTTTTTGCCCGCAGAGCCGAGCCGCCCGCTGGGCGCCGCCGCACGGCGGGCGCTACGCTGAGTGCTGGCGCCGTCTTCTCCTCACTCGATGTACGTTCCCTTCACCCCTGCTGCCGATGTCCGGACGCGTGCTCGACGCGCCGCTTGGCTGGGTCCTCTGCTGGGTCCCCTACCGGGTCTGCTGGGCCTGATCGCGCTGGGGACGGCGTGCGAGCACGACCCGCTGCCCACCGCGGGTAACGGCGGCGGCGGCGGTTCGTTCGTCGCGACGCCGTTTCTCGGCACGTGGGTCGGCACCTGGACCAACTTGGCCCTCAACACCAGTGGTCCGGCGACGCTCGTCGTCGACCTCGTCGGCAACACCTTGGTCGCGAGGATCGACCTCGACGGCGACGTGTTCGGCGCCGGCGACCCGCCGGAGCAGACCTTCGTCGCCCAGATCGGCGCCAGCGCCGCCGTGCTCTCCCCGCAGAACTCGACCTTCTTCGGCCAGGTGGCCGGACGGCTGGAAGCCGACGGCAGTGTGATCGCGGTCGTCGACGACGTGCCGCCGGGCCTGGTGCGTCAGATCGACATCATCGGCACCTGGCTCGCGAACTCGCTGGACCTCGACGCGACCCTCACCTACCCGGCCGGTTCGTCACCGGAGACCGCGCGCGCGGCGGTCCGCTTCGCCAAGCAATGACCCCGTCGGCTCCGACGCCGCCGACCGAGTCGCCGTACGTGCGCGAGCCCGGCTACGCCGAGCGCTACCGCGACCGGCGTTTCCACACCGGCTCCGGTCCGCGCACGCACGCACGCGAAACCGCCGCCATCGCCGCGCTCCTGCGTCGAGCCGAGGTCGGTGACGGAGCATGGCTGGACGTGCCCTCCGGCGCCGGCCGACTCAGCGACGCTTGCCCCCAGCCCGTGGTGCAGGTCGACCGCGACGTCTCGATGCTGCGGGCGTGCCCCGCGGCAGCCGGACGCCGGCGCGTGTGCGCGTCGGCCCTGCGCCTGCCGTTCGGGGACGGGACCTTCGCCGGGGTGCTCTGTGTGCGTCTGCTGCAGCACATCGCCCCTGCCGGCGAACGCGTCGCTCTCCTGCGCGAGCTGGCGCGCGTTTCGCGCGGACCGGTGCTGCTGTCGTACTTCGATGCCGCCAGCCTGCAGCACTGGCGCCGGCAGGCGCGCCGGGCGCTGGGCAAGACGCGCTCCGGCCGCTGCGCCGTGCGCTGGTCGCGCCTCGTGGCCGAACTGAAGGTCGCCGGCCTGCGGCCCATCGTGCGCCGGCCCTTGCGCCGTTGGATCAGTGAGCAGACGCTCGTGCTGGCGGTGCCGGCGCATCATCGAGCCGCGCCTCTTGGCAGCACCCGGCCGGTGTGAACGCCGTCGGAGCCTGGCGTCGTCGATACCCGACGTCGGCGACAGGCTCGCGGAGACACTCGTTCGGGACAGACCTACAGTTCGAGTTCGGCGGCGAACTGCGCGATCGTCGGCAGCGCCATCGGCAACGCCCACGGCCACGCCCGCTCCGCGAGGAGGAGGCGCACACGCTCGGGATGCCCCGCGTCGACGGCGAACTGCCGCGTGCGGCGCAGGTTCTCGGCCGACAGATGGCCGCGCGCCGGCACGGCGAGTATTCGAGTCGGCCCGAGCGCTTCCACCTGAGCGCGGTCGAGGCCGCCGCCGGCGACAGCCACCACGCCGCGAGGCACGTCGGGGAGCACGCCGGGCCGGGTGCAGGCGAGCACGAACTGCGCAGCGTCGCGCTCGCCGACGAGGAGCACGCGGGCCGGGTCGACGCGCGCCAGCGCGACCAGCGTGCGCACGACCTTGCCCAAGGCCGCCGTCGGGTCCTCCAGCTCGGCCAGAGACTGCACGACGGCGACGACGCGCGCACGTTCGGCGTCGAAACCGGAGGCGAGCAAGGCCTGCGCCAGGAAGCCCGGCGGCAGCGTGCGCACCGCCGACGGCCGCGCCAAGGCTCCGTCCCACGTCGGTGCGCCGACCACGAACAGCACCAGCGGCACCGGCCCCGCGGCGGCCGCCAAGCGCACCCGCGCGTGCGCCTGGATCGGCAGTCGGTCGGCAGCCGGCGCCGGCGCCAGCTCGACGGCGAGGTCGAAGAACTCCGTCGCGCCGGCGAGAACCGGCCGATCGGCGTCGAGGTTGTCGAGCACTCGGACCGCGTGGCGCAGGTCCCCCTCGAGATCGGGCGAACCGTCGTTGGCCTCGCCGGTGTAGACGCGGTGCACCGGCGCGATCGCCCCGTACACCGCAGCCCGCACGCCGGCATCGTCACAGCTCGCCAGACGCGCCGTGGCTCGCTCGCCCAGAGCCAGGGCGCGCGCTACGAAGCCCCGTTGCAGCAGCACGCGCGCGCGCCCCACCGGGTCATGGACACGCGGCGGAACCGCGTCCTCGCCCAGGCCAGCGCGCGCCGTCAACTCGTACCAGCCGTTCGGCAGATCCTTCATCGGGATCGCGGTCGTCGCTTCGAACATCGCCAAGGCCGCGGCGCCGTACGGACCGATCTCGCCGCGCCAGACCTCCTTGCCGGCCGCGTCGCGCAGGTCCAGTGCGAAGGTGAACGGCCGCTCCTCGCTCGGACGGAAGGGCGTGTGCAGGGTCACGTGCAAGCGGAACGGCACGTCGGCGTTGCCGTCCTCGGGCACGTCCGGGTCGACGACTTCGGGCAAGGCGTTGACGTGCACGAGAGCCCGCGCGACGAAGTCGGCGTCGCAGGCGACCCCGGCCAGACGCGCCCGCAACCGCGCCAGCGGCAAGAACGGGTTGCCTTCCTGGTCGCTCGACAAGGCGACGTCGAGTGCGTCGGCGTCGGCACCGTGCACCTGCCGCGCCTGCCGCCACAGGTCCAGCAGCTGTTCGGCGTGCCACGCCACCGTGCGCCGCTCCTGGCGCACCGGCTGTGCCGCGAGCGTCGGCGCCAGCGAAAGAGCCGGCCACCACGACGCGATCTGCGCCGCACGCCAGAGCGCTCTCATCGGTTGCCCTCCTCCATGGGGTAGGTCGCCTTGATCCAGGCGATCAGCTCGCCGTCGAAGGCCAGCACGTTGGTCGCCAACACCTCCTTCATGGCATCACGCACCGCCAGGTCCTGCTTCACCCGGTCGATCATGCCCTTCAGCTTGGGACCGCCTTGCGTCGTCATCAGGTAGTCGATGCAGGCAAAGGCATGCGCGTGGTCTTGGAAGGTCAGTTCGTCCGTGTTGAGCTGGCTCAAGCGCGCGAACGTGCCGATCTCGCCGGCCTCCGCCATCTTGCGCAGGGGCACGCGCCAGCGACCGCCCTTGAAGCCGGCCCCGGGGTGCAGGGCCACCTCCTCGTAACAGAAGTTGGTGCATTTGCCGGTGACCTTGTCCTCGAACCAGTGCGCCACGCCAGCGTCGATCCAGCCGGCCTTGCGGTTGCCGAGCCAGCGGGTGGGCGTCGCGTTGGCGAGCAGAAGGTGCGTCACGTTGTGCACGACGTTGCGGTGCAGCTCCTCGTCGCCCGGCATGGTCTGCGGGTTGTGGAAAGCGCAGTACACGCTGTCGATGCCCATGAGCTTGGTCCCGTTGCTCCCCGACCCCTGGCCGGTGACGCGCGGCGCCAAGCGCTGGTGGTCCAGCAGGTCCTTGAACAGGAACACCTGCAGGCGCGCCGGCAGGGCGCGGTCGTCGCAGCCGAAGGTGCTCAGGAACAGGGCGCGCAGCTCTTCGATGCGCTCGCCGTAGAGGTGCATGAGCCGGTGCGTGTCGAGCTTGGTGCGGCCGACGGTGAGCGGGCGCACCGAGAACGCCAGGTCGACGTGCGCCGTGCGCAGGTGCAGGATCTCCTTGCCGCCGGTGACGGCGTCGATGCTCTTGCGCCGGCCATCGAGCCACGTCGCGAGCTCCTCGGCCCGCTTCTTCAGGTCGGCCTCGGCAACCGGATTGGCGCAGCTCTGGCAATCGCGCTCGAGCACGCCGCCGCAGTGCCGGCATCGGACCGCCTCGCTGCACGCCGAGACCGCTTGCTCGAGTTCGAGCAGCTTGCGATGGCCGCTGCAGGGCCTCGTGCCGGTGCCGTTGCAGGAGCGACAGCCGGCGTCCTGGCCCGGCAGCAAGGCACCGAGCAGCAGCACGCCCGTCCCGAGAAGCCCGGGGAAGGGAAGCCCAGGGAAGGAGCGCAACATGAGGACCATGCATAGCGCGTGCGGCCACCGCGGTCATCTGCCACCGCGGCGCCGGCGCCCGCTCGGAGCCCGTGAAGAAGCCGAGCGTACGGGCTGAGTCATGTTGCTGGCGGTCGCCCAAGCGACCGCGAACCCTCCGGGCTCAGGGCAGGTCCAGCACCTTGTGCACCTGTGGCAGCACCCGCACCGCGAAGCCGTCGCTCAGCGCCCGCGCCAGGCAGTCGCGAACCAGGTCCGGCGCCGGCCCGCGGGTGAGCGCGCCGTGCGGGGTCACCGGCTGCAGGACGAGCAGGATCTGACCGGCGAACGGATGCAGCCGGGAAAGCGCCTGGGCAAAGGCTTCGGGGTCGAGGTCGGGCACCAGCACCACTTTGACGTCGACGCTGACGCCGCCGTGGGCCAGGGCCGCTTCGACGCAGGCCGCGTGCGCCGCGCCCAGATCGTTCCCCTGCACGGTCTGCGGCAGCTTGTAGTCGGCGCTCAGGTGAGCCAGCGCGGGTAGGCAGGACCGGAGCGCCGCCGGATCGACGGCGGCGGTCTCCAGATGCAACGGGTGGTCGGGGCCCAGTTCGTCGCCGAGCGCCACCACGAAGTCGGGATAGACCAACGGCTCGCCGCCGGTCACGGACACCGCCCGCGGCGTCGGCGTGGCGGCGAGGGCCTCGCGCACGTGCGCCGCCGCTTGCCCGGCAGTCGCCGGGTTGGGCTCCAGCCTGGTCTCGCCCGCGGCCGTCACGGCATAGCTGCCGGAAGCCACGTAGCTGTGCGGGGTATCGCAGTAGGTGCAACGCAGCGGGCAGGTGGCGACGCGTACGAAGCCCATCGGCACGCCGACGAAGCGTCCCTCGCCCTGCACCGAAGCGAAGACCTCGATCAGCGCCGCGCGCGGACTCGCCATGCGCTCACGGCACGGCGGGTCACTTCTTGCCCTTGGCCGCCGGAGCCGCGGCCTTCGCCGCCGCTGGCGCCGCTGCGGCAGGCGCGGCTCCACCGGCTGCCGCCGGGGTGTCCGCCGCCTTCTCCTTCTTCTTGGACTTCGTCTTGAAGCGGGTGCGCACCTTCGGGAGGCCGAGCACCGAGTCGCCGTCCTTCCAGCGGCCGACGACCTTCAACGCCTCGATGCGCTCCTTGCGCGACCAGACATTGCGCTCGCCGGTCAAGCCGGCCGACACTCTCAAGCTCTTGTGCAGGGTCATGGCTGTGGGGAGCGTCGCGCGCGGCGACGACTCACTTCTTCGGATTCGTGATGCTCATCAGCTCCGGCTTGAGCCGACCGATGGTGAGCGACAGGGTCGGCCATGTCCGCGGGGGCGGGACCGCCTTGATCGCCTCATACAGCCTGGGGCCGGGGGATTCCTCGTTGGCGTAGGCGAAGACCGTCCAGACGCCGCCCTTCTCGTCGAACTTGCGGATCCGGGCGGTGCCGACGCCATGCGCCCGCAAGTAGGACGCCACCTGGGCGGCCTCCGAGCGGGCCGGGGAGCTTAGCAAGTAGTAGAAGCGGTTCGAGAGGACTTCCTCCTCTTTCTCGGCCGAGAGTTCGTCGCCCACCGGCCCGGTCGCAGGGTTCTGGCTGGCCGGTGCCACCGGACCGGGGCGCAGCCGCTCGTCGTTCCGGGCATTCGTGTTCTGGGCGTTCGTGTTCTGGGCGTTGAGGGTCGCGGCATCCGGGCCGCGCGGCAGGAACCTGCCGAGAGCGAACCCGGTCCCCAGGCACAGGAGGGCCACGGCCGCCAAGACCAGCCCGTAGGGGACGGCCGGCGGCGCCGATGCTGGCGCGCGGCGGCCTCGACCCTGGGGCGGCGTCGCGGTGCCGAGCCACTGGCGCAGGCGGTCGGCCACGGTGCCCGGAGTGCGGGCCGGGGGCCGACGCGAGGACGAGGTCTCGCCCACTTCGCGCACCTCACGCTCGCGCTGTTCGAGGAGGTGGAACAGATCCTTGCTGCGCTTGCTCACCGCGAACTCCCTGACGCCACTCGTGCCGGTTGGACGCGCACGCTGACCGGTCGGCGCGTCTGGCGCGACAGACTAGCGAGCGGCACCGAGGTGCGCAAAGAGAAGTCGCGGTCCGTCGTCTTCGACCACGACGCGGCGCTGCTAACGCAAGTCCCCCCAGTCGAGCAGGCCCTCGAGCACCGACGGCAGCGGCGGGACCTCCCCGTAGCCGAACAGCCCCAAGGTGGAGTCCGGCTCGACATCGAACGCCCGCAGCACCCGCTCGATGAAGCCGTTGCCCAAGTCGAGCAACGCGCCTTCGCTGGCCTCGATGACCACCACATCGTAGCGCGGCAGCTCACGCAGGACCTCGTCGGCGGTGCGCTCGAGCGAGATCGGTGGCCTGCTGTCGCCGCCGACGAAGTCCGTCCTGGTGCGGTCGTAGTAGTACACGCTCAGCGGATCCGCGACCGCGTGCAGCTTGAGCGTGCTCGTCAGCCCCCACAGGAAGCTCGTGCCGACCATCAGCATCGCCACCGTGCGCCCCTGGTCGCCGGGGCGCAACGCGACGACCGGTTGCCCGAGCGGCGTGCGCCAGCGCGTGGTGTCGACGACGTTGGCGAGGTGTGCCATGTCCATCTCGCCACCGTCGGGCGCGCCGGGGTCGATCGCAGCGACGGCGAGGTTTCTGACGTCGAGCCCCGCCGTGCGTTCCAGCTCGTCGAGCAGGTGGATCGCGCACCGCGCCGCACCGTAGTTGGTCCAGTGGATGCCGCTGGCCACGAACATCGGCGGCATGGCGGGCGGTTCGGTCGCCACCAGATGGCGCGCGAAGGCGACGCAGTCCACGACGCGGACGCCCGTGGCTCGCAGGCCGCGCAAGAAGACGTCGTACTGCTTCGGCCGGCCGGCGAGCGCCGCCAGGGCCATGGCCTGCGCGGCCGGCAGCCGTTCGGGGACGGTGAACACCTTGTTGGGCGAGATCAGCACGGTCAGGGCGATGCCGCGGCTCGCGAGCACCTCCTGCAGCACGCGCAACTGCGCACACGTGGCCAGCAGGCGGGCGGCCTCGCCGCGCAACCGCACCAAGGCCGTCGACGGCAGGTAGCCTTCCTCGACCAGCCAGTCGCCGGGGCCACGCAGCACCGGCCGCTTGGCCACGCCGAACGCGCGCAGACGCGCCTCGTTGTCCAGGCGCACCATCCAGTCACGCAACCCGAGCCGATGATCGAAGCGATGCTCGTAGGACGCTTGCCACGAACCGTCCGACCACGTGGTCCACGACAGGGCCACGGCCTCGGCGGGCTCCTCGACGCCGCCGAGCTTCTCGGTCTGCACCAAGCCGGTGTAGCCCTGCAAGGTGGGCAACCACAGCAGGCTGACGAACACGATCCCGGCTGCCTGCCTGGCTGGGCGACCGAGCTTGGCGACGAGCGACACGCTTCCGGAGCATAGCCGACCCGGGATTGGCGGCATGCGGCCGCAACCAAGGGAACCGTCGGCGCGACGCGCCGACCAGCGGGGCCGCAGGTCGCTCTGTCGTCGGGGCTTCCCGTGCTGCTCGAGGCACGCGATTCCCGCACGCTTGCGTGACACGGGGATGGCAGATTCCACGCGCGACGCCCAGGATTCGCAGCACTCGCACCAGCACTCTCAGCCGAGGGCGCCGGGAACCTGCCGCGTCCAGCCACCGTGGTCTTCAGCTCCGCCTACTTCCTGTTCTGGTTCCTGCCGCTCCTGCTGACCTGCTACTTCGTGTCGCCACGGCGCCTGCGCAACTCGGTCGCCCTCGCCGGCAGCTTGTACTTCTACGCCTGGGGCGCGCCGCTGTTCGTGTTCGTGCTGCTCGGCAGCACCATGGTCGACGATTGGATCAGTCGCCGCGTCGCGGCCAGCCGCGACGACCGCGTGCGCAAGTGGCTCGTCGGCGTCGACATCACCGCCAATCTCGGCCTGCTCGTCTACTTCAAGTACGCCAACTTCCTGGTCGAGCAGGTCGACGCGCTGGTGCAAGCGCTGGGAGGCGCGCCGTTGACGTGGGAGAGGGTGGCGCTCCCCATCGGCATCAGCTTCTTCACCTTCCAGAAGATCAGCTACGTCGTCGACGTGTACCGCGGCCGCGCCAGCCCGGCCCGTCACTACGGCGACTACCTGCTGTACGTGGCCCTCTTCCCGCAGCTGATCGCGGGTCCGATCGTGCGCTACCACGACATCGACCAGCAGATCCGCCACCGCATCGTCGACGCGCGGCGCTTCTGGCACGGCGTGGAGCGCTTCACCCTCGGCCTCGCCAAGAAGGCGCTGATCGCCAATCCGATGGCCAGCCTGTGCGACCCGGTGTACGCACACCCGGTCAGCGACGTGTCCACCGGCTTCGCGTGGCTCGCCGCGGTCGCCTACTACTTCCAGATCTACTTCGACTTCTCCGGCTACTCCGACATGGCGATCGGGCTCGGCCGCATGCTCGGCTTCGAGTTCCTCGAGAACTTCGAGCGCCCCTACACCGCGACCACCTTCACCGAGTTCTGGCGGCGCTGGCACATCTCGCTGTCGAACTTCATGCGCGAGTACTTGTACATCCCGCTCGGCGGCAACCGCGTGAGCCCGGCGCGCGCGTACGCCAACCTGTGGATCGTGTTCTTGGTGTCCGGCTTGTGGCACGGCGCCGCGTGGACGTTCGTGCTCTGGGGCGCCTACCAGGGCCTCTTCCTGACCCTCGACAAGATGGGCTGGCTCGACATCGCTCGACGCGTGCCGCGGCTCCTGCTGCGCATCAAGATGGTGTTCCTGGTCATGGTGAGCTGGGTGATCTTCCGGTCGGAGACCCTGCCCCAGGCGTGGTCGATGCTGCGGCGCATGTTCACCGGCGGCGGCCCCCACTGGTACGAGACCACGCTGGCCGCACGCGTGCCGCTCGACACTCAGACGTGGGCGCTGCTGACGATCGCCGCCGTGGCCTCGTTCCTGCCGTGGTCGAACCTGTACGCCGATTTCGAGCGCCGCGCCGTGCGCCTCGCCCAAGCAGGAGCGGGCTGGCCCGTGTCGGTGCCGGTCACACTGCTCGCCCTGGTGGTCGCCTGCCTCGCGGTCGTCAACTCGAGCCACAATCCCTTCATCTACTTCCGGTTCTGAAGCCCGACGGGCTCGCGGTCGCGACCGCCAGCAAGTTCGGCACGACGCCGAAGTCGGCTCGCAGCTACCGTCAGAGAGTGAGAAACAATCGGTTTCTCACTCTCTGCGTGGCCGCGGATGCGGCCACCGGGGGCAATCTGAGAGCCCGTATCATGAGTTCTTCTCGGGCTCCCAGCGCGGCCGGGCGACGAAGTGATCGACGGCTCGCGCGCGCTCCTTGCCGGTGAGCAGCAACTGGTTGCTTGGAGCTTCCAGGGCTGCTCGGGCGTGGCCTGGTCAGCTCTGTGGCAACGGAACAACACCGCCGAATTCGCGCCCGCCGCGACGATTCGCAGCCCTTGCAGCTCAGCGGGCCAGCGCCTCGATGCGCGCGAACGCCGCACTGTCGCGGTTCTCGGCCTGCGCCACGAACGCGCGCGCCGTCTCGCTGGCGTCGCCTTCCTTGCCCAGCTGCTGCAACGCCAAGACCTGGTAGAGCACCGCCAGGCCACAATCGTGCCCCTCGGCGCGCAGACCGCTCTCGGCGGCACGGAACAGATCGAGCGCCTGGGGCACGTGGTCGCCGCCCTTCTTGAGCAGCGTCAGGCCGAGCTGGTACTTGGTCCACGCCCTGCCCGGCAGGATCTCGAGGCAGCGGCGGAACTTGGCCTCGGCGTCGTCCAGTCGATCGTCGCCGAATGCGAGTACGCCCTCGTCCTCCTGGCGTACGCACTCCTGCTCGAGCAAGGTGTGCACGGCGTCGGTCGACACGTCGGCCGGAGCGAGGCGCGCGAAGGCGACGAAGTGATCGACGGCTCGCGCGCGCTCCTTGCCGGTGAGCAGCAACTGGTAGCCGAGGTCGCGGTGCGTCTCGGCCAGGAGGCGGATCACGTCGGGCTCGTCCTTCAGCTCGTCGCGGACACCCTCCAGCAAGACCAACGCCTCCTGCAGGCGACGCTGCAGGCGACGCGCCACGGCGAGCACCAGGGCTCCGGCGGGATTGCGTGGATCGAGCTCGCGGATGCGCTCGGCTCGCGGCTCGAGCTGCTCGGGCGGCAGCTGGAACAGCAACGGCCGGGTCTGCAGAACCAGCACCGCGGCCAACAGCCGGCGCACGTCGGCATCGGCCGGACGCAGGCGCAGGTACGCCTCGTAGAAGCCGCGGGCCTCGTCGAACTTGCGCTGGCCGGCGAGTGCCATGCCCAGCTTGCTGAGCAGATTCGCGTCGTCGACGTGCGCGGCGATGGCAGCACGCGCGGCCGCCTCGGCGGCCGAAAAGAGCTCCTGGGCGAGCAGCAGGTCGACCTTGCCGTGGTGCGCATCGGCGTGTCCGGGGTCGCGCGCCAGCGCATCGTCGTAGGCCTTGAGCGCCCCGAGGTTCTCGCCGAACGCCGCCAGCCACTGGCCGCGCACCACGTAGGGATCGACTGCCGTCGCGTCCCGCGCGGTGGCGAGGTCGAGCAACCGGAACGCCTCGCGGCGCGTGGTCGTGGCGTCGGGTAGGAGCTTGCCGTGCGCATCGTGCGCGGCGCGCAGCATGCTCGACGCGAGGTAGGCGAGCACCGCGGGATGCTCGGGCTCGAGCGTGAGCGCGTCCTGCGCCAGAGTGGCCGCCTGCTCGGGGTGGCCCGAGGTTTGCGCCATCACCGCAGCCCGCAGGCTGAGGCGCACCCGTTCGTGGCGGGCGCCGTCGCCGTCGGGGAGCGCGCGCGCTGCCGCGAGGGCCTCGCCGGCGTGGCGCACCGCCGCCTCGCGCCGGCCGTCCTGCCAGGCCAGGCTCGACAACGCGCTCTCGGCGCGCAGCCGATGCTGCGGGTAGCGGGCCCACTCGACCGCCTGCTCGAGCAGCCGACGCACTTCCTGCCGATCGCCCGCCACCTCCGGCGTGAGGGTCAGGTTGAGGCAGGCGACAGCGTTGCGCTCGTCGCGTGCCAGACTGGCCCGCCACAACGCCGCGCTGCTGGCGAAAGCCGGCACCCGCCCCAGGGTGAGGAAGGCGCAAGCCACCGCCAGCCCGGTGCACACGGGCACCGCCAGCCGCGCGCTCGCCGCCGCGAGCGCCAGCACCGCCCAAGGCACCACGAGGTACAGGTAGCGGTCGGCGGCGGCGATCGAAGACGCAGGCACCGCCGTGTTGAAGGGTGCGAGTGCCGCCAGCACGGCGAGCAGACCCAGTCCGGCGAGACGCCAGCGAGGCGCCCGCAACGCCACCAAGGCCGCGACCGCCACCGACAGCAGGAGCGCGGACGCCGACAGGGCCTTCCGCGCGAACGACTCCAGCGTCAGGACCTCCGGATAGAGGACATCGAGGTCGAGAGGCCAGACCAGCTTGCCGAGGTAGTGCGCGTAGGCGCCGGGCACCTGCGCCGCGCGGGCGCCGAGCCCCGCATCGATGCTGCCCGCCAGGGTTCCCTCGCGCGCTGCGAGCGCGGCGTGGTGCCATGCAGCGAGTGCGACGACCACGGCTACGACAAGCACGGCACGCCAGGCGCCTGCCCGACGTGCGGGCGTCCACCACACCAGGAGCGCGGCGAGGGGCGCCAATACCACGGCCGTCGCCTTGGCATACATCGCCAGGCCTGCCCAGACCGCGGCGAGCCACAGGCGGCGCCGGGTCGGCTGCCGCGCGTGGTCGATGCACGCACTGAGACAGAGGATGGCGAAGAAGCCCGACACGAGGTCCTTGCGGCTGCTGCTCCAAGCCACGGACTCGACCAGCGCCGGATGCACCAGGAACAGCGCCGCCGCCGCCACCGCGGGAGCGGCTGGCAACGACAGCCGGCCGAGGAGGCGCGCCAGGGCGAACGCCACTGCCACGTGCCACAACATCGAGTGCAGGCGCGGGATGGCCGGTGCGTCGCTGCCGCCGAGGAGCCAGTCGAAGTAGAGGGTCAGGTGCGCGACCGGCAGGTAGGCGTTGGCGATCGTCTGCCGTGGGTCGAGGATCCGGCCCAGGCCGTCCGACGCGAAGGCGCTGGCCGGCCCGAAGAAGAACGGGTCGTCGAAGTTGAGGTGCTGCGCGTGCAACGCGGGCGGGCCGTAGACGAGCACGCCGAGCACGAGAAGGACGACGAGCGCAGGCAAACGCGCGAGCGGCATCGCAATCGGGGCCGGAGACAACAGGGGGCGCGCGGGGGCGGGCGCGCGCGGCCGCGGGACGCGGTCCCGGTTTCAAAGCAAATCGAACGCCTCGTTTCCACTTTCAAAACCGACAGACGCAGTTCGACGCCGCGGTGCGCCGACGCACGTGCCGGAATCGGCTTGACTTCGCGTCGTCAGGAGAATCCCTTATTTCGCCGCGCCGCGTCTCGAGCGGCGCCCCACGAACCATGAGACAGATTCCCTTCCTGCACTTGGCCATCGCCCTCGGGCTCGCGGTCACCGCCCACGCCCAGGACACGGTGCGCCTCCAGAACGGCAACGAACTGACCGGCACCATCAAGAACATGATGGATGGCAAGCTCACCCTGGCGAACGAAGCCCTGGGTGACGTGGTCGTTCCCTTCGACAAGGTCGCCAACCTGTCCAGCGGCGGCGAGATCACCCTCCTCACCACCACGGGCGAACGCCTGCGCCGGCGCATCCAGGGCCTGGAGAGCGGCCGCCTGGTGCTGTCGGACGCCGCCGGGGCGCCGAGCGGCCCGCTGGCTCTCGACCAACTGTCGCAGCTCAACCCCGACGAGTCCGGGGCCAAGTGGACGGGCGGCGTCAACATCGGCGGGGTCTTCCTCAGCGGCAACACCGAGCGCCGCGCCGTCAACGCCGGCGCGGACGCCGAGCGGCGCACCGAGGACGATCGCCTCACCGTCCGTGGACGCTGGGACTACGCCCAGGACAAGGTCGGTCCGAGCATGTGGAACCTGAGCCAGCGCCGCACCTACGGCGGCATGAAGTACGACTACTTCATCGCGCCGCGCTGGTACGTGTGGGGCAACGTGAGCGCCGAAGGCGACTACAAGGCCAACCTGTCCCTGCGCCTGACGGTCGGTGGCGGTATCGGTCACCAGCTGTTCGACGGCGAGTGCTTCAAGCTCGGTCTCGAAGTCGGCCCTGCCTACCTGTACGAGGACTACCGCACCAGCGACCCCACGTCGGAAACGATCACGGGCCGCGGCGCCTACACCCTGCAGTGGGACATCACCGACACCCTGCGCTTCCTGCAGTTCACCGAGGCGTTCATGAGCCTCGAGGAAGTCGGGGACGTGTTCGTGCGCAAGGATTCGCGCCTGCAGGCCAAGCTCAGCGAGAGCATGGTCACGCAGCTGCAGTGGATCCTGCTCTACGACAACACGCCCGCGACCGGCAACGAACGCCTCGACCACAACGTCAACGTGTCGGTCGGCTGGACGTTCTGACCACGACGCTCTGCGGGCGCGTGCACGCGCGCCCGCGCCGTGGTATGCGTCCTACGTGATGGGCGCGCGCGACCTCCGCCTCTGGCTCGAGCATGCCGCCGAGAGCTACGGCGGCGACATGCCCCTGACCGCCCCGGGCGCCCTCGCCTTGCCAGCCGCCCCCCCCCCCGACCCACCGGCCGGGGAAGGCGTCGCGCCGGTGGTGCCGGAGCCTGCAGGGGCGAGCCGTGCGCGTGCCACGCCGCTCGTCGGCGATCCAGTCGTCGGCGGACCGGGCGACGGCGAGCCAACCGACGGCGAGCCAGCTGACGAGTTGGTGGACGCCGAGAGCACCGTGGCCGGCGTCGGGTCGAAGGTCGCCCCAGCGCCCACCGATCCGGCGGTGGCCCTCGCCGAGCTGCGCGCGCGCCTCGGCGATTGCCAGCGGTGCAAGCTGTGCAGCACGCGCAAGAACGTGGTGTTCGGCGAGGGCGATCCGCGTGCGCGGGTGATGTTCATCGGCGAGGCCCCCGGCTTCCACGAAGACCAGCAAGGGCGGCCGTTCGTCGGCGCGGCTGGCCAACTCCTCGACCGCATCATCGAGAACGGCATGGGCATGCGCCGCCAAGACGTGTTCATCGCCAACGTCAACAAGTGCCGGCCGCCGGAGAACCGCGAGCCGGAACCCGACGAAGTCGCGGCTTGCCTCCCGTTCCTGCGCGAGCAGGTGCGGGCGATCCACCCGGAGGTGATCGTGTGCCTGGGTCGGGTCGCCAGCAGCAACCTGCTGGGCACCTCGCTACCGATGCGCGCGCTGCGCGGCCGCGACCTGACCTACGAGGGCATCCGCGTGGTGGCGACCTGGCATCCGGCCTACCTCCTGCGCCAGCCGGCCGCGAAGGTCGAGACGTGGGAAGACGTCAAGCGGGTCAACCGCATCCTCGGTCGACCCGAACGGCCGCCGGGCCCGCCCGATCGGGCCGGTCGTGGCAGCCCCGAATGAGGGACGCGACAATGGCGGACTCGACACGCTCCGGCGCGGCTCGACCGGCACCGGCCACAAGCTGGCTGTGTGGTGGGCCCCCAGCTCCGGCGTCGCTCGCGCATCCACACCCACACGAAGCGGACTGGGCGCGCCAGACGCCCGTAGTCCCCGGCCCACTGGTCCCCCGGGCCGGGGTAGGCGCACGACCCGGGCGCGGGCGGCGCCCGGCCACGCGAGCGCGCCCGTCCGCTCTCGACGCGCAGCGCGCGCGAGGGACGAGGAACGGGCGCGCGGCGACCGCCGGAGCCGACCGCGACGCACCCAGGTCCCCCGCACCACCAGGCTTGCGATAGGGGTCTTGTTGCTTGACCGTGTTTGGCGGCGTCGCTACCGTCCGCCGCGCTACGCCCCGCCGGAGTGGTTGCCATGCGGACGCTTCGGCTTGCTCTCCTCACGATCGGCTTCTCGCCCCTCGACGCCGCTCGCTCACTCCTGATCATTCGCCTCAGGAACGCACAAATGAACATCCAGCCCTTCCTCCGCGTCGGACGCTTGGTCCCGCTGGCAGCCGCCCTCGCCGCCTGCACCATGCAAGGCGACGAGACGCCTGAAGCGCCCAATCGCCCGGCCGCACCCGACGCCAGTCAGCCCGTTGCGACGATGATGTCGTCGCCGAGCGCTTCAGGCGGTCAAGGTGGACAGGGACAAGACGTGCAGGACCAGCGCCGCGCTCTCACCATCCGCGACTCGCTCGCCGAGGCGGAGAAGGCGCTGAGCCTCAAGCTCTGGGAAGACGCAGCGCGCATCGCCGGCCAGGTGCTCGACCTCGAGCCGAGCAACCAGCGCGCGCGCGAGATTCTGTACGCCGCGCAGGACCTGCTCGGCGGCCAGAAGCCTGGCGCCGCACGCATCACCCAGGACCGCGTGCTGCTCGACCGCGTCGCCGCCGAGCGTGACCGCGATCGGGCACGCACCGACATGGCCAGCGGCGACGTGGCCGCGCAGAGCGGGCGCTTCGGCGAGGCGATCGATTCCTACCAGCGCGGTCTCCTGGTGCTGCGCTACTCGGTGCACTTCCAGCCCGGCAGTGAGCTGGAGCGCGAGCTCGACGCGAAGCTCGCCGACGCCCAACGCGCCAAGGTGCGCGCCGACCAGGACGAGGAGAACCGCCGCCGCGTGGCCTCGCGCGCCCAGCTCGAGGAAGAGGAGAGCCGGCTGCGCATCCAGCGCCAAGCGCGCGTCAAGCGCCTGCTCGACCAGGCCAACCTCGACTTCCAGCTCAACAACTTCGCCGCCGCGACGCGCAACCTCGACATGGCGCTGGCGGACGACCCGACCAACGGGCACGCGCGCTCGCTGCACGAGCTGGCGGTCCGCGCCCGCCACAACCAGCAGGTGGAACTGCTGCGTCAGGACTGGAAGGCCGAGTGGGCGAAGACCTTCGACGATCTGCGCACCGATGACGTGCCGCAGACCGAGACGGTCGTGTACGACATGCAGCGCTGGGCCGAGGTGGCGACGCGCGGTCCCATCACCTTCTCGCAACCCGAGGACCTCGAGTCGCCTGAAGAGCGCGCGATCATCGCCAAGATCCGCAACACGATCATCGACCACCGGTTCGCCAGCGCGCCGGTCGGGGACTGGGCCAAGTACTACGGGACGGTCACCGAGGTGACCTTCGTCGTGTCCAAGGAGGTGCAGGAACTCGACCCCGAGACCACCACCCTGCACGACTTCTCGCTGCCCAACGCCTCGGTCGAGCAGGCGCTCAACGTCATCACCAGCCTGACCAACGTGCACTGGAAGATCGAGTCCGGCATGGTCAAGCTGGTCACGCCGGAGATGTCCGGCGGCAAGATGTACGTCGGCCACTACCAGGTCGGCGACTTGGTGCGTGGCGTGGCCGACAAGCCGGGCCGGGAACTCAAGCTGACGGTGCCGGGCGAGGACACGGGTTCGTTCTTCGACGAAACCGAAGAGCCCAAGCCGACCGTGGTCGAGACCAGCCGCCTCGAGTCGATGATCCGCGAGAACGTGCTGCCCACGAGCTGGGACGGCGGCGACGCCCTCCTGGCGATCCAGAAGGACGTGCTGATCGTCCGCAACACCAAGCAGGCGCACGCCGGTGTCGCCAAGCTCCTGGCCGACCTGCGCGAAGCCGTCGGCATCCTGGTGGACATCGAAGCCCGATTCCTCAAGGTCGAAGACAGCTTCCTCGAGGACGTGGGTGTCGACTTCCGCGGCCTCGGCGACCAATCGTCCGGCGGCGTGCCGGGCCGCGGCCTCGAGAAGCACGGCGACCGCAGCGGCTTCCGCTTCGACGACTACGGCCAGCCGCAGCAGACCAGCCCGGCAGCGCCGGGCACCATCGGCACCGGCACCGAACCGGGCATCTTCTTCGACGACGGCGGTGACGGCGACATCGCCGGCCGCACCGAGCACCTGTTCGACACCACCCTGGGTGGCGGCGACGGTGAACTCGACAACGCCGGCGGTCTGGCCATCCAGTACACCTACCTCGACGACACCGAGCTCGAGGTCATCCTCCGCGCGGTCGAGAAGCGCCAGCGCAGCGAGGTGATCACCGCCCCGCGCCTGCTGGTCCACAACAACACGCGGGCCAACATGTCGGTCCTGCGTCACACCTCCTACATCCGCGACTTCGAGGTCGAGATCGCGCAGTCGGCGGCGGTGGCCAACCCGGTGGTCGACGTCGTGCGTGACGGCGTCGTCCTCGACGTCCGGCCGGTGGTGTCGGCAGATCGCCGCTACATCACCATGGAGCTGCGCCCGACCGTCATGGAGCTGCAGCTGCCCATCCCGAACTTCGTGACCACTCTCGGTGTCGGCCAGCCGATCTCGATCCAGCTGCCCCGCGTCACTCTGCAACGCGTGCGCACGACGGTCACCATGCCCGACGGCGCCACGGTGATGCTGGGCGGTATGAAGCTGGCGGAGAAGAGCAACCTGGTCTCGGGTGTGCCGATCCTCAAGGACCTGCCCGGCCTGTCCTTCTTCTTCAGCCGCAAGGGCACGTTCGTGCAGAACAAGAAGATCATCATCCTGGTGCGCGCCCAGGTCGTGATGCCGTACGAGAACGAGCCGAAGCTCCCCGAACTCATCGAGGCGTCCCCAGCCGCCGCCCGCTGACGACCGCCGAATCCGCCGCCACCGGCCGAACAGGACGGTGGCGAGGATTGGTCTGAACCCTTAGGCTGCTTCCCCCGTTTTCCGCCCTGCCGCTGCGTCGCCCCGCGGCGGTCTTGTCCCCAGTCGAGCGCCTCGCGCTGCCCAGGCGCTCACCCCGACTCGGAGTGATGCGACTCACCCATTCTGCGTTCGTTCTGCCCCTGCTCCTCGGCACGCTGGCACCGGCCCAGGCTGCCAACGGGCGCCCCATCGAGCGTCAGGTCGAGTTCATCCGCGCCCTGGCCCGCGACCTCGGCTTCGTCGCCCTCGCGCAGGAGGAGACCGACCGCCTGCTCAAGGACAAGAAGGCTGCCGACGAGTTCAAGCAGGTCGCACAGCTCGGCATCGAGATCTCGCTCTACGGCGCCAAGGCGATCCGCAACGACCGCGAGCGCCAGCGCACGCTGTTCAAGGACGCCCTCGACCGCTCCAAGGAGTTCATCGAGCGCTACCGCGGCGACGCCGCCGCGCTGCCGGCGCAGATCACGCTGACCGAGGCCTGCTACGAATACGGCCGGTTCCTGGCAGACGAAGTCGAGATCGCGCGCAGCGACGCACCGGAGAAGGTGCACGAGTTGGAAGAGGCGGCCGCTTCGGTGTTCCAGCTCGGCAAGGACACCTGCGACGAGGTGATGGCGGGCTTGGCGTCGGCGGCCAAGAGCGACGCCGACGCCCACCTCAAGCGCGGCGTCGCTTGGCTGCGCAAGGGCATCTTGCTGCGCGAGCACGCGCGCGCCGTCAAGAAGGACCGCGACTACCTGGCGAGCACGTCGCGCTCGACCTTGACCGACCTCGCCCTCGAGTACGGCGAGGAGACCATCCTCGGCATGCGCGCGATGTTCGAGTGCTCGCAGGTCGACGAGGTGATCGGCAAGCTCGACGCCGCTGCCTCGGCCTACCGCGACACCGTGGACGCCATCTTCGAGTCGCTCAACGAGCAAGAGCTACCGGTCGCCGCCCGCACCCTCCTGGGCTCGATGATGCAGGAGGGCTACGACCGCCTCACCACCACCTTGCTCGAGCTGGGCAAGCCCGACGATGTCTTCGCCGCCGTGACCGAGTTCGACGAGCGCCTGAAGAAGCTCGAAGCGGAAGAGGACACCCGCTACGGCCATGCGGTGCGGCTGAACTACGCGCGCGCCCTGGCCGAGACCGGCGAGAAGGAGAAGGTGGCGCAAGGTCTGGAGATCGCCGCCAAGATCAACGACCAGCACCCCGCTGACGTCGTCGGTCTCAAGGCCAAGAACATCTTGCGCGACATCCTGAGCATGCAGTCGTCGTTGGTGAGCGGCGAGTTGCTGTACCAGATCGCGCTCGGCGACCTGCAGTCCCGCCGCTACGAGGAAGCGGTCCAGGGCTTCAAGCGCGCCATCGCCGCCATGACTCCGGCCGAGGCCAGCAAGCTCGGCATGCTCGCCCATCTGAATCTGGGCCGCGCTTTCGGCGCCCAGACGCGGCCGCTCGAGGCGGTATACGCGCTGATCGCCGGCTTGACCAAGTACAAGGACTCCGACGAGGGCGCTGCGTCCGACGCGGGCCGCCTCCTCGAGGTGGCGATGCGACAGGTGCGCTTCCTCAGCAAGAACGACACGGCCTTCGAGTCGCTCAACACGGAGGCGGTGAGGATCGCCGCTTCGGTCGGCGGCGTGCAGAGTCAGGACAAGGTCAACTGGCAGACGGCGAGCGACAAGATGGCGCAGAAGAAGTTCGCCGACGCCGCCGGGGCCTACGCGCTGGTCACCGCCGACTCGCCGTACTACGAGCTCGCGCTGGTCCGCCAGGTGCAAGCGTGGAAGGCGGCCAAGGAGCCCGACAAGGCCCTCGCCGCCGCCGACGCCTACCGCAAGTGGCGCGATGCGGCGGGACAGGCGACGTCGACCAACCGCGAACTGGCCGAGGCCGAACTCGAGTTCAATCTCGGCGACCTGGCCTACATGCAAGCGACGGGCGACATCGGCGCGAAGGCCGAGCCGGCCAAGTTCCAGGACGTGGTCGCGCGCTTCTCGGACTACCCCAAGCGCTTCGGCAGCGTTGCCCCCAACCTTTCGCAGTACGCCTACGACTTGCTGGCCCGCGCCCACGTCGAACTCGGTCAACGCGACAAGGCCGAGGAGGCCTACCGCAGCCTGTCGAAGATGGCCCCCGACAGCAGCCTCGTGCCCAAGCTCTCGACCGCGATCTTCGTGTCGCACTACGAGAACGTGAAGCACCTGTCCGACGAGCTGGACGGGGTCTACAAGAACAACGCCGACGACAAGGACGCGATCAAGCAGGTCAAGGCCAAGCTCAGCGCCGCGCGCAAGGCTACGGTCGCGTTCGGCCGCGACTACGCGCGGTCTGCCGCCAAGCCGCAGTACGAGATCCTCTACATCGCCCTGCAGAACGCCGACGAGCTACGTGACTGGACCGGCGCCCAGGACCTGGCCAACAAGATCGTCGAGGACTACGGCCGGGACGAGAAGTACAAGTCCAAGGTCGACCAGTACGTACGCCCGGTGCTCGGCAAGATCCTGCTGCGCCAGCAGAAGGTGCGCCAGGCCTACGACATGCTGGTCGCCGCGGAGAAGGAACTCGACGCCGGCGGCGTCATGCGCGCCGCGGCCTTCCCGGTCAAGCAGCTCATCTGCCAGTGCCTCGGCGGTTGGCACGAGGTCGACGAGCGCGGCGACGTCGTGCCGTACCCTGGCCTGGGCCGCCCGGCCGAGGCCTACGACAAGCAGTGGACCGAGGTGCGCCCGTACGCGCTGAGCTCGCAGCGTGGGGTCACGGACTACTCACTGCCTTGGTACGAGTTCCACTGGGAGGCCTACCTCTACGCCAGCCTCGCCGGCGTCAAGGAGTCGAAGTACAAGGAGTACGCGGCGAAGCTGTACCGCATCGCCAGCTCGACCGACAACTTCGACGCCCTGCGCAAGCTGGGGCCGCGCGGCGAGGAGCTGGCGCAGCTGTTCGTCACCCTGCAACGGTCCACCCGATGATGACCCACGCCACGATGACCCCCGAGGTTTCGACGTCGCCGTGCCAGCGCCTCTCGCGCCCGGTCACCCTTCTGAGCCTGATCGCCTTGCTGTGCGCGGCACCGCTGGCGGCGCAGAAGGTCATCAAGGACACCCTGGTCAAGCGCTCCGGAGAACGCCTGCGCGCGGTCGAGGTCCTCGATCTCGGTTCGGAGACGATCTCCTACCGCAAGGCGGGAAGCGAGTCGACGATGCCGGCCATCCAGCTGTCGCACGTCGAGTGGACGGAACCGCCGGACGCCTACGACCTCGCCCGCGCCGCGCTCGACAAGGGTGAGTCGGAGGCCGCCGCGAACTACTTCCAGGAGGCGTCGGGCAAGGCAGGCGAGGCCGGCCGCAAGGCGCTGGAGCTGGAGTGCAAGTTCCTGGCGGCGCGAGCGCTCGCCCTGGGTATGGGCCGCGAGGCCGCACGCGGCACGGCCGCGCAGACGGCGCTGCAGGCCTACCTCGACGCCGCCCCCTCCGGCTTCCGCGTGCCCGAAGCGCGTCTGCTCAAGGCGCGCGCATTGCGTGTGGCAGGCGACGCCGCCGGCGCCGAGGCCGCCCTCAAGGCGTTCGAGGAGGACGCGCTCAAGCAGAGCTGGGGTCTCATATGGGACGCCCGCGCCAAGCTCGAGCGCGCGCAGCTGTTGCTGGAGATGAACAAAGCGGCCGAAGCGCGTTCGGCCTTCCAGGGGGTCAAGTCCGCGGTCGACGCGGCGCTCGGCTCGGCCACCGGCAACGATGCGCTCGAACTCGACAGCCTGAAGATGCTGGCCGTGGTCAGCGAAGGCGAGACCTACTTGCAAGAGAAGAAGCTCGACGATGCCAAGCGCTACTTCGCTTCGCTCGCCAGCACCAGCACCGCGAACCCGGTGAAGGCGGCGGCGCTCGCCGGAGAGGCGCACGCCACCGTGCTCGCCACCGCGGGCAAGGCCGACGTCCGGGCTCTGCGCGACGCGCAGCAGAAGCTGGCGCAGGCCATCGTGCTCGACTCGGCCAACGCCGACACCACCGCCAAGGCGCTGTACCTGCAGGGCCAGATCCTCACCACCCTGGGCCCCGACCACGAGGCCGACAGCTACAAGCAGCGCGCCCACGACTACTTCGAGACAGTCGTCAAGTACTACGGCAGCTCGCCGTGGGCCAACGAGGCCCGCGCCGCCCTGCAGAAGTGATCCACCCGCACACATCCTTCGTTCCTCAGGCAACCAGCAACCCACGAGGCATCCCAGACATGCTCTCCCGAACCCTTCCCTTCCTCACGACGCTCTTCATGGCGTCGACGGCCATGGCCCAGCAGGCCGCTGCGGGAGCTCCTCAGTCGGGCTCCTGGCTCGGCGACATGTTCAAGAACGCCGGTCTGATCGGATGGGTCATCGTCGGCGTGTCGGTGGTCGGCTTGGCGCTGATCATCGAGTGCTTCGTCAGCATCAAGCGCGAGAAGCTGGCGCCGCCCGAGACGATCGACGAGCTCGAGGCCCTGTTCGAAGAGAAGAACTTCGAGGAGGCCGCGGAGCTGTGCGAGAACGACCGCAAGTACCTCACGAACGTCGTCGCCGCCGGCCTCGGCAAGCTCGGCCACCCGTTCGAGACCATCCAGGGCGCGATGCGCGAGATGGAAGACGAGGAGGCCGTCAAGCTCTACGCCAAGATCGGCTGGCTGTCGCTGATCTCCGCCACGGCGCCGATGCTCGGCCTGTTCGGCACGGTGACGGGCATGTTCGTGACGTTCGGCGAGATCGCCAACGCCGGCGGCTCGGTGTCGCCCGCCCAGCTGGCAGGCGGCATCAAGATGGCGCTCGTGACCACCATCTTCGGCCTGACGGTGGCCATCCCGGTGGGCGCCTTCTTCTTCTACCTGCGCAATCGCGTCACCCGCATCATCATCGAGGTGAACGCCATCGCCGAGGACTTCTTCGAGCGGTTCCGCGACAAGGAGAAGGCGTGATCGCCCGCATGGCGACGCCCCGACCCCCCTTCGATCGTAGCCTTCCCGGCAAACCCGTTCCCGCCCACAGGGAGTGAGGCATGGCAATCGGCAAACGCACCAAGTCAGTGCAGCAGGAGCTGGTCATGGACATGACACCCATGATCGACTGCGTGTTCCTGCTGATGATCTTCTTCGTGCTGGTCATCGACCTGAGCCAGCAGACCTTGGAGGACCTGATCCTGCCCAAGGCCAAGTACGCCGTGCCTGACGAGAAGCCGCCGGAGAACCGGCCGGTCGTCAACATCATGCAAGACGGCCGGATCGTGGTGAAGAAGAACGACCGCTACGACCCGAAGCTCAACGGCGACGACTTCTCCCCCATCCACGGGCTGCTGACGGAGTTCAAGGACACGATCCCGAACTTGGACATCGAGCAGAAGACCCTGGGCGGCACGAAGATGACCCTCATCAATGACCCGCTGCTCATCCGCGCTGACAAGTGGACCGAATGGCACTACGTCGGCAAGTTCATGGAAGCGTGCGTCTACCCGGCGGCCGCCTTCTGGAAGATCGAACTGGCGCTGAGCGAGCAGGACAAAGAGACGAAGATGCTGCAGGCTGTCGGCAAGCAGTGACAAGGAGCCAATCGTGACGTCCAAGCTGATGGAATCCGTGCAAGAAGACGCCAAGGCGGACATGACGCCGATGATCGATTGCGTCTTCCTGCTGATCATCTTCTTCCTCTGCATCGACTTCAAAATCCTGGAAGCCAAGCTGCCGGCGTACCTGCCGAAGGACTCGGGCGCACAGAGCACGCCTACCGATCCGATCGAGAAGCTGTCGCTCAAGATCGAATGCCTGACTCCCGGCGAGAAGCACACCAGGCCGGGCGCCAAGTCGGATGGCAAGCACGAGCCCGCGTTCTACGTGGTGGGTCACCGCGTGCGGTACCACGTGGGTCCGACGCCAATCAACACCGAGGACGCGTTGGTCACGGAACTCGAGCGCATCTACCGCGACCGCACCAAGTGGACCAAGGACGAGAAGACCGGCGAGCCGAAGCCGCAACCGGTGGTGATCGAGCCCGGAGTCAACGCGGTGTACGGAGACGTCGCCATCGCGGTGGACGCGGCCCGCAAGGTGGGCTTCGACGACATCCAGTTCGGCGGCGGCATGGGTACCGGCGGCAAGAAGGCTCCTGCCAAGTAGCGACCCAGCGCAAAGCCGCAGGCGGACGCTAGCACGTGCCGATCCCGGTGACATCGGATCGAGCCCCGGCAGGAGCCGGCGCAGCAGCCCACCGGCAGCGGGCCCGGCAATTGGGACGGTCCGGACGCCCGGGTTGGGAAAGGCCGTCTGGACCGCGTGAGGAAGGACCGTTTGTGAGGCCCGGCAGTCGAGCAACCCGCGGCCGCCTCAGGTCGGCCCGCAGCGCCGTCAGGCTCGGGAGCGCCCGCCGGCTGCGAGCTGTTCGAGCCGCGCCGGTTCGTGAACGGCGGCGCGCGAACTCCACAAATCTCGCTGGCACCGCACTGTGCAGCCGGCTACCTTCCGCCCCACGCGGTGTCGCCCCACCGCTGACTGCGTTCTTTGCTCGGCTGTGTTGCTTCGACTCCCGCAACGCACCCCCCGCCCACCACGGACGATCGTTCCGCTCGCACCCTCGGTGACAGCAAGCATGCTCAAGTCACGTATCTCGCTCCTGGTTCCATCCGTCGCGCTCGTTCTCGGCTCGTGCCAGTCCGACAGCGCGACCACGGATTCGCCTGGCATCGACCCGCAGACCGGCGCGACCACCGCGGTCGCGGCAGCTGCCGCGCAGGACCCGCAGGGTCAGGGCTCGGTGGAAGCTCAGCGCGTGCGCCTGCTCGTCGACTACTACCTCGAAGAGGCGCGCAAGCTGCGCAGCGAGGGCAAGCTCGACCACGCCAAGGCGCTGATCCTGCGCGCCAAGGACCTGGCGCCACAAGACGCCAAGGTCCTCGAGACCCTCAACCAGATCAACGCCGAGCAGGGCGAGGGCGCCGGCGACATCAACACCTTCGCCGAGCAGCAGACTCGACTGGCGATGATCCGCGAGGAGCGAGCACGCGCCGAGGTGCAGGGTCGCCTCGACAGCGCTCGCCAGCTCATGGAACGCGGCAACTACTCCGGCGCAGTGCAAGAGCTCAAGGCCGCCAAGCTGAGCCTGGAGGTCGGCAGCGCGTTCGATTGGGGTCCGCTCAGCCGGCAGGTCGACGAGTCACTCGCGCAGGCAGAGTCGCAGCGCGACGAGGCGATGCGCGCCGAGCGTGACGCCGCCGAGCGCGAGATCGCCGACAAGCTCCGCGCAGCCGAGCAGGCGGAGAAGGATCGCCGCGACATGCGCGTGAACCAGCGCATCCGCGAGGCGATGACGGCATTCGAGCGGCGCCAGTTCCGGGCGGCGCAGGAGTCGGCGTTCGAGGCGATGCGGCTCGACCCGACCAACGAGACCGCGCGCAACGTGCACAACGCGGCGATCAAGGCCGAGCGCGAGCGCCGCGACGAGACCTACTACACCGACAAGGTGCGCGAACTGGCGCGCATGAAGGAAGCGGATCTCGACCTCAAGATCCCGCAGACCGACATCATCCGCGTCAACGACGAGGTGTGGCGCCGCGCCAACGGCCGCCTGGTGAAGACGACGGACGAGACGGTGTCGGCCGACGACGAGCTGCGCAGCAAGGTGCGCACGACGATGATCGACAAGCTCTCCTTCAACGAGGAGACCGGGGCCTACCGCGACGTCATCAAGCTGCTGCAGACGCGCACCGACATCCCGATCATCATCACTCCGGAAGCGCGCGCGGCGATCGACTCCGAGAGCCTGATCGCGCAGATCGACATCGGCTCCCCCATTTCTCTCGCCAACTTCCTGACCTACCTGGCCAGCAAGAGCGAGCAGCTGGCTTGGACCGTGCGCAACGGCGTGGTCGAGTTCACCACCAAGGCCAAGGCCGGCGGCGCCAACATCCTCAAGACCTACGACATCCGCGACCTGGTCTTCCCGCTGACCGACTTCATCCCGCCGGCGATCCGCGACATCCCGGTCGGTGACGCCACAGGCCCACGCACGGGTGGCGAGGCCGAAGAGAAGACCTCCTACGTCGATCCGACGACGCTCAAGGGCAACGTGCAGGATGCGACCGGCGCCGGCTACTGGGATGCCGAGGGCGGCGGCAAGATCGACGTCATGGAGAGCGGCTACTTGCTGGTGACGGCCAATCCCGAGATGCAGGATCGGGTCAAGCGCTTCCTCGAGGAGCTGCGGCGCTACGCCACGGCGATCGTCAGCATCGAGTCCAAGTTCTTGACCATCACCCAGAACTTCCTGCAGGAGATCGGCGTCGACTTCCGCGGTCTCGGCGGCTCCGGCAAGGGCTCGGTGGCGCAGCTCGACGACGTCACCAACCGGCTCGACGACAACGCGTCGCAGGGCCTGGACAACTCCGGCACCGGCGACGAGGCCGGCGCCCCCACGTCGGGTGCGTTCTTCAACGACGGCGGCGACGGCGACGTCCGCGCCCGCACCGAGAACTTCTTCTCGAACCGCCTGGCTCGCAACCTGACCAGCACCGGCGGCCTGACTGCCGCCTGGACCTGGCTCGACGACCTGCAGCTGCAGACGATCCTGCGCGCCGTCGAGAAGCGCCAAGACGTGCAGTTGGTCAACGGGCAACAACTGTTGGTCATCAACTCGCAACGGGCGCACGTGGCTGTCATCAACCAGACGTCCTACGTGAAGGACTACGAGGTGGAAGTGGCGCAGGCGTCGTTCATCGCCGACCCCAAGGTCGACGTGATCCAAGACGGCTTGGCCCTCGACGTCCGCCCGGTCATCTCCTTCGACCGTAAGCACATCACCCTCAACTTGCAGCCGACCGTGGCGGAGTTGCAGCTGCCGATCCCGACCTTCACCACGTCGCTGGCCGGCTCGACCCTGCCGGTCACCCTGCAGCTGCCGACCATGACCGTCCGCCAGTTCGCGACGACGGTGACCGTGCCCGACGGTGGCTCGGTGCTGATCGGTGGCCTGCGCGAAGTCCTCACCACCGAGCGTCGCGCCGAGGTGCCCTTCTTCGGCAAGCTGCCGCTGGTCTCCTTCCTGTTCAAGCAGGAGGGCATCGCCGACGAGAACTCTTCGCTCATGGTGCTGATCCGCGCCACCGTGACCGACGTGCGCGACCACATGGAGAAGCGCTGATCGCGCGCCTTGGTGCGCCCGCGGGCCGGTGATACGCTCCTGGCACCGCAATGGGCGCCCAGCTCCTCGACGCGATCTTCTTCGATATCGACGACACGCTGTTCTCCACCACCGTCTTCGCGGACAAGGCACGGCGGGCAGCGGTCGACGCGATGGTCAAGGCGGGTCTGCGGGTGGACCGCGAGACCTGCATGCGCGAGCTGGAAGAGGTGCTGGCGGAGTTCTCCTCCAACTACCCCCAGCACTTCGACAAGGTGATCTCCCGCCTACCGCCGGCGGCGAGCGAGGGGCGCAATCCGGCGATCCTGGTGGCGGCCGGGGTGTGCGCCTACCACGAGACCAAGTGGAGCGAACTCAAGGTCTACGACGACGTGTACGAGGTCTTGCACTGGCTCGCCACCAAGCCCGTGGTGCGCGGCATCGTGTCTGCCGGCCTGACCATCAAGCAGGCGGAGAAGGTGATCCGCCTGCGCATCAACGAGTTCCTGACCCCCAAGGCCATCTTCTTCACCGACCAGATCGGCATCAACAAGCCGAACCCCAAGCTCTACCGCCGCGTGCTCGACACCCTCGGCCTGTCACCGCAGCGCACCATGTACGTCGGCGACAACACCACGCACGACGTCGACCCTTGCAAGGAGCTCGGGATCGTGGCGGTACACAACCGCCGCTCGGGTCGTCACGCGAAGTCGCCTGCCAAGCACGCGCCGGACCACGTCATCTCGAACTTCTACGAGCTGCGCCAGATCCTGGTGAAGGACTACGGCTTCTGACCGCCGATTCGACCGGCAGCGCGCCGCCGGCCAGCTAGCGCAGCTTCTCCCAGAACTCTTCTGGCATGTCGTGCGCGATCTTCAGCGCACCGTTGGCGCCGCCGTAGACCGGCTCTTGCGCGTGCTGCACCCGGCCACCGCCGAGGTCGCGCTTCATCGCCAGCTCGATGGCGCTGTCGAGGTTCTTGATCATCGAACCGCCGCCGGCGAGCAACACTCGGTTGCGCAGCTTGTGCTGGAACTCGGGGTCGAAACTCGAGATCAGGCGGTTCAAACCATCGACGATCGGCGGCACCAGGATCGCGCATGCCTGCTTGACCAACTCGGTGACGTCGAGCGGTGTCGGCTTGCCACGGATGGGCAAGTCGACGACGGCGCGCTCGGGCGGGTCACCCAGGTACGAGTAGCGCTCCTTGATCTCCTTCACCATCTCCTTGGTGAACTGGGCATCCGGGTGCGCCTCCTTGATGAGCCGCGTCAACTCGTCGTCGACCGCATCGCCGGCGACGTCGAAGGTGATCTGGTCGGCTTCTTCAGGCATGGTGCCGTGCATCCGGCACAGGTCGGTGGTGCCGGCCCCGATGTCGATCACCAGCACGTCCTCGAGCATGTCGAGTCCGTAGGCGACGGCGAACGGTTCGCTGCACAACATCACCGAGTCGACCGACTCGCGCGCGGCATCGATGATCGCTTCGCGGTTCTTGACCGAAGCCTGGGCGGGGGCGCCGATGACGCAGTAGACGAGTTCGTCCTTGCGCGGCTTGGACAGCCGGACAGCCTCCTTGATGAGGTCCTTGGCGGCCCGCACGTTCTCCGCCTCCACCGCAGCGTCGTGCTGGCTGAACTTCAGCCGCCCCTTCTCGAGGGGACGGTAGAACTTCAGCGACAGGCGCTTCTCGATCGCCTCCTTGCCGAACAGGACGTCCTTCTTCAGCAGCTTCTGCGCCACCACGTCCTTGGGGTATCCCACCACCGAGTACACGGTCTCGCGCACGCCGTTGCTGGCGGACACGGATGTGCGGGAAGTGCCCAAGTCCATGCCCACGTAGAGGACGCCGTGGTCCTTCGTCACTGGCGCGCCCTCGGCGCCTGCATCGTTCTCGTTCATTGCCCTAACCTTCCGCTCGCGTCATGCCTTCTTCTGCAATGCCAGGTTGGCCTTGAAGATGTCGGCCATGAGGGCCGACTTCTTCTTGAACAACGCGTCCTGGCTGTCGAGCCCCTGCACATCCCGGTAGATCGAGCTGATGCCAGGGTCGATGTTTTTCAATGCGGCCAGTTCGACCATGCGCTTCTCGCTCACCTCGAGGCTCGACGTGAGCTTCGTCACCCGCCGTTGTAGCAGGTCGATCTCGCGGTTGCGCGCTGCCTCGGTGGCGGCGATCGTCTGTTTGCGCTCGCCTTCGACGAACTCGAGCAACAGCGACAGCGTGCCGTCGCGCAGCTGATCGATGTTGGTACCTGCCGCGTCCTGCACGGTGCTGAACGTCTCGAGGAAGCGCTTGACCAACTCGGCGTTCTCGCCCTCGATCCGCGCCTGCGCCGGCAAGGCCGCCGCCGCCAGCTTGGCATCGAGCGTCTGCTGAGCCTGGCTGAGCTCACGGCGCAGCATGTCGAGCTCGTCCTCCGCCCGGCCCTGCAGCTTGCGCAGCTCGTTGGCCTCGTTCTCCAGCGCCTCGTTGTTGCGCATCAAGCGCAAGAACTCTTCCTTGGTGGCGTCGATCACCTGCTCGCGCTCGGAGCCGATCAGGTGATGTCGGACGGCGCGATGAACCGCCTCGTCGATCAACGCGACGATGCGGTCCATGCTGACCATGTTGACCTGCGTGACGCCACGCTTCTTCAGCTGGTCGAGCGACGTGCGATACGCCATGTCGCGCACCGCGCTCTTCAGCTGCTCGGACAGGCGCTTCATGCTCCGTCTCCCTCTCCCTCGCCGGGATAGGCGTAGCCCATGCGGTCGGGGTCGACCCCGCGCACCTGGGTCGCGAACGACCCGAGCACGTTGGCGCCCAGATCCTGCAGCTGACGCAGCGCCTGCTTGGTCTGCGACTTCGCCGAGTGCTCCATGCGCACGACCAGCAGCGTTCCGTCGGCCCGCGCGGCGATGACGCTCGCGTCGGTCGCGGGCAACACCGGCGGGGTGTCGATGATGGTGTACTGGTAGCGCTCCTTGAACGCGTCGAACAGCGCCTCGAGCCGCTGCGGCGTCAGGATCTCCGACGGCCGCGACAGGGCACGCCCGGCTCCGAGGACGAACAGGTTGCGCACGCCGGAGCTCTGCACGGCGTCGTCGAGCGCGACGCGTCCGAGGAGGACGTCCGCGAGCCCGCGCCGGACGTTGAGGTTGAGGTACTTCTGCACGCTTGGACTACGCAGATCCGCGTCGACGAGGAGCACCGGATTGCGCTCTTGCTCGGCAAAGGCGATGGCCAGGTTGATCGAGGTCACCGACTTGCCTTCGCCCCGCATGGCCGAAGACACGACCAAGGTCCTGGCGAGCCCTTCCGGATTCATCGCCATGAGCTTGTTGCGCAGACCACGGACCTGCTCCGCGCGGAATCCGGTCGGATCGTGGAAGCTCACGAGGTACGGATTGATCGCGCGGTCGACGACGACCACGAGGTCTTCGGGCAGGGCCGGCGGATCCGGCTCGTCCCCGCGTTTACCGAACAGTCGCATGCTCATCGCGGACCTCGGGAGCTCGTGGGTCACAACCCCCTACGGTCGACAGACTTCCGGGTCTGTAATCGACCAGGGAAGGCATCCACGTGGAGAGGTCTCAAGGAAGGAATCGGCCCGGGAGGAGGAGCCGGCGTTGCGATGGCGTCGTCCCGGATGCGGGACGGTGCCTCCGTCGGTCGGACGCAACGTCGCCGTACTCATAGCCGCGCGGCCGAGCGGGGACAATGGAGCTCCGTGGATCCCTGGTCGGAGGCCGGCTGGAAGCCGCGGCCCCCGGCGGCACCCGCCCCCCATCCGGCGGGTCCGTAGGCAAGGCGATCGGGCCCTCGGCCCGCATCGACGCGCCGACAGCCTCGAGCCTACCGCGGCGACAGGGTGAAGTAGAACTGACGCCGGTCGTCCGTCTCCTGGAAGAGG
Organism: Planctomycetota bacterium; assembly: GCA_041398565.1. GTDB lineage: Bacteria > Planctomycetota > UBA1135 > UBA1135 > UBA2386 > DATGPD01. The sequence continues at coordinate 666,910 of JAWKUN010000002.1, read as the reverse complement.
ATCGGCCAGGCCAGGTCGATCGCGAGGGGCAGGTTGAGGCCCGGGATGGTGATGCGGAGGCCGCAGCCCACCGCCAGGCGCGGCTCGCCGAAGTCGCGGCTGGTCAGCGAGCTGCCCAGCAGACCGAGGTCGGAGAGGATCACGCCGCGCACGATCTCCGTCTCGAAGAACTGCCCCTGCAGACGGGTCGAGAAGATGGGGAAGCCGTACTCGACGGTGGCCAGGTAGCGCGCTTCGCCGCCGGTGGGCTGGCCGAACTGGGTCGGCCCGGCCCGTTCTCGCGCGAACCCGCGCAGGATCGGCCCCCCCACCTGCCCGCCCCCCATGTAGAAGCGCTCGGTGGGGAAGACGTCGCGCGTGCCGCCGAACGTGTCGGCGATCTCGAAGGCGTTGCGCAGGTACAGAACGTGGCGCCGCTCGCGCTCGTCTTCCCACAGCGGGAAGTACACGGCCGCCGTGACCCCGGTGCGAAAGAAGTCGGCACCACCACCCAGGAAGCCGCCGAACAGCTCGTAGTAGGCGCGGGCGTCGATCCCGTCCGTCGGCCGCCAACCCCGGTCGATGGTGAAGTAGCGGACATCGGCAGACAGCGACCGCAGCTCGGTCGCCCCCTCGGCGTCGTACACCAGGCGCGGCGCATTGGCGTCGACATCGCGCACGCGCAGGGTCTCGTGCTGAGCGGTCAGGCCGACGCGCACGAACTCCGACAGGTTGCGCTCGATGCCCACGGTTGCGCCGAGCGAGCTGGCGACGAACGACTCCCACAGACGGCGCGTGTGGTAGCCACGCACGCGCAGGCCGATGGTGTCGAACTGCTGTGCGAACAGGTCGGGCTCGTAGAAGCCGATGACGAAGTCGGTGCGTCGCGTGCCCGGGCGGAAGGTCATGTCGAGATCCTGACCGGCGCCGTGGAAGGCCTTGTTGTCGGCGATCTCGCTGATGACGGTGCCCGGGTCCCACGCCGATGGCATGCGGAACAGGTCGAAGTTGCGCTTACGGAACTCGACGTTGCCCTGCACACCGAGGTCCGAGCTGACCCCGACCCCCCACAGGAACGCGCCGGTGTTGCCCTCGGTGACATCCGTCTGCACGTCGATCACGTCGGGCTGATCGGTCGGCAGCAGCAGCATGTCGACACCCACCGGCGACTGCGGGCTCTCGAAGTAGCGCAGCGACTCCAGCGCTCCCTGCGCCCGTTCGAGTCGATCCATGTCTAGAGTCTCGCCGGGCAACACGCGGATGCGGCGGCGGATGACCTCGTCCTGGGTGCCGGCGTTGCCGTGGACGATCACGTCGCGCACGGTCTTCGGCGACCCCTCCTTCACCTCGAACACGAGGTGCACTTCCGGCTTGTCGCCATCGAACACCTCCACCGGCCCTTCGACGTCGAACATGTTCTCCAGCCGCACGCCGCTGCGCCCGTAGCGACGCTGCGAGGGATGACCGCGCTTGCCGTAGAACTTCTCCAACGCGCGCACGTCGAGGTTGATCTGGTCGAGGTCGTAGTAGTCGCCGGGCTTCGTCTTGATCAGGCCGCGAAGCTCGTCGGCGGCGTAGTAGGGTGCGCTGCGCCCACCGGGCGGTGTCGGCCGCACGTCGACGCTGGCGACCCGATAGCGCGGCCCCTCGTCGATCAAGTAGGTCAGCTCGACGCCCGTGCCGTCGGGCGTGAAGTCGGTCCCGACCAGGTCGACCTCGGCGTCGCGATAGCCCTTCCGCCGGTAGAACAGGACCAGACGTTCGACGTCCTGCTGTGCCTTGCGCTCGTTGTACGGCTCGGTGATGAGCACACCCGGCGGCAACTCGAGCTTGGCTCCGCCGATCAGGTTGTCGAACAGGTTGAACAGCGCGGTGGCCGGGAACGCCGTGTTGCCGCGGAAGTGCACGTCGGTCACCTTGCATTGCGGCCCCTCGTCGACGAGGAACGTGACCGTCCGCTTCAGCGGGTCGGTACGCACGTCCACACGCGCGTGCAGGTAGCCGTCCTCGCGGTAGCGCTCCTGCAGCTGCTGTGCCTGCGTCGCTGCCAGCCAGTCCGTCCATTGGCGCACCTGGGTCAGCTTCAGGAAGGTGTTGACCTGGGACAGCGTGAAGTGACTGAGACCCTTGAACTCGTGCCGCGTGTAGATGGACGCGTCCTTCACGCGATAGAGCACCACCACCGAGCCGTCGGCCGTCTCCCGGGCGTAGGCGGCTCCAGGCAGGCTCATCTGGGTCCAGATCACCCCGAGGTCTTCTCGCACCAGGCGCACGGCCAGCGGCTCCCCCACCTTGAGTCGCAGCATGGCCCGCACCGTGTCGCCCAGGGTGCCGCCGGGCTCGACCTCGATGGCCGCGACCTTGCGTCCCTCGTACACTGCCGGCGAGGTCCAGCCGAACGGCATCTGCTGTGGCGCGTCCTGATCCTGCGCCGCGACCGGCCTCGCCATGCACGCCACCAGCGACGCCGCCAGAGCCAACGCGCTCTCCGGCCGGTCCAACCGCATCGCTCGCCTGTCCGCCACCGACCTCAAGCGATCGGCTCGGCCCGGCGCTGGTAGTTCTCGAAGCGCATGTACTCCGGGAAGAAGCGGAGCTGGACCTCGCCCGTAGGGCCGTTGCGCTGCTTGGCGACGATCACCTGAGCCAATCCCGCGTTGTCCTCGGTGCGCTTGTAGTACTCGTCGCGGTGCAGCAGCATGATCACGTCCGCGTCCTGCTCGATGGCCCCGGATTCTCGCAGGTCACTCATGCGCGGGCGATGGTCGTCGCGGTTTTCCACGTCGCGATTGAGCTGCGACAGGGCGATGACCGGCACCGACAGCTCGCGGGCGATCGCCTTGAGGCCGCGCGAGATCGACGCGATCTCCTGCTGGCGGCTCTCGATGCGGCTCCCGGCCGTCATCAGCTGCAGGTAGTCGACGACGATGAGCTTGACCTTGTCGGGGTTGCGCTGCTTGAGCCGCCGGCACTTGGCCCGGGCCTGAGTGATCGACAGACCCGGGGAGTCGTCGACGAAGATGGGCGCTTCGTACAGCGCCTCCGCCTCTTGGTGCAGGCGCTGGTACTGGTCGTTGGTGATCCGGCCCTTGCGCAGCGCCAGGCCGTGGATCTGCGCGCGGTTGCACAGCAGGTTCTGGATCACCTGCTGGGCCGACATCTCCAGACTGAAGAACACCACGCCGTTGTTCTCGCGCGACACGCGCTCCATGACGTTCAGCGCGAGCGACGTCTTGCCCATCGACGGGCGCGCCGCCAGGATGATCAGCTCGCCGGGGTGCAGACCGCCGGTCATGTCGTCCAGGTCGAAGTAGTGGGTCGCCAGTCCGGTGAGACGACCCTCTCGCTCGCGCAGGTGGTCGATGCGATCGAAGGTCTCGGCGAGGATCTGGTCGATGCTCTTGGCGTCGCTGGCCTGGCCCTCGCGGGCGATCTGGAAGATGCGACGTTCCGCGTCCTCGAGCAGCTCGCGCGCCTCCAGCGCGTTCTCGTAGGCCTGGCGCGAGATGTCCAAGCAGGCTTCCAGCAGGCGGCGCGAGATCGCCTTCTCGCGCACCAGCTCGGCGTGGTACATCACCGACGCGGGCGACACCACCGATGCCGCCAGATCCATGAGCGCGTCGCGACCGCCAGCCTCGTCGAGCATGCTCGCGCGCGACAGCTGCTCCTCGACGGCGATGGGGTCGGCGACCGCCCGCGCGTCGTGCACCTCGCAGATCGAGCGGTAGATCACCTGGTGCGCCGGTAGGTAGAAGTCGTCGGCGCGCAAGATCGCGGACACGTCCCCCAACGCGTCCGCGTGCAACATCAGCGCGCCCAGCACCGAGCGCTCGGCGTCGATGTTGCGAGGCACACCGCGTTCCTGCGCCTGCACGAAATCGACCATTTGACCTAGAGTCCCGGACCAGAGCCTCCCGCGTCACGGCCAGCCGCGACCCGGACCTCCCCTTCTACCCACCGCCTCGTCTCCGACAAGAGGCAGCTCCAAGTTGTGGAGGCCTGTGGAGGACGTTGGAGGAGCGTGCGGTGCGGCGCGCGCTCGACTCCGAAGGCATCGCGGCCGGCTCCCGCACACGCGAGAGCCGGCCCGCGGATCAGGGCACACCGAGCGTCAGCGCCAGCGCGTTCGGCGACGTGATCGCCGTGATGGTGGGGAAGGTCAACTCGATCTGCAGCGCGTGCTCGTAGATCGTCGTGCCAGCGAAGAACGGCACGTTCGGCAGCGGCAAGGCCATGTCGGCGAAGCCGCCGAGGTTGGCGACCGGGAGGGTCACGTCGAGATTCGCGAGCAGATTGCAGCCCGGACGACCGGCGGGGTGCAGTGCCGACAACGGCAGGGACACCGACGTCGCACCGATCACGCCGACCACGAGCGAGGTCGTCGACAGCCCGGAAACGCGAGCCGTGAACGTGCGCCCGAGCCAGGGCAGCTGGCTCGAGGTGCTCGGGGCCATCACCACGCCGAAGCAGCCGGCGCCCGAGGACACCGCCGCGGCGACGGGGTTGGCTTGGTACTCGCAGGTGCCGGTGATGGTGCCGACGCCGGACGGATTCTGGCCACTGACCTTGTAGATCTTGCCCAGCGCCGGGACGAAGGCCGCGAAGTAGCGGCTGATGCGACCGATCACCGGGTGCCCGGTACCGAAGGCAGGCGCGCCGTAGGTGATCCAGCGGTTGGAGAGGCAATCGAACTCGCTGCACCACGTCGACGGGGAACCGCCCCACAGGTCACCGTATTGCCCGCCGTTGTTGCTGTTGGGAACGCTGATGCCTTGACCGCCCTGCAGCACGATCCGGCGCCGGAGCGGGTCGTACACCGCCTGGTTGGCCGTGGTGCCGTGCGGGATGGTGCCGTTGGTGCTCAGCGGCTGCCAGTTGCCGGCCGTCCACGTCCACACGTCGAGCATGCGGGTGATCGGCGTCGTGCTGGAGTCGTCGCCCGCGCACAGGAACACGTCGCCGAAGTCGAGGCGAGTCGCGAGACTGTGCAGGCGGCGTGCCGGCGGCACGTTGCTCGGGTTGAGCTGCGTCCATGCGCCACCCAGGTACAACCACGTCTCGCTGGAGGGCGACGAGATGGGAGTGGTGATGGCGTCCTCGCCGCCGAACAGGAGCATGCCGCCGCTCGTCGGCTCGTACGCCATCGACGCCCAGCGGCGCGGCTGCGGCGAGCCGGGCGGGGTGACGTTGGACCAAGCGTTGGTGGTCGGGTCCCACTCCCACGTGTCCCCGAGCAACGACGGGGTCGAGGTGCCGGTGTCGCCACCGAACACCACGAGCTTGTTGCGCGTGCGGTCCCAGGCGATGGCAGCGCCGCCGCGGGCGGGCGGCGAGCCAGCGGCGCCCTCGGCGGTCTTCAGCGTCCATGTGGCGCCGTCGAACTCGTAGAGCGCGTTGAGCACGGTGGTGCCGGCGTTCTGATCGCGGCCGCCGAACACGTACATCTTGTCGTCGCTCGCCGCCCCGGGGTTGTCACGGCGTTGGGTCGGGGTTCCGGTGACCCCAGAGGTCAGCACCCAGTCGGCCCGTGGCGCGGCCATGGGGATGGGGTTGGGATTGGGGATCTGGGCCGCGGCCGCGGCTCCGATCAGCGGCAGGGCCGCGAGACGTGGAAAGGACATGATTTGCGGCAAAGAGAAAACTCTGGAGAGGACCCACAGAGGGAACGAGGGAGGCCGGCAACGCGACCAGCCCCTCGAACTCTGCCGATGCCCCGCGGCTTTGGGGACGAAGTCACGGAACTGCGACGAAGTCACCGTTTGGCGCAGGGCTGGCGGCCCTCGCGGCTCAGCCGACCGAAGCCGGGCGCCGTCGGGCCAGCTCCGCCTCGAAGTCGGGCGGTGGCGGAACCTCGAGCACGAGGCGGTCCCCATCGAGCGCCGCCAGCTCCAGGCGCGCCGCGTGCAGCATGAGCCGGCGTGCGCCGCCTACCGGGCGGGCGTCGCCGTAGGTCGGATCGCCCAACACGGGATGGCCCAGGTGGTAGAGGTGGACGCGGATCTGGTGCCGACGCCCGGTGAGGATCTCGACCTCCAGGAGGTCCGCGCCGTCCAGACGCTCCCGCCGCGTGTAGCGCGTGTGCGCAGCCTTGCCCCGCGCGTCGACCGCCACCCGGCCCGAGCCGAACTCGCGCAGGGGCGCGTCGATCTCACCCGAGGGTTCGGCGACGTGTCCGGCCACTGCCGCCAGATAGCGCTTGTGCGTCTGCCGTCGCTCGAACTGCAGGCTCAGCGCCCGGTGCGCGCGCGCGTCCTTGGCGAACACCAGGACCCCGCTCGTGTCGCGGTCGAGACGGTGCACGACGTAGACCCTGTGGCCGAGGGTCTCCTCCGCCCAGGCCCGCAGACAGTGCTGCCGCTCGCCCTGGCGATACGGAACAGTCGGCAGGCCCGACGGCTTGTACAGCGCCAACACGGAACCATCGTCGAACAGCAGCCGCGGCTGCCCCGCGTCGTTCTGGTCGGGCCGCGCGGTCACGGCGACGCCTCGTCGACGCGGGTTCGCCAGCGCGCGAGCGCGAGCTGCACGAGCCACGCTGCGGTCGCCTCCTTGTCCTGCGGCGGCAGGGCGTAGTCGTGTCCGCCGGCGTCGAGCACGGTGACCGCGCTGCGTTCGGCGCCGAGGGCCGAGCTGTCGTTGACGACGATGAGGTCGAGCCCCTTGCGCTCCAGCTTGCGGCGAGCCCGCTCACGCTGCGCCGACGCATCGGCGGCCTGCGCGTCGAGCGAGAAGCCGACGAAGACCCGCCGCCCCTTGACGCGCGCCAGGCTGGCCAGGATGTCCGGGTTGGGCACCAGTTCGAGGGAATACGGCGCATCGTTCTTCGCGGGCTTGCCCGCGTGCCGCGCGCGCGGGCGATGGTCGGCGACGGCAGCCACGCCGAACACGATGTCTGCGCGCGCAAGGGCACGCTCGCACGCCGCCAACATCTCCAACGCCGAAACCACCTGCACGTCGGTGACCCCCGCCGGCGGCGTCAGGTGCGTCGGCCCCGTCACCAGGACGACCTCGCAGCCCGCCGCGTGGGCCGCCGCGGCGATCGCGTAGCCCATCCGCCCGGTGCTGGCGTTGGTGAGGAAGCGCACCTCGTCGAGGTGTTCGCGGGTCGGGCCAGCGGTCACCAGCACGGTCGGCATCGGGGCATTATCGCCCCGCCGGCTCGGGTTCTCACGGTGCGAGCGTCGGCAGCCGCGTGCCTGGCCCGGTCACCCCGTTCGCTCCCCCGCACTGCCTGGAGCCCGAGTAGGGTGGTCCACCGGTTGCGACTTCCCCCACCCCCGATTAGCGTTCGCCCGCATGGCTTCGTCCCTCGCCGCGGGGCAGGAGAACCGCGCGCTGCATCCAGACCCGAGCGCGCCCACTCGTGCCTTTCCTGAACCCCTGGTCTACGTCGTCGACGACGAGTCCGCCGTCGTCGACCTGATCCGCCGCTTGTGCGCCGACCGTGGCCTCAAGGTCGCTGGATTCAGCGGCGCCAAGGAGTTCTTGGCGTCGGTCGATCCCGGTCGTCCCGGCTGCCTGGTCCTCGACCTGCGCCTTCCCGACATGACCGGCATCGATCTGCTCGAGAAGCTGCGCGAGCTGGGGACCACCCAGACGATCGTCTTCATCAGCGGCTACGCCGAGGTCGAGCACGCGGTACGGGCGATGAAGATGGGCGTGCACGACTTCCTCGAAAAGCCGTTCTCCAATCAGACCATCCTCGACGCGATCCTGTCGGCGGTGGCGCGCGACGCCAAGCAGCGCGAGGTGAAGGCCGAGGTCGATGACATCGGCCGCCGCGTGGCGCGCCTGACGCGGCGCGAGCACCAGGTGATGGAGCTCGTGGTGCGGGGCCTGGCCAACAAGTCGATTGCCGCCGAGCTGTCGCTGAGCCCCAAGACGGTCGAGGTCTACCGCGCCAACGTGATGGCGAAGATGGAAGTCGGCTCGCTGGCCGAGCTGGTGCGCGCCGCCATGCGCCACCGCGACGAGACGGCGTCGGTGTCGTAACGCTCCGGCACCGCGCGGGCACGCCGGCACCCCTGTCTGCGCCGGCACCCCTGCCTGCGCCGGCACCCCTGTCTGCGCCGGCACCCCTGCCTGCGACGCTCTCCGGCACTCCTGCCGCCGGAGAGGTCACCGGCTGGCATCGAGGATCAGCGCGTGCGGGTGCGGCGCCACCTCGCCGAGCACGAACGCTGCATGCACCCGCGTCGCCGCGGCCTCTGCCGCGGGCGGCGTGCGCGCGTGCACGCGAGCCAACGGCTCGCCCCGTCGCACGAGGGTCCCGCGCGGCGCCACCACCATGACCCCGACGACCGGATCGACACGGTCGGAGGCGTGTCGCCGGCCACCGCCGAGATCGCGCACGGCGAGGCCGACGGCGAGCGGATCCAGATCGACCACGTAGCCGTCGCACGACGCCGTCACCTCGACCACGACCGGAGCGACGCCGAGGTGCCCCGGGTCGTCGACGATCGCCGCGTTGCCGCCCTGCCGTTCGACGTTGCGCGCGAACCTGTCGAGCGCAGCGCCCGAATCGAGCAGGCGCGCCAACCGCGTCTCCGCTGCTGCTCGCTCGACCTCGATCCCGGCCAGTAGCAGCATCTCGGCGCCCAGCGCCAGGGTGAGCGCACGGAGGTCCGGCGGCCCGCCGCCGCGCAGACACTCGAGCGCCTCCACCACCTCGAGAGCGTTGCCGGCGGCACGGCCGAGCACCGTGTCCATGTCGGTGATCAGCGCGCTCACCTGTTTGCCGGCGCCGCGGCCGGTGTCGACGAGGCTGCGCATCAGGGCACGCGCGTCGCTCTCCTGCCGCATGAACGCCGCGCGCCCGCACTTGACGTCCATCACCAGGCCGTCGATACCCTCCGCCAGCTTCTTCGACAGGATCGACGCGGTGATCAGGGGAATGCTCTCGACGGTACCGGACACGTCACGCGTGGCGTACATCCGCCGATCGGCCGGCGCGATCTCCGCCGACGCCCCGGCCATCACGAAGCCACAGTCGCGCAGGACGTCGCCGAACTCGGCCAGCGACAGGTCGGTCCGGTAGCCGGGGATCGCCTGCAGCTTGTCGATGGTGCCTCCGGTGTGGCCCAGGCCGCGGCCGGAGATCATCGGCACTGGCACGCCGGCCGCCGCCACCAGCGGCGCCAACGGCAACGACACCTTGTCGCCGACACCACCGGTCGAGTGCTTGTCGACCTTGCGACCCGGGACCGCCGACAAGTCGAGCACCGTGCCCGAGTCGCGCATCGCCAGCGTCAGGTGCGTGGTCTCCGCCACCGTCATGCCCCGGCAGCACACCGCCATCAGGAAGGCGCCGAGCTGAGCGTCGCCCAAGGAGCCGTCGACGACGCCGGCCACCAGGTCGCGCACTTCACCCTCGGCCAGCTCGCCACCGTCACGCTTCTTCTTGATGAGCTCGGCTGGATGCGCGCGCATGGACAGGTCACTCGGCGACAGGGTGCCAGAACGTCTTGACCTCGACGAACGGCTCGACCCAGCTCAGCTGGCACAGCGCGCGCGGCTCGCGCCACTGCGCCGCCGGCAGGTCGGCGAAGCGCACGCGCTTGGTGCTGTCGGCGGCAGCCTCGCCGAGCGCGCGGTCGGGGGCGCCGGCCAGCAGCAGGCCGTCGACGTCGCGGTGGCTCGCCATCTGCGGCAGCAGCTCCTCGTGCGAGCCGGCCAGCAGGTTGACCACTCCGCTGGGGACATCGCTCACCGCCAGCAGCTCCCCGAGGGCGAGCCCGGCCAGCGGTGCCGGCTCGCTGACCACGACCACCGCCGTGTTGGCGCCGGACAAGACCGGCAGCAGCAGCGCCAGGAGTCCGAGCAGCGGCGGCGACGTCGGCGCGGCGAGACCGATGGTGCCCGTCGGCTCGACGGCGCTGAAGTTGAAGAACGGCCCGCTCACCGCGTTCTGCGAGCCCAGCAGGCTCTGCAGTTTGTCGGGCAGCCCCGCGTACCAGGTGACGAGGTCGATGCACGCAGCGACCTCGGCGCGCGCCACGTCCACCCCGTCGCTGGTGCACGCGGCGATCTCGTCGGCCAGCGAAGCGCTGCGCGTCTGCAGCACCTCGGCCAGACGGTAGACGATCTGGCCGCGGTTGTAGGCGGTCATGCCGCTCCACCCGGCGGCCGCGGCACGTGCGGCGCCGACCGCATCGCGCAAGTCCTTACGGCTGGCGCGCGCCACGTTCACCTGCGGGCACCCCGCCGGCTGGTAGGCGCGGCCGGATTCGCTGCGAGGGAACTTGCCGCCGATGAAGAGCTTGTAGGTCTTGCGTACGTCGAGGCTCATCGCGGACTCCCGGGCCACCTGGCGAATGGCCCCGTCTCCGACGGCGCGGCGCGACCAGCGACGACGGTCTCGGCAAGCAGACCGAATGGACAGTGCCTGGGGCGTTGGCGGTTCATCGTCGTCTCCTAGCCTTGCCGCAGGGCGCCGGGCAGCCGCAGGTAGGCGCGCAGACCCTGGCGTCCGCCCTCGCGGCCGAAGCCGCTCTCCTTGAAGCCGCCGAATGGGCTGGCGGGGTCGAAGCGGTTGAAGGTGTTGTTCCACACCACCCCCGCGCGCATGCGCGCCGCCAACCACAGGATGCGCGCGCCCTTGTCGGTCCAGATGCCGGCCGACAGACCGTAGGCGGTGTTGTTGGCCTTCTCCACCGCCTCGTCGGCGGTGCGGAAGGTGCTGACCGCGAGAACGGGGCCGAACACCTCCTCACGGGCGATGCGATGGCTCTGGCTGACACCGGTGAGCACGCTCGGCGGATAGAAGAAGCCGCGCGCCGGCAGGCTGCACTTGGCCTGATGCAAGGTCGCACCCTCGTCGGTGCCGGCCTGCACCAGCTCCTGGATGCGCTGCAGCTGCACCCGGCTGTTGATCGCACCCATGTCGGTGTTCTTGTCCATCGGGTCGCCGACGCGGATGCGCTCCATGCGCCGGCAGAGCTTGTCGACGAACACGTCGTGGATGCTCTCCTGCAGCAACAGGCGCGAGCCGGCGCAGCACACGTGGCCCTGATTGAAGAAGATGCCGCGCACCACGCCTTCGACCGCCTGGTCGAGCGCCGCGTCCTCGAACACCAGGTGCGCTGCCTTGCCACCGAGTTCGAGGGTCAGATCCCTGCCGCTGCCGGCCAGCGCCTTCTGGATCTGCTTGCCGACCTCCGTAGAGCCGGTGAAGGCCACCTTGTCGAGGCCGGGGTGCCGCACCAGCGCCGCGCCGGTGCTGCCGTCGCCGGGCACGATGTTGACGACGCCGGGCGGCAGCTCGGCTTGCTGCAGCAGTTCGGCCAGGCGCAGCGCGGTGAGCGGCGTCGTCTCCGCCGGCTTGAGCACCACGGTGTTGCCGCAGGCGAGCGCCGGGGCCAGCTTCCACGCCGCCATGAGCAGCGGGAAGTTCCACGGGATCACCTGGCCGATGACTCCGATCGACTCGGGCTGCACGCCCGGGAACGCCAGGTCGAGTTTGTCGGCCCAACCGGCGTGGTAGAAGAAGTGCGCCGCGGCCAGCGGCACGTCGACGTCGCGCGCCTCGCGGATCGGCTTGCCGCCGTTGAGCGTCTCCAGGCAGGCGAACTCGCGCGCCCGCTCCTGGATCAGGCGGGCGATGCGGTAGACGTAGCGCGCGCGGTCGCTGCCGGCGAGAGCCCGCCAAGCCGGGAGCGCCGCCCGCGCCGCCGCCACCGCGCGGTCGACGTCGCCGGCGCTGGCGAACGCAACCTCCGCCAGTGCCTCCTCGGTCGCCGGATTGATGGTCGCGAACGTGCGGCCGCCCTCGGCGTCGCTGAACACGCCGTCGACGAACATGCCGAGCCGACGCGGCATGGTGAAGTGATCCACCGCCTCCGGCGCCGGCGCGTAGCTCCACACCGTGCCGAAGGTCAGCTTCGTCGTCGTCGTCTCGGTTTCGACCATGCGGAGGTCCTCGGCTAGTCCTTGCTGAAGTCGTCGGCGCGCTGGTACGTGCCGGTGCGCAGGCGCTCGAGCTGCATCAGCACGTCGTTGAGCAGCGTGCTGGCGCCGAAGCGGAAGGTGTCGGGCGACAGCCACAGGTCACCCGCCGTCTCGTTCACCAACACCAGATAGCGCAGAGCGTCCTTGGCGGTGCGGATGCCGCCGGCAGCCTTGACGCCGACCACGCGGCCGGTCTCGAGGAAGAAGTCGCGCACGCACTCGAGCATGAGCAACACCACCGGCAGGGTGGACGCCGGCGCTACCTTGCCGGTACTGGTCTTGATGAAGTCGGCACCGGCGAGCATGGCGATGCGGCTGGCCAGACGCACGCGGTCGTAGGTGCGCAGCTCGCCGGTCTCGAGGATGACCTTGAGGTGGGCTCCGCCACACGCGTCCTTCACCTGACAGATCTCGTCGAAGACCTCGCCGTAGCGCCCGGCGAGGAAGGCGCCGCGGTCGATGACCATGTCGATCTCGTCGGCACCGTCGGCGACCGCGCGCCGTGTCTCGACGAGCTTCACCTCGAGCGACGTTCGTCCCGACGGGAAGCCGGTCGCCACCGCCGCCACCTTGACGTCCGAGCCGGCGAGCGCCGCTGCCGCCACCGGTACCAGATCCGGATAGACGCACACCGCCGCCACCGGGCCCACGTCGCCACGCCCGGCAAGCGGATGCCGAGCCTTGGCGCACAGGTTGCGCACCTTGCCCGGCGAATCCTGCCCCTCGAGGGTGGTGAGGTCGGTCATGCGCACCACCAGTTCGAGGCCGATCCGCTTGGTCTCCTTCTTGAGCGAGCGCGTCGCCAGCTCCTGCGCCCGCGTCTCGAGCGCCACCGCGTCGACGGGCACGACGCGCAGATCCGAGCTGGTGAGGGTGCGGGTCATGCGTCGTGATCGAAGCGGAACGGATGCGGCATCAGCGCCCGTAGGGTCGTGTGCACCATCTTGCCAGCCGGATTGACCAGCACCACGTCGATGTCGCCACCGTCGTCCGGGGCGAACTCGGCCAGCACCTGCAAGCAGGCTCCGCAGGGGTAGCCCGGCGGGTCGCAAGCGGTGTGCACGACCACGGCGGTCACCTCGCGGCGACCACCCTGCACCACCGAACGCGCCACCGCGTTGCGCTCGGCGCAGATGGTGAGGCCGTAGCTGGCGTTCTCCACGTTGCAGCCGCTGACCACGTCGCCGTCCGCCAACAGCAGGGCCGCGCCGACTCGGAAGTGCGACGCCGGTGCGTGCGCGCGCGCGGCCGCGGCCTGGGCAGCGGCGACGAGGCGTTCGAGCGCGGCGGCGGGGACGGCCACCGATGCATGTTAGCGGGGACGATTGGCCCACGCGTCCCGGGACTGGGGCGAATTCGCGGACCAGGACCCGTCGGTCACGTCGAGGCGGCGAGGGTGCGCACGCTGTCCGAGAATCTGCGTGCTGACCGCGAGCGTCCGCGCCTGGCCGCTGGCGTGGTCGAACGAGGGCCACAGCGGCGGAGCGGGTCGTGCCGGCGTCTCGTTCTTCTGCGGTCGCGGTCGCCGTGTGCCGGGTGTTCCCGGAGGCGGTCGTGGCAGTGGACACCCTGCGCCCGGCAGCCGCCGGCTCGACGTGCCCCGAAAGGGTCCACCGCCGCGATCGTCCCGACTCGAGCCCAAGTCGCCGAAGCTGGCCGATCGATGTCGATGGGTCCGTTTCGTTGGAGATCCGACCATGAACAACCTGCTCTCTCGGGGCGCGTGCCTTGCCGCAGTCGCGCTGTGCACGCTCGCTACCAGCTGTGTCACGACCATTCCGGTCCGAAGCCGTCAACCCGGCCCCGTCGCCATCGGCGCGGCCGACCAACTCACCCTCGTCAAGGGTGAGGGCCGGCGCTCGGCGCGCGAAGTCGTCGTGCAGGAAGTACAGCAGCAGGCGCGTGCCAACGGCTACTTCACCGTGCAGGACCGCAGCGAGGATCCGATCTTCGTGCGTGTGGCCGGCGGCCACGTGACGATCGACGACCAAGCCAAGCAGCTCAACGGCGACAGCGTCCGTGGGGTGAAGATCGACGTCCTGGAGTGGAACGGCAGCCAGGGGACGCGCGACGTCGAGAGCAAGGACGCGAAGGGCAAGGTCACCACGCAGCGCGTCGACGTGCAGGTCGGCAAGGTGTTGCTGGCGGTGACCCTCTTCGACACCCAGGGGCGCGCCTACCTCGGCGAGACCGAGTACGAAGGAACGTTCGAGACCCAGGACATGAAGACGGCGCGCGACGACGTCGTGGCCGCCGCCGCCCGGGCCGCCGTGGCTCGGCTGATGCACGACATCACCCCGGTCGAGGTGGTCACGCGGGTGCGCCTCGACGATGACGACGAAGGGCAGCAGGCGATCGTGGCCACGGCCAAGGCCGGCAATCTGGCACAGGCGGCACGCGATGCCCGCACCTACGTCGAAGCCAACCCGAACACGCCGAGCGCAGCCTACAACCTGGCCGTCCTGCTCGACGCCATGGGGTCCTACGAGGAAGCGCTCGCCTACTACGACCAAGCTCTCGGCGGCAGCAACAAGGACTACTACACCGCCGCGCGCGCCGAGTGCGCCCGCCGTATGGGCAACGCCCAGGCCGTCGGCGCGCAGCCGGCGCGCTGAGCTCGGGGCCCGGTGCCCAACCGGGCCACACCTAGCGGCCGGCGCGAGCTTCGATGGCCTCGATGGCGCGCTGCACGCCGGCGCGTTCAGCCGGCGCCAGGAGTTCGTTGGCCGCCAGCTCGCGCAGCGCCGGCAGGTGGGCCGCGCTGGCGTAGGCCGCCAGGAGGCGCAGGCAGCTCTCGCGCGTGCCGGCGTCGTTGCGCGCCTGCAGCAGGGCGAGGACGGCGTCGGCGACCCGAGCCTGGTCGACCTTCGCCACCCCCTGTCCCAGCCCCCACAGCGCCCGCACCGCATCCTCTGGGTGCACGCTGCCCAGGGCGTCGACCAGGAAGGTGACGACCTCGGTGTTCTTGTCCTGCAGCGTGCTCAGCGTGAAGTAGATCACCTCGTGGCGCAGTTCCGGCCGTCGCGCCAGCTCCAGCAGCCGCGCCTGCACCTCGGGCGCCACGGACGCGCCCCACAAGCCGTTCAGCCCCGGGCGCACCTCGTCCAAGTGGTCGTCGGCGAGCAGCTCGAGCGCGCGCCCGGCGGCCGCGCCCCGGATGTCGTTGCCGGAGAACAGCGCCAGCAAGTGCAAGCCGGCCCCACGAAGCGCTCTCGACGGCTGCCCGAGCGCCGCGACGAGCAGATCCTTGTCGCCGGCGGCAAGCCCGACCGCGTGCAACGCGTAGAAGGCCTGCACCTGTGCCACACCCGTGGCCTTGCGACACAGGGGCAGCACCAGTTCGCGGAAGGGCTTGCGGTCGTAGGTGACCTGCGCCGTGCGCGCCAACGCAACCAGCGCCGCCTCCTGCGCCGCGACATCGGCGCCGCGCAGCGCGCGCGCCATGTCGGCCAACGCGGCCTCACGCTGGCCCGCGTCGCGGATCTGCATGATGGCCTCGACCCAAGCACGCGCCCGCTTCTGCGCGCCCTGGGCCCGCGCTTGGTCCTCGGCCTGCGCCCGCTCGTCCCCGCGCTGGGCGGCGACCACCGCCTCCTCGGGCTGCGGCGGGAACGGGCTGGTCAGAGTCATCGGCGCCGCGGCCCCGACGCCGGCTGCGCGCAGCGGCGACGCCTCGGCGAGCGCGAAGCTGCCGGGAGCGAAGCCGGGATCGGCGCTGCGGTTGCCGTGGCCGTCGGCCACCTCCAAGGCCTGCGGCTCGCCGACACCTGCCTTCATCCACTGGGCACGCCGAGCCACGCGCCAGAACACGTTGTCGACCAGGGCCACCTCGCCGCTGGCGATCCCGTTCGGGCGGTCGCCGGCGACGTTGCTGACCGTGACCCCGACCGCCATGTCGGCGAACACGTTGTTCGCGACGTGCGGCGCCGCGGCGCCGACCACAGCCACCCCCTCGCGGTGCTCGCCCGCGAAGGTGTTGCCCACGATCTGGTCGCGGCTCGCGAACCAGCACGACACCCCGGACATGGCATTGCGCCAGAACACGTTGCCGCGCACGACGCCCTCGCTCTTGCCCGAGGCGTAGATGCCGCTGCGCTCGTTATCGAAGATCAGGTTGGCCTCGACGAGCGGCTTGGCGTCGTCGTAGCGGATTCCGTGCCAGAGCGAACCCGAGATGCGGCAGCGCGCGATCGTCGTCGTCGCGTTGCCGGCAGCGACGGTGATGCCGCGGTGGCGGCACGAGCGCAGGTCGCACCCGCGCACCTCGACCTTGGCCTCCTTCGACGCCACCTGGATCCCGGTGGCTCCGACGGCGGCGACGAGACAGCCGCGCACGACGACCGCGGCCGCGCCGCGGATGGTCAGCCCCGACGCCGGCGTGCCCACGACGGCGCAATCGGTGAGCTCGACGCCGGCGCCGTCGACATCGACGATCTCGCCGGATGCGACGCGGCCCTCGTCCATGCGCTGGCCGGCGGCCAGCGGCTGGGTGATCTTGAAGCCGCGCACCGCCACCCCGGCCGCGTCGCGGATCGCCAGAGTCGGCTGCGGCCCGTGCTCGCGCAGGAAGCGTGCCCGCACCGCGCCGGCGTCCTTGCCGGCGGCCTGCACCGCCGCCGCCAGCTGCTCTCGCAGATCGGCGTCGTGCTCGAGCGGGTCCGCGTAGTCGGTGGTCAACAAGGTGGTGGCGAAGCCCGCGCCCTCGAGGGTGAGCGGCTTGCCGATCGTGACGCGCTCGCGGTAGGTGCCGGCAGTGATCTTCACCGTGGCGCCCGGGGCCGCTGCATCCACCGCGGCCTGAATGCTCGTGAAGTCGCCGCTGCCATCCCTGGCGACGACCAGCGGCCGATCCACCGGCATCCGGTCGACGCGCCGCGCGAAGCCGACTCCCGCCCAGGGCACGGCAACTGCGAATGTGACGGCGACGAGCAGGAGGTGCCGCCTCGGACCTACACCTTGCCGGCCGCGGTACGGGTCGAGCATCGCGCGGATGCGGCGTTCGAGCTGCGAGCCACCGCTTCCGGCGACCGCCAGCGCCAGCGGCGCCCGGCCGCCCTTGAACGTGCGCGCGATCGCCAGCAGGCCGCCCGCGTAGTCACAGGCATCCCCTCCCTTCCGCAACACCGCGTCGTCGCAAGCACACTCGCTCTCGAACACGAAGCGGCGCTCCGCCCACCAGGCCAGTGGGTCGAACCAGTGCAGGGCCACGGCGCACCGCGCCAGGAGACGCGTCAACCAGTCGCGCCGGTGGACGTGCGCCAGTTCGTGCAGGACGACCAAGCGCTGGTTGGGTTCGGGCCAAGACCAGAAGGCCTCGGGCAGGAGCACCATCGGCCGGAACGCGCCCAGAGTCATCGGCGTGGCGACGGCGGTGCTGCTCGCCCAACGCGTGGCCCGCAGTTCGTCTTCACCGCCGGCCAGGCGACCCAACGCCGCCCGCCGCGCACCCGTCACAGGCGTCGCGGCACCGACCACGGCACGCGCCCGCCACAAGCCGAACGCCAGGGGCAGCAACGACAGCACGACCCCCACGGCCCACACAGCCAGGATCCACGGCGCCCAAGTGCCGATGGTGGCCGGCGCCGGCCGCGCATTCGAGACGGATGCCTCGACGCGACGGGTCGCGACCGGGCCATGCGTACCTTCGGCGACCGTACTGGCGACAGTGCCGACGGTAGCTGCGGGCACATCGGCCCCCGATCCCGGGGCCTCGGGCGCAACGACCGAGGTCGTCGCGCCGCGTGGGTCGACAGGCACGGTCGAAGGCACATCCCCGATCGACGTCGAAGTCCCGAACGAAGAAGCCACCGAAGACGCTACCGCGGTCGGTGTCGGGACGACCGTTGCCGACAACCACTGCCAGCGCGCTGGCCCCGCGGTCAAGACGAACAGCGCGGCGGCGGCAACCAGGCCAAGCCCCCAACACAGGTGGCGCGTCGACGCGGCGGCGCGACGCAGGAGCAAGGCCACCACTCCGGACACAGCGAGCACGCCCGCAGCGAGCAGGCCCGTATCGATCAACCAGGAGCAAACCATTCGCGTCGTCATCGTCGGTCTCCGTTCGCCTCACTTGTCGCGCTTGCGCGCAGCCTCGATCAGGGCCGCCAGCCGAGCCAGTTCGTCGTCGCTGAGATGGCCCGCCTCCTGGTCGAGCACCGACGCCACGACCTTCTCCACCGAACCGTCGAAGAAGGTGCGCAGCAGATGCTGCAGTGCCGAGCGGCTGGCCTTGCCCGCCGACACGCGCGGCGCGTACAGGTAGCGCTTGCCGTCGCGACGGTGGCGGACGTGACCCTTGCGCAGGAGCAGGCTCAGCAGCGCCCGCACCGCCGAGTAGCTCGGCGGATCGCTCATCGCCGCCAACACCTCGGCGACGGACGCCTCGCCCAGACGGTAGAGGATGTCGACGATCTCGCGCTCGCGGCGCGTCAGACCTTCGTGGTGCGGCTTGGTCATCGCTGTCGGCTGGATCGACACGGCCCGCACTCGAGTGCGGGCTCCGTGTCGATGTGCTGTTTTATTAGCACTTTGGTCGACGGACAAGCTCGATATGCTGAAATTCTAGCACTTGCGATTGGTGCGTCGCCACGCCGCCCGAACCTGGTATGACCCCGCCCCGATGGCCCCGGCTCGGACCGACACGGTGCGCACCCGCCTCCTCGCCCGTCTCGGCGGCCGGCGGCGCACCCTGCACATCGGCGGCGTCGACGCCGCGGAGCTTGCCGCGCGTTTCGGCACGCCGCTCTACGTCTACGACGCAGAGATCCTGCGCGCGCAGGTCGCCGCGGTGCGCAAGGCATTCGGAGCGCGCCTCGACGTCTTGTATGCGGTCAAGGCCAACCCATGCGTCGCCGTGGCTCAGGTGCTGCGGGCTGCCGGCACCGGCGCCGAGCTGGCGTCGGCGGGCGAGATCCACGTCGCCCACGCCGCCGGCTTCGCCGGGGCCCACATGCACTTCGCCGGCCCGGCCAAGAGCGTCGTCGACCTCGAGACGGCGCTCGACCTCGGCGTCTCGACCGTCAATCTGGAGTCGGCGAGCGAACACGCGCGCCTGGCCCGGCTCGCGCGCGCCCGCGGCGCGCGACCCGGCGTCGCCATCCGCGTCAACCCGAACCGGGAGACGAGCGGCGCCCGCGTGCGCATGGCCGGCGGCAGCAAGAAGTTCGGCGTCGACGAAGACGCCGTGGTGGAGTTGGCGAGGGCGATCGTGCGGACCGACCAGTGCGAGCTGCGCGGCCTGCACGTCTACACCGGCTCGCAGAGCTTCGATGCCGGCGCCTGGGTCGCCGCGGCTGAACGGCTCTACGCGCTCGGCCAGGACGTGGAGCGCGCAGTCGGCCACCGGCTCGCGAGCCTCAACTTCGGCGGCGGCTTCGGCATCCCTTGCTTCGACGGCGACCCGACCTTCGACCTCGCCGCCGCCGGGCGCGGCCTGCGCGCGCTGGTCGGTGCGTCGCGTCGCGGCCCGCGCTGCCACCTCGAACTCGGCCGCTACCTGGTGGCCGAGGCCGGCGTGTTCCTCACTCGGGTGCTCGAGACCAAACGCTCGAGCGGCAAGGACTTCGCCCTGCTCGACGGCGGCATGCACCAGTTCGGCGCCGCGGCCGGACTCGGCGCGGTCATCAAGCGGCCGTATCCGATCGTCGCCTGCGGCAGGCCGCGCGCCGACAAGACCGCACCGTGGACCCTGGCGGGGCCGCTGTGCACGCCGGCCGACGAGTTCGGCGTCGACGTGGCACTGCCGTCGCTGCAGGCCGGCGACCTGATCGCCGTGCTCGTCGCCGGCGCCTACGGCCTGACCTTCAGCCCCACCGGCTTCCTGTCGCACCCGACACCCGCCGAGGTCCTCGTCGACGGCGGCACCGTGCGGCTGGCGCGCCAGCGCGGACGGCCCGAAGACAGCCTGCGCGGCCAAACCTGGTGAGGGCGACCGCCGCCGCCGTCAGTTCTTGACGAACTCGATGGCGCCGCCGGGCAGGAAGTACAGGATCAGCATCTCGCCGTCGCGCACGGTCGGCACGTGCCGCGACTGCGGCCCGTAGACCACCCAGCCGGCCGGCTTGCCGTCGAAGGTCGGCGCGCCCTTCTGCGCGAAGCAGAGGTCGATCTCGCCGTTCGGGTGCACGTGCTCGGGCCCGGGTCCGTCCATGTGCACGGCGTCGATGCTGAAGCCGCCGAGGTCCTTGGCGACGCGGCCGAAGCGCACGCCGGCGTTCTCCTTCGGCAGCAGCCAGCCGGCCGCTGCGCCGGCCTCGGCCATGGCGCGGATGCCGCGCACCAGCGGGCCGTCGACAGGGGCGGCTGCGTTCAAGGTCGCCACCGCCGCCCCAGGGTCGCGCACGTCGACGCCGCGCAGGATCTCGAGCAGCGGCTGCAGTTCGGTCTTCAGTCGTTCGTTGTCCATGTTGTCACGATTCGAGCTGCGCGGGTGTCACGATTCGAGCTGCGACGCGCCGTCAGCCGCGCACGCCGCACAAGAGGTCGAAGACGATCTGGTCGAGGCGCTCGTAGTCGAGGCCCGCCGCCGCCAAGGCGGCGCGGTCGAAACGATGGGCCTTGAGCGCCTGCGCCCGCGTCTTCTCGTACGGCCCGAGCAACTCCACCGAGGCGTCGCTGCGCCCGCTCACCGCGCGCAGCAGGTCCTGGTACTCCTGGTCGGCGGTGAGCTGCGCCGCCTTTTGCTTCAAGATCAGGTAGCTGCGCATGCAGCCGCGCGCGAAGGCCTTGACGCCGTCCACGTCCTCGCTGCGGTAGGCGTGCGCGTCGAAGTGGCGCGCCCCGTCGTAGCCGACCTCCTCCAGGAACTTGACCAAGAAGAACGCCGCCTTCGGGTTCTGCGACCCGAAGCGCAGGTCCTGGTCGTAGCGCGCGTAGTTCTGGTCGTTGAGGTCGATGTGGAACAGCTTCTTGGCGTCCCACGCCTGCGCCACGGCGTGGTGGAAGTTGAGCCCCGCCATGTGCTCGTGCGCAACCTCCGGGTTGACGCCCACCATCTCGTGATGCTCGAGGGTGGCGATGAAGCCGAGCATCGCTCCGGTCGTCGGCAGGTAGATGTCGCTGCGCGGTTCGTTGGGCTTCGCCTCGAGGGCAAACCGCAGGTCGTAGCCCTGGTCCTTGCAGTAGGCGCACAGGAAGTCGAGCGCCTCGCGCAGCCATGCCAGCGCATCGAGCGGGTTGCGGCATGCATCGGTCTCGACACCCTCGCGCCCGCCCCAGAACACGTAGACCTGGGCACCGAGTTCGACACCGAGATCGATGGCGCGCATGGTCTTGGCCAACGCGTAGGCGCGCACGCGGCGGTCGCTGGCGGTGAAGGCACCGTCCTTGAACACCGGGTCGCCGAACAGGTTGGTGGTCGCCATCGGTACCACCAGGCCGTGGTCGGCCAGCGCACGCTTGAACTCGCGCACGATGGCGTCGCGCTCGGCGGCGCTGCTGTCGGCCGGCACCAGGTCCTCGTCGTGCAGGTTGACCCCCCAGGCACCGACCTCGCCCAGAAGCTCGACGATCTCGACCGGCGACAAGCGCGGCCGCACAGCACGACCGAACGGATCCGCCCCCGGATTGCCGACGGTCCACAGGCCGAACGAGAACTTGTGCTGGGGCTGCGGCGCGAACGGATCCGAGCTCATGGTTGCGAGCGAAGATGTCGGCGCGTCCCGCGCGTGTCAACCTCGACGCGGTATCCGCACGCCTGCCCGGTCACTCGGCGACTGCGGGCGCCGGCAGCCGGCGCACCTGGCAACGCCGCACCCCCCGGTTGGCGACCGCGCGCACCGTGAACTGCAGGCCGCCGAACTCGACCCGGTCGCCCACCCGCGCCGGGCGTCCGAGCAGCAAGAGGACCAGGCCGCTCACGGTGTCGGCGTCCTCGTGCTCGAGCTCGAGTTCGACGTGCTCACCCAGTTCGTCCAGGCGCACCGTGCCGGCCACGATCACGCTGCCGTCGGGCTCGTCGACGATCGGCGGCACGCTGCCACCCTCGTCGATCTCGCCGACGACCTCCTCGAACAGATCCTCGACGGTGATCATGCCGGCGGTACCGCCGTGCTCGTCCATGACGAAGGCCATGTGCACGCCGTTCTCACGCATCGCGTCCAGCACCTTGTCGAGCCGCGCCGCCTCGGGCACGAAAGGCATGACACGAGCGGACTCGCGCGTCACCGGCGCGCGCGCCACCAGGTGGTCGCGGTACAGCTTCTTCACGTGGATGCCGCCGACGATGTGGTCGAGGTCGCCCTCGTACACGGGGTGCCGCGTGTGGCGCGAGCGGCGCAGGATCTCGGCGACCTGGACCGGCGTGGCCCCCACCGGAATACCGATCATGCGCACGCGCGGCACCATCACCTCTTCCGCAGTGCGCTCGGGAAACTCCAACAAGTCGCGCAGCACCTGGCTCGACTCCGGCGACAGGGCGCCGGTCTCTTCGCTCTCGTCGACCACGTCGTGCAGGTCCTCGCTGGTGTAGTAGCGGCTGACGTGCGCCGCGTCGCGATCGATGCCCAGCAAGCGCAGCGCCAGGCCGCTGGCGCGCTCGGTCAGATAGACCAGGGGAAAGAGCACGACGCGAAAGGCAGCGATGACCGGTGCCAGCCAGAGCGCCACCCGTACCGGCGTCGCCAGCGCGATCGACTTCGGCACCATCTCGCCCACCACCACGTGCACGTAGGTCATCCCCACCAACACCACGGCGCTGGCCAAGGCATGCGCCTCGGCGGTGCCGACACCGGCGTCGCCGAAGGCGCCGAGCAGCAGCGCCGAGAGCCGGTGCTCGCCGTACATGCCGAGTCCGACCGTGGCCAGCGTGATGCCGAGCTGCACCGTGGCGATGTAGCGATCCATGCGGCCGGCGTCGTGCAGTACCGGCTGCAGCATGCGCGCCAGGCGGTTGCCGTCGTTGGCCATGGCGTCGATGGTGGCGCGCGGGGCGGCGATCGGTGCGAACTCGGCGGCGACGAACACCGCGTTGAGCACGACCATCGCCAACACCCATGACAGGATGACGACGCTAGCCATCGCGCACCTCCCGGGGCGGCAACATGCGCACCTGCAGCGCCGTGATCAGATTGCGCTGCACACCCTCGACCTCGAACTTCAGCCCGTCGAGTTCGAAGCTCTCGCCGCGCGCCGGCACGCGCCCCAGCCGCTCGATGACGAAACCGCCGACCGTGTTGGCGTAGCCCTTCCACGAAACCCCCAGCACCTGGGCCGCCTGGTCGATGCGCATGTTGCCCGGCAGGCGCAGGCGCCCGTCCGGCAGGCGCTCGACGCCCATGGTCGAGTCGGTGCGACGCCGCACCGATCCGACCACGTCGGTCAGAAGGTCTTCCAGGGTGGCCAGGCCGACCATGCCGCCGAACTCGTCGACGACGATGGCCTGCGCCACGCCCTTGCTGCGCATGTCGGCGAGCACCCGGTCGGCCGACGTGGTCTCGGGCACGTAGAGCACCGGCCGCACCAGGCCATCGAGATCCCCCACGCCACCTTGCTCGACATGACGCAGAGCGAGATCTTTGGTGTGGATGGCGCCGACGATCTCGTCGATGGTGCCGCGGAACACGGGAATGCGCGTGTAGTCGCTACCCATCACCGCCGCCACCACCGCGTCGACCGGCTGGTCGAGGTCGACGGCGAAGACATTCTTGCGCGGTACCATGAGACGCCGCACCGGCCGCTCCTGCATCTCGAGAGCGTGCTGCAAGCGATGCGACGTGCGCGCAGCCAGCACCCCGCCGCGCCGACTCTCGTCCACGAGGAGTTGGATCTCGTTCGGCGTGTAGCCCTGGGCGTGGCCAGGCTGCGGCAGGCGGAACAGACGCAGCAAGAAGTTCGACGAAGCTGTGAACACGCGGATCGGGATGGCGAGCACGAACAGCCACACCCGTACGATCGGCGAGGTGCCGAGCACCACCGGCGTGGGGAACTGCAGGGCCAGTGCCTTCGGCAGCACCTCTGCGAACGCCACCTGCACGAAGGTCAGCACCACCAGCACGATCGCCACGGCCAACGAATGGGCAGCAACGCCGACCAGGAGACCGGCTCGGTCGATGCCCGCGATCAGGGTATCGGCGAGTTCCCCTTCGGCGATGGCCCCGAGCGCCAGGCTGGTGACGGTGATGCCCAGCTGGCAACCGGAGATGTAGCGATCCTTCTCCACCGGCTGCTCGAGCACAGGCAGGAGCCCCTTGGCCAGTCGCCCGCCCCGTTCGGCTTCGGCGCGCACACGGCTCTTGCGCGCAGACACGACCGAATACTCCGCCGCCACGCACAGCGCGTTCAGCAGCAACAGCAAGGCGACCAGGGTCAGCGTCAGCGCCATCGCGATCAGCCTGCGAGCGCGGCCGGAGACGAGCGCGGCATCGTCACTTTCCGGGACGGAACACCTGGACCACCTTCGGATTGCCCTCGAGGAACGGGCCGCCGATCAGGTCGATGCAGTAGGGAATGGCAGGAAAGACGGCGTCCAGGCACACGCGGATCGCCGCCGGCTTGCCCGGCAGAGTGACCACCAGACAGGTGCCGACGATTCCCGCGGTCTGGCGCGAGAGGATGGCGGTGGGCACGCCGGCGGCGAGCGAGGCCCGCCGCATCGCCTCGCCGAAGCCGGGCAGCTCCTTGTCGAAGACCCCTTGCAATGCCTCCGGCGTCACGTCGCGCGGCGCCGGTCCGGTGCCGCCGGTGGTGCAGACCAGGCAACAACCCTCCCGAGCCAGTGCGGTGACCGTGGCGGCGATCTGGTCGCGCTCGTCCGGCACCACCCGCCTCTGCATCTCGCAGGGTGTCGCCAGGTAGTCGAGCAACGCCGACTCGATGGCGGGCCCGGACTGGTCGTCGTAGAGCGCGCGGCTGGCACGGTCGGAGATCGTGACGATGCCGATCTTCGGCTGCGGGTGGCTCATCGCGGGGCGGAGGACCTTACCACGGCGGTCGGCGTCGGGCAACGCAACGGTGGCGGGGAGCCAGGCCGAGGTACTCCGAGAGGGCCGGAGTTTCGCCGGGCGGCGACATGGTCTGCCGAATCTCGGCCACCTCGTCTGCGAGTGGCACGCCGGATGCTCCGAGCCCCCGGGGTGCCGTTGCGACCCATCGTCTCGACTCGCCACCCACACCATGCGCACGATCGCGTCCACGTTCCTCCTCGCCCTGTTCGCTGCCGCACCCTGCGCGCAAGGCACCGAAACCACGACCGCCACCCGCGACGCCGCCGATGCCGCGGTGGCCGCCGGCAACTGGGAAGCGGCGATCGCCAGCTTCCGCAAGCTGGTCGAAGCCAACCCCAAGGACGCCAAGTCCTGGCACATGCTCGGCTACGCGCTGCACGCCGCCGGCGACCTCGACGAGGCACTGAAGGTGCACGTCAAGGCCACCGAGTTCCCCGAGGTGGCGCCCGTCGCCAGCTACAACGCCGCCTGCGTGTACGCCCTGCGTGGCGACAAAGTGCACGCTCTGGAGTGGCTGGCCAAGGCCGCCGAGCGCGGCTTTGCCGGCGCCGACCACATGGCCGAGGACACCGACATGGACGTGCTGCGGAGCGAGCCCCGCTACAAGGAGATCGTCGCCCACATCGAGCAGAACGCCTCGCGACCGGCCGCGGTCCAGGTCTTCGCCGGCACCTTCGAGCGCAAGCTGACGCGCATGGTGCTGTTCTCCGGCCGCGGCTCGGTGGGCGGCGTTTCGATCGCCTACGGCCAGCCCGAGTGGCAGGACAAGTACGAAGAGATGATCGACTCGCCGAAGGTGCAGAACCGACGCTGGCGCTTCGGCAAGGACGAGTGGACCACGCTCGACGCCAGCGTGCCGGTGACCCTGGGCGACCGCGAGCTGCCGGCGGGGGTCTACTACCTGACTCTGGAGCGCAAGGGCGAGGCCTTCTTCATGGCGGCGCTCGATCCGGCGACGGTGCACGCCAGCACCATCGATCCGTTCGTTGCCCACCAGACGACGGGGGGCATCGAGGTCGCCCTCAAGCACGAACGGACCGACGTCTCGGCCCCGCGTCTGGAAATCAAGCTGAAGGAGAGCATGGGCGGCAAGCCGGGCACGGGCGAGCTGATCGTCCGCTTCGGCCCACACCAGCTGAGCACGCCGGTAGCACTGCACGCACGCCAGGCCGGCAGCAAGTAGAGACCGCTCGCCGCGGGTTCGAGGCCGCGGCGCCGGTGCACATCGCTCGGGAATTCGTGCAAAATGCAGCCGGCCGCGGACGCTTGGAGCCGCGTTCCCGCAGCCGCGCCCGAAGCCCGTGACCGCCTCGCCC
Organism: Planctomycetota bacterium; assembly: GCA_041398565.1. Lineage (GTDB taxonomy): Bacteria > Planctomycetota > UBA1135 > UBA1135 > UBA2386 > DATGPD01. The sequence goes on along the minus strand of JAWKUN010000002.1, from coordinate 640,728 downwards.
TCCGACCTGTCCGCCCTCTACGAGGAACTGCGCCGGGCCGCGGACGCGATGTTCCGGCGCGAGCCCCGCAATCACACCCTGCAGCCCACCGCGCTCGTGCACGAGGCGTGGCTCCGGCTCTCGGCACACGACCAGCACCTCGATGCCGGCCAGTTCCGGCGCATCGCGGTCCGGGTGATGCGACGGCTGCTGGTCGACCACGCACGCCGGCGGCGCGCCCACAAGCGGGACAGCAGCCTCCTCGTCGCCCTCGATCCCGACCAGCCCGCGTCCACTAGCGACGTGGTCGATGTGCTGGCCCTGGACGAGGCGTTGGCCCTGCTGGCGGCGAGCGACGCCCGGGCCGCCCGGATCGCCGAGCTGCGCATCTTTGCCGGCCTGACGCTGCAGGAGACCGCCGATTCCGTCGGGCTGTCGGTGTCGCAGACCAAACGCATCACCGACGAAGCGACCACGCGCCTGCGCCGGTTCATGGACCATGTCTGACCGGGACCGAGCGCGGAGCCTGCCATGAGCCTGCACCGCGACCAACCGCCGGACGCGAGGCTGCCCGAGCACGTCGATGGTGGGCTCCGACGCTCAGACCATTCGTCGGCGACCGCGCCGAGCAACGAAGCCTCCGAGGTGACCAGGGCCGAGGGCCTGTACGCCGCGCACGCAGCCGGCGGCGTCCTCGCTCCCGACCGCCTCGAACAGCTGTGCCTGGTGCACTCCGACCTCGCCCCGGTGCTGCGGCAGGTCGACTACGTGCAGCGCTGCCTGCAGAGCGCCCCCGACGAGGACCTGCCGACGGCGGCAGGCTACCGCGTCGAGCGCCGGATCGGTCGCGGCGGCATGGGGCAGGTGTTCGCGGCGCACCACCTGCGGCTGGATCGCCTCGTCGCGCTCAAGCTCGTGCACGCGCCCTGGGCGGAGGATGGGGCCACGCAGGAGCGCTTCCTGCGCGAGGCGCGGGCGATGGCACAGATCACCCATCGGCACGTCGCCCCGATCTACGACGTGGTCACCGGCGGCAGCGGCTCGGCCCTGGCGATGGAGCTTGTGGCCGGGGCCGACCTGGCGGCCGTCGCCGCTTGCCTCGGCGAGGCGTTCCGCACCGGCGCGTCCAGCGGCGCCGCCGTCGCCGACCTCCTGGGTGACGACGCGCGCGGCCCCTGGCCGGGAGCCGTGCCCTTCCTCGTCGGCATCGCCAACCAGGTCGCCCAAGCGCTCAGCGCCGTGCACGCGGCCGGCCTCCTGCACCGTGACGTGAAGCCGTCCAACATCCGCATCCGATCGCAGGAGCGCGACGCGGTGCTGCTGGACTTCGGCGTCGCGCGCCGCCGTGACGAGGTGACGCACCACGCGGGCTTCGTCGGCACGCCGGGCTTCGCGTCGCCGGAGCAGATCGCCGCCGCCGACCTCGACGAACGCACCGATCTCTACGCCCTCGGCCGCACCCTGCAGCGCTGCCTGCGCACCGCCCTCGATCTGGAGGCCGACGCCGACGAGGAGCGCACTCCGATCCCGATCCACCCACTGCGCGCCCAAGTGTCTCCCGACCTCGACGCAGTGCTGCACAAGGCCCTCGAGCACGACCCTCGCGATCGCTACCAGAGCGCCAGCGCGCTGGCACGCGACCTGGCCGCCGTGCGCGACGGACTGCCCGTGAGCGCGCGCCCGCGGGGGCGACTGCGTCGTGCCGCGCACTGGGTCGTGCGCGACCGTACGCGCTTGCTCCTCGCCGGCACCTCGCTGCTGCTGATCGTGTTGGGCGTCGTGCTCTGGTTGCAGTGGCCGCGCGTGGTGGCGGCGCGCGCGCGCGAGCACGCACAGGCCGTCGAGCGGGCCCTGGCACACGCGCACCACCTGGTGCTCGACCCCACGCGACGCCGCGAGGCGCTGGCAGCGTTCACTGCCGTACAGGCCATGGCACCGGAGTCGGAGGAAGCGGCCCTGGGAGCCGTCGCCGCCGCGATCCTGTCGCGGCACGACGCCCGCGCCGAGGACCTGTTGGCCGCACACCCGACGCTGCGCCGGTTCGAATCCGAACTCGACCGTCTGCGCCAGGATCCGCCCCTCGCGCCGACGTCGGCGCGGGTCGACCCGGGCGAGCGGCAGCTCATCACCATGCTGCGCTACATGCGCGCGCTGCGCACCGGCAGCAGCGACGACTTCGCGGTGGCTGCGGCCACCCTACAGCGACTGCGCTGGTTCGAGCCTCGGGCCCGCGAACTCCACTACGGCATGATGGCCTACGCCGCCACCCGCGCCGGCACGGCACAAGCGCATCGCGAGCTGCGCGGCGTCGCCGAGCAGGCCGTGTCGGCGTTGCGCTCGCTGTGGCCGCGGTCGGCGTCGGCACACGCCTGGATCGCCGTCTCCCGCCTGCACTCCGATCCCGCCGACGCCCGCGCCGCCGCCAACGAGGCGATGCGACTCGACCCCGAGCTGACGGCATACCTGCGGCCCATGACCATCGACGCTCTGATCGCGGCTGGCGATCTCCAGGCCGCCGACGCCGCCTTGACCAAGGCACTCGCGGCCGAGCCGAAGTCACCGACGCTGCACATGGTTCGCTGCAACCTCGCCACCGCGCGCGCCGACGACGAGGCGGCGCTCGCCGCGTGCCGCGCCGCGCTGGAGTTGGCTCCCGACTGCCTGCCGGCCCTGACGCGCATCGCCGAGATCCTGTGGCAGCACGACAAGGGCGCCGCCGCTCCCTACCTCGAACAGCTGGCGGAACTGGCACCATTCCTGCCTCAGCCGCACCAGAACCTCGGCCGGCTGCGTTTCGCCGCCAAGGACTTCGAAGCGGCGCACGCCCACCTCGAGCGCGCCGTCGAGCTCGACCCGCGCGACGGCATCTCCCTGTGCCTGCTGGGAGAGTGTCGGTTCCACCTACGGCACGAGGCGACGCTCGAGACGCTGCAGGCGGCCGCTCGCGCCTTGACGACGAGTGCGCGGCCGCACTACTTCCTGGCGCGCGAGCTGCACCGGCGCGGCGAGCTCGACCGAGCCGTCGACGCTGCCGAGACCGCCCTGCGCCTGGTCGAGGCCGGCGATGACAGCGTGCGCGACAGCAGCGTGCGCAATGCCGTCGCCCAGCTCCGACGCCTGCGCGGGCGCTGAAGCCCGCGCCATCGCGCTCGCATCACGAATGCGCGACAAAAGACCGACCGTGCGCGCGCTCTGCCATGCACCATGATCGCTGCGCCAGAACTGCGTGAGGCGCCCGTGCGGGCGCTGGACCTCCTCCATGACGAGTTGCGAAGCGGGACGCCGGCGGTGGCGCTCGACCGACTGTTCGCCGTCCTGCGGGACGTCCGCGACGCCCGCTCGCGCTCCGGCTGGCTCGGCTTCGTCGAGAGCGAGCTCCGGCACCATCCGATCTCCGCAGCGATGCTCGAGGATCCGATGATCCGGCGCAGTCAAGAGAAGCCGCGCGGCTACCCGGGCGACGCCGTGTTGCTCGACTACATCTACCGGCTGCGGGACGCCGGCGACGCCACGGATCTCGGCCGCGCGGTGTGGGACCACACCACGGCCACGCGCCCGGCGGCGCTCGCGGTCCAGGCGCGCCGCCGGATCCTGGCTCGCTCGCTCGATGCCCTGACCGCCAGGCCGGCCGGCCAACGCCGCGCCCTGGTGGTGGCGTGCGGCCACTTCCGCGAAGGACGCCTGTCGTCGGCGCTACGCGACGGCGTGCTCGACGAAGTCGTGTGCCTCGACAGCGACCAGGCGAGCCTGGCGGTGGTGACCAGCGAGTGGAAGCACCGGCCTGTGCGGGCCGTGGCACGCTCGGCGACCCGCCTGCTCGGCGCCGACGACCTCGGCACGTTCGACCTCGTCTACTCCGCCGGTCTCTACGACTACCTCGAAGCCCCCTTCGCCCGGCGTCTCACCTCGTCCTTGTTCGACCGCTTGCGCACGGGTGGCCAGCTGCTGATCTGCAACTTCGTGCCCCAGATCTACGACGCCGCATACATGGAGTCGTTCATGGCCTGGCGCCTGATCTACCGCACCGAAGCCGAACTCGCCGGCCTTGCCGACGAGATTCCGCTCGACCAGCGCTCGGGCTGCACCGCCTGGACCGATTCGTTCGACGCCGTCGCCTACCTGTCGGTGGCGCGGCGAAATGCCAACGCGACCCGAGATCGCGCCGCGGCACCTGCTCCCTGACGTGCCGGCGCGAACGGTGGCGCGGCCAGGCAGATCACGCCACCACGTCGGCACCGTGCTGGGACAAGAGTTCGCGCAGGATGCCGCGGTGACAACGCGCCTCGTCCTCGCAGTAGCAACCGACCGACAGGTTGGTGCCGTGCGACATCGCCGCCAGCAAGGCCAGCGCGTGCTTGGCATCGGGGCGCGCCATCTCGGCGCGGTAGCGGCGCACGAACGTCGCCCACTGCGCCGGCGTGCGCGCAGCCAGACCGAGCTTCATCGACTCCAGGCTCGGAGCGAGCGTGGGGAACCACACGTCGTACCAGTCGAGCGCGGCGAAGTCGGACTTGGGCACCCCGCGCGGCGGCCGGCGCACCGTACCGACACGAGTGCCCTCCTTCGGACTGCGAGCCGATCCGAGACGGACGATGCGGATGCTCATGACGACCTTGTACAAGCCGCAGGCTGTCGACGCAGCAGCTCGAGACGGTCAGCGCCCCGGGCCTAGACCTGTCCGTGCGGCTCCGCACCCGCCAGCGTGGCGCGCAGGTGCAGGCGGTTCATCTCGGCGATGACGTCGACCTTGATCTCCTTGGGGCAGACGGCCTCGCACTCGTACTGGTTGGTGCAGTTGCCGAAGCCCTCCCGGTCCATGCGCCCCACCATGGCGAGCACGCGCGAGGGGGACTCGACACGACCCTGCGGCAGGCGGTTGAGGTGGGCCACCTTGGCGCCGACGAACAGCATGGCGGACGCGTTCTTGCACGACGCCACGCAGGCGCCGCAGCCGATGCAGGCCGCCGCCTCGAACGCCGCGTCCGCGTCGACCTTGGCGATGGGGATGGCGTTGGCGTCGGGAGCGTTGCCGGTGCTCACCGAGGTGTAGCCACCGGCCTGGATGACCCGGTCGAGCGCCGAACGGTCGACGATCAGGTCGCGGATGATCGGGAAGGCGCGCGCCCGCCAAGGCTCGATCCAGATCTCGGCGCCGTCCTTGAAGCTGCGCATGTGCAGCTGGCAAGCGGTGGTCCCCGGCTCCGGCCCGTGGGCGACGCCGTTGATCATGACGCCGCACGACCCGCAGATGCCCTCCCGGCAGTCGTGGTCGAACGCCACCGGCTCCTCGCCACGCCCGATCAACTCCTCGTTGAGCACATCGAGCATCTCGAGGAAGGACATGTTGGGGCTGACGCTGTCGAGCGGATAGGTCACCATCCGCCCGGGCTCGGACCGGCTCTTCTGTCGCCAGATGTGCAGGGTGACCCTCATCACTTGTAGCTCCGCGTCTGCAGCTTCACGTTCTCAAACTCCAGATCCTCGCGGTGCAAGCCCGGCGTGACACCATCGCCGCGGTGTTCCCAGGCCGCGACGAAGCAATAGTGCTCGTCGTCGCGCTGCGCTTCGCCCTCGGCTGTCTGGTACTCCTCGCGGAAGTGGCCGCCACACGACTCCTCGCGCATCAACGCGTCGTGGCACATCAGCTCGGCGAACTCCATGAAGTCGGCAACCCGGCCGGCCTTCTCGAGGGAGATGTTGAGCTCGTTGCCCGAGCCGAGCACGTTGACGTTGCTCCAGAACTCGGCGCGCAGCTCCGGGATGCGGTGCAGGGCACGCTGCAGCCCGTCACGCGTGCGCGCCATGCCGCAGTGGTCCCACATCAGCTTGCCCAGCTCGCGGTGGAACGAATCGACAGTGCGCTGGCCCTTGATTGCCAGGAGCTGGCGCACCCGCACCTGCACGTCGTTCTCGACCGCCGCGAACTCGGGACGGTCGGTCGACACCGAACCCGCCTTCACCCCGGCCAGGTAGTCGGAAACGGTGTAGGGAGCCACGAAGTAGCCGTCCGCCAGACCTTGCATGAGCGCGCTGGCGCCGAGTCGGTTGGCGCCATGGTCGCTGAAGTTCGCCTCGCCCAGCACGAACAGGCCGGGCACGTTGGACATCAAGTTGTAGTCCACCCACAGGCCGCCCATCGTGTAGTGCACGGCCGGGAAGATGCGCATCGGCACCTGGTACGGGTCCTCGCCCGTGATCTTCTGGTACATGTGGAACAGGTTGCCGTAGCGCTGGCTGATGACGTCCTTGCCGAGCCGCGCGATGGCATCCTTGAAGTCCAAGTACACGCCGAGCCCGGACTCGCCGACGCCTCGCCCTTCGTCACACGCCTGCTTGGCGGCACGCGACGAGACGTCGCGCGGCGCCAGGTTGCCGAAGCTCGGATACTTCCGCTCCAAGAAGTAGTCGCGCTCGCCTTCCGGGATCTGACGCGGATCACGCTTGTCGCTGTCGTGCAGCGGCACCCAGATGCGGCCATCGTTGCGCAGCGACTCCGACATGAGGGTCAGCTTGCTCTGGTGGTCGCCGGTGACGGGGATGCAGGTCGGATGGATCTGCGTGAAGCAAGGGTTCGCGAACAGGGCGCCGCGCTTGTAGGCACGGTAGGTCGCGGTGACGTTGCAGCCCTTGGCGTTGGTGGACAGGTAGAAGGCGTTGCCGTAGCCACCCGTGCACAAGAGCACGCAGTCGCCGGCGTGGCTGCGCACCTGGCCGGTGACCATGTCGCGCACGACGATGCCGGCGGCGCGGCCGTCGACCAGCACCAGATCGAGCATCTCGGTGCGCGGGTACATCTTGACCTGCCCACTGCCGATCTGCCGCGAGAGCGCCTGGTAGGCGCCGATGAGCAGCTGCTGTCCGGTCTGGCCACGCGCGTAGAAGGTGCGCGACACCTGGGCACCGCCGAAGGATCGGTTGGTCAGGTAGCCGCCGTACTCGCGGGCGAACGGCACGCCCTGCGCAACGCACTGGTCGATGATGTCGACGCTGACCTCGGCCAGACGGTAGACGTTGGCCTCGCGCGAGCGGAAGTCGCCGCCCTTGATGGTGTCGTAGAAGAGGCGCCAGACGCTGTCGCCGTCGTTGGGGTAGTTCTTGGCCGCGTTGATACCACCCTGAGCGGCGATGCTGTGGGCGCGCCTCGGGCTGTCCTGATAGCAGAAGCACTCGACGTGGTAGCCGAGCTCGGCGAGCGACGCGGCCGCCGAGGCGCCCGCCAGGCCCGAGCCGACCACCAGCACCTTGTACTTGCGCTTGTTGGCGGGGTTGACCAGGCGCAGGTGGCCCTTGTGCTCCGTCCACTTCTGCGCCAGCGGGCCCGGAGGGATCTTGCTTTGCAGGGTCATCGTGCTTTCAGGGTCGTCGTGCTTGGGTGGTCATCGTGCTCGGAGGTCGTCGTACTCGGCGGCATGGCGTTCACTGAGGAGGCTGGACGATCCCGAGCAAGACGCTGAAGGGCACCGACAAGAAGCCGGCGACCAGCAGCGCGGCGACGATCGGCGCCGCGGTACCGATGAGGGGCGAGTAGCGCCGGTGGCGCAAGCCGAGCGACTGGAACAGGCTCTGCAGGCCGTGGCTGAGGTGCAGACCGAGCAAGAGCACGGCCACCACGTACGACAGCGCCACGACGGGGTTGCGGAAGCCGAGCACGACCATCGTGTAGACGTCGTGGCGGCCGGTCGCGTCACGAAGGGCGTAGTTGCCGCTCTGGATCCAACCGAGCGTGAAGTGTGCCAGGTGGTAGACGAGGAACGCGGCGACGACGAGCCCGGACAGGATCATCGAGCGCGAGGCAAAGCTGGCCTGCACCGTGTCCTCGTGCGCGTAGCGCTCCGGCCGCGCCCCGCGGTTGTCGCGCGTCAGCCGCAGGCCGATCGCCACGTGCAGGGCAAACAGGGCCAGCAAGCCCAGACGCGCCGTCCACAGCAGCCCCGTCGAGTGCTGCAGGAAGTAGGCGTAGTCGTTCATGGCCTGCTGGCCGCGGAAGACCAGCAGATTGCCTGCCATGTGCCCAACCAGGAAGAAGAACAGCAAGAGACCGGTGACCGCCATCACCACCTTGCTGCCGAGCGACGTGCGGAGCCAGCGCAGAACCCAGGTCATCGGAGGCGCTCACCCATAGCGGCCCTGCCCGCCGCGCGCGAACGAAAAGGATTTCGCCGCGGCCACCGGCTCGGCCTGTTCGTCGGCTCGAACGGCAGGCGCGCCCGCGACTTTCAGCCACCAGCAGTCCCGTGACCTCGGCGCCGCCCGGTCCGCGACAGCGCCCCCTCGTCGCTTCCTCGTGGCCTTCCCCGGCTCGCGCTCGGATTCGCCGACGGGCGCGCGCCGCCAAAGGACCTTGCGGTTCATCGCACCGCCCTTCTACGACGGTCGAGCGCAACCAGCCTTCAGCGGTGGAGCGGTGCGATGGGCGGCGACGCAGTCGTCCGCCCATCGGGGATTGTGCCCACAGCCCGGGACAGGCGGCGCCAATTGCAGAAGGGTGCGCTACCGTGCCTGAGCCACCATGACCGCCCGCGTGCTGCCTGTTCCCTCAGCTGCTCTCCTCGCCTGCATCCTGCACGCGCAGGACGCCGCGCCGCCTCCGGTGGCGGGCAAGTCCGGCGATGCCGATGCCGTCGTGGAGACCATGGACTTCGCCCAGCGTGAACTCCGTCACCTGATGCTGCGCAACGCGGAACTCGAGCGTGAGCTGGCCGAGCTGCGTGGCAGGCACGCGGGCGAGGTCGCCGGCGCGCGCAGGGAGCTGGAGGAGGCGCGGCAGGCGCTGGCGACGCTGCGCGCGGAGGTCGCCCGCCGGACCGCCGCCGAGCGCACGCGCGCCGACCAGGCCGAGGCACGGGCACACGCGGCACGCGACGAGTTGGTTCGGGCGCAGCAGGCCTACGAGACCCTGCGCGCGAGTGCTGCCGACGAGCGCGCCCGTCTCGTCGCCGACGCCACGCGTTCGCGCGAACTGAGCGAGCGCTCGCTGCACGAGATCCGCGCCGAGAACCGCGGCCTGCAGGACGAGTTGGCGCGCCTGCGCACGGCCATGGACAGTGCCCGCAAGACGCACGAAGAAGCCCTGCGCGCCGCGACGACGCGCGTCGAGGCGGCCGAGGCCAGCGCAGCCGCCAGCGCCGCCGCCGCCGAGGCCGCCAAGACGGGCGCGCAGTCGCCGTCGGGAGGCGTGGTGATCCGATTGGGCGGAAGCCATCCAGGCGAGCGCAAGGACGCCGTCGACGAGGCCCGACCGCGGGCCGGCGCCAGCACGCCGCGCCGGTCGAAGAAGATCGACTGAACCAACGGCTCGCGGTCGCGAAGGCGATCGCCAGCAACATGGCGATCGCGAGCAACAAGGCGATCACGAGCAACATGGCGATCGCGAGCAACATGGAAGAGCCCGTACGCTCGACTTTTTGGCGGGCTCAGAACGGAGCCGCGGCGGCCGACCGCCGGCGACGCTTCGTAGAAGCACAATCCGGCGGCGCCAGAGCCGTCGCGGCGCATGGCTAGAACGACACGGAGGAGCCAGCGTCCCGCGCACTCGCCGAGGGGTTCGCCTCGGAAAAACTGTCGGCGAGCAGGCTCGATCCGCGTCTGTGCTGGCGTGCGCGTGATCGAAATCCTGCCGTTGGCCCTCTTCACCCTTCCCACCCCTGGCCAAGGCATCGTCAGCCCGGCGCACTTCGCCACCGCCGAGGCAACTGTCGGCAACGGCAACCCGATCGGCGCGCTGGCACCGCAGATGCGCTTCCTGCAGATCCACGAGGACCTGCCGGTCGGCCCCGTGACCTTGCACGGCATGAGCTTCCGCCGCAACGCCGACGGCGATGCCCTTCCGGCTTTCAGCGTCGACATGTCCATCGTCTGCTCGGGCGGTTCGACGATCGTGTCGGCGGCCGCGCCCAGCGCGACCTTCGACGACAACCATGCCCGCTTGCGCACCACGGTGTTGGCACAGCAGACAGTCAGCTTCCCAGCGGTGCCCGTAGTCTCAGCGGTCCCGGCTCCCTTCACCTACAGCATCGCCTTCGACCAACCGTTGCAGGTGTCGCGCCGCGTGGTCTGGGACATGCGTATCAGCGGCCGAACCAACTCTGTGGGGATCGTCCTCGACGCCGACGACGGCTCGTCGACGCAGAACCCGCTCCCGGCGATCGCCGCATTCGGCCGGGGCTGCGTCGCCAGCGGGCGCACCGTGGGCATGGTGACGAACGGCACGGCGCAGATGGATTGGCCGAACGGCCGGATGCAGCTGGCGTTCGGCGCCAACGAAGGTCCCGCCGGCGCACCGGTGGTCGTCAGCCTCGGCTTCAGCACCGGCAGTCTCAACGGCCTGCCGCTCCCCTTGCTGATCCCAGGGACCGGATCCGGCACGTCGGGACCATGCTTCGCCTACAACGACATGGTGGTGACGTTCCCCGGGACGTGCAACGCCGCCGGCGCGATGAGCACGCCGTTGCGGACGTTCAGCGCCGGCTCCGAGCTGCATGGCCTGTCGCTCTACCACCAGGTGTTCGCCTTGGACCCGTCCGCCAATGCGTTCGGCCTGGTGGCGAGCGACACCATGATGCGCCACCTGGTGGCACCCTACTCGCCGTCGGCGGTCGGCCAGGTCGGCGCCACCACCGGCGCCAACGCGATCACCGGCCTGGCGAACGGCAACCGCGGCACCATCGTCGAGTTCCGCTAGTGCCGACCCTCAGCCGCGCCAAGGCAGCGACAGCGCCTGGTCGTTGGCGAAGCGGCGCGAGAACACCAGCACTTCGCCGTGCTTGCGCTGCTTGCGGAAGCCCAGCAGGTGGAACACCTCGACCAGGTACCAACGCGCCACCCGCTGGCTGGCGAGCAAGGTGTGCGGGTCGTCCTTGGCGCGGCGCACGCCCGGCAGCAGGCGTACGGCGCGGTCGAGCCGCAGCTTCCGCGCCCAGCGCGCCACCCCGAGCCAGAAGGGACGCACGTCGCGACCGAGAAAGAAGCCGTCTTCGCCCTGCGGTTGGTAGAGCGGCAGCAGCACGCGCCCCCCTTCGGGTGAGCGCACCTCTCCATCCGCACTGGTGCCGAGTTGCTCGCCGCGCGCCACCGCCTGGAAGGTCTTGAAGCCCGGCCGCATGCGGAAGCCGTCGCTCGGCCCGATGACGTGACGGTAGCGGATCTCGACGACCGGCGGCGCACCGCGCGCGGACGCCCGTAGGCGCGCGCGCCAGGTCTCCAGGTTCGGAACCCTGGCGGCAGGCAGCATCCCCGTCGCCACCAGCAACAGCCACAAGCTCGCCTCGTGGTTGTCGACCGACTCCGGGCGGTCGTGCTGGCCGCCCTCGATCGCCAGCGCAGCGTGCCCGCGCATGTTGAACCACTCCAGCACCGCGCCCTCGATGGTCTCTTCGAGCCCGAGGATGAGCGGCAAGGGCAGCGACATCGCCAGCCGGCGGTTGGGCAGCGTGTCGCCAGTGCAGGTGAACGGCGCCCCCTCTCCCGAACTCGTGTGCAGGTCGACGAAGACCAACGGCCCGCGCCGGTGTGCGTCGGCCCGCTCGAACACGGCCAGCATGCCGCGCTGCTCGAGGTCCTCCGCCGCGGCGCGTTCGTGACCGAGGCCGCGCAGGCCAGCGAGGCGCTCGTCGCCCCAGCCACGGTTGAGGTCGCGCACCAGAAATCGCTGCCTCTGCGCCAGGGCACCGAGGTTGCCGGCGATCGCCTCGACCCGGCCGGCGATGGGCAGAGCCTGCTCGCGCAGCGCCGCCAGGAAGCGGCGCGCGGCGTGCACCCCAGCCGGCTCGTTGCCGTGGATGCCGCCACAGATCAACAGCGTGGGCCCCTGCCGCCCGGCGTCGTAGCTGCCGAGTTCGCGCTGCAGGGGTTGCGGAGCGACCAGGGTGTGACTCACGCGGGTGCCGGTTCCCGTAGGTGCTGCTCCAGCAGTTGGGCAGCGACGTTGATCAAATCGCGTTCGGTGATGATGCCCACGAGGCGATCGCCCTGGACCACAGGGAGGCAACCCACGCGGTGCTCTCGCATTTTCTCGATCGCGTCGACCGTCGGCGTATCCGGCGTCACCGTCACGACGTCGGTCTTCATGATCCGGGCGATCGGCACCGGATCCCCCCCCTTGTCGTAGATGCCCTCGGCGATCACCCGCACCAGCGCCCGGGCCGAGACCAGCCCGACCAGACGGCCGGAGTCGTCCTCCACCGGAACGTGGCGGAGGTGCTGCCAGCCCATGAGGTTCGCCGCCAGGTCGATGACGTCTTCCGGGCGGACGGTGAACAGATCTGTGGTCATGAACTGGCCGATGCGCTGGAAGCTGAAGCGCCAGGAGTCGGCTTCGGCCATGGTCGCCGGCTCCCATCGGTGCACCGGCTCGCTCGAACGCTGCCGGCGCAGGGTGGCCAGCGTCAGGGTGCGCATGCGGTGGTCGAGCGTGCCCTGGGTGCCCATCGAGCTGATCGACTTCAGATACCACTGCGCACCGGTCTGGCCGCTGTGCACTCGCTCCTCGACGAGGCCCAGGTAGCGGTCGATGTCGGCCGCGTCGACCTTGGCGTGCTGCAGGCCGCGGCGAGCCAGCGGTAGCAGCTCCTGCGTCAGCAGCTGCTTGCCCGTGTATTCACGGCCCTTGAGCCAGGTGAACTGGGACTGCAGCCCGAGACGCGCCGCCTGCACGAAGTTGTTCTTGGCGTCGTCGAACTGCATGACCGTGCGGATGTCCGGGTGGTCCTCGGCCAGCGCAGTCATCAAGCCGTAGTAGAGCGCGGCGTTGGCGATCTCGTCGATGACGGTCGGTCCGGCCGGGAAGGCGCGCGCCTCGATGCGCAGGTGGGCGACGCCATCCTTGACGCCGTAGCACGGTCGGTTCCAGCGGTAGACAGTACCGTTGTGCAAGCGCAGGGCAGTGAGCTTGGGCGGGATCCCTTGGCGCACCAGGTCGAGAGGGTTCTCGTCGATGTCCGTGGTGAGCACCAATCGGAACCGCGCGACGTCGTCGCGGAAGATCTCGATCACCGAGCGGTCGACCCACCTGTCGCCGAAGCTGACTCGCGGCCGCAAGCCGCGCAGCGCGTGGACCTCCGAGCGCGCGTCCACCGACTGCTGGAAGAGGGCGACGCGCGTCTCTTGCCACAGGCGCCGGCCAGTGAGGATCGGCGAGTTGACCGCCGCCGCCAGCACCGGAGCCGTCACCACCTGCGCCAAGTTGTAGAGCGGCGCGAACTCGTCGGGCGCCACCTGCAGGTGCAGCTGGAAGCTGGTGTTGCACGCCTCCAGCATGACGTTGTCGTGGGTGATGTCGACCTCGTCGGCGCCGCGGATCTGCACGCGGAAGCGGCCGCCGCGCAAGCGCGTGATCGCGTCGTTGAGCGCGCGGTAGCGCGGAATGGGGCACATGCTGTCGAGCGACAGGTCTTCCAGCCGCAGCGACGGCAGGATGCCAGTCAACAGGATGTGCGCCCCGAACGAGCGCGCGGCTTCGAGCACCTTCTCGAGGTTGACGCGCAGCTCGGACTCCATCTGGCCGAAGCAATCGCCGCCGAGTACCCGAGGCGACAGGTTGGTCTCGAACGTGAACTGCGCCAGCTCCAGGGTGAACGCGGCGGATGGACCACCGAGCTTCTCCAGGATGGGCAGTGCCAGGGGCACGGGCCGCCCCGCGGCGTCGATGAGGAACATCTCCTGCTCGGCGCCGATCCGCCGCACGCCCGTCTCGAACATGCCGAGCTCGTGCATGCGTTCGAGGGCATGGACATCGGCCAGCAGGGCGCGCATGAAGGTGCGGAGCTGCTGCTCCTCGACGTGCGTGACTTGATGCTCACCCATATGGGACGTGTTCGGACGGGGCCGGGCGCAGGATAGCAGAGCCGACCCGACGGCTGCAGCGCGACAGACCGTTCCCCGCGGCGATCCGGTGCCGCGCGAACGCCGCGGCGACCCCGGGCGGTCGACGGCGCCCCATGCGAGCGCCCGATGCGAGTCGAGGTGGAACGTCCGCGCCACGGGCCTCCGTGCCGCCGAAGCCGAGGCGGGGTCCTGCGCCGGCCATCCGGACCGGCCCGCCGAGCGCCGGGACACGGACCGCGGCGCTTGGGAATCCGCGTCAGGGGAGGCGCCGCGTGGCCGTGAGATCAACGCCCCTCGGCGGCACTCGCCGCCTCGGCCGCCGCCACGACCCTGGCGGTGAGCGGGAGCGCCACCTCGTAGGTCGACCCGAGGCCGACCTCGACGACCTGCCCCTCGCCGTGGACGGTCGTGCGCGCGCGCCGGAGCTGCCAGACCACCTTGTAGGACCCCGGCACGGCGCAGTGCACCACACGGCCACCCTGCCCGTCGCGCACCAGACCGAGTGCCGGTGGGCGGACCGCGACGTCCAGGCGGTGCCCGTCGCACACTGCCGCGCCGGCGTAGGCAGGTCGCTCTTCGTGTGGTCCCTCGACTGGCCCCTCGACCGGCTCGAGGCCGACCATGACGACCCCGTCGCGCGCCACGTCCGCATCGATGTCCACCTGGATCGAGACCGAGGCCTCCGCCGGCAGGTCGACGCGCGCGCTCTCGTGCACCTCGACGTCGGCGGCGCCGAAGCCATCGACGCACACCTGCATGCGCTGCGGTCGCTCCCGGACGATCACGGCCACGGGCTCGCCGCGGCCGAACCGGCAGCGGCGGCCCGCGTCGCCGCGCGGCGGCAGCACGAGGACCGACACCTCTCGCGTCACCGGCTGGCCGTCGGTGTCGCGGACGTCCAGCCGAACCAGCCGTAGCTCCGGGAACTCGATACCTTGCAGACGTGGGTCCCGATTGGTGGTGCCGGCAGCAAGCCCGACCTTGGGCACCACGCGCAGAGGCGACGGATCGCCGTGCAGGTGGACGAACACGTCGATCGTCCCCGGCGCCGCCGTGAACAGACGGAACGCGCCGCGCGCATTCAGGTGGATCGGCAGCAGCGCGTCTTGCGCCGCCCGGCGGTAGGTCACCCGCAGGCGATCGATGCCGAGCCCGGCGGGCGGAACGAGCCACCCCTCGAGACACGGCGCGCGACCGCGGGCCTCTTCGGCGCCGGTCTCCTCCTCGCGTTGCGGCGCCCCTTCGCCGGCAGCAACGTCGCCGGCAAGACTGTCGCCGGCAGCGGTATCGCCGGCAGCCACCTCACCATTCGCCCCATCATCGGGCGCCCCGCTGGCCGGAGTCGCGTCGACTCCTTCCCGACGGCCCGCGGAGGACGCGGTCTCGGGGTGGCTCGACGGCTCCCCACGCGGTGCGTCGGACGACGGTCGGTTCCCCTTGCACCACGCGAAGAACCCGAGCCCGGCAGCCACCAACAGGACCGTGAGGGCCAGTGTCCGTCGCATGACGCGGCGCAGACGGGCGCGCACGGCGCACTATTCCCTCATTCCCGACCTTGCCCCTACGCCGACCGAGCCGCCGGGTCGGCGATGCCGGAGGTCGCCGACCGCACCGCGCCGACCTCAGCGCGGCGCGGCGGTGGGCACGCCCTCGCGCGCCAGGAGCTTCACCTGCCACAGCCCACGGCCCTGGGTCGCTGCCAGCACGCGGCGGTTCGGCGCGTCGACGATCAGGTCGACGACCGGCACGTTCGGCAGGCCCAGCGCATACGCGTTCCAGCGCGCGCCGCCGTCGACGCTGCGGTAGACGCCGCGGTCGGTGCCGACGTAGAGCACCGCGGGCTCGCCCGAACTGTCGTCGACGGCCAGGGTCTGGACCGGCACGTCCGGGAGGTCGCCGTCCAAGACGTTCCAACTGCCGCCGAAGTCGCGAGTGCCGCGCACCTTCACCCCGCCGAAGGTGCTCGCCACCACCCAGGCGCGCCCGGGATCGCTCGGGTGGACCTCGATCGAGCGCATCGTCCGCGGCCAACCGACCACACCGGTGAGCACGAGACTCCAGCTGCCGCCGCCGTTGCGCGTCACCTGCACCCGCCCGTCGTTGGTGGCTGCCCAGATGGTGTTGGCGTCGCTCGGCGCGTAGGCGAGGGCGCGGATCGCGGCGCTGCCGCCGCCGGTGAGATCGGGACTGATGGCCGAGAACGAACTCCCCCCGTCGGTCGAGCGGAACACTCGCTCGGTGCCATACACCATCAGGAGCCCGTTGCCGGGATGGATCGCGAACGGGGGCAGGAAGCAGTTGCGCCCCGCCAGCCCCGAGCCGACGGGCTGGAACGAGCCGCCGTTGAGTGACCGGTACAGGTTGCCGGTGCCCTGGCTCTCGGCGAACACGCGCGCGCCCGTCGGATCGACGCCGGTGTAGCCGCCGTCGCCGCCTAGCACGCCGATCCAGCTGGTGCCACTCACCCGCCGGTTCGTGCCGTTGTCCTGTGTGCCACCGAAGATCTGGTCGGGGTTGCTCGGGTGCACCGACAGGCCCGCGTAGAACTGCACGAGGCCGAGGTTGCTGTTGAGCGACTGCCACGAGGCGCCGGCGTTGGCGCTGCGATGCACGCCGCCGTCGTTGCCACACAGAAGGCGACCCGCCGCGTCGAACGCGAGCGCGTGCAGATCCACGTGTGGCGGCGTGACCGTGGTCCACGAGCTGCCACCGTTGTCGGTGCGGTGGCAGGTGAGGCCGCCGGCGAAGAAGACGTCCGGGTTGCCGGGATGCACCACCGACGTGCACAGGTACCAGCCGTACGTGGACTGGTAGCTGCCGAGGCTGGTCGACGCCCACGTCGCACCGCCGTCGTTCGACCGATACACACCGAGCGTCGAAGCGCTGCCGCCCGTTGCCGACGACGGCCGCACCAGCGAGGCGTAGACGCGGTTGCCGTTGGCGGGCGCCACCGCCAGGGTGATGCGGCCGACGCCGGTCGGCAGACCGCCGAGGCGAGTGAAGCTGTTGCCGCCGTCGGTCGACTTGTACACGCCGTTGCTCGGATCGCCGAAGATGTCGCCGATCGCCGCGAACACGACGCTGGCGTTCGCCGGATCCAGGGCCACGTCGGTGCAGTCGACGGCCGGCAGCCCGTTGGTCAGGTGCTGCCAGGAGGCGCCGTCGTCGAGCGAACGGAACAGGCCGAACGGACCGTCGCGGCCCGGGTGCTCGCGGGCCGCCGCCCGCGCCGGGAAGCCTCCCGCCGGCGTCACCGCCGCGTAGAGCACCGACGGCGTGGTCGGGCTGATGGCGATGCGCGCGATGCAGCGGCCGGCGAACACGTCGCGGCCGAGCAGGGCCCAGGTTCTCCCAGCGTCGCGGGTGCGTGCGATGCCGAGGCCGTAGCGCGAGTGATTGGCGTAGTTGGCCTCGCCCAGGCCCACGTACAGGGTGGTGTCGCTGCCGGGAGCGAGCGCCAGCGCTCCGACCGACGTGCACGGCAGGAGGTCGCCGACCGGGATCCACGAGACGCCGCCGTCGTCGCTGCGCCACACACCACCGTCGGCCCCGCCGACGTAGTAACGGTTCGGATCGGTCGGGCTGCACGCCACCGCGGCGACGCGCCCGGTGTAGGGCCCCGAACTGATCGGCGCCGGACCGAGCGCTTGCCAGCGGTCCTGCGCCTGCACCGCCGCGCCGAGTACGAGAGACAAACCGAACCCGCGCACGAACCTCATCGCCCTGCCTCCACCACGAACGACAGACTGGTCAGCGCCGGCTCGGAGCCGCCCGCCAGCGTTCCGACCTGCACTTCCGCCACCACCGCGTAGCACCCCGGCTGCGACAGATGCAGGACCGCCAGCCCGTCCGCTCCGGTGCGCAGACGCTGCCGCTCGAAGCTGCCGTCCGCCACCTGGCAGGCGGCGCGCAACTCGACCGCGCTGGCAGAACCGAGGTCGACCGACAGCTTGATCGGCAGATCGTCGCCGAGGCGCAGGGTGCCGGGATCTACCAGCGGCGTGAGCTCGGCGGCCAACCCGAAGCGGTGGGTCACGGCCGTGGTCGGCTGCACGGCGCCATCGGCGGCGCGCACGGAAACGACGCTCTTGGCGTGACGCGCCGGCAACCCGTGTTGCGCCGGCACCGACAGGGCCACCACGGCATCGACGTCGCTCCCCGGCACCTCGACCCAGACGCCGCCGTCGCGCACCACCGGCTCGGTCGCGGCCTGCTCGCCGCCGCGTCGCACCACGCACGGGTCGACACGTGCGCCCCAGGTCGGCAACGGCGCGTCGAGGTCGCTGCCCAGGCGAAGCGCGCAGGCCTGACCGCGGCCGCACGCTTGCGGCAGCACGACCAAGGCGACCGACACGGAGCCTCCGAGGGCGGGCACGGCTGAGGGGAGCTGCCCTTCGTTCTGCCGGCTGCACGCGCCGGCGACGGCGAAGACCAAGGCGGAGAAGGACAGACGTCGCAGGGAGAGCGGCACGGGGCCGCCAGTCTACGGCGCCGGCCAGCTCCTTGCGGCCCTCGCCCGCCGCGGCGGGCGAGTCGCCCGGCGCATCAGCGCGCCTCCCACTCCGCGAGCGTGGTCACGACGCGACCGTGTGGCGCCCCGGGCTCGCCGTCGACGACGCCGGCATCGCGCAGTGCGTCGAGCAGTTGCAGCGC
This sequence comes from Planctomycetota bacterium, assembly GCA_041398565.1. Lineage (GTDB taxonomy): Bacteria > Planctomycetota > UBA1135 > UBA1135 > UBA2386 > DATGPD01. The sequence continues at coordinate 622,275 of JAWKUN010000002.1, read as the reverse complement.
CTCGGAAGCCGAACACCCCAAGTGCCGGCGCAGCAGGGTCAGGCTCGCGCGTCCGGCGGACATCACCTCGCGCGCGGCGCGATCGAGGTCGTCCGCCGCGGCCGAGTCTGCGAACAACTCGCCCTGCTTCGAGGAGGCCTGTCTCGAGGCGTCCTGACGGGACGAGCCGTGCCGCCACGGACGGCCGCGCGGAATCGCCACGACGGGCTCGCTGGTGTCGGGTTCTTCCGCGTCGGCCTCGTCGGATCGACTCGGAGTGTCCGATCGTTCGTCGCCGGACTCTTCGTCGCCGGCGTCGAGGTCGAACTCATCGGCCCGCGGCATGGTCTCGTCGACGTCGTCCTCCTGCGCCGCCGCGTCGGACCGCAGGTCCACCGACTCGTCGCGCTCGACGTCGTCGTGGTGGACGTGTTCGAGGTCATCATCGTCGTCGTCAGTGACGTACTCGTCGGTCGCTGCGTCTCGCCCAGCGGCGCCTCCGACGTCCTCGAGATCGTCATCTTCGAGATCGTCATCTTCGACTTCGCTGTCTTCGACTTCGCTGTCTTCGACTTCAGTGTCCTCGAGATGGCTCGCCTCGCGGTCGCCGGCCGACTCGTCGGTCGCCATGTCCGCCATGGCCACAGCGTGCGCGTCGAGAGCGACGGGCTCCGCGACGTCGGGCGCCAGCGAGCCTGCAGTCTGGTCGGCATCGGTGTCCGCGGCCGACTCGCGCGATGGGCGACCGCGCCGGCGCCAGCGCGGCCGCACGACGATCTCCTGGTCGACGTCGTCGATGGACACAGTCGCCACGCCGCCACCCCCGTCGGACTCGCGCGCGGCCACGGCCACCTCGTCGGCCTCCTGCTCGGCCGGCGCAACTCCGGGCTCGGCCACCGCACGCGGCGCGTCGGCATACACGCCGGAGAACGCGAGTTCTCGGAACGCGTCCGTCGCCTCTGGCTCGACCCCGACGTCGTCGCCGACACGACCACGCGCCATGGCCTCGAAGTAGCGGTAGAAGAGGAAGTCGGTGGCAAGCAGCAACGACGCCAGCGCCGCCGCGACGGCCAGCAGTGCCGCCAAGGCGTAGCCGATGACGCTGGTCAGGCGCACGGCGACGAAGGTCCCGACGATGCCTGCGTGCGGCGGCAAGGGATCCGTCGGCGTGCCGAGGTTCACCAGGATGGCGATGCACAGCGTGAAGCCCACCATCCAGGTCAGGCGCGTGCGGGCGCCCTCCCAGTGCCCGGTCACGAACCAGATCGAGCACCACACGAACAGCAGGAGCCAGAACATGAAGGTGGGCACGAAGCCCAGCCACCGGTAGAGAGCGACCACCGCTCCCTGGAAGAACCCCCACGCCTCTCCCGTACCACCCATCGCGGTGTGGTAGTAGACGAGCGCGGAGAGGCAGAACATCGACGCTGCGATGGGCACCAGCGGCAGCGCCCAGCGCCATCTGAACGCAGCGCCGCGATCGGGACCGAGTCGGTCCGTCATCGGGAGCCCTCCCTGAATGGTCATGGCATGTCCTCTGGCGGCCGCCCGCCGCCGTTGGGACCGAGACCGTAACGCCAGACCGGGTCGGCTACAAGCTGTTGCGCCAGGCTCCTTCGCGTTCCACCATGTGCGCGGCTGGACAGAATCCCCGAGCAGGATGCCCGGACAGGATCCCTGGTCTCTCCTCCCATGCGTCCCTCTCATGACCCGCGCCCGTCGGCGTCTCGAGCCTCCGTGGCTCTGGCGTGCACCGCAGCTCTGGCCCTGGTCGGCTGCCGAGCCCCGCGCATCGACGGTGCCGGAGACCGCACGCCGTTCGTGTGGCTGCTCGGCGAGTGGTACGGCACCCGCCGCCACAGCGAGACCGGCGCTCTGGCGCCGATCCACGTCGAAGTCCGCCCGATCCTCGGAGGGCGCGGCCAAACCGAGGATCTGCAGATGGGCGACGGCACCGGACTCGCCTACGCCTCGACGACGCGGGTGCCGGGCTCGCTCCCGACGCGGTGGATCGCCCTGCAAGTCGACGACCGCCACGTCGGGCACGTCGTCGCCGACGGCGTCGTCACCGGCACCACCAGCACGTGGACGCAGCGCGACCCGAGCCAGGGCAGCCTGGTCGTCACCGTCATCGAGCGCTTGGGCCCGGACGCCTGGCGTCGCACCCTGCACGAGTCGAACGACGGCGGTGACACCTGGCGGACGCTCTGGGTCGACGACGTGCACCGCTGACGCCGGCCCTCGGCATGACCGTGTCGAGCCGCACACGGCCACAGCCATGCCGCCGAGCGTGCCACGGCGGCACAATGACACCGCCGCGCCGCGCGTGCCTCGACCGAATCCGGAGCACGACCGCGGCCGACCCGAGCCAACCCGAGCCTCGATGCACCGCACGCACGCCTTCGTCCTGCCGCTCGTCGTGACGAGCCTGGCCCCGTTCGCCCCCTCCCAACTGCCGGCGGAGCTTTTCGGCGGCATGCGCTGGCGCTGCATCGGCCCCTACCGCGGCGGCCGCACGGTCGCCGCCGTCGGCGTGCCCGGCCAGCCCGACACGTTCTACATCGGCGTCAACCACGGCGGCGTGTGGCGCAGCCGCGACGCGGGGCGCACCTGGCAGCCGATCTTCGACGACCAACCCACCGGCTCCATCGGCGCCATCGCCGTCGCGCCGAGCGCGCCGCAGGTGATGTACGTCGGCACCGGCGAGGGCCTGCAGCGACCCGACCTCTCGATCGGCGACGGCGTCTACAAGTCGAGCGACGGCGGCGATACCTGGCGCAACGTGGGGCTGGGCGACGCACAGCAGATCCCACAAGTGGCCGTCGACCCGCACGACCCGAACCGCGTGTTCGTGGCGGCCCTGGGCCACCCGTACGGCGCCAACGAGGAGCGCGGCGTGTTCCGCTCGCTCGACGGCGGTGACACCTGGCAGAAGGTGCTCTACCGCGACGCCGACACCGGCGCCTTCGACGTCCTGTTCGCCGCGCGCGACGCGCGCACCGTGTTCGCCGTGCTGTGGTCCGGCCGGCAGGCGCCGTGGGAGATCGGCGGCTCATGGGAGCTGCCGGGTGCGGGCCTGTACAAGTCGACCGACGGTGGCGACGCTTGGCGCCAGGTGACGAACGGACTGCCCGGGGCCGCGGACGGGCTCGGCCGCATCGGCCTCTGTGTCGCGCCGAGCGAGCCGGGACGCATGTACGCCATCGTCGACGCGCGCACCCTCGGCGGCCTGTACCGCTCCGACGACGACGGCGAGACGTGGCGCCGCGTCAACGCGGACCCGCGCCTGTGGGGTCGCGGCAGCGACTTCGCCGAGGTCAAGGCCGACCCGAAGAACGCTGACATCGTCTACGTCGCCAACGTCTCTTCCTGGAAGTCGACCGACGGCGGCCTGTCGTTCACGGGGTTCCGCGGCGCGCCCGGAGGCGACGACCCGCACCGCTTCTGGATCAACCCCGACGACCCGAACATCATCCTGCTCGCCGGCGACCAGGGCGCCATCGTCACCGTCAACGGCGGTGCGACGTGGAGCTCGTGGTACAACCAGCCGACCGCGCAGTTCTACCACGTCGCCACCGACAACGCGTTCCCCTACCGCGTCTACGGCGGCCAGCAGGAGAGCGGCTCCGTCGGCATCCAGAGCCGCAGCGACGACGGTCGCATCACGTTGCGCCACTGGCACCCGGTGGGTGTGGAGGAGTACGGCTACGTCGCCCCCGACCCGCGCGACCCCGACGTGATCTACGGCGGCAAGGTGACCCGCTACGACCGCCGCACGCAACAGGCGCAGGACGTGTCGCCACGTCCGCTGCGCGGCGATGGCTACCGCATCGTGCGCACGCAGCCGTTGGTGTTCTCGCCGACCGATCCCCAGTGCCTGTACTTCGCGTCCAACACGCTGTGGAAGACGCGCGACGAGGGCCGCACCTGGGCGCAGATCAGCCCGGACCTCGCGCGTACCCGATACGACGTGCCGGCCAACCTCGGTCGCTTCGCATCGTGCGATCCCGAAGCGGGACAGCATCGCGGCGTGATCTACACCATCGCGCCGTCGCCGACCCGGCCCGGGACGATCTGGGTGGGTACCGACTGCGGCTCGATCCACGTCACCCACGACGAAGGCGAGAGCTGGCGCGACGTGACGCCGCCTGTGCTGCGCCCGTGGGACAAGGTGTCGATGCTCGAGGCGTCGCCGTTCGACGTCGAGGTCGCCTACGCGGCCATCAACAGCTTTCGCCTCGACGACGTCAACCCACACCTGTTCCGCACCCGAGACGGCGGCCGTACCTGGCAGGAGATCGTCCGCGGCCTCGAGCCGGGAGCGGTCACCAACGTGGTGCGCGCCGACGGAGTCCGCCGCGGCCTGCTGTTCGCGGGCAGCGACCGCTGCGCGTACGTCTCGTTCGACGATGGCGACCACTGGCAATCGCTGCGCCTGAACATGCCTTCGACCTCCATCCGCGACCTGGTGCTGAAGGACGACGACGTCGTGGTGGCCACGCATGGCCGGTCGTTCTGGATCCTCGACGACATCTCGCGCCTGCGCCAGCTCGACGCCGGCACCGCCGACGCCCCCGCGGTCTTGTTCGCACCACGGGTGGCGACGCGCATCCGGTGGAACCAGTATCCCGACACACCGCCCCCACCCGAGGAGCCGGCCGGCGAGAACCCACCCGACGGCGCCACCCTCGACTACTGGCTCGCGGCCGACACCGAGGTGACCCTCGAGGTGCGCGACGAGGCCGGCGAGCTGGTGCGGCGCTTCGACAGCCGCGAGCCGCCGGAGCCGGTCGCCCCCCACAACTTCCCGGACGGCTGGATCCAACCGTGGCCGAAGCTCTCCGGCACACGCGGCGCGCACCGCTTCGTCTGGGACCTGCACTTCACCGCGCCGGAGGGCGCGCGGTTCACCTATCCGATCCAGGCCGTGTGGGAGAACACGCCGCGCGTGCCGCCGGGGCCGTTCGTGCTGCCCGGCAGCTACCGGGTGCGCCTTCTGATCGGCGAGGATGTCCACGAACAACGCTTGCACGTGCGCATGGATCCACGCGTGCTCACGCCAGCGCCCGATCTGGTGACGCAGTTCGAGCTGTCGCGCCAGGTGTGCGCCGATCTCGCTCGAGCCGCGCGCCTTCGAACGTACCTCGGGCAGGCGCGCCGGCAGACCGCCCTGCGGCGGGCGGACGCCGGTCTGTCGGCCGAGACACGCACGGCGCTGGCCGACTTGGAGACGGGCGCTGCCGCCCTCGACGCGCGCGCCGGCGGCCTGTCGGCGGACTTGACCCGCCTGCTCGACGTCCTGCAGGAGGCCGACCGCGCGCCGACCACCGCCGTGCGCACCGCGGTGGCGGAGCGCCATGCGGCGGCGAGCCAGGCCGCCGAGAACTGGCAGCGCCTCGAGTCGGGCGCACTCGCCGAGGTCAACCGGCGCCTGCGAGAGGCCGGGGCCGAACCGATCCGCACGGAGAAGTGACCGCGGCCGAGCGCCGCCCTCAGCCGTCGAGTGCCGACACCACGCGGTCGACGAACGCCTGGTCGATCATCTTGAGCAGCCCGTCGTCGTCGATGCCGTGGGCGTCGACCGTGACGAGGTGCTTCGCCGATACCACGACCTGCAGGTTGTAGCCGTCGCCCTCCTTCTTGAGCAGGCCCTTGTTCTCCTTGTAGGTGATGACCTCGCCCTCCTTCGACATGGCCGCGGCGTTGAACATCATCCCCATCATGCCCACCATCGGCGAGTCGGCGAGGACCGAGATCTTGATCTCGTCGCCGCTGTCGTTGCGGTAGCGCTTCTCGACGGGCACCGCGGTCACACCGAGCGCAGCGGCGAAGGCGTTGGCGCCCTCGTCCTCCTGCTTGTCCTCGACGGCGGTGAAACCGGATGGCGCCGCCGGCATGACGCCGAGCAGCTGCTGGCGCACCAGTGCCCCCACCAGGCCCAACGCGGTCTTGAGATCACGCTGGCACTGGCCGTAGCGCTTGGCGTCGAGCGCCTTCGATGCGCTGGCCAGCACCTTCGGCAGGTCGGCCGGGCCGAGCTTCTTGCTGCGGTCCTGGACCGCGGCGCCAGCGAGGACTGTGCACAGGACGAGAACGGGGAGCTTCATGTCGTTTCACCGAGAGAACCACGCGCGTCGAGCCGACGACCGTCTGGCCGCCTCGCTCGGGTGAACGGGCGCGCGGTCATCGCGTGCCCTTCGTTCCGCGCGAGCCGCATCATAGCCAGGCGCATGCACGGCCACGAGGCACGAGGGCGCCGCCGGGCCGGGGCAACGATCCCGGACGACACCCTGGCGACGACCGCGACGTCAGTCCTCGTCTTCGCTGCCGTCCGTCTCGTCGTCGCCCGGACCCTCGTCCCACTCGTCCCCGTCGAGGCCGTCGTCCTCGGCCGGCGCCATCGCCTCTTCGTCGCCGGCGGCGCCCGCGTCGTCGGCGCCGTCGTGCGCAGCCAGCTCCTCGGCGATCGCCTCTTCGCGCGCCTTCCACTCGTCGAGGGTCATGAGCACGTCGCGCGACTTGGAGCCGTTGAAGGCTCCCACCAGACCGTCCTCTTCCATGAGCTCGAGCAGGCGCGTGGCGCGCGTGTAGCCCACGGCGAGCGCGCGCTGCAGCAGCGTCGCCGAGCCGCGCTGCTGGCCGAGGATGACCTCGACGGCCTTCTCGTACAGATCGTCCTTGTCCTTGGGTCCACGCTGGCTGCCGGTCTTGGTCTGCACCAGATCGGGGATGAACGCCGGCTTCTGGCCCTTCTCCTCGAGGAACGACACCACCTTGTGGATCTCGCTGTCGGCCACGAACGCGCCCTGCGCGCGCACCAGCTTGTTGGCACCGGGCGGGACGTACAGCATGTCACCGTGCCCGAGCAGCTTCTCGGCGCCGTTGGAGTCGAGGATGACGCGGCTGTCGATCTTGCGATTGACCTTGAAGGCGATCTGACAGGGCAGGTTGGCCTTGATGACGCCGGTGATGACGTCGGTGCTCGGCCGCTGCGTGGCCAGGATGACGTGCAAGCCGACGGCGCGCGACTTCTGCGCCAGGCGCTGGATCGACTCTTCGACCTCGACTTGCGCCACCGCCATCAGGTCGGCGAGCTCGTCGATGACCAGCACCATGTAGGCGAGCTGCACTTCGTCGGGCTTGACCGGGCGCTGCAGGCGGTTCTCCAGCTCGCTCTGGCCGAGCTTGTTGAACGACGCGATGTGGTTGACGCCGGCAGCCGACAACATGGCGTAGCGCCGCTCCATCTCGTCGACCGCCCACTGCAGGACGCCGGGCGCCTTCTTCATGTTGGTGACGACGTCGCAGGCCAAGTGCGGCACGTTCTTGTACGCCTGCAGCTCGACCATCTTGGGGTCGATGAGCACCATGCGCACCTGCTTGGGAGACCGCGTCATCAGGATCGACAGCAGGATCGCGTTGATGCACACCGACTTGCCCGAGCCGGTGGTGCCGGCGATGAGCAGATGCGGCATGCGCGCAAGGTCCTCCACCAGCGACTCGCCACCGACGTCCTTGCCCAGGAACAGGGGGATCGCCATGCCCGGGCGCTCGCGGTCGATCTCGATCAGCTCGCGCATGAACACCATCTGCCGGTGCTCGTTGGGCACCTCGATGCCGACGGTGTCCTTGCCGGGGATCGGCGCCACCACGCGCACCGACACGGCCTTCAGCGCCGCTGCCAGGTCGGGCTCGAAGCTGGCGACGCGCGACACCTTGATGCCCTCGTCGAGGCGCAGCTCGTACTGCGTCACCGCCGGACCGCTGGACGCGTGCACGACCTTGGTCCCGATGCCGAAGGAGCCGAGCTTGCGCTCGATGGCCTCGCAGTTGCGCTCGATCGCTTGCGAATTGGCGTCGTCGTCGTCGACCTCGCGCTCGCGGAACAGATCGATCGGCGGGAACGGGTAGACGGTGTCGAAGGGCAAGGTCGGCTGCACACCGAGCGCCCTCTTCTTCGGCGCCGGTGGCTTGGGTCGGGTCAACACGCGCGGCGCCACCCGGCGCGGCGCGGACTTGGCCGCGGCTGCGGTGTCGGCGTCGGCGTCGGCGTCGGCGTCGGCCGGCGGTGATTCCTCTTCGGCGTCGACCTCCGCCTCGTCCGTTTCCGTCTGGCTCCCCTCGGCAACGTCCGACGACTCGTCGAGGCGGACGCGACGTCGGCCGCGCGCGACCGGCGTGACCTCCTCGGCGTCGACGTCGTCGGACGGCTCGGTCGCGACTGCCGTGTTCTTGCGCCGGCCCCTGACCCTGCCCTGGCCGGCTTCGTCACTGTCGCTGTCGGCGTCGCCATCGCTGTCGGCGTCGGCGGTCGCCGCCCGGCCCCGGCGCCGGCGCGGGCGCGGTGCTTCCTCGTCGACCTCGCTCACTCCTGCCAGCGCCGGCCGCATCGCCCGGGCACGCTCGACCAGAGTGCCGACCCGCCCAGCGCCGCGGCGCAGCAACGACGACAGCAGCCACTCCGTCGCCAACACCAGCGCCACCAGCGCCCCGAACACCACGATCATCAATCGGCCCGGTCCACCGAAGGCGTGGGCTAGGCGCGGCGACAACACCGCGCCGAGCCTGCCTCCGGCTCCGTGCGGGCTCTGCGCCGAGGCCCCGGCGAGACCGTCGGCGCCAGCGAGCAGGATCGACACCATCGAGGTGAACACCACCACGCCCAGCACCTTCAGCACCAAGCGCTCGATGCGCACACCCATGAACACGCTCAGCCCGTATCCGACCAGGAACAGGAAGAGGAGCCACGACGCCTTGCCGAACACCAGCAGCAGACCGCTCGCCACGGTGTGCCCGAAGCTGCCCCCGAGGTTGAAGACGCCGCGCGGGATCGTCTCGGCGCCCGGATCCGGCAGCCGGAAGCTGACCAGCGCCAGCAGCATGTACAGGCCGATGCCGATGAGGACGAGGGCGGAGATCTCGCGCACGCGCGCGGCGAACGCGTCGAAGTCGGCGTCCGGCTCCGACGCCGGGGCGGCGCGGCGTGCCATCAGGCCACGTCTCCGCGAAGCTGCCTGGAGCGCGGAAGGAGGCCGGCGCCCGACCACGCCGCCACCAGCGGCCGCAGTCTCGGCGAGACCAGGAAGTTGAGAGTGCTTCGCATGCAACCGCCAGCGCGGCTCCGGCACGCGTGGCACCCGCCGCTTTCGACCAATCGACCTGACCGTCGACGGCGAGAGTGTAGCCCGGACAATTCGTCAACGTGCACCGCGAGTGTGTCGAAATCGGCGATGGCCGGACGACGGGAGTCGTCGGCCATCGCTCCAGCGTTGCAGCGGATGGAGCCAGGGCTCCACCGCTGAACGCTGGATGACCGGACGGCCAAGGTTGCCGAGCTGCGCGAGGGATGACCGGATGGCCAAGGTCGCCGAGCTGCGCGAGGGATGACCGGATGGCCAAGGTCGCCGACCGTTGCGCGAGGGTTGCAGCGGATGGAGCCAGGGCCCACGGCTGAACGCTGGGTGGCCCGGACCTGTCGGCTGCGGCGCCGAGCCGGCGCCTCACTCGGCGGCGTCCGGCAGACGGCGGCGGACGCGCTCCCAGTAGCGATCCGTGGCTGTCGACCTCGCACCCTTGGGTCCACCGTTGTGCGTGCGGGCAATGGTCTCCGCATGGGCGCTGCGCCAGGCCTCGGGCACCCAGCGACGCATGTAGGCCTCGATGACACGCTCGGCGTAGGCGCGCGCCCGGCAGTCCTGGTAGTCGTGCCCGAACTCCGGACCCAAGCGAGGATCGTGCTTCACGGCGTCCAGCCAGTACACGCGGTGGATCTGGTACGGACCGATCGCCAGCCCGGCGTCGCCGTCGGGAACGTCGTCGCGATCGCCGCTCTCCACCTGGCGGATGGCATCGAGGATGGCGCGATGCCGATCACGGGCGTCCGCGGGCCAGGCGAGCAGCACGACCAGGGCCAGGCCGGCGCCGATGGCGATCCGTCGGGTGAAGCGCTGCCCGCCGAGGCCGGCGAGGCGGCGCAGCGGCGCCGTCGAGAACGGCCAACGTGCCAGCCAACGCCCCATGTGCGCGCGCGCGCGCCGGGGCCACCTCCACCACGAACCGCCACCTTCGCTCTGCATCTGCCTGCCGGTGGCCGAGTCTAGAGGGCGAGGGTCAGCGGAGCGCGCACAATCCCACCACCGAGAGCGCGCCGAGCCAAAGTTCCGGCCACGCGATGACCCAGCGTTCAGCGGTGGAGCCCAGCTCCATCTGCTGCAAGGCTGGTGCGATGGCCGACGACCGAAGTCGTCCGGCCAATGACCCAGCGTTCAGCGGTGGAGCCCAGCTCCATCCGCTGCAAGGCTGGTGCGATGGCCGACGACCGAGGTCGTCCGGCCATCGCGTGATTGACTCGCGCGACGCCCTCGCCATCCTCGACACGGTGTGGCGCTTGCTTCCTCCCGACCGTCCCGCACCACGAGCGCGGCCCCTGCTCCGACGCGGTGTGCTACACGGCCACGTCGCCGACTCCGGACCACCTACCGAAGCCGCGGCGCCGGCCGGGACCCAGACCGAGGACGCAGGCGTCGATCTGTCCGAGGCCTTCGCCGGCGCCGAACCCATCGCCTTGCCCGGGGTCCTGCGGCCGGCGCTGACCCCGCTGCGCGAGGACATCGAGCGCAGCCTCGAACTCTTCGAACACCTGCGTCAGGGCGGGCGCTTCCTCGACGTCGTGCTCGCCGCCCTCGACGACGTGCCCGACTTGCGTCCCGAAGGCTCGACCGTCGACCGGCTCGATGCGCGCGAGATCGAGAAGGTCTACGTGTCCGGCCTCGTCGACGGTCGCTGTGCGCGCGGCGGCCGCGACGTCTGGGCCAAGCTGCAGTGGATCGCCCGCGACGAGGCCGACTTGTCGCTGCGCGTGCGCTTCTCGTGCGGAACAGAGCACCTGCACGACTGGCCGCACCACGTCGAGGGCCAGAAGTGGGCGAATCGCTTGGCGGAAGTGCTGTTCCCCGAGGGCGCGGCCCTCACCGACAGCGCCGAACTGGACGACGTGCTGCGCGCCGTCGTGGGCGCCGCACCGCGCTTGTCGGAACGCATCGTCTACTCGAACGCGCCGGCCGGCGGCGCGGTGTTCCACCACGACGCCGACGCGACGCAGCGCGCCGTGCTCTACGGCCAGCTGGCCGGAGCCACCGCGTGGCTGGCCTTGCCCGCGACCGCGCTGGCCGAAGCCGTGGTGTCGCACGCGCGCGAGACCGGCCGCGCCGACCTGCCGCAGGCGAGGGCGGACGCGTTGCGTCGCCTCGATCAGGAAGACGATCACGCGCTGTTCGGCCTGCTCAACGAAGACCCGGCCTTCACCGCGCGGCTGGCAGCGGATGGCTGGCTGATGGTGCTCGAGGCAGGCGACGCGCTGCTCCTGCCGTCGCACGACCGCGAACACACTGCCTGGCACTCGGTGTTCGCGCTCGGCGACGCACCGAGCCTGGCCCACAGCTACGGCGTGTTCGCCGGCGATGACCCCGCCGACTGACGCCCAGCCGATCGGCTGGTGGACGCGGGTCTCGGCGCAGAGGCTCCCCGAGACAGCCTCACCACCCCGGCGCACCCGGCGCGAGCGGGCCAGGGCAATCGCACCGATCCGAAAGGACCTTCAGGAGGACCGCATCGCACGCCTGCTGACGCCGCCGTCGGGGGTCCGTACATTCTCCGCCGATGCACGACGCCTTGCGCACCCTCGCCGCCCTGCTGCACAAGTACGCGCCACGGCAGGCGGCGCCCGTCGAGGCGCTGCTGCAGATGGCGGAGGCCAACGACCCCAACTTCGGTCTGGACGTGTGCGGCGAGGCCCTGTGGGGAGAGCGGGGCCTGTGGGACAGCGGGCCCCAAGTCCTGCAGCGTCCCCACCACGACTCCGAGCTCTGTCGAGCAGACGAACTGGCCTACCGCGCGGCCTTCGTGCAGCTCGCAACCGCCATCGCCGCAGCCGACCTCGGCGACGACGAGCAGCGCCGGCGCATCGATACGGTGGTCGCCACCTTCCGCGCTTGGGAGCGCGACGGGCTGTGAGCCGAGCTTCGCGATTCCGTGCAGCGAGACTACCGGAGACTCGCGCAATCGAGCGGAGACCCGCGCAATCGAGCGGTTTCAAGAATCCGCCGGTCGGCGAAAAAGATCGTGCCCCGCTGCAGGGCTCTTCGCTGCAGGCCACGTCGCTGCAGGCCACGTCGCTGCAGCCGCGGGGATTCGCGGCAGGTGCAGCCCATCGCGGCCGCCGGCCGCGCTGAGCTGCAAGGGCTGCGAATCGTCGCGGCGGGCGCGAATTCGGCCGTGTTGTTCCGTTGCCACAGAGCTGACCAGGCCACGCCCGAGCAGCCCTGGAAGCTCCAAGCAACAACAGCAGCAGCGGCCACCTGGTCGGCGCTGCGCCGGCATCAACCCTTTGGGTTGCGGCCGCCAGCTGCCAGGCGCAAGGGCTGCGAATCGTCGCGGCGGGCGATTCCTTCGTGTTGTTCCGTTGCCACAGAGTGACCAGGCGGCCACGCCCGAGCGGCCCTGGAAGCTCCAAGCAACAACGGCGCCGGCAGCCCCCTCTGGTCAGCGCTGCGCCGACATCAGCCGGGTTGCGGCCGCCAACTGCGCTGAGCTGCAAGGGCTGCGAATCGTCGCGGCGGGCGCGAATTCCGGCCGTGTTGTTCCGTTGCCCACAGAGCTGACCAGGCACGACCGAGCAGCCCTGGAAGCTCCGAGCAACAGCAGCGCCAGCGGCCCCCTCTGGTCGGCGCTGCGCCGACATCAACCTTTTGGGTTGCGGCCGCCGGCCGCGCTGAGCTGCAAGTGCCGCGGATCCTCGCGCCACGCGCGAATTCGGCGATGCCGTTCCGCTTGCCATCGCGCCCAACTCGCTTGTTTCCAGCGGCACTGGAAGCCCCAGCAACAAAGTGGCCGGGCCCCTTCTGGTCGGCGCGGCTTCAACTGCAGCAAACACTGGTTGCGGCCCCGGGGACGCGACGGGGGCCCTACAGAAAAGGACGAAGGCTTCTCCACCTCGCCCCCGGAGCAGTTCCGCACCGTGCGGTCCCACTCCTAGGTGGAGAAGCCTTGCGTCGGCTCGTCCGCGGCCGCGAGAACCGATCTCTCGGTCACAGACAACGCCATCTAGAGCGCGACGCCCCGGCGGTTATCATGGTCGAAAAGAAAAGTTCGCAAGAGGCCAATTCCGTACGGTATCGGCGTGCTTCGGCCGACGACGTCGCGACAGAACACGAAGCAGCCGGCAGGCTCTCGGGGAATCGACGCTCGTGGGACCGGCGCCTGGGAGTCGGTCGTCCGCGGCCTCGATCACGCCGGTAGAGTGCCCGCCCCGCCCGGCGCGGACCGCCCATGACGCTCGCCATCCTGCTCACGGCCTCGCTCCCGTTCCTCGCCGCGCCGCAGACGCAGACGCAGAGCGACGACGCGGCCCTCGCCGCCTTCGATCGCCTGCCGGTCTTGCGGCAAGCGATGCTGGTCCGGCGCGTCGAGCAGCGCTTGCGCCAGGAGCCCGATCCAGCGCTGCGCCGCATCGCGTCCCTGCACGCCGACGAGACGGACACGCCGCCAGCGACGCCGGCCCCGACCTTCGATCCCGACGAGTGGGCCCCCGGCGTCGCGCCTGCTCGCCACGTGGTGGAGGCCGGCAGCGCCGAGCACGCCGCCGTGCGCCGAGCCATGCCCGCGAGCGCGCTCCTGCCCGACCTCGCGCGGCAGTTCGACTACGACTGGGTCGGCGGCAGGGTCGTGCGCCGGCCAGCGCTGACCTGGCGCGAACGCTTCGCCAACCTCTTGCACGGCTACCCGCCCGACGCCGATGCCGCCTTCGCGCGCGTCGTCGCCGCGCTCGATCACGACCCCGGGCACCGCATCCTGGCCGACTACTTCGGGCACCTCTACGCCGACCGCCAGGGTCGCGTTTTCGCCGGGATCACGCTCTACCAAGCGTGGTATGCGGGCACGACCCTCGAGATGCCCGACGTCGATTGCATCGCCTTCGCCGTGCGCGTGCTCGGCGACACCTCGTTCGAGTCGCCCATCCCCGCCGACGGCCGCCGGCAGCGCCTCTACACCAGCATCGAGGCCCGCGCGCTGGCGCACCGCAAGTACCGGACGATGCTGGAAGCCGCCGCCGCCGCGTTCGTGCGCGCCGAGCCTGTCCTCGACGGCACCTACGGGCGGCTGGCGCCGCGCTTCCACTACTTGTTCCGAGTCTGCGACGACGACCTCGACGCGGTGCGGGCCGAACTGGTCCGCGTCGGCAGCCGCGACGCCCTGGTCGCCCACGTGGACGACGAAGTCACCAAGAACTCTCGGGCCATGGCCCTGCGCGACACGCGCGCCGCCGAACTGACGCGCATGGCCGACACCGTCCGCACCGTCACCCTGGACGCGCTGCACGTCGAAGGCCAGGCCAGCCGGCGCTGAACGTCGACTCCGGTCACGTCGCCGCGCGATGGAAGCAGCGGATCCGGCGCTACGCTGCGCCGATGCGTCGGCCTCCCCCGCTGCTCCTCCTCGTACCCTGCGCCTGCACCCTCCTCCTCGGTTGTGCCGCCCCGATCCGGTCGGCGGAGGTACAGACCGTGCTCGACAGCCAGGCGGCGGCATGGAACCGGGGCGATCTCGAAGCCTTCGTCACCACCTACTGGAACGACCCACGGCTGTCGTTCTGCGGCAAGACTGGCATCGTGCGCGGGCGCGACGATCTCTTGGCGACCTACCAACGGGGCTATCCGACTGCGGAGGCGCGCGGCACGCTCGCCTTCGAACTCCTCGAGGTCCGGCCGCTCGGGTCGGACGCGGCGCTGGTGCTCGGTCGCTACACCCTCGACCGCACCACCCCGGCGGCGGGCTACTTCACCCTGATCGTGGAACGCAAGGCGCACGGACTGGTGATCACCCACGACCACACTTCCGGTTCCTGACGGAGCGGCGGGATGACGCGCGACCGGCGCGACTCCGGTCGGTCGCCGACCGCGCCAGCCTCGAGCGGACGGAGCGACGCTCCACCGCCGGACGCTGGGTCGAAAATGGACCAGGCAAGGCGACGGCGACCCGCGTATCCTCGTTCCCCTCGCCCGCTGCAGGTCGAAACACCATGCACACCCCAAACGTCCCTGACGACGCCGGCTTCTCGCGGCGGTCCTTCTTCAAGGGAGCTTCGGTCGCGGCCATCGCCGGCACCTCGGCCAGCGCCGCGACCGCCACGGACCACGCTCCCGTCACGCGGCGACGCCCCGGCCTGCACGAGATCACGCTGCAGATCAACGGCGACGCCCGCAAGCTGCAGGTCGAGCCGCGCACCACGCTGCTCGACGCGCTGCGCGACCGCCTCGATCTCACCGGCACCAAGAAGGTGTGCGACCGCGGCGCCTGCGGCGGCTGCACCGTGCACCTCGACGGCGAGGCGGTGAACGCCTGCATGATGCTGGCACTCGACGCGGAAGGCCGCGACGTGCGCACCATCGAGGGGGTCGGCACGGCCGACGACCTGCACCCCCTGCAACGCTCCTTCATCGAGTGCGACGCGTTGCAGTGCGGTTTCTGCACTCCGGGCATGATCATGTCGGGCATCGCCTGCCTGAACGCCGGCAAGACCGCCTCGCGCGGCGAGATCGCCGGCTGCCTGTCGGGCAACATCTGCCGGTGCGGCACCTACACGCGCGTGGTCGATGCCGTCGAGCAGGCCGCCAAGGTCACCGGCGCCAAGCGAGGAGGTGGCCGATGAGCGCCCCGCGTCCACCGCGCGACAAGCACGAGATGAGCGTCGGCTTCGCCGGCGACCACAAGGTCTTGTCGGTCGAGATCGCCGATGGCGATATCGTGCCGTGGGACCTGAATACCGAACACCGCGTGATCGGCACCGACACCAGCCGAGTCGACGCAGTCGCCAAGGTCACCGGACGGGCGCGCTACGCGTTCGACGTCAACCCGCCAGGCCTGCTGCACGGCGTGCTGGTGCGCTCGACCATCGCGCGCGGCAAGATCAAGAGCATCGACTTCTCGGCCGCCGAGCGCGCGGCGGGCGTGGTCGCCGCGCTGCGCACCAAGGAGAACGGACACCGCGTGCGCTTCGTCGGCGACGACGTCGCCGCGATCGCCGCCGAGACCATCGACCAGGCGCGGGACGCAGCGTTGCTGGTGAAGGTCGAGTATGAGGCCGAGGACCACAACACCGACTTCCGTAAGGCCGAGGGCGCGCCGCAGGTCGACGCCGCCGGCCACATCACCGACCCGTGGCCCGAGAGCGCTCCGATCGAGGCGGCGCTCGGCGCGGCCAAGGCGACGGTCGACGCGACCTACCGCTGCGAGGTGCAGACGCACTCGGCCCTCGAGTCGCACGGGGTGGTCGCGTGGTTCAAGGAGGACGCGGGCGAGTTGGAAGTCTGGGCGTCGACCCAGGCCGTGGGTATCACCCAGCAGGCGTTCGCGCAGGCGACCAAACTGCCGCAGAGCAAGGTGCGCGTGCACGCCGAGTTCGTCGGTGGCGGCTTCGGTGCCAAGTTCCCGCCCGGTTCGGAAGGGCTCTACGCCGTGCGCCTGAGCATGGCGAGCAAGCGCCCGGTGAAGCTCATGCTCGACCGCTTCGAGGAGCACACCTGCGCCGGCAACCGGCCGTCGGCGATCATCCAGGTGCGCGCCGCGGCCGACGAGGCGGGCAAGCTGCTCGCCTGGGACTACCGCGGCTTCGGCGGGCCGGGCCACGCCGGCCAGGGAGGCGGCACGAGCTGGCCCACCTACTACGTCGAGCACCTACCGCGCGAGCTGCGTCGCGCGCGGCACAAGGACCTGGCCACCGACACCGACGCGGGCCGCGCGATGCGCGCGCCAGGCCGGCCGCAAGGCTTCTTCGCTGCCGAGGGCGCGCTCGACGAGCTGGCGCGAAAGCTGGGTATGGATCCGCTGGCGCTCCGGCTCGCCAACGATGGGTCGCCGCTGCGCCAACACGAATGGAAACTCGGCGCCGAGCGCTTCGGCTGGAAGGAGCGCTACAACCCCGATCCTGGGCAACCGCGCGACGAGAGCAAACCCTGGCTGCTGCAAGGCGCCGGCCTGTCCAGCGCCGTATGGGGGCAGCTCGGCGGCGGCAACTACAAGGTGACCTGCCGCATCCACCACGACGGCACGGTCGAGGTGCGCAACGCGTCGCAGGACATCGGCACGGGTCTCAAGACCGCGCTGGCCATGCTCGTCGCCGAGGAACTCGGCATCGATCTGGCGCGCGTCAAGGCGACCACCGGCGATTCGCTCGACCCGGCCGGTCCAGCCAGCGGTGGCTCCACCACCACGCCCAGCGTGGCGCCGGCAGCGCGCCTGGCCGCGGCGCGCGCCAAGGCCAAGCTGATCGAGCGCGTCGCCAAGTCGCTCGGCATCGAAGCCGGCGCGCTCACCTACGAGCACGGGCAGTTCCGGCTCGACGGGCAGCGCAAGATGAGCTTCGTCGACGCCTGCCGTCGGATCGGGCCCGAGCCGATCGAAGAGCAGGGCGAGCGCTTCCCCAACTACAAGCCGTACCAAGACCACGTGTGCGGCTGCCAGTTCGCCGACGTCGAGGTCGACGCCCGCACCGGCGTCGTACGCGTGCGGCGCATGCTGGCGGTGCAGGACTGCGGTCTGGTGGTCGCCAGGAAGCTGGCGGAGAGCCAGGTGCTCGGCGCCCTCACCCAGGGCATCAGCTACGCCCTGCACGAGCAGCGCGTGCTCGACCACCGCATCGGCCGCATGCTGAACGGCGACCTCAGCACCTACAAGGTCGCCGGCACGGTCGACGTGCCCGAGCTGGAAGCGATCATGGTGTCGGTGGCCAACGGGGCCAACAACGTCGGCGCCGCCGGCCTCGGCGAACCGCCGGCGACCGCGCCGGCGGCGGCGATCCACAACGCGGTCGCCAACGCGCTCGGCGTGCCGGTCCGTTCGCTGCCGATCACGCCCGACAAGGTGCTGGCGGCGCTGGCCGGGAAGGACACCAGCCGGAAGAACTCCAAGAAGCAGGGCGACTGAGATGAAGCCATTCGAATTCGTGCGCGCCGAAGATCTCGCCGGCGCCTGCCGTGAGGCGAAGAGCAACCCCGACTCGGTGTTCAAGGCGGCGGGCATCGACCTGCTCGACCGCATGAAAGAGCGCGTGTTCGAGCCGGGCACACTGATCGACCTGCTGGCTCTGCGCCAGGATCTGGCCAAGGTCGAGGCGCACGCCGACGGCTCGATCGGGGTCGGCGGCCTGGTGAGTCTGAGTCAGCTGGCCGCCGCGCCCGAGCTCGCCGATCCTGCCTTCGCCGGCCTGCGCGAAGCGGCGGGCGTCGCCGCCACCCCGCAGATCCGCAACCGTGCGACGGTGGCCGGGAACCTGCTGCAGCAGGCCCGCTGCTGGTACCTGCGCAGCGCCGCGTTCCCGTGCGCGCACAAGGGCGGCGAGGTCTGCTACGCCATGTACGGCGAGAACCGCTACCACTCGGTGATGGCCTACGACGACTGCGTGCGGGTACACCCGAGCAACCTGGCGCCCGCGCTGATAGCCCTCGACGCCGAGGTGACGGTGCAGCGCGGCGACGGCGAGCGCCGAATCAAGGTGGCGAGCTTGTGGCCGGCGCAGGCCACCGCTGGCGGCCCCGACCACACGCTCGCGGCGGACGAGGTGGTCACCTGGATCCACCTGCCCAAGCCACGCGCCCACGCACGCGGCAGCTACTGCGAATCGCGCGAGAAGCAGAGCTTCGACTGGCCGACGACCACGGCGGCTGCCGTGATCTCGGTGGCCGAGGGCAAGATCACCGCCGCGGCGCTCTGCCTCGGCGCGGTGGCTCCGGGCCCGGTGCCCTTCGCCAAGGCAGCCGAGATGCTGGTCGGCCAGGCCCCCAGCGCCGAGCTGTGCGCGCAGGCGGCGGCGGCAGCGTTCGCCGGCGCCAAGCCGCTCTACCAGAACGGCTACAAGGTCCAGGTCGGCCAGGCGGTCGCCGCCATGGCGCTGCGCCAGGCCATGGGTTTGGAGGGCTGACCATGCAAGACAAGCGCACCCACCGCGACCTGCTCCCCAAGGACGTGTGCCCGTCCTTCGTCATCAAGCACATGCTGACGCAGTCGCTCGACGACGAGATCTTCGACGACCGCAAGCACCCCGGCGATGGCTACGCCTGGTGCCTCAAGACCTGCCGCGAAGTCGGTCCCGACGACGACCTTGTGGCGGCGAGCACCTGCCGCCGCGGCCGAGCCTGCTGGGACGGGCTCGAGAGCTGAGCCCGAGAGCTCACCGAGTCCGCACGCGGTAGACGGTCTCGGCGGGATCGGCACGCCGTCCCGTCGCGACCAGGACTCGCCACCGGCTACGCCGACAACCCCTGGCACCCCGATCGCCGCCGAGCCGCGGCCCGAGCGCGGCACACCAAGCTGCGAAGCCAGGTCTTGCTTGCGGCAGCGCGCCGGCCGCGCTTCCTTCATGCCCGCTCGGCCTCCGCCGACGTCCACCCTCCGTGGCACGACGCGCGGGCTGTTCCGGCCGCCGCCCGCAGCCCATGCACCCATCCGCCTCCGCCTCCGCCGCACTGGCGAGCTGGCGCACGACGCTCGTGCTGCTGGCAGTCACGGCGTTGGCCGCCGTGGTGGTGCTGCCGATCCTTCGCTTCCCGCAGCTCGATCCCGACGACTACCGCTACCTCCGCCTGGTGTCGGACCTGCGCGCCGGCCGCGTCGGCCTGCTCGACGCCTGCATCATCGAGAACCGTTGGGACCATCTGTGGTGGGTCGACTGCACCAGCGTCGTGCGCTTCTTCCGGCCGACGCTCATGCTCAGCTACGCGCTCGACGTCAGCGTGCACGGCGGCACCGCCTTCGGCCTGCTCGCCAGCAACGGGCTGCTCTACCTGGCGACGTGCCTGCTGGCGGCGCTGCTCTTCCTGCGCCTGTTGCCCGGGATCGTGCCGCCGCTGGCCGCAGCGCTCGCCTTCACCGGCTGCGCCTGCCACGCCGAGACGATCTGGTACGTCGCCGGGCGCAACGAGACCCTCTTGGCGCTGGGGTTCGTCGGCGCGCTCCTCTGCCACACGGCGCGTGGCCGCTGGCGTTGGCTGGCACTGCCGTGCTACGCCTTCGCGCTCGCGTCGAAGGAGCTGGCGTTGCCGCTACCGCTGCTGGCGTGGGTGCTCGATCGCCTGCTGCTGCACCGGCCGCCCGATGCGCGACGGACCGACCGGCTCCTCCTTCTCGGCTACGCCCTGCTGGCAGGCCTCTACCTGGGCGCACGTCATCTCGTGCTGGCGCGCGCCGGCGGCAGCGACCTCGTGTATCCGTACTTCGTCGCTCCATCGCGTCCCGACTTCGTTCAGCACCTGTGGCTGCAGCTGCGCACCTACAGCGAGAACCTCCTGCTCGCCGGCATCACGCCGCCGTTCATGCGACCCGACCAGCAGGCCGAGCGGGTGACGGCGTTCGGTACCGCGCTCGGTCTGGCCGTGCCGCTGCTCCTCGTCGCTTGGCTCCGCCGCGAGCGCGCGCTGTGGTGGTTCCTGCTGCTGGCGCTCGTCACCTGGCTGCCCGCCAGCGTGGTCTACATCAGCGAGCGCTACCTCTTCCTGCCCTCGCTCGCGGTCGCCGGCACCTTCGGCCTGGCGCTCGCCCGCGCACACCGGCACCGCGGCATCTGGATCGCCTGCGGCATCGTCTACCTCGCTTGGCTGAGCCAACAGTCGCGGTGGCTCTACTTCAAGAACCGCTACATCATCGAAGCGACCAACGAGCCCATCGCGATCGAGGAGAAGCTGCGCGCGATGGCCGAGCAGTTGCCGCCGGCGCAACCGATCTACCTGCTGAACTTCCCAGGCGGCACCTTCAGCGCCCAGTTCGCCGAAGACCTCGTGCGGGTCGTGCTTGCCGACCCCACGCGACAGGTGCGCGTGCTCACGGTGTTGCCCGAAGACCGCAGCCTGCCCACCCGCACCGAAGTTCGGCGCGTCGGCGACCGCGCGGTGGCGGTGCACGGGCAGCCCCTGCTCATGCAGCATTCGCGCTGGCTGTTCCCTTGGACCCGCCTGGAGACCGGCCAGCGTACCGAACGGCCGCGACTCGACTTCGCGGTCGAAGTGCTCGATGGCGACGGCGAGCGCTGCCGAGCCCTGCGCTTCGACCTGCCGCAGGCGCTGGCCGAAGCGGTGTTCCTGCGCTTCTCGCTGCCGCCGGCCTCCGGCCCCGTGCCGCTCGGCGAACTCGTCCGCCACGGCAGTCTCGACCGGCTCCGACCTTGACGCGGAACGCACTCTGCCGAGTTCCGCATCGCGACGAACCACGAGCTCTCGCACGCAACCCGAGGATGCGCAGCACTCAAAGCCCATGAACCTCTCCCGCGTCGCCCGCCTGCTGGCCGGGTTCGTCCTCTTCTTCTCAGTGGCGCAACTGGTACCTCTGACGTTCAGCCTGTTCGAGGACCACCAGCGCTTCCCCACCGTGGCTGGGTTCGCCGGCAGCATCGCCGTCGGCTGCGGCACCGCCGCGCTGTTGTGGACTGCTGGCCGCCGCTCGCAAGCCGACCTCGGCCGCCGCGAAGGCCTCGTCGTCGTCGGCTGCGCCTGGATCCTCGCGGGTGTGCTGGGCGCCGTGCCGTTCGTCTGGTCCGGCACTCTGACATCGGCGGCAGCAGCCCTGTTCGAGAGCGTCTCCGGTCTCACCACGACCGGCGCGTCGGCGTTCGGCAGCGCCACGACGATGACCATCGAGGAGCTGCCGCGCAGCATCCTGTTCTGGCGGGTGTTCTTGCAGTTCCTCGGCGGCATGGGGGTCGTCCTCTTGTTCATCCTCCTGCTGCCGGCCATGGGCGTCACCGGCAAGAACGTGCTGGCGTCGGAGCAGACCGGCGTCACCACCGAACTGCACGAGCCGCGCCTCATCGACCAGGCGCGCATGCTCATGCGCTGCTACCTGGTGCTCAACCTGCTGTGCACGCTCGGCTACTGGGCCGCCGGCTTGTCGCTGTTCGACGCACTCTCGCACGCCTTCGCCACCATCGCCACCGGCGGCTTCTCCAACCGCAACGCCTCGATCGGGGGCTACGCCAACCTGGGCGTCGAGTCGGTCGGCACCGTCTTCATGTTCCTCGGCGGCTGCAGCTTCGCCTGGCTGGCGACCCTGGCCCGCGGCGGCGTCGCCAACGTGCGCGATGTGCTGCGCACGCCGGAGCTGCGTGCCTACGTGAGCATCCTGTTGGCGTGTATCGGCATCGTCGCGCTGTCGCTGTGGACGTGGGGCGGCCGCTCGCCGGACGTCGAAGGGTTGCGCGACTACTCCCGCTTCGGGCGCTGCCTGCGCGACGCCGCCTTCAACGTCACCAGCATGTTCACCAGCAGCGGCTTCGCGTCGGCAGACTTCCAGAACTGGCCGAGCCCGGCGTTGTTGTGCATCACGCTGGGCATGCTCATGGGCGCGTGCACGGGTTCGACCTCGGGCGGCATGAAGGTCCTGCGCCTGGCGGTGTGCGCCCGCCTGATCGCGTACCACACCGCGCGCTTCGTGCGCCCGCGCAGCGTGGCGCGCTTGAAGCTCGGCGGCGAAGTCGTGGCCGATCCGGTGGTCTCGGCGATCCTCGCCATCGTCGTACTGTGGCTCGCCACCGTCGGCTTCGGCACGTTCGTGCTCGCCCTCGACCACCGCCTCGACCTGCAGAGCTGCTTCACGGCGGCCGCCACGCTGATGGGCAACTCGGGCCCGGCACTGACCGCCGTCGTGCACCACGACAGCAGCGTCGTCTTGGCCAACGCCGGCCATCTGAACCTCGGCCCCTACGGCTCGTTCGGCGACCTGCGCCCGTGGGGTCTGCTTTGGGGCTCGGCGCAGATGCTGCTCGGCCGTCTCGAGGTGCTCACCTTGCTGGTGCTGTTGAACCCGCGCTTCTGGTCGCGCTGACGCGCCGAAGGCGCCAGGCATCACCGACCGATGCGCAGGACCACCGCGTTGGACAGCGACCAGCCCGGCGGCGCCGTGAACGGGCCGATCGCCGCCTGCGCGTGCAGAAGCCTGGCGATCAGACGGGGCGCGTTCGGCAGCGGCATCGACACCTGGAAGGTGCCGGTCGTCGTCGTGAACGGCAACGCGAGCTGGGTCGGGTCGACGTAGACACGGCAGGCACCGAAGAGGTCGTCCGCCGGTGCGCTCAGCACCAACACGCCGAGGAAGTTGGCCACCACGCCGACGCGCCCGTCGAACGTCAGGTTGGCGCCGAGCACCGGGTCGGTCGCGGACAGGCGCGTCGCCTCGACGCCGCAGCTCGCACCGATCGACACGGCGGTCGCGCCGCCGTCGTAGAGCCACGGTTCGCGGCCGTGCACACCGTCGTCGGCGACGAAGAGCGCCCGTCCGTCCGGTCGCACGTCGAAGCGCACGATGCCACTGCCGGCCGGGCCAGGACGCACCGGCGCCAGACGGCGCGTACCGCTGGCAGTCCCGTCGCTGATCCACGCCTCGTCGCCTTCCGCGGTGTCCTCCCCCACGAGCAGCACCCGCCGGGCGCCGAGGGCCGCGAGCGCCCGCGGCTGGTTCGGCAGCAGCGAGACGAGGCGCGTGCCTGCCGCGGTGCCGTCGGAAAACCACAGGCGCCTGCCGTTCGTGCCGTCGTCCGCAGTGAAGTACACGCCACCGTGCTGGACCACCAGGTCGAGGGGTTGCGAACCGAGCGGCCCAGGGCGTACGTCGGCGACCAGGAAGGTGCCCGCAGCCGTCCCATCGCTGCGGCACAGCTCGGCGCCGACGCCGGACACGTCGGCCACGAAGTGCAGCACGCCGTCGGACACCACCCCGCTGCGCGGATCGCTGGCGGCGCTGCCGCTGGCCAGATCCGCCAGCAGGACCGTCCCCGAGGCGGTGCCGTCACTGCGCCACAGCTCGTTGCCGCTCACGCCGTCGTCCGCAGAGAACAGGTAGTGACGGCCGAGTCCGATGCCGAGTGTCGCTCCGGGGTCGCTGCCGCCGGCACCGGGACGCAGGTCGAGGATGCGTCCCGCCGGCGTCCACGGCTCGTAGCCACCGCCGACGCCTGGCGCCGCGAAGAACACCGTGCTGCCGACGACGTGCACGGCGCGCGGAGCTCCGCCGAAGCGCGGCAGGACCTCCTGCAGGCTCGTGCCATCGCTGCGCAGCAGCCAGTAGCCGACGTTGCCGCCGCCGGTCGCCGCGCGCTCGGCGGCGGCGAACAGCACGGCGCGGTCGCCGTCGGCGGCCACCGTTCCCGGTAGAGGCGGTCCGAGCGGCGCCGGCCATCCCAGCGCCATCGCGTTGCCGGCGCGGCCGTCGCTCACCCAGTAGGAGGCCGACGGCACGCCCGCCACGTCCCGGGTCGACGCCACCAAGACGCCGGCGCCGGTGACACCAAGCGCCGCCAGCACGCTGCCGTCCGCCCCGGGCACGAGGTCGTCCAGGCGCTGCGTGCGCGCCGAAGTGGCGTCGGTCACCCACGGCTCGCGGCCTCGATCGCCATCGTCGGCGTCGAACACGCTGAGCCCACCGGTGTGCACGAAGAACGTCGGGTCCGAGCCCAAACCGCGCACCGGAGCAGCCGTGTGCACGTCGGCCGCCGGGCCCGTTCCCGCCGGCGTGCCGTCGCTGCGCCACGGCTCGGATCCGAGCAACCCATCGTCGGCAGCGAAGACCACGCCGACGCCGTGCGCGTGCAGGTGTTCGAAGCGCGGATCACCGAGGCCCTGGCGAAGATCGCGCAAGGCTGTGGTGCCGGCGGTCGTGCCGTCGCTCACCCAGAGCTGACCGGCAGTGCGCGCCTGCGCCGCGGCGTCGAGGGCCAGCAGGAACAGACGTGCCCCGGACGCGACCATGTCCCGCGGCGCCTGCGCGCGCCACTCGAGCGGCAGGACCATGGAGGCGACGAGCGAGCTGCCGTCCACGCGGAACAAGCCGCGCCCCTGCGGCGAACTCGCCATCAAGAACAAGTCGCTGCCGAGCACCGTCAGGTGCGCCGGCTGCGATCCACGGCCGACGAGCACGTTGACGTCGACGATCTGCGTGCCGAAAGCGGTGCCGTCGCTGACGATCGGTTCGTCGCCGTAGGCTCCCGCGTGCGCCAGGAACGTGACCCCGCTGCCGTAGGGGGTGAGGCCGCCGAGGAAGCTGCCGCCGCTGGCGTCGAGGTCGACGACGAGTCGGGTGCCACCAGGCGTCCCATCGCTGCGCCACAGCTCGTAGTCGTCCTGCCCCGGTGGCGACCCGGAGAAGTAGACCACGCCGTTCGACGCCACCATCGCGTCACCCACGAGCGGACCACCCTGGTCCGAGCGCGTGACCACCATCGTGCCGCTGGCGGTGCCGTCGCTACGCACCAGCAGGACGCGGGTGGGCGCACCGCGCGGCGTCGCCAACCCACAGTAGAGCTCGCGACCGTTGGCGGCCGCGGCCAGGAGTTCGACGCCGCTGGCGCCGGGCTCGAACTCGCGCACCAGCCGCGTGCCGGCGACGGAGCCGTCGCTGTACCAAAGCTCTGGTCCGCGGGTGCCGTCGTCGGCCACGGCGAACACCGCGCTGCCGACTGCGACGAGCTGCGGCCGTTCGCCTGGCGGCTGTAGACGCACGCTCGCCAAGCGGACGGTGCCGGTCGGCGTGCCATCGCTCGCGTAGAGGCCCGGCGTGCGCCCGTCGGTAGCGGCGAAGAACAGCCTGCCACCGGCGACCACCAGGTGGCCGGGATCGGCGTCGGCGGGGCCAGGTGCCAAGTCGGCGATCAAGAGCGCTTGGGTCGAGCCGTCGGGCAGCAGCCAGAGTTCACGGCCGCTGCTCGCCGTGGTCGCGGCGAACACGACGGCCGTTCCGAAGGTCACGAAGGGCCCTGGATGCGACCCCGGATTGTCGGTGAACGTGTTGATGTCGCGCACCAACTGCTGCGCGGGAGCCAGACACACGAACGCGCCGAGCGCGAGGACGAGAGCACGCATGGCGGGCGTGATTCTAGTGCCAACGCGTCGCTCGTGTCGCAGCCGCGCTCTTGACCCCTCGTGCGCGGCCACGCACAGTCCGCGCCATGTCGCGCGCCAAGCACGTGTTCGTCGCCGGCGGGACCGGCCTGGTCGGCCGCGGCGTCGTGGCCACGCTCCTGGCGCGTGGCGATCGCGTGACCGTGGGCAGCCGGAGCGCGAGCGTGGCGACCAGTGGTGCTGCCGTCTGTTCGTACGACGCGGTACCGGGCAACGTCGATGCGGTCGTCAACCTCGCCGGCGCCAACATCGTCGGCCGGCGTTGGAGCACCGCCTACAAGAGAGAGCTGTGGACCAGCCGCGTCGACTTCACCCAGATGCTGGTGGAACGGCTGCGCGCCGCTGGCTCGCGCCCCGAGGTGTGGGTCAATGCGTCCGCGGTCGGCATCTACGGCGACCGCGGCGCGGCGTCGATCGACGAGGACGCGCCGCTGGGCACGGGCTACCTCCCCGACCTGTGCCGTGCCTGGGAGACCGCGGCCTCGACCGCCGCTGTGTTGGGCGCGCGTGTGGTCATCCTGCGCATCGGCATCGTGCTGGCGCGCGAAGGTGGCGCCCTGGCCAAGATGGCGACGCCGTTCCGCTGGTTCGTGGGCGGTCCGATCGGCCGCGGCCGCTTCTTCATGTCGTGGATCTGGCGCGACGACCTCGTGCGCATGATCGTCGCGGCGCTGGACGACCCGCGCTTCCGCGGCACCTACAACGCCACCGCGCCGCAGCCGTGCACCAACAAGGAGCTGAGCCAGGCGATCGCCGGCGCGCTGCGCCGGCCGTGCCTGCTGCCGGTGCCGCCGCTGGCCCTGCGCTTGGCCCTCGGCGAGGTCAGCACGCATCTGAGCGAGAGCCAACGCGTGCTGCCGGCGCGCGCCCTGGCCCAGGGTTTCACCTTCGCGCACGAGCACTGCCGCGCAGCGGTGTACGCCGAGCTTGGCGGCGACTGACTCCGCGCCGCGCTGACGGCCGTACGAAACCCCCCGGGCGCCACCGCCTCGACTAGCGCAGGAGGTGCGCCTCGATCGTCTTCCACATGAGGCGCCGCATGTGCCGCCCCTGGCTGGGATCGCGCACCCCGTGCATCGCGGTGGGGTAGAGCATCATCGCGAAGTCCTTGCCCGCGCGCTGCAGCGCGTAGGCGAGCTGCATGGTGTTCTGCAGGTGCACGTTGTCGTCGTCGGTGCCGTGCAGCAGCAGCAAGTGCCCGTGCAGATCCTTGGCGGCGCCGATCACCGAGCTCTGCGCGTAGCCGGCCGGGTTGGCCTGCGGCGTGTTCATGTAGCGCTCGGTGTAGATCGTGTCGTAGAGGCGCCAGTCGTACACCCCCGCTCCGGCGATGCCGAGCGCGAACGCTCTGCTGTGGGTGAGCGCGAACGCCGTCATGGTGCCGCCGAAGCTCCAGCCGGTGAGTCCGACGCGCTCGCCATCGGCCCAAGGGTTCGCGCACACCTGGGCCACGGCGTCTTCGAGGTCCATGAGCTCCTGCACGCCCAGCCGCTCGTAGCAGGCCGCCGTCGCGTCCTGCCCCTTGCCGCTGGCGCTGCGCACATTGACCTGCAGCACGACGATCCCTTGCCGCTGCAGGAACTGGGTCCAGGTGCTGGCCGACCAAGCGTTGCGCACCGACGGCGCATCCGGCCCGGAGTAGGTCTCGATCCAGATCGGATGCTTGACGCTCGGGTCCATCGCCGACGGCTTGACCAGCGACGCATCGAGTTCGCAGCCATCGCGGCAGGTGACCGTGAACAGCTCCGGCGCGACGTAGCCGTAGGCGGCGAGGTCGCGCGGCGGCGTGCCTTCGAAGGTGCGCAGCACCTTGCCGTCGCCGTCGCACAGCCGCACCTGCGTCGGCACCGTGACGCTCGAGAACGTGTCGAGGAAGAACGTGCCGGCGGCGTCCAGCGAAGCCGAATGCGTGCCGCTTTCCCGAGTCAGGCGCCGCGCCGGCGCCGAGCCGTCGAGCGCCACCGTGAACAGATGCCGATCGACGGCGCGCCCGTCGTGGCCGGAGAACCACACGCGGTTCTGCTCCTCGTCGACGCGCACGAGGTCAGAGACCACGACCGGCGCCGCGGTCAGCACCCGCCGCAGCCCACCGTCGGCCTCGCGATGCTCGATCGTCTTCTTGCCCGTGCGCTCGGTCAGCCACAGGAACGAGCCGTCGGTCAGCCAGTGCGGCTGGTCGAGTCGGTTCACCCAGCCGTGCGCAGCGCTCGCGCGCAGGATCGTCGTGACGGCGCCGCTCGCCAGATCGGCGTAGCAGAGTTCGAGCCAGGTCTGCACGCGGTCTTGCACCTGGAACACCAAGCGATCGCCGCTCGGAGTGAAGCCCACGTGCACGACGAGCGCGTCGCCGGGAAACCGCGTGAGGTCGACCCATTGCACACGCCGCTCGGCCGGCCGAGCCACCCCGAGCTTCACCGTGGGGTTGTCGTCGCCGGCCTTGGGATACTTCATCGGCATCGGCCGCACGTGCCGCTCTTCGTCGAGGGACTTGTCGCGCACGATGAAGTCGATCACCACGAAGTCCTTCACCTTGGCCTGGTCGAGCCGCAGGAACGCGACCGCCGAGCCGTCGCCGTTCCACCAGTGCGCCCGGTAGTCGCCGCGCCCGTAGACCTCCTCCTGGTACACCCAGTCGAGCACACCGTAGAGGACGTCGCCGCTGCCGTCGTCGGCGACCGACCACTCCTCGCCGCTGGCAGTGTCGATCAACACCAGGTTGCCGCCGCGCACGAAGCTCATGTGGCGGCCGGTCGGACTGGCCTGCACGATTCGTTTGCTGACGCCGTCGTCGGTGAGGCGCCGGGCCGGGCCGCCGCGCTTCCAGAACCAGAGGTCCTCGCCGCGCTGGGCGTAGCTGGCGCCAGCGCCGGCGGGCCGGGCACGCCGCAGCAGCAGGCGTGCCTCGGCCTGGTCGACCCCGGATGCCACCAGCGCGGCGAGGTCGTCGGCGTGCGGCGCCGCGGTCACCGGAGCCTCAGTGCCGGAGGCGGCTTTCGCGCCCGTGCCCGGGTCGATCGGCTCACCGCCGTCGACGCGCAGGTTCACCCCATCGGCGTCCCAGCGCACCCGCGGCGCTCGCCCACGGAAGTCGAGCGACGTCGAGCCACCGAGCACGTGCTCGAGCGTGATCGCCTTGGCACCGGCCGCGGCCTGCTGACCGCACGGCCCGCTGGCCAGACACGAGACCAGGCAAAGCGCGAGGATGCAGGAGCGTGGCGGCATGGGCGTCGGCATGAAGGAACGGCGCACTTCTACGGGCTGCGGTGCGCCCGTGCAGGCCCGAAACCGCCGGCGTCGGCCGGAATGGACGCTCTCGGGCCGAGGCCAGTCCCGCCGCGCCCACCGTGGCGCTATAAGCTCGGGTCGCGCGACCCCGAAAGCCGGCGCCTCGGCGTGCGCGGTCGACTGTGGTCGCGCCACGCCCCTCACACCGCCACCAAGATCACATGCATCCCCTTTCGCTCGCACTTCCCGCGTTGCTGGCTGCCACGGCCGCGGCACAGACCCCGCTCAACTACCACGACTTCTGGTCGGGTTGCACGAGCTCGACCTCGCGCGGCACGTTGGGACTCAATCCCGGCGAAGTGCTGCAGCTCAACCCGTCGAGCCACTTCCAGGGCGTCGGCCACGACGCGACCGGGACTTCCGCCACCCTGTACGCGTTCAAGTACACCACCCAGGACCAGGATGCCTCGACACCGGAGCCCTACACCCTGCTGGTGCGCGGCGAGAGCGCCGGCCAACCGGACCCGACCCCGGCCGGCCTGCTCCTCTCGGTCGGCCCGCTGACCACGCCGTCCGGCACCGGGGTGACGGCGTGGACCATCACCGCCACGCTCAACACGCCGTGGGTCGGCCTGCCCCTGTGCGCGAACTACTACCACGGCGCCGACGTCGCCGTGCGCTCGAGCACCGCGGACGGCCAGACCTTCCACATCTGCAACTACACCGCCGCCGACATCCCGGCGGCGGGCGCCGCCAACCTGGCGTGGAACATCCAGGCCGGCACGCCGGCGCAGCCGGGCACGCCGCGCGTCATCCGCTTCACCCTCGGCGTGCAGTCCCCCATCCTCAAGATGGGCAACGTCGATCCCGGCACCCCGAGCACGAACTGCGTGTCGACGATCGGCTTCCGCAGCTTCGGCGCGGGCGGCATGTACCCGGCGTGCAACACCGTGCGCGCCGACGGCCTCGACTACCGCGTGCGCGACGCCGCCAATGCGGGCGGCGTCTGCGGCGTGTTCCTGGGCATCGGCATCGGTTGTCCCGGAGTCCCGCTCGGTGGCCTGGCCAACGGCGCCCTCTACCTGAATCCGGCAGGGGCGTTCCTGCAGATCGGGTCCGGCGCGCTCGACGCGGCCGGCGAGAACATCGGCACCGTGCTGCCGCCCGGTTCGTCGGCGTGCCGCGCCGCGGTGAACCGCCAGTTGGACTTCCAGGCCTTCACCGTGGGCCCGACCTTCTCGCTGCCGGGCAATCTGACCAACCGGGCCGGGGTCACCTACCTGCCGTAGCGCCCAGGTCGATGGTCGCCCGGTTGGCCGAAGGGCAGCAGATCCGTCACGTCTGGCGCTACGCTCCGCATTTCCGCAGGACACGACCCGGCCATCGCCGATCGAAGGAACACCCATGAACGACGTCAATCCCTACGCCCACGCATCGATGACGCCGGCCGCGCTGGCCACCGCCGAGGAACGCGCCGCCTTCCTGCGTCGCACCTACGGGCTGCTGCTGGCCGCCGTGTTGACCTTCGCCGGCACCCTGTGGGCCGCGGGCAACGTCGAGCCGGTGCGCGATCTGGCGACGAGCCTCGGGCGCGCGGTGTACGGCTCGCGCTTCGGTGGCTTCCTCTACTTGGGCCTGTTCCTGGGCGGCGGCTGGCTGGTGCACGCGTTCGCCGAGCGGCGGCCGATCAACGTCGTCCTCCTGTTCGCCTTCGCATTCCTGCTGGGCCTGCTGATGGCGCCGCTGATCTACTTCGTGCTGGCCAAGGGCCCGTCCGGAGTGACGGCGATCAATCAGGCCGCGCTGCTGACCGGCCTGATCTTCTCCGGTCTGACTGCCTACGTCTTCTTCAGCGGCCGCAGCTTCTCGTTCCTCGGCGGCGCCCTGTCGATCGGCCTGTGGTCGCTCGTCGGCATCGGGCTGGCTGGCTGGCTGTTCGGCTTCTCGTTCGGCATCTGGTACTCGGTCGCCGGAGTGGTCCTGTTCGTCGGCTACATCCTCTACGACACCGACGCCATCCTGCGCCGCTACCCGACCACCGCCCACGTGAGTGCCGCCTGCGTGCTGTTCACGGACGTGGTGATCTTGTTCCAGCACCTGCTCAGCCTGCTGTCGCGGCGCGACTGAACCAGCGACGAGGCGGGGGCTTCGACGCCTGGGCCCCTTCCTATCCCCCTCGTTGGGGCCGGGTTCCGCGAGCCGAGTTCCGGGGATCCCGTTCGGACGGCCGGCCCGCAGCCGCTAAGCTGCGCGGACGTTCGACCGCAAATCCCCACCCGACCTTCCGAGAGGATCCCGTGCTCGCCCTGCGGATGCGCCAGAAGGAGTCCGAGTTCTACTTCGTCAGCTATCCGGCCGAGGACCTGCTGCGCAAGGTCCACTTCGTCACCCGCTTCTACGGCGAACGCGGTGAGTCGATCGGCGGCGACACCAAGCGCAAGGATCCCACCGACGACGTCGAGCGCTTCGTGCAGGCGATCGAAGGCAACGCCAAGTCGTTCCAGCGTGAACTCATCCGCAGGAAGGTGCGGCAGATTCGCGACTTCTACCGCAACGAGACGCGGCAGCCGGTGATCCCCGGGGCCGTCCTGCTCTTCACCAGCGAGCAGCTCGAGTTCAACCCGCTCGGCAACTACCAGCGGGTCGGCGACCTGGTCGAACCGAAGCATCCCTTCCTCATCATCGACGGCCAACACCGCCTGGCAGGGCTGAACTTCTACCTGCAGGAGCCCGACGCCGACCAGCGCATCGAGGTGCCGTGCGTCATCTTCGACGGCAAGACCAGCGACTTCGCCACCGAGATGTTCGTGGTGATCAACAGCTCGCACACACGCATCAACAAGTCGCACCTGGTCGACCTCTACGAGAAGATCGAGTGGGGTACCGATGCCGAGAAGCGGTTCGCCGCCAGGCTGGTGCGGCAGCTGTACCAGGAAGACGACTCGCCGCTGCAGTACCACATCAACATGCTCGGCACCCGCAGCCAGCAGGACATGTGGATCAACCAGGCGCAGATGTTCGGCGAGGTCTACCGCGTCATCAAACGCGCCGACGCACGCCACCGCTTCCGCGACGGACGCGGCTGGAACGCGGCCCGCGGCTACGGTTTCCTGCGCGACGTGTTCAAGGCGGCTCGCAGCGCCTTCGGCGAAGCTTGGGGCGACAATAGACGCTACATGGTGACGCGCGACGTGACAGTCGAGGCGCTGGTACGCGTCGCCGGTGACGCAGCCGCCAAGGTCAACGCCGAACTGAGCCCCGGCCCCGAGCTGCAGAAGGAGCTCGAAAAGCGCTTCTCGGTGTGGAGCAACCTGATCCCCGACTTCCGGCGCGAGGGCTTCTACGAGCGCTTCGCGTCGCGCGGCCAGACCGAGCGCGTCGACAAGATCCGCAAGCGCCTCTCCCGCGACGCACGCATCGACTAACAGAGTGGAGCCTGGCTCCACCTTGTTACTTCGCTAGGGGATTCTACGGGGCGTGACTTTCTCCGGCTGCAGCCTTGACAGGCCCCGGCGTCGGTGCATTTTTATGCTTCAATCCAGCATAACTATGCCTGCCGCCGACCCGACCAGCCCGCGCGAGCGTCGCCGCCACGCCATCTTGGCGCTGGTTCAGCGGCGCGCCGTGCGCAACCAAGAAGAACTGCGCACGCTGCTCGCCGGCGCCGGCATCGACGTCAACCAAGCCACCCTCTCGCGTGATCTGCGCGACATGGGCCTGGTCAAGGGCCCCGGCGGCTACTCGCTGCCCGCTGCGGCGCCGCCCGGCTCCGCGGCCGATCCCGACAGCGGTACCGCCATCGCGCTCGTGCACGCGCTTCGCGAGTGGATGCGCACGGCGGAAGCGGCACAGAACCAAGTCGTGCTCAAGACCCCGGTCGGCGGAGCCCAGCCGTTGGCGATCGCCATCGACCGCGCCGATCTGCCCGACGTCCTGGGCACGCTGGGCGGCGACGACACCATCCTGCTGGTCGCCAAGGACGCCGCGGCCGCACGTCGCGTTCGCAAACGCCTGCTCGAGTTGCAGGGCGGAGCGCCTCGATGAGCGCCAAGCCCTCGGTCGCCATCGTCGGCGCATCTGGATACACCGGCCGCGAACTCGTGCGCCTGCTGGCCCACCACCACGGGATCGAACTCCGCCACGTGATGGGCGGCCGAGAAGGGCAGGCGCCCGAGGCGCCGGAGCTGCCCGTCGACCAGCCCATCGAGCCGCTCGACTTCGGGCGGTTGCGCGGCACCGACGGCGTGTTCCTGTGCACCCCGCACGGCGCGTCGGCCGACCTCGCCGCCAAGATCCTCGACCTCGGCAGCCGCGTCGTCGATCTCTCCGCGGACTTCCGGCTGCGCGACCTCGACACCTACGCGCGCACCTACGGCCACCCGCACCCTCAGCCAGGGCTGGTCGCCGAGGCCGTGTACGGACTCACCGAACACGCGCGCGCCAGGGTCGCCGGCGCGCGTCTCGTCGCCAACCCCGGCTGCTATCCCACCTCGATCCTCCTGCCGCTCCTGCCGCTGCTGCGTGCGGGCCTGCTCGACGCCGACACACCGATCGTCGCCGACGCCAAGAGCGGCACGTCGGGCGCCGGCAAGAACCCTTCGCCGCGCACCCACTTCGGTGCGGTGCACGAGAACTTCTGCGCCTACGCCGTAGGCACCCACCGCCACACCCCCGAGATCTGGCAAGAGGCAGGCACCTCGCGCATCACCTTCGTCCCACATCTCCTACCGGTGTTCCGCGGCATCCTCACCACGATCTACCTGCCGCCCGGCACCGGCGCCGCCGCGGTTCGCACCTGCCTGCACGACGCCTACGCCGGCGAGCCCTTCGTTTGCGTCTACCCTCGCGGCCTGCCCGAGCTCAACCGCGTGCAGCTCACCAACCGCTGCGACATCGCCGTGGCGGACGCCGGCGGCCACGTCGTCGTGGTGGCGGCGATCGACAACCTGGTGAAGGGCGCCTCGGGCCAAGCGCTGCAGAACATGAACCTCATGCTCGGCCTGGCCGAGACCTCGGGCTTGCAGGCATGAAGCTCCTGGTCAAGGTCGGGGGCGCCAGCATCGAAACCCTGCCCGGACGGACGGCGCTGGCCGAGAGCGTGGTCAAGGCGCGCGCCGCGGGACACACCGTCGTCCTGGTGCACGGCGGCGGCAACCAGATCCGCAGCCTCGGCAAGCGGCTCGGGCTGGTCGATCGCTACGTCGACGGCCTGCGTGTCACCGACGCCGAAACGGCCGACGTCGTACTGATGACCCTCGGCGGCCAAGTCAACCGCGAGGTCACCGCCGCGCTGCAAGCGGCCGGTGTGCCTGCCGTCGGCCTCAGTGGCGCCGACGGCCACACCTTCACCGCGCGCCGCTATCAGCGCGGCGGCGTCGACCTCGGCTACGTCGGTGAAGTGGCGCGCGTCGAACCGCACTTGGTGGCGACCCTTGTCGGCGCCGGCTACACGCCGGTGCTGGCCACCGTGGCCCCCCTCGCGCCCGGCGAAGATGCGCCGAGCGACCACTTCTACAACGTCAACGCCGACCAGGCCGCCGGGCCACTGGCGGCGGCGTTCGCGGTCGACGCCCTGCTGTTCCTCAGCGACGTGCCCGGAGTGAGGGACGGCCATGGCCACACCTTGCCGTGCCTCACGCCGGCGCAGTGCGCTGATTTGCGGCGCACGGGCGTGGTGTCCGGCGGCATGATCCCCAAGGTCGAGGCAGCGCTGCACGCGCGCACCGCCTGCCCCCCCCACACCACTGTCAAGATCGCCGTTGCGCACGGCGACGACGCCATCCTGCGCGCACTCGAGCCCGAACGCGGCACGACCTTCCTGCACGACTGATCCGGTCCCCCGGGGTTGCCATGGACGAACACGTCATCCACACCTACAAGCGCGCGCCGGAGGTCTTCGTCTCCGGCCGCGGCGCCACCCTCGTCGACCGCGATGGCAAGGAGCACATCGACTTCCTGGCCGGAATCGCCGTGTCGGCTCTGGGCCACGCCTATCCGCCGCTCATCGAGGCGGTGAGCGACCAGGTCGAACGCGTGGTCCACCTCAGCAACCTCCTGCGCCACCCGTACACGGAAGCGGTGGCGACGCGGGTCGCGGAGGCGACCGGACTCGAGGCGTCGTTCTTCACCAACAGCGGCACCGAGGCCAACGAGGCGGCGCTGAAGCTGGCGCGCAAGGTGCAGAAGGACCGCGGCAAGGGTCACCGCGTCGCCTTCGTGGCGTTGCACGCGGCGTTCCACGGCCGCAGCATGGGCGCGCTGTCCTGCACGCACGCCGAGAAGTACCGCAAGCCGTTCGGGCCGCTGTTTCCGGTCACCTTCGTGCCGCAGGACGACGTCGACGCGCTGGCGCGCGCGCTGCGTGAGACCGAGCCGGCGGCGTTCCTGTGCGAGCCGATCCAGGGTGAGGGCGGCGTCCGCGAGCTGAGCGCCGAGTTCATGCAGGCCGCACGGCAGCTGTGCGACGAGACCGGCACCGTCCTCGTGCACGACGAGATCCAGTGCGGCACCGGACGCACCGGCCGGTTCCTGGCCAGCCAATGGCACGACGTGCAGCCCGACGTCGTCACCCTCGCCAAACCGATCGCCGGGGGACTGCCGATGGGCATGATGACGGTGCGCAAGGAATTCGCCGAGGTGCTGCAGCCTGGCGACCACGGCTCGACCTTCGCCGGCGGACCGCTCGTGTGCCGCGCCGCACTGGTACTGCTCGACGCCCTGCGCGACGGTCTGCTCGACGACGTGCAGGCGCGCGGGCGTCAGCTCCGCGACGGCCTGTGCGCGCTGCAGGCACGTCATGCGGCGATCCGCGAGGTACGCGGCCGCGGTCTCATGCTCGGCCTGCGCCTCGAACGTGGCGCTGCCGACGTGCACCAGGAACTGCACCGACTGGGCCTGCTCACCAGCCTCACCGCGGGCGACGTCATCCGTATCGTACCGCCCTACGTCATCACCGCCCGCGAGATCGAGCGCGGGCTCGAACTGTTGGACCGTGGCCTCGCCACCTCGAACTGAACGACGGACACACCGATGTCACCTTCCACCGTCACCGACTTCGGGACCCTCCCGCACAAGGATCTGCTGTCCGTCGCCCACCTGGCACCGGGCGACGTCGACACCATCTTCAACGCCAGCGCCGTCCTCAAGGCAGGGCGCGAGGTCTACACCGACCTGCTCAAGCACAAGAAGCTGGGCATGCTGTTCGAGAAGGAGAGCTTGCGCACGCGCTTCACCTTCGACGTCGGCATGCAGGACCTCGGCGGCAGCGCCGTCTTCTACGAGCACCGGCACGCGCGGTTGGGCAGCCGAGAGTCGATCGCCGACATGGCGCGCAACCTCGACCGTTGGGTGCACGGCATCGTCGCGCGGACGTTCCGGCACAAGGTGGTCGAGGAGCTGGCCAAGCACGCCAGCGTCCCGGTGATCAACGGCCTCACCGACTCGTTGCACCCCTGTCAGGCGCTCACCGACTTCTTCACCCTGCGCGAGAAGTGGGGCTCGGTGCGAGGCCGCACCCTCTACTACATCGGCGACGGCAACAACACCTGCGCCTCCCTCATCGACTGCGGCGCCAAGCTCGGCTGCAACGTCATCGTCTGCGCCCCGGAGAACTACGAGCCACACACGGCGGTCGTCGATCAGGCACGCTCGTTCGCCCGTGAGAGCGGGGGCTCGATCGAAGTGGTCAACGAACCCGGCGAGGACGTCGAGCACGCCGACGCCGTGTACACGGACGTGTGGGCGAGCATGCATCAGGACGGCGAGATCGAGGAGCGCAACGCCATCTTCGGCGCCTACCAGGTGAACGAAGCACTGATGGCGAAGGCGAAGCCGGGTGCGCTGTTCATGCACTGCCTGCCGGCACACCGCGGCTGGGAAGTGACACCGGGAGTGCTCGACGGTGCGCAGAGCATCGTCTTCGATCAGGCCGAGAACCGCCTGCACGTGCAGAAGGCGATCCTGGTCCTGCTCATGGGCAAGAAGAAGTAGCCCCGCGCGCGGGCAAGCCTGGTCGGAGGCGACCTTGGCCGTCCGGTCATCCCTCGCTAGGCTTCGGCCGCGTGACGACACGCACGCGCAAACCCTCGCCGCGCCGGCGCGAGGCGGCCAAGGCGAAGCCCAAGTCCCCCGCCGCAGTGCCGCCGAGCGAGACCGCCCCGAGGGACGCCCGGCACGCGCTCGACGCCTTGTTCCGGCCGCGCGCGGTCGCCGTGGTCGGCGCCAGCCGCCGCGAAGGTAGCATCGGCCGACAGGTGGTCGCCAACCTCCTGGCCGGCGGCTTCACCGGCCCGGTCTACCCGGTGAACCGCCGCGCCGACGTCGTCATGTCGATGCTGTCGTACCCGTCGATCGACGCCGTACCGGGGCCGGTCGACCTGGCGGTGATCTGCGTGCCGGCGGTCGAGGTGCCCGCGGTCGTCGAGGCCTGCGGCGAGAAGGGAGTCGGCGGTCTGGTGGTCATCACCGCCGGCTTTCGCGAGACCGGCGCCGAGGGAGCCGCCCGCGAGGAGGCGATGATGGCGATCGCCGAACGCTACGGCATGCGCGTGGTCGGGCCCAACTGCATGGGCATCGTCAACAACGAGCGCGGCTTCATGCTCGACGCCTCGTTCACCGCCACCCGCACCCCACCCGGCGACGTGGCGATGGTGAGCCAGTCGGGCGCGCTCGGCGAGGCGATCCTCGCCGACGCGGCCGCTGCCGGCCTCGGCGTGTCGATGTTCGCCAGCATCGGCAACCGCGCCGACGTGACCGCCGCCGACCTCATCGAGTACTGGGAGCACGCCGAGCAGGTGAAGATCATCCTGCTCTACGTCGAGAGCCTTGGCGATCCGCTGCACTTCGTCGAAGCGGCGCGGCGTGTCAGCCGCAAGAAGCCGATCCTGGCGGTGAAGGCCGGACGCAGCGCGGCCGGTGCGGCCGCCGCCGGCTCGCACACCGGCTCGGTGGCCGGCGGCGACCTGGCCGTCGACACCCTGTTCAAGCAGTGTGGCGTCCTGCGCGTCGAGTCGTTCCGCGAGATGTTCGCCCTGGCCGCAGCGCTCTTGCGCCAGCCCCTGCCCAGCGGCGACCGCTTCGCCATCGTCACCAACGCCGGCGGCCCGGGCATCCTCGCCACCGACGCCCTGGACAGCTGTGGCCTGCGCATCGCCAAGCTCGGCAAGGCGACCGTCGGAGCCCTGCGCCGCGACCTTCCGGCCGAGGCGTCGATCCTCAACCCGATCGACCTGATCGCCTCGGCCGACGGCGCCCGCTACCGCAAGGCGCTGCGCGCGGTGGTGCGTGACCCGGAGGTCGACGGCCTGCTGGTGTTGTTCGTGTCCCCGATCATGATCGACGCCGTCGCCGTGGCCGAGGCCATCGTCGACGAGACGCGCGGCGACAAGCCCGTGCTGGCCTGCCTCATGGGGCGCCAGCGCGGCCACGAAGCCCTCGCCCACCTCAAGGAGAGCGGCATCCCGGTGTTCCGCTATCCGGAGGACGCGGCTCGCACCATGCGCATGGTGGTGGAACGGGCGCGGCGCCTGCGCCGCCAGCCCGGCGCGCGGCCACAGTTCGAGGTCGACCACACGGCAGCCCAAGCCGTACTCGGGGGATTGCGCGGCGGTTGGCTCGAGCCGCAAGACGTCGAGCGGGTCTTGCGCGCCTACGGCATCCCCTTCGCCCGGTGTCGACGCGTGCGCAGCCCTGGCGACGCGGTCGCCGCGGCGCACGAGTTCGGCTTCCCGGTCGTGCTCAAGGCCGAGTCGCCGAAGCTGCTGCACAAGACCGAACACCAGGCGGTGGCGACCGGGCTCGGCGACGGCGACCAGGTGTTCGCGGCGGCCCAGGACCTCATCGCCCGGCTGGGCAAGAAGATGGCGCCTCTGACCCTGGTCGTACAGGAGCGAGCGCCCGGGCACCGCGAAGTGCTGCTGGGCATGACCCGCGATCCGCGCGTCGGCCCCCTGTTCGCCGCCGGCCTCGGCGGCACGTTGGTGGAAGTGGTGCGCGACCTCGCCTTCCGTATCGCGCCCATGGACGCCGACGACCCTATCGAGATGTTCGGTTCGCTCAAGGGCGCAGCCCTGCTCGGCGAATTCCGCGGCGCACCGGCAGCCGACGTGGCCGCGGCGTGCGACGCGCTGCTGCGCATCCAGCAGCTCGTCCTCGACTTTCCGCGCATCCTCGAGGTCGAGGTCAACCCGCTCATCCTCGGCGCCGCGCCGACCAAGCGCGGCACCGGCGCGCGGAGCCTCGGCGTCGATGCCCGCCTCCGCCTGGCGGAGGAGGCGTGAGCGGCCCGAGCCGAGCCTGCGATGCAGGCGTGGCACGGGGGACGGCGGCCGACTGCGAGAGGGCGGATCGGCCAAACGGCGGCACCTGGCCAACTCTCGCAGACGGGGCTTGCTTCCAGGGGCTCGTTCGCCCACCCTCTGCGCCCTCTTCGCGCGTCACCCGCTCGACTCCAGGGTCGAGGGCCGTGGGAGCGCGACCTTGTTTCGAAACCCTCCGCGGGACCCCGGCACCAGCGTGACCAGGCGAGCGACGAGGCGCTCGAAGCTCCTCCTCAGCGCAACGCCTTCGTGTTCCTCATCGATCCTGCCCCCCTCTCCCCCGCTCCCTTCGATTCGCCAGGCGTCGCCAACGCCCGCGCAGACGGCGCGCCTCCGGCTGCCTCCGAGGTCGCCCCTGACGCCGGAGCGAGCGCCGCCCCCGACGCGGAAGACGACCTCGGACGCGACGACGTCGCGGCAAGCGACGCGAGCGACGGCTCGGACGCCAGCCCCGACGGCGACGGCCTGGCCCTCGTGCCGGCCGCGCTACGCCCGGCGATCGCTCGCCGCGGGTTCACTCGCCTCACGGACGTTCAAACGGCGGTCCTGAGCGCGCTCACCGAGAGCGAGCCGACCTCGCCGGCCGCACGCCAGGAAGCCGGTGTGGCCGGCTCCGGCGGGGGCCACCCGCGCGACCTGCGCATTTCGTCGCAGACCGGGTCGGGCAAGACGGTGGCCATCGGCTTCGCGTTGGTTCCCGACGTGCTGGGTCGCGTGGCAACCGCGTCGCCCACGGCCCTGGTGATCGTGCCGACCCGCGAACTCGCCGAGCAGGTACGCAAGGAGCTTGCGTGGCTGTACGCCGACCACCGCGACGTTCGCATCGAGTGCGTCACCGGTGGCACCAGCGTGGTGCAAGAGCAACGCCGCCTGCAGCGCCGCCCGCGCGTGGTGGTGGCGACGCCGGGCCGCCTACTCGACCACGTGCGCGCCGGGGCGTTGGCGTGCGACGGGGTGCGCACGGTGGTGCTCGACGAGGCCGACCAGATGCTCGACCTCGGCTTCCGCGACGACCTCGACGCCATCCTGCAGGCGCTGCCGGCCGAGCGGCGCACACACATGGTGTCGGCGACGTTCCCACCCGAAGTGCAGCGCCTCGCCGACGCGTTCCAGAAGGCGCCGCAGACGCTGCAGGGCACCCGCCTCGGCGTTGCCAACGCCGACATCGAGCACCGCGTGTGCCGGGTCCACCTCCGCGACCGCTATGCCGCGCTGGTGAATCTGCTGCTCATGCAGGCCGGCGAACGCACTCTGGTGTTCGTGCGCACGCGCCAGGACACGGCGACGCTCGCCGCACAGCTGGCCGAGGACGGCTTCGCCGCCATGGCGCTCAGCGGTGAACTGGCGCAGACCCAGCGCACGCGCACCCTGCACGCCTTCCGCAGTGGCATCGTCAGTGTGCTGGTGGCCACCGACGTAGCCGCGCGCGGACTCGACGTACCCGACGTCAACGTCGTCGTGCACTTCGACCTGCCCATGGACGACGGCGTCTACACCCACCGCAGCGGCCGCACCGGCCGCGCCGGCCGCAAGGGCCGCAGCATCGTGCTGGTGCCGCCCTCGGGCGCGCGCCGGCTGCAGTACATGCTGCGCGCCGCCAAGGTCGAGGCGCAATGGTGCGAGGCGCCCGGGCCACGCGAGGTCCACGGCGCTCTGACCGAGCGCACGCGGGCACGACTCGCGACGCTGCTCGCCGACGAGGCGCCGCCGGCGGCCGACGACCTGAGCCTCGCCCAGGAGCTGCTGCGCGGGCGCGAGCCGGCGGCCGTCGTCGCGCGCTTGCTCTCAGGCACCAACGCGCAGCCCACGTGCACGCCCAAGGAGATCCGCGCGCCGCTACCGGCGTACGAAGCCGGGGACGCGCGTGGGACGCGTCCTGCGCACGGCCGCGGCTCCCCGCGTGGCCCGCACTTCCCCGAGCGACCTCGCTTCGACGACGCGCCGCGCTTCGGCGGCGCCCGCCCCGACCGCGCCACCTCCTACGTCGGCTTCTCGATCAACTGGGGCATGCACCGTGGCGCCACCGCCAAGCGTCTGCTCGCACACGTGTGCCGCCGCGGCGGCATCGCCGGCCACCAGATCGGCGTCATCGACGTGCAGTCCGACATCTCGACCTTCGAGGTGGACGCGCGGGTGGCCGAGCGCTTCGCCGAGCGGGCACGCGAACTCGATCCGCGCGAACCACACCTCGTGATCGTGCACGACGGTATGCGACGGGCGCCGCGACGCGGGCCCGATCGGCGCGCACGCCGCGGCTTCGCCGCGAACTGATCGCGATCGCAGCCTCGGGCGCGGGGCGGAGGTACGAATGCGCCACGAGCTCGCGACCCTCGTCGGAGCGCGAACGCCGGGAATCGATGGTCGCCGTCGCTTCGAAGCGAGGAGCCGTGGCATTACGCGGCACCTTCCGGTCGTCGCGACGACGTCGACCGTCTGTCGCGGCCGCA
Source organism: Planctomycetota bacterium (assembly GCA_041398565.1). Lineage (GTDB taxonomy): Bacteria > Planctomycetota > UBA1135 > UBA1135 > UBA2386 > DATGPD01. Next base: position 580,377 of record JAWKUN010000002.1, on the reverse strand, counting down.
GACGGCGAAGACTCGTGGGCAACCCACTTGCCCCCACCAGTGAGCCCCCCAGCGAGACCCTCAGTCAAACGCCGTAGTCAAACGCCGTAGTCAGACGCCGTAGTCAAACGCCGTCGTCGAGGTCCCGGTTACGCTGCCCCACCGATCGCCGCCCCGGACCCCGTCCAGCCGGACGAGCAGCCCCCCGTCGATGTCGCCATCTATCGTTTCGACTCCGCAACGGCAAGGCCGTCAACGGCGTCGCAGCCTGCGGCCGCACCAAGTGCGAGTCGTCGCTGCGCGCCGACCAGAAGAGCCGCAGGCCGCTTCGGGCACCCCGCCAACCGCCCTCGGTATGTCGATTGCAAAGCGCGCTGACGCCTGCCCGGCTCCCCAAGACTCTTCCACAAGCGATTCTCGATGAACACCCTCGCCGGACGTACGGCCCTGTGCGCCGTCCTTCTCGCCGCCGTGGCAACCACCCAGGATGCTGAGCGCGCCGTGCCGGGCCGCTGGATCGTCACCCTCCAGAGCCGTGGCTTCGATCTCGAGGCCTACCGCCAGGCCATCGCCAGCGACGTCTCCGTCACGGCGATGGACGACGTGCTGGCCGACCTCGATGCCCGCATGCACGCCGATCAGGCGCCGATCGTCGAGGCCGTCGAAACACTCGGCGGCCGTGTCGTCGCCCAATGGTGGATCGTCAACGGCATGGCCATCGAGCTGCCGGCGGCGCAAGTCGACCAGCTGCGCAAGATCCCGCGTATCGCCTCGGTCTCGGCCGACGAGGTGCGCTCCCCGGGCATCAAGACCTCGACCAACGCCGCCAATCACGCCACGGACCTGGTGCAAGCTGCCGGCATCCGTGGCGACGGCGTGACGATCGCGTTCATCGACTCGGGCGTCGACGAGAACATGGCCGGCGCCGGCCACCCGCACACGACCTTCTATGTCGACGGAGATCTCGCCAACCACGCCGGGGGTGGCCTCGCCGGGTCGCGCCTGCTGACCAACGTGCAGCTCGGACGCGTGTCGCCCGACGATCTCATCGACCACGGCACGGCGGTGGCGGGCATCGCCGCCGGGGCTCGCTGGAACAGCACGGACGGCACCGACGACGGGCACGCGCCTCGCGCCACCATCGCCAGCTACTGCGTGGCCGACGACGCCCTCGGCAACACCACGTCGTCGATCCTCACCTCCGCCTGGCAGAGAGTGGCCATCGACCGCGTGCGCCTCGCCATCCGCGTCGCCAACTGTTCGTACGAAGGCAGCTTCGCGACGACCCGCACCGACCAAGTCGCCATCGACGTGCTGGCCTACATCGCCGACATGACCATCACCGGCATGGCCGGCAACGGCGGGGCCAGCGGCACCGCCGGCTACGGTGCCACCAACATGTTGGCGGTCGGTGCCTGCTTCCACGACTCACGCATCGTGGCAGCGTTCTCGCAGCGGGGCCCGACGCCGACGAATCCCCCGCGCACGTACCCCGACCTGATCGCCAACGGTGTGGCGCTCCTCGTGCCGTCGGCCGACGTGTTGACCAGCCGGTTCGTGCAGGGAACCAGCTTCAGCTGCGCCCAGGTGGCGGGCGGCGCGGCCCTCTACCGTGAGGTGCGGCCGGCTGCCAACGCCATGGAAGTCCGCGCCGCGATCCTGGCGTCCACCGAAGACGTACTCGACCGCCAGATCGGTGTCGATCGACACCGCAACGCCATCGGCCACGGCTACCTGCGTGTCGATCGCCTCGTCGATGCAGCGCAGCATGCGGCCATCACGACGACGGCGGTCGCCACTGCGGTCGGTCAGCCACTTCGCTTCCCGCTCGCGGTGCGTGCCGGCGGCGACTACTCGATCGCCATCGCCTGGTTCCGCGACGCGAGCGCCGGCGCGCTGACGCCTCCCTGGAGCGACCTCGACCTCGCGCTGTACGACGGCAGCACGCTGCTCACCCGACAGGCGACCGCCGGCAACCTCGACGAGGTCCTGCGCTGGCACGCCAACGCAGCTGCCCAGCTCACCGTCGAAGTCGTTCCGATCCGACTCCAGGCCGGCGCGCCGCAACCGTTCGCACTGGTGGCGATGAGCGTCGCCGATCTCGCGGGCAGCCTCACGTCCTTCGGCTCCACCTGCAACACCTCAGGCTACCGCCCGCCGGGCCTCACGACCTACGGGTCGCCACTGCCGCAGGTCGGACACGAGTACTGGATCGACTGCTGGCCGACGGGCCCGTCGTTCCAGGCACCCTTGGTGTTGATGCTCGGCGCCAGCAGCACGTCCTACGGCGCAGCTCCATTGCCGCTGGACCTGACACCGTTCGGCGCACCAAGCTGCTTCCTCCGTGTCAGTCCAGACGTCATCCTGCCGGTACCGTCGAGCCAGTGGTCCTATGCCCGCATGCTGTTCCAGGTCCCCGCACAACGGAGCCTGATCGGCCGCCACCTCTTCCACCAAGCGGCGATGCTCGATCCTCGCGTGAACGGGCTGGGAGCGTTGTTCAGCAATGGCATCGACGCCCGGATCGGCGGTGTGCGGTAGGCACGCCGGCCGAAGCCTTCCCTCCCACCGCGCCGCGGCACGCCCCGCGCGACGACGAAGCGGCGCCCGACCCCATCGCGGCCGGGGCCGCAACCACGGGCTCGGTTGCGGTCGGCGCTTCGCGCCGACCGGAGAGGGGCCCCAGCCAGTCTGTTGCCGGCGCTTCCAGTGCCCCTGGACCAGGCGAGTCGGCGCCTTGGCAAGGGGAACGACACCGCCGACCTCGCGCATGGCGCGGGGATCCGCGGCACTTGCAGCGCAAGGCGCCAACCGCGGCAGGCAAATCGTTACGATCCCGTAACGGCGAGCCCACGATCGCCCGCCACGGCAGGTTGTCCGCTCTCGGTATGTCAGTTGCTCTCGCGTGGCCGCCTGCCCGGCTCCCCCACGACTCTTCCACAAGCGATTGTCGATGAACTCCCTCGCCGGGCGCACTGTGTTGTGCGCCGTCTTTTTCGCCGCCGTGGCGGCAACCCAGAACCCTGAGCGCGCCGTGCCGGGCCGCTGGATCGTCACCCTGCGGGACCGCAGCTTCGACCTCGAGGCCTACCGTCAGGCCATCGCCAGCGACGTCGCCGTCACGGCGATGGACGACGTGCTGGCCGACCTCGAGGCCCGCATGCACGCCGACCAGGCGCCGGTCGTCGAGGCCGTCGAGACGCTCGGCGGCCGGGTCGCCGCCCAATGGTGGATCGTCAACGGCATGGCCATCGAGCTGCCGGCGGCGCAAGTCGACCAGTTGCGCAAGAACCCGCGCGTCGCCTCGATCTTGGCCGACGAGGTGCGCTACCCGGGCATCAAGACCTCGACCAACGCCGCCAATCACGCCACCGACCTGGTGCAGGCGGCCGGCGTCCGTGGCGACGGCGTGACGATCGCGTTCATCGACTCGGGCGTCGACGAGAACATGTCCGGCACCGGCCGACCGCACGCCACCTTCTACATCGACGGCGACATCAACAACCGCAACGGCGGCGGCATCGGCGGCTCACGCCTGCTGGCCAACGTGCAGCTCGGGCGCGTGTCGCCCGACGACCTCATCGGCCACGGCACCTCGGTGACCGGCGTCGGCGCCGGAGCGCGCTGGAACACCACCAACGTCGCCGACGACGGCCACGCCCCGCGCGCCAAGATCGTCAGCTACTGTGTCGCCAACGACGCCTCCGGCGGCACCCTGTGGTCGATCCTCACCACGGCGTGGCAGCAGGTGGCCATCGACCGGGTGCGCTACGGCATCGTCGTCGCCAACTGCTCGTACGAGGGAACCTACGACCTCGCGTTCTCCGACCAGATCGCAATCGACACTGTCGCCACCTTCGCCAACGTGGTCATCACCGGCATGGCCGGCAACGGCGGCTCGGGCCAGGGATACGGATACGGCGCGACCAACATGCTGGCCGTCGGCGCGTGCGAGCACGACACGAGACTCGTGGCGCCCTTCTCGCTTCGCGGCCCGTCGCAGACGCAACCCCCTCGCTACTACCCTGACCTGATCGCCAACGGCGTCAACATCGTGATGCCGCAGGCCGACCTCGAGGCCGGTAGCCGCACGGCGCAGGGCACCAGCTACAGCTGCGCACAAGTGGCGGGGGCCGCCGCGCTGTACCGCTCGGTGCGGCCGTCGGCGAATGCCATGGAGGTGCGCGCCGCCATCCTGGCGACCACCGAAGACGTGCTCGACCGCCAGCTCGTCGCCGACCGCAACCGTAACGCGATCGGGCACGGCTACCTGCGCGTCGACCGGCTCATCCACGCCGCGCGCAACGCGGCGATCACCACCACGGCCGTCGCCACCAGCGTCGGCCAGATCCTGCGCTACCCGCTGCCGGTGCGGGCGAACGAGGACTACACGATCGCGATCGCCTGGTTCCGCGACGCGTCGCGGATGGCGTACATGCCGTGGGCCAATCTCGACCTGGCGCTCTACGACGGCACGACGCTGCTGGTGCGCCAAGCTGCCACGGGCAACCTCGACGAGGTGATCCGCTGGCACGCGACCGCCACCGGCCAGCTCACCATCGAAGTCCAGGCGGTGCGTCTCGACGGCGGCGCGCCACAGCCCTTCGCCTTGGTCGCCACCAACGACCCGAGGGTCACCGGCACGTTGACCTCGTTCGGCAGCGCTTGCAGCACCAGCGGCTTCGCCACGCCGGGCCTGGCCGTGGCCGGCGCACCCGCTCCCGAGGTCGGCGCGAGCTACTGGATCGACTGCTCGCCGACCGGCTACGTCACCCCGCCACTCATCCCGATGGTCATGTTCCTGGGCGCCAGTGGCACTCGCTACCAGGGAATCCCGCTCCCGATCGACCTGACGCCCTTCGGAGCGCCGGGCTGCTCGCTGCTGGTGAGCGCCGACATCCAGTTGCCGGTCCCCTTCAACGTGCAAGGCGGGGTCACCCGCATGTCGTTCCCCGTGCCCAACCAGCGCGTCCTGATCGGCCACACCCTCTACCACCAGGCGGTGTTGGTCGACGCTCGGCTGAACACCATGGGGGCCCTGTTCAGCAACGCGGTCGCCGCCCTGGTCGGCGGCGTGCGGTAGGCGCGACCGGGGGCCCGGGAGGCCGAGGGCGACCGGCCGCCGCCGCACGAACTTCGGGCTGGCGTCGATCGACGTGAGAACGTAACAACGCCTCTCGTCCGTCGCCTCCTCGTCGCTCTTGCCGGAAGTGCCCCGCCCCCTGCCAGCCCGCTCGGCCGTATTGGTCGCCCTCCTTGCCGGCGCCGTCGGAACGTCCGGCTGCCGGGTGCCGGGTCGTGAAGTCGAGAACGCCGACCGCGAGGTCTACGGCGTCCTCGAGAAGGCCACCGAGAAGGTCACCGGCATGGCCAAGACCGAGCCGGTCGAGCGCCCCGCAGACACCCTCCGCCAGCGCCTCCTGGCCGGAGCCGCGACGGCCGGCGACTCCCTGACCCTGCGCCTGACCGAGTGCCTGGACATCGCCGCCGAGAACAGCCGCGACTTCCAGCGCCAGCGCGAACTCCTCTATCTCACGGCCCTGGCGCTGACGCGCGCCGTGAACGACGTCTCCTGGCTGTTCGGCGGCGGCGGCACCGCGACCGCCAATGGCGTCGGCGACGACAGCTCGGCGGTCTCCCTGTCCGACGACCTGCGCGCCTCGCAGAACACCCTGGCCGGACCGCGGATCGTCGCCAGCTTCGTCAACAACTTCCTGCGCTCGCTGACATCGGGCGGCGGCTGGGATGCCTCGTCGATCCTCGGGCTCACGCTCACCCAGCCGCTGCTCCGCGGCGTCAGCCCCAACATCATCCGCGAGCCCCTCAACCAGGCGGAGCGCGACGTCATCTACCAAGTCCGGGACTACGAGCGGTTCCGCTCCACCTTCGCCGTGCGCGTGGTCAGCGACTACTACCGCCTGCTGGAGCAGACCCAGAACCTCGGCGCCGAGGCTGCCAACCGCGCCAGCCTCACCCGCTCGCGCGAGCGCATCGAGGCCATGGCCGAAGCCGGCCGCAACACCGCCACCGACGTCGGCCGCGCCCGCCAGAACGAGTACAACGCCCAGAACCGCGAAATCGACGCCAGGGTCCGGCTCGAGGCCTCGGTCGACCGCTTTCTGCTGACCCTCGGCCTGCCGGTCGACGCGCCGGCGCAGGTCGACGTCACCGAACTGGAGCGGCTGCAGGCCATGCCGGTCGAGGACGTGGACATCGACGAGGAGACGGCGATCGCCACCGCCCTGGCGCGTCGTGTCGACTACCGCAACACCCGCGACGAAGTCGAGGACGCGGTGCGCCGGATCAACGTGGCGCGCGACGCCCTGCGCAGCCAGCTCGACTTCAGCGCGGTCGTCAACGTGCCCACCGAGCCGGACAAGCCGTTCAAGCTCGACTGGTCGCGCGTGCAGTGGCGCGCCGGCTTCGACCTCGAACTGGCGCTGAACAAGCTGCCCGAGCGCAACGCGTACCGCACGTCGCTCATCAACTTGGACGTCTTCATCCGCGCCCGCGAACAGTTCGAGGACCAGATCAAGACCGACGTGCGCGAGGCGCTGCGAACCCTGCGGCGTGCGGTGAAGAGCTACGAGATCCAGACCCGCGCCGTCGAACTGGCGGAGGAACGCGTGCAGAGCACCAGGGACTTCTTCGAGGCCGGCGACCGCGGTGTCACCACCCTCGACGTGCTCGACGCGCAGGAGTCGCTCCTCAACGCGCAGCTGGCACAGATGAGCGCGCGGGTCTCCTACGCCATCGCCCGGCTGCAGCTGCTACTCACTCTGGATGGCTTGGTTCTCGAGCCGAAGGGGCTGCGCTTCGACCCGGCGCTGCCGCTACCGTCGGCCCCGACCACCGCCGCGGTAGACTTGCCAGCCGGCAGCGCCGGCCTGCACGCCCAGCCTCCGGTCACCCGCCCATGAACGCACCCCTCCCCCCGTACCGGCTCCTGCTGTCGGTCGCCGCACTGGCCCTGGCCGGCTGTGGGTCCGACGCTTCGGAGGCGTCGGCCTCCGCTGCTGACATCTTCGTCGTCAAGCGCGGACCACTGCGGATCAGCCTCAAGGAGAACGCCGAACTCGCGGCATCCGAGGAGACGCGCGTACGCTCGCAGATGGAGGGACAGAACACCGTCATCTTCCTGGTGAAGGAAGGCAGCCGCGTCGAGAAGGGCGACAAGCTGGTCGAGCTCGACGCCAGCCAGGTGATCGAGAAGCGCGCCAACCAGGAGATCTCGGTGGCGCGCGCCCGCGCCGCCCTGGTGAGCGCGCAAAAGGCGCTCGACATCCAAGAGAAGCAGAACCAGGCCGAGCTGCTCGGCGCCACCAACGACCTCAGGATCGCCGAGATGAACCAAGAGAAGTTCGTCGGCCGCGATCTCGATGGTGGCACACGGCAGATGGGTGAAGCGGAGCAGCTGCGCCGCGACGCCGAAGACAACATCAAGCTTGCCCAGCAGGAGCTGAAGCTGGCCGAAGACCGCCTCACCTGGAGCGAGAGGCTCAAGGCCAAGGACTTCATCACCAAGAACGAGCTCGAGCGCGACCAGCTCGACGCCGACCGCAAGCGCTACCAGGTACAGCGCGCGACGAACCAGAAGTCGCTGCTCCAGGACTACGACCTGGCGATTCGCCAGATCGAGGTCGAGCAGAAGGTCATCGAGGCGAAGCTGGCGCTCGAGCGGGTGGTGGCGCAAGGCGACGCCAAGCTCGCGCAGGCGACGGCCGAGGTCGAGAGCCGCGAGGCCGAGCTGAAGCTGGCGCAAGAGCGTCTCGACAACCTCGAGCAGCAGGTCAAGAACGCGGTCATCACCGCCCCCACTCCGGGTCTCGTGGTCTACGCCTTCGAGGGCGACGGCATGCGGCGGCGCGAGGTCGTCGAGGAGGGCTCGAGCGTGCGCGAGCGGCAGTCCCTGATCGTGCTGCCCAACATCACGCGCATGGTCGCCAACCTGTCGGTGCACGAGGCGATGGTCGACAGGGTGGCCGTCGGCCAGCCGGCCCTGGTACGGGTCGATGCTTTCCCCGACCGCATCTTCCCCGCGCGCGTGCGCACGGTGTCGTCGCTGGCCGACTCCAGCCAGCGTTCGTTCAATCCGACGGCCAAGCTCTACAAGACCTCGGTCGAGCTGTTGGGCGAGGACCACGACCTCAAGCCCAACATGGCGGCGTCGTGCGAGATCATCATCTCCGAGCACAAGGACGTGCTGTTCGTGCCGGTGCAGGCGGTGCAGCGCCAGGGCGCGGTCAGCTTCGTCTGGGTCGAGTCGCGCCAAGGCCCGACGGCCAAGCCGCTCGAGCTCGGAGTGCACGACTACAGCTACGTCATCATCGAGAACGGTCTGACCGAGGGCGACCGGATCTACCTGGTGGCACCGGCCGGAGCCAAGGCGCCCGAGTTTCCGCAGCCGAAGGATCCCCTGCCGAACCGCGCCGTGCTCAGCGAGGCCGCATCGCAGTCGGGTCCGCCCACCGCCGACGACGGCAATGGCCGGCGCCGCGGAGGCGACGGCAACGGCGGTCGCCGCGGTGGCCGCAGCAACCCGGCGATGACCGAGTTCCGCACGGCGTTCAAGGCGAAGTACCCGGACCTCGCCGCCAAGGCCGAGGAAGACCCGCGCGCGATGTTCACCGACGAAGACATCCAGCGCGCCATCCAGGAAGACGCCGACCTCAAGGCCAAGTGGGACGCGATGCGTGCCGGCTTCGGCCGGCGACGCGGCGGTGGCGGCGGGCCGGGCGGCGGCGGCAACGGCAACGGCAGCCCCGGCGGGCAGCCGAGCGACAAGTGACGGCGATGAAGCACCAGGCGCTTCCGGCGGCGGTCGACACGATCGCCGAGCTGATCGACGTCGAGCGCCACTACCGCATGGGCGACAACGTGGTGCGTGCCCTCGACGGCGTCAACCTGAAGATCCTGCCGGGCGAGTACCTGGCGATCATGGGGCGCAGCGGTTCGGGCAAGAGCACGCTGCTCAACGTGCTGGGCTGCCTGGACCGGCCGACGAGCGGCGCCTACCTGGTCGGCGGTGTCGACGTGTCGCGGCTCGACGATGGCGCGCTGTCCGAGGTCCGCGGCCGCAAGATCGGGTTCATCTTCCAGTCGTTCAACCTCATCCCGCAGCTGACGGTGCTCGAGAACCTGGAGGTGCCCTTGTTCTACCAGGGTCGGGTCGGCCCGGAGTCGCGCGCCAAGGCACAGCACCTGGCCGAGCGAGTGGGCCTCGAGGGTCGCCTCACCCACCGCCCCCTCGAGCTGTCGGGTGGCCAGCAGCAGCGCGTCGCCATCGCGCGGGCCCTGATGAACGACCCGCTCTTCCTGCTGGCCGACGAGGCGACCGGCAACCTCGACAGCCGCACCGAGGAGGAGATCCTGCGCTTGCTCGACGAACTGCACGCCGAGGGCGTGACCGTCGTCATCGTCACGCACAACCCCAAGGTGGCCGAGCGCGCACAGAAGGTCGTCTGGCTGAAGGACGGTCTCGTCGACCGCATCGAGGTCAACCGCTGATGTTGGGACCCGCGACCCTGCGCACCGTCCGCCTGGGCATCAAGAGCCTGCTCCTGCACAAGCTCCGCGCCGCGCTCACCATGCTCGGCATGCTGTTCGGCGTGTTCTCGGTGATCGCCATGCTGGCGATCGGCGAGGGCGCCAGCTACGAGGCGCAGCAGCAGATCAAGGCGCTGGGCTCGACCAACATCATCGTCCGCACGACGAAGCCCCCGGACACCGAGCAGACCAACACCGGCAGCATGTGGAGCGCCAAGTTCTACGGCCTGCTCTACCGCGACGCCGAGCGCATCCGCGACACCCTGCAGAACCTCGAACTCATCATCCCGATACGCGAGACCCGGCGCGAGGCACGGGTGGGCGCGGCCTGGTACCCGACCGACGTGCTGGGCACGGTGCCGGCCTTCGCCGTCGCCTCGTCGGTCCACGTCGCCGAGGGACGCTGGCTCTCGGACGTCGACGAAGCGCGCACGTCCAACGTCGCCGTCCTCGGCGCCATCGCCGCCAAGAACCTCTTTCCCCTGGAGCCGCCGATCGGCCGCACGGTGCTGTGCGGCAACGATCGGTTCGAAGTGGTCGGCGTGTTGCAGTACCAGGGCTTGGCGAACGCCCGCGGCCCGACCCTCGACGAGTGCATCTTCGTGCCGATGAGCACCTCGCGCAGCTGGTTCGGCGACATCCAGACCAAGATGACCGGGGGCACCTTCGAGCGCACCGGCATCGAGCTGCACGAGATCAAGGTGCGCGTCGGCCACGAGGGCGAGGTGCTCGACACCGCCCGTGTCATCGAGGACATGCTGGCGCAGACGCACCCGGAGAAGGACTACGAGGTCATCGTGCCCCTGCGCCTCCTCATGCAGGCGGAGGAGACCAAGCGCATCTTCAACCTGGTACTCGGCGCCATCGCCAGCATCTCGCTCCTGGTCGGTGGCATCGGCATCATGAACGTCATGCTGGCGACGGTGACCGAGCGCACCCGCGAGATCGGCATCCGCCGCGCGCTCGGCGCCAAGAAGAAGAACATCATCTCCCAGTTCCTGGTGGAGACGATCGTGCTGTCGGGGGCCGGCGGCCTGCTCGGCGTCGCGCTGGGCCTGGTTGGGCCGCAGTTCGTGAAACTCATCGACCCGAACCGCATTACGGTGACCAAACCGGAGCACGTGATCATGGCATTCGGGATCTCCGCTGCCGTCGGTATCGTGTTCGGTCTCTACCCTGCCTGGCGGGCCGCCAACATGGACCCGGTCGAAGCGCTGCGTCACGAGTAGCCGCGCCCGCCCTCCGCGATGCAAACCGACTCATTCTCCGCGCTCGGCCTCGCCGAGCCGATCGTGCGCGCTCTCGACGCGCGTGGCTACCGTGCCCCGACCCCGATCCAGGCACAGGCCATCCCCCACCTCCTCGCCGAGCGCGATCTGCTCGGCATCGCCCAGACCGGCACCGGCAAGACGGCGGCGTTCGCGCTGCCGCTTCTGCAACTGCTCGCCGAACGCCGCACGCGGCCGCTGCCCGGGGCGCCGCGCGCCCTCGTCCTGAGCCCGACCCGCGAGCTGACCGCGCAGATCTTCGACAGCTTCGTCGCCTACGGCCGGCATCTGCCGCTGCGCCACGCAGTCGTGTTCGGCGGCGTCGGCCAGGCGCCGCAGGTCCAAGCGCTGCGGCGAGGGGTCGACGTGCTGGTCGCCACGCCGGGCCGCCTGCGCGACCTGATGCAGCAAGGTCTGATGAACCTGCGGGCTGTCGAGTGCTTCGTGCTGGACGAAGCGGACCGCATGCTCGACATGGGCTTCATCCACGAGGTTCGCCGCGTGATCCAGGACCTGCCCGCCCAGCGGCACTCGATCCTGTTCTCGGCGACCATGCCGCCGGACGTCGCCACCTTGGCGCACTCCATCCTGCGACGCCCGGTGCGCGTCGAAGCCGCCGCCCCGGCCACGACCGTCGAGCTCGTCGAGCAGCGCGTGCACTTCGTCGCCAAGGCCGAAAAACCGGCGCTCCTCGCGCGCCTTCTCGACGACTCCGAGATCGAGCGCGTCCTCGTCTTCACCCGCACCAAGCACGGTGCCGACCGCGTCGCCAAGCAGCTGCGCAAGCAGCACTTCGAGGCCGAGTCGATCCACGGCGACAAGTCGCAGACCGCACGCGTGCGCGCGCTCAACGGCTTCCGCGACGGGTCCGTGCGCATCCTCGTCGCCACCGACATCGCCGCGCGCGGCATCGATGTCCCCGGCATCACCCACGTCGTCAACTTCGACGTGCCCAACGTGCCGGAGAACTACGTGCACCGCATCGGCCGCACCGCCCGCGCCGGCAGGAACGGCGTGGCGATCTCGCTGTGCGCCGAAGAGGAGCACGAGTTCCTGCGCGACATCGAGCGTGCGATCCGCCAGCGGATCGACGTGATCGGCGACGATCCGCGCCCGGCGGCCACCCATGCCCCACGACGACCCGCGCAGCCGCTACCAGCGAAGCGGCCCGCCAGCCGACCCACCAAGCAACCTGCGCGCCCGAGCCGCAGCGCGCCGGCCGCCCGCGTCCAGCCCGAGGCGGGCTCCGCCACCGGCACCCGCAGCCGGCGGCGACGCTCGTCGCGCGGGCGCCCGCGGCCTCAGTCGCGGTAGGCCTCGTGGCGGGACGGCTGAGGTGGCTCGCCGACCCGCGCGTGCTCGAGTGCCAGCGAGCCGCCGCCCGACCGATATAGCTGACCGACATAGCCGACCACGAGGCGCCGGACACTCACTCGATCGTGACGCTCATCGCATTCGAGTTGCCGAACGCGAACGCATAGGGCAACGCCGGGTCACGGTCGAACACCTGCCAGTGGAGGACCGCCCCGGCGAGGTTCTGGTCGGCCGGGATCGGCACGGTCACGGTCGCGACGCCGGCGGGGTCCGCCATCACGATCATGGTCAGCATCGACCCCGCGTCGACGTAGAGCATCGCGCCCGGCTGCCCACCGATGATCCACAGCGGCAGGGGCGGGTTGGCCAACGCGGCCGACAGCGCGAACACGGTGATGCTGTCAGGCTTGAGCCCCTGCGCGACGATGGCCATGGTGCCGCCGACGAGCGCAGGTCCATCGGTCGAGAGCGTCGGGAGCCCCACCGTGGTCGGCGCGCCGACGCCGGTGTAGGTCGGCAGCGTGAGGTCGCGCATGTCGCACAGCAGCACGCGCCCGCCGAGGAAATCGGGCTCGCCGTCGTTGTCGGTATCGGCCTCGATCTGCACCGTGTAGGTGCCGAGCGCGTCGTGGTCGACGAACTCCGCAGTCACCGCCAGGTCGAACCAGGCGCCCGGCTGCAGCACGACGCTTCCGCTCGGGGTGCTGCCGGGAGCGAGACCGTCGAGGCTGAGCATGCTGGTGTCCGGGTCGTGGTCCTCGTTCCGCGCGATCACGCGGTAGGCCAAGCTCATCGGCGCCGCGGTGGTGTTGGTGACGCGGGCCGGGCCGAGCTGCAGCGGCACACCGACGCGCAGCAGGGTCGGCGTGCCGTCCCAGCCGCCGCCCGTCACCTGGATGTCACGACGATCGATCACCACCGACTCGCCGCCGAGGACGTCGCCGGAGGTCGACTGCGCCACGAACCGGTAGCCGCCGGCGAGGTTCTGGTCGGTCATTCCCTGCGGCCGCTGCACGGTGGTGCTGAAGGCCTGCGTCGCACCGGGCGCGATGGGTCCGATCGTGATCGGATCCGCCGGTAGGAACTGCGTCGGCCCGTGGATGGTGCCGCCGCTGCCGCTCTCCAGGCCCTGGAGCCAGCCGGTGTAGGTCTGCGGCAGGGTCGTGCCGTTGGTGATCCAGCCGCTCGCCTGCACGGCACTGGCACCTTGGGCGAAGGTGAGGTAGGGCGGTGGGCCGAGGCTCTCCTTGCACTTGCCGGCGTAGCTGGCGCGCCAGAGCGTGCGCAGCTCGGTCGGATCGAGTGCGCGCCGGAAGACCTCCAGTTCGTCGATGTCGCCCTGAAAGGCCGAGCCGCCGAAGCTGCTGCCACCGACGGTCATCGGCGCAGTGTTCGCGAGCGTGCCCGGGTGGCCCGGCGTGAAGACGTGGAACGAGTCGTCGAACAGGAAGTGCGAGGACGCGTCGCGGTCGACGCGCACCGCGACGAAGTGCCACTGCCCGGCCGCGACCGGGAGCACCGGCGAGACGTAGTTGTCATGGGTCCCGTCCGCCACCTGCACGCCGAGCCGGATGCCCGCGGCGGTCTTGTAGAGGAAGAACGAGTAGCCGGTAGGCTGCGTCCACTCGTCCACCCGCTTGTCGACGATGGTGTGTATGCCGTTGGCGAGCGTCGCTGGCACGCGGATCCAGGCGTCGATGGTGAAGTCGCCGGTCTTGACGTTGATGCCGCCGTGGTGGGGCACGATCACACGGTCGTCGGCGCCATCGAAGTTCAACGCTCCCGAGACCTTGCCGGCGATCGGCGTGGGATTGCCGGCGTGCGCGCCGTGCCACGCCTGGCCGTTCCAGGTCTGGATGCGGTTCACCGCGGTCGGCCCTACGAGATCGTCGAAGGTGAGCCACGCGGTGAGGTTCTTGGGAGCTTTGACGCAGTCCGGCTCGAAACAGAACTCGTTGGGCGAGGTCGCCGGGGCCTCCGAGCGGAAGTAGACGTAGCGCTGCTGCCGGTCCGCCTCGTACTGCAGGACCTTCGGAAGCCACGGCGTAGGCACGAACGCCTGCTCGACAGCCACCTCGCGATCGTTGCAGTTCGAGCGCAGCTGGGCGTCACCCTTCAGAAGATAGACGTCGGACAGGCCGCCGCCGGTCATGTTCGTCAGCCCGGTCGCGGCGAATCCATTGTCGGACGTCGAGATGACCTGGAAGATCTCGTCCACGATCGCTCCCCCGCCGCCGTATGCGCGTGCGAATTGCTTCACGCCCGCGCTGTTCGCGCGCAGGATCAGTGCGTCGTTCCCCATGCGTCCGTTGCAGAGCAGGTCGCCGTTGGCTGCTTCGGCGATCGTCGGGCGCGATCCCTGGATGCCGGGGAAGTACGTGCGCCACACCGGCATGCAGGCGTTGTTGACCTTCAGCAGGAAGCTGCCGGGCACCATCCCGGCACCGTAGTGCCCCCAGATCACGAAGTTGCCGTCCTTGGTCGTCGTGATCGCCTGCTGCTCGACGTCCTCCAGATCGCCGTACAGCGCCGCGCACAGCGGAACGCCGAGCGACGTCGTGCGCAGCAGGAGCGTCGTGCGCCAGGGGCGTGTCGGCTCCTGCATCGAGCCGACGACGACGAAGTCTCCGTTGGTGGCCTGACGCACGTCGTGGAAGAGGATCGGGAACCGGTTGTACGTGTAGGCATGCCACCACTGCACGATCCCGACGGCGTCCGTCGAGAAGAGGACACCTCGGCTGGCGCCCGTGTGGGTGTCGATGTTGGTGGTCACGGCGAAACCACCGCCGGCCTTCTCGGTCACACGCACGCCCTGGCGAATGCCGGTCGCGTCGCCGCGGTAGGTCCAGAGCCTGGAGCCGAGCACCGAGATGCCGTCCTTGTCGAACAGGCCGATGTAGACCTCGTGCCCCCCCGTGTTCCCAGGGAGTTCGCCCACCGACACGTACCAGCCCTTGGCTGTCCGCCGCACCATGTTCGGCTCGAGGCGCGGGTCCCCGATCAGTGGCGTGTAGGAGGCGTCGCCGAGCTTGACGTCGACGGAGTCGACGGAGATCGCCACCGCCTTGGTGCCTGCCGTGCCGGCCACCGCATAGCCCTTGGGGGTCTGCACCACGGTCATGCCGATCTCCGCCACCGGCGACCCGACGTTGCCATGCGTGGACTCGAACTTCTGCGCGGGCATCGCCGCCGCCAGCAGAACAAGCCCCGCGGCGCGCGACGCGCGGCGTGGGGCCAGAAGGAACGACACTCGGGAAGGTGCGGGAAGAGTGCTCATCGAAGGTCTCGGGTTCGGAGGGAACCCGGATCGGGCTCCTCCCCCCGGAATCTCCAGGGCCTCCCCGCACCGGACAGGAATCTGCCCGCCCGAGCTGTTTCGCCGATCCCGCCGGCGCCCGCGACTTCAGTCGCGGTAGACCTTGTGGCAGGACGAGCAGGCGTTGCTCACCGCCTTCACCAGGTCCTTGGCCTTGGCCAGGTTGTCCGGCCCCTTGCCCATGTGTCCGATCGCGGTCTCGAGCGCGTCGGCGTCGCGCCATGCGTCGGCCAGCCAACCGGGGAAGTCGGTCTTGCCCTTGGCCACCGCCGGCGGGTCCATCTTCTTCAGGTAGGCAAACTGGTCCGCCAGCTTGCCCGCCTCGTTGAGGGCGTCGACGTCGGGGTGCTCCGGATCGCTGGCGAAGTCGCGTTTGGCGAGAGCCTTCAGGTTGTCGAAGGCTCGACCGATCGCCACCATCCCGGCCACCAGGCCGGTCGGCCGGCACACCTGCGGGAAGTCGAAGGCGTACTTCTCGGTGGTCTCGGTCGCGGGGATCTCCTGCGTCGCGATCGTCTTGTAGAGGCCCTGGTACTGCGGCGCGGTCCCCATCCACTGTCGCATCTCGGCGATCGCCTGCTCGCGCGACGCTCCGTCGAGCACGCACCGTCCGACCGCTGCCGCCGCCGGTCCGCGGTGCTTGCCGTGGAAGCAGTGCACGTAGAAGGGGCCGCCCTGCTCGCGGAACGTCTTGGCGATGCGCAGCATCTCGTCCTCGTTGATGCCGCTGTACTCGATCGGTACGTGCACGTAGCGCAGGCCGTGCTTCTTCGCGACCTCGGCCGCAGGCGCCGCACCGTCGACCGAGAGGATCGTCTTGATGCCCAGGCGCGCGAGTTCGGCGAATGCCGCCTCGCCCTCCGGCTCGCTGCCGGAGACGATGTTCGGGCTGAGCCGGAACACGTTGTGCAATCCGTTCAGCTCGAGCGGCTTCTGCTCGCTCAGCTGCACCCTGCCGGCTGCGTCGTAGGCGTCGACGGTGTTGGCCAGGGCTGGCGCGATCTCGACTGGCGGCGGCGAAGCCTCGCGCTGGGGCGCCTGGGCGCAAGCCACGAGGGGGAACAACAGGAGGGAGCACGCACGCATCCGCATCGGCTTGACTCGAGTTCGGGTCTGTCGTCTGGCACGCACCGCGGGCGGCGGCGCGACGGTCACAAGTACCTGCATGGCAACCGGTGTGCCAGGTCGTATCCGGGCGTCCTCATCGAGCCGCGGACTCCTTCGCGTGCCCACGCGCCGCGGCCTCCGCCCACGTTCGCCCTCGCCGGGGGCCCACGGGCCACTCCCCGCGGCGCAACCCCTTGTTCCCCCGGCGTCTCGACCTGTCGCACGGATGCGACAGGTGCCACCCCAGAAGGCCGCAGTTGCGGCTGCGTAACGACAGCGCTCGCCGTGGCCCCCTCCCAGTCAGGCCTGGTCGTGCCCGTCCTGCAGCTGTCGCAGCTCCCTCAGCCGCTTGGTGTACGCCCGGCCGATCTCGCGGCGGCGCAGGCGGCCCAGGATCCGGTCAGGATTCGCGGCGTCGACGATGGGCAGTTCGTCGAGCTTGGTGAGGTCGAACTTCTCGAGAGCGACGTGCAGGTCGTCGGTCGGCGTCACGGTGACCGGCGGACTCGTCATCACGTCCTGTGCGATCGCCAAATGGTAGAGCGACGAGTCGAACGTGAACTCGCGGACGTCGTGCGCCGAGAACATGCCGACGAAGTGGCCGTGCTCGTCGCACACCGGGAAGTAGTCCTCGCGGCTCTGCACGAGCATCTGCACCATGTCGGCCAGGGGCGTGTGGACGGGCACGAGGTCCACCCGCGTCGGCTCGTACACGTCGGCCACCGTCATCTTCTCCAGCAGCGCCACCTGGTACTCGCCGCGGTGGGCCGGCGACATGGCGCGGTGCGCCACCTGCTTCTTGTAGAGCGCCCAGCGCTGGCTCAGCAGGAAGGTGAGCCCGCACACCCACATCGCTGGCAGCAGGAGCTTGTACGAGCCGGTCATCTCGGTCACCATGACGATGGTCGAGATCGGTGTCTTGGCCGCCCCGGCGAAGAAGCCGCACATCCCGACGATGACGAAGCAGCCGGGATTGTGCACCCAGCCGAACTGGTGCGCGGCGATCCCGACCGCGCCGCCGATGCCGCCCCCGATCACCATGCTCGGCCCGAACACGCCACCGCTACCGCCCGAAGCGATCGTGAACGAGGTCGTCACCACCTTGAGCACGGCCACCGTCGCCAACAACCCGGCCCCGCTCCAACCGACCACCGCGCCGTCGAGGGTCTGCTGCAAGATGCCGTAGCCGTAGCTGAGCACCGACAGCGCCTGCTGCCGGTCGGTCATCAGGAACAGCCCGACTCCGAGCGCGCCGGTCAGCAGTCCGCCGAGCGCGGTGACCAGCGGCCGCGGACCGGGCAGACGCGCGAACACGCGTTCCGCGCCGTAGAAGAACCGCGTGTAGAACGCGATCATCGGCAGCAGCAGCAACGCCAGCACGGTGAACGGCAGCAGCTCGGCCAGGTCCTCGAACACGAAGCCCGGCCCCAACCGGAACAGCGAACCGAACTCGCCCAGCCAGCCGCAGAACACGCAGTAGGCGACCGAGGAGGAGATGAAGGCCGGCATCAGCACCTCCGACTCGATCTCCGCCTCGCGGTAGAGGATCTCGGCGGCGAACAGGGCTCCGGCGAAGGGCGCGCGGAAGATGGCGCCGACGCCGGCGGCCATCCCGGCTGCCAGCAGCGTGCGACAGCGCCGCTCGCCCAGTTGGAGCCGCTGGCCGAGGAACGAGCCGAAGCCGGCACCGATCTGGGCGATCGGTCCCTCGCGCCCGCCGCTGCCGCCGGTGCCGAGGGTAATGGCGCTGGCCAGGCCCTTGACGACCGGCACGCGGCCGCGGATCCGGCCGCCCTTGCGGTGGTAGGCGTCGATGGCCGCGTCGGTGCCGTGTCCCGACGCTTCCGGTGCGAAGCGACGACAGAGCAGAGCGCTGAGCAAGCCACCGAGAGCCGGGGCCAGCGCCAGCCAGAACAGGTTCGGCCGCGAGCTCTGCTCGTGTTCGAACAACCGGACCTCGCCGCGCGGACCGGCGGGGGCATAGCCGGCGACGCGAGTGAGCACCATGTCGCCGATCCAGCTGCTGAGGTACTCGAAACCGATGGCTCCGAGTCCGGCGACGACGCCGACCAGCGCGGACAGGACGTAGATGGCGCTGCGGTTGCGCAGCAGTGTTCGCAGCATCGGATGACGAGGCGGTCGCAGACGGCGACCGAGTGACATTCATCGCCACGTGGCCGACCCGGTGCAAGGTTCGTTTTCGACCTCGCCTGGGCGCCATCGCCACACATGCCGGCGAGAGCCCGTCGCGGCGTCGCCGACGGCGTCCTGGCTCTCAGCGGTGGGGTGTCACTCCATGCGCAGGAACGCGGAGCGCGATGGCCGGCACCCCGTGTCTTCCGCCCGCCAGCGTTCGGCGAACCGCCTCGGCGCGCGACCGGCTCCGCTCGGTGCCGAGTCGGTTGGGCGCGCCGTTCGACCTCGCAGCGAGCTCAATCGTGGAAGCGCCCGCGCCGCAGGAAGTGCAGGATGCGGGCGATCGGCGCGTCGTAGAAGCCCAGGCGCGTGTGGCCGAGCGGCAGCATGGTGGAATCGGTCTCGTCGTCGGCATGAGCCTCGTCGACCGTGACCGTGCCGTCGTCGTCGCCCGGTAGGCTCGCGGAGAAGCCGACGCCGTCTCCCTTGCCGCCGACCAGGGTGCCCACCGGAATGCCGCGGAGCGGGCGCAGACCGGCGAAGAACGGGTTGCCGGGTACGAGCTGCTTGGCGGCGAGGTCCCCCATGAACAAGCGGAACATGCCGTCGTTCTGGCGGCGAGCTGCGAGTTGGGCACCGCGGTGCGGGGTCGCCACGAACACGCACGCCGCAGGCGCCACGGCATCGGCGCGCGCCAGGTAGGCACGGATGACGAGGCCGCCCAGCGAGTGCCCGACGAACGAGACGCAGGGCTTGGGACCCGTCTCGCGGGCGAGATAGGCGTCGATGGCAGCCGCCAGGGCCGCGGCGTGATCTTCGATGCGGGCAGCGGTGCTCGGGTACGAGACGTTCAAGACCTCGTAGCCGTGTGCTCGAAGCGCGCGCTCGAGCCGCCCCATGGCGAACGCCGACCGCCACAAGCCGTGCTGCACGACCACGAGCTGACGCGCGTCTGCCGGGGCGAGCAGCTGCGGGTCGACGGCCGGCACCGGCCACAGGTTGAGGACGAAGTCCGAGGGCACGCTCGGATTCATGCCACAGGCGATGGCCGCGGCCCAGGCCGACAGCCCGGCGACCAACACGAACGCCAGCCAACGGCGCGCGCGCCGTCGGGGCCGCGGAGCACTCGCGAGCTCAGCCATGGAGACGAGGCTGGGGTGCAGAGTCCATGAGCACGCGCGCTTCGAACTCGGCCACCTCGCGCAGGCGGGCGAGCACGTCGTGCTCGGGGTAGCACGCCTGCGCCAGCTCGACGTAGAGGGCGTGGTGCCGGGCTTCGCTGACGGTCAAGTCGCCGTACATCGCCGCCAGCTCCGGGTCGTACGGCACGAGCGCCTCGCCGAGCAGCCGCATGCGCTCGCAGCTGCGCGCTTCGATCAGGGCGCACACCAGCATGCTGTCCAGGCCACGCTCGGGTTCTCGGCCGCGCACCACGTGCCGCAGGCTTGCGGCGTAGGTGCAAGGAACCTGCCGGGCGAAGGGCAAGCCGAGGCGTCGCATCTGTGCCAGTACGAGCTCGTAGTGGCTCAGCTCCTCGCGTGCCAACTCGCTGAGCGGCACCTGGATCACCGCGAACTCCTGATGGGTGAACATGAAGGTCAGCGCCGCGGATGCGGCCTTGCGCTCGAGGTGGGCCTGTTCGAGCAGCAACTCGTTCCGGTGCGGCAAGACACGACCCACCCACTCCGGACCGGTGGGCGCGCGCAAGCACAGGATCGGCCGCACGCGTCGCGGGTCGCGGAGCACGGAGTCTGAGCGAGCTTCGTCACGCATGGCGGAGACGCACGAGGCGCGCCGTCACCATAACCACGTCGCGCCCGCTGCGCCGGAAGGGCCTATTTCGGGGCGACCGTGGCCGCGAGCCGGAACGGCTGCGTTGCCGCCGACGCGCTGCGGCGTTGCCGCTGGCAGATCAGAACCCGCACCGGCGTACGCTCGCTGCCGAGTTCCACGCGCTCGGTATGCGTCTGGAACGCCTGGATGACCAGTTCGTCGCTGGCCGGCGACGTCAACACGTAGCGCACCTCGCGCGGCGTGGTCTTCTCGTCGAAGCCGGCCAGGTTCAGGGTGTAGCCGCCGGTCGGGCAGTTCACCTCCAAGACCAAGGTGTAGCGCGGAGGGTGGCTCTCTTCGGTCTCGATCGTCGCGGTGAGCGCTGGCCCATCGTACGGGGCGGCGTCGGTCGGCGGCCGCTCGCCAGGAGAGCCACCCGAAGGCGGCGCGGGCTCGGACGGAGTGCCACAGGCCGAAAGCATCGCGCTGGACACGAGAGCGAAGAAGACGCGCATCGCCGTCGGAATGTAGAGCGGTGCCGCCGCCGACGCCTGCAGATTCCGTCTCCCGAGGACACGCACGAATCCGAGCACGGCATGGCGATCTCCTGGCCACGCCCGAGATCTCACCGCTCGCGCGGCGCCAGGCGCGCGACGACGAACTCGAGCGCCGCGAGCACCAGCAGTGCCAACGCCGCAGCCCAAGCCAGCACTCCGGCGAGCGAGCGCTCGACTCGCTGCGTCGTCGGCGACGGTACCGGTGGTACCGCGAAGGTGCGCAGGGCGGTGCCGCTGTAGCGCTCGAGGGCGGCGACCTCGGCCGGTGTCGGTCCGCGCGGGTCGACGGCTCGCTCCGTGAGCACGTCGAGCGCCACCTCCCGCGTGGTCGGCGGCAACACCGATGCGGTCCACTGCGCCAGCCAGGCGGGAAACGACTCGGCGCGGCGCCACTCCGCCGACCAGTCGCCGGCGAAGTCGGCAGTCCACGCCGCCACCCGGCCGAGGCCGTAGTTCTTGAACGCCAGCAGCGGCCAACCTTGCTGGCCGGCGACCAGCAGGACGTGCGCCTCGGGACGAGCCGTGACCGGCAACACGCCGCCGAGTCCAGGCGCCGGACGGTCGGGAAGCGGCGCCAACAACGGGCTCGCCTCGAGCACCCGCACGGCGAGACGCACCGGTGCCGGGCTCGGCGGTGGCCCGGCCGGTGGCTGGACGGGTGGTGCCGGAGGCTCGATCGGTGGATCGCGCGGCGGGTCGGCTCCCGACGGTGGACCCTCGGGCTTGGGACTCTCGGGAGTCGTGTCGTCGGCGGGCGGCCGCTCGGGCGGTGGACCGTCGTCCGCCACGGTGCGGCCCGCCGTCGACAGCACGCGCTTCACCTCGGTGCTGACCAGGGCCAGCACCTCCGACGAGTCGGACGAAGGCAGGTAGTCGCCGCCCCCGAGCGATGCGAACTGGCGGCACGAGTCCGTGTAACGAACCCCCTCGCCTTCGGCACCGATGCGGATCATGCTCACCGAGGCGCCGGCGGCGCGCAGCGCCCGGGCGCGCTCCAGGGCCAAGAGCAAGTCTTCGATCTGGCCGTCGGTGATCACCACGACGTGCTTGACCGCTGCCGTCGAGGTCGAGAGCAGGGCCTGGGCACGCACCAGCGCCGAGTGCACGTAGGTGCCCTCGTGGCGGCGTGCCTGCAAGCCGGCGAGGGCACGGTGCACGCGTTCGAAGGCAGAGGCCGGCGTGAGTGGCAGTAGCACCTCGTCGGCGTCGCGGTTGCCGAACGAGACCACCGCCAGTTCGTCGCCCGGCAGCAGCTTGCCGGCGGTCGCCTGGGCGCTGCTGCGCACGTAGTCCATG
Source organism: Planctomycetota bacterium (assembly GCA_041398565.1). Lineage (GTDB taxonomy): Bacteria > Planctomycetota > UBA1135 > UBA1135 > UBA2386 > DATGPD01. The sequence goes on along the minus strand of JAWKUN010000002.1, from coordinate 558,085 downwards.
CGCGTGGCGCCGTCGGGCGAAGCCTCGGACAACATGCTCTCGGAGCGATCGAGCACGAACACCATCGCCACCGAACGCCGCGCCACGTCGACCTCCGGCCCCGTGGGCGGCTTGGCATCGACCGTCTCGCCCCGTGCCGGCTCGGGAGGCGCGGGCGGCGGCTCGACGGGAGGCGGGTCGTGCGGCGGCGACGGATCGTCCCGAGGAACGTCGGCCTTCGGCGCTGGCCGCGGACGCTCGCGCAGGAGAACCGGCGACAGGACCGCAGCCGGTTCGCCGACCGTCGGCACGGCGCCGCCGTCCTCGCCACCGACCAGGAGCAGGCCGCCGCCGCCGGCGACGAACTCCTGCACGCTCTCCTGCACCGTCGGGCTCAGGCCGCCGGTGGCGACGAGCACCTCGACGTCGGGCGAGCGGGACGCCAGCGCCTCGGTGGCGTCGAGGCCGTCGGCGGCATCGACGCGGTAGCCTTGCGCACCCAGGGCCGCCGCCACCACCGGTGCCCCGGGGCCGAGCGCCAGGACCCGCGGCGCCGGACCGACCACCAGCGCCCCGCGGGCGACGAAGCGCGTGTCGCCGGCAGCAGCTTCCACTGCCACCGCCAGAGCGCCGGCGCGCTCCGGCACGAACTGCAGATGCGCACGGCCGGCCGACACTTCGGCCTCGGCGCACACCGCACCCATCGCGTCGTGGATACGAACCGTGCCGGCGAAACCGCCGGGCAGCCCGCGGAGATCCAAGGCGAGAGGTCTGCCGACCCGGCTCTCGCCGGCCAAGCGCAACTCGACGGCGTCCGGCTCGAAGCCGAGGGGCGCCACGGCCGTGGCCACGACCACGTCCGCCACGGCGGCCGCCGGCACCCCGGCGCCATCGATCGGCGCCAACCACAGCAAGGTGCGCTCGGTCGGGGGCTCGGCGTCGCCAACCTCGCCCCTCCCGAGGGAAGCGGATGCGCCGGCTTCCTCGCTCGGCGTTGCTGGCGGTCGCTCTGGCGACCGCGAGCCCAGAGCCAAGGCCACCGCGCCGGCGTCGGTGCCGGCCTCGATCAGGTCGAGGCGCGCGCCGTGCGCCTCCAGCAACGCGTGTCGCAGTTCGGCCGGGACCGGAGCCGTGGCCACCACGCGCACGCGTGCGGCGTGCTCGACCGTGGCCGGCCGCGTCCATCCCACGACCGCGAGCGCCAACGCGGCGGCGACGGCCAGCGTCCACAGGCGCACGCTCCAGGCGCCCGCGCGTGGCAGGGCGAGGGCGACCATGAGCGCCACCACCACGGCCAGGGTGGCGAGGCCGCGCGGTTCGAGCCAGGCGCCGACGTCCATGCCGATCTCAGTCCTTGCGCCGGCGCACCAGGACCGCGTGCAGCCAGTCGACCCGATCACCGAGGTCGAGGCCGGCACCGAACTCGACTCGCAGCGTCACAAGGGCGCCGCCTTGCACCGTGACGCTGCCGAGTTCGGCCGCCGCACCGCCGCGGACTCCGGTGCGCTCGACCACCACGCGCCCATCGACGAGCACCGCCACGTCGACGTCGCCGCGTGCCGGCAGGTCCCCCACCGAGTCGTCGATCCCGACGGCCACACACAGCGTGTCGAAGCCCTCGGGCACGCGGTAGGTCAAGGCGCAACGGCTGTGCACGCCGAGCCCACGCGCGTAGCAGCGGTGGCCGACCACCAAGAAGCCGCCGACGACATTGCGGTCCCGTCGCCAGCCGTAGAGCGCGACGTCGTCGCCGCCGAGCGCCGACCCCTCCTGCACCATCTCGGGCTGCAGGTCGGCGAGGAACACGCGGTCGTCGCCGCGGAAGAGCAGGGTCGCGACCTCCTCCCACGGCAGGCGGAACCGGCGTCCACCCTCGCCCGCGAGTTCTGCACCCGCGGCGTCGGCTCGTACCAGGTCCACCGACAGGACGTCGGCGGCGCGCGTCACGAGCAAGGCTCCCGCCGGGCGATCGGCTCCACGCCCGCCGCGCAGCGCGACGGCGGCGAGCCGGTTCAAGCCGTACTCGGCGGGGCTTGCCGCTCCGTCGGGTGCGAACAGCACGCCTTCCGACGTGAACCGATGGATGGCCCCGTACAGGGTGTCGAAACCGCGACGCGCGGGCAGGAAGAGCGCTTCGTCGTGCTTGTCGTCGTCGGGGATGACGAACTCGGAGACCGTCGCCTCGCCGGCGACGCGGTGCACGACCAGAGCCTGCAGCCGGTCGACGGGCACGCTCACGCTGCCGAGCGAGCGTGAGTCGATGGCGAAGGTCTCACCGGCGGCGTCACCGCCCCGTAGTTCGCCTCGCAGTTCGTCGCCGCCGACGAGGCGCGCGGTCACCGCTCCCTCGGGCCGCGGCACGACGCCGTGCAAGGCCAGGATGTCACTGCGCGCCAGCGTGACCTTCTTGCCGTCTTGCTGCAGCTCGAGCGCGCCGTCCACCAGGCCCACGATCCGACCGGAGACGACGGCTCCACCCACGCGAGTGACCGCGACCTCCTTGTCCTGGGCCGATGCGCCCGTGAGAACCTCGCCGGAAATCAGGAGGACGAGGACGCTGCGAAACCGCACGCGGGAAGTGGCCATACTCATGTCAGATTGTCACGACTCTGCGGACCCAACGCGAGGCCCGGCTGCCAAGTTGACGCTGCCGACGCACGACAGCCCCCGAGAATCTGGCCTCTCGCCCACGGCATCGGGTTTGCTTGCGCGCACGCGACTCGCATCCGGCGTCGCGCAGACCCGCCCTGGCGGGCGTCCGCCGACCCACCTCTTTCGATCCCTCCGCAAGTCACCACGAAGATGGTCAAGCAACTCACGTTCGAGAACGAAGCCCGCGAAGCGGTGCTCCGTGGCGTCTCCAAGCTCGCCAAGGCTGTCGTGTCCACTCTCGGTCCGCGCGGCCGCAACGCCGTGCTCGACAAGGGCTGGGGCGGCCCCACGGTGACCAAGGACGGCGTCTCGGTGGCCGAGGAAATCGAACTCGAGAACCCGTACGAGAACATGGGCGCCAAGCTGGTGAAGGAAGCCGCCAGCAAGACCTCCGACGTCGCCGGCGATGGCACCACCACCGCCACCCTGCTGGCCCACGGCATCCTCGAAGAGGGGATGAAGTATCTCAGTGCCGGCGCCGACTTCACGGCCCTGGTGCGCGGCGTCCGCAAGGGAGCCGACGCGCTGGTGGCGGAGCTGGCGCGCATGGCCAAGAAGGTCCCCGGCACCGACATCAACGCCATCCAGCAGGTGGCGACGATCGCCGCCAACAACGATCCCGAGGTCGGCAAGATCATCGCCGACGCCATGAAGCGGGTCGGCCTGGACGGCGTCATCACCGTCGAGGAAGGGCGCAGCCTCGCCACCGAGGTCAAGGTGGTCGAGGGCATGCAGTTCGATCGGGGCTTCCTGTCGCCGCACTTCGTCACCGATGCCGACAGCATGACGTGCGAGTTCCGCGACTGCTACGTGCTCGTCCACGAAGACAAGCTGTCGTCGGTGCGCAAGCTGCTGCCGATGCTGGAGAAGCTCAAGGAGTCCGGCAAGCCGATGCTGATCATCGCCGAGGACATCGAGGGCGAGGCGCTGGCGACCCTGGTCGTCAACAAGCTGCGCGGCACGTTCAAGGTGTGCGCGGTGAAGGCACCCGGCTACGGCGACCGGCGCAAGGCGATGATGCAAGACATCGCGATCCTCACCGGCGGCCAGGCGATCTTCAAGGACCTCGGCGTCGACATCGAGAAGGTGCAGCTCAAGCAGCTGGGCATCGCCAAGAAGGTGATCATCGACAGCGACAACACCACCATCATCGAAGGCCGCGGCAAGCCTGTCGACCTCAAGGCGCGCTGCGACCAGATCCGCCGCGAGATCGAGGCGACCACCAGCGACTACGACCGCGAGAAGCTGCAGGAGCGGCTGGCCAAGCTGTCGGGCGGCATCGCCGAGATCCGCGTGGGCGCCCACACCGAGACCGAGATGAAGGAGCGCAAGGCGCTGGTCGAGGACGCTCTCCATGCCACTCGCGCCGCGGTGGAAGAAGGCGTGCTGCCTGGCGGCGGCGTCGCTCTGCTTCGTGCCGGCAAGGTCCTCGAGAACATCAAGGCCCGCGACGACGAGGAGTACGGCATCGACATCATGAAGCGCGTCGTGCAGCGGCCCCTGCGCACCATCGCCAACAATGCCGGCCAGGACGGCGGCGTGGTGTGCCGCAACGTCTTGGGCGGCCGTGGCGCCAACTACGGCTTCAACGCCCTGACGCTCGCCTACGGCGATCTGGTCCAGGAGGGCGTCGTCGATCCGACCAAGGTGACGCGGTCGGCCCTGCAGAACGCGGTGTCGGTGGCGACGCTGCTCCTGACCACCGACTGCCTCATCGCCGACAACCCCGACAAGGATGACAAGGCCGGCCCCGGCCATGGACACCCCGGCATGGGGGGAATGGGCGGCATGGGGGGAATGGGTGGCATGGGCGGTATGGGCGGCATGGGGATGTGACCCGCCGACCCCGCTCCACAACCAAACACACACAGGAATCAGAGCAATGAGCAAGATCAATCTGAAGCCCATCGACGATCGTGTCGTCCTCAAGATCCTCGACGCCGAGGAGGTCACCGCCGGCGGCATCGTCCTGCCCGACTCGGCCAAGGAGAAGCCGCAACGGGGCACGGTCGTCGCCACCGGCGACGGCAAGCTGAGCAAGGACGGCCACCGGCACGCCGTGTCGGTGAAGAAGGGCGACGTCGTGCTGTTCGGCAAGTACTCGGGCTCCGACGTCAAGGTCGGCGGCGAGGACTACAAGATCGTCCGCGAGAGCGAGATCCTCGCCAAGGTGGAGGCCTGACCCATGGGTGCAAAGCAGATCATGTTCGACGACGTGGCACGGCGGAAGATCGTGGCCGGCGTCGAGAAGCTGGCCAAGGCGGTCAAGGTGACCCTCGGCCCGGCCGGCAAGAACGTCATCATCGAGAAGAGCTTCGGCGGCCCGCAGGTCGTCAACGACGGCGTCACCGTCGCCAAGGAGATCGAGCTCGAGGACCCCTTCGAGAACATGGGCGCCAAGCTCGTGCAGGAGGTGGCCAAGAAGACCAACGACGTCGCCGGCGACGGCACCACCACCGCGACGGTGTTGGCCGAGGCGATCGTCGTCCACGGCCAGCGCTTCCTCATGGCGGGTGTCAATCCGACCGACCTGCGTGCCGGCATCGAGCAGGCGGTGAACGCCGTGATCGAAGAGCTCGGCAAGATGGCGAAGAAGGTCAAGTCGCGCGGCGAGATCGCCCAGGTGGGGACGATCGCCGGCAACAACGACCCCGAGATCGGCAATCTGTTCGCCGAAGCGGTCGAGAAGGTCGGCCAAGAGGGCGTGATCACCATCGAAGAGGGTCAGAGCTCGCAGACCGAGCTGCAGCTGGTCGACGGCATGCAGTTCGACAAGGGCTACATCTCCCCCTACTTCATCACCGACCCCAAGACCATGGAGGCAGCGTTCGAGGACGCCCTCATCCTCATCTACGAGAAGAAGGTTTCCTCGGTCAAGGACCTGCTGCCCCTGCTCGAGCAGGTGGCGCGCACCGGCAAACCTCTGATCATCATCGCCGAGGACGTCGAGTCGGAGGCGCTGGCGACCCTGGTGGTGAACCGCCTCAAGGGCGTGCTCAACGTCGCCGCGGTGAAGGCACCGGGCTTCGGTGACCGCCGCAAGGCCATGCTGCAGGACATCGCCATCCTCACCGGCGGCCAGTGCATCAGCGAGGACCTCGGCATCAGCCTCGAGAACGTCAAGCTCGAGCAGCTGGGCCGTGCCAAGAAGGTGCGCATCGCCAAGGACAACACCACCATCATCGAGGGCAGCGGCAAGAAGGCCGAGGTCCAGGCCCGCGCCGACAGCATCCGTGCGCAGATCGAGAAGACCACCTCGGACTACGACAAGGAGAAGCTGCAGGAGCGTCTGGCCAAGCTCACCGGCGGCGTCGCCGTCGTCCGCGTCGGCGCCATGACCGAGGCCGACATGAAGCAGAAGAAGCTCCGCATCGAGGACGCGCTGCACGCAACCCGCGCAGCTGTGCAGGAGGGCATCGTCCCCGGCGGCGGCGTCGCGCTCTTGCGTGCCAGCGCCGTGCTGGACGAGATGCGGGCCAAGGGCGACCGCAAGTTCGGCGTCGATCTGGTGAAGCAGGCCTGCCAGGCTCCCATCCGGCAGATCGCCGACAACGCCGGCGAGGACGGCTCCGTGGTGTGCCAGGAAGCGCTGACCCGCAAGAAGACCGAGGGCTTCGACGCGCTGACGGGCACCTGGGTCGACATGACCCAGGCCGGCATCATCGACCCGGTGAAGGTGGTGCGCAGCGCGCTGCAGCACGCCGCCAGCATCGCCGGCCTGATCCTCACCACCAACACGCTGGTGACCTCGATCAAGGACGAAACCAAGGCCGTCGAAGGCTCGGTGAGCTGAGAGCCCGAGAAGAAATGATGATACGGGCTCTCAGCGCGGCCGGCGGCCGCAACCCAAGGGTTGATGTCGGCGCAGCGCCGACCAGAGGGGGCCGCCGGCGCTGTTGTTGCTTGGAGCTTCCAGGGCTGCTCGGTCGTGGCCTGGTCAGCTCTGTGGCAACGGAACAACACGGCCGAATTCGCGCCCGCCGCGACGATTCGCAGCCCTTGCAGCTCAGATTGCCCCCGGTGGCCGCATCCGCGGCCACGCAGAGAGTGAGAAACCGATTGTTTCTCACTCTCTGAGTCCGACGCGGCCGGTGCGACCTCGCTCGGCACCGGCCGCAAACACGCCATGGCCAGCAAGCGCGACTACTACGAGGTGCTCGGTGTCTCCCGCACCGCGAGCGACGACGAGATCAAGAGCGCCTATCGCAAGCTGGCGCTGAAGCACCATCCCGACCGCAACCCGGGCAACGCCGAGGCCGAGGCCGCCTTCAAGGAAGCGGCGGAGGCCTACGCCGTCCTGTCGGACGAAGCCAAGCGCCAGCGCTACGACCAATTCGGGCACGCCGGTGTCGAGGGTGCCGGCTTCGGGCAGGGCGGCTTCACCAACGTCGAGGACATCTTCGCTGCCTTCGGCGACCTGTTCGGCGGCGGTGGTGGCGGCGGCTTCTTCGACCACTTCTTCGGCGGTGGGCGCGGCCGCGGACGCAAGGGCACGAGCCTGCGCGTCGACCTGCAGCTCACCCTCGAGGAGGTCGCCGCGGGCACCAAGAAGACGCTGGAGGTCTCGCGCCAGGAGACGTGCGAGACGTGCGGCGGCAACGGGGCCAAGCCGGGGACGCAGCCCAAACGCTGCGGCACCTGCGGCGGACATGGCGCGGTGATGCGCAGCCAGGGCTTCTTCTCGGTGCGCACCACCTGTCCGGCATGCGGCGGCCGTGGCCAGCGCATCGACGATCCGTGCGGCCGCTGCCGTGGGCGGGGCTCCACCGCCCAGAAGCGGCCGATCAACCTGACGATCCCCCCCGGCATCCAGGAAGGGCACGTCGAGCGCATCGCCGGGCAAGGCGAAGCCGGCGAAGGCGGCGGCCCACCCGGCGACCTCGTGGTGGTCATCCACGTGCTGCCCCACGAGTTCTTCGTGCGGGACGGAGACGACCTGCACGCTCGCGCCACGGTCAGCTTCCGGCAGGCCGTGCTGGGCGACGCCATCGAGCTGCCCAGCCTGACCGGCGAGACGGTCCTGCTCAAGGTGCCCAAGGGATCCCAGCCGGGAGACCGACTGCGCATCAAGGGCCACGGCTTGCCGCGACTCGACGGCTACGGTCGCGGCCATCTCGTCGTACAGGTCCAAGTGGAAGTGCCGACCAAGGTCACTCCCGAACAAATCAAGCTACTCGAGGAGTTCGACGAGCTCGACACCCGGTCCACCAAGCGGTCCGGCAAGCGCAAGGGCTTCTTCGAGAAGGTGAAAGACATCCTTGGTTGAAGCGATGAACGAAGACACCGCACACGATCCCGAGCAGACGCCGGCCACCGAGGCGACGCCCGCCGGCGACAACGACGCGGAGCTGTTGGCACTGCGCAACGAGCGCGACGCGCTGCAGGACCAGCTGAAGCGCAGCCTCGCCGACCTCGCCAACATCCGCCGCCGCCACCTCAAGGAGATGGAACAGGTGCGGAACGCGGCGGCCGAGGCTCTCGCCGCCGAGCTCCTGCCCGTGCTCGACAACTTCAACCTCGCTCTCGAAGCCCACGAGCAGCATTCGGCGGGCGAGGGCAAGAGCGAGGCGCACGCGTTGGTCGAGGGCTTGCGCATGGTGCGCAGCCTGTTGGAGGGCACGCTCGAGCGGCACGGCCTCCGCGAGATCGCCGGCCACGGCATGCCGTTCGATCCGAACGTGCACGAGGCCGTCGGCCTCGACACCGAGAGCCGTGTGTCGCCCGGCCACGTCGCCAGGGTGCTGCAACGCGGCTACTACTTCGGCGAGAAGATCCTGCGGCCCAGCCGCGTCCTGGTGCGCGACCAGTCGGCCGGCGACAAGGACTCCGAGGCCCGCGCCAGAAACGACTAGCCTGCCATGCCCACCTACGCCTACGAGTGCTCCGCCTGCGGCCATCGCTTCGAGGAGTTCCAGACCATGACCGCGGCGCCCCTGCGCAAGTGCCCGGCGTGCAGCAAGCAAAAGCTGCAGCGCCTGATCGGCGCCGGCGCCGGCGTGATCTTCAAAGGGTCGGGCTTCTACGAGACCGACTACAAGAAGGCGGCCAAGACGCCCGGCGACAAGGCCGCGGCACCCGAGAGCAAGGGGTCCGACGCCACGCCGACCACGAGCAAGAGTGATCAAGGCAAGGCGACTCCCCCCGCCACGAACAAGAGCGGCAGCGACAAGCCGAGCAACGACAAGGGTCGGTAGCGACTCGGCGAAGTCGCGACAAGGCAAGTCGCGGCGCGACTCACCGTCGCCTCGGCGCTACCCTCATCGCATGCTCGCACCCTTCGCGTGTCCCGGGGCCGGAGTCGGGGGTCGCCGCGTCGTCCGAGCCGCGCCCCTGGGAACGAGGTCGGCCCCTTCGAAGCCGGCCCCTTCGAAGCTGGCACCGTCGAAGCTGGCACCGTCGAAGCCGGCACGGTCGCGGCTGCCGCTGTCGGCCCTGGGCCTCTCGGTGTTGGCCCTTTCGGGCCTGGCTCTGTCGGCCTGCACGCAGTGGCTGTTCTCCGGCGTGCAGAGGCTGTCCAACGACCGTCCGGTGATGCGCATCGAGACGCGCGGCGGCAGCGAGGCCGGCATCGGCACCGACGACGGCATCCTGTTCCTCGGCCGCACCGCGCAAGAGGGGCCGTGCCGCATCCACTACTGGCTGGGACTGACCCCGGTGATCGAGGATGGTGTCGTCGAACGTTGGGGTGGCATCTTCTTCCGCGCGCGCATGGACCTTCGCCATCAGCACGTCCCCTACCTCGACCGCGACCTCGAGCCGGACGAGACCCTGGTAGCGATGCTCACCGACGGCCCGACCTTCGTGGAGATTCCTCTGGTGCGCGCACACGGGGCCCAGATCGAAGGGGACGCGGTCGACTGGCCCGGGCGCGAGCTTCCGGCCGGCACCGGCGTGTTCGCGCGCACCGACGGCGGCCTGCGCGTCGTCGGGATGATCGCCGGCAGCATCGAGGTCGGCGACCAGCGCTACCTGGTGCACACCGGTACGACGGCGTTGCGGGAAGCACTCCTGACGGCCCGGCCCCAGCGCGAGCCGCGGCGCGTCGAGCACCGCCCCGACGACATCACCATCGACAAGTAGGCACGACAGGCGAGCGCGCCGAGGCGACTCACGCCCAGAGCACGAGGTCGCCCGAACGCACGCGTAGACCGTAGGCGTAGGGACCCGAGCGATCGATGCGGTGCGATCCCGCGAACGTGTGCACGGTTCCGTTCACCTGCCCGGTGGGCTGCAGCACGACGCAGCTGCCACGCTGCAGGTCGTCGTCTCCCTTGCGGTGGCCGACGAGGAACTCGACCGTCACGTCGCCGGGCGCGAGACCGGCAAGGTCGACCTCGGCGTGCGCATCCATCCTGCCGCCCACCGCGAGCTTGGCCGGGTCCGACACGTGCACCGAAGCGAAGCGCACCTTCTCGAAACTCTTGCGCACGCGCACGGCCTCGTCGGCCAACCGCCGGGCCTTCGCGTAGCCGTCGAGGCCCAGCTCGACGCTCGCCGCGGCCAGCGGCCGGTAGGCCTGGTCACGGTAGTCCTCGACCATTCGGTCCGTGTTGAACGTCTCCGGCACGGTCGCGAGGCACTCGCGCATGCGCTCGATCCAGCCCTGCGGCACCCCCGCCGCGTCGCGCGCGAAGAACAGCGGCACGACGGTCTCCTCGAGCATGCGGTACAGCGTGCTGCTGTCGAACTGGTCTTGCAACTCCTGGTCGTCGTACAGACGCGCTCCGCCGATCTGCCAGCCGTTGCCGCCGTTCCACGCCTCCGGCCACCAGCCGTCTCCGATCGAGAGGTTCAGACCGCCGTTCGCGGCCGCCTTCATGCCCGACGTGCCGCTCGCCTCGAGCAGGTGCGTGGGGTTGTTGAGCCACACGTCGACACCACGCACCAAGGCGCGCGCCAGCGCCATGTCGTAGTTCTCGAGGAACAGCACGCGTCCGGCCAGGCCATCGGACCGCGTGCGGCGGCAGATGTCGCGCAGGATGTCCTGTCCCATCTTGTCGCGCGGGTGCGCCTTGCCGGCGATCAGGATGCGGACCGGCTGATCGGCGTCGTCGAGGATCCGCGCCAGACGTTCGGTGTCCTTGAACATCAGGTGCGCGCGCTTGTACGGAGCGAACCGCCGGGCGAAGCCGATGAACAAGGCACGCTCGTCGAGTCCGGCCTGGATCTCGCTCAGCAAGATCGGACTGTCCTCGCGGCGCAGGAACGCCTTCTCCAGCGAGCGGTGCACTTGCTGCACGAGGTCGCGCTTGTCGGCACACTTGGCGTCCCACAGTGCGGCCGCCGCGATCTCGCGCGCGCCCCGCGCGAAGTCGGCCGGGCGCACCGCGCGGTTGCGGGCACCGAGCAGCTCGCTCACACGTGGGCTGGTCCAGCTGGCCAGGTGGATGCCATTGGTGACCGAGCGCACCGGCACCTCGCTGCGCATCATTCCGGGCCAGTACGGCTTCAGCAGCTCCTTCGAGACCTCGCCGTGCAGCTTGCTCACGCCGTTGCAGTAGGCCGCGAACGTGAGCGCCAGGTAGGTCACGTTGAAGGCGCCACCGTCCTCCTCGGTGCGGCCCAGGGAGTAGAAGCGGTCCCAGGGCACGCCCACCCACTCCTCGGCGTCGGCGAAGTAGCGCCGCATGAGGTCTTCGCCGAAGCGGTCGTGCCCGGCCGGCACCGGCGTGTGCGTGGTGAACAGCGTCGTACCGCGCACGACTTCGCGAGCCGCCTCGAAGGTCAGTCCTTCGTCCTTCACCAACCGCGACACGCGTTCGAGGGTCAAGAATGCCGCATGGCCTTCGTTCATGTGGAAGGCGCTGGGCTGGATGCCCAGCCTAGCCAGCAAGCGCGTGCCGCCGCGCCCCAGTGCGATCAGCTGCTGGATGCGCGTCTCCGCGTCGCCGCCGTACAGGTTGCGCGTGATGTCGCGATCCTCCGGCCGGTTGCTCGGCGTATTGGAGTCCAGCAGGTAGACCTGCACCCGGCCGACGGCCACTCTCCAGGCGCGCAGGAAGATCTCGCGACCAGGCAGCTTGATGCGAACCTCGAGCGGCTCGCCGCCGTCGTCCAGGACCGCCTCGAGGGGCAGCTGGCGCGGCTCGTTCTCGACGTCGACCGCCAGCTGCTCGCCGTCGGCGGTGAGCTGCTGGCTCATGTAGCCCATGCGGTAGAAGAGCCCCACCGCCAGGAACGGCAGGCCCAGGTCGCTCGCCGACTTCACGTGGTCGCCCGCGAGCACGCCGAGGCCGCCGCTGTAGATGGGCAGCGACTCGTGCACTCCGTACTCGGCACAGAAGTAGGCCACCGGCCGCTCGTCGGACATGCCCTGCGGGATGGCCGGCCGCTTGCTCAAGTAGTCGTCGAAGCGTGCCAGCACACCGCGCATGCGGTCGAGGTACTGCGCGTCCTTGGCCTTGGACTGCAGGTCTTCGGGGTAGAGGCGCTGCAGGAAAGCCACCGGGTTGTGTTGCGCCGCGTCCCAGGCCTTGGGCGACAGATCGCGGAACAGCGCCTCCGCCTCCGGATTCCAGCACCACCACAGATTGCGCGACAAGCGGGTCAGCCCCGCCAGCTCCGCCGGCAAGCTCGCCGACACCTCGAACCCTTGCAGGTGCGGCGTGCGCCCCTGGCGCGGCGCGTGCGGCACCGTCTGCCGCGGCCGCCGTAGCTGTGGCACGCCCTGCTCCGAGCGCTCCTGCACCGCACGCAGAGCGGCGGCATAGGCGACCTCGTAGTTGCGGTAGAGGCCCTGCCAGGCGGTGAGCGACGCCGTCTTGCGGCAGGTCTCACCGTCGATGGCCTGGCCGCTCGACGTCGACACGATGCGGGCTTCGAGGACGTCGGCAAGACCCTCCACCACGACACCGTACTGCACGTTGACGCGCTGGATCACGGTGATCCCATCGGTGGGACCGAGACCCTCCTCGTGCGCCCAGATCCCGAAGCCGGCGTAGTCGCTGGTGACCGTCGGCACGCCGAGCGCCAGACTCTCCTGCGGCGTGTAGCCCCACGGCTCGTAGAACGAGGGGAAGCAGGTGAGGTCCATGGCGCGGACCACCGCTTCGTACGGTCGATTGAGGAAGCCGTCGTTGTCGGTCAGGTAGATCGGAACGTGGACGACCTTGACCCGCGCCGTGGAGGCGTTGTCGAGCCCGAGCTTCTTGCAGGCTTCCGCCACCGGATCGCGCTCGACCTCGAAGAGATTGTGCGTGGAGATTCCGATCGGCCCGGTCGCCGGCACCTCGGCGTTGCGCAGCCGCTCGAGCAGCTCGGAGCGCAGGCCCGAGTTGCCGGCCGGCACCAGCACGAACAAGACGATGGGACGACCCTCGCGTCCGTTCAGCATGCCCAAGGCGTCGAGCAGCAGGTCGATGCCCTTGTTGTGGAACTCGTAGCGCCCGGAGGTGCACACGAAGGCGGCGCCGGTCACCGGCGTACCGAGGAAGCGTGCGGCGACCCGCTCGAGCTCGCGTCGCATCGTCTGCCGATCGGTGCCTCCGGCGAAGGAGTCGATCACGTCGAGGTCGATGCCGTTGGGCAGGAGCGGATCCGGCCGGCGGCCGTGCAGCAGCTCGGCCTCGGCCGCCGTCACCGCGCTCACCGTGGTGAACACATCGGCCTCGCGGGCACAGGTGCCCTCCATCGAGTGCTTGGCCACGACGCCGTGCTTGCGAGCCAGCTCCTCGACCTTCTCGCCTCCCAGTCCCGACTGCGGCGAGTGCCCGAGCGAAGACAGGGCGCGCCCGAGCATGGTCGCGTGCGTGGTGAAGATGGAGCCCATCGACGGAATGCGGCTCTTGAGCTGCAAGATCGCCGAGCCGGTCATCCACTCGTGGCACTGCACGATCGCGCGCTTGTGGTGCGGCGCCATGTAGCGCTCCCACCAGTCCTCGATGACGCGCGCGGCCGCCAGCCCGAACATCACCGGCTCGACGTAGTCCCAGCTGCCGGCGATCGAATCGACCTTGTAGTCCTCCCAGAGCGTGCCGAGGAGCTTGTCCTTCTCCTGGTAGAGCTTGCTGAACTCCACCAGGATGGCGCGCGGCCGACCCGGAATCAGCCAGCGCCCCACCCGCACCGGAGTGCCCGCCTCGCGGCAGGATTCGGCGAAGTCGGCGAACGACGGGTCGTCCTCGAAGGGGATGCTGCGGTCCTTGTCCGAGAGCAGCCAGGGACCGATCGTGATGTAGTCGTCGCCGAACTTGTCAACCGTCGTCTTGGCCTTGCTCGAGATGACGGTGTAGATGCCGCCGATCTTGTTGCAGACCTCCCAGCTGATCTCGAAAAGACAGAACCGACCGCTCAAGGCTGCCTCGCTTCTTCTTGGTTGGGTTGTTGGGGGCCAGCGCCCGAGCCAGCCGCTGCGTCAGGTCATCCGATGCGCAGACGGAGTGCAGACATGCATCGTGCGGGGAATCGTACGGACTGAAGTCGTCCCGCACGTCCCCGACCGAGGCGGAGACCGTAATGGGCTGCACGGGCTCGCCGCCACGGTTCGCGGTGTCGCGAATGCCGACGGTGTCGCGAACCGAACACACGGCCCACCCGATGCGGGCCGGGTGCCTCCGACCGCCACCCTGCCGGGGAGAGAGAGAGAGAGAGAGAGAGAGAGAGAGAGAGAGGCGGCGCACGGGGAGCCTGAAGACATCGGGGGCACGGGGCGGGATCCTACGCGCGTACGCCTTCGGCCTCGTCGAGCAGCCGCCAGGAGCGCAGCCACTCGCCGGTGTTCCACGCCTGCGCGAAGGTGCCGCCCGGACGCTGCGGCAAATCGCCATCGAACACCTCGGACACGTGCTCGAGTCCGCTGCCGTCGAGCTCAGGCGCGAAAGCGCGCCAGAGTTCGCGCAGCTCGACGCACACCTGCCGGTTGTCGCCATGCGCCCGCAGGCTGGCCTCGACGTAGAAGCCGAGGAGCCACGGCCAGGCCGTTCCCTGGTGGTAGGCCGCGTCACGCTCGAGCGGTCCGCCGGCGTAGCGTCCCACGTAGGCGTGGTCTTGCGGCGACAGCGTGCGCAGTCCGCGCGGGGTCAGCAGCTCGGCGCGCGCCTTGGTGACGACCGCCCGTCGCTGTGCGTTGGCGAGCGGCGAATCCCGCAGCGCCGCGGCCAGGACCATGTTCGGCCGCACGCTCTTGTCGACCACACCGTCGTGCACGCGGTCGGCGAGGTAGCCTTCCTTCTCCAGCCAAAACGCGGCCAGGAACGCGCGCTGGTGCTTCTTGGCCATGTCGGCGTAGCGCTTGGCCGCCGCCTTGTCCTTCTTCGCCAAGCACACGTCGGCCAGGTTGACCAGCAGCTGGTACCAGAGGGCATTCAGCTCGACGGCACAGCCGTCGCGCGGCGTCACCGGCCCATCCGGCGTGCGCGCATCCATCCAGGTCGGATTGAGGTCGGGACCACCCGCGCGCAACAGGCCGTCCGCCAGGCCGATCCCCAATCCGGCGCTCCCGTCGGCGTAGCACTCGGCGATCTCGGTCAGCGCCGGGGCGAACTCCTGGAGCAAGCGGGCACGCGGCCCGCCGGCATCGGCCCATGCCCACACCGCCCGCGCGAACCAGAGCGACGCGTCCACCGAGTTGTAGGCGCTCTGCTCCGGAGTCGGCCCGTAGATGTTCGGCAGGAGGCCGCGCCGCAGGAACGGCACCGCTCCGGACAGCACCTCGCCGCACGCCTCGACCTGGCCGCGGGCCAGCGTCAGGCCCGGCAGAGCGATGAACGTGTCGCGCCCCCACTCCGTGAACCACGGGTAGCCGGCGCACACCGTCGGTCGGCCGGCGCTGGTGCGGTAGAGAAAGGCGTCGGCCGACAGCGCCACGCGGTCGCGAGCCGAGCGCACCGACGCGGCCGCGGTGCGGCGGCGCCCTTCCTCGGCGGCGAACACGCCGGCCGGATCCTCGAGGGGCCGGTCGAGCGCGGCGGCGAACACCACCGGCGCGCCCGCACGCAACGGCAAGCGCACGCGGCACGGGCTCCAGTTGTCCTCGCTGCCGTCGTAGCCGCGCGCCGCATCCGCCGGGTAGCGCGCCTCGCGGTACCAGGCCGCCGGCCCATCCAGTTCGGCCGAACCGGCGCTCCAGGTCATCGCCACCGCCGGCAGTTCGGCGTAGGGCCGACAGCGCACCCCGTCGGTGAGGCGCTCGAGGCGGGCGTCGAGGTCGGGGTTGGCTAGGGTCAGAGCGTCCGCCTCACGCACCGCCAGCAACGGCCGCAGCCACAGCTCGACGCCGGCGGCACCACCGCCGACCAGCGAGTAGCGCACCAGCACCGCGTGCTGACCCCTCGACATCAGGATCTCGCGGCGCAGGGTGAGTCCGTCGACCTCGTAGGTGAAGGTCGGATGCGGCGCCATCGCGAAACCCACCTGCAGTCGGTCGCCGCGCGGGGCGACCACGCCCGGCCAAATGGCACACGAGAACGGGTGCTCGCCGCCGGCCGTCACCAGCCATTCGTCGCAGCGGGTGAGGAACACGTGCCTCTTGCCCTGGGCGCCCGCCGGGGCCACCAACCAACCGTGGTAGCGGCGCGTCGGGCAGGCGAGCACGGTGCTCGCGGCGTAGCCGCCGCAGCCGTCGGTCTCCAGCCACTCCTTCGCCGACGCCGCATCGAAGTCGCGCAGGTCGGTCGCTGTGAGACGGGAGAGCACGGGCGAGGTCGAAGTCCGCGTCATGGGCGTCGAGACATGGCGAACGCGGTGCGTTCACGCACACCGGCAGAGCCTACGCGACCGCATGGCGATGGCCAGAACTTCGTTTCGGCGCGGCGGCGCTGACGGTGGCGTCGGATCGGCGGCGCCGGGCGCGCAGTCGACGCCACATCCGGTAGGGAGGCATCGCCTTGCACGCGGGTATGCTCCGCCCGGCCCGAACCCTGGACGACCCGTGTCGATGCTGACCCGCGATCTGCAGCAAACCCTCGTCTTCATCCTCGCTGGCGGTCAAGGCGACCGACTGCAACCGCTCACCAAGCCGCGCGCCAAACCCGCCGTTCCGTTCGGCGGCTGCTATCGCATCATCGACTTCACGCTCAGCAACTGCATCCACTCGGGGCTGCGGCGCATCTACGTGCTGACCCAGTACCAAGCGCGATCGCTCGAAGAACACCTGCGCTTCGGCTGGAACTTCCTGCCACGCCGTCTCGAGCAGTTCATCACCGCGCGCCCGCCGCACTACCACCCGACCCAGCGTTGGTACAAGGGCACCGCCGACGCCATCTTCCAGAACCTGGAGGAGATCGAAGTCGCCCGGCCCGAGAACGTGCTGATCCTCTCGGGCGACCACATCTACAAGATGAACTACGGGCACATGATCCTCGAGCACCTGATGAACGACGCCGCGATCACCATCGGCGCGGTGCCGGTGCCGGTCGAGGAGAGCCGACGCTTCGGCATCCTCGAGTGCGACGAGCGCGGGCGCGTTCGCTCGTTCGCGGAGAAGCCGGCGGCAGGCAAGGAGTTGCCGGACCGGGCCGGCTGGTGCCTCGGCTCGATGGGCATCTACGTGTTCAAGACCGACGAGCTCGTGCGGCGCCTGCGCGAGGACGCCGAACTCGGCGACAGCAGCAGCCACGACTTCGGCAAGGACATCATCACCAAGATGATCGGTGAGACCCACGTGCAGGCCCACCGCTTCGTCGACACCGAGGGCGACGAGACGCCGTACTGGCGCGACGTCGGCACCATCGACGCCTACTACGACGCCAACATGGGGCTGTGCAGCGAGGCGCCGGAGATCAACCTGCACGACCGGAAGTGGCCGATCTACACCCTGTGGCACAACGATCCGCCGGCGAAGGTGGCGTCGGGACGTGCCGGCGGCGCGGTCGAAGTGGTCGACTCGTTGTTGTGCCCGGGCACCGTGGTGACGGGCGCCAAGCTACGACGTTCGCTGCTCTCCAACATCGCCCAGGTCGGCGAAGGGTCGGAACTCGAGGAGTCGATCCTGTTCCGTGGCGCGCGCGTCGGCCGCAACTGCAAGCTCAAGCGCACGATCGTCGACAAGTGGACGGTCGTGCCCGACGGCACCGTCTTGGGCCACGACCTGGAGGCGGATCGGCAGCGCTTCACCGTCACCGATTCGGGGATCGTCGTCGTACCGCGAGCCTACGACTTCGCCGCCGGCCGATAGGCCAGGTCGAACATCGACGGGCGGTTGCGCGCCCACCGACCGGCGGCCGAATCAGGGCGTCAGCAGGCCCTCGCGGATCGCCATGCGCGCGATCTCGGCGGCGGAGTGCACGTCGAGCTTGCGCTGCAGGTTCTCGCGGTGCTTCTTGACGGTCCCGAGCGAGATACCGAGCACGCTGGCGATGTCCTTGTTGGCCTTGCCGACCGCGATCAGCTGGAACACCTCGCGCTCGCGCGCCGTCAACTCGGCCAGCGCGTGGCTCACCGGCTCGACTCCGCTGTCGGGCCGCGTGCCGCCGAGGAAGGTCGCGGCCACCCGCGGTGTCACGAACAGCTCACCGCGTTCGATCGCCTCGATGGCCGGCCCGAGCTCGCGTGGATCGGATGCCTTGCAGATGTAGCCGTCCGCGCCCGCACGCAGCGCCTGGAACACGAAGTCGCGGCTCTCGTGCTGCGATGCGACCAGCACGCGCGTGTTGGGCGAGACCTTCTTGATCGGCGCCACCGCGTCGAGGCCGGACAGGCCTGGCATCTTGATGTCGAGGATGACCACGTCGGGCTGCAACGCCTGGCAGCGTTCGATCGCATCGCGGGCATCGCTGCTCTCGCCGACCACCGAGAAGCTCTCGGTCTGTTCCAACAGGGCGCGCATCCCGGCGCGAACCAGTGCTTCGTCGTCCACGAGGAGAATGGAGATCTTGTGCGCGACTTCGACCATGGGGCACCTCGGTTGAGAAAACGCCTACGCCCTCGGGGTGTTTTCGGGGTGGATCCGACGACGAGGTCCGCCTGCGCACGTCGGCCACTGCAGCCTCCGCCCACCACCATGTCCGAGGATGTTCCCGATCGGGATCGCCCGCCACCCCTCGACCAGCAGATCGAACTCGACCCGGACCGCGCCCGCAGCCTGGCTCGTTCGATCTTCGCGGGTTCGGTCGAGGGAATCCTGACCATCGACAGCACGGGGCGCATCCGCGCCATGAACCCGGCGGCGTCGCGCATCTTCGGCCACGCGCCACAAGAAGTGCAGGGCCAAGGGATCGACACGCTTCTGCCGCCGCCCTTCCGCGACATGGTCCCCGCCTGGCTGCACGGCGCCGCCGCCGACACCGGCCGCCCCGTGCAGGTCGTGCGCGAGGTCAAGGGCCTGCGCAAGGACGGGTCGGTCTTCCCGATGGAACTGTCCCTGCTCGACGTCCTCTGGGACCACCAGCGTCTGCTGGTCGGCATCGTGCGCGACACCAGCGAGAAGCAGGCGATGCAGGAGGCTCTGCGCCGCGAGCGCGACTTCGCCGAGCGCCTCATCGAGCTGGCGCCCGCCGTCGTGCTGGTCCTCGACCACGACGGCCGCGTCATCCGCTTCAACCGCTTCTTCGCCGAGCTGACCGGCTGGAAGGTCGAGGACGTCCTCGGCGCCGACTGGTTCGACACGTTCCTGCCGCCGGAGGAGCGCGCTTGGGCCCGCGAGGGCTTCGCCACCCTGGTGCGCGGCGGCCGCGCCGCGGCACCGGTCGTGCACCTGGTCGCGACCCGCGATGGACGGCGCCTGCCGGTCGAATGGCACAGCGCCCCGCTCGTCGACCGCGGCCGCGTCTTGGGCGTCCTGGCGCTGGGGCTCGACATCACCGAGCGCCGCCGTCTCGAGCAGCAGTTCTTGCAGGCGCAGAAGATGGAGGCCGTCGGCCGGCTGGCCGGCGGCATCGCCCACGACTTCAACAACCTCCTGATGGGGATCATCGGTGGTTGCCGCCTGGGCGCCGAGCAGCTCGACCCGGCGCATCCCACCCGCGCCCTCCTCGACGAGATGGGCGCCGCCGCCGAGCGCGGCGTCGGGCTGACGCGCCAGCTACTGGCTTTCAGCCGCCGCGAGACGGTACGGCGCGAACCGGTGGACGTGGGCGAGGTGGTCCGCCGCGTCCATGCCATCGCGCGGCACGTGGTCGGCGACGAGATCGCGGTGGCGACCCACCTGACGGGTGACAACTCCGTCGTGGTCGGTGATCCGGCACAGATGGAACAGGTGGTGATGAACCTCGTGGTCAACGCGCGCGATGCCATGCCGAACGGCGGCAACCTCGACATCGACGTGTGCGAACGGACCCTCACCGAGCCCGCGCACGGTCGCGCCGGCCAACTGGCGCCGGGACGCTACGTCGAGCTGGCGGTGCGCGACACCGGAGTCGGCATGGATTCGGCGACCCAGGCGCGCATCTTCGAGCCGTTCTTCACGACCAAGGGTCCGGGCAAGGGAACCGGTCTGGGCTTGTCGACCGTGTTCGGGATCGTCGCGCGCATGGGCGGCAGCGTGTCGGTCGAGAGCGCACCGGGGTGCGGCACCACCTTCACCGTGATCCTGCCGCAGGCCGAGATCGCTGCCAGGCGGCCGGCGGCCGCAACCGTGGAGAGTCTGTCTCGACCGCTCCGAGGCCACGAGACCATCCTCCTGGTCGAGGACGACCAGCTGGTTCGGACGATGGTCCTGCACGCTCTGGCCAGCCGAGGTTACCGGGTGCTGGCCGCGAAGGACGCCACCGAGGCCTTGGACCTGGCCGCCACCGCGCACCCCCTGCACCTGGTGCTGGCCGACGTCTCCTTGCCCGACCTCAGCGGCCCCGACCTCACCCGCCGGCTGAGCACGACGCACCCCACGACCCGCGTCCTCTACATGTCGGCGCACCCGCACGACTACCTGGTCGAAGCCGGCAAGCTGCGCGCGGACGAGCCCTCGCTGGAGAAGCCGTTCACCGACGTCGACCTGGCCGCGCGCATCCGCGCCATGCTCGACAGCCCGCGCGCGTAGGCACTCGGCCCGATGGGTCGCGTGTGCTGCGAAGGGCAGGTTGCGGCCAGCAGGATGTCTTGGCGGCCACCGACTCAGCGCGGCCGGCGGCCGCAACCCAAAGGGTTGATGTCGGCGCAGCGCCGACCAGAGGGGGCCGCCGGCGCCGTTGTTGCTTGGAGCTTCCAGGGCTGCTCGGGCGTGGCGTGGTCAGCTCTGTGGCAACGGAACAACACGGCCGAATTCGCGCCCGACGCGACGATTCGCAGCCCTTGCAGCTCAGCGCGTGGCCAGCGCGCCGAACAAGGTCTCGGCGTTGCTGGCGCCGAACCCCCAGGCACTGAGCTGCTGCCATTCGGTCGGCACGTCGGCCTCGACCTCGCGGCCGCGCGCACGAGCGGTGACCTTGTGGCGGGCGAGGTCGACGGTCACCGTCAGCTCGACAGCCTCGTCCTGAGGCAAGTCGAGCGCGACGGCCGCGCGTGGGCGTCGATCGCCCGGGCCGGCGATCGTCAGTCGATGCGCACCGAACTCGATGCCGGCGCGCAACTGCGCGTGGCGGGGATCGCTGCCGGCGAACACCAGGTAGCCGTTTCGTTGCGGTCTGCCCGGCAGCGGCTTCAAGGTGGTCGAGAACGTGGTCGTGCCGCGTCGCTCACCAGACTGCAGGAGGTAACCACCGGCGGTGTTGGCCCAGACGCGCCAACCCTCTTCCTCGGGCAAGGCGCGGGCGATGCCCGCGGTGATCGGGAAGGCGCCGCCGCCGACCTGCCCGGTGTCGTCGTCGTAGGTGCGCCGGAGGTCGTCGAGTACGTGCTCCAGGTTCGTGCGCACTTCCCGGTGGGCGGCGGCGTCGGCGATGTTGTGCCGTTCCAGAGGATCGGTCAGCAGGTCGAACATCTCCCACGCGTTCCACTGCGGCTCGTAGTAGTGGATGAGCTTGTACCGCTCCGTGCGCACGCCGTAGTGGGCTGCCACCATGTGCGTCGCCTGAGACTCGTAGTAGTGGTAGTACAAGCCACCGCGCCAGCCGGCGGTGGAACCACCCTCGAGCAACGGGACCAGACTCACCCCGTGCATGTCCGCAGGGACTTGCACACCCGCCAGATCGAGGAACGTCGGCGCGAAGTCGATGTTCTGCGCGAGCTGCGTCACCTCCCGGTCGGGGGCGATGTGCTCCGGCCACGCCACCAACAGCGGCATGCGGAAGCTGGGCTCGTACATCCACCGCTTGTCGTACCAGCCGTTGTCGCCGAGGTAGAAGCCCTGGTCGGACGAGTAGACCACGACCGTGTTGGCCTTGACGTCGGGGTGCGCGTCGAGCCAATCGAGGAGACGTCCCACGCTGCGGTCGACGCCCGCGACGCAACGCAGGTAGTTCTTGATGTAGCGCTGGTACTTCCAACGGACGAGGGCCTTGCCGGTGGGCGGCTCGCGCCGGAAGGCAGCGTTCTCGGCGGCGAAGGCGGCGTCCCAGGCGACCCGCTGCTCCGCCGTCATGCGCGCGAGCGGTCCTTCCCACCATGTATCCGGGTCCTGCAGCTGCGCTCGTTCGGCTTCGTTCGGCTCGATCTTCAGGTCGTAGTGCAGGTACATGTGCCGGTCGATCTCCATCTCCTGGTGGCGGGCCGGCTCGGCGCGACCGTCGTAGTCGTCGAACAGCGTGTCGGGTTCGGGGATGTCGACGTCCCGGTAGAGAGCCAGCTCGGCCGGCGCCGGCATCCACGATCGGTGGGGCGCCTTGTGTTGGCACATGAGCAGGAAGGGCCGCTGGGGATCACGCTCTTTCTCGAGCCAGTCGATCGCCAACTGCGTCGTGATCTCGGTGACGTGACCGGGTAGGCGGACGCGCCCTTCGGCAGTCAGGAAGTCGGGGTTGTAGTAGTTGCCCTGTCCGGGCAGGACCATCCAGCGGTCGAAGCCGGTCGGGTCGGAACCGAGGTGCCACTTGCCGAGCATCACCGTCTGGTAGCCGGTGGCTTGCAGCAGCTTGGGAAAGGTCGCCTGCGCACCGTCGAACTCGTTGCCGTTGCGCATGAAGCCATTGGCGTGGCTGTGCTTGCCGGTGAGGATCGTGGCGCGCGATGGTCCGCAGATGGAATTGCCGCAGAAGTTGTTGCGGAACAGCACGCCACCCCGCGCCAGTCGGTCGATGTTCGGAGTCGTGTTGATCTTCGACCCGTAGGCGCTGATGGCGTGCGCAGCGTGGTCGTCGCTGAACACGAAGAGGATGTTGGGGCGGGAACCCGAGAGGCGCCGGGAGGCGTCGTCCTGGGCGAGGCCGAGAGCGGCGAAGTGGCCGAGGAGAGCGAGGGCAGCCGCGGAACGGAGCATGCGCGCAGGATAGTCGGCGGCGACGACCGTGCAGCTCCCTGAGCTGCAAGGGCTGCGAATCGAAGCGGCGGGCGCGAATTCGGCCGTGTTGTTCCGTTGCCACAGAGCTGACCAGGCCACGCCCGAGCAGCCCTGGAAGCTCCAAGCAACAACAGCGCCGGCGGCCCCCTCTGGTCGGCGCTGCGCCGACATCAACCCTTTGGGTTGCGGCCGCCGGCCGCGCTGAGCAGCTTGTCGTTCTCGAAGAGCGGCTGCGCTGGCGCGTCCGGACGCCGCCAGCCGTGGCGCTTCAGACGGAAACCCTGCTCAGACGGAGACCCTGCTGGCAACCGCTTCTTGGGCGCGCTGGCGCACGGCGCGCAGATCGAGCTTGCCGCTGCCGAGCACGGGCAGCTCGCCCACGCGAACGAAGTTGCGCTCGCTCGGGATCCACAGGTTCGGCAGGCCCAGCTGCGGCAGCTTCGCCAACACCCCGGCAATCCGCTCGGGCGGCAGGGTGTGCAGGACGACGAGCTGCTCCGACTTCTTCGGGCACGGGACCGAGGTCACCGCGAAGGCGCCGGCCTCGACTCCCGCTGCCGAGTGCAGGGCGTCCTCGATCCTGCCGTGCGGAACCATCTCGCCGCCGATCTTGGCGAAGCGAGCCAGGCGGTCGCTGATCTTGAGCAGGCCGTCGGGATCCAGGCAGCCGATGTCGCCGGTGACGTAGTAGCCGGCCTTGAACGCGGCGCGAGTCAACTCGGGTTGGCCGAGGTAGCCGCTCATGACGTTGGGTCCCTTGACGAGGATCACCCCCGGCGTGTGCGGTGGGAGATCGTCGAGGGTGTCGGGGTCGGCGATCTTGATGTTCACCCCCGGCAGCGGCCGGCCGACGAAGCCGGTGCGGGCGCCCGACGGGATACCGCGTGCGGGCACGCCCGGCGTACTCACTGCAACCACCGGGGCGCACTCGGTGAGGCCGTAGCCTTCCAGCGGGCGCACGCCGAAGCGCGCGGCGAAGGCATCGGCGAGGCTCTCGCTCAGTCGCTCGGCGCCGGTGATGACCATGCGCAGACTGGAGAAGTCCTTCGGATCACAGCGCCGCATCCACATCTGCAGGAAGGTCGGCGTGGTGATGATCACGGTGGCGCCGCCTTCGCGCATGGCCTTGGCGATGCCGTCCGGATCGCGCGGATTGGGAAAGGTGGCCAGCGCCATGTGCCGGTTGAGCGCGAACCACATCACCATGTAGCCGAAGGCGTGGAACAACGGCAGGATGCCGAGGATGCGGTCGCTCTCGTCGAGCGGCAGCACGTGCGCCGCCGCGTCGACGTTGCAGGCGATGTTGCGGTGCGAGAGCGGCACGCCCTTGGGGTCGCCGGTGCTGCCGCTGCTGAAGATGATCGTCACGGGGTCGTCGGCGCTCACCTCGCCCGTGGCACCGCAGCTGCGCAGGAGCTGGGTCTTCGGCATGCACGCCGCGGCGAGGGCGGCCCGGACGCGATCCAGCTTGCCGATGCGGTCGCGCACGTCTTCGATCCAGATGGGCCGCACGCCGTCGGGGAGCTCCAGCTCGGCCTTTTGCACGAAGACCTTGCTGGTGAGCAGCGTGCGCAGGCCCGCTTGTCGCACCGCTGCACTCATGCCGGCTTTGCCCGACGTGTAGTTGAGGTTGACGACGGTACGGCCGGCCAGAGCCGCGGCCAGGTTGCCCAGCACCCCGCCGAGCGACGGTGGCAACAGGATGCCGACGGTCGCCTGGTCGCGCCAATCGGCGCGCAGCGCGCGTGCCAGCGCCACGCTGCCGATCAGCGTGCGCATGCTCGTCGCGGCGCCGAGGTTGGGGTCGTGCACGGCCAGGCTCTTGCGGCTGCGGCGTGCGCGGGTGATGAAGTCGAGCACCAACGGCCTGACCGCCTCGGCCCGCGCGGCCCACGCGGCCGCGTCGACCAGGCGGTCCAAGCGGGCAACGGCGGGGTGCGGAGTGGACGGCAAGGAGGCCCTCGGCTGGGGGGTGGGCGAAGGCATGGAGAACCTGCGGTGTCGCCGAAAGGCGAGACCGGGTCAGGCTAGGCCTCGCGGCGGCGAGCCGCAAGGCGGGCGGGCCGCAGGGCTCGCCGTGTCCGCGGTCTCGTGGCCGCTTCCTCCTGCGCCCCGGGGTGCAATCGGCCGATCGTGTCCGGACCCAGGGCCACGGGGAGCGACGCGGACGCGCGTGTGCGCCGGCGGCGGGCGCCTCACATCGGTGCGGCGCCTCCGTGCCGGGGGGTGCCCAGGCCGTCGCGGCCACGTACCAGCGTCTCGAGGCAGCGAGTCACCAAGCCGGTCCAGCCCGTCTGGTGGCTGGCGCCGAGGCCGCGCCCGGTCTCGCCGTCGAAGTACTCGTGGAACAGGACCAGGTCGCGCGTCGTCGGGTCGGCGGCGAAGAGCCGGTCGCCTCGGCAGAAGGGTCTCTCCCCGTCGGCGTCGGGGAGGAACAGGGCGCACAGGCGCCGCGCCAGTTCGCGGGCGACTTCGTCCAGCGTGCACAGGCGCCCCGATCCGACCGGACACTCGACCTTCAGCGTGTCGCCGTAGAAATGGTGGTAGCGCTGCAGCGCCTCGATCAGGAGGTAGTTGAGGGGAAACCACACCGGGCCTCGCCAGTTCGAGTTGCCGCCGAACATGCCGATGTTGGACTCTCCCGGCACGTACTCCACCTCGGCTTGGCCGTGGTCGAGTTCGGTGACGAAGGGGTGGGTGGCGTGCGCCTTCGACAGCGATCGCACGCCGAACGGCGACAGGAACTCGCTCTCGTCGAGGACTCGCTGCAGCACGCGGGTCAGCTGTTCGCGGCCGGGAATGGCCAGCAAGAGGTGCCTGCTCTTGCCGTCCTCGGTCGTGGCGCGCGAGACGTGCTCGGCGAACGTCGGGCGGTTGCGCAGGAACCAGTGCATGCGCCGCGAGAAGGCCGGCAACGCGTCGAGCACGTCCTCCTCCAGGACTTCCACCGCGAAGAGAGGGATGAGTCCCACCATCGAGCGCACTCGCAGCGGAGTGGTGCGCCCCTGCGATCGGATCTGGTCGTAGTAGAAGCCGTCGGCGTCGTCCCACAGGCCGCGGCCGCCGAACGTGTTCATGGCCTCGGTGATGGCGACGAAGTGCTCGAAGAACTTGGACGCGACGTCCTCGTACGCCGGATCGCCGTGCGCCAGCTCCAGAGCCATCGACAGCATGGTCGCGCAGAAGAAGGCCATCCAGGCGGTGGCGTCGGCTTGCTCGAGTCGGCTGCCATCGGGCAGGGGGCGGCTGCGGTCGAACACGCCGATGTTGTCGAGGCCGAGGAAGCCGCCGCTGAAGATGTGCTCGCCCTCGGGGTCCTTGCGGTTGACCCACCAGGTGAAGTTGATGAGCAGCTTCTGGAAGGTGCGGGCCAGGAACGTCCGGTCGCGCCGACCGCGCGCCCCGGTGAGCTTGTAGACGCGCCAGCAGGCCCAGGCGTGCACGGGAGGATTGACGTCGCCGAACGCGAACTCGTAGGCCGGCAGCTGCCCGTTCGGCGCCATGTACCATTCGCGCAGGAAGAGCACCAGCTGACCCTTGGCGAACCACGGGTCGAGGTGCGCGAACGGGATGGTGTGGAACGCCAGGTCCCAGGCGGCGTACCACGGGTACTCCCATCCGTCCGGCACCGACACCACATCGCGGTTGTAGAGGTGCCGCCACTCGTGGTTGCGTCCCAGACGGCGCGCGGCCGGCGGCGCCGGCTGGGACGGGTCACCCTCCAGCCAGGTCGCGACGTCGAAGTAGTAGAATTGCTTGGTCCACAGCATGCCGGCGTAGGCCTGCCGCAGCACGCGACGCTCGTCGTCCGGCAGGCGAGCCGGCGCGAGCGCGGCGTAGAACTCGTCGGCCTCGCGTCGCCGCTCGGCGAACACGCGGTCGAAGTCGGCGAACGCCGGGGTCGTGGCCACGTCGTCGCGCCGCAGGCGCAGCCGCAGCACCTGCCGCGCACCTGCAGCGAGGCGCAGCACGCTGTGGAACGCCGCCTTGGTGCCCTCTTCGGTGGCGACGGCACCGGTGTCCTGGTGGACGACGTAGGCGTGGAAGGCGTCCTTGGGATGGAGTGGCCCGGAGTCGCTGCCGAACAGGCGCGCGGTGTTCGTCTCGTTGTCGCAGAACAGCGGCGTCGGCGGGCGCGCCGAGTCGGCGGCGTCGAAGTCGAGGCGATGCGGCTCCAGGGCTTCGCTCGCGGTGCGCAGCGAGGTGGGGCCGATCCTGCTGATGCGCGGCTTGTCGGTGTAGCCCTCGCCCTCGCGCCCCCAGCTCCAGGTGTTGCGGAACCACAGGGTGGGCAGTACGTGCAGGTCGCAGGCCGTCGGACCGCGGTTGTGCACCGAGATGCGCACCAAGACGTCGTCGGGCGAACCCTTGGCGTATTCGACCTCGACGTCGAAGAAGCGTCCGTCGGCGAAGATGTCGGTGTCGGCGAGTTCGAACTCGGGCTCGTGGCGGCTGCGCGCAGCGTTGACCCTGACCAGCTCGTCGTAGGGGAACGCGCGCTGCGGGTACTTGTAGAGCGCTCGGCAGTAGGAGTGTGTCGGCGTCGAATCGAGGTAGAAGTAGGCTTCCTTCACGTCCTCGCCGTGGTTGCCCTCGGTCCCGGTCAAGCCGAACAGGCGTTCCTTGAGGATCGGGTCGACGCCGTTCCACAGGGCGATGGCGAAGCAGAGACGGCACTGCCGGTCGGTGAACCCGAGCAAGCCGTCCTCGCCCCAGCGGTAGGCGCGGCTGCGGGCATGGTCGTGGGGCAGGTAGTCCCAACAGCTGCCGTCGGCGGAGTAGTCCTCGCGCACCGTCGCCCACTGCCGCTCGGCGAGGTAGGGGCCCCAGCGCTTCCAGTTCCCGACGCGCCGCACGTCGTCCGCCAGGCGCTTGCCTTCCGCGGTGTCTTGCACCGGGTCGGGACTGGGGCGCGGCCGCATGCCGACAGGATAGGCGGTGGCCGGTCGCGATCCGAGTTCGACGACCGTGCAGCCCGAGCGCCGCGGCTCAGGCCTTGCGCGCCGCCTTCTTCTTGGCGGTCTTCTTCTTGGTGGCCTTCTTCGTCGTCTTCGTGGCCGCGGTCGCCTTCGCCTTCTTCTTCGCCTTCTTCTTGCCGGCCTTGGCCGCTGCCGCCGCTTCGTCGCTGCTGGTCTGACGCAGGTCGGCGGCGTGTGCGCGCGCGTAGGTCTGGATGTCCTCGAACTGGCCCTCAGCGTCGCGGACGGCGTACAGCTTCTTGCCGGCGGTGCTGCGGTGGGTCGTGCGTCTACTCGCCATCGGATTCCTCACGATTGGGATGGGGGCGCCGGCCGGGCGTGACTTGCCTCGCTGCGCGAGGCTCGTGCGCGAGTCGCCGCCGCGATCCGGGCCTGGGTGGCGCGGCACCATAGCACGAGGCCGTGCGGTTGCACGCGTCGAACCGGTCGCCGTCGGGACTGGCAACCGCGACCGTGCACGCCGAGATCAGAGTTCGATCGACAGCGGATGAGCCTGCCCGAAGGCGTTGCTATTGCTGTTCAAACCGAGCCAGGAGATCTCGATGCGCACCGCCGGCGCTTGCAGCCGCAGGTGTGGCGGGATCGGCAGCTTCAATGCCTGCGGGTCGCCGCAGAACGTCGGCCGCGGGTTGCGCGCGAACACCGCGAGCGGCACCGGTGCGCCGGCGAAGCCGGGGACGGTGAGGAAGGCCGCGACCAGCCCGTTCGCCTCGACCTCTCGCGGCCAGCCGAGCCCGTAGGTGGCCAGCTCGGCGGCGCCGCCGGTATGGCAGGCGAGGAACATCGTGCCGTGCAACGTGCGCGGGATGCCCGGAAAGGTGAGCGAGGTGGTCGGCGTGGCGATGGTCGAGCGCAGCACGTTGATCGGCGCCGTCGAGTTGCGCCGCGGGGTCACCGGATCGAGCGAGCAGATCGCCCGGACGTCATCGGCGCCGAGTAGACCGGCGTCGGCGCTGACCGGCGTGTCGCCGCCCGACGTGGTCGTTTGGTAGGGCACCGGGGTCGGCGCGTCGGCGTTGAGGTCGACGAACAGGATCTGGTCGCGTCTGACGCAGCCGCCGGCGACCGTCGAGATCAGCATCACGCCGCGCGAGGCCTCGAGCGCCAGGGCGTCGATGTCCTCGCACGCCGAGAGTCCGAGCTGGCGCGGATAGCGCCAAGGCAGCACGCAGCCCCACTGCTGTCCGGTCCAGGTCGTCTGGAAGATCACGCCGCCGGTGCGCTCGACGGTCGGAATGCCACCCCACCATGGCGTCGGCACCAGGTTCACGGTGGCCGCGGTCACCGAGAAGTAGAGGGTGGGGTTGGCCGGCAGCCGCCCCAACGCCGACTGCATGGCCGGGTCGGTGCGGTACATCGGGATCATCTGGTCGAGGGCATCGATCTGCGAGTCGGTGGTCAGGCCCATCTCGCCCGCTTCCTGGGCGCGCACGGTTCGGCCCACCAGGTAGCTGGGCATGACGCTGCCGCGCAGCACGTAGCTGAACAGGTCGGCGCCGGGACCGCCGGGGTCGCGCGCCTCGAGCGACACCGCCGAGCCGGCGCGACCCTGGGCGTCCCTCGACACGGCGAAGGTCAGGGTGCCCCAGGCATTCGGATTCACCGCCACGAAGCCGTCGGGGTCCGCCTGCACCCAGTCGATGCCCAGGCTGATCGCGTCGATGTCGGGCAGTGGGCTCGACGCCGGAATGCTGCAACTCGGCGACAGCAGGCGGCGGAAGGCGCGGTCGAGGTCGAAGTCGGGCGTGGTGGGCAGGGGCGCTGGCAGCGGCCAGGACACCGGGGCCGAGGCGCTGAAGCCCTCGCACTTGAGACGCTCGCCGGTGAGGCGGCCGTTGTCTTCGAGGGAAAGGAAGAACTGACCGCCGGCGAAGGGCGGCTGCGACAGTTGCACGCACTGGGCGTGCGCGGCGGCGCAGAGCGACGCGAGCAGGAGCGAGAGTGGTCTCATTTGGCGTTGTCGTGGGAAGGCGGTGTCGCGGCGGAGCGCTTGACTTGCTCGAGGGCTTTCTGCACGAGCAGCTTCTGCGTCGGGTCTTGGGGGGCGCCGTGCTGTGCCAGGCGCGCCAGGTAGTAGCGCAGGTAGGCGACGGTCCGCGCCGACAGACCTCCCGCGGGCAGCAGTTCCGTCAGCACGTGCAGGATGAAGGGATCCTCCACCCTGCCGCTGAGCTCGGCGAGGAGGCGTACGCAGGCTTCGTCGTCGTCGCCGGCGACCACCGCGCGCACGAACACGCGCCGGTTCTCGACCCGCGCCCGGCCCGACGTCGTCGCTTCGTAGGCGAGGTCGAGCTCGCGCAGCGCCGTCTCGGCGAGCGCGTGCACCCGCGGATCCTCGGCATCGGCGAGCCGTACCTGCCAGAGTTCTTCGGCGGCGATGCAGCCGAGCAGGTAGTGCTTCTTCCAGGCGGCGCCCGGGCCGCCGGTCTCCGGCAGCGCTGCGGCCGCGGCCGCGGCACGCGCGAACTCCCGGCGGTCGGTCAGGATCTGCGCGCGCAGGAAGGCCGTGTTCCAGAAGTGCGGTCGCAGCTCGGCTGCTTTGGCGACGGCGGCCTCGGCCTTGTCCAGGTCGCCGAGGGCGTGGTACGCCACGGCCAGGTTCTGCAGCGGTCCGTGCCGATCGGGGCGCAGCGCCAGCGACTGCTCGAGCGACGCGATGGCTGCGGAGCCGAGCGATAGGCGCGCCTGGGCGGCGCCGCGCACGGCGCAGGTGCGCGCCGTCGGGTGGCCGTACACACCCTCGAGGCGCAGCGATTCCTCGATGGTGGCGTGGAACAGCGACACGTCGTCCTCGAAGTCGGCGCGCGCGAGCATCGCCAGCAGGTGCAGATCGCGCGCCGGCAGGTACGCCGCGCTGGCGCGGCCCAGCAGGTCTTCGGCGCGCTTGGCGAAGCCCTCGACGTGGCGGTTGCGCAGCTCGTGGAAGCCGGCGACGAAGCACTCGGCTGGCGTCGTCGGAGCGACTCCCAGATTGCTCAGGTCGATCGCCTTGGTGCCGCGCAGGTCGCGCGCGGCCTGTTGGTAGCGGTCCGCCACGGCGCGCAGGTACGCCGACGTGGAGTGCCCGGCCACGTGTGCGAGGTCTCCTGCCGCGGCGTCGTGCTGCCCCTCGTCCAGACGCAGCGCGGCGCGCCACAGGCGTGGCGGCAGGTCGTCGGGGTCCAGCTCGATCAGCTCGTCGAGCTCGGCGAGGAAGGCGCGGTGCTCGGGACGCACGCACTCCAGGAGGCGTTGCTCCGGGTCACCCTCGAACGCCAGGGACTCCGGCAGGCGGGCCTCGATCTCGGCCTTGCGTTCCCTGCGGGCGTGCGCGCTCTCGCGCGCGTGCGCCACGGCGAGGCCGCTGCCGAGGGCGAGGACGAGCACGCCCGCTGCCGCCAGCGCCAACCATGCTGGCCGGCGCTTGGCTGCGCGCCACAGGCGGGTCGCGCGCGACAGCGGGCGGGCGCGCACCGGTCGGTGCTCGAGGAAGGCGCGCAGGTCCTGGGCGAGCAGGTCGGCGCTGCCGTAGCGGTCGTGCGGCTCGCGCGCCATGCCGGTCTCGACGATGGCGTGCAGGTCGCGAGACAGGTCCGGTCGCTGCACCGAGAGGAGCGGGGGGTCCTCGCGGGCGATGCGCGCCAACACCGCCATGGCGTCACCGTCGAACGGGGGCCGGCCGGTGAGCAGGTGGTACAGGCACGAGGTGAGGCCGTACACGTCGAGCGCCGGGGTGAGCCGACCGCCGGCGACGGCTTGCTCCGGGGCCATGTACCACGGGGTGCCCAACACGGTGCCCGCGGCGGTGAGGTCGCCGCCGCGCGTAGCGATGCCGAAGTCGAGCAGGACGGCACGGCCGTCACGGCACAGGAAGACGTTGGAGGGCTTGACGTCTCGGTGGAGGATGCCGAGCCGATGGGCGGCCGCCAGACCCTCGGCGAGTTCGGCCATCCACCGCACGACCTGGCGCACGAAGCTGCGCTCCGCGACCGGCTGTCCGAGCGCGCGCTGCAGCCCTTCGATGCCGGCGCGGTCGCCAGCCGTCCCCGCGGCCTCGAGGGCTTGCGTCATCGGCACGCCGTCGAGGAGTTCCATCACCAGGAACAGCTCGCCAGCGTCGCTGCGGCCGCGGTCGAACAGGGTGACGATCGCGGGATGACGGAGCTGCGCCAGGAGTTCGGCTTCTTGCAGGAAGCGCGCCTCGGCCTTGCCGTCGGCGAAGCGTCCCGCTTCGAGCAACTTGATGGCGACGTCGCGCCCGAGGTCCTCGTCGCGGGCCCGATAGACGACGCCCATGGCTCCGGCGCCAACACGTGCCGTGAGGTGGTAGCGGCCGGCGAGCCGGGTGCCGAGACGCAGGTCGGCCGGCGGCGGCACGCCCGGGAGGTCGGTGAGATCGATCCCCGCGGCGTCGGCGAGGGCGGCAGCCATCTCGGGTTCGCTGGCGGCCAGCTCGCGCGCGACGGCGAGATCCTGGGCCGGCGAGGCCTCGCCGTGCGCGAAGCCGATGCGCTGCAGGGCGGCGAACCGCCGGCGCAGGGCGACGGCGTGCTGGGGGTTTGCCTCGCAGATGGCGGCCAGCGCGGTGTCCCAATCGGACTCGGCGTGCTCCAGGCATTCCCCGAGCAGTTCTTCGACGGGGTCGTCCGGCGTCAGAGCGTCACGGTCTGGGGCACCACGGTCTGGGCCCTCGCGGTTTGGGGTTCCGCGGTCCTTGGGATCGAAATGGCGAGACATGGACGGGATGCGGCATTGTGCCATCGGAGGCGTCCGACGTTGCCGAGCGCCGCGCTCGACGTGACCCGCACGAGGGAGTCGCATGGCGGCCCCGGTGCCGGCAGCCAGGGTTTGGTGCCCGCTTCGGCCCTTCGCGCCGGGTGGATCTCGTCTCGTGTGCCTGGAAAACGCCGGCGCCGCTCGCTGTTACAGCGCATTCTCCGTCGGCCACGCGCGGCAACGGATCGCGGGTCGCAGTTCGTGATTCGCGCCCAGGCGAAAGACGCTGCCGCGAACTTCGGGGGCGCCCGCGAGGCCCACACCACTCGCAGCGCGGGCCGCGATCGGGCCCTGATCTCGGGGCGCACCGACCTGTCGTCCGGCGTCATCATCGGCGAGACTGGATGCCATGGCGACCGAGCATGGTGCGAACGCCCCGACGCAGCAACTCGTGGCGGCGGCGCAGGGCGGCGATCAGGCGGCGAGCGGCGCGCTCCTCCTGCGCTACCTGCCGGCGCTGCGTGCTTTCGTCCGCCTGCGGTCGGACCACATCCTGCGAGCGCGTGAGGCCGAGTCCGACCTGGTCCAGACGGCCTGCCGCCAGGTGCTGCAGAACCTCGATCAGTTCGAGTGGCGCGACGAGGGCTCGTTCCGGCACTGGCTGTTCGCGCTGGCCCTCAACAAGATCCGCAACCATCGCAACATGGCCTTGGCCGGCAAGCGCGACCTGAGGCGGGAGGTGGCCGGCACGCACGGCGACCGCGAATTGGGCGACGCCTACGCCACCCTGGCGACGCCGACGCGCCAGCTCAGCTCGCGCGACGAGGTGGCGCGGATCGAGAAGGCGATCGACAGCCTGCCCGAGGGCTACCGCGAGGTGGTCATCCTCTCGCGCGTGGTCGGTCTGACCTCGGCCCAGATCGGCGAGCGTCAGGGCAAGTCCGAGGGTGCCGTGCGGGTTCAGCTCAGCCGCGCCCTGGCGCGGCTGGCGGCGGCCCTCGAGTAGGGTGCGGGCCGTCACCACGAAGCCGGTGCGCGGTCGCTCGTGCGATCGGCGTGCACCGGCTGCGTGGCGGCGGCGCTCAGTCGTGCGTGCCGATGACCTGATACACCGTCGGTCCGGACGGCAACGGCGTCAGCACCAGCGGGATCGAAGGTCCGCCCAGCGGCGACCACTCGACACGCGCGAGGTTGTTGGGCACCGACGTCGAGCCCGTGCCGGCCGACCAGACCACGCCGGTCGTCGGGTCGCAGGTGAAGAAGATCGAACCGTCGGTGATCGACTGCCCGGCGGTGAGTGGGATCGACACCTGGCGCACCAGTCCGCCCGCGCTCGGCATGTAGAAGACTTCCTCGCCGCCGGAGCCGCGACGCATGCCCCAGGCCAGCAGCTTGCCGGTGTGCGAGATGGTCAGGCTCTCGTTGTTGAGGATGGCCGACGCCGAGCCGGTGGCCGAGTAGTTGGTCAGCATCTGCGCCGGTAGTCCGCGCTCGACATCGAAGCGGAACACGTTGGCGTCCTCGAACACGCCGGTCGTGCCCGTTTCGCGGCGCGCCGTGAAGTAGGCGTAGCCGTCGTTGGAGAAGCGCATCTGCATCTCGAGGGCGAACCAGGGGTCGGCGGTGGTGTTGAACGAACCGGTGCGGATCGCGGGTGCGGGTCCGTTCACGAACTCGTTGCCGGTGATGTCCCGCAGCGTCGCCGTCGACGCGTGCAGGCCGATGATGTTGTTCACCGTGCTCGCGTCGTTCGAGCGGACGAAATACCAGTAGGCCTTGTTCAGCGACCAGAACTGGCCACGCGTCTTGATGTCGGCGGTGCGGGTCAGACGCCCGATCTGGTTGGTGAGGAGGTCGAACTTGAAGAGGTCGTGCGCGGTGGGCGATCCGGCGAAGAACACCACCGTGGCTCCGTTCACGAATGCGACCTCCGAGTAGAAGGTCGCGTTGGTGATGGTGATCAGCTGCGGCGGATTGACGCCGTCGGCGATGTAGACGCCGGGGAAGGCCGTCGTGACCGAGGTGGCTCCCAGGAAGGCGATCTTGGCGCCGTTGGGCGACACCGAGCACTTGATGCCGTTCGACGACGCGGTCGACGTGGACGGGGTGATCGCGCTGTAGCCGAATTCGGCGATGCCGGTCGGGCTGGCGAAGTTGGTGAAGTTGACGACCTGCGGTGTCCCGGCGTTGTTGGTCAGCTTGTAGATGTCCATCTCGCCGCGGTTGGCGGCCGGGTCGCTGCCGGCGGGGAAGTAGGCGGCCGCGGCGTCGCGCGTCACCCGCCAGCTGAACGGGAAGACGTGGATCGGCGGTCGATTGCTGGCCGCCGTGTTGGGCATCGTCAGCGGTTGCAAGGTCGACGGCGAGGTCGATGACGTCCAGTACCAGCCAAGGTCGCCAGCCACGACGATGAAGTCGGCGGTGAAGAAGACGCTGGCGTCCTGATAGGTCGCGCTCGCTGGCGAGGTGGCGGTGATGTCGATGGCCGGGACGCTGCCGTCGGTGCGGAAGGCGAGCACGCGGTCGGCCACCGCGGTGTTGGTGTCGTGCACGACGACCGCACCGAAACGACCGTCGTCGGAGAAGGCCACGTACGGCAGCAGGTTGCTCGCCGGGTTGGCGCTGGTGCCGGTGTCGGTCACCGTCGTGTTCGGAATGATGCGCGCGGTACCGTCGGGCCGGTAGTACGACAGCATGCTGAACTGCTTGGGGTTGGCGAAGTCGCGCACGATCGCCACGTCGTAGTCATTGGGGAGGGACACGACCTGGTATCCGGCATTGGCCAGGCGACGAGCCGGACGCTGCGCCATCACCGAGCACACGTCCGAATTGTGCGAGGTGGCGCTGAAGGTGCCGGCGTAGCCCTCCACGAAGCCCTCCTGGCCGCGGTGGCGGATGACCTGGTAGGAGAATCTGGCCAAAGGTCCGATCACCGGCTGGCCGACCGTGTTGTCGTCGACCGTCTGCAGCTGCATGTCACCGGCCGTGGTCGATGCGGTGGTGCCGCAGGCGAAGTCGACCTTGCACAGACCCGGAATGATGCCGACGGTCACGTCGTTGTCTGACAGCCACGCGTTGCCGGTGACCGGGTCGAAGTCGACTTCCTGCAGCTCGAACACCACGCCCAGCAGTGCGACGTTGCTCGGCACGGGGAACGTCGTGGGGGTGAAACCGGTGTTGGTGAGGAACCCGTTGTAGAGCATCTGCATCTGATTCTGGATCAGCAGCAGGACGCCCGAGACGTTGGGGAACGGGATCGGCGTGACGGCCTGCGTCGGTGCCGAGAAATAGGCCTCGTAGTAGTGGCCTCCGGCGCTCGGCGGGTGCTGGATGCCGACGCCGAGGGTGCCACCCAGGCGGGCAGCGGACGTGATGATGATGTTGCGGCCGGTCTGGGCGTGGGCACAAACCGCGAGCGCGAACGCGCAAACGACTGCGCGGCAGATGCGGGAGAGCATGAGAGAGTGACCTTCGAGTACGTACGGATGGCCGGGATTGCGGCTGGGGGCAGGTCTCCGATCCACACTGACGACTGGGACGCTACCCGCACAAGCTCGTCTGTCAACCAATGAGATTGCGGTGCGGCGTCAGCTGTCGCGCGCTGCCGTCGTGACCTGCCGTTGGCACCTGCAAGACGCGGTTGCCGCGGCAAGGGCCGTGGCGGCCCCGTGCGCCCGTTCTAGCTCAGGTCGGGCATGCCGCGACCGGCGAGATACTGACCAGGCCACGCCTGGTCGACGTAACCGTACTTGGCGGCGGCGTGCAGGGTCAGATGCGGATTGCCCAGGTGCGGGCGCGCCAGGCAGCAGAGGTCGGCGCGACCGGCGGCGAGAATGGTGTTGCAGTGGTCGGAACCGAGGATGGCGCCCACGGCCATCACCGGAACGCCGGCTTCGTGGCGAACCTGTTCGGCGAACGGCACCTGGTACATGCGCCCGTAGTCGGGCTTCGACTCGGGCACGTTGCCGCCGCTGGACACGTCGATCAGATCGCAGCCGAGCTTCGCCAGCTCGCGTGCCACGACGACGGTCTCGTCCGGCGTGGTGCCGGCGTCGCCCAGCCAGTCGCTCGCGGACAGGCGCACCAGCAGCGGCTTGTCGCCCGGCCAGGCGTCGCGCACGGCGGCGAAGACCTCGAGCGGGAAGCGCATCCGGTTGGCGAGCGAGCCGCCGTAGTCGTCGCGGCGCTGGTTGCTCAGGGGCGACAAGAAGCTCGACAGCAGGTAGCCGTGCGCCATGTGCAGCTCGATGGTGTCGAACCCGGCGGCCTCGCTCCTCGTCGTGGCGCGGACGAAGGCGTCGCGCACCGCGTCCATGTCCTGCCGGGTCATCTCGCGCGGGGCGCGCCAGCCGGGTCGGAAGGGGATCGCCGACGGCGCCAGCGTCTGCCAGGCTCGTTCGTCGGGCAGCGGCGTATCCTCGGCGCGATCCCAGGGATGCACGACGGCGCCTTTGCGTCCGGCATGCGCCAGCTGCACACCGATCTTCGCCGCCGAGTGGGCGTGCACGAAGTCGACGATCCGGCGCCAGGCGGCGACGTGCTCGTCGCTGTACATGCCGGCGCAGCCCGGGGTGATGCGGCCCTCGGGCGTGACATTGGTCATCTCGGTGAGGACCAGGCCGGCTCCGCCGACGCCTCGGGCTCCCAGGTGCACCAGGTGCCAGTCGCCGGGTGTGCCGTCGACCGCCGAGTACTGACACATCGGGCTGACCACGATGCGGTTTGCCAGCCGCATGCCGCGCAGGGAATACGGGGTGAACGCCGGCACCGGCCACTTGCCGTCCGATTGACGTGGTGCTTCCGCCCGCTGCGCGAAGTCGTCCCGGACCGCCGACACCAGCGCCGGATCGCGCTTCTCGAGGTTGTCCCAGGTGATGCGCTTGCTGCGCGTCATCAGGTTGAAGGTGAAGGCGAGCGGGGCCTGGTCGAGGTAGCGGCTGGAGTTCTCGAACCACTCGAGGCTGGTCTGGGCGGCGCGCTGGATCTTCGCCACGTCGACCCGCCGTGCTTCCTCGTACGCGGCCAGCGCACGACGGATGTCGGTCGACCCCTCGCGCTGCAGAGCCGACGCCAGGGCGATGGCGTCCTCCATCGCCAGCTTGGTGCCCGATCCGATCGAGAAGTGCGCGGTGTGGGCGGCGTCGCCCATCAGCACGATGTTGTCGTGACACCACGTCTTGCACGTGATCGTCGGGAACGTGCGCCACAGCGACTTGTTGGTCAGCAGGCGGTGGCCCTTCAGCCAATCGGCGAACAGGTCCTCGCAGAACCGGACCGAGCCGGCTTCGTCGAGGCCATCGAGGCCGGCGCGGCGCCAGGTCTCCTCGCGACACTCGACGATCCAGGTGGAGAGGCCGGCTGCGAACGGGTAGGCGTGCACCTGGAACAGCCCCCACTCCGTTCGCTTGAACACGAACGTGAACGCCTTCAGCTCTTGGTCGGTCCCGAACCACGCGAACTTGCACTTGCGCCAGTCGAGATGCGGCTGGAACACGTCCTGGTGCGCGGTGCGCACCATGCTGTTGATGCCGTCGGCGGCGACGATCAGGTCAGCGCGTCCGATCTGGTCGAGCGAGTCCACCGCGTGCTCGAAGTGCATGCGCACGCCGAGGCCACGCGCCCGTTCTTGCAGGATCAGCAGGAGCTGCTTGCGCGACAGGCCGCAGAAGCCGTGGCCGGTCGACGTCGTGCGGGTGCCGCCGTGCCACGTCTCGATGTCGCTCCAGTAGCGGAAGGAGGCGCGGATGTCGGCGTAGGTCTCGGCGTCGGCGGTCTCGAAGTTGCCCAGCGTCTCGTCCGAGAAGACGACGCCCCAGCCGAACGTGTCGTCGTGCCGGTTCCGCTCGAACACGTCGATGTCGACGTCCGGGAACGCCTTCTTGGCCAGGATCGCGAAGTAGAGCGCGGCGGGGCCGCCACCGATGCAGGCGACCTTCACGCGTGTCCCTCGACTTCGGCGTCGCGATTCCCACCCTGGCCGCGCGCCAGACGGAGCATCTCGTCCAGCCGGTACACCTTGTCGCGCACTTTGCCCTTGTCGCGTCCGCGCGCCTGCTCGTGTGCGTCGAGACGGCGCCAATCGTCCCAGGTGACGCAGGCGACGCCACGTTGGGCGAGAAGACGCGGCACCGCCTCGCGTTCGCCGGGCAGCAACGGCGCCGCGGTCTTGCCGGCCAGGTCCTTCAGCATCTCCTGTACGGTCGCCACCGAGTCGGGGCTGTTGGTGCCGATGAGGCCGGTCGGTCCGCGCTTGGCCCAGCCCACCACGTACTGACCGGCCACGACGGCACCTTCGGGGCTGGCCAGCACCCGGCCGTCGCGGTTGGGGATGATCCCGGCGCGGCCATCGAAGGGCACGCCCGGGATGGGGACGCCGCGGTAGCCGACGGCCTTCAGCACCATCTGAGCCGGCACTTCGGAGACCTCGCCCAGACCCTTCGGCCGCGGCGTGCCGCGGTCGTCGGCCACCAGATGGCTGTGCTCGACCGCGACCACCTCGACTCGCCCGTCGCTCCCGCGCAGCTCGACCGGTGCCACCAGGAAGCGGCAGCGCAGCTTCTTGCGCGCACTGCCCTCGCCCTTGGCCGCGAGTTCCTGCAGCAGCTTGACGTTGCGCTGGGCGGAGCGGGGTTGGGTCTCGATCCAGGCGGCACTCAACGGGTCGAGCGTGGCATCGTCGGGGTCGATCACCACGTCGACGTCGTCCAGCGCGGCGATCTCCTCCATCTCCTTGGGCGAGAAGGCGGCCTGTGCCGGCCCGCGGCGGCCGAGCAGGACCACCTCGCGCACCGTGCTCTTGCGCAGGGCGTCGAGGGCGTAGTCGGCGATGTCGGTGTCGGCGAGCGCCGACGGGTCCTTCAGCAGGACGCGCGCCACGTCCATCGCCACGTTGCCGTTGCCGACCACGGCGACCGTGTGTGCCCGATCCAGCTCGAAGCGTTGGTCGAGGTAGTCGGGGTGTGCGTTGTACCAGCCGACGAACGCGGTCGCGGAGTGCACGCCGGCGAGGTCTTCGCCGGGCACGCCGAGCTTGCGGTCGCTCTCGTTCCCTACCGCATACACGATCTGGTCGTAGTGCGCGGCGAGGTCGGCGACCTGCACGTCGCGTCCGAGCATCACGCCGCCGAAGAAGCGGAAGCGCGCGTCGCGCGCCAGCTCTTCGTAGATCCGCGTGACCGACTTGATCTTCTGGTGGTCGGGTGCGACGCCGCCGCGCACCAGGCCGAAAGGCGTGGGGAGGCGATCGAACATGTCGACGCGGGCGTGCAGGTCGACGGCCTTGAACAGCGCCTGCACGGCGTAGAAGCCGGACGGTCCGGAGCCGACGACGGCGACGCGCAGCGGCCGTTCCTGAGATCCCAGCGATGATGGAGCCATGACGCGCTGCGGATGGTAGCAGAGGCCTCGGGCAGGTCGGCGCACGAAGAAACGGGCGCCGTCCCTTCAGGACGGCGTCGCTGCGTCTGCCGCGGCGCTGGCACGTCGCGCTTGCATCCGGCCGAGGCCCACGGCCAGCCCGGCCCAGGCCAGCGCGATCGGCACCGTGACCACCGCGGCCGCGCCGATGCCGCTGCCGACGACCCGCGCCAGCGCTTTCCGCCACAGGTTCGTGGTCTCGCCGAAGACGTAGTCGCACACGCGGAAGCCGGCGGCGTCGATGACGCTCTTGGCCTTGTACTTGTCGGCGGGCGCGCAGACGGTGAACAGGGCGTCGCGTCCGGGTTTGGCCAGACCGTAGTTGGCGGAGCGGCGCCCCACTTCGAAGCAGGCGATGGCAGCGAGGAACGTCCCGCCGCGCGCGAAGGGCAGCACGACGAAGCCGATGGCGTAGGCCAGCGGCTGTACCGCCAGGGCCACGCCCGTGCCGAACCGCTGCATCAGTGGTCCCACCACCAGGAGCTGCAGCCCGAGCGTCACTGTCTGCGTCCAGAAGTCGAGGCTGGCGTTGAACGCCGTGCGCGCGGGTTGATCGTCGCCGAAGTGGGCCTTGACCGCGTCGAGGACCTCGAGCGACAGCACCGCCGAAGCGAAGGTCTGCAGGGCGACGTAGGCGAGGATGCCACCCAGGTAGGGCGAGCGCACGCAGGCCGCGAAGCCCTGCCACCATTTCCCGCCGACGCCGCGGCTCTGCGCGTGCGCGTCGGTACCGGTCTGCGGTGTTCGCGCGAGCAGCAGCACGCACAGCCCGGTTGCCGCCGCCAGCAGCAGCACCGCGATGCCGAGCAGGGGCATCAGGCCCAGGCGCTCAGCACCGAGTTGGGTGAACTTGGCACCGCCGAGGTTGCCCAGGGTGCCGCCGAAGGCGATCGGCCCGAACCAGCGCTTGCCGGCGGTGGGGCCGTGCAGGTCGGCCATCATCCCCCAGAACAGCGCCAACCCGACCATGAGGTAGCTGCTGACCCACCAGTAGAAGGCTGCCGGCAGCCAGAACCCGTGCTGGCCGTCCGTCGCGCGGTAGCCGAGCCACGTTGCTCCGGTGACCAAGGCGAACGACGCGAACGCCCACGGCGCGAAGCGCCGCCGCGAGAAGCGCGAAACCGCGGCCCCCAGGAGCGCCGTCGCCAGCACGGTGACCACCGCGGTGCCGAGCCAGATCCTGGGCAAGAGCTCGCGCCCGAAGTACTGGCCGACGTTGTCGCGCAGGGGCTTGAGGATGCCGTAGCTCGCGAACAGCGTCCCGAGCAAGGCGGCGGCCAGCAAGGTTCGACCGAGTGGAGGACGCGGCGAGGTGGACACGAGCGCGATGTCTACGCGGCTTCACGTCGCCGCGCGAGTCAGGAGTCCGCGTCCCGGGATTCATCCGCGGCGGAGCCGCGCCTGTTCGTCCAGCTCGGCACGTCCGAATCTCCACAGGTGGCCCAACCCGCTGGGCGATTCCGCCGCACCAACCTGAACGAACATTCACGGCTCGGCCGCTGCGCCTCCCGTGACGCGGACTCCTGGCAATGCGGCTGGCGCCCGAGCGCTGACCCCCTCCAGGCGCCGGTCAGGGCCGGGCGCCGAACCCGGGCGCCGTCCAGCCGGCCAGCAGCGGACTCCCCGGCGCATCG
This sequence comes from Planctomycetota bacterium, assembly GCA_041398565.1. Taxonomy (GTDB): domain Bacteria; phylum Planctomycetota; class UBA1135; order UBA1135; family UBA2386; genus DATGPD01. The sequence continues at coordinate 516,485 of JAWKUN010000002.1, read as the reverse complement.
GCTCCGAGTTCGCGACGGTGGAAGGCCACGGGCGCCACGTCGTTGGGTGCGTCGGCGTGGAACAACGCCGCCAGGCACTGGATCTGGTCGCGGCCGGGGCCCAGCTCGAACTGGCCACCGCCGTACAGCGCGATCCCGCGCGCGTCGCACAGTTCGTACGTGCGCAGCACCTGCTCCAGCAGCCCGAGGCGCGCCGGCTTCATGTTCAGGGCGCGCGGTGGCCGGTCGAGGAGCAGGATGTCGGCGACCGAATGGATCGGAGCGTCCCAGGTGATGCGGTCTTCGTGCCCGGTCAGCGCTGCGCGCATGCGCTTGTCGTCGGCGGGATCCTCCAGCCAGGCACGCGGTAGACCGCGGGCGACCGCGCGGTACAGCTCGCCGTCAGGGATCGGCCCGCGGAAGGCGCCGCGGTATCGACCCTTGAAGTCGACGATGTCGATCCCTCCGATCCGTTCGAGATCGGCGATCAGATCGCGCGTCCACCACTCGGCGAGATCGAGCTTGAAGTGCAGGTGGGGGTGGCTCCGGCGGAGGTCGAGCAACGCGCCGACGCCGCGGCCCTGTTCGAGGCCCAGCGAGACGACGTAGCGCACGGGATGCATGTCTCGGCCCAGCGCTTGCGCCAGGGATCGACCTGCCTGCCTGAGGGCGAGGTCGAGGGCCGCGCTCTCGAAGGCCCACCGCCGGTAGCAGTGGGCGGCCGCGATGGTCGGTGGGGCGGCGAACAACCGCAGGCGGTCGAGCCAGCTCGAGAACTCGGCCACGGTGAACGTGCCGGCGACCGGCAGCTCGTGCGCGCGCGACAGCAGGTCGTCTTGTTCAGCTTCGAGGTAGGTCGCGTCCTCGCCCAGCCCCTCCTCGCCGTCGGGTCCGCGCAGGTGCACGACCGTCGTCCAGCGTGTCCAGCCGCCACGCGTCGTCAGCTGCAGGGTCGACGTGGCGAGGCCGGCGATGTGCAGCGGCAGCGAGGCGAGTCGGTCATAGAGGGGCATGGCGCCGAGAGCGGCATCTTGTCGCCGCAGCGAAGTTCGGCAAGGAGTTTGCCGCATCGTGGTCGGCATCGATGGCGTCGGGCGTCTTGTTATGGTGGCGTTCTCCCGCGCATGCCCGAGCCTCAGGCCCAACTCGTCCTACGCACCCTGTCCCTGCTCGCCGAGGCTGGTGGAGCCGCACAGAGCCTGGAGCAACACCACTTCGATTCGATGGAGATCGCCACGATCCTCGCCGAGGGTGGCCACGAACCGGCGCAGTTCCTGGCGGTGCTGCACGCCCTGGAGGCCGACGGCATGATCCGGCGCGGCCATTCGGCGGGCGAGGAAGGTGCGCCGTTCACCACCTTCACGCTCACGCCGCGTGGCTACGCCGCTGGGAATCCCGAAGTGCACGCCGGCGGCCTGCGGCCGACCGTGCGGGCGGTGTCGACGAAGGCGAGCCTGTGGGTGCTCGGTGCGCTCGGCGTCACCGGCGGGCCGTTGGCGCTCGCCGGCCTGGTGGAGCCCGCCGTCGACTGGCACGGCACCTCGCGTTGGCTGGTCGACCTGTGGTGGTCGAAGGTGACGATGCCGATGCTCGATGCGACCTACCGGCTGTTCGACGCCGTCGGCTGGATTCCGGCGTCGACGCTGTGGGTCGAGAATGCGCTCGAGTACGGCACCTTCGGCGTGCTGGTCACCGCCGCCGCGTGGAACGCGGCGCGCATCGAGCGCGAGTACACCTTCCATCGGCTCGAGCGGCGTCCGCTCGCTTGGCGCCACCGTGCCTTGCGTTTCGTCGTCCTCGGCGTTCTCGGCGTGCTCTTCTGGCCGCTGATGTTGGCGTGGGAGCTCGCCTACACCTCCTTCGTGTTCTACGCCTACCGCTTCCGCCGCGACGAACTCGGACCCGAGGCGCGTCTCGTGTTCTCGCCGCAGGCTCTCCTCGCGCGCGCCATCGCCTACTTCGTGCCGGTGCTGGCGTTCGTCGCGTTGTTCGTCGTCAACTGGGTGCAGCGCTGAGGTGGCCAGGATGCCGGCCGAACGTGGCGTCGACCTCGGTCCTCTGCGCCGCGTGCTCGGCTCGACGACGGGGGTCGCGGTCGGCGTCGGGATGGCGGTGGGTGCGGGCATCCTGCGCGCGCCCGGAGCCGTAGCGCACGAGCTGCCGAGCCAGGCGTGGATCTTCGCGGCGTGGCTGCTCGGTGGTCTGGTCGCCACGCTCGATGCCTTGATCGTCGCCGAGATGGCGGCGTCGGTACCGCGGGTCGGCGGTCTTGCCGCCTACGTTCGCCTGTCCTTCGGACGGGCACCAGCCTTCCTCGTCGGCTGGAGCATGCTGCTCCTGACCTGGCCGGCCTCGCTGGCCGGAGTCGCCGTGGCGACCGGCGAACTGGTGACGACGGGCGCGGTCACCCTGGCCGTCGACGCGCCGCCCACGCCGATGGGTCGCGCCGTTGCCGTGGCGGTGATCTTCGTGGTCGCGGCGGTCAATCTGCTCGGCCTGCGCTGCGGTGCGCGGCTCGAGATCGCCTTGTTCCTGGCCAAGGTCGGGTTGCTCGGCGGCGTCTGTGTCGCCGCGGCGCTGGCGGCGCCTCCGGCAGCCGCGGTGGCGTCGACGATGTCGGTGCCGAACGAGCCCGGCCTCCTCCTGGCTGCCTTCGGCACCGCGATGGTGTCGGTCATCTTCACCTTCGACGGCTACGCCGACGCCGTCTACCTCGCCGGCGAGACTCGCGATCCCGGCCGCGCCCTGCCGCGCGCACTCTTGCTGGCGCTGCTCACCATCGTCGGCCTCTATCTGCTGGCGAACGTCACGTTCTTGCACGTGCTGGGAGTCGAAGGCCTCGCGGCGTCGAAGTTCCCGGCCCTCGACGTGGCCCGCACGGCGTTCGGAAGCGCGGGGACGCGTGGGCTGACCACGGTGGCCCTCGTCGTGCTGCTCGGCGCGGTGAACGCCTACTTCCTCACCGGGCCGCGCATCGCGCGCCTGCTGGCCGAAGAAGGCATGGCGTTGGCAGCGCTGGGGCACGTGCCGGCGTCCGGCGCGCCCGTGTGGTCCACGCTGTGGATCGCGCTGGCTGCCGCCGCCTTCGCGCTCACCAACACCTTCGACCAGCTCCTCGCGCTGACCGTGCCGGTCATCTCTCTCACCACCGTGTTGGTCGCGGTCGGGCTGCTGGTGCAGCGCCGGCGCGCCCCTGATCGCCCGCGGCCGTTCCGCTTGCGTGCGGCACCTCTCGTGGTCGGCGTGCAGGTGGCGATCGGTATGACCCTGCTCCTCGGCTACTTGCGTGCCGACCCGCGCGCGCTGGCGATCGACCTCGCCGCACTCGGGCTGGGCCTCCTGGTCTACAGACGGCTCGACGCGACCGCTGCATGATGCCGGGTGCGGCTCTCCGGGCTCCCTTCCGAGCGCGGACTGGTCTACCTTGCGCCTTTCGACCGCCCGCGATCGGCGAAACGCCGATACTCCCGGCAAGCGCATGCACATCCGCGACGTCTTCCAGAAGTACCCCTGCACCTTCTCGTTCGAGTTCTTCCCGCCGAAGAGCGAAGAGGCCGCCGAGAAGTTGTTCTCGACCATCGCCGAGCTGGAGGCTCTGCGACCGTCCTTCGTGTCGGTGACCTACGGCGCCGGTGGTTCGACGCGCGAAATGACGCACGATCTGGTGGTGCGCATCAACAAGTCGACCGAGATCGAGACGGTGCCGCACCTGACCTGCGTCTGCCACAAGGAGGCGGAGATCCGCGCCATCCTCGAGCGCTACGCGCAGGCGGGCGTCGGCAACATCCTGGCGCTGGGCGGCGATCCACCGCGCGGCATGGATCACGACCGCAAGGACGACGACTTCCGTCACGCAGCGGATCTCGTGCGCTTCATCAAGCGGTTCGGCGAAGAAGGGGGGCATCCCGATCCGCGCGGCTTCGGCGTGGGAGTGGCGGGCTTCCCCGAGGGACACCCCGCCACGCCGAACCGGATGGTCGAGATGGAGCACCTCAAAGCCAAGGTCGACGCCGGCGCCGACTACATCGTCACCCAGCTCTTCTTCGACAACCGCGACTTCTACGACTTCCGCGAGCGCTGCAAGCTCGCCGGCATCGACGTGCCGGTGGTCGCAGGCATCATGCCGGTGACGTCCAAGAAGGGCATGCGGCGCATGGCCGAGTTGGCGCTGGGAGCGCGCTATCCGGCGGCTCTCCTGCGCGCCCTCGACCGTTGTGGAGACGACGAGGACGCCATGCGGCGCGTCGGCATCCACTGGGCGACCGAGCAGTGCCGCGACTTGCTCGACCATCGCGTCGCCGGCATCCACTTCTACACCCTCAACCAGAGCGACGCGACGCGTCAGATCTACGCCACGCTGGGGATCAAGGAGACACCGCGCTGACGGATCGGCGCATGTCACGTCTTGGTGACAGTGTCTGCATTGCGTGACGGCTGCGCCTCGACGCGGGGTTTTCGGGGAGTTGCGAGCGTGCGAGAGCCGGGCATGCTCCGCCGAGTCGGGGCAGGGGCAAGCATGGCGAGACGGCATGGACCGTGCTCCGTCGTGCGCCTCGGGTCCACCACGCTTCTCTCACCCAATCACCTCCGTGTCTCCTGCACCTCTCGTTCCCGAAGTCTCCGCGGTTCTTCCCCATGTCGTGACGCCACGGCGTCGTTGCACGGCAAGCGTGCTCAGCGCATCAGTTCTCGCGTCGGCCCTTCCCAGCGTCTTCGCCCAATCGCCGGACCGGTGGATCGACGCCGCCGTGCACGAGCCGCGGTCGGCGGCGGTGTTGTGCTACGACGCCGCGCGCCAGCGCGTCGTGATGTTCGGCGGCTTCAACACCGCGCGCAACGACGAGACGTGGGAGTGGGACGGCGTCGCCTGGATCCAGCGCCGGCCGAACACCCAGCCGCCCGGGCGCCGCGACCACGCGATCGCCTACGACGCTGCGCGCCAACGCGTGGTGATGTTCGGCGGCAACCTGACGACCGGCAACGGCAACGATACGTGGGAGTGGGACGGCAGCGACTGGCATCAGGCGAGCCCGGCCACCGTGCCGCCCGGGCGCGACGGCCACGGGCTCGCGTACGACGCGGCGCGTCACGAGGTCGTCATGTTCGGTGGTCAAGGCGCGACCGAGTACGGCGACACCTGGGTCTTCGACGGCGTCGACTGGACGCAGAAGTCGCCGCCGGTGAGTCCGTCGTCGCGCGAGCTGGTCGGCATGACGTACGACTCGGTGCGCCAGCGTGTCGTGCTGTTCGGCGGCACTTCGGCCGGCGTGCAGCTGGCCGAGACCTGGGAGTGGGACGGCACGACTTGGCAACAGGCGACGCCGGCCGCGTCACCGCCGCAACGCCATCGCCTCGGCCTCGCCTTCGACGCCGTGCGCAACCGAGTCGTCTTGTTCGGCGGCAGCACCGGTGCCACCCGCTACGACGACACCTGGGAGTGGGACGGGGCGGCCTGGGCGCAGGCGGCGCCAGCCACGCACCCCGTGGCGCGCGACCGGGTCAGCCTGGCGTTCCATCCCATGTTGGCCCGCACCGTGCTCTTCGGCGGCCGCGGTCCCAACAACACGACCAACCAGGGCGACACATGGGAGTGGAACGGCGCCGACTGGATCCTGCGCGGTGACTCCGCGCTGCCCTCGGCGCGCGACGGCGCTGGCGCGGCCTACGACCCGAAGGAGCAGACGCTGCTCGTGTTCGGCGGTCGCGTCGCCGGCGGGCCGCTCGCCGATACGTGGGCGTGGACCGGTGCCGAGTGGCGCGAACTCCTGCCGGTCAACGTGCCGCCGGCGCGGGCCGGAGCGGCGATGGCGTTCGACGTCGCGCGCGGTCGCGCCGTCCTGTTCGGCGGCACCAGCGGCTCGAACGTGGCGCTCAACGACACCTGGGAGTGGACCGGAAACGATTGGCAGGCGCGAAGCTCGCCGACCTCGCCACCGGCGCGCACCGGCGGCGCCATGGTCTACGACGCAGGGCGCGGGCGCATGGTGCTGTTCGGCGGGCGCGGCAGTGCCGGCGCCCTCGACGATACGTGGGAGTGGAACGGCACGCAGTGGCAGCAAGTTGGGCTGGGCTTCCGCCCGACTGCGCGCGTCGACCACGGCATGGCGTTCGACGCGGTACGTGGCCGCGTGGTCGTCTTCGGCGGCGATGATGGCACCGGCGTCCTCATGGCGGACACCTGGGAGTGGGACGGCCTGCTGTGGAACCAGGCGGCACCCGCGACGATTCCGCCGGTGCGCGCGGGCCACGCCATGAGCTTCGACGCGGTCCGTGCCCGTGCCGTGCTGTTCGGCGGCCGTGACGCCAACTTCGTCGCCCTCGGCGACACCTGGGAGTTCGACGGTCTCGACTGGGTGCAGCAGGTGTCCGGTGGCCCGCAGGCACGCGCCGCTTGCGCTGCGGCCTTCGACTCGGTTCGTCAGCGGGTCCTGCTGTTCGGGGGCAGCGACACGGCGTTCTTCTCGGACCTCTGGGAGTACGTGCCGCCCGCGTCGGCGGACGCCGTGCCGTTCGGTCGCGCCTGCGCCGGCAGTCTCGGACTGCCCTTCCTCGGCGCATCGGAGCGCCCGGCCGTCGGCAGCGCCACCTTCGCGCTTCGCCTCATGCGCGTGCTTCCCGGCGCGCCGGTGGCGATCGCACTGGCGGCGCAACGCGCGCCGCTGTTTCTGCCCGGAGGTTGCGAGTTCTACCTGCCCGCAACGGCGCTGTGGCTCTCGAGCACGGCGTCGGCAGCCGGTGAGCTGACGTACGGCCTCGCCATCCCCAACAACGCGAGCCTCAGGGGTCGGCACATCGACTTCCAGGCGGTGGCGCTGGACCCGGCCGGCGGCTTCCTCGGCGCCTTGTCGATCACGCGTGGCCTCGACCTGCTGTTCGGCCAATGAGCGCCACTCACCCCACGACCGCACGCCCTCGGTCTTCGTCCTGGCTGCGCGCTCTCGGCGTGCCGGTGGTCTTCGTCCTGCACGCTTGCGGCTCGACGCCGGCGCCGGTGCCGGCGCCGGGTGGCACCGGCGTCGCCAGTGCCGATCGAACGGCCAGCGACCCGCAGTCGACCTACGAGCCCCGTTCGGATCCGGGCGCGGGCCAGCGCTTCTTGCAGCGCATGGTCGGCGATTTCGACGTGACCAAGGAGTTCCATGGTCGCGATGGCGGGACGTCGACCAGCCGCGGCGAATGCCACCAGCAGATGGTGCAGGACGGTCGCTTCCTGGAGTCGAGATTCGTGTTCCACGGCGACCAGGGTGACAGTACCGGGCTCGGTCTGATCGGCTTCGACACGAGGGCCGGGTCGTTCACGAGCGTGTGGATCGATTCGCGCTCGACGCGGATGTCGCTGCGCCAGAGCGAGGTGCCGGCGACCGCCGACGAACTGGTCTTGCACAGCCGCAGCCTCGAAGCCAGCGGCGGGCGACGCTCGCGCACGATCACCCGCATCGAAGCTGGCGGCGCGCGCATCCTCCACCGTCAGTACTCGCCGAACACGGACGGCGGCGAGCGGCTGGTGATGGAGCTGGTGTTGACGCGCAAGGCGAGCAGCTGAAGACGCGCGACAGCGCCGCGTCGCGCCGACGGCCAGCGTCACGCGCGCAGGAAAACCGAGATCGGCGCAACGGCGGTGCCCGCTCGCGCGGCTAAGGGGCCTGCACCGCGCACGTGGCCGGTGTGATCCCAGTCACCAGTGAGACCCCTCATGCTCGACCGCTTCGCAACCTCGATCAAGTTCGCTGCCGCCGCCTGTCTGATGACCGTCGCGGCACACGCCCAGGTCTACATCCATCCCGATGGCGATACCGTCCGGCAGGGCGGCCACATCCACGTCGACAACTGGACCAAGGGCGCGTGTGTCGTCGTCATCAAGGACGCGTCCGGCAACGTGATCGAGGTGGTGACTCTGCCGCCGCAGGGCTGGATCGACATTCCGGTGCCGAGTTCGGGTGGCCTGCTCGGCCAGAAGATCACGACCACCGCGACCAGCACGACGGGGGACAAGGCCGAGAAGACGCACGTCGTCGTGCGCTAGCGCGGTACGACCGGCGTGCGTGTGGCCGGCACGCCGGTCGCTCATCGGAGGAGCCAGCGCTCGCAGAAGGCGAGCAGGGCCGGCGCATCCACCACGTGCCCGCCACGGTGCACGTGCAACGACAGGGCGTCCGGGGCGCCGAGAACACGGTAGGCCGGCGCGATCTCGCGCAGAGCGACGCGAGCCAGCGGCACGCAGAAGTCTTTGGCGGACTCCTGCGTGCCGTTCTGGCACTGCAACGGACGTGGCGCGATCAGCGCGTACACGTCGGGCCAGTCGACGAGCTGGCGCAACCCGTCGAAATCCCAGCACCGGCAGTGGCCCTGCTCCATCTGGTCCATGGTGGTGAGGAAGCCGCAGCTCGCCACGGCGGCGATGCGGGTGTCGAGAGCGCCGAGCCACATTGCCATCTCACCGCCGAGCGACAGGCCGGCACAGCCGATGCGCTCGGGATCGACGTCGTCGCGGCTCGCCAGCAGGTCGACGCAGCGGCGCAGGTCCCACAAGCGCTCGCCCATCAGGGTGCGTCCGGGCTCGCGCACCTCGTGCTGGCCCACGTCGCACGCGATGGTGACGAAGCCACGCCGCGCCAGCATCGTGGCGAACCCGCGGTAGGCCGACTCGGGATCGGCCACCGAGGCGCGCGTGCCGCCGTGTCCGTGGATGCACACGACGGCCGGGAGGCGGCCAGGTGGCCGTGGGGATGGCGTCGACAACGTGGCGACGACGCGGCGTCCGGGGGTGCTCTGGAACTCCACGTCCTGCTGGGTGACGCCGCCGCCGTCTCGTGCAGGGGCGGCTTCTGGCGCCAGCGGCGGCACCGAATCCAGCAGCGTGTCGACGCGCAGCAGGCCGAGCAACTGCGCGCGCAGACGCTGCTGCCACCGGGTCGCGGTGTCGGCGTCGGCGTCGGCGACGGCGAAACGTGCCCGTCGCCGCGGTGGCGGCGTCTCGGCCCGCACCTCGAGCCGCACCTCTTCCTTCGGCCGCAGCGACAGTGGCCAGCCGAGCAGGGTGGCGCCGGCGACGTGCTGCGTCGGCGTGCCGTTGCGCGCCACGGCGTACGCGCCGGCGGTGTCGACCGTGAACCACTGCGGCCACTGATTGATGCGGGCATAGTCGAGCGGCAGGTGCATCAGGTCGCGGTGCCGCGGGCGGTCGAAGCGGAGTTCACCCTCCCAGGCGAACTCCGCGCGCAGCACGACGCGTACGCCGCCGTCCGCGGTGGCCTCGGCGCCGAGCGCCAAGTCGGGACGCCACGGCCGAGCGTGGATGCCGCAAGTCTGCATCAGGGCCCACATCCAGGCGGTGCGTGCCGAGTTGCCGTCGCCGTACCAAGCCTCGAGGATGCCGTCGGCCCGCTGCATGCCGAGCAGGCGGTCCATCTCGCGGTCGACCCAAGCACGCGCCGGGCGGTCGTCGAAGCGTGCCAGGAGGTTGATCGCACCTTCGAGCGTGTCGGCGGCGCCGTCGGCGCCACCGAGCCCGGGAGTGTGGGCGATGTCGACGCCAGCGACGCGCGCCAGGCACCGGCGCGCGACGTCGGCGTAGGGAGTCTCGGGCTCGAGCGCGCCGACAGCGACGAAGGCGTCGAGTACGTAGCCCCAGCCGTCGCTGGCGCCGCCGCCCGTGGGCCGCCCCGTCTTCGGGTCGATCGCTTCGTGCAGCAGGCCGTCGTCGCGCACCCCGTGCGCCGCGATCACGTCGAGCAACGCGTGCAGCGGCGGTCGCCAACGTGCGCGGCGCTCGGGATCGCGGTGCGCCGCCAACACGTAGGCTTCGGTGAGGCCGCCGATCACCTCGCAGCCGTGGTCGCGCAGGGGCAGCGCTTTGGCAGCGAGCAGGGGTTCGTGCAACAAGTAGTGGTCGCCGAGGCGGAAGGCCATCGTTGCGAAGGCCGCGTCCCCGGTCAGCCACGCGGCTCGGCTGAAGGCCTGCAACAGGTCGCCGTTCACCTCGAGGTTGTCCGACGGTAGGGAGCCGGCCGGCGAGGCCACCGCAGCCTGCGTCACGATGGCGCGCAGCAGCTCGACCGAGCGCGTGCGGTAGGCTTCGTCGCCGGTCCACTCGAGCAGCGGCAGCAGCCCGTCCTTGACGTACTCGGCGGCGCCGAACACCAGCTCGTCGCGGCTCGGTGTGCGCGCCGGTCGGGCCTGGTCGGCGAACACGAAGTCGTCGGGAAGCCCGAGCGGCGTTGCGGTCAGGCGGCGCTCCTGCGCCAGGATGTGCGCGCTCGTCGCCAGCAGATGCGGCAGGCCGGTGACGTGCGCGGTGATGGCGAGGAACGGGTAGTTGTCGGCGGCGCAGTCCTTGGCGTTCCAGTAGGCCTCGCCGGTGAGCGTGCGCGGCAGCAGGCCCGTGGTCGGATCGGCGTGTGCCAGCCAGCCGTCGGCGTAACGCAAGCAGAAGAGGACGGCGCGCTGGCTGAGTTCTCCGCGTGCGCGCGCCTCGCTCCAGGCGTCGTCGCGGGCGGGTTCGGACTGCGCCGTCGACGACGCGGCCACGACTAGGGCGGAGACGAGAAGCATGTCAGGCACTGTAGGTCGGCGCGGACGGCGTGCATCCTGCGAGTGCGCGGGGCCGCTGGCGTCCACGTCACCGTCGCTTTCAGGGCGGCGACCGGCGCGGGTCAGGGCGAAGCCGGCCAGGGTCATGGCCCGGGCCAGCCTCGTTCCGAGACGTGGGGTAGGCTTCTCGGCGCGGTCGGCGCGCTCCCCCCGAGAGCCCATGAAACCCCGCCTCTTCCCCCTCTCCCCCGGCAGCCATCCATCTCCCGACGCCGGCATGTGCGCCATGGAGATGGTGGCCTGGCTCGCCGGTGAGCCGCACAGCGACGAGCCCCTCTGCGCCTGCCCGGTGGCTGGCGCGGTGGTGCGCTGCTTCAACGATTCGATTGCGAGCACGAGCGAGCGTGAACGCCTCCTGCGCCCGCTCGTGCCCGCGCTCGTCAATTCGCGAGCGACCGCGGCGGTCGAGCGTGCTCGAGCCTTCCTGGTCGCCGATTGTGCCGCGCGGCGCATCGCGCCCCGCATCCTCTGCCGTGGCTACCGCGAGGCCGACGCCCGCACCCTGGCGCGGATGCCCAAGGTCACCGACCGCCGCTCGGCCTTCGCGACGCTGGCCCACCTGCACGGCGCCGAGCTGAAGGCGACGCGTTGGGTCGTGCAGCGCGCCGCCGACGGCGAGCTGGCGCCGCGCCTCTGGGTGGCGGGCCTCGTGTGGTCGGCCAAGGAGCTCGGCGGCAAGACCGGCTGGGAGCTGGTCGCCGAGACCGTGCGGGCGATGCTGGCGCTCGGCCGGTCGGAGCGCCTGGCGGGCGAGGTCGCGCCGCCCGCAGGCCGCACTGCCGATCAGAAGTAGCGAACGGCGGCTCGCCGCGCGGCCCGCAAGGCGATCTCACCCTGCGACCGCGGGTCCTCGAGGATCAGTACCCGATCGTGATCCAGGCACCGTTGCCGAACCACGTGCCGCCGCCGAAGAACAACGGCTGCATGGCGGCCCGCTGACCGGCGAGGGTGGGATCGTTCGGCAAGGTCACCGTTCGCACCATGTTGCCGGCCGGGTCAGTCACCACGTTGAAGAGGATGAACATCGCCGCGGGGTCGACCCAGTACTCGCAGTTCTGGTAGGGGGTCGAGCAGAGGCAGGCCGGGATCGGGCTGTAGTACACGAGCCCGAACTTGCTCGGCGGGCCCTGTGCCACGCTCAACGTCATCACCTGTCCGAGGATCGGGGGTGTCACCGTGAACGATGGTTGGTAGGTGCTGCCGTTCACCTCGCAGCCGCTCCCCTTGAGCTCCACCAGCGCCGGGATCGGCGTCTGATGGAACATGCCCCGGCCGTGGGTCACCAGGTAGAGGTGTCCCGAGGACCAGAACAGCTCGTCGATCGACACATTGGCCGGCGTCGCCGTGGCCGACCACGTGGCGCCACCGTCTTCGCTGACCAGGAGTCCGACCTCGGTGGCCGCGTAGAGCCAGTTGGGTTTGGTCGGATGGATGGCGACGTCACGGACCGGCGCCGACGGCAGACTGCCGCCGATCCCGGTCCAGGTCGTGCCGCTGTTGGTGCTCAGCCACAGGTTGCCGCTGGCGAAGCCGCCCAGGCAGGCCAGGACCCGGCTGCCGTTGCTCGGGTCGACCGTCAGGCGCGTGACCATGCGGTTCGGCAGCGTGCCGTCGACCTTGGTCCATCCCGGTGCGCCGGCGGTGCCGTTGCTGGTGAACCAGATGTCGCCGTTGTTGTGGCCGACCCAGACCCGATCGGAGTCCGCCGGGTCGATCGCGATCGCCGAGATGTAGTTGGTACCCGCCGCCGACTTGATCGCTGCCCAGGTCGGCCCCGTGTTGGTGGTGTTCGCGGTGCGTGCGTCGTCGGTCCGCCACAGCGACGAGCCACCCACCAACAGGCGTTGCGGCGCGTTGGGGTCGATGACCATCGGCGCGATGAAGTTGGCCCGACCGTTCTTGGCGTCGTCGATGAGGTACGGATTGCCCTTCCAAGTGCCGTTCGAGCGCAGGCCGCAGATCCACTCGAAGAAGCCGCACGATCCGTTGAAGCGCTGGACCTGCGCCGAGACGTACTGCCCGTACTCGAAGGTCGAGTTGGTCGGGTCGACGGCACACGGGCCGCCGTCGCCACTCACCACCTGGCACCAGGTCGTGCCGCTGCTGTAGCGCAGGGTGCCGTTGTCCTGGGTGCCGCCGATGAGCGCACCGCCGCCGGTGGGGCGTGCGCCACTGTAGAACTGGGTGATCGCCAGGTCGTGGTCGAGGTTCACCCACGACACCGTGGTCTGGAAGATGTTGTTCGTCTTCCACATGCCGCCGTCGTTGGCGATGAACACCCGCTTGTTCGCGGTTCCGTCGAAGCCCGGATCGGCGACGATCGCGTGCTGGTCGGCGTGCGGCTGACCGGCGTTGCGCCAATCGCTGATCTGGGTGAACGAGCTGCCGCCGTTGGTGCTGCGGAACAGGTCGATGCCACCGATGACGACGCGATCATCTGCGGGGTTGGCATCCGTATCGCTCGGGTCGACCCAGATGGCGTTGTCGTACCAGCCCTGGGTGGCCAGGTGGCCCGGCGTCGAAACGAGCGCGTACGACGCGCCGCCGTTCGTGCTTCGATAGATCTGCCCGGCACCGCGCGCCGAACTGGCGTAGACGCAGCCGTTGCTGGCGCCGGTCCAGCCGCGGTGGAAAGCGAACTCGATCCGCAGGTACGGATCGGCGGCCACTCCGCACACCAGATCGACCGGAAGGCCGGCCGCCGGCAGCCAGGTGGTACCTCCGTCGGTGGAGTAGCCGGCGACGTGGCCGTACTGGGTGCTGCCAGGAGCGCACGTCAGTCCGTTGGTCGCGAACACGTGTGCCACGGCGATGTTGCTGTTGCTGGGGTGGAACTCGACGTCGAGGCTGTAGGCCGCGTTCGGCGTCGTGCTGCTCCAGGAGTTGCCGCCGTCGGTGCTGCGGAACACGCCGCCGGAGGCGACCTGCGGTCGACCGGTGGACGCCAGCAGCACGTTGCCGTTGGGCGAGATCGCCAGCCGGTTCACCCACCAGAAGCTGCTGTTGTTGGTGGCGGACAGCCGGTTCCACGTGGAGCCGCCGTCGGTGCTCTTGAAGATGCCGGCGCCGCGGGTGGCCTGGGCTCCCGAATTGCCCAGTGTGCCGACGAAGCCCTCGCCCGTCGCTGCGTACATCACGTTCGTCTGCGTGGGATGGATGACGATGCTGGTGACCGCCAGGTTGGTCATCAGGTCGTCGACCGCGACCCAGCTGCCGCCGCCGTCGTCGCTGCGCCAGATGCCGCCGCTGACGCTGCCGACGAAGATCCGAGCGGGTGCGGACGGGTGTATGGCGACGGCGCGGATGCGGCCGCCGACGTTGCCCGGTCCCAGCGCGGTCCACTTGGTGGAGTCGAGGTCGCCGCGCACGCCGAGCGGCGCCAAGCGCTGCATGGCCAGCATCTGGTTCTTGGCCGTGAGCAGACCGTCCGGCGCGATGCGCCCGAACTCGTCGAGGTGGGACAGGGCGCGCCAGGCGTCGGCCTCGGCAGGAGAGTCGGGTCGCGGCATGCGCAGCTTGACGAGCCACCACGACAGGCGTCGCGGGTCGGTCTCGAGGAGCTGGCGGTTCGACAGGCCGCGCGCGGCCTTCAGGTCGAGGACGTCGCGTTCGGTGAGGCCCAGGTGCGCGGCGGTCGCGAGATCGGAGGCGGCGAGCGTCGCCGAGTCGAGCGGGCCGCCGGCCGCGGATTGGCAGGTGGCACGGACCGACGTCAGGGACGCGGAGAGGACGAGAATGAGAGGGAGTCGCATCGTGGTCGGATTCGGAGAGGGTCTGGAGAGGTCGCGGGCCAACGGCCGCGGAGGGCGCGGCCGCGGTCGGGGAACTCGCGTGCGTTCGCAGCAAGACCCGGTGGTCGACGCCGACGCTCGTGCCGTCACGTGGCGTGCCGCGAGGTCGGCGTGCACCGGGCTTCCGCAGGCAACGTGGCCGTTCCTGTGGAAGGCGTGGCTCGCGACCGCGACCCGCGAGCTGCGCAAGATGTCAGGCGTCGGCTGGCGCCACAGCGTGACGCACCTTGGCCTCGCTCCTGCGGGATGTCGCGCTCCGCGCGCGTGCTTCCTCGCGCCTCAGCGCGGCCGGCGGCCGCAACCCAAAGGGTTGATGTCGGCGCAGCGCCGACCAGAGGGGGCCGCCGGCGCTGTTGTTGCTTGGAGCTTCCAGGGCTGCTCGGGCGTGGCCTGGTCAGCTCTGTGGCAACGGAACAACACGGCCGAATTCGCGCCCGCCGCGACGTTCGCAGCCCTTGCAGCTCAGCGCTGCCGGCGGCCGCAACCCAAAGGGTTGATGTCGGCGCAGCGCCGACCAGAGGGGGCCGCCGGCGCCGTTGTTGCTCGGAGCTTCCAGGGCTGCTGGAAACAAGCGAGTTGGGCGCGATGGCAAGCGGAACGGCATCGCCGAATCCGCGCGTGGCGCGAGGATCCGCGGCACTTGCAGCTCAGGCGCGGCGCTTGCGCTCGCGCTGGCGCCGTCGGTGGGCCGAGAGCAGGGCGTAGGCTTGCTGCCGCCGGTCGTGCAACTCGATCACCAGCAGCGCGATGACCGCCGCGAGCATGAGGATCGGGCCGACGCCGTTCTGCAGCTGCGCGCCGGGAACCATGGTCGGCTCGAACGCTGCGCGGCTGAGGGCGATCGCGCCGACCGGTACCAGGATCGTCATGATGGCGAGGGCGCCGCCTGAGACGATTGCCGCCCATGCGAGCCAGCGGTTTCGAGGCGGAAGACCGAGATAGCGGGCCCGCGTGTGCGCGCCCAGGTCCGCGAGCGCGAAGGCGCCTGCCAGCCAGATCGGTAGCCGGATGCCGAGGAGTCTCGGCGTCAGGTCGAAGCCGGACGCCTTGACCCAGTCCGAGTCGATCCAGAGCTGGAAGAGCGACAAGACGATCGCCGCCACGCAGGCGGCGCGGGCGCGCGGGACGCTGTCGAGAATGTGCGCGGGGCGGGGTGTCGCCGCTCGGGGGCGATCGGGATTGGCAGTGAGTGGCGATCCGCCCGGTGGCGCCACCATCACCTTGCGCCCGAGCTCGCCCGCCGTCGGCCGCACCGCCGGGTCGTGGTCGAGCGCGCGCATGACCAGGTCGTCGAGGTCGCGGCGCAGCGGCGACGGATGCGCACTCGGCGGATCGAAGCGACCGACCGGCAGCGTGCCGGTGAGGGCCTGGTAGATCATCACCCCGAGCGCGTACACGTCGGCGCGCGCATCGGCGTCCCGGCCGGCGACCTGCTCGGGCGCCATGTAGTGCGGCGTCCCCATCACGTCGCCGGTCACCGTCATCGGCGGCGTGTCGGCGACGCGCAGGCGCACCAGGCCGAAGTCGGCGACGCGCGGGTAACCGCGCTCGTCGAGCAGCACGTTCTCAGGCTTGAGGTCGCGGTGCACGGTGCCGCGGGCGTGGGCGTAGTCGATGGCGTCGCACACCAGAGCCAGCACGCGCAGGGCGTCGCGGCGCGCGTCGGCGTCGCCGGTCAGGAGGCGGCGCAGCGTGCCGCCGCGGCAGTACTCGAGCACCAGGAAGCTCACGCCCTCGACCTCGCCGAAGTCCAGCAGACCGATGAGGAAGGGGTGCTGCAGGCGTGCCAGCGTCCGCGCCTCGCGCCGGAAGCGCTCGAGTGCGCCGGCGTCGGCGGCGAGTTCGGGGTGCAGGACCTTGAGAGCGACCTCGCGGTCGAGGCGCTTGTGGCGGGCGCGGTAGACGGTTCCGGCGCCGCCGGCGCCGAGCGTCTCCAGCAGCTCGTAGGCGGGGAACAGAGGGGCGATGGCGCTGAACGGCGGGTGGCCCGCCTGGGCGCTCGCCGAGGCCAGGAGCCGGTGGGGGTCGAGGCCGACGAGCGGGCGGCCGGAGGCGGGTGGCGTTGGGTTCATGCTCGGGGAGGAACCAGCGGCTCCGCGACGTTACCGGCGCCGGCGTTCTTTTCTCGAATCGGCCGACCTCGCATGCGAGCGCCCGCCTTGGCTCCGAGGATTCGACGGGCGCGGCGAGTGGCGGGCGCGGCAGGGTTCGTGCGCGGCGCGAGCATTCGCAGCCTTCATGGAGCCAACGCGTCGCGCAGATCGGCCAGCTCCGCTTCGACGTCTTCGGCACCGGCGACCGTCTCGGCGATTTCGCGACGCAGCAGCTCGGCGAAGCGCTGGCGCAGGCGATGGGTGGCGACGCGGACGGTCCCGACCGGCAGGTCGAGGGCCTGGGCCACGTCGGCGTAGCGCGTGCTGTCGTCGTCGCCGCCATCGAGCAGCGGCCGCAGGAGTGCGAAGCGATCGCCCTGCCCGCGCAGCGCGCATTCACGCTCGAGTTGCTGCAGTGTGCGACCCAGCAGTTCGAGCGCGTAGGCGCGGTCGAAGGCGGCGTCGGGAGCGGGGTCGCGCGCCGCGAGGTCGGCCAGCAGGCGCTCGCCCACCTCGGGGTCGACGGTGAGGGTGCCGCCGCCGCGGCGCCGGCTGCCGGTCCGGCGACGCTCGTTGGCCACGAAGTGCCGCAACGCGCCAAGCAGGTAGGCGCGAAAACGGCCGCGGACCTGCGCCGCGACGCCATCGCTGGTGAGCAGCTGCGCGACGAAACCCTGGGTCAGGTCGGCGGCGGCGTCGGGCGCGTGGCCGTCGCGCCGCAGCCAGGCGTAGACCGGGCGCCAGTACCCTTCGCACAGTTCGCCGAGCGCGCGCCGGCGCGTCGCGGGATCGGTCGCAGCCGCGCGCTGGACCAGGCTCCAGCGCGTGGTGGCGAACGGGGCGTGTGGGGAGGGGTGGGTCACTGTGCGCCGCGAGCGAGCGAAGAATCGGGCACGAGAGCGTAGCGCACGGCGACGCGCGACTGCTCGAGCACGGACCTCGCGCCCGCGTGGCCGTGCTTGCGCGAACGGCGGGGGCGGATCCGTGCGTGCGCTGCGGAGACCGGCGCCCGTCCGGCGGGGAGTCGAACTTCGGCCATGCACGCGCAAGGCGAACCCGACGCTCGCCGTCGTCGGTGCACACGCCCCGCGGCATTGAGACGGAACACCGTTTCGACGGCCAGCCAGTCGGCGAGGCTCAGCGCACGACCGAGACCTGCCAGCGGTCGTCGGTCTCCAGGATCCGGTTCGGGCCGGTGCCCTGCAGCCAGGCGCGCGCCGCGCTGTCGCCGCGAAGGTAGGTGTCCCAGAACGCTGTCGACAGCGCCAAGATGGCTCGATGGTGGTTGGGGTTGCGTGTGGCCGCGTCACCCGGCAGCGCGCGCTGGCCGAACGCCGAGTGCTGTGCGCCGTCGAGCACGAGTTCGTAGTGGTCGATGGTGCTGGGCAGCGCCGGGAAGACCTCGAGGCGCGTGGCAGACGTCTGCCCGCCGATCGGCGCCTCGTCGCGGGTGCCGGTCATGAGCAACCAGGGCACGCGCACGCCGGCGAAGGCGCGCTCGGCGCTGCCGGCACGCGGACGGCTGGGGCTCATCGGCAGCGCCGCGTCGATGCGCGGGTCCGTGAATCTCTGTCCGAGGAGCGGCAGCGCTTGGCCGGTCGTGGCCTGCGTCGTCACCGCGCCGAAGGAGTGCCCGCACATGCCGACGTGTTCGAGGTCGAGACGGCCGTGCAGTTCGTGGTCGCCGGTGTCGTTCCACGTGGTCAGCTGGTCGAGCGTCGCCTTGACGTCGTTGCAGCGCAGCGCCAGGTTCTCCGCCGACGCGGCCTGGCGCATGGCGTCCATGCGCCGGCCGAGCGGCCGATTGCGCCACACGTTCTCGTCGCTCCCCGCGTGCTGCAGGTAGACCACCACGTACCCGCGGGCCGACCAGTGCTCGCCGAGATAGGGGTTGTTGTCGCGGCTGCCGCCGAGGCCGTGGCTGAACAAGACCACCGGCGCCGGCGTGGCCGATGCCGGCAGGTACACGCGCACCGGCACGTCGCGCTGGCGCTTTGCGTCGTGCACGACCAGAGCCAGCGATGCCGGCAGCTCGCTTGCGGAGGCCGGGGCCGGCCGGCGCAACGGGTCGTAGGCGAGCGGCGCCGGCGGGGCGGGGTCCTGAGCGAACGGCGCTGCCAGGGCGACGAGGATGCGGATCATGATCCGAGTTGGTCGGAACGGGTGCCGGGGGACAGCCGCCGAGATCGGTCGTTGCCGTCGCGTCATCCGCCGAAAAGAAGCCACGGACGTCGACCCCGAGTTCGAGCGGCTCCGCGACCGCCGCGGTCACTTGCCGAAGCTGTCGATCGGGCGAGTGCAGACGTCATCCCACAGGTCGGGCACGAAGCCGTCGACGGTGAGCATGCGACGCTGGTAGCGGCAGGGAGAGATGGCCACCAAGAGGACCTCGCACGCGCCCTGGCCGATGGTGTCGACCTTCACCGGCTGGGGAAAGTAGCGGAACGAGGTCCGGAGCGTGCGTGCGGGCGTGCCTGGCAGGACCACCTCTTCGGTGCCGTCGTCGCCGGGGATCAGCAGGGCGTCGGCGTCGAGCTGCGTCGAGTCCGCGAGCTCGGCGAGCGACGCCGGCCAACGCCCCTGAGCCTGCTTGAAGCTCGCGAACGCCGGCGCCAACGCCAGCAGCCTCTCCTTGGCGATCTCGCGCTGCAGCCGTTCCACCTGCCACCGGTTGCCGGCGTTGCGCGACAGCATGGTCGGCCAGGCGAAGGCCAACGCGTGGGCGAAGACGCCGCCCAGGGTGCCGGACTGGCGCAGGACGAAGCCGTGCTCGCCGCGACGCAGTGCGCCGCGCAGCGGCCGCAGGTGCTGGGCGACGACGTCGGGTTCGGGCAGCTCGGACGCGAGGACGAGGGGCTCGGCTCCGCTGGGCTCTGCAGCGATGGCCATGGTGTAGAGGGGCAGCCAGTGGCGGTGGAAGGCGTGGTAGAGGGCGCCTGGATCGAAGCGCAGGTCGAAGCCGGGCACCACCTCGCCGTCGCCGTCGGGTGGCGCGGCGCTGCCCACGTCCATGGCCTCGCCGCCCGCGTCGAGGGCCTTCACCAAGGCGCGCAGGCTGACGCCGTTCTCGGCGATGTGCAGGGCGCCGTCGCGGCGCACGAAGGTGGGTTGCAGCAGGCTCGGGAGACCCGGGATCTCGAGCGCGGTGTACGTCATTCCGTCCCGCTCGCCCGTCTTCTGCGCCACCCCGAGACTCCCGAGGTGGGCCAGCACACGGTCGAGCGCCTCGTCGTCGGCGATGCCGAGCGTGAGGTAGAGGCGCGGGATCACGCCGGGCTTGGGTGCGCACACCGCCAATGCGAGGCTTCCGTCGAAGGCGGCGCCGATGTCCCGCACGAAACGCCCGGGCTCGGAGTCCATGTCGCTGATGACGACGCGGGCGATGGCCTCGATCAACGCCTTGATGTCGATCGCCAGGCGGACCTGGAGCAGCGCGCCGCTGGGGAGAGGCTGTGCCGGTAGCTTGCCCTTGCCGTTCACGAGCGCCGCGAGGAAGCCGCGCGCCGCGCCCGAGAGAAGGATCTCGACGTCCTCGACGATCTCTTCGTCGCGGAAGCCGAGCTGCCAACGCAGGTTCTGGATCTCGTCGAGGCCGAGTCCGGTGGCGACCTCGGCTGGAAGTTCGCCGAAGACGCCGAGCCGGAGGTAGGTGTGCAGGTTCAGCTCGAGGGTGGCCCCGGCTACAGGCGCGGCGATCTCGTCCATCCGGCCCGCACTCCCGATCTCGCCTTCCCCCAACACGAAGGTGCCCGGAAGGTGCACGAACCACGGAGCCGGCCGCACGAACGGAAGCATGTTCCTGTCCTTCGGCTCGCGCCGTGTCAGGCTGTGCACGGGGACTCCGTCGACTGTCGCTTCCCCTCCCGGCAGCGCGTCCGTGCAGGCGCGCATCCGCTCGACGTGGTCGTCGAACAGGCGGGTGACACGTCCTTCTCCGCGGGGCTGGGTCTGCACGATCGCGATCGTGCGAGGGATGGGCGGCTCGCCCTGAGCGTAGGCGAGCAGATCGAGGCGCTGCAGATCGTGCGGGTCGACCTGGTGCACGAACGCGCCGCTCGTGGTGTCGAGGTCGACGAGGTTCATCTTGCGGCCAGCCGCCAGCACCTCGGCCTCCTGCCGCGCGAGGTCCTGCCAGCGCGCCCTTCCCTTGGCGAAGGCAGCGGCGACGTCGGGGTCGGCGAGCATGCGCCCGAGCCGGGTTGCTGGCAGGTCGGCGAACAGCTCGGGGATGCCCGCGACCCGCAGGCGGATGACCGCGCCGGGACTGGGCACGAACGTGCGTCTCGTCGTTCCCTGCGCCGTTCCCTGCGCCGGCATCGATGGGGCCACGAGGGATGCGGTGAGCGCGAGGGCGAGGCGGCTGACTCTCTTCATGAGCGCGGTGTCCGTCGCGCAGTGTAGCGGACGGCCGATCGCGGGCTTTGCGCGCGGCTCTCTGTCGCTCGGTCAGCGTGGTGGGTTCTGTACCGGCTTCTGCAGCGGCTCGTCCGACGGCGTCTCCACCGGCATCGCGGGCCTGCCCATGGTCGGACGTGCGATCCCCGTGACCACGTCGCCTTGCACCGGCTCGCCCATGGTGGGTCCCGGGTCTGCGGGCGCGCCGTGGATGTCGGTGCCGTTGCCGGAGGATGTGGGCGGGCGCTTGGCGTCGCGGGTGCAGCCCACGGCGGAGAGCAGCGCGGCGAAGGCCGCCGAGACCGCGGCCGTCGCGCGCCGGCGCGCGCGCCGCAGGCGCTGCCGCAGGCCAACGGGGCAGTCTCGGGTCAGCACGGTGCCGTCGTGCCGGCGGAAGAAGCGCACGCACACGCGGGCGCCGCCGGCGTCGCGCAGCACAGCTTCGGCCTCGGCTCGGGTCATGGCGCTGAGGTCGTGCACGTGCAGCTGGCACTGTTGGCAGAAGCGCCGCTTGGCGTCGCCCGTCATCTGGTTCCACTCGGCGGGGCACGGCGAGGCGACGGCGAGGTCGCGCAGGAGGTTCGGAGCCTGGTGTGTCTCGGGCATGGGTTTCCTTCGGTGTGGATCGGCGCACGGGCAACGGCGACTTCGGCTGCCGGTTCCTCGGCGGCTCCCCAGGAAACCGCCCTTCGCCGCTTCCTTGCTCGGTGTCGCTGGCGGTCGCCCTTGCGACCGCGAACTCTTCGGGCTCAGGACGGGACGCGCCGATCGGGTCGTCAGATGGCGATCTCCGACCTCTGGCTGCGGGCTCGGCGCCTGCGGCAGCGTAGGATGTCGCGCGTCCAAACGACCGGTCGCATCGTCGGGTGCCGGCCATCGCCGTGGGCATGCAACACACGGCTGGCCCGCATCCAAGAGGCGGCGACCGGCGAAGCTCCTCCCGATGTGGCCCCGCCCTTCTCTCGGATCGCAGCCTGCCCCCTCACACCAGGTGCGAGCCGGCGCTGCGCCTCGACCGGTGGCGCCCGCAGGCTGCCTCGGTGCTGACGCCTTCCCGCGCGGCCCGGGCGTGGCGCTCTCGGCTCGTGGGACGCGCGCCCGCGGCGAGGCCGACGCGTGAAGTCGAGCGTTCCCGACCTGCGCCTGACGCCCGGGCACGGTGCGGTGCGTGCCGATGGCGACTACGTCCTCTACTGGATGACGATGGCGCGGCGCCGCCGCAGCAACTTCGCCTTGCAGCGCGCTGTCGACTGGTGCCGCCACCTCGGCAAGCCCTTGCTCGTGCTCGAAGCGTTGCGGTGCGACTATCCGTGGGCGAGCGACCGCATGCACCGCTTCGTGCTCGACGGCATGCGCGACAACGCGGTCGCGTTCGCCGACGGCGGCGCCCGCTACTACGCCTACGTCGAACCGGAGCGGGGGGCCGGCAAGGGGCTGCTGCGCGCACTGGCCGAGCGCGCCTGTGTCGTCGTCGGCGACGAGTTCCCGTGCTTCATGCTGCCGCGCATGACGGCGGCGGCAAGGGCACAGGTGACCTGCGCCTTCGAGCTCGTCGACGGCAACGGACTCCTGCCCATGCGTGCCGCCGACAAGGCCTTCGCCAGGGCCTTCGACTTCCGGCGCTTCCTGCAGAAGGTCCTGGCCGCGCACCTCGGCGAGACCCCACACGACGACCCGCTGGCGCGCGCCAACCTGCTGCCGCCGCCGGCCGTGCCGCGCAGCATCTTGCAACGCTGGCCAGAGGCCGGTGCGCGCCTGCTCGGTGGCGATGGTTCGGCGCTGGCGGCGCTACCCATCGATCACGACGTCCCGATCGTCGCCGATGTCGCCGGCGGGGCCGAGGCCGGGCGCCGGCGTCTGCTCCGCTTCTGCCGCGACGTGGTCGCGCGCTACGAGGAGCGCAACTTGCCCGACGCCGACGCCACCAGCGGGCTGTCTCCCTACTTGCACTTCGGCCACGTCGGGGCGCACGAGGTGCTGGCGGCGGTGCTCCGTGGACGCGACTGGTCGCCGGAGCGCGCGAGCGCGCGCGTGACCGGTCAGGCCACCGGCTGGTGGGGACTGCCGACGGCGGTCGAGGGCTTTCTCGACCAGGCGGTGACCTGGCGCGAGCTCGGCTACAACGCCTGCTTCCACCTCGAGTCCTACGACGAGTGGGAGTCGCTGCCCGGTTGGGCGCGAGCGACCCTGGATCAGCATGCCAGCGATGCGCGCCCGCACGTGTACGCGCACGCCGAGTTCGAGACGGCACGCACGCACGATCCGTTGTGGAACGCAGCGCAGACCCAGCTCCGAAGGGAAGGGATCATCCACAACTACCTGCGCATGCTCTGGGGCAAGAAGATCCTGGAGTGGTCGCCGACGCCGCGCGCGGCGCTCGCCACCATGATCGAGCTGAACAACCGCTGGGCGCTCGATGGACGCAACCCCAATTCGTACACCGGCATCTTCTGGTGCCTGGGGCGCTACGACCGGCCGTGGGCGCCGGAACGGCCGATCTTCGGCATCATCCGCTACATGAGCAGCGACAGCGCCATGCGCAAGATCAAGCCGCGCGCCTACCTGCAGGCGTACGGCGCCGACAGCGGCGGCCTCTTGTTCGGGCGTTGATGCGGCGATCTCCGGCGCCGCGCGTCGGCGCCGATGGTCGGTGCCGTGCGAGGGTGCCCGACGAGCACGCCTCGGGGTCGGCGCACGAGTCTCGACACGAGACGCGCCACGGTGCGGAGCCGACGCGCGTCAGGGCGCGCTGCCAGCGCACGGTCGGCGTCGCCTACGAGCTTCGCCGGTCGAGCGCCCGCGCCGGCCTGGGATAGCCTTCTGCGTCCGCAGGAGGAAGACCGGCGGACATCGCCTTCGTCCCATCGGGAATCGCTGCCATGTCCGATCCTGCCGCCACTCCTCCCGCGTCCGTCCCCGGTCTCGCCATCGAGGCGGCGGTGACTTCGCAGCAGGCGGCCCTGCTCGACGCGCGAGCCCTCGAACTCGTCGTCGCCCTCGAGCGGCGTTTCCGCGCGCGGCGCGATCGCTTGCTGCTGCGGCGCCGCCTGCAGCAGACCCGCTTCGACCGTGGGGTCCTGCCGGGGTTCTCGGCCAAGACCGCTGCGCTCCGCGCGGCCGAATGGACGGTGCGGCCGGCGCCGAGCGACGTACTCGACCGACGCGTCGAGATCACCGGGCCGGTCGAGCGCAAGATGATCATCAACGCGCTGAACTCGACCGCCGACGTGTTCATGGCGGACTTCGAGGACAGCTGCGCGCCGACCTGGGAGGCCGTCATCCAGGGTCAAGTGAACCTGTACGACGCGGTGCGCGGCACGATCACCTGGCAAGAGAAGGGCAAGTCGTACGTGCTCGCCACGAAGACCGCCACCCTCATGGTGCGGCCGCGCGGTTGGCATCTCGACGAGGCGCACGTGCGCGTCGACGGCCGGCGCCTGACCGCGGCACTGTTCGACTTCGCGCTGTACGTCGTGCACAACGCCGACGCACTGTGCGCCAAGGGCTCGGGTCCCTACTTCTATCTGCCCAAGCTGGAGAGCCGCCTCGAGGCGCGGCTGTGGCGCCAGGTCTTCGCCTTCGCCGAGGATCGGCTCGACCTGCCGCGCGGCACCATCCGTGCCACGGTTCTCATCGAGACCCTGCCGGCAGCCTTCGAGATGGACGAGATCCTGTGGGAGCTTCGCGACCACGTCCTCGGCCTCAACTGTGGGCGTTGGGACTACATCTTCAGCTTCGTCAAGAAGCTCGGCAGGAGTCCGGCGTCGGTGCTGCCCGATCGGGCGGCGGTCGGCATGACCCAGCACTTCCTGCGCAGCTACAGCTTGCTGCTGGTGCAGACCTGCCACCGCCGTGGTGCGTTCGCGATGGGTGGCATGGCGGCGCAGATCCCGGTGAAGGACGACCCCGAGCGCAACGCCGAAGCACTGGCACGGGTCCGGGCCGACAAGGCGCGCGAGGCCGCCGACGGCCACGACGGCACCTGGGTGGCGCATCCGGCGCTGGTCGCCGTGGCCCGCCAGGAGTTCGCGCGCGTCGGCAAGAACCAGCTGCACGTGCGCCGCGACGACGTGACGGTCACCGCCGAGGACCTGCTGCGCGTGCCGACCGGTCCGATCACCTTGCAGGGACTGCGCACCAACGTCCGCGTCGCCCTGATCTACCTGGAGTCGTGGTTGCGCGGCAAGGGCTGCGTGCCCATCGACGGCCTGATGGAGGACGCTGCCACCGCCGAGATCTCGCGCGCGCAGGTGTGGCAGTGGCTGCGCTTCGGCGCCGCGCTCGACGACGGTCGGTGCGTCGACGTGGCGCTGGTGACGACGGTGATCGCCGACGAGCTCAACCGCATCGCCAGCGAGGTCGGGCCGTTGGCCTACGCCCAGGGCCGCTTCCGCGCCGCGCGCGACCTGTTCACCAATCTCGTTCTGCGCGCCGACTTCCCGCAGTTCTTGACGCTGTCGGCCTACGAAATCCTCACCGCGCCGGAGCGCGCACAGCACGTCGATCCGAATTCACGAGAAGGAACCCCGCCCATGCAAGTGCACAAGCTCAACGTGTCCGTCGACGATTGTCTCCCACACGCCGAGAAGGCCCCGCTCGCGCATCGATCGCCCTGGGACCAGCGCCGGTGGGAGGGTGTCGTGCGTGACTACACGCGCCGCGACGTCGAGCGACTGCGCGGCTCGATCAAGGTCGAGTACACCCTGGCCACCCGCGGTGCGCGCCGCTTGTGGGACATGATGCACGGCACGGACTTCGTGGCCGCACTCGGCGCGGTGACGGGTAACCAGGCCATGCAGATGGTGCGCGGCGGGCTCAAGGCCATCTACGTGAGCGGTTGGCAGGTCGCCGCCGACGCCAACGTGGCCGGCCAGATGTATCCCGACCAGAGTCTCTATCCGTGCAACAGCGTGCCCTTGCACGTCAAGCGCATCAATCAGACCCTGCAGCGCGCTGACCAGGTCGACCACATGGAAGGGCGCGGCAACACCGACTGGTTCGTGCCGATCGTCGCCGACGCCGAGGCCGGCTTCGGCGGCCCGCTCAACGCGTTCGAGCTGATGAAGGCGATGATCGAGGCCGGCGCCGCAGGCGTCCACTTCGAGGATCAGTTGGCTTCGGAGAAGAAGTGTGGCCACCTGGGCGGCAAGGTGTTGCTGCCGACGCGGACGTTCATCCGCACGCTCAACGCGGCGCGTCTCGCTGCCGACACCATGGACGTGCCGACGGTCCTCGTGGCGCGCACCGATGCCGAAGCGGCGACGCTCATCACCAGCGACGTCGACGAGCGCGACCGGCCGTTCCTCACCGGCGAGCGCACCCCCGAGGGCTTCTTCCGCCTCAACAACGGCCTCGACTGCGCGATTGCACGCGGCCTCGCCTACGCCCCCTACGCCGACGTCGTCTGGTGCGAGACCGGCACGCCCGATCTCGAGGAGGCCAAGCGCTTCGCCGAGGCGATCCGTGCGCAGTTCCCGAACAAGATGCTCGCCTACAACTGCTCGCCCAGCTTCAACTGGAAGGCGAAGCTCGACAACCACACGATCGCCCGCTTCCAGCGCGAGCTCGGCGCGATGGGCTACAAGTTCCAGTTCGTGACGCTGGCGGGTTTCCACTCGCTCAACCACGGCATGTTCCGGCTGGCCAAGGCCTACGCCGAGCGCGGGATGACCGCGTATGCCGAGCTGCAGCAGCGCGAGTTCCAGGCGGTCGCCGACGGCTACACCGCCGTGCGCCACCAGCACGAGGTCGGCACCGGCTACTTCGACGCCGTGGCCAACGCCGTGGCCGGCGGCGCCTCGTCGACCACTGCGCTGCGCGGCTCGACCGAAGAAGCCCAGTTCAAGGCACACCCCGTTCCGAAGGCGTGACGGCGGCGGCGGCGTTCGCGCCGTCGCGTGATTCCCCTCCCTCCTCCTCCTGCGCTCGCCGTTCCTTCGGACTTGGACGCCCTCCGGCCCTCGCGGTTGGGGGGCGTCGTTTTTTGTCGCGGGCGCCCAGCTCGCGCGTGGACGGGGCAGGCTGCGGCTCGCTTGTGAGCCGGCCGAGTGAACGGGCCGAGTGAACGGGTAGGGCGAACGGGTTGCGCGACTGCGTGTGCACGCACCGCGGCAGCTCCCTTACGCTGACCCCGTGCTCGTCTCCCTTGCCCTGGTCCTCGCGCAGGCACACGTTCACCACCCGGCCCCATCGGGCGCCGTCCCGAGCCCTCGGCCGCCGGCGGCGGCCGCGACGACGCCGGTCGACCGCGAGATCGCGCTCGGCGTGCGGCGCGGCCTGCTGCGCTACGACAAGGAGGTCCTGTTCGTGAAGTGCGGCGACCGAGTGCGCGTCCGGCTCACCAACGTCGACGACATGTTGCACAACTTCGTCCTGCTGGCGGCGGATGGCGACATCGACGCCGTGAGCACGGCGGCGCTCGGCCTCGGTGCCGAGGCGATGGCGCGCCAGTTCGTGCCTGCCCTTCCGCAGGTGTTCGCCCACACGCCGCTGGCGGAGCCGGGGCACACCGTGAGCGTCGACTTCGTGGCTCCCCAGCAACCGTGCGACCAGCCGTTCCTGTGCACGCTGCCGGGGCATGCCGCGACGATGCGAGGGCTGTTGCGCGTGAGTACGTCCGGCGGTCCCCTGGCCGATCTGCGCTTTCGCTGTCTCGACGGCGAGTTCGATCAGCTGCGGGACATGGTCGACGCCGAGGTCGCCAAGGAGGGTGTCGTCGCCGACGGCGTGATCGACCTCGGCGTGGCGGCGCGCGACAACGACTTCGGGCTCGTCTTCGAGGGCCGGTTGTCGGTGCCGCGGGCCGGTCGGCAGGTCTTCCACCTCGACAGCGACGACGGAGCGCGGCTCTCGATCGACGGCGTCACGGTGGTCGACCGCGACGGCACGCACCCCGCCGGCGACGAGCAGACCGGCGAGGTCGAGCTGTCGGCGGGCGAGCACGATCTGTGCCTCGAGTACTTCCAGCGGCGCGGCAGCATGGCGCTGCGTCTGGCTTGGACGAGCGCGACGCAGCCGCGCATCTGGCTGACCCGGTCCGGCCGAGGCGACAAGGCCGCGCGCCAGGAGCTGATCGTCGTCGACGAGCCGATCGTGCAGCGTGCCTTCGTCGAGGATGGGCCGCCGCGCGCCATCGCCGTCGGCCTGCCGGGCGGCGTGTCGTTGTGCTTCGATGCCGAGCACTGTTGCGTGGCGTCGGCATGGCGCGGCGGGTTCCTCGATGTCGGACCCGACCGATCCGGCCGCGGCGGCAAGGCGTGCCGGCG
This sequence comes from Planctomycetota bacterium, assembly GCA_041398565.1. Taxonomy (GTDB): domain Bacteria; phylum Planctomycetota; class UBA1135; order UBA1135; family UBA2386; genus DATGPD01. The sequence goes on along the minus strand of JAWKUN010000002.1, from coordinate 488,372 downwards.
GGTTGGAACCCCGTTCCTGTCAGGCGACGCCTTCGCGCTGCGCGTCGCGGGCGAGCCGGCGGACGAGTTCCGCGCCTACCGCGTGGAAGGGCGCGGCGTGGTGTTCGAGTTCGCTGCCGGCGAGCGCCGTGTCGAGGAACGCCTCGAGGTGGACGCGCAGGGCAGCCTGGCCTGCACCTTCCGTGTGTCCGGGGAGCCCGCGCCCGTCGAACTCGACCTGGCGCGCGCCGGACTGCGAGTGACCGGTTCGGCCGGCACCTGGGATGGCGACGTGCTGCGCTTGCCGACCGCGAGCAGCCAGCGCTTCACGCTGACCGTGGGAGTCGAGCGATGAAGTGCTTCGCCTTCGTCTTGCTCGGCATCTTGCCAGCCGTGTCACCAGGCGCGTCACCGGCCATTGGGCAAGACCCCGCGGTGATTCCGGCCGGCTACCGCGTCGAGCGCATCGAAGTGCCCAAGGGCATCGTGCTCGAGGTCGGCGGCCTCGGCTTCGCCGACGATGGCGATCTCTTCGTGTGCACGCGCATCGGCGAGGTGTGGCGCCGTCGGGGGGAGACCTGGTCGATCTTCGCGCGCGGACTGCACGAGCCGCTCGGCCTGTGGGTCGACCGTCGCGCCGGCCACGTCTACGTGATGCAGCGACCGGAACTGACGCGGCTCGTCGACAGCGACGCTGACGGCCGCGCCGACCGCTACGAGACCGTGTGCGCCGCGTGGGGCGTGAGTGGCAACTACCACGAGTACGCCTACGGCCTCGTGCGGGCGCCCGACGGCAGCTTCTTCGGCACGCTCAACCTGGCCCACGCCATCGACGATGCGTCGCGCCAGGTGCTGGTCGCCGGCGGCACGGTGATGTCGCGGCCGGCCAAGTGGCGTGGCTGGGCATTCCGCGTGGCCCCCGACGGCACGTTCGAGCCGTGGGCCAGCGGCCTGCGCTCGCCGGCAGGGATCGGCGCCAACGCCGCCGGCGACGTCTTCTTCACCGACAACCAAGGTGACTGGATCGGCACGTCGACCCTGCAGCACCTGGTGAAGGGCGCATTCTACGGGCATCCGGCCTCGCTCCTCGACCACCCGGACTTCGCCGGCCGCGAGCCCAGTTCGCTGAAGCTCGAGGACTTCGCCGACCGCCGGCGCATGCCGACGGTGCACATCCCGTACGGCGACCTGGCCAACTCGCCCGGCGACCCGGCCTTCGACCTCACCGGCGGCCGCTTCGGACCGTTCGCCGACCAGGCGTTCGTCGGCGACCAGACCCGCTCGAACGTGTTCCGAGTGTGCCTCGAGAAGGTGGGCGGTGAGTACCAGGGCTGCTGCTTCGACTTCGTCGATCACCTGCAGTCGGGAATCGTGCGTGCCTGCTTCGCCGACGACGGCAGCCTGTACGTCGGCGAGACAGCGCGCGGATGGGGCTCGGCCGGACCGGCCGAGTACGGCCTCGAGCGCGTCGTGTGGGATGGCGCGACGAAGCCGCGCGAGATGCACCACGTGTCGCTGCGACGCGATGGCTTCCACGTCGCCTTCACCTGCGCTTTGCCTGCGGATGGGCTCGCGGCGGCGAACTTCACGGTCGCGCGCTGGCACTACCTCTACCGCCCCGAGTACGGCTCGCCACCACAGGACGTCACCGAGGTCGCGATCACCGCCGTGCGCGCGGCAGAAGACGGCGAGAGCGTCGATCTGATCCTGCCCGAGGTCGTGCCCGGACAGGTCTACCGCATCACCGTCGACCCCGGCCTCGGGCTCGGCAACAGCCGGGCCTGGTACACGGTCAACCGTTTGGTCGACTGACCGCGGTGGCGCCGTGCCAACGCCCGAACTCGCGGAGGGGGTGTCGCCTGGCGTATCATCCGCGGCTCCCCAACACCCGAGAGGTCCCATGAAACCACGCTCATCCCGAGCAGCAGTGTTGTGTCTGCTCGGCGGACTGGCAGCGCAAGACAAGGCTGCGCCCTCGGCCCAAGCAGAGTGCAGCGCGCTGGTTGCCGAGGTCAAGGCTTCCGAGAAGGAGTACCGCGTCGCCGCCCAGGCCGTGCAAGCGACCGAGGACTACCAGGCGGCGGCCAAAGCGCGCGACTCGCAGAAGATGCGAGCGCTGATGGCCGAGCTGACCCAGGTCGACTACGACGGCTTCACCAAGCGGTTCGAGGCCGCGGCCGACAAGTACGCCGGCACGGACGACGCGATTCCGTTCCTGGTGTGGATCGCCCACAACGCGCGGTCGAAGGAGGCCGGGCGCACCGCAGTCGAGACGCTGGTCGATCGGCACGCCGACGACCCGAAGATGCTCGAGTTCGCCGAGAACGCGCGGCTCGCCGTGCGCCACTACGATTCGCCCGACGCGACGGCCGAGGTGCTGGAGCGCTTGGCCGAGAACTCGAAGCAAGCGTTGGTTCGCGCCTGGGCCATGTACTGGCATGCGTCGCTGCTGCAGCGCGGGCGCAGCGTGGCAGAGTCCGCGAAGGAGAAAGCTGCCGACCTCCTGCAGCAGGCGCGCAAGCTCGCCGAGGGCACCGACCTCGCCGACATGATCGACGCGCCGGCCTTCGAGGCCGAGCGCTTGCAGATCGGCATGGAGGCGCCCGACATCGTTGCCGCCGACCTCGACGGCGTTCCCTTCAAGCTGTCGGACTACCGCGGCAAGGTGGTGGTTCTCGACTTCTGGGGCGACTGGTGACCGCCTTGCCGGGCCATGTACCCGCACGAGCGGTCGCTCGTGAAGCGTCTTGCAGACCAACCCTTCGCCCTCATCGGCATCAACAGCGATCAAGACCTCGAGGCGCTCCGACCGCGTCTGGCCGAGGAGCAGATCACCTGGCGCAGCTACTGGAACGGTCCCAAAGGCACCATGGGGCCGATCTCCGGCAAGTGGAACGTGCGCGCCTGGCCGACGATCTACATTCTGGATGACAAAGGGGTCATCCGCGCCAAGAACAAGCGCGGCCCGGAAATGGACAAGGTCGTCGACGAACTGCTCGCCGAGATGCAGGCGCGGCCTGCGGCGCCGAAGACCGGCGAGAAGAAGGGCGACGAGAGGGACGAATAGCCCGATCTCGGGCTGCGTCGCGTGGGTCGGCCAGCGTTCTCTGGCCGGCCCGCGTCGCGGCGCATTTCCGCACATCACAACCTGCGGCCGTACCAAAGGTGCGAGTCGGCGCGCGCCGCGAGGATTCGCAGCACTTGCAGCGCACCTGGTGCTGTCGGGCACACCGTCGCCCGTCCGGCCGACCGGCTTGCTGACTCGGACAGCTTCGGACCGATGGGCTACGATCCGGACCTCAAGGTCTTCTCGTTCCGCCCTTCACCCGATGACGACACGCGCGCTTCTCTTCCCTGTCCTCGCCAGCCTCGTGTCTGTGCTCGCCGCGCAGACTCCACCTTGCGTCGAGTCCAGCATCGGCACCGACCTGCAGCTCGGCGACGACCAGGTGTCGTCGGCCCTGTCGCTCGGCTTCAGCTTCCCGTTCGCCGGCCGCTCGACCTCCATCGTCACGGTGTCGTCGAACGGCTTCTTGTGGCTGGGCAGCAACACCGACGACGGTTGCTGCAACGGGGATTTGACGTCGTTCTTGGCGTCGACGGCACGCATCGCCGTGGCGTGGACCGACCTCGATCCATCGAGCAGCGGCAGCGTTCACTTCGCGACGTTCGCGGGACGCGCGGTGATCACATGGGACAACGTGGTCGAGTACGGCGGCTCGTCGCCGATTTCGGCACAGGCGCAGCTCATGGCTGACGGCTCGATCATCCTGAGCTGGCAGTTCCCGCTGTCGATCGACTCGCACACGACGCTCGTGGGTGTGACGCCCGGCGGCAGCACCGGTACCTCGCGTAGCGTCAACTTCAACGGCGGCCTGCCGTTCGACAGCGGCACCTCGGCCACGGTGTACGAGGTGTTCTCGTCGGGTTCGATCGACGTCGGCGGCAACGTCGTGCTGCTGACGCCCAACGGTCAGGGCGGCTACTCGATCACCCGGCGCAACGACTGTCGCTTCGCCAGCTTCACGCGGATCGGCACCGGCTGTCCGATCTCCTTGCCCGTCACCCTGTTCGCTTCTGCCGCCAGCCGGCCGGCGATCGGCACGAACTTCGACATGATCGTCGGCGAGGCGCCGACCGCCCCTTCGGCCGGCGCGATGATCTACGGCACCCAGGTGAACGGTACGTCGCTGTCGCCGATCGGCATGACCGGGTGCGCTCTCTACAGCGCCGCTGCCTTCACCCAGCCCTTCGTGGTGCAGGGCCGCTACTCGGTGGTGACGCTCCCCATCCCGGCGACGTCGTCGCTGGTGGGCGCGTTCTTCTTCAACCAGGCGGCGCTGGTCGCCCCCGGCGCCAATCCGCTGGGCGTGGTGGCGTCCAACGGCGGGCGCATCGAGATCGGTACCTGAGGCCGGCCCGTCGCCCGGCACGGACTCCGTAGCGATTCCTCGACGGAGACACCCCGCCGGCGCGTCTTGGGAACGTGCTCGCCGACGACCTCTCTCCGATCGTGCGTCGCGCCGTCGCTGGCGATCGGCGCGCGCTCGAGGTCCTCTGGGTCGGCAGCCGGCGTTCGTTGGCGGCGGTGCTGACCGCAGCCGGGGCACGGGCGAGCGAACTCCCGGACCTGTTGCAGGAGACGGCGTTCGCTCTGACGCGGGGCATCGGCACCCTGCGCGACCCGGCGACGTTCCGGGGCTGGCTGCGCCGGTTGGCGCTCAACACCCTGAGCTCGGCGCACCGCCGGCCGCACGAAGCAGCCCTCGAGGGGGAGCCGTGCGCGTCGCCCTTCTCACCCGACGACGTCGACCGTACGAGCGCCGTCCGTGCGGCGCTGGCGGTACTGCCTGCGGACTACCGCGAGCCTCTGCTGCTGAAAGCCGTCGAGGGGCTGAGCCAGCGAGCCATCGCCGGGATGCTGGGGGTGCCGGAGACGACCGTGGAGTCGCGGCTGGTGCGCGCGCGCCGCCTGCTGCGCGAGGCACTGCAGCGCCGCAACTGCGAGGGCGCACCCTGTGCGCCGAGGAGTGGAACATGACGACGTCGCTGCGTGATGACTGGGAACCCGGGGCCATCGCCCGCATCGTGGACCGCGCCGAGACCCTCGACGACTGGACCCGGCTGCGCGCGGTCGCGCTCGACGACGGCGAAGTCTGGGAACGTCTCGCCTTGGCCCTGCAGGACGCCGCGGGCGTGCGCAGCGTCCTCGCCGCGGCCTTGGATTCGGCCGAATGCGTGCCGCTGCCGGCCGCCGCCTCGCGCCGCGCCCGCGCCTCGACGTGGTGCGCGGCGGCTGCCGCGGCGGCGGTCTTGGCCTGGGCGACGCTGCGCTGGCGCAGCGAGACGCCTCCGCCACCACCGCCGGCGTCGGCGAGCACGACGGTCGAGGAACTGCCGAGCCTGCTCCTCGAGACTCGGCCGACGGCCGACGGGCGCGCCACGGAGGTGATCTTCCTGCGCCGCACCGTCGAGCGTGCGCCGATCGAGAGCTTCCTCGGGCTCGCCTACGACGAGTACGGCGACCCGCGGCCGGCAGTGGTCGATGCCGCCGAGCTGCAACTGCCGCGACGCTTCTGAGCCCGAAGGGCTCGGCGACACCGGTCGATCCTGATCCCTTCCTTCCCAAGGAGAAAGACATGCGAACGAGACACATGTGGTTGGCCGCGGCGACGGTCGCGGCGCTCGGCTCGGGCCCGGCGTCGGCCCAGCTCAAGCAGTTGAGTGGAGTCATCGAGCGCGCCGGCGAGGTCTATGCGTTCGAGTGGGACGGCGAGCAGGTGGTGGTGAGGTGTGGCGACGAGGTCGTGTCGCAACGCGCGGTCGAGCGGCCGCAGGTCACGACGGCGACGGCCCCGGGTCTCGCCTTTCTCGCCGCACGCGGCGGCGCCGCGTTCTATCGGACGACCGACCTGCTGGACGCACGCGGCCGCGCTCTCGGGCGGTTGCACCTCGCAGACGGCCAGGCGTGGGTCACCGCTGCCCCGGCGCGGCCGACGCGGGCGAGCCTGGACGTCAGCGTCGAGCCACCGTCCGAAGCGATGGCATCGCAGCTCGGCATCGAGGCGGGCGCCGGTCTGGTGATCACGGCGGTCGAAGGCGGCGGCGCGGCGGCCAAGGCCGGCGTGCAACGCTTCGACCTCCTCGTGGCGCTCGATGGTGCGCGCGGGGTCGACCAGAAGGCACTGCGCGAAAAGCTGGCAGCCAAGCGCCCCGGCGACGAACTCGCGTTGACCCTGCTGCGCCGCGGCAACGAGGTGGAACTCACCGTCGCTCTGGGCGAGGCGGAGGCCACCGGCGTCGACGGGCGCTGGCGCGACCCGGCGCTCGAGACCTGGCGGAGCGCGCGTGCGCCCGCGTCTTGGTACTACCCGACCCGCGGCGTGGTGAGGGTCGGCGGGGAGTGGCTGGACTACGCGTTGACGCAACAGCCGGCTGATGCGAAGGCCGAGTCGGCGCCATCGGCCACCCCATCGGTCGCGCCCCCGCCGGACGCGGCCAGCCTGGAGGACGTCAACCGCCGCCTGACGGAGATCGAGGCGATGCTGCGGCGGCTGGAGAAGAAGGCCGCGCTGCGCTAGCCGAAGGCTCGCGATCGCGAAGGCGATCGCCAGCAACATGGCTCGGAGCGGGTACGCTCGTTTCTCTCACACGCTCCGAGCCTGTAGGTCTCGGTTCTTTCATCCCATGTGAGCCGCGGCGCCGCGGCAGCGAGCGAGCCAAGGTGGGGCGAGCGGCCACTCGCATCGGCGGTTGGCGCGGGCGCCCTCGAGCGCCCGCTCCTGCAGGCGGTGTGGCGTATCGGTCGAAGCAGACGCCGCCCCCGCGTGTGCCGGCGTGGCGTTACCTTCTCGCTCCCCGACCATGAACCGCTTCTCGTCGCTGGCTCTCGCAGTCCTTCTCGCCTCGTCCACCCTGTCCGGTCAGGAAGCCGCGGCGAAGCCAGCGGCCACCCAGGCGCAGGGCCTGACCCTGGAAAAGCTGTTCCCCGAGGACGGCCTGTTCGGGCCGCAGGCGACAGGCATGGCGTTCTCCGCCGACGGCGCCTACGCCGCGTGGCTCTACCGACCGCTGCGCGAGCGCCGGCACGGCGGCGACCTGTGGCTGTACGACATCGCCAAGGACGAGCTGCAGCGACTGACCGCGGTGTCGGTGATGGCGCCGTTCCAGCAGGCGACGCGCAAGGTGATGGCCGACCGCGTCGAGCGCGCGCGCAAGGTGATCGCCAAGGAGAAGGCGGACGCGGGGGGCAAGACGGCCAAGGGCGAGCCGAAGGCCAAGGGCGAGCAGGCGACCAAGGACGATCGTCTCAGCGGCGACTGGGTCACCGACGACGACTTCAAGCAGAAGGAGGCGCCACGCTACGACGGCGTCAGCAGCTTCGACTGGGCGCCGGCGGCGGCCGAGCTGCTGTTCACTTCCGGCGGCGACGTCTACCGCTACACGGTGGCCGGTCAGAAGCTCGAACGCTTCACGCAGACGCGCGAGAGCGAGCGTCAGGTGCAGTGGCTGCCCGACGGCCAGGGCTTTACCTTCATGCGGGGCGAAGCTTTGGTGAAGGTCACCCTCGGCAGCCACGTCGTGGCGCAGATCGATCCGCGCCTGCCGCCGGGCGAGACCATCGGCGGCTACGAGCTGAGCCCCGACGGGACGGCGCTGGCCTTCCTGACCAGCAAGGGCACGGGCGGACCCGGCGCCGGCATGCGCAAGGTCAACATCGTCAGCTACCGCGACCGCTTCGCGACCGTGCGCGAGGTGCCGCGCACCGTGTCCGACGACGCTGTGCCCGAGCGCACCGTGTCCTTCTACGTGGTCGAACTGTCGGGTGCGCTGGCCGAGAACGGCGAGCTGACCCGGGTCTTCCAGCACAAGATCACCGGTCCGCGCGACATCGTGCGCACGCCGGAGTGGTCACCCGATGGCAAGCGGGTGGCGTTCGCGGTGTTCGACCAGCAGAGCGAGCAGGTGCGGGTGATGGTGGCGGAGCGCCAGGCAGCGGCGACGCCCGAGAAGAAGTCGGCGGACACCGACGAGAAGGCGGCCGTCGGAGGCGTCGAGGCCGAGCGCGGCGACGGTCAGGCGAAGGAGTCGGGTGACAACGCCACCGCCAAGAACAAGAAGGAGGGCGAGCCGGTCGATCGTCCCGCCAGGGTCGTTCTGCGCTTCCTGCACGCGGGCGGTCCCAACACCCCGTCGATGATCCGCCCGCAGTTCTTGGCCGACAACCGTCGCCTGGTGATGGTCACCGAACAGAGCGGGTTCCGGCACGTGCACCTGTTCGACCCGCTCTACGAGCAGCTCGACCAGCTCACCCGCGGTCGCTACGAGGTCTACCCCGTCGATCTGTCGAAGGACCGCAAGACCCTGTTCGTGACAGCCAACAAGGAGGCGCCCTCGCACGAGAACGTGTACGCGATCGACCTCGAGTCCGGCGCGATGCGCCGCGTCGATGTCCTGGACGGCAACTGGTCGCATGTCGCCGTCAGCCCCGACGGCGGCACGTTGTTGGGCACGTTCACCACCTTCGGGCGCGTGCCGGAACTGCACCTGGTGCGCGTCGCCGGTGCCACCAGCCGGGTGCTGACCGACTCGCACAGCGAGGAGACGCGCAAGCTGGTCGAGGTGAAGCCGGTGTTCTTCTCGTACGAGAACCGGCACGGCCACGTCATCCACGGCCACATGTTCAAGCCGGCCGATCAGAAGCCCGGCGACAAGCGCCCGCTCCTGGTCTACGTCTACGGCGGCCCGCTCGGCACGCGCAAGACGGTGGAGGACGGCAGCTATCACGGCTCCGCCTACTTGTTCGCGCGGTACATGACCGAGAGGCACGGGTGGGTGACCTGCAGCATCGACCCGCGCGGGCAGTCGGGCTACGGCTCCGTGTTCGAGAAGGCGAACTTCGAGCAGGTCGGTAAGCCGCAGGTCGAGGACCTGGTGGACGGCGTGAAGTGGTTCGTCGCTGACCACGACGTCGACGAGAAGCGCGTCGCCCTGCATGGCTGGAGCTTCGGTGGCTTCCAGACGCAGATGTGCCTCTACACCGAGCCCGGCGTGTTCGCCGCCGGCATCGCCGGTGCCGGGCCGACCGAGTGGGAGAACTACAACAACTGGTACTCGCAGGGCACGATCGGCAAGACGCGCACCGGCGCCGCCGACCTCAAGAAGTTCTCGCTGCTGCCGCTGGCGAAGAACCTCCGAGCGCGCCTACTGCTGGTGCACGGCATGGAGGACAGCAACGTGCTCTACCAGGACACGGTGCGCGTGTACCGCGAGCTGTTGAAGGCAGGCAAGGAGGCGCTCGTCGACCTGTTCCTCGATCCCACCGGCGGCCATGGGCTCGGTGGCGACGTCAAGCACCTGAACCGCTACCGGAAGTACGAGGACTTCCTGGTGACCCACGTCGGCGAGGGCAAGCCTGTGGACCCCGCCGAGAAGGTCGCTCCGCCGGCCGGGGAGCCGGGTCAGGGGGCGGCCGGGCGAGGCGGTGCGACCGACAAGAAGAAGACGATCTACTAGGGAGTCCGCGTCACGTCTGCGGCGGAGCCGCGCCTGTTCGCCCAGCTCGGCTTGGCACGGGAGACTCGAGGACGCGAGATCACGCGGCGTCGGCTCGTCGTGGTCTGCGTCGGAAATCGCAACAGTCGGCGGCCACGAACGTCGATACACGCCACGTGAGAGCCAGCGGCAGCTGCGAGGGGGACGCCGTCGATGCGCGCTCGCCGGAGCGCGGCAGCGCCATCATCTGGGCGCTGATCTTCGTCGCCATCACGTCGGGTTTGGTCGTCACGCACACCGCCTTGATGGCGTCGCGGCGCGCCGACCGCGACGCGCGCTACAACCGCGCGGGCTTGGCGAGCACCTTCGCGCGGTCGGGCTTGCAAGACGCAGTGAGCTGGTTCCACAGTCGCTCGAACCAGCCGATCACCACCTTCGCCCCCAGCAACGATCCCGCGGCGGTGCCGCCGCGCATCGAGACGTTGGACCCGACGATCGGCCTGGTGCGCGAGTTCGAGATCAACGGCAACCTCTGGGGCCGCTACGAGGTGGCACGCACGGAGACTCGCGACATCTCCTCGCAGCGCGGCAACCTGACCCCGGGTAGCGTTTGGGAGCTGGGGGTGCACGCCTTCGTGTACCGCCGGCGCGACCCGTCGCGGTCCTACCGCGAGCCACCCAACCAGCTGCTCGGGACGAAGGCGCTCACCTCCGAGATCCGCTGGCTGCAGTTGAACCTGCCGGCGCCCGCGGCGCTCTGCGCCGAGGACCCGTCCCGGGTGAGCGTCGGCGACCACGGTCGCGTCGAGGGCGGCGATTCGATCGCCATCGCCTTCCGCGACCCCGCGTCCATGCCGGTCGCACCGGTGACCACAGAACCGAGCCTGACGGCGGGAGCGGTCGTCACCGGCACGCCGACGCAGCTGCCGGCCAGCGTGTACGAGGCCGGGCCGGAGCACATCTTCGCCATGCGCCTCGATGAGCTGCGCACCTACAGCGACGTGTCGCTGGACAAGGACGTGGGCAGCGGCGGCTTCAACTGGGGGTCGTTCCTCGCGTGGCTGAAGAGCATCCTCTCCGGGGGCGGCGGCGGCTCGTCCACGACGACGGACGTGCCGGTGATCGACGGCAAGCTGATCGTCGCCAAGGGCCTGCGTTTCGACGGCAAGATGGCCCTCACCAACAGCCTGCTGGTGGTCGACGGCGACCTGACCTCGGGCATGCTCGGTGACGCGCGCATCGACGGGCTGGTGTACGTGTCGGGCAACGCGATCCTCGACCGCGGCAAGTTCGAGGTGCACGGCGCGATGATCGTGCGCGGGCAGGTCAAGCTCGGCACGGGGTCTTCGGGTAGCGCGTTGGTCCACTACGACCCGGCGAAGATCGACTTGCTGCGGCGCACGGTGGGCAAGTATCGGGCACAGCGGGGGAGGAGTCCGGCGCAATGAGGTCAACGACACGATCGCAGTGCGAGGGGTCCGAGGCTCGGCAGACGGAGGCGGCACACCGCCTGCCGCACATGCGCGGCACGAGCATGGTCGAGCTCCTGTTCGCCATCGCCATCGTCGGGGTGGCGGTGATGATCCAGGTGCAGCAGGTCACGGTGACGCTGCGCGAGTTCAACATCGACGCCGAGACGCAGTTCGCGTTCCACAAGGCGTCGGGCATGCTCGCCGAGCTGCAGGCATCGGTCGACAGCGGCGTGATCGACACGCCCGAGAAGCTCGAGGCTGTCGGCGATACCGAGCCGAACCCCTTCCTCACCACCCGGTTCGTGGAAGAGCCCGACCACATCATGTCGGGGAACAGCGCGCACGGCAGCGGCGCCTGGCAGTGGTTCCGCGCCATCAGCGTCGAGCCGATCGAGGGCGTGGAGCACAGCCGCTTCGTGCGGGTGCGCATGTTCCGCGCCGATGCCAGCGGCCACCGCACGCTGGCGGCCTTGGCCTCGGGAGTGCTCAGCGTCACCATTCGCGCCGAGCCGGTCGTGCAGGAGTACGACGTATACGCGCTGGCGATCGCCGAAGCACCGTCGACCTGGCGGCCGCTGCCCGAGCTGCGCGCCCAGTTGGCGAGCATGGTCAGCGAGATCGAGGGCACCAACCCGAACCTGCGCGTGCGCGTGCACTGGATCACGTCGATGGGCTACGGCCGCGACCCGTGCTACGTGCCCTACGTCAACGAAGCTCAGGCGGCGGACGTCGCGGCGCCTTGGACATACTGGTACCCAGGCAAGCTGGGGGCGACGGCTCCGTACAGCCGCCTCTACGCCGCCGAGCTGTTCGGCGGGCGAGTGCGCACCGAGGCTGGCGTGCTGCACGACTTCGACGCCGACACGAACCCGTTCCCCCACGCCGTCGCCGACCGTTTCAACCACTGCGTGCGCACGCCCGAGGCGCGGGCCATCTTCGCCGCGCGGGTGGCTGCCGGGCTCGACAAGGAAGACGAGCCGCCCTTGCAGGTCTTGCTGGCGGACATGTGCGAGAACCCCGCGCGCTACGAGACGGCCATCCTGCTCAACCTGCACGGGGAGGGGCTGCCGTTCCCGCCGCTGCGCAACTACGCCGACGCGGCGCGCGACCCCGAGGGGCACCCGGGGGTACGCGTCGTGACGCACCCGGCGCAGCTGCACACGCCGAGCTCGGGAACGACCCCGGTCGAGTTCCGCGTGTACGCCTACAAGTCCGATCCCGACACCGGGCCCACGGTGTTGACCGACCCGATCACCGTGCAGATCTTCGGCGGCGACTTCCGCGCGTCGCTGGTGGTGGACGCGCAGGTCGGCGGCGTCGACATCCAGAGCGGCGAGGTCGGCACCGGGCTGGCAATGGATCGGCGCTACAGCTTCGGCGGCGCCGTCGCCGAGCACTCGGAGTCGCACGCGCCGTTCGAGGTCAACTACGAGGTGGGCTACACCGACGACCCGGTGCCGCACACTTTCGTGCGCCTCTACAACACGCCGCTGGTCTGCGCCACCGAGCTCGGCGCCGGCATCGCACCGCTCGCCCGCCTCTACGGCAGGGAATACGTCCCCTCGCCGGTCCAGGACATCGGCGGCTTCTACGCGATGACCAACGCCTCGGTGCTGCCGATCGCCAAGAACACCGCGCGCTGGCGCATCCGGGTGTCGTCGGCGGGGCTCGCCAGCGTCTTCGGTCAGAGCGCCGTGGTGACGGCGGCGACGCGCATCGGCACGGACACCACCACCGGGGCCATGTGGCCGACGCCGCACCAACCGCAGAACATCTCGACGACCTACGCGTGGTGGACGCCGAGTGCGTCCGACGTGCCGGCCACCGAGCGTTACCAGATCCTCGGCGACCCGCGGCACAACCCCTACATCGACCTGTGCGTCGCGGGCGCGAGCTTCGAGCACGGCTACAACTGGTGGTTCGACGACCTGCGCGACGCCACCGCCGACGTGCGGGGGCAGTGGACGGCGCTCGACACGGCGCGCCTGCGCGACGGCTTCGGCCGCGGCACCGTGGAGGACGTGCCGCGCATCATGCAGGTTTGGCGCGAAGCCCTGCAGCGGACGCACGCGGTGTTGGTCAACCCGGGCGGCGCGCTCGCCGCGCGGGTCCTGCTGGGTGGCGAGGTGTTCCTGCCCGGCGATGCGTCGACGGCGACCCCGGCGGCGATCGCCGTCCACGGCGAGCTCTACGGCCAGTCGACGCCGCAGTTCTACCTCGACGATCTGTCGGCGAGCGCCGCCGGCGGCTCCATGTCCATCGTCGCGCCCGCGGGGGAGCGCGCCGCGATCGTGTCGACGGCGGGGTTCCTGGCGCTGCCATGGTTGGGCGAGCTCGCGCCCGACGTTGCTTGGCCGGCCTACCAGGCCGACGGCAACCTGGCTACGCAAGCTGGCTTCCGGCACGCCTTGACCGGCACCGCCAAGCACCCGAGCCTGCCGCGCGGAACCGCGTGGGACTGGTTCGCGGACTCGACCCTCGCCGACCTCGGCGCTGCGAGCCTCCTGTGGACGGACTCCGACACGTCGACGTTCACCCAGTTCGGCGGCAAGGCGAGCAGCTCGCTTCCGCTCACCGAGTCGGCTCTGTCGTTCGTGCGAGCCGTGGGTGTGTCGATCCCGTCGGCGGCCACGTCGGGTCTCGGCTGCACACTGTCGGGGAGCCTCGGCGCGGCTCTGCCGCAGCGGCCCTACGCGGCCGAGGTCCCGACCCAGACGGCGACTCTGCTCGAGGCGTTCACGGCGGCGCCCACCGGCGACCTCGGTGCTGGCGTGATCCGTCTCGCCGAACAGGGTTCGTCGGCCAAGGTGGCGTTCCTGGTGCCCTTAGCCGACACTCCGGCCGGCCCCGAGGAGCAGCGCGCGCTCATGGCCAAGGCCGTCGCCTTCGGCCTGCGCGGACTGATGGTGGCGGGCGAGCCCGACCGCAGCGACGACGTGGGCGAGCTGCCGACGGTCCGCATCGACCTGCCGTCTCCGGCAACTGCGTTGGACAAGCCGACCACCGAAGCGATGAAGTGGTCGACGTCCTTCGTCCGCTTCGACGGGCAGCCGTACACGGAGCGCTACCCGAGCAGTTGGAGCGGGTCGGAGTTCGGACTCGAATACGTCCTCACCTACCGGGCCGAGGACAGCAGCGAGTACCGCTACGTCGTCGATGGCAGCGTCGCCCAGGCGGGCGAGCGTCCGGCGAGCGCGCTCCTGCGCTTGGCCGACTCCGGCCTCGGCAGCGAGTCCTACCTGCTGTCGATGCCGAGCGACCGCTTCCCGGCCGGCCGCTACTTCCTGCGGGTCGATTGCTTCCGCAGCGACGTGGGGGTGCACGTGGCCCACCACGAGGTCCTCGTCAGGGTCAAGCGATGACGGCCGCCGGCAGCGATCGAATCCGGGCGGGCGAGCGCGGCTTCTCCCTGGTCGAGATGAGCATGGTCGCGATCGTGCTCGTGGTGATGTCCGCCGTCATCGCCCAGGCGATCCGCGGCCTGACATCGGCGCAGACCTCGATGCGCAGCCAGACGAGAGTGAACTCCCTGGCGGAGCGCATCGCGTCGCTGGTGGAGGCCGACGCCAGCTACGCCGTGCGCGTCTTCGGCGACAACGACTACGGCCGCGCCTACCTGGCGCGCCTCGACCTCGCCTCGATCCTGCGCGGGTCGTCGATGCTGGCGGGGAGTCGGATGCCGACGGCGACGATGGTCGGCTCGTTCGAGCACGATCCAGCGGGCACGAACGAGACCGGCAACCTGCTCTTGCTGGTGCGCAAGGAGAAGTCGGTGACGGTCGACATCTCGGCCGACGCGAGCGGCGACCTGCGCCGGGCCGATACGTTCCGTTTCGTCGCCTGGTACCTGCACACCGGCCCGGAGACTGGTGTCGACCTGGCGCGGTGGAGCAGCGGCCTCGTCGCGCGTCGCGCGGACGTCCTGGCAGTGGCCGACCCCGCGAGCCAGCAGCGTTTGGTCAGCGGGCTGGTGGCGCTCGGAGTTTCGTACGCTTGGGACCCGGCGAGCGCGGCGGACGTGGCCTTCGTCCACTGCCGCGCCGACGGCACGGTCCAGCCGATGGTGGCCGGCGAGCTGCTGCCTCCCGACCGCGCGGCGAGCGAGGCCGGCATCCTTGCCACGCGCCACGTCGGGATCGCCAGCAACGCCACGGCCGGCGCGCAGGTGCCCCTGTTCGCCAACGCCAGCGGCGACTTCCCCGGCGGCTTCGAGGTGAAGCGCGATGGCGACGGCTCGGGCGACCTGCTGCTCGTTCGCCTCGTGGTGGTCAACGGCGGGCGACTCCGGCGCGAGTTCGCCGTGGGCACCAGCATGCGCCAGGTGTCCTTCCGCCAGGAGTAGGGTGGTCCGACGGTGGCGCCGCCGGCTCGGCCGGCCTGGTCCACCTTCCGTAGCGCCTCTGCCATGGCGCGCGTCGTCTTGGCACTCTTCTGCCAACATGGCAGCGCGGGCGGCTCCTGACCGCGCGCGGGGCGGCCGAGCCGGCCATCGTGCGCTTGGCACGCTCTGTGCACACGTCGAAGCGAATGCGCGCACCGAGCGCGCGCGTTGATGTTCACGTGACCGCCGACGGGGTGCGTCTGGCAGCTCCCGCGGCGGCGACAACCGGAGGCAAGCGCATGGATCTCAGTCGTTTCACCCAGAAGTCGCAGGAAGCCCTGGCCGCGGCGCAAGCGCTGGCGGTGGAGCTCGGCCACCAGGCGGTCGACGTCGAGCATGCGTTGGTGGCGCTCATGCAGCAGGAAGAGGGCCTGGTGCCGCGCCTGCTCAAGCGCATGGACGTCCCCGCCGACTCGATCCTGCAGGCGGTCCGCGGCGAGTTGAACAAGCTGCCCAAGGTGTCGGGCCCGGGGTTCGAGGCGGGCAAGGTCTACCTCACCCAGCGTCTGTCCAAGGCGTTGGTCGAGGCGGAAAAGCGCGCCAAGCAGATGCGGGACGACTTCGTGTCGGTCGAGCACGTCATGATGGCCATCCTCGCCGAGGGCAAGGGCACGCCCGCCGGCCGGGTCCTGGCGCAGTTCGGTGTCGACGAGGCCCGCTTCCTCAACGCGCTGAAGGAAGTCCGCGGCAGCCAGCGGGTCACCAGCGCCAACCCGGAAGACACCTACGAGGCCCTGCAGCGGTACGGCGTCGACCTCGTCGACGCGGCGCGCAAGAACAAGCTCGATCCGGTCATCGGCCGCGACGAGGAGATCAGGCGGGTCATCCGCATTCTCAGCCGCAAGACCAAGAACAACCCCGTGCTGATCGGCGAACCGGGGGTGGGCAAGACGGCGATCGCCGAGGGCTTGGCGCAGCGGATCGTGCGCGGCGACGTGCCGGAGGGCCTGCGCGACAAGACGGTGTTCTCGCTCGACATGGGGGCGCTCATCGCTGGAGCCAAGTACCGCGGCGAGTTCGAGGAGCGCTTGAAGGCCGTGCTCAAGGAGGTCAAGGAGAGCCAGGGTCGCATCATCCTGTTCATCGACGAACTGCACACCATCGTCGGCGCCGGCAAGGCCGAGGGCGCGATGGACGCCGGCAACCTGCTCAAGCCGATGTTGGCGCGCGGCGAGCTGCACTGCATCGGCGCGACCACGCTCGACGAGTACCGCAAGCACATCGAGAAGGACGCGGCTCTCGAGCGACGTTTCCAACCCGTCTTGGTCGAGCAGCCTGACGTGCCCGACACCATCTCGATCCTGCGCGGGTTGCGCCAGCGCTTCGAAGCGCACCACGGGGTGCGCATCCAGGATGCCGCCCTGGTGTCGGCGGCGACCCTGTCGCACCGCTACATCAGCGACCGCTTCTTGCCCGACAAGGCGATCGACCTCGTCGACGAGGCGTGCGCGCTGATCCGCACCGAGATCGACTCGATGCCGGCCGAACTCGACGCGGTGTCCCGCCGCGTCATGCAGCTCGAGATCGAGGAGCAAGCCCTCGGCAAGGAGAAGGACAAGGCCAGCCAGGCGCGCCTCGCCGACCTGCGCCGGGATCTGGCCGACCTGCGGGCGCAGCAGACGGCGATGCGCGCGCAGTACGACAGCGAGAAGGCGGCCATCGGCGTGGTGCGCGACCTGCGCGCCAAGCTCGAGGGACTGCGCCAGCAGCTCGAGGCGGCGGAGCGTCGCTACGACCTCGAGCGTGCCGCCGAGCTGAAGCACGGCGAGATCCCGCAGGCCGAGAAGATGCTGGCCTACGAGGAGCAGAAGCTGCACGAGAAGCAGGGGGCGTCGGCGCTCCTGCGCGAGGAGGTCACCGAAGAGGAGATCGCGCAGATCGTGGCGCGCTGGACCGGCATTCCGGTGTCGCGTCTGGTCGAGGGCGAGCGCGAGAAGCTGCTCAAGCTCGACGAGATCCTGCACCAGCGTGTCGTCGGCCAGGACGAGGCGGTCGATCTGGTCACCGACGCGGTCATCCGCGCGCGCGCCGGCATCAAGGACCCGCGCCGGCCGATCGGCTCGTTCATCTTTCTCGGGCCGACCGGAGTCGGCAAGACCGAGCTGGCCAAGACCCTGGCGGAGGCGCTGTTCGACTCAGAGGAGAACATGATCCGCATCGACATGTCCGAGTACATGGAGCGGCACGCGGTGTCGCGCCTGATCGGTGCGCCGCCCGGCTACGTCGGCTACGAGGAGGGTGGCCAGCTCACCGAGGCGGTGCGACGCAAGCCGTACGCGGTGATCTTGTTCGACGAGATCGAGAAGGCGCACCACGACGTGTTCAACGTGCTGCTGCAGGTCCTCGACGACGGACGCGTGACCGATGCGCAGGGGCACACGGTCGACTTCAAGAACACCGTCGTCATCATGACCAGCAACATCGGCGCGCCGCACCTGCTCGAGGGCATCACCCGGGACGGCGACATCGAGGAGAGCGCTCGCGCGGCAGTGATGGGTGAGATGCGCCGGCACTTCCGGCCGGAGTTCCTGAACCGCGTCGATGAGATCGTCCTGTTCAAGCCCCTACAGTTGGCCGAGATCAAGCGCATCGTCGGGTTGCTCCTCGGCGACCTGCGCAAGCGCCTGGCGGAGCGGCGGATCGATGTCGTGCTGACCGACGCTGCGGCCGAGCACGTCGCCAAGCAGGGCTACGACCCGGTCTACGGCGCGCGCCCGCTCAAGCGCTTCCTGCAGCGCGAACTGGAGACCAAGCTGGGTCGCAAGCTCATCGCGGGCGAGATCCGCGATGGCGCCCACGTCGAGGTCGGCCTCGAGGGGGAGGCGCTGGTGTTCCACGTCGAGCAGCCGGAGCCGGCGGCGGTGTAACCGACCGCGCGTCGGCGCGTCAGCTCGGGGCGAGGTCGCGGCAGTCGACGATCCGGAACTGGCGCTCGCGGCGGTCCTCGGCCCAAGAGTAGAGCGCGACGCGCGCCAGGGTGAACTCCACGCGGGCGAGCTCCACTTGCTGCGCCCAGCGCAAGCCGGCGGCGCGCTCGGCCACGGTGGCGTGGCGCTGCGGACGCGCCACGGTGACATGCGCCTTCGGCGGCCTGGTCTCGCACGGTGCGCCGGCGGCCAGGCAGGCGGCGTCCCGGACGCAGCCGATGGCGGCTTCCACCGCCGCGCGACCCTGCTCGATCAGCGCGGAGAGCGCCGAGTAGCGCCGGCCCATGGGAACGACGGGGCCCAGCGTCACCGTCAGCGCCGGCAGCGGCCAGCGAATGGCTGCGAAGGCGGCGCGAGCGGGGTCTTCGGCGACCGGCCCGAGGAATGCCACGGTCAGGTGCAGGTCGTCGGCATGGAAGCGGCGGATTCCGGGAGGCGGAGCCGGCACCTTCTCGGCGAACCACCGCTGCGGCGGCACCGGGAGACCGACGAACCAGTTGGGGCGGGAGGGCGAGGGCATGTCGGACGCGGGTGCCGGTGACGAGCGAGCCGCCGCGACCCGCACCGAACTCTAACTTCCGTCCGAATCCTGAGTCTTTCGCGCGTGCCGGGGCGGCCCACCGCGCACCGATCGATTCGACTTCCCGTGCATTCCGCCTTCGGAAACCCCTCCATCGTGGGCCGCAGCCAAGATCGCCCTTATGTTCCGGAGTCCCCCTCCCGGGATCTGGTGCCGGCGCTGCGGCTCGCCGCTCGCGCCACCGCCCAGATCGCGATGGAGTACGGCCGACTCTTGCGGGCGATGAACCTGGCCTCGGACGACCTCGATCTCGTGCGGCGAGCCCTGCGCCGGGACGACCGTGCCCTGCACGAGCTCGGTCGGCGGTTGCAGTGCGTCCCGCGGATCCTGGCGGCGCGCAACGCACGCGTGGGCAGGCCGTTGGGCGACGAAGATGTCCTCGAGGCGGCCCACGAGGTGATCGCCCGGGTGTGGGCCCAGCTGGGGGAGTTCCGCGGCCAGGCGGCTCTGGAGAGTTGGGTCTACCGCTTTTGCGAGTTCGAGCTGATCAACGCCGTCCGCCGCAAGCGTCGCGCGCCGCGCCCGGTCGACGAGGCCGAGTTGGTCGGTCCGGACATCGCGCCCGCCGTCGACGTCGAGCGGGTGTACAGCAGCATCGACCGCTTGACCCGAGACGAGGCCGTGGTGGTGCGGTCCAAGCACTTCGACGACCTCACCTTCGAGGAGATCGCGGACCGGGACCAAGTACCATTGGCGACAGTGAAGAGTCGCTACTACCGCGGGTTGGAGAAGCTGCGCTACTGGTTGACGCCGCTGCGAGAGGGAGAGCACGGATGAACATCGACGAGCAAGAGGCGCGCGCCCTGGTCCGACGCGCAGTGATCGGAGACCTGCCGGTCGACGCGCACGAGGTCCAGCAAGCGCTGCGGCAGTTCCCTGGCTTGCGCGGCGAGCTGGATTCGCTGCGCGAGGCGCAGCGAATCCTGGATGCAGCCGGCGCGCACGAGCGGAGCGTCTTGAGCAAAGCCAGCTCGATCGACGTGCCACCCATGGACACCGAGGGGATCGTACGTCGCCTCGCGGCAGCTTCGCCACCCGCCGGGCGCCGTCGCTCGTGGGGAATGATGCTGGTCGCCGCTGTCCTTGTCGCGGCGGTGGCGTGGTGGATGCGGTCGGAGACCTCTCCGCCCGAGAGGGCGCGCGGCATCCTCGACCGCGAAGCCGCCACCATCGAGATCACTTCCTGCGAGCCGGTCGCAGGGGGGTTCGAGCTCGTCTGGCGTGACAAGGAACACGCCGCGCACTACAAGGTGCACGTGGCGGGTGCGGGCCTCGACCGGCACAGCGAGCAGATCGACCGACCGCAATGGACTTTCAGCGCCGAATCCACCGCGGGCTGGCCGGACGCGGTGACCTTCACGGTGCAAGGTTTCGACGACCTCGGCGGGCGGAGCGGGCGCTCGGCCCCGACCACCGTCGCCTGGCCGCCGCGCTAGCGGCGACACTCCTGGCCGGACCGGCGGTCGCCCAGGTAGAGCCGAGCGCGACCAACTGGAACGAGTGGACGCGGACCGTCGTCGGTCAGCTCGGTGCCGGTGACGTCGATGCCTTCGCGGCCGCCATGCGGGCTCTCGACGCGCGTCGCTCCGCTTCCGGTGGCGCGGCGGCAGACGCGTGGCTCGATGCTGCGTGGGCGCGGCTGGCCTGGCGCGGCGCTGCCCACCCCGGCGTGCGCACTCGCCTCGGCGGGATCTCCGAGGAGGAGCTGCTGCGGGGAGCGGCGGCAGCCGCGCGCCGGGGTGACAGCCGCGAAGACCTGGGCTACGCGATGCTGCGGTTGGCTTTGTGCGCGAGCGATCCCGTCGAGCGACGCGTGCGCCTCGACGCGGCTCGGCAGTGCGACCTCGGCGAGCTGGCGCACGGGCCCTACGTGCTCCTGGCGCACCTCGACCTGGCGGAGCGCCGCTTCGAAGCCCTCAGCCGGGATCTCGATGCGGCCGAGGTGCGGTTGCCCCCTGAAGGTCGGACGCTCTGGCTCGTCGACACCTACCACGGACTGCGCGCGCAGGAGTCGCTGCAATACGGCCTGCTCGACGTGGCGCGCGCCCATCTCGCCGAGGCTGGCGACCTGGGCAGCGCTTCGCGCGACCGCTTGTGGCTGTCGTACCACATGGCGGCCGAGGACTTCGCGGCGGCGATTCGATGCGGCGAGGAGATCCTGCGCGGCCCACCCGGCGGTGACGCGGCTGAGGTCGAGCGCCTGGTCGCGGTGGCGATGATGCGGACCCTCGAGGTGCCGCTTCGCGAGGACCCGCGACCGCTGGCGCGCCTGCAGCAGGCGCTGGCGCGCGGTGGCTCCGACGAGGTGGAGGCACGGATCCTCGTCGATCGCGCGTTCATGCAGACGGAGATCGGCGACTTCGCTGCCGCGGCCGACGACCTGCGCCGTGCCGCGGCGCGGATCGATGGCCTGGGGCCGGGGACGGCGGCGGAGCTGCGCGGTGCGCTGGCGGCCAGGGGCGCCTACCTGGCCCTGGAGCGGGGCGACCGAGCCAGCGACCTGGTGCCGCTGCGAACCGAACTGCTCCGCGTGTGCGACGACATGTTCGCCACCTGGGACGCGATCCCGCTGCGCAAGGACGGCGTCGGCTTCCTCCAGTTCGCCGACCGTCGCGACGTGATTGCGGCGCTGGTGGCGGTCGAGTGCGCGCTCGACCCACAGCATCCGGAGCGCGCCCTGGCGCACGTGATGCGCGCGCAAGCACAGGGGACCTTGGCGCGGCGGCAGGACATCCCCGTCGGCGACGCGGCGCAGGTGCGTGGGCGCCTGGTGCCCGCGCGAGGCGGACTCCTCGTCTTCTTGCCGTGCATGTTCGGTGAGTGCGTGTTCGTGGTGACCTCGGCGCGCATCGACTTCTTGCGTATGCCGCGGGCCGAGTTCCTCCTGCCGGAGCTGCGGCGCCTGCGCCAGTTCCTGTCGGTCGGTGGTGAACTCGCCTCCCTCGACGTGGTGACGGCGTGTGCCGAGCGCATCGCCGGCGCGGTCTTGCCGGCGCGGCTGCGGCAGGAGATGGCTGCGTGGGATGCGTGCGTGGTCGTCGGGCGCGAACTGCTCGGCAACTTGCCGTTCGAAGCGCTGCCGGGAACGCGCCACCGCTGGCTCGGCTGCGACCTCGCTCTCTCCTACCTGCCGTCCTTGCCGTTCGGGCTCCATCGAGCCGGCGCGGTCGAGGAGCGCATTGGGCTGGTTGCCGACCGCTGCGCCGTCCTGGCCGTGACCGGCGGCGACGGTGTTGCGGCTGAAGACGCTGTCGTGCTGGCCGGCGACAGCCTCGATGCGATCGCCTCGCCGTGGCCGCGGGCGCTGCGCTTCACCGGCCAAGCGGCCACCGCCGCGGCCTTGGCCGGAGACGACGTGGCTCACAGCGCACTGGCCGTGGTCGTCGCGCACGGCTGCAGCGGGCTCGGCACCCGCGGCGACCAGCGCACCCGCGGGGTGTCGTTGGCCGGGGGGCCGATGTCGTGTGCCGCCATCGAAGCCTTGCGCGAGGGTGGCGTGCCGCCCTTGGTCGCGCTCGCGGTGTGCCGCGGCGGCAGCGGGCCGCTCCGCCGCGGCGACGATGCCGGCAGCCACCTGGCCGGCGCCCTCCTGTTCGCCGGCGCCGACACTGTCGTCGCGGCCGACGCCGATCTCGATGCGGCGGCCACCATGGCGTTGCTGGCGGCCTTCTCGCGTGCGAGTGCCGAGGGCTGCGGTGCGGCCGAGGCGATGCGGCGGGCGCGCTTGTCCCTGGCCGAGGACTCCGAGTTCGCACATCCGGCGTTCCACGCCGTCGTCGGCGTGTTCGGCTTCGAGGCGGCTGCGCCGCAGCGCGTCGTCCGTTCCGGCGCGGGTCGGTGGGGTGGCGCCGTCGGGTTGGGACTCCTCGGGCTGGGAGCCCTCGCCCTGGTCTTGTGGTCTTGGCGATCGCGCGCCACCGGCAGCGCGTTCCGTCGCGGACGCTCGTAGGTGCAGGTCGGCCTGTATGTGGCGGTCGTACCAGCGGCGGCTCAGCCCGGGCCGGTCGTGCCGGAGCCGGGCGGATCCGGGGGCGGCGGCGGATCGATGACGATGATGATGCCGGTGTTCACGCCGCCGTTCGTGGCGGGGCCGATGCCGCCGCCGCGCGAAGACCCCTTGCCTGGCGTCGGCTCGACCCCGGCGGGCGCGGCACCCACGCCGAGGCCCACGCCGTTCGCGCCACCGTTGCCAGCCTGCGACGGTTCACCGTCGCGGTTGACGGCGAAGTCGGTGTAGCTCCGGCCGAGCGCATCGAACATTTGCTCGAGGTACTCGGCGTCGTAGCGATCCATGGTCATCGGCGGGTCGTAGCTCTCCCACTGGTCGATGGCGAAGATGCACATCGTCGGGCGGAAGGCACGCACCACCACGCCGCCGTTCACCTGCAAGGGGCGCAGCTGGATCAAGAGGGACAGCCCCTGATCGATCAGGAGTTCGCTCTCGGGGGCAGCGATCGACACCTGCGTGGCGCCGATCGACACCCGGCCGGACCCCGACCATATGCCCATGTCGTAGGTTCGGTTGGAAGCCGGCCCGAGGAGGATGCCGCTCACCACCCACTCGATGTCGGTGGCGCCAGCGGGGGGTGTGGTCTGGATGTCCAGGTTGATGTGGAAGCTCCCGTCCGAACCGGTCAGCGACCCGGACCCCAGGATCGTCACGGCGCGACCGGCGCCCAGCGGCGAACGGACCAGGATCACGTCGTTCTGGCTCTCGACCGCCTGCACGACCTCGGCGGCCCCGTTGCTGTCGACGTCGACCAGCGCTGGCCAAGCGCGATTGGCCGGCGCCGCCCCCGACGAAGCCTCCCAGTTGGCGATCGACCCGATCAACGGGACGTCGAGGCCGACGCCGGTGAAGTGGTTGTCGCCGTCCTGGAACAGGACGAGGGTGCGATGGTTCGCCGTCTTGCTGAAGGCGAGGTCGTCATCGCCGTCGGCGTCGACGTCGCCCACGGCACACCCGACGAGGCCGAGGGCCCCGAGATCGATCCCCGCGGGGTTCTGCGAGTCGACGCTGAACAGCTTCCAAGCCGAGTTCTTCTCGGCGGCCAGGACGAGGATCTCGCCGTTGCCGGTGATGTTCGACCGGGGCGAGGCCAACAGGGCCTTCGAGCAGTCCGTACCGGCGATGCTCGCGAGTGTGTTCTGGAGGAGATGGTCGAACACGACGAGACCGCTGCTCATCGCCACGGCCACCTCGCGATCGCTTTCGTTGATGTCCCACGGCGTCGACACGATGTCGAGGCCGACGGGGCCGGGCAGCCAGCGGATGTAGTTGGCGCCGAAACCGGTGGAGGTTCCCAGGCGCACGCCGACGGCGTCGCCGCGGCTGCTCAGGGCGATCAGGTCGCAGATGCCGTCGCCGTTGACGTCGGCCGACAGGAGGCGCTTGGCGCCCTTCCACGGCACTCCCGCGAACGTCGCGTCGAGGGTTTCCCAAGTCGGCGCGCCGGTGCGGCGCCATCGCTTGAGGCCGAAGCCGCACGCCACGATGAGTTCGTCGCGGTGGTAGCCGCTGTACGCGGTCTGGAAGGGGCGGGTCACCAACGCCGAGCAGCCGGCAGGAGCGCCGGCGATCGGCGCCGTGTGGTTGACCGTCCCCGGTGACATGTACAGAGACGGCACCCCGTTCTCCAGGACGGCGATGTCGGGGTAGCCGGCACCGGACAACATCCCGGTCGCCACCTGTGTGAAGTTGGGGCTGCTCGGGGACGAGTGCCAGAGCACGTGTTCGACCGGACCGGCGTAGGGGATCGCCTGTGCGGTCGCCGCCGTGGTCAAGAGGAGGGCTGTGTACCGTGACGCCAGCATGGAGGAGTTTGCAGGGATAAGGGGTTGTGTTGGGGCAGCGGGGCAGCGACGGGGCGAGTCACGAGGACACCGACCGCAGGAGAGTCGGGGCTCGACGACCGTCCGGCCGGGGTCCGAGAAAACTCGGGATCCACCGGAACCGTGGGCCGAGGGAGAGCTGGCTTCGGCCGCACGATTCGCACTTTTTTATCAGGGAAGGTGGCCTGCGGGGTTCGATCCCGTTTCGGTTCGACGCAATTTGCTTACGGGGCGCTCGCCCGCGCGGGGCTTCAGAGCGTCTTCAGGTAGGCGATGACGTCGACCAATTCGCGCGGCGACAGGGTCTGGCCGAGGCCTTCCGGCATGTTGGACGTGGCCAAGGCCTCCCGACTCTTGATGTCGGCCAGGGCGATGGTCCGCCGACTGCCGTCGGCCAGTCGGACAACCAGGTGATCCGGAGCCTCGGCGTCGATGAAGCCGGCGAGCGCGTCGCCGTTGTGCAGTGCCAGCATGACCATCTGGTACTTGGGCTCGATGCGCGCGTTCGGCTCGAAGATCGACTCCACCATCAAGGCGAGCGTCAACCGCTTGCTGACGCCGTCGAGATCGGGGCCGACTTGTACGCCCTGGCCGCCGGCCCGGTGGCAGGCGATGCAGATGCGACCGAACACTTCGCGGCCGTGCGTCGCGTTGCCCGGCAGGTTGCCGAGTTCGAGCATGGCGGCGCGGCGGTCGGCAGGCGGGGCGGCGCGGTCGTTGGCGCGGGCGACCGCCTTCTGCGCCGCGGCTTCCGATCGCTTGACCACGCGGTGCGACGCCAGGATTTCGGCGGCGGTCGAACCCGGCTTGGCCAACGCCTCGCCGGCCACGAACCTCGGCTGCCACACCGGGGCCAGCGCGCTCAGGGTCACGTCGAGCTCGTACTCGAGCCATTTGTCCATCGCTTGCTCGGTGACGCTGAGCGCGGCGAGCACGCTCTCCTTGGTGGGCAGGAAGCTCAGGCCACGCAGTGCTTCCAGGCGCACCCGTGGGTGCGGATCGCGCGCCGCGGCGGCCAGGAGGGTGAAGGCGTCGGGAGTGCGGTCGTGCATGTCGCCGACGACGTGCACCGCCGCGGCGCGCGTCTCGGGGTCCTTGGCGCCGAGACAGGCGCGCAACAGCGCGGGATCGACTCGGTCGTGCCCCTGCTGAACCCACAGAGCCTCGATCGCCAGAAGGTCGTGTGCCGGGTCGTCGGCGATGCCGTCGACCCACCGGCGCAGCGCCGGCAGCACCTCGTCGGTCGGCCGGGCACGCAGCCAGCGTCGCGCGCGGTAGCGCGTGCGTGGTTCGGGTTCGCGCAGCTGCTCGAACACCTCGGGGATGGACTTGCCGTGCTGGGTCACCGGGGTGAGGGGCGCGCGGTCCTTGGCCACCAGGCGGAAGATGCGGCCGTGCTTCTTGTCGCGGTTCGGGTCGCGCTGCGAGTACTGCATGTGGCCGATCAGCGGGTTGCACCAGTCGCCGAACCACAGCGCGCCGTCGGGCCCGATCTGCGGATCGGCGGGGCGGAACATGGCGTCGTCGGACGCCAGCAGGTCTTCGATCCGTTCCCCGGTCAGGCCGGCGCCGTCCTCGCGCACGGTGAAGCGGGTGAGTCCGTGCATGTTGATGACGCAGGCGTAGATCATCTGGCCCTGCACCTCGTCGGGCAGGTGGCGGCTGATGAGGAATTCGCTGCCGATCACCGGCCGCATGCCCTTGTTGTCGAACACCGTCGACGGCGCGCTGCGCCCGGAGAACTGTGCGCCCGAGAGCAGCGGGTCGAAGTGCTGCTGCCCGCTGGTGCCGTCGCCGACGATGCCGCGCCCGCGCCCGTCGAACACGTAGCACCAGGGGTTGCCGTAGCCAGGGGTCTGGAAGTAGCGCAAGTCACGGCGGCGCGGGTCGAGCACCCAGCTTCCGGCCGGGCCCTTGTTGCGGCGCACGCCCCACGGCGTCTCGATGGCCCCGGCCATGTGCACGCCTTCGAGCATGTGCAGCAGACCGCCCGGCGACCACTCGTAGGCGCCGATGGCGTGGTGGGTGTCGTCGCTGGCGAAGCCGTCGAACATCTGCCGCACGACGTCGGCGCGGTCGTCGCCGTCGGTGTCCTGCAGGAACAGCATGCGCGGCTGGCAGGTGACCAGCACGCCGCCGTTCCAGAACTCGAAGCCGGTCGGGCAGTGCAGCTGGTCGTAGAAGACCTTGACCCGATCGGCGCGGCCATCCCGATCTTCGTCTTCGAAGATGAGCAGGCGGTCGGACGGCTTCGGATCCCCCGGCCGCCACAACGGGTAGGTGGGCATGCACGCGACCCACAGGCGGCCCCGGTCGTCGAAGTTCAGCTGCACCGGGTTGGCCAGCTCGGGAAAGTCGGCTTCCGAGGCGAAGGGTTGCACGGCCAGGCCGGCGACGACCTTCATCGCCGCGGCCGACTCGGCGGCGCTGACGAAGCGCAGCTCCTTCGGCTCGGAGTAGCTGGCGCTGCCGAACGTGGTCTCGGGTGTGAACAGCTCGCCGGTTGCGGAGTCGTCGGGACCAGCGATCTCCTCGCCGCGCGCCAGGGCCCAAACGTGGCGATCCCGCGCCGCCACCATGGCGCGCACCTTCTGGTACTCGGTGGGGAAGGTCTTGGTGTCGAAGGTGCGCCGGCCACCGTACACGTACCAGCCGTTGAGCATCCGGTAGTCGTTGGCGTGCACCCACGCCTTGTCGGCGACCGCGGCCAGCAGGCGCGCGAACTGGGCGCCGTCGCGCACGGCCGGGTTGTCGCCGCCGAACAGTGCTCGATCGAGGGCCAGGGCCAGGTGCGTGCTGCCGGTCTCGGCGAGCTGCAAGCCGTCCAGGGTGCACTGCGCTCCCGGCGCGGCGGCGAACCTCGTCGCCGTCGGCGCCAGGACGTCGACGAAGCGCAGGCCGCGGCGTTCGGCGAGCGCCGCGATGGCGGCCGAATACTGCGCCAGCGCGCGGTTGCGCGGCGCCGCCGGCGGCAGATGCGGGTCGCCGGTGTCCTCCGTCGCGATCGGTGAGATCAGCACGAAGCGCGGCGTGCGCCCCTCGTGCCTGAGCCGGTCGGTCTGCCGGTCGAGCCACCGCTCGTACTCGGTGACGAAGCCCGCCAGCCCGCTCTCGCCGGCGAAGGCTTCGTTGCCGCCGAAGAAGCACAGCAGTGTATCGGGGGCGAACACCACCAGCGGGTCGTCGAGGCGCGTGTAGTCGTCGGGACGCTGCTGCACGCCGACCTCGTCACCCGGCCAGCCGAAGCCGCGCACCTGCAGCTCGAGCTGGGGAAAGCGGGTGTGCAGGAGCGCTTCGAAGTGACCGAGGCTGGCGACGCGCTCTGCCAGACCGCCGCCGACGAGGGCGACGCGTTCGCCCTTGCGCAGCTGCAGGGGCTGCGAACCGTCGTCGGGCATGGCCCACTCCGAGGGGTGCACGCCGCGCTGGAACACGCCGAACCCGTAGGCGGTGGGGGCGTAGGTGCCGACGATGTCGACGTCGGCCGCGGCCGGCACGTCGAGACCGAGTCCGTGGTAGATGGCGTTCACCAGGAGGCGGCGCAGGTCGGCACTGCGCAGATCGGTGGCGGCGCCCATGGTGGTGCAGAACACGAAGTTCTGCGTGCCGGCATCGTTGGTGTGCGTGCGGGTCCAAGCGATCGGCTGCATGGGGTCGTTCTTCTTGCCCGCGACCGGTGCGTCGTCGTGGCCGAGCCCCTGCAGCACCTGACCGCGCAGGAGGACGCTGCAGTCGTCCGGCGGATTCGCGGTGTAGACGTCGGAGTCCCCGAACACGTCGTCGACCCCGCGCAGGATCGGGTGGGTGGCGTTGGCAGGTTCGATCACTCCGCGGGTCGCCTCGACCTTGTGATTCCCGTGGTGTGACACCCAGGTCTCGCCGAGCACCTGGCGGCCGAAGCCGCCCGGCCACTCCTTGCTGTTCCAGGAGAAGCGCTTGAACTCGCTCTCGCTGTCGGCCGGGTAGGCGAAGGCGTGCGTGCTGGTGCGCAGGGCGACGATCGGCACACCCCGACGGTAGGCGGCGACGAAGCGCTGCATGGTGGCGTCGTCCCAGGCGCGGAAGCGCAGCTGCATCACCAACAGATCGGCCGTGTCGATGGCCTCGGGCATGCCCAGGCTGCCGCGCGCTTCAGGGTCGATGGCGCCGTCTTCGCCGAGCGCGAACAGCACGCTGCACTTGGCCCCGTGGCGCTTCGCAACGATGCGCGCCAGCATCGGCATGGCTTCTTCCGAGCGGTACTCCTCGTCCCCGGTCAGGAACACCACGTGTTTGCCGGCGAGTGGTCCGCGACCGCCCTCCAGGACGAGCTGGCCGGGAACCATGGAGGCGAGGGCGAGGACCCAGACGACCGTGCGCATGACCCGGATTCATACCTAGCAGGGTGGAGTCAGGCACCAATCTGATGGGGTTCGTCCGGATCATTCGATCCCTCTGCGCCGGCGGCCACCCGTTCGCCCCGCCGCGTTTGCGCAAGGTCGTACTCGGCAGGCCGCCTCGACGGCGCCGGCAAGGCGACGACGCGGAGTCCCGAGTCACCAAGAGCGCGCCTGCAGCTCCTGGTGCAGCTGCTGGCGCCACTGCTGCTCCTCCACCGTCGTGGGTGGCGAGGGCAGCGAGTCGAGGAACGTCTCGTAGAGCACTCTGGCCTCGTCGAGCTGACCGAGGTCATGGTGGGCGAGCGCCAGGAAAGCCAGGTCTTCCCAGGCCGGGCGCCGCCGCAGGGCGCGCGCTCGCTCCAGGGCGACGATCGCAGCCCGGGGCCGCCCGAGGCGAACCAGCAGCGCGCCGTAGGTGTTGAGGAAGTTGGGGTCGTCCGGGGCGACGACGCACGCCCGCCCCGACGTGGTCAAGGCGTCGGTGTACGTGGCGGCGGACGAGGGACGCAGGGCGACCTCCCACGCCGACTTGTTCCAGTCGCGTGCCGCCCCTGGCAGGAACTCACGGTACTCGCGATCCGCCGGCGTGAACGGCCCGCGCCCGGACGCGAGCCGTTCGAACAGGCGCCAGCGCTCGCGCCGGGCGCGCTCGGCCTGCGCGGCGGCGACCGGATCGGCATGCCACAGGCGCATGTCTTCGCCGTCGTCGACGAAGAGGGCGCTGCCGTCCGGGGTGAATGCCAGCTTCCGTACCTGCCGGGGGCCGCCGGCGACCACGACGAGCATCGCGCCGGTCCTCGCATCGATGATGGCCACACCGCCGTCGGCGAAGCCGAGGGCCACGCGGTTGCCGGTCGGGTGCACGCAAACGGCCGTGGCCGGTGCCCGCTGCTCGCGCCGATCTTGAACGCCGATGATTTCGCGAGTCGAGTCGGTCGGGATCATTCGCACGTTGCCGCTGGCGTCGGCGACGACGACGTAGGCGCCGTCCGGCGAGACCGCCAAGCAGGTCGGCACGCCATCGAGCGTCGCCAGCGCGTGCGCGCTGCCGTCGGCCAGGAACCGGGCGAGGCACGGTCGGCCACCACTCTCGTGCACGCCGACGACGACACCGTCGTCGGTGACGCACGGGTCCTGGAGCCAGCGAACCGCGCCGCCATGACGTTGCCACTTCGGCGACCCTCGCAGGATCCAAGCCGATGTCTCGGCACCGTCCCCGAGGCCACAGACGATCGAGCCGTCCGGCGACGTGGCCACGATGCGGGGAGGCGCGGTCCCGTCGGCGTCCAGCGCGACGGGCTCGCCGCCGCCGCGGCGATCGAGGATCGCGAAGCCCTTGCGGGTCGCAGCGAGCACCCCAGCCTGCAGGGGGCCGACGAGACGCGGACGACCAGGGAACATCACGACTTGGCGTTCCTCGGGCACCGGCGGGTACGCGGCGAAGACGGCGACCTGGTCCGTCCCGGCCAGGCAGACGAGTTCGTACTCGCGTGACTCCGCGCTCAGGTAAGCCCCCACTGGCTCGGGATACGTCCGTACGACTGCCCCCGAGGTCACGTCGATTTGCTGCGTTGACCCCGTGCCGGTCGCGTTGAGCCAAGGACCTTGCTCGGCAAAACGCACCTGCTGCGCGGAGGCGAGCGGGACCTGCCGCACGGTTGCGAGCGTGTTCGGGTCGAGCGTCAGCACGCTGTCGGTCTGTCCGCTCTCTCGCAGGCTTGCAGCGAGCAGGGAGTCGTCCGGGCTCAGCGCCATCGACAAGACCCAGCCGTGGAGCTCGTTGCTCGCCTCGACCGTGTTGGCGCCCTGGCGCCAGCGCGCGATCGTGCCGGCGACGTCGGCGAGAAACACGGTCTCGCCATCTGCGGCCAGGGCGACCGCGTTCGCGCTGTAGTCGGTGCGCACCGAAGCCCGAACGATTCCGTCCTCGACCGACGTCACCAGCACTCGTCTGTCCCAGGACGCCGACACGAGCCGACCGGTCTGCTCCGCGATCGCGACTCCGCTGACCCGTTTCGTGTGCAGCCGCCAAGTCCGAGCCGGACCTCCGTCGGCGGGGAGCCACGTGACCCTGCCGTCCGCGAGCCCGACCGCGACGCCGATGGTCGAGGCCGCCAGAGCCGAGACCTCGCCCGGCACGCGGGTCACCTCGCTCGTCGTGAAGGCGTCCAGGTCGAGGCGCAACAGCCGCCCGTCCTCGAGACCGAGCAAGACCTGGCCCGAGGCAGCCACCATCGCCAAGGGCGGGGCGGGCAGCGCCACCCTGGCCATGGCCGAGCCGAGCCTGGAGCGCAAGTAGCCCCATTCGAAACCCCGCTGCGCTGTGGGACACTTGTCCAGGAGCGACAGCACCTCCGCCGCGACGGCCGGTGCCTTCGCTGCTCCGAACGCGCTGTCGTAGCGGCTGGCCTCTACGAAAGACTGCAAGGACTCATTGGCCTCGAGCGCCTCGGACTCGCTTCGCGCACGCTGCTCCAATTCGGCGTTCGCCGCCGCGAGCTTGCTCTTGTCGTCGCGTAGCTCACGCGCTTGGGCTTCGATACCCGCGGCCAGTTCGAGCGCCCGCGTCTTCTCTTGCTGCAGAGCCGCATTGGCCTTGCGCTCCGCCGCCGCCGATGCCTCGGCCTGCTCGAGGGCCCGCTCCGTATCCGCCTTCTGAGCGCGCACGTCGGTCTCGGCCTGCTCGGCTCGATCCTGCGCGGCGCGCGCCTGCACGGCGAAGAACACCGACGCTGCCGACAGCAGCAGCAGGATCACCGTCACGATGCGCAGGAGACGGGCCCTGCCGCGGGCCACTGCCGCCCTCATCCGCGCTGCCTCGGCACGGGTCTCGACCTCGGCGAGGTGCTCCGCCAGGCGCAGAGCCACGATCCCGGCGTCGCGCGGTCGGGCCACCGGAACCCGGTGCAGACATTCGACCGCCAGCTCGACCAGGTCCTCGTCGGCGCGACTGGCGCGCAGGCGCTGATGGGCAGGCTCGAGCGCTCCCCGCGCCGCCTGGTGCAGGATGTCCTGCAGCCGCTCGCGACGGTCGGCGTGTTCGCTCGTGTACGGCGGCGCGCCGGTGAGGATTTCGCACAGGATGGCGCCCAGCCCGAACACGTCGGCGGCGGGCCCGATCCGCTCTGCCTCGCCGCAGGCCTGCTCGGGCGGCATGTACTCGGGCGTGCCGGCCGTACCCGTCTGCCACGGACTCGGCCCGCCTCGGCTGCGCTCGGTCTCGACCACGCTCTCCGGCTCCGACCCTTCCGACTCGACCGCCGCGCTGTCCGCGCCGCGCTCGACGACCTTGCTCAAGCCCCAGTCCATCACCTGCACTTCGCCGAAGCGCCCGACCATGACGTTGGCCGGCTTGAGGTCGCGATGGACGACGCCGCGGCTGTGCGCGTAGCCGACCGCCTGGCAGATCTGCAGGAACACGCCCAGCAGACGTGGCCGGCCGTCGTGCAGGTTCTTGCGCGCTGCCAGGATCTGCGCCAGGTTGTCGCCCTCCACCAGCTTCATGGCGAAGAACGGCCGCTCGCCCGAAGCGTCGAGGTCGTAGACCGGCACGATCGCCGGGTGCTGGAGCTGCGCTCCCACCTGGGCCTCCTCGACGAAGCGACGGAGGACGTCGGGGTGATCCTGGTACTCGCGGCGCAAGAACTTGAGCGCCACCTTGCGGTTCAGGTCGAGGTCGCGGCCGCGAAACACCTCGCCGAGCCCGCCCTTGCCGATGCGGCTGCCGACGCGGTAGCGGCCGCCTCCGCCGGTCTCGTGCTCGTCGTGCACGGATGGACGCGTGTCGCCGCCGTCCACCCCACCGGGAGTCTCGGCCAGCCGGGCGTCGGGCCGGCGGTCGGCGCGCGCGGTGAGGCGCGACAGCGGGCTGTCGCCCACTTGCCGCAGCTGCTCCGCTCTGGCCATGTGCGCGCGGATCTGCGCCGCCCAGCGCGGGTGCCGCGCGCACAATTCGTCGGTGCGCCGCGCGCGCAGCGTCGAGTCGCCGTCGATGATCGCGTCGACTTCGTCCTCGACGGGACGTGGCAGCTCCGTCTCATCACCCGATGGCATCGCTGCCGGACCAAGCTACGCGGTCCGGCGGAGGCGGACAATCGCCATCGAGCGGGCGCGGCGGGCCTCCCAACTTCGGTCGTCGCCGAGGGCGCGGCCGCCGGGCAGCGAGTTCGCGTTCTACTCTTCGTGCCGACGCATCAGCTCGCGCACCTTCTCCATCGCCCGATGGTAGATGGCGCGCACGGTCACCGTCTTGTTGCGCCCGACGCGCTTGGCGATCGACTCGAAGGGCATGCTCTCGAGGACGTGCAGCGCGACCACCGTGCGTTTCTCCTCGTCGAGCGTCGACAGCGCCTCCAGGAAGTCGCTGCGAATCTCTTGATGACGTGCGAGCATGCTCGCTCGCCACTCACGGTCGTCGGCGACCTGCATCCCGCCGAGCGAGCTGTCCGCAGCGTCGAGCGACGCGATGCCACTGCCCGGGGTGCGCCGCTGCTCGCGACGATGCACGTCACGCAGGCGATTCAGCATGATCGTGCACACCCAATCGCGGAAGGTCGAACCCGGCCGCGACTCGAATCGGACCAGCCCTCTGTACACGTCCAGGAAGGTGGCGCTGATGATGTCGTCGGCCGTGAGCCCGCTCGGGAGTCGCTCGCTCGCGAGTCGCTGCTGCATCCACGGACGCAGGCGTTCCTCGAGCCGCGCCCAGCTCATCGGATCGCCGTCGCGAGCACCGAAGGCGTCCATCAGCGTGGAGGAGAAGTTGTCGTCGTTGTCGGACACGGTGACCTCGGAGTTGGCGAAGGAGACTGGCAGCAGCGCGGCGACCGAGCGCGCGACCCCCGAGCGACGGGAGGGAACGGCGCGTTGCGTCGGTTCGGGGAATCTGCCGATCGGTGCGAGGCAGACCCAAACTAACAAGGTGGAGTCAGGCACCAACTTGATGGTTCGTGCGGATCATTCGATTCCGCCGTGGGTGCACCAGCGACGCCGGATGCGGTCGTGGAAAATCCACACCAGGTCGCCCCGCCGCGTTTGCGCGAAGTAGTACTCGCGGTGCAGCTCACGCCGCCACCAGCCGCCGGCGATCACATGTGGGCCGAGCATGTTCTGCACCGGCCCGAAGTTGAGGCGGCCGACGAACCAGCCGTCGTCGCCGGCGTGCTGATGGCGCAGCGGTTGCGGCTGTGCCAGCACGCGGCGTACCAGGCGCGGTACCAAGGCGGGGCGAGGCTGCGCTTCGCGGAGGGTCGTGCACGGCTGCCATCGGAACTGGGCTTCTGGCAGGTGACCGTTGGCGAGCTGGGCGGTCACCACCGTGTCGTCGCCGAACGCGGCGCGCAGGCGCGCCAACGCCCGGGCGCCGGCGGCCAGGTCGCGGTGGCGGCTCGTCGCGAACAGCTGCAACTGCTCGTGTGCTGTCGGCGCCTCGTCGAGGTGGAGTTCGAAGCCTTCGAGGTCGGCGGCCGCCGTGACGGTTGCCAGCGTCGCCGCGAGCCGCAGCTGCAAGAGCTCGACGAGCTGTATCTCGTCGAGCGTGGCGACCGCCGGCTGCGCATTCAGCTCGAGCGGCGGGCGCTTCTCTACCAGCAACCGCAGGCGCAGTGCACGCACACCGTGGCCGCGTGCTGCCAGCGTCGGCAGCAGGGCGCCGAGTTGCTGTTTGACCAAGAGCAGGAGCGCGTTCTGGTCGAGGCCGTGCGTGCCCGGCTCGAAATCGCAGCGCGCGTAGGTGGGTTCGCGCGCGATGCGCGGCGCGAGTGGCGTGGTCGTCGTGCCCGCCGCATCCCGCTGGGCTGCGGCCGCCGGCGCCGCGAAGCGGGAAGCGAGCTCGGCGGGCGCCAGCCGCCTGAAGCCACCGACGTCGGCGACGCCGAGGCGCAGCATGGTGTCGCGCAGGCGCGGCTCCAGGCGCAGACGCTGCAGCGGCACGCGGTCGGCGGCGGCGCGTTCTTCGGCCGGGTTGCTCAGCACGCAGACGTCGAGCCGCGTGTGGGCCAGTGCGTAGGTGCAGAAGCGGTCGAAGCCGACGACGACGGCGACGCTGCGCAGGCCGCGCACGTACAGCGTGCGGCCGACGCCACGCGCCCAGCTCTCGAGGTCGGGGAACAGCCCGTCGAGCCCGCTGGCGTCGAGCCAGACCACGCCAGGCTCGTCGGCGCACGGCTCGATCGTCGGCGAGAATGCGCGCAGCTCGGCGACCAGGTGCTCGACCTCGTCGGTGACCGCGGTGGCTTCGACCGCCCCGGCGCGCAGCCGCGAACTCAGCGCGAGTGCCGCGGCGTAGCGCATGCCGGGCAGGATGCGGTGGCGACGTGCCCGCTCGTTGATCCACAGCACCACGCCTTGCGGCTTGTCTTCGTCGACCACGGCGATCGGGTGGTCGCGCCAGTCGGGGTGCTGCCGCACCAGCACCTGCAGCGGCAGCGCCGGCACGTGTACGCAGGCCAGGCGGGACGGCACCCGGGAAGACATGGCCGTGATTCAAGAGAGACGGATGTCTTGGAACAAGGGGGGGGGATGTATGTGCGTCGGGCAGTGAGCCGACCGCGATCCGCTCCGACGAAGATCTCTCCAGGCCGACGGGATGCAGCCATTGGTCGCGGAGTCGGCAAGCGGATGGCGAGGGATCGGCAGAGAGCTTCCCGGTGTTTGCCGCCAGCCTTCGGTAGCCGCGCCGCTGGCAGTAGGCTTCCCCGATGCACGAGATCCGCACTCCTGCCGCGGGCCCGGCAGACTCGGCCGCCGAGGGCAGCACGTGGGAAGCTCGGCTGGAGCGGAAGTGGCCGTTCGTCCTGCTGGCGCTCCTCGCGCTCGCCTGCTTCTTCCGGCTGCCGCACGCCACGGGCAAGTACCCCTCCCTGGACGAGCAATGGCACCTGAATCTCAGCACCGGGCGCGGCAGCTTCGTGTCGCTGTTTCCCGAGCAGGAGCTGGCAGTTCCGCCGGCGGTGACGTCGATCGTGGGGGCGCCGAGCCCCGCCGCGGTGTGGAGCCACATGCAAGGCGTCATGCATCCGCCGCTCTACGTCACGGTGCTGCGCCTTTGGCGCGAGGCGTTCGGCGACGGCGACCGCGTGGCGATGGGGCTGTCGATGCTCTGTTCGCTGCTGGCGCTCGCCGGCTGTTTCCTGGCCGCCCGGATCTCGTTCGGCGTCCTCACCGCCACCTTGGCCGGGCTGTTGATGGCCGTGTCTCCCACGCAAGCTTGGTTCAGCGTCGAGATCCGCGGCTACGCGATGCTCTTGGCGCTGGGGGCGGCGCTGCTCCTGCTCCTCGTCAAGGTCGACCGACACGGCTGGACGCACCGCCGCGGTGTCGGCATCGCTCTGCTCCTGCTGGCGCTCATGCTGACGCACTACTTCACCGTCGGAGTCTGTGCCGTGGCCGCGATCGGCGTGCTGCTCCAGCAGCGCGGTCGAGCCCGCGGGCTCGCGGCCGCCGCCTTCGCCGTGGCTGCGGTGACCTACCTCGCTGTCTGGGGGCCGTTCTTCCGCGAGCAGGCAGCCGACATCGGCCCGATGGCCGACTCGTGGCTTGTCGATCCGAGGCAGCCGGCAACCCTGTCGCTCATGCTGTTCGTCGCCTACCCGGCGCGGGCGCTGCTCGACATCGTCACCAACCCCACCGCCTTCTACGCGTCGCTCGTGCCGTGCGGGATCCTGTACTTCGCCGCATTGCTGGCGAGTGTGCGGCGGCCGCGCTGGCGCTGGTGGTGCGCGTGGCTGCTTGCGACGCCGCTCTTGCTCCTCGGTCTGGACATCACCCGCCATTCGGTCCACCTGCAGCTGCTGCGCTACGGCGCGGCGTCGACGCTTGCGGTGTACGTCCTGTTGCCCGCGCTGTTGGCGGCAGTGTCGCGCTGGGCAGCCATCGCCGTCACGTTGCCCGTCGCCATCGGGATCGCGGCGCTGGGAACCGAGCCCGACCTCACGGCATCGCCGCGGTACGGCGCG
Organism: Planctomycetota bacterium; assembly: GCA_041398565.1. GTDB lineage: Bacteria > Planctomycetota > UBA1135 > UBA1135 > UBA2386 > DATGPD01. Next base: position 451,372 of record JAWKUN010000002.1, on the reverse strand, counting down.
ATCATGGACACCATCACAGCTTCGCCACAGGATCGCGACTCGCCGCCGATCGTGTTCGTCAACGGCGGCGGGCCGCCGTGGCACGCGTGCGGGATGATGATGGAGGCGACGCACAACCCGAAGACGCGCGGACGAGCCCTGGCGTGGGTGCAGGACGTCGCCGGTCCCGACCTCATGCGAGAGCTGAACGGTCGCGCCTTCTGGGCCGTCGGAGTGCGTGCGCAGCGCCCGCCGGAGTCGTTCTTCCCCGGCGCCCGCCCCTGGCAGGGCTACCTCATCGGCCAGTGTTACGCGCTCGCCATGCACGGCCCGGGCGCTCGGTGACCGCGATCGGTGTGTTTCGGCGCACGCCGCCGCGGGGGCGACGCTCCGACACCTGCGGCGGGGCGCTGCGCCTACGCGACCTCGACCTCGTCCCAGAAGCCGATCCAGTGGTCGACTTTCTGCATGGCCGAGCCGGGCTTCTCGTACGACCAGGCGTTGCGCGGGCTCGTGTGCCGCGCGTCGACGACGTCGTAGAACTGCACGCCGTGCGGACACCGGTGGTCGGCCGCGGTCTTCGTCGCCGCGCGCAACAGGTCCATGCGGACGCTGGAGCGCGGGAAGTAGTGGTAGCCGCCGACCTCGAGCGCCGCATCGCTGTCGGCGATCACCTGACCTTGCCACGTTGCTCTCACGCCGGGAATCGTAGGCAAGCGCGGGAGCGGTGAGAAGGAACCGGGCGGCGCGGCAGGTTCCGTGCTGTGGCGGCCGCCGGGTCGTCGGGCCGACCGCAGCTCAGCGAGGCCCCTGGTCGCGCCAGGCACGCACTGTTCGCGCCAATGTGTCGACTCCGGTCGCGGTCAGCGGGGTGCTGGCGAAGCGGCTGCCGTCGGCGCCGACCAGCACCGTTGCCCAGGCTCGCCTCCCCTTGTCGCCGGTGAGCTGGGTGACGATCTCGCGCAGGTCGGCTCGCCGCAGCTCGCACTCGCGCTTCGGTGAGTGGTAGTGCAGCACGAGTACGTCCGGACGCAGCTCGAGAGCGAAGAAGCGGGCCCAGTGCCGGGCGTAGGCACAGCCGCCGATCGGCGTCGCCAGAGCCAGGCCGCCGAGCACGGCCATCGGCCAGGACCATGCCTGACCCGACTGGAAATGGGGCCGACGCAGGTGCGGGAAGCGTAGAAGCGCGGTGACGATGCCGCCGATCGCGAGGCCGACGATCGTCATCAGCCAGAAGACCGGGGCGTGGTTGGCCGGGTCGTCGAGCTGCAGGAGTTGGAGGGACGCGGTTGCCACGAGAACGTATCGGCGCATTCCGCTGCGTCGCCTGAACGGCCGGCTGCGTCCTGGAAATGTCGACCCGAGGGTGCATCGGCACCGACCCCGAGTCTCTTGCCGGCTCTGCAGCGGCTCGGCAGGCCACGAAAGGCCCCGATCACGTGTGCGCTCGGATCGGCGGTGCCGCTCTTCGGCGTGCCACCTCGCTTCGCGTCTTCCGCGGCGAGGTCGTCCAGCGTCCAAGCACATGCTCCTCCATCCGCTCCGTTCGGCCGGGCTCCTCGCCCTCGCTCTCTCCGTCTTCGCGGCCAACCGCGTCGCCGCTCAGAACCCCGGACCACCCGACACCACCATCGGCCTGGTCGAAACGCATCGGCCAGCGCCGGTCGACATCCCGCAGCCGCCGCGCGGGATCTTCCAGCACGCGCCCATCGGTGGTATGCCGCCGGTGCCACAGGTCGACGCCGGGCTGCCGCAGCCGACCAGCCTGCCCTGCCGCATCGGCGACGTGGAGGTGCAGCCCCAGGCCGGAGCCTTCACCTTCTTCCGCAACGTCGACCATCGGCCGGCGGGGTCGACCAGCTTGCATCCGGGCGAGCCGTCGGTGGCCGGCAACCGCGACACCTGGTTCGCCACCGGCAACACCTACGGGTCGCTGTCGCGCGACTCGGGCATGACCTGGAGCTACGTCAACCCGTACACGCTCTTCCCCGCCAACGACGGCGGCGTCTGTTGCGACCAGCGCGTGCTCGCCGACCCGGGCTCGGGTCTGGTGCTCTGGTACATCCAGTACTGGTACAGCGCCACCACGAACGCCGGCGGCTTTCGCCTGGCGTGGGCGCGCAACCGCGACAACTTGCGCAACTCGGTGTGGAGCTCCGTGTACTTCAACGCCGGCAGCTTCGGCCTCCCCGGCAACTGGCTCGACTACCCCGACATCGCTGCCAGCGGCGACCACGTCTACATCTCGTCGAACGTGTTCAACCCGTCGAGTGCGTACGTCGATTCGATCGTGTTACGCATCCCGATCGCCCAGCTCCTGCAGAGCAGCACGATCATCGCGTCGTATTACCGTCGGAGCGGCGGCTCGTCACCGATGGGCGGTGGAGCCTCCTACCGGTTCACTCAGAACTACGTCGGCAACCCGTTCCCGGAGATGTTCTGGGCATCGCACAACAGCACGTCGTCGATGCGGGTGTTCCGTTGGGACGACGCCAACAACGGTCGTTCGGCCGACGTCGACCGGACCATCCCGGCGTGGAGCAGCGGCACCGGCTCGTCACCTGGGCCGGACGGCCGCGACTGGCTGGGGCGTGACGACCACCGCATCGCCAGCGGCTACATCAATCCCGTGTTCAACGAGATGGCGTGGTTGTGGAGTTCGAACGCCGGCGCCCACCCGCAGAGCTACGTGCGCGTGCAGGTGTTCAACCCTGCCGACCGCGGCGTGATCGCCACCGAAGACGTCTGGAACTCGAACTTCGACTTCGCCTATCCGGCGGTCGGCATGAACAGCCTCGGCCATGCCGGAGTGGTCATGGACGGCGGCTCGGCAGGGACCAACGTCACCACCTACGCGTTCCTCGTCGACAACTACTACTCGTTCTTCCAGGGCGCGACCATCTTCGCCCTCGCCACCGGCACCAACGGCTCGCCCAGCAACCGTTGGGGCGACTATCACTCGGTGATCGCCAATCCGGTCGATCCGCGCACGTTCCTGGGCACCGGTCTCAACCAGTCGGGCGGCACGGGCACGGCGCAGACCGTGCACCGCACCGCATGGTTCGGGCGCGACGACTACACGCCGGCGTGGGTGCCCCTGAGCGTCGGCTCGACCGGCGTCAGCGGCGTGCCGATCACCGTCGACGAGACCGACCGCACCGGCAGCAAGAACGGCACGACGCCGTTCATCCGTAGCTACACCCCACAGCAGGGCTACACCCTGCGGGCGCCGACTTCGGTGACTTCGGGCGGCAACACCTTCCTGTTCGCCAACTGGAGCGGCAGCGGCGGCGTCAGCTCCAACCCCGCGTACACCGTGTCGAGCATCGGCACGTTGGCGCAGACCGCCACCGCCAACTACGGCCTGCAGAGCGTGGTGACCGTCGACGACCGCAACGTCGCCGGCGGAGTGCCGATCACGGTGGGGACCCTCGACCTCGACGGCGCCGCCAACGGCACGACACGCTTCACGCGGCGCTACCGCGCCAGCGACGGACCGTTCTCGTTCACCGCCCCGGCGACGTCGGGGTCGCAGACCTTCCGCCGTTGGTACGTGGCCAACGTGGCGCAACCGATCGGCCAGCGCACGCTGTCGGTGTTGCCGACCGCCAACGCGGTGCTCATCGAGGCGGAGTATTGCTCGTACGTGCCGGGCGGCTACTCGACCTACGGCACCGCCTGCACCGGTAGCAACAGCGTCGCGCCGCGCTACGCCTCGACCTCGACGCCAGACATCGGTGCCAGCGTGACCCACACGGTCACCGGGCTGGCCGGGCCGACGCCGGCCGTGGTCTCGTTCGGCGCGTCGCGCACGGTGTGGAACGGCCTGCCGTTGCCGCTCAGCCTCGGCTTCGTCGGCGCCAACCCCGCTTGCTTCATCCAGGCCGAGCCGACGGTGTCGGTGCCGATCGCCATCAACGGTTCCGGTGCCGGCAGCCTGACCTTCCCGCTGCCTGCCAACGCGGGGGCGATCGGCGTGCACGTCTACTCGTACGTGACCGCGGTCGACGTGTTCGTGCCCTTCCGCACGCCGGTCATCACCAGCAACGGCCTCGACATGCTGATCGGCGGCAGCTTCTTGGGCGGCTTCCTCTGCCCGTGAGGTCGGCCTAGCGGTGCACCCCCGGCGCCTCCGTGCCGGTCTTCTCCACCCACTCGGTGTAGCTGCCCGGATACGCCACCGGCGCTCCGCCGCTCGCGCACTGCGACACGTCGAGCACGCGGTTGGCGAGGCCGCGCAGGAAGGTGCGATCGTGCGACACGAACAGCATGGCGCCGTCGTAGTCCTTCAGCGTCTGCACCAGCATCTCCTTCGACGTCAGGTCCAGGTGGTTGGTGGGCTCGTCGAGGACCAGGAAGTTGGGCGGCTCGAACAGCATGAGCGCCAGCACCAGGCGCGAGCGCTCGCCGCCGCTGAGCACCTCGATGCGCTTGTCGATGTCGTCGCCCTGGAACTGGAAACCGCCCAGCAGGTTGCGCTTCACGCCGGTGGGGGCGAGCGGGAACTTCGAATCGAGCTGCTGCCACACCGTCAGCGACGGGTCGAGCAGGTCGAGCGACTGCTGCGCGAAGTAGCCCATCTTGACGCTGGCACCCAGGCGCACGTTGCCCCGGTCGGCGTCGAGCGCTCCGGCCACCATCTTCAGCAGAGTGGTCTTGCCGGAACCGTTCTGGCCCATGACGCACCAGCGCTCGCCGCGCTTGACCTCGAAGTCGAGGCCGCGGTAGACGGCGCGCGTTCCGTAGGCCTTGTAGACGCCGGCCAGCGTCGCCACGTCGTCGCCGACGCGCGGCGGCTGCTTGAACTGGAACGGTACCATGATGCGCACGCGCGGTGGCTCCAGGCGTTCGATCTTGGCGATGGCCTTGGCGCGGCTCTGCGCCTGCGCCGCCTTGGCCACGTGCGTGCCGAAGCGGTCGATGAAGCGCTGCATCTTGGCGATCATCGCCTGCTGGCGCTCGAATGCGGCTTGCTGCTGCGCGGCGCGATCCTTCTGCTGGCGCTCCATGAAGGCGTAGTTGCCCGTGTACGAGACCAGGTCGCCGTTGTCGACGTCGATGATGCGCGACACCACGCGGTCCATGAAGTCGCGGTCGTGGCAGGTCATCAGCAGCGCTGCCCTGGTCTGCTGCAGCCACGACTCGAGCCACAGGATCGACTCGATGTCGAGGTGGTTGGTGGGCTCGTCGAGCAGGAGCACGTCGAAGTTGCCGAGCAGCACCTTGGCCATGCCCACGCGCATCTTCCAGCCGCCCGACAGCGCGCCGACGTCGGCCTGCACCTGCTCGTCGCTGAAGCCGAGGCCGTGCAGCACCTCCTGCGCTCGCGCCTCCAACTCGTAGCCGCCGAGGTGTTGGTACTCTTCTTGGACTTCGCCGAAGCGCGCCAGGATGCGGTCGAAGGTGGCGGCCTTGTCCGGGTCCGCCATGTCGTGCTGGAGCTGCTCCAGCTCGTGGTGCAGGGCGCCGAGCCTACCGCTGCCCTTGATCACCTCGTCGAGCACCGAGCAGCCGCCCATGTCGGTCGTGTCCTGGCGGAAGTGGCCGATGCTGACGCGCTTGGGCACCGAGACGTCGCCTTCGTCCGGATGCTCCTCGCCGGTGATGAGGCGGAAGATCGTCGACTTGCCGGCGCCGTTGGGGCCGACCAGGCCGACCTTCTCGCCGGCGTTCAGCTGCAGCGAAGCGTCGACGAACAGCACCTGGTGGCCGTGCCGCTTGCTGATGTTGGTGAGGGCGATCATCGGGGAAACCCGCAGCAAAGTAACAGGGTGGAGCCTGACTCCACTCTGTTGACGATAACGCGTTGTCGGCGCCGGGCGGCGTGCGTCTGATGGCGGCCCATGTTCGCGTCGCCGTCGCGCTCCCGCCATGACCTGACCCATGTCGGCGGCCTCTGTGCTCTGCTCGCCTGCGGTGCCCTCTTGCACCTGCTGCAGCTGCACGCTCCGTTCGGCTTCGGCGAAGGCAACGCCGGCAGCTACTTCGCCTGCGTGGCGAAGGGCTACCGCGACATCGGTTTCTTCGCCTTGCGCGGGTCTCCGTTCGTGCCGGACCTCTATGGCGGGCTCGAGCCCTATCTGCACCATCCGCCGGGCGGCTTCTGGCTGGCCGCGATGTTCGGCGCCGACGAGGCCGGCCTGCGCGGCACGACCCTGCTGGCGCACCTGGTGGCGACCGTGGCCCTGGTCGAGCTGTTGCGGCCCTCGCTCGGCTCCCTGCGCGCGCTGCTCGCGGGCGCCGTGTTCTTGGTGCTGCCGGTGTTCTACATCGACATCCAGGCGTCGCAGTGGCCCTTCACCATCGCCTTCGGCCTGCTCATGCTGCTCGGCTACGAACGGCAGAAGACCTCGTCCTCGCGCGGCTGGCGCGCGTTGACCCTCGTCATGGCGTTGCTCGGCCCCTGGGCCGACTGGCACTTCGGATTCTTCTGCCTGGCGTTGGTGCCACTCACCGAGCTGCGCGCGCCCGGCCTGCGCCGCCTGGCCTTCGCCTGGGGGCTGAGCGGCGTCTCCCTGCTGCTCTTCCTCCTGTGGCGTCAATGGGCGGCGCAGGCACCGATCTGGAGCCATCCGGGCGCGGGCATCTCCAACGCCGGGCTCGTGCAGGGAACCATCCTGTCGCGACCACCCTTCCTCGACCAGCTGCGCGGCATGGCGTCCTGCTCCAACCGCGCGCTCACGCTCCCCGTGCTCGCCGGCCTGGTCCTCGGTCTGCCGTCGCTCCTGCGCCGCGCGCCTCGCCTCACCGCCGCCCTCGTCGTCGCCGGTCTCCTCGGCAGCCTGTTGTTCGGCAACCACGTCCTCACGCACACCGACTTCCCCTCGATGCTCGGCGCGCTGGCGGCGGCGTCGGCGTCGGCGATGCTCCTGCGTCACCGCGCGGGCGGGGTGCTCGGGGTCGTCGTGCTGGCGGCTGCCGGCTGGCAGGCCTACACGCGGGTGCGTCAGGCGCGCACGGCCTTCTTCCGCGACTACGGCCGCGCCGCCACCGCCGCCACCCACGAGGTGCAGCCCGATGGCAGCGAGCGTCGCTACGTCGTCGCCTCGGATCTGAGCTGGGGCTACCGCTACTACGTCGACTCCAGCGACTTCTTGATCCTGCCGTTGGTCGACCCAGCGGTGCTCGAGCAGAACCGCGAGGCGCTCGCCCGCATGGGCAAGGGCGTGCGCTACCTCAGGCTGCGCTTCGGTGGCCGTGTCGGCGAGCGCATGCAGCGCTTCCCCGATCTCGATGCCTACCTCGCGCGCTTCCCCAGCCGCCGTTTGCCCGAACTCGAACAGAGCTTCGAGGTCGACGGCGAGCTGGGTGCGCTGCGGGTCGCAGAGGCGCGGCTGGTCACCATCGAGCCCTGAGCCCGGGGGCCGAGAGCCCGATGTGACCAGCCCGCGCTACCTCACGGGCGACCGATGGTGCCCTTGCCGCCGTTGCTGGTGACGATGCCCAGCGTGTTGGCCGGATCGATGACGATCCACTGGTCGAAGAACTGGCGCGACACCAGGGCCGACGAGTTCGGGATCGGCATCGGCTGGCTGGCGGCGCCCGCCGCGTTCGTGGTGTTGGGCAGCAGCACCTCGGCGCTGGCCAGCACGAAGCAGCTGGGCGCGCCGAAGGGGGCTAGATTGAAGGGCAGCGGGATGCCCGACCAGATGGTGTCGGAGCCGCCCACCGACATCGCCACCGGCGCCGACGGGTTGGCGAAGCCGAGGTTGACGGTGAACGAGCTGTTGATCACCGGCACGCCGGTGGCGCTGAGGACCGGCACCGCGCCGCCGCCACCGCTACCGCAGTTGATCTTCCACGCCCACGGGTAGCTGTTGAACGGCCCGTTGTAGGTGGCCTGGCCCACCGGCTTGTAGAAGTGGGTGGACGCCGTGCCCGACGAGGCGATGTTGAGCAAGCCGCCCGAGGGCAGACCGCTGAACTCGATCGCGATGTTCTGGCCGGCCGCGATGGGCGTCGGCGTGAAGATCGTGTTGTACCAGCCGTCGGTCGGGCCAACGGTCAGGGTCGACGTCGCCAGCGCGGCACCCGTCGGGCGGCCGGTGGCATCGGCGAGGTAGAGCGCCGTCTGCAGCGTGTGGTTGCCGCGGGTGAAGATCTCGAAGCCGGTGACGGTGATGTTCGAGGTCGGCAGCGCCGGGAAGGCGAACGCGCCGTTGCCGCCGGCGGTGCCGGAGATCGCGGTCGTGTTCGGGTTGTTGGTCAAGCAGGCCGGACCACCGCCGCCCTGGCCGGAACCACGGCAACCGGTGCCGTAGGTGGTGTAGGTGCCCGCGATCGGCCCGAGGCCGAACTCGAACATCGACCAACCGAAGTCCTGGCTGGTCGTGCCGGTCTCGAAGCTCGTCCCCGTCACGACCGCCGTCACCGTCGTGCCGGTGGGGGCGAAGGTCACGCGCTCGTACAGGTTGCGCGTCGTCGCCGAGCTGGCGAGGACGGTGGTGCCCTGACGGATCTCGAGGTCGAGGTTGGCCCACGTGGTGACGCTGAAGTTCGAGCGCATCCAAGCGATGGCGAACTGATAGTTGACGCCCGGCGTCACGGTGAAGTTCTGGCGCCAGGTGGTGGTGCCGCTGCTGACCGTGTTGCGACCGTGGTCACCGCGCGTGCGCAAGGTCGTGTCCATGGCGTAGTCGTCCTTCAACAGGCCCATGCCGTAGGCGTTGCGGCTGTTGTAGGGCGGCGACGGGTTCTGGGTGCTGATGTCGAGGGTCGACGCCAGCAGGACCGCCTTGGTCTCGTCGGCACGCATGGCGGGGTCGGCGGCGCGGATCAGCGTGGCGGCGCCGCAAACCTGCGGCGATGCCATCGACGTGCCCGATGCGACGTAGTCGCTGCTCTCGTTGTCGCGCAGCGGCATGACCGTGCTGACGCCGCAGGCGGCGATGTCGGGGTAGAAGCGCTGCGTGTCACCCGACAGCGGGCCGCGCGACGAGAAGGTCGCCACGGTGTGCGTGTTGGGGTTGACGGCGGCGACTGCCAGGCCGTTGGCGCAGCTCTGGCTGGCGGCGGTCGAGGCGCCGTTGTTGGCGGCGGCCACGCAGACCATGATGTCGGCGTTGAGGGCCGCCGAGTCCAGCGCCTGCTGGCTGGCGTTCAGCGGGTCGGGGGTGCCCGAGTAGGAGTTGTTGGCGCTGACGATGTTGAACTGCACCTTGTCGGCGGCGATCGCCTGCCAGGCGTTGGCGATGGTGGTGAAGCTCGAGCCACCGCCGGTGTTCTCGGAGATGCCGTAGCCGGCGGCCTGGGCGCGCGGGGCGTGCCCGGCGTCGGCGCCCGCCGACAGCCAGCCGCCGCTCAGCACGATGCCGGCGACGCCGGTGCCGTGGTTGTGCGGATCGTCCGGACCGACGGTGCCGATCAGACGGTTGACCACCAAGCGGCTGCCACCGATGCCACCGCCACCGGTGTTCGTCGGATCGCCGTTGATGAAGTACATGCGGTGCGGGCGGCCGGTCCCGCCCATGTTCTCGTCCTGACCCGTGTCCATGATGGCCGCGGCGACGCCCAGGCCGGTGTTGCCGGCAGCGTTGACCGCGTCGGAGTTGTGGTTGTTCGCGTTGGTCGCGGTGCGGATCGAGGGGTAGACCCAACGATCGGCCTCGAGGCGCGCGACGCCGTCGACCTTGGCGACCGCGTCGAGCTTGCCCGGAGCGATCTCGAACGCGGCGGCGTTGATCAGCCACCACTGCTTGACGACGGTGCCCCCGAGCGAGCGCACCGCGGTGACGAAGGCCGCCTGGTCGAGTTCGACCTTGCGCTCCATGTCGGCGACGATGGCCGCGACCTCGGCAGCCGGACGCTTGTCGAGGACGGCCTGGCGGAACGCGCCCAGGTCGAAGCTGCGCTTGCTGAAGTGCGCGATCCACCGCTCGGTGCCGGGCGCCTGGCCAGCGACGATGCTGCCTTCGGCCGGGGTCTGCGGTGCTTGCGTCGACGTGACACCGTCGACGGAATTGGATTGGGCGAACGCGCTGGCCGCGATCGCGCCGAGAGAGGCGAAGAGGATTGTCGTTCTCATGCGAGACGGGTGAGATGGGGAGACAGACAGGGAGCGCGATCGTAGGCGAGGTTCGGGTCTTGCCAAGGCGGTCCCCTCTCATGGGGGATGAAGATCCCTCTCCGAGAACCGCGATTCGGGTTGACGCACGCGGCGTGCCGTGGACGAGCGCGCCTTGCGACTGCGCGCACACGGTCTGGATCGGGTATTCCCTAGTCTGACGCGCGCACCCGCCCGGCCAGTTGCAGGCGGCGGCCGGCGAGGCCACCCTTGGCTCCTGGCCCGCGACGGACGTGGGCCGACTGTGGCGGCTGCTGGCGCACCGCCATCCCGATTCCCACTCTCAGCCGCTCGCCGTGGTTCCTCGTCTCCTTCTCGTCGTCGCCGTCGCCCTCGTGCCGACCATCGCTGCAGCCCAGTCGCCCCGCGACCGCATGACGGCGCACACGTTCGCGGCCGCCTCGGGCGCCACCCTTCCTTACCGAGTGTTCGTGCCGGCCGCTGCCGGCCCTGAGCATCGCGTGCCCCTCGTCCTCTTCTTGCACGGCGCTGGCGAGCGCGGCACCGACAACGCGGCGCAGCTGCGGCACGGGGTCGGCGACTTCGTGACCGAGGCGGCGCAGGCGGCGCGGCCCTGCCTCGTCGTCGCGCCGCAGTGCCCGCGCGGGCGTTGGTGGGACGTGGACCTGCTGCAAGAGTTCGCCGCGTCGCTGGCGATGCGACCGGACGTCGACGTCGACCGCGTCTATCTCACCGGCTTGTCGATGGGCGGCTTCGCCACGTGGCACTTGGCCGGCCGCCGCCCCGAGTTGTTCGCCGCCGCCGTGCCGGTGTGTGGCGGCGGCGAGCTGGACGCCGCCGTCCGTCTGGCGACACTGCCCATCTGGGCGTTCCATGGCGACGCCGACGCGACCGTGCCGGTGGCACGCTCGCGCGAGATGGTGGCGGCCGTGCGCAAGGCTGGCGGCGTGCTCGACTACACCGAATACGAAGGCGTGACCCACGACTCCTGGACGCGCACGTACGCCGATCCCAAGGTGCACGAGTGGCTGTTCGCGCAGCGGCGGGTGCCGCCGATCGTCCTGCACGACGGCGACCGCGTCGTGTTCTTCGGCGACTCGATCACCGCCGCCGCGGTGAAGGCGGGCGGCTACATCGACTGCGTCGCCAGCGACCTGCGCGCCCGTTTGCCCGGGGTCGAGCTGATCGGCAAGGGCGTGAGTGGCAACCGGGTGCCCGACCTCGCCGCGCGCCTGGAACGCGACGTTCTGGCCGTCGAGCCGACCGTCGTCGTCGTCTACATCGGCATCAACGACGTCTGGCACTCGCTGCGCGGCAAGGGCACGCCCATCGATGCCTTCGAGTCCGGCCTGCGCCAGCTGGTGCACGACATCGCCGCCGCCGGGGCGCGGGTCGTGCTGTGCACGCCCAGCGTCATCGGCGAGAAGGCTGCGGGCAGCAACCAGCTCGACGGCATGCTCGACGAGTACGCCGCGGTGAGCCGGCGGGTGGCCGCATCGGCGCACCTGACGCTCCTCGACCTGCGGGCCCGCTTCGTCGCCGCGTTGCGGGCGCGCAACACCGACGACGCCGAGCGCGGCGTGCTGACCACCGACGGCGTGCACCTGAACGCCGCCGGCAACCGCTTCGTCGCCGATGCCATGCTCGAGGTCTTGGGTGCGGTGCCGGCGCCGGAGCCTGCCGCTGCCGAGGCGGGGGCCGAGGCGCCGGCGAAGACCGACAAGAAGGAGTAGGCCGCCCATCGCACCAGCCTTGCAGCGGATGGAGCCAGGTCCACCGCTGAACGCTGTTGGCGACGTATCACTGCGAGGCGACCTCCAGCCGGGCTGCGCGAGAGCATCGCCGATGGAGCCGCCTGCTGCCGGGCGCGTGCCCGGTCCGCGTTCACGCCGAGGCTCAGCGTGGGCGGCAAATCGCACTGGCAGGATCACGAGGCCCGGCTCGCTCGGCGGCCCGCGTCTCGCGTTGGGGCGCGCGTCTGGCATGATCGCGGCATGCTCCGTCGCGCTTCGACGCCGCTGCTCGCTCTGTGCTGCGCCGCCGGTGCGTGGGCACATGCGCGTGCCGGCGCGATCACCCGCCGTTCAGCGGTGGAGTCTGACTCCATCCGCTGCATGGCTGGTGCGATGGGCGGCGACTTCGGTCGTCCGCCCATCATCGACTTCGACCGCGACATCCGCCCGCTGCTCGCCGACCGCTGCTTTCGTTGTCACGGCCCCGACGCGAGTCGGCGCAAGGCCGGGCTGCGCCTCGACGAGGAGGCGAGCGCCAAGAGCGCGCGCAAGGACGGCAGGGTCGCGATCGTGCCGGGCGACCTCGGGCGAAGCGAGCTGTGGCGGCGGGTGAACGCGCACGACGACGACCGCATGCCTCCGGCCAACAGCGGCCTGTCGCTGTCGGCGGCGGAGATCGCGCGCCTGCGTGCGTGGATCGAGCAGGGTGCGCCCTACACCGAGCACTGGTCGCTGCGGTCGTTGCCGGACGCGGTGCCGGTGCCCGAAGCGCCGGGTGGCGAGCCGGCCAACCCGATCGACGCCTTCGTGCGCGCCCGCCTCGAGCGCGAGGGGCTGGCACCGGCGCCGCCGGCCAGCAAGACGCAGCTCCTGCGCCGCGCTTCGTTCGCGCTCACCGGTCTGCCGCCGACGCCGGAGGAACTCGACGTGTTCGCAGGCGACGAGACGCCCGACGCGTTCGCGCGCGTGCTCGACCGGCTACTGGCCTCGCCGCGCTACGGCGAGCGCATGGCCGTGCCGTGGCTCGACGCCGCCCGCTACGCCGACACCTACGGCTACCAGGCCGATGTCTACCGCGAGGTGTGGCCGTGGCGCGACTGGGTGGTCGACGCGTTCCAGCGCAACCTGCCCTTCGACCAGTTCCTCACCTGGCAGCTCGCCGGCGACCTGCTGCCGGACGCGAGCCGCGAGCAGATCCTGGCGACGTGCTTCGACCGCCTGCACCGGCAGACCAACGAGGGCGGCAGCGTCGAAGAGGAGTTCCGGGTCGAATACGTGTGCGACCGGGTCGAGACCCTGGGCAGCGCCGTGCTGGGTTTGACGCTCGGCTGTGCCCGCTGCCACGACCACAAGTTCGACCGGATCAAGCAGCGCGAGTTCTACCAGCTGTTCGCGCTGTTCGACGACATCGACGAGTGCGGCCTGTACTCGCACTTCACCAACGCGGTGCCGACGCCGACGCTGCTGCTGCCGACGCCGGAGCAGGAGAAGGCGCTGGCGGCGGCGGAGGCGGCTCGGCAGGCGGCGGGGCGGAAGGCGGGGCGGACGCACAGGGACATCGATCCCGTTGGCCTCGACGAGTGGCTGGCGCAGCCAGGCAAGCGCGCCGAGGTCGTCGCTTGCGCCGGCCACTTCGCCGGCGAGGCGATCGAGGGTGGCAAGGTCGCGAACCTCGCCGACCCGAGCAAGCCGGGCCGCGTCGACGGCGCGGTGCAGGTGGTGCCCGGCAAGGTGGGCAGCGCACTGCGCTTCGACGGCGAGTGCAGCGTCACCCTGCCGGGCGTCGCCGACTTCACCGCGTACGACGAGTTCACCATCGCGTTCTGGTTGAAGGTCGACGCCATCACCGACCGCGCCGTCGTGCTGCACCGCTCGCGCGCCTGGACCGACGCCGGCAGCCGCGGCTACGAGTTGCTGCTCGAAGACGGTCGGCCGAGCTTCGCCCTGATCCACTTCTGGCCGGGCAACGCGGTGCGCATCCGGGCCAAGGCGCCGCTGCAGGCCGGGCGATGGACGCACGTGGCGATCCGATCGGCCGGCCACGGCCGAGCCGACACCCTCGGGATTGTCGTCGACGGAACGGCCGCCGAGGTCGAGGTCGTGCGCGACTGCCTCACCAAGTCCATCACCGGCGGCGGCGCCGAGGCTTTGGTCGTCGGCGCGCGCTTCCGCGACCGCGGGCTGGCCGGCGGCGAGGTCGACGACCTGTGGGTGTTCCCGCGCTGCCTGACCGAGCTCGAGATCGATCACCTGGCCGGGGGCTCGCGCCTCGCGCAAGCGCTGGCGCGGCGATCGTTCCACGGCGAGCAAGGGGAGCAGATCCACGACGAGCTCTCCGGCTACTACCGCTCCCTCCACCCCGACGACCTCGTTGCCGACGAGGCCGCCTACCGCAAGGCGCTCGCCGGTATCACCGCCGTGCGCGACCAGATCCGCGAGATCATGGTGATGCGCGACGACTGTCCGCGCGCTGCCTACGTGCTCGAGCGCGGCGCCTACGACCGGCACGGCGCGGCGGTCGAGCCCGACGTGCCGGCGTCGCTGCCGCCGTGGCCCAAGGATGCGCCGCGCAACCGCCTCGGCCTGGCGCGCTGGCTGTGCGAGCCGCACCATCCGCTCACCGCGCGCGTCGCCGTCAACCGGATCTGGCAGATGCACTTCGGCCAGGGTCTGGTGCGCACGCAGGAGGACTTCGGCGTGCAGGGTTCGCCGCCGAGCCACCCGCAGCTCCTCGACTGGCTGGCGCGGCGGTTCGTGCAGTCGGGTTGGGACGTGCAGGCCCTGCACCGTCTGATCCTCACCTCGCAGACATGGCAGCAGAGTTCGGTCGCGTCGGCGGCGCTGCGTGAGCGCGACCCCGACAACGAGCTCCTGGCGCGCGGGCCACGGCTGCGCTTGTCGGCGGAGATGACGCGCGACGCGGCGCTGTTCACCGCCGGGCTCCTGGTGGAGAAGCCCGGTGGCCCGCCGGTGAAGCCGTACCAGCCGCCCGGTCTGTGGGAGGAGAAGTCGGGTGCCAGCTACCGGCGCGACGTCGGCGAGGGCTCGCACCGGCGCAGCCTCTACACCTTCTGGAAGCGCACCTCACCGCCGCCGTCGATGTCGCTGTTCGACGCCCCCGACCGCGAGGTGTGCGTGCAGCGTCGCCAGCGCACGATCACGCCGCTGCAGGCGCTGGTCTTGATGAACGACCCGCAGTTCGTCGAGGCAGCGCGCGGTCTGGCGGAGCGCGCGCTGCGCGAGTGTGGTGCCGACGTCGAGGCCAGCGTGCGCAGCATGCATCTCCGCGTGCTGGGCGAGCTGCCGCGGCCGGGCGCGGCGCGGGCGCTGCGCGCGCTGTGGGACGCACAGGCGGCGCGCTTCGCCGGCGCCCCCGAGGCGGCGCGGCAGCTCCTGGCCGTGGGCGACCCACCGCACGAAGACGCCGCGCTCGACTTGGCGACGCAGGCCGCGGCGACCATGGTGGCGAGCGCGATCTACTCGGCCGACGAAGCGGTGGTGCTGCGATGAACGAGGGGCACGATCTCGTGGGCCGCCGAACCTTCCTGACGGCTTTGGCACGCGGCGGCGTGGCCTGCGCGTTGCCGGGCGTGGCGGCGCGTTCGCTGCTGGCGCGCGACCTGCGTAGCGGCGACGAAGCGCCGTCGAAGGGGCCTCACTTCGCGCCGCGCGCCAAGCGCATCGTGTCGCTGTTCATGAGCGGCGGGCCGTCGCAGCTCGAGAGCTTCGACTTCAAGCCGGAGCTGATCCGCCGGCGCGGTGAAGAGCTGCCCGACTCTGTGCGCCAGGGCCAGCGCCTCACCGGCATGTCTGGCAACCAGTCGACGCTGCCGATGGTCGGTTCGCCGTTCCCGTTCGCGCGGCACGGCCAGAGCGGCGCCGACGTGTCGTCGCTGTTCCCGCACACGGCGCGCATCGTCGACAAGCTCTGCATCGTGCGCTCGCTGCATACCGAGCAGATCAACCACGATCCGGCGATCACCTTCTTCCAGACCGGATTCCAGGTCGCCGGACGGCCGTCGGTCGGCGCATGGCTGAGCTACGGGCTCGGCAACGACAGCGACGAGTTGCCGACCTACTGCGTGCTGGTGACGCAAGGCGCCGGCGGCCAGCCGATCTACGCGCGCTTGTGGGGGGCGGGGTTCCTGCCGGCCGAGCATCAGGGCACGCAGCTGCGCGCCGGCAAGGACGCGGTGCTGTACCTCGCGGACCCGCCGGGGATCGACCGCGAGGCGCGCCGGGCTTGGATGCGGGCGGTGCGTGCGCTGCAGGAGGAGGCGCTGGCGCACGACGACGACCCGGCGATCGCGGCTCGGCTGCGGCAGTACGAGCTGGCGTTCCGCATGCAGACGGCGGTGCCGGAGGTGACCGATCTGTCGGCCGAGCCCGAGTCGACGTTCGCCCTCTACGGCGACGACGCGCGCAAGCCGGGCACCTTCGCTGCCAACTGCCTCCTCGCGCGCCGTCTGCTCGAGCGCGGCGTGCGCATGGTGCAGCTCTTCCACCGCGGCTGGGACCACCACGACCACCTGCCGGCCGGCATGCCGAGGCTGGCGGGGCAGACCGACCGAGCCGGCGCGGCGCTGGTCGAAGACCTGGCGCGACGCGGTCTGCTCGACGACACGCTGGTGGTGTGGGGTGGCGAGTTCGGGCGCACCTGCTACTCGCAGGGGCGGTTGACTGCCGACGACTTCGGCCGCGACCACCATCCGCGTTGCTTCTCGATGTGGCTGGCGGGCGGCGGCGTGCGCGCCGGCACCGTGTACGGCGAGACCGACGACCTCGGCTACAACATCGTGCGAGACCCCGTGCACGTGCACGACTTGCAGGCAACGCTGCTGCACCTGTTGGGACTCGACCACGAGCGGCTGACCTACCGCTACCAGGGGAGACGGTTCCGCCTGACGGACGTCGGCGGGCGCGTGGTGCCGGGGCTGCTGGCGTGAGGCGGCGATCGGGCGCGACGGTGGGGGTGGCGTCGCGAGCGGTCGCGCTCGTGCCCACGGTGTCGTCGAGCAGGGTGCCGCGCGCGGTCCGCCGCTTCTCACCGAGCTTGGCGTGGCAGCTGGTCTCGTCGGTCAGTGGAGCGCTGGGGCGAGTCGTGCCGATGTCGGCGGCGTGGCTGCCGATGGCGGGCTGCGTCCTGTCGGCGCGGCCGCTCGACAGCGTGCTCGCGCCTGCACCCGCGGCACCGGCGGTCGCCTTCGCCGACGATCCGACGCTGCCCTTGCCGGAGCGCGCCGCGCGCCTGCAAGCGGAGGTGGACCGTCGGCTCGCAGATGCCGTGCAGGCACACAAGGCGACACCGACCGACGTCGATCTGGCGTTGGCCGTGGCCGAGCGCGCCTTCGAGGCCGCTGACGTGCGCATGCAGCGTGCGGCGCTTTCCACCACCGAACAGGCGACGACGATGGACGAGGTCCTGGCGGCCGACGACCACGTTCCCGACGACGTGCGCGCCGAAATCCTGTCGCTGGCGACCACCGGCCGCGCGTTGGCCGAGCAGGCCGCGGCCGCCTCGCCCGAACGCGTCGCGGCGCACCTGCAAGTCGCCCTGCACTTGTCGCTGCTCGCCTGGGCCAACGGCCCGACGCGCTCGCTGTTCGCGGGCTACGGCCCCAAGCTCGTCGCCGCCATCGACAAGGCTCTGGCGCTCGATCCGACCTTCGACGGCGGCGCGCCGCTGCGCCTGCAGGGTCGTTTTCGCGGCCAAGCCCCTTGGCCGTACGGTGACCCGGCTCTGGCCCGCACGTCTCTCACCCGCGCCGTCGAACTCGCCCCGGTGCCGGTGAGCCGCGTCTTTCTCGGCGACGTTCTTTGGGCTGCCCACGATCCCGACGCCGCCCGCGCCCAATGGCAGCAAGCGACCACGGCCGCCCCCGACGCCTCGACCCGCTGGTCGGCCCCCATCCTGCAAGAGCTCGCGCGCCGCCGCCTCGCGAAGTAACAAGGTGGAGTCAGGCTCCACCCTGTTACTTCGGCCGGACGGACTCGTGCCAGTGGAAGACGCGGAAGCCGTGCGCGTCGTTGTCGTAGCGCATCAGCGCGGTGACGCGCACACGCACGACGTGCTCCGCCTCGCTGCCGGCGTCGTAGGTGCGCTCCACGTCGGCGACGGCGAAGCTGCACTCGGCGCTGGCGCAGTCGGCGCGCACCGCGACCATCTTGCTGGACACTTTGCGCGCGCTGTCGGCGCCGGTCACCTGCAGCAGGCGCGCGGGCAGCGCCGTCAGAGCCGCGACTTCGAACGGCTCGCCGTCGGCGCCGACCGCGGTGAGGGCGCCGTCCTCGCCGGCGCGGCCCATGTGCCCTTCCGCGCCGCTCTCCTCGACCCACGTGTGCGTCTCGCGCGTCAGGTCGAAACTCTGGCGCAGGGCCTTGGCGTCACCCGCATCGAGGGCCGCGGTGATGTGGCGC
Source organism: Planctomycetota bacterium (assembly GCA_041398565.1). Lineage (GTDB taxonomy): Bacteria > Planctomycetota > UBA1135 > UBA1135 > UBA2386 > DATGPD01. Next base: position 433,219 of record JAWKUN010000002.1, on the reverse strand, counting down.
ATCGTCGCGATCACGCCACCGGGACCGAACGCCGGCGCAGGCGTGCGCGACACGCCGCCGAGAGCCACCGCGACGCTGAGACAGCCGAACGAGATCTTGTACATGGAGAGCCTGTGGTATCGGATGGTCCGCGCCGCGCGCGGTGCTGATCGCAAGACGCTGGATCGCCGACGCCTGTTAGCAACGCATCGAGTGCCCGCCGCTTCGGCCCACGCCGCGCCTTGCCCGCCTCACGGCAGCACGGCGGCCACGGCGCGCCGCGCGGTCGCCAGGTCGAAAGGTTTGAGGAGGACGCCGTCGGGTCTCAGCTCGCGGGCGACGTCGTCGACATGGGGACGGGCGTGACCACTCATGAGCACGACCGGCACCAGCGGGAACGCAGCGCGCACGCGCCGGAACACCTCCGGCCCGTCCATGGCCGGCATGGTCAGGTCGAGCAACAGCACGGTCGACTCGGTCGCGGCCCGCTCGCCGAGGATTCGTTCCACGTCGGCGCCGTTGTCGGTGGCCACGACCTCGTGACCGGCGCGGCGCAGCGCCACGCGCAAGAGGTCGCGGATCGCCGTCTCGTCGTCGACGACCACGACAGTGGCTGGCTTCGTGGTCGTCGGCTCCGCTTCGTCGTCGCGGTCCGAGATCGGCAGCGGGTCGGGTGTCCCGACGGCCGCCGGCTCGGCCAGGGGAAAGAACAGGCGGAAGCGCGCGCCGGCGCCTTGCGCCGTGTCGAGGCGCACGCCGCCGCCGTGCCGGCGCAGCACGCCGTACACCACAGCCAGCCCCAGGCCGCGGCCGGGGAACTTGGTGGTGAAGAACGGATCGAACACGCGCGCGGCCATCTGCGGATCCAGGCCGTCACCGTCGTCCTCGACGTCGAGCACGGCGAAGCGACCGGGCTGCAGTTCGCCGCGGATCCCCTCGTCGCGCACCGCGTCGGCGGTGAGCCGAACCACGTGGGTGCCGACCGTGACCGTGTGGGCCGCGGCATCGGCGGCGTTGATGGCGAGGTTGAGCAGGACCTGCTCGATCTGGCTGCGGTCGGCGACGATCGACGTGCCGGGCTCGAGCGTGCCCGGCCGCACGGTCAGGCGGTCGCGCACCGCGCCGGCGAGGACCGGGATGACCTCCGCGATCAGGGCTGGTAGGTCGAGCAGCGTCGCGTCGGTCGGCGTCGCGCCCGCGTAGGCCTGCAACTGGCGGCACATACGCGCACCCTGCCGAGCGGCGCTCGCGATGGTGCTCGCCAACTGTCGGTGTTCGGCGCCGGCGGCTTCTTCTTGCAGCTCCTCGGCGTAGCCGAGCACGCACGTGAGCAGGTTGTTGAAGTCGTGGGCGATGCCGTTGGCCAGCACGCCGAGACTGTCGCTGAGCTCGAGCTGGCGGATGCGTTCTTCGGCCCGAGCGCGCGCTGCCTGCTCGGCGGTCAGGCGTTCCATCTGCTCGCGCAGACGGGTGGCAGTGCGCAGCGCGGCACGCCGGCTGCGCCAGGTCAGCACGGTCAGCGCTACTCCGGCCGCCGCCACCACCGAGGCGCCGATCAGCCACGCGAGCCAAGCGTGTCGCTGTTCGCGCAGATGCGCCTGTTGCAACTGCTCGTGCGTGCTCACCCGTTCGGCCTCGGCGCGCACCAGCCGGTCGCGGACGGCCAGGTACAGCGGCCACTGGGAGCGGCCACTCCGTCGCGCCTGGTCGAGGCGCTGCGCCAGTTCGGCGATGCGCGGGCTGTCGCCGCGCTTGATGGCGAGCTGGAAGCTCGTCTCCATGATCCCGCGCTCGCACTCGGGCAGGCCCCGTCCGTCGATCAGAGCGTGGTCCTCGGCGATCAACGCCTGTGCTTGCTCCAGTCGGTCGCGATCGACTTCGACGTCGGCTTCGAACTCGATCGTGTGGGCCAGCTGGCGGATGTCGCCGAGCTCCTGTGCCGGGAGCCGCGAAGCGCGCAGCCAACGCACCGCAGCGTCGTGGTCGCCGCGCTGCAAGGCCAGCAGTCCGCGCCGCAAGGCGACCACGCCCTGGCCGCGGCGATGGCCTTGGGCGACGGCGAGCTGCTCCATGCGCACCAGCACGCGATCGACCTCGGCCTGGTTGTCGCGCTCGTCGACCTGCACGAAGTCGCAGGCCAGTAGCCACACCCGCAGGTTCTCGAGGTGATGGGTGTCGATCGTGACCCTCGCCACGTCGAGAGCCGTCTGCGTGCCTTCGACGAAGAAGTCGGGGCAGAGCTGGTGCAGGATCAGACTGGCCCGAGCCAACAGGACGGGGCGGCCCGAGTCGCGCGCAGCCGCCGCGCCTTCGATGGCTGCCGCCAGCTCGTCGGCATCGTGGTCGGCGACGCTGAGCTGCCGCGCGCGCGCCAAGTGGTAGTAGCAACGCCACAGCGGCTCGCTGCCTGCGCCAGGCGGTACTTCCGCCGTGCGCACTGCTTCCTCGGCGGCAGCGCTGCCTTCGAGCAGCGACTGCGCCATCGCCACCTGCGCTGCCATCGCCGCCCGGATGGCAGGCTGCTGTGTGGCGGCTGCGGCAGCCGTCTCGCGTGCGGCTGCCAGCGCCCCGCGGACGTCACAGTCGAGGAGCGCCTCCACAAGCTCGCAGCGCGCCTCGAACCATGCGGTCGAAGGTGGCGCAGCCTTCGCCACCCGGGCTTCGGCTTCGGTCCGCAGGTCCTGCGCTACGACGTCGCCCGCCGTGGAGGCAGCGAGGATCAAGGCGCACACCGGCACACGCATCAGTGCGATGGTAGCCGAGGGGGTCGCGGTCTCACGCGAGCCGATTGCAATCGCGCTGGGTGGTCGAGGGCCGGCGGGTCGGCGGCGCGTCGAACGGGGCAGCCGCAGTCGGCTTCCTTGCTCGGCGTTGCTGGCGGCCGCCCTTGCGACCGCGAGCCCTCCGGGGCTCAGAGGATCGCGAGCTCGATCGCGTTGGTCAGCGTCCAGCTCGACACCACCTGAACCAACCCCTGCAGGTAGAGGCGTGACCCCCGTGGCACGAGAGGCGGAACCTGGATTTGCTGCGAGGCGAACCACGTGACGCAGTGCGCGTCATGGAGGCGTCCCTGCGCCCGCAGCTCCATCGCGAACAGCACCGGCGGACCGAGGACGAGCGACCCGGCGACGCCGGGGATGCTCGCGCACGGGGATGCCGGCGACGGTGATGCGAAGACGAGGAACGGCGCGCCGATGGTATTGGCAAACAGGGTGAGCGTCTCGCCGGGCGCCGCGTGGACCTTGCTGTAGGAGCACGCTGGCGTCTCGTCGCAAAGCCCCCCCGACGCGCTCGTCGCACCGATCAGGGTCATCACGTTGCGCTGGGCGGCCAGGGCCTGGGTGCTGGCCGCGGCGATCAGGGTGAGGGGAAGGAGTCGGCGCAGGTTCCACATGGCGGGTGCATGGCAAGGCCCGTGCCTGCGCGCCCGATCGCCTGCCGAGCTCGGCCCGCGGCAGGCTTTGGTTGGGCGCGGTTACGGTGTCGGAACGAGAGGGCGCAGCGGCGGCCCTGTCGCCAGGAGGGCGCCGGCGCCGTGATCGATTCGCGCTCGCGAGGTTCGTGCCGCTCCGATCGTCGCGCGCCCCGACCCCACGCCACGAAACCGTTCGGCAGCGCGCGTCCCGGCAGTGCGCGAAAGCCCGGCGGCAAGGTCGCGAGCGCGCACGCCCGCACCGAGGGCGCCGGCGCCGGGCGCCATTTTCTGCGGGCTGCCTCGGGTTCTCGCGAGAGCCGGTCTGAACACCACTCCCGAACCCGAACCATGAACTTGCGCATCCCGACCCTTTCCCTCTTCGGCCTCCTCGCTCTCGCGGCGTGCAGCAGCGGCGGCGGCGGCGGTGGCGGTCCCTCCCTCGGCAACCTGGCGGTCACCAACGTCCGTCTGCTGTCGACGGACCCCAACGCTGCGCACGAGATGACGCTGGCGGTGTCGATCAGCGCCACGCAGGCCTACGAGCAGGTTCCGATCAGCTACGTGCTGCTGAACGCCAGCGACGTCGACTCCCACGCCGCCGAAGTCCGGCAGCACGAGGTGTCGACCAGCGTCATCAGCCCGGTGACCGCCGGCGCCAACACCTACGAGGTCTTCGTCGTCATCCCGTCCGAGGCGCGCGAGGACGGCAACTGGTACCTCATCCCGCACCTGGATCCGGCCAACGCGGTGCCCGAGACCGACGAGAACGACAACGAGCCGACCGACCACTCGCGCGTGCCCGTCGCCATCGGCAACGGCAACACCGACCGCGCCGACATCGTGCTCGAGAGCGCGACGGTCGAACAGGACGCCGTTGTGTTGTGGCCGGTCGACCCGCTCGGTCCCGCGCTGCCCTACTCGGATCCGCGCAGCCCCGGCACGTCGCGCAGCGCCCAGGATCGCAGCAACCACGACTTCGACGCGACCCTCGAAGCGTCGACGACCGGGACGCGCGAGATCCAGCGCCTCGACATCACCGCGACCATCGCCGTGCCCGGGAGCGGCTCGCAGGCGCTGTGGTTCTGGGACCCGGACCGTTCGGTGTACGAGACGCAGATCTTCGCCGCGATCAGTCCGGGCGTGCCGACGACCGTCAACATGGACGTCCACATCCCGCCGAGCACGCGTAGCCGCATCGAGGCCTACCTGCGCAGCGGTGGGGCCAACACGTTCGAGGTGACCTTCAGCTCGAACATGACCGCCGGCATCGCCGAGTGGGAGAACGGCAGCCTGCGCCATCAGGACCGCCCGAACGGCAACGACGACCAGATCCGCGTGAACGTCGTCATCGTGCTGCCGCCGACGCCGCAACCGAACCCGTGCAACGACCTCGCCTACGATTCCGGCTACCGCAAGGACTGGAAGAACGCGACGTTCGGCGTCGGCGTCGACTTCGGGGCCGGTGCCAGCCTCGACCGGCGCGGCGCCATCGGTGAAGCGCACGCCGCGATCCCGGTGAAGCTGTTCGGTGCCGCCAGCAAGGCCGTCGAGCTGCAGGCCTACGGGCGCGTGCTGCCGCGCGAGGGTCGTCCCACCGACTCCGAGTTCCGGGCGGAGTTCAAGATGTTCGGCGTCGCGCTCTACTCGCGCAACGCCATCGACCCGAGCGTCACCTACCTCAAGGAGGAGACGTTCACCAAGACCTACGAGGTCCGCGGCCGCGTCTTCGCCGGGCCGATCCCGATCCAGCTCGTGGCACAGACCACCGGCACGATGGGCTACTCGCTGCGCGCCTACCTCGATCCGGCACGCATGGAGGTGCAGGGCCAGGCGTTCGGCCGCATCGAGGCGTTCGCGTCCGCGTCCGTGAACGTCGTGGTGGTCGAGGCAGGCGTCGCCGGCGCCATCACGTTGCTCGACGACGTGTTCACCGCCACCGCCACCTGCCAGCTCGGCACGCCGGGCAACGGCCAGCTGACCGGCACCCTGCGCATGCAGGCGATCAACGAGCTGACCGGCCCCAATGGCCGCATCTACCTCTACGAGAGCCACACCGAGCCGAAGTGGTGCTACCAGGTGATCCCGTGCGGTCTGCGGCGCGTGCGCAACGAGAAGACGCTGGCGCGCTTCCAGAGCTTCGCCATGACCGACGTGCTCTTCGACAAGCAGGAGCAGCGCACCGTGTGCCTGCAGTGACCGTGCGCATCCCCGAGCCCCACCCCGAGTCCCTCGTCCCTCGACTCCACGTCCTCGAATTCCACTTCCACGTCCGCCTCGAGCACCGAACACCATGGCTTCCCGTCGCATCGATGACTCCCGCGATCGTTTCGGCCGGCGCGGCCTCGCCGTCGCGGGCGCAGCGGCCCTGGCCGCAGGCGCCGCACTCTGGCTGCTGGCGCGCGACCCGCGTCCGGCCGACAGGGGGCGGGTCGTGACGGCCGCCGCGACTCCCGACGAGCTGGTCTGGCGCGTCGGTGACCACCTCGCCTACCTTCTCGCCATCGACTCCGAGGTCGCTCTCGACCCGGCGCAGCCGGGCCAGCGCATCGAGCATGCCTTGCGGGCACGCTTGTGTGCCAACGTCCTCGGGCGGCAAGGAAGCGCCGTCGAGGTGGCCATGCAGCTGCGCGACGTCGACTACCGCGTGGCCACCGCGCCCGACGCGGCGCGCGCGCGGGCGCTCGGCGTGCCGTTCGTCGTCGGCTTCGTCGGCGGCATGCCGACCTCGTTCCGCTTTCCTGCCGGCCTCGACGGCGAAGTGCAGGTGCAGTTGTCGGAGGTCGTGCGGACGTTCCAGGCGTCGCTCCCCGCCGTGGCGTCGACGACGTGGACCGCCGTGGAGGAACATCAGAGCGGCCGCTTCCGTGCGGTCTACGACGTGCGTCACGACGGTGCCTGGCACAAGCGCAAGGCTGCCTACCTGCACGGTGCGCGGGTGATGCAGGCGGGGGAGGCGCAGGGCGAAGCGTCGGTGCGCGTGCTGCACTCCGACGCCACGCTGGCGCTGGCGCGCGAAGCGAGCTGGTGGGGGCGTGCCGAGGTCGCCGACGAGCTGGAGCTGTCCAACCAGGGCCAGCTCGTGGCGCGCGTCGCGACGCGGTCGACCCTCACGGCTGCGGCTGCGGCTTGGGATCCCGACAGCGACGTCGCCGGCACGCCGCACGCCCGGTCCTTGCTGCAGCGCCCGGTTCCGGCCCTCGACCCACCGCAGACGGAGCTACCGGCCGTGGAAGCGAAGCCGGCGACCGCCGCCGACCGCCGGGCGTTTTCCGACCTGGCGGCGCAGTTCACCGCCAGTCGGGGCGACGATCTCGGCTACGTCCATCGCCTCGCGGCCATGTTGCGCACGTTCCCCGAACTCGCGTCCGAGATCCCGCCGCTGCTACGCGACCGCGACGTGCTCGCGACGGTGGCCGCGGGGTTGGCACACGCGCTGGAACTCGCCGGTGGCGACGTCTGCCAGGGGACCCTGGCCGAGGTCGCCGGCGACTCCAGCTTCGCCATGGGCCACCGGCTGCGCGCGATCGTGGCGCTGGGCGGCGTTTCGGCCCCGACCGACCTCAGCGTCGAGTTCGTCAGCCACCTCGCCGAGTCGGGCTCCGCCAGCCCCGACGCCGCGGCCAGCGACCTCGCGAATACCGCGCTCCTGGCCCTGGGGCAGATGGGCAAGACCTTGCACGAGCACGACGCCGCGCGCTACGCCGACGTCGCCGCGACGCTGGCGCGCGTGGCCGAGGCCGGCCCCGCGCCCGACGCGCGCGCGGTGGCCCTGCAGGCGATCGCCAACAGCCGCGACCCCGGCCTGCTGCCGGTGGCGAGCCGCGCCCTCACGGACGGGGCGGCGGCGGTGCGCGCGGCGGCGGCGCAGGCGTTGGCGGCGATGGACCAGCCGGCCGGCTTGGAGCTCCTGTCGGCGCGCCTCGGAGGCGAGTCCGACGGCCGCGTCCGCGCCGCCATGGTCGCGGGGATGCGCGCGATGCACGCGCACACCGACGCCGGACTCACCCTCTGCGCTCGCCTGGTCGAGACCGAACGCGACCCGGCGGCGCGCGGCGAGATGGCGCGCTACCTCGTCGACCATCTCGCGAGTCAGCCGGACGCACGCCCGGTGCTCGAGCGCGTCGTGCGCGCCGAGACCGATCCGAAGACGCTCGCCTACGTGGCGGGGCGCCTCTACCGCGCGCGCGACGAGAGGCCCTGACGGCACCCGGCGGCGGTCGTGGAGGCGCGGGTGCCGACGGCGTGTGCCTTCTGGACGCGCGCTGGCTCGTCGACGTTCTTCGCGATGGAGATCGTCGAGGGCGTGCCGATCACCGAGTACGCGATCGACACGAGCCGACACCGTCGTCCGCGTTCGAACCCCCGCCAACTGCCCACACCGAGTCCCGCAGGTGCCTGCCTCGGCGGCGCAACCCGTGGGCCGAACTCCTGCGCCGCGCGTTCCTGATCGAGGTCCCGACCTGAAAACGGGAGGACGAAGCCGCTGCTCTGCCGCCAGGCCGCGGCGTGGGTGCCCAGCGGTCCATTGCGGCCTTCTGGCTTCGGGTCACATGTAGCATGACAGCCGTCTCCCGGGAAGAAGCATGCATGCCGCTCGTTCCCGCTACTCCCGACCGCCTCCTCGCGCGCTACGCCCGCACCGGTGATCCCGCAGCCTTGGGCGACCTCTTCGACCAGACTGCGGCCGAGTTGCTGCGCGTCGCGCTCTGGCTGAGCGGCAACCGCGCTGACGCCGACGACCTGGTGCAGCGGACGTTCCTCACGGTGATCGAGCAGCGCGCGGCCTACGATGCCCGGCGCCGGGCCCTGCCTTGGCTTACGGGCATCGTCGGCAACCACGCGCGCAAGCTGCATGAACGCCGTGGGCGCCAGTTGGCCCCGGTGGCGCCGCCGAGCGAGGCGCCCGACCCGGCGGGCGTCGCCGCTGCGAACGAACTCGTGGACGAGGTGGTGCGTCTGCGCGCCGACCTCACCCCTGCCTACGCCGAGGTGCTCGACCTGCACCTGCGCGAGGGCCTCAACGCCAAGGAGATCGCGGCGCGCCTGCAGCGCCCGGCCGGCACCGTGCGCACCCAGCTCGTGCGCGCGCTCGAGCAGTTGCGCAAGCGGCTGCCCGCCAGCTTCGTCCCCGGCGCGGCACTCTTGGGGCTGCCGCGGGCTGCGGCGCTGGATGCGATCCGGCGCTCGGTCCTGCACGCGGCAGAACGCGCGCCGGCCACCGTCGGTGCGCTCGGGCTCGGGGCGTCGGTCGCGGCGGGCGCGGTGGCGAGCAAGAAGGCGTGGCTCGTCGTGCCGCTGGTCGGGCTCCTGCTCGGCCTGCTCGGCTACGAGGTCTGGCCGCGCTCGCCGGCCCGAGCAAACCCGACGGTCGGCGCCGTCGACCTTATGGCCTCCGGTCCGTCGGCCCCGCGTCCGCACGTTTCCGAAGCAGCGCCGGAATCGCCGGCGCGCGCGGAGGTGGATGCGTCGCCGGCCGGCGACGACCCCGGCTTCGCTTCGGTGCACGTGCGCATGCGCTGGGCCGACGACGGTTCGCCGGCGGTGGCGCTCGGCGTGTTCGCGCTCCCTTTCAACCGCCCGCAGGTCTGGGAGCGGGACACGCGCACCGACGGGGAAGGAACCGCGGTGCTGCCGCACCTGGCACCCGGAGACTACTTCGTCGGAAGCCCCTACGTTGCGGACGAGCCCTACCTGCGCCTGGCTGCCGGCGAGCGTCGGGATGTCGAACTCGTCGCCACGCGCGCGGGCCGAGTGCAAGGTGTCGTCGTCGACACCGGTGGCCAGCCCGTCGCCGACGCCGACATCCTCGTCTCGCAGCCGCACGGCTGGGGCAAGGTCGTCACCGTGGGGCGCAGCGACGCGCAGGGTGCGTTCTCGGCGTGGTTGCGCGATGCGAACCACTACGTGGGAGCTGCCAAGTCCGGTTTCAGTCGGTCCCACTTGCGCAGGCTGCCACGGACGCCGGCCGTCACCGAGAACGTCGTCCTGCGGCTGGGTGAGCCCGCGGGCACGGTGGCCGGTACGGTCGTCGACGCGGGAGGTCGACCCGTCGCCTGGGCCACGGTCCGGGTGGGGCGGGGCGCCGGTGCCGTGATCGAGAGCGGCGATCCGAACGTGCACCTGGTGCGCGCGCCGAGCGCGCGGGCCGTGACCGGATCCGACGGCAGGTTCGCCGTCGACGACGTCCCCGCGGGGCCGCAGCCGGTCGACGTGTGGGCGCCGGGGTTCGGGGCCGTGACCGTGGTGGCGCAGGTCGAGGCCGGCCGCGAGACGGCGCTCACGGTCCCGCTGGAGCGCGGCGCGATCGTGCGCGGCAATGTGTCGGATGCCGCCGGCCAGGCAGTGGCCGGGGCTCGCGTGTACTCCGGCGATCGCCCCGACGGCCTCGGGTTCTGGAACATCGACGCGCGCACCGACGCGTCGGGCTCGTTCGAACTGGAGGGTCTGCCCCGCGGTCGCGTGACGGTGGCGGCCGTCAAGGAGGAGGACCGAGCGCGCGCGCAGCTCGACCTGGTGGCCGGTGCGGCCAGCGTCTGGAACCCCACCCTCGGTCGCGGCCGGACCATCGCCGGCCGCGTCCTCGGGCCCGACGGTCGGGGTCTGCTCTGCTCGGTTGGGGTGGTCCAGCGCAGCCGACACCAAGTGCAGCGTTGGTTCGCGACCGACGCCGAGGGGGCGTTCGCGCTCGAGAACGTCGGCGACGAGCCTTGCAAGGTGCAGGTCGGCATCGAGGGGACGACCCTGGTCGAGCTGCGCGGGATCGCCCCCGACCGCCGTGACCTGCTGATCCGGCTCGGCGAGCGCGACTTGCCGAGTGCCTACCTGCGTGGCCGCATCGTCGACGCGGCGGGGTGCCCGGCGCGCGGCAACGTCTTCCTCAGCGGGACGTGGTCGGGCGTTCCGTCGCGTGCGCTCGATGCGAACGGTGTCTTCACCTTCGGGCCGATCCCGGCCCGGCGCTACGACGTCGGGGCGTTCGTCGACGATGTGGGGCAGCTCGCGCTCGGCTTCGTGGCCCTCGAGGTCGGCGAGCAGCGGGTCATCGAGGACGTCGTGCTGCAGCCGACCGGCGACGTCGAGATCACGGTCGTCGATGCCGCGCAGTCGCCGGTGACGGCGCCGCACGTCAGGGTCTACACCGCCGAAGGTCGGACGCTGAACGGCTGTGAGATCGCGCAGGGACACGGACGCCTGGCGCGGCTGCAGCCGGGGCGCTACCTGATCGATGTCTGGGCCAACGTCACGCCGCCACAGATCCTCCGCGGCGAGGTCACGGTGCGCAGCGGCCAGACGGCGCACCTCGAAGTGCGCGGCTGCGCCGCGGCGCCGGTGACCTTCGCCTTCGTCGATCCCACTGCCGTGGCCGACCTGTCGGTGCGCGTGTCGGTGCGCGACCCCGAGGGACGGCTCGCCGGCTTCGCGGGCACGTTCCCGGAGAACCTGGACCCGCTGCGCTGTGGCGACAGCTTCCCGCCGGGCGTGTACGACGTGGCGTGCGAGGCGAGCGACGGGCGTCGGGCCAGTGCGCGGTTGACGGTCCGATCGCCCGACGACAACCAGGCGCTGACCATCACCCTGCCGCGCTGACCGAAGCGCGCCGGTCGGCTCGGTTGGTGCGCGCCGGTTGCTCCACCGTCGCGCACGCGACCAGCGGCAATTCGTTCCCGGACTCTCGTCGGTGCCCCGCGACCCCGGCGCTACCATCCGCCGCGTGATCGTCCCACGCACCTCTCGCAACGAGATCCTCAAGAAGCTGCGCGCCAAGATGCAGCGCAAGCTGCCCGTGTTCATCGCCAGCGCCGGCAGCGGTCTGGTGGCCCAGATGCTGGAGAAGGCCGGCGTCGACTGTGTCAACACGTTCTCCGGGGCGCGCCTGCGCGCCAACGGCATGGGCACCATGTCGATGCTGTGGCCCATCCTCGACTCCAACAAGCAGACCCTCGACTACACCGAGCAGGACATCATGCCGGCGCTCAAGGGCGACGCCTTCGTGTGCGCCTGCGTCAACGCCAACGACCCGCTCAAGGACATGGTGACGGTGATCGAGCGCTGCAAGGCGATGGGGGTGTTCTCGATCTCCAACATCGGCCCGTCGATCAGCTACGTCGACAAGGACAGCGAGATCTACCGGGTGCTCACCAAGGCCGGCATCACCTTCCAGCACGAGATCGAGCTGTTGCAGGTGGCCAAGAAGGCGGGCATGGTGACCGTGGGTCTGGCCTTCGACGAGGAAGACTCGGTGCAGATGGTGCAGGAGGCGAAGCCCGACATCTTCTGCTTCCACGCCGGCACCACCAAGGGCGGCCTCAAGGGCTACGACTCGGGTGAGACCATCGAGCAGACCGCCGCCCGCACCGAGGCGGCCAACCAGAAGCTGCGCAAGCTCTACAAGGACGTGATCCTGGTGGCGCACGGCGCGGCGATGGAGACGCCGGAGGACGCGCAGTACATGCTCGACCACACTTCGTGCGACGGCTTCTGGACCGGCTCGTCGACCGAGCGCATCCCGATCGAGAAGGCGGTGTTCGACATGGCCTCGCGCTTCGGGGCGCTGCGTTTCCAGCGCGGTGGTGGCAAGGCGACCAAGAAGAAGCGGAAGTGACGTGGGTGCCGCCTACGTCGAGCCGCGCGTCACCGTGCGGGCGGTCGACCATCGAGGCGGCGTGCTACGGGTGACGGTGTCGCGCGAGCCCAGGCTCGGGCGTCCGTTCGCGCCAGCGTCGCTGTGCAGCGACGCCGACCCGGCGACGACCCTACTTCGGTTGCATCGCCTCGTGGCCCTGACCGCGGACGCGGCGACCTTCGAGAGCGACGAGGAGGTGTCACCGGGCGTCGCGGTCGGCGACGTCGCGGTGTTCCGCCCCTGGTGGACCCCGGACCAGCTCGAGCTGGCGCAGGACCGTGCGCGGGCATGGACCCCGCGGCAATTCGCGCCGCGCGACGCCTTGTTGTTCTATCGCGATGGCACGGCGTCGACCGTGCCCGGTGGTTGGGACCACGAGCACTGCGAGCTCTGCCGGGGCAAGATCGACACGGGCACTGTCGGCGCCTACTGCGATTCCGACACGGACGATTGGCTCTGCGGGCCGTGCTACGACGCTTACATCCGCACCGGTCGCGGGGCGAGTCTCGGCGACCGGGTGTGAGGACTGCGAAAGGGCGAGCCCGCGCGCGGCCAGAGCCTCTCTACTGTCTACCTCCGGCCTCGCGCGGGTCTCACGCCGGCTTGGTGCCCGCGTCCGCGCCGGATCGTCGCGAGAAAGGCAGAATCGTCGGAGCCTCCTCGAGCTCCTGGAAGGCATCGAGGGGTTCGCGCGGGTTGTCGATTGGACGAGCCATCCCGTGGCCGAGCCACCCGGTTGCTTCCGCTGACCACCCGAGCGTTGCTCGTTCCGGCCGGTCCGCATCGCTTGTCGTACCGAGCCTGCGCACGTCGTCCGCTCGAACGGGTGGGCAGGGTCGCCGCGTGGCGGTGGGCGCGACGCCGCGGCGACCGACCCGCGCCGGGGTTCTTTGCCGCTGGCCAACCGCGGCTTGCATTCGTGAAACCCATCGGTGTACAAAACCATATGGTATCAGATCGATCGCCCGTCCTGGACCGTGTGTTCCAGGCCCTGGCCCATCCGGCCCGCCGGGCGATCATTCGGCAACTCACCGGGGGCGAGCGCAACCTCAGCGAACTCGCCTCGCCCCTGAAGATGACCTTCCCCGCCGCCACCAAGCACGTGCGTGTGCTGGAGCGGGCCAAGCTCGTGCGCCGCCGGGTCGCCGGGCGGCAGCACCTCTGTCGCCTCAGCGCGGCGCCGCTGAAGGAGGCGACGGCCTGGACCGAACAGTTCCGCCGGAACTGGGAGGCCCGTTTCGAAGCGCTCGACTCTCTCCTCGACGAGATGAAGGGCGAGGAGTCGTCGCGTTCTCGCCGGCGCTGATCGTCCTGTTCGTCGTCAACCGCGTCCGTCTCGAGGACACTCCCCATGCACACTCAAGGCCTGCAGATCTCCACACCCACCGACAACACCATCGTCCTCATTCGAACCTTCCAGGCGCCGCGCCGGCTCGTGTGGGAGGCCATGCTGACCCCGGACAAGATGCGCCGGTGGATGTTGCCTCCCGCGGGATGGACGATGACCGTCTGCGAGTGCGTGCCGCGCGTCGGCGGCGCGCTCAGGCTGGTGTGGAAGAGCGAGGAGGCCGACCCGGTCATGACGCTCCACGGCGTGTTCACGGAGGTGGTTCCGCACGAGCGGATCGTGCACACCGAGACGATGCTGCTCGGGAACGGCCAGCCGGTCGGCAACCTGGTCGAGGCGCACGAGTTCGCGGAGAAGGACGGCATCACCACGATGCACATCACGCAGACCTACGACTCGAAGGAAGCCCGCGACGGCGCGATCGCGTCCGGCATGGAGCAAGGGATGGAAGCCGGATACGCGCGGCTCGACGCGGTGCTCGCCCAAATCGTGTAGGTCGTCCACTCGCGATCGGACGTGGCGCGAAAGACGTCGCTGATGTCTTGGTCATGAGGCTCGACCGCGTCGGACCCCGCGGTCTCCCCGGCGTGGACAACATTGCGCGCTACCCCTGTCGGCCTCCACCTTCCCCGATCCGTGCCGTGGCGACACGAGCTGTTCTGCAGCACGCACCTCGTGCTCGTACGGGCGCAGCGGGTCATCCCGCGCGGTCAGCGCGCGTCGATGTCTACCAACCCTTGCCGGGGTTGGGCGCGTACCACGTCTCCTCGCCCTGCGAGAGCCGGCCGCCGAAGCAGAACGTGATGGTGTCCGTTTGCACGAGACCGTGACCGCGCCGCGCCGGCGGCCTGTTGGACATCGTGGTCGCACTCCAGTTCGTACCGTCCCACTCCCACGCATCGTTCAACTCCCGGAGGTCGAATCCGCCGAACAAGAGAAGCGGTTCTCCTGAGAGACTCGACGTCATCCCGTGGTCGGTCCGCGGAGGGGGCGGGGTGTCGGGGTCCATCTGCAGCCAAGTGTCGCCATCCCAGGTCCACGTGTCGTTGTCTGCCACGTAGAACGACCCGGTCGGCTTCCACCAGCCGCCGAACAGGACGACCCGGCCCGATCGCGCGTGCCACCCGAGCTTGTGGCCAACCCGCGCGGACGGGCCGCCCGCCGAGCTCTCCGTCCACGAGGTTCCATCCCACGTCCAGGTGTCGCCCAGATCGCTGAATTCCCCGTGGCCGCCGAAGAGCACGACGCGCTCACGTTCCGCGTCGTAGGCCATGGCGTGTCCGTATCTGCGAGCCGGTCCGGGCGCCTGGATCTGCCGCCAGTCGATTCCGTCCCACTCCCAGGTGTCGCTCAGCAGGTCGAAGCCGAACGCCGCGAACTGCCCCATGCCCCCGAACATGACGAAGCGATCACGCGCAGCGTCGTAGGCGATCGCGTGGTTGATGCGCGCGCGCGGGCGCAGCGTCGGGTCGTGCGAACGCCAGCCATCGACGTCCAAGGTCCACGTATCGCCCAAGACTCGCGGGGGGGGCGGATCATTGCCGCCGCTGGACGGGATCTCGCCGCCGAACAACAGTGCCCGATCGGGGCTGGCAGCCATCGCGAACCAGACACGCGCGACAGGTCTGGCCGCCGAGGGCAGTTCTTGCCACACGAACCTCGCGTCCGGCGACGGCGGTACGATCGGGTGCGACTCGGCGTGCGGCTCGCGCGGCTGCGCCGCCGGCGCACGCTGGCGGCTCTGGCAGCTCGAGAGTGCCACGGTCAGAATCACGACGCTTCGAGGGACGAGCTGCATGGATGGGTTTGCACAAGAGGTCGGAGAGTGGCGCCAGCCTATCCCGGGCTCGGTCGCGAGTATCCGACGGACTCCGGCTGACGTCCCGTTGCAGAGGTGCGCGAGCGAGGGACCATGTCCAGTCTCGGCGGCGGCCAGGGTCGATGGAAGTCGGCCTGGGTCTGCGGCACGTGGGGGCTGACCCGCTCCCCACGCTGACTCCGGGCGGACCCCTGGCCCCGCTACACGACCCGCATCCGCAGTGTGCGCACGAAGGTGGCGTAGACCGTCGGCACGACCAGCAGAGTCAGGACGGTCGACAGCGACAGCCCGGCGATCATGGCCCACGACATACCGGCCCACATCGGGCCGCCGAACAGCGCCAACGGCAGCAGGCCACCGACCGTGGTGAGCGTCGTCAGCAGGATGGGCCGCATGCGCTGGCTGCCGGCGCGTGCGATGGCGTCCTCGAGGTCGACCCCGTCGCGCACGTTCGACTCGATGAAGTCGACCAGGATGATGGCGTTGTTGATGACCACGCCGGCCAGCGAGATGATGCCGAGACTCGGCATGAAGCCGAGTGCCCAACCGGTGCAGAACAAGCCGAGCAGAGCGCCGATCAACGCCAGCGGCACCGTGCTCAGGATCACCAGCGGCTTCAGCACGGAGTTGTACTGGGCGATCAGCACCAGCAGGATCAAGAAGAAGCTCAGTCCGAACGCCGTCATCAGCTTCGCCTGCGACTTGGTCGTCTGCTCGGTCTCGCCGCCTTCCTCGAGCCGGTAGCTGCGCGGCAGATCGCGCATCATCTCTTCGAGCTTCGGTCGCAGCTCGCTGGTGATGCGGTTCGCCAGGTGGCCGGGCATCACCTTGCTGCCCACCGTCAGGCAGCGGACGTTGTCGCGTCGGGCGATCACCGCCGGGCGCCAGGTCGTCGTGACCGCCGCGACGGTCTCCAGCGGCACCTTCCCCGCCAAGCCGTCGACGTAGACGATGCCCGGGTCGTCCAGCAGGGCCGCGCGCCGCTCGGGTCGCATGCGCAGCATCACCGCGATCTGGTGGTCGCCTTCGCGGTAGGTCGTCATGCGGCCACCCGAGATCAGGGTCGCCATCGTGTCGGCCACCGCGCTGTTGGTGACGCCGGCGAGGTTGGCGGCTTCGTCGTCGACCCGGACGTCGACGCTGTAGCCGGCGTTGTACCAGTCGCTGAATGGGTTGACGGTCCCCGGCGTTTCGCGGAACGCGCGCACCATCACCTCGCCGCTGGCGCGTAGCACTTCGGCGTCGCTGCCGTAGAGGCGGAACTCGACCGCGTTCTCGATGTACGGACCGAGCACGAACGGCACCACGTCGATGCGCACGCCGGCGATCAGGTCGGTGCGCGCCTTGACCTCTGCGGCCCACGCTCGCGACAACTGCGGGTCGGTCGTGTTGACCAACACGAATGCGTAGTTCGGGAACGTCTGCTGTGGGTTGGTCGTCAGGTTCAGCCGTGGTCCGCCGGTGCCGACGAAGGTCACGGCGTTCGCCAGCCGCTCGACGCGCTTGCCGTCGATCGTCGTGGCACTGGTCTCGGCCAGGATCCGCTCGACGGCGCGGCACTTGGCCTCCGTCGCCTGCAGCGTCGACCCCTCCGGGAGCCAGACGTGCACGAAGAACTGGTTGCGGACGCCGTTGGGGAAGAACTGGTTGCCGATGGCCGGGACCAAGAGCAGCGAGGCCAGGACCGCGACTGCGGCCGTGGCCAACGTGGCGACTCGGTGTCGGAGGCACCAGCGCACGAGCCGCTCGTAGCCGCTCGATCCTGACTCGCGGATCGGCGCCGTTGCGGCCGGGGTGTCGGCTGGCGCCACGGCAGCCCGCGCCGGTCGGCGCCACAGGCGATCGAGGAGCGAGCGCCGCGGAACTCGCGACGCCACTTCCGGCCGCAGCAGCCAGAAGCACATGATCGGCGTGATCGTCATCGCCACCAGGAAGCTCACGATCAACGTCGTCGCCACGACGATGGGCAGGCTGCGCGTGTACTCGCCAACCGAACCGACGATGGTCAGCATCGGCAGGAACGCGGCCACGGTGGTCGCGGTCGACGTCAGGATCGGCACCGCCAGCGACCACGTGCCGTGGATCGCCGCCTGTTCGCGCGCCGACTCGCCGCGTCGCTGCTGGTCGGTCATCTCGCGCAGCACGTTGTCCGAGACCACGATGGCGTTGTCGACCAGCATGCCCAGCGCGATGATCAGCGAGGCGATCGAGAACTGCTCGAGCTCGACCCCCAGCATGCTCACCAGCAGGATCGACGCGATGATGCTCAGTGGCACGGCCGTGGCCATGATCACTGCCGGCCGCCACCCCATCATGAGGAAGGCGACGCCGAGCACGATCACGATCGCCTGCCAAAGGTTGGTGACGAAGGACCGGATCAGCGAGTCGACCTGCTGCGGCAGATCGTTCACGCGCACCAGCTCTACGTCGGGCGGCAGGGTCCCTTGCTGCAGCGCCGTGACCCGCGCCGCCAGGTGCTCGCCCATCTCGACGATGTTGCGCCCCGACTTCATCGTCGCCGTCAGCAGTAGGCACTTGTCGCGCTGCTGTCCCGGCGCCAAGAAGTGGAACCGGTCGCGCGGCGGATCGACGTAGTCGCGGCGGATCCGGACGTCCGGCTGCACTCCCGCAGCATCGCTCGCCGGGCCCGAGATCGGCAGATCCGCCAATCGGACCGGGACGCCGTCGCCGAGGCGTGCCACCAGCACGTTGCCGATCTGTTCCTCGGACGAGAACTCGCCCGTCGGCTGCACGGTGAATCGAGCGTCGCCGTGATTGATCTCGCCACCCGCCGCGGTGATGTTGCGGGCGCTGAGGATCGAGCGCAGATCGTCGATCGTCAGGTCGACCTTGCCCCACTCGGCGTCGACGTCGACGTAGATGACCTCGTCCTGAGCGCCCTCGATCTCGACCTTGCCGACCGAGGCTACGGTCTTGAAGTCGTCGCGCACCTTTTCGGCCAGACGCTCGAGTTCGCGCCACGAGTACTCGCGCGCGATCGTCGATCGTCCGGGAGGCGGCACCTGCACCAGCGCGTAGACCACCGAGGCCACGTCGCCGAAGTCGCTGTCGAGTCGTGGCGTTCCACATCCGCCGGGCAGCGAGGATTCGACCTCGGCCAACTTGGTGCGCACCTCGTCCCAGTACTGGTCGATCTGGGTCAGACGCTCGTCGAGCTCGACGGTGATGATCGACAGGCCGGTGCGCGACTTCGACGTGATCTTGTCGACCTCGTCGATCTGGTCGATCGCCTTCTCGAGCGGGTCGGTCACCAGCTCTTCGATCTTCTCGGCCGTCGCGCCGGGCCAGCGCGTGACCACCACGGCCGCGCGGATGGTGATCTCGGGGTCTTCTCGCCGCGACATGCCGAGGAATGTCGCGACGCCGTAGACGAGCGCCACGGCCATCGCCGCCAGAACGAACACGCGGTTGCGCAGGGCGAAGCGAGTCAGGTTCATCGTGCGAAAGACCGTTGTCAGAACACCGATTCGACCACGCGCACCGGTTCGCCGTCGCCGAGATAGTGCGCGCCCTCGTGCACGATCCGTCGTCCGGCGGTCACGTCGTCGCCGGTGATGCGTCGTCGGTCGCCGACGCTCTCGTGCGCGGTCACCGGCACGCGCCGACAGCGGTCGTCTTCGACCACGAACACGCTGTGTTGGCCGTCGACGCTGACGATCGCGTCGACCGGGACGTAGACGCCGGGCGGCGCCGCGACCGGTGCCAGCCGCACCGGCACCAGGTCGCCGGGGCGGAGCATCCAGTCGTAGCGGGCGAGAGTCACGCCGTCGACGTGCTCCGGGCGCGGGTCGCAGATCAGGGCATCGCCTTCGGCGACGGCCGAATCGTCGCGGACGCGCACGAACTTGAAGTTCACGAACGTCAGTCTCTCGGACTCGAGATGGACCGGCACGCGCTCTGGCTTCAGCACGGCGTCCATCGGCGCCGAGCGCGGCTGGAAACCGGCCATGCCCGGCAGCCGGTAGACGAACGTTCCATCGGTCTCGACCCGGACGCAGGCGGCGCCGACGAACAGCGGTCCGGGTACGCCGGCCTCGGCGCGCATCACGGGCATGAACCTGTCGACAGCGTAGATCCGGTGGCCGTCGACCTCGCGCGGAGTGCGACTCCGGCGCCGGTTGCGCACCATGATGTCGATGCGGTAGGTGCGCGTCGCGGCGTCGGCGACCTCGGCCTTGCCGAAGACCACGCCGTAGACCGTGTCGCCGTCCGTGCCGTCCACGTAGCCGTCGAGTTCCCGCGGCCGCAGCGCGACCTGCTCGCCCTGGATCAGCGCGCGGCTCCGCTCGGCGCTGACGGTGACCGACACCTGCATCGGGTTCATCGCCGTGAGCGTCACCACCGGCGTGCCGCGCTGCACCATGCCGCCGCGGCCGGTGTGGACCGCGGTGATGCGTCCGGAGAACGGTGCCAGGAGGGTGCAGTCGGCGAGGTCTTGCTGTGCGTTGCGCACGCGTTGTTCGAGTTCGGCGATCTCCGCCATCGTCTGCTCCACCTGCGCCTTCTTGAGCTCCGCCTTGGAGCGCGCCGAAGCCAACCCGCTGGTAGCCGCCAGCACCGCTTGATGCGCCGACTCCAGGGTCGCGGCGGCAGCGTCCTGCGCGCTCTGGTCGACGTCGAGCTGGGCTTGCGACGCGATCTGCTGCGCGAACTGTTCGCGTGTGCGCGTCAATCGGGCTGCCGTGGTGCGCTCGTTGGACACGGCGGCGGTGTGGTCTTGCTCGGCGATGCGCAAGCTGGCGGCTGCCTGCTCGAGCTCGGACGTCGCTGCCATGTCCGCCTCGATCCGGCGGGCGGCGAGCCCCTTCTGTGCCGAGGCCAGCGCCAACTGGGCTGACTGCAAGGCTTGGTCGTAGCGTGTGGTCTCGACCCGGGCGATCGGCTCACCTTCTTGGCCGGCGATGACGTGATCGTCGTCGTCGAGAGTCGGACCGCGCAGCTCCGTCCCGAGGTCCTCGACGGCGACGAGACGGCCGCCGACCTCGAAGGCGATCTGGTCCTCGCGGTAGGGGCGGACGACGCCGACGATCCAGCCGCCGGTCTCGGGCTGGCCTACCGCGGCGGTGATCACCGTCACCGGGCGCGGCGCAGGTCCCCCCGCACTGCCTGGCTCGTGACCACGGCAACCGACGACGGACGCGAGCCACGAAGCGAGGGCGACAAGCTGGAGCGAGCGTGACATGACAGCGAAAGACCAGGACCGAGGGGAGTAGGCGCGGCGCTACCAGGGCAGCAGACGCCACGCCGGTGAGTCGGGGATCACTTCGCCCGGCGACTTGTGGGCGACTTGCCGGAACTGCAGGGCCCACTCGTCCATGATTTCGCGGACGTGGCCGTACCAGGTGAAGTTCTTGACGTTGATCAGGCCCGACTTCTTCTGCTCGCGGTCGGCGACCTGGGCGACGACAGCGCCGCTCGCCGCATCGCGCACGCGCCCCTCGATGGCGATCGACGTCCTGTCGAGCGCGTCCATGCCCTTGCGGGCGAGCAGGCCGATCGGTCCGGCGGGGAGCGTCAGGACCTGGATGACCGCCTTGTTCGGCACCAGCTCGACGATGGCGAGTTCGAGGATCAGCGCGTCGTCGCGGCGCTGCGCCAGCTCCGCCTCGTCGAGGACGGCGAAACGTCGCTCGGGATCGGCGCGGAACGCGGCGACCACGCTGGCCCGGAACTCCTCTGCCAGCTCGCGCGCATCTTCGTGTGCGCGGCTGCCGCGGCCGAAGCCTTGCCACCACGTGTGCTCGATCAGGTACTCGGTGTCGACGGGTGCCACGTGGATCGCGCTCCGCGCCGCGAAGTCGAACGTCCTGTCGCGCCACACCCGGTGGAAGGGCAGCTCGGGGTTGTGGTGCATCCCGTCCGGGGCGGCGAAACCCGCAGGCTCCGCGGGCGGGGCCTTGCCGGCGCAGGCGGCAAGGAGCAATGCCGCGACCGACGCGAGCGACCAGCGTCCTCCTGGCTTCGACATGCGCTCGACCTTAGCGCGCGGGCCGCCCGCTTCGCCGAGCGGATGCAAGGTCCAGGGGAAGTCCCACTCAGGACAACCCGGGTCGGACCGTCGGTCAGGCGTCGCCCGTGCGCGCGCGCAGCGCGGCGCGAAACGCGCGCACGGCCTGCGGTTGGTTGCGGGTGTCGACGAAACGCGCGAGGAGCGTCAGGTCGAGACTCGGCAGAAGCTCGCTGGCCGGAGCGGCGACGTAGCTGTCGCCGCGCAGCACGTGCACCTCGAGGCGATCGCGCCGCCAGAACCACACCTCCGGCACGCCTAGGCCGCGGTACACCTCGAGCTTGCTGAGGCCGCCGGACGTGATCACCACCTCGATCGCCAGGTCGGGACGCGGCTTCTCGTCGGTGCCGAGGATGTAGCATTCGTCGGGCTCCAGCCCGCGCTCGCGGTCGGTGCGCTTCACGGTCCACGAGCCGTAGCCGTTGAGATCGACGTCCATCTCTTCGCTCCAGGCTTCCAGCAGACGGGCGAGGATCGTCTTGATCCACTCGTGGTTGGTCGACGGACTCATCAGCTCGATCTCCCCTTCGAGGTACGTGATGCGCGGCACCGCCGACTCTCCCCGGACGGCGAGCAGGCGCTCGTAGTCGGCCCACGTGGCGCCGTGCAGGAACACGCGTTGGTCGTGATGCGCGTGCAGGTCTCGGTCCACGGTCGTCATGGTGGCAGTGTAGGAGGTCGGGTCGCCTTCGGCGCGCTCAGGCCCCCCGCACCACGCCCCGCCCAGCCGCAACGTCGGCGCGGTACTCGTCCAGCACCTGGCCGAGGATCGCGATGTCGGAGGCGAACGTCTCCGGCAGCAGCGGGCCGAACGAGAAGCGGAACCAGCTGTCGTAGGGCGACACGTAGGCCGGGTCCTTGCGGTGCGGCCGGGCCATGTCGCAGTCGCTGCCCTTCAAGATGGCGGCGCCGTGCCGGAACAGGCGCCGGTTGAGCTCGTCGGCGCGCAGGCCGTCGGGCAGCCGCAGCCAGTGGTAGAAGCCGCCGTCGCCGGTGTAGACCCCGAGCCCCATCTTGCGGAAGGCCTCGCCGTAGCGCGCGCGCTGCGCGCCGTAGTGCCGCGCCACCGCGTTGCGCGCCTGCGCCACGCGCCGTGGCTCGAGCAACTCGGCGGCGTAGAGCTGCGACGGGTGGCTCACGCCGCCCATGCCGAAGCTCGAGAAGTTGGCGAGGGTCTCGATGTTCTTGCGGCTGGCGATGATCCAGCCGATGCGGATGCCGGGGCACTGCAGGCCCTTGGTGCACGCCCCCGACAGGAACACGTTGCTGTTGTCGAGGTCCTTGACGTAGCGGATGCCGCTGACGCCGGTCGACGGGTGGAACATCTCGTACGCCTCGTCGAGCAGGATGCCGTTCTTCGGCTGCTCGGCCATGGCGATCAGCTCCTCGAGCTCGGCGCCGGCGCGCGTGTGCCCCGTCGGATTGCCGGGGTTGGAGATGATCGGCATCAGGTGGGTCTTGGCGTTGAGGCCCGTGCGATCGAAGTACGCCGAGTTCGGCGGATGGAAGCCGTTCGATTCGGTGAACGGCACCACCCGCCAGCTCGTCTGCGTCTGCGTCATGATGTCGAGGTAGGCCGGCCACTCGGCGTTGCCGATCCGCACCTCGACGTGCCGCTTGAGGAACGCGAGGACCGTGTAGATGCCGGGCCGGCCGCCGGCGAACACCATCACGTTCTCGGGGGCGATGCGCGAGCCGTAGAAGTCGTTGTAGTGCGCGGCGATCGCGTCGCGGAGCCGCGGATGGCCCCACGCCTTGGGATAGAAGCGGTCCTCGAACGTCACCTCGACGCGGTCCGGCAGCGGCGGTCCGCCGTCGAGCTGCGTGGTCAGCGGGAAGCCCTGCGACCACGGGTGCGTGCCCGCGGTCCCCATGAACTGGCCGAAGCTGTCGCGGAAGGCGTAGAGGGTCTCGTAGATGCCCATCGGCGGGCAGTCGTCGGACAGGAAGGAATCACGCTGCATGGTCGAGGCGGCGGGGCGGGATGCGGGGAGCGAGCATCCTCGGGGCGAGTGCGCGGAGCAAGATCGACCAGTCCGTGGTCCGACCGGCGCGTGTGGTGTGCACGCAGCCCTGGCCGCGGCCAGGGCGCTTCCCGTCGTCGTCCGGCGGCAGCGGCACGCAGCGAGGCCGCTGCGCCCGGAGCCGGGGCGTTCGAGGACCACGCCCGCGGTCCCGCCGATTGGAACTTGGACTGCTCGGCGCGAAACTCTCCCCATGAGCAAGACCGTCGCCGTCCTCGCCACCCTCGACACCAAGGGCGCCGAGGCCGAGTTCTTGCGCCAGCAGATCGGCAAGCTCGGCGGCAAGGCCATGCTGGTCGACCTCGGGGTGCTCGGGCAGCCGGCGACCAGGGCCGACGTCGCGCGCGAAGACGTCGCCCGCGCCGGCGGCAGCGAACTCGCGCAGCTGCAGAAGCAGCCGACCCGCGAGACGGCCCAGCCGGTGATGGTGGCCGGTGCCACGAGGTTGCTCGTGGCCGCGGTCGAGCGCGGCGAGGTGCACGCGGTGCTCGGGCTCGGTGGCCTGCAGGGCACGGCGGCGTGCACGCAGATCATGCGGGCGCTGCCGTACGGGCTGCCCAAGGTGATGGTGTCGACCGTGGCGTCGGGCAACACGTCTGCCTACGTCGACATCAAGGACATCACGATGATGTTCTCCGTCGGCGACATCCTCGGGCTCAACGACTTCACGCGGAAGATCCTGGCCAACGCCGCCGGCGCGGCGTGGGGTATGGCGCAGGTCGGCACCATCGTGCGCGCCGAGAAGCGCGCCAAGCCACTCATCGGCATGACCAACCTCGGCGTGCTCACCGAGGGGGCGATGCACGCGCTCGAGCTGTTCGCTCAGCAGGGCTACGAGGCGATCGTCTTCCACGCCGTCGGTTCCGGCGGGCGTGCCATGGAGCAGATGATGAAGGAAGGCATCATCGGCGCCGTGTTCGACTACGCGCTCGGCGAGATCAGCGACGAGCTGTTCGAGGCGCTGCGCGCCGGCACGCCCGAGCGCCTGACCGTGGCCGGCGAACTCGGCCTGCCGCAGGTTCTGTGTCCGGGCGGCACCGAGCACCTCGGGCTGCTGGTCGAGCCGAACTCGGTGCCGGCAGCATGGCGCGACCACCGCTACGTGTTCCACAGCCCGGTGGTGCTGGCGCCGCGCCTGAACGCCGACGAGTTCGTCCGCGTCGCCAAGGAGATCGGCACGCGTCTGCAGCACACCAAGGGCAAGGCGGTGATGATGCTGCCTCTCGACGGCACCAGCCGCTACGGCAAGGAGGGCGGGCCGCTGCGCGATTCCGACGGCGATGCCGCCTTCTTCGCGGCGCTGCGGCAGGCGTTGCCGGAGTCGGTCGAGGTGGTGGAGATGCACACCCACGCCGAGGACCCGAAGTTCGTCGAGGCGGCGGTCGACCGGCTCATCGGACTGATCGAGGGGCGCTGACGGCGGGTTCGTCGGGGCCGGGCCGCGCAGCGACTCCGCGCCCCTTCGTCTTGACCCTGACGCCCCGCCGGCGCAATGTCACGCCATGGCCAACGTCGACTGGTACTACCACCGCAAGGGTTGAACGAGCTGTCAGCGCGCCGACGCCTTCTTGCAGGCGCGCGATGTGACCGTCCGTGCGACGGTGAACGCCAGCAAGGAGCGCATCGGGGCCGACGAACTCGACCACGTCTTCGCGGGCGCCACCAAGGTGGTGGTGGCCAAGGGCAAGAAGGTGCAGGTGTTCGAGCCCGGCAAGAAGGACTTCGACCGTGCCGCCTTCGTGGCCGCCGTCCTCGGCCCGACCGGGAACCTGCGGGCGCCGACGGTGCGCGCCGGCAAGACCTGGCTCGTCGGCTTCCACGAAGAGGTCTACGACGAGCGTCTGGGCTGACGGAGTCAGGGCCGCGACTCGCCGGCGTGCCTACTTGCCGTGGCGCTGGGCTTGTTCTGCGAACAGAGCTTCGTCGACCGGCATGTCGCGCTCGATCGCGGTCCACGACACGTCCTCGCGCGGAGCGTCCTTGCCGTCGACGCGCACCCGCACCGTGTAGGGAAGCAGCAGGCCGCCGACCTCGCGGAAGTCCTCGAAGCGCTGCTCGAGTTCGGCGAAGGGACCACCGACTCGCGCCGTGCAGCGCAAGGCGACCAGGCGGTGGCTCACCGGGTCGATGCCGAGTTCGAGGGTCTTGCCGGCGAAGGCGACGGCCACACGGTCGACGGTGAGGCCGGCGATCTCGCCGCGGCCGAGCGCGCCGGCGACGAAGTCGTCGCGCGTCCGCGCGCGCAGGAGAGGTAGGAACTGGCGATGCCACTGGGCGCGGTGCTCGTCGCGCTGGCAGGTCGCCATCGGCCGCTCGCCCTCGGCGCTCACCATCACGCCGCGCTCACCGTCCAGCACCTGGGTCCACACGTCGCTGTTCCACGAGGTCTGCAGGATGGTGCGCTCGGGGAAGACGGCGAGCCACTCGCGACGCACGTGGTAGGGCTCCTTGCCGTAGAGGACGCGGCGGTGGCTCAGCATGCGGAGCGTCTTCGTGGCGTCGATCTCCGGCGCGCCGCCGTGCGCCTCGACGGCCTGCGCCAGGAGGTCACGCCCGGCAGTGCGCTGCGTCTCGGACAGCTCGGGTATCGGGTCTCGGCGGTCGAGGTGCCGCTCGGGGGCGGCGAGGAAGCCCTTGCGGCACGCGTCCGAGGCGAAGATGTAGATGCGGCCGTCGTGCACCGCGAAGCGAGCGGGGTCGCCGCGGCCGCTGAGTGGGCCCATGCGCGCACACGCCCCGGCCATCTGGATCTCGTAGCGCTCCGGCTCGGTCTGGAAGGTGTCGCGGCTCGAGGGGGATGCGAACCGGTAGGTGTAGCCGCCCCGGTCGAGCGTCAGGTCCGGCCGGCCCTGGGCCTCGCGTCCCTGGCACAGCTCGACCGGATCGAGCCCCCTGACCGCGAGCGGGACCTCGATGGCCTCGCCTTGTTGGGCTCGGGACTGCGGTGCCAAGACCACGGCGGCCGCCAACACGAACACGATTCTCTGCATGTGCACAGGACGAGTGACGTCGCGGCGGAAAGTACACGAAAACAACTCGCCCCCGGCTGGGTTCCATTGCCAGAGCGGTCTGTGCGGACTGCTCGGACCCTCCGTTTCCTCCCTGACAGGACCCCCGTCCCGAGGCCGGCGGCGCCGACAGGCGCTGTCGGCCTCGACATCTCGGTGCCAACCTCGGTCGGCCCGCGCCGATCCCGCCCGAGTTCGTGAGGCCGGGGTGGGCCGAGGTGCGAAGGTTGCCTGGCGGGGGAAGGGTGGGACGAGCGCCGTCGGGCTGCGCCGTCGCTTCGGGCGATCGTCCGAGTTCGATGCGATCGGTCCACCGAGCGGACGGACACCCGCCCACTCTTCCGTCGTTCGTCGCCGGTCTCCGGACGCGGCGGCACTTCGGAGAGGCCAACCGTCATCATGACCACCGTGCCCCGGCATTCCTGCGCTTCCGCGGCGATTCCCGCCGACCTCGCCGCCTTCGTCGGCGCGACGCCGCTGCTGGCGCTGCACTACCGCTGGCGAGGGACGCCGCGCCGCGTGTTCGCGAAGTACGAGTCGCTCAACTTCACCGGCAGCGTGAAGGATCGGATGGCGCTGCACATCCTGCAGTGCGCGCACCAGGACGGCTCGCTCCGGCCCGGCGTGCCGATCGTCGAGGCGTCGAGCGGCAACACAGGCATCGCCTTCGCTGCCATCGGCCGCGCCCTCGGTCATCCCGTGCGCATCTACATGCCCGACTGGATGAGCGTCGAGCGGGTGCAGTTGCTGCAGGCGTTCGGCGCCGAGTTGGTGCCGGTGTCGCGCGAGCAGGGAGGGTTCGTCGGCTCGGTGCGCATGGCGGCCGAGCACGCGGCGGCGACCGGAGCCTTCGCGCCGCGGCAGTTCGAGAACCAGGCCAACGTCGAGGCGCACGCACAGACCACCGGGCCCGAGATCGAGGAGCAGCTCGGACGCTGGGGTCTGGCGCCGGCGGCGTTCGTGGCCGGGGTCGGTACCGGCGGCACGGTGATGGGAGTCGGTCGCTACTTGCGTCGCGACGGGCGGCGAGTGCGCGTCCATCCTCTGGAGCCGGCCGACTCGCCGACGTTGCGCGAGGGGCACTGCGTCGGCAAGCACCGCATCCAAGGGATCTCAGACGAGTTCGTGCCGGCCCTCGTCGATCTCGCGGCGCTGGACGCGATCGTCGACGTCCGGGACGGCGATGCGATCTTGATGGCGCAGGCCCTGTCGCGGGTGCTGGGGTTGGGTGTCGGTATCTCGTCGGGCGCCAACGTGCTCGGCGCCATGCAGGTGCAAGAAGAGATGGGGGGCGATGCCGTCGTCGTGACGATCCTGCCCGACTCCAACAAGAAGTACCTGAGCACCGACTTGTGCCGCTGCGAGCCGGTGCGGCCCGAGTACCTGACGCCGCACGTCGAGCTCGAGGGGTTCTGCGCGGTGCGCTGATCGTCTGTCGGCGCCGCGGTCGCTTCGTGTGACGGACGGCTTCGTCGCGCGCCGTTGCTGTGCCGATCCGTCGGTCTGAGAGCGACGGTTGCCCCCTCGCGTTCAGACGGCGAGGCCGGGCACGCCGCGGCACACCGCCTGCGCGCGCCAGCCGGGCCGACGAGCTTGGGGCGTCTACCTGCGAACTCCACCGCCGGTCGCACTGTTGGTCTGCGCGTCGCCGACGATCACGAAGTGCAGGTCTTCGTCGACGGCGACCGTCAGCTCGCCGCCGCGCAGCTACTCGGTGCGGCCGGCCGTGAGGTCGCAACGGCCAAACCGTCGCCTCCGGCCGCTACGCTTCGGCCGCATGCCGCGCCGCCCGACTCGCCTGCTTCGCCTCGTGGCGAAGCTCGCCCCTGCCAAGCGATCGGACACCGGCGGCGCCGCGACTCGGCCGCGTTCGCCCCGCACTCCCGGCGGCGCCGGCGCCGACGTCACCTCCATTCGCGACCCCTGGCACCTGATCCTGCTGGAGAACGTCGTCTACCTCGCCGACGACGCCGCGCGCGGCCGCGCCTTCGCGACGCTGCGCCGACGTACCGCCCTCGACCCCGAGGTGCTGCAGACCTGCCCCGACGAGATTCTGCTGGAGGCCTGCGGCGAAGGGCGCATGGCCGCAAACCAGGTGCGCAAGCTGCGCCGATGCGCCGAGCTCTTCGCCACGGTCGGCGACCCGCGCGACCTGGTGCGCCTGCCGCTGCCACGGGCGCGCCGCGCGCTGCGCCGCTTCCCCGGGATCGGCGAGCCAGGCGCCGACAAGCTGCTCTTGCTGGCCGGCGCGCAGCCGGTGCTGGCGCTCGACAGCAACGCCCTGCGCGTGCTGCTGCGCCTCGGCTACGGCACCGAGGCCCGCGCCTACGCCAAGAGCTACCGCTCGGCGCAGACCGCGGCGATGGCCGAGCTGCCTGACGAGGTCGAGACGCTCGTCGGCGCGCACCACGCGTTGCGCGCACACGGCCAGCAGGTGTGCCGCCGCACGGCGCCGCAGTGCGAGGAGTGCGCCCTGCGCCGCGACTGTCCGAGCGCGGCCGAGTGAAGCGCGAAGGTGGAAGCGACGGGCGTCGCCGCGCCGGCCGCTCGCAGCCCGCGCGTGCCCCGATCGGCCGCTCGAACTCGTAGAGCACTCTGTCCGAGGGGGTCAGCGACAAGCCGTCGGCGCCAGCAACCGGTTGGGCGTGGCGGGTTCCGAGGCGCTCGGTGTGCGCCTCGGCGGGCAGGCCGCCGGTGCGGGGGCTGGCCGCGTCACGGCGCGACCACGAGCGTCGCCGGCGCGCTGGTGAAGACCTCGTTCGCCGGGGTCAGCCCGAGCACGACGTGATCGAGGCGGACACCCGCCAGCGCCGTCGCAACCGGGGCCGGCAGGCGCAGCGTCGCCGCCGCCCGGCCCTGCGCGTCGAACGTGCCCGAGTAGCCGCTCAACGCCGGACTACCGAGCAGCAACAGTCCAGCCTCGGTCCAGACGTCGGGAACCAACCACACCGGCGCGGGCAGATGGATCGCAGGGGTCGTACCGCTGCCGCCGATGAGCACGAAGTAGAGATCGCCGGCGTGCGCGTCGCCGGCGCGCACCTGGAACGTGGTGCTGATCCCGGCGGCCGCGCTCGCTTCCTGCCAGCGCGGCGTCAGGGTGGCTTCGAGGGGGCGCAGCGGCAGGTCCAACGTCGCCAGCGCCACCGGCGAGGTGGCCAGGTCGAAGTCGGCGCTCGTGAACTCGGGGACGATGAAGTAGTGCAGGTTGCCGGGCTGGCGGCGGACGCAGGTGTTGTGGATCGCGAGGCGGATGCGGTGTCCGGCGGGCACGACCGCCGGGATCTCCTCCAGCACGATGCGCAGGTGTTGGCGCCCGGGTGTCACCCCGCGCAGCGCCGCCGATCCGGTCGTGATCCAGAGCCGGGTGCCGCCCGGAGACACTGCGAACAGCGACGCCGAGAGTTGGGCGTTGGCGACGGGGCAGGCGAAGTCGAACTCGACGACGGCGCGGCCCAGCAGCTCGCGATCGACCGTGGCGGCCGGCAGGTCGAACGTGGCCTCGTCGTCCGGAATCTTGGTGCGCACGACGCGTGGATCCATGCCGTCGGTCATGAAGCCGAGGATGCTATAGCCGGGCTGCACCGCGTGGCGCACCCGGAACGGGCCCTCTTGGCTCGCCGGCGCGGTGGCGCTGAGCTGACCCCCGGCGCGCAGGTAGAGACGCGTCGTCGGCCCGGTCGTCGGCCACGACGGGGCGAGACGGTGCGCCCAGGGGTGCGACGGATCGAGGTAGCTGGTGGCGTCGAGCGGCGGGATCGCCAGCTCGGCCGGCTCGGCGTCGGCGCCGTTGCGGATGCCCTTGAGGAAACGGTCACACCAGCGGCGGGTCAGGTCGACCCGCCAGGCCGACTCGATCTCGTTGCCGGCGGTGCCGTGCACGCCGGTCGAGCCGACGAAGCGGCGCGGCACCCCGGGCAGCATCTGTAGCAGGCGATCGCTGGTCGCGTTGGCGAAGTGGTTGACGTCGCCCCAACTGTTCTCGGCCAGGATCGGGATCGGCTGGGTCGCCAGGCGCGCGTTGTAGTTGCGCACCGGTTCGGCGGCGAGGCTGGCCTGCAAGCCGGCGTAGTCGCCGTTGAAGATGGCGAGGATGCCCGGGTTGCTCGGGCCGCCGCGCTGCCACAGCGAGTCCGCGGTCGAGGTCGACACCATCGTGCCGCTGCCGGGCATGTTGTCCTCGAGGTAGTCGAGGCTCTGGATGTCGACCATCAGGCAGCCGATCGTCGGCATCGTGGCGACGAAGCCCGTCTCGGGCAGCGGTTGCCCAGAGTAGGAAGCTGCCTGCAGCGACTTGCTGGCGCCACCCGACTGGCCCCACAGGCCCAGACGGGCCGGGTCGAAGGTGCCGGCGAGCGCCAGCCCGGCGAGGTGGAACGCCTCGGCGACGTCGAGCACGTTGCGCGCGGAGGTCGGATCAGGCCAGCCGGGGTTGAGCGCGACGGTGTCGCCTTCGCCGCGCGTGTCGTAGGCGATGGTCACGTAGCCGGCGTGCGCCAGCTCGAGGGCGCGTTCCCTTACCACCGCGACCTTGCGGCTGCCGGTGTGACCGTGCAGGAGGACGACGCCGGGCCAGCCGGTGGCGGGCGCGTTCGCGGCAGGGTAGCGGACGTCGGTGCGCGTGCGGTAGCCGTCCGACCACGTGGTGAGGCGGTCGAGGTCCTGGACGATTTGGAACCCACCCGGCGGCGCCGGCGGGTCCTGGGCCGGGAGGGAGGCCAGCAGGAGGAGGAGGGGGAGCGGATTGCCAGGGCGGAGCATGGAGCGAGGAACGCCAGGACCGGTCGCTGCCGCACGCGAAAGTCGCGCAGTCGAGGCGACTGCGGCGCCGGTCCGTCGGTCTGAGGAGAGCGACCGTTCGCTCCCTCGCGTTCGGACGGCGAGGCCGGGCACGCCGCGGCACACCACCTGCACGCGCCAGCCCGGACCGGCACGCTTGTCCTTCACCGCTTCGAGTTCGCACTGTTGCGTACGCTGCTGCCGGCGCACTCGCGCGTGCGCGCGTAGAGTAGGCGGTCGTGATCATCGTCGCCAATCTCGCGAACGCGTTCCTCGATCGGGCACTGATCTTCGGCCGCGCGGGGTTCCCGGAGTGCGGCGTTGCCGGCGCCGCCTGGGCCACGGTGGCGTGCCGGTGGCTGATGTTCGTGCTGTTGCTCGCCGTCTCCTCTGTTTGAGGGTGGCGCGCATCGGCACCAAGCGCCGCGATCCTGCGCAGACCCGAACGCTCGTTGCGCGACACGAAGTTGACGCCACCGGCGCGGTGGTCGTCGGCGGGCAGAACTCGTCCACCGACCGAGGGTGACGGGCACGGCCCGACAATCTCGCGACCGTGGTGCAGGTGCCGTCGTCACGGTGACGAACGTGCCGACTCCGGTCCGCGGTAGGCGCCACGCCGTTCCAGAAAACGTGGGCGCATTCGGTCGCCGGATGCTCGGCCGATTCAGGCGGGCGCTCCGCGAGTGCGTCGGAATGCGCCGTCAGAAAGACGGCCGCGACCACAATCGGCCCTACAGCAGGTAGTCGAGCGGGGTGAACAGCGAGCCACTCATCGCGCTGTAGCCGGGGATGATGGTGTCGAGCTGGCTTCCGGGTGACACGCCGAACCGCTTGACGAACAGCTCGGCCAGGAGGGTGAAGACGTGGGTGGCGACCGGGGTCGCGTCTTCGAACGGCGGCGGATTGCTACCGGTGAGCGGTGTCCAGGCGGAGCCGAAACCGAACTCCTGCGGGCTGGCGCAGTTGTAGACCCCGCCGCGCACGCCGACGCCTTGCACCATGGCGAGCGCGCCGACACCGTGGTCGGTGCCCTGGCTCGCGTTCTCCCATGCCGTTCGCCCGAACTCCGTGATCACGACGGTGGTGATGTCCAGCGCCGTCTGGCCGATGGTCGCCGCGTAGATCTGCCCCATGCAGTAGCCGAGGTACTCCATCCGCAGCGAGTGCTGCGCCTGCTGGTCGCGGTGCGTGTCGAAGCCACCGAAGTCCACTCCGGCGACGCGGCAGTCCGAATGCAACAGCAGGTACAGCGCCTGTTCGGCGTCGGTCAGGAACGCTCGGCCGACGACACTCGGCGTCAGCCCGGGCGGGTTCACGTCGAAGACCGGCGCGCTCGCGTGCTGAGGTCGCAGGAGGGCGATCGCCTGCTCGGAGTCGATCATGAATCGGCCCGTCGCGCGCTCGAGCGTGTCGATGGCGTTGGTCGCCGTGTCGCCGAAGTGCGCGTGGAGGTTGCCGCGCAGTTGGTCGGCGAGCAGGTCGCTGCCGAGCGTGTAGTCGTTGAACGACCTGATGTGCGCCAGAATGCGGTCGGGGTCGGCGCTGGCGAACATGCGCTGCATGCGCAGCGCCACGCTGGCGGCGGGCAGAGTCGACTCGAACCCGGCCGCCACGGCGCGCAGGCGCGGAACGAAGCCCTCCCTGGCCAGATCGTCCTCTGACCTCTCCTCCGCCGTCTCCAGCATCTGCATCTTGCTGAAGTGCGAGCGGGACCCGGTCACCATCCCGGTCTGGTGGATCCAAGCGATGTGGCCGGCGGCGTCCGCCGGCAGCATGTCACCGAGACGCGGGTGGAGTTTGGCGTAGCCCGTGCCGCGCAGCGGGTGACTCGCCACCGGGTCGATCGCCGTCGCCGTCCGCGCCGTCGTGTAGGTGGCGTCGCCGAACGGGATCACGGTGCTGACGCCGTCGTTGCCGCCACGCAGGAAGATGAACAGTACCTTGCTGGCGGTCGTGCTCGGTGCGCGGGTGCCCGCGTCGCACGCGGCGCGCAGCGCCGATCGGAACAGGTCGGTGTGGCCGGTGAAGGCGCCCAGGGCGCCCAGGCGAAGAAGGTCTCTACGGTCGAAGCGCTTCATGACGTCTCCTGGATCAGCGGGCGAGGTTGGTGGCGAAGCTGGCACCCAGCGCGAAGCCGCGGGCCAAACGTTCCTGATAGTCGGCCGGGTTGCCGACGTTGAGGGGAGTGCTCACGTTCGAGCCGTTCTTCGAGATCACGTCGCGGATGCGGTCGCGATCCGCCTGCGGCGTGCTTCGACCGAAGAGGATCGACATCATTGCGCGCGCGACGTCGTTCGGACTGTTCGGGCTCTCGCCCGGAAGCAGTTCGTTGCCGACGACCGTCGCCAGGTCGTAGACGGGGTCGAAGGCGTACGCGAGAGCGAGCCCGTCGAGAATCCGGCGCGCGTACTTCACGGAGGCGACGTAGGCGCCGCTCCCGGTCTGTTCGTCGGATTCGGTCGGAAAGCCATCCGGCGTCGGATGCGACAGCAGGTCTTCGCCCATCTTCATGAGCAGGTCCTCTGGAACGGCCAGATGGCTCACCCGCGGTGGGTTCAGCGGCGGCGGGTAGTAGGGCTTGGCGTCGAGGGCGCGTGGGAGCGCGCACACGAATTCGACCGGCAGGCGGGCCCGGGCGCGGCGGTACTTGTCACCCTTGAACACGCTCGACTGCAGCAGCGTCTGCAACACCGCCTGGATGTCACCGGCGCTGCCCCAAGCGTTGACGCACGCCGCCAGCAGCAGCGGCTCCTGGGCGGGCGCGTCGTCGGCCAGGAAGTACCGCAGCAACTTGCGGCACACGAACTCCTTGGTGGCCGTTGCGCCGGCGAGGTGATCCAGCAGCGCTTCGCCTTGCAGGTACTCCTGCCCGGCCGGCGGTTGCGCCAGGATCACCTCGTGCGGGGTGCCGACGAAGAGGTGCCGCTGTGTCGGATTGTGGCGCGAGACGTCGAAGACCCAGTTCCAGTCGAGGGTCACCGGATCTTTTTGGACCGTCCATCCGGCGAGCACCTCCGACACGAGCTGGATGTCCGCCTGCGAGTAGTTCGCTGCGCCGGTGCCGTCCACCGGGCCCATGGTGTGCAGTTCCAGCAACTCGCGCGCGTAGTCCTCGTTCGGCTCGGGCTCGCTGCTGCGGTACAGGTTGAGGTAGACCAGCATCAGCGGGCTCTTCGCCGAGTGGTGCAGCAGGTCGCGGAACGACCCCAGCGCGTGCAGGCGAAAGTAGTCGAGATCCCGCCACTTGAAGAAGTTGATCAGGTTGTCGACCTCCGGCTGGCTCAGACCCTGAGACAGGAAGAAGCCCTCCACCATCGGGATCCCGATGCTCACGTGACGGTTCCAGAAGTGCACCATCAGGTTGCGGAGGCCATCCGAACCCCAGATCAGGCGCGCCAGCAGTGCCTTGCGCAGGTCCACGCGGATCGACGTCGAGGTGGGGCTCAGCGGCAGCGAGAGCTGTTGCAGGAGAGCGGTGACCAGGAAGTTGTCGGAGACGACGCCGTTCTGCGTCTGCGCCGTGATGTACGCGTCGATCGCCGTGAACGTGTTGAGCTGGGCGACCAGGTCGGGCGTGTGTCCGCCCGTGATGCGGTCGAGTACGTGGACCGCGCGCTGGCGCACCATTGTCGTCTGCGCCGGACAGACTGCGCCGAACAGTGCCAGAGCACTGCCCATGCACCGGAGTGGCAGGGGATTCATGATCGTGTCGCGGATGGAGGAGGGGGCGCCGGTGGGCGATCGAGGACACGCTTCGCCGACACCGGAGCTCGAGGATCTGTGCGTCGCTGGCCCCACGCGGGCCAGGCTCACTCCAAAGGCGTCGGCGTCGCGACGCGCGTGACGCGCAAGTCAGCGTGCGGCGCGTTCCGAGTCGACCGATCGCGAGTTGGAGTTGCTCCACCTCGGTCGTCTGCGGTCGCCGCCGCGTCATCGGCTTCGCGGCTGTGGGAGCGCATCGGGGTCGTATCCGCAGCCGGGTCGACGACTGTGGCGTGCAGTAGCCCATCGCAGTCGTCGGCCAGGCACCCGCCGGGTTGCGCGCGCTTCGCTCGCCAGAACAGGCCACCGGCGATGATGTCGTTCGGGGCTTCCAAGGCCGCTCAGTTCTTGGCGCAGGCCCGGCCACGCCTGAGGAACATCACGGCAGGATTCGCGCGCAACGCGAGCAATCGCGGCCTCTGCGGCCCATGGCGGCACCCGCACCCATCGCGGTGGCCACCCGCGACGGATCGATCAGCGCATGATGCGCACCGCGACGCCGATGCCGAGGTCGAGGCACGTGCGGCTGACGCAGGCACCCTGGGCGTGGAAGGTGAAGCCGACGAGGCTCGGGTCGGGAGGCAGCACCACTGCGACGGTCAGGGCCTGGCCGGCCACGCCGACGGCGTAGAGACGCGGCAGCAGCGAGATCGAGCCACAGCCGCCGACTGCACACGCCAGCGGCGCCGGCACGTAGGCCACGGGCACCGCCTGCTCGAACAGGAGGACGGGCAGGGCGGTGCCGCCGCGGCAGGCCCAACCGAAGCTCAGCCGTTGGCCGATGCGCGGCTGGCCTTGCACGCTGACGACGGCTGATCCGCCGCAGCCGGTGCGGGGGATCTGGGACACCTGCGCGGAGAGGTGAGAGGGAAGGGCCAACACGGCCGGGAACAAGAGTGCGCGGATCATGGTAGTTCGTCTCGACAGGGAGCACCCGCCGAGCGCAAGCTCGAGTCGGCGCGAACGCTTCGAGTCGAGCAAATCCGTGCCCGCGGCGGTGGTCCCGAAGCTCACGGTCTCGCGCCAGCGAGTTTGATGAACGCGCGGGCGGCCAGACTGAGGTCGAAGATCAGTCCCTGGAAGGGCAGGCTGAGGCCGGTGGCACAGGCGTCGAGTACGCCCGGACGCACCACCGGCACGGTCGGTGCCATCGGCCTCAGGGGCGTTGACCGCCGATGGCCGTCTCGACGTGGCGATGCCCAGCGGACTCCTCGCGTCGACGACGAACCCTTGCGCGTCCATCTGCACGCCGCGCAGGCTGGCGACGTCGGGGATCGAAAGGGGTAGCCGCGCCACACCGAACGCGGACGACGTCGTCGCCAGGAACAAGGGCTGATCGAGGTAGAGCTTGCAGGAGCCGAGTTGCGTTACCCGCGAGTTCGCCGCCAGCCCAAGGACACACGTCTGCGTCGCGGGCGCGTTGCCGAGGTGCAGTGCGAACGACTCGTTGCCGGTGTACGGCAGGTAGGAGACGAGCTGCGGAACGGCGCCGGCCTGGCTGCTGCAGCCTCGCCCGAAGGTGGTCGAGGCCGCCGGCAGGCCGGTCACCGAGGCGCCGCGTGTGATCATCGCGAACAAGCGACCACGCCGCGTATCGAACTCCAGCGCATCGGCCGCGAGGCCTGGAGTCCCGACCAAACAACACATGGACCGCAAGCTGACGTTGGCCGCCAAGCGCCTGCTGCTCCACACCCAGGACACCGTCGAGCAGATCGCAGAAGCGCTCGGCTTCAGCGAGTCGACGAACTTCGTCAAGTTCTTCCACCGCCTCGAGGACTGCACCCCGCGCGCGTTCCGCGATCGGTTTGGCGGGGGCATGGGCGGTCCAAGCGCATGACCCGTGGGAGCCCACCCGGTTTGCTCGGAAGGACGGCATGACGCACGTGGTGACGGCGCCGCAGGTGTTGCTCGAACGGCTCGTGGCGCAAAGGAGTGCGGGCGATGTGGCGGAAGGCGGGAATGTGCTCGCGGCGATCCACGATTCGGACTCGATCGCGAAGGTGCTGGGGGCGATGGGGCTGTCGGCCGCGGTGCCCGAGCTCGCACCGGCCCGCGGGCCGCCGGGGGAAGGGGCATCGTGGGGCGCCTGAGCAGAGCGCTGGTGTGACGGGGCTATCAGGCCGCGATCGGCGGCTCGTGTGCCTGGGTCAACCGCAGGTCGTGAGGTTGAGTACGGTCGCGAACGGTAACGCTTCGGTGGCGATGCCGCTGCCCTGCACCGTCGGCTGACGCACTGATCGATCACGACGAGCGGCACATCGAAGGCGCCGCGGATTCACGCCAAGGCGGCAGAGTGGCGTGCCGCTATGCTGACGCTTGCCGATGGCAGCGCGACCATCACTTGCGCGGGACTTCCGCCTGTTCGTGTCGTCGACGTTCGACGACATGGCGATGGAACGCGACATCCTGCAGCGATCCGTGTTTCCGCGAATTCGCGAACTGTGCGAGAGTCAGGGCTGGCGATTCCAAGCGATCGATCTGCGCTGGGGCGTCAGCGAGGAAGCCGCCCTCGATCAGCAGACGATGCCGATCTGCCTGCGCGAGCTCGCGCGCTGCCGCGAATCATCGCCACCGCCGAGCTTCCTCGTACTGCTCGGCCAGCGCTACGGCTGGCGTCCGCTGCCGACCGAGATTCCGGCTTGGGACTTCGAGCGAATCGCCGAACGACTCTCGCCGGCGATGCGGGAGTTGCTCGAGTGGCGTCCGGATCAGCCGGCGGATGCGTGCGGCTGGTACCGCCGCGACGAGAATGCAATCGCCACTTCAACCGCCGACGATGCTCGCGTGGATGCGGTCTACGTGCTCCGGCCGCGCACCGGCCGGTTCGAGGACGCCGCAGTCTGGCGAACCGAGGTCGAAGTTCCGTTGCTCGAAGCGATCGTCGACGCCACCGAATCGATGTATCGCGACACCAGTCGGCGACCGCTCTACGGCGCATCGGCAACCGAACACGAGATCAACAGCGGCGCCCTCGCGGTCGCGGACGCCGTGCCTCACGCCATGGCGTTCTACCGCCGCATGACGACGGGCGACGGTCGACCGCTGCGAGCGACGGACCTGCGCGGCTTCGTCGACGTCGACGACGACGGCCGCCTCGACGAATCCGCGCAGCGACGATTGCGACTGCTCAAGGCCCGGCTAAGACGTCGGCTCGGACGTGACAATGTTCGCCACTACGACGCCCGATGCGAAGACGGCAAGCTCGTCGACGACCTGAGCGGGTTCGCGACGGCGGTCGAAGCACAGCTCGCGCGCGTCGTCCAGGCACAGATCGACGCGAGCCGGAAACGGGCTGACGGCGATCACGCACGGTTTGCCGACGACCGCGCCAGTCGAATCTTGCGGCGCGTGTTCGTCGGCCGCGAGCGAGAGCTGCAGACCATCGCCGACTATCTCGCCAGCTCGAAACAGTCCGGCGCCCTCGCCGTTCTCGGCCCGCAAGGAATCGGCAAGTCGGCCTTGATGGCGGTGGCCGCCCAGCACGCGCGCGACCGACACGGCGGCGCGTTCGTCGTGGAGCGGCACGTCGCGTCCAACCCCGAACTCGCCGAAGTCGGCGCGTTCCTCGCGGACCTGAATCGCGAGATCGGTGAGCGGTACGGTCAAGACGACGCCGTTGACGGGGGCGACATTCACGAGGCAGCCGATTCGTTCGCCGACCGTCTCGCGGCGGCTACACCGGAGCAGCCGCTCTTCCTGTTCCTCGATGCGGTCGACCTTCTGGACGTTCCCGACAAGGACTCGCCGCTGCACTGGCTACCCGAAGCACTGCCCGCAGGCGTTCGGCTCGTGATCTCGGCGCAATCGCCAGCGGCATCGGCGCCGACCTCGCAGCAACAGACTGCCGGCACCGTGCTCGCGACCGCGTCACAGGTGGCCGATCGTGTGGTGCTGGACGGGATCGATGCGAGCGACGCCGAAGTCGCTTTGCGCGCGATACTCGACGCCGAGGAAGCATCGTTCGCCGGTAGCTTCCGTATGCGGCGGACGGTCGCACCTCGACAGCTCGAGGTTCTGCGGGATCGGTTCGGCGAGCGTGTCTCTCCGCACTACAGCCGGATGATCGCACTCGCAGCCCGCGAGTGGCGTTCCTGGGAGAATCCGAGCAACCTCGCTCGCTCCGCCGCGGAGTTCATTCGTGACGACTTGCGCGGCCTCTCGAAGGTCGCCCACCACAGCCCGGTACTCGTGCGGCGCGCCTGCGCCTTCGTGCTCGCATCGCGGTTCGGTCTGACAGAACAGGAACTCACGGATCTGCTCGCGGCCGACGATGAGTTCTGGAACGACCTCGTCGCTGACTCAGCACACGAACTCAAGGGCATCCGCGCCGTCCCGGCATCGGTGTTCTTGCGGTTCTGTCACGACATCGACCGCTTCCTGGTTCCGGGCCGCGCGTTCGGCGGCACGACTCTGCGGTTTGCCGGCGCGGCCGTCGAATCAGTCGCGCGTTTGCTGTTCGGCTCGGGTGACGATCGCGCCGCGTTCCACTCCGCGGTCGCGCGCTACTTCTGCAACCGGCCTGTGATGACCGGCGACTCCGCGGATCTGCGCAACCTGACCGAACGCCTGCATGCCCTGTCGCTGACGTACGACATGCACGACCAAGCGGAGGCCGCGTTGCTGGACAGTGAGTTCATCACGGCCTACTGCACGCACCTGCACGTTAGTTATCGGCACACCCAGCGCGTCGATCATCTCGGTGTGATGCACCTCGCGAACGACTTGCAGACGTTCGCCGGCCGGAACAACCTGCCAGCATCGACGCGCGAACTCGCCGCCGACCTGCGACGGGCTCTGCTTGCCGTCCAACTCGAGACTCGAATGTACCCCGAGCTCGTCGCGCAGCATCTCGCGAACTCGGCCAGCGCATCGCCCCGGATCCGCAACTCGGCCGCCCTGCACCTGTCACGCCGCGGCGTTTGGTTCCGCGCGATCACGCCGCAACGAACGCCGACATCGCCATCCCGAGCGACCGGACGAGTCGTCCTCGATTCCGCCGCGTCGTACGACCTCGTGTCGTGCAGCCCCGCCCAACGCCAGTTCGTGTGTCGATCGGAGGGCCCCGCAATCGGCCGAGAATCACTCGACGTCTGGGACGTCGACGAACGCCGCAAGGTCTGGACGATCACGGAACACGCGTCGAAGTCCGCGGCGGACACGCCGTTGGCGGTCCGCTGGCTCGGAGATCGCGGATTGATCATGACCGTCCGCAAGAACGGCGACATCGTTGCTGCGCACATCGACGGCCGCAGGATCGCCAAGCTCGCGACCGTCGGCGCGGACTTGGAGGCCGCGCACATCGGCCGCGACGGCCTGGTCGTCGTCGCCATTCGGATGAAGGACGTAGTGCGGTTCTCGGTCGTCGATCTCGTCGAAGAGGACATCAAGGATGTCGGCGACGCGACCGCTCAGGGCGTCGTGTCGATGGCTTCGGCCCCCGACGGCTCGGCCGTCTTCGCCGTGCTCGGGCGTTCTGAGTACGATGGACAAAAGTCAGTCTGGCGCCTGCCGATCGATGGTTCCTCACCGTCGGTCTTCTTCAAGATGGAATGGCCGAGCAGCGTTTCGGCGGTCGCTGTGGCCCGCTCTCGTCGCTACGTCGCGATCGGAACCTCGCAGGGCGGCGTGTTCGTCGTGAACGCGGACACCGGCTTTATCGAGGCGTGCCAACCCGGATGGGCAGAACGCCAGTTTCGCAATCTGACCGAGCAGCACTCGCGGCGGCTCATGGTCGTGGACGGCAAACTTGCTGATGACGTGACCGGCGACACGTACCTGCGCGAGTGCGTTACATCGCTGGTCTTCGACGATGTCGGGCAGCGTGTCATCGCGGCGTCGAGCGCACCGGATCAACGGCTCGCGACAGGTGGCACCATCGCGCTCGATCTCGGCACCGGCGTAGTTAGGCGACTGCGGGATTCACCGGACGGCATTCGTTCCCTGGACCTCCTGGCCGGACGAAACGAACTCGTCGCCGGCGGGATGGCGGAGCTGTTCGTGCTGAACGCGAACGACAACGGTGCGATGGGTGCCGAGTTACCGGATGGGGTGGGGCTGGACGGCGGCGCCCTTTCGCCGGACGGCCGCCGTGTTGCCCTGTCGTACACCGGAGTCCTCTACATCGTCGATGCCGAGACACGTGCAGTTGCGCGCACCGTCCGGCCCGGCGCCGGATTCCTGCGCGAGCCGCGGTGGCACGGTGATCTGCTGTCCGCGATCGGAGCCGACGAGTTGATTCACGTATGGCAACCGATGACAGGACAACGTGTCGCCGTGTACGACCCTCACGACGACACCGGCGCCGCTGGTTCGATCGTGCGCCACGCGTTGCTCTCTTCGGGTCCGATCGCGTGCGTGGCAGCGATGAGCGACCGAATCGTGCTGTTCGGCCGCGACGGCACGAAGGCCGTCCACCGCGTCGATGCGCGCGTCGACGACTTCGCCGTCTCGCCGTCCGGCGCGACGTGCATCGTCGCTCTCGACCGCGTCGCATGTTTCGCGGTGGCGATCCCGCGGTGGGACGTCCTCGGTGGCATCGAGGTCGAATCGGCGACGACCAGGCTGACGTTGCTCGACGACGCTACGGCGATCACCGCGCATGGGCCAATCGCCGGATCGATCGTGGCGTGGGATACTGGCAGTGGCGACGAGCTCGGCCGATTCGCGACCGCGAAGTCTCGCCGGCTCCTCTTCCGGGGCACTACCTCGTCATGCCAGCAGCTGATCGCCTGGCGCTGCGATGACCCGACATTCTGCAGCGTGCACGCCAACGGTTGCCTTCATCTCTGGCGCATCGGATCGACCGATCCCCTCGCCACGCTCCCGATGGACGAAGCCGTGAAGGACGTCGCGTTTGCGAACGACGGCGAATCCGTTCACGTCCTGTGTGACGACGGGAGCGTGCGCACCTACCGCGTCGAACTTGCCGCGCACGCCGACAGGAGAACATCATGAAGAACCGAATGGACAAACTCCGGGCCGCGCTCGGGCAGGGCGGCAAGCAGCCGGCAGAGTCGGGATCCGAACGCGAAAGCCCGCGAATGAGCGACGGCCTCTCGGTGCTACGCAAGATCGAAGAACTGTACGGCGGCGACCGCGAAGCCGAGGCTCTGCAGCTCCTCGACCGCGTTCTGAAGATGCCGGACGGGTTCGAGCAGCAGCTGCGACACTTGCGAGAGCTCGCGAAGGACCCCAAGGCCATCCACCTGAACCCGGATATCCAGCAGACGGACGGTGCCGTCGTGGTTCACCTCGCGGCTTCGATGGGAGGCGGCATGCTGCCGACGATGATTCGCCTTCGATCGAAGTGCTTCGCATCGGGAGGAGTAGAGCTGTCGGGGCCGATGGCCGAGCGGGCCCGCGATCACGTGAAACTGCTCGACTCGCTCTACTCCGACGTGGCCGAGTTCGCCGTGTACGCATCCCAGATCGTGACTCTCCTCGGCGATCCGGTCGACGGCATGGCGCGGATCGACCGTGTGCTCGAGAAGGAACCCGACAACCAACACGCCGCTCAGACGCGCGACTTCATCGCACGCCGAACAGGCGACCGCGGCGACAACGTCCTCGCCATCGTCGCCCGCTTGCAGGATCTGGCTAGGAAGACGGAGGCAACGGGCGGGCTCACGGCCAGGGACGCTGTACCCTGGTTTCGCGACTGCTGCGAGATCGCCCGGTTGCTGGAACGCCAGCCGATGCACATCCACGGCTGGTGTTGCCTGCTGATGTACTTGCTCAACAGCGGCCGCTTCGCCGAAGCCGCGATCGCCCTGCACGCGCTGCAAAGCGTCGACCCGTCGCCCAACGTCGCCGACGGCATTCTCGGTGCCGGCGCCACGCATCGCATGATGAAGGACATCGCCGAGAAAGCGCCCGCTGATGCCGCGCGGCCGCCGGCGGGCACGCCGCCCGAGGAACGCGCGCGCGCGATCATCGCCGGCCTGCAGCGCGCATTGGGCACGATGGCAAGCCAATTCGTTCAGGCCTATGTGCCCGACCTGTTCGACGTCGTCGAGAAAGGAACCGAACTGTCCGCGGACGACACGGGTTCGTTGCGCTTTCTGCTCGACGCTGTGCGAACGCGACAGGCGTCGACCGAACTGCAGTTCCTCGAGGAGGCGATGCTCGCGTTCGCCGTCGGGGAAGCCCGGATCGGCGTCGCAGCCTTCGCCTCGGCCGTGGAGTTCACGAAGCAACGCGGGCCGTCGCAGGCCGAGGACGCGTACGGGTTCCTCGCCCAGTCACTCATGAAGCAGCTAAGCGAAAGCACCGAGGGATGACTAGCGATCGAGAACGGACAACGCCGTGAACTACCGCACGCTTCTCGCTTCGACGTTGGGGATCGGCGCAGCCATCGCGGAACCGCAGCAATCGCCGTGGCACGCCGATCCGGCGCATCCCGGCAATGCGTTGTTTCGCGCCGGTACGGCGGCGTGACCGACGCGGACGTGGGCGAATTGGTCGAGCGGATTCGCGGGATCGCGTCGCGCGCCTGGCGCGCGCCGCCGTGCAGGATTCGAACCTGCGACTTCGACCTTGTGACCACGTCGCAGTTGATCGCCGCGAGGTCGGTAAGTGATCGGGACTTCGGCAGGTGAGGAGTAGTGGACGCCTTTCGCAATGGTTCGCTCTCGTTCGCTCTAACTCGTTCGGGTTCGTCGCCACTCGTGGCGAATGCGTGCACGTGCACGCGGTCGTTCTTGTGGCCTGACGGGTCGGCGCACAGCGAACTGCATGTAACCAGCGGCCGCGTCGGGGCACAGACGTCATGTGGGGACGCGCACTCGGGAGCGGCGAGGCGCAGTGCGCTCGCGGCGGGAGCCCGAGACCACGGTGCTGTATCGCGTGGTGCAGCGGGAATGGCTCAGGTTCGAGCGCGGCCTCGCGGGCGGCGAACGGTCGGTGCCGGGGTTCTGCCGGCGCGAGCTGAAGGCGTTCGCGGGATAAGAAGAGCAAGCTGCGTCCCTCGGGTTTGGTCCTGGTGGGGCCAATGGTGGGTTTCGGGCGCGTCGTGCCCGGTGCTCGGTCGCACTGGCTGGACGGGCGGGTGTTCTAGCCCTCAAACAAGCGAAGATCACTGGCTCCGCACGTCCGAGCGCGAGCGTACGCGCCGCCGCCTGACCGGCCAGGGCCGGTCGCGGTGATCGTCGAGTTGTCCATCTTGTTGGTGTCGACTCCTTGCGTGCTTCGAGGTCCGCGGCGGACCAGAGCGTCCGTGCTCTGGCTTCGGGGTT
Organism: Planctomycetota bacterium; assembly: GCA_041398565.1. Taxonomy (GTDB): domain Bacteria; phylum Planctomycetota; class UBA1135; order UBA1135; family UBA2386; genus DATGPD01. Next base: position 389,204 of record JAWKUN010000002.1, on the reverse strand, counting down.
GGCCAGCTACGTCGTGAGCTGGACCGACTCGATGGCGCGGAAGAAGACGTGTCGCCAGGGATTCCAGTCGAGCAACCGCACGACGAGCCGGCGACCGGTCGTTACGACCTGAGCCGGCAAGAGCATCAGCCGCTGGACGAAGGTCCGGAAGCGCATGCGGAGCACGTCACGCTTCTCCTCGGCGTGCTTGTCGCGCCACCTGCCACGCGCTGGCAGCATCAGGGCGATCCACCGCGACAGATTCCACGCCAGCGTCGCGATCACCGAGTAGGCCCAGTTCGACACCAAATCGCCGAGCGGCATGCGTAGTGCGTTCACGCCCGACTTCAGCTCGCCGATCGTACGCTCCTGGTTGCAACGCTGGTTCGCAAGCTCGACGACGCGCGCAGCCGGATGCGCCGTGTTGGTGATGTAGAAGAGGTAGCGGTGCTCGGCGTGCAGCAGCTTCTGTCCGCGCTCGTGCGAGATGATCTTGCGCAGCACGACGATGCGGAACGGCACCTTGCACGCGCTCGGGCGGTAGTCGAACTCGGGGATGTCCTCGCGGCAGAGGTGCTGGTTGTAGTACTCGCGCTCCATGACGATGTCGTCCTTCACGTTGCGCGGGCGCGCCCGCGGCGACGTCTGGACCGCGTACGGCGGCTTGCGCTCAAGCACCGTCCAGGCCGAGTCCGGCAGCGCATCGGCGGTTTCGCGCAGGCTCTCGGCAGCCTGGATGCCGAACACGAACTCGATGCAGTCGGCATCCCAGCGGTCGAGGAAGACCGTTTGGCTGAAGGCGGTGTCGCCGCGCATCAGGATCTTCCGAAAGCCGCCGCGCCGCAGCAGCGCGACTGCTTGGTCGAGTCGTTCGGCCGCACCCTCGTGCGACGGGCGGTTGCCGGGTCGCAGATCCTGGAACAAGACCTCCTGCGTGTTCGCCAACGACACGATGAGGTGCTGGTAGCCCCACTGCCCCTTGAAGGACATGTCCATGCCTTCTTTGCACTCGCCGGTGGTCTCTGCGATCGTGCCGTCGGCGTCGACGATGGCCTGCGCGAAGAAGTCCTTCGACTGCCGCTGCCACACGCGGAGGCGGCTCTCGTTGATCGCGTCCTGCAGTGCGTCGACGTTTTGCTTGCTGCCGAAGCGGCGGCAGAAGTCGCCGGCCGTCGTCGGGTCGGGGATGCGGTCCACGCCAAGCATGTCGAGGAAGGCGTCGTCGCTTCGGCGTTGCTCGAGGTCTTCGATGCAGGTGCCGCCGGCGAGCAGGTTGTAGGCCAGCGACAGCACATGGTCCGACTCGTAGTACGGGCGGTGCAGCTTCAGCAGGTTGAGTTGCTGATCGATCGCTTGTGGCAACTCCACCGAGCGCGCAAGGTCGTGGGCAAGTCGCACGCCGCCGGCGCTCGTGGCGCAGGTCCGGTTCGACATCTCGAACTCCGCGCTCCTCGTGTCCAGCACGGGCTGGCCGTCGTTGCCCCCTGCTTGCTGCAGCCGCCGCGTGTTCCGACGCTGGCGCCGGAGGATCTCATCTCGTACTTTCGTGTTCACCCGGAACGCCCTCCCTGGCGTTGGTTCGTTGTTGTGCAGAAGCACGTACGAACGGCGGAGAGTGGTGTTTCGGGGATCTTCAGACTTTCAGCGGGCGCGAGTTCGCTGGTTCAAGGTCTAGCCGGTGAGCATGGTCGTGGCGGTGATGGGTACGGAGATCCAGGCGGCCCGGAGTGGCTGGCATTGCGGGCGGAGGACTGAACTACGAGAACGGCAGCGCCAAGGTCGGGGGCGGTCTGGGGGGCGCCACGACCGGCGGCTCGGTGGGCAAGCCGAGGTGGCGAAGGATCCTGACGATGGACTCGCGTTCGGTGATGAAGGCGAGGAGGCGGCGTCTGCCCTTGCAGGTTGGGCAGGTCCGTACGTCGACGAGGTAGGTGCGGCGTAGGAGGTCGGCCCACAGGTAGCGGGGTCGGGGCTTGGGCCGAGCTTTGTTCGGCGGCGCCTTGGCGGTGCCGGATGTCGAGAGAGGAACCGGGGCCGATGCCGAGGCGGGATGCGCACACGCGCGGTGCGGGTCAGGCTGTTCGACGAGTGCTTGGGTGTCGGGCTCTGGCGGCGGCGGCACGACGGTGTGACGCAGAGGGAAAGCGGGCGCGAAGACCCCGTGGTGGGTGACGAGCTTTCGTCGTGGGGCAGGGATCAAAGCCGCCAGGCGCTCGAGCAGAGTGAGAGGATCGAGCACCACGTGGGTCGATCCATCGCGCCAGGGGCGCTTGAATGCGTAGAGCACTTTCCCCGAGGGAGTCAGCGACAAGCGTTCGTGGACGATGGCGGGCCGCAGCGCGTAGCGACACAGACGCTCGAGACGGTCGCGGTTGCAGCCATCGACGCGTACGGCGGCGTGCAGGGAGAAGCCGTCGAGGTTGGCGCAGAGCCTGCCGCGCGTGAAGTCGGTGGCGACATGCGAGCCCTGGCCGAGGCGGGGATCGATCCGTCCAGCCCGCGTGCCGAGCGCGGCCTTGCCCTGGATCGCGGCGGCGCGCAAGGTGTCGAAGAGGGACGGATCCTGTACGTCGTGATCTGCCGTGTCGAGATCGGTCAACTTGCCGGTCTTGCGCAGGTAGCACAGGACGCGGCGGCGGATCTTCTGCACGAGACCTTCGAGATCTTGGTTGGTGATCTGGCGCGCCGGGTGGAACGTGGCCTCGGGTTGGCGCAGGGCACAGGTAAAGGTCCCGTCCGGCCAGAGCGAGTGGAAGTGGATGTTCAGGCGCAAGGCGGAGTCGAAGCGCTGCACCGAGACGACGGTGCCGGCTTTGGCGTTCACGATCCCGCGCGTTCTGGCGTCGGTGCAGTAGAAGCCTGCGAGTGCGCGCACGAGGATCTTGCGCACGCCTTGCGTGGCACGGTGGTCGAACGCGCAGGCCCAGCGCACTCGGTGCGGGAGCGACAGCACCCACCGGCGCACGGGAACGTCGGGGAAGACGGTCGACCGGCCACGCGGCGCCATCGACCATGCGGCGCGCTCCGCAGGACGGGCAGATGCCGCGGCGCCTGCAAGAGAATGCGGCGAGGTCGTCTTTGCCGCACGAGTCGCAGTGGACGCGGCAGAAGCGGCGCGAGTCCGCAGGCGAAGTCGCGTAGCTCGCGCACGACGAAGCGCGGCAGGGGGCCGGCGCAATCGTCGTCGGCGGTGCGGGCGAGAAGGTCTCGAGGCGTTCGGTGAGGAGCCGGTAGGGAACGGTGGTCGCGGGCTGCCGGCGCTGCCAGTCCGGGCGATGGAGACCACCGGCAGGACGAGTGGCCCGGGACGAGCGTTCGGTCACCGGGCCGGAGGCGATGGCCACCGGCGGTGCGCTGATCGCTTGTCGGCGCCGCGGTGCTTCGTGTGACGGCCGGCTTCGTCGCGCGCCGTTTGCTGTGCCGGTCCGTCGGCCTGCCGAGAGCGACCGTTCGCTCCCTCGCGTTCAGACGGCGAGGCCGGGCACGCCACGGCACACCACCTGCGCGCGCCAGCCAGGACCGGCACGCTTGTCCTTCACCGCCTCGAGTTCGCAGGCGAAGCGTTGGTCGGGGAGCGGGCGCAAGCTCGCCTCGACGCGCAGCGAGGCGAGCGAGTGCGGCGCGCGGTCGTCGCTGCACGTGAGGCACAGGAGGAGGGAGCCGTGGTGCTGGGCCAGACCGACGAGCCGCGTCTGCGCCGCCAGGGCGACATCGCCTCGGTCGTGCGCGCTCTCGAGATCGACGACGACGAGGGCGAACGCGCCGGCGCGCAGCAGGATCTCGGCCGCGCGCAGCATCGCGTCGGTCCTCGGCACGCGCACCACCACCAGCGCAGCGAGGTCGACACCGTTGTGCGCGAGATCGGGCGGGTGGAAGGACGACTGCGGCGACGTGATCCACGCTGCCGGCTGGCGGGCGAGCTGCGCCTCGAGCACGAGCGCGCCGGCCAGGGTCAGCCGCGCGGCCGGACCGTGCGCCGCCAGGCACTCGTACAGCACGGCGCCGAGCGCCCACACGTCGCTGCGCTCGCCGACCAGCGCCGTGTCGCCGCGCATCGACTCGGGGCTCATGTACGCCGGCGTGCCGAGGATCTGGCCGGTGGTGGTCAGCTCGACGTGCACGTTGGTGTCGCGGGCCAGCCCGAAGTCGGCGACGAACGCCGCGTCGCTGCGGTCGAGCAGGATGTTGGCCGGCTTGAGGTCGCGGTGGATGACGCCGTGCTCGTGGCTGTGCTCGATCGCCGACGTCACCTGGACGAGCAGGCGCACCGCGCGCGACGGCGACAGCGGCCCGGCGCGCAGCACCTTGTCGAGCGAGGTGCCGTCGATCAGGTCCATCGTGTAGTAGACGTGGCCGCCACTGTGGCCGACGTCGTGCACGGCGACGATGTGGGGGTGGCGCAGGCGCGCCAAGCTCTTGGCTTCCACTTCGGAGCGGCGCAGCAGGTCGGCCAGGGCTTGCTCGCTCGGCCGCAGCACCTTGACCGCGATCTCGCGGTCGAGGGCGCGGTGGCGGGCGCGGAACACGACGCCCATGCCGCCGCGACCGAGCTCACCCAGCACCTCGTAGGTTTCGGGGAGCACGGTCGGATCGAGCGGCGGCGGCAGCTCGGGCTCGAGGCAGAGCTGCAGGGTGGCCACGGCGCGGGCGCACGCGCGCACCTCGTCGGGCGTGAGCGCGTGCTCGGCGGCGAGCGCGGCGATCACTGCTTTGTCGAGGGGGCCCCGTCGCGCGTCGACGGGAGGTGCGTCCGCCGGGCTTCGGTCACGTCGGCCAGGCGTTGGACGCGATCGTCGGGGTCGTCGGTCATGGCGGTGCAGGCGCGGGAGCGAAGGAGGCAGGACGAGCGCCGGGGGGCGTCACCAAGTCCTCACCACGACCAGGGGAAGACCGGGCGCGGTGTTCCGCGTTTTCCTGTGCGTGGCCCGGATCGGCAGGGGTCGAGCGCCCGAGTCGGCTGGATCCGAGTGGGTCGGACGCACGCGCAAGGGGCTCGCCGCGCCGCCGGTCTCGCGAGGTCGGGTGCTCTCCACCGAGCCGAAAGGCTCGCGATCGCGAAGGCGATCGCCATCAACATGGCTCGGAGCCTGCACCCTCGATTCTCTCACAGGCTTCGAGAGACCACCGCGGTCGCCGAGCGTCCCAGGCGTTGCACCATGGCGCCGTCACGCTTTCCGCGAACTCTCGCCGTCACGACTCGCTCGATCTTGCGCTCGGAGGCGCGACTCGTGCGGCGCCCCCGACCCGCGAGATGGACCCCCTCGTTTCCGACCATGTGGCCTCGAACTCTCGGCACCCTCGCTTCCGGATGCGGTCTCCTTGCGGCAACGCTCCACCCCGGCGATCTCGCTGGCCAAGCACCCCAGCTCGTCGCCGACGTGCGCGCGACCCTGCGCCCCGCGGACTCGGCGCCGCGCGACTTCACCGCCGCCGGCGGGCGCGTGTTTTTCACGGCGCGCACGCAGGCCGACGGGCGTGAGCTTTGGCGCAGCGACTTCACCGCTGCCGGGACCCTGCATCTCACCGACCTGGCGCCCGGACCGAGCGAGGTGCCGATCACGCAGGTGACGCCGCTGGGCGGCGGCGTCGTGTTCGCCGCCGGCCAGGTGCGAGGGCCGCAAGAGCTCTGGGTGAGCGACGGCACGGCGGCGGGCACGCGCCGGCTGTTCGCCTTCGGGCAGTCCATCTGGATCCTGGCCGGCGAGGCGAGCGGGTCGCTGCTGTTGATGACCACCGACGCGTTGTGGCGGACCGACGGCACGGCGACCGGCACCGTGCGCATCGATGCCTTCCACGGCGTCCTGGGCTTGACGCGCCGGGCCGCCGCGTTCGGCTCGTCGTGGGTGTTCAACTCCGGGTTGGAAGTGTGGCGGAGCGACGGCACGGCCAGTGGAACGCAGCGGCTCGGGCGGTCGGCGCACATCCTCATGCAGCCGGTCGCGGTCGGCAACGCCGCTTACTACGGCTCCGACGGTGGCATCTACCGCGCCGACGCGACCTCGAGCCGACTCGTCGTTCCGACCGCCGCGGCGGTGGCCGACTTCGCCGCCCTGCCGGGCCGCGTCGTCTTCATCGAGGATGGCCTACTCTCGGCGTTCGACGTCGCGAACCCGCAGCCGGTGCGCCTCACGAGTGTCACTCCCAGCCTGCTGACTCCGGCTGGCAACTCCCTGTACTTCGTCGGGAACGACGCGATCCACGGCGCCGAGCTGTGGCTGAGCGACGGCACGGCGGCCGGCACCCGTCTCGCGTACGACGCGGTCCCCGGACCGCAGTCGGCGCGCCACGACTTGCTGCTTCCCTTCGGCTCGGACCTGCTGCACGCGTTCACGACGCCCTCGGGGACATCGATCCTGGCCAGGGTCTCGGACGTGGCGCCGCCCTTCGTGCTGCACGTGTTCGGAGCGCGGGTGCAGGCCGGCGCCGCGAGCGGCGGGTTGGCGCTGTTCGGCGCCGACGACGGCATCGCCGGCGAGGAACTCTGGCTGACGACCGGCGGTCTGAGCACGTCGCTGTTCGCCGACCTCGCGCCCGGCATCGTCAGCGAGAGCTCGTGGCCCAACGGGTTCACGGCGGCGGCGGGGTCGGCGTTCTTCGCCGCCTACGAGGACGTGCACGGTCGCGAACTGTGGTGGACCGACGGCACCGCCGCCGGCACGCGCCTGGTGACCGATCTCTCGCCGGGCCGCGCCTCGTCCGACCCGCGCATCTACGGCTGGCACGCCGGCTTGGTCTACTTCAGTGCGCTCGCGCCGACCGGGCCGGCGATGTACGTGAGCGACGGGACTGCCGCCGGTACCCGGGTCCTGCTGCCGCGGCCCGCCGGACTGCTGCAGGCGCGCCTGCGTCCCCTCGACGCCGGGCGGGCGATCCTGGCGCTGACCGCCTCGGTGTTCGAGGACGATTCGATCTGGGTGACCGACGGCCTGGCGGCGACCCACCTGGCGGACGCGCGTCCGACCTCCGACCAGGTGCGGGTCGGCACGCGCGTCTTCTTCGCTGGCCGCGTCGCCCGGGGCAAGTACGAGCTCATGGTGAGCGACGGCACGCCCGCGGGCACGCACCAGGTGCTCAGCCTCAACGGCAGCGAGGACGCGCGCGTGGCCCCGGTTGCGGCCCTCGATGATCGCGTGCTGTTCACGGCGATCGACGGCGGTCTCAACCGCCTCTACGTCTCGGACGGCACCGCGTCGGGCACGCAGGCGTTGATGCCCTTCGCTGGCGTCTGGCAGGCACTGACCGTCGACGGCCGCACCTACATGGTCGAGCCGCCCTCCTCCCCATCCAGCGCGGTGTGGGTGACCGACGGCACCGCCGCGGGGACGCTTCACGTCGGCGACGTCGAGGGCGACCGCGTCAACCTGTCGACGTTGGACGGTCGCGTCCTCATCGGCACGCCACGCGGCATCTGGCGCACCGACGGCACCGCCGCCGGCACCGTGCGCCTGCGCGACCGCGAGGCGCTCGGCGAGTTCGTCGACGCCGACGGCCGCTACGCCTACTGGGCGAGCCTGGTGCCGAGCGGCATCCTGCGCTCGGACGGCACCGCCGCCGGCACCACGCTGCTGCCGACGCCGCCGTTCGACTTCACCTCGCTGTGCCACGCCGCGGGCCGGGTGTACTTCGGCGCCGACGACCTGGTGCACGGCAGCGAACCGTTCGTGCTCGACGTCGGGGCGGCCGCGCAGGTGCTGGGCCTCGGTTGCGGTGTCCGGGCTGTGGTCCCCGAGCTCAGCGGCTCGGTCCCGGTGCTCGGCGGCACCGCCCGGCTCCACCTGGCGGCGTTGCCCGCGACCGGGGTGGCCGCCCTGCGCCTGCTGCTGTCGGCGCCGGCGCCGATCGCGCTGCCGGGCACGAGTTGCGTGACATGGGGCCAGTGGAACGGGCCGACCGCGCAGTGGACGCGGCCTTTCCAGGGCGGCCGCCTCGACGAGCTGTTGCCGATCCCCGCAACGCGCGACCTGCTCGACGCGTCGATCCTGCTCGAAGCGGTCGTCGGGTCGGCGTCCGGCCTCGAGTTGTCGAACGGCCTGTTTTGGCGCCTCGGGCGCTGACGTGCGTCGAGGCGGTGGACTCGAGGCTGGGGACTCACGGCTGTGGATCTACGCCTGTGGATTCACGGTTGGGGTCTACCGCTGGCCCGAGCGGACCCGCGTTCGACTCGCTCGTCTCGCACGCGGGACAAGGCAAGCAAGCTGCGTCCCGCGTGGTCGGATGCTCCCGCCGGCCAGCACCACCGGGATCGCGTTGGCCAGGCCCTTGGGCAGCTCTTCCTCGGCGCCGCGGCCGCACCAGACGAAGCGCCCGCGCAGGTCGACGCGGTCGCCCTTCTTGCCGGGGATCACGGCGAACCCGGTCGTGAACTGCCGCGGTCCCGGGGTCAGCGCCGCGCCGCCAACACCGGTGCCCCGAACCCAGCAGACGTCAGATCGTCGATCGTGATGAGTTGCCCCTTGCCGAGGAACCGCGAGGCGAGCAGGAGTCCCGCTTGGTGCACCGCGGAACCAGCGTGGCTGGCGCACGCGTCCACGATGACGAATGGTTCGATGTCCCGCTCGAAGGCGTCGACGGCGCTCTTGAGCACGCAGCCGTCGGTCGCAACACCGCACAAGAACATCCGGTCGATCTCGTGCCGTGCGACGAACTCGACAAACGCGGGAGTGAAGGCGCCATAGGCCGACTTGTCGAAGACGTTCCGGGCGAGCGGCAGTACCCGCGGATGCAGGTCGATCTCGGGGCTCGCCATGAAGCGTGACCAGTGCAACCACTTCACCCACCCGCTCCCCGCGAAGTTCAGGAATCGCGTGAACGCGACCGGAACGCCCTGCGCGTCCGCGAGACGTACGAGGTCGACGATCGGATCCAGCACATGTTCGGTCGCCGGGTTCACGAATCCGACCTGTACGTCGACGACCAGGAGGAGGGGCTTGCTCATGGCGATCTCAGGTCTCGCACCGTGTTTCGGAACTCATTGAAGACGGACTCGATCCGGCTCGTCTGGATAACGGCTTCCTTGAACAGCCTCGTCGCCGTCACCTCGGTCGGACCGATCCGCAGGGCCTTGTGGACGTGGCGCTCGATGGACGTGAGTTGCGCCTTCGCCTCCTGTGGGATCTGCCCCACGTCGAGCAGCGATTCAAGGGAGTGCAGCCGCCACCATAGCGCTTGGATCAATTCCTCGAAGCGGACGAATGCCGCAACCATGGCATCTCGGTGCGTCGACTGCACGTGCGCCGCCACGCCGGCCCAGCACGCGACGGCGTGCATCACGCCGGGCAGGCGGAACTCCTTCAGGTCGTGGCCGCGATTGCCGTCGGCGACGAGCGCGGCTTCGCGGTGGTCCAGGACCAGGGGGTCCGCGGCATGATCGTCGAGGGCACAGTCCTCTGCTTCAGGGAGATTGAGCAGGAGGCTCGGGCAGGCGAGCACCTGGAGCGCGTGCGGAATCTGCAGCGTTTGCCAGCCCGGATCGAGGAGGCTGACGAGGCTCAGCGCGTACCCGATCTGTCGCTGGCAGAGGGCGGCGGCGCAGCGCGCCGCCGCCGCCTCGTTCACTGCCGCGGTCAGCGCCGGGATCGCGTGGTCCGCAGCGCGCGCGGGGTGGTGCAGGATGGCCCGGTAGAGTTGGCGGCGGGATTGCGCGAACTCCGCGAGGGTGCCGAACCGGCGCTCCTGCCGCAGCGTCCACACCGCGCCGCCGAACCCGAACCACCGCATCGTCAGATTGGCATCCGCTGCTGACTCGAAGCTAGTCGACTCCGCATCCGCAGCCGACAGCCGCAGCCCCGGGATCTCCCCGTCAGGCGGTGGCACGCCCGGGCAGAACGGCAGGAACACCGACCACTCGACGCGGAACTGCTCACGAACCACCCGCTGGGGGGGAGCGCCTCTGGCCACCCATCGCGCGACAGCCGGCGCGACGTCGATGGACCGCGGGTCGTGCGAGAAGAACTCGACACCATGTGTGGTGGTGAGCCGTTCGCGCCAGCGCCGGAGTTCGGGATCGCGATCGAGTTCGTCCCACTCGCGTCGCCACAGCGCGCCATCGTCGAGCAGGAACACGAGGACCTCCAGTTTCCGCTCGCGGGCCGCCTCGTACTCGATCTGGGTGATGCTCTTGGCCTCGCGCGGCGGCACGAAGCCACGCCGCCTGGCGACCAACAGCACGCAGATTTCACAGCCCCGAAGCCGGTCGGCGCAGAACTCGCGTGGCTCCGAACCCGTCGCCGTCCAATCCTCCATCGGGTCGACGGCAATCCCGGCGCGTCGCAGGGCCGAGATCACGTGGGCACGATGCTCACGCAGATCCTCGTAGGTGGAAGAGACGAACGCCTTCATCGGGTGGTCGGAGGGGCGGCGCCGTGGCTGCGCTCGACCGGTATTCGAGTCGGAACACGAAGCCTCGCATGGCGCCGGCATCCGGTCAACTCGCCTGCCTCCGGTGGACTGGGCGGGTCGCGCGTCCGGGCCCAACGAACCAGCGGCGTTCGATATCAGCCGACGGCCGGGGAGTGCGAAGGAGCGCTCCGCTGGCGTTGACTAATCGATGCCCGTGTAGATGCGGTGCACGTCGTCGTGGTCGTCGAAGCCATCGAGGAACGCTTCGACCTCGGCGCGCGACGCGTCGTCGAGCGCGACCCTGTCCTTTGCCACGTAGCCGAGCTCGAGCTAGGCCCACAGGTAGCGGGATCGGGGTTTGGGCCGAGCTTTGTTCGGTGGCGCTTGTTTGGCGGCGGGTGTCGCGAGAGGATCCGAGGCCGAGGCCGGCGCCGAGGCGGAGTGCTCACGCGCGGTACGGGTCAGGATGTTCGACCGGCGCTACGGTGTCAGGCTCTGGCAGCGGGGGCGCGACGGTGTGACGCGGAGGGAAGGCGGGCGGGAAGACCCCGTGGTGGGGACCAGCTTCCGGCGTGGGGCAGGGATCAAGGCCGCCAGGTGCTCGAGCAGAGTGAGTGGGTCGAGCGCCACGTGGGTCGATCCGTCGCGCCACGGTCGCCTGAACTCGTAGAGCACTTGCCCGAGAGGGTCAGCGACAAGCGCTCGAGTGTTCGTGGACGACGGCCGCCGCAGCGCGTAGCGACACAGACGCTCGAGGCGGTCGCGGTTGCGGCTATCGATGCGTACGGCGGCGTGCAGGGAGAAGCCGTCGAGGTTGGCGCAGAGCCTGCCGCGCGTGAAGTCGGTGGCGACCCGCGAGCCCTGGCCGAGGCGGGGATCGATCCGTCCAGCCCGCGTGCCGAGCGCGGTCTTGCCCTGGATCGCGGCGGCGCGCAAGGTGTCGAAGAGGGACGGATCCTGTACGTCGTGATCTGCCGTGTCGAGATCGGTCAGCTTGCCGGTCTTGCGCAGGTAGCACAGGACGCGGCGGCGGATCTTCTGCACGAGACCTTCGAGATCTTGGTCGGTGATCCGGCGAGCCGGGTGGAACGTGGCCTCGGGTTGGCGCAGGGCACAGGTGAAGGTCCCATCCGGCCAGAGCGAGTGGAAGTGGATGTTCAGGCGCAAGGCGGAGTCGAAGCGCTGCACCGAGACGACGGCGCCGGCCTTGGCGTTCACGATCCCGCGCGTTCTGGCGTCGGTGCAGTAGAAGCCTGCGAGTGCGCGCACGAGGATCTTGCGCACGCCTTGCGTGGCACGGTGGTCGAACGCGCAGGCCCAGCGCACTCGGTGCGGGAGCGACAGCACCCACCGGCGCACGGGAACGTCGGGGAAGACGGTCGACCGGCCACGCGGCGCCATCGACCATGCGGCGCGCTCCGCAGGACGGGCAGATGCCGCGGCGCCTGCAGGAGAATGCGGCGAGGTCGTCTTTGCCGCACGAGTCGCAGTGGACGCGGCAGAAGCGGCGCGAGTCCGCAGGCGAAGTCGCGTAGCTCGCGCACGACGAAGCGCGGCAGGGGGCCGGCGCAATCGTCGTCGGCGGTGCGGGCGAGAAGGTCTCGAGGCGTTCGGTGAGGAGCCGGTAGGGAACGGTGGTCGCGGGCTGCCGGCGCTGCCAGTCCGGGCGATGGAGACCACCGGCAGGACGAGTGGCCCGGGACGAGCGTTCGGTCACCGGGCCGGAGGCGATGGCCACCGGCGGTGCGCTGATCGCTGGGCGGCGCCGCGGTCGCTCCGTGTGACGGCCGGCTTCGTCGCGCGCCGTTTGCTGTGCCGGTCCGTCGGTCTGCCGAGATGGACCGTTCGCTCCCTCGCGTTCAGACGGCGAGGCCGGGCACGCCGCGGCACACCACCTGCGCGCGCCAGCCAGGACCGGCACGCTTGTCCTTCACCGCCTCGAGTTCGCAGGCGAAGCGTTGGTCGGGGAGCGGGCGCAAGCTCGCCTCGACGCGCAGCGAGGCGAGCGAGTGCGGCGCGCGGTCGTCGCTGCACGTGAGGCACAGGAGGAGGGAGCCGTGGTGCTGGGCCAGACCGACGAGCCGCGTCTGCGCCGCCAGGGCGACGTCGCCTCGGTCTTGCGCGCTCTCGAGATCGACGACGACGAGGGCGAACGCGCCGGCGCGCAGCAGGATCTCGGCCGCGCGCAGCATCGCGTCGGTCCTCGGCACGCGCACCACCACCAGCGCAGCGAGGTCGACACCGTTGTGCGCGAGATCGGGCGGGTGGAAGGACGACTGCGGCGACGTGATCCACGCCGCCGGCTGGCGGGCGAGCTGCGCCTCGAGCACGAGCGCGCCGGCCAGGGTCAGCCGCGCGGCCGGACCGTGCGCCGCCAGCTCGACGTAGCGCCCACTCAGACCGGAGAGTGTCCACGTCGAGGGCGCGGCATGCTCGGCGCCGAGCCGCCAGGCCTGACCACTTTCGAGGAGATGTCGCAACGAGGGTGCAGCAGCCATGCCTCCAGGAAAGCAGACGGATGACTTCTATGGAAGGGGCGACTCGGCCAACCCGACCGTGCGGCGGTTGGGCCTTGGTGCCGTCACGATCCGCCGGTGCGGCGCATGTACAGGATCGAATGGCGGATCCCCCAGCGGGCGATCTTGTCGCAGTCGTCGAAGTCGCGCATCGGGGCGGCCTCGATCCCCCAGCCGTTGTGGGCGGTCTGCACCATGTTGACCTTCATGTCGCCGTGGTCGCCCGGATCCCAGCGGTAGGCGTACACGGTCCCCTGCGGTCCCTCGGCGAAGGCGACGCCCACCCGCGTCAGGGTCCACTGGTCGTACAGCAGGCAAGTCAGCCAGCCGTCGTCGAGGGCGCGGTTGCCGACGCGACGCGTGCGCCACGCCGTGGTCAGGCCGTTGCCGTCGAACCAGCCGGTGTGGAAGACGTTGAGCTCGGTCCCGCGGAAGGCGACGACCGGACGGGTGGTGCAGTGGTTGACGGCGGCGCCGCGGGTCCACAGCGTCTCGCCCGCCTCCAGGCTCGTGCCGTCGCGCGTCAACCAGGTGATCGACAGGCACCAGTCGTGGCCCGGCTTGACGTGGCTCGCCGCCAGCACCAGGCGTGGGTTGGCGGCGCCGCCGGCGGTCGGCACGGCCGGTTCGAGGGCCAGGCCCGGTGGAACGTGCGAGCGCACGGGCAGGGCCTGCGGCTCGCCCAGGTGCTTGCCGTGCCAGTCGTACCACCACGCGGCCAGGCGGTCGTCGTCGTCGCGGCTGACGATCAGCACCTTGTCGTTGCAGAACACGGCGCTGGCGTCGCGACTGCCGAGCGCGCCGAGTTCGACCGGCGCCTCGATGGCATCCGCGGTGAAACGCACGATGTGCCAGGCGCGCTGGCTGCGGAACAGCACGAAGCCGGCGTCGCCAGCCGACACCGCCACCGGGTCGTCGCGTGTGGCACTCGCGGACACCGCCCGCGGCGCCGACCACTTGCCGTCGCCCTCGCAGGCGCGCACGCTCACGGCCGAGCAGCGCGGGTCGACGGTGACGAGCTGCACCACGCCGCCGACCACACACAGCGCCGGCGCCGCGCCGCAGATCTCGACGTTGTGACGGATGCCACAGTAGGTCGAGCCGCCGTAGTTGACGTCGGCGACCACGGGGCCCTCGTCGAAGCGGCCGTTGTGGTCCCAGTCGATGCGCGTCGCCTGGTCGCCGTCGGCTTCCAGGGTGAAGCGGTACGGCGGCGCCTGCAGGTAGCGCAGCTCGGCCAGCGGGAACGGCAGGCGCTCGACCAGCGCCGTCTCGCGCAGCTCGACGCCGGCGAAGCGGCCGTTGCTGAAGCGGATGGCGTTGCCGTCGCCGCCGAGCTGGTAGTTGAACGCGTAGTTCATCAGCGACGGGTACAGCGGACACCAACCCGGCTCGGAGTCGCCGGTGTGCGACAGCGACAGTTGGTGGCCCACCTCGTGCGCGAACGCCGCCCAATGGGCGCCGGAGCTACCCATGTCGCCGGTCTGCTGGGCCTGACCGCCGCCGCCGGGGGTCACCTGCATCCAGTGCACGAGGCCGCGTTCGTCGTCGCGCAGCATGCGCGCGCCGACGTCGCGCCAGTTGCCCTGCATCGCAGCGGGGACCGGCGCCGTGAAGCGCACGTGCACGGCGATGCCGTGGGTGCCGTCCGGATTGGCGATCGGCATGGCGGCGAACAGGCGCTTGCTCTTCTCGACCTGAGCCCGCACCGCGGCCTCGTCGAGCTGCTCGTAGCGCGACACCACCAGGATGACGTCGCGGTGCACGGGGCTGAGGGCGCCGTCGCCGGCGGCGACGCCGCGCGGCAGCCCGTTCACCTCCCAGCCGTCGAGCAGACCGTCGTCGTCGGTGTCGCGGTCGGTCGGGTCGCTGCCGAGTTCGCGCTCGCGCGCGTCGGAGAGACCGTCGCCGTCGATGTCGGTCGTGGCGGAGGCGTCGGCAGTGTGGTCGGGGGCCCGGCTCTCCGCGACACCGTCTCGAGTGGTGCCGTCGTGGGTGACGCTGTCCTTGCCGGTCCTCTCGTCGCCCGGGTGCGTGCGCAAGGCCACGCCGACGCGCACGACGCGATGCGGGTGCGGGCGGCTGGCCGTGAACACCGTCAACTTGTCGTCGCGGCCATCGCCGTCGATGTCGCCGCGCGCATGGCACAGCACCGGGGCGTCTGGCTCGTACGGGGGTGGCTCCAGCGCCGACGCCGGTCCGACGGTCGCGGCAGGCGGCGCCGCGAACGGATGCTCGTCGGCGAAGCGGCCCGCCTGCCGGCGCGCGAACACGACCGCGTGGTCGGCGTAGCGCACCGCCACCTCGGTGCCAGGCTCCGAGGGCAGGAAGTCGCCGACCTCGAGCGCGACCGCGCCGTCGGCGACGCCTTCGCGCAGGACTTCCCAGCCGGCCGCCTTCCAGCCGTGCACGCTGGCGGCAAAGCAGATTTGGTGCGACCCGTTCAGCGTGACCACGTCGGCGAAGCCGTCGCCGTCGACGTCACCGGCGGCGAACAGAGCGCAATCGAGGCCGGTGCTGCACCAGTCGTCGGCGCGCGCGAAGGACTGCGGCGCCAGCGCCACGAGGAGACCGGCCAGGAGCATGGCGTGGATCATGCCGCCGCGTGGTCGTGGCGGCCACGCCGCCGTCGGGGGCGAACGGCGCCGCGTACCCTGCTCGCTGGCACGGCGTCGCCGCCTCACCGGCGGCGCTACGGATCGAAGCCGGCGAAGTGCTCGAGTCCGCGGTGTTCCATTCCGCCGTGTCCGGGTCGTTCGTCACAGGCGGCCGTGTCGCTTCTCGAGAACGACGTTCAGGTCATGCTCGTCAGGACCGACGATCTCCGAATGGGCGTAGCCCTGGCCGTCGCGCGACCACAAGACCCAGAGGGCGAACACTTCGTTGGCATCGACGCGCAGGGCGAAGGTACCGTCGGCGCCAGCGGTTCCGAACTGCGACACCCGGCCCAGAGACCGGAGCGGGTACCCGGGGCTGAAGCTCACGCGGGCGCCAGCGGCGGGCGTGCCGTCGGGGAAGGCCGCGGTCACCCGGACGACGGATCCATCGGGCAGCGTCATGGCGCCGCAGTTGTCGCGCGGGCCCAGCGTGCGCATCAGGTGGCCTTCCAGGCCGGCGAGTACCGCGAGCTGTGGCTGCGCGACGATCCGACCGAGACGCGCGCCCGCTACGGCGCACGCCGGCAGATCGAGGTGCTGTGGCTGCGCGCCAGCGCCACTCCCAACCAGCTCGTGTCGCGCTCGTTCGAGGCGGCGGAGAAAGAGGCGGCGGACTTGCGCCTGCAGCTCGACAAGGGCAAGACGTTCGCGATGCTCGCACGCGTGCACAGCGACGATCCCCGCACCAAGCTCAAGGGCGGCGCCACCGGCTGGCAGCACCGCCACAGCGATGCGCTTCCGGACGAGGTGCTGGCCTGGGCCTTCGGCGATCGAGCGCCTGGCGGTCGGCGACGTCGTCGTCGAGTGGGTGTTCAGCGTCACGTTCAAGGCGCAGACGCTGAGCCTCGACGAGTGTGCCCTGCCGAAGGACGCCTTCGTCACCCTGCCGCGGCCACTGACGCCGCCCGGGGTCAGCTACGGCGACGAACTCGTGCTGTTCGTGCGCGCCGAGGGCGAGGGCCGTGTGACCCAAGCCGGGGCGACGCAGACGTGCCCCGAGGGCGACCACGTCGTGCGGGTGCGACCGGACGCCGACGTGCGCGTCGACGCGGTCGGCGGACGCCTCTACCTGGCCGCCGCGTGGGCGGGCGCGAAGCCGAGCTGACGGTCGACCGCGCCGGCCGGACTCAGTTCGACCCGAGGCTCAACGCCACGCCGTTGCTGGTCTCGAACCCGAGCCCGAACGCGGGCGACAGGCCGATCGCCTGCGCCATCAGCTGGGCACCGTTGAGCGACGGGACGCCGGGCAGTCCCAGGTTGGCCACGTAGTCGACGCCGAGCGCCACCGTCGGCAAGACCAGGTAGGGCGCCGCGGCGTCGAGGTAGAGGGTGCACGTCGTGCCCGGGAACGCCAGTGGCTGCCGCAGCGGCGAGCCCAGGACGATGGCGGCCGGACTCCCCGGCGACAGCCCTGCCCCATCGAAATGCACCGAGGTCCCCAGAACCGGGTCGCTCGCCGACAGCCGCAGCTCGCGCCACCCCGAGCCGCAACCCGCGCCCACGCGCACCGCGCGCGCAGCCACTTCGATCAGCCACAGCTCGCTGCCGTGCACGCCGTCGTCGATGCCGCCGAGGAGCGCGTTGCCGGCGAGACCGAACTGCGGCTGCCGTCCCGCCGAGAGTCCGGAAAGGACGCGCGTGCCCGCGACCGTGCCGTCGCTCCCCCAGGCGCTGGACGCACTCGACGCCCAGAAGCGCCGACTACCGGCGACGAAGCCGCTGCCGGATGTGGCGGGACCCGGATCGAAGACACTCTGGGTGCCGGCTCGAGAACCGTCGGTGCGCCACAGACTCGAACTCGCCAGGAACAGGACGCCGTTGTCCACGGCGACGAACCCGGCGGGACTCGACCCGAGCGGGCCGGGCTCGACGTCCGCCAACAGATAGGTCCCCGCAACGGTACCGTCGCTGACCCACGGCTCGCGGCCCGTCTGCGGGTCCAGCCCCGTGAAGTACAGACGGTTGCGCGCCGAGGTCAGGGCCGTCGCGGCTGGCGTCAGCGGCACCACGAGGTGCGTGCCCAAGGTCGATCCGTCGGTGCGCCAGAGTCCCGGTGCCACGCCCGCGCTCACTGCGAAGTACACCGCGTCGCCGTACACGACGGGTTGCGGATCGGAACCCTGCGCGCCGGGCACGACGTCGGCGATGAGATGCGTGCCGGCGACGGTACCGTCGGTGATCCACGGCTCGGCACCGAGCGCGTCCCGGCCGGCGAACACGGCCTTGCCGTTGGCCACGGCGATCACGCCACCGGACACATCGGCCAGGCGCAGAGTGCCCGCGGCGCTCCCGTCCGAGACGAACAGGCCTCGAGGACCGCCCGTGGAACCGGTGAACAGCACCCGTCGCTCGTCCAGGCGCGCGAACGGGCCCGGCGAGGTATCCGAGGACCCGGGCGTCAAGTCGGCGACCATGCGCGTCCCCACGGCGGTCCCGTCCGTCACCCAGAGCTCGTTGCCGAACGTGTTCGTGCTGGCCCAGAAGAACACGCGGTTGCCCGTCGACAGCGGCGGCGAGCGGAACGTGATCGAAGAAGCCGGCCCCGCGTTGATGTCCAGGAGAAGCCGGGTGCCTGCGGTCGTGCCATCGCTCGTCCACGGCTCGACGCCGGTGCTGGGGTCGTTGGCGAAGAACAGCGTTTGGGTGCCGATCCGGGCGAAGCCCACGGGTTCCGACCCCTCCGTGCGAGGCGCGGAGGTCGCGAGGTCGGCAACCATGTGGGTGCCGGCCGCGGTCCCGTCGGTCACCCATGGCTCGAACCCGGTGGCGACGCGCCTGGCCGAGAAGAGCGCGCGCTGCCCGCTCGGATCGGCCACGATGTTGCCTGGCTGGGAGCCGGCGGGACCTGGTTCGAGATCGAAGCCCAGGGTCCCGGACGCCGTCCCGTCGCTGACCCACAGTTCGTCGCCGAACGCCGCGGTCTGGAAGCGGAACAGCACGCGCGAACCCAGCGCAGTGATCCCCAGGATGTTCGAGCCGGCCGCACCGGGCGTGAGGTCGGCCACCAGCCGCGTTCCCGCCGCGGTAGCGTCCGTTTGCCAGAGCTCGCGTCCGGCCACGCCGTCGTCGGCGACGAAGTAGCCGACCGCGCCCGCGGCAACCACACCGCCGACGCTGGTGAACGTGCGTAGCACCGTCGTGCCGGCGCCGGTGCCGTCGCTCACCAACAGGTCGTTCCCCGACGCGAACAGCAGTCGGCCGTTGACGTTGGCGACGCCCGTGCGCAGCGAGCGGTCGGGATAGACCAGCGCCGCCGAGCCCGCGCCGACGCGCCAGAGTCCGTCCACCGCGCTGCAGAAGACATCCTGCCCGAGGGACGCGATCTCGAGCGGGATGGTGTCGGCGACCACGACCGACGTCCCCGCGGCCGTGCCGTCCGTGCGCACGAGGCTCGAGCCCGAGAGGAACCACAGTGACCCGAAGGTGCTGCTCACCTTCGCCGTGTAGAGGCGCGGCGAGACGTTGGGGAACTGGCCGAGGACGCTGGTGCCCGCCGGCGTCCCGTCGCTGCGCACGAGGAGTCGGGTCGATCCATCGTGGGAC
The DNA here is from genome assembly GCA_041398565.1 of Planctomycetota bacterium. Taxonomy (GTDB): domain Bacteria; phylum Planctomycetota; class UBA1135; order UBA1135; family UBA2386; genus DATGPD01. Next base: position 370,171 of record JAWKUN010000002.1, on the reverse strand, counting down.
GCGAACACGACCGCACCTCGAAGCTCGGTGGCGGTCGCCACGACCGCGGGGGCGCCCAGGGACCCGATGTCGGCCACCAGCACGGTCCCGACCGCGGAGCGATCGCTGCGCCACACTTGCTTGTGGCCGTTCAGCCGGCTGTCCTCGGCCAGGAAGAGGACGTCGTTGCCCAGCCTGCCGTAGGCGCTGGGGAAGCTCGAGTCGGGCCCGGGTGCGAGGTCGCGCAGGACGGCCGTCCCGACCGCCGTGAAGTCGGTACGGTACGGTTCCACCCCCAACGGGTGGGTGTCGGCGCTGAAGTAGGCTTCGCTGCCGAGGAAGGTGAACGCGTAGGGGTTCGACGATGGCGGCCCGACCGGAGTCCGGTCGATGTCGAGGAGGAGGCGCGGGGCCTGAGCTGCCGCCGCCGCGCAAAGGGACAGGATCGAGATGTGACGCAGGCGCATGTCGCGAGTCTTCTTTTGAAGAGTCGGGGGGAGTAGTTCGGCGGCCGAACCGCGTAACGCGATCGGCCGGCGTCGATTGGGACGCGAAGGGGCGCAACGGTCGCTGCCACGTGCGCGCGACGCACGCCATCGCAGGACGGGTGCCCGCGCGAGGCACACCTGGTCCCGAACACGCGCAGGAACCCCCGAGGCGCGTCGCGGCACCCTGACCGCAGGTGGCGTCGAGGTCTCGAATCCGGCGTTCCGCGGGATAAGAAGAGCAAGCTGGCTGAGGCCACTCCCATCCGCCGCCGCTGCCAGGTGGTGGAACGCATCGCCGGGGCGGGTCTGGGGGCGACTCCACGGGATGCCGCGAGCGTTCGACCGCACCCTCCTCGACCGGTCTCGCCGAGAGAGGCCGAGTTTCCACGGTAGTGGCCGGCAGGTACCATCGGTGCGCGTGACCATGCGCCAGGAGAATCCGTCGTCCGGAGGGTCGGGAGCGAGGTCGCGGGGCGCCGAGGACGCACCAGAGCCCGCCTCGACGAGTGGGAGCCGGCAATCGACCTCTGGCGCGTGCCCGCGCGCCTCGGCCGACCAACTCTGGGGGTTGATCGACGAGCCCTCCTCCGCTGGCGCCGAGCTGCATGATCATGTCGCCCGATGCCCACTCTGTCGCGAGAGCCTCGGCACGATCCGCCGCCTGCACGAGGGCCTGCAGTCGATCGCCAAGAGCAGTGAATCGCCGCCCCCGGATCGCATCGGCGAGTATCGGATCGTGCGCACGCTGGGCAGCGGGGGGATGGGCATCGTCTACGAGGCCCGGCAGATCTCGACGGCGCGGCGCGTGGCGCTCAAGGTGATGCAGCCCGCGGGGGCGACCAGCCGCGCGCGCCTGACGGCCTTCCGGCGCGAGATCGCTGCGCTCGGCAGACTCGGCCATGCTTCGATCGCGGGCGTGCACGACGCCGGGGTCACCGAGCGCGGTCAGCTCTACCTGGTGATGGACCTGGTCGATGGCGAGCGCTTGGACCGGTACTGCGAGGCGCGCGGTACGGCGCTGCCGCTGCGCGCGCGTGTGGCCCTGCTGGCGCACATCGCCGACGCGGTCCATCACGCCCACCAACGAGGAGTGATCCATCGCGACCTCAAGCCGGCGAACGTGCTGGTCGATGCGGAGGGACGCCCGCACGTGCTCGACTTCGGTCTGGCGCGCTTTCTCGACCCGGTCGACGACGTGACCTTGACGCACACGCTGGCCAGGCTCGAGCCGGCCGGGACGCTGCCGTACATGAGTCCGGAGGCGCTGCGCGGCGACGATGCCTCGCTCGACGTGCGCACGGATGTCTACGCACTCGGCGTGCTCCTCTACCAGCTCCTCACCGGGCGGCTGCCGTACGGACGGCCGACGACCGCGAGCGCTGCGTTGCAGGCGTTCGCCGGCACGCCTGCGCAACACCCGTCGAAAGTGGACGCGCGCATCCCGCGGGAGCTCGGCGACGTCGTGTTGAAGGCTGTCGCGATCGTGCCCGACGCGCGTTACGGCTCGGCCGCGGCCCTGGCCGACGACTTGGGCCGCTTCCTGGCCGGCGAGGCGGTTGCTGCGCGTCCCGCGGGCTACGGCTACCGCGTGCGCGTCTTCGTGCGCCTGCACAAGGCCCTGGTGGCCGCCGTCCTGGTGTCGTTCGCGGCCGTGCTCGCCGGAGCCGGGCTGGCGTGGAACGGTCTCGTCGAGGCACGGCGGCAGCGCGACGAGATGGGCCGCATGACCGGGATCTTGACCGGTGTGCTGGGACGCGCCGACCCAGGGCGGGCGGGTGCGCCGCTGACCGTGCGCGACATCTTCGAGCGCATCGCCACACCCCTCGAGGGTGCCGCCGCGGTCTTCGACCGGCCGTCGTTGGCGGAGGCGGAGCTGCGCATGCTGGTCGGCGTCGGTTTGCGTGACGTCCAGGAGCTGGAGAGGTCGTTGCCGCACCTGCGACGGGCGATCGACCTCAGCCAGCGGATCCTCGGGCCCGCGCACCCCAAGACGGTCGCCGCCCGCCTGGCCCTGGGCACGGCGCTGTTCGCACTCCTGACGCCGCGGGGGGGCTGGAACGCCGCCGTCGATCCAGCCGTCCCCGAAGAAGCCCGAGCGGTGCTGGGTGAGAACGTCGCCCGCTTCGAAGCGGGCGAGGTTCCGCTGACGGTCGACGTCGTCGGCAGCCTGCGGACCCTGGCTTTCCTCGGCCCGGTCGACCGAGCCAAACCGCTCGCCGGAGCGGGTTGGGTCCTCACCGGGGAGATCAGCCTCGCCCGCGCGCTCGCCCTGGTGCGCACGCTCCCGGAAAGCGATGCGCGAGCGAGTGAGGAGGGTTGGCTCCTGACCGAGTTGGGCGGCTTCCCCAACGGCGTCGAGGAGCTCGACACGTGCGTGGAACGGGGCCGGGCGGGCCTGGCGATGCGGGAGTCGCTGGCGCTGCGGCAGACCGGGGCGGTGCGCACCTGGGACGTCGACCAAGCGGTCTGCTTCCTGTCGTCGACAGTCGCCAAGCGTGCCCTCTCGCTCGCTCCCGAAGAGACCGACGCGGACGAGGCCATCGCGCTCGCGCGTCGCGCCTGCGAACTCGCGCGCTCGCCGTGGATCGGTAGCCACTGGGGCGACCGCGGCTACCGTTGCATGGCCCTGGGGACGAAGCTACTCGTCACCCGACACGAGCCGCGACTGGCGGCGGGTGCGTTCGAAGAGGCTCTGGCTGCGCTGCACGATGCTGACGTCGACCTGAGGCGACCGCACCGGCGCCTGGAGATCCTCGCGCATCTCGTCCGCGCTTGGCACGCCGCCGCGGAGCCGCAGAGAGAGCGCGAGGCTTCCCAAGCGTTCGCCGCCGAGCTCGCGGCGCTTGCCGACGACCCGGCGCGACGCGCGGACGCGCTGTGGGATCTGGCGATTGCGGCCCGACAGGACCAGTGTCCGGCGGACGAGGTACGGTTGATCGGCGAGCATGTGGTCGCATGCGCCGAGGCCGCGGGGCGGACGGGCGGCCGCGCGCCGGAGGCCGAGCTTCGATGGGTCGAGTGTCTCGAACGGGTCGGGCGGCTGGCCGATGCCGCGGCCCGGTGTCACGAGCTCCTGACGAGGCTCGACGGCGAGTTCGGGCCCGAGGCCCCTGCCGTGATCAGGGCGAGGGTGGCGCTGGCGAGCGCGCGCGCGTGGCTCGGAGACCGGGTGGAACCGTCCGAACTCGCGCACCTCGCGCAGCTCGCGACGGACCACGCGAAGGACGAACCGGTCGTGATCGAGGCCCTGCGCGTCGAAGGGCTGGTCCGGGCCGACCTGGGCGACCTCGCCCAGGCCGAGGATCGACTCCGGCGGGCCGTCGCCCTCGGGCGCGGATGGCAGAAGAAAGGAGCCGAGCAGTTCGCCCTGGCCGAGTGGGCGCTCGCACGGGTGCTCGGCACCCGCGGTGCACGGGCCGAAGGGCGGCGTTGGCTCGAGGACGCCTACGCACGCGCCCGCGTCGCGTTCGGCGACGGCTACTGGCAGGCCGCGCTGGTACGCTGCGAGATGGCCCGGTGGCTGGTGGCGAGCGACCCCGAGCGCGCGGCGACGATCGCGGCGGAGGCATTCCCGGTCCTGTGTGCAGCGCTCGGCGACGGGCACCGCTTCGTGGTCGAGTTCCGGTCGTGCCTGCGCGCCGATGACGCTGGCCCGACGGAGCGGGCAGCTTCGTCGTCGAACCGCTAGCCAACTGAGAGGCCACGGTCGAAGTCGCCCGACCCGGTGGCGGCTGCCTGCCCGACCGTCACTGCCCGAGCTGGGCCATGATCGCCTGCGCCTGGGCGATCAGGGCATCGGCGTCGGACGCGGGGATGTGGTTGCCGCTCTGCGCCTGGACGGCATTGATGAACGCGTTCAGCGAGTTCAACGCCGACATGTTGTTCGCCTGGTGGACGTCGACCAGGGCCTGCAGGGCCGAGTCGAGCTTGGCATCGAGGCTGTTCAGGATGCCGTTCTGCAGGTTGAGGATCACGACGTCGACCATCAACGTTTCGACGAGCAGCGGCGGCTCGGTGACGACGTTGGGAAGCACCCAGAGCTCGCGGCCGGCGACGCCGTCGTCCGCGGTGAAGAACACGTTGCTGCCGGCCACGGTGAACGACTGCGGTGCCGAACCCGCCGCTCCCGCAGCGATGTCCTGCACCATGGTGGTGCCGGCAGCCGTGCCGTCACTGAACCACGGCTCTAGCCCGTTCGAGCCATCGTTGGCCGAGAACATCACGCTCGCGTTCCCCACGGACGTGATTCCATGCGGCTGGGGAACCGCCGCGGTGAACGCGCGGACCTGGGCCGTTCCTACCTCGGTGCCATCGCTGACCCATAGTTCGCTGCCGAGGGTGAAGAAGAGCCGGTTGCCCGCGCTGGCGATTGTGGACGCCTCGCCGGGGAGATCCTTGACGTGCACCGTGCCGGCCTCGGTCCCATCGGTCTTCCACAGTGCAAAGGGGAGAGCGTTGAACGGAACGAAGTAGAGCGTGTCATTCACCGCGGCCGCTCGGAACACGAGGCTGCCGCCGAACAGGCGGAAGGTGCCGTTGACGGTGCCGTCGCTCCGCCAAAGGCCGTCCGGATTCCCCATGAGATCGAAGCCGGTCCAGTAGACGAGGCGACTGGTGGTCCAGAAGCCCTGCGGTGACTGGAGCACGCTCCGGACGCCCAAGGTCGGCCGCGTGCCTGCAAGGGTGCCGTCGGTCTGCCACAGCTCGTTGCCGTACTCGCTTTCCTGGTCGAAGAACATGATGTCACCGACGGCGGCTCGATACCCGAGACCATCGATCCTGAACCCGACGCGCTCGGTGCCGGCCGCGGTCCCGTCCGTGGTCCAGAGGCTGTTCGACGCTGTGATGCCGTCATCGAAGAACAACCTGTCGCCGACGACGATCAGATGGAGCGCGTTGCCGGCGGGACCGGGCGTGGTCTCCGTCACCAGCACCGTCCCTGCGCTGGTGCCATCGCTCTTCCACAGCTCGTAGCCAGTGCTCGGCTCGTAGGCCCGGAAGAACACCGCGCCGCCGAACGGCGTGAGGAACTGCGGGCTCGAACTCGCCGCGCCGGGGTTGATGTCCTTCACGAGCTGCGTGCCAGCCGTCGTGCCGTCGGTCTTCCACAGCTCGAGGCCGGTGCCGGGCTGGGAAGCCACGAAGAACAGCGTGCTGCCGAGCGCGACGAGTTTGCCAGGGTTCGTGCTCGTCGCTCCGGGGTTGATGTCGAGGACCATCGTGGCGGGCTGGGCCGGCAACTGGGCGGCGGTGCCCATGAGGAGGGGGAGCGCGAGGAGCCCGCGGGCGCCTCGACGGTGGTCGCGAGAGAGATGTTGCATGTTCGATCGTCGCAGTGGGACGCGGCGCCGGGAGCGCCTGGGGATGCAGAAGCACCCTGACGACCGCTCGACGCAGGAAGCGATGTCCGCGCCGCGACCGTCCGGTGCTGTCCCGTTCACCCTGGGCCCAGCGCGCCGGCGCACGAAATCCACCTCGTCCGAGCGAATCGAAGCGCGCTGGCCGAGAGCCTGCCGCGGTCGGCGAGGTCGTTGTCCGTCCGGCGACGGAGGTCCACCACTGGTTCGGGCGCGGTAGGATGGCGCAGCGCTGGCGAGCTGTGCCGCTGATTGCCGCGCGGCCGAACGAGATGACCGCCCACCACACCGAATCGATCCCGTCGTCGACGGAGATCGCGCTCGAGTCGCGCGCGCGCGCCGGCGACCGCGCGGCTGCCAGCGCGCTCCTCGCACGGCATCGCGAGCGCCTCGTCCACTTCTGCCGCCGCTACGTCGGCAGCGAGGTGGCGGCCGAGGACGCGGCCCAGGACGTGCTGACCAAGATGCTCGCGCTCGAGGCGTGGCCGCAGGGCTCGCTGCGCGCCTGGCTGTACCGGGTCGCCCGCAACCATTGCTTGAACTCCGTTCGGGACGGCCGGCACGCACGGGCGATGGTCGACGGCCTGGCACGCGCGTCGGAGCTGCTCTCGCCACGCACCGGGCCGCGGACCGCGGCGGTGCGGCTCGAGGACAGCGATCGCCTTTGGCAGGCGATCGCGTCGCTCTCCAAGGAACACGCGGAGGTGCTCTTCCTGCGCTACTTCGACGAGCTGAGCCGCGACGAGATCGCATCGGTGCTCGACGTCGACGCGTCGATCGTCAAGTCGCGCCTCGCCAGGGCCCGTCAGGAACTCGCGGACCGCATCGAACGCCAGCAGCGGGACACGTCGTCCTGAGCCTGTGGGCGAAGCGAGCCCACGGGCCTCCATGAGAGTGTCGGTCGCGTCGAGTCGTCCTTGTCGTTCGCGGGGATCTGGCGCCATGGCGCGGCTCCTCGCGGGTGCTTCGGACTCTGCACGCCTCCATCGCACTCTTCGAAGGCTGGTTCGGAGGCTGGTGATGGGCGCGGCACATACGGTGCTCGAGCAGCCGGCAGGCGAGGAGATCGCGCGGCTCCCGGATGGCGAAGCGTGGCCCGGTGGCGGGCGGGATAAGAAGAGCAAGCTGCGTCCCTCGGGTTTGGTCCTGGTGGGCCAATGGTTGGTTTCGGGCGCGTCGTGCCCGGTGCTCGGTCGCACTGGCTGGACGGGCGGGTGTTCTAGCCGGTGAGCATGGTCGTGGCGGTGATGGGTACGGAGATCCAGGCGGCCCGGAGTGGCTGGCATGCGGGCGGAGGACTGGGAACTACGAGAACGGCAGCGCCAAGGCCGGTGGCGGTCTGGCGGGAGCCACGACCGGCGGCTCGGTGGGCAAGCCGAGGTGGCGAAGGATCCTGACGATGGACTCGCGTTCGGTGATGAAGGCGAGGAGGCGGCGTCTGCCCTTGCAGGTTGGGCAGGTGAGTACGTCGACGAGGTAGGTGCGGCGTAGGAGGTCGGCCCACAGGTAGCGGGGCCGGGGCTTGGGCCGAGCTTTGTTCGGCGGCGCCTCGGCGGTGGCGGGTGTCGAGAGAGGAACCGAGGCTGGCGCCGAGGCGGCGTGCGCACACGCGCGGAGCGGGTCAGGATGCTCGACGGGTACATCAGTGGCGGCTTCTGCGACCGGCGGGGGCGGCACGACGGTGTGCCGCAGAGGGAAGGCGGGCGCGAAGCCCCCATGGTGGGTGATGAGCTTTTTGCGTGGGGCAGGGATCAAGGCGGCCAGGCGCTCGAGAGAGTGAGTGGGTCGAGCACCACGTGGGTCGAACCGTCGCGCCAAGGTCGCTTGAACGCATAGCACTTTGCCGCCGGGCGTCAGCGACAAGCGTTCGTGCACGAGGGCAGGCCGAAGAGCGTAGCGGCACAGACGCTCGAGTCGGTCCTTGTTGCAGCCATCGACGCGGACTGCCGCGTGCAGGGAGAAGCCGTCGAGGTTGGCGCAGAGCAACGTGACCATCAACGACCCGGTGAAGGCTGCCGGCGCGCACCGTCCGAAGGCGTGGGCGTCCACTACAACCGGTTCCTGGACTCGCACCGGTGGTTGCAGAGCACGGACGTGAAGGACATGCAGGTGGTGTTCCGCGTCCAGCAGGTCATCTACGCCGACAACACGCGTGAGGAGTACAAGTGATGGGCACCCCACCGTCCACCAAAGTGGGGAAGGTCACGACTGGGTTCTGGGTTCCAGCATGCGCATGCGCATGTCTTCGATCATGCGTTGACGCAGCGGCGTGCCCGCGCGGGTGGTCGTGTCCATGATTGCAGCTCCGTTGGTGAACGAGGCGGATTGCCTCGATCGCCAACTTCGCAGAACCAGCGGCGCCGCTGACTACCGCGGCCTCACCCGGAGCGGGTACCGCGCGAGCGGTCTGGTCCTGCGGCCAGGAGCGGTCCTACACCAAAGGTCGCTACTGCGAGAGCCGCCCTCGACACAGAACGAGCCCGCAACTACTTCGCGCGGATGCGGTTGTTCTTCGGGTTGTGCTCCAGCTCGGCGAGCCCCAGCGCTTCGAGCACGGGAGGCACGTACATGCCGAAGCGGCCACGCAGACCCTTCTTGATGCCGTACCAGCCCTTGACCGGGTTGCCGACCGACCGACCCCAGGCTTCCACCGTGCCCTCGGCCGCCGGCTTTTGCTCGTCGGCACTGCCCAGAGGCATCCAGTCGCCGTGAGCCTTCAGCATCGTGTGCAGGTCCTCGATGCATCGCAGGTGATACCTCAACTGCGTCTTGCCGACCTGCACGACCAGCGCTGGCGGGTCCAGCGCCGCGTCGCGCCAAGCCTGAAAAGCTGACGTGCCCGGGGGCGTCTTCAATTCCCATGGCGCTTCCGGCGTGCCGGCGGCGGCTGCAGTCTTGCCCATGCTCAGCTCCCTTCGACACGTGCCTTGAGGCACGCCGCGAACGCATCGAACGAGGGTTGCAGGTCGGGAATCGATTTCGTGATCAGCGGCGCCAGCAAGCCCGTGTAGTCCTCGCGCATCGAAAACTCGACGCTGCCCTCAGCCTTCGGTCGCAATTCGAACACCCGCTCGCCCTTGAACAGCCCGAGGGGCATACCACCGCTCCATACCATGCGGCGCGGCGCATCCCATGCCGCGACCTTGACCGGGAACGCGCGGCCCGGCGCCACCTTGGCATGCACGGTCACCTTGCCGCCCGGCGCGATCGTGCCGTCGACGCGGGTCACGGTCGTGTTCCAGCTCGGGTAGGCCGGCGCGTCGGTCAGCACCTGCCACACGGCCTCGGGCGTGCCCCGGATCATGATGCTGGAAGCGAAGGACTTCATCGACCCAATGTAACGTAGGCGTTACCAGGCATCAACTGGCGGCAGCTGCCGCCGCCAGCACCAGATCCCAGGATCTATCGTAGGCTGGGGCATTGCGACCGAAGGTGTCCTCGTCCGCCGCGCCCCGGTCGTGGCGTACGGTGACCTTCGTGCCGCCGTCAACCGGCTCGAAGGTGATCTCGACTTGGGTCGGGGCCTGCGGGCCGGTGCCCGGATACCAGTCGAGCACCAGGCGCCGGCCCGGCTCGAAATGGCGCACGACGCCGAGTTCGACCTCGCTACCATCCCGCGACCGTTCGTAGAAGCGACCGGCGGCTTCCATGCGGATCGTGCTGTTCGGGTCCTTGGAGTGGCGCCGCGCCGCCGGCCACCACAGCCCGGCGTGCTCGGTGAAGAGTTCGAAGGCCCGCTCGGGCCTGCACGCCAGCATCACGCTCTTGTCGATCATCGCTTGGCCAATCGTTCCAGTTGCGACAGGGCCTCGTCCCAGAAGCTGTCGATGAACTCCTGGACGCTGCGGAACCCCTGGACGCGGATGCAATAGATGTTCTGCGCCCCACGCTCGACCGGGCTGACCAGGCCGGCGTCCTGCAGCACCCGAAGATGGCGCGACACGGCGGGTCGGCTGATCGAGAACTTCTCGGCCAGCTCGCCGACCGGCAGCGGCGAGCGCCTCAGCTCCACCATGATCTTGCGGCGGACCCGATTGCCCAGGGCATCGAATGCATTCATGAAACACGCAGGTTACCATGGGGTCGGCAGATAAGCAGCACCAGGTCGATCTCGGCCTGCGCCGAGGTCCGGTAGTAGCTTGCCTGCCAGCCGTTCGGCAGCCGCGCCAGGATGTTCTCGAGCACGAACCCCTCCCAGGTAGCGCCGCGCAACGGATGCCCGAGGAGGATGTCGAGGTCCTGGCTGTGTGCGAGGTGGTGCGCGAGCCCCGAATCGCGCACGTAGACCTTCGGCGCCTTGACCAGACGTTTGATGCTGTTGCCGGACCACGGTCGTAGCTGCCTGACCATGAACAGATCGGTCAGCACGTCGAGGTAGTGGCGGACGGTGTTGCCGCTGACGCCGAGGCTGGCAGCGAGCCGCGCTGCGTTCAGCTGGTTGCCTTGCCCGTGCGCGAGCATGGTCCAGAAGCGACCGAGCAGTTCACCAGGCAGGCGCAGGCCGAGCTGGGGAAGGTCACGCGCGAGATAGGTCTGCACGAACTGGTCGCGCCACTCGTCGCTCTCTCGGTCATCGTGCGCCGCATCGAGCGGGTGCCCCGATCGGGACGCGCAGGGCTCGGGTCCACGCGAGGATCCGCCGCCACGCGCCGCCCACGCGCACACTCGGGCGCCGAGCGGCTGGCCCCTGCTTGCCGCCAGCCGGGAGGTCGCACCGGAGTCGCCCCCCGCAGCACGAGGCTGGAAAGTTGCGGCCGCGGGTCCGATCTTGGCGCTCGTTTCGACCATTCCCGACGGACCCCGCCCCATGCAGTCAGACCCGGAGAACCAGGGCAGTTCCAGCCCCTCAGGCAAGCCACCCGGCGCCGACGAGGACGACCAGGGCACCGCGCAGGCGGTCGAGCCGGTGCCGCCGGCGGTGACGGTCGAGGGCCTGGAGAAGGGCAACTCGATCGTCTTGCAGGAGACCCTGCCGACCACGCTGTTCGTGCTGCCCCTGCGGCGCGCGGTGCCGTTCCCCAACCTGGTGATGCCGGTGCTGCTGGACACGCCGCTGGCGCGGGAGATCGCCGCCAAGGCGGAGGCGCACAACGGGCACCTGCTGTTGCTGACGCAGCGCGACCCGGAGGTCGAACCCACCGACGCCAAGCACTTCTACAGCGTCGGCGTGCTGGCCAAGATTCTCAAGGTCCTCAAGCTGCCGGACGGCAACGCCACGGTGATGGCGCAGGGCTTGCGGCGCGCCCGCGTCGAGCGCTTCGTGCGCCGGCAGCCGTTCTTCCTGGCGCGGATCGAGGTGTTGCTCGACATCCCGGCGCGCAGCAAACGCGGCAAGGCGCTGTTCAAGGTGCTCCAGGGCAACCTCAAGCGTCTGGTCGAGATCGGGGGCTCCTACAACGAGGACTTCGGCACCGCCGTCATCAACATCGACCGGCCCGAGCAGCTCGCCGACTTCTGTGGCAGCTACTTCGTGAAGGAGGTCGAAGGACGTCAGCAGCTGCTCGAGGCCATCGACGTCGACAAGCGTCTGGAGATCGCGGTGGCGAAGACCACCGAGGATCTGCAGGTGGCCGAGCTCGGCCAGAAGATCCAGGCCGAGATCCGGGCCAAGACCGAGAAGGCGCAGAAGGAGTACTTCCTGCGCGAGCAGATCAAGATCATCCGGCGCGAACTCGGCGAGGAGGTCGACGCGCGGCAGAGCGAGCTGCAGCGGATCGAGGCCGCGTTGGAGAGCGCGCGCTTGCCGGACGCGGCGCACAGCCGAGCCGAGGAGGAGCTCAACCGCCTGCGCACGACGCCGGCCGAGTCTCCCGAGTACGGGGTCATCCGCAACTATCTCGACTGGCTGACCACCCTACCGTGGAGCGTGTCCAGTGACGATCGGCGCGACTTGCAGGTGGCGGCGAAGGTGCTGGACGAAGACCACTACGGGCTCGAGGAGGTGAAGGCTCGCATCCTCGAGTTCCTGGCGGTGCGCAAGCTCAAGCCGGCACACCAGGGGTCGATCCTCTGCTTCGCCGGTCCGCCGGGTGTGGGCAAGACCAGCCTCGGCCGCAGCATCGCGCGCGCGATGGGGCGCCAATTCTGGCGCTTCAGCCTCGGCGGCATGCGCGACGAGGCCGAGATCAAGGGACACCGTCGCACCTATGTCGGTGCCATGCCCGGCCGCATCCTCCAGGGGCTCAAGGCCTGCCAGACCAACAACCCGGTGATCGTGCTCGACGAGATCGACAAGCTCGGTCAGGACTACCGCGGGGATCCGTCCTCGGCGTTGCTCGAGGTGCTCGACCCCGAGCAGAACGTCACCTTCCTCGACCACTACCTCGACGTGCCGTTCGACCTGTCGCGCGTCATGTTCATCGCCACCGCCAACGCACTGCCGCAGATTCCGGAGCCGTTGCGCGACCGCATGGAGGTCATCGAGATCCCGGGTTACGTCGCCGCCGAGAAGGTCGAGATCGCCTTGCGCCACCTGGTGCCCAAGCAGCTCGAGCGCCACGGCCTCGGCAAGCGCCACCTGTCGTTCGGCAAGCCGGTGCTGAGGCAAATGGTGCAGCTCTACACGCGCGAGGCCGGCGTGCGCGGCCTCGAAAAGAGCATCCAGCGCGTTTGCCGCAAGGCGGCGTTGGCGGTGGCCAGCCGCAAGAAGCCGCCTGGACGCCTCAGTCTCGTCGAGCTCGAGCGTGCACTCGGTCAGCCGCGCTACCTCGATTCCGCCGAGCGCAAGATGCGCGTGCCCGGGGTGTCGCGCGGACTCGCGTGGACGCCGCACGGCGGCGACGTGCTCTACATCGAGGCCGCGGCGACGCCGGGCAAGGGCGGCCTGACCCTGACCGGCAGACTGGGCGATGTGATGACCGAGTCGGTGCGCATCGCCGTCAACTGCGTGCGTGGCCGCGCGGCGCGCTACGGCATCGCCAAGGACTGGTTCGAGAGTCGCGACATCCACGTGCACTTCCCGGCGGGGGCCATTCCCAAGGACGGTCCGTCGGCGGGTATCGCCGTGGCCAGTGCGCTCGTGTCGCTGGCGACCGGCAAGCGCTTCCCGCCTGACCTGGCGATGACCGGCGAGGTCACGTTGGTGGGCGAGGTGCTCGGGATCGGCGGCGTGCGCGAGAAGGTGCTGGCCGCGCAGCGCTATCGCCTGAGGCGGGTGATCCTGCCGATGGAGAACAAGCGCGACGTCGCCGAGCTCAAGAAGGACATGACCGCCGGGCTGAAGCTGCACTTCGTCGAGCGCTTCGACGAGGTGGTCAAGCTGGTGTTCGCCGACTGACCTCCAGCTACGGTCTCGGCGCACGCGCCGAGGGGTCCCGAGTCCATGTGCGCCGCCGCCGAGCTGCCGTTTGCCGGGGCAAGGAGTTCGTCGCCGCCAGTAGCGTTGGGCGGCGTCCATGCGCAAGCTCGCAGCCCTCGCTCCACTCGCCTGGCCGGCGCTCGCATCGGCACAAGCCCTGACGCGCACAATGGCCTTGGACGCAGGGCCGGACTCCACCGGGGCGGTCGCCGTGGCCTGCTGCGACGTCAACGGGGACGGACGGGCCGACCTGATCCTCGCCGGCGCCGACGGCGTGTCGTGGCGCCCCAGTGCGACCGATGGATCCTTCGGTCTCAGCGTCGCCTTGTCGGCCGACGGTGCTCCGCTGCGCCTCGGCGGGACCTGCGATCTGCCCGGTTGCCCGCTGTTCGCCGACATCGATGGCGACGGCCGCGACGACCTGGTAGCCCTCGCGCCCGTGGACACGCAGCCGATCGAGGGCGAGGGGCGCGTGCTCTTCCATCTGGCGACCCCCGCCGTGCGCTGGTTCCGCGCCGGTGAACGGTTCGGCACCGGAGCGGGCTTCGTCTCCGGAGGCTGGCTGCGGGCACCCGCAGGCGACCTGTGGCGGGTTCCCGAAGGGGCGACGTCGCTGGCTCTCGCCGACTGGAACGGCGACGGAACAATCGATGTCCTGGTGGCGCTGCGCGGTCGCGTGCAGCTCCACGCCGGCCAGGCTGGCCGCATCGCCACGGCTGCGGTCCCGCTCGGCGCCGCCGCACACGACGTCGCGGTTTGCGACTGGGATGGCGACGGCGACCTGGATCTGCTCACCGGCGACGGCGCGACCTCGGTCTGGTGGTGCGAGAACACCGGCGGCCGGACGGCGCCCGAACTGGCGTCGCCGGCGGCGCTCGTCCGCGTGGACAGCGACAGCCTGGCCTTCGCAACCTGCCCGACCGCGGCCGGCCAGGCCATCGTCAGCCTCACCCGTCGAGACCGTGAGCAGCGGCCGCCGATCGGCTTGACTCCGGAGGAAGCCATCGAGCTCGAGCTGGCCGAAGCCCTGGAGAGTCAGCTCGCCGCCAAGCTGCGCAAGCTGGGCGAGCTGAGGCCGAGCGATTTCACCTCGACCTCGATGCGTGCGCGCAAGGAGCTGCGTGTGGAGATGGAGTCGTGGCTGGCGCGCCCGCGTCAGATCGCCCGCGAGCTCGCTCGCAAACGGGCGCCGAGGCCGGCGCCAGCGCATCTCGCGCTCCACCAGCGCTAGACCGAACGAGGCACCGGCCTGTCGACGCGGCTCGTTCGACGCGGCTCGGTCGATGCGAAGTCTCTGCGGACCCGCGGTGACCAGGCAGCCTTGTTACTGGACCTTCCGATGCTGCTCGAGCCCGGCGGATCTCGCGCGGGTGGCGAAACACGGCCTGGCAGATTCGGGCGCGCCGCGACATCCGCAGCCCTTGCGGCTGGTCGCAGCCATGGCACCGCCGGATTGTCGGTCAACTCAACGCCGGGCGCACACCCTCTCGACAACCCCAAGGACGCTCATCAGTCGACGCTTCATCGAGTGACACCAAGGGGAACGACGAACATGTTCAGCAAGGGGAGTATCCATTCGGTCGCGACGCTGCTCGGCGGCGCCGGCCTGACGCTCTTGTCGGGGTGCAATCAGGCCAACGTGCAGAACAGCGCGCCACGGCTGACCAGCGACGTCCCCGACCAGAGCGCCAACGGCGGCGGCACGTTCACCCTCGACCTCGCCGACCACTTCAACGATCGGGAGACCCCCGTGGTGAGCCTGATGTTCACCGTGGTGTCCGGCGGCGGTCATTTCGCCGGGAGCGTCTACACCAACACCTTCGACACTCTCGGCGCGTACGACGTGACCGTGCGCGTCTCCGATCCGGACGGCAAGTTCGTCGAGACGACGTTCGGGGTTCGCGTGCAGACGGCCAACCTGGGCGTCATCACCGCGGGCAACGACCTGCGCCTGATCGACACCGACACGCTGCATTCCCGCCCGCTGGCGAGCAGCAACGGCTGGACCGTGCACTACCAAGCAGCCCTCGGCCGCGGCTACGTGGTCTACGAGCGTCAGGCTGGCAGCGAGTACGACCTCTACGTCTACGACGCCAACACCACCGCGACGGTGGTGCTCGGCGACGAGCGCAACGTGGCCGAGCACTACGCCGGCAAGGTGGGTGAGAACCGCGTGCTGTTCACGGCCGAGACCTCGACGAGGAAGAGCCTGTCGCTCTACGACGTCGACACCGGTCTCACCACACTGATCGCCGCGGTCGACGGCGAGCGCGCCGGCGACCCGCTGGTCAGCAACGGCAACCTCGTCTACTACGAGCTGACCGGTGGCGGCCAGAACGACATCTACGTGTTCGACCCCGCCACGAGCACTTCCACCGCGGTGTCCACCAACCCGCGTGCCGAGGAGACCGTGGCCGTGCTCGCCGACGGAGCGCTGATCTTCTCGCGTCGCGGCGACGCTGCCGAGACCGACCTCTTCTACTATCGCCGCGAGGTCGGTGTCGTGGAGGTCGGTGGCGACATCGGTGGCATCGCCACCCTGTCGAAGACCTTCGGCGGCTCGACGGTGAACAGCCTGGTCGCCTTCACCGCCAACAACGGCGGCCAGCTCGACTTCTACGTGTGGAATCCGAGTGCCGGCATCACCGCCGCGGTGGCCACCACGGGCGACAACGAGTCGTTCGCCGCAGCCCTGCCGAACGGCAACGTCCTCTACTACGTGCTCACCGGCGGCGTCGACTTGGACGTGCGTCTGTTCGACGTCGCCCTGGCAACGTCGCGCGCGTTCCCGGCCAGCGCGGTGAACGACATGGTGGTCGGCACGCTCAGCGACAACCGTGTCGTGGTGTCGAAGGCCGAGGCCACCGGGACCCACCTCTTCTTGGCGTCGTACAACGGCACCAGCGTCAGCGAGACGCCGGTGGCGACCACCTCGGGCCAGAGCTTCGCCCTCGAGACCGTGCTGACCAACGACAAGCTCGTGTATCGCAACACCACGAGCGGTGGCGTGACGCTCTTCGTGCCCAGCACGAGCGGCACGATCGTCTTCGGCGCCACGTCGCAGTTCGTGGCGGTGATGCCGACGGCCGGCGACTTCGTGGTCAAGGTCGACAACGGTGGGCAGTTCGACCTGTCCCTGTGGGACGAGTCTGCCGGCGGCATCGTCGTCCTCGCCGCGTCGGCCGACGACGAGGAGATGGCGCGCGGGCTCGACGACGGCCGCATCCTCTACACGCGCAAGGTGTCGGCGTCGACGACGCGCAGCCTGTTCGTCTGGGAGCCCGCGGTGGCCAACGACCTCCGCGTCACCGACGACGACGTCGACCACGTCGTGCAGACGACCTTCGCGGCCGACAACCGCTGAGGGACTCGTTGGCGCCTGGTGAGCTGCGCCGCGAAGCGGCGTCGGCTCCGGCAGGCGGCGCACCGAGTCACCTCTGCGCCGGCCCTTGGCCTAGTATCCGATGATGAGATCGACCCCGTTGCTGAACGCGGCGGTGTTGAAGAAGGTGCCGCCGGAGTCGGCGACGACCGCCTGCGTGTAGAGCTCGCTCCCTTGCAGGACCTTCAGCGGCGGCAGCGGCAACGGTAGGGTCGCGCTGCCGTTGGCGTCGGTGGCGGTGGCCAGCGAGACCATGCGCGTGACGTCCACCAGCAGGTGGCAGCCGCCGATGACGACGTCGGCGCGGCCGGCCGACAGGATGACGGCGGCGACGCTGCTCGGGCGCGCGTCGGTGAGGCGCGCGGCGAAGGTGGCGTTGCCGTAGGCCGGACGACCCGACGCGGCGAGCTGCGGCACCAGCGCGCCGGTGCCAGCGCAACCGACGCCGTAGGTGGAGGCGAAGGCGGCGCCCACCCGCACGCGGTCGACCACCCACAACTCGCGTCCCGTCGCGCCGTCGTCGGCTGCGAACGTGACGTTGCGACCGAAGGTCACGAACTCACCGGGCTGGCTCGACGCCGGGCCCGGGTTGACGTCGGCGACCATCGCGGTGCCAGCCAGCGTGCCATCGGTGCGCCACAGCTCGGACCCATGCGTGCTGTCGTCGTTGGCGAACAACGCGACGCCGCTGTCGCCGACCCGGCGGAGCCCGTTCATCTGGAAGACCGGCGAGATCGCCACCGTTCCGACCGTGGTGCCGTCGCTCGCGTACAGCGAGCGGGCGAAGGCGTGCGGGCCGGCGCCGAACACGAACTTGGCGCCCAGGCTGGCGAAGCCGTCGGGGAAGCTGCCATCCGCGCCGGCGACGAGGTCGGCCACGAGCACGGTGCCGGCCGCGGTGCCGTTGGTGCGCCACAGCTCGCGGCCCGTAGCGGCGGTGCTTGCCACCAGGTAGGCGGCGCTGCCGTGCTCGAGGGCGAAGAAAGGCGCGGTTCCGACCGGCCCTGGCTCGAGGTCCGCCAGCAGGCGGGTGCCCGCCGCCGTGCCATCGCTGATCCACGGCTCCATGCCGGTGCTGCCGTCGTCGGCGACGAACACGATGCTGTTGCCCAGCGTGCCCGCCTGACGCAGGAACAGCACCGGGTCGGGGATCCCGTTCACGGCTCCCGGAGCGATGTCGAGGACGATGTGGGTGCCGGCGGCGGTTCCGTCGGTGACCCAGAGCTCGGCGCCCTGGGCGGCGGTCACCCCGCTGAAGTAGGCGAGACCGCCGGCGACGACGAAGCCTTGCGACAACGTCGGCGGCGTGCGGTCGATGAGGAGGATGCGGCTCGTGCCCGCCACCGTGCCGTCGGAGCTCCAGAGCTCGGTGCCGAAGCTCGGGTCGGCGACGAGGAACAGCGCGCGCGTGCCGAGACGGGTGAAGCCGGTCGGCTGCGAGCCACCGGCGCCGGCGACGATGTCGGCGAGCAGCACGGTGCCGGCTGCTGTTCCGTCGCTGGCCCACGGTTCGACTCCGGTCGCCGGGTCGTAGGCGGCGAACACCGCGCGCGCGCCGAGCGACACGAGCCCGTGCGGCTCCGACGATTCGGCACCGGGTGCGATGTCCCGCACCAGGCTCGCACCGCTGGCGAGCTCGACGCGCCACAGTTCGATCCCCAGCGAGGTCGCGGCCGAAAGGAGGAGGCTGCCGTCGTCGAGCTGCACCGGACGGCCGGGGAAGGCATCGGCAGTGCGTCCGGGCGGGTCGGGGCTGAGGTCGACCACCATGCGCGTGCCGCTCGAGGTGCCGTCGGTGGCCCAGAGTTCGACGGTCGACGTGACCGGGTCGTCGCCGCCGAAGAAGTAGAGGCCGTTGGCAGTGCCGACGAAAACGGTCGCCGAGACGCTCGATCCGGGCGGCGCGCCGCTGACGGTGCCCGTGCCGGCGCTGGTGCCGTCGGAGACGTAGGGTTCGGGGCGCGTGTGCAGCGTCCGCGCCAGGAACACCATGCCGCCGCTGGCCAGCCCGAAGTCGCTGGGGAACGAGGACTCGCCGCTGCCCGGCGCCACGTCGATGCGCACGGTGCCCGACGGCGTGCCGTCGGTGACGAACAGTTCGCGCTCGCCGAAGTTGTCGTTGGCGGCGAAGAACACGTTGGTGCCGTCGCCGGTGAAGCCGGCCGGGTTGCTGTTGCCGAACATCGTGGTGTTGATGTCGGCCACCAGCTTGGTCCCGGCGGCGGTTCCGTCGCTGACCCACGGCTCGACCCCGTGGCTGTCGAAGGCCGCGAAGAAGACGCGATTGCCCACCGCGCGCATGCCGGCGACCAGCGAACCGCCGGTCGGGTTGATGTCCTTCAAGAGAACCGTGCCCGCGGCGGTACCGTCGGTGCGCCACAGTTCGTAACCGTGCACGGCGTCGTTGGCGACGAAGAGGACGACGCTGCCGGCGCGGATGAACTGGGACGGGTCGGAGCTGAAACCGGGGCGGAGGTCCGCGAGCCGATGCGTGTTGGCCGCGGTGCCGTCGGTCACCCAGGGCTCGCGGTCGCCGGTGGCGTCGGTCGCTGCGAACACGGCGACGCTGCCGACGACGGTCAGCCCCGCGGGCGCCGAGCCCAGGGCTCCGGGCACCATGTCGGCGACCAGGCTCGTGCCGGCGGCGGTGCCGTCGCTGGTCCACAGCTCCCGGCCGTGCACACCGTCGTCGGCGAAGAAGAGCACGCGGGCGCCGAGCGTGACGAAGCCGGAGGGGGCGGAGGCGGCGTTGCCGTTGGCCACATCCGCCACCAGTCGGGTGCCGGCAGGTGTCCCATCGCTGCGCCACACCTCGCGCCCGTGCACGCCATCGTCGGCGCTGAACCACAGCGCGCCACCGACCTCGGCCAGGTCCGCCGGGCTCGAGTCGCCGGCGGGGGCGATGTCCATCAGGATGAAGGTGCCCGCCACGGTGCCATCGGTGACCGCCAGCTCGTGGCCCACCAGCGGGGTGCGCACCGGGAAGAACAGGAGGTCGCGGGGCAAGGCGGCGACCGTCACTCCAGGGTCGGGACTCGTGGAAAACCCGGGGGCCGTCCGGTTGATGTCGTCGACCAGGCGCTGGCCAATGCACGGCGCGATCGCCGTGAGGACGAGGGTGATCCGGGAGATCAGGGCAGGCATCTGCAGGAGGATAGCCGGCCGGTGTGATGGGCCTCGTCCGCTTTGTGGCTTCGGGCCTCCGGTGGCGTCGGTCGTGGGTGAGTTCGCCGCCATGGCAGGGGAACGACAACGTCGGATCCGAACGCGGCGCTCGCGTGTCCCGATCAGGTGTCTCGAGAGCTGCTTCGCCCGCCGAGCATGCGGTCGACAGGATTCTCGCCGCGCAGGTTCTCGTTCTTCGCGAACGGCCGGATGCCTCCAGTCGCTGCCAGGGTGACTTCCCAACCCCAACAACGACGAGGACAACGATGAGCCACCCAGTCATGTTCACCGCCGGGGCACTCGCCCTGGCGATCTCCCTGCCGGTGTCGACCCAGTCGCTACAGACCCAGTCGCCAGCGAGTCTGTCGCCCCGCACCATGCCCTTGCCGCCGGTGATCGGCGACGCACAGCGTGGCGACTCCGTGCTCTTGCTCGCTGCGGGCAGCCACGCCGACGCATTGGTTCCGGGGGTCGGCAGCCTGCAGCTCGACCCGGCCTCCCTGGCCAGCCTGCGCGGCTTCGCCGGCTTCGGCCCGGGGTTGGTTCCGTTCCTGCAGGCGATGCCGACCGGCACGTTCAGCTACCAACATCTCGTGCAGCAGGCCGACGCGGTCGCGCTGTCGCGCCTGGCCGAAGTCTCGCTGCACGCCGAGTTCGCCCAACGGGACGACGAGGCGAAGTGTGCGCGCCGCGCCGCACGCCACGTCGAAGCAGTGGGTGGGACGCTGGCGCCGGGTTGGGCGCACGCGTCGCTCGTGGGTCCGGCACGCGCCATGTACCGTCCCGACGTCCGCGGCGTGGCCTACTACGAGTTCGCCGTCCAGCCAGAGGGCTTCGTCGTGGTCTCTACCGGTGAGCACGATCATCCGATCGCGCACTGGAACGATCTCGGCTCGCCGATCGGGAGCGAGCTCGAGCGCACGGCGGCGGCCCATGGCGACACGCCAACCAAGCTCTTCAAACTCGACGCCTTGTGCTACGTCGCCGTCGACGCTGGCGGTCGTATGGTCGCCAACGTCGGCTCGATGCCGGCCAAGCTCGTGCCCGACCCCAACGCACAGGGCGGCTTCCGCTTCGACCCGTGGTCGTCGATGGTCGAGCTCCAGACCGGTTTCGTGGCCGCCTACAAGCCGATGATCGAGAACCTGAGGATGCGGGCCGCCCTGGCCTGGGAGGCCGAGAGGGTGGCGGAAGCCGCGGTCGGGCCGCAGGACGACTGGAGCCCTTGGGTGTACTCGTGGGCCGGAACGCACGCCGACCAGCGCCTCTACGATCAGTTCTCGTGCTGTGGCTGCGTGACCGGCTGCGGAGCCACCGCCTGGGCGATGCTGTTCGGCTGGATCGACCTCAAGGCGTCGCAGAACGATCCTCGCTGGCGCTACCGCACCGGCTTCTACCGCACCAACGGCAGCGTCACGGGCAGCGCTGCCACGATCGCTCCGCGCTACCTCGACACCGGTGTGCGCAACATGATCAGCGAGATCCGCGGTCACATCGACACGTTCTGCGCCTTCGGCAGCGGTGCGACCTTCCCGTGGGACATGGACGAGGCGAGCGAGTACATGCGGACGCGCACTCCTGGTCGCATCAGCACCCACTACAGCACCGTCGGCATCCACTGGGACGACCTGCGCGACCGCGCCATCGACGAGATCGTGCAGAACCGCACGCCGGCGATCATCGGGACCGGTTGGCTGAGCCACTATCCGCTCGCCTACGGCTACGCGGTGCGCTATCGCGACGTGACGTCCTTCTTCACCCGCGTGCGCGTCTACAGCCGCTGGTTCTACGTCAACCAGGGCTGGGGAGGCAGCGGCAACGGCTGGGTGGAGGCCTCCACCTGGTTCGCCGGTCAGGTCATGCCCAGCTGAACCGCGCGGCCTTGCGGCCGGGCCACCGCCTGCGCCGCGGCTGCGCTGCTACCAGCGCACCACGCCGACGTCGACGTACTGGCCGCCCGTGGTCTGCTTGCAGTGCACCGCCAGCACGTTGTCGCCGGCGCGGAACGGCGAGCGCGTGCTCGGGGCCAGGTAGCGGTAGGAGGTGCGGTAGCCCTTCTGGTGCGCCACCTCGATGCCGTTGACGTACACCTCGACGTCTTCGTCGTGGTGCAGGCGCAGGCGCAGGCCGGCCGGGTCGATGTCGGCGGGCAGCGCGAAGTGGCGGCGCAGCCAGATGTCGCCCGTCTGCCAGGCGGTGCCGATCCGCGCGCCGGGCGTGCCCTCGGTGCCGAAGCCTCCTGCTCCCACCTGCCACGAGGAGTCGTCGAAGCTGGCGTCCTGCCAGCCCGTCTCGGGTTTGCCGGTGGAGTAGCGCCACTCGACGCGGCCCTGCTCGGCGCACGGTGCGAGCACCTCGATCTTCGGTGGCGGCTGGTGGACCGCCAGGTTGGCTGCGCGCACCCGCGCGCGGTCCATCTTCCACACCTCGCGGTCGTAGGTGAGCAGACCGTTGACCTCGATCTCGACGTCGGTCGTCTGCGTGTACACCGCGGCGCACAGACCCCGCTCGATGAGGAAGGGCAGCTCCGACAGCACCTCGACGTAGGCGTCGGTGAGCGCCGCCTGGTCGTCGAAGCTGCGGTAGCCCCAGTTCTTCTCGTCCTGCCAGGTGTGTCCGGCGAGCGGCAGGCCGAGGCCGCCGAACTCGCCGAGCACGGCAGCGCGCTCGGCCTCGACGGGTGGCATGCCCGGACCCGGATAGACGTGCACGTCGTGCACGTCGCCGACGCCGCGGTCGGTCCAGCCGCTGGCCGAGTCGACCAGACGCGTCGGGTCGCGCCTGTGCACCAGTTCGGCGATGCGCGCGGTGTCGAACTGGCCCCAGCCCTCGTTGAACGGCACCCACATGACCAGGCTCGGATGGTTGCGCAGCGCGTCCATCACCGCGCACAGCTCGCGCTCGTACTGCTGGGCCGATTCCCGACTGCGCTCGACGTCGGGGTCGCGACTGCCGATGTAGCGGTCGCCGCTGGGCATGTCCTGCCACACCAGCAGACCGAGGCGGTCGCAGTGCGCGTACCACGTCGCCGGCTCGACCTTGACGTGCTTGCGCACCATGTTGAAGCCGAGCTCCTTGGTGGCTTCCAGGTCGAAGCGCAGGGCGGCGTCGGTGGGGGCGGTGTAGAGCCCGTCGGGCCAGAAGCCCTGGTCGAGGGGCCCGAGCTGGAACAGCGGCTTGCCGTTGAGCAGCAGGCGCGGCTTGCCGTCGACCACGCCGCGCGCGATCTCGCGCAGGCCGAAGTAGCTCTGCACGCGGTCGATCGTCTCGCCGCCGTTCTCGAGGGTGAGGTGCAGCTCGTACAGCGTCGGCGAGTCGGGTGTCCACAGTCGGGGGTGTGGGATCGCCACGGTGAGCGGCGCGTCGGCCGGACCCTCGGCCAAGACCGGCGCTGTGGCCGACTCGGGTCCCGGCGTGCCGACCTCGGCCACCAGACGCAGACCCTCGACGCGCCCGTCGACCTGGACTTCGACCTGAGCCGGGTCGACCCTGGTGCGCAGGCGCAGGCCGCCGATGCCGAGCGCCGGCACCGGCTCGAGCCACACCGTCTGCCAGATGCCCGAGGTGGGCGTGTACCAGATCCCGCCCGGACGCAGCACCTGCTTGCCGCGCGGCTGCGTGCTGCGGTCGGTGGGATCGCGCACCTCGACGACGAGTTCTTGCTCTTCGTCTTCTTGCAGCGCCGGCGTGATGTCGACGCTGAAGGGGTCGTAGCCGCCGCGGTGCGTGCCGAGGTCGGTGCCGTTGACCCGGACGCGCGCCTCCCAGTCGACGGCGCCGAAGTGGAGCCAGATGCGCTCGCTGCGCCACGCCGCCGGCACGCGGAAGGTGCGCCGGTAGCGCGCGCACTGCTCGGGGCGCAGGGCCGTCGCCACTCCCGACAGCGCCGACTCCAGCGGGAACGGCACCAGCACGCGCGCGTCGTACGCGGGCGCCTCGTCGGCACCGGTGATCGACAGATCCCAGGTGCCGTTCAGGTTGAGCCAGCGTGACCGCACGAGCTGCGGTCGCGGATACTCCGGACGCGGCGCGCTCGGGTCGACGTCGGCGGCCCATCGCGTCTGCAAGCGCGGCTTCTTGGGCGCGGACGTCGTTGCCGCATCTTGGGCGCCGGCTGGTTGGGCGAGGAGGGCGAGGAGAGTCAGCCACGCGAGACGCATGCGCGGCAGCGTAGCCAGCCTCGCCGGTGGTTCGGCGCTCGGTCTGGGCAAGAAGGGCAGGTGGGGGAGGTGCGACCGTTGCGACCGTCTGGACCGCCGCGTGGGCCACGGGCAAAGTGACCGTTCGGGGGTGCCTTGACGCCTGACGACGCCGGGTTAGCCTCTTTGCCATCGTCAGAGCGGCCCTTTGACGAGTCGACGGCATCGCATCCAGGCAACTGGCAACACGGGGAATGAAGACCAAACGGGAGTCTCGCATGCTGCATTCGAAGATCCGGAGAGCTCTCTCTCTCTCTCTCTCTCTCTCTCTCGCGCGCGCGCGCGCGCGCGCCTAACGCGGTCGCCGCGTAGCGCTTTCCGCCGCGGCAACCTCGCCCTGCTGGCCATGGCAACGCTGGGCTGGCTTGCACCGGACGCGTCCACAACGTCTGGGAGAGATGACTTCGCTGCGTCGGGCGGCCGAGCTGAAGTTCAGGAGGTGATTCGATGCGTAGCACCATCGCTGCTGTCTGCGTCCTGACTTGCGCCTCGGCCGCTCAGTCGCTTGTGAGTCCGCCGGCGCCTGTGTTGCAGCCCAAGCCTCTGTTCACGATCGTGCCGGGGCCACGGCCTGGGTTCGGTGGTCGCTTGTTTCGATTCGCCGACATCGATGGCGACCAATTGATGGACGCAGCATCGTGCGCGGTCGCTGGCCTGCAAGTGTGGAAGGGACTGGGTCACGGCGCTTTCGCGCCGTACGTCTTGTATCCGCCGCCGTCGCCTTGGTGGGGCGCAAGGCTCGACTTGGCGGACGCCGATGGAGACGGCGACCTGGATGCTCTGCAAACAACCTTCGGCCCGCAGTCGTGCAGCATCATGCTCAATGACGGGAACGGTGCTTTCGGCGATGGATCCGCAACCGCCTTTCCGGGAGGCCCGCCAGTCGGACCGTACAACTTTGGGCGATTCGTCGACCTCGACGGCGATGGTGACTCGGACATCGTGCTCGGAGCCATGCCCATGCGCGCCTTCTTCAACAACGGTCGAGGCGTCTTCACGGAGGACCCGACGGCGATGCCCAACGTGCCGCAGCAGACGGCCGACGTCGAGTTTGCCGACCTCGACGGCGACGGCGACGTCGATTTCGTCACCGCCAACGGGAGCTGGGGCCCCATCGAGCCCGACTACGCCTTCTTCAACGACGGTCGGGGTCACTTCCACACCTACTCCACGTTGCACTCGAGGCAGATCCCTTCCCTTCTCGTGCGCACCCTCGACCTCGAGGGCGACGGCGACCGCGACGTGCTCATCGTCGGCATCAACTCGCAGTCGCTCCTATTGCGCAACGACGGTGGCGGCATCTTCACCGACGTGTCGCAGCGGTTGTCGCGATGGAACTCACGTAGCCCTTCGCTGATTGCCGCGGCCGTGGGCGACGTCGACCTCGACGGAGATTTCGACATCGTGCGTTCCTCCGGCAATGTGCTCTACCTGGACGTCAACCGGGGCGACGGCACCTTCGAACCGATGAGTCCCGAGCACTTCTGGGGCACGCCGAACTTCGTCGTCGGCCAGGACGGCCTCTACCTGTTGGACGTCGATCAGGACGGTGACCTCGACCTCTTCTTCGGCCACGGCCTGCAGACCGAGATCGCCTGGGGTGCCGCGACCCACCTGCAGGCCCCCGGGGCTGCCACCATCGGCAGCAACGTCACGCTGCGCATGTTCGGCTTCGACGGCGTGGCCACCCTGGCGCTGTGCGGACCGAGACTCACCGTTCCCTTGCAGACGCCCTTCGGCCATCTGTGGCTCGATCCGGCCACGACCGTCACCGACCCCGCACTCGTCCTCGTTCCGCCCTCGGGCCTCGCCAGCCGCACTCTGCGCGTGCCGAACGTCGCCGCGCTGCGCGGCCGCTTCGTGCACTTCCAGGCCTTCCACTTCGCGCCGGCGCGGGCCTGGATGCGGCTCACCAACCTGGCCTGGGTCGGGTTGCAGTAGGAAGCGGGACGTGCCGGGCGCCCGAGACGCACGGATTTCCGAGCCCGCCACCCATCCAGCGCCGCCGTGCGCGCGTAGAGGCGACGGATGGTGCAACCCAGACCGACGCTCCGCCTGCTCGACGCCGCGCCCGCGGCGGCCGACGCGACGGCCCTGCTGGGGCGGATCGCGGCGCGCGACGAGCAGGCGCTGTCCGAACTGTACCGAGCCTGCGCCGCGACCGTGTTCGGCCTGGCGCTGCGCATCGTCGGCGACCGGCAGGCCGCCGAGGAAGTCGTGGTCGACACGTTCGCGCAGGTCTGGGAGCGCGCCAAGGGCTACCACCAAGACAAGGGGACCGTGCTGGCGTGGGTGCGCAACATCGCGCGCTCGCGCGCGCTCGACCGCCGCCGGCGCCTGCGTCCGGGGCGGGCGACGCAAGCCGAGGTCGCCGATCTGGCCAGCGGTCTGCTGGCGCGCGACGAAGGGCCGGCGGAAGCCAGCGAGCAGAGCGAGCGGGCGCGGCGCGTGCGCGAAGCGGCCGCGGCCCTGCCGCGCGGTCAGCGCGAGGCGCTGGCGGCGGCGTTCTTCGTCGGACTCACCCACACCGAGATCGCGACCACCCTGCAGGTCCCGCTCGGTACCGTGAAGAGCAGGATTCGCGATGGTCTGGGCGCGCTGCGCCGCGCCCTCACCGTCGCCGAGGAGGAGAACCGATGACCGCGTCCGACCCCGATCCGCAGGGCGAGGCGTCGCCCCCCGAGTGCACGCGCTGCACCAACCCCGCACCCGACGTGTCTGCGGCCGAGGCGTCCGCCCTCGAGGCATCCGCTGGCGACGACCTCTCCGGCGAGTCTGCCCTGCGTGCGCTCGATGCGCTCGCTCCCGACGCCGCCGCGGCGTTCGATGCGCGCGCCGACCTCGACCGCGAACTCGAGAGCGAAGTGGATGCCTACCGGGCCGTCGCCGGCGAAGTCGGCGGCCTGGTGCCGGCGGTGGCGCCGGTACCAGGCCTGTGGGCGCGCGTGCTGCAGCGCGTGCGCGGGCAGGCGGCCCGCGGGCCCTCGACGCCGTTCGCCGCGGCCATCGAAGAAGTGCAGCCGACGACGACGTCGCGCGACGCGCTCACCTTCCAGCAGCGCGACGCCGGCGACTTCGTGCCGCTGCGCGTCGCCGGGGTGTCGGCGCGCACGCTGCACCGCGACGACACGGCCGGCTACGCCACGGTGTTGGTTCGCATGGAACCCGGAGCGTCGTACCCGGCGCACCGGCACGGCGACGACGAGGAGTGCTACGTCCTCGAGGGCGACCTGCAGGTGGGGGACACGGCGATGGCGTGCGGCGACTACCAGGTCGCGGGCAAGGGGTCGGTGCACCCGGTGCAGTGGACCCGCAACGGCTGTCTGCTCCTCCTGCGTTCGTCGCTGCACGACGAGCTCCTGGAAGCGAGTTGAGGTCCTCGCCATGCGCGAAACCTGGTGTTGCCCGGCACCGCCGGCCAGCGTGACAGCCGCGGTGGAGGAGGCGCTGGTCGCCTTCCTGCTGCGCCGCGACCAAGACGCCGACCTCGCGGCGACGTGCTTCGCCGCCAGCTTGCCGGAGGTCTGGCGCGGCGAGTTCCTGGTGCAGGCGCGCCAGATGCTCGCGGCGTCGTCGCGCTTGGCCGCGGCGAACGACCTGCCGGTCCGCATCGGCGGCTACCGCATCGAGCGTCTGCTCGGCCAAGGGGGCACGGCGCGCGTGTTCGTCGCTGCTTCGCCCGACGACGGGCGGAGAGTGGCGGTGAAGGTCCTGCACCCGCATCTCGCCGCGCACCCGCACAGCCGCGCCCGCCTGCTGCGCGAAGCCAGCATCGCCGCCAGCATCCGGCACCCGCGCTTGGTCGCCGTGCATCAGTGCGGCGACGACGGCGGTCGTCTGTTCCTGGTCATGGACCTGGTGGGCGGTACACCCCTGCACGAGGTGCTGCGCACGCGCTCGACGCCCTGGCTCGCCGACGCGCGGGCGATGGCGCGCAGCTTCGCGGCGGTGGCCGAGGCGCTCGACGTGGCGCACGCGCGCGGCGTCGTCCACCGCGACCTCAAGCCGAGCAACCTCATGCTCGGTGGCGACGGTGCGCTCACCGTGCTGGACTTCGGGCTGAGCACCTCGCCGGTCGACCACATCACCTGCTCGTCCGACTTCCTCGGCACACCGGCCTACATGTCGCCGGAGCAGGCGTCGGGCGACCAAGCGCGGGTGGGAGCGCCGTCCGACATCTACTCTCTGGGCACGGTGCTCTACGAGTGTGTGACCGGCCGTCCGGCCGTGGTGCCCGGCGCGTTGCCGCGCGTGCTCGACGCGGTGCGCAGCGGTCGTGTGCCGGCCGCGCACCGCGTCGCCGACGTGCCTCGGGCGCTGTCGCGCGTGCTCGGGCGCTGCCTGGCCAAGAACCCGCGCCGACGCTACGCCCGCGCCGCCGATCTGGCGCGCGACCTGCGCGCCTTCGCCGCCGTCGGCCGGCCGGACGCGGCGGGCGGCCCCACGTGGCTGCGCCGCACGTGGCGCGCCGCCGGCCTGGCGATGGCCGGTGTGTGCGCGGCGGCGACACCACGACGCCTGCTGGCGAGCGGTGTCGGCTGCGGCCTCGGCGCACGCGCGGTCACGCGCTCGCTCGCGCGCTCGAATGGGCTGCTCGACTGCCGCCGGCAGTTGACCTGACATCCCCGCGCGCGCCGCGACCTGAAGTCAGCATGCACCGTCTCGTGTTGCTGCTCCTGTTGCTGCTGCCCGCGTGTGGAGACGCGTCGTCCGACGCCGGTTCGCTCGACGACTTGGCCCTCGTGCTGGTACCAGCGGCTGACGGCGGCGAGCCACGCGGCGACCTCGACCGGCGGCTGGTGAGCGCGCAGGAAGAAGTGCGCCGCGGCGGCGACGTGGTCGCCGCCCTCGAAGGTCTCGGTCGCCTCTACGTGGCGAAGGCGCGTCTCGCGCAGGACCCTGGGTTCTACAAGCTGGCCGAAGCGTGTGCCGACGGCATCGCGCGCCGCTCACCCGAGCACTGCGGCGGCCGCCTGCTGCGTGGCCACGTGCTGCACAGCCTGCATCGCTTCGCCGAGGCCGAGGCGGTGGCGCGGCGCTTGGTGGCAGACCGCGGTGCCTTCGCCGATCACGGTCTGCTCGGCGACGTGCTCTACGATCGTGGTCGGGTCGAGGAGGCGCTCGCCAGCTACCAGCGCATGCTCGACCTCAAGCCGTGCCTGCAGAGCTACGCGCGCGCCGCCCAGGTGCGCTGGCTGTGCGGCGACCTCGACGGGGCGCGGCAACTGCTGCAGCTCGCCATCGGTGCCGGCAGCCACCGCGACCCCGAGGCTCTGTGTTGGGCCTACGCGCGCCTGGCGCTGGTGGAGTTGCAGGCCGGCCAGCTCGCGGCCGCCGCCGAGCAGTGTGCGCGCGCGCAGGCGATCGACGCGGACGCGGTCTCGGTGCTGTTGGCCAGGGCGCGGGTGCTCGCCGCCGACGACCAGTGGGACGCCGCGTGCAGCGTGGCGCTGCGCGCGGCCGAGCTGTGCCCGCTGCCCGAGCACCGCTGGCTCGCGATCGACCTCTTGGAGCGCAACGGCGACCCTGCGGGCGCGGCCGCGCTCGCGGCCGATCTGCGCCGCTCCGGCGCGCGCGACGACGCCCGCCACTTCGCCCTGTTCTTGCTGAGTCGAGGCGAGGACCGCCCGCGCGCACTGGCCCTGGCGACGCAGGAGCTGGCGGCGCGCCAAGACGTCTTCACCCACGACCTGCACGCGTGGGCGCTGCTCGCCAACGATCGTGTCGAGGCGGCGCAGACCGCCATGGATGCGGCGCTGGCACTCGGAACCGGCGACGCCCGGATCGAATACCACGCCGGCGCCATCGCCGCGGCACGCGGCGACGCGGCGGCGGCGCGCACCCACTTCGCGGTGGCGCAGCGCCGCGCCGGCACGCTGTGGCCATCCGAACGCGCCGACCTGGCGCGGCGGATGGCGGCGCTCTGACCCACGTGTCCCGCTGCCCTCAGTCCTCCCGGACCGTGCGTGGGTCACATCGCCACACGACGCGCCGGATTGTCCAACGTCACCGACTCATGAACCTCACGATCCCGCGCGCTGCGCTGAGCAGCGTGCTCTGCACCGGTGCCCTCCTGGCTTCGAGCCACATGGATGCGCCCCTCATCACCCTCGACGATGCTGCCAACACGACCGACGTCTACGCGTTCGTGACCGGCCGCAACGGCCAGGCATACCTCACAGCGGCGGTGTCCGTGTATCCGTTCGAGGATCCGGGCATCGGCCCCAACCGCTACAACTTCGACCCCAACGTCCTCTATGCGCTGCACGTCTCGCTCGGCAGCGACCTGGCCGCGGGGCGCGCCACGATCAGCTACTTCTTCCAGTTCACCACCGAGGAGCGCAACCGCAACACCATCTTGCAGTCCTACACCGGCGTCGTGAACGACGTGGCGGACGCCGGGCAGAACCTGGTGCAGCGCTACGCGGTGTACAGCGTGGACACGCGGCAGAACGGCACGGGCTTCCGGGTGCTGGGCACCGGCGTCGTCCCTCCCAACAACCAAGGGCGTGCCACCCCGCAGTACAACACCAACGGCGGCGACGGCCCGGCGCGCGAAGGAGTGGCCACCGAGGCGACGCTCGATCGCTACACGGCGCAGGGCGTCGGCCGCTTGAACGCCGGCTACCGCGCGTTCGCCGGCCAGCGCGAGGACGGCTTCTACGGCGACATCCAGGCCATCTTCGACCTGCTGGCGCTGCGGGGTCCGGGCCAGGCACGCGACAGCCAGGCCGGCTTCAACGTGCACACGATCGCCCTCGAGATCCCGATCGCCGACCTCGGCGGCGAAATGCAGGTCGCAGGCGTGCACGCCACCACCTTCCGCCAGCAGATCGAAGTGCGCTTCGACACGCGCGAGCCGCTGCGTCTGGGCAACTACGTGCAGGTCGGCCGGCAGGGCAACCCGCTGTTCTGCGAGGCGTTCGTCGCCATCGCCGACAAGGACGAATACAACCGCACGACGCCGGCGAGCGATGCTGCCCGGTTTCGCGGCTACGCGCTGCAGCCCGAGCTGGCGCGACTGCTCAACGCCATCGTCTTCCGCGGCAACCCGATCGGCGGGATCGAGACCAACCGAACCGACCTCGCGGGCATCTTCGCTCCGGACCTCATCAAGGTCGACCTGTCGACCGGCCCGGCGCGCCTCGCCGGCGGCGGCGCCAACCACCCGACCAACCCGGACGACCCCGGCTTCTCGCGCTTGTCGGTGTTCGGTGGTGACGTCCTGTTCAGTCGCTTGCAGAACCAGAACGTGCCCGGCGGCTGGCCGAACGGGCGCCGCTTCGGCGACGACGTCATCGACATCGGCGTGTCGGCGGTGATCAGCGACCTCCGCGTCAACCCGCCGGTGATCCGCACCGCCGGCGACAACGTCGACGCCAACGATGTCGCCTACAACAAGGTGTTCCCGTACGCGGGGACTCCGCTCAACGGGCGCAACCACGTCCATGACCGCTGAGCGCGAGCGCTGCGGCGCTGTCGGGCGCGTCGACCGTGGCCGGGCGTGGCGCTTGGTCGCGGCGGCGCTCGCCTGCGCGGCGGCGTTGCCGGCGCACGACCCCGGCCTGAGCCGGCTACAGGTTCGCCTGCAGCCGGAGCGGGTCGAGGTGGAGTTCGGCTTCGCCGCTGCCGACTTCGTGGCGGGGCCCGGTCGGGTGCTCGACGCCGACGGCGACGGCAGCCTGGCGCCGGCCGAACTGGCGCGGGCCGCCAGCATCGACGCCGCCGCGTGGCTGGAGGTGAACTTCGACGGCGTCCCGGTTGCGTGGCAGACGCTGCGCGCGCGCGCCCAGACCAACGGCGACGTGCTGGTCGACCTGGTGGGCTCGCGCCCGCCCGGCGACCAGGTGGCGGTGGCGGTGCCGTCGCTTGCGTCGTTGCCGCACGGACATCGGCAGTTCGTCGAGGTGTGCGAACGCGGCCACCGCGTCGGGCAGGCCCTGCTGTCGCCGGCGCAGCGGACGCTCGGGCTTCGTGCGCAGGCAGGCGAGGCGCCGGCGCCGGAGCTGCTGGCGTTCGTCACGCTGGGCGTCGAGCACGTGGTCGGCGGCCTCGACCACCTCGCCTTCCTGCTGGGGCTGCTGCTGGCCGTGGCGACGTGGCGTCAGGCGGCGCTCGTCGTCACCACGTTCACCGTGGCCCACTCGCTGACTCTGGTGGCGGCGGCCCTGGGTTGGATCGCGCTGCCGTCGACGCTGGTCGAGTGCGCGATCGCCGCGTCGGTGGTCTTGGTGGGTGCCGAGAACCTGTGGCGCCGCGGGGCGCGCGCGCGGCCGGGACTGGCCTTCGCCTTCGGGCTCGTGCACGGGCTCGGCTTCGCCGCCTGCCTGGCAGACCTCGACACCGTGCGCGGCCTGCAGCTGATCACCACCGTGTTCGGCTTCAACGCCGGGGTCGAACTCGGGCAGCTCGGCCTGGTGGCCTTGCTCTTGCCGCCCTGGCTCGCCTGGCGCCGGCGCGGGGCACCGACCCGCGGCACCACGGTCGTGCGGCTGCTGTCGGTCGCAGTGTGCGCCAGCGGCGTGGTGTGGCTGGTGGAGCGTCTGCCATGAGCGACACTGTGAATGGCGCCTGGCCGGAGCCGACCCACGTCTTGCTGCAAGCTGCGCGCAGCGGCGAGCGCGCGGCGCTCGAGGCGCTGTTCGCGCGCGAGTGGCCGCGCCTGCGCCACCTCCTGCGCCGGCATGCCGGCCCGGCCCTGTTGCAGCGCGTCGAGCTCGACGACTTGGTGCAAGAAGCGTGCGTCGAGGCCCTACGCCAACTGCCGGCTTTCGAGTACCACCGCCGCGGCGCGTTCTTTCGCTGGCTCGTGGCGCTGGCCCTGCACCGCCTGCAGAACCTGCGCCGCTCCGGCGACGCCGCCTGCCGTGACCGCCGCCGCGAGCAGTGCGTGGGCGGCCCCGACGGTCGGATGGACCTGCCGGCCGTCGAGCCCGGGCCTGGCACGCTGCTGTCGAGCGCCGAGGGCGTCGACGACGTGCAGGCGGCGCTGGCGTCGTTGAGCCCGATCGACCGCCGCGTGATCGCGCTGGCGCGGACCGAGGGATTGCCGCTGGCCGAAGTGGCGCTGCGCATGGGCCGCTCGCGCAACGCGGTTGCGCTCCTGCTGAGCCGTGCGCTGCGCAAGCTGGCGGCGCAGCTGGCGCGTGCGCACGACGCGGGCGCCGAGCCGCCGATGGTCTGACGCCGCGCCGCGAATCGGTGACACGCTCGAGGCGCCCGCAACCTTGGCGGAACGATGATCCGCACATCCTTCGTCGTTCTCTGTCTCGTCGGCGCCGTCTCGGCGCAGGACTTCTATCTCGCCACCGCCGCCGACAACCTGCTCACCGTGCGGGCCGGCCGGCCTGGCGAGATCGCGCGCTCGGTGCCGCTCGTCGGGCTGGCTGCCAACGAGCACCTGGCCGGAATCGACTTCCGGCCGGCTACGGGCGACCTGTTCGGCCTCGGCGACACCAGCCGCGTGTACCGCATCGACCCGAGCACCGGCATGGTGACGGCGGTGGCGGCACCGTTCAGCCCGCTGCTCAACGGCAGCACCTTCGGGTTCGACTTCAATCCCACCGTCGACCGCATCCGCGTGGTGAGCGACGCCGACCAGGACCTGCGCCTGCACCCCGACACCGGCGCCGTCGTCGCCATCGACGGCACGCTCGCCTATGCGCCCGGCGATCCGTTCGCCAACGTCAACCCCAACGTGTTCGCCAGCGCCTACACCAACAGCTTCGCCGGCGCCACCAGCACGACGCTCTACGGCATCGACAGCAACCTCGACACGCTGGTCGTGCAGAACCCGCCGAACGCTGGCGTGCTCAACACGGTGGGCGCGCTCGGGGTGAACGTCGCCGGCGTCGGCGGGTTCGACATCGACGGTACCAGCGGGACGGCCTTCGCGGTGCTGGCGACGCCGGGCAGCGCGGCCTCGGCCTTGTTCCGCATCGACCTGACGTCCGGCGCCGCGACCTTCGTGGCGGTGGTGGGCACGAGCGAGCCGATCGTCGGCTTCAGCGTCCTGCCGACGCCGGGCGTCGCCGTGTACGGTGTCGCCACTCCGGGGTGCTTCGGGCCCAGCGCGATCGGCGCTCTCGGGAGTCCGACCGTGGGCAACCCGACGTTCGCCCTGACCTGCGACAACGCGCACCCGAACACGGTGGGGCGCCTGGCGCTGGCGACGGCGCCGCAGAGCGTGCCGTTCCCGGTGCTCGGCTTCGGCCTGTGGGTCGACCCGTTCTCGGCGGGCACGGTCTGGCTCGAGGTGGCGACCGACGCCATGGGACGCAACGTGGCGCCGCTGCCGATTCCGTCGATGTCGTCGCTGCGCACCCTGCAGCTCTACGACCAGTACGTGTGGTTCGACCGCTGCACCCGGGCCGGCTTCGCCGCGTCGAACGCGCTGGCGCTGACCGTGCTGTGACGGCGAGAGCTCGCGGTCGCAGGGCCAGCGCAGCGACGCCGACGCATCGGAGGTAGCATCCGCGGGCATGGGGCATCCGGCGCTGCAGACCCTGTCGCACCGACCGTTCCCGCTGGCGCCGGGTCCGTGGGTCATGGCGATGCGGTGGCTGGACCTCGCGTTCCTGCACTGGCCGGTGTCCGCGGCGGTGCTGCGGCCGTTGTTGCCGGCCGACCTCGAGGTCGACGAGCGCGACGGCTCGGCTTGGCTGGGCGTGGTGCCGTTCCGCATGAGCGGTGTGCGCGCGCGCGGGCTGCCGCCGTTGCCGGGGACGGGTGCCTTCCCCGAGCTGAACGTGCGCACCTACGTACGCCACCGCGGCCTGCCCGGCGTGTGGTTCTTCAGCCTCGACGCCGCCAGCCGCGTCGCCGTCCGAGCCGCGCGCGCCTGGTTCCGGCTGCCGTACTTCGATGCCCGCATGCAGTGCGAGCGGCCCCACGAGGACACGGTGCGCTACCGGAGCGAGCGGACCCATACGGGCGCGCCGGCGGCGACGTTCCACGCGCGCTGGTGGGCCACCGCCGCGCTGGCCTCGCCGCGCCGCGGCACCCTGGCAGCTTGGCTGGTGGAGCGCTACGCCTTGTTCACGACGGCGCGCGACGGCAGCGTGCGTGTCGGCCACATCCACCACGAGCCGTGGCAGCTGGCGCCGGCCGAGGTCGAGGTGCAAGAATGCGAAATGACACGCGGATGCGGCTTCGAGCTGAGCGGCGCGCCGATCCTGATGCACGCCGCCGCGCCTGTGGCGGTGGTGGCGTGGGCGCCGCGCCGTCCGGCGTAGGGTCGCGCCGGGCGTGCAGTTGGCCGTCGGGTGGCTGACCGGGAGCCGTTTCGACTCCGGCTGCGATGTCGACGTGGCGGTCAAAGAAGCCTTTGTCGGTGCGCCCCCCGGCACGGCGAGGACGAGCAGCGTGACCGTCCTGGCGACACTCCCTCGGCTCGAACGCGGACCCGGCGACGTGTCCGGGACGCGGCGTCAGCAGGCGCTGCGGTCGAGGCTACGGATCGCCGCGTCGACCGGCAGCTCGAGGCCGAACTGCGCACGCAGGAGGGGCACCAAGTCCGCGCGCGCGAGCTCGCGGATGGTCGTGGTCGCACCGACGGTTTCGGCGTAGGTCAGACCGCGCAGCACCTGTCGCCCGAGACGATGTCGCCGCTGCGCGGTGAGCGTGGTGACGAAGCGGCTTTCGGGATACGTCGACGTGTACCAGTTCGCCATCTCCCAGTCAGCGGCGAAGATGGCGACCGGCCGGAACGCGTACAGGTCGTTCGACGCCAGCACGCCGCCGCCGGAGGCGACCGCGGGTCGGCTCTGCAACACCAGCAAGTCGTCCTCGTATTGCACGCGCAGGAGTACGTCGCCCTGCGCGTGCTCGGCGCCGTCGATGGGCACCGGCCACAGGAGGCCTTCGCCGCCGAAACCGACGTCGCATAGGACCTGCGCGTCGCCGACGGTCACCACCAAGGTCAAGTGCGTACGCGCGAGTACGCGCTGCGCGTTCGAGCGCACGCGCGCTTCGCAGCGTGCAACCTGGAAGCCGAGCGTCTCGAGCACGGCGGCGAACAGCAGGTTCTGTTCGAAGCAGTAGCCGCCGCGACGGCGCTGCACGAGCTTGTGCTGCAAGCTGCCGAGGTCGAGACGAAGCGGAAGCTCGCCGAGCTGGATAGCCAGATTCTCGAACGGGATGGCT
This sequence comes from Planctomycetota bacterium, assembly GCA_041398565.1. Taxonomy (GTDB): domain Bacteria; phylum Planctomycetota; class UBA1135; order UBA1135; family UBA2386; genus DATGPD01. Next base: position 334,160 of record JAWKUN010000002.1, on the reverse strand, counting down.
TCGACATGTGCCTCGTGCAGCGCGCGCAACGTATCACCTGTCGCTGCGCGCGCGCCGTGGTAGCCGATGCGGGCGAAGTAGGCGTCGAGGTCGAGGGTCATGCGCGGCCGCATGGTAGGGCCCGGGGCGTGGTCCGGCACGCGTCGGTCGTAGTCGTCGCGCGGTCGCTCGCCGAGCGCGGACGCGTCAGCCAGAGACTGGCCGCGAGCGGGAGCCGCCAAGACGCCGAGCCAGCGCGGTCCGTGCTTCGAGGCGCGCAGGTGCGCGCCGGTCTACGCGGATCCCACCCTCGCGCGGTGGCGCGAGGGCGCGAGGGCGGGATCACGCGAGGGCTAGCCGCCGGTGCGGCCGGCGCCGCCGTTGGTGAACACCAGGCCGAGCGGGTTCACCGGGTCGAAGATCGTCCACTGCTGGTAGAAGCGGTTGCCGATCAGGGCGGGGTTGTTGGCGATCGGCATGGTGAACGACGCCGTCCCGGTGGCGCTGGTCAGCACGCTCGCCAGCGGGAAGGTCTCGAACGAAGCGAGGAGACGGCAGCCCGGCGCCGACGGCAGCGAAATCGACGTCTGCGAGGTGCCCATCCACAGCACGGCAGGAGCGGTGGCGCGCGCGTTCGCCAGGTTGACGTTGAACGACGTGCCGATGGCGGGCACGCCGGTCGCGCTCAGGCGCGGCGTGGCGCCGGCGAGTGGGCCGCGCAGGCACATCACGAGGCCGTAGTTCTGCGTGCTGCCGTTGGGCGTGGCGGCGATCGGCGTCGCCCACACGCGCGAGGTGGTGGCGGCCGGCGAGAAGGCGGCGTCGAAGAAGTGGGTGACGCTGGTGGTGCCGTTGTTGTCGAACTGCAACAGGAAGTTGCGCGTGGCGCTGCCGGCGAAGATCACCGGCGCGTCGAAGACGATGGTCGGCACGAAGCTCGACGGGTCGGTGTTGGGCGGCGTGTGTGCCGGGAAGCTCCACGAGCCGTTGAACACGGTCGTCGCGCCGCCGAGGTCGAAGTTGGCCGCGAACGGCACGCCGGCGGTCAGGGTCGCCGGCGTGCGCGTGGTGGCGCCGACGCTCACCGTGATGGGGAAGGTGCCGGCGGCGCCGCCGAAGCGGTCGTCGAGCCGGAACGACACGCCGGTGATCGGCCGGAAGCCGACCTCGGAGCCGAGGAACACCTGCTGGTAGCGGATGTTGCCGCGGCCGTGCGGGAAGTAGTTGGCGCTCTCGCCGAACGTGGTGGCGTAGGCCGCCGGCACCACGGTGCAGGTGCCGAGGTTGTCGGTGCCGGACCCGGGGCAGCCGGCGCCGTAGGTCGCGTAGGTGCCCGCCAGGCTCGGTGCGGCGTCGGCGGTCGTGGCCCAGGCGAACGGCTGGCTGGACGTGGTGAGTCCGGTTGCGACGAACTCGATGGTGTAGTTCGCCGTCGACGTCGCCGTGAAGCGCACGAACTCCAGGGTCGACACCGCGCTCAGCGAGTCGATGACCGTGGTGGCGCCATTGCGCACGCGCAGGTCCAGATTCGACCAACTCGCCGACGTGGTGTCGGTGCGGTGCCAGGCGAGCGCCACCTGGTAGGTGGTGCCCGACACGACCGGCATGGTGAGCTGGTAGATCTGGTTGTTGGCGGTGAAGGTGCCGCGACCGTGCCGCAGCGTCGTCGCCGCGATGGCGTGCGCACTCGGGTTGTGCAGGTAGCCGCAGCCGGGGCCGGTCGACACCTGGGTCGAACCGGTGCCGGGGCTGGCCTGGGTGCCCGCCAGCAGCACGGCCTTGGTCTCGGCGGCGTTCAGCGCCGGGTAGCGCGCGCGCAGCTGGGTGGCGGCGCCGCACACCATGGGCGAGGCCATCGACGTGCCCGAGGCGACGTAGTCGGCGTTCTGGTTGTTGCGCAGCGCCATGTTGGTGCTGACGCCGTTGGCGCAGATGGCGGGGAAGGCCATGTTGCCGTTGATGAGACCGCGGCAGCTGAACGACGCGATCGTGTGCGTGTTCTCGTTGACGGCGCCGACCGACAGGCCGTTGCAGTTGATCTGGCTGGCGGACAGCACGGTGCCGGCGTTGCCGGCCGCGGTGCACACCAGGATGTCGGCGATCAGGGCGGCGTTGTCGGCGGCCTGCTGCTCGACCGACAGCGGGTTGGGGCTGCCGGTGTACGACAGGTTCGACGCGCGCAGGTTGTAGGTCGGCGTGTCGATGACCAGCTGCTGGTAGGCGTTGGCCATCGTCGTCGTCGACGAGCCGCCGCCGGTGTTGTTGGCGATCGAGTAGCCGGCGATGTCAGCGTCGTACGCGTGGCCGCTGTCGGCGGTGGCGGTGTTCCAGCGCCAGCCGGCGGCGATCGACGCCACGCCGGTGCCGTGGCCGTGCACGTCGTCGGCGGGCTGGGTGCCGATCTGACGGTTGACCACCAGTCGCGTCGTGGAGGTGCCACGGTACGAGTAGGTGATGTGCGGCACGCCGGTGCCGTTCATGTTCTCGTCCTGGCCGGTGTCGATGATGCCGCAGCCCGCGCCGCTGCCGGTGTGGCCGGCGGCCTGCAGCACGTCGGCGTCATGGTTGGCGGAGTTGGTCGCGGTCAGGATCGGCGGACTCGCGGGCTGCGTCTCGACGTCGGGCTGCAGGAACGCGACGTTGGCCAGAGCCTCGACCCGCGGCAGCCGGGCCGGGTCGATCTCGATGGCGCAGGCGTTGACCAGCCACCACTGGGCTACGACGGTACCGCCGAGACCCTGCACGGCGGCAACGAACGGTGCTTGGTCGGTGCGCATCTTGGCCTCGTAGTCGGCCACCAGGGCGGCGACTGGCGCGGCGCCCTGCCGATCGGCGAGCGCGGTGCGAAGCGCCTCGAGGTCGAAGGTGCGCGTGCGGAAGTGGACGATCCAGCGCTCTTCGCCGGGGCGCGCGCCGGGTAGGGCACGACCCGGGAAGTGTGGCTTCTGCGCCTGCGGCGCACCCGCGGGAGCGACGCCGAGGTCCTGGTCGACGCTGAGAGGGGGCAGGGTACCCTGGGCCGTGAGGGCAGCGCCCAGGAGAGACGAGATGAGGGGACGAACGAGCAACGATGAGCGCATTGCTTTCTCTTGCTTCACTTTCGTGGACGACAGTGCGCTCCATGCCGGCGCGCACGCTCGCCACCCGCGGTTCCGACTCCGCTCTCAGGCGACGAGCACGTGGTCTACGGGCGCAGGCTCCGCGCTGGCTCGTGCGCCGCCGATCTTGAGCGCGCCTTCTCCGCGGCTCGACAATCGCGCACGTACGTGCGGTGGAGTCATGTGTTCTGGAACGCAAGAAAGCGATGGGCGGGCGACGGAGTCGCCGCCCATCGCACCAGCGTTGCAGCGGATGGAGCCAGGCTCCACCGCTGAACGCTGGTGGCGGGACGACAGAAGCGGCCAGCCTTCGCAACAGCCTTGTAGCGGATCGAGTCGACCCACCGTCGGATGCTGGGGGCGCATCCGATGGCGCCGCAGGCGGGCACGGTTCGGGTCGTTCCCTACTACCTTGGTCATCGGGACGCATCCTGATCTGCCGGGCACCGATGTGCTTGCTAACGCGACGCGAAGGCGCAGGCGTGCCGTGGCAGGGCGGACGTCGAGAGACGTGCGCGACCGGTACAATTCCGGGTGGAGGCTCGGTGATGCGAGGCGGTCTCTCGCTGATGGCGATGCTGCTCGGTTGTGGTTCTCCGTCCAACCCAACGTCGGTTCCGGCCGGCGATGGCGACGCGCTGCGTCGCGAGGCGATGGTGCGCGAACAGATCGCGGCGCGCGGTGTCGAGGATGCGCGCGTGCTCGACGCCATGCGCAAGGTGCCGCGCCACCTCTTCGTGCCTGACCAGCTGCGCGCCCATGCGTATCGTGACCACCCGCTGCCCATCGGCCACGACCAGACGATCTCGCAGCCGTACATCGTCGCGGTGATGACCGAAGCGCTGCACTTACGCGGCGACGAGACGGTGCTCGAGGTCGGCACCGGCTCGGGCTACCAGGCCGCGGTCCTCGCCGAGCTCGTCCGGCGGGTCTACTCGATCGAGATCGTCGAGCCGTTGGCGGCGAGCGCGGCGCGCACGCTGCGCGCGGCCGGCTACACCAACGTCGAAGTGAGAGCGGGCGACGGCTATGCGGGCTGGCCGGCGCACGCACCGTTCGATGCCGTCCTCGTGACGGCGGCGCCGGATCACGTACCGGAACCGCTGCTGGATCAGCTGCGGATCGGTGGGCGCATGGTGTTGCCGATCGGCCGCGGCTTCCAGGATCTGATCGTGATCGAGAAGGGCGCGAGCGGCCTCACCCGACGCTCGCTTCTCCCCGTCACCTTCGTGCCGATGACGGGCGAAGCCACCAGCAAGCGATAGGCGGGACTGCTTGCGCCGTGCCGGATGCAGCCACGCCACGAATCGGTGTGGGTGCGGCTCGATCCGCGGCCGGGGCGGCCCGCGCAGCGGCCCGCGTCGCCGTTGACACGCGCTGGCGGCTGCTGTGCGGCCTCGCGCGCGGCCCGGGGCTCGCTCGACGCTATCCTCCGGGCACCATGTCCACCTCGACCACGGCGAAAGTGGCGACCTCGGCCGCCACGGTTCCCAATGGTGACCTCTACCAGCAAGCGCTGGCCCGACTCGATGCGGCGCGCCCGCACTGCGAGATCCACCCCGAGACCTTCGAGCGCCTGAAGCGACCGAAGTCGATGCTGAGCGTGTCGGTGCCGGTGCGCATGGACGACGGCAGCCTGCGTCTGTTCGAGGGCTACCGAGTTCGCCACGACGACACGCGTGGACCGACCAAGGGCGGCATCCGCTACCACCCGCAAGTCGACCTCACCGAGGTGAAGGCCCTGGCGCTGTGGATGACCTGCAAGTGCGCCGTCGTCAACATCCCCTACGGCGGCGCCAAGGGAGGCATCAGCGTCAACCCCAAGGAGCTGAGCCGCATGGAGCTCGAGCGTCTGAGCCGCGGCTTCGTCCAGCAGATCGCCGACTTCATCGGTCCCGATACCGACATCCCGGCGCCGGATGTCTACACCAACGCGATGGTGATGGCCTGGATGATGGACGAGTACTCCAAGATCCGGCGCGCCAAGTGTCCCGCGGTCATCACCGGCAAGCCGCTCTCGCACGGCGGCAGCAAGGGGCGCGACGACGCCACCGGGCGCGGCGCCTTCTACTGCATCCGCGAGATGGCGCGCGAGGGTGGGTGGAAGCCGGAGCAGACCACGGTGGCGGTCCAGGGGTTCGGCAACGCCGGCCAGCACGTGGCGACCCTTCTCGCCGGTGACGGCTACAAGATCGTGGCGATCAGCGACTCGGCCGGCGGCCTGTACTGCGAGGCCGGAATCGACGTCGCCGCGGCGTGTGCCGCCAAGAGCCGCGGCGCCCGCGTGCCCGAGCTCGTCGACGATGCCAAGGTCACGCGCGGCGCTCAGGCGCGCGTCGTCGACAACGCCGAGCTGCTGGCTCTGCCGGTGGACGTGCTGGCACCGGCCGCGCTCGAGAACCAGATCACCGGCGACAACGCCGCCAAGGTGCAGGCGCGCTTCGTGGTCGAATTGGCGAACGGTCCGACCACCGGTGCCGCCGACGCCATTCTGTTCGACCGTGGCGTCGTGGTGGTGCCCGACATCCTCGCCAACGCCGGCGGCGTCACGGTCAGCTACTTCGAGTGGGTGCAGAACCGGTCGGGCTACTACTGGGAGGCCAGCGAGGTGCACGACAAGCTGCAGCGCATCATGGCGCGCGAGTACGCCGCGGTGCGCTCCCGTGCCGAGCAAGCCAAGGTCGATCTGCGCACGGCTGCCTACGCGCAGGCGCTGAGCCGGATCGGCGAGGCGGTGAATGCGCAGGGCACGTCGGCGTTCTTCAGCGCCAGCGCCCGGCCGGCGGCGAGCGCGACCTGAGAGGGTCTGTTGCGGACGCGCCGGCGGACGTTCGCCCACGCCGCCGGCTGCGAGATCATGCCGCCATTCAATTGCGTTGACGTTCCGCGCGGCGCCGGACGGCCGAGATGTCCCATTCCAACCCGACCTCGCCCGCTGTGTGCCCGCGCGACCCACGCGTGCGGCCTGGGGCTTCGACTCGCGCACCTGTCGGTCCGTCCATGAGATCGGGCCGTAGGGGCCGGCTCGAGACGGTGTTCGGTGCCGTGGGGCATGCCGCGTACCGGCACGCCTACTACCTGGCGATGTACTCGGGCCTTCTCGCGCTGGCGAACCGAGTCCAGGTCGGGTGGCGCTGCCGTCCGCTGGACCTCGGGTTGCAGCGTCTGCACGGGACACGCGTCGCCTGCCCGCAGCTCGGCGCCTTGATCGTCCACGTGCATTCCCGGCCCGGTCCCCACGGTTGCCGCGGACGCGGCAACCATGGCTTGTTCTCGCTCCGGCAGGAGGAGCCCGGTGTCCGCCGCTGGATCTACCGCCTCGTCTGCGCGACCAGCCACTTCGGTTGCGGACACGTGGAGGTCGCGTTCTTCGAACACGCCGGCCGGGTGACGTTCTTCGGGATCCGCAACATCGCCAGCGCCAATGCCCATCGCCTCGGTCTGCGGCGGTTGTCCACGCGCTTTCGCCTGGCGCGATTCGGTGAGGAGGTGCGGGTCATGCGTCTGGTCACGGGCCTCGTGGGAGCGAGCGGTTTCGCCGTCGAGCACGCCTCGGCGCAGGAGTGCGTCGACTGGTGCGTCGACGACCGGCTCTTGCCGCGGGAGTGCGCGGCGGGCGTGAGGCGCTCGCTCCACCGAAGGTACCAAGGGCTTTGCGTCGCGTTGACTCGCAGCGACCGCGACCGACGCCACGACGAGGCGAGCTGACGACCGGCGCTCGGGGCGCGGTCGCCGGCGGCGATGTGGCGTCGGACCGCGCGGCCCCGTGCTTTCCCAACTCTGCCGTCGTCGGCACAAAAGGGCGCGCATCGGTGTGGCACGTCGCCGAGAAATGGACCGCAAGGCGATCCGCGACGTGTCTCGATCCCCCGGACGCAGCGTCACTTCGATCGGATGAGGGTCATCACGGAGTGACAACTCTGGCCACCGGCATGTGCGTTGCCGTATGCGCCAAGGTGATGCAGGGCGGAGCACTCTCCCCTGCGCGCTCTTTCGAGAACGATGAACATGAATCGACTTCAATACGGATTCCTGGGCACGACCGCGTGCCTCTTTGCATGTCTGGCCCATCCGACCGCGGCCCAGGGCGACGCCACGCGCGTGCGAGTCGACGCCGCGCCAGGGCAGGGGCGAGGCATGGGCGAGTCGACCCGCTTCCTCGACGCCGTCGTCGTGCGAGGCGCGGCGGTGTACCGCGACAGCGGCGAACGCACGCGCACTGCTGGTACGGATGAGAACGCAGGTGAGAAGACCGGTCGGAACACCGACGAGAACGTCGGCAAGAGCAAGGACAGCAAGAACGAGGGCGACGCGGCGCGCGCGTCGGCGCCGCGCGGCGAGATGTTGGGAAGCGTCAGCGACCTGGTTGCGTGCCACGGCCGAGAGGGTGTGGGCGCAGCCGGTGCCGCCGAGGGTTGTCCAGTGAAGGTGCTGGTGCAGCTGGTGAGTGGCGCACCCGCAACCGCGCGCGAGAGCGGCGCCACGCTCGCCGCGTCATCGACGCTCGTCGCGGTTCCACTCGAGGAATTGACCTGGCACGCCGACGGACGCTACTTCTCCTGCGCCAAGAACCGCGAGGCATTGCTCGGCTCCGACAAGCGGGAGGTCGCCGACGCCGGCCATCGCGGCGGGCCAGGAGGCGAGGGCAGCGAGCGCAACGGCAACGAGTGCAAGTTCTCCGACCTGGCGATGGCGCCACTCGCCAGCACGGATGGGGCGACCGGTCGGGTGGCGACGCTGGTTCTCGATTGCCGGGCGTCGAGGCTCAGCCACGTCCTGGCGTCGGGGTTCGGTGGCAAGAAGGCGGCCGCGGCTTCGAGCGAGCGCAGCGCGTCGACCGAGGACGCGGGCGGTCAGCGCAAGGGCGAGGTCGCGCTGACAACCAGCACGGGCAGCGGGACGATCGTCTTGCCGTTCTCGGTCTTGCAGTTCGAGTCCGCGCCGCAGACCGGTGGCGGACCGGCGCGCACGCCCCGGTTGTCGGTGCCCATGACGGCGTCGGCGCTCGCGGGTGCCCCTGAGCTCGTGGCGGCAAAGTTGTCGCAGCTCGCCGACCCGGCGTTCGCGCAGAAGGTCACGGCGTTCTACGCGGCGGCACGTCGCTGACCCGGCGTCCGGCGCCACCTGTTCAGCGCCCCGATCGCTCTCGTGCGCGAAGCGTGGATGCGGCTGCAGCGACGGCAAGGTGCTGTGCAAGTTCACGCGCCGGTGGCGCGACGGATCGACGCACGTGGTCCTCGACCCGCTCACACGCGGACGCAGCTTGCTCACCCTGTCGTGCCGAAGCCATGTCGGCGCTGGCCTAACGGCCGCGGTCGGCTGCGAGCCGCGTCCGGAGCCAGTCGACTACCAACTGTGGATAGCCTGGAACGTGGCCGGTCGTCCCGACCGCGAACAGGCTGTGGTCGCCACCGGGGACGAGCCGCAGGGTGACGTCTTCGGTGGCGGTGAGGTTGGCGCGTAGCCACGCCGCGCTGCGCCGCGGCGGCACGAAGTCGTCTTCCTCACCCCAGACCGCGAGCACGGGACGACGCACCTGCGCGAACGCGTGGAGCTCCTCACGACTCTCGAACCAGTCGCCGCGCGCCAGAGGTCCGCGCTCGATCAGGGTGAAGAACGAATTCGCGTCGACCGCTAGCACGCGTTCGAAGTTGGCTCTGTCGACGACGGCGAGCGCGAACCAGGGTTCGGGCGCCCAACGGCGCAGAACGGCGCGCAGCTCATCCCACAGCGACTTGCGTTGCGCTGCTGTCAGCTCGCCGCGACAGCGTGGAATCAGCTCGAACAGCGTGCGCCAGCCGGCGTCGTCGAAGGTGTCGGCCTGCGCGCGAAGGATGCGCCACTCGATGACGTCCTGGCCTGACATCAAGGCGAACAGCAGCTCCTCGAGGACGTGGGCCTTCTGCACTTGGGCGTGCGTCAGGCCCACCCGCAGGCCCATGGCATCGATGCGGTAGCGCGCCAGATCCAGCATCGTGATCCCGAAGGCGCCGGAGATGGCGACCACGCACGCCACTGCTTCGTCCCGGCCGGCCGAGAACAGCGCCACGCGCGCCCCTTCGCTGCCGCCCACGACGCCGACGCGCTGCGGGTCGATGTCCTTGCGCGCGCGCAGGAAGGCCACTGCGGCCGATGCTTCGGCTGCGCGGTCCCCGCGCGTCTGCAGCAGGGCGTCGCCGGTCGAACTGCCGGTTCCCGGGCTGTCGTAGCTGAGGGCCGCGATTCCAACGGCGGCGATCGCCCCGGCCAACGCGCTCTTTGCGCGACCGCGGGGACCGCGATCGGATCCGCCCAAGACGACGACGGCCGGCAGTGGCAAGCTGACCTCCGGCACCAGCAACGTGCCTCGCAGGCGTCGCGGACCGGAAGCGAACTCGACCTCCGCGCGCCGGAACCGGGCCGGCTCCAGCTGTTGCGCCTCACACGGCCGCGGAAGCGCGAGGACCGCGAGTAGGGCTGCGATCGGTGGAAGGTGGAACATCGCGGTCGCAGCCTATCGTCGGTCGCGCGGCAGCGGTCTGGGCTCTTGGTCGAGCCGGGCCGTCGTTGGCGGCGTGTGCGTGGAGCTCGGACGCGAGCCGGGGGCGTACTTCCACCGGCCCTTCTCGGGGCGCGGGCGCTCCGTCACTGTCCAGGGCTGGCGCGGCCGGCCGGACAGTCAGGACCGCATGCACAAGGCGACGACCGATTCGACCCGTGGCACGAGCGACCTCAGCGCCGCCGCCGGCACGACCTTCGTGGTGTCGAACCCGTTCGAACTCGCCTCGGCCATCCCGGGTCACCGTGCATCTCTGCCGCCGGCTCACTGCCCTCGGCCGTTCGTTCGTCATCAGTTGCGCGGCGGCTCGCTGGGATTGGCCTCCACCGCGGTACTCCTCCTCGGCAGCGGCCAGTGCGCGGCGTGCAGCCGGTCGGTCAGCGTGCGCCGATCGCGAACTGGACGCCTTGGGTCAGCACCCCGGCGCCGAGCGTCGGACCGTCTTCGAGACAGAACGCCTGGCCGTAGATGCTGGACATGAAGAACGACGGATCGTCCGGCACCTGCACCCGGATCAGCGGCGCGAAGTACTGCGTCGACATCGGCAACGCGATCGGGTTGGCGACCAGCAGGTCGCAAGCTCCGGGCATGGGAACCTCGGCCTTGGCGAAGCCGAGGAGCGCGATCGCGCTCATGGTCGAGCTGGACGCCGTGAAACCGACCGTGACGCCGAGCACCGGCCGGGGGGAGGTCGACATGGCGAGCCGGCCGTTGCCAGGGCACTGCGACGAGCCCGTGTAGTACTCGGCGTACCCGGTTCGCACCCGCAGGACGCGCACGAGGTTCTCGTTCTGTGCCAAGCCGCGTGGGTCTCCCACCAGGCCGACGACCTCGTAGTTGGTCGGGTAGTAGGCCGAGTCACCGGTCCCGGAGCCGCGCAGGTAGCGGCGACCGCGGTAGGTGGTCATCTGCACGCCGACCCAGTTGTTGGCGCTGTCGCGGATCAACATGAAGTCCTTCAAGTAGTCGTCGACCGGGATCTCGAAGCGATCGTAGGTCGCCGCGAGGACGCCCCAGGTGAGCGTGGTGCCTGGCGAGCCGTCCATGGTGCGGCCCTCGAAGACGAGGCCGGCGAACTTCGTCCCCGCCGCGTAGCGGTGCACGTTGACCGCGGCCACGCGCTCACCGACCGGTAGGACCTTGATCGGGCCAGCCTGCCCGTCGGTGCCCGCCGTCGCTTCGTCGACCGGGCGCCAGTAGACGCCGAGCGACTGGATGCTGCCGCTCGAGGCCTTGCCGTGGAAGCCGACGATCTCGTAGCCGGGACGTTCGAAGTAGTGGCGGGCGGGGAACGGACGGGGGCTCATCGTGCCGTAGGTGACCGACGCGCCCTTCGCGGTCGTCACGCGGAGCCCTTCGATCAGGGCCTCGTAAAGGCTGCTGTCGGTCCAGGCGATGGTCACCTGCGCGATGTAGTCGTCCTCGGGGACGTCCAGGAACTGGCCGGTCGTCAACACACCAACGCGATCACGGCCGCTCACATCGCGCAGGACCGCGTCGGCACCGGAGCGGAAGACGGCCTTGTTCTGCATCACCTGGAAGCCGTTGCACCAGCCGAAGTTCATCCTGCTGATGCGCTTTCCCGCCTCGAGGCGCATGTCGAACGAGTAGTCGCCGCCGCTGCGTCCTTGGGCACCGTCCTTCACGTCCAGGTGCTGGGCCCGCGCCGCGCTCGAGGTCAAGGTGAAGGCGCCGATCAGGGCCGCGGTGGTCAGCAGCGAGCCGAGCGACGAGAGGCCGCGAGAGAGAAGGGTCGTCTTGGCGAGGGTTTTCATGGTGTGCGCTGGGTTCTCCAGTCGAGTTTTTCGTGGGCTAAGGCGGCCATCGGCCGCCGCTTCTGCCCAGGACACGAAGGAGCCCCATGCAGGCCGTAATACGCCGGCAGCTTTTCTTGGTCGGGCGACTGCGCGGCTCCAATGGCCGATGGTCAAGCGCGGGGCGTTCGACAGATCGAACGCGGATGCCCGGCAACGCGACCGCTCGCGTGCCCGCCGCCAGACCCACGAGGCGGATGGCGCTGACCACCGCGTCGGTCCGTCCTCCTTGGGCGCCGGCGACGGAGACCGGAAGGAACGCCCGATCGCCGACGGTCGACGGCTGCTCCACCGAGCAGCTGGCTCTTCGAAGCGTTCGGGCCAGGTGCCTGTCCCGGTGGTGGCAGGCAACCGCCGCAGGTCAGGCGCACGAAGCCGATCCGGCACCACCGACGGAAGCGCTCACCCGCCACTCGGTGCCGCACGCGAAGTCGACGAGACCCGAGGTGCCAGCGATCCCGCAGATCGTCGCGTTGTTCGTCGCACAGGTTCCTCTCTGACCATTGTTTGCTACGGCGCAGATCTCGTGCTTCCACTGCCAGCAACAACCGACGACGGCTACGACCTCGGTCGTCCGCTCACCGTCGCGTCGGCCAGCGGTGCGAAGAACGATGCCTGCGTGTGGGCGAGCATGTCGGCGCGCAGGCGCAGGTTGGCGAACTGGCCCTCGTCGTCGAACGAGCCGATGCCGACGAAACCGTCGGCCGTCGGCGCCGGTTCGGCCTCGAGCACCACGACGTCGTCGAAGTGGACGCGCACGCGCGCTCCCCGTCGCTCCAGCCGAAGGCGGTGCCAGGTGTTGCCCCAAGCGACCCCGTTCGACCGCCACGTCGTGATCGGGCGACGCGGCGCCGCATCGACCACGTGCACGTGATGCGCGGTGTCGTCGCCTTGCGTGGCGAGATGCGCGTAAGCGAAGTGGTCGGGATCGCGCATGGCGAACACCAGGCAGAGGTCGCGATGCGGGTACTCGCGTCCGACCTGGCGTGCGTCGACCTCGAGGTCGAAGTCGCCGTGCACCGACGTGTCGGCGAGGATTGCCAGGTTGAGGGGCGACCGGTAGCGCGGTTGGTAGCGGTCGGTGGGCCGCTGTTCGAAGACCCAGCGCCCGTCGACCTGTGTGCGACTCCAGGCATCCGCATCGGTGGCGCGGAGACGCAGCGGACTCGCTGGCTCGGCGGCGTCGAGCATGGTCTCGGTGTCCGCATCGGCGGTGGCCCTCGGGGCACGGCATGCCGACAGGACGGCGAGGAGCGTGGGCAGTGCCAGACCGGCGAGGCGGAGCGAACGGGATGTCATGGTGCTGCAACGTAGCAAGTCGTCTCGCCTCCGGTCGCGAGGGGGTTCGATCCATGTCGACGAGGATTCGAGTCGCCGAGGATTCATGTCGCCGAGGAGTCGTGTCTACGAAGGCTTCGCTCACCCGTCGATCGCAGCCTGCGGCCGCACCCAAGGGTGCTGTCGGCGCTACGCCGACCAGAGAACGCCGCATGCAGCATCGTTCCTGGCGCTTCCAGTGGCGCTGGGGCTTGGCAGCTGCCAAACCGGTGGCGGAAAGGGCCTGACAGACTCCTTGCGCGACGCGAGGATGCGCAGCACTTGCAGCCCATGATCGTCCGTCATCTCGTGGTGCTCACCGGGGCCGGGATCTCGGCCGACTCCGGCGTGCAGACCTTTCGCGACGCCGGGGGTCTCTGGGAGGGGCACCGCCCGGAAGACGTCGCGACCCCGCAGGCGTGGCAGCGCGACCGGGCGCTGGTGTGGCGTTTCTATCAGGGGCGGCGCGCACAGCTACCGTCGGTGCAGCCGAACGCCGCGCACCAAGCGCTGGCCGCCCTCGAGCGCCGACTGCTGGCCGCCGGCCACGCCTTCACGCTCATCACCCAGAACGTCGACGACCTGCACGACCGCGCCGGCCACCGCGAGGTCCTGCACATGCACGGCGAACTGGCATCGCTGCGTTGCGAGAGCTGCGGTCACACGCGGCGCGACCTGAGTTTCCTGGACGCCGAGCGCTGCATGCCGTGTCCTTCGTGCGGGCATGACGCACTGCGTCCGGACATCGTCTGGTTCGGCGAGATCCCGTTCCACCTCGACCGCATCGACCGCGCCATCGCGTCGTGCACCCACTTTGTGGCGATCGGCACCAGCGGCGTCGTCTGGCCGGCCGCCGGCCTGCTACACGCCGCGCGCGAACTCGGCGCCCAGGTTTGGGTACAGGCCCTGGAGGAACCCGCCAACCTCGTCGACGGCGATCGCTTCGTGCGCGGTCGCGCTGCCGACGTCGTGCCGGCCATGCTCGACGAGATCGGGGCTTCGATGCTGGTGTGAGATGGGCGTGGGGCGGTCTCGAGGCAGCGGTCCTGCGAGGCCGCGGAGTCCGATGCGCGTGTCCAAGTCGAAGGCGGCGAGGGAGTGGACTGCGATGCCCGGCGGTCTTCACTTCTGAAATGTGTCCTGACACGATTCCACGGGAACGTTGGCAGCGGGCTGCTGCTCCGTGGTTCGGTCGTGTCGCGACACCGCGCGATCGCCACCCTGGTTGCGGCGTCACCCGCCCGCCAGCTACTGCTGCACCGCGCGCAAGGCGTTGCTCAACGCCACTCCTTGCACTCCGGCAGCGTCGACGACGATGTGTTGCATGAACATCTCGAATCCGCACGGCACGTTGGGCCAGAGGAACGCGAGCGTCGACTTGCCGCTCGGGTCGGTCGGCAGGACAACCAGCACGTCGGATACCCGCGGAACCAGGGTTCCTCCGAGGAACGGCGTCGGAGCGGCGTGGCTCGCCAGGGCGAGAACCCCGAGGGCGTTCGGGCGCGCGAACGTGGTGGTCAACGTGGTCGCTGCGCCGGGACGCAGCCGACCCGTTCCGGTCAGCAGCGGCGCTCCGTCGAAGCCCGCGAGGCCGTAACCCAGGTTGGTCCACGCCTGGCTGAACGGACGCCACGCGGCGACGTTGAGCGAGCTCGTCTCGCCGGCGAGTTGGAAGGTGCCGCCGACCATCAGGAAGGGCTCGAAGGCCCCGCGTTCGTCGGGATCGAAGATGCACAGGCGGTTGAGCCAGCCGGACCCGCCATGGCGGAGGCCGCCGCCGACTTCGAGCCAAGCGCTGCCGTCAAAGCGAGCGAGGTACGCGGTCGGGGTCGTGGTCAGGTTGAGCGTGGCTCCGGCGTAGAGCGATCCGCCCGGGTAGTAGACGACGGAGTAGACCGTGTCGTAGACATCGCCACCCACCCCCGCGCCCAGGGCGGACCACACCGTGCCGTTCCACGTGGCGACGTTGGTCGCGGCGACGCTGCCGGCTTGGTCGAAGAGGCCCCCGACCGCGAGCTCGCGCTTCCCGTCGACGGCCATGTCGTAGACTCCGCCGCGATACGCGGGGCCCCGCAGACCGCCGCCGAGTGGCCGCCACGCGTTGCCGTCGAAGCTCGCGATGTTGTCGGCGGAGACGCCACCGATGCTCGAGAACGTCCCGCCAGCGACCAGCTCTCCGCCGAACACGACCAGCGACAGCACCGGCCCCGAGGCTGTGACCACAGGTACCCAGGCCGCGCCGCTCCACCGCTGGATGCCGAAGCTGCCGCTTGCATAGAGGGCATTGTCGTAGACAACGAGGTCTTGCACTGTGCTCGGCAGGCCTGCGCCCACCGCCGACCAGCGCTGGCCGTCCCAGACCGCGATGTTCCTCGCCGGAACGGAATCGACCTGCGCGAAGGTGCCTGCGGCATAGAGCCGCCGCGAAAACACCTGGAGCGCACTGACGGCCCAGAAGGCGCCGGGGGAACTGCCCGCGAAGCTGCCGACCGACTCGAAGGTCTGGCCGTTCCAGCAGACGAGCCCGTTGGCCGCGTTAGGCCCCTGATTCTTGAACTGGCCGCCGACATGGAGCCGCTCGCCGTTGCCGTCCGGGTCGTAGCTTGCGAACGCGGAGACGCTGCCGCTCGGCCCCACTCCGGGGTCGCTGCTTCCCACCGGCGACCACGATCCGCGCCGCAGCGCGGCGACGCGGCACGCGGGACGGCCGCCAGCGACGGTGAACATCCCTCCCGCGTACAGCGTCGTGCCGTCGCTCGACAGCGCGTTGACGTTGCTGTTCAGACCGCCGACATCGACCCACCCCTGGCCAGTGCGCTCCCAGAGGCCATTGTTCGTCCCCGCGTAGACCTGCAAGCCTGTCTTGTGCAGGACATACACCGCGCCCGGCATCCGGACGATCTCCTGCCAGGTGCTGCCGTCCCACTCGAAGATCTCGCCGCTGTTGGCGCGGTTGCCCGCGAGGATATGGCCGTTGCCGGTGTCGACCAGGCACCCGATGTAGATGCCGAAGTTCTGGCCCACGCTGTGCCAAGCGGTGCCGTCCCAGCGCGAGACCCCCGACGGCCAGGCCGTGGCCGCCCACAGTTGCGGCGTCGTGCCTTCGAGTACGACGGCCAGTTCGCTGACTCGGCTGAACGCGTTGCCTAGCCCGTTGCCCACGGGCGCCCAGCCGATTTGGCTGTAGCAAGCGACGTTGTTGGCGGGCACGCCGTCGACCGTCTGGAACTGACCCGCGGCGTAGAGACAGCCGTTGAGAGTGGTCAGCGTGTCGACCGGGCCGTCGGCGCCGGTTCCGACGGCGACGAACCGGTTGCCGTCGAAGCGCGCGATGTGGGGACTGCGCACCCCGCCGGCATGCTCGAACTCCCCGCCGAGGTAGAGATCGTTGTTGAAGAAGCGCAGCACCGAGATCTTGCCGTCGACGCCGATACCCACCGGCTCCCAACGGGTGCCGTCCCAGCGGGCGAGTCGGTTGGCTCGGCGGCCTCCCGCCAGCAGGAACTCGCCGCCGGCGTACAGGTACTGGCCGCTGGGAGACCAGGCGAACGCGGCGACGCGTCCGTCGAAGTCCCCACCCCAGAAGCGGTCGGACCAGGTGCCTGTGCACGCCTGTGCGGAGACGCCGACTGCCGCGGAGCCGAGGACGAGCGATGCGAGAGTGAGCTGACGGATCATGGGGTTCCTCCGGAGAATCGTGGGATCGGGCGCCGACCGGGCCGGCGCGTCCCGAGACTGTCTGTGCGTGCAGTCAGCGCCGCAGGAGGGGGCGCGTCGCAGCCAATCCGAAGAAGAGCGCGGTCGCGGCCCAGACCCTTCTGATCGATCCCCTACACTCGGTACGATGAACGATGGCTCGCCCTTGCCGGCCGACCTCGAGGATCGGATCCTGGAGATCCTCGGCCTTTCGACCATCGAGCGAGCGGCGGCAGTCGACGCGTTCCGCGCGGCGCATCCGGAGCACGTTGTGCACCTGGACCGTGCGCTGCAGGCTGACGCCACGCGGGTCGAGGGGGCGAGACCGGGACAGGCTCCGTCACCTTCGGTCCTGACGCAGTCGCGGCTTCCCGACCATGTCGGCGCGTACGCGATCGTCGAGATGCTGGGTCGAGGCGGGATGGGAGAGGTCTACCGCGCGCGGCAGGAGCAGCCCGTTCAGCGGGAGGTGGCGCTGAAGGTGGTACGCCGCGGGCTCGCGACCGAGGACGTGCTGGCGCGCTTTCGGCTGGAGCGGCGCGCGCTGGCGGCGATGAGCCATCGCTCGATCGCCAAGGTGTTCGATGCCGGGGCCACGGAGTCGGGCGATCCGTACTTCGTGATGGAGCTGATCGAGGGGGCACCGCTCCAGGAGTTCGCGGATGCGCAGGGTCTGGACCTGCGCGCACGCCTCGGACTCTTCAACCAGGTCTGTGCCGCGGTGCAGCACGCGCATCAGAAGGGGTTGGTGCACCGGGATCTCAAGCCGACCAACGTGCTGGTCGCGTGGGAGGGTACGGACGCGGTGGCGAAGGTCTTGGACTTCGGCCTGGCGAAGGTGACCAATCCGGACTTCATGGAGGCGGGCTTGGTCTCGGTTAGGGACCAGGTCATGGGGACGTTGGAGTACATGTCGCCGGAGCAGGCCGCCGGCGAGCCCGACCGGATCGACGCACGGTCGGACATCTACTCGCTGGGGGTGATCCTGTACGAGCTGCTGACCGGCGAGCTGCCGTTCTCGAGCGCGCGGCTGCGCGAGGCGGGGAGCCGCGAGGCGCTGCGATGGATCCAAGAGGTCGAGCCCCCGCGGCCGAGCGCGGTGGTCGGCGCAAACGCGGCACGCGCACGGATCGCGGAGCAACGGGGCACGACGACGGAGCGCTTGGTGCGCGTGCTGCGTGGCGACCTCGACTGGGTGGTCATGCGGGCGATGGCGAAGGAGCCCGAGCGGCGCTACGCGTCGGCAGCGGCGCTGGCCGAGGACGTGCAGCGGTACCTGGATGGTGGGCCGGTTGCGGCGGGACCGCCGAGCGCGGGGTACCGGCTGCGGAAGCTGGTGCGAAGGTATCGGGTGCAGGTGGTGGCGGCGGGGACAGTCTTCGTTTCGATCGTTGCGGCGCTCGTGACCAGCCTCGTCTTCTACCTGGATGCCGACACATCCAGAGCCCAGGCGCGCTCTCGGGCAGACGAGTTGCAGACGGTCGTCGATTTCCAAGCCCGGCTCATGTCGGGCTTCGATCTCCCCGCGATGGGGCGTGGAATCAAGGACCAGGTGCTAGCCGATCTACGCGCGTCCGGGCGTTCTGCGGCCAACGACCCTGCAACGGTCGACGCTGGGACGGTCAGCGCCTTGGTGGGACAGATCGACGAGGTGGACTTCACGGCGGTGGCCGTGCAGACGTTGCGAGACCAGCTCTTCGACCGGGCCCTGAAGGCGATCGACGACCAATTCCGCGAGCAACCACTGGTTCGAGCACAGCTCCTGCAAACGGTCGGGTTGACCTTGCACGACCTCGGCTTGTTCGACCTCGCCGAAGCCCCATTCGAACGCTCGCTGGCCATCCGCTTGGAGCATGCGTCTGACGGTCCGGAAACGGTCGGCGCGATGATGGGACTTGGCATGGTTCGGCGATCGCTCGGCAAGCTGGAGGAAGCGGAGCGCACGAACAGAGAGGTTCTTCGACGTGCCCGTCAAGTCCACGGGGAGAACCACGTCATGACTCGCACCGCGATGTGCAACCTCGGACTGGTCTTGACCGATTCAGGCAAGCTGGACGAAGCGGAAGCGCTCGTTCGGACGGCCTTGGCCCTGAAGAGCGGCCCGTTTCAGGGCATCACATTCGACCCCTCTTCGGCGCTGCACAATCTCTCGGATATTCTGATCGATCGCGACCAGCTCGAAGAAGCAGAAGCGGTGCTCCGTCAAGAGCTCCAAACGCGACTCGAAGGGAATGAGGGAGACCGCGACGACCAGGCTACGTTGACGTGCATGCAGTCGCTGGCTCACGTTGCGCTTCGCACCGGCAAGTCGGTCGAGTCAGAGCAATTGTATCAGGAGGTCCTCGCACGGCGTCGCCGTTTACTCGGAGACGAACACCCGTTCACACTTCTGACGATGAACAGCCTAGGTTCTCTCTTCAGCGAGTTGAACCGTCTCGACGAGGCAGAGCCTCTGCTGCAACAGGCTTTCGAAGGCCGCGCGCGTGCTCTTGGCGAGTGCCATTCGAAGACCATCGCCTCTCTGTCCAACCTGGCGGTCCTTCGCATGAGGCAGGAGAACCACGCCGCATCTGTCGACCTATTGCGGGACGCTCTGCAGCGGTTGGATCGCTCCGGCGGAGGAGAGCCGAGGGTTCGGACGTCGGTCCAGTGGAACCTCGCACGCAGCCTGGAGAAAACTGGCAAGTTCGAGGAGGCGGTCCAGATCCACCATGCGCTCATCGCTGCGCGCCGTGCGCAGTTTGCCGACAACGACCCGCGCGCGGAGGAGTGGTCGCGGTCTTTGGCGCGCTGCTATGCGCAATGGGGGTGGAGCGCTTTCCGGGCTGAGGATCTGGAAACATCTGCCTCCGCGCTCCAGCAAGCCTACGACGCGTTCGTCGCCGTCGCGGGACCTGGGGACGAGGAGGCGAAGTCGATCGCGAGTGATCTCGCCGTGGTCTTCGATGAGCGTGCGTTGCGGGATCCAAATGCGGGCCATGCGACTACCGCAAGCGCATGGCGCGAACGAAAGGCCGCTTCAAAGGCGACGGTGGACTCGGGCAAGTTGCGTTGACGCGCGCCTCGGCGTTGCGGCGCTCCCGGAGGGTTGGTCATTCGGACATCCTCCAATCGTTTCGGCTCACGGATCGATGCCTGCAATCGGTCGGGCGTCCTTGGGCTCGTCGATTCCAGGCGCCGATCCAGCGCGTGGGCCTGGCCAGCGTCGCGGCCCGAAGCAAGAAAAGGCCACGCGCTTTGCGACGCACCTACCGACCCAGCGCTATTGCTGCATGCCACACCACAGCAATCGGGCGCTCGCTGCCTTGGCCGCCACGTTCCTTCTCGCCGGCGCGGCCTTGGCCCAAGGGCCGGCCGAGTACGAGGCTTACCTGCGCCTCGGACAGCACGAGCGCGAGGCCGAGCAGAAGAACCTGAAGCAGAGCCGCTCGCTGCGGAAGTTCACCAACGGCTTCGAAGCGTGGAAGCGGACCAAGACCCAGGAAGAGCTGCTCAAGGTCCTGCTGGGCGAGCTTCCCGACGCGCAACTCGTCGTGGCATGGAACCGGCTGTCGACGCGCGACCAGGGTTTCCACTACCGCGAGGTGGGCCGGGCGCTCGAGGAGGTGCGCAAGCGCCTGGGGGTGCAGCCGGCCGACGCGCGGCAGACCGAGCCGGCGGCGGACGCCGACGGATTCGCGCGGCTGCTGCGGATGACCGAGGCCGCGTACAAGGAGGAGAAGCGAAGCGCGCCGAAGCGCGGCCAGGCCGAGTCGCTCGAGCGCGATCTGATCCGGTGGCTCTCGTCGATGTCGGGGCGCGACATCCTGCATCAGCTCTTCGGCGTTCATCTCTCGGATGCGGAGTTGATGGCGGCGTGGGACGCGCTCTCGGAGGGCGATCGGCAGTGGTATTCCCATTGGCTCGCTCGGTCCAACAACGAAGCTTCGCGGACGATCGCGGCCCTGAAGCACGATCTGCAGGAGGAGGAGAACCGCGTGCGCGGGGCGGCCTTCGAGCGCGCAGACCAACCGAGGTCCGCGCGCCTGACCCTGCGGGTGTACGAGCACGCGCTGTCGTGGATGGCGTTCAATCCACGCAACGACGAGTTCGGCCGCGGTCAGTGGCGCTGGTACACCTTCCTGAGCGGAAACTTCGGCTCCGGGGGCCACCGCAGCCGGAGCATGCCGTCTGGTAGCGAACGCGCCGCAGACATCGAGTTGCCCTCGACGGTGCTCCTGGACCACGACGGCTTCACCGTGCTCTTGCCGGATGGAACCCTACGGACGGCGCCTGTCGACGGGACGTCTTGGTTCGAGCGTGCCGTCGATCCCCAGCTGCCGAAGTTCCGACGGGAAGCAGACCTCGCGAAGGAGCGCGAGCGGCGGCGCGGCATGGTGCAGAAGGACTTGCATCCGCAGGACGCGTTGGGGCTCGCCGACGTCTTCTGCGATCCGGTGCGCTGGCCATGGCATGCGGTGCGACCGGCGACGACCATCCCGCCCGAGTTCGAGGGGATCGGCAGGCCGGACAAGGGGATTGCGCAGGCCGAGCAGTACTTCCGGCCGCCTTTCCCGCGAACACGCAACGTCTGGGTCTTGCCGTCGCCCTACCACGCCGACGTCGATGCGACGCGGCTGTACTTCTTCTCGATGTTCCTGCAGCTGACCCGCCCGGGACTCGGCGACGTAGCTCCGGGTCGGGATCCCGTGGCCAGCCGCGACGAGGCCGTGCACCTCGACGTGTTCGACGGCTGGGGCCGCGCGGCGCCTCGGCTATCCCTGCACGCGGCCGACCTGGGCTACTCGCAACTGGCCATGGAGGCGCTGTCGATCGATGGGGCAGAGCCGCGGCGGGAGCGCGCCGGCGGTCCGGTCCACGGCTACGCAGCGGTCCTGCAAGACCGTTACCTGCTCTTCAGCCGGGAGTCGCTGCACCACGTCTTGGACGGTGCGATCGAGGGCCTTCCCGGCCGTGTACCCGTCGATGTCTTCGATCTCGAACGGGGCCGCGTGCTGACTACGGCGGCGCGCGTCGTCCGGCCACAGATCGACCTCGACCGCGTGTTCGTGCTGGCACCGCCCCGCCTTCGATTCGCGAAGGCCATGCCGTTCCTTCTCCACGGCCCGGAGCCCGGCACGCAGCGCTACGCCCGGGTCCTGGTGCGCCCGACACAGGACGAGGAGCAGGTCGAGTTGGTGGTTGAGCTCGGCGAGGAACTCCTACCACGTGCGCGCCGGGTCGAGACGATGAGGTTGGATCTGGTGCAGCCGAACCGGTTGCCTGCGCTGCTGCGGTTGGATGCGGAGGGGGCCTGGTGGGCCTACCCCTCGGTTCGGCAGACCGAGCGTGGCGCACAGAGTACGTACTCGTTGGTCTTCGTGCCGCTTGCCGCCGATGGAGCGTAGGCTTGGTCTCATGTCCGGCGCGGATCCCCAGGGAGAATCCTCCACCGGCGCGGTGACGCATCGGCTCGTGCTGCGCGCTCGCGACGGAGATCGCGACGCGATGACCGAGCTGTACCTGCGGCACCACGAGCGCGTCCTGCGCGCCGCGGCGATCAAGCTGGGCCGGCCGTTGAGCCGGGCCGACTCGCGGGTACACGATGTCGCGCAGGAGGCGTGGGCCCAGGCACTCGACGCGATCCTCGCCGGCAAGTTCGATCCTGACCGCGCCCCGGGAGCGTTCCGGCGCTGGATGTCGCGTCTCGTCGCCAACCGTGTGGTCGACGAGGCGAGGCGCCGGAGACGCCCCGACGTGGGAGTTGGCGGCGACGAGGATCTCGATCCACCGGCGCCACTCACGCGCGGCATCTCCACCAAGGTCGCGTTGCGGGAGCTGCACGACAGCGTCGAGTCCGTTCTGCACAGTTTGAACGACCGGGATCGGGAGGTTCTCACGATGCGTCACGTCTGCGGCATGACGAGTGAGGAGATCTGTGCCGAGCTCGGACTCCAGCGTCCGCAGCAGGCGCGCTGGATCGTGCACCGCGCACTCGAGAGGCTGCGCGCAGCTCTGGGGCGACGTGCCGACGAGTGGGTCGACTACTTCGCGGGTTGACGATCGCGTCGGTCGAGGAGTCACTTGCCACGACGTGGCTTTGCGCAGCGATCGGCGTGCCGGGCGGTTTGGCCGCGTGTCGGTCGGGGCGCGGGGCGGACCTGCCTGTCCGCTCAACGCCGCGGATAGACGACGGAGCGCGTGCCGTCGGGGGCGTAGCGCACGATCCGGTTGTAGTCTTCGCAACAGACGAGGCCGCCGTCCGGCTCGAACGCGAGGATGTCGGTCAGGAGTTCGGCCGCGAGCACGGTCGCGCAAGCACGGGTGCTCGGGTCGATGGCGACGATGAGGTTGCCGGGGCGCCCACGTCGCTGGAGGGTCACCAGCATGCGGCCACTCGGATCGCGCCTGCCGTACGACGACATTGAACCTGTCGGCTGCACGCTGCACGGAGTCTGCAGGAACGGGTGCGCGGGGAGCGGCAGGTCGACCAGGTCGTCGCGTGCCGGCGCGTAGGCGACGAGGCGCGGCCCCTGCTTGTCGTTGAACCCGAACAGCGCGCGGTCGTCGTCGAGTAGCCCGAGGAACCACGCGTCGCAGGTGAGCGCCGGGATGGAGGCCGTCGCCGACGTCTCCGGGTCGAACCGGCGCCAGCTCGGCTCGCTTCGTCGGCTCGGGCGCAGGAGCCACAGCCCGCGCACGGCGACGTTGCCGCCCTCCGCGGTGGGCAGTTCCACCCAACGACGCAGGGTGAAGTCGTAGTGCCGGCGCCGGGTGTCGCGGGTGTCCCGCCTGAGGCCGTGTCCGGCGCTCGCCACGCGTAGGTCGTCGAGTCGTTCGCGCGTGGTGGTGCCGTCGCGGTTCTCGAGGCAGAGCGTCTGGCCTTCGAGCCAGGCGCCCAGCCCGTCCGGTTGGCGCAGCAACGAGCACCGTTGCGGCAGGTTGCGCAAGGTGTCCGGCAGCCGATCCTGCGGCCCACCGAAGGCGCCTTCGCCGAGGTCTTCGCCGAACGCGGTGGTGCGCAGGGTCGCGAGATCCACGACGCGGGCCCGCCGCCCCGAGGTCGCCACGAGCTGGCCGCTGGCGATCACGGCCGCCACATCGAGCAGATGTGCTTGACCACGCACGGACAGCAGGTTCCCGACGTACTCGTTGGCTCGCACGACGCGCGCGGCCTCACCCGTTCGCAGGTCGATGCGGACGGCGAAGCCCGGCCAGCGTGCGTGATCGCTCCCCTGCACCACGGCGTAGCGTCCGTCGGCCGTCGCTCCCAGGGGAGTGAAGCCGTGCAAGTGCTGCACGTCTGGCCACCAGTAGGCACACAACGCCGCTCCGAACCAGATCGCAGGGGGCGCCGCACCACCGGTGGCGAGCGCGGCCCCCAGGCGCGCGGACCGACCGCTGTCGCCGCCGCGCCGTCCGCGCACACACGAGACCCACGCCACGGCGAAGCCCAGGAGAAAGATCCAGGCCGTGGCGATCGGCAACGAGAAGTCCACGGCGAGCGTTTCCCGCAGGCCGGGCGAGGCGCGCAGCCACGACTCCACCGCGACGAGCACGCTGCCCAGCAAGACCACCGTGGCGCCGATCGCCAGCCGGGCTCCCGGCATCCACAGCGCCACGGCGAACACCCACGGTAGGCTGGCCAGAGACAGGGGCAACCAAGGCATGAGCAGCGCCAGCTCGGAGAGCAACGTCGCGCACGATGCCGGGCCCAGGTGAGTGGCGGCGAGCCAGGCTTGGCCAACGAGGAGACCACTGGCGGCGAGCATCAGTGCCGCGAGGCCGACGAAGAGCAGCTTGCCGATCATGGCCGGGCGGAGCGCTCCCGGTAGACGGCACCACAGTCGGTCGCTCGTGCCCACGAGTTCACCGCGCACGGCGCTGGCGGCGGCGAAGACGCTGCCGATGGCGAGAGTGAGGGCGTACGTCAGCACCGTCATCGCCCGCGTGCTGGCCGATTCGAGGTTGACCCCGCGCCAGTGTGCCAAGGTGAGCACCGCGGTGACCGCAGACGCCATCAGAGTCGCGTAGCCGAAGAGGAACGCGCGCTGCGCGCGCCACTCCTTGACACACCACGTCCATGCCAGACTCATACCGAAACTTCCTCCGGCACGCGTCCGTGCAACTCGGCCAAGACGTGGTGCAGCCGGGTCGGCAGGTTGCCGGCCTGGCCGCCCTCGCTACCGGTCCCGATCACCTCGTCCAGCTCGCCGTGGCGCACGACCTTGCCGCCGTGCAGGACGGCGACGCGATCGGCAATGCGCGCGGCGATGTCCAGCTGGTGCGTGGCGCACAGCACCGTGCGCTCGCCGTCGCGCAGCTCGCCGATCAAGCCCTGCAACACCTCCTCGCGCACCAGCGGGTCGAGGCCGGCGAACGGCTCGTCGAGCAGGAGCAGCTCGGGATCGGGTGCGAGCGCGGCGGCGAACATCGCCTTCATGCCCTGGCCGCGCGACAGCCGGCCGAAGCGCACGTCCAGCGGCACGTCCAGGCGCGCAGCGAGTGCGTGGGCGCGCTCCAGCTCGAAGGCGGCGATGGTCGGACGACAGAAGTTGCCGGCCATCGCACCAGCCTTGCAGCGGCTGGGGCCAGGCTCCACCGCGGAACGCCGGTAGTGCGGCTGCAGGAAGGCCAGCAGCTGGCGCGGCGTCATCCACGGATACACGTCCGGCACGTCGGGCACGTAGCCGACGCGTTGCAGGACCTCGCGGTGGGCGCGCAGCGGGTCGCGGCCGAACACGCGCACGCTGCCGGCGCGCGGCCGCAGCACGCCGAGCAGCAGGCGCAGGAGCGTGCTCTTGCCGGTGCCGTTGCAGCCCAGCAGAACCGTGACCTTGCCAGGCTCCAGCCGCAGGTCGAGCCCGTCGAGCACCCGCCTCTTGCCGAAGGCGACACACACCCCACGCAGTTCCAGCACGTCGTTCATGTCCCTCCTCCCACGCGTTCCCTCTCCAATTCCGTGGCGATCAGCGCCCGCAGCGCGTCCGCGTCGTGCCCCGCCCCGAGCGCCGTGCGCACCGCCGCGCGCAGCTCCACCAGCGTCGCCGCCAGGCGCAGGTCGCGGGCGATGCGCGGCCCGTCGGCGGTGACGAACACGCCGCTGCCGTTGCGACCGGCGGTCACCCCCATGCGCTCGAGGTCGCGCCACGCCTTCGACACGGTGTTGGGGTTGACCAACACCTGCGTCGCCAGCGCCCGCACCGGCGGCAGGCGGTCGCCGACCGACAGGTCACCGCGGGCGATCGCGTCGAGCACGCCGGCCACCAGCTGCTGGCTGGGCGGGACGTGGCTGTGCGGATCGACGGAGAAGTGCACGACCGTCCTATCGGCCTAGGACGGTCGGACCTTGAGCGGGCGCGCCGAGTTCGGTCGGAGCGCGGGACTCGACGCTGATCAGGCGATGGGCCGGGCGTCGGACCGGCGACGCCACAGGAGGTAGGAGAGACCCCAGAGCACGCCGGTCGCCGCCGCCCAGCTCCAGGCGTCGGGGCCGTCGCCGACGGCGAGATGAGCGATCAGGGCCGAGCCGAGCACGAATGCGAAGCCGGCGTAGGCCCACTCCTTGAGCCGCGGCGGCACCGGCGCCAGCAGCAACGCCACGCCGAGCAGCTTGGCCCACGCCAGTTCGATGCGGAAGTAGGCGGGGAAGCCGAGGTGGGTGAACGCCTGCGCGACCGCGGGCAGGCGCAGTTGGGCGTAGGCGGTGAAGCCGATCTGCAGACAGAACAGGGCGGTGACGACCCAGAAGGCCAGCGCCAGTCGTCGCGGGCGGCGTGCCGTCGCTGCGTCCAGAGAGGTTGCGGCGAGGAGGCTCATGGCTTCGCCTTCCTCGAAGCGCCACCGGCGGCCCTCGGTTGCAGCACGCGGATCTGGTTGCCGAACGGGTCGCGCAGACCGCAGTCGATCCCGTAGCCGTGGTCGGTCGCCACCTGGGTGAACTCGACGCCGGCATCCCGCAGCCGCGCGTACACTCCGAAGCAGTCGTCGGTCTCGAGCACCATGACGACGCCGGTGGCGCCCTTGGTCACGAGGTCGCGGATCCGATCGGCGGTCGCCTCGTCCATCACCGGTGGGCCAGGAACGTCGAGCACGATCTCGGGGATCGGCTTGCCGGGGACGCCGACGGTCAGCCAGCGGAAGGTGCCGCGGGTCAGGTCGGCTCGGACTTCGAGGCCCAGCTTGCCGACGTAGAAGTCGAGCGCTTC
The DNA here is from genome assembly GCA_041398565.1 of Planctomycetota bacterium. Taxonomy (GTDB): domain Bacteria; phylum Planctomycetota; class UBA1135; order UBA1135; family UBA2386; genus DATGPD01. The sequence goes on along the minus strand of JAWKUN010000002.1, from coordinate 307,531 downwards.
CTGGTGGTCGAGGACCCAGATGTGCGCGTGCGTGATCGACGTGAAGTTCTGCATCGCCGCCGACGCTACCTGCGGCGTCAGCGGCCGGCTTCTCCGAAACTGCTCGGGCGCGTGCCGGCCATCGCGACGCAGGTCGGCACCTTGCCGCGCATGGGCACCCGGCCGCGGCGGTAGGCGATCGGCGGCACGCCGACGATCGCGCGGAACGTGCGGCTGAAGGTGCCGAGGCTGGCGAAGCCGACGTCGAAGCAGATGTCGGTGACGCTGCGGTCGGTCTCGCGCAGCAGGTACATCGAGCGTTCGACGCGGCGGCGTTGGAGGTAGCGGTGCGGGGTCTCGCCGAAGGTCGCGCGGAAGGTGCGGATGAAGTGGGCTTGCGAGACGCAGGCGATGGCGGCGAGCGCCGGCACGTCGAGAGGCTCGGTGTAGTCGCGGTCCATCGCGTCGCGGGCGCGCAGGAGGCGACGGTTCTGCTGCTCGACGGCGCGGCTCATGCAAGCAGTCTAGTTCGGCGATGGGCGGACGACCGAGGTCGTCGCCCATCGCACCACCATTGCAGCGGATGGAGCCAGGCTCCACCGCTGAACGCTGGTGGGCGGACGACCGAGGTCGTTGCCCGTCGCACCACCATTGCAGCGGATGGAGCCAGACTCCACCGCTGAACGCTGGTGGGCGGACGACCGAGGTCGTTGCCCGTCGCACCACCATTGGAGCGGATGGAGCCAGACTCCACCGCTGAACGCTGGTGGGCGGACGACCGAGGTCGTTGCCCGTCGCACGAGCCTCGCAGCGGATGGAGCCAGGCTCCACCCCTGGATGCCGGATGCGTCACCGCACACCGCGAGCGCCAGGGTGTCGCTCCGTCGTTCGGGCGCCGCCATGGCGGCCTCACGCCAACGCCCGGCTCCGTTCCCCGATCACCTTCTCCAGGTGCTGCGTGCGCTTGGCGTCGAAGCCGATCGAGGCGAGGCCGGGCTTGGTGGTGTCGGCGAGCCGGCGCTGTAGGCGCTCGACCAGCGTCGTCAGCATGCGCTCGGTGGCCGCGGCACGCACGCCGATGCGTTCGCCGAACGTCACCAGGTCGGCGCGTTGCCAGCGCTTGTCGCGGCCCTCGATCGGCAAGGCCATGGCGTCGTCGCCGTACGGCAACGTCGACAGCAGGTCGTAGCCGGGCGTCAGGCGGGTGAGGCCGCCGGCGGTGCGGACGCTCAGGTTCTTGGCGTGCAGGTCGCCGTTGGCGACGAGGTAGCTGAAGGCCAGGAGCTGCAGGAGACGCAGGCGCTCGGGGGCGGGTGCGGTGCAGACTTCGAGCGCGTCGGCGACGTCGCGCAGGCGTACGCGGTACTTGTCCGCGGGATAGCGGTCGAGCAACTGGCAGGCATCCTCCTGGGCGAACTTGGCAGTCCGGCCGACGATTGCCTGGCCGCCGGTCGTCCGGCCGCGGTCGAAGCGGTCGACTAGGAGGCCGGGCCGACCCTCGCGATCGGCGAGCAGACGCACGCGGGCGACGTCGAGCCCGACGTCGCGGGCGACGGTCATGAAGAAGTGCTCGTTGGCGACCAGGCGTGGGTAGTCGGCGGGTTCGAGCTTGAGGATGCACGCGGCAAAGCCCCGGGCCCGCGCGCGCCGCGCCTGCACCGGGAACGAGATCATTCCGGCGGAGACCTTGGGCTGGATGCCTGCGAGCGCGTGGCGGTCGCCGGCGCCGGTCGTGGGGTCGATGTGCAGCGAGGCGTCGAGCAGCGCATCGAAGCTCAGCTCGTGCGCGGCGTCGAGGTCGGCCACCGGCTCGGCGACGACCGGCGCTGTACCGAACGGGGCCACTGCGACCGCCCCGACGGTGTCGGCGCCGACCGCGGCCAGCAGGGTGAACAGGTCGTCCTCCGATGTCTTCAGGCCGCGGACCAGCGCGCGCATGCGCAGACCCTCGGGCAGCAAGCCGGCGAACCACGGTGGCAGGTTCACGCCTTGCACCGCGTAGGGCGCGGCGCGGACCGGCAGGCGGGCACCGACGGCTGGGCCGCTGACGCCCTCGAGGTAGCGGAACTCGCATCCGTTCGCCGTACGGGTCAGCCTGCCGATGTGGTGGTTCGCTCCTCTCTCGTCGCCGCACCAGACGTCGAGGGCCTCGAGGGTGCGCGGATCAGCGGCGGTGTTCACGTCGGGTCCTCGGCGGGTTGCTCGCCCGGCGCGACGTCGCTGCGCACCAAGACCGACGAGGGCGCGACCGTGAGACCGAGCCCGAGTGCTTCCAGCACCGACAGGACCTTGTCGATGCGGAGCGTCGGCTTGCCCTTTTCGAGGTCGTAGAGGAACGCCACGCCCACCCCGGCCAAGTCGGCCAGCACGGTCTGGCGGAGACCGAGCTGGCGGCGTTGGCGCCGGACGGCCGCCCCGAGGATCGCGGTGGGGCTCGGGTGGGGAGCCGTCTTCTCGGCAGGCCGTGCCTGTGCTTGGGGGCGCGTCCGTGGCCGGTTCGGATTCTGACTTCGATGGGACATGCCGAAAACCATCCTATCGCATGGAAATCGTCTGAAAGCGCCGCCGATCCTCCCATGATCGAGATAAATCGATTCGATCGAATGGAAATGGTCGGCCAAGCCGCTCATTCTCCGAGTTGGCAGACTAAATCCACGCGATCGCAAGGATTCCGAGCCGCAAGGGCTCGCGGTCGCAAGGGCGACCGCCAGCAACACCGAGCGAGGAAGTCGGCGAAGCCGGCTCTCCTCAGACGAGCCTCGGCTCACCCGGCTCGTGCCAGGCGCGGGTCAGGTCGAGCCACAAGGCCAGGCCGGCGTACCGTCCGAACGGCAGGTATTCGCGCATGACCGTCTTGTCGGACGGCGCCTTCTTCTTGCCGCGCAGCTCGGCGAGCCGGGCGCGACACCACGAGTCGAGGGCGAGGTCGTCGTAGTGGCCCAGCAAGCGCAACGCCTGACCCGCGGCGTAGGGGCCGAAGCCCCGGATGGTCAGGAGGCGTCGGCGCAGTTCGTCGGTGGGCAGATCCGGATCGGTGAACCACGCTTCGCTCAGTCGGCCGTCGGCGAACGCGCCGGCGAGTGCGACGCAGGCCTCGGCTCGATAGCCGGTGCGCACTTCGTCACGCCAGAACGCTGCCGGCTCGACGGCACAGCGCGCGGCGCCCGGAAACGCGCGCTTCCCCGACGGGCTGGCGCTGCCGAGCGTTGCCACGGTGCGCTCGGTCATCTTGCGCGTCGCCGCCCACGAGCAGTTGGTGGTGAACAGCAGCTTCATCAGGTCCTCGAACACCGTCGGCGCGCGCAGCAGGCGGCCCGCGCCGCGCGCCTGCGCCCACTGCAGGCGCGGCGTGCCGGCGCATAGCGCCCAGAAGGCATCGAGCTGCTGGTCGAGGCGCAGCATCACCGCGACGCGGTTCGTCAACTTCGCCATTTGCTGGCGCGAGAGGGCCCGGTGCCCACGGCACTCCAACTGCAGTCGATCGGCCGCCGTCTGACGCACCACCACGTCGATCGCCGACGTCGGGTCGAGGCCCGGCTCCAGAACCACGTGCAGCGTGTCATCGTCTTCGTCCCAGGCGAACGGGGGCAGGTCGACCCATCCGTGTCCGTGTGCGGCCAGGCGCAGCTCGAACGGTGGCGGCACGCGCAGGCTCTGGCGCTGCGGTCGCGCGACCGTCTCGGTGGTCGCGGCTCGCCCGCGCCGGGTCGTCGTGTGCGGAGAAGTCACGCGTCGCCATCCGCCGGCAGATCCATCGCTGCGAACAGGGCCTCGACGTCCTCGCGCGTCAGCGCGGTGCCCTGACGCTCGCCGCCGTCGAGCAGGCCGGCCGCGAGTGCTCGCTTGCGTTCCTGCAGGCGGCCGATGCGCTCCTCGACCGTGCCGGTCGCGATCAGCTTGTACTCGAACACCGGCTTGTCCTGGCCGATCCGGTGGGCGCGGTCGGTGGCTTGCTGCTCGGCGGCCGGGTTCCACCAAGGGTCGTAGTGGATCACCGTGTCGGCGGCCGTGAGGTTGAGCCCGGTGCCACCCGCCTTGAGGCTGATGAGGAACACCGGCACCTCGCCGGCCTGGAAGCGGCGCACCGGCGTCGTGCGGTCCTCGGTGTCGCCGACGAGCTTGACGAAAGCGATGCCACGCTGGCGCAACTCCGGCTCGATCAGGGCCAGCATGCTGGTGAACTGCGAGAACAGCAGCACGCGCCGGCCGTCTTCGATGAGCGATGGCAGCAGCTCGAGGAGGGCTTCGAGCTTGGCGGACGCTTTCACCTGGCGGGCGCTGTCGAGCTTCACCAGGCGCGGGTCGCAGCACACTTGACGCAGCTTGAGCAGCGCGTCGAGGACGATGATCTGTGCCTGGTCGAGGCCCTTGTCGGCGATCGCCTGCCGCACTCTTTCGTGCACCGCCAGGCGGATCGTTTCGTAGAGGTCGCGCTGATCGCCGGCAAGTTCGACCGTGTGCACCACCGTCGTCTTCGGCGGCAGCTCCTTGGCGACCTTCTCCTTGGTGCGGCGCAGGATGAAAGGACGGATGCGATCCGCCAGCGCCCGCTGGCGGTCACGGTCGTCGCGCTTCTCGATCGGCCCGCGGAACACGTGGCCGAAGGTCCTGGTGTCGCCGAGCAGCCCCGGCAGCAGGAAGTCGAACTGCGACCAGAGTTCGCGCAGATTGTTCTCGAGCGGGGTGCCGGTGAGGCACAGGCGGTGGCGCGCGTCGACGTCGCGCAGCACGCGCCGGGCCTTCGCCCCGGAGTTCTTGATCGCCTGCGCCTCGTCGAGCACCAGGAGGTGGAATGCGTGGGCCTGCAGCGTCTCGGCGTCGCGCACCACCAGCGGGTAGGTGGTGAGCACGACGTCGACCTCGGCGATCGAGTCGAAGGTCTTGCGGCGGCCGCTGCCGTGCAGCACCAGCACGCGCAGGCCCGGCGCGAAGCGCGCGCACTCGCTGGCCCAGTTGCCCACCACGCTGGTCGGCGACACGACGAGACAGGGCCGGTCGAGGCGGCCGGCTGCCTTCTCGACGAGGATGTGGGCCAGGGTTTGCACCGTCTTGCCGAGCCCCATGTCGTCGGCCAGGATGCCGCCGAGGTCGTGGGCGCGCAGGAACTGCAGCCACGCGAGGCCTTCGCGCTGGTACGCGCGCAGTTCGGTGGCCAGGTCGGCGGGCGCCGGCGCGCTGTCGATGCCGGTGAAGGTCGCGAGCTTGGTGGCCAGGTCCCGCGCCGCGTCGTTGTCCTGCCACGCGACCTCGTCGACGTGCCCGGCCAGCGCATGCACCTGGGGCGCCAGCAGGCGTGGCAAGCGAAGTTGTCCCTTCTCCACCTTGCCGCCGGCTTGCAGTTCCAGGAGCGCGGTCACCATCCGGCGCACGCGCTCGGTCGAAAGCCTGATCGTGCGGCCGTCGGGCAGGGGCAACGCGGCGAACTCGAGGTCCTGGCGCAGGATGGCCGGCAACTCGCCGTTGGCGCACTGGGCCACGAGATGCAGCAACACCGGCATCAGGTTGCAGCGCTCGCCGTCGATGTCGATGCCGACTTCGAGGGTGAACCAGTCGCTGGCCTCGGCGCCACGCGTCAGCACCGTCCATCTGGTGGCCTCGATCGTCCCGTGCCGGAACGAGCGGTCGACGGTGACCTCCCAACCGGCGGCGACCAGCTGGCGGCGGCCCTCGCCGAGGAAGCGGGTCCACGCCTCGACGTCGGGAGTCGCGTAGGCACGGTTGAGGGTGAGGTCGTCGCGCGTTCCCGCCAGTGCGAGTGCGTGGCGCACGGCATACTGGAACTTGGGCGGCACCGAGTCGACGACCGGCGCGAAGCCGAGCTCTTCGAGCTGCTGAACGGCGGCCCGTTCGAGGTCGCGACGCCGGCGGCACTCCCGCACCTGGTCGCCCTCCACCTCGCGGTACGAGTCTTCTGCGGCGCCCTCGTCGAAGACGTGCTCGCCGTAGGCGAACGTCAGGTGGGCCATGTCGAGCGCGATCGGGTCGAGCCAGGCGCCCGGCGACACCGCCGCCGTGCCCAACAAGAGCTGCGGCCTCGGCGGAGGTGCCGGCACGCGTTCGACGCGTAGGGTGCGCATGTTCGGCAGGCCGAGCTTGGCCAGGCGCCGACCGGAGGTCTGCGCGACCGCGGCGCTCGCCTCGGCCGGCACTTCGGGGCCGGCGAGGAAGGCACGGGCGACCGCCAGCGGCGGCCCGAAGGTGAGCTTGCCGACGGTGGCGAGGTGCACGTCGATGTACATCGGCTCGTCGAACAGCAACGGCCATTTGCCCTCGTCGAGGACCGCCGGGATCTGCGCGCCGGTCTCGTCGACCGTCCAGCCCAATTCAGCCCGGTGCTCCTCGCCGCGCGACAACAGGCGCGGTTCCCGTCCGTCGAGGTAGCAACGTCCGCTGTCGATCAGCAAGGACACCAGCGCGCTGGCGTCGCCGGCCAGGACGACCGAGTCGCGCCAGCCCTCCTGACTGTGTCCGCGCAGCGTGGCGATCAGGCCGAGGTCTTGTGCGCGCAGCGGGATCTTGCCGCGCAGCGCCCGCATCAGGTCGAGCGGGCGGTTGCGTGCCAGCTCGCCACCCTTGCGCGGCTTTGCCGACCATACGGTGACGGCGAGGCCGTCGACGGTCGCGTCAGGGGTGACGAAGTACACGACCTCGCGCGGCGCTTGCGCCGCCTTTCCGCTCGGGCTCGCGCGCTGGTCGCGACCTATCGCGCGCAGCCACTCGTCGACGTCGGCCTGCGTTTCGTCTGCCGCGGCGGCCGCAGCGAGTTCTGTGGCCTCCTGTGGATCCGGCCGGGCCGGCGACTCGGACTTCGCCGGCGCCGCTGACTTGCCGCGCGCCTTGCGCGATGGCGTCGGCTGCGAGGGAGCGGGCGGCGGTGCGGCAGGTGCCTCGCCGCCGGCCGACTCGTCGGTCTCGGCGTCGGCCTCGACCGACGCCGGCAGCGAGCCCGTCGCCAGCCACGCCTGCGTGCGCGGCACGAACTCGAGGCTGCCGATGGCGAAGATCGCGTGGGCGCACTGGCGGCGCGCGCCGCACGAGCAGCTCGTGGTCACCGGGTTGCCGCGAGTCACCTCGATGTGGTGCGTGCGCCGACCCTGCAGCATGTGCACCACGGCCCTCTTGCTGTCGACGATGACCGCCGACTGCGCGATAAGACTCGTCTTGCGGTCGAGCACGCCGAGTTCCACAGTTGCGAGCACGCCTCCATCGAAGCACGTGCCGCCGTGGCGTGCGAGCGATTGTCGCGTGGCGCTCGCCGCGCGCCGCCGCGCTACCGAAGCGCCGCCTGCCCGAGGAACTGATCCTTCCAGTGGTAGCCGTCGAGCAGGCTCGGATCGTCGGCGCCGAGCAGGCGCAGCGCCACGTAGAGCGCCTCGACCGACGCCAGGCCGAATTCGGGGTCGTCGAAGAGTCGGCTCTGGCGCGGGTAGGCGGTGACGATGCTGCGGGGCACGCTGCGGTGCACCGGTTCGCCGCGCAGGCAGGCGAGCAGGCGCGGCAGGTAGCGCCAGGTGCTGTCGAGGAGGAGAAGCGGTCGCCCGGCGTCGGCGGGCGACAGCTCGGGTGCATCGACCGCCAGCACGGTGAACCCGGTCGCATCGAAGGTGAACCCCGGCTGGGCGCGCAAGAAGGTGAAGCCAGCGCGCTGGTGCAGGTGCCGCAGCGAGCACTTGCTGATGCGCTCCTTGGGATGCCGGATGACGGTGACAGGAGTGGCGGTCATCGCGACGGCAGCAGATCGAACACGGCACGGGCGGCGTCGTCGACGGCGATTCCCAGCACGCACTGCGGCGACGGACAGGTGCGGAGCCTGCACGGCCGGCACGGCACGTCGGCGAAGAGGACGTGCCGACGCTCCGTGCGCGGCCCGTAGAGGGCGGGGTCCTTCGGGCCGAACAGCGCGACGACCCCGGCGCCGGCGGCGGCGGCAATGTGCAGCGGGCCGGTGTCGGCCGCGACCACCACGTCGGCTCCGGCGAAGACGGCACCCAACCCGCGCAGGCCGAGCGCGCGTCCATCGAGCAGGCGGCCGCAGCCGGCGCCCGCGAGCAGCGCGCGCGCCAGCTCTTCCTCACCGGGGCCGAACGAGATCGCCGGCATGATGCCGCTCTCGCGCAGGCGCCGCGCCAGACCCACGAACTTCGGCAGCGGCCATCGTTTGAAGGCGGCGAAGGCGCTGGCGCCGGGGTGCAGAACCACGCGCGGATGCTCGTCGCTGCGCCAGAAGTCGGGCGGTCGGTCGGGCGGTGCCAGCGTCGGCGCCGTGGGCGCCGCGCGCAGACCCAGCGCGCGCAAGAGGTGATAGCCGCGGTCGGCGCGGTGTGGCAGCGGCTGCGGTAGCGCCACTCTCTCCGAGTAGAAGCGCTCGGCCCCTTCGCGCGCGCCCGGTGCGTCGTAGCCGAGCTTGCGGGCGGCGCGCGCGCACAGGACCTGCACGGCGCTCTTGGTGATGCCGTGCAGGTCGAGCACGGCGTCGTAGCGGGTGCGTCGCAGGCGCCGGAGGTGGCCGGGAATGCGTCGCTTGTGTCGGCGCGGGTAGACGAGCACGTGGTCGAGATCGGGATGACCGTGCAGGAGGTCGGCGAAACGATCTTCGACCAAGTAGTCGACGCGCACGTCCGGCCGCTCGGCCTTCAGCGAGGCGACGGTCTCGAGGGCGAAGAGGACGTCGCCCAGCGCCGAGAGCCGGACCACCAGCACGCGGCCTTCGCGAGGGATCGAGTCGTGCGCGCAGTCAGGCAACGCGCGGGTTCTAGCCGCGATCTCGATGCGCCTCAAGGCGTAGTGCTCCACGCCGTTGACCTGTGCGTTTCGCCACGACCACCGATAGGCTGACTCCGTGCAGATTCCCGACGGCTACGTCGCCTACGACCGCGACGGCATCGTCGGCGTCGTGCGCGCGGACCTGGCCGAACTGCCGCCCGCCGCGTTCTTCGCCGACGGTGATGCCCTGCCCGCTGCGCGTGGGCGCGGCGAGGGTGTGCGCGTGCTGCGCCTCGGCGACGGTCCCGTCGCGGTCGCGCGCACCTACCGTCGCGGCGGTGCCCTGCGCGGCGTGCTGTGCGACCAGTTCCTCGACTCGCAGCGGCCCTGCCGCGAAGTCGCGGCGCTGAACGCGCTGCGGGTCGCCGGTGTCGACGCGGTGGAGCCCCTGGCGGGCCTGGCCCGTCGTGACGGTGCTCTGTTCCAGCTGCGCCTGCTCACCGCGCTCGTCGAGGGCGCGCTGCCGCTGCCGGCGTTCGTGGCGTCGCGGCCGGAAATGCGTCGCGCGGCGGTGGCGCGGGCCGGCGCGGTGGTCGCCGCGGCTTTCGCCGCCGGCTTGCGACATCGCGACCTGCACCCCGACAACCTCGTGGCCTCGGCCGGCGAGACCGGTCCGGTCGTGCACCTGCTCGATCTCGATCGCGCCACGCTGCGCGCGCCGGTACCGATCCCGGTGCGCCTGGCCATGTTGACGCGCATGGCGCGCTACCTGGTGCGTCATCGCGCGTCCTTGCCCACGACGGTGGCGCGCACCGACGGCCTGCGCTTCCTGCGCGGCTTGCGCCTCGATCGAGAGCACCGTCAGGCCTACGCGCGGGCGATCAGTGCGCGTCTGCGCCGCCAGCTGACCCTGCGCCGCTGGTTCGGGCGGTAACCAGGCCCGGCGGCTACCCGGGTGGGACGAGGCGGGCCGCGGTGGCGAGCAGGCGCCCGAACCGGCGGCGTTGCATGACCGGAACCGCCGCCGTGGCCGTGCTCGCCTCCTCCTCGGCGCGCTCGTGTGCGCCGCTCGTGCGCAACACCAGGAGCCGAACGTGCAACGGCAGCTCGACGGCCCCGTCGAGGTCGGCCGCATGCTGCCTCCAGATGCGCAGCGTGGCGTCGTCGTGCCGCAGGCGGGCCTCGCGTGCCTCGACGACACATCGCAGGGCGCGCACCATCGGCACGTCGTCGAGGGTCGGCGCGCCGTGGCGGGGGCGCGGCGTCGGGATGCCCAGCAAGCGCAGCCACAGCACCGCCGTCTCGCGCGTCGTCATGTCGGCGGCGGCGTGTCCGGCGGCGAGCGCGTCGTGGAGGTGAAGGCGCGCCGAAGCGACGTCGTCGCGCAGGGCCATCAGCTCGCCCACCGCCAGCATGGCGCGCGCCACCGCGCGTGGCCCTGCCACGCGCGCGGACCAGTCTACGGTGGCCTGCAGCTCGGCTTCGGCGCGATCGGAGTCGCCCAGCGTCGCCCACAGCCTGGTGCGGAGGCTCATGCACCGAAGCGTGCCGAGAGCGTCGCCCGAGCGCTCGCCGAGGGTCTCGGCGCGGTCGAGCCTGCGGCGCGCGGTGGCGAAGTCCGCGCGCAGCAGCGCCAACTCGGCTTCGGCGAGCAGTAGAGCCAGGTGGCCGTCGGCGTCGTCGTGCAGGGTCTGCCGGGCGCGTCGCAGGTTGTGCGCCGCAGCCTCGCCGCCACCCAGCTGCAGCTCGATCTCGGCGCGTCGCACACACGCCTGCGCGACCAGGTCGGGGTCACCGGCGGCGGTCGCTGCCGCCTCGGCCGCGTCCAGGGTCGAGAAGGCTGCCAGGTTCTGTTCGCGCACGGTTGCCACGTGCGCGAGGACGAGCAGCGCCCGGGCGCGCGCGGCGTCGTCACCGAGACGATCGGCGCAGGTTAGGGCCGCTTGTGCGTGCTCGCCGGCCTCGCCGAGGCGCCGGCCGAGCACCGCCACCTCCGCTCCGAGCGCGTGCATGCGCAGTCGGGACGCGACCGTGTCGGATGCGTCGGCGAGGGCGTCGAGGTGGACGCGTAGGCGGGCGATCACGCGTCCGGCCGCGCGGCGTGCGCCCGCGGCGACCAGCTCCCCGAGTCCGGCCAGAAGCGGTTCGACGGCGGCGTCGTGCTGCATGGCGCGCGACATGTGCATCCCGACCTCCAGCGGTGGCGCCTGCCGGCGTTCGAGGATCCAGGCCGCGTCGCGATGCATGGCGCGCCGCGTTCCCCGTGGCACCAGATCGAGCAGGGCCATGCGGAAGTCGCGGTGGCGGAACGCGACCTCGTCGTCGGCGGCGCGCAGCACGCGCCCCTGGAACGCCGACAAGGCCGCCAGCACCTGCAGCTCCGGCTGACCGACCATGGCGACCAGGTCGGCGAGGGGGAAGCGTCCGCCGAGCACCGCCGCCGCCTGCAGGACGTGGCGCTGTTCGGGGGGCAGCTCGCGCACGCGCTGGCGTACGCGCGAGAGCAGCGGTGGCGCCGGGCGGATCTCGACGTCGCGCGGCAGGCCCGAGAAGGCGCCGGGACGCCCGGCGAGCACGCCGTGTTGTCCGAGATCGTCGAGCGCTTCGAGCAAGGCGCCAGGGCTGCCGCCGAGCGCGGTTCCGGCGGCGTCGATCTGACCTTCGGTGGGCGCCACCTGCGCCGGGTCATCGTGCGCGAACAGGGCCCGCGCGAACGCGGCGAAGGCGGCGCGATCGAGTCCGGTCACGGCGATGCCGTGGAACGGGAACGGCAGGTGCGCTTGCCGCAGGTGTTGCACCAGCACCAGCAGCATCGGATGCGCCTCGATCTTCTCGAGCAGCCGGTCGACGACGAGCTGCGCTGTGGCGTCGAGCGAGTCGGCGCGATCGACGCGCACCACCAGAGCGTGCGGCTTCCGACCGGCGTCGGCGGTGGCCATGAGGCCTCGGGCCAGCAGGTCGGCACGCGCCTGCGGCAGGAGCGTCGAGGGCATGCCGACCACGACCTGCGCCAGTTCGTCGATCTCGCGCGCATCCATGCCGCCGAGCACAGCGAGTCGGGCCGCGGCCCGCGGCAGGGCGTTGGGCGAGTCGGGGCGATCGCCGTCGAGCAGGAGGTCGGCGAGCATCTCGGGAAACGGCGTGCCCCGCGCGCTGGTCGGATCCTGGCTGCCCTGTCCGGCGACGAACTCGAGACGTCCGCCGTGCCGGTCGAGGGCGTCGGCGATCCACTCGTCCAGCAGTCGGCGGCGGCCGATGCCGTAGGGGCCGGTGATGCGCACCGCCGTGCCCTGCCGCGAGGTCAAGACGCCATCGAGGCGGCGGCGTAGCTGTGCCAGCTCGGCCCGACGGCCGAAGAACGGCGTCGGTGCGAACCGCCGCACCGTGCTCAGGCGGCGCAGAGCTGCCTGCACCGGTACGTCGCGCGCGTGCTCGAGCCAGAACTTCGCCTGCTCGCCGGCGGCCAGGGTCGCCGCCAAGCGAGGCGCGTCGAACCCGCGCAGCGCCGGTTCCTTGCGCAGCAGGTCGAGGATGACGGCCTCGAGGAACGGCGAGACGCGGGCGTTGACGTGTGCAGGCCGCCGCGGTGGACGTTCGAGGTGCGCCGCCATGAGCTGATCCGAATCGCCGAGCACGTCGGCGAACGGATGCTGGCCGGTGAGCATCTCGTACATCACCAAGCCCAGGGAGTACAGGTCGCTGGCCGCCACGGCGGGACGGCCGCGCAGGACCTCGGGGGCGGCGTAGGCGATGCTGCCGAAGAAGCCGGCGGTGCTCGGCCGCGCGTCTGCCGTCCAGGCCAGGCCGAGATCCATCAGCTTGACGCGGCCCTCCGGGGTGAGCGCCATGTTCTCGGGCTTGACGTCCCGGTGCACCAAGCCGTCGCCGTGCAGGGCTGCCAGGCCCTGGGCCGCATCCTCGCCGATGCGGCGCACCAGGTCGTCGACCGCCGGGCCGCGTTCGCGCACGAAGCGACGCAGGGTCGGGCCGCGCACCAGCTCCATCACCAGCCCGACGACCTGCAGGCCCAGGACCTGCTCGCGGATGATGCCGTGGATCCTGGCGATGAACGGGCTGTCGATGGCCATGCCGAGCTCGCCCTCGCGCTGCAGGCGTTCGACGGCGCGGACATCGTCGGCGAGTTCGCGGCGCAGGAACTTGATCGCCACCTCTGCTCCGGCAGGCAGGCCATGCGCGGAGCGCCGCAGCTCGGCACGGAAGACCGTGCCCATGCCGCCACGGCCGAGTTCCTCGCGCAGACTGTAGTCGCCCGACGGCAACACCGGTGCCGGCTGCGTGCCTGCGGGCTCGGGAGCGTCGGGTGGCGCCATGCAGGCCTTCCTCTAGCGGGCCGAGCCGGCGGCGACGAGAGGCGGCCGGCATTTGCTCGCAGTAGTCTCTCGCGCGCGGGGCGCACGGCGGGCCACCCCGGCGAGCCCGGCGGTGGGTCCTCGCGGCGCGCCGCCCGTGGTGTTCACGCGTTCGGACGCCGGACGCGCAACAACGACCCCAGCCACGCCATCGGCCCGCGGCGAGCTCGGCTGGCCGCGAGCACCGTCTCGAGTTCGCGCGCGAATGCGCCGCCGTCGGCTGGGCGGCGGCTCGGGTCGCTGGCGAGCGCACGCAGGATGGCCGTGTCGAGTCCGGCCCGGCGTAGCCCGCGCGCCATTGCCGTGTCCGTGAACATGGTGGGAGGCTGGGCGCCACCCGCAGCGAGACCGATGTCGAACCCGGTGCTGCCTCCGTTTCGCCGGGCGAAGGGCGAGGTGCCGGCGATCAGCTCGTACGACACGACGCCGAGCGCGAACACGTCGCTGCGCGGATCGGGGGCCCGTGGCTGGTCGGCGAAGAGCTCGGGGGCCATGTAGTCAGGGGTGCCGGCCACGACGTGCGCGTCGGCGGGGGTGGTGCTCAGCGCTGCGAAGCCGAGGTCGATCAGCTTCGGCACCGGCCGACCGTCCACCTCGGTCACCAGGATGTTCTCCGGCTTGACGTCGCGATGCACGACCCCGCGCTCGTGCAGGTGATGCACCGCGCGCGCCGCGTCCGCGACCAGGGCGACGCGTTCGCCCAGCGTCAGGTCGCGCCGTGCGCAGTACTCGTCGAGGGGTTCGCCGTCCACGTACTCCATCGCCAGCCAAGGGTGACCGTCGGGCGTGGTGCCGGCGTCGAACAAGCGCACCACGTTGTCGTGCGCCAGCGCCGCCAGGGCTTCGCGCTCGAAGGCCAACTGCGCGCGCAGATCGGGGTCGGTCGGCGCCTGCAGGGCGACCTTGAGCGCCACAAGCCGCCGATCGGCGTCGCGCTCCTCGGCCAGATAGACGACTCCCATGCCCCCGCGGCCGAGTTCGCGCAACAGGTCGTAGGGACCGAAACGCGGCGTTGCCTTCGCGCCGAGCTCGGTCGGAGCGAGCGGCGCGGCACCGGCGACTCCGGCGCCGGCCGTCGCCAGGAGAAGGGGAATGAGCGCGGCGCGCGGCAGGTCGGTGGTCATGGCAGGCCGCCCGCCCCGCACATGGCGGGCCAGCCCGGCCAGGGCCGTTGCACAGCGGCCGGGCGCGGCGGCGCGCAGCCGCAGCCACCCCGACTTGACGAGGGTTCCGAAGATCGCGACCGCCAGCACGCCCTTGTGGCAGGGATTCGTGCCCTTGCCTGCCGCAAAGGCAGGTGCCCACGAGGCACGGCCCGTCGGACCTTATTGCAGGTTGATGTCGAGCACCTCGGTCACGGCGCCCGTGCTGCCGGCGACCACCCACTGCGCGTAGAGGTGCGCGCCGTGGAGGTTGGCGCCGCTCGGGATCGGCAACGCCTGCGTGGCGCCCGTGGCCCCGGTGCCGTTGAAGAGGATGGCGAAGGGATCGGTCTGCAGGAGGCAGCCCGAGCCGAGGATTCCGCTCAGGTCGAAGGTGCCGAAGGTCGCCGGCGTCACTCCGAGCACGAGCGCGCAAGGGCGCGACGGCTCGGCGTTGGTGAGATCGACGCGGAACGTGGCGTTGCCGAGCTGCGGCAGGCCGAACCCGGCGACGACCGGCAAACCGTTCGGCCCGGCGCAGGCCGTGCCGAAGGTGCCGGCACTCGCTTCCTCGGTCAGCATCGCGGCCAGGATCTCGGTCTGGGTGAGGGCGCGGCCGAAGTAGCGGAAGTCGTCCATGTCGTAGTGCTGGCCGAACGGACTCAAGCCGGAGTCACCCTGCGCCGCCACCGCCATGAAGCGCGTGCCCGAGTAGGAGAAGCTGTTCGGCGGGAAGTTCACGACGATGCTGCTCGGGGCGCCGTTGTCGAACCAGAGCGCCTGTCCCGCGGCATCGTCGACGACGAGGGTCACGTGCTGCCACACTCCGGGTGTGCTCGTCACCGAGAAGCCGCTGTCGACGTTGCCGATCGACGTGCCGCGGAAGGTGATGCCCGTGCCGGCCCCGCCGGCGGCGAACGCGCGGAAGGTGACGTCGCCGAAGGCGTAGCCGAACGGGTTGGTGCTCGTCGATGCCGGGTCGCGGCGCATCCAGAACATGACGGTGAAGCTGCCGGTCTGGACGATCTGCCAGCCGGTGTGCACCCAACCGGCGCCGCTGGCGCCGCGGTAGCCGATGCAGCCGAAGCCGGGCTCGTTGCCGCGATAGGCCGGCCGTCCGGTGTCCGACTGCCAGGACGAGACCCTGAGCGTACCGGTGGCGGGCACCACCATCGAGCTGGCGGTGTTGCTCACCGATGTGCCGCGGATCTCGTTGAACTGGTACTGGATCACGTCGGGCGTGAGCTGGGCGGCCGCGGCGGTCGCGAAGGCGGAGAGAGGGGCGAGCAGGCGAAGGATGCGCATGGTGGGGACGGAGGAACGTTTGGGCCGATGGAGGTCGAGCCGGCGTTGTGCCGGACCAGCGTTCAGCGGTGGAGCCTGGCTCCATCCGCTGCAAGGCTGGCACGATGGCCGACGACTTCAGTCGTCCGGCCATCGGACAATGTAGCAATGTGGCCTTCGCCAGGGACGCCGGCCGGTCAGGCGAAGAAGTCGTTGCCCTTGTCGTCGACCACCAGGAAGGCCGGGAAGTCCTTCACCTCGATCTTCCACACCGCCTCCATGCCGAGGTCCCCGAAGTCGAGGACCTCGACCTTGGTGATGCTCTCCAGCGCCAGGATGGCGGCCGGACCACCGATCGATCCGAGGTAGAAGCCACCGTGCTTCTTGCAGGCGTCGGTCACCGCCTTGCTGCGGTTGCCCTTGGCGAGCGTGACGAAGCTGCCGCCCGCGGCCATGAACGGCTCCAGGTAGCTGTCCATGCGTCCGGCCGTCGTCGGGCCGAACGAGCCCGAGGCGTATCCCTCGGGGCGCTTCGCCGGGCCGGCGTAGTAGACCACGTGGTCCTTCATGTACTGCGGCAGCGGCTCGCCGCGGTCGAGCTTGTCCTTGAGGCGCGCGTGCGCGATGTCGCGCGCCACAACCATCGGACCGGTCAGCGAGAAGCGCGTCTTGATGGGATACCGGCCGATGGCACGGCGTAGCTCGGCCATCGGCTGACCGAGGTCGAGGCGTACGACTTCCTCGGCCAGCGCGCTGGCGGCGACGTCGGGCAGGAAGCGCGCCGGGTCGGTGTCGAGCTGCTCGAGGAACACGCCGTCCCGCGTGATCTTGCCGCGCGCCTGCCGGTCGGCGGAGCACGACACGCCGATGCCCACGGGACACGAAGCACCGTGGCGCGGCAGTCGCACCACGCGCACGTCGTGGCAGAAGTACTTGCCGCCGAACTGGGCGCCGATGCCGTTCCTGCGCGTGATCTCGAGGACCTGTGCCTCGAGGCCCAGGTCGCGGAAGGCGCGGCCGCGCTCGTTGCCGCTGGTGGGCAGCGCGTCGAGGTCGCGGGTGCTGGCGAGCTTCACCGTCTTCAGGGTCGACTCCGCCGACGTGCCGCCGATGACGATCGCCAAGTGGTAGGGCGGACAGGCTGCGGTGCCGAGCTTCTTGGTCTCGCGTTCGACGAAGGCGAGCAGGCTCTTCTCGTTCAGCAGGGCCTTGGTCTCCTGGTAGAGGAACGTCTTGTTGGCCGAGCCGCCGCCTTTGGTGACGAACAGGAAGTGGTATTCGTTGCCTGTCGTCGCGTACAGCTCGATCTGGGCCGGAAGGTTGTCGCCGGTGTTCACCTCGCGGTAGGTGTCGAGCGGCGCCATCTGCGAGTAGCGCAGGTTGGTTGCCGTGTAGGTGCGGTACACGCCTTGGCTGAGCGCTTTCTCGTCGTCACCGTCGGTCCACACGTACTGCCCCTTCTTGCCGATGACGATGGCGGTGCCGGTGTCCTGGCACGAGGGCAGCACCATGCCGGCCGAGACGTTGGCGTTCTTCAGCATCTGCAAGGCCACGAAGCGGTCGTTGGCAGAGGCCTCGGCGTCGTCGAGGATCGCGCGCAGCTGCTGCAGGTGGCCGGTGCGGAAGAGGTGCGACACGTCGCGGATGGCAGCGGCGCACAGCTGGATGAGCGCCTCGCCCTCGACGAGCAGCACCTCGCGTCCCTCGAGGCTCGCGGTCTTCACCCCTCGATCGCTCAGCTTGCGGTAGGTCGTGGTGTCGGCGCCGAGCTCGAAGAGCTTCTGGAACTGGAAGCCGGGCATGGCGCCTGTTTAGGGGAGGCGCTGCGGGCAAGACAGTCGAAACCGGCGATGGCCGGGCGACGGAGGTCGCCGGCCATCGCGCCAGCGTTGCAGCGGATGGAGCCAAGGCTCCACCGCTGACCGCCGGCTCGCGCGCGGGGCCGCGAAGGTTTCGGGACAGGGCCTTGCTGCTCAGAAGCCGAAGGTCCAGCGCATGCCGTTGGAGACGACGATCGCCCCGGACGACTGGAACTCCGCCGCCTGAGCGATGAGGACACCACCGGCGAAGGCCGGATCGTTGGGCAGCGCCACGTTGAAGCGCGTGTTGCCGCTGCTGTCCGACACCTGGCTCGAGAACACGAAGAAGTTCACCGACTGCGCGCCGCACGGCGGCACCGGTCCCGGAGGCGGATCGCCGAAGGTGAGGACGACGAAGGTGTTGGGGGAGCCTTGGCCGGTCTTGGCGACCACGGTGAGGCCGAGCTCAGGCAGCTCGGTGTCGAGCACCGGGCCCGCGGTCGGCGTGCCGTTGAGGTCGCACGGGATGCCGACGGACACGGCGCTGGCGGTTCCGAACGGCGTCTGCGAGAACAGCCCGCGTCCGTAGGTGGCCAGGAACAGGTGCCCGCGCGACCAGTAGGTTTCCTCGATCGACACGTTGGCGGGCGAGACCACCTGCCAGGTGGCACCGCGGTTCGGGCTGACGAACAGGCCGACCTGCGTGGCGAGGACGAAGCAGTTGGGGTCGGTCGGGTCGATCTCGAAGTCACGCACCGGTGCGTTGACCGGGGTGTTGATCTGCTGCCACACGCCGGTCGTGGTGCCGGTCGGGACGCGCTCCCAGAGGTTGTCGGCGGCGAAGCCGCCGAGGCACAGGAACACGTGCATCGGATCGTTCGGGTCGATGGTGATGCGCATCGGCAGGCGGTTCGGCCGGGCGAAGTTCTCCTCCGTCCAGCTGCCGGTCGCCGTGCCGCCGCCGGTCCGGGTGAAGAACACGCGCGAGGCGCCGCCGAGCGTGCTGTTGTGTGCCACCCAGATCACGTCCGGATCGTTGGTCGTCGGCTGCGAGGCAGCGACGGCCGCGATCGGGTTGGTGCCGGTGACCGGCGACTTGATGATGGTCCAGGTCGGCGTGGTCGCGCGCGGGTTGGTGCTCTGGTACAGGTTCTGGCCGCCGATGAGCAGGCGGTTGTTGTTGTCCGGATGCAGGATCATCGGCGCGAAGAAGTTGGGGAAGTCGGCGCC
The DNA here is from genome assembly GCA_041398565.1 of Planctomycetota bacterium. Taxonomy (GTDB): domain Bacteria; phylum Planctomycetota; class UBA1135; order UBA1135; family UBA2386; genus DATGPD01. The sequence goes on along the minus strand of JAWKUN010000002.1, from coordinate 289,024 downwards.
GTTGGTCGGACCCATCTGCCTCGCCGTCAGGCCGCCGTCGGTCGAGCGGAAGATCTCGAGGTCGGTGCCGGTCAGGTAGGCGAAGGTGTCGTCGGTCGGGTCGACGGCGCTGAAGCCGGCGTCGCCGAGGGTTTGGTTGGGCGTGATGCCGGTGTCGATGATCTCGCTGAACGGCGCGAAGTTCTGCGTGCGCAGGCCACCTTGATCCTGGGTGCCGCCGACGGTGCGGCGGGTGATCGGGTGGGTCGAGGCTCCGTAGAACTGCGTGGTGGCCATGCCGTTGTTGCGCGCCACCCACGTGCCCGTGGCGACCGTGTCGATGTCGTCGGCACGGAAGATGCCGCCGTCGGTCACGGCGAACAGGGTGCGGTTGTTCCCGGTGAGCAGGCCCGGATCCTCGACCAGCGCGTGGTGGTCGTCGTGGGCGCTGCCGGCCACCAGGTCGTTGCTGATCTGGGTGAAGTTGACGCCGCCGTTGGTGCTGCGGCGCAGCACGACACCGCCGACCACGACGAGATCGTTGGTCACGTTGGTGTCGGTGTCGCTACGGTCGACCCACAGGGTGAGGTCGTAGAAGGCCTGCAGACCGACTCCGGCGTTGCCGATTCGGCTCCACAAACCGCCGTTGTTGGTGGATCGGAAGACCTGCCCGAGGTCGTTCACGGCGTAGGCCGTCGAGTTGTTGTGGTACTCGACCTCCCAGCGAGTCGGGACGGGTTCGAACATCAGCGCGCCGGTGGCGGGGGGGCACCGTTGCCGACCGATCTGGGCCGCCGTCGCACGCTCGAAGCGAATCGGGGTGCTTGCCGTCCACGTGACGCCGCCGTCGCTCGAGGAGAACAAGAAGGCGTTCATGAACGGAACCTGGTTGGTGAGCGTGACGCACGTCAGAGGCACCAGGGTGTTGATGACCGACACGGTCCCGAACTGGAGCCCGGAGAGCGTGCCCCCGGCCACGACGCGGAGTGGATCCGTCGGGTGGAAGGACACGTCCATGTTCAGGCCGCCGAGCACGGGCGTCCACGTCGTGCCGAGGTCGGTGCTGCGCTGGATCCCCGTCTCGGTGGTGGCGAGGATCACGTCGGCCGTCGAGATGTCCATGTGGAACGCTTCGACCGGTGTCATCGACACCAGCGCCCAGGTGAGGCCGTTGTCGACGCTGCGGTAGATGCCGGCGCCCTGGATGGCCTCGCCGGAGCCGCCGAAGGGGATGCCGCCGGGGCCGCGCTCGACGAACAGCTCGCCGGTGCTGGCCACCAGGGTGTCGGGGCTCGCGTTCGAGCGCACGATGTCGCTGATCGACAACGAGGGCAGCATGTCGCCGACCGGCACCCACGAGGTGCCGCCGTTGGTGGTGCGCCAGATGCCGCCCGAGGCGGCGCCGGCGACCATGACGTTGGCGTTGCGTGGGTCGATGCTGAGCGTGCGCATGCGGCCGGCCAGGTTGTTCGGGCCTGCTCGCCAGTTGTTGGCGTTGAAGCCGGTGGTGGCGACGCCCTGCGTCTGGCGCAGCGCTTCCACCTGCGCGCGGGCTTGTTGCATTGCGCCGGGCGCGATCTCGCCCTTCTCGTCGAGGAGGGCTTGGCGGCGCCATTCGCGCAGGCGCTCGGGGTTCTCGCCGTCGTGGTCTTCGCGGTCGCGCTGGACCGCGGCGAGCTGATCGGGTTCGGGAGTGCCGGTGGTGTTGCTGCACGATGGCAGCAAGAAGCCGAGGCCGGCGATGAGGGGGACGTACGCTGTTCGTTGTTCGCGCATGTGAGGAAGAGGGAATTGCTCGAAGAGGGTTTTCTCCAGGAGCAGTGCGAACCGTTGGTGTGCGCGTCGACTCGGTTCGTTGCATCGTCTTCCCGTTTCACTCGTCGGCCCGCGTGCAGCGACGAGTGGCGTCGTCTCTCTCGGAATCGCGCAACTCCTGCGCGCTCGGCTCGATCGCGGAGGTTGCGGGCTTTCACGAATTCCCGGTCGCGATCAGCGGCGCGTTGCGCGGCGCGGCACCGCCACCGACAGGTGGGCGCCGCGCCTCGAGCTCACATGCGGATCCAGCCCGACTGCGTGGTGCCGGTGAACTGGAAGGTGAGCGGGTCGAGCATCAAGCACTCGAGGCCGACGTAGAAGCCGGTCAGCGTCGGTCGCGGCGACGTGACGAACGGGATCTCGATCTCGGAGCGACCGTTGGCGACCGGCGGCATGATCTGGCCGAGCAGGCCGAGCACCGGGCTGGTGAGATCGAGTTCGAACGTGTGGCCGAGGAAGGGGATGCCGCCGCCGAAGCGCGGGCCGAAGTTGAGCAAGGTCAGCGGGATGTCGCCGTCGCGCCCTTGCGAGAACACCGTCCAGCCGAGCCGAGTCATCCGCCGCGTGTCGCTCCAGCCGGGCCACGCCGGGTCGGTGATCGGCCCGAAGTAGGTCTGGTCGCCGAACGCGTTCACCAGGTGGTTGCCCTGGTTGTGCGTGTCGTTGATCGCCCAGTTGGCGCGCAGATTCAGGGTCGGCTGCTCCTCCGTGTACCAGATCGAGCTGCGCGCGCCGCCGAGGCCGAAGTGGGTGATCGGGCCGCCGCTCGGGTAGACGAAGCCGTAGTACGACTGGGTGAGCGTGTAGGCCTCGTTGGAGGCGGACGGCAGGAAGCCGAAGAAGCCGGGGCTGGTCGAGCTGGCGTTGGCCGGGTAGACGCCGCAGATGGCGAAGTCGACGGCATTGATCGGCGTCGGCGAGATGGCGACCGTCACCGACATGAAGTTGCTGCCGGCCGTCACCGTCATCGGCATCGGTGGCACTGTCAGCAGCGGCTGCACGGTGACGTCGGGGATCACCAGGCCCGAGCCGTCGAAGGTCGTCGGGTAGACGCGGAACTCGGGCGTCGAGATCGTTTGTGGGAACGTGCCGGCGAGGTCCGACGGTTGCCACCAGGTGCCGATCCCGGTGATGCGCCGCGGCTCGCGCCGCTGGTTGGCCACGTCGAGGAAGGCGCGCCAGTGCATGGTGCCGGCCGCCACGGTCTGTCCTGTGGTGGTGTACTCCGGCGGGTTCGCCGTCCACATCGACGTGTAGAAGGAGCGGTTCGCACGGTAGACGGGGTTCTGGGCGCGGACGGCGAGCGAGCTGCCGATGCCGACGACGGCAAGGCCGAACAGAAGCGCCGCGCACGAGCGAGCGCCGTGGGTGGTGTGGGTCATCGATCGTTTCTCTGCGGACGAGGTTCCGGCGGCAGCAGGCCGTCGGGGGGAAGGTGGGCGACGTGCAGGGTGACCGCTTGCAACTGGTCGTGCCCCTGCTGGTCGACCAGGCGTTGCGGGCGCGAGGTCGACATCGAGCCGTCGGCGTGCTCGTACCACTCCCAGCCATCGGCGTCGACGACGAGCGCGACGACCGGGGGCAACGGGCCACGTTCGGACTCGCGGATGATGCCCGGGGCCTCGCGCACGCCGTTCAAGAGCGGCAAGAAGGTGCCGTCGGGGCAACGGATGCCAGCGGCGACCTTGTCGACCCGCGCTGGCGTACGGGTGCCGGCGTCTGCCAGTCGGTCACGCCGGCGCAGGCGGTCGCCGTGCCACTCGAGTTCGACGGTGGGCGCGGTTCGTGGCGACGGTGACGACGCCGTGAGCGTCGCGTTTTGGCGAGCCTCGGCCGCGGCGGCACCATGGGCGGGGGCCTGCTGGCCGCGGTCGATCGCCGGCAGTGCCATGGCTTTCCATGCCATCACGCCCGCGACCACCAGTGCGCCTGCGGAGGCGAGGTACAGGGCCGCACGCGACGTCGGTGGGCGGAGCCGGGGCCGCGGTCCCGGTGGCGTGGCACCTCGCATGGAGACGGAGGATACGGGAATTCCCTCGCCGCGTGGGCCGGCATACGGGGTCAATCAGCGCGGAGGCGTGCCGAGTTGACCCGGAGCCACGGACGACAGCGCAACGGTGCGGCTCAGCGGTTGCCGAGCCAGCGCGAAGGCGAGGCGTGGCCCGCGGTGCCCATGATGGGTCCTTCTCGGCTCAGTGCCGACCGTTGGGGTGGCAGCGCACGCAGGCCGTGCTCTCGTATACGTAGTTGCGCACACCGCTGTGTTTGTCGTCCATGCGCGTTTGGCTGTGCGTGTGGCAGCCGAAGCACGTGTACGTCGGCGACCCCGACACCGTGTGGCAGGTGCTGCACGAGGTGTTGTGGTTGCCGGTCAGCGGGAACTGGTGGCTGAAGGTCGCCCCACTCCACGTCGTCGTGTTGTGGCAGCGCGTGCAGTCGGTCGGGAAGCCGTAGCGCGCGTGGTCCGGATCGCGCACGTTCTGGTAGTCGGTGCGGTGGCAGCCGTAGCAGTCACGCGGCGTGCCGCGGTAGACGTTGTTGACGTGACACTGCCCGCAGGCCACGGCGTTGTGGGCCCCGGTCAGGGGGTAGGTGGAGTGGTCGAACGTCGCGCCCTGCCACTGCGTGGTGTTGTGACACACGTCGCAGTTGGTCGGGAACGACGCGGCGGCGTGGTTGGGATTGGTGGTGCGGTTGTAGTCGGTCTGGTGGCAGCCGACGCAGGTTCTCGGCGTCCCCAGGAAGACGTTGTTGACGTGGCACTGCGCGCACTGCGTCGTGGCGTGCCGGCCGGTCAACGGGAAGATGTTGTGGTTGGTGATCGCACCTTCCCAACCGTTGGTCGTGTGGCACTGCTCGCACGTCGTCGGGTAGTTGGCCGCGGCGTGGTTGGGGTTGGTGGTGCGGTTGTAGTCGGCCTGGTGGCAGCCGACGCAATCGCGTGGGGTGCCTTCGTAGACGTTGTTCTGGTGGCAGTTGGCGCAGGCCACGCCCTGGTGGCGTCCCGTCAGCGGGAAGTGGCCGTGGTCGAAGTAGGCGTCGTTCCAGGACCGTGTGTTGTGGCAGGTCTGGCACGTGTTCGGGAAGCCGGCTGTGGCGTGGTTCGGGCTGGTGGCGCCGTTGTAGTCGTCTTGGTGGCAGGCGACGCAGTTGCGCGGCGTGCCGTGGTAGACGCCGTTGACGTGACACGCCGAGCACGCCGCCGTGGCGTGCGCCGCCTCGAGTGGGTAGAACGAGTGATCGACCCGCGCTCCCTCCCAGCCGCGCGCGTCGTGACACTGCTCGCACTGCGTCGAGAAGCCGGCCGCGCCGTGGTTGGGGTCGGTGGTCCGGTCGTACTCGGCCTGGTGGCACGCAGCGCACTGTTGCGGCGTGCCGCGGAACACGTTGTTCACGTGGCACTGCTGGCAGCGCGCGCTCTGGTGGCGGCCGATCAGCGGGAACTGCTCGTGCGCGAAGCTGGCGCGCGACCAGACCGTGGGGCCGTGGCAGCGCTGGCAGTCGCTGGTCCAGCCCTGCACGATGTGATCAGGGTTGGTGGCACGCGCCAGGTCGGCCTGGTGGCATGACTCGCAGCGCGTGTCGACGCGCTGGAAGTTGCCGGCTTCGGCGCCGATGTGGCAGCGGTAGCAGCCGACGGCGGCGTGGGCCCCGACCAACGGGAAGCGGGTGCTGGCGTGCTCGGCGCGCAGTTCCTGCGGGCGCCACGTGTTCTCGTCGTGGCAGCTGCGACAGTCCGGGCCGAGCCGTCCCTGGTGAACGTCCTCGTGGCAGCCGGCGCAGCCGCGGCCCGCGAAGCGCGCGACCGGACCGCGGTCGTTGTGGCAGCGCAGGCACTGTGCCTGCGCGTGGGCCCCGTTCAGCGCCACGCCGGTCTTGGCCAGGTGGTCGAAGGTGAAGTCCGGGCGCAGCGAGTTCCAATCGGTGCCCTGATGGCACAGCGAGCAGTCGGTCGGGAAGCTGTCGTGCGGCACGACGGGGCCGCGGCGCTCGTCCCAGGCGTTGGGGTTGGTGTCGCCGCCGCCGCCGAACACGGCACAGGCCAGCGGCAGCAGCATGATGAGGAGGGCGAGCGGCGCCGGTGGGCGGCGGCGATCTCGTCGGTGGGCGTCGCTCTGCACGTCAGAACCTCACTTGACCGTAGATGCCGAGGGTAGTGGCGCTCTGCGCGTCGCCAAAGCGGTGGTCGAGGTCGATCGACACGTCGAACCTGCGGCCGACCAGCAGGTCGAGGTCGACGGTGACGCCCTGCAGGCTCAGGTTGGCATCGCCGCCGAACAGCGTCGTGTTCTCGTAGCGACTCCAGTCGTAGCGCACGGTGAGCCGGTGGGCGCCGAACGACTTGGCCGCACCGAGCCGAACGCCGTAGCCGTTGGTGAACGACCCTTCGTTGTAATAGACGCTGGCCGAGACGTCGCCGTGCTGCCAGAGCGTGTCGCGCAGACTGCTGCGCACGTCGGCGCTGTAGCCGTCCTGGCGCTGGTCCTGCCAGTAGTCGCCGCGCACGTCGAAGCGCCAGAGCTCGGTGGCGCGCCACCAGGCATCGGCGCCGAACCGGTCGATCCGGTTGTCGCGGACCAGGTCGGGCGGCAGCAGGCTGAACTCGTTGCGCTTGAGCTCGGGCCAGCGGATGTGCCCGAAGTTGAGGCCGACGCCTTGGTCGTCGCTGAAGTCGTAGGCGGTGCGCGCGTGCAGCTCGGTGAGCTGCAGGCCGTGCGCCTTGATGACGTCGGTGCCGGTGTAGTAGTCGACCCAGCTGGACACCTGCAGAGTGAATCGCGACTCCGTGCGCCAGAAGAAGTCGCCGAACAAGAGGTCGCGGTCTTCCTTGCCCTCGTGCCACGTCTTCTGCACCGCTACGCCGGTGCGCACTCCGCTGCGCTCGAGGTTCTCGTAGCGGTAGCCGACCGAAGCTTGCAGGTCGTCGCTCGACCGGGCGCTGCCGAAGGGCTCCGGCATCAGGCCGAGGCTGGTGCCGAAGGCGCCGTGGTCGGTGACGGGCAGCGTGATCTCGCCTCCGTCGACCATCCCCAGCTCGGGAAACTGGTGCTGCAAGAAGCGGCCGACCTCGAAACGGAGCGGCGCCAGAGTGTCGTCGCCCCACGAGTACGACAGACGGTCGATGCGCGTCCGCGACGACGTCACGTCGGGGGCGTCGTCGAGCATGGTCTGGCGCCGGTCGTACTCGCCGTCGAAGTGCAGCGCACCGCCCTTGCCCAACGGGTTCTCGACGTCGACGTCGGCGCCGACGCGGCCCAGCAGGTAGCGCCGGTCGTTGTAGCCGCCGTCCCATGTGTGGGTCAGGTAGGCGAACAGCCGGCCGTGTACGTCGGTGGGGCGATCGGCGGGACCGCGCCCGAAGGCGGGGGCGAGCAACGGCTGCTTGGGGTCGACTCCGTCGAGCGGCTGCGACCACGGTGGGTGGTCGACACGCGGCGTCACTGGCGGCGGCGATTCCTGGCCGTTGCCCTCGCCTCCGTTCCCCGCGCTGGGCGTGGTGACGGTGATCTCGACGCGGGTGCCGATCGGAACGGTTGCGGCTCCTGCTGGCAGATCGGCGCGCGAGCTGCTCTTGGAGACAGCGCGGACGACGAGGTCCAGCGGTGCCTGTCCGGGCACGAAGATGCGGGCCGTGTCACCGATGGCGACGTCGGCGTCACGGCCCTTGTCGAAGTAGACCGCGCTGCCGGCAGCGGCGCTGACCCGCGCGTCGACGCGCGTCGGTGCCTGAGCGCTCAGTCCGCGACCGCCGAAGGCGACGAGGTGCAGGACGAGGAGAGTTCGCTTCACCGTTTGTTCCCCCTCACACCGACCGGCCCGTGGCAGTCGGCGCACTGAGTGCCGAGCGGGCGATAGCGGACCACGGCGGCGCCTGCCACCGTGTAGGTCTTGTGGCACGCTGCGCAGTCGAGGTGGGCGTGCTGCTCGTCGAGGGGGAAGCGCGTGCGCGCGTGGTCGAACCGGACGTCCTTGAACTTGCCGGCGTCGTCGTGGCAGCGGGCGCAGTCGGTCTTGCCGTCGACGCGGAACTGCGCGGCGTGGGGATCCTGGTGGCACTGGTCGCAGCGCGTGGGCGCGGCCGCCAGCCCGGCCGGGTTCTTGGTGGCGCCGGTGTGGCAGTCGGCGCACTTGGCGCTGCGGTGCGCGCCGCGCAGGGGGTAGTCGGTCCAGCGGTCGTGATCGAAGGGCTGGCGCAGCGACGCGAACGAGTCGGTGCCGTGGCACCGCACACAGCCCGTCTCGCCGCCCAGCGTGCGCAGCTCGGTCAGGCGGTCGAAGCGTCCGTGGTGCGGGTCTTCGTGGCAGCCGGCGCAAGTCGACGCGACGCCTCGGTAGCGGCGCGGGGTGCCGGGCGCCGGATCGAGGTGGCAGGCCGAGCAGGCCACGGCAGCGTGTGCGCCGGTGAGCGGGAAGTCCGTACCCGCGTGTGCCTGCAAGTCGAAGGCGGTCGGCGCGAAGTGGCTCTGAACGTGGCAGCGCGTGCAGTCGGTGGCGCCGTTCTGCCCGAACTGTCCGCCGTGCGGGTCTTCGTGGCAGGCCGCACACGTGCTCGGCGTGCCGTGGAAACGGCGCGGCTCGAGGCTGTTCGCGACGGCGTCGGCGTGGCACTTGTTGCAGTCGAGCGCGACGTGGGCGCCGACCAGGGGGAACGACGTCCGTTCGTGTCGCTCGCGATCGAAGGTCGCAGGTTTGAACTCGTGCCGCGTGTGGCAACCCAGGCAGTCGTCCGCGCCGCCGACCGAGGCCGTGGCGGCGAACTGGTCGCCATGCGGATCGCCGTGACAGGCGATGCAGCGGTCGGCGTCGCGCCCCGGGAAGCGCGTGTGGAACACCTCGCGCGGCGAACCGGCGGGGACCACGGATGTCGACGGGTGGCACTTCTCGCAGGCGAGCTCTGCGTGCGGCCGCTCGAGCGCGAAGCCGGTGAGACGGTGCAGCTCGTCGGTCATCTTCGCGGCCGGCGTCGCAAAGCCCTTCTGCTCGATCGGGTGGCAGTGGGCGCAGGTCGCGTCCACCGGCTTGCTGGCGTCGGCGCCGGTCGTCGGAGGCGGTGTGGCCGGAGTGTCGAGTCGCGACAGGAACTTCAGCAGGGTGCCGCCGGCGGTGTCGCTGCGCGGCGTGCCCGTCGGCCGCGGCGGCCCGCCATCGCCGGCGGGGGCCGGCGGCGTGCCGGCGGCCAGGCTCGTCGCCACCGTGCCCAGGAAGGCCTCGGCGTGCGGTTGGTCGTGGCACGCACTGCAGCCGCGGATCACCAGGTCGCTGCGGCTCGCGGCGGTGCGCGAGCCGGTGTTCTCGATCGAGTGGCGCGTCTGCGGCTCGTGGCAGCGCTTGCAGGCCAGGCCTCCGTGGGCGCCGGTCAGCGGGAAGCCGGCGATGTGCACGAACTCCGGCGCCAGGGCGAACTTCTCGGTCTGACCGTGGCAGCTGGCGCAGTCCGGCAGCTTGCCGTGGTGCGGGTCGTCGTGGCAGGTGGCGCACGCCTGATCGAGGCCGGCATAGCGGGTGCCGCCCGCGGGCAGAACCCGCGCTTCGGCGTTCTCGTGACAGGCGGTGCACTTCAAGGTCTCGTGCTTGCCGGTCAGCGAGTACTCGAGGCCGGCGTGGTCGTAGTGGACGAGGTCCTCGATGCCGGCACGAACGAAGGCGCCAGCCGCCACCAGCTCGAACTCGGCACCGTGGTGCTCGCCGTGGCAACGCCCGCAGGCTCGCACGTCGCCGCCGAGCTGTCCGTGGACGCCGCGGCCGTCGGCGATCTGCTTGGCCTGCAGTTCGTGGCACTCGAGACAGGCGTCGGCGAGGCTGTGCCGGTCTTCGCCGTGGCACAGGTCGCAGCCGCCACGGGCGCTCAGTCGCGCGTCGCGCGCGTGCACCTCGCTCAGCGGCCCGGGCGAGGGCTCGGCCGAGTCGACGAACACCACGAGTCCGACGATCAGAGTGGTGACGATGGCGACGGCGACGGTGGGTGCGCGCATGCTTCAGCCGATCCTTCCGTAGCGAACCGCGGTGAGGACGTGCACGACCACCAGCAGGACCATCAGCAGCGCCAACCAGCGGTGGAAGTAGCGCCACGACGCGAGCAGACCGCGCAGGTCCTCGAGGTGGCTGGTCGCTTGTGCGGCGCGGTGCGTGCGTCGTGCCAGGTGGAAGATGCGCACCAGCTGGCTGTCGGGAATGCCCTGCGCGCGCCCCTCGATGCGCAGCTGTTCGAGGGTGCGACGTAGCGTGACCTGGTCGGTGAAGAGCGAGGCGAGACGCCGCCAGAACGAGTGCCGCCAGTGGCTGCGCGCCACCAGCACCTGGATGGTGTCGCGCACGTGCTGGCCGAAGCCGTTGGCTTGGGCGTCCCATTCGCCAGCGAGCGCCGCCATGCGCGCGCGCAGCTCGTCGATCGCCAGCTCGCGGCCGTTCGCGGCCTTGGGCAGGTACGAATAGAAGTAGCGACCGATGGCGCCGGTGACGACCAGCACCACGAGACACAGGAAGGCGTGGCCGCCCGACGTGCTCTTGGGAGCCAGGCCGGCGTGCAGCAGCGCCATGATCATGGCCAGCACGCCGGTGACCATGTGCACGCTGAGCCACAGCCGCAGCGAGCCGGCCAGGCGCTGGCCGATGCGGGCACGTCGCAGCAGGTACAGCAGGTTGCTGACGATGAGCACCGTGGCGCCGATGCCGAAGGCCAGGCCCAAGGTGCTGGCCGGACGCAGCCAATCGTGCAGCGCGGAGTGTGGGCGCTCGGCCGGTTCGGCGTTGTAGTAGTCCGAATAGAGCAGGGTCCAGCCCAGCGACAGCGCCGTCAGCACCAGGCCCACCACCAGGCCGCGCATGATGCCGGTGCCTTGCTCGGTGATCGGCGCCACATGGTCGCGGGCGTTGGGGTCGAAGGACACTCCGGCCTTCTCCAGCAGCTCGAAGGGCGGGATGCCGCCGGCGAACACGAAGACCTCGTCGTTGGCCAGCCGCATCCGCTTCTTGCCGGCGTCGCTCTTCACCTCGAGCTCGACCGAGGCCTCGTCGATGGCGATGACTTCGCTGTTGTAGACCACCCGCAGCTCTTGCCGCGCCGCCGCCTGGGCCAGCCGCTTCTCGTTGCGTGCCTTGATGCGGAAGAAGGCGTGCTTGCGGTAGGAGAGGACGACGTCGTTGCCGGGCTGCTCGGCCAGACCCATGGCGGCCTCGATGGCGCTGTCGCCGCCCCCGACCACCACGATCTTGCGGCCGGTGTACGACTGAGCGTCCAGCAGGCTGTAGGCGACCTTGGGCAACTCCTCGCCGGGCACGCCGAGCTTGCGCGGCGTACCGCGCCTGCCGAGCGCCAGACAGACGTTGCGGGCGCGGTAGCTCGCGGCGCTGGTGCGCACCGTGAACACGCCGTCGTCGTCGTCATGCTCGAGCCCGAGGAACTCCTCGCCGGTGTACAGCGGCAGCTCGAAGTCGCGCACGATGCCCTCCCAGATCGCCATCAGATCTTCCTTCTGATAGCTGGTCTCGGGCAGCTCGCCATACAGCGGCAACTCCACCGGCTGCGTCATCACCAGCTTGCGGCGCGGGTACTTGGCCACGGTGCCGCCCAGCTCCTCTTGCTCGACCATCGCGAAGCGCAGGCCGTGCTGCTTGGCGCCGAGCGAGCACGCGATGCCGGCCGGACCGGCGCCCACGATCAGCAGATCGAGAGGCTCCGAGCTGTCCTCGGCGCGCGGCGTCGGTGCCGGCTCCAAGTCGAGGCCGCCGTTGGTCCGCGCGTGCGCCATCTCGCGTCGCCGCACGGGTGCGGGCACCAGCACGACTCGATCCAGGCGACGAGCGACCTCGCTGGCCACGGCGACCCCGTGCGCGATCGCGGTACGAACCAACGCATAGCCGGTGACCTCGCCGGCGAGGAACAGGCCTGGCTGCCCCTTGACCTCGAAGCTCTCGGTGATCGCGGGCAGGTCGCGGCGCGTCTTGACGTCACCGAGCGTGACGGCGATGGCGCCCACCGGGCAGGCCTCCGCACACAACCCGTGACCCACGCAGCGGGCACCGTGCACGACCACCGCTTGGCCGTGCAGGATGTCGAGCACGCCCTCTTCTGGGCACGCGCGCACGCACGTCGCGCAGCCGATGCATTGGCTCGTGTCGATGTTCGGGAACTGCAGCTGTGCCTTGTCGCTCCCCGACTCCTTGGCCGCAGCGCGCTCGGCACTGACGCGGGCCATGGCTTGGACCTCGGCCCGGCGCGCGCGCAGCGAAAGCGCTGCGAGCGCGAAGACCAAGATGACGGCGATGAGGATCGTCCAGCCCACGTGTTCGTCGACAAGGCGTAGCGCCGAGCCGACGCACACGGTGCGAGCATCGGCAATCGGCTGAGCTACGTATCGGCGAGGGACAGGTGGTCTGCGTAGTTCGCTCGGAGGGAGAAAGTCTCGCTCTGGGCGGAGGCCTTGGGCGGTGCGGCCAACCGACTCGGCGGCCTGGAGCTTCCTTCAATGCCAAGCGTGGGCGGTCGCTCTGCTTCACACGGTGCCGATCGGTGAGATCTTGGTGCCATCGCGTGCGTGGGCCCTGACGGCGGCGCTGCGCCTTGTTCCGGCTCCGACGCCTGTTCTTGTATGCGTTGCAGTGCCGTGGAACGAACTACACAGCGGCATCAAGGAGCGTCGAACACTGCGACACCCGCGTCGGTGAGAAAAGCTCGCTCAGCGGCGCCGTAACAGGAAGAGGACGCCGACGGCGATCTGCGTGGCAATCATGCACGGCAGGTGTGCAGGCGAGTCGGCGGCGGCCGCGGTGATCGCCAGCAAGGTGATGGTGGCGACGAGGGTCTTGCGCCAAGCAGCGCGGCCGGTGTGCGGACCGACGGCGCGGGCGAGCACGCGATCGAGGCCGCGCGCCGACGCCAGTGCCAGCACGACGCCCAGGGCGGCCAACGCCGGGAAGCGACCGTCGCTGGCCGCGTCCGGCCAGAGCAGGTCGACGGCCGCGATGAGCCCGTAGTGGAGTGGGACCACGAGCAGGCTCGAGGTTCCGGGTAGCGAGGCCACGGCCGTGAAGCGCGCCGAGCGGGCCACCAGAAGTACTGTGGTGCTGGCAGCGGCGATCGCTGCGAAGCCGAGCACGGTGAAGGCGAACGAACTCGTGCCCCAGCGGAAGAAGACGAGGCCCCGCGCCGCCATGAATGCACATGCGAGCCCGAGCGCGACTGCGCCGGCGGCAGCCATGCCCACGCCACCTGCCAGGGTGCGTGCGCGTCGCGGATGGCGCTGGGCGAGGTCGCCGAGGAGGAAGCCGACGACCGGGTAGGCGAGCCAGGGACACGGTGGGTAGGAGAAGCCGGCGAGGTCGCGTGCCCCCAGGAAGAACGGCAACAGCGCGCCATCGCCGGCGCCGTCGAACCATGGGCGCAGCGCTGGCACCAGCAGAAGGCGCGCGCCGAGCACGACGCCGAGGGTCGCCAGGGCCGCGGCGCGCGGCCGGGCAGACCTCGCCAGTCCTTCGACGAGCAGCGTCGAGACGCCGATGAAGCCGAGGAAGTCCATCCCGAGGGGACGCGCGGGGCTGAGCCACAAAGCGGCGTCGGCCAGCAGCAGGAGGAGAGCCTTCGTCAGCGTGTCCGACCAGGGCCTGTGCCTGCCGTTGGCAGCCGCCTGTACGCCGCGCCCCATACCGGTGACGGTGAAGAACACGACCGGGGCCAGACTGCCCGAGAAGACGAGCGCTTCGTCGAGGACGTGGCCGGGCGTCAGCTTCCAGCGCACGCCCGCGTGGTTGAGCACCATCAACACCGCTGCGAACCCGCGCAGCAGGTCGAGCTCGGGCCAGTGGGGGCGCCGCGGGTGGGCCGGCGCCGGCGCCATCGATGGCGCCGGTGGCGTTGCCAGTGGGGGCGGGGCCGGCGGAGTGGCCAACACCGTGCCCGCGTCTCGTCGTGTGGGGTCCATGTTCGCCCGTCGGTCCTCGTGCGTCGGCGGTCGCTCGGTCCCGTGGCCCAGGTCGCCGCCGCCGTCGACCTCTTCGGCCGATCCGTGCGGCGACCTTGCCTGTCCTTGCGATCTGGCCGCCGGCCGGACGACCGGGTCGCCGGCCGTCGCGTCCGTTGCAGCGGTTGGAGCCATGCTCTCCTGCTGAACGCCGGCTCTACCGAGTGAGCGACAACAAGCCGGCGCGTAGCTTGGCGTGGCCGTCCAAGAGGCGGACGAAAGCGGACTCAGGCCGGCCGCCCTTGGCGCGGACGACGGCGACCGCGGCCCGGCGCTCGGCCGCGCTCCACGTGTCGATGCCGGGCACCGCCAGCAGGAGCGGCGACCAGCGCTCGAACCAGAGGCGCTCGCCGGCGGTCCACCCTCGGCTCGAGCGCACGCCGAGCAGACGCATCGCTTCCTGCGTGCATGTGCGAATCGCGGTCTCTCGGTCGGCGCCGAAGCGCTTCGACAAGACCTCGGAGGCGCGCGTGCCGATGCGACCGAGGTCGACCCGGCCGACGACGTCGCGGCGGGGTACGCCGAGATGGAAGAACATGTAGCCGCCGACCAGAGCCCGCATGGTGGGAAGCGACGAGCGGTGGCTGGGCCGCACGCGCATGCGCGCGAGTTCGCGTTGCATGAGCTTGCGGATGCCGGGGTCGGCCGGCTGGAAGCCCAGCTTCTGGTAGAACCACCAGGCGCCCGAGTGCAGACCTTCGTCGTTGCCGTCGCCCAACTGGTAGGGATCGATCGAGAACGCGTCGGCGCCGAACACCGCGTGCGTCAGCGCCAGCGCGCGGCCGAACACCTTGGCGGCCTCGCCGCCGCGGAAGGTGTCGAACACGTTGTAGGCGATCGCTGCCGATCCGAAGAGTGCACTGATCAGCACGTAGCCGATCGGAACGCCATTCTTGATGGTCAGCACGCCGTAGCACGACTCCAGCATCAGGCGGCGCTCGGGCACGATGCCCATGAGCGCGAAGCACAGCCCGTCGCCGCAGTCGGCGATGCGCACGTCCCGCGGATCAGCGTGGCAGAAGGCGTCGAGATCGCGGCTGCGGGTCACCATGGCACCGCGCGTCAGGTCGATCAGGCGTTGTCCCTCCGGCGGCGGCAGCTTGCGCAGGGCGCGCGGCGGCACCGGCACCTCGCGCCGCAGGTCGGGACGCACGCGGTCGAGCGCGCGCGTCTGGTAGGCGAACGGCGCTGCGGCGAAGCGTGCCGAGGTGCGCGCGGGCGTGTCGGGCCCGGGCCGTAGGCACAGCGGGACGTCCAGCGTGTCGTACAGCGCTTCGCGGCCGAGGCTGCTGGCCTCGAGCTTGGCGACGCGGCGTACCAAGAACGCGGCATCGGTCTCGCTGCGCGCCTTCAGCGCGTCGATCCACTCCTCGGGTTCGCGTTCGACTTCGTCGAACGCCAGCGTCTCGGTGTACGGCATGAGCACGGGCAAGAGCTGCGTGACCCAATCGCGATGGTCGAAGTCCGTCCAGTCGATGTGCAGGAGGTGCGGCCAGTGCGTCGCCAACCACAGCGCCGTCGGCCAGTAGAACCGGTAGCGGATGTCGGTGCCGGCGATACCCGAATCGGCGAGCGCGGCGCGCGCCGCTTCGAGGTCGGGTCGCTCGGCGAACCTGCGCAACGCCGACTCCACGGCGCGCATCAGGTCGACGTCGTCCGGGTAGGCGCGCAGGAAGATCAGGGCTTCGTGCAGGCGCAGCACCTGCGCGGAACCATCGAGGCGGGCGCGCGCGAGTCGTTCTACCAACTCGCGCTTGCGGGCCGAGGCCTCGCCGCCGAAGTCGCCCTTGATGCGCTCGAGAGTGCGGAGCTGGGCCGCCGTCGAAGCCGACGCACGGCGTCCACGCGTGTTCTTGACCACGTCGAAACCTTAGCGGCGCAGCGCGCGCTGCCACCGGCGAAAGGTCGAGGCCCGCGGTGTTGCCCTCGCGGTGTGCGCTACCCATCGCAGCCGTCGGCCGGGCAACCAACGGGTCGCGCTCGCTCCGCTCGCCAGAAGGGGGCGCCGGCGATGATGTTGCTCGGGGCTTCCAGGGCCGCTCGGTCTTG
This sequence comes from Planctomycetota bacterium, assembly GCA_041398565.1. Taxonomy (GTDB): domain Bacteria; phylum Planctomycetota; class UBA1135; order UBA1135; family UBA2386; genus DATGPD01. Next base: position 273,224 of record JAWKUN010000002.1, on the reverse strand, counting down.
CCGCGGGACCGTCCACACCGAGGGAACGTCACCGCAGAACTCGCTCGCCACGCGAGCAATCGCGGCTCTGGCAGCCCGACGCACTCGGATCGACCGGCCACGAGGGAGCCGCGGGCGCTAGGATCGAGTTCCGCTTTCCCCGGAGGCCTCGCATGCAGTCCGTCGTCCCCCTGTTCGCTCTCGCCGTGGGCCTCGCTGCGCAAGCGGGCGACCACGTCATCGTCGCGGTGCACGGCAATCCGGTGGCGACGTCGCTGTTCGACGTCGATCTCGCCAGCGGCAGCGTGCAGGCGATCGGCCGCTTCGGTCTCGACGGTTTCCCACCTCTGGCGATCACCGTCGACCAGGTCAACCGCGACGTCGTGGTGGCGCTGCAGACTCCGGCCAGCACCAGCGTGCTCGTGCGCCTGCGTCTCGCCGGCGCCACCGTCGTCCAGTCTGCCAGCCTCGGCGACGTGCCTGGCACGGCCAGCGCCCTGACCCAGGCGCTCGACGGCCGCTTCGTCACGACCACCGACGCGGGTGTGTACACGACCGAGCGGAACGGCAGCGTGGCCCGCCGCGTGGCGACGTTGGCGCAGGTCAGCGCGATCGAGACCTTCGGTCTCGCGACGACGCAGGCGGTGGTGGCGCAGTCGGGCTCCACGACCACGGACCCGCAGGTGCGGTGGATCGACCTCGTCAGCGGGCGGACCATCGCCGGGCCGTGGGTGTACGCGGGTTACACGCCGCGTGGCATCACCGGCGTGGCCGACCTGCCGACGGGCGCGGCGCGCCAAGTGCTCAGCCACGACGACGGCACCATCGCCATCAGCGTCAACTTCGCGCTGCCCGTGCCGCTGCCCCTGGTGCCGGTGCTGCCTCCGGGAGCGACGGCGGCGATGCACGTGCGCGGACTCGAGGGCATCGTGTTGGGCGGCAGTGCGCATCCGTTCCTCAAGTCGTTCCAGGCGCTCGGTGGCACGCAGTGGACGATGCTGGCCGGACCTCTGCCCGGCGACCCGGTCGACTTCGCTTTTCGACCGACCTCGGTGGCTGCGACCGTGTCGTTCGGCGGCAGCTGCAACCGCATGCTCCTGGCCCAAGCGACCGCCGGCGGCGATCCGCGGTTGGGCAACTCGAGCTACGGTTTGCAGCTGACCTTCGCGGCACCGTCGTCGCTCGCGGTACTCGCACTCGGCGCCAGCGACCAGCGCTTCGTCGGCGTGCGCCTACCGCTCGCCCTGCCGGGAGGTTGCCTGGCGCTGGCCGGCGGCGACCTGGTGGTGCCGACCACCACGAGCGGCCTCGGCGACGCGACGATCACGCTCGGCATTCCATCGTCGGCGGCGCTGGTCGGCGCGATCGCGTACGCACAGTGGTTGCAGCCGGCGGCGGGTGGTCTCGACTCCAGCAACGCTGGCGCGATATGGATCGACATGTGAGCGGCGCCGGCGCCGCGCAGTGGAGCGAGCCGGCAGCCGGAGTTCGTGCGTAGGGTCTCTTTGCGCACGCCGCCGCGCGAAAGCTGCCGCGGCGAGTGGACGTTTCTCTGGCCGTGAGCGCACGCGCGTGTGCGCGTGTGCGTCGGCCGTCATGAACACGTTCGCGCTCGAGAACAGGACCCCTTGCCGTGGGCCGTCATCGGAGACGAGCCTCGCGTGCTGCCGCGCGGGCGCTGGAACGGCAGCGACGGGTCGCGACGCGACCGCGGGCGCGCGTGTGCTCACCTCCACCCGTTCCAGAGGTCTCCGTATGCGCCTTTCTCTCGTTGAGGTCTTCCTGATCTGCGGGGTCGTCACCGCGCTCTCGATGTCCACCCGCGCGCAAGAAGTCAAACCACAGCCGGCAAAGCTGCCGGTCGCCAACCTGGATGCCAAACTGCCCGCCGACTCCATCGGCGCGCCTGCGAGCGACTTCGTCAAGGCGCGCGAGCCTCGCCTCGAAGCTCGGGCCGATTCGGTACCGGTGGCTCTGCCGGATGGCCGGCTCGCCCACGTCGCGCTTCCGCGCGGGCGCGTGTCGTTCGACCAGCGCGACGGCGTCCTGTGGGCAGCAGCCGACACCTACAAGGCGGCGTTCGATCGCAACGGCATGACCTTCGTGCCGTTCTTCGGCTCGCAGGCCGACCGCAGCTACCCGCTGGCATTCGCGCTGGCGCGCGTCGGAGCGACCGGGCCGGCGGCGCGCGTCGAGCCGCAGCGCCAGGAGAACGTCGTTCGCTATCGACGCGGGGCGATGACCGAGGTGTACCGCCTGGCCGCCGACCACGTCGAGCAGACCTTCGAGATCGCCGCGTGGCAGGGCGACCTGGACATCTCGCTCGGCGTCGGCACCGACATGCGCGTCGAGACGGTCGCCGGCGGACTCCGCTTCGTGTCGCCGCACGGCCACGTCCTCTACAGCGACGCCGTGCTGGTCGATGCCGACGGCGTCCGCCACGCCATGCAGACCGTGTTCGAGGGCGGCAGGATCGCTCTACGCGCCGGCGCCGATCTGCTGGCGGCCGTGCCCTTCCCGGTCGTCGTCGATCCCGTGGTCAGCGTGTTCTTCGCCGGCACCAGCTCGGCCTACGACCTGTCGCAGCCCGACATCGCCTTCGGCGTCGGCGACGCGCGCTACATGCTGGTGTGGGAGTTCCGCTACAGCGCCACCGACTACGACGTGCTGTCGACCGCCGTCGACCCGGCGGGCAACGTGATTCCCGGCACGACCGCGTGGATCGACACGTCCACCGACTCGTGGCAGGGGCCACGCATCGCCTACAACCGCATCGGCAATCGCTTCCTGGTGGTGGCGAGCGTGACGCCGGCTGCCGGCGGCAGCCCGGCCATCTGGTCGCGCACCCGCGAGAGCAACAGCACCAGCGTCGGCACCGTGCAGCAGCTGAGCGGTACCGAGGGTGGGTCGAAGGTCAATCCCGACGTCGGTGGCGACTTCTACGCCGTGCCGCCGACCTACTTCGCGGTCGTCTGGCAGCGCACGCTGTCGTCGTCGGACTCCGACATCCACTACCGGATGGTCACCGACGACGGCACGCCGTCGGGAGTGGTGCAGGCGATCGACAACAGCGGCGCGACCGTGGACCTGTGGCCGCGCATCGCTTCGAGCGACGGCGCCGGCCCGTCGGGCTACCAGGTCTGGCCGGTCGTGTGGCACCGCGACGTCGGAGTGCACGACGACATCCTGGGAGCGCGGCTGAGCTGGGACGGTCTGCTGCTCACGCCGACGTTCGCGATCGATCCGTCGCTCGACACCGACCGCTACGCCTCGGTCTCGAGCCCGAGCGGCCTCGGCGCGGAGCGCTACTGGCTCGTCGCCTATCAGACGGACGCCCACGTCGACCTGGACATCTACATGCGCGTCTACCGTGACGGCACCACGCCGACGCTCGACGGCCAGGCGTTCCTGGGTGACCTCGAGGCGTTGCCGCCGCTGGAGCGGATGCGGCACCAACTGCTGCCGGCGGTGGACAGCGACGGCTGTCGCTTCGCGGTCGCGTACCTCGAAGAGTATGGCCTCACCGACTGGGACGTGTACGTCAGCACCGTGCATCGGGGCGCCGGGTTGCGCGCCACCGAGGCGCGCGTGGGCCTGGACACCTCCGGGTTGTTCTCGGGCGCCGTGAGCGTGGTGTCGCAGTACAGCGGCGGCGGTCCCGTCGCGCACTACGCGGCAGCCTGGGACGCCGACACCACGTCGGGTACGTTCAACAGCGAGATCCGCGGCGCGATCTACGACGGCCTGCGTCCGGGCGGCTACAGCACGCGCAGCACCGCCTGTGCCGGATTGACCATGACCTGGGCCGCCGTCGAGCCAGCCCTCGGCGCGACGATGTCCTTCTCGGTGGGCGGCACCGCCCAGCCGCGCTTCATCATCCTGTCGGTGCCGGCGCCGGCAGTGACCCTGTGCGCGCCGCAGGGCTGCAAGGTCGGCATCGATCCGAGCGTGATGGTGTCGTTCTCGACCGCGGTCCTCAATGTCACCATCCCGTGCGACTACGTTCTGCTCGGCGGGACGGTGGCGTTCGAGGGTGGCGCCGTCGGGGTCGCGGGTGGCTGCCCCAGCTACGGCAACCTGGCGTTCACCGACACGGTCGACGTGACGATCCGCTGAAGCCGAAGGCTCGCGATCGCGAAGGCGATCGCCAGCAACATGCTCGGAGCCCGTACGCTCGATTCTCTCACGGGCTCCGAGGCCGAGGCCGCGGTCGCGCCGTGTTGGCGCGGCGCGCCCGCGGCTGCTCACGGCGGTGCCGGCGGCGCGCCTGCGCGCACGTGCCGGCACAGGGCTCGGCCGAAGTGCCAGACCAGCGCACCGGCGAGCAGTGCCGACACGGCGACCGTGAGCGCGTGCCCCTGGCTCCGCGCCGCCACCAGGTGAAGGGCGCCGAGGTCGGTCGGCGCCGCGGCGGGTGTCGCGGGCAGGTACACGGCAAAGCCACTGCGCCGCAGCGGCCGGTTGCTCGAGATGACGGTGGCGAGCGGCGCCTGACCCTCGACGAGCACGTCGACGCCTGCCTCGATGCCGGCGAGGACGTCGGTGCCGGGGTGGAACCGGCGCGTGCATGCGCGCAGCCGCAGCGCGAACGGGAGCCGGATCGTGTCGCCTTCGCCGCGGTGCACCGTCGAGACGGCTTCGCCCGGCTCGAGCCAGAGGTGTCCTTCGACCCGCGTACGTGGCGCGAGCACCGCGCCGGCCAGCAGTGCCGCCACGCCGACATGCACGAAGACGACGCTGGCGCGACCCGTGCCGGGCACCCACGCAGAGCGATCCAGCAACAAGGTGGCGAGGAGCAACCACAGGAGCAGCCGTGCACCCGGCAGCGGCAGCGCCAGGCCGAGCGGCAGGTCCACCCACGTCAGGAACGCGTCGAAGTAGGCCGCTTGGGCCGCCATGACGCCGTCGCGTGCCGCCGCCAGGGTGCCGAGCAAGGTGACGGCGCCGAGCGCCAGTACCAGTACGACGGTCACGCGCGGGCCGAGGCGACCGGAGGCGGAGCGCACGGCGGTCGTACACAGCGGCGGCGCCGCAGCCGCTGGCGCGGCGGTCACCGGTGGCAGGCGGTGCACTGATCTCCCTTGTCGACGTGCGGCAAGGGGGCGGACAAGCCGTGGCACTGCCGGCAGTTCATGCTCGGCGAGTGGTTCTGCGGCAACGGCGCGGCCATCGAGTGGCTCGGCGTGTCCCGGTGGCAGGTCGCGCAGTCACTCGACTCGAGTGGCAAGTGGCAAGAGAAGCAGTGCGTGCTCTGGGTGCCGCCGAAGTTGCCGACGTGGCTCTGCGGCAAGACCTGACGGTGGCAGGCGTCGCACGAGTCGGGGCGATGGCAGGCGGCGCAGTTGTCGCGGTCCATGCGTGCCATGAGTCCGTGACCGCGGCGCCGGAAGAAGTTGTTGTGGTTGGTCGGCGGCTCGACTTGGTGGCATGTCTGGCACGAGTTCTCTTCGTGGCACATGTCGCAGCGGTCGACCAGGGCCGGGCTCTCGGCACGCACGGTCTTGCCGTGGTAGCGCAACCACTGGCCGTCGTGGGTGCGCGGCGGGCGATCCTTCGAGATCTGCGTGTGGCAGGTGGCACAGTCGCCCGACACGTCGTTCTCGGCGTGGCAGGCCAGGCAAGCCGGCTTCTCCACGGCGACCGACGCGTCGATCACCTCGTTCTTGGCGATCCCGGCGTGGCACTTGTCGCACGCACCGACCTTGGCGACGTGCTTGCTGTGCGAGAAGAGGATCTCGTTGCCCAGTTCGCTGGCGTGCGCCGCCAAGAACTTGCCGTCGGCGAAGAAGACCTCGACCTTCTTGTCGGCGGGCTTCTCGGCGTCGATCTCCTTGTGGCACAGCACGCAGCCGCCCAGCGCGGGCATGCCCGGATCGTCGGCCGTCTCCGCGTCCAGGTGGCAGTCGGTGCAGTCCATCGCCTCGTCGTCGACGTGCACCTTGTGCGGGAAAGCGAACTTCTTGCCGGTCGCCTGGCCGGTGCCGAACAGGACGCATCCGGCCGCGCCGAGCAAGCACGCGAACAGCAACCGGGCGCGCTGTCGCTGCGCAGGATGCGTCAGAACCGCCATGTCACGTCCAGTCGAAGGGAGTGGAACTGGTCCAGGTCGTTGTCCTCGAACTCGTAGGCGAAGGAGCCGAGCAGGTCGTCGGATGCCTTGTAGCGCACGCGCGCGAAGTAGGTGCGCACGTGGTCGCTCTCACGGTTGAAGAACAGATCGTACTTGTAGAGGGCGTAGTAGGTGCCCGCCGAGGCGCGCCACTTCTTGGCGATCTCCTGGGTCACGTCGAAGCCGAAGCTGCTCACGTCCTGTCCGCCGCTTCGCCACAGGTCGCCGGTGGCACTCACGGTCAGGCCCTGCGCCAGGAGCTCGTCGAGACTCAGCGTCGCGTGGTAACGCTCGTAGTCGCGGTTGAACGTGCCGATGTCGGCGTCGTCCCGTACCCGACGGACGTCGCCGCCGACGTCGAGGCGGACGTGCTCGGCCAGACCCTTGGCCACCGAAGCGCCGAGCTGCCAGAACGGGCGGTACTCGAGCAGCGAGCTGTAGAAGGGGTCGAGCTCCAAGACCAGGTCGCGCTGCGTGCGCAGTAGCTGGTAGTAGGTGATGGTGGCGTTGAGGTCGTGTTCGGGCAAGGTGTAGCCGAGTAGCCCGCGCACGTCGCGATCGCGATCCTCGATGCGCGAGTACTGCGCTTCCAGGCGCAGGTGCTCGCCGATGCGCTGCCACAGAGCGGCGCCCAAGAGGTCGTCCTCGTGCTCTTCGAGGCGCCGTTGGTCTTCGAGGTGCATCCAGTCGAAGCGCACGCGTCCGCCGGTCCAGGGGCGCAGCTGGACGAAGGCGCCCAGCGTCCAATCGTCGGAGTGCGACCACTCGTAGAGGTGCGTCGACAGCCCCCCGTACGCTCCGACCTTGACCTTGGCCTTGCCCAGCTCGCTGCTCTCGATGCGCACGCCGTCGAAGAACGCGAACTCAGGCGTGTCGTAGATCGGTTGGCGGCCGATGCGCAGCATCGACAGGCCGCCGACGCGGTGCACGTCGGCGTAGGCGTCGTACACGTAGCCCACGACGTCGTCGTTCCAGGTGTCGGCCAAGCTGTAGAAAGGCGAGTCGGTGCTCTCGGCGCCATCGACGTCCCACGCCAGCCGGCCCATGAAGTGCCCGGTGACGCGATCGGAGTCCTCGTCGCCGAGGTCGAGGGTCAGCGTGCCGTAGAGGTCATGGTCGTCAGCACCGCTGGCCCAGCGCCCGCGGTAGCGGGTGTCGATCTGACCGCGCAGCCACGGCTTGGTCTTGTGGGCGATGGCAGGGTCGGCGGCGCGGTCGGCGGCGCCGGCCTCGGGCGGGTCGGCGGGTTCGGGGTCCTGCGCTGCTACGCTGCACCGCAGCACGGCGAGCGCGACCAGAACAGCGATCCATCGAGTCGGGCGGTCGTCAGAGCAGGGGCCGCCGCGAGCGAGCATGCTGCTCCAAGCTTCGCAGTGCGGCCCGGTTTTCGTCCGCAGCGCTTTCGCCGCGCCGCCCGAGGTCGGCGCGAGTGCCCGCTTGCGTTGTTGAATCCTCGCGCCTGGCCGCGTCATTGTGCCGAGGGTCCGGATACTCCTCCAACCGTAGTCATGGCTCAAGTGCTCCTCGCTGCGAACTCTCGTCTCGATCCCCGGCGTCGGTGCCGCCGTAGCCTGGCTTACCGAGTTTGCGCGTCGGCGCAGCGCGCCGGGTGCATGCTGGCGTTCGCGTGGCTGTCGGCCTGCAGCAGCGGCGACGATGGCCCGGCCGGACGCGACGGCATCGACCGCACGGGCTTGAAGCCGGGCGACGATCTGCCCGGCGTCGTCGTCGTGATCGAGGCTGTGTCCGGAGGCACCGGATTCGCGGGCGCGGTGCAGGTGGGGGATCGCCTCACCGTCGACTTCACCCTGCATCAGAAAGATGCCACGCCGATCGACCTGACCCAGCTGGCGCGCGCCGCGATCATGGTGTCGGGTCCGACCTTCAACTACCAGCGGGTGATCGAGAGTCAGTCCGACTTGGTGGCGCGTTCGTCGATGCGTGGGCCGGGCGCCTACCGCTACCGATTCCAGGTGCCGATTCCGGCGACCTACCTGCCACCACTCAACGACACCGCGGCTCTCACCGACGGGGAGTTGACCGGGCAGGCGCTCCTGGCGGGCACCTACACCGTCGGCATCGAGGCGCGCCGCGACTTCGACGTCGCCGGAGCGGTCGTGCGCGACGTGGGCAACGCCAGCCGCGACTTCCTGTTCGGTTCGGCCTCGACGCTCGAGCCGCGCGAGGTGGTGACGCAGGCCAACTGCAACCAGTGCCACACCCGGCTCGCGGCGCACGGCGGCAACCGCACCGACGTGCGCAACTGCTTGCTCTGCCACACGGCCGGCGCCGAGGATCGCAACGTGGCCGCCGTCGCCGGCGGCACGCCCGGCGCGACCGTCGAGTTCAAGGTGATGATCCACAAGATCCACGCGGGCGCCAATCTGCCATCCGTGACAGGGATGACCTCCGACTCCGATGGTTTCCGCGACTACTCCGTGGCGTCGGTGCCCTACCGACTGATCGGCTTCGGCGACAACCTGGTCGACTACTCGCACGTGCGCTTCCCGGTGTGGCCGAGTCTCGCCGCGCCGATGCCGCGCGACCTCGACTACGTCGCCAACACGCCGGAGGCGGCGAAGGAGGACCTCGTGCGCTCGGGGCCGGTGGACTGTGCCACGTGCCACGGCGACCCCGACGGGACGGGTCCGCTGCAGGCGCCGGCGCAGGGCGACCTCGCCTACCGGCAGCCGACGCGGCGCGCCTGCGCGGCCTGTCACGACGACTGGCTGCCGTCGCAGCCGTACATCGCCAACGGCCAAACCATGCCGCCGCAGCTCGACGACTCGCAGTGCATCGTCTGCCACGGGGTCAGCGGCGACGGTCTCGCCGTCATGGATGCGCACCTGCACCCGCTGCGCGACCCCGCGGTGGCCGCGGGCGTGAACTTCACGCTCACCGGACCGAGCGCCAACCTCCACGCCGGCGACAAGCCGATGGTGACGTTCTCTCTGGCCGACGACAGCGGCAGCTCGTTGGCCGCCGCCGACCTCGCCCGCATCGAGGTGGGCGTGAACGGTCCGACCGCCAACCCCAATCTCCTGCTGTCGGCCACCCTTCCGGCGGCGGCGCTGTCCGGTCCGGGGCCCTACACCACCGCGCTGCCCGAGCGGGTCTACCTCGAGCGCGTCGGCGTCTCGGCGGCCGGCCTGCAGGCGTTCTCCTCGGCGCGCCAGCCGCACTGGAACGTGAGCGGAGCTGCCACCGAGGTCTACCTGCGTCCCTCGTCGGGTCCGCCGGGCGCCAGCAGCCAGCTGGCGGCAGCAGCGGCGCTGAGCCAGAACTTCGTTGACGTTCTTCCTGGCGACGGCAGTCTGTTCGCGCGCAACGACTACGTCGTGCTCGAAGACGGGGTCGGCGGGCAAGAGGAGTACCTGCGCATCCAGTGGGTCGACGGCGACCGCCTGTGGTTCTCGTCGCCGCGCAGTCCGGCGTACCCGTCGGCCGTGCGCAAGGCGCACCCGGCCGGGGCGGCGGTGGCTGCGGTCACCCTGAACCTCGTGCCCTCGAGTTCCTACGGCGTGGTCGGCAGCTCGGGCACCATCAACGAGACGGTCGAGTTCGGCGATGGCGTGGTCCTCACGACCTACACCACGGACTTCGTGCTGCCGACGGTGTTCCCCGGCGCCCTCAACGACTCGCCCGACCTCGGCGAGAAGGCCGGCGACTGGGGCGGGTTGCCCTTGGTCGATGGGACCTACACCATCGGCATCTGGGGCACCCGGACGCACAGCGTCGACGTCATGGGCATCGTCACTCCCTACACCGAGGCGTCGAAGCCGGCGACGGCCACGTTCCTCTTCGGTGCTGCCACCACCAAGGTCGAGAACCAGCGCATCGGCAGCCCCGAGGCGTGCTACGCCTGCCATGTCGATCTCCAGTTCCACGGCGGCAACCGGCGTGGCTACGAGACCTGTCTGCTCTGCCACGGCAACGCGGGCAGCGAAGACCGCGCGCGGCACGTCGCAGCGAACGCACCCGCCACGACCGGAGTCAGCGTCGACTTCCGCGAGATGATCCACAAGATCCACCACGGCCGCGAGCTGAGCATGGCCTACGAGGTGGTGGGCTTCGGGTCGAGTGCCTACCCAGACAACTTCTCGGTCGCGACGTACGGTGAGGTCGGCTTTCCGGCGATGCCGGAGGGGACCAAGGCTTGCGTGGTCTGTCACGGCGCGAGCGACGCCTGGCGGCAGCCCGCAGACCGTGTCCACCCGCAAGGGAGTGCCGTGGGCAGCGCGTGGACGGCGGCTTGCATCGCCTGCCACGACACCCGAGCGGCGATCGGCCACGCGGGCTCCAACACCGCGCACGACGGCGCCGAGGCCTGTGCCGAGTGCCATGGCATCGGTCGCGAGCAGGACGTGGCGCTGAAGCACAAGGTTCGCTGACGGCGTTCTTGGCTCTTGCTCCGAGGTGCAATCTCGCGACGCTTGGCGTCGTTCCACCGACGATGAACCGGTTCCTCCTCCTGCTGCGCTCGAACTGGCTGACCTGGACGGGAGCGATCCTCACGACCGTCAGCTTCATGGCGTTCGTGACCAGCCTCGTCTACTTCGCGATGTACGGTGCCGAGCACGGCGCGTACGCCGGTCTGTTCGTGTTCGTGCTGGTGCCGTTCCTGTTCGTGCTCGGCATCCTGCTGATCCCGCTCGGCCTGTGGTTCTACCGCAAGCAGCTGCCCGAGCGCATGGCGGCCGTGCAGGAGCGTCCGCTCAAGATGATGCGCCTGCTCGGCATCCTCACCCTGGTGAACCTGGCGGTGGTGGGCACGGCCGGCTTCCAGGCGGTCCACTACATGGACTCGCAGGCGTTCTGCGGCACCCTCTGCCACGAAGTGATGTCGCCGACGTACGAGGCGTCGCTCGACTCGCCGCACGCCAAGGTGGCGTGCGTGGAATGCCACATCGGCACGGGTACGGCGTCGTTCATTCGGGCCAAGGTCAACGGGATGCGCCAGCTGGCGCTGTTCGCGATGGGCAAGTACTCGAAGCCCATCCCGGCGCCGGTGCACACGATGCGGCCGGCGATCGAGATCTGCGGCCATTGCCATTGGCCCCAGCGCGAGATCGGCGACCGCGTCATCGTGCGCCCGCACTACAACGACGACGACCCGGTGACGCCGGCGATCAACGCGCTGACCCTGCACGTCGGTGGCGGCGACGGTGGCAACGCCCACGGCATCCACTGGCACGCCGACCCGGCGACCAAGGTCAGCTACGTCAGCCACGACGGCAAGCGCGACAAGATCCAGTGGATCCGCTACACGGACAAGGAGGGCAAGGAGCGCGTGTTCACCGCCGAGGGCGAGGACCTCGCCAATCCGCCGCCCGCCGAGTCGTGGCGTACGATGGACTGCATCGACTGCCACAATCAGCCGAGCCACAACTTCCAGCTGCCGGACAAGGCTCTCGACGCGGCGATCGCGGCCGGCAAGGTGTCACGTCAGCTGCCGGGGATCCGGCGACGTGGTCTCGAGCTGCTGCGCCAGGAGTGGAAGCGTGAGACGGCCCAGGAGGAGATCGTCCGCGCCCTCGAGCAGGCCTACGCGGGCGACGAACTGGCCGCCGACGTGCGCGCGCAGGTGCAGCCGGCGGCCGCGGCCATCGCCGGGATCTGGCTGCGCAACGTCTACCCCAGCATGAACATCACCTGGGGGACCTACCCCAACTTCTCGGGGCACGTGGGCTGCATGCGCTGCCACGACGGCGAGCACATGGACGAGGACGGCGAAGCGATCAACATGGAGTGCGCGAGCTGCCACACCATGCTCGCCGAGAAGGAAGCAGACCCGGAGATCGTGCGTCGCCTCGGCCTGGTGCGATAGCGGTCCGCGTCACGGGGTTCATCCGCGGCGGACAGCTCGCGCGTCGTTGCGCCCGCGGCCGCCTGGAACCCACGCGGCTCGCGGACGAGAGGAGTGCTACTTGTCCTCGCCCTTGCCGTCGTCGCTCTTCTTCTCGCTGCACTTCGGGCATTCGGGGTAGCACGTCGCGCGCAGCTTCTTGAGTTCCTCCTCCGAACGCTTCTTGCGCGGATCGAGGTGCTCGATGACCTCCATGCGCTCCTTCAGGCAGAAGGGCTTGTAGGTCGGGCTCTTCTCGTTGTGGCACTTCTGGCAGTGCTTGGCGTCACGCCCCGTCTCGATCTCCTCGGCCGAGACCGGCGCCGGCGTGCCGCCGGTCTGCGATTCCTTCAAGCGCAGCTTGGCGTGGTTCTCGCCCGGGCCATGGCAACTCTCGCACTGCACGCCGTCTTCGGTCTTGAAGCCGCGCTTGATCTCCTTGGCGTCGACGCCGAAGGCGGTCACGTGGCACTGCACGCACTTGTCGCTCTTCTGAGGATCGTCGACCCCGTGCTTCTTGCCGACCTCCTTGGCCTTGTCGCTGGCCAAGGTCTCGTAGGCCTTGGCGTGCGGGGTCTTGGACCAGTGGTCGAACATGTTGCCCTTCTCGGCGCCGTCGTGGCAGTTCTTGCAGGCCTTGGCGCCGATGAAGCGGTTGGCGGCTGCTGCCTCGGGTACCGGAGCTGCCGCGCCGGGTCCGGGCGGAACGAAGAAGATCGGAAGGAGGAACAGGCCGCAGCCGATGGCCAGGAGAGAAGAGGATGCCATTGAGATTCCTGTTTCGCAGAACGGAGGTGGCGCAGCGAACGCGACTCGGTGCTTTCGACGAGTGCGACGCGCGGGCGCCGAGCGTGACGATACGCACCTTCGGCAGCCGCGCACAGACTCATCGCGGCCGGGGCCGCAACCAAGGGCTTGGTTGCGTCGACGCTTCGCGCCGACCAGAGAAGGCCCGGCCGCTGTCTTGCCGGAGCTTCCAGTGCCGCCGGAAGCGGGGCGAGTCGAGTGCCCTCGCGGCGGAACGACATCGCCGAGTTTGCTGGGGCGCGAGGATTCGCGGCACTTGCATCTCTGCATGACCCGACTGCGCCGAGGATGAGGAGGTTGCCCGCCGGGGGAAGGCGACAGTACTTTCGCGCTCCCGTGTCCAGCATCCAGCCAGGTTCGCGCGCCGCCTTGTTGGGCCTCGTCGGTCTGGCGGTCGTGGGGGCGTGTTGGATGTTGTGGACCGAACGCTCCTGGCGCGATCGCGAACCGTCGACTACGCCCAAGATCGTAGGTGAACCGGTGGCCGCCGGCCCGGAGTTGCAGGCGCAAGCGCGTGGCGACTCCGGATCCCTGCGCGAGCGCATCGGCGACGAGAACCCGACACCCGCTCTTGCCGATCTCGGTTCCGGCATCGTCCACGTTCGCGCCGTAGTCGAGGGCGAGGACGTGCCGATCGCGGACTTCACGTGCACGCTGCACGACTCTGCTGCGACCGGAGCGCGCGCGACGCGCGTGCGCGGCTACACCGGCGCCGTCGAGGTCCCCATCGGCCGCCCGGTGTCGGTGTCCGTCTCGGCGCCCGGCTTCCTCGAGACCTTGCCCATCGACGCCTCGCTGCAACCCGGTGTGTCCGTGCGCGCCGTCGTGGCGCGTCTCGTGCGCGTCGAAGCGCAGGCAGGCGTCGTGCTCGACCTCTCGCGGCCGGGGGGCTTGCCCGTGGTCCGGGCACGCATCACCTGCTCGTTCCAGGCCAGCGAGCGCCGCGAGGGAACCGACGGGCGCAACGTCTGGGAGGTCCTCTGGCAGCGTGAGTCGCGCGCCGAGACGGGGCGTCACCGCGTCGGCGACCTCGCCTCGGGGCGCTATCGATTCCGTGTCCAGGCGCTCGAGACCGACGGGCGGCCGATGCTCTTGCTACCCGAGACCGCGAGCGTGACCTTCGAGGCCGTCGCTTGGAGGTCCGTCGATCTTCGCCTCGATGAGGTCGGGTGCGGGCTGGTTCTCGACGTACGCACTGCCGACGGCCGCGCGTTGGGTCCCGAACTGCAGGTGGCGGTGACCGGACCGAGCGGCGATGGCGACACCGTGCACTGGCGCGCAGTCGACGGTGAGCCGGTCGACACGGCGGTGCGCGCGCTGCCGGCGACCGAGCCGTGCGAGTTGGTCGAAGCCCTGCCAGCGGGACGCTACGTCGTCGTGGTGCGCGGACCGAGCCTCGCGCTACGCCGAGGAGTCGATCTCGTAGTCGGCCAGCGCGCCCTCGTTCGCGTGCCTTGATGGATGCCGCAGAGGGCTGCGTCGAGCTGCGAGAAGGTCGTAGATACGACGAACTTCGTAGCTCGCGCCCGCTTCGACGGAAAGCCTGCAAACCCTAGACAGGCCTTGGAGTTAGTGGGACGGTTGGGTCCTAGTTCGTCATCTCTCTCGCATACGGATCGCGGTCATGTCGTCGTCTTCTCCCGTTCCTCGCCTATCCCATCGTGTTTGCGGTGCGGCACTCCTCCTCGTCTCCTCGCTCCTGTGGACAGCCTGTTCCGGCGACGACGGTGCGCCTGGCCGTGACGGCCAGGACCTGACGCCCGGTCTCAAGCGCACGGACCCGCTTCCCGGCTTCAACCTCACCATTCTCAAGGTCGAGGGTGGGTCGGGGCCCAATGGCAACTTCCGCGCGGGCGACCGCATCAAGGTCACCTTCAAGGCGCAAGAGGGACAACAAGGGAGCACCACCGCCGGCACGGCGATCGCGTCCAGCAAGTGGTCCTTCCAGGAGGCCCTGTTCGGCGGGCCAGCCACCGGCTTCCAGCAGATCCTGAGCACCTCGGCGATCGCGGCCAACTCGGTGCAGAACGCCGACGGTAGCTGGACCTTCACTTGGCCCGATCCGATTCCGGCCGCCGTGCCCAATCAGATCAACCAGGCCAACACGATCCCGTACGACTCGGGCACCTTGGCGGGGCAGCCGCTGCCCGACGGCACCTACCGCATCGGCCTGGCCATGCGGCAGGACATCGACATCGAGGGCACGTCGTTCCGCGACGCCACGAGCACGACGATCGACGTCCTGTTCGGCAACGCGTCGGCGATGAACGCACCCGAGCTGGTGAGCGACGCGAACTGCCAGAACTGCCACACCGTGCTGCGCGCCCACGGCGAGAACCGCTACGGCGTCAAGTACTGCGTGCTCTGCCACACCAACGGGTCCGAAGACCTCAACAATCCCAACGCGCGCGCGGGCGAGACCCTCGGCCTGAGCATCTCGTTCCAGACGATGATCCACAAGGTCCACTCCGGCGCGCACCTGCCGAGCGTCAACGGCAAGACCGTCGACGTGAACGGCAACCCTGTGTACGGCGCCGGCACGCCCTACGTGATCGTGCGTTCGCGTGGCGAGTTCGACTTCTCGCACGTGGCGTTCCCGCAGTGGCCGCACCTGTCGCAGGGCATGCCGCGCGACGTCGGCTACGACGCGCTGAGCTCGGGGGAGAAGTCGGTCGAGAACGCCATCCTCGCCGGGCCGACCAACTGTGCCGCCTGCCACGGCGATCCCGATGGCTCCGGCCCTCTCACCGGACCGGTCAACGGCGACTCGATCTTCTCCAACGCCATCGTCACGCGCGCTTGCATCGCCTGCCACGACGACTGGGACCCGACCAAGCCGTACGCGTCCAACGGTCAGGTCATGCCCGCCGGCCTCGGTGACAACACGTGCACCGACTGCCACGGCGAGAACCCGACCAACCCCGGAGCGGCGGTCAACGTGCGCAAGGCGCACACGCATCCGCTCCTCGACACCAATTCGCCGCCGCTGTGGGGCGCCGGCGCGGGCGCCAAGAACCTGCAGTTCAACATCACCGCGGTGACGGAGGCCGGAGGCGACGCCGACGGCCTGATCGAGGTCGGCGAGAAGATCCAGGTGACCATGGCGGTGGTCGACGGCGGCGGCAACGCCGTGGCCCCGGCGGACATCACCCGCATGGAGGTCATCGTCAACGGTCCGATCTCGAACCGGAACCTGCTCTACATGCAGAGCTTCACCACCAACCCGCCGGTGACCGCCCTGCTGAGCGGCGCGGGCCCGAGCCACACCTTCCTCCTGCCGGAGAAGGTCGAGCGCGAGATCGCCACGGCGAATTCGGCGACGGTCTACGCGGTGGCGCGCACGCCGATCTACACGACCGGCTTCGGCACCTTCGGCACTCTGCAGGTGTGGACGGTGCCGACCGGCGGTGGCGCGACCTCGACCGTGGCCACGGCCACGACGCCCTACCAGAACTACATCGACGTGGCCAGCGGCGCCGGCTTTGCGGCCAACGACGTGATCGTGCTCGACGAGGGCAATGCGTCGGCCGAGTACGTGGCCGTGCGCGCCGTGCAGGGCAACCGCCTGTGGCTGGTGGCGCCGCTCGACACGGTGGGCATCGCCTTGTCGAAGGCGCACGCCGCCGGCACCGCCGTCGTCAAGGTCACGCCGGCCCTCGAGGCGCCCGCCAACTACACGGTCGATGGCTCGCTGGGCACGATCACCTTCGCATCGGCGCCTTCCGACCGCGTCCTCGTCACCTACGTGACCGACTTCGTGGTGCCGGCGATGTATCGCGGCGCCATCAACAACAGCCCGTCGCTCGATCCGGACGCGCCGATGCTCGATGCGACCATCGGCGAGTGGACCGGCAAGGCGCTGGTGAACGGCACCTACCAGATCGGCATCTACGGCGAGGACCCGTTCACCGTGAACGTGGTCGCGGGCTCGTCGACCCAGTCGACCAGCTACACCGAGGGTGCCCAGGGCGACACGATCAAGTCGTTCCGCCTCGGCAGCACGGGCGACCTCGACGAGTACGAGCTGATCTCGGCGGCGGCCAACTGCTACTCGTGTCACCGCGACCTGCAGTTCCACGGCGCGCACCGGCGCGGCTTCGCCAACTGCCTGATGTGCCACGGCACCTCGGGCGCCGAGGATTGGCCGCAGTTCAAGACCAGCGGCCTCAGCTCGCCGGAGACCCCGGGCGTGTCGATCGAGTTCCGGCAGATGATCCACAAGATCCACCACGGCCGCCTCCTGGCCGAGGGCGACGAGTACGTGGTGGCCGGCTTCAACGGCAGCTCGCACACCTACGAAGAGGTGGGCTTCCCATCCTTCAAGGGTGAGACCGCCAACTGCGACGCCTGCCATGGCGCCGGCAACGAAGCCTGGTTCGCGCCGACCCTGCGCGCGCACCCGAGCGACCCGAGCCTGACCCCGCAGCTGGTCTGGCGCTTCGCGTGCGGCTCGTGCCACGACGGCCGGTCGGCCCAAGCCCACATCCGCACCAACTCGGCCAATGGGCTCGAGGCGTGCGAGGTGTGCCACGGCGACGGCAAGGAGCAGAGCGTGGAGGTCGTGCACAAGAACTTCGTGCGCTGACCGCCTGTGGCCGGCCGGGTGGGAACGCCCCCGGCCGGCTCATCAGATCTGGCTCATCAGGGGCGCAGCCGCCGCTGCAAGCCCGCTTCCACCGCCGGCCACTCGCCGGCGGTGATGCTGTACATGACGGTGTCGCGGACGAAGCCGTCGGGCAGGATCATGTGCTGGCGCAGGACGCCTTCGCGCACGCAGCCGAGCTTCTCCATGGCGCGCTGACTCTGCACGTTGCGCGCGTCGGTCTTGAGCTGCACGCGCACCATGCCGAGGTCGGCGAAGGCGTGCCGGAGCAGCAGGAGCTTCGACTCCGGGTTCACGAACGTGCCCTGCCAGGGTCGGGCGATCCAGGTGGCTCCGATCTCGACGCCACGATGATCGAGTCGGAAGTCGAGGAACGACGAACTGCCCACCAGCGTGTCGTCGGCAAGGGTGCGCATGGCGAATGCCTGGCGGCCGGGGTCGTGGCAGGCGGCCGCGATCGCGGCTGCGAACGCCGTATCCGTCCAGGTCACCGGGCGGGCGGTCGAATGGACGAACAAGCCGGGCTCGGCCACCGCGAACAGAGGCGCGGCGTGCTCGGGGCGCAGCGGAACGAGCTCGAGGCGGTCGCCGCGCAGGACGGTGGGAGGTGGAGGAGCCACGGACGGAGGTCTGGGATTCGGCATGGCTGCGCTTGCGCTGCAGGGGGCGGGGTCGGCCTGAACGACCGCGGTTCGCCGGCGCGGTCGACTCTCGTACGGGGAGGCCTGTCCGTTGGGTGGTGCGGCCGGTGGCTGCCCCGCCTGGCGTTCGAGCCGTGGTATACTCCCCCGTGTGCCACGCGCGAGCATGCCGCGCTGGTTCGGTCCCCCGATCTTCGACCCTATCGCGGAGGTGTGATGCCAGATCAACCACCGTACTCACGATGGTCCTGAGCGACCGGCGCTCCTAGCGGCCGGTGTTCGGGACGAACCACTTCGAGCCCGCGCGCAAAACGACGAGCGCAGTCTTCGCGACTGCCGATGCCAACAGGCAGACCTGTCGCGCGCGGGCTCGACTCATGTACGCAGGGCGCGTGATTCCTCGGCGCGGCCACTAGTAGCGCAGGTGCGCCAGGCACGGCGTGCCTGGGGGCAGGTCGCTCGCTGCGACGGGCAAGATCGTGCCGCCGTGGCGCAGGGTCAGCACCATGGCGCGATCGAGGAGGTCCGGGGCGCCGGGATCGAGGGTCAGGCTGTGGCCGTCGAATCGACCGCACAGGTGCGTGCCCCGTCCCAAGGCCAGGGTCTGCACTCGACCGCGCTCGGCGGCCATCAGAACCGTCGCCGGGTCGGCGGTGATGCGCTGCGGATCGCATTCTTGGAGGCGGGCCAGCTGGCGGGTTCGTTCGGTGTGGAAGTGTCGGTCGGCGACGGGCAGCGCGCGGGCGTGCAGTTCGTGGGTCGAGCAGTGCTCGGGACTGCCGTGCACGGCGCGGGGCAGGATGGTGAGCGAGCGCGCGTGCTCGCGGAAGCCGGCGGCGAGGTCCGGGGTCGAGGCCAGGATCACCGGTCGGTCGCGGACGGTGCACGCGCGCCGCAGCCAGTCTCCGACCTGGCGCAGGAAGCGAGCGGTCTCCGCCTGATCGGCCGCGTCGGCTTGGTCGCGGTCGTGCAGCACGCTCGCCTCCCCACCGGCCGAGCGCCGGAGGTTCTCGCGTGGGACCTCGAGGTCCCGGGCCGCCTCGACTCCGGGTGCTTCGATCTCCTGCACGTGGTAACGGTCCGCACCGAACAGGCGCGCGCGCCGGCGGCTCAGCGACAGGAGGTAGAAGTGGTAGGTCGCGAAGACCGGTAGCAAGGGCTGGAGTACGAAGTCGGTGCCGCTGATGGCCACGTCCTCCTCGATGCGGAACGGCAGCGGCCACAAGCGGGCACCGCGCTGGTCGGCGAGCAGCGCGAAGGCGCGTCCCGCCCGCGCCTGGCCGGGCACGGGATCGATCGACTCCACCAGGGGGGCCAGCCATCTGCGCACCATGTCGGTGGCGATGCCGCCCTGGACAGCGACCGCCTCGGCCCGCTGCACGAGATGGTTGGCGCAGATGAGCGCTTCGCGAGGGCCGGCGTCGGTGCCGTGCACGTTGGCGTATGCCGAGAGGCACGGTGCTTGCGTGTTCGCCACCAGATCCGCCAGCTCCTCCGGAAAGGGCTCACGAGAGTTCACGCGGTCTTCCGGGAGCATCGTCGGGGAAAACGCTCGCGAAGCGACGCGGGATTCACCATCGTCCTGGTCGACCGCGCGCGATCAGAGACCGAAGGGGTAGGTCTCGGGCAGGCCCTCGAGCTCATGGGCGTGCAGCGGTCGCACGGCCGACGTCGCGTCGAACCACATGTACTCGTCGAACTGTCGCGGCAGACAGGCGTGGAAGTAGTGGCTCGCCAGCTCCGTCTCCGGACGGTAGATCACGCCGATGGCGCGCTCGAGACGCGCGTCGTAGAGGCTTTCGCGCAGGTCGGGGTCGCGGGCATGGCGCAGCGGCAGCGAGAACGACGCGAGGCCGGTGTCGTGGCAGATGCGCTCGTAGCTGTTCTCGTGCGCCGGGCGCACTCGTTTCGTCTCCATCGACCCGCCCCAGTACGAAGCCGCCGCCACGGTGCCGTGGTCGGTGCCGAAGCCGATCGAGTAGGCAGCGTCGCCGAACGTTTCGCGGCACAGCTGACCGACGTTCCACTCGCCGCGGGCGGCCATCTCCGTGGCCGACGCGTCGCCGACGTGCGAATTGTGCTCCCAGACCACCGCCTTGGCGTCGGACCCGTGGAAGGCCAGCAGATGCCCGAGGCACTCGAACATGTGGCGGTCGCGCAGGTTCCACGACTCCTTGGCGCCGTAGTACATCACGCGGTAGTAGCTCTCGGCGTTGGCGATGAGCCGCGCGTTCTGCATGGCATCGAACAGACCCTCGTCTTGTTGGCGCACCCGTTCCAGGCGGTCTTGCAGGAGATCCTCGAGCGTGTGCAGCACCTCGGCTTCGCACGTGCGGTAGCGGCCGGTGAGCGCGGCCTTGCCGTATGCAGCGGGGTCGTGCTCCCAGGGGGTCAGGCAGCCATAGCGATGACGAGCCACCTCGGCCGCCGCGGGGTCGACTCGGTCCAGATAGGCCAGCACGACGTCGATCGAATTGAACAGGCCGTAGAGGTCGAGACCCGCGAAGCGGGCGCGCTGCTCCGGCTCGAGACGCTGGTTGTGCTCGCGCAGCCAGTCGACGAAGGCGCGCGTCTCGTGATTGCGCCACATCCACGTCGGGAAGCGTGCGAACGCACGCCAGTCGTGGCGGGGCACGCTGCGGTCGCGGACGTAGTGGTCGATGCGGGCGGCGTCGGGCCAGTCGGCCTCGACGGCCACGACGCGGAAGTCGCGCTGCTCGATCAGGGCGCGCGTGATGCGCGCACGCATGCGGTAGAACTCGGACGTGCCGTGGGTGCACTCTCCCAGCAAGACGACGCGAGCGTCGCCGATCCGTTCGAGCAGGGGCGAGAGATCCGCACGCTCCAGGTCGGAGAACGGCTCCACCGATGCCGCGACGAGGTCCGCCCGCTTCGCCGGGCCCGGCGCGGGCCCGGCCTTGCGGGCGGTGGGCTCGCGCCAGCCCTGGGCGCCGACCAGGGGCACGAAACGCACGTTGGCCAGCTCCTCTTGCTGGTAGCGGTCGGCGTCCGTGCGCGTCACCCGAATCAGCTTCTGCACGCCCACGTCCCGGCCCACAGGGATCACGAGCCTGCCGCCGGGGGCGAGTTGGTCACGCAGGGCCTCTGGTACCTCCGGGCCGCCAGCAGCGACGACGATGGCGTCGAACGGCGCGGCCTGCGGCCATCCGAGGGTGCCGTCGCCGTGTCGGACGTGGACGTTGGTGTACCCGTCGCGTTTCAGACGTTCTTCGGCCGTGCGAGCCAGGCGCTCGTGACGCTCGATGGTGTAGACCTCTCCGGCGATCTCGGCCAGCACTGCGGCCGCGTATCCCGACCCGGTGCCGATCTCGAGGACTCTCTCGCCTCCCCGCAACCCCAGAGCGTCGACCATGAACGCGACGATGTACGGCTGCGAGATCGTCTGCTCTTCTTCGATCGGCAGCGGCGTGTCTTCGTACGCGAACTCTCCGAGATAGGAGGGAACGTAGCCCTCACGGCGGACACGCGTCATGGCGGCGAGGACGGTGGGTGAGCGCACCCCGCGCGCCGCGATCTGTCGCTGGACCATCTCCTGGCGCCGCCTTCGGTCGTCCTGATGCTCGGTCATGGTGCGAAGACCTCTGGGCGCATCGGCCCGGCCATCCTTCACAGCCGTCGTCGTGTAGGGCCCCCGTGCAAGGCTCCACGGAGGAGAATGCGCGGCGCCAGGAAGGTTTTCGCCGCTCGGCGCGGCGCCGAGCTCTCGGGTCGCAAGGCGTAGGCACGTTCAGCGGACCGAGTCGGACGCGCTGGTTGCGAACGGTGGGTGCCACGGCCGGGTGGCGAAGCCGCCCGGGCGCCGGTCAGGTCGGCTCTTCGTCGATCTGATAGCGCTGCAAGATCGCGTGCGCCACGGCACCGCCGAAGTCCGGGATGGTCCCCAGTCGGAAGCCCTCCTCCAGGTCACGCACTTCGTCGGCGAGCGTGGCATCGGCGATCACGTGCTCGACCCACTTGGACAGGTCCCCACGCCGCGCGTACCCGGCGAGGTCCTCGTTGGGCGACGCGGCGAGGACATCGATCATCTCCTGCAGCGAACGCACGGCTTGGTGGCGACCGCGTGACGACGAGGCGAACTGGAACGCGACGGACGCACCGACACACAAGTCGAGGTACTTGTGTCGGTGCCGTACGTGTCGCGTCAGGCGCGGGGCGATGTGGAAGCGACGCAGCTGTCCGCCGGCCTCCTCGCCGTGCGGCAGCAGCACGGCTTCGTCCATGCCGAGCCCGGCGAGGACGCGCAGCCAGTGCGCCACGTCCTCGCGGCCGTCGAATCGAGCGTGCAGCAGGCGCGCCTCGGTGGGATCCGTCTCCCGGGTGACGATGATGCACTCGGTGCGCGCGAGCACGTCGTCGTGCAGGCCACTGACGCGGTAGGTGATCAGGGTGTAGCCGGCGAGCTCGGGATCGAGGACGCGAACCTGGCGCTCGTCGCCGAGGAAGTAGTGTGCTTCGTCGACGACGATGCGGTGCGGCAGGCCCGTCTCGCGTCGGAGCTGTGTCACCGTCGTCAGCGCCGTGTCGACGTAGGCGCGCTTGGCGGCGGCGTCGAGACGGGCGAGGTCGAGGATGACGCTGACGTCGGCGTGGCGCAGCGTGCGCCGGAGCTGGTGCACCGACGGCAACGGGTCGTCGCCGCCGAACGTGACCACGCCGGGCAATGCCTCCAGCTCCTGATAGTCGCCCTCGGGGTCGATCACGCAGAGGCTGTAGTGTTCGGCGAGAAGCTGCTCGCACAGTAGACCGGCGACCCACGACTTGCCTGAGCGCGGGTCGCCGGCCACCAGCACGTTGCGCCCGCGCACGGCCAACGACACGACGCCTCCCCGCTCGTCGCGGCCGAGGAGCAGGTTGCGACGGGCCTTCTGCGGCAGCACGATCCGGTTCTGAGCGCTCGAGGCCCGCACGTAGGCAGCCACTGCTGCCGGGCCGTCGCCGTCGACGATCATGTCGGCGGCCGCTCGCAGCGCTGGGCTACCCCACGCGACGGCGGCGCCGACTTCGCACACCCGCAGCAGCTCGTGGTCGTTCTCGCCGTCTCCCACCGCGGCGGCGTTGTGGGTCGACAGGCGCATGATCTGCAGGGCCGCGCGCAGGCCCGTGGCCTTGCTGACGGCCTGTGGCAGGACCATCAGGCGGCCGCGGTTGAAATGGCACACCAGCGGCAGCTCCATGCGCTGCAGGATGTCGAGCGCGACGTGGGCATCGTTGGCGTCGAGGTCGACGAGACAGGATCCGACGTGCACCACGACGCCGCGGTCCCGCAGCGCTCGGACGTAGGCTTCGGGTACGGGGGGCGCGAGCAGGCTCGAGCGGCCCGAAAGCGGGAACGAAAGGACCGCTCCGTTCTCGGCGACGACCGCGTCGAAGATGCGGAGGTTGCCGATCAGGCAGCGTAGATCGTCGAGGATGCGTCCCGTCACCAGCACGACCGCCAGGCCGGACGCGCGCGCGTCGCCGATGGCGCTGCGCACTTCGGGGTCCAGGCGGCCGTCGACGGCGATCGTGCCGTCGTAGTCGAGAGCCAGGATCCGCAGCTTCATGAGTGGTCGCGGCCCGAGCGCCACCGGCGCGCCGTGGCTGCCGTCCTCCGACCCACAACGCGCCGGGGGTCACCGCGCTTTCGTTGTCGCCGTTGCCACGAGTCCTCAGCGCGGCCGGCGGCCGCAACCCAAAGGGTTGATGTCGGCGCAGCGCCGACCAGAGGGGGCCGCCGGCGCTGTTGTTGCTTGGAGCTTCCAGGGCTGCTCGGTCGTGGCCTGGTCAGCTCTGTGGCAACGGAACAACACGGCCGAATTCGCGCCCGCCGCGACGATTCGCAGCCCTTGCAGCTCAGATTGCCCCCGGTGGCCGCATCCGCGGCCACGCAGAGAGTGAGAAACCGATTGTTTCTCACTCTCTGAGGCGCTCACCGTGGCGGCCGACCGATCCGCCACCGGTGGCCAACGCCATGCCCGGTCAGCGCCGAGCGCGTGCCGGGCGCAGGACCAGGAGCAGGTCGTGCTTCTCGGTGCCAGCGGCGCGCGCGCGCGGCGACACCGATTCGCCCCCTCGACCCCCGGGCGCTGGCGCGCCGGGAGCCGGGCCCGCGGTGGGCCCCGCACGACCCGCCGGCGGCACGCCACCATCGACACGCCCGAACCCCGGTCCCGGACTCGTCGGTCCTGGGTTCGTCGGGCCCGGATTCGTCGGGCCTGGTTCGGTCGATCCCGAGCTCGTCGGTCCCGGACTCGTCGGTCCTGCCGGTGGCGTCCGCACCGGAACCGGTCCGGCGCTGCCGGCACCACCGCCCACGAGCGCTCCGGCATCCGCCCCGCCGCTCGGACCCAACCGAGCCAGTGCCACCGCCAGGCGTTCGAAGCGCACCTCGCCGCGCGCGCGCGCCTGCAACGCCGACACCAGGCCGCGGAGCTCGGTGCGCGTGCCACGCACTCGGTACACGCGGTCGGTATCGGCGACCGCGAAGAGCGGCGAAGCCGACTCCTTGCGACGCGACTCGACCACCGGCCCCACCTTCTTCTCGCGCTCGTCCTTCTCGCGCTCATCGCCAAGGTCCGAGGCCTCATCGAACGCCGGGCGCTGAGTCGCAGGCGGCTGAGTCGTACGGGGCTGGGTCGCCGGGGATCCGAGGTCGGAGTTGGTCACCCGCGACAACGCCAGACTTCGGAAGTCGATGCTGACCTTGTCCGCCAGCGACTCCTCGAGCGGCGGCGCCAGAACGGCGAGCAGTTCGGCGACGTTGCCGTCGGCCTGCGCGGTGCGAGCGTCGAGTTCTCGCCAGGCACGCGGCTCGGCAGGTGCCACCTCGACCACGAGGGCGACCTCCCCCAGCGCTCCCCCCGGCGTGGGGGTGTCGAACATGAGCATGCCGTCCTGCCCAACGCCCGCTTGCAGGTCGTCCCGCGCGCCGCCGTCGGCCTGAGCCTCGAAGCGCCGCTTCGGACGTCGCTCGCCCGGCACGTCACCGCTCGGCTGCCGGCGCGCGACGTCGTCCTTCGCGTCTCTCGGTGCCTCCGCGTCGGGACGAACCTCGGCGCCGAGCCCCACCTCGGCTCCGACTGCCGCACGCGCGCGCTTCACTTCTTCGCCGGCGGCGTCCGCGCGCTCGCGAAGCGTAGCCATGTCGGACTCCTCGGCCTCCTTCTGCGCCACATCCATCCGCAGCACGGTTGGGGGGGCGGCGACCGCCGGGGGCGCGGGCTCGCCTTCCTCCTTGGCGAGCCGATCGGCGTACTCGGCGCCCGCCTCGCTGCGTCGATTCTGGGCCGGTGCCTGGTCGTCGGCGGCGCGACCGACCTGCTTCAGCTCCTGCACGAAGAACGAGTCCCCAGGCGCCGTCGTCGAGCCGGTCGCCACGTCCTGCTGCGACGGCTCGCCGGCCGGCGGGATCGAACGCACCGTCACGAAGACGAGCACCAGCGCCGCAGCGGCGATCAGGCTGGCCAGATACGGCCGCCAGGCGCGCGGTGGTCGAGCCGTCGGACGCACCTGAGCCATCACGGCGCTGGCAACGCTCGGCCCCATGTCCTCCGGCGTCAGCGCGCTGCGCAGCATCTGCACGCC
This sequence comes from Planctomycetota bacterium, assembly GCA_041398565.1. Taxonomy (GTDB): domain Bacteria; phylum Planctomycetota; class UBA1135; order UBA1135; family UBA2386; genus DATGPD01. The sequence continues at coordinate 247,656 of JAWKUN010000002.1, read as the reverse complement.
CTGACGGTATTCGTCTGCCGCACGCCGAAGCCCAGGGTCACGTGCCATCTCGGCTTCGAGCGCGGCGCGCTCGGCCGGGCCGAGCCGACCATCGACCCAGTCCGCGAACCGCTCGTCCAAGCGTTCTTCGGGCCGCTCGCCGGGCCCCCCTGCCGTGGAACGACTCATGGCCGGAACTCCTTGAGCTTCTCCTGCAAGATGAGACGTCCTCGGTGGATGCGCGACCGCACCGTGCCAGGCGGCACCTCGAGGATCGCACCGATCTCCTCGTACGACAGCCCCTGGAGGTCGCGCAGCAGCACCGCGTGCTGGAACTCCTCGGGCAACTCGTGCACGGCGGCACGGACGGCGGCAGCGATCTCGCGATGGTGTACGCCGTCGTGTGGCAGCGGTCCGCGCGCCTCCGGCTCGATGGTCAAGTCGTCGGTGCCAGCGATCGGCGCGTGCAATGACAGGGTGCGCCGGCTGCGCTTGAGTGCCTTCGTCTTGCGGTACTCGGTGATGCAGTAGTTGAGCGCCACCGTGTGCAGCCAGGTCGAGAACTTGGCGATGGGATCGAAGGATCCGAGCCCGCGGTAGGCGCGGACGAAGACCTCCTGGCAGACGTCGCGCGCGAAGTCGCGATCGCAGTGGAGGACGCGGATCACCAAGCCGAACACCCGCCGCTCATGCCTTTCCACCAGCGCCCGAAACGCCTCGCCGTCCCCCGCCCGTGCACGCTGCACGAAAGGCGCATCAGGATCGGCGTCTGGCACCGGGGCGACCGGTTGCGGCGCCGAACGGAGCGCCGCCGGAACGGTTCCCGGCTGGATTTCGCGAGGGGTCGGGGTCACGGGTCTTTCGCGGCGCGATGGCCAGGATAACGTCCGGGCGGCTGACGCCGCAGGCGTGCCCGAACTTCCCTCGGAGCCAACATGAGCAACGGCATCTTCCAGTTCGCCTGCCCGTGCTGTGGCAAGCGCATCGAGTACGACGTGCGCTCGCACCAGGCCCGGGCGGTGAAGGTCAAAGACGCGAAGGTCAGCAAGGACTTCGACGCCCTGCTGGCGGACCAGAGCCTGGAGCGCAAGCGTCTCGACTCGGCGTTCGGGCAAGCCGTGGATGCACAGAAGCACGAGAAGGAGGCGCTCGAAGACCTGTTCCGGACCGCCAAGAAGAAGGCGGACGAAGACCCCGACGACGCCCCACCGCGGCCCTTCGATCTCGACTGACGTCGAGCCACGTGGGTGTGAGACCGCGGGGTGTGGCGATCGCGGTCACCGACCCGAGCGCCCGCCCTTGTTCGCAGCTGGGTTCGAGCCTGGCTTCGTGCCTGCGGGCGTGTTGCGATCTTCGCCGCCGTCGGGCGGCGCCTCGTCCCGGGCGCGGCGGCGACCGCGCGTGCCGCGGCCACCGCTCAGCGTCTGCTTGCCCCTGTCGTTGTACTGCGGCCGTTCGTCGCGGCTCGCCAGTTCGACGCCGAAGGCGTAGACCGCCTCCACCACCGCGCTCATGTGCTCGAGATCGAGCTTCTCGACCTCGTCACCGGGTTGATGGTAGTCCTGGTGCAACGAGCCAGCGCTGATGGCGTGCGCCACCACACCCTTCTGCGCGAAGGGCAGGTTGTCACTCTGGTAGAAGAGTTGGCCCGCCATGACGAAGTCGACGATGTCGACGCCGTGCGCCGAGAAGATCGGACGCGCGATCGCGCCGAAGTCGGAGAGGTCCTCGCCGGTGATCCACGCCTTGCGCGGCCCCTCCGCCGGCGGCCGCCCGAGCATCTCGAGGTTGACGACCGCCGCGATGTCCGCAATCGGCAACGGCGAGTCCTCGACGAAGGCACGGCTGCCGCGCAGCCCCTTCTCCTCGGCCGAGAACCACACGAAGGCGAGGTTGCGGGTCAGCCGAGGCGAACGCTGCACGAATGCCTCGGCCAGCGCCAGCACCGCCGCCGACCCCGACGCGTCGTCGTCCGCACCGTTGTAGATGGCGTCGCCGCCGCGCGGCGCGCCGATCCCGACGTGGTCGTAGTGCGCCGTGAACAGAACCCACTCCTTGGCGCCGTCGACACGCAGGGTCGCAACCACGTTTTCGAGGTCGATGTCGGCGGCCTGCGGTGCCGGCAAGGAGATCTGGCCGCGCAGGTCGCCCGCCGGCAGAACCCCCTTGCGCACCAGCAGCCAGGGGGCGCCGCCGCGCCCGCCGCGGGCCACCTGCGACCGTGCTCCGGCGCACGCCGACCACAGCGGCGAGGAGTCTTCCACCTCCACGACCACCGGCCGACGGCCGCGCTGGGCGCGCAGCATGCGGTCGACGCCGGGCTGCGCGAAGTCGACGCGCACGAACTCGACGTCTTCGTTGTCGTAGCCGGCATCGGCACGCCACACGCGCACGTCCTTCTCGACGGCGAGTTCGACCACCTCGCCTTCCGTGCCGCGGACCCTGCACACCAAGGGGCCGGGGTCGAGTCGCGTGCCGGGCAGCGTGTAGCGGTGGCGGAAGCCATCCCCCACGCCCGGCGCGAGTCCCACCGCCCGCACCCGTTCGATCAAGTAGTCGCGTGCCCGGTCGAGACCACGACTCGGGCTGTCGCGCCCGGCCAGATCGTCGCTTGCCAGGAAGTCGAGCGTCGCCCGCAGCGCCGCCGCCGACGTCGGCGACCCTTTCGCCGGTGCGGCGGGTGCCGACAGCTGCGCGCGCGCGCCGACCGCCAGCGAGACCAACAGACAGAGACACGCCAAACGCGGGGACTTCATCGGGGGTACACCACCTCGCCGCCGATCACCGTCAGCAGCACCTTCATGTGCAGGATCTCGTCTTCGGCGCACACCAGCGGGTCGCGGTCGAAGACGGTGAAATCGGCGCGCATGCCCGGCTCGATGGCGCCCAGCTCGCGCTCGAGGAATGCGGCGTAGGCGGCGTCGCGCGTCATGCCGGCGAGCGCCTCGCGTCTTGACAGCTTCTGCTCGGGCCGCATTTCGACCTCGCCGCCCGGGGCGCGCGTCGTCACCGCGGCGAACAGGGTCAGGCGGGGATCGTGGCCCTCGACCGGGAAGTCGGTGCCACACGGCAAGGGCAACCCGAGCGCCAGGAACCGCCGCCAGGCGTAGGCGCCCGCGATCCGATCTTGGCCCAACCGCGCCTCGGCCCAGGGCATGTCGCTGGTCAGGTGCGTCGGCTGCATCGACGGCAGCACGCCGAGCGAAGCGAACCGGACGAAGTCGTCCGGGTGCACCACTTGCGCGTGCTCGATGCGGAAGCGCGCGGCGCGCGCGCCGTGCGCGAAGGTGGTCGCCGCGTAGGCATCGAGCACGGCGCGGTTGGCAGCATCGCCGATCGCATGCACGCACAGCTGGAAGCCGGTGTCGGCGCAGAGCTGAGCCAGCTTCTGCAAGCCGGCGCGCGGCGTGATCATGAGGCCGCGGTAACCGGGTTGATCGGAGTATGGCGCCAGCAGCGCCGCACCCCGCGAGCCGAGTGCGCCGTCGGCGTAGCCTTTCACCGCGCGCACGATCAACACGTCGTCGGGCGTCTGCCACGGCCCGCGACGGATGGCCTCGACCTCCGCCGCCGGCAGCATCGCATACACCCGCAGCTTCCAGCGCCTCTGCAGCCACAAGCGGCGCACGATGTCGATCTGCTCGGACGACATGCCGGCGTCGTGCACGCAGGTGAGGCCGACCGCCAGACATGCATCGTGAGCCGCCAGCAACTGGCGCTCGAGCTGTGCCGAGCCGGGCTGAGGCAGGCTGCCGCCCACCAGACCCATGGCGGTATCGATGAGCACGCCGGTGGGCGCACCGGCCGCGTCCTTGAGGATCTCGCCGCCCGCGGGCGTCGCCGTCGCCGACGTCAGGTCGGCGAGCGCCATGGCCCGCGCGTTGGCCAGCGCCGCGTGGCCGTCGACGCGCACCAGCCACACCGGATGGTCGGGGACCGCGGCACTGAGCGCGGCGTGCCCGGGAAAGGCCTTGTCGTCCCAGTCGTTCTGGTCCCAGCCGCGACCGAGCACCCACTCGCCGACCGGCGTCCGCGCCGCGCGAGCCTGCACGCGCTCGACCACCTCGGCGAAGCTGGCCGTGCCGACGAGGTCGACGTTCTCGAGCGCCGCACCGAGACCCTGCAGGTGAGCATGCGCGTCGTGCAGACCGGGCAGCACGACGCCGGGCACCTTGCGCACCGGCGCCGAGTCGGGCGCGGCGGCATCGGGGGGCGCGATGCGCCCGTCGCGCACAACGACGCGCGGGCCCCACGCAGAGTCGGTGCCGGTGAGCACGCCGGCGCCTTCGAGGACGAGGTCTTGCGGGGCCAGCAACGCCACCGCGCAGAGAACACCCACGAGCATCGCGGCACGGTATCCGAAGGTCGCGGCGTACGCACGGCGGCAGAATCCCGCCGCCACTGGCCGACCCGGACCATACGGCCGGGGCTGTCCCGACGTGCTCCTTGCCGGCAGTTCGACCTCGGAGCCCGTGCAAGAGTCGAGCGCACGGGCTTTGAGCATGTCGTTGGCGATCGCCTTCGCGATCGCGAGCCTTCGGCTCAGAGAGTGAGAAACAATCGGTTTCTCACTCTCTGCGTGGCCGCGGATGCGGCCACCGGGGGCAATCTGAGAGCCCGTATCATGATTTCTTCTCGGGCTCTCAGCGCGGCCGGCGGCCGCAACCCAAAGGGTTGATGTCGGCGCAGCGCCGACCAGAGGGGGCCGCCGGCGCCGTTGTTGCTTGGAGCTTCCAGGGCTGCTCGGGCGTGGCCTGGTCGGCTCTGTGGCCAACGGAACAACACGGCCGAATTCGCGCCCGCCGCGACGATTCGCAGCCCTTGCAGCTCAGCGCGGCCGGCGGCCGCAACCCAAAGGGTTGATGTCGGCGCAGCGCCGACCAGAGGGGCCGCCGGCGCTGTTGTTGCTTGGAGCTTCCAGGGCTGCTCGGGCGTGGCCTGGTCGGCTCTGTGGCCAACGGAACAACACGGCCGAATTCGCGCCCGCCGCGACGATTCGCAGCCCTTGCAGCTCAGCGCGGCCGGCGGCCGCAACCCAAAGGGTTGATGTCGGCGCAGCGCCGACCAGAGGGGGCCGCCGGCGCCGTTGTTGCTTGGAGCTTCCAGGGCTGCTCGGGCGTGGCCTGGTCAGCTCTGTGGCAACGGAACAACACGGCCGAATTCGCGCCCGCCGCGACGATTCGCAGCCCTTGCAGCTCAGCCGGGCGGCGCCTGATCGCAGTGGATCTCGTCGTCGGCGGTGAAGATCACGCGCTCGGCTCCCGGCGCGCGGCGCACGCACACGTCGGGGAACAGCAGGCATTCGCGCAGGACCAAGGCCCCCTCGACCCGGGCACCATCCATGACGACGCAGCGTTCGAGCGTAGCGCGCGGGTCGATCTGCACCCGCTCGCCCAGCCAGTTGCGCTCCCCACTCTTGTCGAGCAGGTAGACGTTGAGGCTGAGGAGGTCCTTGGCGTAGCTCAGATTGAGGTCGCGTCGGATCACCTCGGCTGCCTCCACGCGCTGACCGCCGTCGATGAAGATCTGGATCGCATCGGTGATCTCGTATTCGTCGCGCAGGGCCGTGCGGGGCGTCCGCCGCACGGCGTCGAAGAACGCCGGATCGAACAGGTAGATGCCGCAACCCTTGAGGTCGGTGCGCGGAAACCGCGGCTTCTCGACCACGCGCAGCACATGGCAGCCGTCGGCGCCGACCTCGACGGTGAAGTTCCGCCGGAGCGCGGCGGGGTCGGGTTCCCGCCGCACCGCAAGCACGGCTGACGTCCCCTGCTGGCCGAAGCGCTCGGTCATCGACACCAGGTTCTCGGTCTCGAAGAAGATGTCGCCCAGGAACAGGAAGAACGGTCGGTCCACGTGCGGATCGAGACGCGACACGGCGTGCGCGATGCCCAGCGTCTGCTCCTGCTCGACGTAGCGGAAGCGCATACCGAAGCGCGCACCGTCGCCCAGCCGCTGCACGACTTCGTGGCCGAGGTGGCCGATGACGATCACGACGTCGCGCACCCCGAGCGCGTGCATGATCTCGATCTGATGGACCATCAGCGGCTTGCCCAAGACCGGCAGCATCGGCTTGGGATAGTGCGCGGAGAACGGCCGCATCCGCGTGCCCTTGCCGGCCGCGAGGATCACGCCCATGAACGAGGTCGTCGCCATGCAAGAGACTTCTAGCCCGCGGGCCAGCCGGCGGCGAGATCACAGGAAGAGAGTCGCCACGCGGGCGTCGACCGGTCAGCGCGACAGGTTGCGGTAGAGAGAGACGCGCGTCGTGCGAGCGCTGCCCACCGCCAGGTCGGGCAAGCCGTCGGCATTGAGATCGGCGAGGTCTGCGGTCGTCGCCAGGTAGGTCCCCGGAAAGCGGGTCTGGGTACCGAAGCCGCCGCTGCCGTCGCCGAGCAGCACGTGGAAGTCGGCGCCGATCAGCGACGCCACCAGGATGTCTGCCTTGCCGTCCCGGTTCAGGTCGCGGGTGAGCAGCGCGGTCGGTCGTTGGCCGACGGCGATGTCGGTCGGCTGGAACGTGCCGGGCCGGCTGCCGGCGAGCAGCACGGTGATCGTGTCGCCGAGCCCGTTGCTCACCACCAGATCCGCGCGCCCATCGCCGTTGAAGTCGGTGGTGCGCAGGTAGTTCGGCGCCGCCCCCACCGGCACCTCGGCCAGCAGCGTCAGGTTGCCCTGGCCGTCGTTGGCGTAGGCGTTGACGAACCCGTGTCCGTTACGACTCACCGCGAGATCGAGGTCTCCGTCGCCGTCGAGGTCGGCCAGCGCCAGCCCCAACGGCCGCCCGGGCACGTCGAGCACCATCGGTACGGCTGCGTAGTCGAAGTTGTTGCTGAGCGCCGGCAGCACCTTGACCTGGTTCTCCGACACCGACGTCAGCACGACGTCGAGGAGTCCGTCGCCGTTCATGTCGCCAGCGGCGACGCTGAAACTACCCGACGCCTCCACCAGGAAGCCGCCGTCGGCAGGCACGTTCTCCATGCGCAGGCCGCTGGCGTCGCTGCGGTTGGCGAACAGACAAACACCGCCCTTCATGGCGACGGCGAGGTCGGGCCGGCCGTCGGCGTTGAAGTCCTGAGCGACCAGATTGAAGGGACCCGCAGGCGTGTCGAGCCGCACTTGCGGCACCAGAACCCGCGTGCGCGTCGCCGGGCTGTCGAGCAGGGTGGAGATGGCCACGGTCGCCGACCCGACGCCGCCTGCCGCAAGGTCGGCCGTGCCGTCGCCGTCGAAGTCGGCGGTTGCCACCGCTTCGGCCACCGGCACGCCGGCGGCGTAGTTGAAGGCGCCGCGCGGCAGACCCGCGCCGCCGAAGATCAGACTCAGGCGGTCACCGAGCACCGGGCAGACCAACAGGTCGGCGGCCGGCCCCTGGCTGGGATCGACGTTGACGATCAGCGGACGCAACGGCTGTCCGGAAATCCCGACCTGCAGTTCGTCGCCGAGACTCCCGTTGCTCTGGCCGGGATAGAGCGACACGCTGGCGCGCGAGAACACCGAGACCACCAGGTCGTTGACGCCGTCGCCGGTGAGGTCGCCGATCGCGCTGAGGCTCGGCGCACCGTCGGTGTTCACCGTGTCGGTTCGATAGGCGCGCGCATCGATGCGGCGCAGGATGCTGATCGAGAACCCGTCGAGATTCGACACCACGATGTCGGGGAACCCGTCGAAGCTGACGTCGCCGATGCTCACCGCCACCGGCGAAGCCCCGACGGGGTGCTCGACCATCGCCTCGAACTGCCCCTGCCCGCGCCCGTAGAAGACGCCGATCCGGTCGCCGCCCTGATCGGTGGCCACCACGTCCGCGTGCCCATCGCCGTCGAGGTCCGCCACGGCGATGCCGAGCGGCTGCGCGCCGGCCGGCATGTCCCAGCCGGTCTGTGCCACGAAGCCGCCGTCGCCGCGGCCGTGCAGTTGGGCAATGGTGCGGTCGGCGATGCTTGTCACGCAGGCGTCCAAGCGGCCGTCGTCGTCGACATCGGCGAGGACGAGTTCCTGCGGGCCGGGACCGATCGGCGTGTCGGCGAACAGAGTGAAGCTGCCGGTGCCGTCGTTCAGGTAGCTCGACAGCGTCTGCGCCTGGGCGCGGACCACGACGAGGTCCTGGTCGCCGTCGAGGTCGAGATCACCTGCCGCCAGGAACGACGGCACGCCAGACACCGCGATCGACTGCACCAGCCCAAAGGTGCCATTGCCCTGACCGAGCAGCACCTGCACCTTGCCGGCGACGGAGGTGACGGCCACGTCGGGATTGCCGTCCGCGTTGAAATCGGCGGCGGTGATGTCGGCGAGGTCGCCGGCATCGGCAGGCACTTCACTGCGTGTTTCGAACACGACGCTCTGCAGCGCGCCCGAGCCGCCGAAGGCGCCGGCCTTGTGGTCGGAACACGCCGCCGCCAAGAGACCGCACGGGAGGAGGAGGTGACGAGTACGAGGACGCATGGAAGACAGACTCCGGGGTTGCCACTGCCAGTTCGGGCGCCCTTCCCATGGGGCGCAGCGTGTGGAAGAAGCTACCCCGGAGCGCAATCGCGCTCAAACCCGGCCGCCGCTCGGAGGCCGCACGCCCCCATGCCATGGTCACATTCTCATACCGGGTCGCCCCCCGATCCGGACGAATCAACAGAGTGGAGTCTGACACCAACATGCGGTTTGGCTGCGGGAAAGCCCGTAGCGAACGCCTACGGCAAGTAGCTCTCGGCGCGCGCGACGTAGTGGCGCGCGCGCCAGCGGTTCTCCTCCATCTCCGCCTCGGTGACTTGTCGCTTGATCCTCCCGGGCACACCGAGCACGACCGAACGCGGCGGGATGACGACGTTCTCCGGCACCACGGCACCGGCGCCGATGATGCTGTACTCGCCGATGCGGCATCCCGACAGCAGCACCGCACCCATACCGACGAGGGCGTAGTCGCCGATCTCCACGCCGTGGACGATCACGCCGTGCCCGATGGTGACGCCACGACCCACGCGCAGGGGCGCGTCGAGGTCGACGTGCACGCAGGTGTTGTCCTGCACGTTGCTGTCGTCGCCGATCTCGATCGAAGAGTCGTCGCCACGCAGGGTCACGCCGAACCACACGCTGGTGTTGCGTCCGAGGCGGACCTCGCCCATCACCGCGGCATTGTCGGCGACCAGCGCTTGGCCGACACGGCGCAGACGGCCGACCATGTCGGGGTGAACGCGAAACTCACGGGCGCCGTGATCGACACTCATCTGTATGCCTCGTTCAGGATGTCGGGCGCCGCCAGCATCACGGCCACGGTGAGCCCGTTGTGCAGGACGTGCACCACGAATCCGGGCGCGAGGCTCCGGTAGCGCACGCGCAGCCAACCGAACAAGAGCCCCAGCATGGCCAGCGGCACGGCGAACACCAGGCCGTGGAACACGCCGAACACCGCCGCCGTGCCGACCAGGGCGAAGCGGCCACCGGCCAGGGCCGCGAGCGCGTCCTGGCAGTAGCCGCGGAACGCGTACTCCTCGGCCAGCGGGCCGACGAAGACGACCGTCGCCAGCGCCGCCGCGAATTGCCAGCGGCCGCGGTCGGCTCCGCCGAAGTACGCCAGCTGCTCCTGCGGCTCGAACGGCACCGACAGCCGGTGCAGAAGCCAGGTGTAGGCGAACACCACGAACGGAACCCAGAGGAGCAGGAACACGACGTAGAAGAGCGGCGCCGCCAGCGACCCGCGCGCTGGGACCAGGCGCACACTCGCCGGCAGCACCGCCGCTGCCAGGCAGAAGCCGACACAGCCGCAGCCGTGGGCGACCAGTAGGCTCTCGACGTCGTCGGCGCTGGGGTGCAGTCCCAGCACACGGCCGGCAGCCACCCCGAACAGGACGTAGGCGATCACTCCGACCGCCGCGCGTGCCAGGGTCCCCATCAGGTCCGCCGACGACGCGCGCGTCTCACTCACCGGCAAACTCGATCGTGCCGGCCGTCGGCGACGACGCCGAGGCGTAGCGGCGCTTGCGGATGCGGCCGGCCAGACACGCATCGCGCCCGGCCTCGCACGCGGCCTTCATGGCGCGGGCCATACGCACCGGGTCCTTGGCCAGCGCGATGCCGGTGTTGAGCAGCACGCCGTGCGCCCCGAGTTCCATCGCCACCGTCACGTCGCTGGCGGTGCCAACGCCGGCGTCGACCACGATGGGCACGCGCGCGCGCTCGAGAATGATCGAGATGTTGAGCGGGTTGAGGATGCCCTGGCCGGAACCGATCGGCGCGCCGGCCGGCATGACCGCGGCGACCCCCGCCTCCTCGAGGCGTTTGGCAAGCACCGGATCGTCGCTGGTGTAGCACAGCACGGTGAAGCCCTCGCGCACCAGAGTTCGCGCCGCCTCGAGGGTGCCGACCGGATCGGGCAGGAGCGTGTCGGGGTCGCCGAGCACCTCCAGCTTCACCAGATCGCTCATCCCGGCCTCGCGACCGAGCATGGCGGTGCGCACCGCGTCGTCGGCGGTGTAGCACCCGGCCGTGTTGGGCAGCAGCACGTAGCGGCCGCGGTCCAGGTAGTCGAGCAGGCTCTTCCCTTGCGGCACGCCGAGCTGGAGGCGGCGCACCGCGACCGTCACGCACTGGGTGCCCGAGGCTTCCAGCGCCCGCTGCATGACATCGAGGTCCGGGTACTTGCCGGTGCCGACGAAGAGGCGCGAGGAGAAGGTGTGGCCGCCGATGACGAGAGGCGCGTCCTGCATGTGAGCCGACAGTGTAGGCCCAGGCGCGAAGTAACACACTGGAGTCAGACACCGATGTGTGGGGATCGTTACGGAGGCGTAACCGTCACCGACCTGCCACCACGTCGCGCTAGCGATCGACCTCGATCCGGAGCGGCGTCGTCCGCGCCGCGGCGATCTCGACCTCGGCCTCGCCGCCGTCGTGGTCGAGACCTGCCTCGACCACCACGCGGTATCGACCCGGCGGGAACGAGCGCGGGTAGAGGCGGCCGTGCTGGTCGAAGAACGCCCGAAACGGTCGCTCGTCGCTGCCGAGGGCGCGAAGCATCACGCGCGCCGACCGCACCGGAACCCCATCGCGCCGGCAGACCTGTAGGTCGAGCGCGTTCGGCGTGGCCAGGGTGTGCGTGCCGAGGTCGCGCGTGTCGCCGGCGCCCAGGTCGACGGGCCCGAGGTCGAGGCCGTACACGACGCGCGGCGGATCGCACAAGTAGGCGTGACGCACGTAGTACCGCCCCGCGACCAGGCCGGCGAAGCACACCTCCCCCGACGGCGGCAGCATGCGCAAAACCCCGGCCTCGCTGCCCTCGGCGCGCAGTTCGAGCTGGCACGGCAGCTCGTCGTCGAGCCGCACGACACGCAGGCGCAGCGAAGCGTCGGCCGCCGGCACCACGAGGTCCGGAACCGGCGCCCCCGGCTCGGCCTCGACGCTGGCGAGCGGCAACCCAGCGAACGGCGCGTCGGTGCGCACCTCGACCCGCGCGCGCCCGGCGACGCAGCCGACGATGCGGTAGCGCCCATCGACGTCAGTGACGGTGACCGGCAGTGGCGCGTGCTCCAACGCGCTCACCCACAGGCCGGCGCGCGGCGCACCGCGTTCGTCGACGACGCGACCGGCGAGCACCAGGCCCGGACGCAGCGCGAACTCCACGCGACGCGTCTCGCCCGCGACGACCGCCACGCGGACCGCGTCGACGCCGAGATCGGCGCGCTCGGCACGCAGCTCGACCTCGCCGGGCGCGACGTCGAGGCCGAACGTGCCGTCGTTCTCCACCACCTCCGGCTGCCCGTGTGCGCCGCGCACGATGCGCGCGCCCGGCACCGGCTGACCCGCACCGTCGCGCACGAGCCCCTCGACGCGGGCGCCGCGCTGCAGCGTGATCCGCACCTCGGTCACCTGACCCAGGCTGGCGACGAACGGCTGCGCCGCGGGCGCGAATCCGGCGGCCGACGCCAGCACGGCGCCGTCGCCGGGCGGCACGTCATCACACGCGAAGGCTCCGTCCGCACTGGTGCGCAGGACCGGCGGCGGCACCGGCTCGCTGTAGCCCGGCTGGCGCAGCGGCGGCGCCGACGTGCCGACCGTCACGCGCGCCCCAGCGACCGGCCGGCCGGCGGCGTCGACCACGACCCCGCGCACCGTGGTGGTGGCAGGCGCCAAGACCAGGTCCACGGCCGGCTCGGTCGGCAACAGGCCCGCGACCTGCACCGCCTGCGACCGACCGTGCCCACGCTTCTCGGCGAACACGAACCCCAGCGTCGTCGGCAGGCGCGCGGTGAACGTGCCGTCGGCCGCCGTGACGCCGAGCGTCGCGTCCGACAGGAGCGACCCACGCGCCAGCGCCACGCGCGCGCCGGCGATGGGCACGTCGTCCTCGTCGACGACGCGACCGTGGACGCGCGCGCCGCCAGGCAAGCGCAGCTCGTGCTCGGTCGGCTGACCCTCGCCGACGACCACCGCCTTGCAACACTCCGACGTCACCATCACCACGTGCGTCCCGGCCGACAGACGCAGCTCGGCACGCCCGTGCGCATCCGTCGTTGCCGCCTGCGTGCCGCGCACCGGGTAGGGCCGCACCGCGTCGGTGACGACGAGCGTCAACCCCGACACCGGCGTTGCGTCGTCCTGCCAACACACCGTGACCCCGATCGGCGGCGGCTCGACGTGCGCCGCGGCGGCAGCCGACGCGCCCGCGCCCGGAGGCACCACGAGACGCGTGGCCGGCGGTGCGAGCGACGCTTCGAGCGCACTCGGTTCGCCTCCCGCTCCGCCCATCGTTCCGGCCGGCACCGCCGGCGCACGCTCCGGCCACCAGAACCAGAAGCCCACGGCCAGCGCCAGACAGGCAAACGCGATGGAACAAACTCTCCGGAGTCGCATGCGAACCGGAGCGTAGCGCGCCGCCGCTGCCGGCGGGCAGCATCACGCGAGCCGGACTCGGCGCCGAAGTAACAGAGTGGAGTCTGACACCAACTCGAGGGGTTCGTTACGGCGGCGTAACGTGCGCGCCGTATGCTCGTGGTCCATGCGAGCCGGACTCGGCGCCCTGTCGGTCGTTCTGTCGACTTCGATGGCGACGACAGCAGTCGGACAGACGGACCCGCCGCTGCTCGTCCGCTCGAAGCCGCGGGTCCGAGCCGGAGAAGCTATGGTCGAGGCGCGCTGGCCGCTTCCCGCGGTGGACGCGGACGACGTGCCGTTGGCGCTGGCGGTGTGTGGGGCTGACGTTCTGATCCTGCGCAGGGCACGCATCGACCGACTGCGGGGCTCCGACCATGCCTGGGCGTCGCCCGCGGTCGTCGACGAAGCGGTGCGAAGGAGCGCCGGCGACGGCACGAAGCTCGTGGGTGTGACGCGGGACGGCGAGGTCCGTGCGCTGTCGCCCGAGCCCGACGCCGAGACGCCGCGCGCCTTCTCGACGTTGCCGGCGGAAGCGCACGTCCTGAACCGGCGTTCACCGCCACCACCATCTTCGCTCAGGTCGACGTGCCTGCACCAGCGGCGGGGCGACGGCAGCTTGCCGTCTTCGCGCAGAACCGCGCAGCCTCTGACGCACCATGGCAGCGCATCGAGACGGGCACCCCGGTCAGGCTGCATGACAGCCACACCGCCATCGACCCGATCGGCGCGCGCGGCCAGGGCTTCGTCGCCTGCCAGCGCGACAGCCTGCTTGCCTTCGACGCCACCGGCGCGCCTACCGAAGCCATGCTGCTGCCGGCGGGCGTCGTTCTCGCCACCGTCGACGGAGACGACCCGTGGGGCATCGTCAGCAAGACCAAGAAGCCGCCGTGGGCCTTCGAACTGGTCCGGCTCCGGGCGGCCTGGCATCCCTGCGTCGCACTCTCGATCGAGGTCGTCAAGAAGGGCAAGCGCGGCGCGGCGGGCCGGACAGAGGGCCGCGTCCTGCGCTGGGTGTTGGAGGGCAAGCCCCTCGACTCGGAACGCGCGGTGCGCCGGCAGTTGCTCCACATCGCGCAGCGTACGCCGCAGCCCATCGTCGTGATCGCGCCTGGCAGGGACGCGATCTACGGCGACGTCGCGCTGGCCGTCGACGCAGTCCGCAATGCCGGCCTCGAAGGCGTCTTCATGTGACCGATCCTCTGACGCGCGCCGCGCCATCCGCGGCGCGGTTCACGGCCGACGGCCACGTGCGGATCAAGGGTGGGCTGGACCCTGCCGCGTGCGCCGCGCTCGGACACCGCTGGTCCGAACTCCGCGCCTCGGGCGCCGGCACGCGCCGCGCCCTGCGCCTGCCGTGGTGCCGCGCGCTGGCCGACCGCCTGCGTGCCCACGCGTCGGTGGCCGCTTTGATTCCGCACGACTTCGTCGCCTTGCAGTGCACGGCGTTCGCCAAGCGTGGCGACGACGCGCGCGCGGATGCCAATTGGCTGGTGCCGCTGCACCAGGATCTGTCGATCCCCGTGCAGCACCGCCTGCCCGACGCCGCCCTCACCGGCTGGTCGCAGAAGGAACGAGTGTGGTTCGTGCAGCCATCGGTCGAGTTCCTGGCCCAACTCGTGGCGGTGCGCCTGCACGTCGACGCGTGCGGCCCCGATGATGGCCCCCTGCGGGTCGTGCCTGGTTCGCACGCCCACGGCCGCCTCGACCCCGCGGCGGCACAGGAGCTTCGAGCCCGCGCCGTGTCCTGCACTTCCTGTTCGCGCCACCGGTGCCGCCGTGCGGACTCGAGTGGCCGAGCGAAGCGTGATCACGGCAGGGGACACGGAGGTAACAGAGTGGAGTCTGACACCAACTCGAGGGGTTCGTTACGGCGGCGTAACGTGCGCGCCGTATGCCTGCGGCCCCGACGACGGCCCCTTGCGCGTCGCGCCCGGCTCGCACGTCCACGGCCGCGTCGCCCCCGCGGCGGCGCAGGAACTTCGAGCCCGCGCCGTGTCCTGCACTTCCTGTTCGCGCCACCGGTGCCGCCGTACGGACTCGAGTGGCCGCGCGAGGCGTGATCACGGCGGGGACCTGATGGCGGAGGGGAGGCGGGCGCGAAGTCGGCGGCCGTCGGCCCCCTCGCAACGCCTTCTACCCCGGGACCGAGCCTGCGCCCGCGCCTACACCCCGCGCCCGACGCCAACACCACAGGCTCTCGCCAGCCCAACCGCGACCCGTTCGACCTTGGCGGCGTCGGGGATCATCTCGGCGAACGGCGTGAACTCCGGCACCAGCAGGTCGCGGCGGATCTCGAGACACAAGGTGCGCTCGGGGTAGGCGGCGGCGAACTCGTGCGCCAGTGTCTGCGGGTGCAGTGTGTAGGTGCCGCACACGTCGACCGACAGACCGGCCGTGCGCAGCTCGCGCTGACAGGCCTCGACCAGCGCCGGCGCCGCCATGACGCGCCCGTCCGGCGCCTTGGCGATGAGGTCGACCTCCGAGCGCAGCGGCCACTGGCCGATCCGCTCGGGCTGGTACTCCGCGCGCAGGCGCTCGACGATGCGCTCGTCGACCGGCACGTCGATGCTGCGCGGCGCGTAGCTGTGCACCATGAGCGCTTGGCCACCAGCCCCGCACACGGCGGCGTAGGCGGCCGACGCCACGTTCCGGTAGGCGGCGTAGCGCGAGAGCAGCAGGGCCCGATCGGCGGCGGCTCGCACGTACACGTGTACGCCCGGCGTCACCTCACCGGCGGCCGACGCGCGCGGCGCCGCGTCGACGTCGATCACCCGGTTGCAGTCGACGAAGGTGCGCGGCACCAAGCTGCGCACCACGAGCACGCGCCGGCACGACGTGCCCGCCACGATCTCGGCCACGCGGCGCGCCACCTCGGGCGCACCGACGTCGGTGTTGACGAAGAAGAACGCCTGCAGGTCGGCGGGGAACTCGCCCACCAGCCGCGCCCGGACCTCGTCGAAATGGGCGGCGCGCGTCGCGCCGTGCGGCACCTCCAGTAGCAGCGACGGCGCCCGCCGGCGGTCGCCGAGGTCGAGAACTTCGCAGACGTCGTCGATGGAACGAATGGGCGACTCGGGCATGGCCGCCTCACCCACCACCGACGAACGACACGATCTCGAAGCGGTCGCCGGCTTCCACCGGCGTCGTCTCGTGCTCGGCCTTGCGCACGAGGCACTTGTTGCGCTCGACGCCGACGCGCGTCGCCGCCACGCCGAGGTGCGCCAGCAAGGCGGCGACGGTGAGTCCCGTCGGCACGCGCCGAGTCTCGCCATTCACCGCGATCTCGATCTCGATGGAGTTCATGCGCTGCGCTCCAGCAGGATCACCTTCAGGTACTCGCTCTGCGGCAGGTTGAGCCAGACGGGATGGTCCACGTCGGCCATGATGCGCTCGCGCAGCACGAACGAGAAGGGCAGACCGGCCGCGGCCTGACGCAGGACGGTCTCGAACGCCGCCGCCCCCATGTGGTGGCTGCACGAACAGGTCAGCAGCAGGCCGCCCGGGCGCAGCAGGCGCATGGCGTGGCCGTTGAGGTCGCGGTAGCCGCGCATGGCGCCCTCGGCCTCGCGCTTGCTCTTGGCGAAGGCCGGCGGGTCGACCACCACCAAGTCGAAGCTCCGACCCGCGGCGCGCAGCTCGCGCAGGACGTCGAACACGTTGGCGGCGCGGGTCTCGAGCCCGCCGAGTCCGTTGCGCGCCGCCGCGGCCTCGGCCCGGGCCAGCGCCGTCTCCGACTGGTCGACGGCCAGACAGCTCCTGGCGCCGCCGCGCAACGCTGCCAGCGCGAAGCCACCCTGGTAGGCGAACGTGTCGAGCACGTCCTTGCCGGCGGCCAGCTCGCGCACCCGACGCCGCGCCAGACGCTGGTCGAGGTAGAAGCCGGTCTTGTGCCCGCTCCACGGGTCGACCGTGTGCTCCACGCCGTCCTCGACGATGGCGACGGTCTCGACCCGCTTGCCGTGCAGCAGCAGCACCTCGCGGCGCAGCCCTTCGAGTTCGCGTACGCGCACGTCGTTGCGCGCCAACACCACTGCGGCTCCGGTGAGTTCGACGAGCGCTGGCACCAGGACGTCGTAGGCGCCTTCGAGGAGAGGTACGGTGACCTGCAGCACCAGCAAATCGGCGTAGCGATCGACGACCAGGCCCGGCAGACCGTCGCCCTCGCCGTGCACCAAGCGCACGCCGGCGCCGGGGTCGAAACCAGCGCGCCGCGCCACCGCGCGCGTCAACTGCGCCCGCACCCAAGCTGCGGGGTCGAGGTCGTCGGGAACGGGCCCGAAGGCGCACACGCGCAGCCGGATCTTCGAAGCGGTCGACAAGAACCCGAGGGCCGACACATGCCCGCGCCCGTCGTGAACGCGCACGAGACTGCCGTGGCCGAGGCTTGTGGGCGGTGCGTCGACGCGCTCGATGTCGTCGGCGAAGAACCAGGCCTGCCCGCGGCCGAGCAAGCGTGCGGCGTGCTCGGTCAACGCGACGTCGCCGTACGAGATCATGGGACGACCACGCGCCGGAATGCCTCGCCGTAGCCGACGCCGTGGTTGAAGATCATCGAGCGCGACGCGTTGAGTCCGAGCGTCGGACGCAGGATGTCGGTGTAGGCCATCTGTGTCTCGAAGCAGCGGATGGCGCGTTCCTTCCGATCGATGACGCCGCTCACGTCGTGGATGACGTCCGGCAGCATCAGGTTCCAGATCTCGTAGCCGAGGACCTCGACCCGCGGCCGCCGGCGTTTGAGCGCCCGCACCAGGCCCGCGTACAGCGCCCGGTGGTCGTCGTTGCCCTCGCCTTCCCACGGCGCGTACACCAGATCGGGCCGCACCGCTTCGATCTCGTCACCGATGCGCGCGGCGAGCATGTCGAGGTCGTTCTCGGTGATGACACAGCTGTCGGGCAGACCCCAGAACACGACGTCGTCGATCCCCAGCTCGGCCAGACCAGCGCGCGATTCCCGCCGCCGGCGCTCGCCGTAGGTGTCGGCGGCGAAGCGCCGGTCGGGGTCGCCCGCCTGCCCGTCGGTGCCGATCGCCACCCGCACCGGATCACCCTGGGAGCGGTGCATCGCGAGCGAACCACCCGGACCGATGCACTCGTCGTCGGGGTGCGGCGCCAGGCACAGCACGCGGGCGTGCGGCACGACCCGGCGGACGTCGGGCGGCGGCGCGAACCAGAGCACGTCGTCGGTCGGAATGTGCATCGAGGGAGGCTCACTCTACGGCGACCGCCGGCGGCTCTCGCCCACCGAGCCTCGCCGGGCCGCTACACGAGATCGGAGTCGCCGGGCGTCAGGTACCAATGGTCGCGGTAGTACACCGTGTCGAGCCGCGGGGTCGTCTTGATGACCACGAAGTACGAGGTTCCCAGCACCAGGAACCCCGCCCGCTGGAACTGGAGAAAGCGCGGGTCGACGTGGTTGAAGATCGTGGTCAGGACGTCGACGCCGCCGCGAGCCGCTTCGCGCTCGCACGCGGCCAACAGAGCCTGCATGACGTCGGCGTCCGCCGCCGGCGCGAGCCAATCGACGATGCAGCCGGTGTTCGGACGCGGCCAATCGCCGGCGCCGTACACGGCGATCCCGCGCAACGCGCCGGACCCGACCTCGCGACACTCGAGCAGCGTGTAGCGGACATCGGGGTGGTCGGCGTAGCGCCAGTTGAGGTAGCGCGCGTCACGCACCACGGCGAGCTTGAGTTCGCCCTGCATGCGCTGCCACAGCGCGTCGACGTCCGGCCCGAACCGCGCCACCGGCTCGACGGCCAGCGCCGCCGGCGCCGCCCGGGGCTCGAACCCCGCCCCGGTCTCGCGGAACAGCAAGTCCCAGTCGCGCACGTTGAGGTAGCTGAGGTACTTCTGGCCTGCGCGCCAGGCCGGCACCGGCCAGCCGAAGGCGAACACGTTCTGCCCGCGCTGCTCGTCGATGTAGCTGTCGATCCAGAAGCGGCCGACCTGGGCGAACAAGCCGGGACGACCACCGTGGCGGCGCCAAGCGGGCAGCACCACCAGATCGACGATCTGCGCCGACTTGGCGCGCACGCCCTCCATCCAGGTCGCCAGCGGGATGCCGGCGTAGTGACCGACGACGTCGCCGGTCTCGGTGTCCTCGGCGACGCTGATCTGGTACTCGCCCACGGGGTTGTCGCGGAACTTCCAGTGCCAGTGCGCCAAGCTTCGCGGCACGGTGAAGATCTGGTTGTAGCTGGCGAGAATGCGTTCTTCGTCGCCCGGCCGATAGGGTCGCAAACGCAGGCGGTCGCGGATGGGGATACCGCTCGCCTCGCTCACGGCGCGATTTCGAGGGGAGCGACCATGCCGCTGGGGCGCCGATGCACCAGCCGCACCAGATGCACGTATCCATGCAGCGGGTTGGCGGCTTCCTCGAATCCGGCCCGCTCGAAGAGGCTCTGCGCCGGCAGGTTCTCGGTGCGGATCAGGGCCCAGAGACGATGCCACCCGTGTTCCCGCGCCAACGCGATGCCGTGCTCGAGCATGCGGCGGCCGATCCCGCGCCGGAACATGGACGGCGACACGATGAGCGTGACCTCGGCGGCACGATCGGGGGACAGATCCAGGCGCATGAAGCCGACCGGACCGTCGGTCGCGTCACACGCCGCCAGGCAGAGGATGGCCGGATCCTCCATCAAACGGCGCGCCAGCTGCTCGGGGGCGAGGGCCGGCACGCTCAGCCCCGTCTGCACCAGCCACGCCCCGAGCAGGGCCAAGTCGGCGCGCTCGAAGGGACGGAACCGGAGTGCGAGCGGTGGTGAGTCCATCGCGGGGGAGGAAGCCTACCCCGGGGCGGCGTACCAGCAGAGAGCAAACCAGCGGTGGATGCCGCGCAGGCGACCCGTTGCGACCCTCGGGCGCCGACCGCGACCTGCTGTGCCGGGGCCGGGCGCGCGCAGCTGGTGGAGCCAAACCTTGACCCCCGGGCGCAGCGCCGTAGATTCACCGCTCCTTCCCGCGCCGCGCGTCGGTCCGAGGACCGGCCGTGTCGAGGGCCTCCGCGCGCTCCGTCGTTCGGTCGGCGATGTCTCCGTGACAACGAAGACATGGCCGGCAGGGCGGCGGTGCGTTACGTTGTACCGTCCCTGGTTTGACCCGATGGCTGGTTCCGACATCGTTCGCTACATCGATTCGATCGCCCGCGACAAGGAGATCGATCGTGAGTCGCTGTACCAAGCGATCGAGCAGTCCATCTTCCAAGCGGTGGCGAAGAAGTACGGGATCGACGACCTGGAGCTGACCCTCGACCGCCAGACAGGCGCCCTGCACTGCAACTACGAGATCAAGCTCGAGGACCAGGGTCGGATCCTGGCGCAGGCGGTCAAGCAGATGATCACGGGCAAGGTCCGCGAGCACGAGCGCGACGTCCTCTTCGACGAGTACGAGAAGAAGGTCGGCGAGATCGTGACCGGCACCGTGCAACGGTTCGAGGGCGACACCGTGATCGTCAACCTCGGCCGCACCATGGAGGGCATCATCCCGAGGGCCGAGAAGGTCCGCGGCGAGAGCTACAACATCGGCGACCGCCTGCGGGCCCTGGTGCTCGAGGTCAAGAAGATGGGCTCGCGCGTCAAGGTCATCCTGTCGCGCGCCCACCGCGACCTGGTGCGCGCCCTGTTCGAGCTGGAGGTGCCGGAGATCGCCGACGGCGTCATCATGATCCGCCGCATCGAGCGAGAGCCGGGCTACCGCACCAAGCTGGCCGTCCACTCCAACGACCCCAAGGTCGACTCGGTGGGCGCGTGCGTCGGCGTACGCGGCACGCGCATCAAGGCGATCATCGAGGAACTGAACGGCGAGCGCATCGACATCATCCGCTGGAACGAGGACCCGCAGGCGCTCATCACCAATGCGCTCAAGCCGGCCGAGATCTCGCACATCGAGCTCGACGCACAGAACAAGAAGGCGCTGGTGTTGGTCGAGGAGGACCAGCTCTCACTTGCGATCGGCCGCAAGGGTCAGAACGTCCGCCTGGCCAGCCGCCTGACGGCGTGGGACATCGACATCATGACGCGCGCCGAGCTGGAGAAGTCGATCGCCGAAGAGGACGCCGCAGTGGCCGAGGCCGCCGAGGCGGAAGCCGGCGCAACCACCGGTGGCGAGGGCAGCGAGGTGGCGGCGAGCGAACCATCGAACGAGTATGCTGGCGGCGGCGAGAGCAGCCAGCTCGACGACCAAGAGTCGGAAGGGCCGGAGGACTCCGCAGCGGAGAACCCGCCGGCGGCGGGCGATTCCACGGGCACGGCAAGTTGAGGCCACAGGAGCTTTCTTGAGCAAGGTACGAGTTTACGAGCTGGCAAAGGACTACGGCATGCCGGGTCCCAAGATGGCGGAGCTGCTCCGCTCTCTGGGCTTCGACAACGTCAAGTCCCACATGGCGGTGCTGGACGCCGCGGACCAGCTGATGGTCGTCGCGCGCCTCGAAGCCCAAGGTCTGACCCGCGAACCAGTGGCGACCGACACCGACACCGCCGACGAGGACGACGTCGACGTCGGTTTGCCACGCAAGAAGAAGGCGCTGCCACCACCCGTCGCGCAGCCGCCCAAGAAGAAGGCCCTGCCGCACGAGATGGCTGCGCCGGCGAGCACTCCGCCGCCGCTCGTGGTGCCCGACCGCGAAGAGCTGCGCGAGCCCACGGCCGTGCCGGCGCCGCCGCGCACGTCGCCTCCTCTCGGCGAGACCGCGCGCCCCACGCCTGCCGTCGAGGCCCCCGAGCCCGCGGAGCGTGAAGCCACGGCACACGAGACGGCGGCACGCGAGACTTCCGTGCGCGCGCCTTCGCCGTTGCCGACTCCGACTGCCGACCGCACTCCGGAACGACGCCCCGAGCCGGCCTCCACCGAGCCCACACGAACCGTCCCCACGCCGCCGCCCCCCGCGTCGACGGGGCCGATCCCGACGCCTGCTGCACCCCGGGCGCCGATCCCCGCGACGCCACGGTCGGACGATAGGCCGCCGAGCCCGGCGACGCCCGCTCCCAAGCCGACCCCCGAGGTCGCGGCCGCGGCGAGCGCCGAGGCGGCGCCCCCCGAAGCGACTCCGGAGGCCGGGCGCGACGCGACGCGCCCCCAGCCCCCACCGCGCGACGTCAAGCGACTGCTCGTGCCGCAAGCCAAGGCGCAGGTCGTCGGGCGCATCGAGCTGCCGCAGGAGACCATCCGCGACGCCACCCGCCGCTCGGCACCGGCTGCCGACCGCGCGGGCGGGGCCGCCGCCCGCCTCCGGCGCATGGCGCTGCAGAACACGCAGCGCGGCCCCGGCATGCGGTCGCGCGGCAAGGGCTTCGCGCCGCCGCCCCGCGGCGGCAAGGGACCGCGGCGTAGCCAGCCGCAGCCCATCGATCCGAACAAGGTCGTCGAGATCCAGCCGCCGGTGTCGGTCAAGGCACTGTCGGAGGCGCTGGGCATCAAGGTCAACGAGTTGCTCGCCGACCTGCAGTTCAAGCTCAACATCAAGGGCAAGACGATCAACTCGTTCCTCACCGCCGAAGAGGTCGAGCTCATCGGCTTGCAGCGGGAACGCAACATCAAGATCGTCGAGGTCAAGGCAGCCGAGGACGAGCTCCTGCAGGCGCTCGACACCGAGGCGCAGGACGCCGAGAACGAGGTGCGGCCGCCGGTGGTGACCTTCATGGGACACGTCGACCACGGCAAGACCTCCCTGCTCGACGCACTGCGGCAGAGCGACGTCACCAAGGGCGAGTCCGGCGGCATCACGCAGCACATCGGTGCCTACAAGGTGACGCACCCGTCCGGCGTGCAATTCGTCGTGCTCGACACGCCGGGCCACGCGGCGTTCTCCGCCATGCGCGCGCGCGGCGCCAAACTCACCGACATCGTGGTGCTCGTCGTGGCCGCCGACGACGGCGTCATGCCGCAGACCGAGGAGGCGATCGCGCACGCCCGTGACGCCAAGGTCGACATCGTCGTGGCGATCAACAAGATCGACAAGCCCGGCGCCAACCCGATGCAGGTCAAGCAGCAGCTGGCGGTCAAGGGCCTGCAGCCCGAGGACTGGGGCGGCACGACCCAGGTGGCCGAGGTCTCGGCGGCGACCGGCGCCGGCCTCGACGAACTGGTCGAGAAGATCATGCTGCAGGCGGAGATCAAGGAGCTGCGGGCACGGCCAGACGCGCCCGGCACCGGCATCGTCATCGAGTCCAAGCAGTCGCCGCGCGAAGGCGTGGTGCTCAACGTGCTGGTGATGGACGGCACGCTCCGCCTGCGCGACCACGTCCTGTGCGGCAACAGCTTCGCGCGCGTGCGTGGCCTCATCGACGACCACGGCCGCCAGGTGAAGGAGGCCGGTCCCGGCACGCCGGTCATGCTGCTCGGCGTCGACACCCTGCCCGAGCCGGGCGAGAAGTTCTACGTCGTCTCCGACCAGAAGAAGGCGCGCGAGGTGGCCGACGAGCGCGAACGGCGTGCCCGAGCCATGTCGCTGGCGCAGCGCAGCTCGGCTGCGGTCACCCTGGAGAATCTGTCGGCACACCTGGCCGCGCAGAAGGCCAACGAGGTCAAGGTGATCGTCAAGGCCGACGTGATGGGTTCGCTCGAGCCGATCAAGAAGTGCCTGTCCGACCTCAACACCGAGGAGGTGAAGGTCAACATCATCCACAGCGGCCTCGGTGGCATCACCGACAGCGACGTCAGCCTCGCCGAGGCCGGCGGCGCCATGATCATCGGCTTCCACACGGCCCCCGAAGCCACGGCGCGCCAGCATGCCGAGCGCGCCGACGTCGACATCCGACTCTACGAGGTCATCTACGACCTCATCGACGACATCAAGAAGGCGATGGAGGGCACGCTCGCACCCGAAGAGGTCGAGAAGAACCAGGGCTTCGCCGAGGTGCGGGCAGTGTTCAAGTCGAGCCGCTTCGGCACCATCGCCGGCTGCTACGTCACCGAGGGTTCGATCTTCCGCAGCAGCAAGGCGCGCCTGTCGCGCGATGGCAAGCTCGTCTACACCGGACAGGTGCAGAGCCTGCGGCGCGAGAAGGACGACGTCCGCGAGGTGAAGGCCGGCTTCGAGTGCGGCCTGACGCTCAGGGACTGGGAGGACGTGAAGGAAGGCGACAAGCTCGAGTTCTACGACGTTTCCCTGGTCAAGCGGACCCTGGACTAGCGACGGATCAGATCGACGGACCAGATCGACGAACAGGATCGGCGCTCGCGATCGGCGCCTGCCCCCAGCCCCCCGCCGCGGCGCATCGCTGCCGCGGCGCCAACCGCCGCGACGAACGTGCTCTACATCGGCGTCTTGCAGTTCAGCATGGACATCCCCTGGGCGACTTCGCTGAAGGACAAGCGGCGTGTCGTGCAGAGCCTGAAGGAACAGGTGCGGCGGGAGTTCAACGTGTCGATTGCCGAAATCGACGATCTCGACGACATGACGACGGCAACCTTGGCGGCAGCGATGACCGGCAACGACGTCGCCTACATCAACGGAGCCCTCGACAAGCTCCTCGCTGGCCTGCAGGACTGGCGCGACGCGTCGCTCTCCGACCACCTGCTCGAGATCTTCTCCCCACCGCTCGACAGGATCGGCTGACCCGATGCAAGAACGACGACTGCACCGCCTGGAGTCGCTGATCAAGGAGCGGGTGGCAACCCTGCTGCTGCGCGACATGGCCGACCCGCGCCTCGGCCTGGTCACCATCACCCGCGTCAAGGTCGACCGCGAGCTGAGCTCCTGCAAGATCTACTGGAGCGTGCTCGGCGACGAGAAACAGCGCCGCCTGAACGAGCGCACCCTCGCCCACGCCGCCGGCTTCGTGCGCCGCGAGATCGCGTCGGTGCTGCACACCCGCTCCGTACCGCAGGTGACCTTCGTCTTCGACGAGAGCGTGACCGGCGCGCTGCGCGTCGACGCCATCCTGAAAGAGCTACGGGAAGCGCGCCGCGACGAGCCCGATGCCGACGAGGACGCGGACGCCGCCTCCCGACCAGACGGCCGCGGCGACTCGTCGCAAGACGCCGCCGAGGAAGACGAGGCGACGGTCGACCTCGATGCCGACGGCGGCCACGCGGACGACGAAGCCGACAGCGAAGAGACAAGCCGCGACGACGATGCGGCGCCACGCGATCATTCGGCCCCCGGCGGCGCCGGTTCCTGAGCCGCGACCTGCAGGCTTTTTGGTCCGCGCCGGAGTAGCTTGCTCGACGGATCGTCGCCCGGCTCGTCTCATCGCTCCAAGGAGTTCCTCCGTATGCAAAGTCGGCTTCTCCCACACGGCCTCGCCGCCGTGCTCCTCGCGTCCGTCCTCGTCGCCGCCCAGGACTCGAACGACGCCCGAGCTCGCGATGCGCTGCGCGCCGCGCTCACCAAGACCAGCAAGGTCGAGGCGATTGCCTTCAAGAGCCTGGAAACACAAGACGACGCCCTGCGCCGGCGGCTGCCGATCGGCGGCGAGAGCGAGGACACCCAGGTGACCGGCACGGTCACCGGCGACGTACTCGCCGCGTCGATCGGCTTCGACGACGACAACATCGTGGCGGCGCGTGGACGCATGCTGGCCCGCCGGGGCGACGGCGAGTGGAAGCTGCGCCGCAGCTGTCTGGCGGACGGCCGGCCCCTGCCGTTCGTGGCCGACCCGAGGCTCCTGGTCGAGACGCTGGCGAACTTGCCGGACGATGCACTCCAGGTGACGCACGTCGAGAGCGGCACGGTGAAGGACGCCGAAGTCCGAATCTACGGCTTCACAGTGTCCGGCAGGGTGGCGGACGAACTCGGGTTGACCGGCGCGCTGCCGCGCGCCACCGGCGGACACATGATGATGATCTTCGGTGGCGGTGGCCTCGCCGAACCCCCGCGACCCGAGGTGTCGATCGACCTCGCCGTCTCGGTCGATGCCGAGTCGGGCTACGTCGTGCGGGTGCGCAGCAGGAGCTACACCAAGTCCCAGCTGCCGGGCAACGTGCAGGTGCGCTTCGCCGGCGCCGACGGCACCGAGCTCGCAGAAGAAGAAGAGGTCGAGGCGGAGACGCCGGCAGACAAGGACGCGCCCCTGCAGTTCCGCAAGGGGTTGCCACAGCGTCACCTCGGCAAAGACACCTCGCTCATCGAGTTCGACCTGGCGTTGAGCCGGCACGGCGAGGCGAAGGCTCCGGCAGTCTCCGAGGCCGGCCGGAAGCTCCTCGGCCTGCGTTAGGAGCCCGCGGTGTGGGAGGTGCCGCGGCCGCGTAACGGACGGTCGTTCAGGTCGGTGCGGCGGAATCGCCCAGCGGGTGGAGCGACCTGGAGTTCCGGAAGTGCCGAGTTGGGCGAACAGGCGCGGCTCCGCCCCGGGTGAATCCCGCGACGCGGACTCCTAGACTGCGGGCCAGCGACGTTCCGCCGGCAGGGCGGCGGGCGCGCCGGCAAGGAAACCGATGACGCCCTGGAACGAACTGCTGCGTCTGGCAGCGGACGGCGACGAAGAGGCGCGCGCTCGTCTGCTGCGCGAGATCTACCCCAAGGTCGAGGCCCAGGTGCACCGCAACCTGGACCGCGACTTCCGCCGCAGGCATCCATGGATGCTGCAGATGTTCTCGACGGGCGACATCGTGCAGGAGGTGTTCCTCGCCGTGGTGAAGAGTCGGCCCGAGGCTGGCGCGCGGAACGAGTTCGAGTTGCAGGCCTGGCTCGCGTCCCAGGTGCAGAACCGCATCGTCGACCGCGTCCGCTTCCATCTGGCGCAGCGGCGCAACGCGCAACGCGCTCGACCTCTGGCGACCGACGCCGGCGACGCGGTCGCCGGGCGCGACCCCACGCCCAGCGTCGTCGCCGCGCTCGACGAACGCGCACGCATCCTGGAAGTGGCCCTCGCCGAGCTCGACGAACGCCAGCGCTGTCTGTGGCAGCTGCGCATGGTCGAGGAGTGCGAGTTCGGCGACATCGCGCGGCGTCTCGACCTCGCCAGCGAGGAAGCCGCACGCAGCGCCTTTCGACGCCTGCAGGCCAAGCTCGCCGTCCGCCTGCACCGACTCGGCGTGCAGAGCCACGGCGACATACCGCCGTCATGACCGGCGACACCGCACCGGGCGACGTCTCCGACCTCGCCGACGACGACGACGCTCTGCTCGAACGGTTGGTGGCCGCCGCACTCGAGCAACGCGCTGCCGGTCGCGAAGTGGACACGACGGCGCTGTGCGGCGCGCGCCCCGACCTGGCGAACACCCTGCGCCGGATGCTGGCGCTCGCCGAGAGGTTGGACGACGCGCCGGACACGGTTGCCGACCCTCTGCTCGGCCGCCTGCTCGGCGAGCGCTACCTCCTCACCGCCCGCCTCGGCGCCGGTGGCATGGGCATGGTCTACGCGGCGCGCGACCGGTTGCTGCGCCGCGAAGTGGCGGTCAAGGTGCTCGACGACCTGTTCGCCGCCGACGAGCAGCGGGTCGAACGCTTCCGCCGCGAGGCAACCAGTCTGGCGGCGCTCGACGACCCGCACATCGTCGCGGTGCACGACTTCGAGCTGGCGTCGCGTCCGCCCTACCTGGTGATGGACCGCGTCGTCGGCTTCGACCTGGCGGTGTTCGTGCGCACTCTGCGCGAGCGCGTCGCCGACACCTCGACCCCCACCAGTGCCGACGTGCGCGCGGTGGCCGCCGCTTGCTCAGGCACCGAGGAGAACGCCCTCGGCGACGTGTTCTCCAAGCCTTGGCCCCAGCTCGTCGCGCTCATGGCGCAGCAGATGGCACGCGCGCTGGACGCCGCCCATGCCGTCGGCGTCGTGCACCGCGACGTCAAGCCGAGCAACTTCATGGCCGACGCCGCCGGCAGGGTGCGCCTGCTGGACTTCGGTCTGGCGCGCCGCGCGCTCGACGCCAGCCTGACCCGCAGCGACACGCGCCTGGGAACGCCGCTCTACATGGCACCGGAGCAGGTACGCGGCAGCGAAGCGACCTCGGCCTCCGACCTCTACTCGCTGGGTGCGACCCTGTACGAACTGTGCTGCCTGCGGCCGCCGTTTACGGGACACGGGCGCGAACTCGAGGCGCGCATCCTGCACGACGAGCCCACGCCACCGCAGCGGCTGCGCCCGCGCCTGCCGCGCGACCTCGGCGCCATTGCCACCAAGGCCCTGCACAAGACACCGTCGCGCCGCTACGCCTCGGCCGCCGCCATGGCCGAGGACCTCGACCGCTTCCTGCGCTTCGAACCGGTGGTCGCGCAGACCAGGATCCTGCCGGCGCCGCTGCGCGCGTCCGTCGGCTGGTTCCGTCGCTACCGGCAGCCTGCCCTGTGGGCTGCCGTTGCGGTCGCGGTCGTCGGCATTGTGGTCGGGACGTGGGCCGCCCGGGCCGGAGCCGACCGCGCCCGGCGTGACCGAGCGGCGATCGAGGCGCGGCAGGCCGAGGTGTCGGGTCTGCACGCGCGCCTTTCACCCTACCTCGGCTTCGGCGGGAGCCGCGACGATCGCCTGCGCGACCCTGAGCGAGCGCGCCAGCTCGCCGACCTCGACCGCATCCTGGATCTGACCCCCGAGGACGACGTCGCGCGGTTCCTACGCCTGTGGGTGCGTGGCGAAGAGCAGCCGGTTCCCCGCTCGGTCGAGGCCGACCGCCGCGAGCTCGAAACCCGCCTGGGGGAGGCGCGTCTGCAACGGCTGCATCGCGTGGCCATGGCCGTCCAGGAGCGCAACCGCACCGACCGGGTCGCCGGCCGTGACGAGATGCTGGCCGCCAGCGCCGAGCTCGACCGGGAGGCGGCGCCCCTCGACGATCTGGCGCAGCGCCTGCGCTTGACCGTGACCCTTCAGCTCGCCGAACTCGATCCCGATCAGCGGCAGGTCCACGCCGGCGCCATCCTCGATCTGGCGCGGCGGGGCGAAGCAGCGCACGGACGCACGGCGCTCACCTGCTTCGCCCGCGCGGTGGCAGCACAGCTGCTGCAAAGCTGGCCAGAGGCGCGCGACGCACTGCTGGCCTGCGACGAGCTGTGCCCGGACCAACCAGCCACGCTGTACAGCCTGGCGCGCGTCCACCGCCTCCTCAGCCAACCGAACCGGGCTCGCACCTTCATCGAGCGGGCGATGCGGCGCACGCCGAACCCGCACGTGAACTACCTGGAGCAGTACGCCTGGATCCTGTTGGCGACCCATGACGACGCAGCCGTGGAGGCCGTGCTGCGCCGGTTCCCCGACGACCCCGACAGCCGCGCGCGCGCCGCGTTCGTGCGCCTGCGCATGGGGCTCCGTCAAGGTGCGCTCGAGGCTGCGGGCGCCCGCGAAGCCGGCCTGGCAGCGGCGCGCGCGGCGCTGGCCGAGCTGCGGGCTGCAGACCTGTCGCCGCGGCTGTCGACGCGCCAGGCCACCCAGATCGAGCGCCACGAGCGAGACCTGCTCGCGCTCGGCGCCGACGA
Source organism: Planctomycetota bacterium (assembly GCA_041398565.1). GTDB lineage: Bacteria > Planctomycetota > UBA1135 > UBA1135 > UBA2386 > DATGPD01. Next base: position 218,477 of record JAWKUN010000002.1, on the reverse strand, counting down.
CCCCGCGGTGCGCGCCGCGGTGTTTCGCGACCTGCTGTCCGACCCGCTCACCGGCCGCGTCGACGATCCGCTCGACCCACGGCTCCTCACACCCCTCGCCGAGCTGCTGCAGAAGGCCGGGGACCCGAATGGCGACCTGCTGGCGGCCATCGCCGCGGCGCTCGAGCGCCTGGAAGAAGACGGAGTCCGCCTGCGCTGAGCTCAACACCTCCTCGGCCCGTTCGGGGTCGATTGCGACCTTCGCCGACACGGACTCGAGCTCGCGGCTCTCGGCGGCAAGTCGGCCAAGAAACGAGCCGTCACTGCGGTAGCGCGAAAGCTCGCGGTACTCCTGCATCGGCTCTGGGTGACCGGAGCCACGTACGACCCCCTTCACAACGCCAACCGGACCGCGGCTGCCGCCGCCGTCTGAGTCCGCGTTTCGTTCCTTCACAAGACACTCAACGAGGCTCAGGCACCGCGCCTGTTCCCCGTCTCCGAGAACTCATCGCCCGATCCGGCGACTGCGTCACGAGCTTGGCCTCGAGGCCGTCTCAGAGCTAGCAGCGCCGATCGGACGGATCTCAGCGCCGCCGGCGGCCGCAACCCAAAGGGTTGATGTCGGCGCAGCGCCGACCAGAGGGGGCCGCCGGCGCTGTTGTTGCTTGGAGCTTCCAGGGCTGCTCGGGCGTGGCCTGGTCAGCTCTGTGGCAACGGAACAACACGGCCGAATGCGCGCCCGCCGCAACGATTCGCAGCCCTTGCAGCTCAGCGTGCACCGGCTCACCCAAGAGCCTTCAAGAGTGCGAACGGAAGCCTGCGGAGTTCCCGGTCACGGTGGACCGGCGCCAAGGCGCCAGAGCCTCTAGAGGAGGTAGATCGGAAGACCACTGACAGTTGACGGGCCCGGCCCTCTCATGGAAGCCCGTACGCTCCGATTTCTTCACAGGCTCTGAGCGCAACCACCCGCGGCGGCGGAGAATGCGCGACCGCTGCCAGGGGGGCACGACGCTGATGGGGAACGCCCCCCTACCGCTCCACCACCGACGGTGCGAGCATCGCTGTCGGAGTCTGCCATGCGTATCCCCGCCCTCACCGCCTCCTGCCTCCTGCTCGCGGCCCTGCCAGGTCAGGTGCCCGCGGCCGATGGCCCGCTCGTCGGCATGCCACTGGCCTTCGGAGTCGACGCGACCTCGACGCTGGGAGCCGCCCCCTCGCGTGGAGCCGAGCACTTCCTCAAGCCGGCCGGCTTCACCACCGCCGTGCCGGCGCCGCTCCCCGGCGTCGCCATCGACTTCTCGCCGAGCGCGGTGCTCGGCGCGGCGATGACGGCGCCCTACCCGGATCTCGACGCGGTCAGCCATGGCCTCGACGTCATCCCGGCCGACAGCGCCGGGGTCGTCACCGTCCCGCCCGGACACTGGAACTTCCTCACGTTCTCGGTGCGGCGGGGTGCGGTCGGCGACGTCGGCAGCGCCATCCGCGCGGAGGTCGGCACACCGGGTGGAAACGAGGCGGACTTCTTCGAGTACGTGTTCCGCGACTCGACCTGCATCCCGCCCGAGTTCATCGACCGCACGTTCAAGCTCGCCGACTCACACGACTACGGCATGCCCTCGGGCAACGAGGTCGACGCCGTCGACCTGGCCATGAACCTGTACCCCCTGGCCGCAGCCTTGCCGCCGACACTGGGCCTGCCGGCCTGCCCGACGGCCTGTCCGACGCTGTACTTCTCGCTCGAGGGATCGGCTGCCAACCTCGCCCTGTGGCCCGCGGCCCTGTGGGGCGGGCACACCCCTTCCGGCGCCATGGTGTTCAAGAGCACCTGGAGCGCCGGTGCCTGGGGCCCGCCCACGATCGCCTTCACCCCCGCCCAGCTCGACCTCGGCGACTGCGAGGACATCGACGGCCTCGCGGTCGACGCCTACGACCCGGGCGGCATGCAGGTGCTGTACTCGACGACGCGCACCGGGTGCACGCAGCGCGACGAGTTGATGTTCAAGGGATGCCCCTGCGACCTACCGGCTGCACCGCTGCGCTACCGCGACGGCACGCCGGTCAGCACGCGCCTCGGCCTCGGCGGCGGCGACGAGGTCGACGCGATCTGCGTCGGCGATCCCCTGTGCCAGGGCACACGCAACAATCAGCCCGGGATCTTGCAGCTCGAACGCACCGTCGGCGATCCTTGGCCTGCCAGCACCACCTTCGGCTTCCCGCGCGAGCTGGCGGTGCAGGCCCTGCGCGAGCCGCTGCCGCCGTCGCTCGGCTTCGCCTACCGCCTGCTGCTGGTGAACGGGCACCCCGGGGGCTTCGGCGCGCTGCTGGTCTCGCTGCCGACGCTCTACCCCTTCGTCTTCCCCACGCAGCTGCCCCTGCAGGTACCGTTCACGTCGCCGTTCCCCGGTCAGCCGGTCAGCCTCAGCGTGCAGCTGCCACCGGAGATGCTCGGTGCCGAGCTGATCGTGCAGGGCGCAACGGTACCGCCGCTGCCGCCGTTCGACGTGCACTTGAGCCACGCGTTGCGCTTCGCGGCGCGGTGACGTCGCCGGTGCCAGTTCGCGCGTCGGCGCCGCGCGACCTCAGCGCGGCCGGCGGGCGCAACCCAAAGGGTTGATGTCGGCGCAGCGCCGACCAGAGGGGGCCGCCGGCGCTGTTGTTGCTTGGAGCTTCCAGGGCTGCTCGGGCGTGGCCTGGTCAGCTCTGTGGCAACGGAACAACACGGCCGAATTCGCGCCCGCCGCGACGATTCGCAGCCCTTGCAGCTCAGAAGACCACGAGGGCCGCGGACCCGCTGCGGACGAACTCGCCGACCTGACCCGAGGCGAGGGCGCCGCTCTCGCGCAGGCGCCGCGCCACCGTCTCTGCCGACCCCGAGGGCACGGCCAACAGCAGGCCACCCGACGTCTCGGCGTCGAAGGCCATGTCCACCAGCGCCTCGTCGACGCCAACGCGCACCTCGACCTTGCCCTCGAGGTAGCTGCGCCCACGGCCACTGCCGCCGCTGAACACACCTTGCCGGGCCAGGTCCAACGCGCCGGCTGCCAGAGGAAGGCGCGAGGCGTCCAGGCGCAGGGTCAGCCCGGCGCCGCTCGCCATCTCGTACGCGTGCCCCATCAAGCCGAACCCGGTCACGTCGGTCGCGGCGTGCACCTCGAGGTCGCGCACCGCCTCGCACGCGGACTTGTTGAGCATCGCCATCTGCGCCATCGCCGCGGCGGTCATCTCGGCCGACGCCTTGCCTGTCTTGATCGCCGTCGAGATCGGTCCCATGCCCAGCGGCTTGGTCAAGAACAGCGCGTCGCCCTCGCGCGCGCCGCAGTTGGACCACCAGCGTTGCGGGTGCACCATACCGGTCACCGACAGCCCGAACTTGATCTCCTGGTCGGTCACCGAGTGACCGCCGCACAGCACCGCCCCCGCCTCCTGCACCTTCTCCAATCCGCCGGCCAAGATCTCGCCGAGAATCTCGAGGTCGAGGTCCTTGGGCCAGCCGACGATGTTCATCGCCGTGAGCGGCGAACCGCCCATCGCGTACACGTCCGACAACGAGTTGGCGGCCGCGATGCGGCCGAACCAGCGCGGGTCGTCGACGATCGGCGGGAAGAAGTCGAGCGTCTGCACCAGAGCTCGTTCGCTGTCGAGACGGAAGACGCCCGCATCCTCCATGCCGGCGCTGCCGGCGAGGAGGTCGGGATGCGTCGGTGCCGCGAGCTTTTGGAGAACCTGCCCGAGGCTCCCCGGAGGCAGCTTCGAGGCTCAACCCGAGCAGCTGGCGTAGTTCGTCAGGCGGACGGGGTTGGGACGGTCGGACATGCCGGCTGTTCTAGCCTGGACCGCTCACGAACGGGCAACACGAGGGAGTCGAAAATCGCGATGGCGAAACGACCGAGTTCGTCGGTCATCGCGCCAGCCTTGCAGCGGATGGAGTCAGGCTCCACCGCTGAACGCTGGTTCGCCACGAGGACGGTCCAACCGCCAGGAGTCGGCCCCTCGACCCGTCGAGCCCCGAGGGCGCTCGCCGCAGGGTCGTCGAGTTCGCTACCAGGCGGCACCGTCACACCTTGCCGCAGCACTTCTTGAACTTCTTGCCGCTGCCGCACGGACAAGCATCGTTCGGGCCGACCTTGGGTGTCGCGCGCCGGTAGGGTTCTTGCTTGGGCGTCGTTCCGTCGACGAAGAACCAGCGCCCGTCCTCCCTGCGGAAGGTCGCCACCTCGTGGTGCGCCACGTCCTTCTCCTGCACGCGGTAGCGCGCCACGAACTCGACCACGCCGGCATCGTCGCCGGCGCCACCCCCCTCGGTGCGCAACACATCGAGGCCCTGCCACGAGGCCAGCTTCGACCACTGCTCGGCGCCGGCGCGGTCGAAGGCGGCGCGTTCCGACGGCGCCAGGCTCTCGTAGAGGAAGTCGATGTCGCAGTGGACGTAGGCCGAATAGCGCGCACGCATCAGTGCCTCCGGCGACGGCGCCGGGGTCTGGCCGGCGATCACCGGCGCGCAGCACGACGCGTAGTCTCCGGGCTTGCCACAAGTGCAGGTCATGCCGTCCTCATAGGGGTTGGCGGCGCCGCAGTCCAACGCACACCGGCGGCCACGCGAGAGTCGGGCCGACCAACTCGCCTACTTGGCCTTGATGGTCACCGACCGGAGGTCACCGTCCTTGACGACCACCTCGACCTCGTCGGTCGCGGTGGCGAAGCTGCCCGTGTGCGTAAAGCCGGCCGCGTTGCCGACCCCGGTCATGCGGGTCGTCCGGAACCGCACCGGCGCCGCCACCGCCACGCCGCGCGCCGCCTGCTGCAGCAGTAGGCACAGCTTGGCGAAGGTCGCGAGGGCGCCGGTGTTCGACTTGCCGGTCGACGGACGCGTCTCGCCCTTCCAGAGCGCGCGCAGGCTGTCGATGCGTGCGAAGTCGATCGGTGTCACCTCGTCGCCCATCACCGCCAGCACCCGACGGTCGTCGCCAGCCGTCGCCAGCACGAACGACGACGCCACCGCGCTGTCCAACGGTGGAATCTCGAGCACGCGCAAGGTGGGTTCCTCACCCGGCCAGAGGGCTCGGTTGGCCGCCACGAACCTCGCCGCGGCCTGCGACGGATCGGCGACCTCGGTCGGTCCGGGCGCGAACTCGACCAGTTCGTCGCGCTCGCGCAGCGTCTCGCCGGCGGCACCGAGGTCGTAGACCTCGCGGCGCACCGGTCCGACACCGGGCACGAACCACATGACGGTGCGCAGACCTTCCTCGCTCTCGGGCCATCGGAAGACCACGGACACTTTCACGCCCTCGAACTTGCCCGCCGGCACCACGAGCTCGTCAGCGAAGTGCTCGACGGCTCCCCGGAACTCTGCCGTCGGCCAGCGCCCCGAGCCCTCGCGCGGGCGCACCGGCGACGACCACGTCCACTCCGTCTCGACACCCACGGGCGTCGGCAGCCAGCGCACGGGGACGTACGTCAACAGACCCGGGGTCGGGCTCGCCGGCGAACCGACCTTGTTGGCGACGTTGAACTCGAACAGGCCGGTCGCGTCGGCGCGCCAGTACTCGTAGCCGCCCGGCTCGTCACCGTCGGCCGTCACCCACAGCTCGAACCCCTCGTTCTTGCCCGAGGCCACGCGCCCGCGGCAGAGCAACTCGACCGAGCTGGCCACGCCTCCTGCCCGGGTGCGGCGGAACTTCCACAACGCACCCGCACGCAGTGGGAAGTAGGCCTCGCCGCTGCGCGGCAGGACGCGGCGTTCCTGCGCCACGGCACCTCCCGCGCACGCCAGCCCCAGGACCACGCACACCATCACTCGGAAGTGACTCGAGGTCGGTCGGCCCGTGCTCGACAGACTCGCCGCCGACAGGTTCATCGTCTGTGGGCTCGTGTTCGATCGCGTCACCGGGGCATTGTCCTCGCTCCGGCCTGACGCGCAACCTGACCACTGCAGCGGAGGCATGTGCCAGCGCCGCCGTCGACGGGCAGCAACTGGCCAGGGTCGGCCCGAGCTCAGGCCTTGGCCCGCACCGCGGCAGCGACTTCCTGCAGGTCCTCGCCGACGAGGCTGCGCAGGTCGACCAAGGTGCGGTCCTTGTCGACCCGGGCGAACACCGGCACCCCCGGCCCACCGCGCAAGCGTGCGCAGAGCTCGCCGCCGCCGGCGAGAGCCACCGCGCACGACGGCAGCGGCCGCGCCGGGTTGGCGCCGCTCCCGGCGAAAGACTCGACGTCGACCACTTCCACCGCGAGGTCGCCGAGCGCGGCGCGCAGGTCGCTGGCGCGTGCGCGCAGTTCGTCGACCGGCGCCGACAAGGCACGCAGCGTCGGCACCTCGTCGAGCGGCGCGCCGTCCCGGTAGATGCGCAGGGTGGCTTCAAGGGCCGCCAGAGTCAGCTTGTCGCAGCGCAGCGCGCGGTAGAGCGGGTGCGCACGGCAGCGAGCCACGGCGCCGGCGTCGCCGACCAGGATGCCGCACTGTGGCCCGCCCAACAGCTTGTCGCCCGAGAACAGCACCAGGTCGGCTCCGGTGGCGACGCTGTCGCGCACGCGCGGCTCTTCTTCGAGTCCTGGGATCGGTTCGCTCCACAGCAAGCCCGACCCGAGATCCTCGGCCACCAGCACACCGTCCCGACGGCGCCCGAGTTCGACCAGGTCGGCGAGCGAGGGCGTGCCGACGAAGCCGAGCATGCGGAAGTTGCTCGGATGGATCTTGAGCAGCATCGCCGTGCGCTCGCCCATCGCCCCGGCGAAGTCGCGCAGGTGCGTGCGGTTGGTCGCGCCCACCTCGACCATCGCGCACCCCGCTTGGCGCATGACGTCGGGCATGCGGAACCCGCCGCCGATCTCGACCTGCTCGCCGCGCGACACCACCACCTCGCGCGCCTCCGCCAGCGCGCGCAGCATGAGGGTGACAGCCGCGGCGTTGTTGTTCACCACGAGTGCGCCACCGACGCCGAGCAGCTCCCGCAGCAGGCCGGCCACCGCCGTCTCGCGCTGGTTGCGCTCGCCGCTGCGACGATCGATCTCCACCACCGCGTAGCGCGCCGCTGCGACCAGCGCCTCGATGGCGACCGCCGGCAACGGGGCGCGACCGAGACCGGTGTGCAAGACGACACCTGTCGCATTGAAGACACGGCAGTGGTTGGGCACGAGTTCCGCCTCGCTGCGCGCCAAGACGTCGCGCACCAGCGCTCCATCGCGCACGAGGACCTCGATCGAGTCCACATCGAGGTCGCCGCGCAATGCACGCGCGCGCACATCGTCGAGCACGCCGCGTGCCACGCGCAAGAGCAGCGGGCGCGGTGTCGCCGCGAACTCCGGCGCGCGCACGAAGGCGTCGAGCGACGGGATGCGCCGCATCGCGGCGCTTCTCGACGGGTCCGGTTGGATCGACATCGTGTCCGTTGTCATCGACAGGCAGTTGTCATCGACTGGCACGCGAGAGCGCCGCGCGCGCGGCGGCGTCGAAGTTTTGTCCTTCGAATCGGATTCGTGGGGCTCGGCGTCGACGCGGCGTGGCTACCATACCGCCCCGCATCATGGAGCGTGCCGCTTTCGCCACCCCCGAGCCCGACCCGCGGGAGCGCGCACTCGCCCGCACGCTCGGGGTGCCGGACCTGGTCGCGCGCGTGCTGCTGAGCCGCGGCTTCGACGATCCCGACCGCGCGCGCACCCATCTCAGGCCCGACCTGCGCCAGCTGCACGACCCGTTCCTCTTCCGTGGGATGGACCGAGCCGTGGCCCGTGTCCGCGACGCGATGACCCGGGGCGAGCGCATCCTCGTCCACGGCGACTACGACGTCGACGGCATCGCCGGTAGCGTCCTGTTGCGCAAGCTGTTCGGACTGGTGCAGACGGAGGCCAGGATCCACATCCCACGCCGCGAGGACGGATACTCCTTCACTGCGGCCTCGGTGCGTGCGATCGCCGACGGCGACTTCAAGCTGTGCATCTCGGTCGACAACGGCACCAACGCCGTGGAGGCGATCGAACACATCCAGGCCCGAGGTTGCGACGTGATCGTCACCGACCACCACGGCACTCTGGAGAACACGGCGCGCCCGCACACGCTGATCAACCCGCGCCTACCGGAGGCCGGCTACCCCGACCGCGACCTCGCCGGCTGCGGGGTCGCGTTCCGCCTGGCGACCGCGCTGGCGCACTCGTTCTCGCGCGGTACCACCCACAGCGACGAGTTCCGCGAGTTCCTCACCGAGAGCCTCGCCTACGTGGCGCTCGGCACGATCGCCGACGTCGCGCCACTGCGTGGCGAGAATCGGGTTCTGGTGTCGCACGGCCTGCGCGCGCTCGCCGCCAGCCCCAACCCCGGCATCCGCGCCCTGCTCGACGCCGCGGGCATCGGCAGCGAACAACCCGACGTCGAAGACGTCGCGTTCCGCATCGCGCCGCTGATCAACGCCGCCGGCCGCATGGGGCAAGCTTCCGACGCCGTCGACCTCCTGATGGCCAACGGCTACCAGCCGGCGCAGGAGGCGGCCAAGCAGCTCGAAGCGCACAACGAACGCCGGCGCAAGGTCGAGAGGGAACTCCTCGAGGAAGCGACGCGGCTGGCGGCCGAGCGTCCGGAGCCGATCCTGGTCATCGCCGGCGAAGGCTGGCACCAGGGGGTGCTCGGCATCGTCGCCGCGCGCCTGGCCGAGACCTCCGGCCGTCCCGCCCTGCTGCTGACCATCGAGGGCGGACGGGCCCGCGGTTCCGGGCGCTCGGCCGGCTGCCTGGATCTGCGCCAAGCGCTGGCCAGCTGCAGCGAAGTTCTCACCGCGCACGGTGGCCACGCCGCGGCGGTCGGACTCGAACTGCCAGCGGAGAACGTGGACCTGTTCCGCGAGCGCATCAACACCGTCGCCGGTGGCGAGGTGAGACCGCGCCGCGTCGAGCAGCCTGACGGCTGCGCCGGGTTCGACGAACTCGACGTGCGCACTCTGCGCCAGCTCGACCAGCTCGGGCCCTTCGGCATCGGCAACCCGCGGCCGACCTTCGTCACGGCCGGTGTCCGCCTGCTCGGCCGGCCTGCCCTCGACCCCCGTGGTGCCGACCTGCGGCTGCGCGTGGCGCAGAACGGCCAGGTCTTGCCGGCGCGCGTGGTCGCCGGGGCCAGCCGTTGCGAAGAGCTGCGCGAGCGGCGCGAGCACTTCCGGCTGGTCTACACCCCGCGTGCCAGCCGCTGGGTCGACGAGGGTCCGGTCGAGCTGGTGGTGTCCCACCTCGAGGCCGAAGCGACGACCTGACTGCCGACCTGCAACCAGGAACTGACAACTGGCCCTTCGCCACCCGGTTCCGGGGCTCCACAATCGCACCGCGCACCTCGCTCGCATGTCCGCCGATCCGACGACCCCCAGCGCCCCGGTCCACCCGGCGAAGCGCTCACTGGCACGCCGTCTCTACGATTGGGTGATCCACTGGGCGTTCACGCCCTATGCGTTGCCCGCACTCGTCCTCATCTCCTTCGCCGAGAGCAGCTTCTTCCCGATCCCGCCCGACGTCCTGTTGATTCCGCTCTGCCTCGGCAATCCCAAGCGCGCCTTCCAGTTCGCCATGTGGTGCTCGCTGGCCTCGGTGGCCGGGGGCATCGCCGGCTACGGGATCGGCATGTTCGCCTGGGAGCACGGCGTGAGCGACCTCTGCTTCAACCACATCCCCGGCTTCACGCCGCAGGTGTTCGCCAAGGTGCAGGGGCTCTACCAGGAGTGGAACTTCTGGGTCGTCTTCGCGGCCGGATTCAGCCCGATCCCGTACAAGGTCTTCACCATTGCCGGCGGCGTGTTCGGCATCAACTTCGCCACCTTCGTCCTGGCGTCGGCGATCAGCCGCTCGGCGCGCTTCTTCCTCGTGGCGTGGCTCCTGCAGAAGTACGGCGCGCCGGTGCGCGAGTTCATCGAGAAGCGGTTCGGCATGGCCACGCTGCTGTTCTGCGTCCTGCTCATCGGCGGCTTCGTGACCATCAAGTACCTGCTGTGACCGCGCCTTCGGCTCCGTCCGCACGCGCCAGACGGCGCGCGACCAGCGCCTGCCGCTGCCACTGCCCATAGGCCTGACCGCGCGACGACAGCGTCTGCATGCGACGCGCGATCGACGGTGCCAGGACACCGGGCGCCGCGGCGCGCAGCGGCGTCCCCGGCAACGGCATGAAGGTGTGCCCGTGCACGCGCGCACCCATCGCCACCAGGCGCTCCATCTGCCGCAGAGTCGCGACGGCCGCTTCATCGTCCTCGCCCGGGAGCCCGAACAAGTAGTCGACGTGCGGGACGAAGCCGGCGTCGCGGCACAGCGCCACTGCACGTTCGACCACCGCTGCGTCGTGGCCGCGCCGATTCCTGGCCAGCACTGCATCGCTGCCCGATTGACCGCCGAGGATGAGCGTGTCGTTGTCGACGTAGCGACGCAGCAACGACAAGGCCGCGGGCGTCACGTGCTCGGGGCGCACCTCGCACGGGAAGGTGCCGAAGTAGAGGCGCCGGGCGCCGATCTCGGCGCGCACCGCAGCGAGCAGATCCTCGACGGCAGACAGATCGGGCTCTCGGCCACGCGCCCCGTAGCTGAGCGCGGTGGGTGTGAGGAAGCGGAAGTCACGGAAGCCACGACCGACGAGGAAGCGCACCCATGCACGCACGTTGCCGACGCTGCGGTGGCGGAACGCGGCGCCGGCGAAGTGCGGCGTCTGACAGAAGCGGCACGCGTACACGCAGCCCCGCGTGATCTCGATCGGACCGTAGCGCCCGTACGTCGGGGCAAACGGCGGGTAGTCGTCGAGCGCCACGCGCGGGGCGCGCCGCCGCTGGTGCACGGTGCCACCCTCGAGCCACGCGAAGCCATCGACGGCCCGCGCCGCCAGGTGCGGCGCAGCGCCATTCTGCAGCGCCGCGACCAACGCGCACACGCTCGCCTCGCCCTCGCCCAAGCCAACGACGTCGAACCCCGCGCCGAGCGTCGCCGCCGGCTCGGCCGTGGCGTGCACTCCTCCGGCCACGTGCAGGACGCCCCCGTCGTCGACGCGGGCCCGCACGGCTCGCAGGTCGGCGAACATGCGCTCGGCGTCGGGCGAGTAGAACGACCACCCGACGACGACGACGTGGCCGCACGCGCGGGCCGCGTCCACAGCCTCGACCACGGCGTCCACCCCCATCGCGTAGACCTGCGGCACCGACCGCGTGCGGTCGTCGCTGGCAAGGGCCCCACCCAGCGCGTGGAAGGCGAACTTGCCCGTGCGCCGGTAGACCCAGACCACCGTCAGCGGAGATGCCATGCCAGCAGCATCGCGGCACGGGCGTGTCGCGGCAACGCGCACGCCGGCGCGCGCGACGCAAGTGTGGCGCGGGTTGTCCCTGGCGAGGCCTCGCGCGATCATGAGCCCCTTGTCGAAGCCCACCCCGAGCCGCCGTCCGAGCTGCATGCCCGTCACGCGTCCGCACTCATCTCGCCCGTTCATCGTCTGGCTCTGCACCGCGGCGACCTTCGGTGCGCCGGCCGTCGCCCAGCTCGGGCCACCGCCGGTACCGAGCCAAAACCCCATCACGCCGGCGAAGGCGAACCTCGGCAAGACCCTGTTCTGGGACGAGCAGATGTCGTCCACGGGCACCGTGGCCTGCGCCACCTGCCACACACCCGCAGCCGGCGGCAGCGATCCGCGTGCGCCCGCCGCTCGTCACCCGGGTTTCGACGGCCGGTTCGACACCCCCGACGACGTGCTCGGCTCGTTCGGAGTGATCGCGCACGCCGCCGTCGGTGGATACGTGCGCATGCCCGGCCCCTTCCCGCTACGCGAACAGGTCACGCGTCGCAAGGCTCCCAGCGTGCTGATGGCCGCCTACAACGCCACGCAGTTCTGGGACGGCCGCGTCGGTGGCGAGTTGCGTGATCCGCACACCGGGCAGGTCGTGATCGGCGCTGGTGCCTCGCTCGAAGCGCAGGTCCTGGAGCCACCGCTCAGCAGCGTCGAGATGAACTTCGAAGGCGCCGGGTGGGGTGACATCGAGGCGCGCCTCGTCACGGCGCGGCCCTTGGCGCTGGCGACCAACGTGCCGGTGGCTCTCGACGCCTGGATCGCCGGGCGCAGCTACCCCGACCTGTTCCGTGAGGTCTTCGGCACGCCGGACGTCTCTGCCGTACGCATCGCCATGGCAATCGCCACGTACGAGCGCACCCTGGTGCCCGACCAGGCCCCCATCGACGACTTCCTGCGCGGCAACACCTCGGCCCTCACCCCGCAGGAGCAGCACGGCAAGCTCGTGTTCGAGCAGCTCGGCCTGTGCACGCTGTGCCACGGCGGCACCACGTTCGCGCGGGCGCGCTTCGCCGACGTCGGCCTGCGTCCGCTGGGCGAGGACCGCGGACGCTATGCCGTCACCGGCGCCATCCGTGACGACAACACCTTCAAGGTTCCGTCGCTGCGCAACGTCGGCGACCGAGCTCCGTACTTCCACAACGGCAGCAGACGGACCCTGGAGGAAGTCGTCGACTTCTACGCGCGCGGCGGCGACTTCCCGAGCAACCCGTTCCTCGGTATCCAGCCGTTCGGAATGACTTCGCAGGATCGCGACGCCCTCCTGGCGTTCCTGCGACACGCGCTCACCGACCCTCGCGTCGCGGCGCGTCAGCCGCCGTTCGACCACCCGGAGCTGTTCGCCGCGGGGACACGCGCGCCGCGGCCCTACGGCAGCGGCAGCCCCGGCAGCCAGGGGCCACTGCGTCTGTTCTCGCCCGAACCACCGCTGCTCGGCAATCCCACCTTTCGCCTGACGGTGGACGGCGCCGTAGGCGGCGCCCCGGTCGCGCTCCTGCTCGACCAGGCGCCAGGCGATCACCTCCGACTCGGCGTGCGCCTGCACGTCGCGATGACGCCGGCCCTGTTGCTGCTCGACTTCGGTCGCGCGAGTGCGGATCCGCAGAACCCCGGATGGACGTCGACAGCGGTCGGCCTGCCCGCCGATCGCGCACTCGACGGCGTCTCGCTCTTCCTGCAGGCGGTCGCTGCCGATCCGCTGACGACCAGCGGCCTGCAGACCAGTCCCGGCCTCCGCGTGACGCTGTTCGCCGGACGGTGAGAGAGCGCGCGCGCCAAGTCCTTCAGAACAGGTCGTAGCGACGCAGCCGATAGTGATGGATGGTCTGAGCCACGCGCCGCACGCGCGCCGGATCGCGCCACCAGTCGTCGTTCACCGAGACGCAACGCCCCTGCATGCTGGCACTGGCATCCGAGGCCAACCACACGGCGAGTTCGGCGGCGGCGTCGGGCGGGCGGTACTGCGAGCGCAACGGGTGCGGTCGTCCGGTCGCGCGCTCCTCCGCCTCGACGGCGCGCAGCTTCTCGTCGCTCCACACCATGCCGGGTTCGAGGACGTTCAGCCGGATGCCGGTGTCCAGGAGCTCGGCCTGCAACTGATCGGTGAGTCGGCAGACTGCGGCCTTGGCTGCGGCATAGGCCGACGCGTGCACGCCCAGCCAGGGAAAGAAGGCACCGCCGCCGGCGGCGGTGATCGCCACGCCGCGGTTCTTGGCGCGGAAGATCGGCATGACCGCGCGGAGCGTGTGGAAGGTGGTCCCGACGTTCTGCCGGTAGATCACCTCGAACGTCGTCGGTGACAGCTCTTCGATCGGCGCATACACCGCGCCCCCGCCGGCCATGGCGGCGACGATGTCCACGGTGCCGAAGCGCACCCGCGTCGCGTCGACGAGAAGGTGGGCTTGGTTCGGGTCGGTGAGGTCGGCCGCGAAGCTGGCAGCTTCCCCCCCGGCTTCGGCGATTCGTTCCTCCGTCTCGGCCAGAAGGTGCGCGCGCCGGCCGCACACCATCACCCGAGCCCCTTCCCGCGCGAAGGCGCAGGCGATCGCCCGCCCGATGTTGTGGCCACCCCCGGTGACGATGGCGACCTGGTCGCGAAGACACTGCGCCGGCTCGGATCCGCTCATACGCCGCCCCTTTTAGCCAGCCGATCGCGCCGCGGCAGCCCTCCGACGACCCGATGGGCGTCCGGTCCCACCATTCCCCGCCGTGCTGTCGCTCCAGTGCTGGGGCCAGGCGACCTGTCGACTCGCCCCGGGCCGGGCCGCTGGCCCCTCGACCCGTCGGCGAGCGGGCGCGACCGGGCCGCCCGCCGCGCAGGCTCCAGGGTTGCGCCGCGTCTGGCCCAGAACTGTACTTGGTCCCCCAGGGGGCGCCCTCGTAACCACGCCCGGTCTCGGGGCGGCATCAGCGCCTCCAGCGCCACCCGGGACCTCCCAAATCGCTTTCGAGCCACCCGCACGATGAACAACACCCGCCTCGTCCTCCCCCTCGCTCTGTTCGCGCCCGCGCTGCTGGCGCAGGAGCAAGCCGTCGCGATCAAGCCGCAGGGCGAGACGCCCATGCGCTACACCATCGAGTCGACCTCCAAGGTCGAGACCGAGCAGAAGATGCTGCTGAACGGCGAGGAGCGCAATTTCGGGCGCGGCGGTGGTGGTGGCGGCGGTGGCCGCGGCGCCCCGCAGGGTCCGGTGACCACGACCCAGAAGCTGGTCTTCGTCGACGGCGGGACGTGGCGCGAGTACCAGACGGCCGAGGCCATGGTGACCCGACCGGGCTGGGACGGCGAGTCGAACGAGCAGTCGGTCACCGGCGAGCTCCAAGGCAAGAAGGTGAGCCTGGGCGCCGAGCCGGCGATCATGGGCGACGACGACAAGTCGACTCCGCTGCCGGCGATGGCGGCGCGTGACCTGCCGCGCAAGATCGATTTCTCCGGCCTGGCGCCCGAGAAGCCCCTGGCTCTGAACGCCAGCTACGAACTCGGCAAGAACTTCAAGGAAGCCATCGCCGGCCTGTCGCACCCGATCCGCGCCGCCCGTGGCGACGGCGCTCCGGGCCAGGGCGGCGGCGCCCGGCGCAACCGCGCCAACCGCGACCAAGGCGACGCGGGCGACGCCGCCGGTGGTGACGCCGGTGGTGACGCTGCGGGCGGCGGCCGGCGGCAGCGCGGCGGCGGCGCGGGGGGACGCGGTGGCGCAGGCGGACGCGGTGGCTTCGGCTTCGGCCCCGGAGCCGACAACGTCGCTCTGCAGATCCTCGCCGCTCCCGGCGTCCAGTCGAAGCTCAGCGGCAAGCTGGTGAAGCTGGAGAAGGGTCTCGCCACCATCGAGATCTCCGGTGACGCGACCGGCAAGGGCGCCCCCGACAAGCTCGGCCTGATGGCGGGCATGGGCGGCATGTTCGGCCGCGGTGGCCGCGGCCGCGGCGGCGACGCCGGCGGTCAGGCTGCGGAGCCCGCTGTGAACGAGGGCAACGTCAAGGTCACCGTGGCCGGCACGATGGTGGTCGACACTGCCACCAACTCTCTGCGCAGCCTCGACCTCAAGGGCACCGTCGAGAGCAAGTCGCACACCGAGATGTCGCGCGAGGGTCGCGACGGCGAGACGATGGAGATCGAGACCGATCGCACGCAGAAGGGCGATTACACGGTCAAGGTCACCTGCGAACCCGCGAAGTGAAACGGCGAGACCGGCGGGATCGCCCCGGCAGGGGCGCCCGCCGCGGTCCGCACGACTGAGGAAGCTCCATGAGCCGCAAGAACATCTGGTTGGCAGGTCTCGCAGTTCTCGTCCTGGGCGGAGGCATCGCGCTGCTCAATCCGTTCGGCAGCGACGTCGCACAGGAATCCGACTCCTCGTCGGGTCGCTGGTCCGACGACGAGGAGTCGGGCCCCGTCGGCAGCCTCGCCGCCGACGGCGCCAACCAGGCTGGCATGGAGCGCACGGCGGTCACGGGCGGCGACGAGGCCGCCGCGGCCGACGAAGAAGAAGAGGAACCGCGGCCGGCAATCACGGTGAGCGGGCGCGTGCTGAGCGCGGGCGGCGGCGGCGTCGCTGGGGCGCGCGTGGCCGTGCACTACCGGATGAGCTTCGACGCGATGCGGGCTCGTGACTTCGGGCCCGGTGGACCCGGCGGTCCGGGCGGTGCACGCAATCTGTTCCGCACTCGGTCCGCCGGTCCCGCGGTGCGGACCGACGACCAGGGACAGTTCACTCTGACCGGCCGCGCCTACGCCGCGAGTTCGCTGGAGATCCAGGTCGTCCACCCGGACTTCGCACCGGCCATCGTGCAACGCGATTGGCAGCGCAAGGACGGCGCTCTGGCGCTGGGCGACATCGTCGTCGAGACAGGAGCGGTGGTCTCCGGCTTCGTCGTCGACGCCAACGGCTCCGCCGTGGCGCAGGCCGAGGTGGGCTTCCAGACCAACGGTGGACCAGGAGGCGGTCCGTTCGGCGGCCGTGGTGGTCGCGGCTTCCGCGGCGGACGCGGAGGCAACGGCGACGACCTGCCCACCCTCGAGAGTCTGGTCGGCGGCGCCAAGACCGACGCTTCCGGCCACTTCCGGATCGAGCACGTCCCGGCGGGCAGGTTCCGTCTGGAGGCGCGCGCCTCGCACTTCCTGCCGGCAGTCACCGAGACCCTGGAGGCCAAGGCCTCGGTCACCGTCGACGCTGGCGAGATCAAGATGACCCCCGGCGTGGAGCTCCGCGGCCTCGTCGTCGACACGACCGGTGCCCCGATCGCCGACGCCCGCGTCGACGCCAGCCCGTCGTTCCAACGCAACGGTCCGGACCAGAACGGCGGTGACCAGCCGGACTGGCGGGCCATGGCCAACCTCTGGCGCACGGGTGGGGCCGACCGACGGACCCGCACCAACAAGAACGGCGAGTTCGTGTTCGACTCGCTCCCTCCGGGCTCGTTGCGCTTGCAGGTCGAGCACCCGCGTTTCGTGAGCGAGGAGCAGGAGCCTATCGACCCCAAGGAGACGCCCAAGGTCGTGATGCGCATGACCCCGGCGCTGACTCTCGTCGGTCGCGTCGTCGACGAGTCCGGCAAGCCGGTGACGGTCTACGCGGTGGCGGCGCGCGAGAACAACAACTGGGGTGGACCGGGCGGCAACAACGGGCGCGGCAACCGAGGGCGGCGCGGCGGCGATCCAGCCCAGACGCAAGGACCCGGCGGCGGCCGCAGGCGCGGTGGTGGCGATCCCAACGGGGCCACGACACCGGGCAACGAAGCCGCAGACGCACAGCGCGCGGCCGACGAAGCGCGGCGAGCTCAGCGCACGGCCTACGTGCAGCAGCGGCTGGGGCCGAGCGGACAAGTTCCCCGCAATCCGGGGAAACCGAGTTCGCACCCCGACGGTCGCTTCGAACTCACTGGGCTCCAGCCGGGTCAGTACCTCATCGACGTGGTCGCCGAGGACTTCGTCGGCGTCGCCGCCGGTCCTCTCGAGCTGACCAAGGGACAGAACCCAGCCGACCTCACCATCTCCCTGCGGCGCGGCAGCAAGATCATCGGTCGGGTCGAGGACAAGCTGGCGCACACGCCGCTCGCCAACGTGCAAGTCGATCTCCTCTTGCCCGACACCGACACCCCTCCCACCGAGAACGAGGCCGCGCCGTGGGCGATGATGCGGCGCGAAGCCTCACGGGTACGCGTGGCGCGCACCCGGACCGACGCGGAGGGCCGCTTCACCATGCGGCCGCAGAGCAGCGGTGAATACTGGCTCGAGATCGAACACGACGGCTACAACGGCCTGCTCGACCGCTCGGTGTTCGTGCCCGACGGCCGCACGCTCGAAACACCTCCCTACGCTCTGGTGCCCGGATCGGAGGTGTTCGGCCAGGTTCTCAATCCGGCTCCGGAGGCGAGCTACTCCTTGACGTTCCTGTCGACCACCGGGCAGCGCTACACGGCGCGTCCGGACAAGGACTCGCGCTACCGCGTCGAGGGCATCGAGGCCGGCAGCTACTTCGTCGTGCTCAACGACGGCAGCGACGCCGGAGGCAACCGAGGTGGACGCCGTGGCCCGGGTGGTCCGGGCCCGATGGGGCTCGGTACCCGCATCCTCGACTTCGCCCGGGGCAACGCCAAGCCGGACGTGGTGGTGGCCGAGGGCGCGCGCGTGCAGTTCGACGTCGATGCTCTCGCTCAGGCGCAGGCCAAGGTGCACGGCAAGATCCTGCTGAACGGCAGCCCGGCCGCCGGCCTGGACGTGTCGCTGAGCGACAACTCGGCGGCCACCACCGCCCCCACCCCCGGCGGCAACGGCCGCGGCAACTTCGGTGGCCGCATGATGGGGCGCCTGCTGTCCGGCCGGACCAACGACGAGGGCGAGTTCGACATCACCGGCGTGCCGGCGGGCTCCTACACGCTCGAGATCCGTCGCGGCGGCGGTGGCGGACGCGGCGGGCGCGGCGGGCGCGGCGGCTTCGGCGGCGGTGGTCCGACGTTGCACCGCGAGCCCCTGGTGGTAGCCCAGGGTGCACGCATCGACCGCACGTTCACCTTCGCGACCGGCCGTCTCAACTTCGAGGTCAGCCAGGAAGCGGACGGCAAGCCGCTCGACCGGGCCAACATCGCCCTGGTGCTGCGTGCCGAGGTCGGCGCAACGCCTCCGGACGAGTGGCGCTCGCTGCCCTCGTTCACCAACGTCCAGGTGCGGAACGGCACCGCCGCGATCCAGGACCTGAAGCTCGGCGAGTGGATGTACCGCCTCACCCAGGCAGGGCCAGGGCGCGGCAACCGAGGTCAGAACGGCAGCAATCCCACCGGCAACGGGACGCCACAGCCGACCGCGGCCGTGGCCCCTGTCGAGGGCGTCGCCTTCGTCGATGCCAGCGCCGAACCGACGCCGGTTCGCATCAAGGTCAAGGCGGCGACACCCAAATAAGGCGATGGCCGGACGACTGGGGTCGCCGGCCATCGCACCAGCGTTGCAGCGGATGGAGCCAGGCTCCACCGCTGAACGCTGGACGAGCGGCGACCGAGATCGTCGGCCACCGCACCAGCCTTGCAGCGGATGGAGCCGGGCTCCACTGCTGAAGGCTGAATCCGCTGGGCGGCGCGCGGCTACGATGCGGCGATGACCGCTCCCGACCTGGTGCGGAGGATTGCTCTCGACACCCTGCAACGGAACCCGACGCCGGCCGAGGTGAGCGCGGCTCGCACGCAGTCGCCGGTCGAGGTCGCGCGATCCTCGTGTGCGACCCTCGAGGCGACGCAGGTCTGGCTCGACGACGAGCTGCTCTACTTCCTGCTCATCGACAACTTCCGCCCCACCACCGAGGCGATCCGCACCTTGCCGCAGCGCCTGCTGGGCAAGAGCGCCGACATCCGCAGCGCCACGGCCGAGATCCTCCTGTCGAGCGGCTTCTCGCTGCGCAATCCGGGCAACGACACGTTCGTCACCGTCGTGCTCGAGCAGTGCCTCGGCCTCGAGGTCCAAGACCGACGCAACGAACCGGTGCTCGCCGCGGGCAAGCGGGTCTACGACGGATACGAGACTCGCTTTCTCGGCGGCAAGGGAAAGACGCAGGCAGACGTCGTCAAGCTGGCGCTCGCCGACCGTCGTTTCGCCGCGCACCTCCTCGACCGTCACCACCGCCGCCTGTTCGCGGCGCCGCTCCCCAAGGACGAGGCGGCAAGCGTGGACATCGTGCATGCGCAGCCCGGCGCGTTCTTCGACGTCCTCGTGCAATGGCTGGGCAGCGAGCGGTACGCCGACCCCGCGCGCGCGCGCCGGCCGCTGTCGCACCATCAGTTCGCCCGCAGCCTCTACCACGACCTGCTCGGCCGCGCTCCGACCTACGACGAGCTGCGCATGGTGCGCAACGCGTTGCTGTCGATGGCTGATCCGGCGCCCCTGCGCGCGGTGCTGGTCAAGATCGTGCTCGATTCGGGACGAGCGAAGCTGCCGGCCGTGCCGGCACGCCAGGAAGGAGAAGCCTTCGTACGCACCTGCTTCACCACCTTCCTGCGACGTGAACCGACCGCCGACGAGATCCGGGTGTTCACCGACGATCTGTGGTCGGAACAGACCCCGAGCGCGGTGCCGCTGGTCCGGACGCTGCTCGGGGCAGCAGACTACCTGGAGTACTAGAGTCACGGTCACGGGAGGCGGGGACGCGGCCTCTCCGAGCTGACGCCGCCCCGCGGTGCAACTCGGCGGGTGCTGGAGGAGGCACCGACGGCAGGGACCGTTTGGGCGACGAGCTGCTGTGTCCCCAGGCGGTTGCCAGCCTCGAGGCGTCGCTGTCAGATCCGGAGCCTGGCTACGTCCAAGGGCTTGCGTGACCGACCTGTCCATCTTGCTGTCTGCCGCGGACAGCCCTCCGCGCCTTCACGGGCGGGCGGAGGCGCAGGACGAGACCTTCGCCGAGGCCATCCTGCGCCACGAACCGGCGGTCCGCAGGCTCGTCCACCGCCTGCTCGGATGGCCGAGGTCGTCGACCGACGCGGACGACATCGTGCAGGACGTCCTGCTGCAGGCTTGGCGCCATCGGCGGCACTTCCGCGGCGATGCCGCCTGGCAGACGTGGTTGGTGCGCATCGGCATCAACACGACGCGCTCGCATCAGCGGCGGCAGAGCCTGCGCCGTCGCTTCTTCGGCGCCGGTGAGGACGAGTGCGGCGCCGAGGCGCCGACGGCGGATACGCCGATCTCCGGCGAGCCGCTCGATGCGAGGATCGCCGCCGTGCGCTCGGCCATGGCTCGTTTGCGTCACGCCGACCGCGAGATCCTGGTCCTGCGCTACCTCGAGCAGATGCCGATCGAGTCCCTCGCCGCGGATCTCGCGGTCACGCGCAACGCGCTCGACGCGCGCCTGAGCCGCGCGCGCCGACGCCTACGCGAACTCTTGCCCGGCGATGTCGATGTCTGAGCCCGGCCAGCGACGCGACGACGACCCAGCACGGTCGAACTGCACGCGCGACGGCTTGGCAGGTGAAGCTGCGGTGTCGGCGCACCCATCGGCACCCGTGCTCGCGGAGCCACACGGGCGACTCGCGGCCGACGACGGCCAACTTCGCAGCCTCCTCCAGGCCGTCGATCGCCTGTCGCCGCGTCCCGCCGCAACGGCGATCACGCTCGAGAGCCTGCGCCGGCGTGCACGCAGCCAAGGCCTGCGCACGATCCTGCGCATCGTCGCACTCGCCTGCCTGGCCCTCGGCGTCGGCCACCTCTTTGCTCGCCCGAGTTCGCACGCCTCCACCGTGGCCGACGCTGCAGCCCAGCGCTTGATCCAGCTGGTGCGAAGCCAGCGCGCCGACGACGACACCCGTGCCTTGCGGCGGCGTCAGGCGGCCGAGATCGCCCTCGCGCGCTGCGCTGCGGCCAGCGCCGCGTACGCCACGCAGGTCGCAGCCACGGATCCGCAGGCAGCGGTGCCGATGCTGCAACGCATCGCCGACACCTTCCCCGGCACGCACGGCGCCACCGTGGCCCGAGCCCACCTCGCCCGAACACCGAAGCATCCCAGATGACACACGTTGCCACCGGTCGTCTTCTCTCCGCCTACCTGCTCCTGGTCCTGCAGGCGCACGGCTCCGCCCAAGACCACCAGGTCGACCCGAGCGAACGCACGGCTCCGATCGTGATCAGCTACTCGCCCGACGGGGTGCAGCTCACGTCGACCCTGATCAACGGCTTGCTGCAGGGCTGCGTCGGCGAGCGCGTCCACGCCAAGCTGCGCGGCAGCGACCCCGATTGGCCGCGCGTCCGACTCCTCGTGCGACAGGAAGAGGCGGACCAGCGGCAACCGGCAGGCTTCTTCAGTGGTCTCCTGGTGGCGGTCGGCAGTGGCGACCAGGCCCGGAACGTGCTCGGCGAAGCTGCCGCGATCCTGCAGGACGAACTCGACTCGCGCATGCACACCGGGCCGGCGCAGGAGTCCGCCGCCCTGCGCGAGCGCGCTGCCGCCGCCCTGCACGGCGCCGAGGAGGACCTCGCCGCCCAGCGCGCGGCCCTGCTCGAGGTGCACGGCGGCGCACGCGAAGTGGAGGAGCGTATGGACCATCTCAACCAGGAGCTGGTTCGCCTGCGCATGGAAGTGCACGCCAACGAGCCACTGATCGAGGTGGAACAGAGGCAGTCCGCCAGGCTCGACGCGCAGATGCGCGACCTCGCCGCGTCGAACGCCAGCCTCGACGCCGAGTCGGCCGATCTCGAGGCCCAGCTGGCGGGAGATCCCCGCAATCGGAAGCTGCGCCAGCGCCTGCTCGAGGTGCAAGCGGCACGCGAGCAGACCACCCGCAAGCTCGATCAGATCACCGACAACCTGCAGAACACCTCGGCCTCCGTGCAGGAACGTTCGAGCCGCCTGCTCGAGATGCGCGCGCACATGGACGCGCTCAGCCAACAGATGGACGAGGCCAGCGCGCGCCTGTCCGCCGAGCGCTCCGGTGACCGCAAGCGCCTCGACCTCCAACGCGTCGTCGAGAAGCTCGAGGCCGACCGCCAGCAGCGGCGCCAGGAGCTGGCCGAGCTCGAGCGGAGCGCCAACCAGGCGGTTCCGGTGCGCGTCCAGCTCTGGTACTGAGCGGCCTGGGAAGGAAACCCACCGGGCGCGGCCGGACCGCCGGAACCGGCACCCCTACCTCCGTCCCCCGCCATGCCGATAGAATCGGTAGGGTCCCATGGTCGACGGTTTCGGCGGTGAGTTCTCGCGACGCGAGCTTCTGCGTTCCAGCGCAGCGCTCGCGGCCACCCCCCTTCTTCAGCAGGCCCTTCCTCGGGAGGCACCTGCGGTCAAGACGCAGCGGGTGGTGCTGGTGGCGTTCGCCGGCGGCGTCCGCAGCAAGGAGGTGCTGGGCACACCCCAGAACGTGCCCAACTTGATGCGCATCGCCCGGGCCGGCGTCACCTTCCCCAAGGTGCGTTGCGCCAACGTCGGCCACTATGGCGCGGCCCTGTCGCTGTTCACCGGCAACGTCGAGGCGCTCGGCATCCGTGACAGCGAACGCACCACCAATCCGACCCTGTTCGAGATCCTGCGCAAGGACGGCGGCTTCGACGCCGGCGACGTGTGGCTGTCGACGACCAACGGGGCGCAGGGTCGCCTGTTCGCGCACAGCGACAACCCTGCCTACGGTGCATCCTTCGCGGCGCAGGTGTTCGACTCGGACGGCATCTTCAACGTCGAGTTCAAACGCCTCATCGATTCGTTCGGACGCCCGAAGCCCGAGACCGACGCCGAACGCACCCGTCTCGACCGACTCGCCCACGCGCTTCGACGTCCCGGCTCCGACGACAACGGGTCGGTCCGGCAGCGCGACGTCGAACGCTTCATCCTCGACGAACTCGGCGGCGCCAATGCGCGCCTCACCGGGCCGGGCGCGGCCGACGCCAAGGCCATCCGCGTCGGTACCAACCTGCTGCGCGCGTTCCGCCCGCGCCTCCTCGGCATCACTCTGCAGAACGCCGACGTCGCGCACTCTTCGTACAACGCCTACGTCGAAGTGATCCGCCGCAATGACGAGGAGCTCGGCAAGCTCTGGGACATGATCCGCGGCGACGCCGACCTCCGCGACACCACCTCGCTCCTGATCGTCCCCGAGTTCGGCCGCGACCAGAACCTGAACCAGCGCAACGGCCTCGACCACGGCGACGGCTCGGACGAGATGCAGCAGGTGTTCCTCATCGGCGCCGGGCCGGAGACGGCGCGCGACAAGGTCGTGAGCAAGGAGATCCGCACCATCGACGTGTGCCCCACGGTTCTCGGCCTGCTCGGCTGCAAGACGCCTTCTTCGCTGCGCGCACGGGCCATCCGCGAGCTTCGCGGCTGATGCGCCGGCGCCTCGCTGCCGTCGTCCTCGGCTTGGTCGCGCCGCTCGGCTCGTTCCTGGCGAGTGGCGATGGATCGCGGGACCGGCTGTCGGCGCTGCCGGGCCCGAGCCCGACCGTGGCCGACGACGTCGGCTGCTTGTCCTGCCACGTCGGCATCGAGGAGATGCACCCCGGCTACCGATTGACCTGCACGCAGTGCCACGGCGGTGACGGCTCCGCCACCACGCGCGATCGCGCGCACGTGGCACCGGCGAAGGCTCCGCCCAACGACGAGCGCGTCCTGCCGCTCGACTACGACCTGGCGTGGCAGCGCTTCGTCAATCCGAGCAACTTGCGCGTCGCAGCGGTCGCTTGCAGCCCGTGCCACGACAAGGCCGTACACGACGTGCACAAGTCGCTGCACGGCACCACCGCCGGCCATCTCGGCGACGGCTTCTACGAGCACGGGCTCAGCCGCGACAAGACACCCGTCTTCTCGGTGTTCCCGGTGCGCGACGAGGACGGCAGCACCGGACCGCACGCGCTCAAGGCGGCGCGGCAAGTGCCCGCCTTCGACCCGGCAGCGCGCAAGAACCAGCTCGGCACCCACTACCGCGATCTGCCGCGCAAGGCGTGCATGCAGTGCCACCTGTGGAGCGTCGGCCGCGCCGTCGATGGCCGTTTGGGTCTCGACGGCGACTACCGCGGCGAGGGATGTGCCGCCTGCCACGTGACCTACGCCGACGACGGTCGTTCACGCTCGCGCGACAACGCCATCGACAAGCTCGAGCCCGGGCATCCGATGCAGCATCGGTTCACCAGTCGGATCCCCACCGACACTTGCACGCGCTGCCACTACGGCGACGCCAGCATCGGCCTGCACTACCGCGGCATGGCGCAGCTCGTACCAGGAATGCCCGCCGGTCCGGACGTCGAGGGTACGACCGACCGGCTCCAGAACGGCGTCTTCTACATCCGCGACGCCGACATGACGCCGCCGGACGTACACCACGAGCGCGGTCTCCACTGCATCGACTGCCACACGCTCGCCGACACCATGGGCGACGGCGACATCTATCCGCAGATGGATCACGCCGTCGAGATCGAGTGCGAGAGCTGCCACGGTAGCTTCGACCGGGTGTCCGACCTGACGACGTCGCACGGGCGCCGCGTGCCCAACCTGCGGCGGGCCGGCGACGAGGTCTACCTGATCTCGAAGGTGACCGGCCGTCGCCACCGGGTGACGCAAGTGAAGCACGTCCTCGACCCGTCTCGACCCGAGTACCAGCCGCACGCGGCAGCGGCGATGAACAGCCAGCACGCGCGTCTCGAGTGCTACACCTGCCACCTCGGCTTCAACGTCGACTTCTTCGGCTTCCATTTCGACCGCAACGAGCAGTTCACCCAGCTCGACATCATTTCGGGCGAACGCACGCCGGGTCGGGTGACCACCCAGGAGAAGGTCTTCGCCACCTTCAATCAGCTGCGCCTGGGGTTCAACCACGAGGGCCGCATCGCGCCGTGGATCGTCGGCTTCTCGACCATCGGCAGCGCCCACGCCGGCGAGACCGACGAACTCCTGCGACAAGAGGCACCGGTGACCGCGGCCGGGTTGTCGGGGATCACGATGGTCCCGCACCAGATCCACAACGTGCGGCGTGAAGCACGCACGTGCGCCGACTGCCATCGCAGCGGCGCGGTGTACGGCCGCGGCTCGACCAACTTCCGCCTGACGCGCGACTTCGCCTTCGGCGTGACGACGAGCGGACTGTGGGTGGTCGGGCTCGACCCCAAGACACCCGGTCAGAGTCGGCCACTCGCCCGCCTCGACCTCGGCGGCGGCGTGCGCGCCCTGGCGTTGCTCGCCGACGAGGTGCGCGGTCGGGCCAGCTTCGCGTT
Source organism: Planctomycetota bacterium (assembly GCA_041398565.1). Taxonomy (GTDB): domain Bacteria; phylum Planctomycetota; class UBA1135; order UBA1135; family UBA2386; genus DATGPD01. The sequence goes on along the minus strand of JAWKUN010000002.1, from coordinate 193,050 downwards.
CGTGGCCGACGACGACGGCGAACTCGCGACCGTCGATCTGAGCAACCCCGTGGCACCGCGCCTCGCCGCCAAGAAGCGCCTGCTGCTCGACCCGCGCCGCCTGCTGGTCGCGGGCCGCCACCTCTACGTCGCCGATGGCACCGCTGGCCTCGCCGTGCTCGACATCGACAAACCGGCGTCGCCGCGTGTGCTCGCGACCCTGCCGACGGTCGAAGCCCGCGCGCTGGCGCTCTCCTGGCCCTGGCTTCTCATCGCCGACGGTCCCGGTGGTCTCATCGTCGTCGATGTGACCAAGCCCGAGCAGCCCACCGTCGTCGCCGACGTCGACCTCAACTTCGAGAGCGCCCGGCCCAATGACGCGACCGACGTGGCGATCCTGTTCCAGGCATCGCGCACCCGACAAGGCGCTCCCGGTACCATCCACCGCACCCAGCCGCGGCATCTGGCGTTCGTCGCCTGCGGGCTCGACGGCCTGCGCATCGTCGACTTCACCGAGCCGGGGCGACCGCAGGTGCTGAACGAGAGTCGCACTCCGGCAGCCCTGCGCTTCGATCGCGGCGACGTGCGCGCCGTGGCGGTGAACACGGTGTTCGACATCGGAACCACCGGCGGCGGCGTACGTTCGCAGGAGCGCGACTACGTCTACGCGCTGGTCCACGAGGGCGCCAACGAGAATCGCGTGCAGCGCGTGTACGCCCTCGACGTGTCCGACCCCCTGCGCCCGCGCCGGCCGCGCAACAGCAACAAGCGTGTCTACACGGCCGCCGACCGTCTCTTGGTCGTGCGCACCTACAACGCCCCGTTCCTGCAGCACTTCGCTCTCGCCCCGGGCGCGGGCGGCGCCTTCACCATGGTCGACGTCTCCCGGATCAACGCCGTCGGCGCCGACAACGCGACCATCGTCGGTGGGGTGGCGGGCATCGTCGACATGGCGGTCGAGGAGCTCGCGCTCGACCGACTGTGCGACGAGGAGGGGCGTTGGATCAAGGACGTCAGCCACGACGGTTGCCGCTACCTGACGCCCACCGAGCTGTCGGCCGTGCTGCGCGCGCAGATCCCTCCACCCGCCCCACGCGTACCGTCCTTCACCGTCCCGGGTCGCCGCCGATGAGGACCGTCGCCTTCGCTGCATTCGTCGCGGCGGCCGGCCTGTCGGCCCAGAGCCCCAGCGCCGAGCACACCAAGCTGCTCGCCGACACCTTCGCGCGCTACGACCGCTCCGGCGACGGCAAGGTCACGCGCGACGAGTTCCCCGGCTCCGACGCGCAGTTCCGCGCCGTCGATGCCGACGGCAGCGGCAGCTTCTCGCTCGACGAGTTCACGCGCAGCGCCACCGGCAAAGCGCTGCTGGCAGCGTTCGACGCATCCCGTAAGGAGCCGCGCCCGCGCGCGAGCTTCGACGTGCTGGCAGCGCGCCGCCTGCGCGCCGTCTTGCGCCTCGACCCCAACCGCGATGGCCGCGTCGCCCGCGCCGAGTGGCGCGGTACGGACCTGGCTTTCCGCAGCCTCGATCTCGACGGCAACGGCTCGCTCGACACCCACGACCGCAAGCTCGCCGAGACGGCGACCGTCGCTCCCGCCCCTTCCCTGCGCGCCTTCAAGCAGCCGCTGCCCGCCAAGGACGTCCTGCTGGCCAAGCTCGACCGCAACAAGGACGGCACCCTGTCGCCAGCCGAGCTCGGTGGCACCGATCTGGCGCCGTTCTTCGCCTACATCGACAGCAACGGCGACGGGCATCTGGATGGCGCCGAGCTGCAGCGAGCCGTCGACGCCGTGGCGGCGGCGGTGTACCGCCGCAATGCCGGCACCCGCGCCGACATCCAGCACCTGCCGGACATTCCGTTCGCCACCTGGGACAAGGACAAGGACGGACGGCTCGCCAACGCCGAGTTCGAGCTGCGCAACTTGTTCGTCGCGATCGACGTCGACCGCGACGGCTACGTCACCAAGGAGGAAATCGAGCGCTTCAAGCGCAGCATCGAGGAGGCCGACTTCATCGCCCGCTTCGACCTGAACGACGACGGTCGGGTCTCGCTGGCCGAGTTCGGCGGCGCACCGCAAGTGTTCCGCCGCGCGGACCGCAACGGCGACGGCTTCGTGAGCCGGCAAGACTTCTGACCGTGCCGGAGTCCACGCCACCGCCGTCTCTGTGGTTGCAGCTCGCCGGCGACCAGTGCGGCCCGCACGACCCGCCCCCCGATCAGGCCGACGTCGTGGTGGTCGGGGGAGGCATCGCCGGGGTGGCCACCGCGCTCCACCTCGCCCGAGCCGGGGTGGACGTGGTGCTCCTCGAAGCGCGGAAGCTCGCCGCTCGTGCCAGCGGCCGCAACGACGGCCAACTCCTGCTCGGACTCGGCGAGCACTACAACCGCATCGTCGGCCAGTTCGGTCGCGAGCGAGCCCGTCTGCTGTGGTCGTTCATCCGCGACAACAACGCGAGCCTCAAGGCCGAGCTGCACCGGTCGGTGCCGGAGTGCGGCCTGCGCGATGCGGGTGGCCTGCGCCTGGCCCAGACCGAGCACGAGCACACCGAGCTGCAGAGCGCGGCGCGCCTGCTCGCCGAGGAGGGGATCGCACACGAGTTGCTGAGCGTCGACGACCTACGGCACATCCTGCCGCCGGCCGTGGGCTTCGCCGGGGCGCTGCGCCTGCCCGGCGAAGCCATCGTGCAGCCGGTGGCCATGGTGCACGGTCTGGCGCGCACCGCGCGCAGCCTCGGCGTGCGGGTCTGCGAGGGCGTCGCCGTCGAGGGCTTGACACGCGGTGCCGGCGACGTTCGGGTCCATCTGGACGGCGATCGGACCATCGCGGCGACCGTCGTGGTGCTGTGCACGTCGGCACTGGCGCCACGGCTGGACCCCAGCGGGTTCCTCGGCGCGCAAGTGTTCCCGTTCCGCGGCCAGGTGCTGGCCAGCGACCCGCTGCCCGAGGCCGTCGTCGAGCCGTTCGGCGAGTACGCGATGTCGAGCAACTTCTGCTACGAGTACTTTCGCACCCACGGCCGGCGCTTCGTCGTCGGCGGCATGCGCTGGAGCGTCCGCGGTCAGGAAGAGGGCACGGTCGACGACGACACGGTGAACCCCGAGATCACCGCCAACCTTCTGGCCTACGTGGCCCGACACTTTCCCGTGCTGCAGGGCGTCGCCTTCCCCCAGCGATGGACCGGAATCATGGCGGGCACGCAAGACGGCCTGCCCTTGCTCGGGGCACTGCCGGGCCAACCCGGCGTCTTCGTCCACCTGGCGTTCAACGGCTACGGCCTGAGCTTCGCGTTCGCTGGCGGCGCGGTCGTGGCCGAGATGGTCCTGCACGGGGGGAGCCAGCACCCGGCAGCGGCCTTGTTCGCGCCGCGCCGGTTCGCCTGAAGCCGAAGGCTCGCGATCGCGAAGGCGATCGCCAGCACCATGCTCAGACCCCTTGGCTCGATTCCTTCGCGGACTCTGAGACGACTCGGCCGCACCGACCCGAACGAACATGCACGGCTGGACCGTGGCGCCCTCCCGTGGCGCGGACTGCCAGACCGTCTCAAAACGAGTCCCACTCACGACGGTGTGCTGGTCGATGCAACGCATGCGCCGACACCATGACGGGATCGCTGCTCCTCTATCTGGCCTACCAGGGCTTCGCGCTGCTGCTCTGTCTTTGGGCCGCCGTGTCGGCACTGCATGACGTGCGCGAGCACGATCCTCTGCATCGCATCTGGACCCTGCTGGCGGCTCTCGCCCTGCCGCTCAGCTTCGGCGCCGCCCTCTATGGCCATCTGGGCGGCCCGCGCCAATTGCTGTGGGCCGAGCTGGCGCTGCCCCTGGTCGCGTTCGCCACCACCTTCGTCAACGTCGTGACTCTGCATTCGCAGGGTCTACTGCTGAAGCTGGTGCACCTGCCGGTCTTCACCTTCAACGCCGCACTCACCGGCATCTACGCGCTGCGCGCGCTGCAGGACTGGTTCGGCGTCGATCTCGGCATCTTCGGCGGGAGCATCCTGCACGGGCACGGCCTGCTCCAGACGTGGGTGGGCCAGCGCGACGCCGCCGCCAACCCGCATTGGCTGCACCTGCCGTTGCTGCTGCCGCTGTGGCTGCGCTATCGGCTGCCGCACGAGCTCACGCTGCTGCTGAGCGGCGTCGTCGCCGGCGTGCTGGTCTCGCTCCTGGCTCTGCGCATGCCGGTCGCGCGCGCCACGGTCGTCGGCTTCCGCACCGCGTCCGCCGACACCGATACCGGCGAACGTGCAGACCCGCTGCAGCTGGGCTACGCCTTGCGCGGCGGTGCGCCACTGGAGCGCAGCCCGTTCGACGAGTGGCAGGACCAGCTGGCGCGTCTCGACGCGCGATCGGTGACCATCGAGGTCACGCCGGAACTGGTGGAGAACGCCGACGCCCTCGACACCCTGGCGGCCGGCCTGGTGCCCTTGCGCCGGCAGCGCGAGCTGGTGGTGGTCGTCCGACCTCCCCGGCGCCTCCTCGGTGTCCCCGCCCGCGACCTCGGCGAGCTGGCCAGCGGTATGGCCAAGGCGCACTGGCTGGCCGCCGAGCGCCTGCAGCCCGACGTCGTCGTGGCCTTCGTCGGCCCGTTCGGCACGCTGACCGACGCCGTCGCCAGTCCCGCGACCCTCGAGCGCTGGCAGCAGACCATCACCCGCGCGGCCGCCGAGATCAAGCAGGCGCGCAGCACGGTCAAGGTCGCCGTGGCCATCGACCACGCCGCGCCACACACGCGCGAGCTGTTCCAGTGGATGACCGGCGAACGCTCGCCGGTGGACATCGCCGGCTTCTCCGTACTCCCGCACGAACAGAGCTACGCCGAGACCGCGGCCGAGATCGACACCTACGAGCGCTGGATGCGCGCGATCCCGCCCAAGCGCGAAGTGCGCGTCTTGCTGGCCGGGGCGAGCCCGCACGCGTGCGGCGGCGAACTGGGCCAGTGGACGCTGCTCGCATCGATCCTCCGCTTCGCCCAACGATCGCCGGCGATCACCCAGGTGTGCATCGCGTCGCTGGCCGACGACCGCGATCCCACCGGTTTGCTCGCCAACCTGGGACAGCCGCGCCTCGCCTTCGAACACCTGGTGCGCTTCGCCGCCGGCCAACGCGCCTTGCGCAAGAGCCGCGAGTCCGGCGCGCCACCGCGCTGAGACGACACCGAAGCCTCCGCGGCGCGAAGCGCCGCGGCCGTTCAGTCGGCGGCCCCGGGCCGCAGCACGATGCCCTGCTCCGCCATCAGCGCCTCCATGCGATTCAGCACCGTGCGCACGTACTCGCGCTTCTCCGGGTAGGAACCGGGATAGAACGACCGCTTGAAGCCGTAGATCAGGACGTCCTTCACCTCGCGCGGGGTCAGCCGGAAGGTCTCCACCGCCTTCCAGACCTCGTCGGTCACGGTCGTGCGCGACACCAAACGGTTGTCCGTGCACAGCGTCACCGAGAGGCGCGCCTTGCGCATGTCGCGGAACGGGTGCCGCGACAGATCGGCACGGAACTCCGGGATCGTCTGCTGGTTGCTGGTGAGGCACACCTCCAGCGTGATGCGGCGATCGGCGACGTACCGCACCAAGCTCTGCACGTAGCGCTTGCGATCCTTGATGGTGGCGTCCTGGATGCGGCCGGTGGAGAACAGCCATGTGCCGTGACCGATGCGGTCGGCGTGGCAGTCGGTGATGGCCTGGAAGATCGACTCGGGGCCGTAGTCCTCGCCGGCGTGGACGGTCTTGCCCAAGAAGTGGTCGTGCGCGTGCTGGTAGGCCGCGTCGTGGTCCTTGGCCGGAAACCCGCGCTCCTGACCCGCGAGGTCGATCCCCACCACCGGTAGCCCTTCCTCCTCGACGGCGCGCACGGTAGCGCGCGCCAACTCCAGCGACGCGAGGCCGTAGATCGAGCGGCGCGGCGCGTTGGGTAGGGCGTCGAAGTAGGCGCGGTAGTGCGCGCTGAACACGGGCAGGAAGAAGCGCATCGCGCACACGATGATCCCCGCCTCGAACCGCGGCAGGTTGCCGGCGCGGACCCCGGGATCGCCGTTGATCTCCTTCTTGGCTCGCTCGATGCCCTTCGACACGGCCCGCAGCACGGCGACGACGTCGAACTCGCCGTGCGCGTGCAGCTGCGGCGCAAAGCGCATCTCGAGGTAGAACACGTTCTCGGCTCGACAGTCGAGGCAGAGTTCGTACGCGGCACGTTCGAGCGCGTCTTCGTCCTGCAAGCACGCGACCGTGAACTCGAAGCCCTTGAGGTACTCCGGCAGGTTGCGGTAGGCGCGCTTGAACACGGTCTGCAGCAGGCCCGACTCGGACGTGCTGGGCAGAACGACTCGGCGCTCGCGCGCCAGCTCGATCAGCGTCTGCAAGCGCAGGCTGCCGTCGAGATGGACGTGCAGGTCCGACTTGGGGAGAGCGGCGATCAGCGCGCGCGTCAGCGCCGGCGCGCTCCTGGACTTGGGCGGCATCGAGGACGCTACGTTCCTCGATCGCCGCCACGAGTTCCAGCGCCGTGGCTCACGGCGCAGCCCACGTCGCATCCGTTCCGAGGAGATCGGAACGGCGGGTGGGCCGCGCCGGACGCGAGGTCACTGCACGGTCACGCGGTCGACGTTCGACGCGGCGGGCACGCTGCCGGTGGCGTCGAAGTAGAACGCCACCGCGTCGAGGGTCAGCCCCGACAACGCCAGCGCGACGCTGGCGGGGAAGTTGAAGGGCGCGTTGGGGAACACCGACGGGTTGCTGGTCGCCGAGAAGTGGAACGGGCTGCCCACCGCCGCCGGCAGCGCCAGGCTGGCCAGCGCCAGACCGTCGAGCTCGAGGCCGAGGAAGTTGCCCATCGCGAACGGCAGCGACGTGCTGAACGAGTAGAGCACGTAGCCCTCGGTGTAGCCGGCCGGGTTGTTGGTCAGGCTGATCGACAGGTTGCCGGGTGCGGTCGAGGCAAGATCGAGCACGGCGCCCGAGCGGTCGCGGCCGCCGCCGATGCCACTCGACACCAGCGCGAAGTCGGCGTCGGTCGCGCCGGTCTCGACGTGCTGGTCCATGGCGATGAGGGGCGCGCTCACGTCGACCTGCCAGATGCCGTGCGGGGGCAGGCGCAGGAACACGTTCTCGACGGTGTCGACGGTGTTCGGGGCACCGCCCGGGGTGCTGACGAGGCCGACCACGCCGCTGGCGTTGTTGCCGAGGCCGTTGTTGCCGTGGTAGGCGACGCCGCCGGGGCTGGTGACCTTGAGGCTCAAGTCGTTGACACGGTGCGGGCTCGAGAAGGGCGCCGCCGCGGCCAGGTCGGAGTAGACCATGGTCGTCTTGAACTTGGGCGTGTTCGGCTTGACGTGCACCCAGTAGGAGCGGGTCTGGCCCTGGGTCAGGACGTCGACCTCGTCGAGGACGAGCATCCGGTCGCGCAGGTCGTAGACGTCCTGCAGCGCCGGGAAGCCCCAGCCCTGACGGTAGCGCGAGGTGGCGCCGGCGCCGTTGATCGCCGGATCGTACTGGCGCGCCGTGTTGATGAGCAGCGCCTTCGCGGTGGAGAAGTGCGGCTTGTAGTCGAACCGGTTGGTCCAGCTCGGCGCCGCCGGGTGGCCGAACAGGCCGTCCGTGAACAGCTCGAGGATCAACCCGAGATGGCCGACCACCATGGGCGTCGCTCCGGAGGTGCCGCCGAAGCTCGACGTGTAGGTGGTCGAGCCGTTGGTGGTGTTGATCTGGTCGTAGTAGGCGCACATGTCCGGCTTGATGCGGTTGTCGCTGGCCGGCCCCATGCTGGTGCCACTCTGCGTGTCGTCGTTCGGGTTGGCTGTGTTCAGGTGGTTGAGCGCGCCGACGCTGATCATGTTCTTCGCCCACGCCTGCGGCCGCGAGTTGCGGTTGCTGGTGTTGGACTGGCTCTGGCAGATCGGGATGTCGAACTGGTGGATGATCCAGTCCATCTCGGCCGAGCGCGCGTCGTAGTTGGTGATCTGCGCGTACCCCCACGACGCCGTCTGGAACATCGCCTTCCACTGCAGGGCCGGGTCGGTGATGGCGCGAACCACGCCGTAGCGCGAGTTCGTCGCCGTGCTCATCGCCGGGCTGCTGTAGATGTAGTTGTAGTCGGTGAACATGCCCTGCCCGTCGGGCAGCATGCCGCGGACCACGACGCCGCCGGCGAAGACCTCGCCGAAGGTCGAGTTGCCGTGCGTGGTCGGCGAGCCGCTGAACACGCTCGGCGGCACGGTGCGGTAGGTGGTTGCCGCGAACTCGGGATGCGTCGGGTAGATGCCCTCCATGATGTGGCCGCGCACACCCTTGCCGGTGTAGCCACCCTGCGACTCGATGTAGTTGGCGCCGCCCTGGATGCGGGCCTGATCCATGTCGACCGAGATCTCGGTCGCTTCCTGGATCCACAGCACCGTGTCTTCGTGCGCCAGCGCCGTGACCATCGGTGCGGTGAGGTCGGCCTCGATCAGCAGGTTGCCGCCGGCGTAGCGCCACATGGCGCCGCCGACGCGCTCCACGGCCGCGACCAGCCCGGCCTCGTCGATGCGCGGCTCGACCATCACGATCACGTAGCGGTTGGTGCCGACGACCTCGTCGGTCACGAGCCGACGCATGAGCGACGGCTGCAGCTTGTATGCGGGCTGGAACGCCCCGACCCAGCGCACCGCCGGCAGAGCCGCGACCTGGTTGCGCCGGCCGGCGTCCATGCGCACCACGTACGCCTGGTGCGGCGCGTACCAGCACGCGTGCGCGCCGAGCGTCGCCAGCGAATCACGGTGCGCTTGGGTCACCTCCGTGTGGAACTGGACGATGTAGAGGCTGGTGCCGTCGTCGGCGGAGTAGCCCGGTGGGACGACCGGAGCGCCTCCCAGCGGGTCGAAGGCTCCGTAGTGGAGCATGATCTTCGGGGCCGCCGGCGTGACCGCGCCGACGTCGTCCTGAGCCACCAGCGGCGGCAGCGTCAGGACGGGAACGAGGAGGAGGTGAGCGAGTTTGAGCATGGTGTACTTGCCAGGGCCGCCGCCTCGGACGCCGACCCGCGATGGAAGAGAATGGGGAAGACCCGAACATGATGACTTGCCGCGCCGGAGTCGTCTAGCGAGGTGAACCCTGACGCACGCAGAAGTCGCTCGCCTCGCGTGCGAACTCGGACCCGCCTCTGCGTGCGACCCGCCCACCGAGATGTCGTGGTGGCGGAGCGAACGACCGCGCCGTGCGCGATCTCCGCTCGGCCGCGCGCGCCCGACCTGCCCACCGCATCGGTACGTGCAGCCGGGACCCGGAAGGGCCGCCCAGGCCTCGCCCACGTGGCGTCGACATGGTGGCGGTGACATCGTCGCGCCGACAAGGCTTGGCCAACCGGCCGGCACCGGCGACACTGGCGCCGGATGTCCACAGCGAGCTGGGCCCTGCGCGAGGCCGACCCCGAGGAGCACCGGCACTTCCGCGACCTGGCCACGACCCTGGCGATCCCCAGCGTGCTCGCCGCCCCGCCGAATCGTTGGCGCGAGGTGCGGCGTCTCGAGGTCGGCGGCCGCACCTACTACCTGAAGGTCTTCCGCCGCCTGCAGCGGAAGAACGCCTGGCGCCTGTCTCGGACGCGACCCCGTGCACGTCACGAGGCCGAGCGCGAGGCGGGCATGGTCGGCGCCCTGCGCGACGCCGGATCCGCGGCGCCACGCGTGGTCGCGGTGGGCTGCGACGGCCCAGCCTCCTACTTCTTGTGCGCGGAGCTCGACGGCACGCCCTTGCAGGCGCACCTGGGCACGCCGCAGGGCCGCAGCCTCTTGCTGGCAGCCGCCCACGAGGTCGGACGCCTGGGCAGGATCCTGTCGCTGCCGGATGCCTCGGCCGAGCACGTGTTCGTCCTCGGTGCGGCCGGCGCGAGGCCGCGCTTCGCCCATCTCGACCTGCACAATGCCCACGTCGGCCGCGCCGACCGGCGCACGCTGCGCCGGCAGCTGCGGCACGGTGCCGAGTCGCTGCGCGAGGGGCCGGTCCGGCGCCCGCTGGCCCTGCGCGCCGCCCTCACCTTGCTGCGCGCCCACGAAGTCCCGCGACGGCAGCGACGCCGCCTCGTGCAGCGGCTGCCTCCGTTCGTCACGCACCAGCGCTACGACGCCCCGGGCAAGAGCGACGCCTACCGGCAGCGCAGCCCGCGGCGCACGCAGCGCGAGCTGGCGCTGCTCGCGACCGTGTGGCCCGGGGAGCCCGGCGACGTGGTGGTCGACGCCCCCTGCGGCGCCGGTCGACTCTTCCCCTTCCTCTTGGCGCGCGGCCACCGCGTCCTCGGCGCCGACCGCTCGGCCGCCATGCTGCGTTCGGCCGCGGCCAGCGGCGACGCCAGCCTGGTGTGCGCCGACGCGGCGCGGCTACCCCTGGCGGACAAGAGCGCCGCGGGCGTGGTCGTCTTCCGCTTCCTGCACCACCTCGACGCCGCGGCGGCGCGCCGCGTGGTCGAGGCCGCGGCCCGGGTCGCCGATCGCTGGATCGTCGTGAGCGTGTTCCACCCGTGGTCGGCACACGGAGCCTGGCGCACCCTGCACGGCGCCCTCACCGGACGCGGTCGCACGCGTTTTGCGCTGGCGCCGCGGCGCGTGACCGCGTGGCTGCGTGCACTGGGATTCGAGCGCGAGCGCCTGGTCCGCGAGGGCGTCGCCCGCGACCTGTGCGTCCTCAGCTTTCGTCGCTGCGATTGAGCTCGTTGAACGGGTCGTCGACCCCGAACGCCTTGTCGAGCGCGTTCGACACCTCGCGCTCGTCGTCGTTGGCATCCAGCAGATCGAACGCGCTCTGCAGGTTCTCTTCGGCCGTGACTGCCAGACCGACCAAGGCGCCGAGGCCGCCGGGAGGCACCACGACCCCTTCGCGGGCGAACCGGACCAGGGTCTGGTAGGTCTCGAACATCGGCAGACCGACGCGCTGCGCCAGCTGCCGCGGCGACACGCCCTCGTTCAGCCCGGCCAGCATCTTGATCTCCATCGGGGTGAGATTGAGGTCACCCAGGCGGACGAAGGCATCGGTCTGCATGCGCAGCGGCTGGTCCGGGTCGGGGAACACCCGGCGCATGTTGGACATGTCGTCGAGGCGCTTGCTGCCCTCGAGCAGGAACGGAGTGATGCCGACGCGCAGGTCGTACTTGATCGCGAAGTCGGGCAGGTCGAGCACGCGCCGGTAGCAGAAGGTCGACGGCTCCGGCTCGTGCAGGAACTCGACCAGCACCTCGACGCCGAGCAGCTTGCAGGCCTCGCGCACCTCGTTCTCGCGCAGGAAACCGTGTTGGTGCAGTGAGACGGCGATGGGCACGCCCGATTTCTCGAACGCCTTGGCCGCCGACTGCAACATGCGCTCGGGAATCTCGCGGCCGCCCATCGCGTCGCGCGTGGGAAACACGCGCCGCAGCACGGCGCGCGGATTCAGGAACGCCAGGCGACCCTGACTCAGGTACACCTCGATGTGGTTGGTCGCACTCTCGAGGGTCAGGCAGCCGGTGTGCTTGCCGGCACCCAGGAGCTGCAGCACCTCTTCGACGCTGATGAAGTCGGTCAGGCCGGCAAAGCTGAAGGCGTCACGGCCGTGGCCGCCGCCGCCCTCCTCCACCACCTGCTGGACCGCGTCGGCGAACTCACCGCAGGTGTCGACCGCGACGATGAGACCGAGCAGGTTCTCGGCACACTTGAGCGGGTCGATCCAGCTGGTCTGGTCGAAGAGCTTGCGGAAGGCCGACTTCAGCCGCGGAAACAGCGACTCGGCCAGCTGATCGCGCACGTGTTTGCCGTCCGCCGCGGGGGCGCGGAACACCTCGTGCAACCGCGCCACCAACGCTTCGAACTCGCTCGACGCCGAGTCCCGATCGCGGGCGACCGTCGCGTCGATGATCGCCGCCAGTTTGGCCTTGAGGTCGCTGGCCAGCTGGACCTGCACCGATTGGGCGATGTCTGCCTGTGTGCGTTCCGACATGGGACTCACGTTCTCCCTTCGTCGGCGCGCGAGCGGCTCGATCTTGACCGCTTTGCCGCCCCCGCGTGCGGTCGCAGCCATGGCGAACTCTGGCGGACGCCGAACCACGCGAAGGCGTCGGGAATCCCGACACAGCCCTCGGCCGCACGTCCTCGCGTCCGCGCGGGATCAGGCTCGAGCAGCACCGGAAGCCCCGGCACCCGAGCCTGCGCCGCTCGGCGCGAGCGGCGCCCACTCCTCGACGACCGCTGCGGGGTGGCCGCCGGTGCGACGAGCCTATACCGTGAACCGATGCTGCAGCGCCTCCCCCAACGCCTCCTCGTCGCCGCCCTGCCCGTGGGCGCCTGGCTCCTGCCAGCGCCCGCCTCACCGGTCGATGCGTGCACGCTGTCCCGCGCCGGCGAACCCGATTCGGCGGCGACGTGCGGCAAGTGCCACACCGAGATCCACGCCGAGTGGCAGGGGCGTGCCCATGCCAAGGCGTGGACCGACCCCGTGTTCCAGGCGGCGCTGGCCGACAAGAAGCGGCCGGAGCTGTGCTACCCCTGCCACATCCCGACCCCGGTCCTGGACAAGCTGGGCGGCAAGCCCGGCACGCGCGACGACCTGCGGGAGGAGGGCGTGACCTGCGTGTCGTGCCACAAGAAGGGGGACTCCATGCACGGCCCGTTCGGCAGCAAGACCGACGCCCATCCGACCGAGCAGGACCCGACCTTCGAGATCGGCAACTCCAGCGCTCTGTGCGCTTCCTGCCACCGCACCAAGATCGGGCCCGTGCTACCCCTGGCGCGCGACTTCGAGGAAGCCAAGCTGGCCGAGGCTGGCAAGAGCTGCGTCGGCTGCCACATGCCCGAGGTCGAGCGTCACATGGCCGTGAGCATGGTGACCGGCAAGCCGGTCGGGGAGAAGCGCAAGACCAGGCGCCACGACGTTCTCGGCCCCGGGGACGCGGACTTCTGCGGCAAGGCGTTCCGGCTGGCAGCACGTCTCGACGGCAAGGACGTGGTGCTGGTCGTCGAGAACGAGGCAGGGCACCGGGTCCCGGGCCTCACCATGCGCAAGTTCGTCTTCACCGCGCGTTTCCTCGATGGCAACAAGAAGGAACTGGGCAGCGCCGAGCGCGTGGAGATCTCGGCCGAGAACGAGCTGCTGGCGGCAGAGAAGCGTGAGTTCCGCTTCGCCGCGCGCGATGGGCTCGAGATGCTCGAGGTCGAGATCGAGCACTTCTTCGCCGACAAGAGCCGGGGAGTGCTCAAGAAGGCCACCGTCGAGCTCGAATGACCGCCGTGCCGCCATTGGTCGCAGCCAACGACTGCGACGAGGATGTTTGTCGATACCGTACGATCGGCGGTGGGCGTTGAGCGCCGACGCGCAGCTGGCGCAGCGCGAGGCCGCAACGGCCGTCCTGCGCGAGTTGGGCCTGCAGGAGGTCAGCGGCGGCCCGCCGGTCGTGTCCGGACACAAGACTTCGCTGCCGATCGCCTGCACCAACGACACCGGGCGCACCTTCCTGCTGAAGTTCTTCATCGCCCCCGCCGAGGGCCGCTTCTACCCGGCCGAGGTGCGCATCGACGACTACGCGCGGCGGGAGACCGGGTTCTACCGCCTACTGGACACCTTCGACCGCGAGCGCAAGCACTTCCCGGCACCGCGCACGGTCGTGATCGATGCACACGATCCACCGCGCTGGCTCTTGCTCGAGCACATCAAGTCGGCGCCGGGACCGATCGAGGAGGTCATCGGCTCCGACCACGTGTTCGAGCTGCTCGAACGCATCGCCTGGATCAAACCAGAAGTGCTGCTCGGCAGACGTGACTTCCCGGTCAACCGCTGGGACGCCGTGAGCTACCTCGACCGGGTGCGCATGATGTACGACCCGGTGGTCGAACTCATCGGCGCGCGCCGTTGGACGCGGGTGCTCAACGCCATGGGCGAGGGGCTGCGCTGGATGGAGGCGCGGCCGTACACCTTCGTCCACGGCGACTTCACCGAACAGAACATCTTGGTCGACGAAGACGCCCGGCCGCACCTCGTGGACTTCGAGCGCGTCGGCGCCGGCAACGAGGACCACGACTTCGCCTGGTTGTTGGCGCGCACGAACCGCGGCGAGGCGTGGAAGCACAGGTTGCTGGGCCGCTACTTCGAGGAGCGTCTGGGGTCGCGCCGCATCGCAGCGGAGTGGGGCATCCGGGCCACGTGGATCTACCTCGCCCTGCGCAGCCTCCGCTTCGGCTACCTGTCGCACGGACGGGATGCTCCGCAGGCAGAGGCGGACCTCGCCCTGCTCGACCGTGCGCTGGAGGGTGGACGCACCGCCTTTCCGACCTGAGTCTGCAGCGCCCGCGGTCGCAAGGGCCACGCCAGCAATGCCGAGCCAGGAAGCGCGCGAAGACGGCTTCCGTCCAGCGATCGGCGTCTTCGCCCCGGTCGCGGCAGCGCTCGCGGCTGCCCTTTCGTGACGACGACCGCGCTGCCTCCCGGCACGGGCGCCAGGTGCCTACACTTGGCGGCACCTGGCGAAGACTCGGTCTTCCGCAATCCAACCCAAAGGCCACCGAGGCAATGCATTGCATCCTCGCCAGTACATGCGTGGCAGCCGCGGCACTGCACTTGCATACACTCTCGGATGCGCCTCGAAGCCCTCCATTCCGCCGACTCCGAGCTGACCGACGACACCCTCGTGTCTCTGATCGGCCGCGGCGAAGCGGAACGCGGACTCCGCGAACTCGAACGCCGCTACGAGCGCAAGGTTTACCACTTCGTGCTCGGCCTCCTGCGCGACACCCATCTCGCCACGGACGTCACCGCCGAGGTGTTCGAGAAGGTGTTCCTCAAGACGTCGCTCTACCAGCCGGGCACGAACTTCCGCGCCTGGCTGTTCGAGGTGGCGCGCAACCAGGCGCTGTCGGCCCTGCGTCTGCAACGTCGCACGCCCAAGCCGGTGAGCTCCTTGGCCCAAGCCATGCCCGGGCTCGAGGAGGACGAGGACTGGCTGGCCGCCGTCGCCGACGACCCCACCCACCACCGCACCGCCGAGGAACGGGAGTTCATGACCGCCTTCCGGGTGGCGGTCGCCGAGCTGCCCGACAACTACCGCCTCGTCTTCGAACTCTGCGTGCAGCAGGGTCTCTCGTACGAGGTGGCCGCGCGCAAGGTCAAGATCCCGGTCGGCACGGTGGCGATCCGCATCATGCGCGCGCGGCAGCGCCTGTTCCGCGCCCTGTCGCGCCACGTCGACCGCATCCGTCGGCCCCCCGCCTGCTTCCAGGACTGAACGGCGACGGACCATAGCTCACGGGCCACGCTGTGGTCCGCGGGCCATGACATCTCCCGGCGCGGCTGGCTCCCTCGGCTGACTCCCTCGGCTGGCGGAGCGCGTTCCGTCGGCAGGGCGCGCCTCTGACTCGAACCTCGAGGGCGATCCACACCGACGAGCCGCCTATCATCCGGGCCCATGTCTGCGCCCCGAGGCCATCGCGTCGAAGTCACCTTCGCCGGCACCACCTGCTCGTTCGAGACCGGCCGCATCGCCAAGCTGGCCAGCGGCGCCGTGGTCGGCCGTTCCGGCGACAACGTCGTCCTCGCCACGGTCGTCGAGGGTGCCAGCATCCCCGGGCGCGACTTCTTCCCGCTCACGGTCGAGTACCGCGAGAAGCTGGCGAGCATCGGCCGCATCCCGGGGTCGTTCATCCGTCGAGAAGGCCGCATCACCGACCACGAGATCCTGGTCTCCCGCCTGATCGACCGCACCGTCCGCTCGCTCTTCCCCGAGGGCTACAAGAACGAAGTCCAGGTCCAAGCGCAGGTGATGTCGGCCGAGCCGACCTCCGACCTGGCGAGCCTCGCCCTGCTCTCGGTGTGCGCCGCCCTGCACGTGAGCGGCCTGCCGTTTCGTGGCCCCGCCGCTGGCCTGCGCGTCGTGCGGCACCGCGATGCCCTCGTGCCGTTTCCCAGCCAACGCCAGCGCGCCGAGGCCGACCTCGACTTCGTGGTGAGCCACGGCCCCGACGGCTTGGTCATGGTCGAGGGCGAGGCAGGCGAAGCCAGCGAAGAGGACTGCGTCGCGGCGCTGGCACAGGCCGAGGAATGGAACCAGAAGCTGCACCGCGCCTTCGCCGAGCTGCGCGAGCTGGCCGGTGCCGCCGCTCCGGCCCCGGTGGCCACCGCGACCACGATGGCCGTCCCCGACCCGGTGCGGAGCCGTTTGGCGCAGGCGCTGACCGAGATCCGCAAGAACGACCGCCACGCGGCCGTCGCCGCGGTCGAGCAAGCCTGGTTCGCCGAGCTTGCAGCCGAACAGCATGCCGAGGCCAAACGAGCCTTGGGCGACGCCAAGTACGAGCTCGTGCGCGCGCGCATCCTCGACGAGGGCGCGCGTCTCGACGGGCGCGGCCTGAGCGACATCCGTCCGATCTGGGGCGAGGTCGCCTGGCTGCCGCGGGCGCACGGGTCGGCCGTGTTCAGCCGCGGCGAGACCCAGGCCCTGGTGACCTGCACGCTCGGCACCGGCGACGACGCCCTGCGCGGCGAAGGCCTCGGCAACGACAGCGTCGACCACTTCATCCTCCACTACAACTTCCCGCCCTACAGCGTGAACGAGGCGCGGCCGTTGCGCGGCCCCGGCCGCCGCGAGATCGGCCACGGCAATCTGGCCAAGCGCGGTCTGCAGCGGGTGATGCCGACCTTCGCCGACTACCCGTACACGGTGCGCGTCGAGTCGGAGATCGCCGAGAGCAACGGGTCGTCGTCGATGGCAACGGTGTGCGGCGGTTGCCTGGCGCTGATGGACGCTGGCGTGCCGCTGGTGCGTCCGGTGGCGGGCATCGCCATGGGCATGATCGGCGACGGCGGCAAGGTCGCCATCCTCAGCGACATCCTCGGCGACGAGGACCACCTCGGCGACATGGACTTCAAGGTCGTCGGCACCGAGCGCGGCGTGACGGCGCTGCAACTCGACAACAAGATCGGTGGCCTGACGCGCGACACCCTGGCCAAGGCCCTCGCGCAGGCCCGCGACGGCCGGATGCACATCCTCCGCGAGATGGAGAAGGTCCTCGCCTGCCCCCGTGCCGAGGCACCGCGGCACGCGCCGCGCGCGGTGCGCACGGCGGTCATGCCCAACGCCATCGGCGCCGTGGTCGGCCCCAAGGGCCAGAACATCCGCGCCATCCAGGCCGCCACCGGCGCCCGCATCGCGATCGAGGACAGTGGCGAGGTGCTGGTGTACGCCGCCGAGGCGTACGCGGCGCAGCAGGCGCTGCGCATGGTGCAGCGCATCGCCGGAATCCTGCGGACCGGCAACTACTACAACGCCACCGTCACCTCCGTGAAGGACTTCGGCGCCTTCGTCCGGGTCAACGACGTCAACGAGGGCTTGGTGCCGGCGGAGGAACTCATCGACCGGCCGGGCCAGCGGCCGAGCGACGTCGTGCAAGAAGGAGACTCGCTGGTCATCCGCGTGCTGGGCGCCGACACCCGTGGCCGGCTGCGCATGTCGCGCCGGCAGGCAGTCGGGGTCGACGACAGCCAGGTGACGTTCTGAGGAACCCGACCCGGCTCAGTTGATCAGGACCCACTGCGCGCCGGTTGAGCCGACGGTGTTGAACGCCGTGTCGAACAGCACGCACTCGACGCCGAGGTAGAGCCCGCGGGCGAACAGACGGGAACGGAACGGCACCGCCGGCGTGGCGAAACGGCCGACCCCGTTGGTCGAGCCCACGAAGCCGGGCACACCGTGCAGAAGGGTCAGCGCCGGGTCGGCGACGTTCACCTCGAGGGTCACGCCCTGGAACGGCAGGCCGGTGCGCTGCACCGGCCCGAGGTTGAGCAGCGGCACGACGATGCGGTTGGGGTTGGCCGAGCCGCCGTCGACGTCGAAACCGAACTCGTACGGCGGCGAGCCGCTGATGAGGTCCGAGAAGTAGGTGCCGAGCGAGTGTCCCTTGAGCGGTGGCACGCGCGGCACGTCGCGCTGCCGCCCCCAATTCGACCAGACGTTGCACACCGGATCGACTTCCGAGAACGTCACCCAGAGCTGGTAGTTCGGATCCGTGTTGTAGGTGAAGGTGCCGTTGCGCCAGTCGCCGTCGGGCACGTACGGCATGACCCCGTCGAGCCAGGACGAGGCGGTGCACTGCGACGGCCCCTGTCCGGCGTTCGCGTCCTTGTCGTCGTTCTCGCCGCCGCGGTAGCGCAGCGAGATCGCGCAGTCGTTGAACGTCAACGCCACCGGCGAGAACGAGGCGAACACGTGATAGGTGTTGGTCTGTCCGCCGCCGGCCTGGCTGGCGACCGACAGCATCGATTGGGTGAAGTCCGGATCCAGTCCACCCCCGGAGCGGGCCACGGTCGGCCGCAGGTCGAACTGGAACAGGTACGACGCCGTGTTGCGCGTGGCGGTCGCGCTGGAGTTGCGTGCCACGTAGTGGAACCCGGAGATCTGGCGCCCCTGCGCCCGGCGGAAGACGTCGCCCGGGAAGACCTTGAAGCGGTAGGTATCGGTGGCCACGCCACCACCACCGGGCACGTAGCCCGCGGGCACCGACGCCGGGTAGGCCCGCTCGAAGCCGGTCACCGGGTGGCGCGTCGCGCTGAGCACGTAGTACGGCTCGTTGCTGCGGACGCACTCGGCCAGATTCTGCGCCGGCGGGCACGCCGCGAGCAAGGCGGCGGCGACAAGGCCGCGCCGCAAACGCCCGGAGCGAGGTCCGCAGTGAACCTGCATCGGTTGGTGCCGCCGGACGGCGAGGTTCGAGAAGGGCAGTGGCATCGGATCGAGAGGCGTCGGGACGCCGCCTGGTTCGCGAGGAGTCTACCGCGGGCGGCGAAGCCCCGACCCTACGCCAACGGCCGGGGCGCAGGGTTGCGCAAAGTCCTCCGCGCGGCGAAGCGAAAACGCGTGAGCCGCGCACGTGCCCATGGCGCGGTCGTTTGCCCGCCGCAGGCGCGAAGCGTCCGCGCAAGAATCGACGGCCAACCGGTCCGGGTCCGGCGGGCTCGACGGTTTCCCCGAACGAGCCGGACGCACGATTCGCAGGAAGCCGACGGCGCCCGGATTCCTTGCTCGGCGCTGCTAGCGATCGCGCGCCGGGGCATCCGGCGGCAGGCCGTGTCCCTCCGGCGCCGGCACGGTGTGGTCGGTGCGCACATCACGGCGGGGAACGCCACCGACGGTCACGGTCGTCCACCGCGAAGTGGTCTCGGAACCGTCGGCGTGTACCCACCACTCGTCGCCGTCGGCGTCGGTGTGCATGCCGACCACCGGTGGCACCGGGCCGAAGCGCTCGACGTCTCGGTTCAGGGTCGGCGCACGCGGCACGCCGTTGAGGAGGGGAAGATAGCCCCCACCCGGGCAAGCGATGCCGGAGCCGAAGTCCCGCGGCGCGAAGCTGCGCTCGAAGCGCACCGTGGTGTGCGGCGGATAGCGGCGTTCGCACTCGGGTGGCAACGAGGCCTGCAGCGGCACCACATCGGGCGCGGCCCCGGAGTCCCCCGGCGACGGCACACTGGCGCTCGATCCGACCTCTCTTCTCGCCACCCAGAACCCCGCCGCGACGACGACGCTGGCGGCAGCCAGGAGAGCCACCGCGGCGCGAGGCGTCGCCGTCATGTGCGCACCTGACCGGCGGCAGGCGGCCACCAGGCCACCCGCTCCGGGAAGAGGCGCGCGACCCGCTTGGCCGAGGCCACCGCGAGCAGTCCGTAGTCGTGGGAATGGGGATTGCCGAGGCGCATCACCGCGAACTCGCCCGACAGCATGCGCTTGTGGTCGACCTCGCTGAACTCGAGCCACGGCAGGTCGCCGCTCGCCACCTGGAAGTAGAAGCGCGCGCGCCCGTGCCCGGGGCGCACCACGTCCTGGCGCAGGATGTTGTCGCAGGCGGCACGTTCTTCGGCAGCCTTGCGCTCGGTCTCCGACTGGGCCTGCTGCGTGCGCTGCTGCTCGCGGTCTTGATCCTGCGCCCGCGTGATCTCGTCCAGCCGCGTGCGCTGCTCCGCCTCGAGCCCCTCGCGGCCGACCTCGGTGCGGTGCACGCGCTCCTCGTGGGCCAGGCGCTTGGCGTCCTTCTTGGACAGCAGCTTCGCCTTCTGCAGTTGGTCGCGCAGGGGGTTGCTCATTGCCCCATTCTAGTCCGCCGCGCGCCGGCGCTCACCGCGTCCGGTCACGGCGCCGGCGGGAAGCGGATGGCGACCCCGACGCGCCCGGCGCCCATCTGTGTCACCCGCACCAGCTCGCCTTGGCGGACCTCGCTGGTGCCAGGCAGGATCACCTCCACCGGCAGCGCCGCTTCGGCGACGAAGAACACCCCGTCCGGCGAGACGTTCTCGCCCGGACCGACGATGTCCTGCGCCTGCAGCCGGACGGTCACCGTGCCGGCAAGCGACTGGCGGAAGTCGCGCCGCCGCTCCGCCACGTCCTTGTCTTCCGTCGCCATCCGAAGGTCTCTCGCTCTGACCGCGGCCACGCCCCGCAGCCTGCGGAACCGGTGGCCGGATTCTGTGCGCGGCCCGGCTCGGGCCACGTCCCAGAGTTCGGAGCGTCGAGCGTCTCGCCTTGAGGCGAAGCCGCGCCCCGGCTCAACCCCAGCCCGGGCGTCGGGTTCCGGCGCGCCTCAGCGCCGCCGGTCCGCAATCCAAACGTCGCTTCCGCGCAGCTCAGCGCGCCAGCGCCGCCGCCAGGCCGGACGGCGTCGCCGCCGCGCCGACGAGGCCCCGCGCCCCCAGCACCGACTGCACGTCGTCGAGGTCGGCGTGCAAGAGCACGCGGGAAAGGGCCGGCGTGCGGTTCGCTTCGCGGTAGTTTGGCCCCGGCTCCGGCGCCGCCGCCACCACTCCCGGCTCCAGGGCGGCCGCCATCAGCGCCACCGCACCTCGGTCGCCGAGCCCCCACAGGCCGACCCGGGGTTCCGCGAATCCGAGCGCCGGCAGAGCGGCCACCAAGCGCCGTGCATCGCGCACCGCCAGCACGCCCTCGTCGAGACCGAAGAAACGCCCGTAGAGGTCGCGCCACGCGCGCCCGAGGTCGAGTTCGCCGACGTAGCGCACGTCAGCCACCGCGACGTGCACCCCGGCGGCGAGGAGTGCGTCGACGAAGTCGGCCTCGCGTTCCAGCACCGCCGCCTTGCCGGCGTCGGCCAGCACCAAGGCGACGCGCGGCGGCCCCGTCGGATCGCCCTCGGCGCGCCGCACCACCACCGGGAGACTCAGGTCGCCGTCGGTGGGCACGGCCCAGCGCTCGAGCTTCCCACGCGCCGTCGAGGTCGTCCCCACGCATCGCGGCGCGCCGCGCACGGGCTCCTCGTCGTGCTCGAGAAGTGCACGCAGCCGGGCCTCGACTCGATCCGGCCGGTCGCCGCGTGGCGCCGACAGGCGCGTGTGGAACTCGGCGACGATCGGCCGCGGGTCGCGCGCGACACCGGCGTCGTCGAGCGCCGCGAGGATCTGCAGCTCCTCGGTGCCGATCCCCGCCTCCGGCTCGCGGAAGTCGCCCGCGCCAGGCACGGCGAGAGCGCGCGCGAAGAACCCGTACGCCGCCTGCCGCATCTCCCGGTCGTAGGCATGCCCCTTGTCCCAGCGTTGGCAGCGCACCGCCTCCGCGGGGTCGAGCCCGTGTTCAGCGGTCTCCGTCCGGTGCAGGTCCGGTGCGACGTCGGGTGACCTCCGGCGTCCGCCCATCAAGCGG
The DNA here is from genome assembly GCA_041398565.1 of Planctomycetota bacterium. Classification (GTDB taxonomy): domain Bacteria; phylum Planctomycetota; class UBA1135; order UBA1135; family UBA2386; genus DATGPD01. Next base: position 171,454 of record JAWKUN010000002.1, on the reverse strand, counting down.
TACACATCGGCGATGGCCGGGAAGCCGTGCTCCTGGAAACGGGCCGTCCAGTCGCCACTGACCGTGAGGAAGAACTGCGGGCGCGGCGCGAAGGCAGCCGCCATCTCCGGCATGTCGGCGGCGCGCACCAGGTGCGGCGTGTGGTTGCACGCGCAGTGCACTCCGGTCTCCGAGAGGATGTCCTCGAAGTGACACGCCATCACCGCCGGTGCCGCCGCCGCCAGGCCGGTTTCGAGCGCCGTCAGGTAGTAGGTCTGCTGGCCGCCACCCGATGCACCGGTGCAGCCGATGCGCGCCGGGTCGACGTCTGGCCGCCCGCGCAGCAGCTCGAGGCCGCGCAGGTTGTTCCAGGTCATCACCGACAGCGGCGACAGACCGATGCGGTCGTCGTAGAGGTGGATCGAGTCGACGGCCAGCACCACATAGCCTTGCTGGGCGAAGGCGATGCAGCGTGCCTGCACCACCGGATGGCGGGCGCCGTCCTGCCAGTGGCCGTGCGGACACAGCATGGCCGGCCCACGCCCCTCGGGCTGCGGCCGCGGCCGGTACAGGTAGCCGCTCGCGTAGTAGCCGGCGAAGGTCTGCCAGTAGAGACGCGTGACAGTGTGAGCATCGCGCACCAGCGTGCCGCCCTCGCGCACGTCCAGCGGCAGACTCGGCGCGAAGCGACCGAAGTCGGTGGCGTGCGCGTCGGTCGCCCCGGTCAGCGGCGTCGGCTTCCCCGCAAGCAGCTCGCCACCCGAGGCGTACGGAGGTGGCCACAGGCCGAGCGCGTCCTGCACGCGCGCACGGATCGCGGCGGCCTGGCGCTGCCAATCGGTCGCCGACGCGGCGCGCGGCGGCCGTGCGCGCCGAGCGCGCGCGAGCCACGCCGACAGAGCGCGTTCCGAGTCATCGCGCGCGAGCACGCGGCAGGCGCGCTCGGCCTCGAGCGCAGCCGTCAGCCAGCGGGGCACCCCCCCTCTACGCTCGAAGCGCCGAACCTCGCCGCCGAACGGCTGGTTCACGCCCGGGTCGAGGTTGTGCCCCAGGCGCAACGCCGGCTCACCGCCACCGGCGAAGCTGCCGTGCAGTTCCTGCACGACATCGACCACCCCATCGACCCGCAGCGCCGCGCGCCTGCTGGCGGGATCGAACGCGGCCTCGAGCACGTGCCACTTCCCGTCGTCGAGGCGCTGGCGCGACAGCAGCTTGTCCTGCGTCCACGACCACGGCTCGAAGGCGACCCGTCCGGGTCGCCGCCCCATGGTGAAGCTGTAGTGCACGGCGCCGCGCTGCCGGCACATGAGGACGGTGCCGAACTCGGCTCGTGTCGTGCGCACCTCCAGGACGAGCCACAAGGGCTGCACCGAGCTCGCGCCGAGCGCGGCGTCGGGCCCGAAGGTGACGTGGGCGCGCAGGTCGCGCAGGTCGAGGCCGTCGTCACCGACCCCACCGCGCTCGAGCACGCCCGGCAGCACTCGGTCGGCGATCCGAAGTCGCAGCGGACGCAGCTCGAGCCGCTGGTCTGGATCCGCAGGCGGCGACTGCGAGCGCAAGGCGAAAGAGGCTGCCAGACAAACGAGGAGAGCGGTCGACTTCATGGCTCTTCGCCGGCCTCGACCTGCCGGCGGCGGCAGTGTAGCCGAGCGGTCTCGCCGAGCGATCTCGCCGTGAGTGTGCCGGCTTCCCTGCTCCCCACGGTCGTCGCTGGCGGCTCCTCCGGCGACTCGCCGGGCCGCTCAGCGCGGCCGGCGGCCGCAACCCAAAGGGTTGATGTCGGCGCAGCGCCGACCAGAGGGGGCCGCCGGCGCTGTTGTTGCTTGGAGCTTCCAGGGCTGCTCGGGCGTGGCCTGGTCAGCTCTGTGGCAACGGAACAACACCGCCGAATTCGCGCCCGCCGCGACGATTCGCAGCCCTTGCAGCTCAGGGCGTGCGCGACGCGCGCGGCCCGCAGGCCCCCGGTCCGGGCACGAAGGGCGCGACCAGCATCCCCAGCAGAAGGCCGAAGGCGGTGGCGTTGGAAACGCCGGCGAAGTGCTGGACGCCGTAGCCGGCGAGGGCGGCGAGGACCACGACCGTGATCCTCCGGGGCGAGTTGAGGGCTCAGAGCATGTCGGCGAGATCGGTTGGCAGCGGTGCGTCCTTGTAGCCCGTGGCGAAGCCTCGGCAAGACGGCGCCTGGCCGGCGCCCGCGGGCACGCTGGCTACAGCTCCTCGACGCCGCCGATGCGCCCGAGGAACGCCGACGCGATCACCACCGGTGGACTCGCCAGATACACCTGCCCGGGGCCGGAGCGCCCCGGGAAGTTGCGGTTGATCGCCGACACGGTCACCTGATCGGGCCGATCCGATACGCCAGGGCCGGCCTTGATGCAGGCGCCGCAGCTCGGGTCGATCAGGTGGATGCCCGCGCTCTCGAACAGCGCGATGTAGCCCATCGTCTGTGCGTAGTCGCGGATCCTCTGGCTGCCGAACTGGATGTAGCACTGCACGCCGGGCGCGATCGCACGCCCTGCGTCGAGAGCGTCGCGCACGGTCGCGGCGTACATGTCCATGTCCGCCTTCTTGCCACCGGTGCACGAGCCGCCGTAGGCGATGTCGATCTTGATGTCCTTGGGCAGCGCCCGCAGCGGCACACCGTTGCGCGGGTCGCCCGGCGTCGCCACGGTCGACTCGATCGCCGCCAGATCGACGTCGAAGGTGTGGCAGTAGGTGGCGTCGGCGTCCGCGTGCCGCACCATGTCCTCGAGCTGCGAGCGCGGAACCCCGCGCATCTCGGTCAAGTAGGCGAGGACGACGTCGTCGGCCTCGGCGATGCCGGTGAAGCCGCCCGCCTCCACCGCCATGTTGGTGAGCGTCGCGCGCTCGTCGAGGCCGAGGTCGCGCAGGCCGGGGCCGCCGAACTCCAGCACCTTGCCGATGCCGGCGCCCGTCTTGAAGAACGGCTGGCTCAACAGGTGCAGCATCACGTCCTTGGCGGTGACGCCATTGCGCAGCCGGCCGCGCAGGTTGACCCGTGCCGTCTCCGGCACGCGCACACGCACGTCCTTGGTGAACCAGGCGTTGGCCATGTCGGTCGAGCCGACGCCGAAGGCAAAGCAGCCGAGCACCCCGGCCATGCAGGTGTGCGAGTCGGTGCCGACCACGACCTGGCCCGGCAGAGCGATGTCCTCGATGACGATGTTGTGGCAGATCCCCTCGCTGCCCACCAGCCGGCCGCCCCGGTGCACCTCGCCGTAGAGGCGCACTCCCTGCTGCTTGGTGAACGTCTCCTGCACGGTCGCGAGGCTCGCCGCTTGCTCGCGCAGCCCCATCTTCACGTGCGCCTCGGGCATGATCTGGTCGAGGAACGTCAGGTGGTCGCGGAACGCGAACACGCTCTGCGGGTCGTTGATCCGCGCCGCGTCGCCCAACCCCATGCGGAACAGCGCCTCGGCCATGGGCGTCACATACTCGTGCGAGAAGCGCACGTCGGTGCGCACGAACAGCGCGTCGCCGGGCTGCACCGCGGGCACGCCGAGCCGCCCGGTCTTGGCGTCGGCGATGGCGCGGCCGGCGAGGATCTTCTCGCACAGCGTCATCGGCCGCGCAGCGGTCGCCACCTGCGGCGGATGGATCCGACCGGCGAGGCGCGCCTTGTTGTACGCGAACAGACCACCGTGCTCGACGATGGCGGCCGAGATGGGATCGAGGCCCTTCGTGAACTCGGCGATCGGGATGGCCTCGCCGCGCGCGATGCGCGGGATGAGGCCGAAGTCGGTCGAGGTCAGTAGACCGATGTTCTGGCAGTTCTGGCCGTAGATCTTCTCGATGTTCTTGGCGATGACGAGGCGGACGCCCGCCTTCAGCTCGGAGAAGGGCGCGGTCTCACGGCTGCTGCCGCAGCCCTTGGACAAGCCGCTGACCACGACGCCGAAGCCGCCGTCGCGGATGGCGTCCTTCTTCACCTTGCCGCCACGCAGGCCCACCAGGCAGTAGCGCGCCAGGGTCTCGTCGTAGTAGTAGCAGACCCACCCCGGCGTCAGCTCGTCGGTCGAGATGTTGTCGATCAACTTGCGGTCCGGATCGAACGCGAGGTTCTCGCCGCCGTAGAGCTGCGCTTCGAGCTGAGCCTGGTCCTCGGTGAGGTAGAGGATGCGGCCCTCGATGCGCACGGAGTCGGTCGCCGCTGCCATCAGACGCGCTCCAGGATCATGGCGATGCCCTGACCGCCGCCGATGCAGGCGCTGGCACAGCCGTAGCGCTTGCCGGTGGCGGTCAGCTCGCGGATCAGCGTCAGGAGGAGACGGGCGCCGGTGGCACCGAGCGGATGCCCGAGCGCAATGGCGCCGCCGTTGACGTTGACCTTGTCGCGGTCGAGGCCGAGTTCCTTCTCGCAGCCGAGGTACTGGGCGCTGAAGGCCTCGTTGATCTCGAACAGGTCGATGTCACCGACCCCGAGGTCGGCGCGCTCGAGCGCCTGGCGGATCGCGGTCACCGGTCCGATGCCCATGACCTTGGGCTCGACGCCGGTGATGCCCCACGACTTGATGCGGACCGCAGGCTTCAGGCCGAGCTCGCGCGCGCGCTCGGCGGTGCACACGGTGAGAGCGGCGGCGCCATCGACGATGCCCGAGGCGTTGCCGGCCGTCACCGTGCCGTCCTTGCCGAAGGCCGCAGACAGCTTGCCGAGGGCCTCGAGCGACGTGTCGGGTTTGATGTGGTCGTCGCTGTCGACGACGATCTCCTTGCGGCCGGCCTTGACGGTCACCGGCACGATCTCGGCCTGGAACTTGCCCGCCTTCACCGCCGCCGCTCCCAGCTGGTGGCTGCGCAGCGCGTACTCGTCCTGCGCCTGCCGCGAGATGCCGAGGTCCTTGGCGATGTTCTCGGCAGTCTGCGCCATGAAGAAACCGCAGAAGGGGTCCTTCAGCGCCTCGAACAGCAGGTCCTGCAGGGGCGGTGGCGCGCCGAAGCGCACGCCGGCGCGCATGCCCCAGATCACGTGCGGCGCCTGGCTCATGCTCTCCATGCCCCCGGCCAAACACATCGTCGCCTCGCCGGCCAGAATCGCGTGGCACGCCGACACCACGGCCTGGATGCCGCTGCCGCACAGGCGGTTCACCGTCAACGCCGGCCGCTCGATGGGGATGCCGGCGCGCAGCCCGACGTGTCGAGCCCCGTAGATGGCGTCGTTGCTGGTCTGCAGCGCGTTGCCGAAGAACACCTGATCGACCCGGTCGGCGGCGACACCGGTCCGCTCGAGCGCGGCCTTGCTCGCGATCGCCCCCAGCTCGATCGCCGACAGATCCTTGAACTTGCCGAAGCCAGGGGTGCCGGCGTACTCGGCCATCGCGGTGCGCGCACCGCCCAAGATCACGATCTCACGCTGCATCGGAGAATCTTCGGGCAGGGCGCGGGCGCGAGCAAGGGCGAACGTCGCCGCCGGCGCCGCTCACCCTTCGCGCAGGGCCTCGAGCCACAACACCGCCCCCACGGGCCGACGCGGCAGGCGGCACAGAGCCTCGGCGATCTCGTCGAGGTGCGAGAACGGCGGTGGTCCGAACAACCGTTCGCGCGCGCAAGCACGCGGATCGCTCACCCGTGCGCGAGCGGCCTCGACCCGAGCCACGGCCGCGGCGTCGGACGCCGCAGCCAGTGCCCGGCGGCAGGCAGCCTCGATCTGCTCGGGCCGCGCCCCCGGCTCGAGCCCGAGCAGCGTCCACGGATCCTCGGTCACGACTCCCCTCCGTCGGTCGGCTGGCTGCGCGGCGGTTCGGCTTCGCGCCGCTGTCGCGCGCGCTCGCGCGCCGTCAGCGGCCGCGTGTGGTCGGCGACGACGGCACGCACGCCCTTCTCGTGCGCGCGCTCGTCGGCCAGGATGGCAGCGGCGACGGTTTCGTCGAAGTCGTCGTCGAGCGGGCGGCGCCACGCCTCGGCAGCGCGCCAGGTATCGTCGTCGCCGCCGCGCGTCGCGAGGTGACGCGCCAGAGTCAGCAGTTCGTGCCCGACGTCCTCGTCTTCTTCGAGGTGCAGCAGCGCCAAGCCGCGGAAGTAGACGAAGCGCGCCAGGAGCGGCGAATCGACGGCCAGACCGATCCCGCTGGCCGCTTCGACCAGCTCCCAGTCCTGCGTCGCTGCGCCCAGCGTGCACAGAGCGAGCTGGTCCTGCGGGTCGGCCGGCAGGTCCGAACGGCCGAAGCGAACGTCGCTCACCTGGGCCAGCTGCAGCGCGGCCGGAGCGAACGTGGCCATCCGCGCCAGGAAGGCGGCGCGGCGCAGGTGCTCGCGCGGCGCGTGGCCCTGCACCTCGGCCTCGACGCTCTCGGACAGCAGCGCGAAGCGCACGGCATCGAGGGCGGCGGTCACGCGCACCGGGTCGTCGACCAGGCGCGACACGTCGTCGAGCTCCATATCGCCCAACAGATGGCGAGCCGCAGCGAGCGCAGCCTGCGCCACGGCGTCGCGGGCGCAGGGTTCCGCCATCGCCTCGGACGCGGCCAACGCCGCCACCGACAGGTCGCCCGCACGCGCGTGGTCGCGCAACGCCGCCCAGCGGGCGCCGAGCTCCGCGGTGCGCACCCTCGGGTCGTCAGGCGCGCGGCTCGCCGCCTGCACCAGCGCAGCGTCCGCCGCAGCGACGCGTCCCACCTGGCGTTCCATCGCCGCCAGATGCAGCCAGGGCTCGGCGTCGTCGGGCAAGGCCTCGATCCAGGCGCCCAGGAACGCGCGCTGCTCGTCCTGCTGGTCGCGCTCCAGGCACGAGAGCAGCGAGTCGAATCGACGCGCGCACGGATCGAGGCGCGCTGCGAATTCGGCGAGCTGGCGATGGTCGCCGAGCTGCGGCACCGAACCGGTGCGCAGGCGCAGCCGCCGCAAGGCCTCGGCGAGGACCGTGGCGCAGGTCAGCGCGTAGTCGGTCTCGGGCGGCTGCTCGCGCCCGGCCCAGGGTTCCAGGAGCTGCTCGAGGCCGAGCGGGTCGCCCACCGCGACACCGACGTCGAGGTCCAGATGCTCGCCCACCTGCGCCATGGCCCCGCGCGCCACGGGCAGCAGATGGCCCAGGATCTCGGCGAGCTCGAGGTCGGTGAGGGCGAGCAGGCCATCGCCACGCGGCTCGGGCATGAGCCAGGTGAGCCACGTGGTCAGCCCGAGCACGGGGTCGTCCTCGGCGTCGAGGTCGGCCGTCTGCCGCAGCCAATCGGCGCCGAAGTACGCCTCGCCCAGGCCGTGGTCGAGCTCCTGGACGAAGGCATCGTGCTCTCGGTGCTGGCGCAGATACCAGACGAAGCGGGCGGCGGCGCGCGGCTGCCGCTGAGCCAGCTCGGTGAGCACGGCGCGCGCGGCTTCGCGGCGCGCGGCGGAGTCAGCGACACCGGCGCGCAGGGTGGCGAGTCCGGCGTACGCAGCCGACGCCCCGCCAGTGATGCCGACCACGACGCGGCGCGTTGCCGGGGTCGCGCCGGGCGCCGACTCCGCTTGCAGCAACTGGAGCAGGAGGCGCTTGCCGGCGGCCACCCCGCTGTCGTCGCCGATGTGCTCGAGCTCGGCCCGGACCTCGGCGTCGGCGTGGCGGTGGAAGGCGTCCAGTGCCAAGACGAAGTGACGCCACGCGACCAACGGAGCCGGCACCTCGCTCGCGGCGCAGCGAGCCTGCATCTCCGGCGCCATGCCACCGTCGGCGGCAGCAACGAAGCCGGCGTGGAGGTCGGCGGCGGCGAGGCGCAAGGGGTCGTCCGGCGCCAGGACGTCGCTGTCCCGCACCGGCCCGAGGTCGCGCAAGGCGCGCTCGAGTTCGTCGGCCACCGCCGCACGAGCGTCGGCCGATGCGTTTCGGTAGGCCAACAGCAAGTCGTCCAGGTTGCCCGCGGCGCGAGCCGACAGGGTCGCGGCCCGTTCCCAGGTAGCGGCGATGTCGGGGAAGCGCTCGGCCGCCACCCGCAGGACCGCCTGCGCCTCACCGTGCAGCCCCTGCTGCGCCAGGTCGAGGACGCGGGCCCCGTAGGCCTCGGCCAGGAGAGCTTCCGCCTCGTCCCCGGGATGCCGCTTGGCCAGCTCTTTGGCCTCCTTGAGCGCGGCCATCGTGCGTCCCGCCGCCAGACGCGCCCGAACCGACGCAGCGAGGTCACCGGAACCAGGGGTCGGTCGTCGGGGCACGCCCGGCTTGTAGCACCGGCACGCGATCCGGGCCAGGACGGCAGAGGGAGCAGCGTGCCGGCCGGCGGTCGACCCCGGCCATACCGGACACCGGCGGCGGTCTCTGGCTGCGACTGCAGACCGCGTGCCCTTCAATCGGGCGATTCCGGCGGCCGATTCCCATGGCATGCTCGGCACCCGCGGCGCGGTCCATCCACCCTCGCAGCTCCTCTCGTGGGCGACCCTGTGGCTCCTGGCCGCGGCCTGCTCGAGAGGATCGAGCCGACCGTCGATCCAACGCTTGTCGGTCCCGGAGTCGGCCAGCGGCGAAGTCGCCGTGCAGGTGACCCTCGCCGACCCGGCCTCGCAGCCGCTGGACGTGACCCTGGAAGTGTCTCGCGATCAGCTGGCGTGGAACTCCGCCACCACCGCCCAGGGCACCACCCTGACCGGACTCGCCACCTCTCCCGAAGGCACCCCGCACGTGTTCACCTGGGACTCTCTGGCCGACCTCGGCTTCCGGGTCGAGGGCGACACCTGGATCAAGATCACCGCGACCGGCGCCGGCGGCCTGGTCGACATCCAGACCGCCAAGGTCAAGCGCATCGACAACCTGCTGCCGGCCAGCAAGCGCGTGCGCCACCACCTCATCCACTTCGGTCCGCTCGACGAAGCCACCGTGCGCGTCGCCGAGACGCACGACCTGGTGATCCTCTACCCCTGCCAACCGACGGTGACGCGCGCGTTGATCGCCGACATCCAGGACGGCGTCGACCCGCGCGATCCGCGTGACGACTGCATCGTGCTCGGCTACGTCGACGTCGGCGAAGACGAGCGCACCATCGGCCTCAGCGACGGCGAGCTGCACGCCGACCCGCGCTTCGTCGGCGACGGCAGCGGTCCGCGCGTGGACCCGCGCGGACCCAACGCCGGGGGCCGGTCGCTGGCGGGCATCGATCTGCGCGGCCTGCCGTCGGTGTCGGGCGGCTACGCTTCGTTCTACCTCGACGACAACAGCGTCGAGACGCATGGCATCGGCGACGGCCTGCCCGACCGCAACGGGGTCACCGGCGCCTGCTACGTGAATGCCGGCGACCCCATCTGGTTCGACACGCTGCACGAGATGCTGTGCTCCGAGCAGGGCTTCGCCGGCATCCGTGAGACCCTGAGCGGGGACTACGGCGCGGCGCTGGCCTGCGACGGAGTGTTCCTCGACAACATCGACACCTGCGCGCCGAACTCGTTCACCGAGCCCGGCGATCCCGACCACGCCACCTTCGAGTGGACGGCGCCGGGCGTCACCGACTTCGTCGGCGAACTCCGGCGGCGCTGGCCGAGCAAGGTCATCATGCAGAACCGCGGGCTGTTCTTCTTCGACCCGCGCTACCCGCAGTACCACTTCACCACCGGTCCGCTGATCGACTTCCTGAAGATCGAGAGCTACCGGCTGGACCGCGAGACGTCGCGCGAGTTCGACACCTACGCCTTCGCCGAGAACAAGCACAACCTGGTGCCGCGCCTGCAGGCCGAAGCGCAGCGCTTCACCTTCCAGGTGCTGTCGCTCGGCTACGCCGAGGGCCCGGGCATCAGCCACGACACGCTCCTCGGTCGCTCGAACGACGGGTTCGACACGCTGCTCGCCGACGTCCGCGAAGCCGAGCAGGTGGGCTTCCGCCACTACCTGACCAGCGCGGCCGGCGACCTGGTGAACGAGTTCGCCCGCCAGCACGGCACCACGGTCGACGTCGACCCGCCGGTGTGGTCGAGCACCTACAACGCGTTCGGCAGCACCAATCCGCCGGGCGCGCCGGTGCCGCGCGTCGGCATCCAGCAGGTGGAGGTGGCGCCGGGGTCGCTGACGGTGCGCTGGGACGTGGCGATCGACCAGAACCCGGTGACCTACCACCTCTTCTACGGAACCAAGCCGATCCGCTTCGACCGCGACGGCTTCCCGGCCGGGACCTCCCACCAGGAGCTCTACCCGGCGCGCGTGTCGCCGACCTACGCCGACGGCCCAGCGCCCGACGCCTACCCGTTCGAGGCCACCAGCACCGGCCTGCTGCACAACACGACCTACTACTTCTGCATCTTCGCGCGCGACAGCGCCGGCAACTGGGCCAAGGACCGCGTCGTCCTCTCCGCCCGCACCCGGTAGGCCTGCGCGACTGGCCGGTCGCCGACAGCTCGACGACCTCAGGCCCCGGCTTGCGGGTCGGCGCGCTCGCGCGCCAGCAAGCCGTAGAGGAGCTCGTCGCACAGGGTGCCGTCGAGGACGCAATGCTCGCGCAAGACCCCCTCGCGCCGCATGCCGAGCTTCTCGAGCAGACGGTACGACGCGACGTTGGGGCTCGCACAGCGCGCCACCACCTTGCGCACGCCGACCTCGTCGAGCAGCCAGGCCAACAGGTGGCGGGCGGCTTCCAAGGCGTAGCCGCGCCGCTGCACGTCCACGCGCATGGTGTAGCCGATCTCGACGATCCCGTCGGCGGCCGACTCGATGCGCACGGCGAACAGACCGATCATCCCCGGCTCCTCGCGCCGGCTGACCACGATCGCCAGCCACTCGCCGTCCTCGCCGTGCCACGGATCACCGAACCGCGCCACCTTGGCGCGCACCACCTCGAGCGGCTCGATGGCGCGAACCCAGCGGCGGATGCGGGGATCCCGCTGCTGCGCCACAGCCTCCTCGGTGTCGGACGCCTCGAAGCGGCGGAGCACCAGACGGGTCGTGTGCAGCTGCAACCCGACGGCCTCGGTCACCATGCGCTCGCGGTTCATCCCGTCACGGTAGCGAGCGCGAGCGCCGGAGCCCGTGTCAGCGTCGTAGGCCCGCGCAAATCCGCCGCACGATGCCCGGCCCCTCGTACACGAAGCCGGTCCACACCTGGACCAGGCTGGCGCCGGCGTCGAGCATGGCGCGCGCGTGCGCCGCGTCGAAGATGCCGCCCACCGCCACGATCGGAATGCGTCCGCCGGCGCGCGCGTGCAGGTAGCGCACCACCTCGAGGGCGCGCGCGTGGAGCGGCGCGCCCGACAGGCCGCCTGCGCCCAGGCGTTCCACGTCGGCCGCCGGCGTCGCCAAGCCGGCGCGCGCGGTCGTCGTGTTGGTGGCGACGATGCCGTCGATGCCGGCGCGCTCGACGATCTCCACGACATCGTCGAGCTGGGAATCCTCGAGATCCGGCGCGATCTTGAGCAGGATCGGCTTCGGTGCCGGGCGCGCGCGGTTGTCGGCCTGCAACGCCGACAGCAGCGCCAGCAGCGGACCCTTGTCCTGCAAGGCGCGGAGGCCGGGGGTGTTGGGGCTGCTGACGTTGACCACGAAGTAGTCGACGACGTCGAACAGGGCCCGGAACGACTGCAAGTAGTCGTCGACGGCCTGCTCGTTGGGCGTGTCCTTGTTCTTGCCGATGTTGCCACCGACGACGATGCGGCTGCGCCGCCGGCGCAGCCGCGCGACCGCCGCCTCGACGCCGCCGTTGTTGAAGCCCATGCGGTTCAGCAGCGCCCGATCGGCGGAGAGTCGGAACAGACGCGGCTTGTCGTTGCCCGGCTGCGCGCGCGGCGTCAGCGTACCGACCTCGACGAAGCCGAAGCCGAGGCACGCGAGCTGGTCGACCCAGCGGGCGTCCTTGTCGAAGCCGGCACCGAGACCGACCGGGTTGGCGAAGCGCAGGCCGAACACGTCGCGCGCGAGACCCGGCCACGGCCGCACGTAGAGGCGGCGCAGCAGCCATGCGCCCACGCCGGTGGCATGGACCGCGCGCAGCGCGCCCATGACGACGTAGTGTGCGCGTTCGGCCGGCAACAGGAACAGCAGGCGGCGCAGCAGCGCGTACACGCGACCTAGCGCACCCTCTTGCGCCACAGGTACCAGTGCTCGGCGCCGACCCGTTCGGGCACGCTGCCGCTGGCGGGCAGCTCGCGCACGAGGTCGAAGAGCGGCTCGAAGCTGGTACGCAGGTCCTGGGCCGTCACCAGGAACGGCGGCCGGCCGTCCTTGCCGGCGAGGTCGGACCGCATCGGGAACGTCAGGTGCAAGAGCATGCCCCCGGGCGCCAGGATGCCGGCCAGGGTCCGGGCGTAAGCCGGGCGCAGCGGCGGCCGCAGAGCGCAGTAGAACGTGTAGTCGTAGGCGAGTTGGAAGGTCGCGGAGAACTCGGGCAGCAGTCCGAACACGTCGCGGCACAACACCCGCGCGCGCGCCCGATTCAGCTCCAGCAGGCGGCGCGCCTCGTCGACGGCGCTCGGGGCCAGATCGAAGCCGGTCACATCGAAGCCGTGCCGCCCGAACTCGCGCACGTCGTGGCCGCGGCCGCAACCCGGTACGGCTACGCGCGCGCCGGCGCCGAGGCCGACGCTCGCCAGGAGCGGCGACGCCAAGAGGTCGGCGAGCGGCGGTGTGGCGCGGCGCAGGTCCCAGGGCGTGGTGCCGGCGACGTACGCCTGCTGCCAGTCGAGCGGAGCGGAATCCATGGACCGGGGATTACACTCAAGACGTGAACTCGACAGCAACGGTGCTCTGCTCGTTCCTCCTCTGGTCGACGCTCGCGGCGTGCGGCACCGTCGCCGAAACCGGGCGCATCCAGCTCAAACTGTTCAACGAGGAACAGATGACGCAGATGGGCCTCGAGGGCTACGCCGAGGCCTGCAAGGACTACCGGATCATCACCGGCACGCCCGAGGCGCAGATGGTGGAGCGCGTCGGTCGCAAGATCGCGGCGGCGTCCGGCCGCGACTACGCGTGGGAGTTCCGGCTGCTGGATGCTCCGAAGACGATCAACGCCTTCTGCCTGCCCGGCGGCAAGGTCGCCGTCTACAGCGGCCTCCTGCAGGTGACCCAGAACGAGGACGCGCTGGCGGCGGTCATGGGCCACGAGGTGGCGCACGCCACGTCGGGCCACGGCAACGAGCGGGTGAGCCAGGGGCAGGCGTCGGAGCTGCTGATCAGCGGCGCCGGCGCGTTCGTCGGCCTGACCGGCCTGAGCACCGAACTCAAGGACACGGTGATGAAGGGGATCAACGCCGGCGTCAGCCTCGGCGTCCTCATGCCCTACAGCCGCAGCCACGAGAGCGAGGCGGACGAGATCGGCCTGCTGTTCCTCATCCGCGCCGGCTACGACCCCAACGAGGCCCCGCGCCTGTGGGAGCGCATGGCCGAGCTGGGCGGCGAGAGCGGCGATGCGCTGAGCCAGTTCATCGGCAGCTTCCTGAGCACGCATCCCGCACCTCTCGACCGTGCCAAGCGCCTGCGCGAGCTGATCCCGGTGATGCAGCAGCGCGTCGCCAAGGAACGCGCCGCCAAGCAGTAGGCCGCGGCGGCCGGGTCAGGCCTCGAGGTCTTCTTGCTCGACGAGTTCGAAGCCGGCACGCGTGATGATCGCGGCCGCGGCGTCGAGGCTGTCCACGTGCACCGCGAGGACCGGCATGTTCTTGTGCCGCACGAGCATCGTGTAGATGTACATCACGTTCAACTCGGCGCGCACCATCGTCGCCAGCAGATGGCTGACGCCGTGCTCGTCGCCGCCCGGCAGCGCCACGCCGAGGAGCTGGGTGACGCACACCTGGCGGCCGCCCCCGCCCATGGTCTCGATCGCCTTGTGCGGCTTGTCGACCACCATGCGAACCACGGCGTGGTCGTGGGCGTCGAGGATCGAAAGACCACAGATGGCGATCTGTGCCTGTTCCAGCACGTGCACGACGCGCTGCAACGAACCGACCCGGTTGGGCAGGAAGAACGAGATCTGCGTCAGCTTGGGGAAGGACTGTTCGCGCGCCGTCTCGAGCATGACTGTCTAGCCTTCCATCGGCCGGGACTGTTACGAGAACGTAGCGATCCCCACACTTTCGTGTCTGACTCCACCCTGTTACTGGCCGGGGGTGGCGACGGGGGGAGTGGGGTAGGGGCCGTCGTAGCGGTCGGGACCGATCCGCGGGGAGGCCAGCGCCTCCTCCCAGGTGACCATCTTGCCGGAGTAGGTGGCCATGCGGCCCAGGATGGCCGACAGGGTCGACTTGGCGCCGTACTCGGCCTCGTTGATCGGCTTGCCGGCGCGGATGCTGGCGTGCAGGTCGTCGTGTTCGGTCTGGTAGGGGTCGTTGTTGTCGCCCTCGAAGCGCCAGTCGCCCTTCTTGCCGGTGATTCGCCAGTTGCCGGTGTCCATGTCGGCGCGCCCCTCCGTGCCGATGAGGTGCTCGGACACCGAGTTCCAGCACCCGTCGATCTGGCGGCACTGGGAGAAGAGGAAGGCACCGTCCGCGTACTCGTAGTGCACCGCGTGGTGGTCGTAGATGTGCCCGAAGCGCGGGTCGGTGCGCACCTGCCGCCCGCCCATGCCGCAGGCCCGCACCGGCCATGCCTGCTTGGCCCAGTGGATCACGTCGAGGTTGTGGATGTGCTGCTCGACGATGTGGTCGCCCGACAACCAAGCGAAGTAGAGCCAGTTGCGCATCTGCCACTCGATGTCGCTCATCTCGGGCGCACGGTCGACGTGCCACAGGCTGCCCATGTTCCAGTAGCAACGCGCGGCGACGATGTCGCCGATGGCACCGGCGTGCACCCGTCGCATCGTCTCGATGTAGCCGGCTTGATGGTGGCGCTGCAGGCCCACCCCCACCGCCAGCCGCTTTTCCTTGGCCTTCTCGCCCGCCGCCAACACGGTGCGCACGCCCCAACCATCGACGGCGACCGGCTTCTCCATGAACACGTGCACGCCACGCTCGACCGCGGCCTCGAAGTGCGCCGGGCGGAAGTGCGGCGGCGTCGCCAGGATGACCAGGTCGATGCCGGAGTCGAGCACGCGCTCGAATGCGTCGAGCCCGACGAAGCGCTGTTTGTCGCCGACGTTGACGCGCTCGGCGGCGCCCTTGGCGTTCAGGAGGTTCTTGTGCGACTTGTCGAGACGATCGCCGAACGCGTCGCCCATCGCCACCAGTTGCACCGGGCCGGCACTGGTGCGCAGCGCCTGCGCCGCTGCGCCGGTGCCGCGCCCACCGCAGCCGACGAGGCCGACGCGGATGAGATCGTCGCGGCGCGAGGCGCCCTTCGCCGCCAGCAGCGGGCTCGCTGCCAGCGCCGCCGAGCCCGCGAGGAAACCGCGCCGTGAGGATTCCGAAGAGAGAGAAGGGCGATGGCTCGACATGGCTGTCCGCGGGAGAAGGAACCGAGTGGGACCGAGACCGCCCCAGCCTAGGGCGCGGAGCCCCGAGATGCGCGGGGTTTCGCCCACGCCGCCCATGCCGTCACGCCGCCACCCCGGAAGCAGCGTTAGACTGCCCCGCCACCACCTGACGCCGACCCGGAGCCTCCATGCACCTCGACCGCCGCGAACTCCTCGCCACCTCCGCCATCGCCGGCACCGGTCTCGCGCGCAGCGGCGCCGAACCGTTCCACCTCGACTTCGCCCCGCATCTGGGCATGTTCCGCCACCATGCCGGCGACGACCCGGCGGATCAGATCGCGTTCATGGCCGATCAGGGCTTCCGCGCCATGGAAGACAACGGTTTGGCCGGGCGTGACACCAAGACCCAGGACAAGATCCGCCAGGCGCTCGACCGCCACGGCATGCGCATGGGTGTGTTCGTGGCGCACGCCGAGTTCCAGCGCGTCAGCTTCGCCAGCGACGACGCGGCGATGCGCGAACGCATCCTCGCCGACGTGCGCAAGGCGGTCGAAGTGGCGCAACGCGTGCAGGCGCGCTGGTGCACGGTCGTGCCGGGCGCCTACGACAAGGGTCGCGAGTGGGACTACCAGACGGCGAACGTCGTCGACAACCTGCGCCGCGCCGCCGAGGTCTGCGAGGCGAGTGGGCTCGTCATGGTGCTCGAGCCGCTCAACTGGTGGAGCGACCACGCCGGTGTCTTCCTCACCAAGGTGCCACAGGCGTATCTGATCTGCCGGGCGGTCCGCAGCCCGTCGTGCAAGATCCTCTTCGACATGTACCACCAGCAGATCAGCGAGGGCAACCTCCTGCGCAACATCGAACGCGCCTGGGACGAGGTCGCCTACTTCCAGATCGGCGACAATCCCGGCCGCTGCGAGCCCGGCACCGGCGAGATCAACTACAAGAACGTGTTCCGGCACCTGCGCAACAAGGGCTACGCCGGCATCCTCGGCATGGAGCACGGCAAGAGCCGCCCAGGCAAGGAGGGCGAGTTGGCGCTGCTCGAGGCCTACCGCTCTGCCGACCCGGTCTGAGCACCTCGGCCCGATTCGGGGATTCCGCCCACGGCAACCGGAGTCTCTTGCTCCGGCTGCACCCCGGCGCTACACAAAGGCCGCTCCGGGGAAGACCCTACCCCGCACGCTTTCGTGACAGAGCCCCGCACGACCATGAAGATCCTCTCCCTCCCGCTGCTCCTCTCCCTCGCCCTCGCCGGCTGCAGCTCCGAAGCCGCCACCAACGCCACCAACGCTGCCAGCAACGCCGCCAACGCCGCGACCGGCATGGCGTCGGAGATGGCTGGCAAGCTGCTCGAGCAAGTCAAGACGACGCTGTCCGGCGTCACCAACGTCGAGCAGGCCAAGACGGCTGCCTCGTCCCTCGAGTCGGTCGTGCCGAAGCTCGGCGACGCCATGAAGGGCCTCACCGGCAACCTGCCCGCCAGCGTCACCTCGGCCGTCGACGGGGTCCGCGAGCAGATCACGCGCCTGATGGGCATGGCCGACATCAAGACCGCCATCGGTCCGATGCTCGAGAAGCTGACCAACCTGCTGCCGAAGAAGTGAAGGGGCGGGCGACCGAGGTCGCCGCCCATCGCACCCGCGTAGCAGCGGATGAAGCCAGGCTCCACCGCTGAACGCTGGGTGGACGGAGCGGGCGCAGCGCGTCAGCGCTGCTTGCCCAGCCAATCCCCGAGTGCCGCATCGAGTTCGCGGAGGCACGCGGGCGTCAGCGTGCTCGCCATCGTGTCCGCCAGGGATCGACCCTGCGCGAAGCCCGCGAACACCTCGTCGAGCAGCGCGCGTTGCCCGTGCGTCCCGTCGCGGAGCATGGACACCAGTGCCCAGCTCTGGCCGTAGGCCAGCTCCGGCTGCGCGTAGAACTCCGCCGCACTCCAGCGCAGGAACTCGGCGAGCGGCACCGGTCGCCGCCCGGCCATGCGGCGCAACATCGTCGCGCGCCACAGTGCGGCGCCCACACGCGTCCCCCGCGCGGTGCGCATCTCGTAGTACTGCGCCAGGCCTTCGTCGAACCAACGCGGCGGCTCCGGCATCACCCGGTCGAGATACTGGTGCACGCCTTCGTGTCGAGCGGTCTGCAGCATGCGCTTGCGGTCCGGGGTCTGCCACAGCAGGAGCTGGCGCAGCGCGCGGCTGTACAGGCCCGAGGTGTGGATCGGCACCGTGCCGCTGACCTCGTCGAGGTAGGCGGTGTAGCTGCTCTCGCCGGCGAACACGAACACCCGACCGACGCCGAACTGGTCCAGCTCGCCGCCGAGTTCGGCACACAGCGTCGCCAACGACTCCTCGAGCGTGCTGGCGACCTCGATGCACGTCCGCTGGTCGATGTCCGAGCAAACCTCGTAGTGCACCGATCGGTAGCTGTGGCGCCGCGGCCAGTCGGGCCCGCGCTCCGCTTTGGCCAGCGTCCGCGCCAGCCGCTCGAGCTCGAGCGATCGGAGGCCGCGCGCGTGCGCCCGCCGCTGCAGCGAGAAGGCCGCCTCGCGGTCGCCGGCGCACAGCTCGAAGGTGATGAGCGCCGCCACCGCATCGACGTCGTCGGGGTGCTCGGCCACGAGCGCTCGCGACGCCACCAGCGCCTGGACACGGTGGCCTGCCCCCCACAGCAGCCGCGCCTCCAGTTCGCGCGCTCGGGCGAAGTCCGGTGCCAGCTCGCGCAGCTCGCTCAGGCACACGAGCGCGTCCTCGAACGCGCGCTTGCCGGCGAACGCCAGCGCCCGCAGCCAGACCACCACGGACAGCGGCACGTCGCCGCGCGCGGCCTCGGCGGTTTGGCGCAGACAAGCGTCCCAGTCCTGAGCCTCGAGACTGGCGACGCAGCGGGCGAGCACCGCGGCGTGCTCGGGCGCCACCTCGCACGGGTAGTGCGCCAGCTCGGCGACGAGCGTCGGTGCCGGCGCGGCAACCAGCCAGTTCGGCAGCACGTCGGCCGGATCGAAGATGGCCTCGAAGCGCGCACGCGCCGCCTGCGCGTGCGCGTCACGCAGACCGTCGAGCCAGGACGTGCTGGCTTTGCCGGCGATGCGCAGTTCGGTGAACGTGGTCGGCCAGAGTCCGACCTGGCCGTTCTGCCCCGCATCCTTGTCGACCTGCAAGACCACCTTGCCGTCGACCAGAAGGCGCACGCTGGTGGCCCCCACCCGGACGCCCAGACGGAACGGATGGCCGGCGCGCAGCGGCGAAGGGGCGGTGGCACCCACGCGCCGGTTGCCTGCCGCCTGCAGGCGCTGCACCTCGAGCCGCGCGCCGTCACCGAGGTCGCCGGCGGCGAAGATGGCGCAGTAGCTGGCGTGGGCGTTGGCCGCCACCAGCAGCCGCACCCCTCCGCGCGGGAAGTCCGTCCCGCGCAGATCCACGCCGTGGTCGCCGCGGAACGCCAACGGATGCACCAGGACGTCGCGATCGATGACGACGAAGTCGGCGAGCGTATCGGGGCGATAGGTGACGGCGATGTCGCCGGTGCGCGGCACCCATTCGTCGAGGCTCCCGGAGACGAGATCGCGCGGCTGCGGCGGGACGTAAGCGCACCGGAACGCGATGTTGCGCGCCTCGTCGAGCAGCACCACTCGGTGCGCCCGCGCCCATTCCTGCAGCGCCGGCTGGTCGAGCAGCGCTCGCAGACGCACGCGAGCCTCGGCCGCGTCGCCGGCATCGAGGGCGGCGCGCACCTCCGCCAGTGCCCGGTCGTGGCCGGCCGGCTCGGTCGCCGGAGCCGCTTGGGCCGAGGCAGCTCCCACGGCAGGGCCTTGGGAGACGGCGAAGACGACCAGCAGGCGAAGCGAGGCGGATTCCACGGCGGTGATCGAGGCGAAGCCCCGTCCATCTTTCGGCGCGGCGACAGCACCGCGACGCCCCTCGCCGATGCCACCGCCACAAACAGGCTCAGGCAGGTGGCGAGGCGGACCGGACGCGGCCGGCTTGCACGCGCTCCGCCGGCCCGGCGCCGTATGGCCGCGATCCTCGGCGTCGGGGATGATCCGCCCATGAACGCTGCGACCTCACTCGCTCTCCTCCTCGCCGGCGGCCTGTGCGCGCAGACCCGGGTGGTGCCCGCCGACCGCACCACCGTCGAGGGCAACACCACGCACCAGTATCCGTTCAGCTACAGCGAGGTGCGCTTCCAGCAGATCTGGGAAGGCGCCGAGTTGGCCAACAGCGTCGCCGTGCTGGACGGCATCGAGTTCCGCGCCGATGGTGTGAACGCCACCTCGCGCAACGGCCGCAACTGGTCGTACGTGGTGACCGCCGCAGAGACGCTCGTGTCGCCAGTCTCGGCCACGACCACGTGGGCGAACAACTTCACCAACCCCGGGACGGTGGTGCTCAACGGCCTCATCAACGTGCCCGCGGCGGCACCGGCCTACCCGACGCCGCAGGGCTTCGCCGTCAACGTGCTCTTCAACAGCCCGTTCACGTTCGCCCGCGTCAACGGCCACTTCATCTTGCAGATCGAGGGGCAAGACCCGGCCAACCTCTACGACCCCTGGCCGAGCGACGCCGAGAACAACTGGCGTTCGGTGCGCGGCGACGCGATGCAGGTGAGCGCCGACGGCTGCCTCGGCGCCGGCAACGAACAAGTGTCGCTGAGCCTGTCGTCGAGCGCGACCCTCGTGCTCGGCAGCAACATGACGGTGACCGCCACCACCACGCTGTCCGCGTTGGCCAACTGGATCGGCAGCAGCAACCACACCTACCTCGGCCTCAACCTGCCGTTCGACCTGGCCCCGTTCGGCGCTCCTTCCTGCACTCTCGACACCGACATCGCCGTGCAGCAAGTGGGCGGCACGTCGTTCACCTGGCCGATCCCCAACAGCCTCGCCCTGGAGAACCAGATCCTGTTCACGCAGGCGATGGCGCTGGCGCCGGGGGCCAACCCCGGCAACCTGGTGACGAGCGACGCATACCAGGTCCGCATCGGCGGCCCGTCGTCGGCGTTGGCGCGGTTCCAGACCATCTTCCGCCGCTCCAACCTGAGCATGACCACCGGCGCGATGAGCGGCGCCTCCTTCTACGGCCTGATCGCGCGCTTCACCGGCACCTTCAACTGAGCCGGAGGCTCGCGATCGCGAAGGCGATCGCCCGCAACATGGCTCGGAGCCCGTACGCTCGATTCTCTCACGGGCTCCGAGCCGAAGGCTCGCGATCGCGAAGGCGATCGCCAGCAACAAGCTCGGAGCCCGTACGCTTGATTCTCTCACGGGCTCCGAGCCGTGTCGCCGCCGCAGATCACGGCGGCAGCTCGACGCCGCGCTCGCGCAGCAGCAAGGTCAAGCGCAGGACGGCGCGGGCGAGCAGCTGCCGCACCGCCTCCTCGCTCCGATCCATCACCTCGGCGATCACCCGGTGCGGCAGCCGCACCACGCGGGCCAGGGTGATGACTTCACGATGTTCGGCGGTCAGGGCATCGAGGGCCGCCACCAGGGCCCGGCCGGTCTCCTTGCCCATGGCATCGAGGCTCGGCGTCAGCAGGCTCACCCCGAATGCGTCGACTTCGGCAGGCGCACACTCGCGCGCGAAGTCGCGTTTGGCGAGACGGTGGAAGCGCTGCTTCTCGAGGATCTTGTGCAGTGCCGACGTGAACAACCAGGCGCGGAAGCGATCCTCGCCACGGAATTCGAAGCGATGGCGCGAGGCGAGCAGCTCGCGACACACCGACTGCACGACGTCCATGCTGGACTCGCGCGCGCGCACCGCGGCATCGAGGCGCAGGCGCACGAACGCGTGCAAGTGCGGCAGATACTGCTCGAGCAACGCTTCCAGCGCCGCGGCATCGCCGTTCTTGGCGCGCTCGTACAGCTCGGCGTCGGCTGGGTGCATCGGACTCATCGTAGGCGGCGACGTCGAACGGACACCGTGGTCGAGCGCCCGGGCGGACGGACGACCGCAGCGCGAGGGCGCCAGGTCGAGCTGGCCCGCGACGGTTCGCCATCGTGCCGTGGTCTGCAACACAGGGGTTCCGAGGCCAGGGCGACCAGTTGGTTTCATGGCGAGCGAAGCACCTCCGCTGACGGTAGGTTCGGCATGCTCGAAAGAAGGCAGGGCGCCAGCGTGACGGAGATTCCGCCCAATCCGCGAAGACGGCCACATGGCCGACGCACGCCACCGCCAACCGACGCGTCGCTCCGGACTGCGAGCCCCGAGACGGCCAGACGGCAGCGGTCGTCGGTCAGCGCACCCGTTCCTTGCGGCGGATGGAGCCGGTCTCCCCTGCTAGCGCATGGTCCCATGCGCCCACACACTTTACCCACACACCTTCACCGCACACTTCCTGGGATGCGGCCGCGCGCCGCGCCGGCATGATGCGCCGGGCATGGACGGGCCCGACATCGACCACAGCAAGAGCGAGCCGCCTCCGCACCTGCTCGAGCGGGCGGCCGAGCGCCTGCTCGGCCGCGACACGGCCACCCGTACGGCGGAGCTCGACGACCTGGTGCGCGCCCACCCCGAGCACGAGGCCTCGCTGCGCCGGCTTGCCCGCGACCTCGACGGCGTCGAGCACCTGCTCGATGCCAGCTTCGCGTCGCCGGCGGCAGGGGTCGACGACTTCGGTGCGTACCGCGTTCGACGGGTGATCGGCGAGGGCGCCTTCGGCGTGGTCTACCTGTGCACGCAGGAGATGCCGGTGCAACGCGACGTCGCCATCAAGGTCCTGCGGCCCGGCTCGGGTGACCACAACACCCTCGCCCGCTTCGACCGCGAGCGACACGTGCTGGCGACACTCGGGCACCCCGCGATCGCCCAAGTGTACGACGCCGGGGCGTTGGGCGACGGTCGCCCCTACTTCGTGATGGAGTACGTGCGTGGCGAGCCGATCTCGACGTACTGCGACCGTGCCCGCCTGGACGTCGACGCGCGGCTCGAGCTGTTCGCACGCCTGTGCCTCGGCGTGCAGCACGCGCACGAGCAAGGCGTCATCCACCGCGACTTGAAGCCGGCCAACGTGCTGGTCTTCGAGCAGGACGGTCGGCCCCAACCCAAGATCATCGATTTCGGCATCGCCAAGGCGGTCGGCTTGTGCGCCCCGCGTTCCGGGGTCCACACCGAGACCGGTCGCGTCATCGGCACACCCGGCTACATGAGCCCCGAGCAGGCCATGGGAGCGCGCGACGACATCGACGAGCGCGCCGACGTGTTCGCACTGGGCGTCATGCTCTACGAATTGCTCACCGGCGAGCTGCCCTGGGGCCGGCGGCCGGAGACCACCGACAGCGAGCCGCCGCGTCCGAGCGCCCGCGTCGCCACCGACACCAGCGGCGACGTCGCCAGACAGCGCGCCATGCCGGCGCGCAAGCTCGCGTCGCGCCTGCGCGGCGACCTCGACTGGATCGTGCTCATGGCGCTGGCGCGCGCACGCCACGACCGCTACCGCTCGGTTCAACATCTGGCGTCGGACATCGGCCGGCACCTGCGCGGCGAGCCGGTCCACGCCGGTCCGCCGACGCTCGGATACCGTCTGCGCAAGTTCCTGCGCCGCCACCGCAGCCCGATGCGCGCGACCCTCGCCGTGGCCCTCGCTCTGGGTGTCGGGCTCGCGGCCACCCTGCACTTCGCGGCGGAGGCGCGCCGCAACACCGTCGATGTCGAGGCGGCCGCCCGCAGCTTGCTGGACAGAGCCCGGGACCGCAGGGTCGTGGAGGCGCCGCGGTCGGAGGTGGTGCGACGTGCCCTCGCCAACGACGCGCTCGCCTTGTACGAGCGCATTCTCCGCCAGCAGCCCGACGCGCCACCTCTGCAGGAAGGTCGAGCCCGCGCCCTGTGGACGCTGTCGCAGGTGCACTGGCTCATGGGCGAGTTCGCCCGTTCCGAAGCCATCGCGCTGGAAGCGACGCGGGCGTGCGAGGCCCTCCTGGCTGCCGCCCCCGACCATCTGGCCTACCGCGGCCTGCTCGGCAACGCCCTGCGCAACCTGGGACGCGCCGCGAGTTCGAGCGGCCGCCTCGAGGTGGCGCGAGCCTCGTTCGAGCGCGCCGTGCAGGAGCTCGAGCGCTGTCATCAGCGCGATCCACAGGCGTACGCGGACCTGCTGGTCGCCGCGCTCACCGAGTGGGCGGCGGCGCGCACTCCGGCCGAACTCGACGCCTGCGCCCAGGCGTTGCGGCGGGCGGTGGCGATCCAGGACGAGAGCGCGCGGCAACGACCGTCGCGAACCACGGCGATCGACCTCCTCGACGCACGCACCGCGCTGGTGCACGCGCTGGTGCACAAGGGCGATCTGAAAGATGCGGCGGACGAGTTCGCGCACGCCGAGAAGCAACTGCAGGACCGCACCGATCTCGGGCACGGAACGGTGTGCCACGCCCTGCGCGCCGGCGCGCTGGTCGCCGCCGCGAGCGGCGATCACCCACGGGCGATCGAGCGCGCGGGTCGCGCCCTGGCTGCGGCGACGCGCTGGTCGGAAGACGATCCAGCGCGGCAGCAGCCCTGGGCCGAGCTGTTCGAGTTGCAGGCGTCGCTGGCGATCGAGCACATGGCCGGCGGCGACAGAGACGCGGCCCTCGCGGCGCATCGCGCCGCCATCCAAACCGGCGAGCTGCGCGCCGCCAAGTTCCCCGACGACGCCCTGGCACGCGGACAGCTGGCGGACGAACTCGGCCAGTTCGCCCTCGCGCTGCTCGCCGCCGGCCGCCGCTCGTCCCTGGGCGACGCCGAGGCCGCCGCCCGCCGCGCCATGGCCCTCCTCGACGGCATTCCCGACTCGGTCGATGCGCGCATGCGAGCACAAGCGCATTGGTCCTTCGCCTTCCGTCTCGGTGCCGTGCTCGACGCCGAGGGCGCGCCGGACGCGGTCGCTGTCTGGCTGGAGGTCGGCCGCGCGCTCGACACTTGGCGCGGTGCCTACGGTGTCGGCGCGGTCGAAGCCGACCACTACGTCGAAGCCATGCTGCGCGTGGCCCGCTGCGAATCGGCCGCCCATGCCGAGGACGCCGCGGCGACGCATCTCGACGCCATCGACGAGGTGTGCGCGTCGCACGGCCCCGCCGTCGGCGCCGCACACCATGTGGAGGCATGTCGATTGCGCGCGCTGCTGGCGGCACGCCACGGCGACGCCGACACAGCCGCCAGGGCGAGCGAAGCCGCCAACGTCGTGGTCGGGTGGCGCGGCCACGCCGCCGCGGCCGAAGGCATGACCGCGGCCTGGCGGGCAGCGCGCAGCGGCCCGGCGCCCAGCACCGCCGCGGCCCACCGTGAGCGCGCCGTCGACTTGTGCCGCGAGGCCCTCGCGTCGCTCGAACAAGCCGCCGACGCCAAGACCGACGATCCTTGGATCGTGGTACCGCTGGCACAGACCCGCCTGCGCCTGGCCGAGCTGTTGCTCGATCGCGGCGAGCGCGACCAAGCGCAGGTTCTCGCCGGCGCGGCGCTGCCGTTGCTGACCCGCTTGCGCGACGAGGTGCACGCCGACCAGTGGGACGAGGGCCTCTTCCGCGCCGGTCAGGCGATGGCAACCCGCTGAAGCAGGAGCGTCGTGCTCAGCGGATGGTGACGTCGATCGTGTCGCTGAAGCGGAACAGCGACAGGCAGGATCCGGAACCGAAGCTGTAGCCCTGCACCGCGATCCGGGCGCCGACGACGTTCAGGCTGCACGGGATCTGGACGGTCAGCAGCCGGTTGTTCGGCGCATTCACCACCGGACCGTCCAGGGCCAGGCCGAAGGCACAACCGGCGCCGCACAACGGCAGCGACGGCCCCGGCAACCCCAAGAGCTCGCCGTAGAGGTCCGTGCCGAAGTTGGTCAGCGCGAACCGCATGGTCTCGCCGAGGAACGGCCGGCCGGTGACGCCGAGGCCGAGACCGTCGCATCCGGTGGCTCGCACGAGGGTGCCAGCACCGGGCGTGCGCCCCTCGTAGGACGTGACGTAGAGCGCTTCGGGTGCGACGTCGCGGTTGACGAACGCCACGCAGTAGTCCGCGTGCACCCCGCCGCCACTGTGCTTGGAGGCCAGCATCGGTGTCGCCGCGCGGATGACCGTGAACGGAGGCGTGGTGCGCGCCAACGGTTGCGATGCCTCGTGCAGGACGAACCTGGCGCCGCCGGCGCCGTCGGCGACCGCCAAGGTCGCCACCTCGATCGCCTCGTTCGTCGCGGCCCCGTGGCCGTGGGTGACGGCGAAGCGGCAGCCGTCGCTCTCGGGCCGGCACCAGAACGGACCGAAGCCGTAGCGCGTGCTCAGGTCCGTCGGTGGCACGATGCGCACCAGCTGGGCGCTGACCACGGTCGCCATCATCGCCTGCGGCGACTGGCGTTCGTAGGTCACCATGAACACCGGGTTGTCGTTGGTCCAATCCAGCGATGGCGACGACACGAACGGATAGAGATCGTTCGACACGGCCGTATCGATCGGCCCGCTGACTCGAGCGATGTTGCCGTCCTGGTCGAGCGAGGCGCCGTACACGTCCCAATCCGTGCCGGTGAATCGGAACGAGTAGACCACCAGCCACCGGGCCGCCGTGGCACTGCCGTGGGCATTGCTGAGCGAGATCTGCGGACTGGTGAAGATCGTGCCCCCCGTGTTGTCGATCAGGATGGTGGCGGGTCGCGGTGTGCCGTTCGCGTCGACTTGGCGTCCGTGGATGTCCCAATCGCTGTCGTTGAGGGCGCGCGTGTAGACAACCGTCCAGTAGGTGGTGCCGCTGGTGCTCGGATCACCGCCGATGTCGGGCGCGAACTTGTCGCCGAAGCTCAGCGGATCGCTCACCTGGAACTGCAGACCCACCCGGAACGGCGACTGCGCCTCGACGACGCGGCCGACGATCTGGCTCTGCTGGCCGGGCGCAGCCTGCGGATTGAACTCCTGGGTCACCACCAGGAAGCGGTCGGCCGCGCTCAGGTTGGCCACGCGCGGGCGCTGGTTGCTGCGCGGCGTGGCGTCGATGACGCCGAGACTGGCGGCCACCGGACCACCGTTGCCGTCGCGCATCTCGCACACGACGTCGCTGTCGGTGCTCGAGAACAGGAGTTCTTGCACCACCAGGTAGCGGTCAGTGGTGGCGTCGTAGGCGATGTCAGGGTCGGTGGCCGCGCTCGACGCGGCCCAGTTCGTTGCCGTCGTGCTGATGATCGGATCGATCACCACCGTGCCGACGCCACGCTTTGCAGCGTCGACGTGCAGGCGGATGGTGCGTCCAGACAGCGCGCTGGCGATCGGCGTCTTGACCGAGCCGTCGACCAAGTAGGCGGTGCCGTAGTCGACGCTGCCGAGCGCGTTGCCGAGGCGCAGGCCCGGGCCGCCCGCGACTTCGCGCAAGTCGGAGACGATCTCGATGTCGACCTCGACGTCGCCCGGCTGCTCGGTGTCGACGACGAACGTCTGCTCGGCGTGGGTCGGTGAGAGGTCGTAGACCTCGTGCACTGCGCCTCGGTCGAAGGTCACGCGACTGCCGCTGCGCACGGCGGGCGCGTTCGCCTGCACCGGCACCTGGCGGCCGCCGACGCGCACCGCGCGCAACACGAACTGCACCGGGTAGTTGCGCGGCGCGTCCGAGCCGAGGAAGGGGATGTAGGTGAAACCGTCGATGCCGAACGACGCCTTGTAAGTCGCGGCGAGCGCCCACACGTGGCCGTCGCCGGGCTCGTCGAACAGAAGTCGATCGGCTCGGACACCGGCCGCTTCACCGAGGATGCGCTCGGCGACCGGGCCACTGGCGTGCGGGCGGCGCGGCGTGCGCAGCCGCGCCTGCTCGGAGGCGGACAGCGGCGACGCGTCGTGCATGCCCTTGATCGGGTCAGGCCCCTTGGCCGGCTTGACCTCGTGCAGAGCCTGTGCCGACAGCGTCGCTGCCGACAGCAGAAGGGGAAGGAAGCAGTGGGGATGGAGAAGCTTGTTCATGATGGGAGAGTGCATTGCTGTCGTTCTTGCGCGGGGTCGTGAACCCCGCACTCCCATCAAGGAAGGACGGCGTCGTGCGTGACGCGCCGTCCGCCTCCGGAATCACCCTGAGCGAAAGCTCAAGTTGGTGTCTGACACCATCGCGCTACTTCTTTCGCGGCGACGGGGGTGTCGAGAAGCTGGTGAACGACTTGCCGTCGTACCGGCAGGCGCCGCCATCGATGCTGCCGAACCAGATGTTTCCGGTTCGGTCCTCGTGCATGCAGTAGACGGTGGTGCCGACGAGGCCCTGCTCCGACGTGAAGCGGGTGAAGGACTTGCCGTCGTAGCGTGTCGCTCCACCGCGCCCCGCGACGAACGGTCCGCCGGGATGCCCCATCCACAGGTTGCCGGCGCGATCGACGATCATCGAACCCACGAAGTCGTCGACGAGTCCGTCCTTTGCGGTGAAGGCCTTCACCTCGTCGCCGTCGAAGCAGAACGCGCCCTGTTCTCCGCCGAACCAGAGTTCGCCGGATGGCATCACCACCATCGAACGCACGTTGGAAAACGTGCGGCCGACACGGGGCGCGAGGTCGGTGAACGACTCGCCGTCGTACGAACAGACGCCCCCCTGCGTCCCGAACCAGAGCGTCCCCTTCGCATCCTGGGTGATCGTGTACACCGAGTTGTCGACGAGGCCTTGCTCGGTGGTGAAGCTGGTCATCGATTCGCCGTCGTAGCGACTCACGCCGATGCGGGTGCCGAACCAGATGCACGCGTCGCGATCCTCGAAGATCCAGTGCACGTCGTTGTTCGCCAACCCCTCGCTCTCGGTGAACTTCACGAACGACTTGCCGTCGTAGCGCGTCGCCCCGCCGGTGATCGAGCCGAACCACATGGCGCCCGTCTTGCTCTCGAGCAACGAGAAGATGCGGGTGTCGGGCAGCCCCACCTCCGCGCCGAAGTTGGTGAAAGTCTTTCCATCGAACCGGATCGGGCCGGCAAACGTCGCGAACCAGACACCGCCGGTGCGGTCCTCGCGAATGTTGCGGATGATCACGATCGGCATCTCAGCCATCGACCCGGTGTGTCCCGGCTGGAAGTAGGGATCGCGCCGTGGAGCCGGCGGGCCGGCCAGTGCCTGGGTCGAAACGACCGGGTTCGCGAGCGCCGCGACGAGCACTGCCAACCGCGGCGTGAGCGAGGAGAGGATGAACATGGGGCGCAGTATGCTCGCGCGCCCCGCGCGTCGTGTCACCGCCGTGTCACCGAGCGGCGGCTCTTCGATCTGCCGGACACCTCGCGCTACTTCGCCACGGCCACCACGGCCACGACGACGCTGGAGGACTCGACCTTGCCCTCGGCGCGGTGCATGCCCGCGGCGGGCGGCGCGAAGCGCACTTCGTCGGCGAGGGTCTGAGCGGTGATGTAGCCGACGTGCGGCTCGAGCGATGCCCTCACCTCGTCGCTGCACTCGACGTGCAAGCGGATGTGGTCGGCGACGTGCAGGCCGGCGTCCTTGCGCGCCTGCTGCACGATGCGCACCAGGTCGCGCGCCATGCCCTCGGCCCGCAGCGCCGGTGTCAGCTCGACGTCGAGCACCACCACCGCGTCGTTCGACGGCAGGGCGGCGCTGACCACGCCGTGCTTCGGTCGCAGGCGCAGCTCCCACTCGCCCGGCTCGAGTTCGCGTGGACCGACACGGGCACGGCCTCCCTCCGACAGCGTCCAATCGCCGGTCTGCGTCGCCTGGAGCACCGCCTTCATGTCCGGGCCCAGCTTGGGGCCGAGCGTCTTGGCGTTGACCTGCAGTTGGAACGTGCCGTAGTCCTCCAGCTGCTGCGAGAAGCGCACCGCCTTGACGTTGAGTTCGTCGGCGATCAGATCGGCGTACGGGCGCAGTTCGTCGACGCCGCGGCCGGCCAGCGTCAGCGACGCCAAGGGCAAGCGGATGCGCAGCTTCTGGCTCTCGCGGAGCGACAGGCCGGTCGAGCACACCTCGCGCACCCGGTCCATGCGCGCCACCAGCTCCGGATCGGCGGGCAGGGCGGCGGCGTCCGGCCAGTCGGCGAGGTGCACGCTCTCCTCGCCGGTGAGCCCGCGGAACACCTCCTCGCACAGCATCGGCAGGAGCGGCGCGCCGACCAGGGCGAGCGTGCGGAGCACCGTGTAGAGCGTGTCGTAGGCGTCCTGCTTGACTCGTTCCGGCCCTTCCGAGAGCCCAAGATCGCCGGCACGTGCGGGGTGTTGCTCCGACACGTTGGACCAGAAGCGCTCGCGGCTGCGACGGATGTACCAGTTGTTGAGCGCGTCGAGGAAGCGCGTCACCGTGCTGCAGGCGGCCGAGAGGTCGTAGGCGTCCATCTGCGCCGTCACCTGTTCGACCAACTGCCGCGTTTTCGCCAGGATGTAGCGGTCAAGTAGCGCACGTGCGCGCCCGCCGAGATCGTAGGCGAGGTCCTCGATGGATCTAGGGTCTTGTCGAGTACCCGACGCGGCACTGGACAGTTGTTCGAAATGTTCGACCAGCTCGGCGCGCACGCCGTCGGTGTTGGCGTAGAGGGTGAAGAAGTAGTACGCGTTCCAGATCGGGTTGACGACCTGGCGCACCACCTCGCCGATCTTCTTGCCCTCCTTGTCGATCTGCAGGTCCTGGCCCTTGAGGATCGGCGAACTCACCATGAACCAACGCAGCGCGTCGGCTCCCCAGGTGTTGCACACCTCGTCGGGGTCGGGGTAGTTGCGCAGGCGCTTGCTGAGCTTCTGCCCCTCGTTGTCGAGCACCACGCCGTGACACATGCAGTGGCGGAAGGGCGGCTTGTCGAACAGCGCCGTGCCCAGCACCATCATCGTGTAGAACCAGCCGCGCGTCTGCGCCACGTACTCGACGATGAAGTCGGCGGGAAAGTGGTGCTCGAACCACTCCTTGTTCTCGAACGGGTAGTGGATCTGCGCGAACGGCATCGACCCCGACTCGAACCAGCAGTCGAGCACCTCCGGTACGCGCCGCATGGTGCTCTTGCCGGTCGGATCGTCGGGGTTCTTGCGGGTCAGCTGGTCGATGAAGGGCCGGTGCAGGTCGGTGGGCCGCACCCCGAAGTCGCGCTCGAACTCGTCGAGGCTACCGTACACGTCGACCCGCGGGTGGTTCGGGTCGTCGCTCCTCCAGATCGGGATGGGCGAGCCCCAGAAGCGGTTGCGCGAGATCGACCAATCGCGCGCGTTCATGAGCCACGTGCCGAACTGCCCGTCCTTGACGTGCTCGGGGATCCAATGGATCTCCTGGTTCAGGCCCACCATGCGGTCCTTGAAGTCGGACACGCGCACGTACCACGAGCTGACCGCCTTGTAGATGAGCGGCGTGTCGGTGCGGTAGCAGTGCGGATAGTTGTGCACGTAGGTCTCGTGGCGCAGCAGGCGTCCTTCGTCCTTCAGGCGCTTGATGATCGCCTTGTTGGCGTCGAACACGTGCTGGCCGACGTAGTCGCTCACCTCGGCCGTGTAGCAGCCCTTCTCGTCGACCGGGCACACCAGCGCGATGTCGTTCTGCTCGCAGACGCGCTGGTCGTCTTCGCCGAAGCCCGGCGCCATGTGCACGACGCCGGTGCCCTCGGCGGTGTCGACGAAGTCGCCGGCCACGATCCTGAACGCGTGCGGGTGGCCGGCGAAGTAGGGAAAGAGGGGCGCGTAGCTGCGCCCCACGAGGTCCTTGCCCTGCAGTGTGCCCTTGCGCTCGGCGTCGCCGAGTTCCTTGGCGTACTTGTCGAGCGTCGCCGCCCCGAGCACCAGGTAGCGCCCGTCCTTCTCCACCAGCGCGTACTCGATGTCCACCCCCACCGCCGCAGCCAGGTTGCTCGGCAGGGTCCACGGCGTGGTCGTCCACACCAGCAGCCGCATCGGCCCCGGGTCGCCCGCCTGCGGCACCAGGTCGAGACCGACGGTGATCGCCGGGTCCTGGCGCGGCCGGTAGGCGTTGTCCATGCGCGTCTCGAAGTTGGAGAGCGGCGTCTCCAGGGCCCAGGAGTACGGCATGACGCGGTGGCCCTCGTACACGAGACCCTTGTCCCACAAGCGCTTGAAGGCCCACATCACGCTCTCCATGTAGGAGAGGTCCATGGTCTTGTAGTCGCGGGTGAAGTCGACCCAGCGCGCCTGTCGGGTGACGTAGCGTTCCCACTCCCGCGTGTACTTGAGCACGGCCTGACGGCAGGCATCGTTGAACTCGGCGACGCCGAAGGTGGCGATCTCCTTGCCGCCCCGGACGCCGAGCACCTTCTCTGCCTCCTGCTCGGCGGGCAGACCGTGGCAGTCCCAACCGAACCGCCGCTCGACGCGGCGGCCGCGCATCGTCTGGTAGCGCGGCACGATGTCCTTGACGAAGCCGGTGAGCAGATGCCCGTAGTGCGGCAGGCCGTTCGCGAACGGCGGCCCATCGTAGAACACGTACTCGTTGCTTCCCTCCTCGCCAGCCGGCCGGTTGTCGATCGAGCGCTGGAAGGTGTTCTCGGCCTGCCAGCGCGCCAGCACGGACTCCTCCAGCTCGGGGAAGCTCGGCTGCGGAGCGACGTCGGGGTAGGGCTTCATGCGGCCCGCTAGCAGACCGGCGGGTGCGGGCCGGCGCAACGCCGAGGTGAGGGCGCCAGCGTCGCCACACGTCGCGCCTGCAGCTGGAAGGAAGGTCCACCCGGACGCCGAGCCGGTCCGGGTCGCGACCGTCGGTCGACTTCGAGGGCATCACCCGGCAACGCTCCCGGAGGGGTATCCTCGTACCCGCGCGATGTTCGACCCCCTGATCCTCGCCCCGGTCCCGGCTCCGCTGTGGCACGCCTTCCAGGGAGATCGCATGGGCGACGCGCACGCAGTTCCCGCGCGACACCAGGCGGTCGTGTCGCGCTGGCGCCGCGTGCGCGCGCTCGGGGCGCCGGTCGAGGGGCCGCGGCCGGACGACGCCGTGGGTCGCGGCGCCGCGCTGCGCGAGCGCACGCAGAGGCTCGAACCCCTGCTCGCCGCCGGACAGCGGGTGCTCGAGGGTGCGGCGGCTACGGCGGCGACGCACGACTACCTGCTGACCGTCGCCGACGCCGACGGCGTGATCGTGTCCGCGTGGGGCGGCGGCGCCTTCGCGGAGGTCGCCGAGCGCGCGCGGCTCATCCCCGGCGCCGACCTGAGCGAAGTGCGCCGCGGCACCAACGCCATCGGCACCGCGGTGACCGAGAAGCGCGCCGTGTTCGTGCAGGGCAACGCTCACTTCGCTCGCCCGTACCACGGCCTCGTGTGCTACGCCGCGCCCGTCCACGCCCCGGACGGTGAGGTGGTCGCCATCGTCGATGCGACCTCGGTGCAGGAGCTTGCCGACCCGGCGATGGGCTTCCGGATGGTCGCCGCAGCGCAGGCCCTCGAGGAGGTGCTGCGCCTGCGCGCTTGGTCCGGGGCCGGAGCCGACGTCCTCCGCACGCTCGTCCGCAGCGTCGAGCGCATGGGCTGCCCCGCACTCCTCATCGAAGCGCCCGGCCGCACGATCCACACGAACAGTGCGGCCAGGGCGCTGCTCGGCGCACACTCGGCTCCGCGCGAGGTCTTGCGTTCGCTGGGCCTGCCGTTCCGCGAGCTGGCGACGTTGGCGCAGACCGAGCGGGCGGCGGAGGCCGACCTCACCGTGATGCGCGGCGGCCGACGCTACCGCCTGCGCCTCGAGCCGATCGAGAGCGGCGGCCACCTCCTCGCGGTGCTCGCCCTGCTCGAGCCAGCGCTCCGCGTCCGTGCCCACGTGGCACGCTCCGATGAGATGTGCACGGACGAGACGACCGTCGAGGTCGGCAACGTCGAGACGACGCCGGCGTTCGGGAACGTGCTGGCCGAGGACCCGAACCTGCGGGCGGCGCTTGCCACCGCCGCGCGCCTGGCGCCGAGCCTGCTGCCGGTCTTGCTGGTCGCCGAGTCGGGCTCGGAACGCGAGCGCATCGCCCGCGGCCTGCACGCGGCGAGCCGGCGGAGCCACGGTCCGTTCGTCGCAGTCGACTGCCGTGCCCTCGACGCCCGGCAGGCCGCAGCGGCGCTGTTCGGTCACGACACGACCACGCCGACGGCGCTCGGACACCTCGGGCGCGACGGCCACCTGGACGCTGCCGCGGGCGGCACGATCTTCCTCGACGAGGTCACCGCGCTGCCCCTGCCCGTCCAGGCTGCGCTGCTGCTCTTCCTCGAGCGCGGCGTCTACCGGCGCGTCGGCGAAGCGGTCGAGAGGGCGGTCGACGCGCGGGTCGTCTGCGGAACCTGCTCCGATCCGGCCACGATGGTTGCGGGCGACCGGCTCCAGCCGACCCTGTTCTTCCGCCTGCGCAGCGCGATGGTGCGCATCCCGTCCCTGCGCGAACGCAGCGACCTCCTGGCGCTGGTGCGCCGTCTCTTGGCCGAGTGTGCGGCGGACATCGGCCAGGCGACGCCCGACCTGACGCGAGGCGCCGAGGCGGCGCTCGCCGCCTACGACTGGCCGGGCAACGTGCGCGAGCTGCGCGCGACGCTGCAAGCGGCCTTGGTCGAGGCCCAGGGTGCGACGCCACTCCGGCGCCGCCACCTGCCCGGCCGCATCACCGAAGCACGCAAGCCACCCCTCCCGCCCACCGCGACCCGAGTCGGCGCCGAGGCGGCGGCCCTGATGCGCGCACTGAGCGAAGCGAACGGCAACCTCAGCGATGCCGCCCGTCGGCTCGACGTGGCGCGCAGCACCCTCTACCGCCTGATGCGCAAGCACCACCTCCGGCCTTGAGCCCGGGGGAGCCCGAAAGGACCGCGCAGCGCGGCGCGAAGTCACGCCGCGGAGGCTGGCGCCAGGGTCGCTTGGCGACGGCGCCCTCGCCATCGGCTGCGGGAACGACGGCAACGCCGTCGCCCCGCACGCCGGTGGCAACCGCATTTCGGCCGCGGGCGCCCGGCACCATCACTTGCCGCGACTCGCCAGCCCCTCCAAGCGCTGCCGCGCCGGCGGCGGCAGGTTCGGCATGCGCAGCAGGCCGTCGATCCAGGGCCGCGCTGCGCCATCCTCGCCAGCGGCCACCAGCTTGTCGACGAGGCAGAGCCGCGCCCGCAAGCTGGCGACCTGGTCGAGCCCGCTCGCCGGCAGAGCGGTCAACACGGCGAGCAGCGCCGCGGCCAGCGCCCGCGCGTCGCCCGCCAGGCCGCCGCCGGTGTCGCAGTCGAACACGAGGTGGCGCAGACGCACGCGCGGGTCGCCCGCAACCTGTGCCTCGGCCGCCGCCAGCAGGGGTGCGTATTGGTCCGCGGGCATCCGTCCCAGCGCCAGGTCGAGGCGCACCAGGTGCGCCGCGCGCAGGCGCGGAAGGCGCGCCAGCAACTCTTCGGCAAGCGTCGCCGCATCGTCCTGGCGCCCGCGCCCCAGGAGCAGAGCCAGTAGATCCTCGGCAGCGCGCTCGTCCTCGCCCGAGTCGGCCACGTGCGGGCAGGCGAGCGCGCGGCGGAAGTCGCGCTCGGCGGCGGCCGCGTCGCCACGGCCGAGCGCGATGCGGGCGCGCAGGCCGTAGGCGGTCGGTAGGTCCGGGTCGGCGACGAGCGCGCGGTCGAGGAACGCCTCGGCGCGGACGCGGTCGACGTTCGCCGTCACCGCCGCGGCCTTGAGCTGCAGTTCGGCGTCGTGCGGGCGGCGTTCGGCGTCGGTCACGAAGAGCGTCGGGTTGTCGCGCCAGGCGCCGTTGCGGGACAGCACCACGGCCGCGTGTGCGGCGCCGGCGATGCCGATGGCGGCGAGCGCCGGCCAGCGCAGCCGGGTCCCCGCGACCCGCCGGGCCAGCACGGCGGCCAGCAGGCACACACCCAGACTCGGCGCGAAGAACAGACGTTCGCCGAAGATCGTGCCGATCGGGAAGATCAGGTTGGCGGTGAGAAGGGCGAAGCCGAGGAAGCAAGCTGCCGACAGGAACAGCAGTGGCGCGCGGCGACGGGCCCAAAGCGCAGCCACCAGCCAGACGCCGAGGCCGAGCGCGGCGGCGAGGAAGCGTGGATCGCCCCAGCCGGTCACCAACGAGAACGCGCCGGGCCCGTACACGCTGCTGAGCGAGAACGGCGCCACCGTGAGCAGCCAGCCGTAGCCGAGCAGCATCACCCCCGTCCGCACGCGCGTGCCGACGTCGACGAACGCCAGCGGGTTCTCCTGGTAGCGGATCGTCGTACCCGCGACCTCGGCCGTGGCGAAGCCGCGCAGGACGAAGAACAGCGCGAGGGCCGGCAGCAGCGCCACGGCCAGCCGGCTGCCCTGGGTGCGCAGGATCGCCGACAGCGTCACCGGCTCGCCGGCGAGCCAGCGCTCGGCCAGTAAGTGGCACACCAGGAACGGCGCCCACGCCAGCGCGCTCTCCTTCGATCCGAACGCAGCAAAGAACGCGACGCCCGCCCAGGCCGGACGTCCACCCGCGTACAGGAGAACCCCGCCGAGGCCGAACACCAGCGCCATGAGCTCGGCGCGGCCGACGATGCCGGCGACCACCTCGCTGTGCACGCCGCACACGGCGAAGGCGCCAGCGCACAGCAGCGCCGCGCTGCCACCCGTGCCGAGCGCACGCAGCCAACGCCACACCAGCCACACGGCGAACGCGTGCAGGAGCACGTTCACCAGGTGCTGCGGCAGGGCTTCGGCGCTGGCCGGTAGCAGAGGCGCGGCGATCAGGTTGTAGGTCAGCGCGAAGCTGAGGATGGTCACCGGCCGGTACAGCACAGTGGTCGTGTTGGTGCCCTCCCAGTAGCGCTGGCCGAAGTACCACCACGGCGGCCGCAGGCCGGCGATCACCGGGTCGGGGCGCCCCTGCGGGTCGGTGCTCTGGGCCAGGAACACGTCGTCGAGCGTGAAGCCATGGCCGAGGGTCGGTGCGTACAGCAAGAACGCCACCGCCACGAGGAGCAGGAGGAGGCGTCGCTCGGAGTTCAGGACCATGGCCAAGGGCGGCGCAGGATAGCCTGACGCACGCAGCCTGCGGCCGCACCAAAGGTGCGAGTCGTCGCGGCGCGCCGCGAGGGCTCGCAGCACTTGCAGCCCATCTCCGCCGGGATGCCGCCAACGGCGCCGTCAGGTCGTCGGGCGCTCAGGCCACGGTGAAGCGCGCCGCCGTGGCCCGGGCGCGGGCCGTCCACGTGCCATCGGCCTCGCCCTCGGCGCTCGGGCAGACCTCGAACAAGCAGCACTGCTCGCACCGCGGCTGCTTGGCCAGGCACACGTAGCGGCCGTGCAGGAGCAGGCGGTGGCTGACCTCCACCCAGTTCCGGCGCGGGAACAGCTCCGACAGCGCGCGCTCGATCTTCACCGGGTCCTTGTCGCACGCCAGCCCGAGGCGTTCGCTGACCCGTTGCACGTGGGTGTCGACGACGATGCCCGACGGCAGACCGAAGGCGACGCCGAGCACGACGTTGGCCGTCTTGCGCGCGACGCCGGGCAGGCGCGTGAGCTCGTCGAGGGTCTGTGGCACTTCGCCGCCGAACTCGGCGACCAGGGTCCGCGCCGCGCCTTGGATCGCCCGGGCCTTGTTGCGGAAGAAGCCGGTGGCACGCACCAGCGCCTCCACCTCGCTCGGCTCGGCTTCGGCCAGAGCCAACGGCGTCGGGAAGCGCGCGAACAGCGCCGGCGTCACCTTGTTGACGGTGGCATCCGTGCTCTGCGCGCTGAGAATCGTGGCGACGACCAGCTGCCACGGCGACGCGTGGTCGAGTTCGCAGCGCGGCTCGGGAATCGCGCGGGCCAGCCGGCTCGCCACCGTGCGGGCACGCTCGTGGACAGGATCACGTTGTCGCTGCACTCCGGTCGACGATAGAGCTTGGCGAGCTGCACCGGAAACGAGCTCGACGCGATCCGCGGCCGAATCGCGATCGACGTCGTGCCGGGCGACCCTGCATGCCGGCCGTGTCGGCTCGGTTGGACTGGCGTGGGCTAGGTCCCGGCCGGGTAGCGGTCGAGGACCCAACCGCGCCAGGCGGTGTCGAAGTCTTCGGTCGTCCAGCCGAAGACCTTGCGCAGCGCCTCGTGCTGGCGCGCGCGCACCACCGCCCAAGTCGGCTTCACGGGCAGGTGCGACACGTCGGGTCCCTTCACCGTGCGCAGGAAGAGGGCGAAGGCTCCCGGGTGGGCACGCACGAGGAAGTCGACGCGCGACCACGCCGCCAGGTGGTCGGCGAAGGTCAGCGTGGCGGCATCGTCGTGGGCGAACAGCTCGGCGCTGGCGACGACGGCGCCGCTCTGCGTGCGTCGGCGCACCCGCAGCGACCAGGCTTTGCCGGCCGGATCCGCCGGCAGCTCGGCCGGCCGCGCGGCGAAGCAGGCGCGCTCGGGCACGGCGCGCAGCTGCAGCCAGTGCGCCAGCCCCTCTTCGAGCCAGGGGGGGCACTCATGCCAGTGGTGGCGGAAGCCGTCGAGGAGGAGGTGGGCCGTGTGGTAGGCGACCGCGGCGTAGAGGTCGCGGTCGTCGCGCAGGTCCTCGTCCGGCATGGACTCGGCCGTCGCCAAGAGCAACGCGGCGCCACCGTCGACGTCGACCCGAAGGCTGCGGCGCGCCGCCGGTAGGTCGAGGAAGTTGCGCAGGTAGGCGTCGACGCTGCTGCTGTCGCGGCACAAGATCACGCGGTACTTGCCGCGCATGCCGAGGAACGGCCCCTCGCCGACGTAGGTCGCCGAGCCGGCCGATCCGGGTCGCGCTGCCCCCTTCGTCGCGGCATCGACACCCAACAGCGCTTCGACCTCGGCGTAGAGCTGCTCCAAACGGCGCGCGTAGAGGTGCGCGCGCAGCCAACCGTCGAGCACGCGCGTCTCGGGATCCACGCCAGGAAGCACGCAGGCGAGCTCCGCCAGCTCGCGGCGCAGATCGTCGTGCGCCACGCCGCGCGCCGGCACCGACTGCACCGACAGTGACGCAGCCAGCTCGAAGTGGGCCGTCTCCACGAAGCGGAACGGCTCGTACCCCATCAGGCTCTGGACGTCGCGCGTCGTGTGGTCGGCCGCCCACTCGAAGGCGCGCAAGGCCTCGATGCCCGCCCGTCGCATACGCACAGGATCGTGCCGCGTGTAGGGATCGAGGTCGTCCGACTGCGCCAGGGCGTGCGAAGCCAGCAGCGACTGCAAGACCACGTAGATCAACACCGCGCCGGCACAGGCGAGCAGCGCGCGCAGACCGTGCGCCGCCCGCCACCGAACCCGCTCGCCGCCCGGGTCGACCCTACGGGCTCGATAGCGATCTTGGGCACTCTCGAACGGAGGTGGGGCGAGCGCGGGCATGGTCGCACGTTTGCACATCGCGTGCCGGACGAGTCCGTCACGCCCGAGCGGTGTGGAGGCCCCCGCAACGAGCAGCCTGCGGACCTGACTCATCGGCACGACGAGCCGACACGACCCCTGGCGCGGCGGCGGTGCGGGGGCCGCGTTCGCCTCGACGCTGGCGCCGACCTAACAGCCGCTTTCGCTGCCCGCCGCGGTGTCCCACGCGCACACCCTGGTTACGGGGGGGTGACATCAACCGAGCACGACCAGGCGCCCTCAGCGATCGGGGCCTCGCTTGCCGTCGTCTCGGCCGCGCTCGTCGAGCCAGGCCATCGCGTCGAGCGCCGCCGCCCGTACCGACGACGCGGGATCGCGCTCTGCCACACGTTGCAGGACCTCGCGATGGCGCTCGTCGCCGCAGCTGCCGAGCGCCCCGGCGGCGGCCGCTCGCACCGGCTCCGAACTTCCTGCCAGCTCGGTCAGCACCAGCGGCACGCCCTCGGGCCGCGCAGCGACAGCGAGGGCGTGCAGACGCACCCGCCGCCGCTCCGGGGTGTCGTCGCCGGCTTCGGTCAAGGCGCGCCAGGCGGCGTCGGCAACGTCGGACTGCTCGCCTCCCGTGCGGCGCGCCAGGCGACCGAGCGCCAGCCAAGCCGCTTCCATGCTCGCCCCCGTCGGCGAGGTGTGGGCCAGAGAGCGAAGCGTGCCGATCCAGACAGGCGAGGGTCGCGGCAGCTCGTCGGTGCACGCGATCACGGCGTGCCGCACTGCGTCGCTCGCGCGTGGCAGCACTTCGAGCAGCAACGCCTGGCAGCTCGGCTCGCCGACCCGGAGCAGTG
This sequence comes from Planctomycetota bacterium, assembly GCA_041398565.1. GTDB lineage: Bacteria > Planctomycetota > UBA1135 > UBA1135 > UBA2386 > DATGPD01. The sequence goes on along the minus strand of JAWKUN010000002.1, from coordinate 132,277 downwards.
CCCGCGCGACGAGTTCGGCAACGCACGGCTCCAGGCCAGGGTCGAGCAGGACCGGCCCCGCCCCCGCCACCGTCTCCGGCACCTGGAAGAACAGCTCCGGCAGCAAGCGGGCGAGCTGGCCCATCTCCGGATCGAGCGGATCGGAGCGCAGCGCCGTGCGCCGCACGGCGTCGACGACTGTCCGCAGAGGCAGCGCCCGCATAGCGGCGCGGAAGGGTCGCTCGAGTTCGGCCGGGTGCAGCTCGGGCCAGTCTTCACCCGCCGCCGGCACTTCCATCTCCGGCACCACCTGCGGCGGGCACCGTGTCAAGCGCGCCACGACGCGGTGCGTCGCTGCCAGGCCCACGTGTTCGTGCGCCACGTCCAGCGTCTCGTCGACCTCGATGCGGTGGGGAAACGACGCCGGCCCGGAGTCCGCCGGTGCCCAGAGCAGGCGCGCCTCGCCGCCGCTCGACAGGTGCAACTTCGTCACCGCGCGCGGCCGCCACTGGCCCAGACGACGCACGGCCAAGGGTTCGCCCCGCTCCGTCACAGCCATGCTCCACGACGCCTCCGCGACACCGAGCGCGAACGTCTGGCACACGGTCCACACCTTCGCCGAGGCACCGTCCTCCTGCGCGGCGGCACCGCGGAACAGCCAAGGAATGGAGCGCAGCATCGCCACCGCGTCGGCACTGGCGTCGTCGTCGGCCGCAGCGACCCCGCGCCAGCTGCCGTCGTCGCGCAAGCGAATCGACACTCGGATCGCGCGCGAGCCCGGCGCTTCGAGCTGGACCACGACGTCCAACTGCCGGCACCCGGCCGCGACCGGCCGGCAGCGCAGGCCGATCGTGCCGACGAACGCCTCATCGATCTCCTGCGGCGGCAGCTCGCTGCGTTCGGACAACGCAGCGACGCGGGTGTGGCACCGCCAGTCGAGGGCGAAGCACGCGACGTCGCCGGAGTCCCCCGCCTTCGCCGGGGCCGGTGCCAGCTCGGTGCGAACGTCGGCCGATGGCGCCGACGAGGAGGCCGACCCCGGCAGACTGCCGGGCGCGGCAGTCGCCAGCGAGGCGGCACGGTCGTCGCTCTGCCCGGTGGTGAGGAGCCAGCAGGCCATCCCGAACAAGACGACCGTGAGGACGAACGTGGGAATTCCGCGTCGATGCATGCGAGCTGCATCGCCCGGCGCGAGCCGACACACCGCGTTCATTCGGATCCCGTCGCGCAACCGGGCAAAGCCGGCTGCCCGCGGTCTGCGCGCCAAGAAAACTCCGAGCCTTCGGTGCGTCGACGCCCTGCGCGCCATGTGTCCTGCGACCGGCACGTTGCCGGCAATCCAAAAGGAGCAAACTCGATGAAACTCAAGACTCTGGCCCTGCTCGCCGTCGCACTCGGTGTGTCTGCCCCCTCCACCGCCCAGTACAAGACCTACTTCAAGCTCGTCGCCGCGCGCAATCCGAACCTGGTGATGGAGGTGCGCGCCGCCTCGCTGAGCGCGCAGGCCACCATCCAGAGCGGGATCGACAACGGCGGCCCCCACCAGCAGTTCGAGTTCCCCGCTGCCACTTCGGGATCGTTCATCGTGAACCGCCGCAGCGGCATGGTGATCGACATCGCCAACGGCTCGTCGTCGACCTTCGCCCGGATCCAGCAGTACCCGCGACACGGGGGCACCAATCAACGCTGGTACGTCATCGGCGTCGGCAGCGGCCTGGTGAAGATCGTGTCGGTGCACAACAACCTGTGCCTCGGTCTGTACGAGAACGGCAGCAGCGTGCCGATCCGCCAGACTCCCTACACCGGCAACATCGGCGACAAGTGGCGCCTGGTCATCGTGCGCAGCGTGGTCGACAACAAGCTGACCGTCCGCCACACCGGCAAGGCGCTGGAGGTGCGCGACGGCGCCATGCAGGCGAACGTCGGCACTCCATTGCAGCAGGCGACCTACACCGGCCATCCCAAGCAGGTGTGGTTCACCGAGTTCCTCGGCGGCCGCCGCTACTCTCTGGTGTCGCGGTGCACCGATCAGGCCATCGACGTGCCCGGCGGCAGCGCGACCGCGACTCTGAACGCGTTCCCGACCCACCACGGACCCAACCAGCAGTTCGACATGCTGCCGGACTCGACGTGGACCTACTACCAGTTCAGGTCGGCGCGGACCAACCGCGTCTTCGGCGTCGAATGGGGCGCGGTCAACGACGGCGCCCGCATCGCCCAGTTCGTCGCCAGCACCACCGCGTGGTTCACGCAGTGGCGCGTGCAGTTCGCCAACTGAGTCAGCGATCCGTTCGAAGGTCGTGGCGCCGGAGTCGTTCGCCGACTCCGGCGCGCCTCCGCCGCACCCTTCCGCGAGGGGCCGGCCGAAACCACGCGGACACCGCCCCTCTCGGCGCGGTGACGCTGTTCGACGCTGCACGCCCATCGCCGTCGTCGGAGGCATCGCTACCACCACGGAAGAGCGTCAGGCGCGACGGGGTGTGGATCCGGAATTGAGCAGCGACCTTGACGGTGGCGCGCCTGGTTGCATGAAGCTTCTGCATTGCTGGTTCCCACCGGTCGCTGAGCGCGAGAGCACGCAGGCGGAGGGAGTGCTCGGCGGTCGTGGTCCTCCAGCGTGACCCACGCGCTTCATGCGGACACCGACCAGGGTCTTGCACGTGACCGCGACAGCGCCGCTGCCAATCGGCAGACCGAGACGCAAGGACCTGGCGAAGCGCATGCGCTCGGCGTGGTTCTCTCGAGGTAGGAGATGGCGTCGTGGACCGGCTGCTTGGAGTCGCGCCACTTGTTCTCGAGGCCGGAGTCGCGCAGCTCGGCGAGGATCTCCTCGGCGGCGCGGTTGGTGCAGCGCAATCGAAGGCGCCAGCGGTGCAGTTCGCACTTGGCCTCTTGGGCACCGAACATCACCTCGGCCGCCGTCGACAGCTTCTCGATCACGTGCCAGAGTCGATGCCTTGTTCCGCCTTGCCAAAGACCTCGGAAGGGAAGTGGGACTGGAGCAGGTTGCGCATCTCGGGGGTGCACACGGCACCTCGGACCCGAAACCGTGGCGTGTCGACGTCGAGCGCACGAAGCACCTCGGCGTGCGCCGCTCGTTCGATCGCTGCCGTCCGCTCGGCGATCGCCTTCTCGGTGGCCGTGTTCCGGTCGCTCTGAAACTGACCCGCCCGCCGCTCTGAAACTGACCCACCCCGGCTCGACCGCGCCGCTGCCACCGTGGCGTCCACCATGCTCTGCATCGACTCGGCAAGACCCTTGTGCTCAACTGGCACCTTCACGAGGACGTACCCTCGTGCGGCGCCCCTCCCAGGACGCGTGGCTTGCATCCCGCATCCCATAGGGGGGCGCTTGCTCGTACAAGCACTTTCTGCACCACTACTTGTGCCACAGCTTCGTGCAGACCCCACCCCTCGTGCGTGCTCACCCCGCTCTGCTCAATGCGGGATCCACACCCGCAGCGACGTTCACGGCGCCGTTGTGCGCGCGAACACCGCAGGGTCTGGTAGCTCCGCAGCCCCTGTTGACGCCGGCACGACGACTGCTAACGTGCTGAGCAGTGCCGGACCGGGCGTGCCTGGATCCGGCAGTATTCACGGGAGAGGAAGTCGTGGATGCCACACCCTTCGACAGCGAAACACAGGTGGCCGATTTGCAAGCAACGGTCGCCGGTGTCTTCTCGCGACTGCGCACAGCTGACCGACAAGACCTGTGCCAGGACGTCTGGGTTCAGTTGTTGAAAATCGCCCGTCGCCCGAATGGCGACGGCGTGCGTAGCTTGCCGGCACTAGCCGTAGTCATTGCGCGCCGCACCCTGGCCTGCTGGACGAGGAAGCGCCTGTCGACGCGAGTCTTTTCCGACCCGACTCCACCCCACCTGCTCCTTGGCGTCGCGGATCCGCGTCATGATGCCCTTCGTAACGAGGCTCACGCACGCCTCCTCCTCCACGAGGCTGCGCCGAACGCCCGGCTGACGGCCTTCCAGATGCGGGTGCTGTCGGGCGTTCGATCCACACAGACCATCCGAGAGCTCGCCAGACAGCTCAACACTCAGCCCCAGGCAGTTCGCCGCGCTCTCCGCGCCGTGGCGGTGCATCTCGGGTCCGCGCGTCTTCGAGTAAAGTGAGGGTCCGTAGTTGTGTACCCTCAGTACAACTAACATGGCATGGCAATGGCGAAGAACCTCCGTTCCCTCGTCCTCGCTCTGGCGGCGAGTTCGTTCGTGACGCTTACGGCCGTCGCGGCCTCCCACGTCCTGGCGCCAGCCCCGTGGGACTGTCGAGTGGTGCATACGATTGCCGGGGGCGTCTACGAGGCCAAGTGCGCCGTCGTGAATTGCTCCGACGTATCGGCATGCGCCAATCGTATCGTGGTGATCGACGGTTCGACGTACTACGAGTGCTACTGCACTGGCGGCGGACCGACTGGTCACTTGTGTGTCGGCTACTTCTCATTCGCCACTCCGGTGACCACGAAGTGCGTCGACTTTGGTTGCGGAGCCTCCTACAGCTGCCTTCAACAGGCGGCCGGTCTCACCTGGACGACTGCATGCGCTTGCTCCCTGCCCGTGCTCTGATGCGCTCTCCTGATTCGGTCCATGCGAAACACACACACAATTGCGCTCTCGTGCTTCCTTGGCCTGACCGTTCTCGTGACGGTGATCATGATCCTGATCTTGAACAACGATCGGGCGCAAGACACCCCTGAACATCGACTATCTGGTCGAGATGATCTTGACGCCGGTTCACCGGTCTGTGAGGCCCCCGAAACATCTGCACGCGCAACGACATCGGACCAGTCGCGCTACGCCGCAGAGGAGAGGCGCGTCCTATCGGCGCTCGCGAACACGAGTCCCGAAGTGACTCTCCGGGATGCCTTGGGGAATCCTGTTGTCGGCGCTGCGATCTGTCCGGCCGAGCGCGCGCAGACACGCTGGGTGACCAAGGACTCTCCTGCTGTGCGCACGGATGTCGACGGTGGCGCGCGCCTTCCCTCCGAGTGGGTCGCGCACTCTTGCGTTGCGTTGGCTCGAGGCCAGCGGCCCACTTCCTTTGTGCCGACCGGCGAGTCTCGTCAGACCGTTACTCTTCCTGCGCCAGAGGTCCTGAGTCTTCAGTTCGTGTCGGTCTCCGGACTCCCTCTTTCCGGTGTCGACGTGGCGGTGTCGATGACAACCTTCCCCATACCAGGCTGGGTGGACTCCCTGCCTGAAATCCGTGCCAGCTACCCGGGAGCCGACCCTCGGGCCGCGATCCACTCCGCGATGTCCGACACCCAAGGGAGAGTCACTGTGGGCGGACTGCTCGCCGGGAAGCCCCCTTGCTGGGACGCTCACCTCCCGGGCTGGGCCATCGTGGACTACCCCGACGGCTCGGAGCCCGGAAAGGACCGTTCTGTGGCGGGCGGCCCGGTGGGCATTGTGAAAATGGCTCCTCTGGCGGCGTTCGGTTTTCGGGTTCGTGGCGGCCGCCTCGCATCCCACGGCGGCACCGTAGAGGGAGCACATCTCCATTGCGGCAAGACGCCGTACAGCATCGCACCGCAGATGCGACTTCTCCAATCGCGATTTCCTGACTGTCAAGGACTTCTATTGCTCCCACCATCTTCTGCTTCAGAACAACTCTGGTTCACCGGACGGATCGTTCTGGAACGTGGAGGCGTGCGCACCATCCGACTTCCTTTCGCACCCGTTGTAGAGTTTGCCGAACAGGGACCACACATCATAGACGTCTCGAATCAGCCAGACGCCGATGACTCGACCCAGGAGCTCACGGTGCAATTGGTGCAACCGGATGGCCTCACGCTTGATGGTTGCGAAATCTGGCTGGTTCCCGCCTCACGTATCGTGACTGAAGCGATCGTGGTCCGATCTGGAACTTCGCGGTCAGTTCCCACAGGATCCTACACGCTTTCGTTCATGGACAGCACGGTCCGGGCATCCGCCGCAGATGGACAGCGCGTCGATGTTTCGGCCACGTCTCCGGCGACACACAAGGTCCTGCTCACTCGAAAACTCTACAGAGTCCAGATCGAGAAGTCCTGCACTCCGGAAGAGACCATCCCGCCAGGAGGAATGGTCACACTGACGGGAGCCAACGGCGGCAAGGCGAATCACTCCTTCGGGCTTGATTCGGCGGTGAACGTATGCGTGCCGGGCGAGACCATCAGCGTCGAAGTGCTTGGCGCTTCCGGTTACGAAGGGAAGACCACCTTCTTTGCCCCCTCTCTCTCTGGAGGACGGGTGCGAGTCGCCATGAAGAAGGGAGCGACGAGATGAGGTTGACACTGGAATTGCTGCTTGCTGCTGCGGTGACGACAGTCGTGGCGATCAAGATGCTGTCCGGACCCGACGCTACGGCTGTCGGCGGTGCCTACGCCCACTATTCGACGCTTGCTGTCGAGATCCTCGCTCTGGGCTTCCTAATGCTGCGCAAACCTGGCCCAGCCGCATGGATGATACTTGCCGTCTGCGTTGCCGGAGCGGCAATGGCTTCCATATGGCCAAATGTCAATTGTGGATGTCTCGGTCGTGCCATTTCGATCCGGTATAGTCAGCACATGTTGTTGATCGGTTTCGTGGGATCATTGAGCTGCGGCCTCTTGCTCACGACACTCAAAACGCATAGATGCGGCACATCTTGACGTCTTTTTCCCTCCCGGCAATTGCCCATAGAGTCGACCATGTCCATCTTGAACGGCTTCCTCGGGATCGCACTCGTCAGTTTCATGAGTGTCTCCACTCTGCACGGGTACAAGGTGCTCGTACCCGCGCCTCACGAGTGCATCGGCCAGCGGAGCGCAGCACCGCCCGGGTATCAGTGCGCGACAGTCGACTGCGGGTCGGCTTCTGCCTGCGTCGTCGGCGGCTTCGAGGATGACGAGGGGACCTACTGGCTATTCTGCAAGTGTTCCGGCGGCGAGCCAGCTGGCCATGCGTGCCAGCTGTACTGGAACGCCGGAGGCGGGAGATGCGTGTCGTTCGGGTGTTCCTGGAACTGCAACCTACAGGCAGCGGGGCCGACGTGGGCGGAGGCATGCCTGTGCCAGTTCCCGGTCGAGTAGGTGAATCGTGGATGCATCCCGAAACCAGGGCCGCTGGTTGACCACTTCATTCCTCACGCTTGTTGCCGTCGGTCTCTTCCTGTTCACGACGAGATGGACAGGATCTGGCGACATCCGGACCATCGGCCATGACCAGCCGCAGGCGCTCGTACGGATAGAGAGCGAGGTCATGGCCGCACGACCAATCGTCGCCGCCCCGGCGCGTCGTGATGTTGTTCCGGCCGATCTGACCTTGCTGGTCGTGGACGAAGTCGGCCACGCCGTCGCCGACGCGGGGATCTGGCGCGAGCCCGACCGTAGGCGCGCCCTACGACGAAGCGATCCGGACTACGTGACAGCCACGTCGGTGGACGGAAGCGCCAGCATCTCGCCGAGAACGGCTACGTCCTACGCGGTCGGAAGGATGGGATTCTCGACGGAGCGGGTCTCGCTGAGGTGCGACGTGACCAGCCATAGGGTGGTCCTCCGACGACAGCACTCCCTGGTATTCGAATGCGTCGACATGGCGAACAACCCTGTCGAGGGTGTGCGTGTAGCGGTTGGGGCGATGCCGTTCCCCGTAGCCCACGAACTCGGTGCGGAAGTCGAGAGTGACGCAGCACCCGGCTTTGACCAGCGCGCCAGCCTCCACGTGAGCGTTTCAGACCAACACGGCCGGGTCGTCGTGAGTGGACTTCCTTCCGGGGCCTTGCACTGCGAGGCGTCGCACCCTACCCACGCGTTGATCGAGGGCCCGGGTCTGTCGGCTGCCACGCCAACTCCCTTGAGTTCCCCGGGGCCGCCCGTGCTACTGCGCTTTGCGCCCTTCGCGGTCGTTGCGTATCGCGTAGCGAACGACCGTGTGTTGTGGAGTCGCGGCAAACCATCTTCCGGGTGGCTGATTGGAGCACTCTGGGGAAGACCGGAGACGCGTCTCCGGTCGAGCCTGCGGCGCCGCTTCCCAGACGCGAAGATCTCGGTGCGAGCGGCCGCGGTGCCAAGCGACATATCCTTGGAAACGGATCTGATTCTCGCTCGAGCGGGCCGGTTGAAGCACAGCTTTACCTATCGACCTCTATCTGCGGTACTTGAAGAGGGGCCAGAGGATTTCGACGCCGGGTTGCACGAGCCTGCGTCCGCCGCAACGGCTGGCCTTTTCTCCGTAGAGATCGTCAATGCCGACGGCCACGTCTTACCCGACGTTCCGCTCACTTTGCATTGCGAGCAGTACTTCGACGACTTCCGCTCAGGCACATTGAGATACGCGCCGATCGGGGAACACAGAGTTGGTGCGGTCGAGCCGTCGGTCAACAACTCGCTCCCGACCCCGTGTGTCGTGCGGGTAGCCCCACCGAGTCCATCTGGCGCGACGCCTGCTCCCTTCCGCATCCAACTCCAACGGCGACTGTACCCGGTCCGGATTCGCAAGATCACCCTGCCGGTGGAGTGGGGACTACCCGGTGGGGCGCTGACGCTGCGCTTCTCCAATGGCGCCACACGGCAGCAAGAGCTTGGAGATTCCGAGTCGGTCGATGTGCTGCTCACGCCCGGGACGGTGGAGGTCGAACTGAATGGCACGCTGGCAAAGACCTCGTTCGTAGTCGATGTGCCGGGTGTCGAGCCGATTCAGGTCGTCGACCTGGTGCTCGATCTGCGTTAGGAGCCGGGCCTTGGCCTACGACGCGGCCACGCGCACGATGTACCTCACGTCGACGGGCAACGACTCGCTCTACAGCCTCGACCTCGACACCGGCACGGCGACCCTGATCGGCGCCTACGGCAACTCGGCCCTGGTCATGCACGGCCTCGAGTTCGACTCCAGCACCGGCCAGCTCTACGGCGTGTCGTCGCACGACAACGGGCTGTACTCGATCGACAAGGTCACCGGCGCCGCCACCTTGATCGGCACGTCCGGACTGACCAGCTTCACCAACCTCTGCTACGACTCGCGCGCCAACATCATGTGGGCGACGAACAGCGGCACCGACAGCTTCTACCGGATGGACCTCACCTCGGGCGCAGCGACGCTGGTCGGCGCCCTCAGCGGCCCCACCAACCCCAACGGGCTGGCCTACGACAGCGACAGCGACACGGTCTACCTGGTCGACAACTCCACCGACAACCTCTACACGATCGACCGCGTCACGGGCGCCGCGTCGGTGGTGGGTTCGAACGGCTCGGGCAACCTGCTGGGTCTGGCCTACCTGCCACAGGCGCAGGGTGGCGCGGTCCGTTTCGCTCACGCCTGCGGTCCGACCACCATCGCCACGCTCGGCCTGCCACGCTTCGGCTACACCGTCGACATCACGCTCGGCGGCGTCGTCGGCGTGCCGGTCATCGGCATCGGCTTCGTCGCGACGGGGATCCCGTTCTGCACCTGCATCGTCGGCCACGAGTGGCTGGTGAGCGTCTTCGCCCGACGCTGCCGCTGATGATCCCCAACAACACCTCGCTCTCCGGCCTCTCGGTCGGCGTGCAGGGCCTGGACTTCAACGGCACCGGCGGATGCCCCGCCCCGCAGCTGACGCTGACCGACACGGTCTTCCTGCACATTGGCTGAGCCGAAGGCTCGCGATCACGAAGGCGATCGCCAGCAACATGGCCCCGAGCCCAGGCAGCGCGTCCGGGACGCTTTCCACGCGAGCCGCTCCGCGGCGGTGGCGACAATGAAGTCATGAAGTCGCCGCGCCGCCTCGTCACGCTCGCCACCCTGTCGCTGCTCGGCTCGCTGTTGGGCTCGCTCTCGACCTCACTGCACGCCCAACCCGGCGCCATTCCAGGCCCGGCTCCCGAGCTCGCCAAGCTGAAGCCGTTCGCCGGCAAGTGGCGCGGCGAGGGCACGGCGGTGATGCGACCCGGCGGGCCGACTTCGAAGTGGACCGCCAGCGTCGACGCGCAGTGGCAGCTCGGCGGCCATTTCCTGCAGTCCGACACCGAGATCCACTTCGACGGCATGCCCACGCCCATGCGCTTTCGCGAGTTCATGGGCTGGGATCGCGAGAACAGGCGCTACGTCAACCTGGTGGTGTCCAACACGGGCGAAGGCATGTTGACCGAGCCCCACTTCGCCGACGACCACAACCTGGTGCTGATGATGCGCCGCGTGGAAGGTGGCATGCCGCTCTTCGAACGCACGGTGACGACGATCGACAAGGACTCGTGGAAGTTCGTGATCACGTTCCTGCGCCCCGAAGGCGACGCCACCGAGTCGGTGCGCGGCGACTTCCAGCGCGACGACCGAGTGCGTGTGCCCGAGCTCGGTCAGAGCGAGGCGTTGATGCCCGCCGACGGCCGCATGGCGAAGTTGGCGCGGATGGCGGGCGTCTTCGACGTGGCCGGCGAGATGACGATGCCGGGCATGCAGGCCATGAAGATCACCGGCAAGGACACGGTGCGCACGCTCTTCGGCGGCAGCATCGTCGAGATCCACACCGTGGGCGGCAGCGAGCTGGCGCCCGACAGCTACGAGGCGTTCGCGTTCTACGCCCTCGACGCCGGCCGCGACTGCTACCGCATGGTCTACGTCAACAACATGGGACAGGTGGGCAGCATGGACGCCCGCTTCGTCGGCGACGACAAGCTGGTCGCCACCTTCGCGGGACAATACTGGGGCCAGCCGACGACCTCGCGCGTGGTGCTGAAGCTCGACGCTCGAGGCCGTCCCGCCGCTACTGCCAGCCACAGCTGCATGGGCGCCGACGAGCCCACCTGCGACTTCAGGGCCACCTACACGCCCGCCAAGTAGCGATGGGCGGGCGACCGAGGTCGCCGCCCATCGCGCCAGCGTTGCAGCGGATGGAGCCAGGCTCCACCGCTGAACGCTGGATGGCTGGGACGACGGAGGTCGTCGGCAATCGTGCCAGCCTTGCAGCAGACGGTGCCGGGCTCCACCGCCGAACGCCGGTTCCGTCGGGCGCGCGACCGGTCGCGGGCACTCAGGGAGAATCCGGGGAGCCCGGCCAAGGCGGCGAGAGTTCGAAGGAATTCTCGCCGGACGTGGGCCGCCATGACGTTTCGTGGGCGATGCGGGATGGATGGCGCGCCGCGTGAGCTCGCCTCACCCCGTGCACACTCGAAGGAGTCGAGACCATGGACCTACGAAGCCCGCTCCTGCTGGCCGCTCTCGCTTCCCCCTGCCTGCGTGCCCAGGAGCCGCCGCCCGAGAGCGCACGGTCGGAGATGCTCGTACCGGTCGAGGTGACCACGACCGGTGCGGAGGGGACGGTCGGTGCGAAGATCCGCGCAGGAGACCTCGCAGCGCTCCGCGACACGACGTCCACGACAGCGCAGAGGCTGACGATCGCCGCCGACAATCGAACCGGAGAAGGCACTCCTCTGGCATCGAAGATCTTCATGCTCCACGCGGGCGCGGTGGGATTCAGCCCGCGGACCGTGAAGCAAGGCGCCGACGGCCGCTGGGAGCTGGCGTCCAAGGACTCCGGCGAGCAGACCCAGGGCTACGTAGAGGCCTACTTCCGCAACCGGTGCGCCTGGCTGAACGGACGCTCCCTCGCCAACGAGAACGGCAGGTCGACCGACGGCAAGGCGTCGGGTTGGTGGGTCCCCAAGGACCAGACCGCCCGCATCGGGTTCACCTTCGCCAAGTCCGACTCCGAGGACGACACGACGGTCTCAGCGACCACCCTCGTCGGCTCGGGGCGCTTCTACGCGGAGGCGAGCTTCGGCTGGCCGCTCGGCTTCCTGAGCGTGTGCGCGCCGGACCAGCCCTTCAACCACACCATCAATCTAGAACTCCGCGGCGGATGGGTCACCGACCCGGACCAGCACCAGTTGCACAGCCACTACATGCTGGGACTGACCAGCGTGTGGGGCTTCTTCGCCACGGACAGCACGCAAATCGACTACAGGAAGGACCGCCGCATCGAGCTCCTGATGGGAATCGACGCGGGCATCAGCGAGTTCCCGTCGATCGACACGGTCGAGGCGGACCGCACCATCGTGCGCCGCGAGGGTGGTGACATCCGCTTCTCGCGTCGCGGCGCGTTCGGCCTCCGCGCCGAGATCAACATTCCCATCGCCGACACCGGCTACCTGGTGATCGCCGGCCGCGCCTTCGACACGTTCACGCGGCCCTACAACGAAGCCGAGTGGAACCTCACGGTCGGCTTCGCCGTGCCGTTCGGGTTCTTCGTCAAGTAGCTCGACGCGGAGCGCCGACCGGTTCGTCGACCGCGGTCAGCCCAGGAGCGCACGCCGTAAGTCGGCGAGCGTGTGCGGTGCGAACTCCCCCGGCATTCCCTCGGCATCCCCGAGCAGGAGCGTCCGTAGCCCGCACGCCTGTGCACCCTGCAGGTCCGGCTCCGGCTCGTCGCTGATCATCACCGCGTGCTCCGGCGCGAAGCCCGCATCCTCGAGCACCGTCCGGTAGGCGAAAGCCGCCGGCTTGCCCACCACGGTCGCCGCCCGGCCGGAGCAATGCTCGAGGCCGGCGACGAAGAAGCCGACGTCGATCAGCCGCCGGCCCTGGTGCGTCCAGGCGCGCTTCTTGTGCACCGCGATCATCTCGGCGCCGCGCAGGACCGCCTCGAACGCCAGCTGCAGGCGCTCGCGGTCGTAGTGGTGGAACCAGTCGCCGATCACCACGGTGCGCGCCGTCAGTGGGTCTTGCGGCACGTCGGCGAACTCCGCGGCGGCGAGGTCGCTGCCCAGGACGAAGGTGGTGCCGCGCGTCGCCGCGTAGCGCGCCGCCAGCGACGACGCCGTGTACAACTCGTGTTCGGCGACCTCGAGGCCGTCGGCCCGCAATTCCGCCAGCCGGCTGTGGCGCGAGTTGAAACCGTCGTTGGTGAGGAAACGCAGGACGTAGCCCGCCTGACGCAGCTCGCCCAGCAGCGCCGCCGCATCGGCGTCGACGCGACGGTCGAACTGCACCACACCATCGAGATCGAAGAGCAGGAGGGTCTGCGAGCTCACCCGCGCAGCGTAGACCCGCGGCCGACATTCGGCGACGGAGTTGAGGCGTGCACCGAGATCTTCACCTCGCGGCCCTTCCTGGTCGTCTTCTGGCCCGCCAGGCTGTATGTCGGCCTCACTCTGCAATCGTTCTTCGTCACGACCGACGTCCGCCGCTGGCGGCGATGGCACACGGCCACCCGCAGCCGGCGCGACGCCTGGCTCGGCGCCCGTCTCGGCCGCCGGCGCTGCCGCTGCGCGCGGCGGGAACGATGAGCGAGCGCTTCGCCACCGGGCTCGTCGTCGGCAGGTTCGCGCCGCTGCACCTGGGTCACGAACTCCTCATCGCCACGGCGCGCACGACATGCGACCGGGTGGTGGTGCTCAGCTACACACGCAACGAGCCCTCGGGATGCCCGGCGCCGGTGCGCGCCCAGTGGTTGGCGTCGCGCTTCCCGGACCTGCGCCGCGTCGTGCTCCAGGCGACGGGCTACGTCTCGGCGGATCTCGACGAACCCGCCCGCGCCGCAGCACGATCGCTGGCTCGCGCGATGCCGGCCGACGACGCTGACCCGGGCGAACACCGCGACTTCGTCGCCCGTGTGTGCCGGGAAGCGCTGCACGCACGCATCGATGCCGTCTTCACCGGCGACGACGACGGCGACGCCTGGGCCGCGGCGTGGACCACGAGCTGCCGCGCCCGCGAGCCGTCGCACCCACCGATCCGACACGTTCTGGTCGACGGCGCCCACACGCGCGTCCCGATCTCCGCCAGGCAGGTGCGCGCCGACGTGCACGCTTGCCGCTCCTACCTCTCCCCCTCGGTGTACGCGCACTTCGTCGAACGCGTCTGCCTGTTGGGCGGAGAGTCCTCCGGCAAGACCACGCTGGCACGTTCCCTGGCACAGCGGTTCCAGACGACCTGGGTGCGCGAGTACGGCCGCGCGCTGTGGGAGCGCCGCGGCGGGGCTCTCCAACCCGAAGACATGGTGCGCATCGCCGAGACACAGGTGCGACTCGAAGACGAAGCTGCGCCACGAGCTCGACGCTTCCTCTTCTGCGACACCTCGCCACTGACGACGTTGTTCTACAGCGACCGCCTGTTCGGGCGTGTGGACCGACGCGTGCTCGACCTGGCCGCCCGGCCCTACCACCACGTCGTCATGTGTGCGCCCGACTTCCCCTTCGTGCAGGACGGCACCCGTCAGGGCAGGGAGGCCAGGGAACGGCAGCACGCCTGGTACGCGCGCGAGCTCGAGCTGCGCGGGCTCGAACACTTCGAGGCGACAGGTGGTCGCGACGAACGGGTGCGCGCCGTGGCCTCGTGGCTGCGGTCGCGCTCGACCGACCCGCGGCGAGCCTGAGTCAGACGGTCGGCTCGCACGCCCAGCGCTCTCGATCCGGGACAGGTCCGCCCCGCCGGCTGCCGATATCTTCCGCATGCGCGACAAGCTCCACCTGCGTACGGGTGTCCTCGTGGGTGCCACCCTGCTCTCGGCGTGCACCCGCACCGACCTCGGCGAGGCGCGCGCCGTCGTCGAGCGTTTCTGCATCGCCGTGGCCGCCGGCGACGTCGCCGGCGCCCGAGCTTGCCTGGTGGCCACCGATCGCGCCAACCAGGCCGGTCGGCTCGACCAGCGCGGGCTGCGCGACGGCTACGAGGTGGGCGCCGCACAAGCCGACGGCGAATGCGCGCGCGTCGAGGTGCGCACGAAGAGCACGCCAGCGCCGGTCACCTTCGTGCTCGTGCGCGAAGACTCCGCCTGGCGCATCGACCTGCGCCGCTCGACCGAAGCGACCCTCGGCAGCAAGCTGGAGCAGGTGCGCAAGGTGCTCGACCAGGCCGGCAAGCAGATGGTCGATCGCCTCGAGCAGTCAAGGCGCGGAGCGCAGACTCCGCCGGCCCCGCGCTGACGGCGCGGGGCGATCCGGCGCCGGGGGACGGGGCCTACTGCTTGCCGTCGCCGCGGCCCTGACGCGGGCGGCGACGCGTCGGCTCACCACCGGACGCGTCCGCCTTCGGCATGCGCTTGATCGAGCAACCCTGCGGCTTGGTCTCGAACGCCTCGACCGTCTCTCCCGCCACCAGCTTGGTGAGCACGTCGTGCAGGTAGCGCTTGGCCTGGTCGCCCTTGCGCTGCGCCTGATCGTCGTCGATCAGGCCGCGGTAGACGAGCTTGCCGTCCTTGCCGAAGACGAAGATGTCCGGCGTGGTCTTGGCGCCGAACAGGTCGGCGACGACGTTGCCGTGGTCGACCAGCACGGTGAAGGGCAGATCCTTCGCCTTCAGGTGCTTGCGGATGCTGTCGTAGGGCTTCTCGTCACCGCTCACCACCGGCGGCTGGTCGCCGATCTCGGTGCGGTTCGAGTCGATGTTCAGGAAGACGACGTCCTTCTTGCCGAACTCGTTCTGGATCGCAGCCAGGCGGTCGTCCCACGCCGCCTGGATCGGGCACTGGGTCGAGTAGAAGTTGACCACGGTGACCTTGCCCTGGTAGCTCTTGGCTCGATGCTCGTTGCCGTCGATGTCCTTGAGCACGATGCCGCCGCTGGCGCGCATGCCGAGTGACAGGACCAGCGGCTTGCTGGCGGCGGCGTCCTGGGTCTGCGTCGCTTGGACGTCCGGCTTGGCGGCCGGCTTCGTCTCGGGCTTCTTGGGGTCCGTCTGCTCCTGGGCGACGAGAGTCGCGGAGAGTGTAGCGAGGAGAACTGTGGCGAGGAGTGCGGGGGGGAGCGTGCGCATGTGGTTTCGTGTTTGGTCTTCCGTGGGCGCGTCGGCGCGCGGCGAAATTACGCCAGCAGGTCGCGCCGGGGCCGCGGAGAGATTCGAATCCCGCCGGGAAAGCGCCAGCGATGCAGGCGATTCTCCCGCGGGGCAGATGCCGCGCCGGTCGCGTCGGCTTCGCCTCGCTCAGAGATGAGAGAGAATCGAGCGTAGGCGCTCCGAGCCATGTTGCTGGCGATCGCCTTCGCGATCGCGAGCCTTCGGCTCAGGCCCTACCCTCGTCCGACGGGGCGGCGCCCATCTTCCACGAGCGTCCGGCAAGCAGCCCGGCGAGGGCCGACACCACCTCGGACGCCCGGTCGAGGGCGCGCTCGAGGTCCCAGCCCGCCCGAGCCCGGTCACCGCACTCGTTGCTCACGGCTCGCAACTGCAACCACGGCAAGCCGAAGCGGGCGCTCACCAGAGCGATGGCCGCACCCTCCATCGTCTCCACCTGGGCGCCGGAACGCTGGCGCAGTTCGCGCGCGCGCGCGTCGCTGGCGCTGCACGTGCTGACCGTGGCGCCAGACAGCCGCGGCAAGGACAGGGTGCCCGCCGCCCACTCGGCGAGCTCGGCGGGCGCCGTGAACTCGAGCTCCCCGACCAGGCCGAGCGCGTGTGCGCTGACGAAGCCGTGTTCGCTCTCGACCCCCTCATCGGCGAAGCGATCGCGCGTGACCAGGACCACGTCCCCCACCGCGGGCACTGTCGGTGGCGCCGGCTCGGCCAGTCGACTCGGATAGACACCACACACTCCCACCGACACGACCAGGTCGGGCGGCGGACCGAGCAGGAGCGCCCGCGTCAGGTTCATGGCCGCGCGCGCCGGCCCCACCCCGACTTCGACGACCCGGTGCGTCGCAGGGAGGCACGCCAAGACGCGCGCTTCGTTCGGCGCCGCGTACACGAACAGAGCATGGGGCACGCAGGCAGGATGGCCGCCACCGGGCGGCCGAGCAAGCACGGCGGATAGGCGAAAACGCCCCGGGGGCGCCGCCGTTCTCGAAGCGTGATCCACGAAGTAGCCGGCGACATCCTCCATTCCAAAGCACACGCCATCGTGCACGGCGTGGCGCCCTACGACGACTTCCACAGTGGTTTGGCGTTGGCCCTGCGCGAGCGCTGGCCCGCCCTCTACAAGGACTTCCGCCACTGGTGCCGGCAGAAGAGCCCCGGCTGCGGCGAGGCGTGGAGCTGGGGCGGGCCGCAGGTGCGCATCGTCAGCCTGCTGACCCAAGACCCGGCCAAGGTGCAGGGCCAGCACCCCGGCCGCGCGCAGATCTCCCATGTCAACCATGCACTGCGCAGCCTGCGCCACCTGGTGACCACCGAGAAGCTCGAGAGCCTGGCGCTGCCTCGCCTGGCAACCGGCGTCGGCGGGCTCGCCTGGGAAGAGGTCAAGCCGCTCATCGCCCGCCACCTCGGCGATCTCGGCATTCCGATCTTCCTCTACGAGCGCTACCAGCCCGGCGTCGCCGCACTGGAGGCTACCGGCCACGAAGAGGCCTGACCGGCGCCGCGCGACGTCCTCGTCGTGACGGCCGAGTGGTTGCGGTTCGGTGCGATGGTGCGCCTGGGCGGATCGGCCCGCACGAGACCGCATGGAGTATGCTCCTCCCGGTCGACTCGTGCTTGGCACCGCGTTTCATCGCGATGAAGAGGGAAGGAACGCTGCTCTGCGGCGCGCCGTCGTGTTCGGTGGCGCGGGCTTCGTCGGCACGCACCTCGCGCGGCATCTCCGCGCCACGAACCGCTTCGGCGAGGTCGTCCTGGTCGACATCGTCGAGCCGTCGGCGCCCTTGCCGAAGGGCGTGCGCCACGTGCTCCACGACGTGCGGGTCTCGATCCCCGCCACCCTGACCCGCCAGCCGGATTGGATCTTCAACCTGGCGGCGGTGCACCGCGAGCCAGGGCATGCTCCGGCCGAATACGCGGCCACCAACGTTCCTGGCGCCCACAACGTCACCTCCTTCGCGCGCGAAGTCGGCTGCCGCCATCTGTACTTCACCAGCTCGATCGCCTGCTACGGGCGGCTCGACGAACCCGCGGACGAGAACACGCCGCTGCGCCCGGTGTCACCGTACGGCCGGTCCAAGGTCGAAGCCGAGCACATCCATCTCGCCTGGCAGCAGAATGGGCCGGACCAACGCCTGGTCGTGTGCCGTGCTGCCGCCCTCTACGGCCCCGGCGATCCGGGCAACATCCTGCGCCTGATCCGCGCGGCACGCCGCGGGCGCTTGTTCCTGGGCGACCCCGACGTCAGGAAGAGCTGCGGCTACGTGCACGAGTTCCTCCGCACGGTCGACTTCGCGCTCGATCGTCGCGACCCGTTCCTGCTCTACAACTTCGCGGACGCCGCAACCCATTCCGTCGGCGAGCTGGTGGAGATCGCCGCCGAAGCGCTCGGCTTCGTCACGCACACGGTCCGCCTGCCACAGCAGCTGTTGATGCTGGTGGCACACGCCATCCACTCGGCAACTCTGGGGCGCTCGGTGATCCATCCGACGCGCGTGCGCAAGGCGTCGACGCCGACGCACGTGCTGACCACCCGCCTGCGTCAGCTCGGCTACCGATTCCGCTTCGACTTCGCCACCGCCCTGCGCGACTGGCAACGACGGGCGCCGGCCGATTTCGCTTAGGCGCGGCACCGTCTTTCAAGACGATGCACTGCGTGGACCCGAAGCCCTTCGCCCTGCACGAACGCAGCTTCCACCTCCTCATGGGCAGCCTGCTGTTCGGCTCGCTCCTGCTCGACCGCGCCCTGCGGGGCGTCCTGCCGGTGTGGAATCCGCCGGCCGTCGGCCTGCTCAGTCTCGTGCTCGGCCTGATCTGGGTCGGCTTGTTCGCCGGCTACCGCACCCGTCTCGTCGACGAGCAGGTGCGGGTGCTGCGCGACCGTGCCGAGCGCGCCGAGCGCAAGATCGCCGCGCTCGAGGACGCCATCCGCCGCATGCACCACGAATGAGGGACAGAGATGTCGGCGACGCGCCCCTTGCGCCTCAGAGAGTGAGAAACAATCGGTTTCTCACTCTCTGCGTGGCCGCGGATGCGGCCACCGGGGGCAATCTGAGCTGCAAGGGCTGCGAATCGTCGCGGCGGGCGCGAATTCGGCCGTGTTGTTCCGTTGCCACAGAGCTGACCAAGCCACGCCCGAGCAGCCCTGGAAGCTCCAAGCAACAACAGCGCCGGCGGCCCCCTCTGGTCGGCGCTGCGCCGACATCAACCCCTTGGGTTGCGGCCGCCGGCAGCGCTGAGAGCCCGTATCATGATTTCTTCTCGGGCTCCTAGCGCTCGAAGTAGGTGACGATGCTGTTCGTCAGGTCGAAGCGCGTCAAGCCAGCGTCGAAGCGCAGTGCCTGCCAGTGCAGCTCGAGGAGGATCATGCCCGGGTTGTTGGGCACGGTGGCCGAGAAGCCGGTACCCACGGCGCCCGAAGCCGCCGGCGTCAGCGTCGCGGGATCGAGCAACAGCCGCCCGATGCTCAGGGGAATCGTCGCCGGCCCGGCGGCGAGCATGAGGAAATAGCTGTCGCCGGCCTGCCCGGCGACGTTCAGGGTCAGCGTCTGGCCGACGTTCACCTCGCTCGCCAGGGTCAGCCCGGCCGGCAAACCGATCGCCGCGAAGAGCTGGACCAAGTCGGGTCGCTTGCCGATCGATCCGCCCGGGACGTCGGTGCCATTGGCGTGCAGGAGTGCGCGCACCTCGCCGATGGTCAGGATGCGGCCGAGTTGCTGCTTGGCAGCGCTGATGGTCGCCGCCGCCGCGCTGGTGACGATCGGCGTCGCACTCGAGGTACCCGAGAAGCTCGCGGTGTACTTCTGCCGCGGATCGCTGGCGCCGAAGAAGAGGTCGGTGTAGCCGGTCGTGGTCACGTTGAAGCCCCAACCGTTGGCGTCGACGATCGAACCGTAGTTGGAGAACGACGCGCGCGCCAACGCCGAGCCGTTGGTGGCGCCGACGATCACCGAACCCGAGTCGCGCACGCTGCGATCGAACGCACCGCCGAACGTCGGGTTGTCGAGGTTCTGGTTGCCGTTGCCGGCGGCGGCGATGACGTGCTTGCCGGCCATGGTCGCGGTGCGCACCGCGTCGAACACGTCCTGCCGGCCCTCCATGGGACAAACGCTGCTGCCGGTCACCGGGCAGGGCAGCTGCACCTCGAGCACGACGATGTCGCCAGGCTGGCTGTTGGCCGCGGCGGTGTTCACCGAGCTGGCCCAGTTGATGCTCAGGTGGCTGTGGAACTTGTAGCGCGCGCGGTAGACACCGCCCGTCGTGCCGTAGCCGTTCTTGTCGGCCAGCATCTCGCCCGCCACGGCCAGGCCGTGGTCGGTGGCGGTGTTCATCGACCCGATCACGTTCGCCGCGACCGCCTGGGGCACGTCCTCGTGGTTGAGGATGAGACCCGTCTCGACGTCGCAGATCTGCAGCTGCTCGCCACGACCGCCGGGGATCACCCGCGAGACCCGCGCGTCGATGCCGAGGGGCGCGGGATTGAAGTAGCCCTGACTGCCGGTGAAGTCCGGGGTCGGCGGCGGGATGTCCTCCAGCGGCACGCCCGGGTCGGCCGCATAGCCAGGCGGCGTGTCGGGGAACGCGGTCTCCACGACGGCCAGCTGCAGCAACGCCCGCCACAGAGCCACACCACCCGCGGCGTCGGCGGTGCGCACGCGGTAGTAGAGGTTGAGATCGGCGGGCGGGTCCAGGGCAGCGATGCGCGCCGGTCCCAGCGCCGCGATCAGCTCGCCTCGCTCGGCATCGAGCGCGGCCTCGGGCCGCGAGAACAGACGTTCGACGGCTGTCGCCCGCAGCAGCATCAGCGCGTTCACCGACGCCAGGTCGACCCCGGCGCCTCCGACGAACTGGCCGTCGCGCAGGCGCACGCCCGAGGCCTCGACGAACTTCAGCACCAGATTCGTCGCGTCCTGCGTGGTCGGATCCACGGCGAATACCGTCGGCCGATGCACGGGCCCCCGCCGGCCTTGGGCCGGGACAGCGGGAACGAAGACGAGACTGACCGCAACGGCGAGAGAGAAGGAGCGCATGTCGATCTCCGGCAGAGAAGGGACGGGAGCACCGAGTGTACGCCGTGCGACACGGCGCGCCGACCCTGCAGCCAGGGTTGTTTGCCTCGCGGGCCAGCCGACTCCTACGCTCGAAAGCGCAGCGGAGCGTGCCGACTCACCGCGCCGAGACCGACACGCCCCCAACGACCGACGGAGGTCCGACACGGCCGCGTCGCCGATCGTGCGAGACGCTTCGATCGCGGCAGATCCGCAGCGACGGGCTCCGCCCAGCACGGCACCTTTCGCGGGGCCCTCCACGTTCACTTGGCGCCAAGGCCCAACGCTGCCGATGCCGCACCGTCGAGAGCGTCGATCCGTGCCACGTCGTGCTCGGTGAAAGTCACTTCGAAGGTCACCTTGAGCCAGCCGTCGGCGATACGCCGGGAACGCACCGGCAGCCCGTGCTCGAAGCGCAGAGGAGCCTTCTCGTCGACCTCGGGCTCCTCCGGTTCCTCCTCTTGCGCCGCGCCGCCGACTGCCACGAACACGCCAGCAGCCCCTCCGGGGGCCTTGCTGTAGAGCTGCATCGCGATCTTCAGCAGGCGCTTGCTGGCCGGATCGACGAAGAAGGCCAGGTCGACCTCTTGCTCCGCCTTCGGCCGGACGACGCGACCGCCGCCGATGCGGAAGACGCCCATCATCGCCTGCTCCCCCGCCGGCAGGGCTCCGGACCACGTGAGAGCGCGCGCATGCTCGCCCTCGGCGTGCGCGGTGAGGATCTCCACCGGCCGGTCGTCGAGCGTCCCCACCTCCGCCCTCAGGTACTCCAGGTCGGTGTCGAGGACCGCCGGAAAGAAGATCTCCGGCTCGAACAAGAAAGGCAACGGCGCACCTTCCGCGTCGAGGTCGAACCGACGCACCCACTTGCCCTTCTTGATGCGCGCGAGCGAGCGCCGCCCCGCACGCAACACCTCGCCCGCATCGTCGGGCAGCACCACGTACAGACACCCTGCCTCCTGAGCACCCGTCGTGCGCACGGGCTTGGCCTTGCCGCCCTGGGTGGCGCGCACGAACTGGGAGTCGCTGCGCAGCTCGGTAGCGAAGCGGAACGCGGCCCGCGTCGTGCTCGCCAGGATCCGCTGCAGGGCGGCGACCTTGCCCTCCGGCACGGGCGGCTCGGCAACCTGCGCCACGACGCCCACGGCGAGGAGGGTCCACGGCGCCACGCGAACGAGCCGGGCGATGCAAGTCGAAGAGTGGATCGGCATGTGACGCGGTCGAAGCGGTGTGCGCGCGGCGCAGTCGGCGCGCGAGCTGTCTGGGCGGATGATCATAGCCACGCGGTGGGCACCGTCGTGATCGCCGACGTGCGACCAGCGTTCAGGCGTGGAGTCCGACTCCGTCCGCTGCGAGGCTGTCGTGATGGCCGGCGGCCAGTGTCGACCGCCGGGCGCGCGCTCGCTGGCAAGGCATCATCCCGCCGGCTGCAGTTCCGACCGCCCGCGGCCGTCGACCCGCACCGATCCCACCCAGCCGCGGCCGCTCGGCGGCGGACCCATGTCGGCGGGCCAGGTGTAGACCGACGCGAGGTGCATCTCGCGCGCCAGCGCCGCGCGCCAGAATCGGCCGCCGACGCGCGCCGCGAGGCGGCGCAGCCAGCGGTTCTCCAGCACGACCGCCGGCCAGCGCCGCCGCCCGTCGTGATCACGCGCCAGCAGCAGGTCCGGGGCGTGGCGGAAGAGGATCGTGGCGTCCACCAGCACCCGCAGGACGCGGGCCCGCAGCGGCTGGCGCAGGCGCATCGCGTCGAGAGCCTCGTACAACGCGACGTAGCGGTGGAAGAAGCGGAAGTAGAACTTGATGCGCCAAGCGCGCCGGTCGGCACCCGGCCGATAGTGCCGGCCGGCGAGCGCCGCCGCCCCGCGGTCGCTGCCGAGCAGCTCGGATCCCTCGTGCGCCTCCCACACCTGGATCTGCACCATGTCGGGCCGCAGGCGGGCAAAGCCGGCCACCGACTCCCGGTAACGCCAGCGAGTCTCCTGCGGCAGCCCCATCATCGCGAAGCACTTGACGCGGATGCCTGCCTGCCGGAACAGGTCGAGGGCGGCGACGATGTCAGCCTCGAGGATGCCCTTGTTGATGACCTGATTGCGGATGTACTCGCTGCCGCTCTCGATGCCGATCTGCACCTGCCGGCAGCCGGATCGACGCAGGCCCTCGACGAACCCGGGGGTCGCCTGCGAGATCACCAGGTTGCAACCGTAGGGGATGCCGACCTCGGCGGGGTAGCGCGCGAAGAACTCGCGCGACCAGGCGTTGCCGAAGGCGAAGATGTCGTCGTGGAAGAACACCAAGCGCAGGCTCGGGTCGATGGCGACGGCCGCCTTGATCTCTTCGAGCACGCGGCCGACCGACTTGAAGCGCGTCCACGGACCGTTGCCCCGGTAGAGACCCTTCAGCACCGGGTTCGAGCAGAAGTTGCAGTCCATGGGGCAGCCGCGCATGGCCACCACCGTGAGGATGCCGTCGCGCTCGTTGGCCATGGCCTCGTCCGGCACCAGGTCGCGCGCCGGGTGCGGCAGCGCGTCGACGTCGCGCAGCAAGGGACGCAAGGGGTTGCGCCGGACGCCGTCCTCGGTCTTGAACCAAAAGTTGTGCACGCGGTGCACGTCACCACCCGAGTCCAGCGCGTCGCACAGCTCCACCAGAGCCTCCTCCATCTCGCCGCGACCGACGAAGTCGACGCCCGGGTGCGCCAGGACCTCTTCGGGGTTGGTCGTGGCGTGCAGACCGACGAAGCCGGTCAACAACCCGGTGGCCGTGCGCAGCGAGCCGACGATCGGCATGGTCTCAGGCAGGTCATGGCCGTAGGCCGAGAACATGAGCGACGTCATGAACAGCAGCAGCGTGCGCGAGCCGCGCTCGCGTTCCACCCACGCCCGCACTTCGTCGAAACGATCGTCGGTCTTGACCATGCGGAAGGCGACCGCGTGCCCGGCGGCGCGCAGACAAGCCGCGACGCTGGCGACTCCTTCGTCGTAGTACCACAGATCACCGTCCCGACACATGTTGGTCGAGACGTAGAGAAACAGCACCTTCATGAGCGTCGTCCTCTTCGCGAGTCGCCGAACGCAATCCCGGCAGACGCCGACGCGGAAGAGGCTATCGAAGACGGCGACGACCCGACAACCCCCTCGCAGCGCGCTACCTATTCGGCAGCACCAGGTTTGCCCCCGCCAGGGTTGTCCACGACGAACAACGCGCGCTCGTGCCAGGCGCCGACGTCGTCCTCCTCGGCGATGCGCGCGAAGTAGCGGCCGGGGCGCAAGCGCGGCCACAGATCGGCGGGCAAGCCGAAGGTGTCGCCGTCCGGGAACACGGTGACGCCGTGGTCGAACATCGGCGAGCGCGCCAACTCCACCACCCACGGCCCGCGGCCCGGCCGTTCGAAGACGTGGGCGACCGTCGTCGCGCTGCCGGCACCCCATCGACGCTGCCGTGCCGGCAACCGCGTCGCCAGGGACAAGACCAGACGACGCACCCCACGCGACACGACACCGTGGAACTTGCGCAAGTACACGCGCTCGCTGGCGGCGGCGGCGCCGTCGGCCGCGCCGGCGTCCTGCCGCGAGCTCTGGTCACCGTAGTGCACGATGCGGGCGCGCGGTTCGTACAGCACGTCGATGCCGCGCTTGCGCGCGCGCAGGCACAGGTCGGTGTCCTCGACGTAGAGGAAGTAGCGCTCGTCGAACCCCCCGAGCTCTTCGTAGGCGGCGCGGCCGACGAGAAGCGCTCCGCCCGACAACGCTCGCACCGGGGTCGGCCGCTCGGCCCGCCACAGGGCAACGCGCGCGCGCAGCGCGCGCAGCGAAGGATCGGGTGCGAACCCGCGCCCCCACAGCGCATTCGACACTCCGGTGTGCCAGGCGGTGCCGTGCAGCGGCGCGAACCCGAGCGTGCAAGCGTCGTCCATGAAATGGCGCGGCCCGAGCAGCACGCGCCCCGCACGTGCGTGCCAGGTGGGCACCATCGGCGGTAGGGTGTCGGCAAGGACCCGCGTGTCGGGGTTGAGGAACAGAAGCGCCGGTGCGTCTCCGGCGCGCGCCCCCAGGTTGCACCCCGCGGCGAAACCGCGGTTGGCCCCGGCGCGGACCACCCGAACCGCATCGGGCAAGCCGTCGAGGAGCGCCTGGTCTGCCGGCGAGGACGCGTTGTCGACCACCACGACGGCACCGAGCGCGAAGCCTTGCGGCGGCGCGGCCAGCAGCGAGGCGATGCTGCGCGCCAGCCACGCCGTGGAGTTGTAGTTCACGTAGACGACATCGACGCGCATCATGCGGACGGAGAGCGACGACGGGAGGCCACGACGGCACGAGCGTAGCCTGCGTCGGTGCAGGCGAACACGTCTCTCACCGGGCTCGAGCGCGGCCGTGACTCGAGCGTCGTACCGTTGCGCCCGTTGGCACCAAAGGCTACGAGGGCGCCAATGTCCGCACCTGCCATCGTCCCGTGCCTATGGTTCGACGACCGTGCCGAGGCCGCCGCCTCCTTCTACGTCGAGACCGTGCGAGCTGGCCGTGTCACCGCGACCACGCGGTACCCCTCGGCGATCGACAACCCGTCGAACAAGCCGCGCGGCAGCGTCCTGGCCGTCGAGTTCGAGCTCGCCGGTGCGCGCTTCCTGGCCGTGAACGGTGGCCCGTTGTTCACCATCAACCCGAGCATCTCGTTCTTCCTCCACACCGACTCTGTGGCGGAGACCGAGCGCTTGTTCGACGCACTCGCCACCGGCGGCAAGGCGATGATGCCGCTGGGGACCTACCCGTGGAGCGAGCGCTACGGCTGGGTGCAGGATCGCTTCGGTGTGTCGTGGCAGGTGATGAAGCGCCCACCGGGCGCCGCCGGCGCGACGATCGTGCCGTGCCTCCTGTTCGTCGGTGCCCGTTTCGGCCAGGCCGCCGCCGCGCTCCAGGCCTACGCCGGCATCTTCCCCGGCGGCCACGTGGAGCGCCTCGAGCACTACGCGCGAGGCGAGGGACCGACCGACATGGTCAAGCACGGTCGGGTGACCCTGGCAGGCCAGGCGTTGATCGCTTCCGACGGGCCCGGCGAGCACGCCTTCTCCTTCAACGAGGCCGTTTCGCTGCAGGTGCAGTGCGACGAGCAGGCCGAGATCGACCGCTACTGGGCGGCGCTCGCGGCGGGCGGCGAGCCAGGGCCGTGCGGCTGGCTCAAGGACCGTTTTGGCGTGTCCTGGCAGGTGGCACCGCGCGGCCTCGGCACCTGGCTCGGCAGCGACGACGAGGCGGCGCGCGACCGCACCTTCGCCGCGATGCTGGCCATGGGCAAGCTCGACGTCGCGGCGTTGCAGGCGGCGTTCGCCGGGCGCTGAGGGCCGTCGGCGGCGGCGCTACAGCCCCTGTCCGCCCGAGACCTCGATGCGCTGGCCGTCGACCCAGGCGAGCGCACCGGTCAACAGGGTGGCTACCGCGCCGCCGACGTCGTCGGGCAGTCCGACCCGGCCGAGCGCGGTCGTCGAGGCGATCATCTGGTTGAGTTCGCGGTTGGCGCGCACGACGCCACCGTTGAAGTCGGTCTCGATGGCGCCGGGCGCGAGCGTGTTGACGGTGATCCGGCGCGCGCCGAGCTCGCGTGCCTGGTAGCGGGTGAGCACCTCGACGGCGCCCTTCATCGCCGCGTAGGCCGAGTAGCCGGGGTAGGTGAAGCGGGCGAGGCCGCTCGACACGTTGAGGATGCGCCCGCCGTCCTCCATCAGTGGTAGCAGCGCTTGGGTGAGGAGGAACGGCCCCTTGAGGTGCACCTGGTACAGGGCGTCGAGTTCGGCCTCGCTGGTCTCGACGAACGGCTTGTGCAACCCCATCCCGGCGTTGTTGACCAGGAAGTCGAAGTGCGCGCGCCCGAACGTGGGGAGCGCGCGCTGCACGGCGTCGGCGAAGGCGGCGAAGGTGTCGGCGCGGCCGACATCGAGGGGCAGCGCCACGGCCTTGGCCCCGGCCGCGGCGACCTCGGCCACCGCCTTGTCGGCCTCGGTCTTGTTGTCGCGGTAGGTGAGGATGCTGGCGACACCCATCCGCGCCAGGTGCACCGCGGAGCTGCGGCCAAGGCCACGGCTGCCACCGGTGATGACGGCGAGCCTCGGGGACGGGTTCGAGTCGGACATCGCGTTGCTCATGCACACGAGTCTCGCGCATCCACGGCGCCCGTGCCACCGGCGTTACGCCACCGTAACAACCCCCTCCACTTGGTGTCTGACTCCACCCTGTTGCCATGCGGACGTCTGTCTGCTTTTGTCGATCCTCCCGTGGACACCTACGTCCCCCTCTGGTGCAAGAGCAACTTCTCCTTCCTCGAGGGCGCCAGCCACCCCGAGGAGTTGGTGGAGCGCGCCCACGAGCTGGGCTTGCCGGCGCTCGCGCTGACCGACCGCGACGGCGTGTTCGGCATCCCGCGCGCGCACGCCCGCGCCGAGGAGCTGGGCCTCGAGCTGATCGTCGGCGCCCAGGTCACGCTGGTCGACGGCAGCCTGCTGGTGCTGCTGGCGCAGGACCGTGCCGGCTACGGCAACCTGTGCCAGCTCCTCAGCAAGGGCCGGCTGCGCTGCGAGAAGGGCCAGAGCGCGGTGACGCAAGACGAGGTGCTGGCGCACGCCGGCGACCTGCTGGCGCTGTGGGGTGCGGCCACAGCGATGCGGCCACACGACGCGCTCTTGCTACGCTCGCTGCACGAGGGCTTCGGCGACCGCCTCTACGCGCTGCTCGCGCGCCACCACACCGCCGAGGACCAGGAACGCAGCGCCTTCGTGCGCACCCAGGCGAGCCGTCTGCAGGTGCCGCTGGTCGCCGCGCTCGAGGTGCTCTACCACACGCCGGCGCGCCGCCGCTTGCAGGACGTACTCACTGCCATCCGCGTCCAGCAGCCGCTGCACCTCTGCGGCACCGCGCTCGAGCCCAACGGTCACCACGCCGTGCTGACGCCGCGCGTGTTCACCAAGCTCTACGACGACGACGTCGCCACGGTGGCGCGCACGCTCGAACTCGCGTCGCGCTGCAACTTCTCGATGCGCCAGATCCGCTACCGCTACCCGTCCGAGACGCTGCCCGACGGCACCACCTCGGCGCAGTGGCTGCGGCAGCTCACCGAAGAAGGCGCGCGCGCTCGCTACGGCGAAGCGATCCCCGACAAGGTGAAGGTCCAGCTCGACAAGGAACTCGCCCTCATCGAGGAGCTCGACTACCCGGGCTACTTCCTCACCATGCGCGAGATCGTGGCCTACTGCCGCCAGCACGCCATCCTCTGCCAAGGGCGCGGCTCGGCCGCCAACTCGGCGGTGTGCTTCTGCCTCGGCATCACCGCCGTCGACCCGGTGCACATGGACCTGCTGTTCGAGCGCTTCCTCTCCCGCGAGCGCGCCGAGCCGCCCGACATCGACCTCGACATCGAGCACGCCCGACGCGAGGAGGTGATCCAGCACGTGTACGGCAAGTACGGGCGCCGGCACGCGGCCATGGTGGCGAACGTCAACCGCTACCGCCTGCGCTCGGCGGTGCGCGACGTCGGCAAGGCGCTCGGCATCGCCGAGACGTCGCTCGACCAACTGAGCAAGCTGGGCGGCCGCTACGACGGCGACTGGGCACAGATGCTGCGCGGCGCCGGCCTCGACCCCGACGCCGAGACCTCGCAGCACCTGGTGGCGCTGGTCGACGAGGTGCAGAACTTCCCGCGCCACCTCTCGCAGCACCCCGGCGGCTTCCTCCTCGGGCACGAACCGGTCGACACCCTGGTGCCGATCGAGAACGCGGCGATGCCGGACCGCACCGTCATCCAGTGGGACAAGGACGACGTCGAGACGCTCGGACTGTTCAAGGTCGACCTCCTGGGGCTCGGCGCGCTGACGCTGGTGCACCAAGCCTTCGATCTCCTGCGCCGGCACCACGGCGTCGACCTCGACATGGCGCGCCTGCCGGCCGACGACCCGGCGACCTACGCCATGTTCTGCAAGGGGGACACCGTCGGCGTGTTCCAGATCGAGAGCCGGGCGCAGATGGCGATGCTGCCGCGCCTGCGCCCGCGCACCTTCTACGACCTGGTGATCGAAGTGAGCATCGTGCGGCCGGGCCCGATCGCCGGCGACATGGTGCACCCCTACCTGCGGCGGCGGCACGGCGAGGAGGCGGTGACCTACGCACACCCGTGCCTGGTGCCGGTGCTGGCCAAGACGCTGGGCGTGCCGCTGTTCCAGGAACAGGTGATGAAGCTCGCCATGGTGGCCGCCGACTACACGCCGGGCGAGGCCGACCAGCTGCGTCGCGACATGGCCGCCTGGCGCAAGACCGGCCGTCTCGAGCGCCACCGCAGCCGGCTGGTCGGGCGCATGTGTCAGAAGGGCATCGCCCCGGAGTTCGCCGAGCGCGTGTTCGAGCAGATCCGCGGCTTCGGCGAGTACGGCTTCCCCGAGAGCCACGCCGCCAGCTTCGCTCTCATCGCCTACGCCACCGGCTGGCTGCGCCAGCACCACCTCGACGTGTTCACCTGCGCGCTGCTCAACGCTCAGCCGATGGGCTTCTACTCGGTGGCGACCATCGTCGAGGACGCCAAGCGGCACGGCCTCGAGGTGCGGCCGGTCGACGTGCAGCGCAGCGCGTTCGACTGCACGCTCGAGGACGACGCGACGTCCGCGACGAGCGCCACCACGCGCCTCTTGCCGCTGCGCATGGGCCTGCGCTGGGTGAAGGGTCTGAGCGAAGAGCAGGGCCAACGCATCGCGCAGGCGCAGCCGTTCCACGACCTGCGCGACTTCGCTCGCCGCACCGGCCTCGACCAGAAGCTCCTGCAGGCGCTGGCCGAGGCAGGCGCCCTCGAGTCGATCGCACCGTCGCGGCGCGCCGCGCTGTGGGACGTGCTGGCGCTGGCGCACGAGCCGAGGGACCTGCTGCCCTTGCAGCTCGCCGAGGCGCCGCCGCCGTTCCCGGCGCTCGACGCCTTCGAGACCGTCTCCTGGGACTACCGCACCACCTACCACAGCCCGCGCGGCCACCCGCTGGCGCCGCTGCGTGACGAGCTGCGCCGGCTCGGCCTGCCACCGGCGTGCGAGGTCACCAAGAAGCGCGACGGCCAGCGCGTGCGCTACGCCGGCCTGGTCATCTGCCGCCAGCGACCCGGCACCGCCAAGGGCGTGACCTTCCTCACGCTGGAAGACGAGACCGGCTTCGTCAACGTCGTCGTCTGGCAGAAGCTGTTCGACCAGTTCGCGCTGGTCTTGAAGACCGCGGTGTTCCTGGCGGTCACCGGCAAGATCCAACGTCAGGACGGCGTCGTGCACGTGATCGCCGCGTCCTTGTGGGAACCGCAGGTGAGCACCCAGCCGGCGACGGGAGGCAGTCGCGACTTCTGTTGAGGCAGAGGGCGGCTCGAGTCGTTCCTCGACTTCGCCAGCGACTTCGCCCTCGACCCGCGCCTCGGGCGCGCCAAGTTCTGGGTGGAGCGTCGGGTACCTCCTGCCGGCCGGCGGCTCCGCCAACAGGCCCGGCACCGTGTCGCGCAGCGCTGGTTGCCACCCGCCTCCCAGGGCACGACCGCCTCGCGCTCGCCTTCCGACCTCTGCATCGCCGCGCCGCAAAGTCAGAACGTGCTCGGGTCGCGGAACGACCCGTCAGGCGTGGTCGCCACGGCCCTTCGACGCCCAAGTACGTCCGCGCGGCACTTCGCGTTCCACGACGCCAGAGACGTGCTCACACCTTGGCCATCTCGACCGAGGCCGGAGCTGCTGGAACGCGTGTAGCGCGAGCCCGCACTGCGCGCTCAATGCAAGTGCCGCGTCGCTGTCGTCCATGAGCCACTCCGTCACAGATCACAACCGGCCAGCTGCCCCATCATCCCTGATTGGGGCGAGCACCGAACCCCTCTTCCGCGCCAGCCTGCGCTGCTTCCTCGGCCCGGTGTCCGCCTTCCTGGACGACCCGTCGGTGAGCGAGATCCTGATCAACGGTCCGACCGAAGTCTACGTCGAGCGCAAGGGCCGTCTGTCCCGAACCAGCGCAACCTTCGCCGGCGAGACCGAGCTCGACGCTGCGGTGCGCAACATCGCCCAGTTCGCCGGCCGGCACGTCGACGGTTCCACGACGCGGCTCGACGCCCGTCTGCCGGACGGCTCGCGCGTGCACGTGGTGCGTCCGCCTTGCTCGCGGCGCGGCACGGTGGTTGCGATCCGGAAGTTCTCGCGTGACGTCTTCGACCTGGCGCGGCTCGTCGCGCTCGGATCGCTGACCGAGTCGGCCGCCGAGTTCCTCGAGCTGTGTGTGTCGCTGCGCAAGAACCTGCTGGTCTCGGGCGGCACGGGCAGCGGCAAGACGTCGCTGCTCAACGCGTTGTCCACCTGCATTCCCGAGACGGAGCGGATCCTGGTGCTCGAGGACTCCAGCGAGCTCCAGCTCCGTCAGCCGCACGTCGTGCCGCTCGAGGCCCGTCCTGGCGACGACCGCGGGCGCGACCGGATCACGATCCGGGACCTGTTCGTGTCCTCGCTCCGCTTGCGGCCGGATCGCATCGTGATCGGCGAGGTCCGGGGTGCCGAAGCCCTCGATCTGCTGCAAGCCATGACGTCCGGTCACCCGGGCTCGATGTCGACCCTGCACGCCGACCGCCCCGCCGACGCCCTGCGCCGCCTCGAGACCATGGCCATGATGGGCCACGTCGAGCTGCCACACCACGCGATCCGTGCGCAAGTCGGTGCGGCGATCGACGTCATCGTGCAGGCCGCCCGGTTCGGCGACGGCTCGCGCCGCATCGTCGAGATCGCCGAGGCCGGGTACACCGATGCGGATGGAACCTACCGACTGACGCCGCTGTACCGCTTCCGCACCGAAGGCGTGGACGGCAGCGGCCGGATTCGCGGCCTGCTGGCCGAGACCGGCGCGGCGCCGCGCTTCGCAGCCGAGCTGATGGAGGCGGGACTGCTGACGCGCGTTCCGCACAGTCGATCCGTGTGGCGCGACGCCAGCACATCTCCCGACGCCACCCTCCCATGAAGCCGACCCACTTCGCCATCGTCGCCGTCGCCAGCGGCCTTCTCGCCGCGATCGGCACCGAGCTCTACCTGGGTACGCGCCAACGCACGCTTGAGCGCGCCTACGAGCCGGTCGAGATCCTGGTCGCGGCGTCGACGATCGCGGCCGGCGACGAGATCCAGCCCGATCGAGTGCAGATCGCGCGGTTGTCGCAGTGCCTCGTGCAGCCCGACGCGCTCCAACCGGCCGACCGCGTTCTGCTCGACGGCGCGCGTGCGCGCCGCGAGATCCCTGCCGGCAGCCCGCTGCGGCCGAACGACCTAGCCGACCACGGTCCCGCCGACCTGGTGCATCGCATCGCCGCCGGTCGTCGCGCCATGACCGTGCCGGTGAGTCGCGTCACCTCGGTCTCCAACCTCGTCCGGCCGGGCGACCGGGTCGACCTGCTGGTCGCCGACCAACCCCGGGACTGGGAGCCGCAGGCGGCAGCTGCCGACGCACGCGCGAGCGTCGAGGTGGTGCTCGAGGATGTCGAGATCCTGGCGGTCGATCGGGCCATGGATCCGACCGCACTGCAGCAGGAATACGACACGGTCACGATCCACGTGACCCCCGCCGACGCGAGCAAGGTGCTCGCCGCGATGTCCCGCCACGGTTCCTGGAGCGGCCTGACGCTCCTCCTGCGCAGCCGCGACAGCGAAGCGGTCGCCACGCGATGACCATGGAGACGGTCGAAATCGAGATCCAGGATGCCCGCACAGGCGCCCGGCGTGTGGTCAGGACCCGGCAGACGACCCTCGTCGCCGGGCGCGATCCCGACAACGACCTCGTGCTGGTGAGCCCCTTCGTGTCGCGCCGCCATCTGCGCCTGCACCTCGACGCCGACGGCGCAGCGGTCGAGAACATGAGCTTCAACACCTGCTCGGTCGCCGGCCGTGAAGTGGCGCACGGCGAATCGCTGGCCGTGGCCGCGCACGACGAGATCCGGGTCGCCGAGTTCAGTCTGCGCGTCGTGCGTACCGGCAGTCCGGCGCCGGCGACCCGCGGCCTCGCCGAGGTGCGCTTCACGACTCTGTCCGGCCTGCATCGCGAGCTGGTGCAACGTCTGCAGGGCCACGCCGAACTCCTGCGCGATCCGCAGTCGCAAGTCGCACGTGCCCGAGTCGCGGACAAGCTGGACGCCATCCTGGAGCCCTGGCTACACCAGGCCGACGGCGCCGCGCTGAGCGAGCTCGCCGCTGCGGCGCTGCGCGAGTACGCCCTGCTCGGCCCCGGTACGCCTTCCGCCGCCGCCGGCGACCGTCACGCCGACGTCGGCCCGTTCGCGTGTGAGCTGGCGGCGCTGGTCGACCATCTGGCCAAGCGCCTCGCTACCGATCGCGACGGGCTGGGCAACCGGCTCATGCACGTCGACCCCGAGTGTGCAAACGTGCTCCGTGCGGTGACGGCGCATGCCGATCGAGCCCTGCACGTCCACCTGGTGCGCAGCGATCTCCGCCGCGAGATCGACGCGCTCGTGTTCGGGCTGGGACCGCTCGAAGCCTTGCTGCGCCGGCCCGACGTCGTCGAGATCATGGTCGTCGGGTACGACCGCGTCTACGTCGAACGGGACGGCCGCCTGCAGCTCACCGGACTCCGCTTCCTCTCCGACGAGAACCTGATCGACGTCTTGCAGCGCATCGTGGCGCCCTTGGGGCGGCGGATCGACCGTTCGAGCCCCATGGTCGACGGCCGCCTGCCGTCCGGCGCCCGGGTCAACGCCATGATCGGACCCGTGGCGGTTCAGGGCCCGCAGCTGACGATCCGCAAGTTCCCGGCGCAGCCGCTGACGATCGACGACCTGATCGAACGCGGCGCTCTCGACGGGCGCGCCGCCGCCTTCCTGCGCGGCTGCGTGCGCGCCCGCAAGAACCTGCTCGTGTCGGGCGGTACCGGCTCGGGCAAGACCACGCTGCTCAATGCGCTGGCGGCGTTCATTCCGGGCTGCGAGCGTGTGGTCACGATCGAGGACGCAGCCGAGCTGCGCCTGCAGCAGGAACACGTCGTCGCCCTCGAGACCAGGCCGCCCAACATGGAGGGCCGCGGCGAGATCTCGATCCGCGACCTGGTGCGCAACTCGCTGCGCATGCGGCCCGACCGCATCGTGGTCGGCGAGTGCCGCGGAGCCGAAGCAGCGGACATGCTGCAGGCGATGAACACCGGCCACGGCGGCGCCATGACCACGATCCACGCCAACGGCGCCGCCGACGCCATCCGGCGCCTAGAGGTCATGGTGCTCACCGCCTGTGACATCCCGCTGCGCGCGGTGCGCGAGCAGGTGGCCAGCGCCATCGACATCGTTGTCCAGGTGCGACGCGCCCGTGACGGCACGAGGTGCATCACGCAGATCGCTGAGGTGGCCGGATTCGATCCGGAGCACGCCGAGGTCCTGGTGGTCGACCTCTACGCACGCCACACCGGCAGCGGCAAGCTCGAGTCCACGGGGCGCCTGGCCTCGTTCGCCAGCGAGCTGGTGGCCAGGGGCGACATCGACGCCGCGGAGCTGTTCGCATGACCGGCGCGAGCTGGATGCACTGGGGGGCCGTGCTCGCTGCCGGCGGGGCGGGGGCGGGCCTGGCTGGCGCCCTGGGCATGTTCGACGGTGTCCGCGCCTTCGCGGTCGGCACGCGGCAGCGGCTCGCCGCGTCGTTCCCCTGGATCGTGTGGACAGCGGGCGCGAACTCCATCGCGCTGTGCTTCGGCATCACCGCCGGCGCTGCCGCCACGCTGGCCATGATGCTCGCCGGGCCGGTCGCGGTGCTGCCTGCTTGCCTGGCGGGCTGTTGTCTCGGCCACCGGCTGCTGGCGACCCGTGAGAAGCACCTCCGCGAACGCTTCGCCGGGCAACTCGCCACGAACAGTGCCCGGCTGGCCGAATCCGTGCGCTCGAGCCTGAGCCTGCCGCAGGCCATCGCCAGCGTCGCCGGCGACGCGCCCGCGCCGTCAGCGACGGTGTTCCAAGCCATCGCCAGCGCCTACGGGCTCGGGCAGAGCCTGCCGCAAGCGCTGCGCCAGACCCAGGCCCGGACGCAGAGTCGGGAGTTCGCGATCCTGTGCGAGGCGTTGGTTCTGTGCCTCGAGCGCGGCGGCCCCCTGCCGATCGTCCTCGAGCGCATCGCCGCCTCCCTGCGCGAGCTGGAGCGGCTGCGCGCCAAAATCCGCAGCGGCACCGCCGGCGCCCTGCTCGCCATCCGCGTGATGACCGCCACCCCCATCGTCGTGCTGGGGTTCCTGTGGACCGTCGACCCGCGCAGCATCGAGAAGCTGTTCCAGACCTGGGGCGGGATCGGCCTCCTGTCTGCGTCGGGTCTGTTGATCGGTCTGGCGATGCGGTGGTCACGTCGGATCATCGAACAGTACGTGTGAACGAAGATGACCTGGTTGCTCGTCGCCATCTGCACCCTGGTCGGCGTGACGGCCGCGTGTGCGCTGAGCGCCGGCGCCGCCGCGCTCGTACGACTCCGCTGCGGTGCCGAGCCGCTCGCCCAGCAGGACCCGAGTCTGGCGGCGAGCCCCTGGCGTCAGCTCGTGGCCGGCGTTGGCGTCTGCATGCGGGGCGCCGGCGCCGACCGACGGCGCAGCGAGCTGGCGACGCTGGCGGCGCGTGCTGCAATCCGCGACCGCAGCGGTGCCGAGCTTCTCGGCCGCTGCCGCGTGCACGGCGCGTGCGCCGCATTGGTCGGGGCCGTCTTGTTCGGCTGCGCTGCCGGTCCGGTGGGCATCGTGGTCGGCAGCAGCCTCGGCGTCGCTGGCTTCGCGCACGCGTGGCAGGCCATCGCCGCGCCGGCACGGCGCCGGATGCGCCGGCTCCGCGCCGAGCTGCCCTTTGCGCTCGACCTGGCGGCACTGTGTCTGCAAGCGGGCGGCTCCCTGACCGAAGCCATGGTCGCGGTCGCTCGTGCCGACGATGCCGGACCTCTGGGCGCGGAACTCGATGGCGTCGCACGCGAGACCGAGCTCGGCCGGACGTGGAACCAGGCGCTCGAGGCCTGGCAACGACGGTTGCAGATCCCGGAACTCGACCACGTCGTGGGGTCTCTGGTCCGTGCGCAGGCGCTCGGCGCTCCACTGGCCGAGACCCTGGCCGAGCTGGCGGAGAACGCACGCCACCGCCGCTACGCCGCGGCGGAGACCGCCGCGAGCGAGGCACCCGCGCGCATGGTCGGTCCGACGGTCTTGATCGTGCTGGCGGCGGTGCTGCTGATCGCCGGTCCGGCGGTCATCACCTTGATGAGCGACACGGGCCTATGAGCCGGCAGCTCGACACGGATCCGCGGCCGTACCTCGAAGGCATCGCCCCGGCGCGTGCCCGCCGACGGTTCTACATCGGCGAAGGCGAGAGCACCGTCGGCCGGGCGCGCGACACCACGGTCCACCTCGACGACGGCGACCACCTCTTGTCCCGGGTGCATGCGCGAATCGTCCGGACGGGCGCCGAGCTGACCATCCGCGGCGACGGTGCCAACGGCACCGCCGTCAACGCGGTCGCCATCGGCAGCGAACCGCACCGCCTCCAAGTCGGGGACGAGATCTGCCTCGCTGGCAAGTTCCGACTGCGCCTGTGCTGGCCGTCGCACCCGCAGGCCGTGGCCGACACCGCGCCCGGGGCCGCCCCGCCCCCGCCGCGGCGGCGCCGCCGGCGTGCAATGCGCCTCCTGCTGCTCGGTTGGGTCCTGGTCTGGGTGGTGTTCCTCATGCTCTCGGGCCGAAGGGCCGCCGGCACCATTGTCGGCGCCGCCAGCAGCGAGGACCTCCTCACCAGCCTGAGCGCCCCCGGCAACGAAGCGACCGACCCAGCGACCGCCCCCGGCGTGCGCGCCGCTCTCCTCACCGAGCTTCGCACCCATCCGCGGTGCGAGGAGATCGTGACGTGGATCCGGAGCGCCGTGCTCCTGGAACGGCAGCACCGCCCTGCCCAGGCCAAGACCGTGTGGCTGCTGGTGGTCCGCGCCTGCTCCCGGGCCCACCAACCGGCGCTGTACGAGCACGCACGGGCCGAGGTCGAGCGACTGCGACGCTGACC
The DNA here is from genome assembly GCA_041398565.1 of Planctomycetota bacterium. Classification (GTDB taxonomy): domain Bacteria; phylum Planctomycetota; class UBA1135; order UBA1135; family UBA2386; genus DATGPD01. The sequence goes on along the minus strand of JAWKUN010000002.1, from coordinate 95,488 downwards.
GTGTGGTGTAGCGCCGCGCGCGGCCGTGCGCTGTCCCAGCCATGGTCACGCACGCACATCCGGCGCGCGCTGCCGCCGCAGCCGCCACCAGCCTCGTGGTCCTCGCCGGCTTCGGCCGGGCTCAGGATGCACTCGCGGAGGCCGGGCCCGGCAGCCTCCTGCGCTCGTTCGCGCACGCGGCGGCACACGCTGTCGTCGCCCACCTCGCCGCCGCCAAGAGCGTCGCCTGCCTGCCGCTCGCGTGCTTCGATCCGCTGCAGCCGCAGCGCACGGTCACCGCCCTCGGCGTGGCAGCCGCCAACCAGATCGCGCACGCGCTCCCAGAGTGCGGATTCTCGGGCCTGGCGCTCGACACGGTCGGCGTCGATCTGCGGCTGGAGGAGGGCAACGTCGGACGACTCGCTTTGGGCTCGGCCGGCGCCGTGGCCGCGCAGGGTCTGCGCCTGGGCGTCGACGTCGTCGTGTTCGGCAGCATTACCGTGCGCCGGCACGTGCCGCGCCGCGGCCTGCACCGACTCGTGCTCGAGGTCGACGCCTACAGCTTCCCGCTGGGCTGCATCATCGCCCACGCCACAACCGAGATCGCCAGCGACGATCCGCTCGCGCGCGAGGTCTGGCTCCTGCAGCGCGAAGACAGTCGGTGGGTGGTGGCCGACGCGTGGACTGACGCCGTACCCGAGACCTCGCTCGACGCCGAGATCCACACGGCAGCCGAGACGGTCGCGCGCCGAGTCGTGCCGCTGGTGACCTGCCTGGCCGAGAAGCGCGTGATCTACATCCCGCCGGCCGAGACCGACCGGTTCGTACGACAGGTCGCCGAGCTCCGCGCCGCGCAGGCGACTCTCGCCAGCGAGGAGAAGCGGCGTGCGGGAGGCGATTCCGCGGGCGCCGCCTCTGCCGGCGACGGTCCCCTGACGCTCGACGGCCTCGAGTTTCCGAGCCTGCCGGACGCGCGCGCTCACTTGGCGCGCCAGCGCGAGCTGCTGCTCGCATCTGACGTCGCGCAGTTCTCGATGGCGATGTCGTCGACGCTGGCCGAAGTCCTGCAGCCGAAGATCGCTGGCCACGAGATCCGGGTCAACGATCTCGGCTTCACCAGATGGTCCGATGCCCGCCTCATCGAGGACGAGCTGCACACCGGGGGGCTGGTGCGCAGCAAGCTGGCGCGGCGAGCCATGCTCGAGGACGGCATCCACCTGGTCGTGGCGCCACGCCTCGAGCGCTGGGGCGCCGGTTTCGTGTTGCGCGTCGAGGTCTACGACCTGGCACGTGAACACCTCGCGGCGAGCGTGCACGCGCAGATCGCGCCCCGGTATTCGCCAGCGTTGCAGCGTCGCCTCGAGCCGACCCCGGCCGGCGCGCCGTCCGATCTCTCCGATCCGTCGCCCCGGTCGGAGCGCGGTCGAGTCCCGGAACAGTCGTATCCCTTCACGAGATGAGTGAGTTTGCCATGCGAAAGATCGAAGAGTCCATTGTCCTTCCCTTGGTCGCCGCGCTCGCGTCTTGCACTCCGTCGGCGCGTTACATCGAGTCGGACAAGATCGAATCGGATGTGCGCAGTGCCGGCACGGTCACCTACAGCGACCTCGTCAAGGATGCGTGGGCGCAGATGGAGGACCATGTGCGTAGCGGTCCGCTCGACCACAGCGAAGAGCGTGAGGTCGCACTCGTCGGCGTCGCCTCACGCGGCATCGAGGAACTCGGCGACCACCGCGGCACGATCGACGACGCACTCGCGGACAAGGTGTCCAACTCCGGCCTGTTCGTCGTGGTCAACCGGAACATGGTCCGCCGCGTCCTGCAGGAGATGGGTTCGAACGACCCGAACGACCTCTTCCTCGGGAATCACCGCGACGCGTTCGTCGGCCAGCTCGCCAAGGGCGGCATCACTCCCGGCTACCTGCTCTTCGCCGAAATGTCCACCGCGTCCACGACCGGGAAGTCGACGTGGCTGGAGCGAGGATCCAAGTACCGGACCTACAAGCTCAGTCTGAGTCTGGTCAACGCACGCACCGGGGAAGAGCTCGTCCGAAGTCTCGCCGAGCGCACGAAGGAGTACTACCGGAGCTGAATCCAAGAAGAAGAGCAAACACATGGTACCTGCAACGACCGAGGTGACGCGACATGCGGGCCGAACCGCGTCATTCTATCGACCGCTGACACTGCTCGCAGCCAGCGCGGCAACCGCCGCCTGCTCGACGTATGCGAACCGCACGGAGCCGATGTGCACGGCCTATGGGGAGGGCGACTTCGCCAAGGCCGACCGCGCCATCGACAAGGTCCTGCGCGAGGAAACCGGAATCCAAACCACCGCCGACCTGCCTGAAACACTCGCCGGCAATGCGCCCCTCCTCGTCCTCGAAAAGGGAATGATCCGGCTGGCGATGGGCGATGTCGATGCAGCTCGCAATCTGTTCGTCCGTGCGCGCGATGCGCTCGACCAGCGCTTCTCGCACAACACCCTCGACTACGTGGAGTCCTCGTTCACCGACGACGAGTGCCTCCCCTATCGGGGCGCCGACTCCGATCACCTGCTGGTCCGGGGTCTGCTCGCAGTCTGCGAACTCCTCCGTGGCTCGAGCGATGCCTACAGCTTCGCGCTGCAGGTCGACGAGAAGCAGGAGGAGATCCTCGACTCGCCACTCGGGACAGTCGATGAGCAGCAGTATCCCGGGACCACCTACCGCCCGCGGGAGCACTACCATCGCCTGGCCCTCGGCGCGTACCTCGTTGGCATCCTCGAGGAGGCCGATCTGGCCGCCGGCGAGGCCAACAAGAAGTTCCGGCGCGCGCTCGAGTGGAGCGGCGGCAGCGACCCTCTGCTGCAGGAATCGATCGAGCGCACCGACCCCGGCGGACGGTTCGCGCCCCCGGGATGTGGTGCGGTCCACGTCCTCTACCTCGCCGGCCGCGGGCCCACGCTGACGACCGGCAAGCTCGAGGGGCTGACGGACGTCGCGCGGCTCATTGGAGCCTTCATCCTCGTGGCCCGCGGCAAGAGCACCGGCGCCGGATGGGTCAGCCAGACCAACATCCCCGTGCCGCAGGTGGTTGTGCACGACTCGGCGGTGGCACCGCTCGACATCCACGTCGCCGGCCAGCGCGTGGCCACGACGTCGTCGCTGGCGGACATGAATCAGATCGTTGCCGTGCAGCTCGAGGCCAACATGCCGTGGATCGTGGCGCGCGCCGCCGTGCGGCGCGCACTCAAGGGGGCGATGGCCGAGGGGACCGGAATCGTTGCGGAAGGAGTCGCCAAGGGCTCCGAGCATGTGGGGCGCTATGCCGGCTTCATCGGCCTCTTCACCAAGGCCCTCGTCGGCGCCGCCACGACCGCCCCCGAGCGCGCCGACACGCGCACCTGGAGCACGCTTCCGGCGCAGATTCAGGCGGCACGCTTCGTGCTCCCCGACGGCGTCCACCAGATCGACCTCGGACCTGGCATGCAGGCCACGCTGCGCGTCCGAGCCGGGAAGAGTTCTTACCTCCTCGTCGTGCGCCCGCGCGCCGACCTTCCCGGTGCCATGATCGCGGACGTCGCGTCGCGGCAGGTCGGAGCGAGTAATCTCCAGCTCGGAGCCGAGGCCCTGGCCGCCAACTAGCCCGCGCCCCCGCGTTGCCCGCAGCGTGCGCCAACGATACCCTGAACCACCGCGGAGCCTGGGAAGGCCATGCAACTGGAACTAGAGCGCTTCCTCGACGAGTTCTGGCAGCATGTCGACCAGGGCTGTGTGCAGCCGCTGGCCGCCTACCAGACGCGGTATCCTGAAGCCGCAGACGCGATTGCACGCGAGTATGCGCTGTACCAGGACGCCCACGTCGACCTGCTGCCGGAGGACGAGCCGTACCCTACGGCTCCCGGTGATACCGAGGATGCATCTGCACCCTGCACGATCGGACGGTACCAGGTTAGTGGCAGACTCGCGCGCGGCGGCATGTCGACGCTGCTGCGCGCTCGCGACCCGGAACTCGGCCGTGAGGTGGTGCTCAAGACGCTCAAGCCCCAGCTCGCCGACGATCCCCGCGCACTGGCGCGCTTCGAGCGCGAGGCGCGGCTCGCTGGCCAGCTCGAGCATCCGTACGTCTGCCCGGTGCTCGACGTCCTGCACGCCGGCTCGACCACCTACGTCGTGCTGCCGCTGCTCAAGGGCGCCACCCTCGACCAGTTCGTGACGCGTGCCCGCACCCGCGGCGAGGCGGCGGAAGGACTCTGGGCGCTCCTGGCGGCCGGCGACAGCGGCCTCGAACCGAGCAGCCGCAACCCCACGCCGTTCTGGCGCACCGAGACCAGCCATCTGCCCGCGGTGCTGCTCCTGCTCGAGCGGGTCGCGCACGGCGTGCACGCGGCGCACGAAGCCGGCATCGTCCACCGCGACCTCAAGCCCTCGAACATCATGGTGCAGCGCGACGGCACGCCCGTCGTGCTCGACTTCGGGCTGGCGACGCGGGCCGGCGAAGGCACCTCGATCACGCTGCCGGGCGACGTGCTCGGCACGCCGGCCTACATGGCACCCGAGCAGCTCGACGGCCGGCCGGACGCCATCGACCGCCGGACCGACGTGCATGCGCTGGGCGTCATCCTCTACGAACTCCTGACGCTCGCGCGCCCGTACGACGGCGACACCGAGCAAGCGCTGTTCGTCGCCATCCGGCGCGGCGAGCCGGTCTCGCCCCGCCGGCGCAATCCGACCCTGACCCGCGATCTCGAGGCGGTGTGCGTGCGTGCAATGGCCCCCGAGCCCAGCCGCCGCTATGCGACCGCCGAGGCCTTCGCGCACGACCTTGCGAACGTGCGGCTGCTGCGCCGCACCACGGCCACGCCGGTGGGCGCGACCTCGCGCCTCCTGCGCCGCGCGCGACGCAACCCGCTCGCCACCTCGCTCACGGGTGCTGCGCTCCTGATGCTCGCAGCACTGGTCTGGAGCCGGATCGATCGGGAGCGCGCCGCGGACCGCCGCACGGAAGCCGGGGCCGCCATCGAGGGAATCTCGCAGGCCCACGCGCACGGCAAGGCGCCTTCGCCCCAGGACCTCTCGGTGCTGGAGCAAGTGATCCCCGACGCCACGGTCCGTGAGCCGTTCCTGCAGAATCCCCTCGATGCAATGGCTCTCACCGCCGTGTTGAGGAAGATGCTCGACACGAGCCGGGGCGGGGAGGACACCGGGGACGTCGTATGTCTCGCGCCACGCGGCGCGATCACCGAAACTCGGCCCTGGTGTCGCTTTCGCACGGTCGTCCCGACCAATCAACCTCGTGCATACACGATCTCGTTCGTCCACCTCGACCCGCCCGAGCAGCACAACGAACAGTCCTTCACGCATGTACGGGGCGCCGGCGAGGAGGTGTCCTTCCGCGCCGAAACGGACCTGAAGCCTGGCTCCTGGCGGTGGACCGTCCGGCTCGACCGGAGCGGGGAGATGACTCCCTGGCAGCCAGGAGAGTTCGAGGGTCACGTTGAATTCGAAATCGTGCGCCCGGAGACAATCGACGCGCTGCGTGGAACATTGCCGAGTACCGGCAGCGAGCTGTTGGATCGCCACCTGGAGGCGGCCACGCTGCTGCGCCACAACCTCGCCCAGGAGGCCCTTGACCGGCTGGCTCTGCATCGCACGGAGGACCTCCCGCTTGTCGATCAAGCCCGCGACCTTCTTCTCCAAGTGCGCGCCTGCGCCATCATCGGCGATCGCGATCGGCTCGACTCGCTCGCCAAACGCTGGCACCAGATCGCGGAAGCTCAGAGCCCCGACCGTCCTGGGGAGCGAGAGAAGTGAGCCAACCTCACTCGGCAACCTCTATCGCCCTCTCGTTGGTTGGTGTGTCGCCCCGACCGCCTCACAGTTCGAGGAGTGGCTTGTGTCCCTCTTGACCTCTTTCGCCATCGCGCTCGCCGCCGCGGTCGGCTGCGCGCAAGCTTCGCCCCAGAAGCCGCCGAGCCCAGGCACGTCGGAGTTCCACGTGCAGTTCGAAAAGGCCTGGCGCAGTGTCAGGGAAGGAGACGACCCAGCGGAGTCGACCGCGCTGCGGTCCGTCGTCGAGGGCAATCCGATGGTGGCGACCATGGCGCTCGCGGCTCTGGATGCGCACCTCGATCCGGAGATGAGCCCGGCGACGAGGTCCGAACGCGTCGCGATGGCGCGAGCGATGGCCAGAATCCTTGGCCGCGAGCAGCGCGCACCCGAGCTACTGGCGATCGTCGAGAGGAGCGCCGCGTGGAGCGAAGAGGAGCGGGTACGGTATTGGCGTGCGGTGCACGCACGCCAACAGGCCAAGGAACTGCGGAAGACTGAGCCGACCCGGTCACGTGAGCTGTTTGAAGATGCTCGCGCCGTCTTGACCGGGCTGCAGCGAAGCGACCAGGTCGCCGCGATCGACCTGGAGCTTTCGTTGATCCTGTACTACGAGCGCGACCTGGCCGGTGCCGTCCGTGTGCTGCAACCGACCATCGAACGGCTCGAGCAGCTCGGAGACTCCTACAACGTCGCGCGGCACCTGACGACGCTCGGTCTCTACTACAAGCAGAACAGCCAGCTCGACCAGTCGCTCGCGGCGCATCGGCGAGCGCTGCCGATCTATGAGGCCATCGGCAACGATACCCTCCTCTTCAAGTGCCTGGCGCGGATCGGCGACCGCTGCGTCCGGATCGGCGAATTCGAGGAAGCGATCCGCTGTCACGAGCGTGCGCTACGGCTCGGTGGCGACGACCTCGGACGCTATGGGGTGCTCAGTTTCAACGCATACTGCCACCAGAAGCTGCAGCACACCGACGAAGCAGTGCGCGATTTCGAGCTCGCGGTCGCCCTCGCCCGAAAGCTCGGCGATAAGTACGTGATCGATCCGGCCGGGAGGCTCGGCCAGATCTACGTGGACCAGCAGAAACCGGCGCTCGCGCTTCAGCTGCTCGATGAGGCGGCTGGTCTCGCCAAGAAGCTGGGCGACACCAAGGCCAGGGCGTTCTGGACCGACAAGTCGGGTTTGGCTCTGCGCGACCTCGGCGAGGTGGCGATGGCGGCCGAACGTCATCGCCAGGCGCTCGCGCTGATGGATCCAGACGAAGGCAAGAGCTACGGTGACGCGCTCACGAATCTCGGCAACGCCACATACTCACTGGGGCGCTACGACGAGGCGGTCGAGTACCATCGCGCGGCGCTGGAGCTGAGGAAGAAGCTCGGCAACCAGCTGGACATCGCCGGTTCCCACAACAACATCGGCAACGTCCTGTCATCTCGCAACGAGGCCGAGTCGGCGCTGGACCACTACGAGACCGCGCTTCGAATCAAGCTGCAGCACGGCGGCAGCAAGCACGACCTGTTCAGCGCCTACACGAACCTGTCCCGTGTCTACACTTCGCTGCGACTGACGGACCGGGCGCGGCGAAGCGCGGAAGAGGCGCTCGAACTCGCCACGAATGGCAAGGAGATCGCCCTGGCTAGGCAGGAGTTGGCGACCACGTTCATGACTGACAAGCAGTGGGACCACGCGAAGGCCAGCATCGATGCCGCGATCGAGGCTCTGGCGGAGCACCCGGACAGACTTCTGGCTGGCCAACTGCTGCAGTTCCGTGCGGTCATCGAACTTGCCCTCGGCGACGCGGAGACTTCGATCTCGCGGCTGCGCGCCGCCCTCGACAGTCGGACTCTGGTGCAGAATCCGCATCACCTGTCCGAGGTCCACTTCGATCTCGGGCAGGCGTACTTCGCCTCGGGCAAAGACGAGGAGGCCCTCGAGCACTGGGAGAAGGCGCGTGGAATCGCGGTCGAGCAGGGGTTCCGCACCGAAATCGACTGTGAGTTCAAGATCGCGCAGGCATTGTGCAACCTGAAGCGACCGGCGCAGGCCCGAAGTCACCTCGAGGCGGCGCTGGCAGCGCTCGGGACTCGGCGTTCCACCGTCTGGTCCGAGCGCTCGCGGGTCGGGTTCACCGGCTCCTACGCGGACTACCTCGAGCGATCCCTGGCCGTCGCATTGCAGCACGAAGGTGCGGATGCAGACCCCCACTTGGCGACCCGCCTGCTCGAGGCCCTTCGCGGGTTCGCGACCGCCGAGTCGCTGCAGGCCGTCACGAGCTCACTGCGGCCCCGCGCGAGCGCGGCAAACGCAACCGCGCTGCGCCAAATCGAGCGCGAGATCGACGTACTCCTCGCCAAGCGGAGCGATGACCCGGAGGCGCGATCGGAATCCACCAAGGCACTGGCGGGTCTCGAGCACCGCTGGAACGACGTGCTTGCCCGAATCGCCCGGGAGGATCCAGAGTTCGCCCAAATGCGCCGCCCGCACCCGATCGGACTGGCGGAATTGCAGGCGAACCTACCGGAGGACACCGCATTCGTCGCGTTCGCACTCGGCGAGGAGGGTTCGCTGTTGCTCGTCGTCGACTCGGCTGGGCTGACGTCGTTTCGTCTCCCGAGGGCGGCCGACATCGAGCGCGACGTGAACCGCTACCTCGCCCTGCTGTCCGACCGGCCGAGGCCGGCCACGTTGGCGCAGATCGTCACCTCGGGTCGCGAGCTGTTCCGCTCGCTGTTGGAGCCATGTTTCGACCGCCTCCGCGGCGTACGGCATCTCCTCGTCTCTGCGGACGGCGCGCTCCGGCTGCTGCCGTTCGCGTGCCTCATCGTACCCAGCCCCGAACCGGACCTCGATCGCTGCACGTTTCTCGTCCAGTCGCATGCGATCACCTACGTCCACTCCGCGACGAGCTGGAACATCCTGCGTGAGGCGGCGGTCGCGAAGCGGCAGGCGCGCGGCACGGACCGCGACATGCTGATTCTCGCGGACCCCGTGGGCCCAGACGAGCGCGGCACGGCGTCCGACGAACAGCTCGTTCTCCGCCTCGGACGCGAGCGGGGTACTCTCGGTCGCCTTCCGAGCACACGCACCGAAGCGCTGGAGATCGCGACGCAGTTCCTCGGCGGTGAGAACACCTCGTGGCACTTGCGCATCGCCGACGGCGAGAAGCGCGAAGTCGGCGGAGCCGACGTGGTCGCGGCGGTCCGCGCGGCGGCACTCAAGAACCGCCACATCCTGCTCAGTGCACCGCACTTCGAGCTGCGCCTCGGAAACTTTGCATCGCGACGCGCCGTGCTAGAGCACGATGCCCTGGATCGGTTCCGCTTCCTACACTTCGCCGCACACGGCGTCGTGCACCCGACGAGCCCGGGGCTCTCGAGCCTGGTGCTCTCGAGCTCCGGCGACGACAGCGGCCGCCTCAAGCTGATCGACGTGCAGAACCTCCGCCTCGGTGCGGATCTCGTCGTGCTGTCGGCCTGCAACTCGCAGCTCGGAAAATCGATGGCCGGAGAAGGGCTGCAGAGTCTCGTCCGCTCGTTCCTGTACGCGGGGGCCGAGAACGTCATCGCGTCGTCTTGGCGCGTCCCCGATGCCGCCACCGCAGAGCTGCTGCCCGCCGTCTACCAGTCGATCCGCACGCGCGGCGATTCGGCCGCCCAAGCGCTGAGGCACGCGCAGATCTCGTACCTCGCTGCGGCGCTGACGCCCAAAAGCAGGAGCCCCTACTACTGGGGCGCCTGGATGGCATGGGGATCGGGCCTGCGGATCGCCCGTCGCTGAAGCCGGATCACCGCCAGTCGCCCGCCAGCACGAACGCTGCCCAGCAGCCGGGGTGCGCAAACCGTTCGGACCGCAGCAGCGCCAGCTTCGCGTTGCGGAGCGCGGCCCACGGCGGCTGCCGCTTCACCCACAGGTTGTCGTAGACCTCGCTCATCAACGCGAGCGTCGCCGTGTCGTCGACCTTCCACAACGAGCTGATCACGGTCCGGGCACCGGCCGCTGCGAACGCCCGCCGCAAGCTCGACAGCCCCTCGCCGGCCTGCGCCGAGCCGAGGCCCGTCTCGCACGCCGACAGCACCGCCAGCTCGCAGGCCGACAGGTCGAGGCGCCGCGCCTCCGCCGCCGTCAGCACGCAGTCTTCGTCACGCCCCGGCGCGTTGGCGCCGGCCAGGATCAGGCCCGCGAGCAGATCGGGGTCCTCGCCGTCGAGCGGCGGCTTGACCCTCGCCCGGCTCTCGAGGAATTGCGCGTCGGCGATCTCGCCGGCGCCATGCGCCTCGTTGACCGCGGCACGCCACCGCGACACGATGCCCTTGCGCTCGAAGAAGCCGTGGGTCGCGAGATGGACGACCGTGGCCCCGCGTAGACTCGCCGTCAGCGCCGCCTCGGTGGCGTCTGCGCCGGAGAGCACCGTCGCGGGCGCCGCATCGCCGAACGTGTGTGCGTGGCGTTGGACGACCGCATCGATCTCCAGCCGGGTCCCCTCCAGCCGGCCCCAGTTCCGACCCACTCCGCGCAGCCCGCGCCCGTTGGCCTTCGCCGCCGCCGCGTCTGCCGCCGTGGGCGTCGATGCGCCGTAAGCGACGTCACCGAGCGCCAGCAACGACGGCCGTTCGGCGCGGCTCGGGGCGCCCGACGCGAGCTGGTCCCGCAGTGTCACGGCGTCCTGTGCGTACACCACGTCCATCTGCTCCAGCAGGAAGCGACCGCCTTCCACGCGCACGGCTTCGAACGGCAGCCGGCCGACGACCTCGTCCGGGATCACGATGACCTGCTTCACCGCGGCGAGATGCTGCGAGAGCCGTTGCCAGAGTTTCAGGCCCAGCGCCTTCGCGGTCTCGTCAGCGCCGGGCGCGAGACCCCTTGCACCCCTCCGTGACAGTTCCTCGAGATAGCCATCGATCAGGCTTCCAAGCAAGCGCTGCGGCCCCAGGTCGACGACCTCCGCGCCCTTCGCACCAGCACGAATCACGAAGCACAGAACCCGCGGCTCGTCCCAGGGATCGGCGCCATTTCCCCGCCCGAACCTCTCGAATCGCCGCGGTCGGTGCACGACGAAGTCCAGCACCGCCGAGCCCTGCGGCAGTCGCTGGCCAAGCTCCGCTGCGTCCGTACGTTCCTCCGCCGGCGTGATGCCTAGCCGAGCCAGCAGCTCGCTCTCCAGACGTTGCTGCTCGCGAACCAGCGCCTCGAACCGCGCGCGGTGCTGCTGGGGATCCGGGATCCGGTGCGCGCCTGCCAGCGCCGCGATCTGCGCGGCCGTGTCGCGGAGGCGCGCGACCAACGGAACCTGCTCGCCGGCCTCAGCCTCCGCGAGCTGCCGGCTGCGGCGGAACGCAACCCCCTTCCACTCGGTCACCCGTCCGTACGCCCGGGCGAGGGCCGCTGGATCGGACACCCGCGCGCAGCAGGTCAGGAGGCAGTCGACGGCGCCCGCGTGCGCGGCCGCCAGCCGGTACGAATCTTGGCCGCCGCTCAATGCCAGTTCCCCGAGCAAGTGGCGCCAGCTCGACTCGCAGTACTCGACCGCGGCTTCCGCTGCCTCGTCCCACTGGCCGAGGTTGGCGAGGAGCGTCGTGCGGTTGCCTAGCCCCAGGACCACGCGCGAGTGTCCGGGCGCGCACGTCTCTCGCCAGATCGCGAGCGCCTGGTCCAAGTACGGCTCCGCATCCGCAGCCTTGCCCTGCGCCAGGAGGTTCATGCCGAGGTTGTTCATGGGCACCGTCGTGCTCACGTGCCCATGGCCGCGCGCTGCCTCGATCTCCGCCAGCGCCCGGCGGAGCAACGGCTCCGCCTCCGCATGACGCCCGGTGAAATCGAGGACCAGCCCCAAGTCATTGCGCAAGACTCCCGCAAGTGCGTTCTCCTTCGGGTCCTGCTCCTGGGCGTCGACTGCGCCCCGTAGCAGGGACTCTGCTCGGGCGTACTCGCCGGCGTCGGTGAGCAGAACCGCGAGGTTGTTGACGCTGGTCAGCGTCCAGGCGTGGCCCGGTCCGAGACGGTTGCGTCGGATCTCGAGCGCACGTTGCAGGTACTCCGCCGACTCCTGGTTCTTGCGCTGTTCCCCGAGCACGATGCCCAGCCAGTTGAGGGCGGTGGCGGTCTCGACTGTTGGGCCGACGATCGCCTCACGGATGGTCAACACCCCTCGGAGCAGGCGCTCGGCGTCGGCGAACCTGCCCTGCGCATGCAACACCTCGGCGAGTGCCTCGTCGGCATTCGCTGCCCTGGCGCTGCCGGGGCCATCGATCCTGGCCGCCAGCTCGGCGGCTTCGCGCGCCAACGGCTCCGCCTCGCCGTAGCGGCCGTCGCGTGCCAGGAAGGCCGCCAAGTTGCCGAGGCTCTCCGCCACCTCAGCGTGCACTTCTCCGTAACGCGCGCGCCGGATCCGCAGGCCTTCGCGGTAGGCGTGCTCTGCTTGCGCGTATCGACCGGTGCTCTCGAACACGGCGGCGAGGTTGTTCAGGCTCTGCGCGATCAACGGATGCTCGGGATCGCGCCGCGCGCGACGGATCTTCAGTGCCTCGGTCAGCAAGTCCTCCGCATCCCTGTCGTTGCCCTGGCGGTGGCGCATCCATCCAAAGTCGTTGATGTGCCAGGCGGAGCTCAGATTGTCCCCCTCACGTGCTCGAATCCGCTCGATGACTGCCGTGAACACCGACGCCGCCGCGTCGAACTTGTCCTGCGCCTGCAGCAGCCACGCGAGGTTGCCGAGCGACCGCTCGATCTCCGGTTGGTCCTCGTTTCGCTCCGCGATCGCCAATGCCTGCCGTACGAGGTCCTCTGCTTCCGCGTAGCGCCCTTGCTTGTCGAGAAGCGCCGCGAGAGCATTCAGCGTCCGTGCATATGCTGGGTGGTTGGCACCGAGGACGTTGCGGCGGATCGCGGCGGATCGCCGCAACAGAGACACCGCTTCTTCGAAGTGGCCGGGGCCGTGAAGCTGCGCAGCGACCTGGATCGCGCCATACGCGGCCTGCTCGGAGTCCTGCCCGAACTGGCGCTCGAGGATCGCGAGTTCGCGACGTGCCAGCGGCAGCGCCTCCGCGTATCGATGTTCCTGGAAAAGACTCGCCAGCAAACCGTCCAGCACTTGCACCAGGCGAACGTCGTGGTCACCGAAGGCCTTCTCGCGCACCGCAAGCAGACGGCGCCACTCCTCGATCTCCGCCGGAAGCCGCGCCGGTTCCGCCACCTCGGCCGGCTGGCCGCCTGTGACCCGCAGCTCGAACTTGCCCAGCTCGCCGCGCAAACCACAAGCGGCAATCCGGCAGCGCCCACCTGGACGCAGATGCGCCTTCAGCCGGGCGTGCGTCGCCACGAGACCATTGTCGTTCTCCTGCGTGTCCCCACCCTCACCCCACAGCACCAGGTAAGCATCGAACCAGTCGGACCGCAGGTCGATCGTGTACTCGCCTTCCTCGGCGACCTTCAGCTCGTAGGATCGCCCGCGCGTCGGCCCCACGACCGGCAGAGGTACCATCGCGCGGGTGCGGAAGTCGTTGGCACGCTCGAGACCGTCGGTGCGCACTTGCTCGGCCGTCCGGTCGATCTCGCCGGCCACGACGTCTCCCGGCCCGATCGTCCCGCCGCTCGGCGCCTGCTGCCATGCCACCAACACGAGACTGGCCGTCGCGAAGGTCAACATCGTGCACCATTGGATGAGACCGGCGTGCCCACCGTCAAGCCGCCAGCCTTCGGCTGTGTTCGCCTCATCGCGCACGCACGACGAACACCAGCTCGTTGCTGCCACAATCGCCGCTCAGCGTCACAGCATCGCTGCGCGCCGAATCCGCTCCCGATCCACAGGCCACGGCATACGTTCCGGCCCCGAGGCACGTGAAGCGCACCATTCCGGCCTCGTCGGTCGTCGTCGCATCCCCGGCCTCACGCACCACCGTGGCGCGCCCATCGTCAGCCAGACGCAACAGACGCGCGGCCTGGCGCACCGGACCGGCGTGCTCGTCGACCAGCCAGACGCGGAGCTCGCCAGTCGGGATCTCGATGACCACATCGCTCGCAGGCCGTTCCACGTCGATCTCGCCCGAGTGCTCGCCGCCTTCCCAGATAACGCGGTATCGGCACCGGCCGGCCGCTGGCAACACAGCGCGGAACGCACCGTGCACGACCTCGACCTCGATCGGACTCCACGACGCGACCTCTACCGCTGCCGAGTCCGGCTCGAGGCGCAGCGACGCTCGGTCCAGCGGGCGCCCCAGCAGTTCGAAACGACCGCGCAGCTCGATCGGATCGCTGCCAGGAAGCTCGAGGTCGACCGCCGTCTCGCGCCCGACGTGCACCTCCACGTCGCGCATCGCGGTCCAGGCGGCGTCGGACGCAGCTCCTGGGCCGGCGACATGGAGCACCAGCCAACCCGGAGCAATGCGTGCGAACAGGAAGCGACCCTGTTCATCGGTGCTGACCTCCAGATCGTGACCCGGCCCGCGCGCACCCCGCAGCAGGAGACGGACTCCGGCCACTGGCAGACCACCCCGCCAGCAGGTTCCACGCATCGATCCCGCCTCCAGCGTGACGCACAGGGGGTCCGTCCCGGTGCTGGCGTCGACGCCGACCGACATCCGAGCACTGGGCCAATCCTCGTGCTCGACGAACAGCTCGTGCTGGCCTGCCGCGAGCCCGTCCAGCATGAAGGTCCCGTCGTCGCGCGTCGCGACGGAGCGCGGGAACAGAGTGCCGCTCGCCGCTCCCACCTGCCCCGCTACGTCCTCGAGGTCGCGGGCCGGATTCGCGAGCGCACGCGCCACGACGCGCGCCCCGGCCACTGCCTGCCGATCGATGCCGCCAACGACCCTGCCCATGAGGTCGCGTCCGGGCCGCATGTAGATGTCGATGCTCGGCGCGCCTGGATCGACGGGTCCGACGAAGGCATCCTCGAAGCCCGCCTTGCGCACGGCGAGGAAGCACCGTCCCTGAGCGGGCACGGGCAGTTCGAACTTGCCATCGCCGGCCGTGCTGGTGCTGACGCGCTGCTCCGTCACGTGCCGGCATCCGACGTCCACCACGCACACCTCGGCCGACGGGACCGGCCCTCGTGGTCCACACACGCGTCCGGCGACGGCCGCGGTGCCACCACCGTCCGCGGCTGCGCCCGAGGCAGCAGATGACAATGCCGCGACGCGGCGTGCCAGCGGCGAAGTCGGCGACGACGCAGCACCCCGATCACCAGGCGATCTCGCTGCCACGCGCACCTCCCGATCGTTGGCCCGTCGCGGCGGATCGCGGGTCAACTCGGCGAGCCCGAGCAGGCCGGCAATCAGCACGCCGAGCAGGACGATGGTGCCGCTGCGCATCACCGCACCCTGAGCCCGAGCCGACCGCCGGCAACGTCGACGATGTCGTAGGAGGTCCCTGCCTGGACCGCGAAGCTGGTCCAGCGACAGCCGGCGCTGGGGCACTCCCAGATCTTGAGCTGGTCCTGTGCCCCGCCGAGCCGCAGGCGCAGCGACTGGCTGCGCTGGATCTCGTAGCGTTGCCCGCGGAGCTCCAAGGAGATGCCATAGAGATAGGACGACGCGTAATAGAGGACGATCTCCGGCGGCGGACCAGCATCCTGACGGACCTCGGTCGGAGTGAGCCGGTAGAGGTCGCGGATCGTCGCCTCATCGCCCGGCGCCAGCGTCGTCCACGTCGAACTCGGGTACATCACGCTGCCGGCGAGCGAGCTGTGCCCCTCGGCGGGACCGAACTTGTAGAGACCGTACGCGTGCCCGAACTCGTGCAGCGCGACGGCGCGCAGCTCGTCGGCGGTCAGCGCACGGTTGTTGGTCGCCGATTGCAGCGCAAGCCGCATCGTGACCTTGTTCACATGCCTGTTGCTGCCGGGTTCCATGTACACCGTGCCGAGCTTGCCGCTGATCTGGGCGGCGAACTGGATCTCGAGGTAGCAGACGGATGCGTCGTACGGCTGGTCGGCGGACAGCCAGCGCGTCGACGTGTCGAAGGACAGGACGGCCCGGATCGACTGCTTCCATCGATCCCGCGCTTCCTCGATCACACTGCGCACGGTACTCCTGGTCGATGCCGACAGCGACCGGTCGTCGACCTGGATCGGCATCACGATGGAAGAAGCGCCCGCCGCCGGGGTCCAGCGGAAGACCTGAGATCGATCGATCGCCTCGTCGAGATAGGAGGCAGTCGGACGAGTGACGCTTCCTCCCCCGCCACCACCACCGCCACCACCACCGCCGCCGCCACCACCGCCACCGCCACCTGCGACGGCATCCCCCTGACCACTCTTGCACCCTGTCGCCAGAAGGGGCATTCCTGCAGCAAGCGTCAGGCATGTCACGACTTCGACAACACCGAGCCATGTCCACCGATTCTTCATTCCTTGCATACCTCCAAGATGGGTCCAAGCCGTTGCATCCCGGCCTGCCGAAGTCAGCGCACCAGTCGGCATACCGCTACACGCGCGTCCTGGCTGCTCAGTCGAGGTCCCTCGCCAAGCGCACGCCAATTCCGGAATCCCGATGCGTCGCCCGCTCAGCGAAGCGATTCGCGGACCGACATGACGCAGCGCTGTCGTACCAGCAGCCGCCCCGGATGGCGTGGAAGTCGGTGACTTCGCCCTCCCCCGCCACACTCGCGACCCGGTCCACGCACCACTCCCAGACATTGCCGTGCATGTCGTACAGTCCGAACGCACTGCTCGCGAACTGCGCCACATCCACGGTCTCTCCGCTGCCGGCATCGAAGTTCGCCGCCCCCGGGACCAGGAGAGCGCCGTAGGTGAACGCGGCCGTGCTTCCGGCACGACACGCATACTCCCACTCGACCTCGCCCGGCAGCCGCCACGGGCCTGCTCCAAGGCCGTTCAGCACCTCGATCAGGCGCTGCGCGTCGAACCAGGACACGCACTCGACCGGACGGCGTTGGCCGCGGAACCGGCTCGGGTTGCCGTGCATGAGCCTCTCCCACTGCTCCTGTGTCACCTCGGTCTCGCCGAGGTAGAAGGGCGTCGGGATCGAAACGCGCCGCACGTCTTCGTCGTCGCCGCGGTCGACCTCATCGGGAGGTGCACCGATCACGCCCTCACCCGGCGGCACGAGGATCAGCACGATCCCGCTGGCGACGTGCGTCATACGGCGCGGGTAGCGGCGCGCCTCGCACCCGGGCCGGACCCAGCGCAGCGTTTCCACGCCTTCGTCGGCCGCGAATCCCGCCGGGACGACCACGGGCGGCAAGTACGTCCTGCAGGTCGCGACGGCGCGGTTGCCGGCGCGGTCCGAGGCCGCGATCGCGATCTCGTTCCATCCCGGCACCAGCGGCACGTCGACGCGGAAGGCTCGGCTCGGCACCGTCCCGCTGCCATCCGCAACGCATCTGCCGGCGACCACGATCTCGGCCACGCGGTCGTCGTCCTCGACCCTGCCAGCGAGCGAGAGCACTGGTTTGTCAGCCTCCGCAGGAGCCGGTTCGAGCTCGATCGTCGGGCCCTGCACGTCGCGGAACACGGCGATGGCCAAGCTCGCATCGAGGCCGGATGCGTCGCGCGCGTGAACGCGGTGGACGCCTAGTCCGGGCTCGAGATGCACCAGGTGGCGCCACACCACGCGACCGGCGCGTTGCTCGAGCGTGGCTTCCACACCGTCGACCGTCACGACGACGGCACTCGCATCGTCGACGTATCCGGTGAGTTCGAGCTCGCTGGCCGAGGTGACCGACTCGGAACGTGTCACGGCCTCGAGGCGTGGCGGGTGCAGGTCGGGCGCGATCTCCGCCGTGGGCACGGCCGCAACCACGGTTCGCGATGGTGCCAGCAACGCACCGGCGACAGCGACGAGCCCCACGGCCGCCGCCAGCAGCAGCGCAGCTCGGCGCGGACGGCGGGGCCCTGCGCCCTGCAGGAACAGCGTGTCGTCGCCGGCCGAGCGCCGCCGCCTGCCGCGCCCACTCGCCAGCAACCGTCGCGCCGGATCCGTGTCCTCCGCGTCGCCGAGCACCTGGAGCACTTCGCGGACATCGGGCCGCCGCTCGGCCTTCTTGTCCAGCATTCGTGCGAGCACGTGAGACACATGCTCCGGCACACCACCGTGCACCTCCCGCGCCGGGCGAACGCCACGCTCGAGATCGCAATGCCAGCGCATCCACGCAACCTCTGGCCGCACCGCCTCGACCTGCGGTGCGAACTCCCTGCAGAACCGCTGGCGCCCGACGTGGAGCTCCCACATCGTGAAGCCGAGCGAGTACACGTCGGAGGCACGGGAGCTGTGGCCCTCGAACGCCTCCGGCGCCACGCAGCGCGGCGTGCCGAGCAGTAGCGTGCGCGCCAGAGCGTCGGCCGATGCCAGGTGCGCGAGCCCGAAGTCGGCGAGCTTGAGGCACCCATCGGTGGTCAGGAGGAAGTTCCCCGCCTTGAGGTCGCCGTGCACGATGCCCGCTGAGTGCACGGCGTGCAGTCCGCGACAGGCGTGCACGAACAGGCGGCGCGCCTCTGCCGCCGTGAGGCCGCCTTCCTCACCGACGCCGGCCTCGTACAGGAGGTCGCGCAGCGAGCGACCGCCTGGAACCAGCTCCATGACCATGTACACCGCGCCGGCGTCGTCGACGACATCGAGAACCTCGACCACGTGGCGCTTGTCCGATACCCGGGCCTGCAGCTCGATCTCGCGCCGCAGCCGCGCCACCCAGGCCGCGTCGCGGGCGAGTTCGTCGCGGAGTTGCTTGATCGCCACGCGTCGGGATGCGAGGCGCAGGTCAGCGCCCTCGTACACACGGCCCGCCCCCCCCTCGCCGAGGAGGGGACCGAGCCGATAGCGGTCGGCGATCGTGTGGGATCTGGACATGGCACTCGCGGCACGGTCGAGCCAGGTGCGCCGGGGAACCAGCGCACGACAGCCCATCGCGCTACACGGCTGCCGACGCCGACGGCAGGGATGGCGTGCAGCCAGGGGTCCCGGTACAAAGCCAGGACGCGCAAGGGATCGCCATGCGGCTCGACCGCTTCCTCGATGAGTTCTGGAACGACGCCGACCGCGGGCAGGTGCGGCCCCTCGCCGACTACCAGGCGCGCTATCCCGATCTGACCGACGCCATTGCTGACGAGTACGCGCTCTATCTGAGCGTCCGTGCCTCGGCCCGCCCCGGCAGCGGCGAATCCGGGGAGACGCAGTCCTCCCCGCTCGCGGCGCTCGCAACCGAGTCGACGCCGCACCGAATCGAGCGCTACGAGGTCGTGGGCAAGCTCGCCGAGGGGGGAATGGGCACCCTGTTCCGGGCCCACGACCCGACCCTCGGCCGCGAAGTCGTCCTCAAGACCGTGCGGTCGGGGTTGAGCAGCGACGTGCGTGCCCTGACGCGCTTCCGGCGAGAGGTCAGGATCGCGGGGCGGCTCGAGCACCCGCACCTCTGCCCGGTGCTCGACGTCCTCCGCGTCGACAACCGCGTTTGGGTCGTCATGCCGCTGCTCCGAGGTACAACCCTCGCCGAGCACCTGCAGCAGGCGCTACACCGGCGCGACGACTCGCCGCCATGGATGCACCTCGGGATCGGGGAACGGGCGTCCGCCTCCGCCACGCCGCCGTCGAACACACCAACCGAGACCGAAGGTCTGCCGGCCGTCTTGCTCCTTGTCGAACGGATCTCGCTCGCAGTCCACGCCGCGCACGAGGCAGGCATCGTACACCGCGACCTGAAGCCGTCGAACGTCATGGTGCAGCCCGATGGCACTCCGGTGATCATGGACTTCGGCCTGGCGACGCGCCCGGGCGAGGAGACTTCGATCACGCTGCCGGGCCAGGCACCCGGAACGCCGGCCTACATGGCCCCCGAGCAACTGGACGGCATGCCCGGCGCGGTCGACCGCCGGACCGACGTCTATGCCCTGGGGGTGCTGCTCTACGAGGTCTTGACGCTGCACCGTCCATACGCAGCCGGAACCCTGGCCGGCCTGTCCGCGGCCATCCGCCGCGGCGAGCCCGTGCCGCCGCGCAAGCTCGTCAGCGCGATGCCACGCGATCTCGAGGCGGTTGTCCTGCGGGCGATGGCCGTCGAGAGCCGCTGCCGCTATCCGACCGCCGAAGCACTGGCACGGGACATCGCCAACGTGCGGTTGCTGCGGCCGACGGAAGCGAGACCGATGTCGCTGGCGGGACGCGTGATGCGCCGCGCTCGGCGCAACCGGACCGCGGCCGCGCTGGCCAGCATCACCCTGGTCGCGCTCGGCGGCGCCATCGTGATGTGGCGGTCGGCAGACCGTGCCGTGGCGATGGCGGCGAGGATGGCCCCCGACGCTCGCGTCGGGCGCCTCGAGCGACTGAAGAACGAGCTGTTGCGCATCGATGCGACCGAGACGAACTCCGCCCGGACGATGATGATCGGCGAAAGCAGCAGCGTGCGGCGCGACCGCGTGGCGCGGGAGCGACGGCAAACCGATGGCCTGAAGTTCCGCCGCAGCGCGCTGGTCCTGGTCGATCTGCTGGCGGCCTGGGGCGTGCACCTCGACGCAGGCTCGTCGGAGGCGAACGCCACCGCTGTCGGCAAACTCGAGCCGGAAGAGCGCGCCTGGGTCCTCCACGTGCTCTTCGCCTTCACCAAGCACGCCTGCATCGCCGTGCAGGCACTGGCCGCAACGGAGTCCAACGCCAGAGGCACTGGCGAGGCAGAGCCTCGCATCGCCATCGCCTGGCGTGCCGTGGTCGAACTGCTCGACCGGCTACCCGACCTGGTCGTCGGCGCCGCGGCCGTACATGCCGCGGACGCACTCCCGGACGTCCGAGAAGAGGTCATCACGCGACTGCTGGATCTGCGCCTGCCGTCCACCACCGCCGCCGAACTCGAGTTCCTGTCCTGGCTGGTGGATCAGCAGCCGGCCGGCGGCCGGGACGCGTCCCGACAGGTCCTCGTCGATGCG
Source organism: Planctomycetota bacterium (assembly GCA_041398565.1). Taxonomy (GTDB): domain Bacteria; phylum Planctomycetota; class UBA1135; order UBA1135; family UBA2386; genus DATGPD01. The sequence continues at coordinate 74,832 of JAWKUN010000002.1, read as the reverse complement.
TTGAGACGGCACCCCGGGTCCTTCTGGCTCCGTTACCGCCGCGGGCAGTTGGCGCTGATCACGGGCGAGCGCGCCGAGGCTGTTCTGCAGTTCGAGATCGCGCAAGCCCTCCAGCCTCGGTCATTCGGGACCCTGATCAACCTCGGGCTGGCATACGACCTCGCCGGCGTGCCCGCCCGAGCGGCCCCGATCCTCGAGCAGGCGCTCACGCTCGATCCCGAATCCGTGCTGGCACTGTCCAACCTCGCCGGGCTGCGCCGCGACCAGGGCAACCTCCCCGAGGCCGAGCGGCTGTTCCGCAAGGCTTTGGACCTCGCGCCGGAGGACGCCGCAGTCAGAATCGTGCTCGGCCTGACGGTGCGCGATCAGGCAGTCGCGGCCGGGCAACAGGAGCGCTTCGCGGAGGCGATCGCGCTGTTCGAGCAAGCGGCACGGGACGCACACGAGAACTGGGAGGGCTCCTACCGTCTCGGCGAGTCGCTGCAGATGCTCGGCAAGCACGAGGAGGCCATTGCGGCGTTCGTCCGCGGGCTCGAGGCGTACCCGCAGGGCATCGACCTACGCGTGTCGATGGCCGAGAGCCTGTGGGATCTCGGCCGCCACCGCGAGGCGCTCGACGTGCTCGCGGGCCTCGTGGCGGACCGGCCGGATGCGAGCGCCGGTTTCGATCTCCTCGCGACCTACGTCGCGGAGTGCCCCGACCCCGACCTCGCGGGCGAGTTCAGAGACAAGCTCGAGACCGCCCGGAAGGCGCGCCCCGCCGCGCGCAAGAAGTAGCGCCGCCCGGTCCGCCGGGTGCCGGCAACCCGACGGTTTGGTAGGCTCTCCCCATGGCCGAAAGGGATCCGCCGTTCTCGACGACCCTACTCCAGATCCGTGCCGCGCGGGCCGGTGACCAGGCCGCGCGCGAGGCGCTGTTCTCGCGCTACCAACCGCGGGTGCGCGCTCTGATCGAGCACCGGCTCGGCAGCGAGCTGCGCGGGTTCGCCGAGATCGACGACGTCCTGCAGGAATCGATGCTCGACGCGTACCGGCGCATCGAGCACTTCCGCGACGAGGCGGACAGCAAGTTCATCCAGTGGCTGGCCAAGATCGTCGAGAACAACATCCGCGACCTCAAGCGGCGCTACGACGTGCGCCACCGGCGACCGGCGCAGCCGCTCGGGCCGGCCAGTTCGAGCTGCGGGGCTGGAATCGACCCGCCTGCGAACGGCGTCAGCCCAAGTCAGTCCGCGCGCGGGCACGAGCTCGAGGACGCGCTGGCCCAGGCACTGGCGCAGCTCAATCCGCGCTACCGCAAGATCATCCTGATGCGCGAGATGCGCAAGATGAGCTACGACGCGATCGCCGACGAGCTCGGCTATGTGCGCGCCGAAACCCCCCGGCAGAAGCTGGCCGTGGCCAAGCGGCAGCTCCGGGCGCTGCTGCAGCACTTCGCGCCGGGGTCGGGTACCGGCACGGTGGACAGCTGACGGTCGCACCGCCGAGATACCGTACTCGGATGTAGCGCCCGAGCCGCTCATGCGCTGTCGCCATGCGTGCGGACGAACCGCGTGCGAGATGGCGATGATCGGCACTTCACAAACTTGCGCAGAGAGCGTCGGACCCCATCGGCTCTGGATGGATACCACGGGGGAATCAGCGCTGGAATGCGTCTTGATCCTCGCGTTCGGCGTCGCGCCGTTCGCGGCGCTCAGCTGGCAGGTGATCCGGGTCGCTGCGCGATACCTGGACCTGCTGGCGTGGTCGATCGCATCGCCATGGCCATGAGTGAGAGAAGAAGCTATGCGAGACTTTGTCCCGTCGTTCTGGCGCGATGACCGTGGCGCCGAGGAGCAGATCAGCAAACTGCTGGTCTTCGCGTTCATCGCGATCCCACTGATCGCGCTCATCATCATCTACAAGGACAAGATCATCGGGTGGGCCAACCAGATCTGGCAGGACACCTTCAGCAGCCCGCCGGCGAAGCCCAACGGACCGGGTGGCACCGGCGTCACCCGATGACGCACCTCGCCACCAGCCTGGCGATCGAGCCACAGTTGCTCGGCGGCCTCGTGGTCGCCGCGGCCGCGGCGATCGCCGACCTGCGGACCCGGCGCATCCCGAACGCGATCACCGTACCGGGCACGGCGCTCGGGCTGCTCACCGCGCTGGCCGCAAACCAAGGCTGGCTGCCGGGCACCCCCGGCGTCGCGTTCGGCAACGCCCTGGCCACGGCGGCCGGCGCGCTTCTGCTCGGCTTCGCGTGCTTCGCACGCCGTCTGCTCGGTGGCGGTGACGCCAAGCTGCTGGTAGCGGTCGGGGCGTGGGTGGGCTTCCCGGCGCTGGTCCACGTGTTTGCCTGCTCCCTCGCCGCCGCGCTCACCATGCTCATCGCCGAATGCGTGGTCGAGGGCCGCACCCGCGTGCTCCTGCGCACCGTCGTCGCCATTCCTGGCTCCTGGTTCTTGCCGCGCCTGCGACAGCTTGCTGATCGCGATCTGCTCCAGGTGCCGATTCCCCTCGGGGCCGCCATCGCTGCGGGGACCCTGGCCTGGGTGCTGCAAGCCCAGCGGCTTGCCGGCGGGTAGCACGGTGCTCCAGGTCTGCCGACGCTTCCTGCGCGACGAGACCGGCGCCACGCCCGCGCTCGAGTTCGTGCTCGTGCTGCCGCTGTTGCTGATCGTCATCGCCATCGTCGCTCAGCTCGCGCTGCTGCTCGTAGCGCAGACCGTCGTCGAGCTGGCTGCCTTCCAGGCGGCGCGTGCGGCCATCGTCTGGGTGCCCGCGCGCCTGGAAGGCGAACCCGCCGGCCGCATCGCCCCGAGTCGTTCTGCGAAGCTCGCGCACGTGCGGGGAGCAGCGGCCATCACGTGTGCCGTGCTCACGCCGGCCATCGCCGTCGGCGTGATCGACGGTGCTTCCGACACCGAGGTGCGCCTGGAGCGGCCATCGCTCCTACTCAGCACGCAGCTCGCGAGGACCCTGACCCGCGTGCGCCTGGACCGGGCAGCCTACCGCAGCGACTCTCCGGTCACGGTGACCGTGGAGCACGATTTCGTGCTGCGCATCCCCGGAGCCGCCCGGCTGCTCGGCAAGACCTTCGGCGCGCTCGGCCTGCGGGTGCGCACGCTGCGCGCCAGCGCGACCCTGACCAACCAGGGCGGCGCGCCGGAGGTGCGCCGTGCCTGACCCGGGGCAGGCGGCACAACAGCGTGGCCAGGCTGCCTTCCTGGTGATCATCGCTCTGGTCGCGATCCTGCCGCTGCTCGGCCTGGTCGTGAACACAGGCCGGGCGGCACGCGGCAAGGTCGAGACGCAGAACGTCGTCGACAAGTCAGCGTACGCGAGCGCGGGCACCACCGCCCGCCTGCTCAACCTGTCCGCCAACCTCAACATCGCGATGCTCGACCTCACCGCGATCCTGGCGATGATGGACGCGGTGGAGCCCACCTACGAGGGCGGGATGTGGAGCCTGTTCTGGGAGGAACTCGGGGCCTCGATCTTCGGCGGGTCCGCGGCGCTGTCGGCGAAGATCGCCCAGGAACGCTACGTTCTGAACATGTTCCGCGCGGCGGGCCAGGCCTTCGGCCGCTTCCGGCCACAGATCGAGGCGCTGCGCCGGTTCCTGGGTCGCGCCCAGCGCACGGTCGTCGGGCAACCGCTGCGCACCGCGCCGACTGCCGCCGCCTACGCGGCGGCGGCCTCCGAGCCGGACGGGGTGGTGCTCGTGCCCACGGCCGTCCTCCCGCGCTTCCCGATCGGATATGTGCGCCTGGCGCACTACTGGGACAAGGGCCGAGAGCGGCTGCGCGAGATGGACCGGCCGATCTACTACCAGCTCATGGCGACGACCACGCTGTCCGGCGCATGGTACGTCTGGCGCGAGGCGACCGAGGACTCCCTGCGGCGCCTCTCGCAGCTGCCCGAGCCGCTGGCCGCCGCATTCGACCGCCGGCCGAACCAGGTAACGCGGCGATGGGTCGATCGCTTCTTCCGCTTCGCGTGGAGCGGCGTGCGCAGCGGCGGGCCCCTCGTGATGCCGGGTCTGTTCGGGGCGACCGCGCCGTATTCGACCGCGGCGCTGGCGGAAGCGCGCGTCGGCAACCCACTCCGCTTCGACCTCGTCACGCCCCGCTTCGACGCGGCGCTGGTGCCGGTCACGAAGCACTTCGGCGCGCGCGGGCTGCCGGTCCACCATTGAGGTGAAGATGGCGATGCAGGCGAGGCGTGGCAGCGAGGCGGGGCACGCGAGCATGGAGGCGGTGATGACGCTGCCGCTCTTCTTCGTCCTCCTGGGAGTCGTCGTCTGCCTCGGATTCGGGGCGGTCGCCGACCTGCGCAGTGCCGTCGCCGCCCGCCACGCAGCCTGGAGCGAGGCGCGCACCGGCGTCGCCGTTCCGGTTGCCCGCCTCGAGCGCTCGATCGCGGCGCAACGCGTGTCTACCCGCTCGCGGATCACCTCTCGGTGGGTGCCCGCGCTCCCCGGCCTCGACCGGCTGCTGCCCGACACCGGGGAAAGCGAAGTGACGCTGGAGACCACGCTGGCGTTCCCCGTCCCGCGCCTGGCGACGACCAGGACCTACGAGCGCCGCTTCGCGGTGATGAACGACCTCTGGATCACGGGGGCGGACCGCGAAGGACTGCTCGGTTTTCTCTCGGGCGTGGTCGCCGGACTCCCGACCGACTTCTCGTTCTGATGCTCCCGGCACGGGCAGGCGAGCGTGCCGCCACCGCACATACGCGCCGCTTCGGCCCCACGACGCTGTACCGGATCCGCCGAGCACGAGTACTGCTTTGCCTGTCCCTCCCGACCACGGGCACGCCATCGACGGCACGACGATTTTGACGCACGACCCGTTCGAGCCCCGCTCGCCCGGTAGCTTCTGCGCGCCACCGACGCAACCGCCGACGTCGCTCAGCAGACGGGAGATGACGTGACGCACGCCGCACGTCTCTTGTGCGGGCACGCTGGGCTGCAACGGCTGCGAATCTCGCGCGGCAGCTCGCGTTGCGGGGCAAGGCACGCGCTTGCATTCACCAACCAACGGAGTCTGCACCCGCGTCACGACGAAGCACTGCCTCGCGTCGAGCATGAGGCAGACTGGCGTACGAGTCGCGTGTCACGGGCCCAGGCGGGCGAGGGCCGGTCATTCGACCCAGTAGTTGATGACTTCGAACTCGAGGCCGGAGCCAGGGTCGCCTTGGAGATAGGTGAAGAGCCCGAACCGATACTGATTGTCGACGTAGTTCTTGGCGTCGATGCTCCCCACAACGCCCACGTAGCTCGTCCCACTGCCACGGGTCAAGGTCGTGCTGCTGCTGCCGGTGACACCCAACTGGAAGCCGAACAAGCCACCCAGGATGACGGTCTCGACTTCCAGCTCCGCCGACGTAGCGGCGTGACGCCCTGCCCCGTTCGACTGGCTCAACTCGATCGACACCTCGGTCGAGCCTCCGCCCTGCCCAACCGCCACGGTCTCGGAATAGAGGCCCGGCAGGGACTGCAACGGGTTGAAGGCCCGGAACGGCTCGTCGAAGAACGCGCTGTCGTCGGCATCGAGCCGCCAACAGTGCGGGCACTCCGTCCGGAGCGCCGCCACCTGTGAGCGACGCGCATCCAAGATGGAGTCGCGCTGCGCGAGCGTGGGGTAGCTCGCTGCGTCGCCGATGGTGTGCCGAAAGACGCTGTCGTCGATCTTGAGAGCGGTGGCGAGCGTGTGCGTGTTGTAGAAGTCCCGCTCGACGATCCGGATGACAGGCTCTCGCGGCAATCCGATGCGATAGATCAAGTCGAACTGCTGCCGCTTCTCGGGCGTCTCCAGGTTCGAGCTCGACACGCGATACTCGTAGAAGTCGTAGGGGATGCTGGTGAAGACAACGCTGTCCTCGAGCGGCCCTGTTTGGAAGCTCACCGACTTGGTGACCTCGTAGCTCTCGTTCGCCAAGGTGCCGCCTTCGCGGGTCAAGGTGCCCTTGGCTTCGAAGGCGGCGATGCGGGTCGACGCGTTCACCACGAATCCGACTCCCATGTCGTACTCGACGGAGATGCCGAGCGAGACCCCGGCGCTGAACGTCACCTCGTGTTCGCCTCCCACGCCCCTGCTCGTGAACCGGCCCCAGGTGGTCGAACAGGCCTCGACGTTCTGGCCAATGCCTCGAATGCACGGCGGAGCGGCGAGCGCGGCCAGCACGAGCGGTTCTGTGAAGTCCTGCACGTGTCTGACGAACTCGAGACGCTGAGTCTGCCCCTCGTTGTCGAGATTCGCCTCCATCGACAGGATGATGGGATTCACGGGTTGGTCGAGCGTGCCATAGATCGGATCAGTCAGTTCGATGGGCAGCGCCGCGTGGCGGACGAAGTCCTGGCCGACCAAGCTGTAGACGTCCAGCGTGTCGTTGCCGGTGCGGAAGACGACGAGATCCTCCCGGCCGTCGCCGTTGGGGTCGGAAACGGTCATGGCTGCCGTGCTCCGGTCGAAGACCGACTCTCCCGTGCGTCCCGCGGGAAAGAGCGTGGCGCGCGGAAGGATGGCGATGGCGTTCGACTCCCACCGTTCACCGGGCAAGGGGAGGGCGTCGAAGACATACTGATTGATCTGGATCTCGTCGCTCCGGTCGCCGTCGATGTCGATCGCGCTGGCGTGGGCGAATCGCATCGTCCAGGGTCCGTCGTCCGAGCAGTTCGACGGGAAGATGGGATCCTCGGCCAGGGTGTGGGCCGCGAACGATCGCTGCAGGGAGCGACCGTCGAAGTCGTAGATCGCGGCAACGTAGCGGTGGCTGCTCGCCTCGTTGCACGAGTCGAAGACCGTGAGACCCGACACGCCGGCGAGCAAGATCTCGCCGTACTCGTCCTGGTCGAAGTTCCCGATGGCGACATCAGCTACTTGGGCTACGTGTGCCTCGCTCGACGACAATGCGAACAGGAGGTCCTCGGCGAGATGGGCGAAACCTCGTTCCTCGTCATCGACGACGTAGTAGCGGCTGGCAGCTCGCGCCGGCTGCAGTTGGCCTCGGCCGAGGTCGAGCTCGTTGACGATCACCACCAACTCGTCGGCGCGGTCGTAGTCGATGTTGCCCGCCTCGAGGACCAGGTTCGTGCTCACCCCGGCCAGCTGCGACCGGAAGTCGAGGCTCGTCACCAACCGGTAGTCGGCCGACGCGTCGTCGAACACCATGACGGCCGATGCGGTCGCGACTCCGGGAACAGGCGATCGGCTCAGGCCGACCAACAGCTCCGCCCGACCGTCGCCGTCGACATCACCAGCTGCGGCCCGAACGTCTTCGATCGGAAGCAGGGACATCGGTATCGGCAGGATCCTGTCCCTCGGCGCGGCCGGTGGAGCGTCCAGATCCAGTACGTTGAGCACGACCCTGTTTCCAGCGACGTGGACGAACGCCAGTTCGTCGATTCCATCGCCATCGGTGTCGCCGGCTGCCGTGCTTCGGAGGGTCGATGGCGGGGCTGTGTTACCTGCTGTCTCCTCGCGGGCCCATGGCGCGTCCTCAGCGTCGAAGCTCGAAATGACGCTGGGCGCCACGAGATTGAACTGCTGCGGCGTGCGGAAGTTGTCGATCGCGGTGATGAACGCGTTTTGGTGCTGGAGGGAGAACCCGGCCAACACGAGCTCCTTGGCACTGCCCAGGACCACCTCTCCCGACTCGAGCGTCGTCAGGGTCACAGTGCTGCCGAGTGGGGCGTACGTCTCGGGCAGCTGGACGCCCTCGTTGCTCGTTCGCGCGGTCCGCTTGGTGTCGACGCCGAGCTGTCGCAGCGCCTCCTCGAGGTTGGTCGGACCGACGTTGGCCGGAGAACCAGTCGAGTGGCTCCCGCAACTCGTCACGACCAAGGCGATGAGAACGATCGAACCGAAGGGGAAGCGAGAGAGCATGGGGTACCTCGAGATTCGTCTGCCGGCCACGACCCACCTCCGGAGGACATTCTAGAGACTCCCGCGGCGTGGTGGTTCGGAACGCAGGGCTGAGGCTTCGCGGTCCCGCGCCGCGTGCTCGCCTCATCCCGCGAGCGCCACCGAGCGGGGTCGTCGTCAGCGCAGCTCGAGCCCGACTTGCGCCGTGACGCGCGGCGCGACCTGGCACCGCTGCGAGCCCACGCGCTCGTCGCGCTCGCCGTGGATCGTGAACTCGCCGGCGGCCAGGCCGCGCAGCAAGGCCCGGCCATCACTGCCGGTGACTCCGGAGCCGACGATGTCGCCCCCCTCGGGCCCAGTCGACACGCGCCTCACTTGGACGATGGCGAAAGCCAGCGGTGTGCCGTGGACGTCGCTCACCGCCACCTCCAGATCCCCTGCGGGTAGGGCGCGCAGCGTGAGCGGGCCGGAGGCGGGCAGTTCGACCACGCCGCGCACGACCGTGCCGTCGGCGAACGTCGCCGACACCGTGCAGCGGCCGTTGGCCAGGCGTTCGAGACGCAGGCGGCCGTCGGCTTCCGAGTCGCTGACGACGGAGCTCGACGTCTCGCGCCCCGACGTGGCGTCGCCGCTCTGGGCCCGAACCCGCGCCGGGGCGCCGCGGCCGTCGGCTCCGACGGTGCGCACGTCGAGCACGCACGACGGCAGCAGCAACACGCCGAAGTCGTCGGGCGCCGGCATCTGTGCACGCGTCACCGGCACCCGCCAGGTGGCCCCACCCAGCCGCAAGGTGAGGGCACCCGAGTGTCTCGGCGCGTGGAAGGCGTAGGCGAAGGCGAAGCGGCCGCTGCCGTCGGTCTGGCCGATGCCGGGGAAGGCGAAGCCGACGCGCACTCCGGCGACCGGACCGTTCGCGTCGACGACGAGACCACGGTGCGGGAACGCGGCCGCGCGCAGATCGAGCCAGGTCGTGCGTCCGGCCTCGACGAGCACCTCGCCGAGCCGACGCTCGCCGCGTCCGTTCCAACGGTCGCACTCGAGCACCTCGTACACGCCGGCGGCCAAGCCGGGCACCGTGGTGACCTCGTCGCGCAGGTGCGCCAGGTAGACGAAGGTGTCTCGTCCCTGTCGGCGCACGGCGACGCTGCCGACGCCGGCAGGCAGTGCCACCTGCAACACACCGTCGCGCATCAGTTCGTGCGCCTGCGCGAGCCGGCCCCCCGGTGACAGCTCGACCTCGCGACGGTCGTAGCTCCAGCCCGAGGCGCGCACCTCGAGGCGGTGCCGGCCGGGCTGCAGACCGGCCAAGACGTAGCGCCCGTCGGCCCCGGCCGTCCCTTCGACGTGCGCGCTCGGATGGGGCCGCTGGTGCGGGCGGTAGTCCGGGCCATCGAGGCGCCACAGGGGCGCAGCGCTCGCGTCACCCGCGACCGGCCCGGTCGCGTCGGCAATCAGCGATGCGAGCACACGCGCGCCCGGCACGGGCCGCCCCTCGGCATCGACGACGCGTCCATCGATGCAGGCACCAGCGCGCAGATCGAGATCGAGCTGGGCGTCCTCGCCGGCGCGCACGGACACGACCATGGGTTGCACCGCGTTCGGCTGCGGCAGGCCCTGCTCGCGTCTCGGGGGCAACGCCAGGCACGTCGGCGTCGTCGCCGCGAGCGTCACGACGTAGGTGCCCGGCGGCAGACTCGGGAAGCGGTAGGAGCGCCCAACCACCTTCGCCGACCAGGTCCTGCCGTGCGCCACATGGTGCGCCAGCAACGGATGGTCGAGGGCGTGCACCTGCACGACCGCGAGGGCCAGGTCATCCGCACCGTCGCCGTCGAGCCGACCGGCCAACGAACCCGGCGCCGTGAGAACGACGGTTGCACGCCGGCTGCCGGACTCGATCGGCGTCCAGCCGGACAGTCCGCCCGAGGTCGCCATCACGATGCCACTCACCAACTCGTCCTTGTCGAAGACCGCGCGACCGTGCGCATCGGCGGTGAGGAACGCCGGCGCGGCGTCGTCCATGCCGACGGTCGCGCGGTCGCCCAGTCCCACGACTTCGAGCCGCGCGCCCGGAACCGGCACCCGCGCGCCGTCCACCGCCTCGACGACCAAGCGCTCGCGCTCGGCGTCGGCCCGCAGAGCCAGGACGAGGTCCTCGGCGCCGCCCGCGGCGAGGGCGACCGTCGCCGACGCCGCCTCCCCGGCGCGCTGCGCCTCGACGCGGTACGGCCCCTCGGGCAGCGCGTCGAACCGCACCTCCCCCGCGGAATCGGTGCTCTCGTTGCGCGAGGTGGTGCGATCGTCGACCACCCTCGCCGCCGGGGGCAAGCTGCCCAGAGTTGGCCGCACCGACACGCTGACGGCCGGTGCCGCGGCACCGGCCTCGTCACACACCCGGACGCGCAGGGTGCCCAGCCGCCGGACACCGGGGTAGGTCGCGCCGAGATCGACGGCCCGCACCTGCACTTCGGCGCGCACCGGCGTCGACGGCACCCCGACCTCCGGCAGCGGCGGCGCGGCCTCGACTGCGGCGCCAGCCTGTGCCGCCTCGGTCGCCTCGGCGGCGGACGAGGTCAGCCACCAGACGGCGAGCAGCACCGCGGGCACGACCAGAACGGTGGCAACCAGCGCCTGCTGCGAGGACAGCCAGCGCCGGCTCGCGTCGCCCACCGCCGGCCCGAACGGCGTCGGCCCCTCGCCAGGACCGCGCGCGAGCGCCAGCAAGGGCGTCGACCACGCGGCGCGGTCGCCCCCGTGCACGTCGTCGAGGCGGCCGCGCAAGAGGGCGAGGCCGCGGCGCAGCCGGCTGCGCACGGTGGCCTCCGGCACGTCCGCGCGCCGCGCGATCGCCGCGCAGGACAGACCTTCGAAGTAGACGGCGAGCACGGTGGCGCGGTAGGGCTCGCCCAGTTCGAGCACCTGCTGCACCACGCGCCGGCGCACTTCCTCGCGCGCCTGCACGTCGGCGGCGGACGCTGCGGCTTCGAGCGCCGGCAGCGCACGCAGTCGCATCGCCTGGCGCCGGGAGCGTCGGCGCACGTTGCGCGCGAGGTTGCGCACCACCACCGCCAGCCAATGCCGCAGGCGCGACGGCTCGCGCGGCGCGTGCTGCAGCGCCACGACCATGGCGTCCTGGCACAGGTCGTCGCCGTCCCCAACGAGGAGGTCGCGCGCCAGAGCCCGCACGAAGTCGAGGTGGCCGAGCAGGTCGGCGGTGCGAGTTGGGTCAGGGGCGATCATGCGTGCTGGGGACACCGCGAAGGCGGAGACCGATGCCGAAAGAGGAGCGACGCCCAAGAAAGACCATGCGCGACACTGCCGGCCCTGGCAACCCGGCCGCCGTCGATCGCACCGCGGAGGGCGCGGCCCGATCGATGGCGTTGGCGGCGGCGATCGGTGCTCGCGAAGGCCCCGCACCTGTGTCCGTGGCCACCGGCCCGACGATCCCACATGCCACGCTCGATCTGGGACGATCCCCTTCGTCCTCCTCGGGCGCCCGCCGGCTGGCGATCGCCGAGGTCGAGAACATGGGCTTCGACACCTGCTCGGCCCCGGCACGCCGTCCGCCGCCGCCGGCGACCGTCACGAAGACGTCGGTCCGTTCGCGTGTGAGCTGTCTTGGGTGTTGGATGGGGCCCGCGCGAGTGCAGCGGGGGTGGTTGCCCGCAAGGACGGGCGACCTGCGCGTGCGGCGGTGGCGCCTGGCAAGGCGTCCCGACGTCAGGGGCACCGCCTCAGGGCCGCCGCGTCAGGGCCGACTCGCGGCCTCGGACACTTGGCTTCCGGGGCGCGCCATCGCCGCCGACACCTGCCCCCACGCCCGGTTCGCGCCGCCGCGTTTACAGTGGCTCCGTATCGGGCACGGTGTCTCAGCGCGGCCGGCGGCCGCAACCCAAGGGTTGATGTCGGCGCAGCGCCGACCAGAGGGGGCCGCCGGCGCTGTTGTTGCTTGGAGCTTCCAGGGCTGCTCGGGCGTGGCCTGGTCAGCTCTGTGGCAACGGAACAACACGGCCGAATTCGCGCCCGCCGCGACGATTCGCAGCCCTTGCAGCTCAGGGCCGAGGGCCTCCGTTTGCCGAAAGGGCCCCTACCGACCTCCATCGTTCGATGATCCTGATGCACCGCACGTCCCGAGCCATCGCTCGAGGTCTCTTCACCCTGGGCCTGGCCATGCCTGGGGTGGCCCAGAAGATCTCGATCTGGGTCGACGATGCGCACACGAGCCGGATCCAGGTCGACGAGCTCGACCCGAAGCAGATCGCCGACCCGTCGTCGTTCTCGCTCGGCGGCCAAGCCGGGATCGGACACATCGGCATCGCGATCGGTTGGTCCCGCGAGCAAGGCATCGAGTACGACAAGAAGGCGCAACAACTGATCGATCGAATCCGCGACCTGTGCACGGAGTTCAACAAGGGGGAGCTCAGCCTCGAGACCTATCAACGACGCGTTCGACAGCTGTTCAACGGGATCGAAGCAGCGCGATTGTGTTCGATGGAGATCGCGGTGCAGACCACGCTCGAGGCCAACCAGGCCAGCCGACGATTGGACGAAGCACTCGGCTTGGCGGCGTTGGATGACGCGGAGTTCGAGAGGCGCGTTACGCAGGCGATGGCGAGCTTCCGTGGCCTGGCCGAGGAGATCGCGCCCAACGATGCGACGGCCGGCGAGAGGTCGGAGACGCTCGGCGTCGGCACCGACGCGACCGGCAAGGCCGCCGTGTCAGCGCGAATGGCCGATCTGGATGCAGCGCTGCGCCCGGTAGAGATCCGCAGCAGAGGCGAGCGCAAGCTCATCGAAATCTGGAAGGACAAGTCGCGCACGACACGGATTGCCGTGCCGATGCTCGATGTCGAAGGGCTCGTCCAAGAGCTCGAGCAAGGCCTCTGCCTGCAAATGCGGTGTTCGCTGCCGCTGGTGTCGGTATGCGTGGGCAGCGACCTTCGTTGGACGATGCAGGCCAAAGCCAGATACGACGAGGCGGCGCAGGTCTTGATCGTCAAGTACCGCAAGCTCTGCCTCGAGTACAACAGCTGTCTGCTCTCGCAGGAGGAGTACTTCGAGCGCCTGGTCGAGCTGATGGAGATCGAGCGCCGCGCCTTCGCGACCCGCGAGGAGTTGCACCGGCGCCTCGACGAGAGCAAGGCCGCCATGGCGGCCGAACTGGACAAGGAGGTCGGCAGCCTCGCTCCGATCGAGGGCGAGCTGGGCGCGGAGCTCGACGAGAAGCGCCGCGCGGTCGAGGAGATCGAGGCGGGCCGACAGCCGGATTCGGTCGTCGCACAGCTGAGTGCCGGTCATCGGGCGGACATGCGCGCCTGGGACACTTTCGTCGCCAGCGTCGGCGAGTTCCACGCCGGTTCGACCGCCGACACGATCGAGGTCTACGTCGACGACGAGCGCGATCGCAAGATCGTGGTCCCGCGGCTCGACACCGACATCATCGCGGTGAGTGTGAGAACACGGCTCGGCCTGCACATCTGCTTCTTCTCGTTCGGGCCCGAGTTCGCCTGGACGCGGCAGAAAGGTCTCGACTACGGCCACGCGGCGCAATTGGTCATCATCAAGAGCAAGCGTCTGTGCATGGACTACAACGCAGGCTTGCTGTCCCAGGAGAGCTACCTGCGCCGTAGTCGCCAGATCGACGCCGCGCTCGACAAGGCGGCCGAGGTGCGGCAAGGCTTGATGGACTTCTACGCGGCACTCCGGGGCGCATCGTTCGCGCGCGCCGAACGGATGTTCGAGCGCGAGAAGGTTCGCGTGCGCCGCTAGCTGGTTCCACCGACCCGCGTCGCGCCCCCCGCTCGAGCCTGGTGGAGGCCGGGGGCGCGAGTCCGCTGATCGGTGTGGCGCCCTGCCCGCAGGAATCCGGCGGGGAAGTGGAGCTGGAGCACGTTGCACACCTCGGGTGCGCCGTCGGACAGAACGGATACGGTCGGGCAGGTGACCGGGTCGACGGGGTGCACGCGGCGCAGGAGGCCGACCCACGCGTCGCGGCCTCGGCGCTCGGGGCCGAGTCGCCGCGCGGTCAGATCGGCCGCAACTGCTCGGCCAGGGTCCGCGTCAACGCCGACACCTCGCCCCCCGTGTGCGCCGTGCTCTTGCGCTCGATGAGCATCAGGTGGCACTCCTCGGCGGCGCTCGGCCGGTGCCGCACGCCCTTGGGCACTACGTACACGTCGCCCTCACGCAACTCGACGGCATGGCCGCTCTCGAGCTCGATGCGCAGGCAGCCGCGCAGCACGTAGAACAGTTCGTCCTCGCCCGCGTGGCTGTGCCAGGTGAACTCGCCGCGCACCTTGGCGACCTTGACGTAGCTGTCGTCGAGTTCGGCCACCACGCGCGGCGACCACAGATCCGGAAGCGACGCGGCGACCGTCGCGGGATGCACGACCTTGGGCTGCACGCGCCCAGTGTGACGCCGGCCCCGAGCTACCGCCACTCCCGGCGCGCAACGTGGGTGCCAAGCTGGGCGAACGGGTGCGGCACCGCCACGGATGAATCCCGGGACGCGGACTCCTACGGTCACCGAGTGGCGCAGACGATCAGCGTTTCGCCCGCGCGATTGCCGGCGACCTGGACTGACCCAAGCCTCGAGTCGATCGCCATCGACGTGTTGCCGACCTGCGCCGGCGTGCCGTGGCAGCACTCCACATCGCCGACCTTCACGAAGCCGCGGACTCGCTCAGGATGGCGTGGACGTGCGCCGGTGCCATGTCGAGAGCGAGGGCCAGGTCGGCGAGGAACTGCCGGCCGGCCCGAGTGTCGCCGCCCAAGCGGACGCCGAGCATGGCGGCGCGGAACAGGTTCTCCCTGCTGCCCGCGTCCAATCCGACCGCGACCGGCGCCACGATCGCCGCCGGCTCGCGACGCTGATCGAAGCGATCCAGCACCTCGCCCACCGTCAGCTCGATCCGGTAGGCGCGCTCCAGCGCCTCCTGCACGGACCGGGGCGGCGGCGGCCGGTCGGCGCGGACCGCACCCTGGATCACCAGTTCCACGGCGGCATGGGTGTAGCGCGCCCGCGCCCGCCCCTGGCGCGCCGGCGCGTCCGCGGGCAGTGCGTCGACGGCGAACTGCCCGCGGCAACTCCGGCACTGCACGAAGTCCCCGACCGCGTTCAACGGCATGACCGGAATGAAGTAGAGGGTGAAGCAGCGACGCACGACCTTGTGGTCGTACGCCTCCTCGGACGCACAGTGCGGGCAAGCGAATCGTCCCTTCGCCTTGGTCACCGTCACGTTGCGCCAACCCCAGATGATCATGCGGACCTCCTATCGAGCCGGAAAGGTAGAGGGGAGGGCGACCGCCTGCAATGGAGGCGAGGCGGCCGGTGGCGGTCATGCGTCCGCGCCTCGACGGTGGCGGTACCCGCCAGACCCTGCCGGTGGCGGTGGCGCAGGCCTCCTTCGATCGCGGGACCGGGGAAGCGCGTCGCGGTATGGCCCGGGGCCCCAGCGCCTCGATGGGTATGGGTCTTCGGAGGCGACACTTGCCAAAGCCCGTCACCAGCCGCCGATCACTTCCGGGTCCACGCTTCGTGCAGCGACGCCGGCCAGTACCGGGTTGGCCTCACGCCATCCCGATCGACCAGCTCGGCGCGGACGGCCGCGTGGTCGTAGCAGTTGAGCTCGAACCGGTTGCCCCACGGATCGGCGAAGTCGAACGCCCAACACAGGTCGAAGTCGACCAAGTCGGCGACGGTCAGCGCCGTGCCGTCGGCACGCCGAATCTCGGACGGCAGGCTCCGCGCGAAGGCGACGAACGACTCGGCGTCGACGTTGAACGCCACGCCGGTCGTCTGCGGCACCATCGGGTGCCCTTCGCTCGCCTCGAACAGCGCCAAGGTCGTCTGGCCACCGTCCGCCGAGATCTGCAGGGGGCCACCGGCGAAGCCTTCGGCCCAGAACCGGAAGCGCCCGACCGGCTCGAAACCGAGATGCTGCGCGTACCACGCCGCGGCCTCGGCGCGGTTCGGCACTCGGATGTGGACGTGGTCCAACCTGCCCATGCGAAAGCGTCGCTCGACCATCACCGCACTCTACGCGCGTGCGGACCGCTGGTGGGAGCTGCGCCCAGCTCGGTCGGCGGGCCAGCGTTCAGCGGTGGCCTGGCTCCATCCGCTGCAAGGCGGGTGCGATGGGCGGCGATCCCTGCCGTCCGCCCCATGCCCGCTTCGGACGCTTCGGGCCCACGTGGAGCTCAGCTTCTGTCGAGCACCGGGCTCCCGGTCCGCGCCACGCGGTCCATCGCGTCGACCAACTGCCGGGCGATGCCCGGTTCGTGCGACGAGTGGCCGGCGTCGTCCACGACCACGTAGCTGGCTTCGGGCCAGGCGCGGTGCAGGTCGTCGGCACCCACGAGCGGGCAGACGAGGTCGTAGCGGCCGTGCACCAAGAAGGCCGGGATCGAGCGCACCCGGTCGACGTGACGCAACAGGTAGTCGTCGGGCGTGAAGCGCTGGTTGCGCAGGTAGTGCGCCTCCAGTCGCGCCAGCGCCCAACTCGTGGCGTCGTTGGTCAGCAGGTCGAGGAACTCGGGGTTGGGGAGCAGAGTGCACGCCGACCCCTCGTACGTGGCCCAAGCCCGCGCCGCGGCGCGCGCCTTGGCCTCGTCGTCCCCGGTGAGCAGCGCCCAGTAGCCCTCGAGCAGGTCGCCACGGCGCGCCTCGGGCAGGTGCCGGGCGAAGGCGCGCCAGAGTGCCGGCGCCAGGTGCCGCAGCCCGTAGAGCCACCAGTCGACCTCGAGGTGGCGCAACAGCCAGATGCCGCGCAGACAGAGGGACAGCACGCGCTCGGGATGACACTCGGCGTAGTAGAGGCCGAGCGTGCTGCCCCACGAGCCGCCGAACACGTGCCATCGCTCGATCCCGAGGCGCGCGCGGATGCGCTCGAAGTCGGCGACGAGATCGTCGGTCGTGTTGTCGGCGAGTTCACCCAGCGGACGGCTGCGCCCGGCGCCGCGCTGGTCGACCAGCACGATGCGGAAGGCCTTCGGGTCGAAGAAGCGCCGGTCCACCGTCGAGCACCCCGCACCTGGTCCGCCGTGCACGAACAGCACCGGGACTCCATGCGGGTTGCCGCACTGCTCGAGGTAGAGCGTGTGGTGCGAAGAGACGGCGATGTGCTCGCTCGCGTAGGGTTCGAGGTCGGGGTAGAGGCTGGGTGGAGTCACGAGAGACGAGGGGCCGGGTGGCGCTCAGGATGGAGGAGCAGTCGCAGACATCTGCCAGCATCGCCGACCGCGCCAGCGGCGT
Organism: Planctomycetota bacterium; assembly: GCA_041398565.1. GTDB lineage: Bacteria > Planctomycetota > UBA1135 > UBA1135 > UBA2386 > DATGPD01. Next base: position 57,729 of record JAWKUN010000002.1, on the reverse strand, counting down.
CGACTGCAACGGCGTCAGGTCCCGAGCCCGAAGGGCTCTCGGTCAGAAGGGGCGGTGGCCTGGAAGGTCCGAGGAGACTGAGCGCGGGACGACACGGGCCGAACGCTTGCCGGACCAGCCAGCGTTCGGCGGTGGCGTGTGCCATCCGCTGCCAGGCTGGCGCGACGGCCCGGCGACCTCTGTCGTCCGCCCATCGCCTACTTGCCGAACGCCGGGTGGCCCAGCTCGATCGCCTGGCGCAGCAGGGCCACGAACGTGCGCTCGTCGATGTCGGCGAGCTTGCGCACGGGAACGTGCCGCACGAAGCGGCCGTTGCCCTGCAGCAGGCCGCGCGGATCGTCGAGCGCGGCACCATTGAGGAAGCCGAACTGGACGTAGGCCTCGGCGGCGTAGACGTAGACGATGGGCGCCTTGCCCGACAGCCAGCAGCCATTGCCCCACTTGACGGACTCGACCAGTTGCGGCGCCGCGCGCGCCACCAACCGGCGCAGCGCACGGATCAGCCGCTGGTGCGTGGCCGGCTGATCGGCGAAGTAGGCGTCGAAGCTGGCGTAGGCCCTCATCTTGCGCGCGCCAGCCACACCGGCCTTGCGCGTCGCCTTCGCCGTCGCCTTGCCCGTAGTCGCTGCGCTCCTGGCTTTCTTCGTCGGCGCGCGCGACCTGCTCCCATCGGCGGCGGCCTTCCGGGTGGTGCTCTTCCTGGTTGGTGTCATGTGCCGGTTGATGCCTTCGTGGCGCTGCGACTCTACCCCACCGGCTCGCGATCGGTTCCGCTCGACACTCCAGCATGCAGCGGTTGCGCCTGAGGCCATCCGCTGCGGGCCGGACTTGCCGGTGGCACCTCGCCCCAGCGCGGCGACGAGAACGACGAACCGTGTGCGGATCAAGGACAGGACCTGCGCCGGCCCGCACGCATCCTGGACGTTCGCGCGGTGCGAACCGGTCGGGCACGCGATGCGCGAAAACCGCAACCGCGCCGCCCGTTCAGGGTCGCAGACAACTCCCGTCGCAGTCGCCCACCATGAAGCACCGTACTCTCGTCCTCTCGGTCGCCTGCGCGACCACGTGCCTTTCCCCCGCCGGCGCACAGCGCCCCGTGTACTCCGCGCGCCTGCTCGGACCAGCCGTGACGGTCAACGACATGAACGAGGCCGGAGAGGCGGTCGGCTGGACGCTGACCAACGGACGAGTCGACGCCTGGATCGCCGGACCCGAGCACCCGTTCGCGACCCTGCCACTGCTGCCCGGATACAACGCGGCGTGGGCGCAGGGCGTCAACGACGCGGGCGTCGTCGTCGGCTCGATGACGACCGGCTCGCTGCCGGAATTCGGCCAGGCGTGCGCTTGGGTCCCCGACGGGATCGGCGGCTACACCATCCGGCTACTGGGCCAGCTGCCCGGACACACACAGAGCGTCGCCTACGTCGTCAACAACCGCGGCGACATCGCCGGCGTCTCGCTGCGACCCGGCTTCCAGGGCGGCCCGTCGGTCTGGTTCAACTCGCCGGGCGGGGTGCTCGACGTGTCGGCGCTCGGCGCGCCGAGCTCGCCGCACGGACTCAACGACGACCGCGTCATGACCGGGTGGTCCGGCGGCCTGTTCGATCTCGACACGCTACAGGCATCGCCGCTCCCTACCCTGCCTTCTGGTTGGACGGGGTTCCAGGGCTGGGCGATCAACGAACACGGCGAACTCGCCGGCACCGCCATCCACGGCGGCACCCGGCGCAGCGCGGCCATCTGGACGCGCGCCGGCGCCTGGGAATCGATCAGCGCCGAGTTCAGCAGCTCGGCGTCGGTGCAGGCCTTCGACATCAACCGATCGGGGCTGACCACGGCCGAGGTCCCGGCGCCAGCAGCGCACTTCGCCGGCATCAACGGCAGCGTGGCCCTCGGCTCGCTGCTCGCGCCCGCCGAGCAGGGCCTGTGGACCTTCTCGGTCAGTCTCGGCAACGCCGTCGACGACAGCGGCCGCATCGTCGCGATCGGTCGCGACACCAGAACCCAAGCCTCGGGCGCCATCCTGCTCACGCCAGGCGACTGCGCTCGCAGCCTCGGCGGCCGCGGGCCGGGCAACGCGTCGGCGACGCTGTGCGGCAGCGGGCTCGGGTTCGGCGAGAGCAGCGAATACGTGGTCGTGGGTGCGCCGGCCCAAACCTTGGGCACGCTCCTGATCTCGCGCGCCGGCTTCGCCGACGTGCCCGCTTTCGGTGGCACGCTGGTCTCGTTCGCCGGCTTCCTCGCCCAGGTGGCGATCGCGACCGACGGCGTGGGCCGATTCCGCGTGACCATCCCCGGAACGCCACCACCCACCACCGATCTGGTCCTGCAGACCGTGCTGCTGGACGATCGGCTGCCGCAACGGCTGGCGTTCACCAACGCGGTGCTGGGCGAGTTCGGACGCTAGCTGCCTAGTCGTTCTTGGGCGCAGTCGCGTCCTGAGCCTGCTTCGAAGCCGACTCTTGCGTCGCCGCGGCCGGCGTCGCCGATGCGGCCGACGCTCCCGCCGCCATCGACGTCGTCCCGCCCGACAGCGTCGGCACGTGCTCCGACAGCTTGGTCACCAGGTCCATCACGCAGAACTCCGTTGCGTCGTCGAGGGTCGGCGACGTCGACTTCTTCTTGTCGTGGCTGAAGAGACCGACGTTCACGCCGAGGTTGGTCGCCTTCGAGCTCTGCGTGCCCTCGGCTTCGCCGTCCCAGATGGTGCGGCCGGCATCGCCGGGCCGCAGCGACACGACCTTCACCGCCAGCTTCACCGTCGCGATCGACTCCGCGCTACCCCAGCGCACCGGGCCCACGCCCCAACCACCACCGGAGTTCTGCTCACCCGGGTTCATCTCGATGATGGTGCAGGTCACCGAATAGTCGGGCTTCAGGCCGCGCGCATCAGGAGCATCCTCGGGCAGCATGCCTTGCTGCTGCAGCTTCTTGAGCTCCGCGACCTCGTCGTAGCTCACCACCTTGAACCGCTTGGTGTTGTTCAGGTAGCGCGAGATGCGGTACTCCAGCGCCCTGCCGGGCTGCGAAGCCGCCATACCGGCGCCGGACACACCCGGGATGACGAACTGGATCGTCTGTAGGTTGGGGAGGTGCCCTTCGTCGACCCGGATCATCATCACCGGCTGGTCGTCTTCGGGCGCTGCCGGGATGGCTTCGACCGACGCCTTGAGCTGCGCCGGATCCACGTCGAGCTGCTTCGGAGTCTTGCAGGCCGTGAGGAGGAAGAGAGCGGAGAACGCTGACAGGGGAACGAGGTGATTCATGTCTGCTGCTGGGTTCGAGTCGTCCGACGAGCGCGAGATCCAAACCGCGCGTTGCACCGAAGCTTCGGGATTGTGCCCTCGGCGACGCAGGCGCGCGACAGGGGAATTCGAGAGGGCCCGGGGCCGCGGGCTCGAAGCGGGCGGGTTCAGCGCCTTGACAGCGGAACGACATCGCCGGAGACGCCGTGGCGCCAGGATTCGCGGCGCGCCCAGCTCAGGAGCCGGCGACCGATCGCACCACCCGGAAACCGACGTCGGGGGTCCGGGTGTCCTCGCTGCCGCACCGACTGGATACTCGCGATGATTGCGGATCGGAGTGCCAACTGCCGCCGCGCACCACCTTCCGGCTACCCGTGCGCCACACGGGATCCGTCGCCGGAAGCTGCCGGTAGGCGTCCCCACGGTAGGCGTCGCGGCACCACTCGCGGACGTTGCCCAGCATGTCGTGCAAGCCGAAGGGATTGGCGCGGAACCCGCCGACCGGCGCGGTCAACAAGAACGAGTCCTGCGTCGGCCAGGCCTCCTGCTCGAAGCGGGAGGCCGGGGTGACGGACGCGGTTTTGGCCGCGCCATCGAAGACGTTCTCCGCGCCCGCGGCCTGCGCCGGGTCGTCGCCGAACCAGTACGAGGTCGTGGTCCCGCCGCGGCAGGCGTACTCCCACTCGGCCTCGGTCGGCAGCCGGAATCCGTAGTGCGCGCAGAACCCCGCGGCCTCCGACCACGTCACCCGCAGCACCGGGTGGTCGTCGCTCCACGCCGCCCCGTCGTAGCCATGGCGGCGCATGTGCTTGCGCAGGTCTTCGAGCGGCGTGGTGCTGGCGCCGGCGGTGGCCGCGTAGGCACGCCACTGGCGCATCGTCACCTCGGTCGTGGCCATGTAGAACGGGTGCGTGATGGTCACCCAGCGCTGCGGGATCTCGTCGGTCAGCGCGTCCACGTCCCCGTCGCCGGCCCCCATGCGGAAGACACCCGCTGGAACCAGCACGAACTCTTGTTCGGTGCGCAAGTCGCGCACCAGGCGGGGAAGCGTGGTGGCACCGACGGTCGCTGCATCGACGACTTCGATCTGCCAGTCGGCGGGCAGGCTGTAGGCCCTGGGAGCCGGTGGTGGCGGCGGGTCGTTGTGGCCGCGCACGTCGTCACCGCCCGCCTGCGGGCGCGGGGCATCGTCTGGTTCGGGCGCGCCCGGCGACGGGGATCTCGGCGACTGGGTCTCCGGCGACTGGGGCTCCGGCGACTGGGTCTCCGGCGACTGGGTCTCCGGCTGCGCAGACTTCGGTGGCGCGGTGTCTCGTGTCGCGGAGTCCGGCGTCGCAGAGTCCGACCCCGCGCCGCCGTCCGGCGCAACGCTGGCCCCGTCGTCGGCGGGCACGTCGCCGCCCTTCGGGACGACGGTTCCGGCGGGCGACGACGACGTGGGCCCGCCCTCGCCACCGAGCGGCGCCGCCGGCGACCCGGCCGCAGCCTCGACCGGCGCGCCCGAGGATGCGTTCGGCCGAGACGCAGCATCCTCGTTGGGCGCGAGCTTTGCCTCGGCGCCGGCGAGCGGCGGGATCGGGCGCGACGGCGCGGCCGCCGCGAGCGACTGCTCGGCCGCGTCGACGTCGGTGGCGGCGGCGAGCTGTTGGGCGCGAGAGCGCTGCTGCCACGCTTGCCAACCGAACACCCCGACAACGGCGACCGTCGCCGCGAGCAGGAGCAGCACCGCGACGCCACGCTGGCCACGTCCCGACGCCACGGTGCCGGACGTTCCGCTGGTCGATGCCTGCGGGGTCGATGCCACCGGGGTCGGCGCCGTGGCAGCGAGGGCCGAGATCGGAGCCACGGCCGCGGCAGCCGCACCGCGGCCCTGGACCACGGGCGCCTCGCCGTGCACCTGATCGCCGTGCGGCCGTTCATCGGTGGCGGCCAGAGTCGCCTGCACGAACTGCGCCATGGTCTCGAAGCGCGCGGCCGGCTCTTTCTCCAAAGCCCGCAAGACGACCTGCTCGAGCGCCGGCGGCACGTGCGGGTTCAGGTCGCGCGGTGGGCACGGCGCCTCGTGGGTCACCGCCGCGCGCAGCTCGGCCAGGGTCTGGCAGTGGCCGAACGGCGTCGTGCCGGTGACCATCTCGTAGAGGACCACGCCGAGCGAATACACGTCGCTGCGCACGGTCGCCGCCAGCCCGCGGGTCTGCTCCGGCGACGCATACTGGGGCGTGAACGCCGACAGTTGGTCGAGACGCGCGCCCAGCAGGTCGCCGACCGCACGCGAGATGCCGAAGTCCATGAGGTAGGCGCGGCCGACGCGATCGAGCATGATGTTGCTCGGCTTCACGTCGCAGTGCACGATGCCGCGCTGGTGCGCGTACTCCAGCGCGCCGCCGATGCTGGCCATGATGCCACGCACCCGATCGACCGGCAGGACGCCGCGCTTGGTCAGCTCGTACTGCAGCGTGTGGCCGTCGACCCGGCGCATTGCGATGAACGGCGTGTCGCCGTCCTGGTCCACCTCGTACACGGTCAACACTGCGTCGTGACTCTCGAGGCGGATGGCCTTCTTGGCCTCCTGCACGAAGCTGCTGACCACCGCCGGTGAGTTGGCGTATTCGGCCTTGAGCACCTTGACCGCGAGGACCCGGTCGCCCACGGGGTCGTAGCCCTCGTAGACCTGGGCCATGCCGCCGTCGCCGAGAACGCCGCGGATCTGATACTTGCCGATCTTGGTGGGAACGTCGGTCACGGTGAGCACTCCGCCGCCTGAGCGCACGCCAGCCGCTGGACGTCACGCGCGAATCGGTGGGTGCAGGATTCTAGGGCAACGATCGATACGGCGCGCCGGAGTTCGTCGGCGCTCGGACTTCGGTCGAAACCCACGCCTTGTCGCTGGCGCACACCCCGTCGCACCGCCCCTTCCTGGCCCAGCTCGGCGGGCAACCCGGTCAAGCCGCGAGCAGCCGCCGCCAGATCTGCTTGCAACCCGACGCAACGAGTCCCTCCGCCTCGAGCTCGGACTCGAAGCCTTGCCACGCGGATCTCGGCATGGTGCGCTCGAGCGACGACCTCCGACTCGAGCGCGACATCGCCCACCCGGCAGCGAACTCACGGCATCCGCCGAGTTCAACGCCATGGACACGGAACGACATCGCCAGATTCGCGCGTGGCGTTAGGATTCGCGGCACTTGCAGCCATGACGCGATCGATCTTCCCTTCTCTGACGCAGGCCGCGATCGTGGCTGCACTCGCCACAGCAGTCCCCAGCCAGACCGTGCGCACGGTCACTGGCAGCGGCACCGCCCTGGCCAATGCCGTGGCGCAAGCCAACCCCGGCGATGTCTTGCTGGTGCAGAGCCCAGGCCCGTTCCTGCCCTTCCATCTGGACAAGGGGCTGACCATCACCGGCACCCCCTACACGATCCAGCCAACCCAGTCCCATCCGGTCCGTGACCTCACCGTCGCCGTGCCGCCGGGGCAGACCGCGACGATTCGGCATTGCCTGTTCCGCACCGGCCGCTGGACCGAGACCCTCGAGCAGAACTTCGGAGTGGTGTCGATCCAGACCGGCCAGGTCCACATCGAGGATTGCGACTTCCGGTCGAGGAGTGCCGGACTCACCATCGAGGCGGGCGCCGTGGCTTCGCTGGCGCGCAGCACCTTCACCGGCGGCTACCCGCACGCCTTCGGCTCGCCGGGTGGCGAGGGGCTGGTGGTGGACGGCACCGCGGTCGCGACGGATCTCACGTTGCAGGGCTATGACGCCAGTTGGCCGGTGGTGACCCCCGCCCCGGGCCTGCGCGTGAGGGGTAGGTTCCACGGCCAGCGAGTCGTCGCCACCGGCGGCAGCGGCGCGGGTCAATACGACGGCCAAGCCGGCGTCGAGGCGGCGGGCGCGGTGTGGCTGGTCGACTGTGGCCTGCATGGCGGTGCGCGGCCACTGAATGTCATCTATGGCGGCCACGCAGTGCTGATCACGGGATCGGTGACCGCCCAGCTCAAACGCTGCACGTTGACCGGGGAGTCCCAGCGGCGTCCGTTGGTCAGTGGCCCGGTCGACCTCAACGCGCCCCTGCTGGCGGCGCTCGCGAACCCCTCGACTCCGCAGATCGGCCAGCCGTTGGCCATCACGATGCACGCCCGGCCGACGGAGCTCTTGGCCGTGTTCGTCACCGATCGCCTGGCGCCCAGCACGGTGCCTTGGTCCGCCCAGCCAGTGTGGCTCGCGCCGACGGCGTTCTCCCTGTTCGTCGGCGGTGGCGTCGCCGACCCCTCGGGCATGCTGACCATCCAGCTCGGCGTGCCCAATCAACCTTCGTTGCGAGGTTGGTCCTTGTGGTGCCTCACGGTGGGCGCGGGATCGGTGCCCCTGCAGCTGGGACCACCGGTCGGCGGAACGATCGAGTAGGGCGGCGACGGCGGGGCGCGAGTCGCGTGCAACGCATCGCGCGCACGGCGGCCGGATCCGTGGTGCGGACGGCCCGCGTCACGGGGCGAACCGCGCCAACCGCTCCTTCAGCAGCTCCTTGGTCCGCCAGTAGAAGGTGCGCGCGTTCTCGGTCGTGTTCATGCGCATGCGCGCGGCGATCGCCTCGAACTCGAGTTCCTCGAACAAGCGCAGCTCCAACACCATGCGTTGCTTGTCGTTGAACCCGTGCAGGACGCCGGCCAGCGCGGCGGCGAACTCGTGCGAACGTGCCACCCGTGTCTGCGAGATGTCGCCGTGCGGGATGTCGAGCCCGCGCCCGTCCTGGCCGCCCTGCTCGATGCTCTGACTCGGGACCTTGCCGCCGCGCTTCTTGGCCTTGCTGCGCCGCAGCACATCGCGCAGGCGCAGCTCGGCGATCGAACGCACCCAAGCACGGAACGACGACCCCTCCTGCAGCAGGAACCGATCGAAGGTCGCGCACACCTCGATCAGGACCTCCTGCACGAGGTCGTCGGCGCCCACGTCCGGCGGAAAATCGCGCTTGCCGAGCACGTCGAGCAGCCACGGCCGCACCCGCGCGTCGAGCGCCCGCCACGCCGCCTGGTCGCCGCGCTGGGCGCCGGCGACCTGCACGAGCGTCGTCGAGAACATGGGCTGGCCTTCGGACTCCACCGTCGTCGGCTATGGGGATTTCACGGATCGAAGGGCGGATCCTACCCGAGCTCGCCCGCGCCGGCGGCCACGAGTCTCGGATCATGTGCAACGCGATCGGTGCGATCGGCGCTCCCCCTGGTGTCACGGGTCGATACCCTGCCGGATGTGGAGAGGAAGGTCCTCTTCCGGGCAGACTCGCCCGTCTCCCGTGAAGGCGCAAGCTCGCGAATGCCATGCACCACGTCCCGTCCCGTTCCATCCCCCGACCATCCGCAATCGCGTGCACCAGCGCGCTTCTCCTCGCTGCGTGCGGCGGAAGCGGCGGTGGCGGCTCCAATGTGGTCCCCGGCACCTCGCTGTCGGGAAGCGTCACCTTCGGTCCGGTCGACGGTGGCACCGTCGATGCGTTCGCCGTGGAGCCCAACGGCGCCAACGGCGCACTCCTGGGCAGCACGACGTGTTCGCCGACCGGCGCCTTCGCCCTGCGTCTCGTACCTCCGCCGACGGGTAGCGTGCGCTTGGTGGTGAGCGGCGGCACCTACGTCAGCGAGATGGACGACGTCGTGGTGGGCCTCGGCACCCGCCGCTTCGGCCTCCTGCTCGATGTCGGCAACATCGACGCCACCGACCTCAGCATCTCGCCGGTCTCGGCGTTCATCGACTCGCTCACCCGGGCCAAGCTCGCCGTCGGCCAACCCTTGCCGTCGGCCCACGCCGAGGCGCGCGCCGCCCTGCAGGACTTCTACGGCCTGGCGACGGATCCGGAGCGTCTGCGACCCGCGTTCGCCAGCGCCGACCTCGGCACCGACGCGTTCAAGCTCGGATTCGTGCTCGGCGGGCTCGAAGCTCTGGCGAAGGACGTGGCCGAAAACGACCGCGCCGCGCTGGTCGAAGCGCTGGCGAGCGACGTGAGCGACAACCTGTTCGACGGCATGGCCGATGGTGCGCCAGTGGTGCTGGGCACGGGCCGTCTGCCCTTCACCGCCGGCTCCAGCGACTTCCTGCAGCGCCTCGGCGTGTATGCGGCGACCGGCGCGCGCGTCCACGAGCAAGGGATCAACCTCAACGACCTGGCCCCGACCTTCGATCAGGTCCGCGGCAGCGTCGCCGCCAGTCCGCTGACCTTGCGCTCCGCCGGCCTGTCGGCGAGCAGCTCCGGTGCCATCTCGACTCTGGCGTTCGGTGGCAAGCAGTGGATCTTCGTCGCCGCCCGCGACCAGGGCGTCGTGGCGATCGACGTCACCGACCCCACTGCGGCGGCACCCGAGATCAAGAGCTGGCCGCACATCTACACTGACACGTTCAACCGAACCCCGGTCGGCGGCGTCGTGCCGCTGCTCGGCGCCGACCACCCGCAGCTCTTCGTCTACGCCTACGGCAGCAAGCACGCTGCACTCGTCGACGCCGACACCGGGGTGGTCGAGCTGGAGACCGACCTGGCCATCGCTTCGCCGACGCCGATCCGCTTCAGCGGCGGCAGCGCGTTCGTCGCCGGCGGCATCCCCGACCTCGGCCGCGACGGCATCTGGCTGGCCACCGCGGACGGCTACGTCCTGTTCCACCGGCCGTCGGCGACGCTGACCACCGCCTACGAGGTGGAAGCCGGACAGATGCTGTCCGAGAACCTCGGCGCCGACATCGTGCACGGGACGCTCTTCTGCCCCAACTACCTGACGCGCGGCGGTGGCGGCATCCAGCTCGTCGACCTCATCCGCGACCGCTCCTACAGCATGGACGACAACGCCTACGCCACCGCGTTCCGGCTGTCGGGGCTCCACGACGCCGACGCCGGCGCGGTCGACCCCGCCTTCCAGGTGGGCATCGTCACCGGCGAGGACAACCCCAACGTCGGCTTCGTCAACCTGGCGACGATCACCCGCAACGACGCGGTGCCGCCGATCGCCTCCACCTTCACGCCGGCCGCCCGCGCCGGCACGGCGGTGGTCCACATCGGCAACGGCCTCGAGTTCAGCGGATGCGCCGTCGACGCCGACACCCACCTCGTGCTGTTCATGGCAGGCTACTCCACCGACGTCGGCGTCGGCCTGCTGCAGGATCCTGCGGCGGTCGCCACCGGCGAAGACTGGCTCGGCCTCCTCGACTGGCGCTACCAGGTTCTGCCGGCCTACCGCTACGCACGCGATCCGCACGCCGTCGCCGTCGTCAAGAACGTGGCGACCGGCAAGGCCTATGGCTACCTGCTCGATGGCGGCAACCGCAAGTGCCTGCAGGTCGACCTGGCTGCGTTCCTCGCCGTCGCGCCAGTGGCAGGCGGCGATGGCCACCGCGTAGGCGAGGACCTGCGCGGCACGGCGGTCGTCCTGGACCGGGCCTGGTAGCCGCGGCCACACGCCGCCGCGCTCAGGGCGAGCGGCACCCCGGCGCCTGGCTCACGCGCCCGGATCGATCGGACTCGCCAACCGTGCGGGGCCGCAGATCATGCCCGCCAGAGGCGACCTGCCCGCGTGGCGCCGCTCAGTGCACCCACGCCAACCCGAACGGGTTGAGACCCGCGTCGACCTCGCCGATGCGCTCCAGTCGGGTCCACCACCAAAAGCCGCGCAGCCGATACAGCGTCACCTTGCGCGCGGTCGCACCCGAGTGCGTCACGGCGACGCGCAGGCCCAGCGGCAGGGCGGCGATGTTGTGCGCCGTCGGCACCCGAGTCGAGACCTCGGCGACCTGACGCAAGCCGGACCGCGAGGTGCGGTAGGCGACGAGGGTCGTCGGCGCCCATGCCCGGCAGGTTGGTCACCAGCAGGGTGTTCGTCCCCGAGGGCACGTAGATCCCGTGCGCCCCCGCCTGCGTCACCGTCTGTCGGCGCCGCAGCGTGCTGCCGTCGAACACGGCGATCTCGCCCTCCTGCGACGCGACGAACAGGCGGTCGCTCGCGCGATCCCACCACAGGTGCGGGTCGCGCGCCACCGCGGCGCGGCCTTGCTCGGTGTGGCTGCCGACGTCGTAGCGGATCACCCAGTCGCTGGAACCGCTGCCGGCGACGAGACTGACCCAGGCGTCGCGCGCCCCGACGAACACGTCGTGCGGCTTGTAGCCCATGCCCACGAGGTCGGCCGGCATGGCAATCGTGTGCACGACCGCCCATGAGTGCGTGTCGACGACCGAGGTGGTGGCGTCGACGTCGTTGTTGACCCAGAGCTCTCGTCCGTTCGACCACATGTGGAACACGCCGCGGCCGACCGCGACCTCGCCGCGCACCGCGAAGTCCCGTTTGCCGAAACGCACGACTCGGTCGTTGGCACGGTCGCCGACCACCACCTCGTCGCGAACCTGCACGACGTACATGGGCTCGGCGGGCTGGGCCGCTGCCGGCAGCGGCACGGTCCGACGCAGCGATCCGTCCCAGGCGTCGTGGACGGTCAGGTCGTGCGAACCCCGATTGGCGACCACGAAACTGTGCGGTCCGTGGCCGTCGGCCGCGGGCACTTGACCGTTGGCCAGGGTCGGCACAGCTCCGAAGGCGATGGAGAAGAAGACGAAGGAGAAGGTTCTGTTCATCGGGTCTTTGCGTGAGAGCACGAGAGACCGGGGCATACGAGGCACCGACGCTACGGATCCGTTGAGATCGACTTTCTGCCCCGTCCGCCGACGCTTCGCGGTTGCGCCACGCTCCACCCACCCTCGGTCCGGGGTGCGCGCGAAACTCGACCGCCGTGCTGGTCGCCACCTGCCTCTCCCGACCCTCGGACATTTCCCGCAGGTGCGTCCTTCGAGAGTCGCTAGGCTGCAAGTCCTCCATGCGCACTCGCACGTACCGCCCGTTCCTCGCCCTCGCCGGCTGGGCCGCCGCCGCGGCGTTCGTCACGAGTTCGGCCGTCGCAGCCCAGACCCAGCCGAACTTCGTGGTGATCCTGGCCGATGATCTCGGCTACGGCGACCTCGGCTGCTACGGGCACCCGAACATCGTCACCCCGCACCTCGATCAAATGGCGCAAGAGGGTCTGCGCTTCACGTCGTTCTACGCCTGCGACGCGGTGTGCACGCCCAGCCGCGCCGGCCTGCTCACCGGGCGCCTGCCGGTGCGCAGCGGCATGTGGGGCGACCGCATCCGCGTGCTGACTCACCTCTCCACCACGGGCCTGCCGGCGAGCGAGATCACCCTGGCGGAAGCCCTGCGCGACGAGGGCTACGCCACCGCCTGCGTCGGCAAGTGGCACCTGGGCTCGCAGACCAGCCACCTGCCCACGCACCACGGCTTCGACTCGTGGTTCGGTCTACCCTACTCGAACGACATGGATCTGGTGGCGAGGCCCAATCCGGGGATCGAGCCCGACTTCCACTGGTGGAACGTGCCGCTCATGCGCGACGAGTCGATCATCGAGCGGCCGGCCGATCAGACCACCCTCACCGAGCGCTACACGCAAGAAGCGGTGGCCACCATCAACCGCCTGCACGACCGGCCGTTCTTCCTCTACCTGGCGCACACCGCGCCACACGTGCCGCTGTTCCGCTCCTCCGGCTTCGTCGACCACAGCCTGCGTGGACGTTATGGCGACGTCGTCGAAGAGCTCGACTGGAGCGTCGGCCAGATCCTCGACGCGCTGCGCCAGAACAACATCGAGCAGCAGACCCTGGTGATCTTCACCAGCGACAACGGCCCGTGGCTGACGATGGGCCTCGACGGTGGATCGGCCGGCACCCTGCGCGACGGCAAGGGCAGCACCTGGGAGGGCGGCTTCCGCGTGCCGGCCATCGCCTGGTGGCCCGGACACATCACCCCGGGCGGCACCTGCCACGAGATGGCCTCTACCCTCGACCTGTTCCCGACCCTGTTGGCACTGGCCGGGGGCACGATGCCGAGCGACCGCGTGTTCGACGGCTACGACCTCACGCCGGTCTTGACCGGCAGCGGCAGCAGCCCCCGCCAGGAGATGTTCTTCTACCGCGGATCGCACTTGTTCGCGCTGCGGGTCGGCGCGCAGAAGGTGCACTGGTTCACCCAGCCAGGCTACGGGGGCTCGGCCACCGAGCACGAGCCACCCCTCCTCTATCGAATCCAGCTCGACCCGGGCGAGACGCGGCCGGTGGCCAAGTACGAAGGCGAGCTGCCGCCGGCCATCCTCGACATCCTGTCGACGCATCTCGCCGGGCTCGAGATCGCCCCGTCGCTCCTCGACTGACCTCGCATGCGCACCCTGGCTCCGACAATGGCGCTCGCCTTGGTGGCATGCAGCGCGACGACGCAGTTCACGTGGGACGACCGAGCCCACTACGGCCTGTCGCACTGGACCGGTTCGGACGAGGGCTCGCTCGACTGTCACGCTGGCGCGCGCGTGGTGATCGTGCGGATCGCGGCGACCTGCAGCGGTGGTTCCCTGCGGGTCCGCCTCAGCACGCCCGGCGGCGAGATGGCCGCCGAACAACTGGTGACGTCCGGCAAGCACTCGGGCACGCTGCGCTGGCCGGCGACGACCGGCGCGTGGATGTGCGAGATCTCGGGCGACGACTTCTCGGGCGACTACCAGGTCCACCTCGGCGCCGAGCCCTGACCGGCGTTTCGGTCTTCGCCGGTTCGGTCTGCGCTGGTTCGGTCTGCGCCGGTTCGGCCTGCGGCCGGTCCTCGCCAACGCTCGCGGACTCGGGCAGGGGTAGGCTCGGGTCGCCGAACAGCACGAACTTCATGGCCTGGAAGAACACGCTCGGTGGATACCAGCTCTCGGTCGGCTCCAGCTCGGCGAGACGCTCGCGCTCGAAGTAGCGCGTGACCGCTGTCCGCCAGGCGTCGCCGAGGCGGCCGTTGCCGCGTGCGATGCTCTTGGCGAACTCGCCGACGAGGGTCAGGGCGCACGGCTGGGCGCCGGTGTCGCAGCCGAAGTAGGCGATCGCGCCGCCGGGACCGAGCAGCATGCGTTCGCCGAACCCGCCGCGATCGAGGTCGGCCGGCTGCAGGCAGGCTGGAGCCGGTGGCGGTGCCGTGAAGCGCTCGCCGCGGTCGGTCCCGGCGTGCCGCACCCCGCGCACGTCGACGTAGTCCTCGTAGGGCGGCAACGTCGCGAAGTAGGCCGTGCTGCACCCCGCGGAGAGCACGATCGGCAGCCGGCGCCGATCGCGCAGACGCGGCAGATCGGTCAGGCACAGACTGCCGTCGAAGCCGTTCGGCGAGCCGTGGCCAGCGTGCACGAGCAGGTCGACGCCGCCGCACAGGAGGGTCGCCACCGCCTCACCGTCGACCCCGCCCGACCCGTCGCCGAAGCCACGCCGCAGCGTTCGCCAACCGGGGCAGGCGCGGACGACGTCGTCGAAGGCTGGCGAGGCGTCGACCCAGCCCGGCACGACGAGCAGCGCCATGCTCGACGGCACTGCGACCCGGCTCTCGTTCTCGTGCGCCAGAGACTTGGCCACCAACGCCTCGAGCTCGGCCACGGAGCTGACCGGCCAACGGCCGACGCCGACCTCCGGAAGGTAGTCGATGCCGTCGAAGTTGATCGGCCCGTCCTTGTGGCGCTCACCGTGCACCTCGCCGAAGTAGGCACCGTGCTCGCCGTCCTTGCGCGCGTTCCAGTCGTCGAAGGACCCGTCGGGCCGAGCCAGATCCCCGTAGTAGAGGTCGCTGCCGTAGAAGGCGACGTCGCACGCCGCGGGCGTCACGCGATCGAGCATCATGTAGCGCACTGGCAGGCGGTCGGCGTCACCGACGAGGAGCACGTAACGGCGGCCGGCCCGCCACCGCTCGTAGAGCGCGCGCTTGAGCCGCTCGGCCTCGTCGACTCCCTCGTGTGCGGCGAGTGCGTCCTCGAGGACGAGAAGTTCGCAGCCGAGCCGGCCGCGGCGGTGCTCGAGGTAGGGTGTGAGCGCCGGGACGAAGGCGCGCGGCGCCACCACCACCAGGTCGACGGGCGGCGTCGCCGACGCCTGCAAGACACACGACAGAGCAGCGATCAGCATGCGAGGTCGCGCATCGTAGCCGTGGCAGTGGCCCGGCACCCCTCGCCGCATGCAGTGCCGCCGTACTCCCGGGGAGCCGATCTGCCGGTGCCACCGACGCCGACGTTCCCTCTCAACCGGGCGGCCCGATGTCGCCGATCCCGACACCGAGACGGCGACCGCCGGCTCACACCGAACCCGAACCATGGCGAAACCGACTTCCGCCCAGTCCGTCGACGCGCAAATCCACGCCTTCGCCGAGATCGGCAAACTCGAACGCCGCGTGACGGAGATGGAGGACCTGGTCGCCGTCGTCAAGCGCCGCTGCCTCGACGGCTCGGTGGAAGCCTTGCCCGAGCTGGTCACTGCCACCTCCGAGCTGCGCTGGCACCTGCGCCAGGTGGCAACGCACCTGTTCTACGCCGAGCATCACCTCGGCATCACCGGCCGCGGCATGCCGGAGGTGCGCTCCGAGCCGACGGCGTCGGTGACCAAGGCGCCGACTTCCGGCTTGCGCGGCACCACCGACACGCTCGGCCTCACCGACCTCCTGAACCTGCTGAGCACGCTGCACAAGACCGGGACCCTGACCCTGCAAGCCAACGAGACGATCTACGTCCTCGAGTTCTTGCGCGGCGCGATCGTCCACGCGGTGACCAACCACCGCAGCCCCGAGTGGCGTCTCGGCACCATTCTCGAAGCCCAGAGCAAGCTGACGCCCGAGCAGCTGCAGAGCAACCTGGAGGCGGTGGATCGCACCAAGGAACTGCTCGGCGACCGCCTGGTGCGCACCGAGTGCGTCACCGAGGGCGATCTGCGCGCCGCGCTCGAGATGCAGGTGCGCAACCTGTTCGAGAACCTGTTCGCCATCAGGTTCGCGCGCTTCACGTTCCTCGAGGGAGGCATCTCCAACACCGGACAGCGCGTGTGTCTCAACACCACGCAGCTCCTGCTCGAGACGGCGCGCCGCCAAGACGAGGGCAAGGCGCTGCCGCCGATGCTGCAGGCGCAGATCGACGAGCTGCGCGTCGGGCCCATCGGCGTCCCTCCCACCGGTACGCCCGGCGGCGCCGGCGTACACTGAGCGCACTACCGGCGACGGGCCCAAACGCCCCGACTCCGGGCTCCCCGGCCGCGGGCCCCACAGCTACGCTCCACGCCAGGCCGCGTCGTCGCACGTATGCACCGCCTCGCCCGCGCCTGCACCTCCCCGTCGCGATTGACACCGGATGCGACCACACTGACGATCGGTGAGCGTTGCCCTCCCTGTCCATGTCCCGTCTTCTGTGCCTGGTCGTGCCGGGCGCGACGCTGGCCGTCGCCGTGGCCGCCCAGACCTCGAGTGACCTCCGCCGCGAGGATGCGCTCGCCGTGATCGAGTTGCAGCCACGCGTCGACGAAGCCATCGATCGCGGCTGCCAGCGCCTGCTGGACCTGCAACAGCGCGACGGTTCCTGGTTCGCGCACAGTGGCACCTTCGCGGGCGGACAGACGGCCCTGTCGGTCTACACGCTGCTCAAGGCGGGGCTCCCGCGCACGCACCCCGGAGTGCAGCGCGGGTTGGCGCACCTCGAGGGCCTGCGTCCCGACAAGGTGTACGTCGCCGGCGCCATGCTGATGGCGTTCGCGGAGAGCAGCGACCCGAGCTTCCGTGCGCCCATGGAACGACTGGTCCAGGATCTGCTGCGCTGGCAGCGAGGCAGCTGGCCCTACCCGCTCGGACCACGTGACCGCGGCCTGCACGGCGACCAAGACCTGTCGATCACCCAGTTCGCGCTGCTCGGCCTGCGCGCAGCGGCGCGCACCGGCCTCAAGGTGCCGCCGTCGAGCTGGCAGGACGCGCTGCGCACGGTCTTGCGCTACCAGGACCGGCCGCGCACGGTGGGCAGCGGCAAGGAGAAGCTCGAACTCGCCGGCTTCCACTACGGGCTCGGCGGCGGCCAGGCCACCGGCTCGATGACCACCGCCGGCCTGACGTCGCTGTACGTGGCCCGCGAGCAGCTGGGCCGCGTGCCCGGCGACCTCGCCCGCGAGGTCGACGACGCCGTCCGTCTCGGGCGCAACTGGCTGGCACACCACTTCGACGCGCGCGACAACCCCGAGTTCGCCGGCCAGCGCTGGCTCTACTACCTGTACGGCATCGAGCGTGTGTCGGCGCTGTACCAGGTGGCCTACTGGGGCGACCACCCTTGGTATCTCGAGGGCGCGCGCGTCCTGCTCGAGAAGCAGGACGCCGCCGGCGCCTGGCCGCTTCCCGACCCGGAGTCCGACACCTGCTTCGCCATCCTGTTCCTCAAGCGTGCAACCGCCGCCAAGACGGGCCAACGCCGCGACGCGATGCGCGCCCTCGTCGGCGATGCCGCCGACAAGGACGTGGCGATGAAGGCTCTCGGCGACCACGCCGGCGGTCCGTGGACCTTCCTGCTGACGCGCGTCGCCGCTACCGACGGCACGCGCGGATACGCCGTGGACGGCGTGCAGTACCTCGTCGACGGCGCGCCAACGGCCACTCTGGCCGGCAGCGGCAAGCCGTGGACGCCGACCGAGGACCTCGCGGTCCGCTGGCAGCCGGCACGCCGTGGCAGCTACCTGGTGATGGCGCAGGTGCAGGCGCACCGGCTGGGCGCCGACGGCAAACCCCTGGGTGATGCGGTGACCCTCGCCACGCCGCCCGTCAAGGTCGAGGTGGCGGAGGCGCTGGAACCGTGGATGCTCCACGCCGCCACCTGGAAGACACGCAACGTGCTGGCCGCCGACGAGGTCGAGGCCAGCGCATCGAGCGAGTTCGGCCCCGACCGCAGCGCCGACCGCGCGGTCGACGGACGCGAGGGATCGGCTTGGGTCTGCGCGACCGACGATCCCGCGCCACGCCTGGTCTTGAACTTCAAGAAGCCGGTCGTCGCGCGCACCCTGGTCTTGACCCAGGCCAACGGCGCCCGGGCCAGCATCGGCGTCTTCGACCGCGCGCGGCGCGTGCAGGTGTTCGTCAACGGCAGCAAGGCGCCGCTCACCGTCGAGATGGTCGCCGACGAACTGGTGCCGGCGCGCCTCGAACTCGTCAAGACGACGCGCGTGCGTCGCCTCGACCTCGCCGTGGACACGAGAGACACCGGCAAGACGCACCCCGGCGCGGTGGGCTTCGCCGAGATCGCCCTCGAAAGGTAGCTCGAGCGTTCGTCAAGGCGATGGCGGCGCGGAGGGCCTCGGCCGGCACCGTCACTCCGGGTAGGTGCGCGCCTCGAATTGCGGCTCGGCCAACCGCCGGAACCAGTCCGCGACACGCGCCGGACCCGAGGCGGGACCGGCCAAGGCGTAGGCGAAGAAGCCCTCGACGTCGGACTTGCCCATGAGCTTTTGCATGGTGCCCTGCGATCGGTGCGCGGCGATCGCCCAGTTGACGACGATGTGGTAGTCGAGCTGGTCGCGGTAGCCGAACCGCTGGGTGCGGTCGAACTCGAAGGGGCCGATGTCGCGACGGATCCGCGTGATCTCGTAGCCGTCCAGCGCGTCGGGAACGACCGGCGCGGCGCCCGCCTGCAGCCGATGGTAGGCGCCGAGGACGACCGGACGCTCGGCCTCCGGCAGGGCGGCCACGGCCTCGAGGGCCAGGATGGTCGCCGCCTTGTGGTGCCCGTGCGTGTCGGGAACGGGCAGATGGGTCAGGACGAAGTCGTAGCGCCCCGCCCGCAACACGGCGTCGAGGGCGCGACGCACCCGCACCAGGTCCCAGCCGGCCTCGCCCGCGGCCAGCACCTCGCCAGGATCCTTGGTGTAGCGCGGGTCGGGCTGGTGCAAGAAGACGATGCGGCGCAGGCCGAGGACCTCGCCGCAGGCGATCAGCTCGGCACGCCGGATGGCGGGCAGCCGCGCCCTTCCCACTTCGGGATCGGTGAGCGCGGCGCCGTAGACGCGTTCGGCCAGGGTCGAGTACTTGTAGCCGGCGTTCCCGTCGGTGATGACCAACAGGTCGCAGGCGGCATCGAGATGGCTCGCGCTCTTGTAGAGCACCCCGGCGAAGGCGATCTCGTCGTCGGGGTGGGCGGTGACCGCCAGGACCCGCATCCCCTCGCCGACGCGCGGGGCGAGGTCATGGACGTCGAGGTCGTCCAGCCGTGGGCCGGAGACCGCGGCGCAGCCGATCACGAGGCAAGGCAGCAAGACGAACAGCAAGAGGTCGACGGCGACCGGCGGCACGCGTGGGAGCATCGGGATCGAGGGGAACGGTGTCGACCGGAAACGTGCGGCGCCGGGTCACTCGCCGAGGCGCCGCTTGATGCCAGCCCTGATCTTGCGGAGACGCCGGCGGATCGACCAGCGCGCCGGCGGCGACGCCGGCGGCGGGTGGGCCTCGGTGAGAGTCTGGCCCAGGCCGCGCTCCAGCTCGTTCAGCCGCCGCAGGATGTCCTGGCGGTCGGCCTCGACGGCATTCAGGTGCCGCTCGCTCTGCAGGCAGCGCTCGGTCCACGCCAAGAGGTCACGCCCGTCGTCGTGCGGCGATGCGGCGACGCAGGCGAGCACATCGCGCACGTTGGCGGGCAGCCGCGGGCGGCTCGGGTTGCCGGCGCGTGCCGCCGCCAGGGCGCGCTCGTAGCAGCGCACCGTCGCGTCGGCCGAGCGCTCCCAGCTGAGCGACGCGGCGCGCTGGCGACCTCGTTCGACCAACTCCCGCACGCGCGCACCGCCGGCCAGCACGGCCCGCAGGCGGGCGGCCATCTCGCCGTGGTCGCCCGGTGCGAAGAACCAGGCACCGTCGCCGCACACCTCCGGGATCGACATCGATGCACAGGCGACGACAGGCGTGCCGAGCGCCATCGCTTCGACCGGCGGCAGGCCGAAGCCCTCCTCGCGCGAAGGATAGGCCAGGCAGCGCGCGCCCTGCATCAGAGCCTTGACGTCGTGGTCGTCCAGACCCTCGATCCAGCGCACGCGGTCGCCGATCCCCAGGCTCTTGCACAGCTCGTCCGACGACTCGCCAGGCCGATGCCAGACCCGGCTCCCGGCACAGACGACGTGCAATTCGGGCAGGGTGGCGACGGCACGGAAGAGGGTCGCGTGGTCCTTGTGCGGGTAGTCCTTGCCCAGCGCCAGCACGTAGTCGCCCCGCACCTCGAGGCGTCGCAGCCGCTCCTGAACCTCTTCGAGAGGCAACGCCTGTAGCAGGGCAGGGTCGACCGCGAGCGGCGCCAGGTCGGCGATCGACGCGTCGCCGTCCAGGTCGCGTTCCACTTCGCCTCGCGCTGACTCCGAGTGGATCAGCAAACGGTCACAGGAACGGATGAGTCGCCGCACGAAGTCGTGGTACCAGCCCCAGGCCCGGCGATCGGGGTAGTACTCCGGGTGACGGTTGAGGATCGCGTCGTGGACTTCGACCACGGACGCCGCGGCCACGATCGGCAGGAGCAGGTCGCGTGGGTTGCGGTCGGGGAAGTAGGTCAGGTGGTAGACGTCGGGTGGATCGTCGCCCAGCAGCACCGCGAGCATGCTCTCGGTGGAGTGCACCGGCACCAGCTCGACACGCGCAGGCAAGCCGGCCGGCGCCTTCGTCCCGTGCAGCACGAAGGCACGCAGCCGACGGACGCGAGAGTCCACCGCCAGCGCCCGCAGCATGTTGCGCTGTACCCGCTCCAGGCCGGAGAGCGGGCGATGCAGGAGGCGAGCGTCGTAGAGCACGTCCATCGGGGCGTGGGATCGTAGGGATCGCGTGTCGCCGGCAAAGAACCGAGACGACTCCCCTCCGCGTGGGCGCCGACCTCGCGGCCACTGGCGTTGACACCGGCGGATCCCACCGGCGGCCACGCAGCGGTGGGCTTCCGAAGCTGCTCGGGCCTGGCGAATTCCGCTCCGTGACGAAACACGGGCCTGGCAGATTTCGCGCCCAACGCGAAGATTCGCAGCCCTTGCAGCCGGTCGCAGACTGCGGCCCCTCCAGCCCATGGCCTCTCGTCGACGTTCCGAGACCGCATCCAGCGCCCCGCGCAAGACGATCCGTCGTGCCGCCGCGACGGGCGGGCGCCGCGAGCGGCCGCACGCATCGACCGACGCGGACCGCGCTGATGCGATGCCGACGCAACCCGCCAAGGGGCGCCTCGGCGTTTGGGTCTTCGGGGCGCGCGGCGGCCTGGCGACGACCCTGATCCTCGGTACGCGCGGCATCACGCGTGGACTGTGCGCGCCCGATGGCCTGTTGACGGCAACCGACCTCTTCGACGGCGTTTCGCTGGCACGGCTCGACGACCTCGTGTTCGGCGGACACGAGGTTCGCACGGGAACCCTGGTCGAGGCGGCGCAGGAGGTCCAGGAACGTACCGGGACCATCCCGTTCCCGGTGCTGCACGCCTTGCGCCGCGATCTGACTCGCATCGACCGCGACATCGCGCGCGGCACCCTCGTCAACGCCGGCCGCACCATCGAGGACGTGGTCGGTCGGGTGCCAGGACCGCGACACCTGCGCGCCGAAGTCGAGCGCATCGAGCACGACATCGCCTCGTTCGTGCAGCGCCACCGGCTGCGCGGCTGCGTGTGCGTCAACCTCACGTCCACCGAGCCGCGGCTGCCCGCATCGCGCGCGCACCGACAGACGTCGACGCTGGCCGCGGCCATCGAGCGCAACGACACGCGCGCCGTGCGCCCGTCGACGCTCTACGCCTACGTGGCCGCACGCCTCGGCCTACCCTTCATCCACTTCACGCCGGCCAATTCGGCGCTGATCCCGGCAGTGACCGAGCTGTTCGCAGCGAACCGCGCGCCGTTCATGGGCATGGACGGCAAGACCGGCGAGACTCTGGTGAAGTCCAGCCTGGCGCCGATGTTCCGCTACCGCAACCTGCGCGTCCTCAGCTGGCAGGGCTACAACATGCTGGGCGACCGCGACGGGGCGGTGCTGGCGAGCGAGGAGAACCGCCAATCGAAGGTCGAGACCAAGGATGCGCTGCTGACACGCATCCTCGGCTACCCCCTGCACACGCACGTGGGGATCGACTACGTGCCGTCGCTGCACGACCTCAAGACAGCCTGGGACTTCGTACACTTCCAGGGCTTCTTGGGCTTCCGGATGTCCCTGCAGTTCACCTGGCAGGGGTGCGACGCGATCCTCGCGGCGCCGATCGTGCTCGACATGGTGCGGCTCGCCGACCTGGCGCACCGTCGCGGCGAGTTTGGGCCGATGCCGCACTTGGCCTGCTTCTTCAAGAAGCCGTACGGAGTCGACGAACACGACCTGCACGAGCAGTGGCACGCCCTCGTCGACTACGTGCGCGCACTGCGCGGCGGCGACCGCGCAATCTGACAGCCGCGACTGCACGAGACGCCGTACAAGACCAGGGGCGAGCCTCTCGCCGGCTCGCCCCTCGCCGAGACATCGCTGTCTCTCGGTCCTCTCTCTGCTCTCTCTGTCTCTCTGTCTCTCTCTCTCTCTGTCTCTCTCTGCGCTCGTGGGCGCCACGTCGCCGCGCACCGCACACCCATGAAGCGTCGTGCCGCCCTCGCGTTGGACGACCCAAGTCGAAAAAAGCCGCACGCGGCAAGCGCGAACGCACCACGGCACGCGGCCGCACCGGACGCGCGGATCGGCACTGCCCCCGGCGACGATGGTCCGCTCGGCTGCGAACCGAGGCAGCCGGAGGGTCGGCGACGCGCGCCTCACCCGCTCGACTCGAGACTCGCTTACCCGAAGCACTCGCAACGAGTAGCGGCTCCGGCCCACCACGGTCGAAGCAGGCGGCATGAAAAAAGAGCGGGTGGCCAGCTCGCATCCGGCCACCCGCTCCGAGTGAGTCCCGTTGTCTTGACCCCCTCGCTCAAGGGGTGTCTCGCATCGTCAAGACCGCGATCACTCTCTGCCTCGTCTCTCTCGTCTCTCGTGTCGGCCGCGCGCCGTCTCGAGCACACGTCCGACGTGTCTAGGAGCGCAGCGCGCGTCCCCTTCTGACGCACAAAGCGAAAAAAACTCCTGACCATCCTGGCGCGCCAGTGGCGCCGATGGCACCGCGCCCGCGACGGACAGCGCCCTGAGCTGCAAGGGCTGCGAATCGTGGCGGCGGGCACGAATTCGGCCGTGTTGTTCCGTTGCCACAGAGCTGACCAGGCCACGCCCGAGCAGCCCCGGAAGCTCCAAGCAACAACAGCGCCGGCGGCCCCTCTGGTCGGCGCTGCGCCGACATCAACCCTTTGGGTTGCGGCCGCCGGCTGCGATGAGCCTTCGAGGACTTCGCCGGTCGCCCGCGGCTCTCTCGCCGCGCACAACCGCGCACCCTGGTGGGACCGAGTGCGAAACAGGCCCGACTCCGCCGGCACCGCTGGCCTACGGCGGCCGGGGCCCAGGCGCCGTTGGTGGTCCCGGATGATGGGAGCGGATGATGGGCTCGGGCCGTGGCCACGACGCTCACGTCGTGCGCCAAGGTCTCGCCGCGATCGGCGTCCGGCCGCGCTGTCCTCGGGCAGCGCCGGCGACCGATAGGAGGACAGAGAGCCATGAGCCTCCCGCGCGAAGTTCCCCGCCGGGCCACGGAGCCCACACGAAGCCTGCCTCCACTCCACTTCCACGGAGTCGTTCTCGGTCCATCGGGCTTCGCTACCGAGGGACGCGAGTGGCTGGCCTGCCTGGAGGCCGCCGGCTTCTTCCCATCTTTGGCCGGTGCCCGCCTCGGCGACCTCGACGCCCCGTTGCCCGCCGCTGACGTCGAGCGCATCCGACGTTGCGCCGGGCGCCCCCGGCACGCGGCGAGCGTGGACTTCCATCACATGCTCGTTCCGCACTTCGCGCCCCTGCCAGGAGCGACGTGGACCGTGCTGCACACGGTGTTCGAAACAGAGAGCCTGCCGCCAGAGTTCGCCGCGCGCGCCAAGCGCGCAGACCTCGTGCTCGTCCTCACCGACTGGAACCGGCGGACGTTCGCCGCTGGCGGTGTGCCCGAAGAGAAGCTCATCGTGGTGCCGCCGCCGATCGTGCCTCGGACGACCGCGTTGCCGTCGCGCGAGGCAGACTCCGCGCTTCGCCGTCCCTTCCGCTGGCTGTCGGTCTTCGACTGGACTCTGCGCAAGGGGCCCGACCTCCTCCTGGCGGCCTTCGCACGCGCGTTCCGCGCCGGCGAGGCGGAGCTGATCATCAAGACGACGCCGCGCACCGGTCGCCCCGTCGGACAGCTGCAGGCCGTGGCGCGCGCCGCCGTCGCTGCGGCTGCGACAGGAACGCCGCCCGCGGTGCGCGTTCTCGAGGATGTGCTCGACGACGGCGGGATGGCGGAGCTCTACGCCGCCAGCGACGGCTTCGTGCTGGCGAGCCGGGGCGAGGCTTGGGGCCGGCCGGTGCACGAGGCGATGCTGATGCGCCTGCCGGTGGTAGTCCCCGCCGCCCACGCCTGCGCCACCCTCGTGCCCAGCGACGACGTCGGCTACCCGGTCGCGGCGCGGCGCGTGCGGGTGTCGGCCGCCGCCGCCGACGAGACCCCTCAGTTCCGTGGCCAGGAGTGGCACGAGGTCGATCTCGACGCCCTGAGTGGGCGCATGCGCGAAGTGGTCTCCGACCCCCGCCAGGCCGCCGCCCGCGCCGCACGCGGCCGCAGCCACGTGCTCGCCCTCACCGATCCGCACGCGGTCGCGGCACGCTTGCGTCGGATCCTCGCCCAGCCCGCGCCGGCCTGACTCCCAGCGCTCGGGCAACTGAGCACGCCGCGCAGGTCGAGGTGAAGCTCGCCGCCGGCGGCCACCGCTTCCGCCGTTGCCGTCCGTGTTCCCGCTGTCGGTAGGCGCGAGTCGTCAGCGTCCCGATGACGTTGCCGGTGCGCTGCCGCCGGCCGGCGGCAGGAGGCGGCGCAAGCGAGCGACCACCTCCTCGCTGACGCTGCGGTCGTCGGGGAACCTCGTCTGGTACTCCTGGCGCACGCGCTCGATCGCGTCGAGCTGGTCTCGCGCCGTGCCCAGGTCGCCGGCGCGCGCGGCCAGCGCGAACATCTCGATGCGCCACTGCACGTCCGGATCGTCCCACCTCGCGGCCCACTCGCGGTGCAGCTCCAGCGCCCCGGCCACCGACCGCTCGGGTTGCGGCACCCGTGTGAGGCGAGGCGGCTCCGGCTCGCCGGTCATGTCGGGCAGCGCGAACGCGCACCCCGCCGGCAGGTAGGCGTTGATCACATTGATGGCGCTGACGACCGGACCGTAGACCCGACCTCGCGCGACGGTGCGACGCTCCTCACCGAAGGCGCGCCAGCGCAGGGCCACCACGTCCTCGGCATCGACGTCGGTGCCGACGACGGTATCGATCTGGAACAAGCCGATGAGGTAGAGCGAGCGCGCCAGGCTCCTGGTCGACTCCGGCAGCATGCGGTAGGCGCTGACGCGACTGAGCACGGGCGGCCACTGCTCCGCGAAGGCATCGTTCGGATCGGCCTCGCGATAGACCGTGAAGCCATCGGCGAAGACGTGCAAGGACTGGCGCTCGATCAGGTCGCCGCCCGTTTGCGTGCGCCCTCGAACCTCGAGGTAGAAGTCCGGCGAGGGCCAGTCCGAGCGCGGCACACCGGTGCCGCGGCACGACGCGGCGACGAACACGGCCAGCACGACCGCACTGGCAGCGCGAGACCGAAACGACGCTGACACCTTGCGGATCGTCCGTCTGCCAACCCGGCTCGGCTTCAACGTCGGCATCGCGGCAGGTCAACTCGAAAACTGTTCTCCGTGGCACTGCCGCAAGCTGGCGGCAGCGGCACCCGCCCTCGGACAGCGTCTACGCAGAGACACGCTTGGCTTGCGTCGGGCGTGGCAGCTATGTTTCGGAGCATGGTCCATCCCCTGCACGAGAAAATCGAGCACGCGCTCGCCCAGCGCGGCCTGCTCAAGCGCGACCTGGCGCGTGCCCTCGCGGTCTCCCCACAGACCGCCACCGACATCTGCAAGGGGCGATCGGCGGTCACGCTGCCCCACCTCCGCCGCCTCGTCGCCTACTTCGGCCTGCGCGCAGACTACTGGCTGGACGACGCGCGCCTGTCGCCCGGCGCCGACGACGAGGTCGGCTCGAACCGCAGCGGGCTGCTTGGCGACGAGAGTCAGGCCCTCACCGACCCCGCCAAGTTCTGCCAGAACCTGCTGACCTTCGCGCGCGAGCGCCAGGCGGACTTCGTCCAGCGCTTTCCCGAGCTGGACGAACACGAGCGCACGTTCCTCGGCGCGGCCCAGGCCAACAGTGGTCGTGTCGGGCATGTCTCCGCCCCGATCGAGGTCACGACGTGAGCAAAAGCCCGTCGCACGCGTCCCGGCGGGGTTGCCCTGGCCGCTGGGTGGTTCTCGCCCTGGTGGGCGCGGCCGGCTGCGGCGGCGGCGCCCCACCCACGGGCGGCGACCTCGCCGGCCAACCGGTGGTGCCGTCGCGGCCCCTGGTCGTTCGCGCCGGGCGGCCGGTCGAGCCGATCGCCGGCGAGGAGCGCCACCTGCGCAACGTGCGCAAGCTGACCTTCGGCGCCAACAACGCCGAAGCCTATTGGTCGTTCGACGGTCGCAAGCTGATCTACCAGAGCGATCGCAAGCCGTTCGAGTGCGATCAGATCTACATGATCGACCTGGAAACCGGCCAGGAACAGCTCGTGTCGACCGGCAAGGGCAAGTGCACCTGCAGCTACTTCCTGCGCGGCGATCAGGAGATCATCTACAGCAGCACGCACCTGCGGGATCCCAACTGTCCGATCGCCGGGCGTCTGGTGCGAGGACGCTATGTCTGGCCCGTCTTCCCGGGGTTCGACATCTTCCGGGCCAAGGCCGATGGCAGCGACCTGCGCCAGCTCACCACCACCGACGGCTACGACGCCGAAGGCACGGTGTGCCCTGTCACCGGTCGCATCATCTTCACTTCGCTGCGCGACGGTGATCTCGATCTCTACACGATGGAGCCCGACGGCAGCGACGTACAGCGCGTGACCAACCGCGAGGGCTACGACGGCGGCGCGTTCTTCTCCCACGACGGCAGCAAGATCGTCGCCCGCTCGGGCTTCTTCAAGGACGAGAAGGACCGCGCCGAGTACCTCAGCTTCCTGGCACAGAACCTGGTCTTGCCGACCCAGGTGGACATCGTGGTCATGAACCGCGACGGCAGCGATTTCCGGCGCGTCACCGACAACGGCGCCGCCAACTTCGCGCCGTACTGGCATCCCGACAACCGCCGCATCATCTTCTGCAGCAACCTGGTGCAAGGCGAGACGAAGGCGCGTTCGGCAGTCGACCAGTTCGACCTGTGGTTGATAAACGAGGACGGCTCGGGACTCGAGCGGGTCACCACCAACGACTCGTTCGACGGATTCCCCATGTTCTCGCCCGATGGCAAGCACCTGGCGTTCGCGAGCAACCGCTACGGGACGGAGTACGGCGAGACGAGCATCTTCGTCGCCGAGTGGGTCGACTGACGCGACCCGTCGCGACCTGCTCGACCAGCCACCGCCCGCCCCGACAACGCCGTCAGTCTTCGGCGGCGCCCTCGGCACCGTCCCCGAGAGTGGCGGCTGCGGCCTGGAGCTCCTCCTTCAGCACCTCCAGGCTGTGCTGGTCGAGCGCCGGAGCCACGAGCGCCACCGGCGGCTGCGTCGGCGCCTTGGGGTCGAAGACGACGAGGTCCGCCGCCTCCTCCGCCGCCGTCTTGGCGTCCGCCATCTTCAACACTCGCTTGCGAAGCAACAACAGCGCCACGAAGTAGCGCAACGCCGCCGGCTTCTCGCCCACCTCCTCCCCGAGGCGGTCGAACAGGTGACGCAGCATGGCGAGGTCGAGGAGTGGCTGCCGGTCGCCCTGCCGCCGCTTGGCGCGCCAGAAGACCGGCGCCTTGTCGCCCGCCCCCTCGACGCGGCGCCGCAGCTCGTCGAAGCACATCGGACACAGGTCGTGCCGGACGCAGGACGGTAGCTCCAGCACCGCGAACACTTCCGGCGGCTTGGGTCGGTCGCAACATGCGACGCCGGCCTGCGACCTATCGCGAACGATCTTCCACTGCTCCATGACCGATCTCCCACCGCTCGGGCTGCTCGGCCGCCCAACGCGCCCACGCCTCGTGGCCGCGCGGCCGCCGCGGGTTCGTTCCCGCCAAACGCGACAGCGCCTCGTGAGCCACATCGAAGCCCGCTCGGTCGCCTTCGTCGAGGCAACGTCGCATGTATTGCACGAGCGCGGTGGCGGTCACCTTGCTGGGGTCGCCCGCCAGGGCGCGCGCGATGACCCGCCGCACGTATCCGTCGGCCTCGTCGGTCAGGGCCCGCCGCAGGTGCGGGGCCGCCGGCGGTCCGGCATTGGCCAGGCCCTCGTACGCAGCGGCGCGCAGCGTGAACTCCCGGTCGCCGGCCGCGCGCAGCAGCTCAGCGGTGGTGGCAGGCGTCGCCGACATCTCGCCCACGGCCATGACCGCCAGGCGACGCATCGCCGGGTCGGGACTGGCGAGGACGTCCTTCATCGCCGGCAGCGCTCCCTCGCCAGCAACGCCCAACAGGGTGACGCCGAGCCGGCGGCGGTCGTGCCGCGGATGACGCAGGAAGTCCTCGATCAAGCACGGCGCCGCCGCTCCGCCCATGGCGCGGAGCTGGTCGAGCGCACGGTCCCACAGCGGGTCTTGTCCGGCCGCCTGGCGCAAGAAGTCGGCATCGCTGGCTTGCCGCCGGTCGAAGGCCACGACCGCGTCGCGCGCGAACAAGCGGGTCAACCAGCGCGCCAGTACCGGGTCGCGCGCGAGCTCGTCGCGGCGCGCGACGAACTCGGCGTCCTCGGCGCGGTACAGCTTCTCCGCCGCGGCGAGGACCTTGGCCTGATCGGGCGTGAGAGGCGCGGTCGAGTCGCCCACTTCGGCCGGCGCGATGCGGACCTCGGACCCGCCGGCGCAAGCGACCAGCACTCCCAGCGAGCCGGGCAGCACCCACGAAATGCGTCGATTCACACCCAAGACGCCGTCAAGATTAGCAGGTCCTCGCCGCGGACTCGTCGCCTTTGCGCATCGAACCTGCACGATCGCCTCGCGCCTTCCTCGACGCCCAGCGCGCCTTCTACCGTGGCGATCCGGCCTACGTCCCGCCGCTCACCCTGATCGACCAGGCGCAGCTGTCGCCGACCAAGAACGCCTTCTTCGCCCGCGCCAAGGTGGGGCTGTGGCTGGCCTTCGACGGGCGCCGCTGCGTCGGCCGCGTCAGCACGGTGCGCAACTTCGTGCACGACGAGTTCTGGGGCGACCGGGTCGGCTTCTTCGGCCACTTCGAAGCCAACGGTCCGGACGCGACGCGCGCCCTGATCGAGCACGCCCGCACCTGGCTGGCCCAGGAAGGCGCCGGCGTCATGCGCGGACCGATCGATCTGTCCACCAACTACAAGACCGGCCTCTTCGTCGACGGCGATCCTGGCATGCCTGCCATGATGATGCCCTACAACCCGGTCGCGTACGGGACGTGGCTCACGGACGCCGGATTGCACAAGGCCAAGGACGTGCTGGCGCTCGACGTCGACACGACGACCCTCGACCACGACCGCCTTCGGCGCCTGGGCGACAAGGTCGCCGCCCGGGCGCGCGTCACGCTGCGCCCCCTGCGCATGGCGAACTTCGCCGGCGAGATCGCGCGCATCTGGCAGCTCTACAACTCGATCTGGGAGCACAACTGGGGCTTCGTGCCCATGGGGCGAGCCGAGTTCGAGCGGGAGGCCAACGCCTTCAAGGCCATCTGCCGACCCGAACTGATCCGCTTTGCCGAGTGCGGCGGCGAACCGGTGGGCTTCATCATCGGCCTGCCCGACATCAGCCCGGCGATCGCCGCCTGTCGCGGACGCCTGCTGCCGTTCGGTTTCCTGGCGATGCTCCGCGCGCTGCGCCGCGTGCGGCGCCTGCGGGTGCTGACGTTGGGCGTGCGGCCCGAGCACCGTGGCCGCGGCATCGATGCCGCGCTGATCCATGGCGTGGTCGCGTCCGGCATCGCGCGCGGGTTCCAGTCCGCCGAGTGCGGCTGGGTGCTCGAGGACAACGAGGCGATGCTGCGCCCCTTGTTCGGCATCGGCGCCCGCGTCTTCCGGCGCTACCGGGTGTACGAAGACGATCTCCGGCGCGAGCCGACGACAGCGGGCGCCGGAGACGCGGCCAGCGATCACGCGCGGTCCTCGTGAAGGAGCCGGCCTTGCCGGCTTCCTTGCTGAGTGTCGCTGCTCGGTGTCGCTGGCGGTCGCTTCCGCGACTGCGAACCTTTCGGGCTCGCTTCGGGCGGGTGCCTCAGTCCTTGAGGATGAAGGTGACCTTCAGGGTCACGCGGTACTCGACGATCTTCTCGTTCTGGACCACGACCTTCTGGTCCTGCACCCACGCACCCTTGACGTTCTCGAGGGTCTTGCAGGCGCGCTGGACACCAGTCTCGATGGCATCCTTGAAGCTCTTCTCTGACGACGAAATGATCTCGGTGACGCGAGCGACGGTCATGGGTTTTCCTGTCTGCGGTTGTCGTGGTCGACCGTGGAGCGGCCCGCGGTCGCCGACGCAGCGCGGCTTTGGCTGCGTCGATGGACCCGACGTTAGCGCCGCACTCGCAGGAAGAAAGCGTGCGGTCGGCGCGGTGACGCCTTCGCATGCGACGCGGCCATTGCTGGCCACCGTCATGCTCGGTGCTCGCGGGCGACGCTGTCGCCAGCGTCAGCGAACGATCTGCACCGAGTCGGCGGGCAGGTAGCCTTCGCGATCGCCCACCTGCACCTTCACCCACTCCGGCCCCTCCGCGAGGACGCCGACGCTGGCGCCGCGGCGCAGCTTGAACACGGCCGCCAAGTCGGGGCGGGGCTCGGCGGTGACGGCCCCGCGTTCGGCGACGACGATCGCCGGTGCCGGCCGGCTCGGCGCCAGGAGGACGAGTTCGAGCCCGAGGAGCATCGCCGGCAGCAAGACCACGAAGCCCACCACGCGCACAGGCAGCCGGCGCCAACCGAGGACGAGACACGCCGCTGCGAGGACGTGCAGGGCCAGACACAGCAGCACGCGCTCGCGCGCGGTCATCAGGTCGCGCAACCCCGCCAAGGCCGCTGCGAACGGCTCGCCTTCGCTGCTGCCGAGGTCGAGCTTGCTCCGTGTCAGGGCGATGTTGGCAGCCAGGCGACGGTCGCGCGGCAGACCCAGACGGGCGCGCTCGTAGGCGACCAGGGCCCGCGCGTAGTCACCCTGGCGATACAGCGCGTTGCCGAGGTTGTAGAGCACGCGGCGGTCGGGGTCGGCGTTGTCGCCGGCGGCGGCAAAGGCACGGGCCGCGGCCGCGTAGTCGCCGGCGCGGTACGCGGCCTCGCCACGCGCCGCAAGTTGCTGCGCGTTCGCCTGCCGAGGAGGCGGGCTCCCTTGCTCGGCTTTGCTGGCGGTCGCCGCCGCGACCGCGAGCCCTTCGGGCTCGCAAGCAAACCGGCTGCGCCGGCTCCCTTGCTCGGCTTTGCTGGCGGTCGCCGACGCGACCGCGAGCCCTTCGGGCTCGCAAGCAAACCGGCTGCGCCGGCTCCCTTGCTCGGCTTTGCTGGCGGTCGCCGCCGCGACCGCGAGCCCTTCGGGCTCGCAAGCAAACCGGCTGCGCCGGCTCCCTTGCTCGGCTTTGCTGGCGGTCGCCGCCGCGACCGCGAGCCCTTCGGGCTCGGAACCCTGAGCAGGCGCGGGGCTGGACAGAAAGAGAGCCGCGACCACGAGCGGGACCACGGCGACGGAGGTCTGCAGGCGAGTCCGCTCCAGGCGCTCGACCAGGGCGTCCGCAGCTTGACGGTCGAGGCCGCCGCTGCCGCCGTAGCGCGCGGCGACACCGGCCTCGACCGCGCGCACCACGGCCCTCGCCAGGTCCGCCTCGACACGCCGCTGGAGCAGACGCGCCTCGAGGTCGGGGCCGATGATCGCGGCGTCGGCGACCCCCAGCCGGTCAGCGAGGTAGGCGACCAGGGCGTCGAACGGAGCCTTGCCGGCTTCGAGCCCCCGCTGGTAGGCCTTGCGGGCGCCCCGGTCGCGCTGACCGACCACGTCGGCGCGCACGCGTGCGCGGGCACGCGCGAGCACGAGGGCCAGCGCTGCCAGGAGCCACGGTAGGCCGAACAGGACGACCAGCACCCCACGCCCCGGCGCCGGCTGCACGACGGCTGGCGTGCCGCTGTCGAGCGGCTGCATGTCGAAGATGTCGTCGACGCCGGGGACCACCACCTTGGCGTTCTCGCCGGGCAGCGGCGCCAAAGTCTCGCTCTCCGGCAAGGCCTCCACCTGAAGAGGTAGCGCGGGTGCCGACACCTCGACGTAGCGCTCGACCCCGGGCGTGGTGTCGAAGAAGTTCCAGCGCACCACCGGCGTCGCCGCGACGTCGGGACGCAGCGGCGTCAGGTCGTAGGTCGCTTCCACCAGATCCGCCTCGCGGCGCTCCTTGCTGCCGAGGAGGTGGAAGCCGGCCGGGTCCGCGTCGAGTTCCGGCACCTGCAGGAACTCGGTGTTGCCGGTGCCGCGGATCGACACGATCAGCTTGACGCTGTTGCCCACCCGCACGTGGTTGCGGTCGGTGCGCGCGTCGATGGTGAAACGACCGACGGCGCCGAAGAACGGTGACGGTTTGCCGCGCTCGGGCAACGGCAGCACCTCCACGTCGACCGCCGGTGCGTACACGTAGAAGGTCTTGAGCACGCGCTCGCGATGACTGCCGAACAGGTCGCGGACGATGCGCGTCTCGCCGGTGAACGCATCGAAGCCCATCGCCGTCGACGGGATGTGGATGGAGCCGGGCCGCGACGGCAGGTAGGCGCGCGTGAATCCGAAGGTCTGGAACGGATGGCCGTCACGCCTGGCACGGTCGCGGAACTCCGTGGGCAGGAGCCGTTTGCTCTGCCCATCGCTGTGCACGAGGTTCATCCGCCGTTGCTTGTCGGGGTCGGGGGCCTGCGTCGACACCGTGCCGTCGAGCCGGTCGAGCCACGGGGCCGCCAGCTCGATGCCGTAGTAGCGGGTCCCCGACTGCGGGTCCTGGTTCTCGGTCACCTCGACGCTCTCGTCGATGCCGAGGCTGAAGTCGACGCGGAACGGTTCGTGCACGTAGACGCGCTTCGGCTCCACCCGCATCTCGAGGTAGCCGAACTTGTCGCCCTCGATGTCCTTGACCACCCGCAAGGTCAGCGCCGGCGTGCGCTCGCGGCCGTTGCCGACCGGGACGTCGAAGGCCGGAATGGTGAAGTCGCCGACCCGCGCCGGCACGACCTCCACCACCCAGGTCACGGTGAACGATTGCGTCATCCTGCGGCCGTCGAAGAACGACTGCGCCGAGGTGCGCGGCGCGCCGACATCGAGGCGCAGGCCATCGACCTTGGGCAGGACCGGCGGCGCGATCCGACGCATCTCGGCCTCGTCCGCCACCTGGATCTGCAACGCGACCTGGCTCGTCTGCGGGAAGACGACGATCGCCGGCTGCGGCCCCACCACGCGGAGCCGGCCCGGATCCTGGCCCTGCGGCGACGCCAACAGGACGAGAAGCATGCTCGCGAGCGTGATCACCAGTCCTTCTTCACTCTCGGTCGCTGCGCCTTCTGCGCCTTCTCCATCTCTGCCTTCTGCGCCAAGACGGCCTGCAGGCGTTCGAGCAGCCGCTTGGTCTGCTCGGGCGACAGCTCGCGCCCGGGCACGGGTCGGCCGAGCGCGCCGCCCTCCGGCAGCGGAGTGTCCCCGGCCTCGTCGGTCCCGGCCTGCTGCGCCTCGGGTTGCTCGGCGTTCTCGCCGCCTCCGGGTCGCGGGAGGTCGGGCTCGCCTTCGCCCTTCTTGTTGTCGTCATCGCCCGACTGCGGCCGCGGCGGCTCCTTGCCCGCCTCGGGTGGCGACGAAGGCGGCTCGGTCTTGGGCTCGGGCTTGTCCTCGTTCTGCCCCTGTCCCGACGGCTTGGTCGGCTCATCCTTGCCGGCCCGCTCACGATCCTTGGCCTGATCGTCTTTGGCGTCCTGGTCGCCGGACTGTTGGTCCTTGGCTTGCGGATCGTCGGTCTTCTGGTCTTCCGACTGCTGGTCTTTCGACTGCCGATCTTCGGATTGCAGGTCCTTGGAGGACTGCGGGTCCTTGGACTTGTCGTCCTCCGAGGTCTGGTCCTTCTGCTCGGACTTCTCCTTGTCGTCCTTCGAGTCGTCGCCGTCCTTCTGCGACTGGTCGTCGCCCTTCGACTCGTCGTTCTTGGAGTCCTTCTCGCCGTCGTCCTTCTTCTCGTCGTCCTTCTTCTGGTCGTCTTTCTTCTGGTCCTCTTGCTGCTGCTTCTGCTCTTCGATCTTCTTCTCGATGTCGGCGATCAGCTTGAGCGCTCGCTCGAGGTTGCGCGCGAGCTCCGGCGGCGCCTGGTCGGTGGCCGCACCGTGCACGAAGTGGTCGCGCGCGCGGCGAGCCGCTTCGAGAGCTGCCTGCAGATCGGGCGCTTCGCCACCCAGGCGCTGCTGCGCCTCGTCCATCTTGACGTTGCCGAGGATGCCGTCGCGCAGCGGAGCCAAGGCGCCGTCCGACAGGGTCGCGGCCTTCTCGGCGGCGATCTCGGCGTCGTGCGGCTGCCCGGCGCGCCACAGCGCCAGAGCCAGGTCGTACTGCAGCTCCGCGTCGGTCGGCGTCGCCTCGGCCGCGGCGCGCAGCGCCGCGACGGCCTCGGCGAACTTGCCCTCCTTGAGCAACTGCACGCCGCGGGCGTAGTCCCCGCCGCCGGCGAGGAGCAGGAGCGCCAGCGTCCAAACCACCTTCATCGTCGACGACCTCCGGCCACGAACATGTCGCACACGAGCAAGAGCAGACACGGAATGAGCACCCACTGGTAGCGCGTCTTCGGCGCCACCTCTTCGCCGGCGTCGAAGCTGCGCTGCAGCATGGGGTCCAGCCGCTTGTTCTTCAGCTCGAGCAGGGGCAGCGGCATCACGTCGGCGCGCACGAACTCGCCGCCGGCGGCCTCGGCCATCGCGCGCAGGCTCTCGGCGTCCATGACGCTGACGACCTCATCGCCCTTGTCCGAGCGCAGGAAGCTCTCCTCGCCGTCGGACTGGACCAAGATCTTGCTGCCGCGCGTGCTGCCGTAGCCGACCGCGTGCAGAACGATGCCGCGTGCCTTCACCTCCTCGGCGGCCTGGCGAGCGGCACCGGCGAGGTCCTCGCCGTCGGTGAGGAGCACGATCGCGGTCGTGCGCTCCTCGCCCGACTCGGCCAGTTCGAGAGCCCGCCGCAGCGCCGCCGCCATGTCGGTCCCGCCGACGCGCACGGTGTCGGTGTCGACGCGTTCGAGCAGGTGCTCGAACGAGTCGATGTCGTGGGTCGGCGGCACCACCAGACGCGTCTGGCCAGCGAACGCCAAGAGCGCCACCCGGTCGCCGCCGACCAAGGTGGGCAGCAACGAGCGGATGTCGCGCCGAGCGCGCTCGAGTCGGCTCGGCTCCATGTCGCGCGCCAACATCGACCGCGAGGTGTCGAGACAGAAGATGACGTCGAGGCCGCGCCTCTCGACGGTCACCCTCTCCTCGCCGAGCTGCGGCTCCATCCACGCCAACCACAGGCAAGCCAGGATGCCGGTCCACAGGGCGGCTCGGCCCACGGCAGAAGGCGTGCGCTCGGCACACGGCGCGCCGTAGCGCACCCGCGCCCGCACGCGCGCCCGTAGCGCCAGGAGCAGCAGGACGAAGACCAGCGGCAAGGCGAGGCCGATCGGCCAGAGCTCGGGGCGAGCGAAGCGCAGCCCGCCGGGCCCGGCGGGCTGACGCGGCCCTGCCGCGCCCGCGGTCGCCGTCCAGCCCCCGTCGGACGGGCGGGCGTGGGACGGCGACGACGTCGAGAGGTCGTAGGCAAGGGTGGCAGAGGGGGCTGGCACAGCGCGCAGTCGGTCCGGCGGAACGTCGGGGAACGATAGCGCCGGGTGGAGAACTCCCGACCGCCAATCCGACGCCGCCCCCTGGGCGAGCCGCGTACGCTGTCGGCAATCCGAACGCGACGCAAGGCAGCGGCAGCGGGCCCGCGACTTGCGATCCGGTGCGCAGCGACTTCTTCCAGAAACTGCACCTTCGACCATGAATCCTCTCCCTCTGCCTCGTGCCCTCTGCCTCTCGCTCGCCGCGCTGCTGGCGGCCTGTTCCTCCGGTGGTGGCGACTCCGGTCGCGCCGCCGCGCCACAGAACCGCACCCTGATGCTCGACACGGCGGCCGGCGGCGACCACGCGCTGGACGTGCGTGTCGACGTGCTCGCCCTGGAGACCACCGAAGGTGCGTTCACCGCCAACCTCTTGCCGGCCGGCGCCACCCTACCGCTCGTACGACCGAGCGGCAGCACCTCTGGTCTCGGCTTGCCCGGAGTCCCGGCCGGCACGTACGTCGCCCTTCGCCTGCTGGTGGCCGACGGCGGCGTGCTGGCGACCGGGCGCGAGGGCCGCCCGGAGACCGTCGTGATGGCGACGCGCGACCTGCGTGTACCGCTGCTGACGCCAGTCACCGTCGACGCAGGCACGGTGTCGTGGTTGGTCTTGGCCCACGACGGCGCACCCGCTCTCGCGCGCGACGGCAGCGGCCGCCTGACGTGGACCCCTTCCCTCACTGCACGGGCCGGCGATGTGCAACCGGTGCGCGACACGACTCTCACCGTGACTTCGG
Organism: Planctomycetota bacterium; assembly: GCA_041398565.1. Lineage (GTDB taxonomy): Bacteria > Planctomycetota > UBA1135 > UBA1135 > UBA2386 > DATGPD01. The sequence goes on along the minus strand of JAWKUN010000002.1, from coordinate 20,953 downwards.
TGACCGGCGGCGAGATCCTCGGGTTCCTGCCGAGCTGCGGCGACCTCTCGGTGCGTGGCAGGATCGACGACAGCAGCGAGTTGACCGACGACTCTGGCCGTCACGACCGCAGCAGCTTCCTCGGCAGCCTGCGCGGGTCCGACGACCTCGTGTGCGAGGGCGTGCTGAGCCACGACGGTTCCTTCCACCTGCACCGCGCCCACCGACGCGGCCAGGGCGCCAACGACTCCAAGCTGTACGGCGAGATCGTCGAACTGCTTCCCAGCGTGCCGGCGGCGCGCGTGCAGGTGCAGGAGATCGTGCGCGGCGGCAGCGGCATCGGCACGCCGCTGCCGGTGCTCACCGTCACGACCAGTGGTGCGAGGATCCACCGCAGCGGCGAACGCAACCTGGCCCTGGACTTCTCGGCCCTGGCAACCGGTCAGCGCATCGAAGTCGAGTGGCACGGTCTCGTCACCAACGACACCATCGCGGCGCGCGAGGTCGAGATCGAGGACGAGGCCGGCAATGGCCGTGGCATCGCCCACGAGAGTCAAGGTCAGGTGCAGAGCGTCGACGTGACGCAAGGCGTGCTGGTGGCCGTACCGCGCGGCAACGATCCACTCGTCGTCGGCAATCAGCAGGTCCCCTCCGCCACCGTGGTGATCGGTCCGGGGACGGTCATCGTCCGCGAGGCCAACGGCGTGCGCGGCACGGCCACCCTCGCCGACGCGCAGCCGGGCGATCGCGTGTGGTTCTGGGGTCGCGCGGTCGAGACGCAGCGAGTCGAAGCGACCGCTGTCCGCCTGCGCGCACCACGCTGAGGCCCGAGCCGCCTGCCGGGCCCACCCGCGCCCTCAGGCGAGACAACGCGCGAAGTGCGCCAGCGTCTTCGCCCACGCTTCCTTGGCGGCCGCCGGCCGGTAGACCTCCTGGCGCGTGTCGTTGAAGAACGCATGGCCCGCGCCCTCGAAGATCGTGACCGCGGTCGCCTTGCCCTGCGTCGCTTGCTGCTTCGCCCAGGCTCGGGCAGCGCCGACGTCGAAGAAGCCTTCGTCGGCGCCGAAGAAGATCTGGGTCGGTGGGCACGGCTTGGCCACCGCGGACGCATCCGGCGGGAAGCCGTAGAACGACACGGCGGCGTCGACTCCGGACTGGGCTGCCGCCAGCACCGCCAGCGCCCCGCCCATGCAGAACCCGACGACGCCGACCTTCTCGCAGCCCTGGCCGCGCAGGTAGTCGACGGCGCCGGTCAGTTCCCGCACGGCCAGGCCCCAATCCAAGCCCTCCATGAGGTGCTGCGCCTCCTCGGCCTCGACGGTCTTCTTGCCGTGGTAGAGGTCGGGCGCCAGCGCCAGGTAGCCCTCCTTGGCGAAGCGGGCCGTGACGTCCTCGATGTGCGGCACGAGGCCCCACCACTCCTGGATCACCACTACGCCGGCGCGAACTCGCCCGGACGGACGCTCCAGATGACCGCTGGCGTTGCCGCCGAGAAACTGCACGGACTCGCTCATGACTCGCTCCTGGGGTTGCTGCGAGCCGGCATGGTAGCGCTACGGCAAACGCCGCAGCCAGGTGAACTCGAGCAGCAGCGCCGCGGCCAGCAGGACCGCGCCCACCGCCAGCGGCCAGGCGAAGTGGTCGGTCGTGCGGTAGCGAGGGTCCTCGATCTCCACCTTCTCGAGCTTGTCGATCTCGGCGTAGATCTCCGCCAGATCCTCGTTCGACCGGGCGCGGAAGAACTTGCCGCCGGTGATCTCGGACGCCGCCTTGAGCGCGGTGAACGCCGGCTCCTGCGAACCGAACAGAGTCTGCTCGCCGGTGCCGATGCCGATGGTGTGCACGCGCACCTGTTGGTCCTTGCACAACTTGGCGCCGTCCTCGTAGGCGATGTAGTTCACGGTTTGCTCGCCGTCGGACAGCAGCACCACCACCCGCGACTTGGCCGCGCTGCCGGCGAGCACCTTGCTCGCCTCGGCCAGCGCCACGCCGATCGCCGTGCCGTCCTCGGGCGACCCGCGCCGCACCGTCTCGACGCCGCGCAGGAAGGCCAGCAGCGCCTCCTGGTCGAGGGTCGGCGGGCAGGTGAGTTCGGGAAAGCGCGCGAAGGTCAGCAGGCCCAGACGATCGCTCTTGCGCGCCTTGGCGAAGGCCGCGGCGTTCTCGCGGGCCGCCTCCATGCGCGTCTTGCCGCGCACGTCCATGTCGGGGGCGAGCATCGAACTGGAACGATCGACGATCAGCAGGATGTCGACCCCCAGTTCGCGGATCGGCATGACCTCTCGCACCACCGGCCGCGCCACCGCCGCCACCAGAGCCAATCCGCCCAGGAGCGACAGCAGGAACGGCGCGTGCACCAGGCGCGTGCGCAGTCCTCCTGCCAGTCCGTCGAGGCCGCCGAGGGTCGCCGCGGGCAGGGCGGCGCTCGATCGCCGCACGCGCAGCGCGGTAACCAGCAAGAGCGGCAGAGCCAGCAGCAGCAGCCACGGGTCGAGGAGCGTCCAGCCGAGCTCGGCGATCACGACGCGATCCCCCGCGGCATACGGTCGGCACGCGTCGCCTCCACCAGTTCCTCGGCGAAACGCAAGGTCTCGGCGTGCACGTCCTCGGCCGGCTGCAGGCGCGCGAACTTCACCAGGTCGCACTGGCGCAGGAAGCCGGCGAGCGCGTTGCGCTGCGCCGGGTCCAGCGGCCCCTGGCTGCCCTGCGCGTTGAGCTCGGCCAAGAACTCCTCCGTGGTGCGTTCGGGTGCGTGCACGCCGAAGCGACGCTCCAGATAGTCGCGCAGGATGCGCGAGACCTCGACGTAGAAGGCGTCGACCTCGTCGGGGGTCGCTCGCGGCGCACTGCGCAAGCGCGCCAGTGCGCGCAACGCCAGCACGTGCGGCGGCAGGGGCGTCTCGTCGGCCGCCTGCCGCAGCCGGCGTGGACGTCGGCGCCACCACCACACCAGGAGACCGAGCAAGGCGACGCCGGCCGTACCCAGCATCCAGGGCAGGAGATCGACGTGCGGCGCGAACGGCGGCGCCGGCGCCTCGACCGCCTCGCCGTGCTCGCCGAGCACGGAGGTCACGTTCACGGTGAGCGCCGGCGTCGTCGCCACGGCCGGCTTGGCGTCGCTGCCCGCGCGCTTGCTCTCGGCACGGAACTCCGAGATGACGAGTTCGCCCAGCTTGGTCGGTCGCAGGTCCAATTCGAAACGACGGGTGCGCCCGGCCCCCAGCGCGGCGAAGTCGTGCGCCGTCACCCTGCCCTTGCAGTCGGCCGGCACCGACGGCACGAAGTCGCACTCGACACCGGGACCGCAGTAGAGATCGACCACCACGCGCAGGGGAGCGAGCAGCGCGACTTCCGGCGCCGACTGCCAGGCGCGCAGGTCGAGGTCGAGGTCGGGAGCCTGCGTCCAAGGCACCGGCGGCGCAGTCGGGACTGTCGCCGTCGGCTGGCAGCCAGCGGCGAGCAGCGCGCACGCCACGGCAGCGCGCCAGGTCATCGCCGCGCTCCGCGCAGCTCGCGCATGCGGAAGAAGCGCACGATGGCGTCGCCGACGGCGCGCTCGACGAAGCCGCCGTCGACGCGCGCGTGCGCCGGCAAGTCGCCGCGCAACACGATCTCCATGCGGTCGACGCCGCTGCGCCGCATCGTCTCGGCGAGCTGCGCCTGCCGCTCGCCAGCGCGCGCCGCCCACGCCTGCCGCACGCGCGCACTGCTGGAGTCGAGCCAGCGGCTGGCCCCGGTCTCGAGGTCGCGGACGTGCACGAGGCCAGCGCGAGGCAGGTCGAGCGTGCTCTTGTCGATGATCTGCGCCGCGATGACGTCGTGCCGGCGCGCCAGCAGGCGCAGCGCCGGCCCGATGTCGGCCGTGGTCAAGAAATCGCTGATGACGAACACCACCGCCCGCTTGCGCTGGACGCGGCCGGCGTGCTCGAGCGCCGACACCAAGTCGGTACCACGACCTTGCGGCTCCAGCGCCAGCGCCTCGCGGATGATGCGCAGCACGTGCGCCTTGCCCTTCTTGCTGGGCACGTAGCCCTCGATGCGGTCGCTGAAGGCGATGAGACCCGTCTTGTCATTGTTGCGCGCCGCCGCCAGCGCCAGACAGGCGCAGAACGTCGCCGCCGCCTTGCGCACGGTGGGCGGCTCGCCGCGCTGGCCCGGGGACGTCCCGAACCCGGTCGAGCCCGACAAGTCCAGCAGGAAGAGCACGGTCAGCTCGCGCTCCTCCATGTACTTCTTGACGTGTGGCCGGCCGATGCGCGCGGTGACGTTCCAGTCGACGGCGCGGATGTCGTCGCCTTCGGTGAACTCGCGCACCTCGTCGAACTCGATGCCCGACCCACGGAAGACGGACGTGTAGCCTCCCGACATCACGTCGGTGACCATGCGGTTCGTGCGCACGTGGATGCGCCGCACCTGGGCGAGGACTTCGCTCTGGATCACGGCGGCGGGCAGGCACCCGGCCGCCCGACGGCGAGCACCGGAACGCTCAGGGGATACGGGACGGACGACACGGCGGCGAATGACGGGCGGGCAGCGCGACCTGAGGGGGCGAGACGATAACCGCTGGCGCGGAACTCCCGAGCCGCGATTTGCGCAGGGCAAGGGTGCCGTCGAAGCGATGCGCCGACCAGAGGGAAGCCGCAGGCAGCGTTGTCGGCCGGCGACCTCTGTCGTCCGGTCATCACACGATCCGACTCGGCCATACCGCGCGCGATGCGCGCGCATTGCAGCCCGGCCGACGCACCCTGGCGACGTCGCCGGTCTGGCGGTGGTCACCCGATTCGGAGGCTTTGCCGGCCATCCGATTCGCCGCGCGCCGCGGCGGCGCGGGCCCCCCACCTGCAGTGGTCTTTTTCGCGCGGCCCCCGCGTGCCGAGACGGCCGAAGCGGCATTCTCACTGTGTGCTCGCCCTCGTCCTGCTCGCTCTCCTGGCACCACAGGACCAAACGGCGCCGACCGACCCCGGTTTGCTCGACGCGCCGGGCCGGGTGCCGATCTTCGTGCGCATGAAGGATCAGCTGTTCGCGCGCGGTGGGGAGTTCCCCGCCTACTGCGACGAGCACGCGACGACGCCACGCAGCGCCTTGCGCCAACGAGCGCTCGCCACCCTGCACGAGCGTGCCGACCGCAGCTTCGCTGCGGTCGCCGCCACGGTGGCTGAGCTGGAAGGCAAGGGCGACCTACGCGACGTCACCCGCTTCTGGATCGTCAACGGCTTCGCCGCCGCGGCCACCAAGGACGCGGTGCAGGCGCTGGCGGCGCTGCCGGAAGTCGCCTTCGTGCACCGGCAGACCGAGCCCGGCGATGGGCAACACCACGTGCGGGCGCGCGACAGGCGCTGGCTCGAGCAACGCGCCGAAGATCAAGCGCGCGCGCTGGCCCACCTCGCCGCGCGCCCCGCGGAGAGCGACGCGCTCGAGCGCGAGGGCACGATCGTGCCATGGAACGTGCAGCGCGTCCGCGCCGACAAGGCCTGGGACGCGGGCGCGCTCGGCCAAGGCGTCGTCGTGGCACTGCTCGACACCGGCGTGCTGCCGGTGCCGGCGTTGCTCGACGCCCTGTGGCGCAATCCCCAAGAGACTGCGAACGGCAAGGACGACGACGGCAACGGCTACGTCGACGACCTGCTGGGCTGGGACTTCGGTGGCGACACGCCCTACGTGGTCGGCGACGGACCGCAGTCGCACGGCACCATGTGCGGCGGCATCATCGCCGGCCGCGCCGGCGGCGAACCGCGCACCCTGACCGGCGTGGCTCCCCGCGCCCGTCTGATGGTGCTGCGCGGCATGGGCTCGCTGCGCGCCTACGAGTACGCGGCGAGCATGGGCGCCGACGTCCTGTCCATGAGCTACATGTGGATCCGGGTCGAGCTGGGCTCGTACCGCGGCGTGTTCCGCACCGCGCACGAACACCTGGCAGCGTGCGGCGTCGTCGCCGTCGGCGGCGCGGGCAACTTCGGCCGCACCGCCCCCGAGGGTCGGCAGATCGCGCTGCCCAAGGACATTCCCTGCGTGATCGCCGCGGCCGGCGTCGACGAGGCCGGGCGGGTGCCCGCCTTCAGCAGCCGCGGGCCCTGTACGTGGGACGACGTGCCGTTCTTCGCCGACTATCCGCCGGAGCAGCCGCTCATGAAACCCGACGTCACCGGTTGCGCCGCCGGCGTGCCGGTGTGGCACTGGAAGACTCTGCGCAATGGCCGCCAGGCCAAGGTCGTCGCCGAGGTATCGGCCGACATGGGTCTGGTCGTCGGCCCACAGGGCAACTCGTTCGCCGGCCCGCACGCTGCCGGCGTCGCCGCACTCATGCTGTCGGCGAACCGCGAGCTGACCCCCTGGCGAATCAAGGCGCTCATGGAGGCCACCTGCAAGGACCTCGGCGACCCGGGCCGCGACGTGGTCTACGGGGCGGGCCTGCTCCAGGCAGACGCGGCGGTGGCCGCGGCGCGCCGAGCGACGGTGAAGTAGCGACGGGTGGAGTACGGTCGTGCTCGCCGCATCGCCGAGCAGGCCGCCGCGACGAGGCGCCGCCTCGGCGGTGCGAGCCGCGGCGGCAGCTGCGAGCGACCCCGGCTGCGCTTCGCCCGGAGGACCGTTAGACTCCCCGCATGGGTAGCGACGCCGTGACCTCGAACAGGGTCCGGCGCCTCGTCGCAGAGTGCGTGGTCGCGCTCGAGCGAGGCGAAGCCGATCCGACCGCCTCGGTCTGCGCGGCCGACCCCGACCTGCAGAAGACGGTGCACCGCCGCCTGCAGCGCCTGCGCCGACTCGGACTGCTCGGGCAGCAGCCGCAGTCCGTCGACGACCTGCGTTCTTTCGGCGCCTACGCGGTGCAGCATCGCCTCGGCACGGGCGGAATGGGCAGCGTCTGGCGCGCCGAGCAGCTCGAGCCCGTGCGCCGGCCGGTAGCGCTGAAGGTGCTCAAGCTGGGGATGGACTCGGCAGAAGTCCTCGCCCGCTTCGAGGCCGAGCGTCGGGCGCTTGCGGCCCTCAACCATCCCAACATCGCCAAGATCTTCGACGCCGGCCTGGTGCCCGGCGGCCGGCCGTTCTTCGCCATGGAACTGATCGACGGCGTCGCGATCACCACCTTCGCTCGCGAGCGTCGACTCGACGTCCGCGCGCGCGTCGAACTGCTGCTGCCCGTATGCGACGCCGTCACCCATGCCCATCGCCGAGGCTTGATCCACCGCGACCTCAAACCCTCGAACATCCTGGTGCGCGAGGTCGACGGGTACGGCGAACCGGTGGTGATCGACTTCGGGATCGCCAAGGCGCTGGATTCGACGGACCCCGGCCGCACGGCCCTGACCGCGCAGGGAAGCCTGCTCGGCACTCCCGAATACATGAGCCCCGAGCAGGCCGGCGCCGTCGAGTGCCCCGACGTCGACTCGCGCACCGACGTCTGGTCGCTGGGTGTCGTGCTCTACGAGCTGTTGACGGGGACCTTGCCCATCGCCATCCAGTCGCCACCCGGCCCGCGTGTCGAGGAGCTGAGACGCGCGTTGCGCGAGTGCGATCCCGCACCGCCGAGCAGCCGCGTGGCGCCGAGCACGCGGCGCTCGGTCGCGGGCGAGCTCGATTGGATCGTGCTCCAGGCGCTCACGACCGACCGCGAGCGCCGCTACGGCTCGGTGGCAGAGCTTGCGGACGACCTCCGCCGCCACCTGCGGGGCGAGGACGTGCGCGCGGCACCGCCCAGCACGCTGTATCGGCTGCGCAAGGCGCTGAGCCGCCACCGGGTGGCCGCCGCGCTGGGCTCGGCGGTCCTGCTCGGGCTGCTGCTGGCGCTGGGCGGCATCGGCATCGGTCTCCGAGAAGCGCGCGCTCAGGGACAGGTGGCGTCGGCGAACTTCGCCGATGCGCTCGACGCCGTCGATACGCTCCTCGTGCGCGCGTCGCGGCTCCGGCTCGAAGACGTGCCGCACGCGATCGAGATCGAGGTGGCGTTCCGGAGGGACGCACTCGACGCACTCGAGCGCTTGCTCGCGCGCAACTCCGCGAGCGTCGACCTGCGCCGCCGGGTGGCAGCAGCGACCTTCGAACTCGCCAACGGACTGTTCGACCTGGGGCAGCGGCGCGAAGCGCTCGCCATGGCGGAGGCGGCCCGCGACCGATCTCTGGGTCTGCGCAACGACGGGTTGGCCAGCGCGGAGTCGGAGACCGTGCTCGGCAAGGCCTATCGTCTCATCGCCGACGCGCAACGCCGGGCCGGGTCGGGCGACCTCGCGCTCGCCAACTACCGATCGGCGCTGGCGGTCTTCGCCAGCGCCTGCGCGCGCCGGCCGGCGCGGACGATCGACGCGCGTCTGTTGGCCAGTGTGCACGGCCGACTCGCCGGAGAGGCCTCCGCCGCCGGCGACGCGCGCGCAGAACGCCAGCACCTCGATGCGGCGTTCGCGATCCGCGAGGACCTGACCGAACTCGAGCCGGACCACGACGAGCACCTCCAAGCCCTGGCCGCGACCCACCACCGCTACGCCATGCACTTCGCGGCTGTGGGCGACCTCGACGCGGCCGACGCTCATGCGCAGCAAGAGCTGGCATTGGCAAGCTCGATCGCCGATCGCGATCCGAGCCGCGACAAGCGGCGCGCTGTGTGCATAGCGCTGACGTTCGGCGCGATGATCGACCTCGATCGTGGGCGCCAGGCGCAGGCAGAGACCGGCTGGCGGAGAGCGATCGAACTGTGGGCGCCACTGCTGGAGGACTACCCGAACGTCCCGATCCTCGCCCACGAGTCGGCGCAGCCGGCCTACTACCTGGCGGCGTCGCTGTGGGATCGCTGGGCGCTCGAGCCGGATCGAGTCGACGAAGTGGCCGACCTCGCGCGGTCGGCAGCCGCGGCCAACCGCCGCGCGCGTGCCGCCGACTCCGTCGACGCGCGCTTCACCGCGCAGCTCGCGCGGGCCCTCGACCTGCTCGGCCACGCCCTGCGCGCGGCGGACGACCCACCACCGGCGGAGCTCGCGGCGATCGATGCGGAGTTGGCGTCGTTGGGCGAGCAGCCCTCGATGCAGGCGGCGCGCGATCGGCACCGGCGCAACGCCGGGATGGGCGCACGACAGAGGTCGCCGGCCATCGCACCGGCCTTGCAGCGGCTCGAGTCGGACTCCTTCGCCGAACGCCGGTCACCGAGGCGGGTCCGGTGAGCGATCGGCTGCACGACACGGTAGCGGCAGCGCGAGCCGGCGACCGCGACGCCGTGGCCAAGCTCGTGACCCGACACATGGCGCCACTCGAGGCCTTCGTGCGGCTTCGCGCCGGCAAGGTGCTGACCGAGCGCGAGTCGGTGAACGACCTGGTGCAGTCGGTGTGCCGCGAAGCCCTGGCCGATCTCGGCGAGTTCCACTACCGCGGTGAGCGCGAGCTGCGCAACTGGCTGCTGCTGCTCGCCACCCGCAAGATCCTCGACCGCCAGAAGCACCATGGGCGCGCCCAGCGCGACGTCGCACGCGAGCGCGTCGTCGATCCCCTCGACGCCGGGGCCCTGCTCGAGGCCTACGCTTGCCTGGCGACGCCGAGCCGGGTGGCAAGCGCACGCGAGGAGCTCGCCCGCTTCGAAGCCGCGGTCGACGCGCTGCCGGACGCGCAACGCGAGGCCGTCGTCTACGTCAAGCTTCTCGGCTTGCCCTATGACGCCGTCGCCGAACGCCTCGCCAGGACGGAGGCCTCGGTGCGTGGCCTGGTCGGCCGCGCGCTCGCGGCGATCGCCGAGACACTCGGAGACTGAGCACAAGGCCGTGCTCGTGGCGCCCACGCAGCGGGCGGCCCGTCGAACGCCGCCCGACGGGGCCATCCTGCCGCGATCGCTCGGCACGCCGAGAAGACCCGGCGGATTCCGCGAGAACGCGGCCGGCGACGTCGCTCTTGGTCGCGACAGACTCTCCACCGAACGGGTTCTCATGCTCTCCAGACTCCTCCTGGCCGGCGCGCTGGTCGCTGGCCCTTGTAGTTCCCCGATCCTCGCTCAGTCGTTGGGCCCGGCGTTCACGATCCGGTCCAGTCCGACGATCATCCCCCAGGTCTGCGACGTCACGTACGACGTCACGCGCGACGTCTACGGCGTGGTCTTCGGGCGCGCCGACGGCACGCTTCGGGTCCAGCGCTTCCGGGCGAGCGGGACCCTGGTCGGCGACGAGGTCAACGTCGGCTCGGGCTACAACGCGCGCATCGTCGACCTGAACCTCCGCAACCGCTTCGTCGTGCTCTGGCAGTCCGGCGACGCGATCCTGGCGCGCATCGTCGATCCGGCCAGCGGCCTGACGTCCGGCACGGTGACCTTGGCGTCGTCGGTCACGGCGTGGTCGATGGACGCCGCCGGCGACGCGACGACGGTCGACGACGATGTCCTCGTCGTCTACTGCAGCGACCGGCTCGTGCTCGGCGCGCAGCTGAACGTGAGCGCGACCTTCCAGCTCCAGGTCGTCTCCCAGGTGCCGATCCGCGTCGGATCAGCGAGTACGTCGTACGCGCGCATCACCGAGAGCGTCGGCCCGTCGGGACGCCTTCTCGTCGCTTGGAGCGAAGCGTCGGCGACCTCGACCCGCATCTTGGGTACGGTCATCACCAAGGAGCTCGGCGTCCTGCGGGGCGCCTTCAGCATCGATCCGTCGGGGCCGGAAGGACGCGAGGTCCGGGGCATCGATGGCGATGGCGAGAACTTCGTCGTCGCCTACACGAAGCGGGAGCCGGCGAACACCGGCATCAGCGACGTCTTCGCGCGCGCGGTCTCCTTCGACTTCGCGTCCGGAACGACACACGTCGGTGGCCAACAGGCCATCGAAGCCGATGCCAACGACAACGAGGGGTTTCCGACCGTCGCCTTCACCGGTAGCTCGCACCTCGTCGCTTACATCGACGGCACGGTCAGTCAGAGCGACGTGCACGGCAGGAGCGTCGAGCCGTTCGCGTGCCGCCTGTGCGAACAACGATTCGGCCTCGACAGCAACAACGTCGACGCCGGGTACCTGTGCGCCTCGGTCGCCGAGCGCGCGGCCGGCGCCAGCACCGCGGTGGCGCTCGTCGTTTGGACGCGTCAGATCGGCGGCGGGTCCGGGACGACGATCCGAGGTCGCCTGTACACCCCCGAGGTGGGAACGAGCCGTCAGTTGGGCGGCGGATGCGGCGGCGGCGGCACCGCGTACGCTGCCTGCTCCCGGCACGGGAACAGCGAGTTCCGGCTCCGAGTCAAGGGGGCGCTGCCCGGCAATGCACTCGTCGTATTGAGCCCGCGGCGCATCGACATGGCGTGCACCGCTTGCACGCTCGTCCCCGACCCGCTCGTCGGCGTCTTGCTGAACGGCACGGTCGACAGCACCGGCGCGGGCGAGGTACGGCTGCCGATCCCGAACTCGACCGGCCTGATCGGCGGCAGAGTCTACGCGCAATGGCTCGCGCTTCGGGCCAGCGGACCGTGCCCGCTGATCGCGGCCCACCTGTCGACCGCGATCGAAGTCGAGATCCAGTGAGGAGCCCCATGCACGACGAGATCGACCCCGACGTCGTCACCGCCTTCGAGCGCGCAACGTGGACGCGCTGCGCGGACAGCTACCTCGACACGTTCGCCAAGCTGACCGGCATGGCTCTGCCCTTGCTGGTGGGCGCGGCCCGCATCGAGCCCGGAAGCTCGGTGCTCGAGATCGGCTCGGGTCCCGGACACATCGCCGGTGCCCTGGCGGCACGCGGCGCCGATGTCCGCGGCATCGACTTCTCCGCCGAGATGGTCGAGGTCGCCCGGCGCGCGCACCCGACGCTCGCGTTCACCGAAGCGAACGCCGAACGGATCCCCGCGCAGGACGCCACCTTCGACGCGGTCGTCGCCAACTTCGTCGTGCACCACCTGGCGGACCCGACCCGGGTGTGCCGGGAGATCAAGCGCGTGCTCGAGCCCGGTGGCCGTTTCGCCTTCGTGGTCTGGGGAGCACCGGAGGAACAGAGCAGCCTCGGTGTCTTCTTCAGCGCCGTGGCCGCACACCACGACATCGGTGAGCTGCCGAGCGGTCCGCTGTTCGGAGTCACCGACCGGGATGTCTACGCCCGGATCGTGCAGGCAGCCGGCCTCGCCGACTTCGAGCTCTCCCAGCACCGGCTCGACTGGGTCTGCGACAGCCTCGACCCCGTCCTCCGCGGCCTCTTCGCGTGGGGCAGGATCGGTGCGTTGCCCGAAGAGACCCAGCGGAAGATCGAGGCCGACGCGCGCAGGAGCGCCCAGGCGTTCGCCAGGGACGGGAGCTACCACTTGCCCCACACCGTGCTGCTCGGCTCGGCGGTCGCGTGAGAGGTCGCCAGACTCCAACAGGGTCAGGAACACCGCGCCGTGTCGACCCTGCGTCCTGCGATTCCATCCGGTCGCGCGACCGAGCCACGAAACGGATGCTCGCCGGCCGGCACCGCGCCGCCCCGCTACAATGGGCCGACGAACACCGTCGCGAACAGGTGGCTCCATGCACGTCCGACGCACGCGCCCATGCACGACCTGGCGAACGGCGACCCTCGCGGCCCTCGCCGCCGCCACTGCGATCGCCCCGCCCAGCCTGCCGGCCCAGATGCAGTGGATCCACACCGTGGTCGCGCCGCCCGGGCCGGCCGACCTCTGGGGCGCAGCGTTCTTCGCCTGGCCGGGCAATGTGCTCCTCGGCCAGCGCGCCATCGTGTTCGGCGGCCTGAGTCCCACGGGCCCGCGCGGCGACACATGGATGCTGACCACGGCCGGCTGGCAAGGATTCACGCCGCAGACGTCGCCGTCGCCGCGCTGGGACATGGCCTACGACCCGGCGCGCAAGACCATCTTCGGCGGGCGCACCGCACCGACCGCCTTCACCGACGAGACGTGGTGGTGGGCGCCGGTGGACCGCACCTGGATCCGCCTGCTACCGACCACCACCGCCTCGCCGTCGGCGCGTGCCGAGGCGGCTCTCGCCGGCAACACCCAGGACGACGTGTACGTGTTCGGCGGCCGCGACGGAACGCAGGTGTTCGGCGAGTTCTGGCGCGGCCAGCGCGACTGGTCGGCCTGGAACCGCATCACCTGGACGCAGCTGCCGCCGGGGCCGTCGCCGCGCTACGGCGCGGCGCTGGTCCTCGACTTCGCCGGCACCGACGTCTTCTTGTTCGGCGGCCGCGACGTCAATGGGCAGACGCTCGCCGACACCTGGCACTTCGACGGCGCCACCTGGCGTCGCGTGACGGGTTCGGCCCCCCCCTCCCGCTCGCACCACGCGCTCGTCGCCGATACCCCTCGGCTCACCTACGTGCTCTACGGCGGCCTCGACACCGCCGGGGTTCCGACCAACGACGTGTGGGAGTTCGACGGCGCCACGTGGGTCGCGCGCACTCCGACCGGCACACCTCCGCCGGCACGCGCCGGCCAGCGCGCCTGGTTCGCGAGCCCCGAGAGCGAGATGCAGGTGTGGGGCGGCGCCGGCAGCAGCGCCGACCTTTGGAGCTACCGCCCGCTCGAACTCGCCGAAGTCGGCCTCTTCGGGAGCACCTGCCGCTCGCTGTTCGCTCCGCTCAGCCTGCGCGCGCTCGATCCCCGCTTCGCGCGGCCGGGCGACCCGTGGGGAGTGGCGGTCGAGAACCTGCACCCGAGCGCCAGTCTCAGCTTCGTCTGGGCGGGCACCTCGCGCACGACCTGGCTCGGCCTGGCTCTGCCGATCGACCTCACGCCACTCGCCCTGCCCGGCTGCTTCCTCCACGCCAGCGTCGACCTGTCGGTGCCGGTGCCGGTGGTCGCCGGCCGCTGCGAGCTCGCGTTCACCATCCCGGCCAATCCGGGCCTGATCGCCGCCGACCTCTACTGGCAGGCCTACGGCCTTGGCTCGCCGCTGGGGCCAGCGCTGTGGGCGACGACCAACGGCCTCGCCATCCACATCGGCACGCGCTGAGTCTGCCCGTGCCACGACGACGACGGTCGAGTTCGGTAGCAGCGTCACCCTGGTTGTTTGCCGCGGCTTGCGCCTCCACATCCACCGATGACGGTGCTGCGCGGGTGATGCAAGAGCAACCCCGCGGTATCACCTGGCCCGCGCTCCCAGCCGACGCAGCATGCGACGAACTCGACGAGGACGCAGTCTGGTCGGCGGGTGACCTCGTGCACTACCGGATCGAGGCCACCACCGGCCAAACGCCGCGCACTTGGTCGCTCGAGATCTCGCTCCCCGAGCTGCCCGAGCCGCTCCGCGAGCCGCAGTTCGCGGACACCGTCAGCGGCTTCCTTCGGGTCGCCAACGCCCACAACCAGGTGCTGACCGACAGCAGCGGACGCAGCTTGACGCGCTACTCTCGTGCCCCGGTCGTGCTGCGTGTTCGCCTCACGTGCGACCAGAGCGGCGAGGCCATCGCCACCGACGTCGCGACGGTCGCAGAGGCGCACGTCTGGCAGGAAACCGTCGACACGCGCCCCGAGTTCGGCATCCACTTCCTGTTTCACAGCCTACTGCGCGTCGACCGGCTGCTCGGCGAACTGGTCGCCATCGTGCGACCGCCCAGCGCGTGGTCGGTGATCGGTAACGGCATGCGGGTGGGCGTGCGTCTCGAGCTGCACGCCGACCTGCGGTCGCCAGTGGTCGAAGTGGCCACGCCGCTCGGGCTGGTGCCGGCGTTCTGGCTGCCAGGGACGTTGTACGCCAACGAGCAGCGTGCCCTCGACTGCCGGTTCCTGATCACCTGGCGTCGGTCACCACTGCTGCCGAGCCTCGGTGTGCTGCGCATCGAGGGCCACCACCCCGACGACGATGGCAAACGCGTGCTGGCCACGGTGGTCGCCGCGCGGCGCGGCCGGTATGCCGCGCCCGACCGCGACGATCTGGGAATGGGCCTGCGCAAGGGCATAACCGAAGCCGAGTTCGTCGCCGCGCTCGGTGGCCGGCGTGACACCGTTTACCGCGTGCCGGGCGCCGACGGCGCCACCGTCGACCTGGTCTTCGTCGATTGCCCGGCACCGTTGGGCCGCCTGGTCGGTGCGTTCCAGTCGGGGCGTCTGTCGTTCTGCAACTCCCCCGGACGCGTCGGCAGGTTCCTGGAGCGTCGCGGCTTTGCCCCAGGCCCGTACCGGTCGGAGTTCGTGGTGGAGCCGCGAAGCCCGGATCAGGATCGGTGAATCCGCCGTCCCCGACCCGGACGTCTTGACGGGCGGACTTTGCCGAGTAAAGTTCCCTCGTCGCGCCTCTTCCCCCACCCTCGCTCGCTTCCATGCACGTCGACGCGGCCTTGTCCCAGCTCTCCGAGATCCACGCCCAGCTGCTGCGCAGCGAAGTCTTCCGTGGCTACCGCAGCAGGTCGATGGCCACCACCTCCGGCCTGGCGTTGCTCGGCGCGTTGGTCCAGCCGCTCCTCGCACTCGACGGCGACGGCTTCGCGCGGTTCTGGATGGCCGTTGCCGCTCTGTGCTGCGCACTGTGCGCCTTCGACCTCTACCGCAGCTCGCGCGCCTCCGACGCCGAACGCGCGCGCACCTTGCGGGTCGTCGGTCAGATCGCACCCGCCTTCGCCGCGGGAGCCGTCCTACCCTTCGTGCTCCTGCGCCCCGAGATCGGCGTCCCCTGCCTGCTTCCGGGGTTGTGGGCGCTGGTGTTCGGCCTGGCGGTGTTCGCCTCGCGCCCGTTCTTGCCACGCGCCGTCGGATGGGTCGGCTTGTGGTACTGCGCCGCCGGCATCGCCCAGTTGGTGTGGGCCGAGCGCGGCACGCCGAGCCCCTGGAGCATGGGAGCCACCTTCGGCGTCGGCCAGGGCCTGGCGGCGCTGGTGCTCCACCTCGGCATCGAGCGACCGCTCGACGCGCGGCGCGGGGAGGCGACCTGACGTGACGCAGAAGAAGAGTCCGGCGCCGCACTCGTACAGCGGCCTCGACCGCGTGCTGCACGAGAAGGCGCGCCTGTCGATCCTCACCGCGTTGCTGGCACGGCCCGAAGGGGTGCTGTTCCCCGAGCTCAAGGCGCTGTGCGACTTGACCGACGGGAACCTGGCCCGCCACCTGCAGACCCTGCAGCACGCCGAACTGGTGGAAGTGTGGAAGAACCAGGAAGGCCGGCGGCCGCGCACCTTGGTACGTCTGTCGGCGAAGGGACGCAGTGCCTTCCTCGCTTACCTGGGAGAACTCGAGCGCATCGTGCGCGAAGCCAAGACGCACAGCGCCGCCGAAGGCAAGCGCAGCAAGCGCAGCCTGCCGCCAGGTTGGGCGCCGGCGTAGGGGAATCGAGACCCATGCCCACCCGCCGTCCGCCCACTCACTTTGCAATGCCAAGTTCAGGAGACGCACCGTGCAGGTCTTGATCGCCGAAGAACTCGGATTCTGTTTCGGGGTGCGCGATGCCCTGGCCGTGGCGCGCTCGATCGACGATGCGCACACGGTGACCGTGCACGGCGAACTCGTGCACAACGAAGCGGTGCTGCACGAGCTCGACGCGCGTGGCTTCTTGCGCCAGCGCGAGGACGCCCGCGCCGTGCCCCCCACCCCGCGCGTGCTCGTCACCGCGCACGGTATCAGCGAGCGCGAACGCGCCCGCCTGCTGGCGGCCGGCAAGGTGCTGATCGACACCACGTGCCCGCTGGTGACGCGCGCGCACGTTGCAGCCCAGGAACTGGCGCGGGACGGACGCTTCGTCGTCGTGCTGGGCAAGCGGGATCACGTGGAGGTGCGCGGCATCGTCGAAGACCTCGCCGCCTGCGCCGTCGTCGAGCGCGACAGCGAGGTCGAGACCTGGCCGAGCCAGAGACTCGGCGTCGTCTGCCAGACCACCCTGCCGTCGCACCTGGCGCAAGCACGTCTGGCGGCGATCCGCGCGCGCAACGCCACCGCCGACGTGCGCTTCGTCGACACGGTGTGCGACCCGACGAAGCGGCGCATGCGCGCCGTCGCCGCCCTGGCGCCGCGCGTCGACGCCTTCGTCGTAGTCGGCGGCAGGAACTCCAACAACACCAGGCAGCTGGCAGAACTGGCCGCCGCCCAAGGCGTGCGCACGCTGCACGTGCAGGGTGCGGCCGACCTCGACCCGAGCTGGTTCCGAGGCTGCCGGGTCGTGGGCCTGGGCGCCGGCACCTCGACCCTCGACGCGACCATCGCGGCGGTGCGGGACAAGCTGGAGCAGATCACGGCCTGACGCCGCCCGCCCCCGGCTCGACGTCGATGATGCCCTACGGCACCGGCACGTGGTCGAACACCTGGCGCAGGATCTGCTCGCTGTTGATGCCTTCGGCTTCGGCCTCGTAGCTGGTCAGCACGCGGTGGCGCAGGACGGCAAAACCCACCGCCTTGACGTCCTGCGGCGTGACGAAGCCACGGCCGTCGAGGAAGGCGCGAGCGCGGGCAGCGCGGGTCAGCGCCAGCGAAGCGCGTGGCGACGCGCCGTACAGGATCAGCGGCTTGAGCTTGGGCAGCCCAACCTGGCCGGGATCACGCGTGGCGAACACCAGGTCGACGACGTAGCTCTTCACCTTGTCGTCGACATAGATCGTCTCGAGCAGGCGACGCGTCTCGAGCAGTGCCTGCGGCGTGGTCGCTTGCTTCACGGTCGGCGGTCGCGAAGCGTTGCCCATGCGGTCGATGATCGCCTTCTCTTCCTCCTTGCTCGGGTAGCCGACCACCAACTTGAGCATGAAGCGGTCGACCTGAGCCTCCGGCAGAGGATAGGTGCCTTCCTGCTCGACGGGGTTCTGCGTGGCCAGCACCAGGAACGGCTCCGGCAACGCGCGCGTCTCGCCCGACAACGACACTTGGCGCTCTTGCATGGCCTCGAGCAGCGCCGACTGCACCTTGGCCGGGGCGCGGTTGATCTCGTCGGCGAGCACGAAGTTGGCGAACACCGGCCCCTCCTTCACCTCCCACTTGCCGGAGTTGGGGTGGTAGATGTGCGTGCCGATGAGGTCGCTCGGCAGCAGGTCGGGGGTGAACTGGATGCGACGGAAGGTGCCGCCCACCGCCTGCGCCAGAGCCGACACTGCCAACGACTTGGCGAGGCCCGGCAGCCCCTCGAGCAGCACGTGGCCGTCGGCGAGGAGCGCGGTCAGCAGCCCATCGAGCAGATCGTGCTGG
Source organism: Planctomycetota bacterium (assembly GCA_041398565.1). Classification (GTDB taxonomy): domain Bacteria; phylum Planctomycetota; class UBA1135; order UBA1135; family UBA2386; genus DATGPD01. The sequence continues at coordinate 2,943 of JAWKUN010000002.1, read as the reverse complement.
CCGACGATGACGCTCTGCAGGGCAGAGCGCAGGTCTTGCAGGGAGCGGCTGTTCTCCTTGATGCGTTCGGCGATCGCGAGGACGTCGGTCATGGGGCTGCGTGCTGGACGGCTGCCTGGGTCGGCTGAGACGGGTCGGCTGGAACGGATCGACTCGGTCGGGGTCGGCGCCGCTGGGGCGAGGTGCGGCCGAGCGAACGCCCGCGACGATAGCCGATCGTCGGAACTCCCGGCGACCCTCGGTTGCTTCTTTGGTCGCTACGACTCCGGCTGCGGTCTGCGGGAACCCCGCAGCGCGCGAAGACACGCGCCGGAGAAGCTCCGAGCCCGTGAGAGAATCGGGCGTACGGGCCCTGAGCAATGTTGCTGGCGATCGCCTCGCGATCGCGAGCCTTCGGCTCATGGCCCGTGAGAGAATCAAGCGTACGGGCCCTGAGCAATGTTGCTGGCGATCGCCTTCGCGATCGCGAGCCTTCGGCTCAGCGCGCTCCGAGACGCAGCACCGGCATCTGGAACTGGAACACCTCGCCCTTCTCGGGGAACTGCTTGGGCGGGGCGATGCCGGAGCGCACCATCGCTCCCGGGTAGGAGTGCATGTGGTCGGCGAGGCGCACGGTCTGCAGATGCGTCGACGCCATGCCGATGCCGGTCTCGAGATTCGGCATCTGCAGCCACTGGACGGCCAGCGTGCGGCTGAACAGGCACGTCTCCAGCGGCAGAGGCAGCGCCATCTCCACCCGCGTGATCTGCTCGAGCTTGACGCGCGGGAACACGTAGCCGGGCACCGCGAACGGCGCGACGTGGACCTGGCACGGAAACGGATTGCTGCGCGAGGCGTGGGTCAGCTGGAGCGGCTCGCCGAGCTCGGTGCCCAGCAGACACACGGCGATCGTTTGCGCCGGTCCGCTGGCGAACAGGGTGAGCGAGCTGCCGGGCGTCGGATCCTTCAGGATGACCATCGCCTGCAGGCGCTGGTCACAGCTGCGCCCGACGAACGTCGTCGCCCCGCCCACCGACCAAGTGGTGGCGTCGATCGGCCAGGCGGGCGGCTGCTTGCCGGGCACCGGCCGCCCGTCGATCTCGATGCACAAGTGGCCACCGTGGTACTCGAACGGCGTGGCGAAGGCGATCTCCACCGCCTGTGGGTCGGCCCAGCTCGGCGTCGGCGGCCGGCTCGGCGCCGGCGACGCCGGCAGCGTCAGCTCGCCGCGGAACACTTCGCGCGGCTCCGGCCCACGGTTGTCGGCAAAGAGCGGCGAGGCCGTGCTCGGGTGCGGTGCCCCCTCGGACAGCGTCACGACCACGTTCGTCACGCCGCTGCGCAGCGGCACCGGCAGCTGCACGTCGCGACGGAACGTGAGCGAGGTGAGCGCGTGCCCGCGCAAGCCTGCGAGTTCGTCGGCGCGCAGCATGATCTGTTGGCGGAAGGCCTGGCTGAAGCCGGCGGCTTCCATCACGTAGGGGGCTTCCCGGTCGGCGTACTCGGCCGGGATGGTCACCGTGGCCTGCGCCGCCGCGCACGGTGGGATCGCGGCCAGCACGGCGACGAGACGGCGAGAGACGGGGGCGCGCACCGCCCGACACTACGCCGCTACCGCCGCGCCTGCAATCGCGCGCCGAGGGTCGAGATCCCGACGTTGCCGAACCACGTCGAGGTGCACCGAGTCGGCGCAGTGGCGCATGGAATCCGATGGAGACGACATGGCCTCGCGGTTCTCGAGCGGAGGAGAATCGCCATGCCCCGCCCGGCCATGCCGTTCGCGGCTCGCCGCCGAGAACCACACGGGATCGGCTGCCGTTCGCCCGGGCCGTCGCCCCGCGCACGGCGCTCACGCCGCTCGGCGACGATGGCAGCGTCGGTCGCGTGCCGTCGGGCTGCGCGTCACTCGACCCACGGCCGCGCCTGCTTGATCAGCAGCCGGCCCTTCCTGTCGACCTTGAACTCGACCTCCATCGCGAAGCTCGGATCGTCCTGCTTGCCGTAGAGATCGGCGAAGCGTTCGTGCACGGTGCGTAGGCACCGGCGCAGCTCGAGCAGCGTGTCTTGGTCCAGGAGCGGTTGGTCGCCGGTGCGGTTGCTGCGTTGCAGCACGCGGTCGACCCGCGGGTTGCGCGGACCGATGAGCAACTCCTCGGGCACGGAGCGCGCTTCGGGGTTGGTGACCAGGTCGTCGCCGAGTTGGACGTTGACGTAGTACCGTACCCCCTTCGTCGTGGTCGCGACCAGGCGGCCGCTCACGTCCTTGGTCACCGCGACGCCGTTGGCGCGCTCCTTCTTCTCGTTGCGGTGCAGCGCGACGCCCATCGCCGCGGCGAAGTGGTCGACGCGGTAGAACTCGCGCTCCTCGAAGGCGCGGAAGTTCCAAAGGCTGGCGTAGACCCGGCGGACGGTCTTGGCGAGGTGACCCTCCTTGGGCTTGTGCGTGAACGAGTCGTAGAGGCCGGCACCGGAGAACCCGGGCAAGTCCTCGTTGTTGGTGCTCGAGCGGCAGCGGATCGACTCGTCCTTGCCGAACGTCTTCTGCACCTCGCCGAGTGCGTCCTCGACCCACTTCGGCATCTTGCCGTTCTCGATCGCCTTGCGGAGCTCGGCCAACGCCCGTTCGCGGGTGTCGGCCTCGGCCCGGAAGTCCTTGGCCGCGAGCATCTCGCGGGCCATCTGATAGAAGCCGTTCTCCAGCATGAAGGCGTCGTAGCAGGCGAACGGCACCGCGAAGCCGTCCGGCGAGCGCTCGTCGGACCAGCCGAAGGTGCGCATCACCGCGAGATTGGCAGCCTTGACGCCTACGCTCCGGTGATCGTCGAAGCCCAGCTGGCGGAACGACCGGATCGCCCGCACCGAGAGGTCACGGGGCGGCGTCTGGGTCTGCTTCGGGCGCAGCGCGGCAAAGTGACCATCGACCTCCTGTTGCGTCGCCGAGCGCAGCTCGTACCCGTCGTAGCG
>JAWKUN010000001.1:0-1915 GCA_041398565.1 Planctomycetota bacterium | reverse complement strand
GATCGCGGCGGGGCTCGTCAGCCAGTCGCCCCCGGCCGGCGCCACCATCCCGGCCGCATCCGCCGGGCCGCGGCAGCCGCGTTGCGCGTCGCGCGAGGCGGATGCTATAGTCTGGGTTTGCCAGTCGCGTCTCGGCGTCCGCCGTGCGCGACCAGCGAGCGGTGGCGGTTCTCGGACCGTCGCACTCCCCTGGGCCCGTAGCTCAACTGGCAGAGCAGCAGACTCTTAATCTGTTGGTTGAAGGTTCGATTCCTTCCGGGCTCACCATTCTTTCATCTGCACTCGCAGATGGCGCCAAGTAGTTGAAAAGTGGTGCGGTTACGGCGGTTCGATTGAATCGATTTCCGTCGTACGCGATCCCCTCCGGAAAGAACAGCGCCTGCAGCCGCTGCTTGCAGTCGAGCGACGCCTGCACCCACAGGTCTGACGCGCGCGGCAGAATGCGCTCTGCGAACGCCAGGATGCCCTGTACGTCGAGTTCGTCGGTGGCGTCGGCGTGGTGGTCGATCTGGGCCAGCGTCAGCTCCTCGCGCAGCCGGTCGCGCTGCCGCTCGTAGCTGGTGCGGTCGATCGACTGCGCGAACAGGAATGCATCGTCGAGCCGATCGAGTTTCTGCTGGATCGCTTTCACCCGCCGGTCCTGGTCGACCGTGCGGTCCTTCGCCTCGGCCCGCCGCTGCTCCCACACGTAGAGGATCCGGTCCTTGACCAGGCGCATGTAGCCGGCAGACGGCTGCAGGAGCGCGAGTTCGTCCGCGAACGCGCCTTCGAGAGCGGCCTTGGTGACGTTGACCGCCCGACACTGCCGCTGGCAGTGGTAGTAGGCGTAGTAGCCGTTCCTGCCCTTGGACCAGCTGCCGGTCAGCGGTCGCCCACAGGTGTCGCACCGCACGAAGCCGCGTAGCGGGAAGTCGGGGTGGCTTCGCTGGCGCGGGCCGGCCACGACGACCCGGCCATCGAGCACGGCCTGCGCGCGGTAGAACGTCGCCTCGTCTACGAGCGGTTCGAAGTCGCCGCGAGTGGACACGCCGTAGTCCGGGCTCTCGACCTTGCCGACGTAGATTGGGTTCCGCGTCATCTGGCCGAAGCTCTGAGGCGAGATGCGGAGCCCCTTCCTGCTACGTAGCCCTGCCTCAGTCGCGCGCGCGATCACTTCCTGCTTGGTGTAGCGCCCGGTCGCCAGTTCCTCGAACGCCCGTCGCACCAGCGGACCGCGCTCTGGGTCGTGAACCAGGCTCGTGCTCGACCACTTCGGTGCGTTCAGGTATCCGAGTGGTGCCGGGAACGTCCAGCGGCCAAGCTCCAGCGCCGCACGCATGCCAGCGCGCGTCCGTTCCGAGCGCACGTCGTTGTCGAACTGCGCGAACGCCGCCAGCACGCCTTCCATCAGCTTGCCGGTGGACGTGTCGTCGATCGGCTCGGTCACCGATCGCAGCGAGATGCCGAGCGATTGCAGGTGGGCGCGGAGCGCGAAGTGGTCGTACTTCTCGCGCGCGAAGCGCGTGAGGTTGTACACGACCAGGAAGTGGACCTTGCCCTTGTGCGTGCGGCAGAACTTCAGCAAGGCCTGGAGCTGGCTGCGGTCGGTGGTCTTGGCGCTCTCGCCTTCCTCGTGGAAGCGTTCGAGCACCTCGTAGCCCTGCCGGCGGCAATAATCCTCGCAGGCGCGAAGCTGCGTCGGGAGACTCAGGTTCTCCGTCTGCTCCTTCGTGCTGACGCGTACGTAGATGACCGCGCCGACCATGTCCGTCAGCTTAGCCCCGTCGCTGTGTGCCGGCAAGCGGTGTTGTCCCGGCATCGGCGTCAGTGAATGCCGCCGTCCGGCGCCGCCAGAACGAGCAGGATACGCGCCATCGCGTCGGCGTGCCGCACGATCGCGCGCACGTCGTCGTCCGACATCGCGTCAGCCTCGTCG